>NZ_CM166370.1:0-27500 GCF_056838045.1 Methylocystis sp. Uni0008
ATGTCCGATCATAGAGAACATCTCGCAAGCGACGCTGTCTCCGCTGAGGATCGCTCGAAATGGGACCGAGTCCGGCACCGACTGAGGACTGATCTCGGCGACGCAGTTTACAATTCCTGGTTCACGCGATTGGAGCTCGAGCGCATCGACGGCGGCGCGGTGCATCTGACGGTGCCCACCAAGTTTCTCAAGAGCTGGGTGCAATCGCACTATGCGCCGCGCATAAAGGCGCGAGTCGCGAGCGAGTTTTCGAAGGTCGAGCGCGTGGTCATCGACGTGCGCTCGCCTGCGCGCAAACCCCGCTCACGTGAAGAGGGCGCAGATCCGGGCGAGTGCAACGCGGCGACGAACTTTATCGACCGCGCCGTCCCGCGATTCGCGCCGATGCCGGAGCCGGCGTTCGAAGCGAACGGACGCCGCGCGGCGCGCTCGATGACGTCACGTCACGACGCCGACCCGTTCGTCGGCTCGCCGCTCGATCGCCGGCTGTCCTTCTCGACATTTCTGGTCGGCCCGTCGAACCAGCTCGCATACGCCGCCGCCTGTCGCGTCGCGGAGGCCCGGGCCGGCGACCTTCCCATGTTCAATCCGCTCTATGCCCACGCGGCCGTGGGGCTCGGCAAGACGCACCTCCTGCAGGCGCTTGCGCACGCCTCGAACGACAACCGCCGCCATACGATCTATCTGACGGCGGAGCGCTTTATGAGCGGTTTCGTCTCGTCGCTGACCGCTCACACGTCGCTGGCCTTCAAGGAGAAGCTCCGCGGCATCGACATGCTGATCATCGACGACGTGCAGTTTCTCCAGGGCAAATCTATCCAGCAGGAGTTTTGCCACACGCTGAATGCGTTGATCGACGCCGGTCGTCAGGTTGTCGTCGCCGCCGACAGGCCTCCGTCGGAGCTCGACACGCTCGACGAGCGCGTGCTGTCGAGATTCAAGGGCGGGCTCTGCGTCGACATCGGCCCGCTCGACGAGTCCTTGCGCGTCAAGATTCTGACCGCGCGCATCGCGTCGGCGAAGGAGTCGCAACCAAACTTCCACGTGCCGCCCGAGGTCATCGCCTATGTCGCGCGCACGATCGTGACCAACGGCCGCGATCTCGAGGGCGCCGTCAATCGGCTTCTCGCCCATGCGACGCTGACGGGGGCGCCGCTGACCGTAGAGACCGCGGAAACGGCCATTCGCGATCTCGTCCGCACGCAGGATCCTAAACGCGTCAAGATCGACGACATCCAGAAGCTCGTGGCGAGCCACTACAATATTTCGCGCGCCGACATTCTCTCCTCCCGCCGCACCGCCAATGTCGTGCGGCCGCGACAGATCGCCATGTATCTGTCGAAAGTGCTGACCTTGCGCTCGTTGCCGGAGATCGGCCGCCGATTTGGCGGCCGCGATCACACCACCGTGCTGCATGCGGTGCGCAAGATCGAGGAGCTCGCCGCCAAGGACAAAGGCCTGGCGGAGGTCATCGAGCTGCTGAAGCGCATCTTGAGCGAGCAGTAGCCGTCGCTCTGCGCTCCGCCGGGTTCGCGCTTTCTCGCCGCGAAGTCGACTGAGCGCCTAAAATTTCTCACCGGCCGGTCTTCACCGTCGTCCACATTCTGGTGATCAGTTTCTGAACTGTCTGATCGGGCGCGCTGACCGTAAACAGGCGCTTCATCGTGAGATCGTTGGGATATACGGAAGGATCATTCGCCACCGCCTTGTCGATTAGCGGACGCGACGGCGCGACGCCATTGGCGAAATTCGTGGCGACCGAATTGCGCGCCGCGATGTCGGGACGAAGCAAATAGTCGATGAAAAGATAGGCTTCGTCGAGATGCTTTGCGTCCTTCGGGATGGCGAGGTTGTCCAGCGACAGGAGCGAACCTTCGCTCGGTATCACATAGGCGATATCGACGTCGGTTCCCGCCTCGCGAGCGCGGTTGCGCGCCTGCAGACTGTCGCCCGACCAGCCGATGGCGAGGCAGATGTCGCCGTTCGCCAGGGCGTTGATATATTCGGAGGAATGAAACTTCTTCACATAGCGGCGCAGGCTCCCAAGGAGATCGGCGGCGCGTTTGAGATCCTTCGGATTTTTGGAATTCGGATCGAGCTTCAGATAGTTGAGCGCGATCGCGAACATGTCTTCGGGGCTGTCCAGCATGTAGACGCCGCAGTCGGCGAGCTTCCTTAAGGATTCCGGCCGCAGAACCTGGTCCCAGCTGGTTATCGGCTTGCCAAGCCTCTCCTGGATCTTGGCGACGTCGTAGGCGACGCCCGTCGTGTACCACATGTAGTTGATGGCGTGGCGGTTGCCGGGATCGAAACGCGCGAGCCTGTTGTCGATCTCCGGCCATATGTTCCGCGCGTTGACCAGCTTGCTTCTGTCGATCGGCTGCAGCACGCCGGCCGCAATCTGCCGCTGAAGGAATGTCGCGGACGGCACGACGATGTCGTAGCCGGTGTCGCCTGCAAGGAGCCGCGCCTCGAGCATCTCGTTCGAGTCATAGGTGTCATAAATGACCTTGATCCCGGTCTCTCGGGTGAAGTCCTCGAGAACGCTTGGATCGATGTAATCGCTCCAGTTGAAAACATTGACGACGCGCTCGGCGCAGCGGACCGGGGTCGTTGCGGCGAAGAGCGCGAGCAAGCATGCGAGAAGAAGCCGTTTCATGCGACAAGCCGTGTAGCGGATCACTAGGGCGAACCTATCATGGTTGCGCGCGCTTTGGCGACGCGCCATGCTCAGCTTGGAGCGAACCGCAGGCGGGGAGACGACTATGACGGCAGCTCTCATCGCAGGCTCGACCGCGCTCGAAGCTCGCGCCGACGTGACCAGATGCGTCGCGCGCGGCGCACGCCGCTACCTGCGGGCTTGCGGCTTCTCGGTCGTTTGCGAAGCGCCCCTGCCGAACGGGCGGCGCGCCGATCTCGTCGCCCTCGCGCCCGATGGCGTCTTGCGCATCGTCGAGGTCAAGTCGAGCTACGCCGATTTTCGCGCCGATCTCAAATGGCCGCACTATCGCGATTTTTGCGACCGGTTCTATTTCGCGATCCCCACGTCGCTCGATCCGGCGATCTTTCCGGAAGATGCGGGGCTCGTGGTCGCCGACGCCCACGGCGCATTGTTGGTCCGGGAGGCAACGGCGCTCCCGCTCGCGCCCGCCCGTCGGCGGTCGATGCTCTTGCGCTTCGCGATGATGGCGGCGGACCGTTATTGCCTGCTGGCCTTCGGCGACGAGCCTGCGAACTGACGCGAGTTCAGCGGGGCGCCCGCTTGGCGAGGATGCGCTGAAGGGTGCGGCGGTGCATGTTGAGCCGCCGCGCCGTCTCCGAGACGTTGCGGTCGCAGGACTCGAACACCCGCTGAATGTGCTCCCACCGCACGCGGTCCGCCGACATGGGGTTTTCCTGAGCGTCCGGCTTGTCGAGCTGAGTCGCCATCAGCGCGTGATAGATTTCGTCGGCGTCCGCCGGTTTGGCCAGGTAATCGAAAGCGCCAAGCTTAACCGCGGTGACCGCGGTGGCGATATTGCCGTAGCCGGTGAGGATGATTCCCCGCGCGTCGGGCCGCACGGCCTTGAGCTTGGAAATCACATCGAGTCCGTTGCCGTCGTTCAGCCGCATGTCGATGATCGCGAACGCAGGGGGATTCGACTCGAGGGCGGCGAGGCCGTCGGCGACGGTTTCGCACGGCGTCACCAGGAAGCCGCGGGCCTCCATCGCCCGCGTCAATCTGCTGAGGAACGGCTTGTCGTCATCCAGGATCAGCAATGAACGATCCTGCGGCGCCGAAACGTGTTCAGGCTCCGATACGCCTTCCTGATCCGCCTTCAGTTCTTCGGCCGACATCGTGCGTTTCCACCCGTGATTTTTGTCAAATCTAGCTTATCGCCGGCGCCGCGTCGATCCTATTTGTCTTGCGGGGGAAGCCTTGGTCTGGCGGCGGCAGGTTCGAGCGCGGCGCGTGGCCACGTGATTCTGACGATCGCGCCGGTTCGGGGCGGCGAGACATTGCTCGTCTCGACGACCGCGCCCGATCGCTCCAGAAGCGTCTTGGCGATGAAGAGACCCAGCCCCAGTCCCGATTCCGCGTCGCTTTTCGTCCGTCGCTCCGTTGGCCGGCCCCTCAGATAAGGATCGCCGAGCCGGTCGAGAATGTCGGGAGAGAACCCCGGCCCATCGTCCTGAATGATGATCGTCACATAGCTCTGACTCCAATAGGCGTCGATTTTCACGCGCGAACTGGCGAAATCGATGGCGTTCTCAACAAGGTTGCCCAGCCCGTAAAGAATGGCCGGATTGCGCGCCAGCACAGGGGGGTTGGACGGCCCGGTTTTTGATATGTCGACCTCGACCTCGGCATCACGCTGCGGCTCGACGACCTCCTGGATCAGCGTGTCGATGGAGAGCAGATTCATGACGCTGCTCTGGTCCGTCGCGCCCAGAGAAGCGAGCTTCCCGAGTATCTCCCGGCAGCGCGCCGACTCCTGGGCGAGAAGCGCGAGGTCGTCACGAAGTTCCGGCGCATTCTCCGGCACTGACTTCTGCAGCTCTCTGATGATGAGCGTGATGGTCGCGAGTGGGGTGCCAAGTTCATGCGCGGCCGCGGCGGCGAGGCCGTCAAGCTGCGAGAGATGCTGTTCGCGCTCGAGCACCAGCTCGGTCGCCGCGAGCGCGTTTGCCAGCAGCCGCGCCTCGTCGGACACGCGCGCGGCGTAAATGCCGATGAACGCCGCGCTGAGCACGAGCGCCGCCCAAACGCCTGTGCGGTACAGAAGGGGGAAGGTCAGTTTCTCGTCGGGATACCAGGGCAAGGGGTAATATTCGACGGCGAGCACGGTTGCGACGGCGATCATGACAATGCCGAGGAGCAGCGTCAGGTTGCTCGGCAGCGACACCGCCGAGATGATCACGGGCGTCAAGAACAGCATCGCGAAGCTGTTCGTCAGCCCGCCCGTGAGATAGAGCAGGAATCCAAGCTGGATGATGTCGTATCCCAGCAGCACGGCGGCTTCGACGTCGCCGAGGCGGAAACTGCGCGGCGTGCCGAATCGCATGCCGATGTTGAGCGTCGCCGAGGCTCCGATGAAGACGAAGCAGAGGCCGACGGGAAAATCGAATCCGAGAAAAAAATAGACGCCGATACATGCCGCCGCCTGACCGGTGATCGCCACCCAGCGGAGCATAAGCAGCGTCTCCATGCGAAGACGCCGGGCGTCATAGTCATATTCGAGGGTCGTCATTTCAGTATGTCCATCAAGCGCCGCTTCCGCGCCTATCACAATCCGACGCCGCGCGACGCGCGCCAAAGGCGCCATTGTCTGCGCAGCGGCGAGGGTTCGCCAGGCGGGCGAAGCGGATCGTAATCGCTTCGCGCCAACTGCTCCAGATAAAGCGGCGTGGTCGCGGCGGGGAGCAGCGCGGCGCGGGCGGCGCCCAGATCCGGGGCGAGGCGGCGCGCCTCGTCATAATGGGATTGCGCCAGCGCCTGCATCTTCCTGAGCGCCGGGCGAAGCTCGCCGCCGCCCGAGGGCTCCGGCTGGCCAGCGGGCGCGAACGCCTCCTCAGGCAGGAATTTCCGCCGTTCGAGGCTCTCTGCGAGCGCGCGCAATATCCGTGTGAGGCCGAGCGCGACCCCTGCGTGATCAAAAGCGCCCGCTGAAGGCGCTTGAAGGTCGGCTCCGAGAATCTGCCCCGCCCAGCGAATCGGCGCCGACGCCGTCGCGCGGCAATAGTCTTCGAGGGCCGCCCATGTCGGCATCTGATCGTCGTAAAGGTCGAAGACATGCGCCTCCGCCAGCGCCACGAACTCCTCGCGCGGCAGGGCGAATCGCTCGATCGTGTCGATCAGCGCATCGGCTACGGGATTGGCGCGGGCGCCTTCGCCCTGCGCGGCGTCGCCGCCCTCCAGCGCGTCGATCCACCACTGCAGCCGCATCTCGCCGAGCAGCGGCTGGGTGACCTTGCCGCTGACGTCCGCTGATTCCCGGGCGAAGGCGTAGATCGCATGAATGTGCCGGCGCGCCTCCTGCGGCGCAAACAGAGAGGCGAGCCAAAGATCGCGGTCGCGCGAGCGCAGAAGCTCTTCGCATTGCGCGTAGTGCTGCTCCTGCAGCGCGGTCATGTCATACGGCGATCAGCAGCGCGCCGACCCGCCGATCCTCGTCGACAAGCATGTTGTATGTGCGCACTGCGGCTCCAGTCGCCATGGTTTCGCAGCCGACGCCCGCCGTGCGCAGCTTGGCGCGCAATGCGCCGGCAAGCGGCGTCAAATCTTTTCCAGTGCCAATGACGAACAGGTCAAGGCCGCCGCTTTCGAAAAGCGCCCGGTCGAGAATCGCTTCGTCGATCTCGGCGGCGCTGGTCAGGGGCACGGCGCGAACGCTCGTCGGCAGCGCGAGAATTGAGCCGCGGTGCGACATGTCGGCGAAGCGGAAACCGCCGCTTCCGTAGTCGTCGATCTTGTGACGGCCGGGGACATAGCCGCCAGGAACGGTCAAGCCGGCCTCGTCTTGGCCCGTTTGCCCGCCGCCTTCCGGGGCGGCGACGGCGATTTCTCGGGGCTTGCCGGAGGCGCGGCGGATGGTTCCTCGGCGACGTCCTCACGCGCGGCGACAGCGGCCTCGGGCTTGCGCTCCGTCTCGTGCCTCTGCGCGGCCTTGTCGGCGTCTTCATTGCGCAAACCGAGATAGATCAGCATCGGCGAGCAGATGAAGATCGACGAGTAGGTCGCGACGAAAATGCCCCAGATCATCGCGAGCGAGAACGACCGGATGACCTGGCCGCCGAAGGCGACGAGCGCGAACAGCGCCAGCATCACGGTCGTTGCGGTCATGATCGTGCGCGGCAGGACGGCGTTGATCGACATGTCGACCATCTGCGCCGTCGCCATTTTCTTGTATTTGCGCATATTTTCGCGAATACGGTCGAGCACCACCACGGTCTCGTTCAACGAATAGCCGACGATGGTCAAAATCGCGGCGATCGACGTGGTGTTGAATTCGAGCTGCGTGATCGAGAAAAAACCGACGGTGAGCAGCAGATCGTGCATCGTCGCGATCACCGCCCCGATGGCGAACTGCCACTCGAAGCGGAACCACAGATAGGTCAGCACCGCGATGATCGAGAGCACGACGCCGAGTGTTCCGGACTGTACCAATTCGTTTGAGACGCGCGGGCCGACGACCTCGACGCGGCGCAAATCATAGTAGGCGCCCACGGCGTCGCGCACCCGCTCCACCGCCGCCTGCTGGGCGACGTCGCCGCCGGGCTGCAGACCGAAGCGCAATGTCGCGTCCGACGGATTGCCGAACGCCTGCACCTCGATGTCGCCCAGATGCAGGTTTTCGCCTAGCGTTCGCAGCGTGCCGACTTCCGCAGCGCCGGACTTGGCGCGCAGTTCGATCACCGTGCCGCCGGCGAAATCGATGCCGAAATTCATGCCCCTGAAGACGAACAGCGCGACGGCGATCAACGACAGCAGAGCCGAGAACGGATAGCTCACGCGGCGAAACCGCATGAACGGGAACTTGGTGCTCTCCGGGGCGAGGCGCAGAAGTTTCATGAGTGTCGCCCTTTAGATCGGCAGTTTCGTCGGCCGCGCGTAATGATACCAGACGGCGATCATCATGCGCGTCATGGTCACCGCGGTGACGATGGTGGTTAAAATGCCGAGCGCGAGCGAGACGGCGAAACCGCGCACGGGGCCGGTGCCGAGAAAATAAAGAATCGCGGCGGCGACGAACATGGTGACGTTGGAGTCGACGATGGTCGCGAAAGCGCGCGTGAAGCCAGCGTCGAGCGAAGCGAGAATAGAGCGGCCCGCGTGATTTTCTTCGCGTATGCGCTCGTAGATCAGCACGTTCGAGTCGACCGCCATGCCGATCGTCAGCACGATGCCGGCGATGCCTGGCAGCGTCAGCGTCGCGCCGAGCAGCACAAGTCCCGCGAAAATGAAGGCGATGTGCACGAAGAGCGCGAGATTGGCGAAGACGCCGAAGACGCCGTAAGTGACGAGCATGTAGACGACGACGAGGCCCGCGCCGACATAGGCGGCGCGCTTGCCGGCGTCGATCGAATCCTGGCCGAGGCCGGGGCCGACAGTGCGCTCTTCAACGATGTTGAGCTTCGCGGGCAGAGCGCCCGCGCGCAGCAGGATCGCGAGATTGTTCGCCTGCTCGACGGTGAAGCGCCCCGAAATCTGTCCCGAGCCGCCGGTGATCGGCGTCAGGATTCTCGGCGCCGAAATCACCTTGTTGTCGAGGACGATGGCGAACAGGCGCCCGACGTTTTTCGAGGTGACTTCGCCGAAGGCCTGAGCGCCGCGGATGTTAAAGCGGAAATTGACCACCGGCTCGCCGCTTCTTTGCTGGTCGAAGCCCGGTTGCGCGTCCGTGAGATCCTCGCCCTTGACCATCACCTGCTTTTCGACGGCGATCTTGCCTTCTTGTTCGACCTGATCGAGCTCCTCGAGCTCTGAAGGATTTTGACCTGGATCGCCGACGAGCCGGAATTCGAGCTTGGCGGTCTTGCCGAGGATTTCCTTGAGCGTTTCAGGATTCTGAAGGCCAGGCACCTGCACCAGCACGCGGTCGTCGCCCTGACGCTGGATGCTTGGCTCGCGCGTGCCGAGAGCGTCGACGCGCCGCCGAATGACCTCGATCGATTGCTCGACCGCTTTGCGCGACTTGTCCGTGACGCCAGCGTCGGTGAGCATCACGCGGATAAGGCCATCGGGCGTTGTCTCGATGTCGAGCGGCGCAGCCCCGCCCATGAGAGCGTTGCTGAAGCCGTTGCGCAGCTGGCGCAGTTTGGGAAGAATTTTCTCGCGATCGGCGGGGTCGGTCACGCGCACCTGAACGCCGCGCGTGGTCGCGCCGATTCCGCCGGAGATCGCCACCTTTTCCTCGCGCAGGATCCGGCGCACGTCGTCGCGCAGATTTTTCACCTGCGTGCTGATGAGGTCAGCCTGGTCGACTTCGAGCATCACATGCGAGCCGCCCTGCAGATCGAGGCCGAGCACAATGGTCGGCGGAACCAGCCAGGAGGGCAGCCGCGACTTCAGCTCCTCGTAATGCGAGGCCGACAACATGCTCGGCGCGACGACCATCAGGGCGGCGACGGTCATCGCCACGACGGCGAGAAATTTCCAGGTCGAGAAACGCAGCATCGTCCTGCTATCGGCTAGGTGATCGAAAGGATCGCGTCAGCTCTGCGAGCCGGATTTGGCGTCGCCTGGCTTGCTGTCGCCCGCCTTGCCGTTGCCGGTCTTGACGTCGCCCGACTTGGTCTCGCCAGACTTCGTCTCGCCAGACTTGGCCGATTTTCCGCCGGCTTTCGGTCCGCCTGTTTTGGCGGGCGGCGGCTCTTCCCTGACCGGCTCGCCCTTGGCGCGCACTTCGGCGATGGCCGTGCGCAGCATTCTTACCCGCACATTCGGGGCGATCTCGACTTCCACTTCCGCGTCGTCGATCGATTTCGTCACCTTGGCCACAAACCCGCTCGTGGTGACGAGCGTGTCGCCGCGACGCACGTTGCGAAGCTGCGCGAGCTGCTCCTTCTCGCGGCGGGATCGCGGACGGATCACCAGAATGTAGACAATGCCCATCACCACAAAGATCGGAATGAGCTGTCCCAGCATCTCCGGCATGGTCGGAGCCTGGGCCGTTTCAGGCTGCGTCGCGACGCTCTGGCCAGTCTGGCCGGAAGTCGGCGGATGTGGCGGGGTCGGCGTGGGCGGCGCTGCGGGCGCGCTAGGCCCCGCCGGCGCAGTCGCAGGCGCTTCGGCGGCGGGCGGTGACGGCGTCTGGTCTTGCGCCAAGGCGTCCGGGATCAGCTTCATTGCAAAATCTCTTTAAGGGTCGAAGCCCGGCGCGGATGCTTTTTTGCAAGGGCCGGAACGGGCGCGGACTATAGCCGCTCACTTCACGAAAGCAATGGCGCGCAACCGGACTTCGCGCGCTCGGCGTGAGTCGCGGAGTGTGTGGCTGCGCACCGCAGCCCGTCCTTGGAACGCCTAGTCATTGCAGGCGCCTTGCGGCGTCTTTCATTGTCAGGAGACAAATGATGTCGAAAAAACTTTTCCGCGCGGCCCTCTCGCGGGAGCGCGCGTCGCCTCAGCCTTGCGCGACGCCGCTTTGCGGACGCTTGTCAGCAACGAACCCTGTCCGAGCGCGCCGGAGTCTCGGAGCCGCGCAACTGTGACGCCGGAGCGCGATAGCTCGCAACTCTCGCAACTTGTGGAAAGTGCGCCACATAGAACGTGGGGCAATGCCTCAGCCTAAGCCTCCCGCCACGGCGGACCGCGCTGAGCAAATTATGGAAGGTGGAGCCAATGTCAGCTTTCAAGAACATCACTATGGTCGCGGCGCTGGTCGGCGCATTGGCGATACCCGTCACCGCCGGCGCTGCAGGCGGGTGGGGCGGCGGCGGTCAAGGCGGCGGCGGCCAGGGCGGCGGCGGAAAAGGTGGCGGCGGCGGGCAGTGGGGTGGCGGCGGCCAGGGCGGCGGCGGTCAAGGCGGCGGCGGCGGTCAGTGGGGAGGCGGCGGCCAAGGAGGCGGGGGCGGCCAGGGCGGCGGCGGCGGCAAGTGGGGCGGCGGCGGCCAGGGCGGCGGCGGCAAGTGGGGCGGCGGCGGCCAGGGCGGCGGCGGTGGACAGTGGGGAGGTGGCGGCGGCAAGTGGGGCGGCGGCGGCCAGGGCGGCGGCAAGTGGGGTGGCGGCGGCTGGGGCGGCGGCCATGGCTCCCACGGCGGCTGGGGCGGCGGCGGTTGGGGCGGACGGCATGGCGGCGGACGCTGGTGGCGCGGGCGCTGGTGGGATTATGGCGTCGGCCGTTGCTGGCGTTGGCATCCCTACCGTCAGACCTGGATGTGGGTCTGCGGCTAAGGCCTGACTTTTACACTCGGAGTTGCTGCGCGAGCCCGCGCAGCAACTCAAGGCAGGCGGCCAGTTCGGCGATGTCAATATATTCGTCGGGCTGATGCGCTTGATCTATTCGCCCAGGGCCGCAGACGACGGCTGAAATGCCCGCGCGCTGAAACTGACCCGCCTCCGTGGCGTAGGGCACGGCGATCGTGGCGTTGCGCTTGGCGAGCCTCAGCGCCAGCGTCTCCGCCTCCGAGCCGGGCTGCGGCGCCAGGCCCGGCACCTGATTTTCAGTCGTTGTCTCGACGCCCGTCTCGGGAAAGCCGGCGAAAACCGTTTTTCGCAGCTCTTCGCAATAGGCTTCCAGCCTGTCGCGGGCAAAGTCTGGCGAGGCGCCCGGCAATCCCCGGAACTCCCAAAGGAATTCGCAGTCCTTGGCGACGATGTTGCGCGCCGTTCCGCCGTGAATGGCGCCGACGTGAATGGTTGAGAAGGGCGGATCGAAGCGCCCGCTCGGATCGCCCATCGCGCGGAGTTCTTCGCCGAGGCGATTGAGCTGGCAGACGAGGTTGCAGGCGACATGCACCGCGCTGACGCCGCGATGCAGATTCGCCGAATGGATCTCGAAACCGCGCACGCGCGTCACGAAGGTGGCGACGCTCTTATGCGCGTCGGCGACCTCCATAGACGTCGGTTCGCCGACGATCACGGCCGACGGGCGCGGCAGATCGGCGCCAAACCGCGCGATGACGTCGAGCGGGCCGAGACAGGTCGTTTCCTCGTCGTAGCTCAACAGAATGTGAATCGGCCGGGACAGCCGCGCCGCCTTGAACTCGGGGATCATCGCGAGGCAGGCGGCGTCGAACCCTTTCATGTCAACGGCGCCGCGCCCAGAGAGCCGGCTCGCGTCTCGGCGTAGCCTGAACGGATCGGCGCTCCACTCCTGGCCCGTGACCGGCACGACGTCGGTGTGGCCCGAGAGAACCACGCCGCCGTCGACGTCTGGGCCGATGGTGACGAAGAGGGCCGCCTTGTCGCCGGAGGCGTTGGGCGCACGCACGAAACGCACGTCCTGTTCGCGCAGATAGGACTCGACGAAATCGATCAGCGGCAGATTGGATCTGGAGCTCACCGTGTCGAAAGCGACGAGGCGAGCGAGCATGTCGATCGCGGCTTCAAGGCGGTCCATCTCGATCGCCTAATTCAGCGTCGGGTGCGACAGCGGACTGTCGAGCGAGAAAGCGGGGACTTCGACGTCGAAGGTTTCGCCCGCGTCGGTGACCATGCGATAGCTGCCCTGCATCATCCCCGAAGGCGTGCTGAGCGGGCAGCCGGAGGCGTAGCGAAACGTCTCGCCGGGCTCCAGCACCGGCTGCTCGCCGACCACGCCCGGTCCGCGCACTTCTTCGCGGCGGCCATTGGCGTCGATGATGACCCAGTGGCGCGACAGAAGCTGCACGCGAACGCGCCCGAGGTTGGCGATCTCGATCGTATAGGACCAGAAATAGCGATCCTGGTCGGGGTCCGAGCGATCCGGCAGAAAGTCTGGGAGCGCCGTGACCTGAATGTCTCTGGTGATGGCGATATACATGCGCGCAAGATTAGAGCGCGCGCCAGCAAAGGGAAACGCCTTTGATTAGGCATTTGATCGATGCGCAAGCGGCGGCTGACTGTGGCGAAATCAACACACTAAATACATTTCGGCATGGACCCGCGCGCCGCATCTAGTCACGACGCCGGTGATTGTAAATAGTGAGCCGTCAGCTTTGACTGGAATCAAGATGCGGCTCTCGACGCTTCGCACGCTGTTGCTTGTGCTGGCGATGGTCATACAGACCTTCGCCGGCGGAGCCGGCTTGGCGCGCGCCGCTTCGATGTCTCCCGAGCAGACGCTCTCAGTTCAGTGCCATGAGCTGCGCGGTGACGCACAGTCCGCGCCCAACGACAAATTGGGCCATCGGCGCCACTGCCAGTCATGTCTCCTTTGCGGCGGCGCGCCTCCAGCGGCCTGGGTTTCATCGCTCCCGGATTATGTGTTCGCGCCGGGCGAGTATGAGCTGATCGACGCGCCGTCCCACGCCGCGCCGCCGCTTTTCGAGCGCTCATCGCGGGCGCATAGCGCGCGAGCGCCGCCTTTCCCACGCATCTGAGGCCGCCCGCGCGCGAGCGCGCGTTTGCGGGGCCTCGATCTGCTGGCAGTCAGCCTCCACGTCACCCGTTCGCGTGTGCTTGCGTCCAACCAGGCGCAGCCGCTTCCCATGCCGACCCGCGTCGGCGTCCAAGGAATACAGTCATGATCCCTCGCTCGCGCCTCCTCGGAGGAGCCTCCTTCGCCGTACTTAGTCTCTTCGCCGCCTCCGCCGCCGAGGCGCAGCAGGCGCTTCCCACCATCAGTATCGGCGGCGCGCGCGGCCCCGTCCGGCCGGGTCCGGTGGGCCGCCCCGTAGGCGGACGGGGACTCGTGACGGCCACCGCGCCAGCGGTGGGGCCCGCCGGACCAGATCGGTATGCCGAGCCGAAACCGGCGCCGTTCAGCCGCACGCTGCCCACCAACATTCCGGCGGTGGTCGAGAGCCGGACGCGTCAGGAGATTTTCAAAACCACGAACATCGTGACCTCGGCGGACGCCTTCCGATACCTGCCGTCGATCTGGGTGCGCGAACGCTATCCCGGTGACCGAAACGCCGCCGTTTCAGGACGCACCACGGGCACGATCGAAACCGCCAAAACGCTCGTCTACGCCGATAACGTGCTGCTCTCGAATCTGCTCGGCAATAGCTTCCAGTTCGCGCCACGCTGGGGCATGGTCTCGCCCGCCGAAATTTCGCGCATCGACGTGATCTACGGACCCTTCTCTGCGCTCTATCCCGGCAACGCTATCGGCGGCGTGTGGACGATGACAACACGCATGCCGGACAACTTTGAAGTTCGCGCTTACGGGACGGAGAATCTGCAGCCCTACAACCTTTTTGCCCGCAAGGAACTGAATTTCGGCGGCCTTATGAATATCCTGGTGGGCGACCGGATCAACGACTTCAGATATTGGGTCGGCTACGAATACCTCGACAACCAGGCTCAAGCCCAGTTTTTCCCGACCTTCCCAAGCCCGACAATCACGCCGGGCACAGCAGGGACGCCCGTTTTTGGCGGCGTTCTGGGGTTCAATCAAGAGGGTTTGCCAAGCCTCTATAGCGGCGCGACAGGCGCCGAGCATGTGCAAAGCCACATGGCGAAAGTCAAACTTTCGTATGACGTCTTGCCGCTCGTACGGGCAAAATATCAGGTTGGCTTTTGGAATTTGAATACAGATGCCTATGTTCAAACATTCGTTTCCGACAAGAACGGCGTCCCGATCTACGATACACAGAACGGCCTTCTGAGGGTCGGCGGCAACTTTCAGGCTCGGCCAGGCGGCATAAATCCTGCGCATGACGGCGCCAGCCATCTGATGCAAGCGCTGGAGTTGCGAAGCGACACGGGGGGCGAATTCGACTTCGATCTCTCGCTGAGTTCGTACAATTTCCTGCGTGATTTCGACAACCGGGCGCAGTCATTCGGACTTCGCCCCAACAACAATGTGAACAACTATTTTTACAACATCGATCCGCGAGGGTTGAACGTCAACAACGGCGGCACCTACTGGCGCACAGTCGACGCGCGCTTTATTTGGCGTCCCAAGGATGACTTTCTGAGCACTCACGAAGTGTCCTTCGGCGCGCATGGCGACCAATACAGCCTCGCAACCACCCAAACGAGTACTGTCGTGTGGCCAAGCAATTATCCGCTGTCGCTTCAGGCGGTCAATTTCGGCAAGACGCAGACGGCGGCGATGTATATCCAGGATGTCTGGAAATTCATGCCGGACTGGAAGTTGATCGTAGGAGGGCGCGGCGAGTTTTGGCGCGCAATGGACGGTTCAACCGCCACTGGCGGCTTCGGCAACGCCACCAATCCCCTGGGACAGCCGCTCGTCGGACTTCCCCTGGCGCGCGCCAACGGGCAAATCTATCCAGACGCCCGGAAGAGCGCTTTCTCGCCGAAGGCGGCGCTTGAGTGGCAGGTGACGCCGGAATTCAATCTGCGTGGTTCGATGGGGCGCGCCTACCGCTTTCCGACGGTCACGGAACTGTTCCAGGCGATCTCCAACCAAACGAACACGATCGTCGTCAATAATCCAAACCTTCAAACCGAAATCTGCACCTGTTACGATTTGACTGGGCAATACAGATGGGTTGACGCGTTTAACGGTTCCATTGGGCTGTTCAATCCGCGCATCAGCCTGTTCCTCGACGAACGCTGGAACGCCATCGTCAATCAGCGAATCACAGGTCCCTTCGGCGTGGGAGTGAGTTCTCAGGCGAACATCGACAGGGCGCGGTTCCGGGGCATCGAAGCTGCGGCGGAGATGAAGGACGTATTCACTCCGGGCCTCGACTTTTCCGGCGGCGTGACATTTACCGACTCGAAAATCCTGTCGAACCTCTCATCCTACGACTTCACCGGAAATCCGTCGTTCCTGAACTTCGCCAATGGCGTTCCCGGCATCTTCTTCGCGGGCCGTCAGTATCCGCGCATACCGCGCATCCGAATTCGCGGCGTGGCGACCTACAGCCCCACGCCAGACCTCTCGTTCGCGCTCGGACTCCGCTACTCATCCGCCGCATTCGTCAGTCTCGCCAACACGGATTGGAATCACAACACCTACGGCAACTCGGATAGTGAGATCCTCTTCGTTGACACCAAGGTGCGCTACAGGTTCACGCCCAATTGGACGGCCTCTGTCGGTGTCAACAACATCGGGAATTGGAAAGCCTACACAAACCCCAACCCCTATCCGCAGCGCATGTTCTTCTTCAGCCTTAACTATGATCTGGGCGCGCCCGAAAACGGCGGCGCCACTGTTGCGGGCCTTGGCGGCGGCGGCGTCGGAGCGCCGGCGAGCGGACCGGGGGGAAATCCCTAAGGCTGCGAACCCCGCGCAGCCTGCCTCGGCGCGTAGGCTGCGCGTGATTTCTCCGTTGCTGAGCTTCCGTCTTCCTGAGACGCTTTGCCGCGGAGAGGCGGTCGCGCCAAGATTAACTTGTCGCGGCCTTCGCTTTTTGCTTACATCATGGCGCGCATGTGAATTTCGCATGCGCGCCGATTCCGGGACTCATGGCTTTATGCGTCGTAACTGGCTGACAGTTCTGCTGTTCGCGCTTGCGCTGACCGTTCAGGCCTTCGCGCCTGCGGCGGCGCGCGTCGCGTCGCAGCTGGGCGCAGGCGACGCGGTCAGCGAGTTTTGCTTAAACGACGTCGCGTCGAGCGACCAGTCCCAGGCGCCGGCCCACCTCAAGGGCCATCGAGACGCCTGTCTTTTCTGTCAAAGCTATTGCGATGGCGCCGCGCCTCTAGCCGCGCGCGTCATTCATCTTGGCAAGGCGCCCGTCCAGTGGACAGCGCTTGATTGGACGGTGGCGGACCGCGCCCTGCCGACCCACCTGCAGGACTATTCCCGACAGGCGCGAGCGCCTCCCGCCAACTCCTGACCTTCGCACGCTGACGCGCCGCTTTGCGCGCCTCGCCCGGACTCCGGGCGCGCGCAGCTTGGGGCGCAGCATCAAGGACAACGCCGCCTCAAGCGGCGGATCGGGAGTAAGCCCATGTTCCGTAAACGTAAGCCGAGCGGCCGGGAAAGCGTCGTCGCCGGCGCGACGCTCGAATCTCTGAACGCGCGCGAACGCGTGCAGCCGAGCCACGCGCCCGGCATGGCGGCGCTCGCCGCCATCGTGCCGAGGCCTCTGTGGCCGGGGAACGACCAGCGCGTCATTCGCCTCATCGACCTCGAACGCCGCGCCCGCTTCTCGCGGGCTTTGACCGACGCGACCTGAACCGATGCCCCCGTCGGCTTTCAGGCTCGCTACGCTGCGCCGCGCGCAGTCGCGGCTCGGGGCGACGCTGCTGTTCTTGGCGGCGTCGCTCTGGGCCGTCGCGCCGCTTGCGCGCGGCGTCGCCGAGTCGGGCGTCGGCGGCGGTCTGGTCGCTCAACTCTTTGTCTGTTTCGCGTCGGGGTCCTCCCAACCCGACGCGCTTGCGGGGCGGCTGGGCCCCAAAGACGATCGCTCCGCCTGTACCCTCTGCCAGGCGTTTTGCAGCGGTCTTGCGCCCCTTGCGGCGCGGCCCGGCCCGATCGGCGCGACGCCCGTCCCGAGCTTCAGGCTCGCATGGACGGTGGCGGACCGCGTCGCGCCGACGCCCCGACCCGACCCTGCCAACCGGCAGCGCGCGCCGCCGTCGGCATAGACACTGGTCGGGATCGGCCTGCGTCGGCGTCGATGCTCTTCTCGCGCCGCCGCCGCGGGCCGCCGCTCAGATCTCGCGGATTCCGGAGCGAACGCTTTCCAAGGGGCATGCTGATGAACGAACTGATCACGGGCGTCGTGCTTGAGACGCTTTGCGCAATACTCGCCGCGTCCTATTTCGTCGCCGAATGCGCGGTGCAGGAGACGAAGGTTTCGATCCGCCGGAAAAGGCGGGGAAGTCCTCAGGCTTAAGACTCAGCCGCGCGCGGCCGCCCAAAGCCCGCGCGCGAGATCGTCGATGAGATCGTCGGCGTCCTCGAGTCCGACGGAAAGGCGCAACAGCCCCTCGCCGATGCCGAGGGAGGCGCGCGCCTCCGGCGTCAGCCGCTGATGGGTGGTCGTCGCCGGATGGGTGATGAGGCTCTTAGCGTCGCCGAGATTGTTCGAAATCTTGACGACTTCGAGCGCATTGGCGAGCTTAAAGGCGGCGGCCTTGCCGCCTGTCATGTTGAAGCTCACCAGCGTGCCGCCGCCCGACATCTGACGGCGCGCCAGATCGGCCTGCGGGTGATCGGCGCGAAACGGATAGAGCACGCGGCTGACGGCTTTTTCCTCGGCCAGAAAATCCGCGATCTTGGCCGCGCTTGCGGTCTGCTGCCCGACGCGCAGCGGCAGGGTCTCCAAACCTTTGAGCATCACCCAGGCGTTGAACGGCGACATCGCCGGCCCGGTCTGACGCAGAAAGTTGTGCACGCTCTCCTCGATCAGCGCCTGCGAAGCGAGAATGACGCCGCCGAGACATCGGCCTTGGCCGTCGATGTGCTTGGTGGCCGAATAGACGACGACGTCGGCGCCGAAGTCGAAGGGCTTCTGCAGGAGTGGGGTCGCGAAGACATTGTCGACGACGAGCTTCGCGCCGGCTTCATGCGCGATGTCGGCGATGGCCTTGAGGTCATAGACCTCGAGGCCGGGGTTGGTCGGGCTTTCGAGGAAGAAGAGCTTCGTCTCCGGCCGGACGGCGGCCTTCCATTGTTCGAGATCTGCGCCGTCGACGAGCGTCGAGGCGATCCCCAGCCGCGGCAGCAGATCCTCGACGACGTAAAGGCAGGAGCCGAAAAGCGCGCGCGCCGAGACGACGTGATCGCCCGCTTTCAGTTGCGCGAGCAGGCTCGCGGTCACCGCCGCCATGCCGCTCGCGGTCGCGCGGGCGGCCTCTGCGCCTTCGAGAAGGATCATGCGCTGCTCGAACATCGCCACGGTCGGGTTCGAGAAGCGCGAATAGATGAAGCCCGGCTCTTCGCCTTTGAAACGCGCCTCGGCCGCCTCCATCGTCGGATAGGCGAAGCTCTGCGTGAGATAGAGCGCCTCCGACAGCTCGCCGAAGGAAGAGCGCTGCGTACCGCCATGCACGAGTTGCGTCGCTGGTTTGAGCGGCCTGCGCGGCGGGACGTTGGCGGACATGCGTTCTCCCTCGGCGCCGGTCGCGCCATCTCTGATGCGCGCCAAAAGGCGCTGCTGCGCAAAAGCGGGGCTTCCTTTGGGAGACCCGGCCTTTTAGCGCGTTGTTTTTCGTGGCGGCAAGCCGGCCGGCTCAAATAACCACGTCGGCCTATAGAGGCCAGAGCGGCCCAAACTGTCAACAGCCTCGGCTTGAAAGGCGTCGCGATTTGGCGCTTATCCGCTTCAACAATGGCGAACGGGGCGACACGAATGAGCGGCGTGCTTTCCAGTCGGCAGATCCTGGCGATGGCCGACGCCGGCCAGATCCGCCTCGCGACGCCACTGGCGCATGGACAGGTTCAGCCGGCCAGCCTCGATCTGCGGCTCGGGCCGAAGGCCTATCGCGTGCGCGCGAGCTTTCTGCCGGGCAAGCGCCGCAGCGTCGACGAACTGCTCTCGGCGCTCAAATATGACGAGATGTCGCTCCAAGGCGACGGCGCCGTGCTGGAGCGCGGGTGCTTCTATGTCATTCCGCTTCTGGAAAGCCTGGCGCTGGACGGCACCGTCGTCGGCGCCGCCAATCCGAAAAGCTCGACCGGCCGGCTCGATATTTTCACGCGGCTGATCACGGATCGCGGCGATCGCTTCGACGAGGTCGCCGCCGGCTATCGCGGCCCGCTCTATGCCGAAGTGTCGCCGCGCAGCTTTTCCGTGCGCGCGCGGATGGGCTCGCGTTTGAACCAGCTGCGTTTTCGCGCGCAAGGGCAGGGCGCCGCGACGCTCGGCGACGCAGCCCTTGCAGAACTGCATCGCAAGGCGCCGCTCGTCGACGGGCCGCTCAATCTGCGCGACGGCGTCGTGCTGCGCGTCGCGCTTGACGCCGGCGCGTTCGGCGGCATCGTGGGCTATCGCGCCCAGAAGCACACCGACGTGATCGACGTCGATCGGATCGCAGCCTACCGCATCGACGATTACTGGGACCGTCTGCCGGCGCGCGATGGCCGCCTCATCCTCGATCCGGGCGATTTCTACATCCTCGCCTCGCACGAGCGGCTGGCGATTCCGCCCGATCTCGCCGCCGAAATGGCGCCGATGGACGCCGCGATCGGCGAGTTTCGCGTGCATTACGCGGGCTTCTTCGATCCAGGCTTCGGCGCTGGCCCTGACGGGCGGCCTGGCGCGCGCGCCGTCCTCGAAGTGCGCTCGCGGGAAGTGCCCTTCATTCTGGAGGACGGCCAGTTTATCGGCCGACTCGTTTACGAGCGCATGGCGGAAACCCCGGAGGCGCTCTACGGCCAGAGCGGCGTGTCGAATTACCAGGGGCAGGGGCTCAAGCTCTCGAAACATTTTATGGTGGAGTGACTGCGACGAGACCGTTTGCAGCCCGACAAGCTTCGCTTGAAGTTGGAATACGTTGTCTTACAATGAATACGTGTCTTCGTTGAGGTCGAGATAGCCATGGCCACAGTCCCCTTCACGCTTCGCATCGATGCGGCGGTTAAGAAGCGCCTCGAACAGGAGGCCAAACGCGAGGACCGGTCGGCGGGCTATATCGCTCAGCAGGCTATTCGCGCCTATGTCGAGGCGAAAGAGCGTGCGCGAGCGGCGATCCGCGACGCAGAGGCTGAAGCGGACAAAGGCGTTTTCATTTCCAGCGCTGCTATGGACAAATGGGTGCGCTCGTGGGGTTCGGACGACGAACAGGCTCCACCCGAACCGGATATCATGCCTCGCCGCTGACATATGGAGATCGTTTATCTTCCATCTGCAGTGGCCGGGCTCGACTGGTTCCGGCGTTACTACGTTCAGGTTTTTCCAGAGGGCGAGAAGCGCGCGATCGCCCAATATGAAAAGATGAAAAAAGTCCTGTTGGCCGCCCCCTTCGCCGGCCATCCGACTGGCGAGGGCGATACGCGCGAATATGTGATGCCAAGAACGCCTTTCTCAATAATCTACCGGGTGCGTGGTGAGCAGATTCAAGTTCTGCTCATCCTCGATAATCGTGCAGATCGCTCGCCGATGACGTAAAGAGCATTTCTCTTAGTCATGCCCTTAAAATTCAAAGATGGGCGCTCGGAATTTGAAAGAAGGGGGCGTCCGATGCACAACATGTTTTTGAGCGCCGCGCTCTCGTTCACGCTCTTGGCGTCTTCGCTCGTGGCTCCCGTCGCCGCTGAAGAGATCGGCGCATCCAGCGCAAAATTCTGGTCGATTCCGAGCGTGGATGCGCTGCCTTACGACGCCCGCAGCCGGCTCATTCGTCGCGGGCGCGATCTCGTCACCGCGACCTATTCCCATATCGGTCCCGACATGCCGGACCGCGCGCAACGCTTCGCAGGCAACAACCTCGCCTGCGGGAACTGCCATCTCGACGCCGGCGTGAAGAAATTCGGTCTGCCGATCTTCGGCCTGGCCGCGGATTATCCCGCCTATAGCGCGCGCGCCGGCTCAGAAATCACGCTGCAGGAGCGCATCAACTCCTGCATGACGCGCAGCATGAATGGCCGCCCGCTGCCGAACGCCTCTGAGCCGATGCGCGCCATCGTCGCCTATATTCAGTTTCTGTCGTCGGGCGTGCCCAAGGGCGAGAAGCTCTCGGGCCTTGGCGCCGGGACCATGCCGGAGCTCGACCGCGCCGCCGATCCCCGGCGCGGGCGCGACATCTATCAGGCGCGCTGCATCGGCTGCCATAACGTCGACGGCGCCGGCGTGCAGAACAGCCTGCCGGGGCTGGGCGCCGGCTACGCCTTTCCGCCGCTCTGGGGCTCGGACAGTTTCAATGACGGCGCCGGAATGGCGCGGCTGATCACGGCGGCGAATTTCATCCATTCCAACATGCCGGACGGCGTCGACTATCTGCATCCGCGGCTCTCGCCCGAAGAGGCCTGGGACGTCGCGGCGCTGATGGTGTCGAAGCCGAGGCCGCATCGCGCCGGACTGGAAAAGGACTTCCCCAACCTTTTGAACAAGCCGATCGACGCGCCTTACGGCCCCTACGCCGACGGCTTCTCCGAAGAGCAGCATAAATACGGGCCCTATGGGCCGATCCGCGCGAAGCTGATGGAAATCGAAAAGGAGAAGCGGGAGGCGCTGAATCCGAATGTGAGATAGCGCCGGTAGGATGGCGGGTTTGCCTCACCCTCATCCTGAGGAGCCGCGGAGCGGCGTCTCGAAGGACGAGGGTGAGACGAAACTTGCGCAAGATTGGCTTCCTCGTCCTTCGAGACGCGCCCTACGGGCGCTCCTCAGGATGAGGAAGCCTTCGCGGGACCAAGCGCCGGTCCGTTGAAACCAGCCGCCAGCCGCGTTACACAAGGTGCGCGCGGGCGTAGTTCAGGGGTAGAACGTCAGCTTCCCAAGCTGAATGTCGTGGGTTCGATTCCCATCGCCCGCTCCAAACCTCCGGCCTGACGCCTCCGGCCTGACGTAAGTAAAGACGGCGAGCCGTCGTCCATCGCCGTTGAGCATTGTCGCCAAAAGTGCGAAGCGGTTGCGCGACTGAATCACGCCCGACCGAAAGCGACTATGCCGCAAGCCGCTCATGCTCACGCTCCCGCCGCGCCGCTCAGCGCCCATAAATCCGGGCCGCTTACGGGCCGTGTGCGTCCGCCGGGCGATAAATCGGTTTCCCACCGCGCGCTGATCTTCGGCCTGCTCGCCATTGGCGAAACGAAGATCGAGGGGCTGCTCGAAGGCGAGGACGTGCTGCGCACGGCGCAGGCCTGCCGCCAGCTCGGCGCGAAGATCGTGCGCCACGCCGACGGGCGCTGGAGCGTCTGGGGGGCGGGACTTGGCTCGCTCCTGCAGCCCACGGAAACGCTCGATTTCGGCAACGCCGGCACCGGCTCGCGACTGATGATGGGCGTCGTCGCCGGCCATCCGATCGTCGCGCGCTTCGATGGCGACGCCTCCCTGCGCAAGCGGCCGATGAAGCGGATTCTCGATCCCTTGGCGCTGCAGGGCGCGCAGGTCCTGGAGCAGGCCGAGGGCGGGCGGCTGCCGCTTGTTCTGCAAGGATCTAGCGAACCCCTGCCGGTCGAATACAAGACGCCGGTCGCCTCGGCGCAGATCAAGTCGGCGGTGCTGCTGTGCGGCCTCAATTCGCCGGGCCAGACGACGGTGATCGAGGCCGAAGCCTCGCGCGACCACACCGAAAAAATGCTGGCGCATTTCGGCGCCAAGGTGACGAGCGAAGCTTACGGCGCGCATGGCCGTAAGATCACGCTCGAAGGGCGACCAGAGATGACGGCGCGCGAGGTGCGCGTGCCCGCCGATCCTTCGTCGGCGGCCTTTCCGCTCGTCGCCGCGCTGATCGTCGAGGGTTCCGACGTCGTGATCGAAGGGGTGATGACCAATCCGCTGCGCAGCGGGCTCTTAACGACGCTGCAGGAGATGGGCGCGGATATCAGCCTCGAGAGCCGGCGCGAGGAAGGCGGCGAAGAGGTCGCCGACGTTCACGTGCGTTTCTCGCAACTTGCCGGCGTCGACGTGCCGGCGGCGCGCGCGCCGTCGATGATTGACGAATATCCGATCCTCGCCGTCGCGGCGTCCTTCGCCAGGGGCGAGACGCGCATGCGCGGGCTCTCCGAATTGCGCGTCAAGGAATCGGATCGGCTCGAGGCAGTCGCCGCAGGCCTGAAGGCCAATGGCGTCGACTGCGAGATCATCGGCGACGATCTCATCGTGCGCGGCGGCAGGGTCGTCGGCGGCGGGATTGTCGAGACGCATCTCGACCACCGCATCGCCATGAGCTTCCTCGTCATGGGGCTGGCCGCGGACAACAAGGTCACCGTCGACGACGAGACCATGATCGCGACGAGCTTCCCCGCATTTCGCGGGTTGATGGAGCGGCTTGGAGCGCGATTCTCGTGAGCTTCGTCATCGCGATTGACGGCCCCGCAGCGTCGGGAAAAGGCACGCTGGCGCGTCGGCTCGCCGCGCATTTCGGCCTGCCGCATCTCGACACCGGTCTGCTTTACCGCGCCACGGCCTGCGCGCTGCTCGAGGAGGGGCTGCCGCTCGACGATGTCGAGGCGGCGGTCGCCGCGGCGCGGAGCCTGTCGCTGACCGATTTCGACGAGTCGCGGCTGCGCGCGCGCGACATGGGCGAAGCGGCCTCGGTCGTCGCCGCCATGCCCGCGGTGAGGGCGGCTCTCGTCGACATGCAGCGCGGCTTTGCCTCGCGGACCGAAGGCGCCGTTCTCGACGGGCGCGACATCGGCACGGTGATCTGTCCCCAAGCCAGAGTGAAGATTTTCGTCACGGCCGCGCCGGAGACGCGCGCCACGCGCCGTGCGCTCGAGCTTGCGCGCGGGGGAGAAGAGGCGGACTACGCGGCCATTCTCGATGATGTGAAAAAGCGCGACGCGCGCGACAGCGCCCGCAGCGCCGCGCCGCTAAAGGCGGCGCCCGACGCCGTGACGCTCGACACGAGCGACCTCGATATCGAGGAGGCCTTCGCCGCCGCTCTGGCGATCGTCGAAGCGCGGCGCTGAACGCCGCTCGCGCGGCGGCCGCCAAATCCGTCGCTACTGTGACTGCTCAACGGGCTGCAGCGGAAGATTGGGCTGCGCCGCCGCAAGCAGCGCTACGATCTGCGACTGCGTGTTCGAGCCGGTTTTTGCGAACACCGCCTTCAGCTGGCTGCGAACCGTGCTCAACTTCACCTTGTGACGTTCGGCGATCTCACTGAGCGTCAGCCCCTGGGCGAGACTGCCCGCCACGCGCGCCTCGGTCGGCGTCAAGTCGAAGAGGCTTTGCACCAATTCGGCGTCGAGCGCGGCTGGCCGCGTCAGCGGCGTGATCGCCAGCACGCCAAGCCCGCCGCCGAAGAGGTCGCGCGCTTGGCCGGTCACCGGAATGAGGTGCATCACCACCGGTCGATCGCTCGCCCCTTTGGAGGGAAAGGAGCGCACCGAGGTCGCCGCAGGATTGCCCAGATCGGCGATGGCCTTCCGCAGCAGCTTGTCGGCGGCGGGCTCGATGAGTGCGATCCGGTCGCGGGGCATCCAGACATGATGCGAGGTGAGGTCCTCGATCAGCCCGTTGGCGGCGAGCACGCGGCCTTCGACATCCAGTATCGCCGCCGGAACGCCCAGCGTCGCGAGCGCTTCGGTCGCCGAGCGCAGCCGCTCGAGCCGCCAACGCGCGGCGAGCAGACCGGCCCGGGCAAGATGCGGGCGCAGCGCGTCGAGGCGGGCGACTTCGGCGCGCCCAAAACCCGCATCGCCCTTTCGCCGCTTCACCTGAAACACCACGAGATCTCCATTGGGGATTGGCACGGCGGTGGCGGCGCAATGGTGAATGCCGTTAGGCGCGCACCATTCCTTGATGACCGGCTCCTCGGCGTATTCGGCCTCGGTGAAGCCTTCCTGGTCGGTGACGAAACCGGCACGGTTGAAGGCGAGCAGCCGGCCGAGAACCTGGCTCCGCTGAAGGCCGCCGCCGCTGAAGAAGGCCTCGGCGCCGTTTTCGAGAGCGCCCGAGCAGCGCCACCCGAGCCAGGCGTCGGCGCGACGGGCGATAAGCGCGCCGCCAGCGGCTTCCGCCGCCTTGCCAATATCATGCATGATGCGCGGCCAGCAGTCGGGGTCTGCGGCGGCCTGGTAGATGTCATCGACGATCGATTCGAAATCCGGCATGCGTAAATCCAACAGCTTAATGAAACTCAATCCGACCATTTTGAAGCAAGCGGCGGCGCTCGTCCACTGGCGCGGGGAGGGCGAAAAACGGGTCTCGCCGGGAGGCGAATGACATTCAAGGAACGACGCGCCTTCCGTTTTGCGCCCTCGCCGAACGGCTATCTGCATCTTGGCCACGCCTATTCAGCGCTTTTGAATTTTGATTTCGCGCGCGGCTGCAACGGGCGTTTTCTGTTGCGAATCGAAGATATCGATACGGGCCGGGCGAGACCCGAGTACGAAGCGGCGATCTATGAGGATCTCGCCTGGCTGGGGCTCGATTGGGAACGCCCCGTCCGCCGCCAGTCCGAGCATTTCGGCGATTATGCGCGCGCGCTTGAGCGCCTGGACGAGATGGGACTCATTTACGCCTGCGACTGCAAGCGCTCCGACATCGCTAGGGCTGCGGCGGCGAAGCCGGGCTGGCCTCGGGACCCCGATGGTTCGCCGCTCTATCCGGGAACGTGCCGCATGAAGCCGCGGC
Organism: Methylocystis sp. Uni0008; assembly: GCF_056838045.1. NCBI lineage: Bacteria > Pseudomonadati > Pseudomonadota > Alphaproteobacteria > Hyphomicrobiales > Methylocystaceae > Methylocystis > Methylocystis sp. Uni0008. The sequence goes on from NZ_CM166370.1 coordinate 25,738, forward strand.
GACCGGCCCGCGAGGTTCTCGCGCAAGGCGGTGGGGCGGCCTTGCGGCTCGACATGCGCATGGCGTCGACGCTCGGGGGCCAGGGGCTTGCGTGGCGGGAATTCGGCCCGCTCCCTTCGTCCTCAGGACAAAGCGCGGCCGACGAGCCCGTTCAAGCGGCTTCTCATGAGCGTGGATCAGCTCGCTGCGCTCGAAATGACGAAGGACGGATCGTTCGCGCCGATCCGGCGCGATGGGGCGACGTCGTCCTCGCCCGCAAGGATACGCCCGCGAGCTATCACATCGCCGTCGTCGTCGACGACGCTCTCCAGGGGGTGACTGACGTGGTGCGCGGCAGGGATCTCTTCGAGGCGACGAGCCTGCACCGTCTGCTGCAACGCCTGCTCGACCTGCCTTCGCCCGACTATCTGCACCACGGCCTCATCCTCGACGAGAAAGGCGAGAAGCTTGCGAAGAGCGTCGCGTCGACGGCGCTGCGCGACTTGCGCGCGCGAGGGTGCACGCCGGCCGACGTGCGTCGCCGGATAGGCCTATAGAATCGGAATGCCTAGACGCGCGGCGACTGAGCGCAGTCGCTGTCCTTGGTCGACCCGGATCGACGCGTCGACGAGAATCACCCTGGGCCAAGTCGCCGTCTGGGTCCATGACGGGCTCAGCATGTGCGTCTGCGCACGAACATTTACTTAAGGCTCCGATAGCTTTCGATCATCGAGTTCAAAGCGGCAGGGGAGAGCGAAATGTTCGAGATGATCCAACGCCTGATCGACCAGGAAGCCCAGATCTGCGTTCCGGCGGCCAATCTGACGCCGCGCGCCAATCTCTATGAATTGGGGATGACGCCCTATACGGCGATCCGCCTCCTGCTGGCCGTTGAGCGCGAATTCCGCGTCGAGTTCCCGCGCGATTCGCTCAACCGCCAGGCGATGGCGACGATGGAGAACATCATTCGCGGCGTGCGCGCCAGCCAGTTCGCTCCGGCCTACGAATGGCGTCAAGCCGCCTGAGCGCGTTTGCGGACCGCCCGCGCTTACGCGAGCGGCCAATCAGAACGATTGAAAAGCTTAACGAGTCTGGCGGGTCGCCACTTTGGCGCTGTTGTTGTTCGGCGCCTTCGCCATCAGCCCATCGATGCGATCGCGCTCTTTCCGGAAGTCGGCGAGCAGCCGGCCCTCGATCTCGCGCGTGCGCGCCAGCTTGACGCGCATCGGATCGACGAAATGGCCGTTGACCATCACCTCGTAGTGAAGATGCGGTCCGGTGGACAAGCCGGTCGATCCCAGGAAGCCGATCACCTGGCCCTGTTTGACCCTTAAGCCTTCCTTCACGCCGCGCGCGAAGCCCGACATGTGATTGTAGGTCGTGATGTAGCCATTGGCGTGCTGGATCTCGACCCGGCGTCCATAGCCCGAATCCCACTGCGCCTTGATTACCGTGCCGTTGCCGGCGGCGAGAATCGGCGTGCCGATCGGCGCCGCCCAATCAACTCCCGTGTGCATTTTGTAGTAGCCGAGGATCGGGTGACGGCGCATGCCGAAGCCCGAACGCGTCTCGCCGATCGAAATCGGCTTGCGGACGAGGAATTTGCGGCTCGAGCGGCCGTTCTCGTCATAGTAGTCGAGCAGCCCGTCGTCGGGCGTGAAGAAGCGGTAATACCGGTAGGTCTCGTTGCGGGTGATCAGCGAAGCGTAGAGCAGGGCGTCCCGGCCAACGCTCGCGCCTTCCTCGGCTTCGTCGTAGAACACGTCGAACGTGTCGCCGGCGGC
>NZ_CM166370.1:32500-4022439 GCF_056838045.1 Methylocystis sp. Uni0008
GTTCTCCGCGAAAGCTATTTAGGTAGCGCCTCGCATGTATTCTCCAGGGGGTAGAGCACTGGATGGGCTAGGGGGTCCCACAGACTTACCAAACCCAACCAAACTCCGAATACCTGGAAGAACTATGCGGGAGACACACAGTGGGTGCTAACGTCCATTGTGGAGAGGGAAACAACCCAGACCAACAGCTAAGGCCCCTAATTCGTGGCTAAGTGGGAAAGGATGTAAGAATCCCAAAACAACCAGGAGGTTGGCTTAGAAGCAGCCATCCTTTAAAGAAAGCGTAACAGCTCACTGGTCTAAATAAGGGTTCTCGCGCCGAAGATGTAACGGGGCTCAAGCCACGAGCCGAAGCTTTGGGTTCATCGCAAGATGAGCGGTAGCGGAGCGTTCCGTAATCCGTCGAAGGGATAGCCGTGAGGCGTCCTGGAGGTATCGGAAGTGCGAATGCTGACATGAGTAACGAGAAACACTGTGAAAGACAGTGTCGCCGAAAGTCCAAGGGTTCCTGCGTAAAGTTAATCTTCGCAGGGTTAGCCGGTCCCTAAGGCGAGGCCGAAAGGCGTAGTCGATGGGAACCACGTTAATATTCGTGGGCCAGCAGGTGGTGACGCGTTGCGGAAGTTGTTCGAGATTACTGGATTTCTCGGGCAGCCTAGCGGCGCCAGGAAATAGCCCCTGCATTAGACCGTACCCGAAACCGACACAGGTGGACAGGTAGAGTATACCAAGGCGCTTGAGAGAATGACGTTGAAGGAACTCGGCAATTTACCTCCGTAACTTCGGGATAAGGAGGCCTTCCGTTCGCGCAAGCGGGCGGGAGGGGCACAGACCAGGGGGTGGCAACTGTTTAACAAAAACACAGGGCTCTGCGAAATCGCAAGATGACGTATAGGGTCTGACGCCTGCCCGGTGCCGGAAGGTTAAGAGGAGGAGTGCAAGCTCTGAATTGAAGCCCCGGTAAACGGCGGCCGTAAATATAACGGTCCTAAGGTAGCGAAATTCCTTGTCGGGTAAGTTCCGACCTGCACGAATGGCGTAATGACTTCCCCGCTGTCTCCAACGTCAGCTCAGTGAAATTGAATTCCCCGTGAAGATGCGGGGTTCCTGCGGTCAGACGGAAAGACCCCGTGCACCTTTACTGTAACTTTGCACTGGCATTCGTGTCGGCATGTGTAGGATAGGTGGTAGGCTTTGAAGCGTGGGCGCCAGCTCGCGTGGAGCCACCCTTGAAATACCACCCTTATCGTCATGGATGTCTAACCGCGCTCCGTCATCCGGAGCCGGGACAGTGCATGGTAGGCAGTTTGACTGGGGCGGTCGCCTCCCAAAGAGTAACGGAGGCGCGCGATGGTGGGCTCAGAGCGGTCGGAAATCGCTCGTCGAGTGCAATGGCATAAGCCTGCCTGACTGCGAGACAGACAAGTCGAGCAGAGACGAAAGTCGGTCATAGTGATCCGGTGGTCCCTCGTGGAAGGGCCATCGCTCAACGGATAAAAGGTACGCCGGGGATAACAGGCTGATAACCCCCAAGAGTCCATATCGACGGGGTTGTTTGGCACCTCGATGTCGGCTCATCACATCCTGGGGCTGGAGAAGGTCCCAAGGGTTCGGCTGTTCGCCGATTAAAGTGGTACGTGAGCTGGGTTCAGAACGTCGTGAGACAGTTCGGTCCCTATCTGCCGTGGGTGTAGGAGAATTGAGAGGATTTGTCCCTAGTACGAGAGGACCGGGATGAACATACCTCTGGTGGACCTGTTGTGGCGCCAGCCGCAGTGCAGGGTAGCTATGTATGGACGGGATAACCGCTGAATGCATCTAAGCGGGAAACCCACCTCAAAACGAGTTCTCCCTTGAGAGCCGTGGAAGACGACCACGTTGATAGGCCGGGTGTGGAAGTGCGGCAACGCATGGAGCTGACCGGTACTAATAGCTCGATTGGCTTGATCGCTCTCATTTATCGACGCCCATCATGGTGTGGCGCGAATAGAAAGACCCTTTGCTTCGATGATGTGTTTCGCCGGCCTGGTGGCCTTCGGCGGAGCGATCAGACCCGATCCCATCCCGAACTCGGCCGTCAAACGCTTCTGCGCCAATGGTACTATGTCTCAAGACCTGGGAGAGTAGGTCGTCGCCAGGCCTGCGAAGCGCATCACATCCTCTTCAACGATTTCGAAGCAGCGCTGCTTTCGCCGCGCTGCTTTTTTGTCTTCGCGCGTTATATTTAAGTGTGCGCGTGCCGCCATTCGTCTTGGCGCGGGGTGGAGCAGCCCGGTAGCTCGTCAGGCTCATAACCTGAAGGTCGTCAGTTCAAATCTGGCCCCCGCAACCAATCCGATCCAACCCCGGTCCTCGCGGCCGGGGTTTTTCTTTGCGCGCAGATTTCTTTGAGCGCCGGCGGACGGGCGGCGCCGGTGCGCCCGGATCTCGCGCCACTGTCCGGATGCGGCGCCAGGCACGCGGGAACCTTGCCGGGTCCCAGCGGTTAGGGCGGGGGCCTGCGCGAGATTCTCAATGTTCTTTCATAGTCTGTACGATCTTCAGCGAATCGCTGTCGTTGGCGTTCTCGCCTATATCGCGCTGATCGTGATGCTCAGGTTCACGGGCAAACGCACGCTTTCGAAAATGAATGCGTTCGATCTGATCGTCACTGTGGCGCTTGGTTCAACCTTGTCAGCGGCGATACTCAACAATCAGGTGGACGCCTCCAAAAACCTCTGGCCAAATCGGCGTTGAGTTGATTCACTTGGTCATGTCGCAAGGGGATCGCGGCCATGGCGAAGGGAACGCCCGGATTTTTTGATGTCGACGAACGGCTGGCTGAGCTGTCGGCGAAGGGCGACGATCTGGAGCGCGTGAAGGCGCTTGTCGATTTCGAGATGTTCCGGGCGGCGCTGGAGGCGGCAGTCCCGCGGGCCGACCGCTCCAAGGGCGGGCGTCCGCCATTTGATCATGTATTCATGTTCAAGGTGCTGATCCTGCAAGCAATGCATTCTCTGTCGGACGAGCGCTGCGAATATCTGATCAAGGACCGCCTGTCGTTCATGCGCTTTCTCGGATTGGGTTTGGCCGACGCGGTTCCCGACGCCAATACGATCTGGACGTTCCGCGAGGCGCTGAAGAAGGCAAATGCGGCCGACCGCTTGTTCGAGCAGTTCGACGCAGCGCTGCGCGAGGCCGGCTTTCTCGCGATGTCGGGCCAGATCGTCGACGCCACGATTGTCGCCGCGCCCAAGCAGCGCAATACGAACGGCGAGAAGCAGGCGATCAAGGACGGCCGCATTCCAGAGGGCTGGAAGGACAAGCCGGCGAAGCTCGCACAGAAAGATCGCGATGCGCGTTGGACGGTCAAATATACGAAAGCCAAAGTGCGGGAGGAGGACGGCTCTGTTCCGCCGGTCGATCTCGCCATCCCCGCATTCGGATACAAGAACCATGTGTCGATCGACCGGGCGCATGGGCTGATCCGCAAATGGACGGCGACGCACGCTGCCGCGCATGACGGCGCGCGGCTGGAGGATGTGCTCGACAAAACCAACACGGCGAGCGAGGTCTATGCGGACACGGCGTATCGCTCGGCGAAGAATGAAGCGATGCTGTCGCGGCGCGGCTTCGTCTCGCGCATTCATCGCAAGAAGCCCAAGGGCAAGCCGATGCCGGAGCGAACGCGCATCGCCAATGCGCAGAAGTCGAAAGTGCGCAGCGCCGTCGAACATGTGTTCGCGCATCAGAAAGGGCTGATGGGCCTGTTCGTGCGAACAATCGGCCTGGCGCGGGCGCGGCTCAAGATCGGGCTCGCCAATCTCGCCTACAACATGCGCCGCTTCGTCTGGCTGCGCGAGAGAGGGGCGCCTGCGTAGCAAAATTAGCGGCAAAGACGGCGCCGCTCACCGGGCGACGCCGCTTTCGAAGCCCATGAACCGATTCTCCCCGGAAGGATGGCCTCGAGCCGCCTCACGCCCAACACCCAGTCACGAAAAGCCAGGTTATTGGAGGTGCCCAGGTTTCGCTTGTCGAATGCGCGCTCGCCTTGGCGCTGCTGTGCGCGCTTCAATATGTCGTGACCTTCACCTCGGTGCGCTCGAGATTGTTCGCCAATCTGGTGAAATCCGAGCCCGCTCTGCTTTATTTCGAGGGCCGCTTCCTTCCTGAAGCGTTGCGGCGCGAGCGCGTCACCGAAGACGAAACGCTGGCGGCGATGCGCAGCCAGGGCGTCTCCGATCTCGACCGCGTCAAGGCGGTCGTGCTCGAAACCGACGGCAGCCTCAGCGTCGTGCAGGACAAAGGCGAAGGGCTGGATACGCTGCGGAACGTTAGGGGTCTGCCCGCCGGCGATTAATTTGGCGGGGTCGCCCCGTGCTCATTGGATTCGGCGATTTGGAATTTGGACGACGCGGCCTACGAAGCGCGGCCGCCGGCTGCCCCGGATAATGAAGCAACTAAAACCAATTTACGATTTTGGCTTTCTCGACAGCAGCCATAGCGCGGAGATGAAAAATCCCTTGGTAAGCGGGAGCAGCAGCAGGGCGAGCGCAATCGTAATCGGCAGCACGATCGACATTTCGATCGCGTAGGAGAAACGTCCGCTGCTCTCCAAAGTGAAGAGAAGCGACACGACGATGATCGTCACGACGCCGACGGTGAGCCACGCCGGGCCGTCGTCCGCCTCGAGGCCCGCAAAGCTTTCCCCGCAATGCGCACAAGAATCGCGCGGCTTAAGGTAGCTCGAGAACAATTTGCCCACGCCGCAGTTTGGGCATCTTCGCGTAACGCCGCGAAACAAGGACATACGCGGCGATGGATCGCTCTTCATTGACGCCAAACCAGATGACGGCGATGGCCGCTACTGCGTGCAGTCGCATTGCGGCGTGAATCTCGCCGTGAGGACAGGAATAGTTGTTTGTCGCGCCGGCGGCAACGTCGAACGGCGAGGTCAGGGACCGCAGGTCGGCGCAAGATAGCCTAGGCAAGCAGCCCAAGCAGGACAACCGCGGCGCAAGACAGCGGCCGTGATCGGCGTTAAGCTCTCCCTGCATTTGAGCGGGGTCGAGCATTTCTTGAACGACATTTCGCGCACGGCTGAGAGGGATGAGGGCGGCCGCGATCTGCCATCGCGCTTCTTTCCAAGCCGCGTTGCAGGACTTGCGGAGGCGCTAAGCGCGGCGCTCGAGCAGGAACGGGCGCTGCGGCGTCCATTTCTCTGGTTGGTCGTGGCGTCTGGCGGCGGCGTCGTGCTCTATTTTTCCGCCGAGCGCGAGCCCTCGTTGGCGATTTGCCTCTGCGCGCTCGCCGCTTTGGCGACATTGGCCGCGCTCACGCGCCGACATGCGCGCGCGCATGCGCTGTTTCTGGCGCTCGCGTTCTTCGCCGGCGGTTTCGCGTCAGGCGCCTGGCGGACGGCGCGGGTCGCCGCGCCGATCGTGCCGCGCGTTGGCGTCGGCGAGCTGACGGGCTTCGTCGAGGAGGTGGATCTGCGGCGCGCGGGGGCGCGCTTCATTTTGCGCGTCGCGAGCGCCGAAGGCTTCCCGGACGACGTCGTTCCCGCCCGCGTGCGGCTGACCACCCGCGGCGATCCGAACTTCTCCGCCGGCGATTTTCTCGCCTTCAAGGCGCGGCTGATGCCGCCGGCGCGGGCGGCGCTTCCCGGCGGCTATGATTTCGCGCGCGACGCCTTCTTTGCCCGCATCGGCGGCGTCGGCAACGCGCTGGGGCGTATCGAGACGATGCCGCCGCCCGAGCCGGCGCCTTTTTCGCTGCGCTTTTACGCGCGCGTCGATCAGGCGCGCAACGCGCTGGCGATGCGGGTCTATCGAATCATCGAAGGCGACGCCGGCGCGATCGCCGCCGCGATGGTGACCGGCAAGCGCGACCTCTTATCGGAAGACGCCAGGAGCCTCATCCGCCGCGCCGGCATCTTTCACATCATCACCATTTCCGGCGTTCAGATGACGCTCGTCGCGGGCATATTCTTCGTCGGCTTTCGCCATCTCCTGGCAACCTCGCAAACCCTGGCGCTCAATTATCCGATCAAGAAGTGGGCCGCGGCGCTCGCCATGGTCGGCGCCATTCTCTACGACATCGGCACGGGCTCGCGCGTCGGCACCGAGCGCGCGCTCGTCATGACTCTGATCATGCTGGCGGCGGTTCTGTTCGACCGCCCGTCGCTATCGATGCGCAATCTCGCGCTTGCCGCGCTCGTCATCATCGCCTTCGAGCCGGAGGCGCTGCTCGGCGCAAGCTTTCAGCTCTCCTTCGCCGCCGTAGCGGCGTTGATCGCAGTCTACGAATGGCGGGGCGAATATCTCGCGAAGCGCCGCATCGACGACCGCGCGCCGCAAGGATGGTGGGGCGCGCTGCGCGAAAGCGCCCTCGAACGTCTATTGCACGGACCGGGCGCCGCGATCTTCGCGACGCTCTGCGCGACCTCGGCGACGGCGTCATTCATGGCGAATGATTTTCATGAGCTCAGCCCCTATGTGCTGATCGGCAATCCGCTGACGCTCGCGATCATCGAATTCTTTGCCGTTCCCTGCGCGCTGGTCGGCGCCGCGCTTCACCCGTTCGGCCTCGACGGTTTCATCTGGCGCTATCTCAAGATGGGCATCGATCTCGTGACCTATCTCGCGGGGCTCATCGCCAGCGCGCCCGGCGCGAGCCTGCCGGTCAAAGCCTTCGCGCCCTGGGCGATCCTCTTCCTTTCTCTCGCGGTGCTCTCGCTCGTGTTGTGGCGGACCTGGGCGTGGCGCGCCCTGGCGATCCCTCTCGCCCTTATCGGATTGATGGGGGCAAGGAACGGCGCGCCCTTTGATCTTGCCGTGCCGGCGACGGGCGAATCGGCGGCGCTGCGCCTGCCGTCCGGCCAGCTCGCCGTTATGGGTCAGAGAGCCAGCATTTTCGCCGCCGAACAATGGCTGAGGGCGGACGGCGACGCGCGGTCAGCTTCAGACGCGAAGAGCGGCGTCGCTTGCGACGACAGCGGCTGCGTGGCGAAGGCGATCGACGGCCGCTTTGTGGCGCTTGTCGCCGGGCGCAGCGCGTTCCTCGAGGATTGCGCGCGCGCCGCCGTCGTCATCACGCCGCTTTACGCGCCGCTTGGCTGCGCGGCGCCGATCGTGATCGATCGCCGCAGGTTGAGCGAAACCGGCGCGGTGGCGTTGCGGTTCGTCGGTGACGCGGTCGAATGGACGAGCGCGCGCGCCGTCGACGAGGATCGGCCATGGTCGCCTGCGCCGCGCGAGCGCCGCAAGCCGGGATTTGCGGCGCCGCTCAGCGACGAAGAGCGCAATGAGGAAGACGCGCGCGCGATGGAGCCGCTCGAATGAAGAGCAACGCCGCCATTCTTGGTGTCATTCCCGGCAGGCCGAAGGCCTGACCGGGAATCCAGAGCGATGTCATGAATGATGAAGCTGTCCTGGATTCCCGATCGCGCTCTGCGCGCGTCGAGGATGACATTCATCGCGCGGATGCGTACCGCTAATATTTCCGCAATAGGCTGATGAGCTTGCCCTGAATGCGCACGCGATCGGGGCCGAAGATCCGGGTTTCGTAAGCGGGGTTCGCCGCCTCCAGGGCGATAGACGCGCCGCGCTTACGCAGGCGCTTCAGCGTGGCTTCCTCATCGTCGATCAGCGCCACGACGATATCGCCGGTGTCGGCGTTGTCCTGCTTGCGGATGACGACAGTATCGCCGTCGAGGATCCCCGCCTCGATCATCGAATCGCCGCGCACTTCGAGCGCGAAGTGCTCGCCGCTCGTGAGCAGATCGGGCGGCAGGCTGATCGTGTGGCTGCGATTCTGGATGGCGGAGATCGGCGTGCCGGCGGCGATGCGTCCCATCACCGGAATCGCGACCTGCTGATCGATTGCGTCGTCGAAACGCTCGCTTAGCGGCCGGATGCGGCCGAGATTTCCTTCGATGACCGACGGCGAGAACTTGCCCCCGCGCGCGCCGGCGGCCCGCGGCGTCGCGGATTCCGGCAGGCGCAGAACTTCGAGCGCGCGCGCGCGATTGGGCAGGCGGCGGATGAAGCCGCGTTCCTCGAGCGCAAGAATGAGCCGATGAATGCCGGACTTCGACCGCAGGTCGAGCGCGTCCTTCATCTCGTCGAAGGAGGGCGGCACGCCCGATTCCTTCAAACGTTCATGGATGAAACGCAAAAGATCGTTTTGTTTCTTGGTCAGCATCGCCGCACCGCCCCGCAAGCCGAATCGTTGATCTTGGCTGAGCCGCAGCTTTTGGCTCGATAACCTAAACAAATCATGAACAGAACGATATACGTTCGCACTGCGTTCCGCAAGCGATATGTTCACGCTTTGGTTAAGCGATCAAGGCGGCGAACTATGTTCGCGTCGCGTCGCGCGTGTTAGACGGGCCATCCAGCCAGATCCAGCTCACAAAACGAGGAATTCCCGGCGCTCATGTCACAGGTCGTCACCCGCTTCGCTCCGTCGCCCACCGGCTTTCTGCATATCGGCGGGGCGCGCACGGCGCTCTTCAATTGGCTCTACGCCAAAAGGCGCGGCGGCCGGATGATGCTGCGAATCGAAGACACGGACCGCGAGCGCTCCACGAAAGAGGCTATCGACGCGATCATCGACGGGCTCAAATGGCTTGGGCTCGAATGGGATGGGGACATCGTCTACCAGTCCACGCGCGCGGCGCGCCATGCCGAGGTCGCCGAAGAGCTGCTGGCGCAGGGCAAGGCCTATCGCTGCTACGCCACGGCGCAGGAGCTGGAGGAGATGCGCGAGAAGGCGAGGGCCGAAAAGCGTCCCTGGCGCTACGACGGCCGCTGGCGGGATCGCGACCCCTCGGAGGCGCCCGCCGGCGTTCCCTATGTCGTGCGTATCAAGGCGCCTCAGGACGGCGAGACGATCGTCGAGGACGCCGTGCAGGGACGCGTCGTCTTCCAGAACAAGGATCTCGACGACTTTATTTTGCTGCGCTCGGACGGGGCGCCCACCTATATGCTCGCCGTCGTCGTGGATGACCACGACATGGGCGTCACGCAGATCATCCGCGGCGACGATCATCTGACCAACGCCGCGCGACAGACACATATCTATGAGGCGCTGGGCTGGGCCGCGCCGGCTTTCGCCCATATTCCGCTGATCCACGGACCGGACGGCGCCAAGCTTTCGAAGCGCCACGGCGCGCTCGGCGTCGACGCCTATCGCGCGATGGGCTATCTGCCCGCGGCGCTGCGCAATTACCTCGTTCGACTGGGATGGTCGCAGGGCGACAAGGAGTTCTTCACGCCGCAGGAGATGATCGACTCCTTCGATCTCGCGCAGGTGCATCGTTCGCCGGCGCGGTTCGATTTCGCCAAGCTCGAAAATATGAACGGTCACTATCTGCGCGACTCGAGCGACGACGAATTGTTCGATTTGCTTATCGCGACACTTCCTTATCTCGAGGGCGGCCAGGCGATCGCAGATGCGCTCGACGACCGCAAGCGCGCGCAGTTGCGCGCGGCGTTGCCGGGGCTGAAGGCGCGCGCGAAAACCTTGAACGAACTTGTCGACGGCGCCGGTTTTCTCTTTGCGCATCGTCCGCTGCCGCTCGACGCCAAGGCCGCGCAGCTGCTTTCGTCGGAGGCGCGCGCGCGGCTTGCGACGCTCGTCGAGAAGCTCGCGATTCTGCCGAACTGGACGGCCGCGACGACAGAGGCCGTCGTGCGCGATCTCGCCACGGCGCTTGGCGTCAAACTCGGCGATCTCGCGCAGCCGTTGCGCGCCGCGCTCACGGGCCGCGCGACTTCGCCCGGAATTTTCGACGTGCTGGAAATTCTCGGACGTGAGGAAAGTCTTGCGCGCATTTCCGATCAGGCCGCCGCAGGATAGCCCTGCGCCTCGCGCGCGCGTCGAAGTTCCTGACGCGATTTTCGGCGCCGCGCCGATTTTCGCGCCGCCGACTCTCATCGCTTCGCGCGCTCCGCGCGCAAAACGCTGGCGCGCGCTTGACAGGCTTGGCCGTTGATATAGCTTTTTGCGCCGCATAAGAAACCGATTGCAGCGCATCGGCGTGCGAAGGACGGCGACGTATCGCGAAGGCGACGCAATTCGTGCATAGCGTTCGCGCGCGTCGCTCCGCGATCCGGCTCGTCGCGGGCGGGGGGCGCTTGTAAAGAGGAGCGGGCATGCCGGAGAAGAACGGTATCTTCACCATCGGCGATAAATCGATCGATTTGCCGATCAAGGACGGAACTCTGGGGCCGTCCGTTGCGGATATCCGCAATCTCTACGCCGAAACCGACATGTTCACCTTCGATCCGGGATTCACGTCCACCGCGTCTTGCGAATCGAAGATCACATTCATCGACGGCGACGCGGGCGTTCTGCTCTATCGCGGCTATCCGATCGAACAGCTCGCCGAACACGGCGACTTCCTCGAAACCTGCTATCTGCTGCTATACGGCGAATTGCCGTCCGCCGCCGAGAAGGCGAATTTCGATTACCGGATCACGCGCCACACGATGGTGCATGAACAGATGGCGCGCTTCTTTCAGGGCTTCCGCCGCGACGCGCATCCGATGGCGGTGATGGTCGCGTCCGTGGGCGCGCTTTCGGCCTTCTATCACGACTCGACGAACATCGCCGATCCCACCCAGCGCATGGTGGCCTCGACGCGCATGATCGCGAAGATCCCGACGCTCGCGGCGATGGCCTACAAATATTCGATCGGCCAGCCCTTCGTTTATCCGAAGAACGATCTCGACTACACGTCGAACTTTCTGCGCATGTGCTTCGCGGTCCCCTGCGAGGAATACAAGGTCAACCCCGTGCTGTCCCGTGCGCTCGACCGCATCTTCATCCTGCACGCCGATCACGAGCAGAACGCGTCGACCTCGACCGTTCGCCTCTCCGGATCGTCAGGCGCGAATCCCTTCGCCTGCATCGCGGCCGGCATCGCCTCGCTGTGGGGGCCGGCGCATGGCGGCGCCAATGAGGCGGTCTTGAAGATGCTCGGCGAAATCGGCACGCCGGAACGCATCCCGCAGTTCATCGCGCGCGCCAAGGACAAGAACGATCCGTTCCGGCTGATGGGCTTCGGCCATCGCGTCTATAAGAACTATGATCCACGCGCCAAGATCATGCAGCGCACGACGCGCGAAGTCTTGAACGAACTCGGCGTCAAGGATGATCTGCTCGACGTCGCGCTGGAGCTCGAGCGCATCGCGCTGCACGACGAATATTTCATCGAGAAGAAGCTCTATCCCAACATCGACTTCTATTCCGGCATCACGCTCAAGGCGATGAATTTCCCGACGGCGATGTTCACCGTGCTGTTCGCGGTCGCGCGCACGGTCGGCTGGATCGCGCAGTGGAAAGAGATGATCGAGGATCAGGGTTCGCGCATCGGCCGTCCGCGCCAGCTCTATACGGGCGAGAAGCAGCGCGATTACGTGCCGATGTCGAAGCGGTGACGCCGCGCCGCGATCGCCGACTTCCTCGCAAAGCGCAGCGCGTCGCGCGTCTTGACGACTCTTGAAGAGACGCGACGTGATGCTATAGGTCGGCGGACCTGGAGCGCCATTGTCGCAACTATCCGATCTTCTGTTCGAAACGCGTATCGCCGCCGAGAGCGTCTCTGATTATCTCGCGGGCGGGCGGCTGCGGCTGGGCGTCACCGGCCTGTCGCGCGCCGGCAAGACGGTCTTCATCACGGCGCTCGTGCATCATCTGACGCGGGCGCTCTCGGCGCGCGCGGAAAAGGGCGCAGAGGGCAAGACCCAGCTTCCGGTGTTCCGCGCGTTGACGGAGGGGCGCATCGCTTCGGCGCATCTCGATCCGCAGCCCGACTACAGCGTCCCGCGTTTCGCTTACGAGGAGCATCTCGCGGCGCTCACGGGTCTGGACCGGCACTGGCCACAGTCGACGCGGCGCATCTCCGAACTGCGGGTGACGCTCGAATATCGATCGAAAGGCTGGTCCATCCGCAAAGGCTTCGGCCAAGGTCCGACTCGGCTCGACATCGACATCGTCGACTATCCCGGCGAGTGGCTGCTGGATCTGCCGCTGCTCGGCAAATCCTACGCGCAATGGTCCCGCGAGACGCTCGAGGCGGCAAGCGTCTCCGCGCGCGCGATGATCGCCAGCGAGTGGCGCGGCCTGACCGCGAAGACGGATTTCAAGGCGCGCTACGACGAGGAAACCGCGCAGACGCTGGCGCAGACCTTCACGCAATATCTGCGTCTTGCGCGGTCCGAGCGTTTCGCGCTTTCGAGCCTGCCGCCCGGACGTTTTCTGATGCCCGGCGATCTCGAAGGATCGCCCGCGCTGACCTTCGCGCCGCTGCCCGTCTCCGAGGGCGAGGAGCTGCCCTACCGTAGCCTTGGGCGCGAAATGGAGCGCCGATACGAGGCGTATAAATCACAGGTCGTGCGGCCGTTCTTCCGCGATCATTTCGCGCGGCTCGATCGGCAGATCGTGCTGGTCGATACGCTCGCAGCGCTGAATTCCGGTCCAGAGGCGGTGCGCGATCTCGAGACGGCGCTGACCGACGTGCTCATGGCGTTCCGCACCGGCCGCGCCAATCTGTTTTCGACGATCTTCCGACCGAAGATCGACCGCATCCTCTTCGCGGCCACGAAGGCCGACCATCTGCATCACACGAGCCACGACCGGCTGGAAGCGATCCTGCGTCACCTCACGGCGCGCGCCATCGAGCGCGCGGAGGGGGTCGGCGCGACGATCGACGTGATCGCGCTCGCCGCCGTGCGCGCCACCCGCGAAGCGATGGTGCGGCATGAGGGCGAAAAGCTCTCAGCCATCGTCGGCACGCCGGTCGCGGGCGAACGCATTGGCGACGAAGTCTTCGATGGCGTGGCGGAAGGCGCGATTTTCCCCGGCGAACTGCCTGAGGATCCGCGCGCCGTTTTTCGCGGCGAGGCGCTGGCCGTCTCCGACGAAGAGGCCGACTTTCGTTTTCTCAAATTCCGGCCGCCGGTCGCCACGCTCGGCGCCGACCGGAAGCCGCTGCCGCTCCCCCATATCCGACTTGATCGCGCCATGGAGTTTCTTTTTGGCGACCGATTGAGCTGACCCGGCGCTGTCGGCGGCGAAGTCCGCGCTACCTATTCGCAGGCAAGCCGTTTGGAGCCTCGAATTGAGGGAGCGTCATATGGAAAGACATGTCTATAAGGTCGTCGAGCTCGTTGGATCCTCTCCCGACAGCGTCGAGGGCGCGGTGAGCGCCGCGCTCAAGCGCGCTGGCGAAACCTTGCGTCATCTGCGCTGGTTCGAGGTCGTGCAGATTCGCGGCAGCGTCGATAAGGGAGTTGTGGCCGATTATCAGGTCATGCTGAAAGTCGGTTTCACCCTTGATCGCGACGACGAAGGCATGAGGTGAAGCGGAAGCCGCCAGGGCTTCCGCTCCGCCGTCGCTAGGACATGAACCGTCCGGCGGCTTCAGGGCTCGGCGGCTGCGCGGAGACGGACCAGAAGCGCGCCCCGGCGTTGAAGATCTGCTGCGCGTCCGAGAACAGCCGCCGCGTGTCCTCGGTGGTCATTTCGATATGTTTGCTGGTCCAGTCCTGCAGAGCCGTCGCGGTCTCGGAGAAGGAGCGCGAGGCGGTGAGCTTGGAGGCGAGTTCCGTTGTCAGCGTCGCCTCCTGCTGCATGCGCTCCATCAAGACGCGGTTGGCGTCTTGCAGACAGTCCCAGATCTCATTGCGCGTCTGACTGAAGTCCTCCAGCCGTTGCCGCCCTTCCGCAGCAACTGCTTCGGCCGCCGCGCCGCCCGCTTGAGCGCCTTCGCCGCGCCGCTCTTCCTGCTGGGTCATGCGTCTCTCCCTCTTCGCTGAAACGCCAGCGCCCCCGGGGGCCTATATAAGGCCGCAAGCGGGAATGTCTGTGACGGCCGGCTCTTTCCTGGCCCGCCAGAGCTTGGCCGGGCGGAGCGCCACGGAGCGGCTCGACAAGCGGCCGCCTTTCAGCTATGGAGCGGGCCTCAACTAGAACAGCGTCCCGAAACGCTCGTCGGCCCATCCGGCCAAGACGAAACGGCAGGAGTTTCCGTTATGAACATTATCGAGCAGCTCGAGGCGGAACATGCCGCTCAGCTCATCGAGGGCAAGAAAATCCCCGAATTCCGCCCAGGGGACACGGTCGTCGTCAACGTCAAGGTGAAGGAAGGCGAGCGCACCCGCGTGCAGGCGTACGAGGGCGTCGTCATCTCCCGCCAGGGCTCGGGGCTGAACGAGAGCTTCACGGTCCGCAAGATTTCCTATGGCGAAGGCGTCGAACGCGTCTTTCCTTTCCACGGGCCGCTGATCGACTCGGTGAAGCTCGTGCGCCGCGGCAAGGTGCGCCGCGCGAAGCTCTATTATCTGCGCGATCGCCGGGGCAAGTCCGCGCGTATCGCCGAGCGCGTCGACACCAAGCCGAAGGCCTAGGACGACTAACGCCGCTCCACAGAAACGAGCCGCTCGCGACCGCAGGGTTTCGGGCGGCTTTTTGTTTAGCTCTCCAGCGGCGCGTTGAGGATCCAGCGGTGGCCGAAGGGGTCGCGCAGCGACGCGTAGCGCGTCCCCCAGAATGAATTCGTCGGGTTGGTTTCGATCTTGCCGCCAAGCTTGGTCGCGCGGGCGCAGACGTCGTCGACCTCCTGCGCCTTGTCATATTCGAGGCTGATGGAGACGGTCGCGTGCTCGCCCGGCAGCGGCACGCGGGTCTGGCCGAATTCCGGAAAGATGTCGGCGAGCATCACCGAGCCGCCGTTGATCAACAATTCGCAGTGCGCGATGCGCAGCCCGTCCACGGACGGCATGAGGGCGCGCTGCTGGGCGCCGAAGGCGCCGGTGTAAAAAGCGATGGCTGCTGCGGCGGGGCTGACAGTCAGATAGGGCGCGACCCTCGGACGTGGCTGTTTCATCAAATTTCCTCCGCCGGGGCGCGCAGCGAATCGCCCCAGTCCTTTCTTCGAATCTTTTCGTAGCGCGCCTTGTCGCGCTTGGGAATGAAAGTCTCACCGCATGCTTTATCGGCGCAGAGCTTTAGCGAAACTCCCGCCTTGCCGGCGCGCGGCGGGGCGATCACCCGCGCCCATGGCGGCGTTCCTCTTGACCGGCTCGCGACGAGATAGGCGAACTTCTCGTCCTCGAACGGCGCGTCGACCCCCTTGACCAGCCTGTGCGCGCGGCGGCGCGGCAGCCGGACCGAGAAATGGCACCAGTCGTTCGTCGGCAAAGGGCAGGGCGCCCGGTGCGGGCACGGCGCAATAAGGTTCGCGCCGAGCGCAAGAAGGCGGCTCCGCACGATCATGAGCCGGGCGTGATCGCGAGGCGTCCCCGGCTCGACGATCACGAGCGCGTCGCCGGTGAGCGCCCAAAGCCTGTCGATCACCGAAGGAAGTTCAGGTTCGGCGACCTCCGTCAGCGCATAACCGGCGACGACGAGGTCGAAAGGGACGGCGTCGGCCGTCTGCGACGTGGAGAAATCCGCAAGGATCGCCTGAACGGCCCCGGCGACGCTTTCCTGCATCAGGCTCGTCGCGAGCTTGAGGAACAGGGCGCTGCGGTCGAGCAGCGTCATCTCGGCGACTGCCGGCCACACGGCGGCGGCGGCGCAGGATGCGGCGCCGAGACCGCACCCGGCGTCGAGCACGCGGGCCGGCGCGAAATCCGGGCGCTCCTGCTCGAGCCGTCCGAGGGCCGTCACGATCGCGGCGTAGGTCGCCGGCATGCGGGTGGCGGCATAGGCCAGGGCGTCGGTCTCATCACGGATCGTCTCGCTGGTCGGCTTCCGGGACCGGAAGCGCTGCGAGAGTTCGCGCGCTCTTTCGCGAAGCGCGCTATGCGAGCGGCCCTCGAGCCTGGCCTCGATCGCCGCCGCAAGCGGCGCCGGCAGCTCCGGGGAGGGCAGGCTCACCAGGGCCTCGGGTCGGAACTGCGCTGCGGTCTCTCTTCCATGGCGCTTGCGTTACGGGTAGAACACCCTCAATTCAAGGGGACGATGAGAGGCGCGCATTGCCGCGCGTGAATCCTCGTCGAGACGCGGCCTGCGGCCGCTCCTGAGGATGAGGAAATCAAAAAAGCGAGCCGGATCGCAACAAGCCGGCAAGAGGAAGAGATAGACATGTCCGCCAACGCTGCGCCCCGCACGCTCTATGACAAGATCTGGGACGACCATGTGGTCGACCGTCAGGATGATGGCGCGTGCCTGCTCTACATCGATCGCCACCTCATCCATGAGGTGACGAGCCCGCAGGCGTTCGAAGGTCTGCGCATGGCGGGCCGCTCGGTGCGCGCGCCGGAAAGAACGCTCGCCGTCGTCGACCACAATGTGCCGACGACCGATCGCTCGCTGCCGATCGAAGATCCGGAAAGCAAGGCGCAGGTGGAGCAGCTTGCGCTCAACGCGCGGGAGTTTGGCGTCGAATATTACGACGAGCACGACCGGCGACAGGGCGTGGTGCATATCGTCGGTCCGGAGCAGGGCTTCACCCTGCCCGGCATGACGATCGTCTGCGGCGACAGCCATACGTCGACTCACGGCGCCTTCGGCGCGCTTGCGCATGGCATCGGCACATCGGAAGTCGAGCATGTGCTCGCGACGCAGACGCTGATCCAGAAAAAGGCCGCCAACATGCTGGTGCAGGTCGACGGCAAGCTCGCCGACGGCGCCACCGCAAAAGACATCATCCTCGCCATCATCGGCGAGATCGGGACCGCCGGCGGCACTGGACACGTCATCGAATATGCCGGCGAGGCGATTCGCGACCTCTCGATTGAAGGCCGCATGACCGTTTGCAACATGTCGATCGAGGGCGGCGCGCGCGCGGGTCTCGTCGCGCCGGACGAGAAAACCTTCGCCTATCTCAAGGATCGTCCGAAAGGTCCGAAGGGCGAGGCCTTCGACATGGCGCGCAAATATTGGGAGACGCTCTATACCGACGAGGGCGCGCATTTCGACAAGATCGTCAGGCTGGACGCGAGCAAGCTGCCGCCGATCGTGACCTGGGGGACTTCGCCAGAAGACGTTGCGACCATCGAGGGCTTCGTGCCCACGCCAGACAGCGCTAAGACGCCGCAAAAGCGCGCCGCGATCGAACGCGCGCTCGAATATATGGGGCTGAAGGGCGGCGAGCGCATGACCGATATCGAGATCGATCGTGTGTTCATCGGCTCCTGCACCAACGGCCGCATCGAAGATCTGCGCGCCGCGGCCAGGATGGTGGAAGGCAAGAAAGTCGCCGATCGGGTCAATGCAATGGTGGTGCCCGGATCCGGCCTCGTGAAAGCCCAGGCGGAAGCCGAAGGGCTCGATAAGATCTTCGCCGCGGCAGGTTTCGAGTGGCGGGAGCCGGGTTGCTCAATGTGCCTTGCGATGAACCCGGACCGTCTGGCGCCGGGCGAGCGCTGCGCCTCGACGTCGAATCGCAATTTCGAAGGGCGGCAAGGATTCAAGGGCCGAACGCATCTCGTGTCGCCGGCGATGGCGGCGGCGGCGGCGGTCGCCGGACGTTTCGTCGACGTGAGGAACTGGCGCTAGACGAACGGGTCCAGCGCCTCGAAGGCTTAGTCGTTGCCACGCCGATGGTCGTTGTCCCAGTCCCGTTTGTGTCCGCGGCGCCAATCTTTGTCGCGCCAGCGATCGTCGCGCCACTGGCCGTTATCCCGGCCCCACCAGCCACGTTTGTGATCCCAACCGTGATGATAACCGCGATCACGATCCCAGTCGCCGCGATGCTTCCAATCGCGGTCGCGATCGCCGATCTTCTGGAGGAGGCCGCCATCGCTCTGCGCCACGTTCAGGGCGGGAGAGGCGGCAGGCGCGGAAACTGCGGATTGAGTGAACGACAAAGCGCCAAGCGCGAGCGCCGCGATGAACAGCTTATTCATGGGTTTCTCCCTATGATGGTGATCCTGCCTGAACACCCCGTTCCGCCGATTGTTCCTCACTTTCCCGGCTTTTCGCGGCCTATGGTCAGCCTGCGATGACTGGACAGCCGTGGAGCCGGGCGAGGCCGCCGACGCTGGCCGATATGGAAGCGCTCGCTGACGCCGCCTATGCGGCTCTGCCGAAGCGGTTCACCCAGTTCTGCGAAGGCCTCGTCATTCGCGTCGAGGATTTTCCCGATGATGAGACGCTCGACGATATGCGCTGCGAGAGCGAGTTCGATCTTCTCGGATTGTTTCGCGGCCGCGGTCTGACGCAGGGCGCCCATCTCTCCGAAACGGGCGAGCAGCCCAACATGATCTGGCTTTATCGGCGGCCGATCCTCGACTATTGGGCTGGAGGCGACGACACGCTCGAGGCCATTGTCACCCATGTGCTCGTGCACGAGATCGGCCATCATTTCGGATTGACGGACGCCGATATTGAAGAGATCGAACGACGCGCCGAATAGCGGCTGCGCCTTAGGATAGCGCGGGCTCGGCGAGCAGCGTTCCGATGATGGCGCCGAGCGCCATGTCGTCCTCTTGTCCGAATCCGTGATGGCGGATGCGGCCATCGCGGCCGATCAGGATCGCCGTCGGCGTCCCGCGCATCCCGTAGCGCGCCATGGTCACGGGAATCGGCCCGCTTTCTCCTGGCTGATCGACGCCGATGGGAAAGGTCAGGCGATATTCATGGATGAAGGCTTCGAGCGCGACGGGCGTCATCGCCGCATGATGTTCGAACACCGTATGCAGGCCGATGACGCTGAGATCCGAATTGCGGAACAGCGTGTGGGCGCGCTGCGCTTGCGGCGTGCCATGCGCGACGCAACCCGGACAAAGCATCTGAAAGGCATGAAGCAAGACCACGCGTCCGCGCAGCGCCGCAAGAGTGATCGGCGTCGGCGTGTTGAACCAGCGTGAAACGGCAAGTTCGGGCGCCTGCACTGATGCCTCCTATCCAGCAGGGCGGACGAAGGATCATAGCACCGTTGTTTTTGCGCGCACGCGGGCGACGCGCGGCTGACGCGCGAGCGCTTGCGCTCCCTCGCTTGGCGCAGGTCGGCGAACGATCTGCGCTGTGCGCGGAACGCCAAGCGTGCGCCGCAGGTCGAGAAAACGACGTTCGATGAGGAAATAGGAGGCGGCGGCGGTCGCGATCGAGCCAGCAAGCGCGACAATTAACGCAGTGTTTGGCCCAAGCGCCGACGCCGGCGTAAGGACGAAGATAGGCATGTGATAGAGGTAGAGTCCGTATGAAATCTTTCCGATCCAGACCATGGGAGCCCAGCGCAACAATTTACAAAGGGTCAGATGGGGGTCGATAAGGAATGTCGCGATGAGCGCCGCTGTCGCGACTGCGACGAAGGCGTAATAGAAAAAGAATATGTCTCCGGCGTCGGCAATGCCCTTGTGCATCCCCGGTCCAAAGAACAGGACTCCGAGAAGCGACAGGGCGCAGAACCAACTGACGCATTCCACGCGCCGGTCTCCGCGCGCTGCTGGCAGCCAACCCCAGTTCGCCGCCATGGCGACGAGCGCGCCGCACAGCAGTCCGTCGCAATGCGCCAAGATGAGATGCACCGCCGAGCCGAACAGCGGCCAAGCCGGATATTTCATAAAGGTCGTGAACAGAAGGACGCGCAACAGCCAGGAGGCGACCGCCGCCGCCGCCACGATCCGAAGCGCATTTCTGCGGGGAAGCCTGACAAGTTTTGAAACCGCCAGCGGCCAAACGGAATAGAACTGCTCTTCGACCGACAGTGACCAAGTCTGCGTGAGCATGCCGAGACGCAGGCCCCAGAATATCAACGCGAAATTGGCGATGTAGAGAGCGGAGAAAAGAATCGAGAACCAGTCGAAGCCGCCGCTGGTTCCACCATTGAGGAGAAGGTAGACCGCGCAGGCGGAGAGGAGCATCAGCATCGCCGGCGAGAGGCGTAGGATGCGGCGGATATAGAACGCCCTGAAATCGATCTGACCAAATTTCGAGTGCTCGTGCAGAAGTATGCTCGTGATCAGGAAACCGCTGAGCACGAAAAACATGTCGACGCCAAACATGCCGCCAGACGTTAGCGGCGGCAGGCCCGCGCTCTTTCCTGCGAGATCCGCGCCCGAGCCGATGGTGATGACATGGACGCCCATGACCGACAAAACGGCGACGGCGCGCAAACCATCCAGTTCCGTGCGATATCCGAGCTTAAATGACATGTGCGGCCCATATGTTCGGTCATCCAAAGGTGACGTCTGTTGCTAAAGGTTTGCCGCTGTTGATGAATTTGCCTCGGAAGAACACGCCCGGCAACGCCGGCGCCAGCAAAAAGCGACCTTGAGCGCGGCCTAAGCGGCGCGAAGCTCTTTAGAATTAATCCAGTCGGCGTGAGGGCGGCAATGCACAAAAATGTGGAAAAACTGTTAAAAAAGCCGAGACTAAACTGTGGCTTAGCCAATGAGACGAATCATGCTTGTGGGCTGAGCTGTCGGCAGCGCGACCGTCGGCATCCAGCCTCGGCGCGATGCGACGAGCTGGGTTCAATGCGTTTTTTAAGTTTCGCGTCTCGCACCCGACCGGGCGGAGGAGTGGCGCCTAAAGCAATTCGGAGCGCTCGCCGAGCGTGATTTCGCTGCTATAAGATCAAAATATCGGTCTGCTGCTCGCCGTACCCAATTTCATCGAAGAACGACCGAAGCTCATGGATCGGACGGGCGCGCTCCGTCTGCGAGAGGTCGTAGAAAACTTCGTATCCCGCGACGCTTTCGAGAAGCGGTTCAATGCTTCCCGCCCGTTCCAATCCGTAAGGCCAGAATTCTATGCAGAGTGGCGTCCTTGACGCGAGCAGCGCGCCTGCGCCCCGCAGGACGTGGCCCTCATAGCCTTGCACGTCCATCCAAAGCAGTGCGTCGCTTACGTCGGGCACGTCCAGGATGTCGTCGAGGCGCTTCGATTGCACTTGGAGCCGCTCGAGGGACGTAAGAGATTCAGCTGTCGCTTCGGCGGCGACGGCGATGCGGTGGTCTCCCCAATTCTCCGTGGACAACTCCAGCTCGAGCAGCTCATGGGGCTGAGCGCCCGCCGCAATTTCAAAAATCGCAATCTTGTCATGCACGCCATTCAGCGCGGCGTTCGCCCGTAAAAAGTCGACAATTCAACGGGTGTGGTTCGATCGCGATCGCTTTGGCGAAATGTCCTCGCGCAACAGCCAGCACGCAGATCGATCCGAGGTTTGCGCCGACATCGACCAGCACGGACGGGCGGCGTCCCTTCCGCGCGATAAGCTCGACAGAATCTGAGAGCTTTTGGAAATCGCGATGCTCTCCCGCCAGGAACAACTCCCGACTGATGTGCTTGTCGCGACAGTTGATGACAAAATGCTCGGCGCTCGAACCGACGCAAAAGAGGCTCAGATTGGACTTTTCCGAAATCTCGTCGAAAAGGCGCCAGCGTCGCCATGTTTCGGTCTGTTCGAGCGATCTGACTGTCAGGTCTTCAAGTCTGTATGAGATGGCGTTCTTAAGGCCCGACGGAAGCCATTTCAGGAGAGAATCTGCGAAGGAGCCGCTGATAATTCTATCGGACAGATAAAGCATCGCGTTTGCTAACACAGCGGTCTATCTGGCTCAAGCCAGACCAAATTAGTCAAGTCCGGATAGAGAAGCAGAGAGTCGCTTTGCAAGGCGCGGGCTGCGGAGGGTCTGCCGCCTGGTTGTATTCTGACCAATGACAGCTGGATCACTTCCGTCGGCCGTCGTCCAGATCGCTCGCCGTTTCGCTTTGACGTTCGAAAGCTTCAATTTCGAACGGAATGTTCCGATAGGCGGCGTCGTGATCGCGCAAGCGCCAAAGGTTCGAAAGATAGTCGCGAAAATAGATGAGATAGAAACGCATTATCCCATGGCGCTCGATCTGCTCCTGGTGGATGAGTTCATGCCGAATGAGCGTCGATGAAACCTCCGATTCGTCTCCCTTGAAGAGGATCGTTCGCCCCACGACCATTCCGCGGTAATTGCGGGCGAGTGGAAGCCTGAAAATCCAGTGGCGATACCGCACACGCGGCGGGGGTGGTCGGATTTGGCTAGATTGAACTTGAGTCGGCCGAACTTCGCGTGACCGCATGGCGCGCTCCTGAGTGCGTCATAACCACTTCACGTCTCAAACCAGTCGAACTGGACCGCTGCAATTCGCCCTGGCCACCTGCCGCAGGCCACATAGGTTGGAGTCGCTGCTGAGTTATCGCCTTCCCACGCCGCGGCTAGAGCCAAAGGGCGGCTTCGTGATTGCCCGACATCCCGCGCTACGGCTCGCAACGCCGTCGTTATTACGCGAACATTGCCGCAATTGCGGGCACGCATAGATATCTGGGTTCAAGACCCCCGTATGGGCCGATCGACAGACATCAGAGCGTTTCCCGATGAGTCCCACAAGCGTCCTTCGGGTCGCAGTCACCAGCGTCGCGCTGGCGTTTCCTTGCTGCGCTTTACCTGCGATCAGCCAAGAGAGGATCGTCAATGTCTATGGCTGGGGCGATTACGTCGATCCCCGCGTGCTTGCAGACTTCACCAGGACGACCGGCATCAAGGTGACGTACGAAAATTATACATCGGATGAGATCGCAGAGAAGACGCTCAAGCCCGGGAATGCGGCCTTCGACGTTGTGATCGTTTCCAGCCGTATTCTGGAAAAGCAGATTGCAGCGGGCCTCTATCAGAAGCTCGACAAGAACAAGCTTCCGAACGCCGTGCACCTTTGGCCGGAGGTCATGGAGCGTCTTGCCGTTTACGACCCCGGCAACGAACGCGCGGTGAATTATGCGTGGTTCGCGATGGGCATCGCCTACGACGTAGGAAAGGTCAGGGGCCTCATGGGCGACTCTCCGCGCTTAGCGGACGCGTTCGACTCCTGGGGCTTGCTGTTCAAGCAGGAATATTTGAAGAAGTTTTCGGCTTGCGGAGTGGGAATACTGGACAGTCCGGAGGTTTTGTCTTCTGCCGCGCTGCAGTATCTGTGGTCCAACTGGCGACTTTCGGCGGGTTTGGATCGCCGCACCGACGCGGCGCGCGCCGCCGAACTCTTGAACGCCCTCCGGCGAGAGGGGAAACGGCTCAACCCCATCGATTACGTCAACGCGCTGGTCGACGGCGACGTCTGCGTCGCGGTCGGCTATTCGCTCGATAGCATGCGCGCCCGCTACACAGCCGGCATGGTGAACAATTTCGTCGAGATCGACTTTTTCATCCCTCGCGAGGGCGCTCCTATTCTACTCGACAATCTTCTTATTCCGACGAGCGCCCCGCATGTCGAAGAGGCGTACGCATTCATCGACTTCCTTCTCGAGCCGGAAATCGCCGCCCGCAACACGAATTTCAATGGCGTCGCCAACAGCGTCCCGGCCTCGAGAACCTTGGTCGACGGGACCATCGCCCGAAACAAGTCGATTTACCCGGACGCCGCCATGATGCAGCGACTGGTCGCGCCTCAATTCGATGGCGGCGCTCGCGCGACGGGGCCGATCAGTCGCGAGGGAACGCCGGGAAGAAGGGGAGCCACGATGTGGGGATCGGGCCGGCCATTCGTAAAGCCGGCCAAGCCGCCTATCTTTTAACGATAGACTGGGCGTCGTTCTCCGCTTTCATAGTCTTCGGCGGCTGTCGGGACCGATGTCGAGAGACACATCGTCGGACGAAGCTTCTCGATGGTCACGATGGCCTTCTGCGAGGCCTGCATTTTCTCGTTAAGTTCGAAAATCTGTTGTCTTGTGGCGGCGACATCCTTCAAGTCGGCCTCAAGCGTCTCGTTCATCGACTTCAATATGTCCGCCGAGTGGGGCATATCGCCAAGATTCACCTGTTTCAGGTTTTGCTCAACTTTCATGGCGCAGCTGAGGCGCCGATCGTATTCGGCCCTTAAGTCCTTAAACCTAGCGGCGAAAGTGCCCGCCTTTGTCAAATCCGCAGAAAGAGCGTCGGGCCGGATACGGCAGATCGCATCGACGCTGGCCACTCCGGGATATCTCGCCTCGACGATGTGTCCGAACTCAGTGTTGAGCTTTTTGGCCTCATCGAGGAGCGTGTTGACGCTACAAACGAATTGTTCGCGCCCGCGATAGCAGCTGTCCAATCTGATCGCGCCCTTGGCGCCTGGCAACGTCAGGCTTGGCGTTCCATTCGAAGTCTTGTCGCAGGAGGCCAGCGCCGCCGCCAGCGCCCCGCTGCTGCTCGGCGATGAAGCGTCTTCGAGCGTTTGTTCCCTGGCGTTCTCGTCGGAAAACGGGCGGCGGGCACCGCGATAGCGGCGAGCGACTAGTTGGGGCTCATGACTTCCGGTTTCCAAAGCCCGCTCGCCGCTAGGCCCGCTTTCGGCGAATGGGGGGCTAATCATGACAAGGAGAGCGGTTCCCGCCAGGAGCTGCGCCGCTTTTCGAGTTTTTCTGTTCAGAATGGTCATCGGGCCCTCGCGGATAATTTCTTCAACAGCGTCCAATCGCGTGTCATGCCCACCCGCGGAAAGCGGCCCACACTGCAAACATTGTCTTGCTCTCGCAAATGGCAACCATCGCGCTTGGCCCAACCATCTATTCGACGACAAGACGGCCATGATGCTGTCAGGCGCTCGGCGCGAAATCAGCAAGCGGCGAGAGGCGGCGCGGCCATTCGGCCTCTGGCGTGAAGAGGCGTTGGGAACTCGGCCGAGGTTAGGCGGAGGAAAGATGGGAGGACGACGGCCAGGGACCGACAGTTTGAATCCGGCCGCCATCCGTTCCATTTAGCGGCAGACCCACACCCATCCTTCGGCAGGATCCCACTCCCAGCAGACGTTATGCACGTGTCGTCCCTGCTGGCTCCAATCACGATGCATGTGACGGTAGTGGCCGCCGACGGCCTGCGGGGTATGCGCCACCGCTGGAAGACTCGTCATCAGCAGAGCCGCCACCAAAAGCGTGACCTTGCGCATAGCTTCCTCCCAACTCTGGGGGAACGCCAACGGCTGCTCCAGGCGTTGCCGTTTGGCATGCGCCTTATGGTAGCGCCAACCCTCCCGGCGGCAAGGATTGCCCCTTAGATTTCATGGTCTTCGTTCAGCCGCTTGCGTGAGAATCGCCACTGTCCAGATCACGATTTCGCCGAGCGTGATGGCACAAGCTGACAGGGGATCGCCATGGCCCGCCCGACGGGCTCGGCCTCGCGATGGATTTTTCCGCTGGCGGGCACACGCGTCTCTGCGGAAGGAGCTCTTTTTTCGTCCTCGGTCGACCAGGCCTCGATCAAATCCGTCCCGTCGTAAAGTTCGATCCGGTGATTGTCGGTGGAATTTTTGTAACGCGCCACGACGCCGCCGTAATTGCTGCGCGCCCGGCTGGCGTCGCGATCACGCAGCGTTCCGAGTTGCTTCGCGCCCTTCCAGATGATGATTTGGAAACGCGGTTCACTCGATTGATTGGCGCTCATTTTTTCAGCCCCGATTCCGAATCGCCTGTATTCATGCGAGCTTAATTCACTCGGACGCGATTCAAACCTGCTGATTGCGCTTTCGACACGCTAAGCCGCCAGCACAGCATAGTTCGAGCTTCAACCACGGCCCTCGTCTGAGGCGCCGAAGTCTTTCGAAATAAGCTCCTGCTCGCGCATCCAGTTATGCGCTTTCGTTGCCGCGATTGCGCCATGGCCCGTCGCGACGCTGATTTGGTCCAGTCCAGCCACGACGTCGCCGGCGGCGTAAAGCCCCGGAACATGGGCGACGTAGGGTGAGTCGGCGCTCACATGGCCCGCGTCATCCAGGGCCAGACCGAGCGCAGCCGCCAATTCGCTGCGAGGACGCAGGCCCAGTGCAGGGTAAACCACGTCAAAGGCGAGCTGGCTTCCGTCCGCCATGCGCAACGCCATTTCCCGATCGTAAACCAGGTACTCTTCCACCGGCGTCTCGAGCACCTCGATCCCCGCCTTGGAAAGCTGTTCCGAAAGCTGCGGGTCGAGATCGAACCGAGTCTTTTTGATCAGGGTGACGCGAGCTGAATACCGGCTTAGGAACAGCGCTTCTTTCGCGGCGTGCTCGCCGCATCCAATCACCCCTATGCTCTGGTCGATATGCTCAAAGCCATCGCAAATCGGGCAATAGCCCAGGACGCGATTCGCGAGAGCTGTTTCGTGGTCGCTCGCCTCTAATGGGATCTGGTTCATATCCGCGCCCGTCGCGACTATGAGCGTGCTTGAGCGCCATGTCGCTCCGCCGGCCGCGCCCACCACGAAATCGGACGGCGCCTTTTGGACCTGCTCCACGTGGGCGCTATGGAAGCACGCGCCAAACCCGGCGCCCTGAGCGGCCATTTTGGCGAGGAGCCGCTTGCCGCTGATCCCCTTTGTCCAACCGGGGGCGTTGTGCGTCTGTGAGTGCCGGTCGTAAACTCCCCAAATGTGCCGATTGAAAAATCCCCAGTTTTCGTGACGCCCGGCCTTCCAGGGCATGCCCTGGAAGGCCGGGCGGCGCCGACTCGCCGATGCTGCTCCCCTTGGCGGAAGGGAGGGCTCGGTGATCAAACTCGGGGAAATTGTCATGATCCTGGAATTACATCGTCAGGGCGTCTCTGTGTCCGCGATCGCGCGCCAGCTCGGAATCGACCGGAAGACCGTCCGCAAGCACATCGCCGCGGGGCTGACGGCGCCCAGCTACAAGGCGCGGCCGCCGCGCGAACGCGCGATCGCAACTTTCGAGGCCTATCTGCGGGAGCGCCTCGTCGCCTATCCGGCGCTGAGCGGCCGCCGGCTATGGCGAGAGATCAAGGATCGCGGATATGCCGGCGGCTACACTGCGGTCACCGACTTCCTGCGCGAACTTCGGCCGCCGCGCTCGAAAGGCTTCGAGGTGCGCTTCGAGACGCCGCCTGGCGAACAGGCTCAGGTCGACTTCGCCCGCTTCGATGTCGAGTTCCTCGACGAGCTCGGCGTCAAGCGGATCGTCTGGCTCTTTTCCATGGTCCTGGGGCATTCCCGCTTCATCTGGGCGCGCTTCGTCCTGCACCAGGATATGCAAAGCGTCCTACGCTGCCATATGGCCGCCTTCGAGGCGCTCGGCGGCGTCCCGCGCGAGATCCTCTACGATCGCATGAAGACGGCCGTTATCGGGGAAGACCCGGATGGCCTCGTTGTCTACAATCGCGCGCTACTGGATCTGGCGCGCCATTACGGCTTTCAGCCGCGCGCCTGCAAACCCTACCGCGCCAAAACGAAGGGCAAGGTTGAGCGGCCCTTCCGCTACATCCGGGAAGACTTTTTCCTCGGCGGCGCCTTCCGCAATCTTGATGACCTGAACGCCCAGCTCCGAATCTGGCTCGATACGATCGCCAATCCGAGGGTCCACGCCACGACCAGGCGCGTCGTCGATGAGGCTTTCGCCGAAGAGAAGGCGTCGCTCAAGCCGGTGCCGTCGACGCCCTATCAGGCGGTGCTTCGGCTCGAGCGGCGCGCGTCGCATGAAGGCATGGTCAGCGTCGGCGGCAATCTCTACAGCGTCCCGGACACGACCCGGCGACGCGTCCTTGATGTCCATGTCTTCGCCGACGCCATCCGCATCTTCGAGGACGGCGAATTGATCGCCGCCCATGCGCCGCTCGAAGGCCGCGGCGAAAAACGTCTCGATCCGGCGCATCGCAGAATGCCGTTGCAAGCGTATCGTCGCCGGCCGCCCGACGCATTGCCGTCCCTCATGCTGCGCGCCGGCGATCACGCCGCGAGACGCCCGCTGGCCTTCTATGACGCGGTGGGGCGCCGGCTGGCGATGCAGGGAGGCTCACGATGAATGCAACGCCCTCCGCCGTCATCGACCGCGTCAAACGCAATCTCGTCGGCCTGAGAATGCCGCGCGCCCTCGAAATCCTCGACATCACCCTGCGCGGCATCGAGCGTGGCGAGACTACGGCGCTCGACGCGCTCGACATTCTGCTCACCGAAGAACTGACGCTACGCGAGAACCGCCGCGTCCGGATGGCGCTCCAGATGGCGCGCCTGTCCGCCGTCAAGACGCTCGCCGGCTTCGACTTCGCCTTCCAGCCGTCGCTCGACAAGAGCCGCGTCATGGCGCTCGCCGAATTGCAGTTCATCGATCGCGCCGAAGCGGTTCATCTCATCGGACCGCCCGGCACAGGCAAAACCCATCTCAGCCTGGCGCTCGGCGTCGAGGCGGTTAAAGCCGGCCGCAGCGTCTACTTCGCCTGCCTCGCCGACATCATCACAACATTGGCCAAGGCCGAACGCGAAGGGGCGCTGCGGGAGAAGATCCGTTACTTCTGCCGCTTCTCGCTGCTGATCGTCGACGAGATCGGCTATCTGCCGGTTACGCCCGGCGGCGGCAATCTGTTCTTCCAGCTCGTCAACGCCCGCTATGAAAGGGGCGCCATGATCCTCACCTCGAACCGCGGCTTCGCGGAATGGGGCGAGATCTTTGGCGATCCAGTCGTCGCCACGGCGCTCCTCGACCGTCTCCTGCATCACGCCGTCGTCTTCCAGATCGAAGGCTCGAGCTATCGCCTGCGCGAGCACGCCGACCTCTTGCCCGAACATGTTCGGACGAAAGCCAGCATCCAACCCGCGCCAATCCCGCCGACCCTGCGTCGTCGCGGACGCCCGCCAAAAAACGGAGGCGCCGATCAAGACCTCGGCTGATCGCCACGCCCGCCAACTGGGGAATTTTACTCCGGCGCTTCTGGGGAAATTAACATCGGCATTTACATGCGTCAAAGGAATGCACGCCGCCCGGCTCCTCCCATCATGCAGAACGAGCGTCGAGCGTCGATACCTGGCGAGATAAACTGCGGCCATCAGTCCGGCCGGTCCCGCGCCGATGATGATTGAATCCCAACGCTGGCGCATCTTCGACCTCTCGCGCCTCAGCGCTAGCGCAGCGCATGCTTGCCTATTGTGATGAGGGGCTATGAGCGACGGTGAGGGAGATCCATTTGCGCTTTTATATAGGGCGGCGCGGGTGCGCCCACGCGCAGAATCGCAAAGGTGAGCATCGGCTTGCCCACGCAGCACCGTCGATGCCGCAGCGGCCGAATTGTCGGGCGAAGGCGGAGAGCCGAAACCCGCTTGCTGTTGTTCTTTAGCGAGGACCTACAGCTTCGTTTGGAAATGGCTCCCCGGAGTCGACGAAACTGAGAAATATGAATTCGCTATCACCCTCCGCCGGGAGGCGCCACAGTCGCCGAAGATGCGCAAGCGCGACCGGGATCGCGCCGAAGCGCTACGCCTGGCCGGCGGTCCGCCGCCATCGCTTCGGGAACGCGCCGTTGCTCTGGCGCGAGAACGGGGCGAGGTGTGGACCCGCGATCTAACGGACGCCGGTATTCCGCGGTGTTATCTCTCCAGGATGTGCGAGGAGGGTCTGCTCGTGAAGGTCGGCTACGGGCGGTATCGGGCCGCCATTCCGAATGGCTGCTTGAATCGTCGCATCGTGGCGAACCGCTATGAAAAAGTCGCAGGCACTCCCCCATCACGCCGCCCCGAAGGATGCTGGCTTAGCGGCATGCCTAAGGGCGAGGGACGCCTTGCTGGACCACTTCCCTCAAAAAGCCCGAGTGCAGCCTGTGGGCCGTAAGCGGAGCGGGGCCCCGCGGGTATCGGCTGTGCACAGCTCTACGCGCGATGTTGACCACGCCTCGGGGAACTGGCGTCGTTCCGTGGAAAGGCGGGACGACGGTGGAGATCGAAGATCAGCTACGCGAGCGCCTGTGGAAGGTCGAGGCGCTGCATTTTGGGGCGACGAGCGCACCGGCGTTGAACGGAGGTAATGACTTCAACCCGCAAAATCGGGTCATCCGGAGCTTTGATCATAGTCGTATCCATAGACGTATGCCTATGCCTTATCGGCTATGCAAGATGTCCGGTCAAAACGAGGTGCACTTCACATCCGCGCCGGCCTTTGGATGAGCCGGTCATCTGAGTATCCACCGCCGATTACGCCGCTTGCCTCCGCACTCCACGATAGACAGCGCCGTGCTGCAAACCTGGTTACCGTCGATCGTGAGCGGTCGGCCAGGACGGTCTACATCCAGAAGGCCCTCACCCCGGTCTTTCAAAAAGAGCCTACGCCTGCCGACTGTATGTTCATGGACGCCAGACTCGGCGGCGACCACTTTGCTGGGCAGACCGCCGGCGCAGCGAAGAATGATTCGGTAAACGCTCCGACAGAGCGCGCGCCACGCGATGACGTTGGAATTTTTTTGCCAGATGGGGCCCGTTCCTCGTCTGTCAGAACAACAGGCTCGACCGGATGCCCCGCAGCATTCGCCATTGTCTCGCTCCCATGCAATCACGAGAGCGCATATAATATCGTACCCTAACTTCGGATCCAGATGACGGGCAATGAAATCTATACGATATTGTTGTAGGGGAAAATTTATCATGGTAAGAAAATAAATGCGGTAAATGCGCAGGATGGTGCAATTATGTATTTTTCTGACATGTTTATAGATCGGCGCACTCTGCTGACGGGGATCGGCTTTCTTGTCGGATCAAGCCTTTGTGCGCGAGCAGAGTTGGCCGGCCCTGACCCTGAATACATTGAGTACGACTTTGATGACTACTTCGCGCATGGGCGCGGTCCAATCAGGGACGTAGATCCGGCTGACTTAGAAAAGGTGCGAAATATTATAACAGATCTTCCAAAAGAAGATCATGTAGCAGTTATGGAGAGGCTCGCTGCATTGACGGACGTTGGTTCTACCGGGGAGAAGTTCAATTCCCGCTGGAAGCGGATCGGTAACCCTCTTCTCGTCAAATTTTTTCATGATGTGGGTTACAAAAAAACACCAATGCCTGGCGACTGTACAGCATGGTGCGCGGCAACTGTATCTTGGTGCTTGCAGAGAGTTGGAAAAGAAATCCCCCCCGATCCTGCTTCATCCCAAAGCTTTTTGCGTTACGGCAAGAGGGTAGATAATCCGCAGCGAGGGGATATTTGTGTATTTACCAATATCGGCGATTCCGCACACGGGCACGTTGGTTTTTTCAATGGAATGACGGGCGATTCAGTGCGCGTCCTTGGCGGTAATCAGTCTGGCCGATCGACAACCGGTTGTGGGCCGGGTTATCGCCAAAGTCGTATTGATACGTCAGGCTATTCGCTCAATCTGATGAAGGATCCAGCCGTTTCCGGTAAATTCTTGGCTGCTTTTGTTCGGCCCGACTAAGGGGATTTCCGAAAAAGCTATGGTCTGTTGATGCACGATGGTCTTCCCTAGAAAAGAGCTGGACACCTCCAATAACCGGGCTTTTCGTGGACTGGCTGTTGTTCGTGAGGCGGCTCGAGGCCATCCTTCCGGGGAGAATCGGTTCATGGGCTTCGAAAGCGGCGTCGCCCGGTGAGCGGCGCGGCCTTTGCCGCTAATTTTGCTAAGCAGGCGCCCCTCTCTCGCGCAGCCAGACGAAGGGCGCATGATGTAGGTGAGATTGGCGAGCCCGATCTTGAGCCGCGCCCGCGCCAGGCCGATTGTTCGCACGAACAGGCCCATCAGCCCCTTCTGATGCGCGAACACATGTTCGACGGCGCTGCGCACTTTCGACTTCTGCGCATTGGCGATGCGCGTTCGCTCCGGCATCGGCTTGCCCTTGAGCTTCTTGCGAAAGCCGGCCTCGCGCAGCGCTGCGTCCATGGCGTTGAGATAGGTTTGAAAGGCGATGTGATTCTTGACGCTTGGTCGCGCCGCGTCGTCGGCTACGCGATGAGCCGCTCGATCGACGCAAACGAACATTGCGGTCGCTGTCGCTGCCCAGGGACGGTTCGCGATGAAGGCCATATGCGAGACAATCGGCGTCACCCGCTCGAACGTCGCGGAGCGGGTGGCCGGGCGCTCTCCCAAGCGCAGAGGCCGCCCGCCGCTGCCGGACGGGGAGTTGCTTGTGTTTCGGCGTGCAATTTTGACCCCCTAAGCCGGGGGATCGGCGTCCAAAATTGACCCCCATCTGAACTGTTTGCAGGTCTGCCCGCTTTGGTATCGAGCGGGCGGTGGGGGATGCTTGTTGTGGAGACGATTGGCCGGATTCGGCGGGAGCATTTCCAGAAGGGCAAGTCGATCAAGGAGATTGCCCGTGATCTGAAGATATCGCGCAATACGGTTCGCAAGGTTCTGCGATCAGGCGAGACGTCGTTTTCCTACGAGCGGGAGATTCAGCCTCGCCCCAAGCTCGGCGCCTGGAAGGCGGAGATCGACCGAGTGCTCGCGGAGAATGCAACAAAGCCGGCGCGCGAGCGGCTGACGCTGATCCGTGTGTTCGAAGAGTTGCGGGCGCTTGGCTATGACGGCGGGTATGACGCGGTGCGGCGTTACGCGCGGAGTTGGGCGCGAGACCATGCCAGCGAGACGGCGAGCGCCTTTGTGCCGCTGAGCTTTGCGCCGGGCGAGGCTTACCAGTTCGATTGGAGCCACGAGATCGTTCTGATGAACGGCGTGACGATGACCGTGAAGGTCGCGCATCTGCGGCTCTGTCACAGCCGGATGTTTATCGCCCGAGCCTATCCGCGCGAGACACAGGAGATGGTTTTCGACGCGCATGAGCGTGCCTTCGCCTTGTTCAAGGGCGCCTGCGGCCGGGGCGTCTACGACAACATGAAGACGGCGGTCGAAACGATCTTCGTCGGCAAGGACCGGCAATATAATCGCCGATTCCTTCAGATGTGCTCGCACCATCTCGTCGAGCCTGTGGCCTGCACGCCGGCGTCGGGCTGGGAGAAGGGACAGGTCGAAAATCAGGTCGGCCTCGTGCGCGAGCGCTTCTTCACGCCTCGCCTGCGGTTCAAGACCTTCGACGAGTTGAACGCTTGGCTGATGGATAAATGCATCGCCTACGCCAAGGCGCACGCCCATCCGGAGCGCGCCGACAGAACCGTCTGGGAGGTCTTCGAGGAGGAGCGCCCCCGGCTCATTCCCTATCGCGGCCGCTTCGACGGATTCCACGCGCTGCCGGCTTCCGTGTCGAAGACGTGCCTGGTCCGCTTCGACAACAACAAATACTCGGTGAACGCCGGCGCTGTCGGCCGCCCGGTCGAGATCCACGCCTACGCCGATCGTATCGTCATTCGGCAGGATGGCAGGATTGTCGCGGAACACGCCCGTTGCTTCGGGCGCGGCGAGACGATCTATGACCCGTGGCATTACGTCCCCGTTCTAGCGCGAAAGCCCGGCGCGCTGAGGAATGGCGCGCCGTTCAAGGATTGGCTGTTGCCTGGCGCGCTCGAGCGCGTCCGCCGCAAGCTCGCCGGGTCTGACGACGGCGATCGTCAGATGGTCGCCATTCTCGCCGCCGTGCTCACTGACGGATTGCCGGCACTCGACGCCGCCTGCGCCGAAGCGCTCGAAAACGGCGTCCATTCCGCCGACGTCATCCTCAACATTCTCGCGCGCCGGCGCGATCCCGAACCCGCCGCGGTCATTGCAACCCCGGCGGCCTTGCGGTTGACCCACGCCCCGATCGCCGACTGCGCCAGATACGATCAGCTCAGGAGCGTATGACCATGGAACGAACCGAAGTGCTCGACTTGATGGGAGAACTCAAGCTCTATGGCATGCGGAGCGCCTATGACGAGACATTGGCGACGGCGCTAAAGCGCAAACATGAACCGCAGCGTCTGGTCGGCGACCTGCTCAAGGCCGAGATATCGGAAAAGCAGGCGCGCTCGATCAAATATCAGCTTACCATCGCAAAGCTGCCCCTCGCCAAGGACATCGACGACTTCGCCTTCAAGGACACGCCGATCAACGAAGGGCTGGTGCGCGACCTCGCCAGCGGCGCCTTCATCGCCCAGCAGCGTAACGTCGTGCTGGTCGGCGGAACGGGCACAGGCAAAACCCATCTTGCGATCGCCATCGCCCGAAGTTGCATTCGCGCCGGATCGCGCGGGCGCTTCTACACAACCGTCGATCTGGTCAATCGCCTTGAGGCGGAAGCGCGCGCCGGACGGCAGGGGCGGCTCGCCGATTATCTGACCCGTCTCGACGTCGTCATTCTCGACGAACTCGGCTATCTGCCCTTCGCCCAGGCCGGCGGCCAACTCCTGTTCCATCTGGTCAGCCGACTCTACGAGCGCACCTCTATCATCGTCACGACCAACCTGGCCTTCGGCGAATGGCCGAGCGTCTTCGGCGATCCGAAAATGACGACCGCGCTGCTCGATCGGCTTACCCACCACTGCGACATCGTCGAGACCGGCAACGAAAGCTGGCGCTTCAAGAACCGCCTCTGATCACGCCGCCGCGCGCATCGTAACTCCGGTCGGGCTACGCCCTCCCTCCGTCACGACGCGCGCAACAGAGGGGTCAATGTTGGACGCCGATAAGGGGTCAAACTTCAACGCCGATTGACAAGTTGCTGGAGCGGATCAAGGCCGTCATCGCTGATATGCCCTCCTATGGCTATGCGCGCGTCTGGGCTGTCCTGCGCCGCGACGGCATCTCCGAGGACCGCGCGCCTGTGAACCGCAAGCGGGTTTATCGAGTAATGCGCGCTCACGGGCTTTTGCTTTCACGCCACGCGGGTGGCGCCGACGAACGCCGACATGACGGCAAGATCGCTGTCGCACAATCGAACCTCCGCTGGTGCTCGGACGGCTTCGAGATCACATGCGACAATGCCGAAAAGGTGCGCATCGCCTTTGCGCTCGATTGCTGTGACCGCGAGGCTGTGGGCCATGTCGCGACGACCGAAGGCATCAAGGGAGAAGATGTTCGCGACCTCATGGTCGCGGCCGTCGAACAGCGCTTCGGACCAATCAATCGACTGCCGGCGACGATCGAATGGCTGACCGACAACGGCTCCTGCTACATTGCTGGAGAAACACGCAAGTTTGCTCGCGAGATCGGCTTCGAGCCGCTGACGACTCCCGTGGAGAGCCCACAATCGAATGGAATGGCCGAGGCTTTCGTGCGTACGATCAAACGCGACTATGTCCGCGTCAATCCGACACCCGATGCGCAAACCGTTATCCGATCGCTGTCGAAATGGTTCGACCACTACAACCAACTTCACCCGCATCGCGCGCTGGGTTATCGTTCGCCGCGTGAGTTCATCGCCGATAGGTCAATCAAAGAGGCTGTGGAGCCCGTGTCCGGAAATTAAGGGGCGACAACACGGCGACCAATGTCGATCGCGAAGACGACCCTGCACCCGGCATACGCGTTGGACGTCACGAAAAATTACTTGACACGGCAGCCGCGATTAGACGACTCCATCACTCTACTGCCCGAAATTGCGGGCCAGCTCTGTCAAAGGCGACGTTCTCGTATTTGCCGTTTCGCCGATCGTCCTTGGTGAGCACCTTCTCCGGCGAGGGAGAATGGAGCCCAGATGGAGGGGTGCGGGTTATCGTCTTGGCGAGGGTCGTCCATGAGGTCGACCATGGCGCGGCGAAGCGCTTCGGATCGGCCCATGGTTTTGTCCTGACGCAGTTCCGCGAAGGTCTTGTCCAACAGCTGCACGGCGGCATCGGAGTAGACAGGCCAGTGCGAGACGAGCAGGGCGCGGGCGCCAGCATAGAAGAACGCTCGTGCAAGGCCGGAGAGGGCCTCTGCGCCGAGCTTGTCGCCGGCGGCCGTATTGCAGGCCGACAGGATCACCCAATCGGCATTGAGCCTCAGCTGCGCGACCTCTGAGGCGGTCAACAGGCCATCATCGTCGGCATCCTTGGGGCGATCTGGCGGTGTCATCACCAGAGCCGGCTCTCCTTGGCGACGGGCCATCGCCTCAGTATCGCCGGCGAGGAGCCCGTGGGTGGCAAAATGCACCACCCGATAGTTCTCGAGCTTATGCGTCTCGCTCAGCCGTTGGATGTCGGCCTCAGTTGAGGATGGTCCAAGGCGGATCTCGCTCTCTGGGACGCCCAGGCTCTTCGCCACGCACCGGAGTTCGAAGGCTGTGTCCGGCAGCGGACAGAGCGCGCGAACCTCCGCAATCACAGCCTCTTGGCCAGCGCCCCTGCGGTAGATCCGGTCAAGGCTGCCGCTGCGCACGTCTGACCGTTCGCGTGATGGCATCGGGCCATTGGCTGCTACTATCAGGGGCGGCGTGCATGCTTGCTTCGTCATCATCGGGCGTCGGCACCCGCCGTCGCCCAGCAGCACGGGGTTCCCGTAGCCAAGATATGGCTTCTCTCCCATGCTCGCCTTGGCAAACTTGCGTAGCGCCTGCAGGCTGGCGACGGAAGGCAGAACCGTGAGGGGCTGGCGCCGGCCGAGCCACGCTACCCCCTTATACCCATCGAAGGTCTTCGGCCGGACCGATTGGGGCTGTTCCGTCACCAGCACCTGGAACGGCAAGCTTGTGAGTGGGCCGGAGGGGACGATGAGGAGGTGCTTGTCCCTGATCAGGTCCTCAACCGGACCCAGCAACGCTTGGTAGAGTTCATGCGCAATCCCGAGATCGAACGGGAGCGGGTCCGCCAACCGCGGCTGCATCCTCATCCCCAACAGACGTCCACAGCGAGCCGGCCGGCTGATCCCCTCCCATTCCTCGCTGTCGAGACCACAGCGAAGCGCCTGGACCTTCTCGGTGAGCGCCGACGTGCCCAACGCTTCGCCATTATTCGGTTTAGGCTGATACCAATGAGCCTCTCGTTGAGTAATCGTCCAAACGAACGTCTCGTCCTGAAAATCGCGATTGGACGCGAGAAAAATGAGAACCACGGCCTCATCCGGCTGAAGAAGTGCCTGAACACGTGAAACAGAAAGCGTGCTACGCGATTCTAAGGCGGTAAATTCCGGGAAGCGAGCCGCAAGTGAATTATCTAATTCGGCCAAAATACGCTCGATTGCGCTGATTTGGCGTAGAACAAGCTCAAATTTGGAGTCTATGCTCCTCATGCGGTCTGCACCCATCGAAACCGCTCGTTCATCGAGACCACGCCATTCCTTCAGCAGATCCTGACGGTCACGAACCATTTTCGACAGGATTGGGTCTCCTCGCGTCAACCGAGCGGCCATCTCTCGAAGTGAATCGCCCGCTCTGGACGCCATAGCCCATTGAGCACGTTCAAAAGCAGCGGCCGATAGAGCGTCCGGTCTTATCCCGCCAGAACTCGCCAACGCATGGGCCGCTTCTACGAAAAGCGAGAATGCACCTGATTCCCGGACCGACTCCGGTTCGGCTTCGGTCGTCATTGCATGGCTGCTCGCCATACGCTTAGTACGCTGAATTAGAATTTCAGTCCCGTGCTCCAAAGAGCTGACCGCTTCTGCCCAATTGTTATCAGCAGCATAAACTCTCCCTAAACTGATGTAGAGCGTGGCCGTCAGCCTCGTTCCGAGGTTCGCACCCTTGGCCTGACTGGAAATCGCTTCCTTGAGCAGGTTGGTTGCGTCGGCGAGCCGCCGTTCCTTAAGGTAAGATATGGCTAAGTTGTTTATGGAGCTGGCAACAAAAGGGTGCTCTGAACCAAGCGCCGACCTCATAATCTTCACGGAACGCTCAAAAGCACCTCGAGCCTCGCCTTGTTTTCCTGCATCGAGAAATAGCAAACCCTGATCGTTCAAGACACGTCCTACATCCGGATGATCTGGTCCTTGGAGTCGCTCGCGAATAGCAAGAGCATGCTCATACAGCGGCGTGGCCTCATTTAGGCGGCCGATCGCACGATACATTTCTGCCGCATTGCCCGTTATTTCAGCTACGTCGAGATGGTAAGGGCCAAGCCTCTTGTGCAAAATTTTCAGCGCGGCTTTATACAGGGGCTCAGCGAGTTCGTATCGGCCGATCCGAACATAGAGGAGCGCCAAGCTATTCATTTGCCTCGCGTAGATAATGCTTTCCGGTCCAGAATTTGCCTCGGCGATCCTCAAAGCGCGTTTGAATAGCTTCTCGGCTTCTAAATAGGAGCCTTGACGAAAAGAGGCGGTGGCCAAGTTGTTTAATGCTGTGCAAAAGAAGTCGTCGTTTGTATCACCTCTACTCTCAGCTAACTCAACAATACGACGAAGAACGACATCGGCGTCGTTGAACAATCCACGATGGACATAGAGGGCAGCGAGGTTGTTCATAGCAGCCCATGTTTGTGTGTGTTCCTCACCGAGAAGACCCTTTAGGATGTTTAGGCCACGAATCAGCAGTGGCTCTGCATCCCAGAATCGACCAGTCTTGACATAAAGGGATGCAAGATTGTTTGCTGACTCAGCGACGGCCACATGCACTGGGCCGAGGGAGCGCTCGCGAATTTGCAACGCACGTTTTAGGAGAGGCTCTGCAGCATCGTATTTGCCCTGAGCCGATAGTATTGTTCCAGTGATTAATGCCCAAGTACCTACGGCGAGGTGGTCGGATCCCGAAGCATTTTCCGTGGTTACGAGCATTTTCTCCGCTATTCGAAGTGCCTGATCGTAACGTCCTTGTTGGTACAGCTGGAACACGTATTGACTAACTGCCTCCATCTCCTCCGGAGTTTGTGCACGGGACGTCGGCATTGCCGCTAAGAAGGTCAGGAGCACCACAACTCGAGTGAGTTTCCTGAGCGCGTCGGAGCATAGACGATTAAACAGAGTCTTGTTTGAAAGGGCTCTCAACCTGAGAACGTTATCAGGAAGCGAATTGCCATCATCGTTCATCTGGCGTCCCCCAAAAGCCAGCACTATGCTGCCGCGCGAATTGCGGTGGTGCCGAATGGTTACTCCCCAGCGCGGAAATGCCAGTGTCCGCTATTGTGTGTCCGCGCCCCACGCTCGGATGACAGCGCTGGTGCCTTAGGCAATGATTGGGAATCAGGTTTTCTCATAGGGCACCTTCTCCGGCGAGGGAGAATGGAGCCCAGATGGAGGGGTGCGGGTTATCGTCTTGGCGAGGGTCGTCCATGAGGTCGACCATGGCGCGGCGAAGCGCTTCGGATCGGCCCATGGTTTTGTCCTGACGCAGTTCCGCGAAGGTCTTGTCCAACAGCTGCACGGCGGCATCGGAGTAGACAGGCCAGTGCGAGACGAGCAGGGCGCGGGCGCCAGCATAGAAGAACGCTCGTGCAAGGCCGGAGAGGGCCTCTGCGCCGAGCTTGTCGCCGGCGGCCGTATTGCAGGCCGACAGGATCACCCAATCGGCATTGAGCCTCAGCTGCGCGACCTCTGAGGCGGTCAACAGGCCATCATCGTCGGCATCCTTGGGGCGATCTGGCGGTGTCATCACCAGAGCCGGCTCTCCTTGGCGACGGGCCATCGCCTCAGTATCGCCGGCGAGGAGCCCGTGGGTGGCAAAATGCACCACCCGATAGTTCTCGAGCTTATGCGTCTCGCTCAGCCGTTGGATGTCGGCCTCAGTTGAGGATGGTCCAAGGCGGATCTCGCTCTCTGGGACGCCCAGGCTCTTCGCCACGCACCGGAGTTCGAAGGCTGTGTCCGGCAGCGGACAGAGCGCGCGAACCTCCGCAATCACAGCCTCTTGGCCAGCGCCCCTGCGGTAGATCCGGTCAAGGCTGCCGCTGCGCACGTCTGACCGTTCGCGTGATGGCATCGGGCCATTGGCTGCTACTATCAGGGGCGGCGTGCATGCTTGCTTCGTCATCATCGGGCGTCGGCACCCGCCGTCGCCCAGCAGCACGGGGTTCCCGTAGCCAAGATATGGCTTCTCTCCCATGCTCGCCTTGGCAAACTTGCGTAGCGCCTGCAGGCTGGCGACGGAAGGCAGAACCGTGAGGGGCTGGCGCCGGCCGAGCCACGCTACCCCCTTATACCCATCGAAGGTCTTCGGCCGGACCGATTGGGGCTGTTCCGTCACCAGCACCTGGAACGGCAAGCTTGTGAGTGGGCCGGAGGGGACGATGAGGAGGTGCTTGTCCCTGATCAGGTCCTCAACCGGACCCAGCAACGCTTGGTAGAGTTCATGCGCAATCCCGAGATCGAACGGGAGCGGGTCCGCCAACCGCGGCTGCATCCTCATCCCCAACAGACGTCCACAGCGAGCCGGCCGGCTGATCCCCTCCCATTCCTCGCTGTCGAGACCACAGCGAAGCGCCTGGACCTTCTCGGTGAGCGCCGACGTGCCCAACGGTGTTCGCGCCCATCGCGCAGTCTCCCGCGTCACCACCCAGATAAACGTTGCACCCTCTATCGCTCGCACCGTTTCGGTACTCAATATAGTTATCAGAGCTTCGGTAGGTCCGAGCAGAGCCTGCACCTCACCGATTCCAAGCGGCCTCGGTTGAATCAGGGCAGCGTATCTGGGAAAATTTTTCTGCAGTTGCTCGTCAAGCTCAGCCACCCGGCTCTCGATCCCCGCCACCCGAGTGCGGAATTCCTGTTCAAGACTTGAATCGCGATCGTTAGGATCCTGCGAAAAGCTCTGCACGAGATAGGCATCCTTCGACTGCCACTCGTGTACGAGATCCTGACGCTCTCGGATCATAGTAGCCAAATCGCGATCATCTTGGCTCAGTCGCGCAGACGCTTGCGCTAGAGACGACGCAGCGGCGGATTGCTGGGCCCATTGCGCAGCCTCGAAAGCTTCCCGTTCGAGTAAACCAGAGTCAGCAAGTTGCGTAGCGGCCAACCGGAATGTCGATTGCGCAAAAAAACCGAACACGCGGCCACGCAGGGTAAGGTCGTCTTGCTCTCTATCGAGCAGAGCGCCGCCAACTGAGTTGCCTCCTCTCCGAGATCGCGACATAGCCGCATGGCTCGCTTGGCGAAAGAAGGCGACTGATTTCCCCCATTCCCCATTGAGGTAATACAAGCCTCCCAAATTGCCGAGCGACTCGATTATGTCCGGGTGACTTGGGGCGAGCGCCTTTTCCCGAATGGCAAGCGCTCGCTCAAAAAACTCTTGCGCCTCAGATCGGCGCGACTGCTCCAGCGCAAGCCCGCCCATGCTGTTGATGATGACGCTCGCGCGTAGACTTTCCGTTCCGAAGTCCCTTTGCACCATCTCAAGTGCCTGTGTAAGCAGCGCTTCGCTTTCGGAATAAGCCCGTCGGCGTGCAAGGAGACCAGCGCGATTAATCAGTGTAGTAGCCACCGCGGGTGTGTTGTTAAGCTTCTCACGGATGACCAACGCGCAGCGGTACAGTATATCGGCTTGATCGTAGCGCCCCTCGTCCATGAGTAGGTTGCCGAAATTGTTGCAGGTGGTGCCGATGTCTGGATGATTTGGCGGCAACCTGCTACGCAGGATGGAAAGCGAACGTTCGAAGAGCGGTTCGGCTTCGTCATAACGCCCTTGAACTCGATACAACACTGCGAGTCCACCAAGTGTGGTGGCTAACAATGGGTCATTAAGCCCAAGTCTTTGTTCGCGAGTTGCGGCAGCCCGCTTATAGTAATCCTCTGCAATCGCAAATCGGCCCGCTTGGTGATAGAAAAATGCAAGGTTGTTTTGCGCGGTCGCAACCTCGGAGGAGGTCGGTCCCTTGATTCGAGCGCGTATGTCGAGGGAATTTACAAAGTTCGGCTCAGCTTCGGTGAAACGCAGTTGAGTTAAGTAAAGCAGGCCAATGTTATTCAGGACAGTAGCTACAGCCATCTGATTGTTAAGAGCTTGCCGGATGGCAAGCGATTCTTTGTACAGGTCTTCTGCCTCGGAAAAGCGCGCGCGGTCTTTCAGAACACCTCCTAAATTGTTTAGGGTGATGGCGGTCTGAAGAGCCATCGGGTGGAGTTGTCTGCGGATCTTTAGCGCCCTTCGGTAACGATCCTCAGCAGCGCGCGGATCGCCGGATCTCGCGTAGTGCCGGCCAAGACGGTCCAATATGTCGGCAATACGCGCATCCTCCGTGCTTGCGCTACGAGAAGCAATCTCCAAAGCCTGCTCGTCGACAGCAATAGCTTCGTTCCATCTGTTTTCCGCGCTATATCGCTCGGCGAGCGTGGACAAGCGGTC
Organism: Methylocystis sp. Uni0008; assembly: GCF_056838045.1. Classification (NCBI taxonomy): domain Bacteria; kingdom Pseudomonadati; phylum Pseudomonadota; class Alphaproteobacteria; order Hyphomicrobiales; family Methylocystaceae; genus Methylocystis; species Methylocystis sp. Uni0008. The sequence goes on from NZ_CM166370.1 coordinate 74,206, forward strand.
GATTTCTTCCAGCGGCCGACCTAAGGCAAGGGTACCGCTTAAAAGCATGCTCAGTCCGACAAGCGCGCAATTAAAGCTGCGCCTCGCGAATTCTCGCAGGTAGCGTTTCATTGAGCACCTTCTCCGGCGAGGGAGAATGGAGCCCAGATGGAGGGGTGCGGGTTATCGTCTTGGCGAGGGTCGTCCATGAGGTCGACCATGGCGCGGCGAAGCGCTTCGGATCGGCCCATGGTTTTGTCCTGACGCAGTTCCGCGAAGGTCTTGTCCAACAGCTGCACGGCGGCATCGGAGTAGACAGGCCAGTGCGAGACGAGCAGGGCGCGGGCGCCAGCATAGAAGAACGCTCGTGCAAGGCCGGAGAGGGCCTCTGCGCCGAGCTTGTCGCCGGCGGCCGTATTGCAGGCCGACAGGATCACCCAATCGGCATTGAGCCTCAGCTGCGCGACCTCTGAGGCGGTCAACAGGCCATCATCGTCGGCATCCTTGGGGCGATCTGGCGGTGTCATCACCAGAGCCGGCTCTCCTTGGCGACGGGCCATCGCCTCAGTATCGCCGGCGAGGAGCCCGTGGGTGGCAAAATGCACCACCCGATAGTTCTCGAGCTTATGCGTCTCGCTCAGCCGTTGGATGTCGGCCTCAGTTGAGGATGGTCCAAGGCGGATCTCGCTCTCTGGGACGCCCAGGCTCTTCGCCACGCACCGGAGTTCGAAGGCTGTGTCCGGCAGCGGACAGAGCGCGCGAACCTCCGCAATCACAGCCTCTTGGCCAGCGCCCCTGCGGTAGATCCGGTCAAGGCTGCCGCTGCGCACGTCTGACCGTTCGCGTGATGGCATCGGGCCATTGGCTGCTACTATCAGGGGCGGCGTGCATGCTTGCTTCGTCATCATCGGGCGTCGGCACCCGCCGTCGCCCAGCAGCACGGGGTTCCCGTAGCCAAGATATGGCTTCTCTCCCATGCTCGCCTTGGCAAACTTGCGTAGCGCCTGCAGGCTGGCGACGGAAGGCAGAACCGTGAGGGGCTGGCGCCGGCCGAGCCACGCTACCCCCTTATACCCATCGAAGGTCTTCGGCCGGACCGATTGGGGCTGTTCCGTCACCAGCACCTGGAACGGCAAGCTTGTGAGTGGGCCGGAGGGGACGATGAGGAGGTGCTTGTCCCTGATCAGGTCCTCAACCGGACCCAGCAACGCTTGGTAGAGTTCATGCGCAATCCCGAGATCGAACGGGAGCGGGTCCGCCAACCGCGGCTGCATCCTCATCCCCAACAGACGTCCACAGCGAGCCGGCCGGCTGATCCCCTCCCATTCCTCGCTGTCGAGACCACAGCGAAGCGCCTGGACCTTCTCGGTGAGCGCCGACGTGCCCAACGGTGTTCGCGCCCATCGCGCAGTCTCCCGCGTCACCACCCAGATTGTCGTTTCCTCTGCCGACCGTCCGATCTTGGGGCGGTCCAAGAACATGATGAGAGCCTCACCGCTTGCGAGTTCGCTAGCAACTTGCGCAGTCGTCAGAGGTGACGGGCGCGCGAAAGCTGCATAACCTGGAAACTCAGCCTTTAACCGCTGGGCTGATTTCAATAGCTGATCCTCTACTGCCCCGAGATCACGGCGCAAAACTGATACGATCTGTTCATTGCGTCCCCCTGCAGATGTCAACGCGGCAAAGAGACGACGATCGATTGCTGATCTGAGCTCTGAAAGGTCTTGTGCGCCGCGGACTAATTGACCCAATTCTCCTGACCCTAAACCAAATCGAGCACTCATCTGAGTGAGGGCCGTGCCAGCGACGGTGCGGGAACTCAACTGGGCAGCAGAAAAGGCAAGTTCTAGATCATCGCTGTGTCCAGGAATGTCGCCTGAACGGAGCAAGGCTGCTCGCACGAGTTCCCCATAGATCACCTTCCCAGCACTGATTTGATCAAGGCTTGCAAACTGCGCGAAGTTGAACTCTTGGAGTTTGGTGTGTGTCGCCGCAGCAGCCTCGAGCATTCTAAATCCTTCCGTCAACTCCCCACGGTCTACTAGGATTGAGCCGAGCTGCCGCACTGCTGCCGCCGTCTCGGGATGGTCGTTACCGAGCTGGGTTTGCAAGCTCTCGATTCCGCGCCGCACATACTCTTCAGCCTCGCGTTGCTGTCCTTTCTCGTACAGAGCTTCACCCAGTCGAGTTTCGGTGATCCCTGTGTGAGGATGATCCTTGCCCAGGCTTTCCTTCCGAATAGCCAAACCCTCGTGGAGATCCGAAATCGCTTCGTCGTACCGGCCGATTCGTATCTTGATCAGCGCCAAAAAATTAAGGGCTGTCGCGATCTCGTGATGTTTCGGCGACCTCGTCCGGACACTCACGTCATATGCGCGCTTTAATGTTTTTTCGGCCTGGTCGTTTTGGCCTGACGAGAGATACAAGCGGCCCAAGTTTGAAAGGATCTGCCCTAAGCCTCTTAGGCCAGCATCAGGACGGTCCTGCAGGATTTCAATTGCTCTAATATAGAGCGTCTCAGCATCTTCTCGCCGGTCCATGGCCGCGTAGACCAAGGCAAGATTGTTTAAAATTGTCGTAACACTCGGGCTGTTAGGAGCATCCCACTGCTCTCTGATTGCCAGTGCTCGCCTAAGAACACCTTGTGCGTCATATAGTCGACCTAACTCTCTCGAAGCATTCCCAATGTTATTCAGACTGACGGAAACCTCGTAATTCTCTGGACCTAGCGACCTCTCCCGAATTGCTAGCGCTCGATTGTGAAGAGCAAGTGCGTTATCGAACCTTCCCAGTTCGACCAGGGTAGTAGCCAGATTATTCAACGCCGTTGCCAAGCGTGGGTCATCCGCGTGAGCAGGCTTATCCAGGATCGTAAGCGCTCGTTCGTAGAGTTCTTTCGCGTCGACGTAGTCTCCCCGCTGCCACCGCTCGTTTCCCAAGCTTACTAGCGTGGCAGCTACGTCGGGATGCTGCCTTCCAAGCAAATTTAGTCGGATATTCAATGAACGTTGCAGGGACAGCTGGGCAGCGTCTAGTCGGCCTAACTCCCGCTGCAGGTTACCGAGATCATAAAGGTTTTGACTGAGCTCGCTCGCAGCCGAGGGGCCTGCGGCTGATTGGAGCTCTATAAGCTCTTTGAGCAGGCGTTCTGCATCAGCCCCCTTGCCGGTGCCGATCAGAGCAGTCGCAAGTATATTGGATAGCCGAGCGCGCTGGCGCGAGTCCGTGCTCATCGATAAGGCTTGATCGATATAAGGTATGGCTTCGGCCGATCGCCGCAGGCCTATTAGCGCCCGCGAGGTATCGGCGAACCGCTCCGCAAGTGCGCCCGGATCGTATTGCGAAACCTGCTTGGCGGCATCTAGGTTTTCTTTAGCTAGCGCAAAGGCCTCAAGCATCCGTCCAGATGAAAACACTTCGTCGAAGTTGCGGACCGCGCGCTCAGAGGACTGAGGTCGAGCTTGATTCGTTGCAAAGAAACCCAGCAGAACCAATGCGCACAGGCCGCGACACCTTGGCTTTGCGAAAAAATAGAGGTTCATCTCAAAGTCCCGCCGGAGCGAGCACTCGAGCGATGCTCGCCATCAGCTCTAAGGTTCCTCTTTCCTGAAATTGTCAGGATCGACGAGTTCGTAGAGCGTGTCCTCATCGACCTGTCCGGTTTCGGGCAATCCCCGGCTGCGCTGAAACCGTTTCACGGCGCTGTCGACGTCCTCAAGCGCGCTGCGTTCGCCTGACCTCGGGCTCTGCAAAAACCCGAGACTGCGCAGCGTTCGCTCAACAGCAAGCGATTCCTCGGCTTGGTTCTCTGCCTCGCGAGCGCCCGCTGCCCTGATATATCGCCGAGCGCGCGCCAGCCAAAGACCGGATTCCTCGAGGCCGTTTGTTCCTCCGTTCACAGCCACTCGTACCGCGCGTAGATCTCCCGTATCTGCAATCGCGTTTACTTTGCGGGCGGTCCAATATCCAACCGCGGCTTGGAACGCGGCTGCGGGCGTGCGGACCATTTCCGGATTATCCTCAAATGGAAGACCCAGCTCCTTTCCCCTGCTCGAGAAATTCCCACGCCCAGTGAGTTGGATAAGCCCGGAACCCCGGTAATCCCATCCATCGTTCTGCAATCGATTTCCTAGCCTTCCATTATAGACGTGATTCGCAATTAAAACCGGTTTGTGCGCCAGCTGTTCCGCTTGTTGGGGCGTCACCCTGCGTGGAAATACCTTCAGCAAACGCTCTGCGGAGTAGTTCATGTTCTCAGCGATTAGCCGAAGGCCGCCCGTCTCGGTCGCCATCTGTGCGATGAAGTGGTGAACTCTGTCTGCCGAATTGATGCCTTCGGCTTCAGCGAGTTTCCACTGCTGTAGAATCACCCCAATGAGATCCGCTCGGGCGCGCGGAGAGAATCGGGCGAGAGTACCTGTATCGAGCCGATATTCTTCCGAAGTGGGCCGATTTGCCGCCCGATCCTGTTCAGTTTGAGCGAGGAGAGAACTGCCTGTCAGCAACAACGCGATCGCCATGCAGCTACGCAGAGTTCTCGGTGTCATTCCAACCCCCCCAAAAAGTGCGCTTCGGCGCTAAACCGAATGATTTCTAATCGCCTGAAGCAAGCAAGCGCATTCCACTCAAATGCTATGGCGCGGCGGCTGGGAGCTGGGTGACAACGACCTGAACTGCTCCCTCCCCCTTCTTGCGCTTAACCATGACCTTCCATGCCCCGGAACCCGGGTTTTCAAAGCGGCAAAATGCAAACTGTCCAGGTCCCTCCTCGTTGCAAACAACGGTATCTGCACCCGCATTCGTCCGGATTACATAGAGATCGAAATTGTTACGGCCGCTGCCACTATCGTCTCCATTCATGGCCACCATAAGAGTCCCAATGCCTTGGCGGACATCGAAGGGAAACGTGATTTCAGGACGAGCTTCGGTAAGCTTGGAGGTCTCTGCGGCAACATCGCGTTCCGTGACCAATGCTGGCCCCGGACCCACCGGTGCGGGCTCACCGCTCACCCGAGCTTGCTCCGCAATCCACTTCGAATACTCAACCACATCGGCGTCATAGCTTTGATCACCGAGCAAACAATCTTCTGCTTCGCCCCCTGAGGTCACGCCCGCAAGCCTGCGGTATTGCCGGCCTCCTACGACCTCGTAGACAAAGAGCGGTCCGCCTGAATCGGCGTTGCACGTGTTGGATCTTAGCGCACCGTTCTGCACTTCGGCCGAGAAATTCCAACAGACCAGCGGTATGCCGCTTTGTGTTGCTGGACAGGCCGCCGTTTCGATGAACCCCTCGCGTTTGAGGCCGTAGTCTTGGTTTAACCCGCCAGTGCGTCCGAAGCCGACGATTGTACCAAGCGTCCCATGCAACGGTCGCTCGTTCTTCAGCATTGCCTCAGGCGTTATCCTCAAAACTTGAGCAGCTAGAGTCAGAATGGCAACGTCCGCCTTGGGAAATTGATAAAGGTCTTTTTGCCAGTCGATCGCGCTGACATCTAGGAAACCAGCGCTGTGCAAGAACACTTTATATTGGCTCGGGCGCGGATCTTTCGCAATGCAATGTGCCGCCGTCAAAAACTTGTCTGGCGCAATCAGCGTGCCTGAACACCAAGCAATTGCTGCCCGAGATTCGGATCCCTTCAACAAGGCTCCAACCGCGGGGTATTCTTTTGTTCCACGTCCATTCACTATTCGAGGTTGGCTTCGTTCGCGTCTGTTGCGTACGGCTCGCGCATCGCGAGCCTCCTCGGGTTTATCAAGCGTCCTGAGGGCCTCTTGCGTTTGATCAATTATCTCATTCAATACGCGCCGATTTTCTTCCTTTTCATAATCGAAGCCCCGCTTCAAATCATCAGCGTTAGCGGCGCTCAAGGAACCTAAGACTGCAAAAGCAATAGGGGCATATCTGAGAGACCGAAGCACATTTCGGGCGCAAGCCATTACCCACCTCCCTTCCTCGGCGCTTCCAGACAAAGCGTTGTCGTGAGAGCCGACGCGTCCGACCCGCTTCTTCCCGCCATTTATTCGACGGCTCTGTCAATTAATCTTTGATTAGAAGGTTGCATACGTATAATGTGAGTCGTCCGCTGTTTAGCTTGTATATCAAACACAGTAACGCGTGGCAATCAAGATGAGAGACCTCTCTGATTGGGGTTCTCTTCGTCAAGTGATTTCCTGAGCTGCTCCGGTTTGCCGCATGCCGGTGGCTTCGTTCGCGTGGATCACACGCTTCTCTGCACGGTCGGCACGCGACCGCCGCATGATGGGTCAGAAGGTAAGGCGTCTCAATCTGTTTCACGACTTCAGAGGCTTTCGCCTTCGGGTTCCGGACTCTCAACGAGATCGCCCTGCCTGTCGTCGCCATCAGACGACGCCTTTCCGCTATGCGGAACTCGAGAACCTTTATATCCTTCGGTCTCCTTTGCCGGTGAGACGTTTATGCGCTCCAGGCGGCGGCGACACGGTCTCGCGGCCGGAGCGGAACGCCGTCGCCTCGACCCACATGCGATGCAAGATCGTCGCAAGCTTGCGGGCCACGGCGACGCGCGCCTTCGCCATGCCCCTCCGCGTGGCGAACTTCATTCCTCACGCCCGCAGGCTCGACCATTTCTTGCTGCGCGTCAGCAGAGAATGGGCCGCTTCATAGAGCGCCGTGCGCGCCAGTTCGTCACCGCATCGGCTGATCCGTCCTTGCACGTCGGTTTCGCCCGACTGATAGCGTCTCGGTATTAACCCCAGATGCGCCCCGACAGCTCTTGAATGTTCGAATCGTGAAGGATCGTCGATCGTCGCGCGAAACGCCAGGCGGTGAGCGGTCCGACGCCCGGGCGCTCATCAATCAGCGGCATACGGGCTCCCTGCGAACAATATCGAGCGCCTGCCTAGTCAATTTGGCAAACTGTCGCAGCATAGTGACGAGAATGCCGAGCAAAGGCTCGAGCGTTTGCGCAAGAGAAAGCATCCGGCGTGGGCCGCAGAGGCTGATCTCGCGCTGCGTCAGGCGTCCGCGCTCGACTTCAAGTCCTTGTGGATTTCGATGAGTTCGACGAGAGTTTCGATGCCGAAGTCGGTGAATGCGAGAACGCCGTCGTCTCCGATGCCGTAGACCCAGATGACGCCGTCCTCGGCATCCATTTCGAGAGCGACGTCGTGGATGAAGTCGACGCTCTCACCGAGACGTGCGGCGACGCGCTCGACGGTCGTGACGTGATCGACCTTGTTGACGTGCATGCTCAGGCCGCCAGCGCTGATGCCCGCTGAGCCGGCGGGCGCCAGTTCCACGGAAGCAGTTCATCAAGCCGGTGCGCGGGATGGGCGGCGATGCGCGCGAGGACATCGGCGAGCCATGCCTGCGGATCAACGCCATTCATCTTCGCCGTGACGATGAGGCTGTACATGGCGGCGGCACGCTGGCCCCCGCGATCTGAACCGCAGAACAACCACGATTTTCTTCCCAAAGCGATGCCGCGCAGGCCGCGTTCGGCGGCATTATTGGAGAGGCAAACGCGCCCGTCTTCGAGGAACAGTGTGAAGGCGGGCCAGCGCTTCAGCATGTATTGTATCGCTTTGGCGAGGTCGTGTCCGCGTGAGAGTTTCGCGACTTGCTCTCGCATGTAAGTCCGGAGCGCGTCGACCAGCGGCCGGCTCTCGTTACGACGAACAGCAAGCCGTTCCTCGGGGCTCTTGCCGTTGATCGATCTCTCGATGGCGAACAGCGCGTCGATGCGACGCACGATTTCCATAGCGATCGGCGAAAGGGGCATTTCCTTTTTCCCGGCCGCCTTGCGACGCGCGTTCGCCTCGATGTCGGCCATGGCGAAGAAGGGCCGTCGCGCGTGGCTCCAGCACGCCGCCTCGTGGATCGGGCCGGGCGCGCGCCCCGCCAGATACAGCCGGTTGTAGCCGTCATAGGCGTCCGCTTGCAGGATGCCGGAATAAGTCGACAGATGGCCCTACGGATGTTCGCCGCGCCGATCGCGCGAGTAATAGAACATCGCCGCCGGCGGCCCGGCGCCGCCGAAGGGCGCGTCGTCGCGGACATAGACCCAGCACCGGCCCGTGTCCGTCTTGCCCTTCGCCAAGACTGGAACCGTAGTGTCATCCCCATGCAACCGTTCGGCGGCGAGGACATGCGCCTCGACGAGACGCAGCAGCGGCTCGAGCGCCGCACAGACGGAGCCGACTGCGTCGGCCATGGTCGACAGCGCGATCGGCGCGCCCTCGAGCGCATAGCGCTCGGCCTGCCGGTTCAGCGGCTGATGCTGTCCGAACTTCTCGAACACGATCATCGCGAGCAGGCTCGGACCCGCCCAGCCGCGCGCGACGACATGGAACGGCGCCGGCGACTGCGTGATCTTCTCGCAGTCGCGGCATGTGAACTTCTCCCGCACGGTTTCGATGACCTTCCACTGGCGCGGCGTCGTCTCCAGCGTCGGCGTCACGTCCTCGCCGAGCTTGCGCAAACGCGCGCCGCCGCAACAGGCGCAGGCTTTCGGCGCCTCGGTCACGACGTGCTCGCGCGGCAGATGGTCGGGGAAGGTGTCGCGCTCCGGTCGCTTGCGCTCGAAGCCAGCGACCGTCGTCGTTTTGGCGACAGCGCGCTCCGCGGCGAGTTCGTCTTCCGTCGCGCTCGTTTCCAGCTCTTCGAGTTCGAGCGACAACTGATCGAGCAGCCTCGCCGACCGCTCTGACTTCTGCCCGTAGATCTGGCGCTGCAATTTGGCGATCTGGAGCTTTTGCGCAGCGATCAGCGCCATGTCTTCCGACGCCTTCGCCCGCGCGACGGCGAATTCCGCCTTCAGCGCGGCGTTTTCATCGAGAAGAGCGGCGGCGTCCATGACCTGAAGTGAATCACGAATCCAGCGATTCGAGGCGCCCCAAAATGCCCCCGTGCCCGGATTTTTCGCGCCTCACGCCGCGCTTTGCGGCCTGTAGGTGAGTTGCGGATTTCGCCAGTCGATTCCTTCCAGCGAAGGCATTCAGGAATATCCCCTCTGAGCAGGCTGATGAATCATCGGTCGTTCAGGTCCGCGACCCGCGACACCCGCTTTACGGGCGATCGTTTCGGGTCATCGGGCGCGCGAGATCTCCTGGCGGCGTCGTGTCCCCCTCATACGAGGTCGAATACCTGAAGGGCGCCAGTCTATTGATCCCAATAGCTGTAACGGAGCCCTATCAACAGGACACGAATCAAACTAAGCTGAGTATAGAGGCGCTTCGCGAGCTCGTTTCAGCCGCAGAATGTCTCGAAGGCGATGAGCATGGATCCGAAGGATCTTTGGGCGACGTTGCCGAACGCTCTGCGCCGCCAAGTCGTCGACGACGTCGCGGCCATTCTGGCGGAGCTCTCCCATGATGTCCGAACTGGTCAAGCCGGCTCACCTGGCGCGCAAGGCGGTCGTTTATATCCGTCAGTCGACGCCGCATCAGGTGGTGAGCAATCAAGAAAGCCTGAGGCTGCAATACGCGCTGCGTCAACGCGCTCGCGAGCTCGGATGGTCCACACCATTCGCAGCCGGCTCACGGCCGGCCTGCTCGCAAAAGCCGAACGTGGCGAACTCGCGCTCAATCTGCCCATCGGCCTGACGCGCGATCCCAGCGGCGTGGTCGTCAAAGATCCCGATATGGCGGTTCAGGACCGGCTCGGGCTGGTGTTCGAGCTGTTTCTGAAGTTCGGCGCCGCCGCCCAAGTCATGCGCAAACTCAACGAGCGCGGTCTCGATCTGCCGCGACGCGACCGGCGAGGCGATTCTTGCTGGGCGCGGGCGACTGTCTCGTCCGTGACCTCGATTCTGAAAAACCCCGCCTACGCGGGCGCTTTCGTCTATGGACGGACGCGGATGCATGCCGGCGGGCGCGAAGGCGCGTCGAAGATGAAGGCGCCGCGCCCCGTGGGTGAATGGCGCATTGTCGTGAAGGACCGATATCCCGCCTACATCGATTGGCCGACTTATGAAAAGATCAACGCCGCCCTGAAAGACAACCGAGCCGAGTACATGCGCATCAAGACCAGAGGCGCGCCTCGCGACGGCGATCTCTTGCTGCATGGGATCGCTTGGTGCGCACGTTGCGGACACAAGATGTACGTCCGTTACAAGAGTCGCGGCGGCGAATATGTCTGCAATCATCTGCGCTCCAACGAAGGTCTGCCGACCTGTCAGAGTCCGTTTGAGAATGTTGTTCAATGAGCGATCCTTCGCAAGATGAGGCCGCCCATTGCGACGTGGATCATGGCTTTTGAGACGTCGATGCGCTTTTCGTAATCTCGCACGAGGCGCCGCCAGCGGGTCATCCAGCCGAAGGTTCTCTCGACGACCCAGCGTCGCGGCAGAACCTTGAAGCCCGGATCGGCGTCGATCCTTCGCACGATCTCTACGACGAACTCCTTGAACGCCGCCTTATCCATGAGTTTTCTGCGATCATAGGCGCCGTCAGCGAAGAGATGTTTGACCCACGGCCAGCGCTTGCGGATGGCGTCGAGAATATGCTGCGCGCCCGCGGAGTCGGAAACATCCGCTGTCGTCAGATTGACCATGAGCAGCCGTCCGTCCGTATCCACCGCAATGTGGCGCTTGCGCCCTTTGATTTTCTTGCCGGCGTCGTAACCCCGCGCTTGCGCCGCCGGAGCTTTGACCGATTGGCTGTCGATGACGCCAGCCGATGGGCTCGCATCGCGGTCAGCGCGTTCCCGGTCGATCATCAGCGCCACGTCGTGGATGGTCTCAAACAGAAAACGGCGCATGAAGCGGCGAAACCACCAGTAGACGGTTTGCCAGGGCGGAAAATCCTTGGGCAGCATGCGCCAGCCGCAGCCGGCGCGGGCGATGTAGCGGATGGCGTTCAAAACCTCGCGTGGGTCGACCGAAGGCTTGCGCCCTCTGCGCGCCGGCGAGGGAAGGAACGGCTCAACGCGCTCCCACTCCTCATCGGTCAAATCCGTTGGGTAACGCTTGGTTTTCTTCTCAATGGCGGCCATCTTGGCGCGATTCGCTCGGGTCCACATCCCAAGCTTGAATCACGCCCCTCACTCCGTCGCAACCATTCTCAAACGGTCTCTCAGCACGTTCGCGCGGCGCCGGTCGACGCCGCCGTCGCCGAGGCGTTTCTGACGGCGTTGGCGCCGGCGGAACTCGATGCCCTGTCGAAGGCCCGTCGCGCACGATCCCAGGTGAACGCCGCCCTGCGGACGAGCGCCGAGCGCCAGCTCGAACGGAAGCGATACGAGGCGTCACTGGCCGAGCGACAGTTCAATCGCGTGGACCCCGATAATCGTCTTGTCGCCGCCGAGCTCGAACGCCGTTGGGAAGCGGCTTTGATCGAAGTCCGGGCAGCCGAAGAGGCGCTCGACCGTCAAGCTTCACCCGACGTCGGCGCGCGGCTCGGGATCGGTAAAGCCTTGGAGGGCAAAGTCATCAACTTGGCGGGACGTCTGCCGCAAATTTGGGACGACCCGGCCACTTCCGACGCCCGCCGGAAGGCGCTGCTGCGATGTCTCGTCGACAAGGTCATCCTCGATCGGGGCGGACACGACATCGCGACCGTCCGCATCGTCTGGCGTGGCGGCGCCGTTACCTGCCTCGAGGTCAGAATGAGAGTCGCCTCCCTCTCGAAGCTCGCGCGCGCCGAAGAAATGCGCGAGCGCGCGCTCACCTTGGCGCGCGAGGGTCTGTACGACGACGCAATCGCCGCCGTTCTCACGAGCGAAGGGCATCGCTCCCCGACATGCGAGGACAAGGTTCTCCCCGTCACTGTGCAGAAAATCCGGCTTGCTGCGCGCGTCGAACTCCCGCGCGCCCGCACGCGATGGACCCATAGCGCCGGCGCTCTTTCCGCGCAGGAGCTGGCGGCGAAGCTGAGCATCCCCGTAAACTGGCTGTATGTGCAAATCAGGAAACAGCGGCTGATGGTGGATCGGCAGCCCAATGGCGCGTATCTCTTCGGCGACGCAGAAAACGTCCTGGAGGGAGTTCGAGACCTTCGAAACCACATGATCGACAGCCTCGATCTCAGAATCTGTCGGCCTGACCAGGAGGGGCATCAACATGGGTGATCGAGCATATAGGCCATCTGCCCGGCCGAGATTGACACCGCGCCCGCGCTCGCCGAGGGCCAGATGAACTTTCCGCGGTCGAGCCGCTTGGCGTAGAGCGATAGTCCGATCCCGTCATGCCAGAGGATTTTGGCGAGATCGCCGCGGCGCCCGCGGAAGATATAGAGATCGCCAGCATGCGGGTCGCGCTTCAACTGCTCTTGCACCTGAAGGGCAAGACCATGCATGCCGCGCCGCATGTCGGTATGGCCGGTCGCGATCCAGACCCGGCAGCCCGCCGGCAGCGGGATCACCGCCGCAACGCCTTCACGACCCGCGACAGCGCGGCTGTCTCGACATCGGCCCACACGATGATCCGATCCCCCTCGGCGAGCACGATCTCCATCTGGCCGGTCGACCCTGGAGCGGAATATTCCGACGTCGCGTCCGGCGTGATCGTTACGGGCAGGATCGGTGCGCGTTCCTGCGGCGTGGCCAGCTCGACGCCAAACTGCCGACGCCAGGTGAAGAGCTGGTTCGTGTTGAGGTCGTGCCGTCGCGCAACCTCGGCGATCGAAGCTCCATCCTCGAGGCTCTCGTCGACGATCCGGCGCTTCTCATCGAGAGACCAGGACCGGCGCCTGCGCCGGAGAGCCGGCGAATCGGCATCGTTGCGCGACATCGGCGATAGTGTCCGCTTGTAATAGTAGTGGACACGATCATCGCGCCACCCGTCACGCAGCTATCTCAAAAACCGCAATCAACGCCAGGCGGCCCCCCGCGGAGGCATACGCGCAAGAGCCCTGTCGTCGTCGATCAGAGTGCGAACGCAATCAACGAACTCTTTTCGGCTCGGCGTCCCGAGCTTCAGCCCGACTTCGCGCAGGATGGCGCGAACCACATTCGATTGTGCGCATCTCGTTGAGCACCGTTCGGCGCGGGACCAGAAGCGAGCGCCACGCGCGAAAGTGCGGGTATTTCACATGGACCTCGCGGAACCAGCCGTGCGCATGATCTGCGCGATCGCGCGTCGTTGCGGTCGGTCTTGTTCGGCCTCGCGCCCATCGCCGTCGACGACAGCCGCAATCTGGCAATCTGGCGCGAAATCGCCAGGAAGAACGCCTGGATTCTGATGCGAAGCGCAACGGACTAAGCGAAGCGGATTTTCACGTCTTTGCCAAGTTCAGCGAGAATGGCCTGGAACGGGGTCTTAAAACCAAGACATTTTCGCGGAGTCAGGTTTTCGGTGAGGACGATTTCCTGAATGTCCTCGTCTGAGAGCTGATCGATATCAAGGTGGCGAGGCAGCCAGCGGCGTAATCGGCCATTGGCGTTTTCGACGCCGCCTTTTTGCCAAGAGGCATATGCGTCACAAAACCATATCGTCATGTCACGCATGGAGTGTAGCAAGCCATGCTGGGCAAAAGTCGTGTCGTTGTCGAAGGTGATGGATTTTCGCAAGGCCTGATCGATGCGCCCGAACACGGCAAGCATGACGGAGATGGTCTCTGCGGGTCTTGCCGTCGAGATGGGCGGCCAATGTCACGCGGGATTTTCGTTCATGCAGCACAAGCACGGGCCCATGCGCTTGCAGATGATGAGATCGCCTTCCCAATGCCCGATGTCGGCGCGAGCGTCGACGTCCTTCGGCCGATCGTGGATTGAGGTCCGATCTTTGATCATATCCCGGGACGGCCTCGCCCGGCGTGGCCAGCGGCGCTTATGCCGCCGGGTCAAATATCGCCATAACTCTTCGCCTTTGCGGGCGGCGCGATGGACGAAGGCGTAATTGGCCGCGAGTCCCAAAGCGCGCAGGCCGCGCTCATGGCCCGCCTTGAGCCAGCCGGCGACCTGTGCAGGGGGCCAGCCTTCGGCGAGACGATCGCAGACAAAGGCCTTGAGCTTATGATCCTTTTCGAGGATCACTTCACGCCGTCTGCGCAGTTGATAGGCTCCAGCGGCGTGAAGCGGCGAATAGCGGCCGCTCGGCAAGGCGTTTCGTTGCAGCTCCCGCTAGATGGTGGACTTCGCGCGGCAGAGCGTCTCGGCGATGGCGCCAAGGGAGCGTCCGGCGGCGCGCAAAACGGCGATCTGATCTCTTTCGTCTTCCGACAGGTGCGAGTAGCCTCGCATAGCAACACTCCCATAATGGCTTGAACAACCTGCCGATATCCCATCGGCAGGGGGTGCTGCACTTCGCGTGAGAACGCAGGCCGGCCTGTCGAAGTCTATGGTCCCGGCGCTGCCCTCGATGACGACGAATGGGCGCCGTTGATCGCCGCAATCGTCCGTGTCATGCGATTTACATTGATTCGTTCCGCCGCCACAGGGCTCTGGAAAGGGCGGGAAGAAACCTCTTTTTATGCGTCGTCCGTCATGTTGCCCGCGGAAATCTTCGCGTGCGCCATCCGCGGTCATTGGGCTGGGGAGAACGAGAGCCATTGGGTTCGCGACGTGACCCTTGCTGAAGACGCCAGCCGCATCCCGCGTCAATCCAGGCGTCATGGCGCGCCTGCGTTCGCAAGCCCTCAACATCGTTAGGGCAAACGACGTCGCCAACATCGCCCGAGCCCTTTGGAGCGGCGCACTCGATCCCGCCGTCACCCTGCCGCGGCCTGTAAAGAGCGTTGACCAGCGTTGCAGCAAGGGGGTGAGATTCACTGACCTCCTTTGGGGGATGTTCTACTTGTGGTCGTGGTAATTTTGTCAGCGCTACCAGGCACGCTGACAACTTGTGTGTTGACCGTAACAGTGGGCATGACAGCTCGCACCGGCGCAGTAATTGTATCCACTACTGTCTTAGCGGAACTTTGCGCCTTGTAAGTTTGTCCGGTGAAAAAACCCGCCTCGAGCGTCGCCACGTGATCCTCATTAGTAAAGAAGTCGCGTTTCGGGTCAATAAAGTGGCTATCTCTGTATAAATTAATTTTTGCAGCCGCATATTTTACCAATACAGCCTTGTCTGCTGATTTGCAAACAAGTGTTGCATATGCCGGGTAAGGATAAAAAACCACTATTCCTTCGTGCGGGGCGTTAGTCACCGCCTCGGCAGGCTTTAAATCATTAAAGTTTAAATCCAACCAAATTGATACACCGTTTTGCCCCTTTCTAATCAGATATGATTGGGGAGTAGTGGAGATATCCTCTGTAAGAGTGCTACTCTCTGCCAAGGATTTAAAGACCTTTTGGCAAGGATCCTCTTCCTCGCCTGCAACCCCCGCAGTCCGAGGGCCGCCCGTTAGCTGGGCGGCGGTTTGCGCTAAAGTAGTAATGATACTTGTTAATTGCTGCTTGGAGGTAGTTCCCGACTTTGTCAAAAGTCCATCCGCGTCAACATCAACCGCTATAGTATCATCAAATAGAGCATTTTTTAAGACGTAAAGGTATGAACGAGCCTCCGGGACCGCGACAGTGGTTATTGACATCTTGGAATCTTTGCTAACTGCTATGTTGAGCCTGGTCTTTAGCTTCGCAAAATATGGTGCAATGAACATATAGCGGTCGTCATTTTGCTCCTCAGGGGGGAACGGGCTCGTGAGATAAATAGATTCGGTAAGATAGAGCGATGTTGAACCGCAACCAACTAGAGAAATAGAAGCAAGGAGAATTGCCCCTAGGGCGAGTTTACGGTTTGCCGATCTGAGGATTATCATGCTCGCGCCCCCGCAATGTCGAATCAAAATTTTATAGCTCAATCTTAATATGAAATTGCTACGGCAACTAGACAAAGACGGATCACTTTCTTCGAGGGAAGTTGACCTGCCTCTGAAAAACTCCTCCACGTCGATTAGAGTCCGGCCTATTGTAGGACGGACGAGATGAAGAAGAAACGGTTCACGAAAGAGCAGATCATTGGCATTTTGCGCGAGGGGCGCAGCCAGGGCTGTTTAGTTCTCAACAAATCCAATGCATTTTTAGGACTTCGTTGAGATCGATAGCGTTGCGCCATCTGGCGTTTTTGATGTTTTGGCAGCCGTCTGCGCGCAGCAGATTGTAGGCGAATGAGCGTATGCGTGCGACGATGTCGGGGTTTTTGCGGATGCGCGAGGCGTCTTCGGCGAAGGCGACGTCGCGCACATAATGACTGCCGTTCTCGATGCGCCAATGGCCTCTGATCCATTCGTTCCATTGTTCCGGCGGCGAGCCGACGGCGGAAGAAACCCAAAAGACGATCTCCGTCGTTTGTTTGAAAAGCCCGGTCGCCGGATTGCGCCGGCAAACCGTGCGCTCAAGCCGCAATACGGTTTTGATCAGCGGCTCCCAAGGCGTATGGCGGAACCACGCCTTGGCGGGAAAGACCGTCAGTTCGCGCGTCTCCCAACGGTTGCGGCCTTTCGCCATGCTCTTGGCATAGCCGCTCGGCTTGCGGCCCGCGGCGCCCAGTTCGAGCCGGCTCCGCAGCTTGGGTTGATTGTCTTTCACCTGGGTCAGCAGATGATTGCCGCATGCAATCACGCGTTCGAACAATTTTTTTGGCAATGTTCGGCGTCGAGCGTGAACAGGCAATCCTTCAGCCCCAAGGCTTCGATCAATTCGGGCGCCGCAGGAATTTCATTACTCTTTTCCGCCACCATCACATGTGCGAGCACGATCTGGTCGACGTGACGCAGCGCCGACATCATATGCGCGGCCTTGCGATCAGCGAAGGCGTCGAAGCTGCCGCGTAGCGTTTTTCCGTCAACGGCGATTGCGGTCAGCTCCTCTGCCTGCGGCGGACGCGGCAAGCTCGCGGCGTGACGACGGAACGCCGTCTCCAGCGCCGCCGGGTCGATGCTTTGCAGGATCAGACGCAATCCGGTGTAGGACGGAGAATAAGGCAGCTCCAGGCCAAACGCCGCATTGAGCCGTTGCAGATGCGCACGGATGAACTCATGCATCTGCCGGTAGGAATTCGCGCCGGCGACCATGGCGAGGATCGAGTAAAGCAGCACGGTCGCCAAATCGAACCGCTTGCCTTCTCGCCGACGATGGTCCGGTATCTCGCGCAAAATCTCCAGCAGCGACGCCTGCATGCGACAAC
The DNA here is from genome assembly GCF_056838045.1 of Methylocystis sp. Uni0008. Lineage (NCBI taxonomy): Bacteria > Pseudomonadati > Pseudomonadota > Alphaproteobacteria > Hyphomicrobiales > Methylocystaceae > Methylocystis > Methylocystis sp. Uni0008. The sequence continues at coordinate 91,230 of NZ_CM166370.1, forward strand.
CTCCGATTCGGGTTGTCGCATATAGATTCACATATCTACCGAGCCGGGAATCGGGAAAATGCCTCACAGTTCAGAGAACTGAACAGCCCTGAATCGGGAGGGCACCCCTTATTGCTGTGTTCCGGGAAGCATAGAACCATTGCTCAAGCGCAATACCTGACGATTGCGCCTGTGCTTCGTTGAGCGCGTGACCTACAATAGGTAGGCCGCCTATAACGCCTCCTCCGCACGTATCACAGGCGTGTCCTAATGGACCGAGGTCAATGTCGTAGCTCCAAGCTTGAGCGGGTATCAACGCAAAAAAGGCTGAGATCAAGCTGGAGGCAAGTCTAATCGTCATAAAGGGCGTGCTCCAGAAATGAACGACGGGGCAGTCAGGGCAGATCCGTCAGATACGCAGGCTCAGCCTGACCGGTGGATATTGCTTCCATTTTTGGAAAGACGCTACTGCTTATTTGATGCCGGCACGCGTCTTCGCGAGATCTACACTGCGATCATTCAGCAGCGGATATTATCATCGGCGGCTTGGGCCTTGGCGCGGATCACTTTCTGATTCTTGGTCATATCGGTGTCTTTCTGGAGTCGCCGTGGCGGGGGCTGCGCTACCACACCAACTCCGCCCCGCCACGGCTTCCTTGCGTGGCTGAAAACACCGTCCGTTAGATTAAGTGTAAGCGGTGCGGCGGCGCCGCGGGTATCGGCTGTGGACAGCTTCACGCGCGATGTTGACCACGCCTTGGGGAACTGGCGTCGTTCCGTGGGAAAGGCGGGACGACGGTGGAGATCGAAAATCAGCTACGCGAGCGCCTGCGGAAGGTCGAGGCGCTGTATTTTGGGGCGACGAGCGCCGGAGAGCGTGAGGCTGCGGGCGCCGCCGCCGAGCGCCTGAAGGCGCGGCTCGACGAAGCGTCCCGGCTCGACCCTCCCGTCGAGATGAAGTTCAGCCTGCCGGACGAATGGTCGGTGCAATTGTTCATCGCGCTTTGTCGTCGTTACGGTTTTCGCCCCTTCCGCTACACGCGCCAGCGCCGCACGACGATCATGGTGAGGGCGCCGCGTCGGTTTTTTGATGCGGTGGTGTGGCGGCAGTTCTCCGACGTGCACACGGACCTGTGGATCCATTTCCAGCAGACGACGGAGAAGTTGATCAAGGACGCGATCTGCGCCGACACGCGGGACGCCGAGACGACGGCCGAGCCGAGCTTGCTCGGCTGAAGGCTCACGCGGCACGGGTCTCCTGCTCGCGCGCGGCTTTCCAGTTCCAGACCAGAAGTTCGTGGAGCCGGCTGCTTTTCGTGGCGCCGCTGACCATGCGTTCGAGGACGTCGGCCAGATAAGTCTCGGGGTCGACGCCATGCAATTTTGCCGTGTTCAGGAGCGAAGCCAGGATCGCCCAGGTCTCTCCGCCGCCTTCGTCCCCGCTGAACAGACTGTTCTTTTTTCCAATGCTGATATGTCGGATCGATCGCTCCACGGCATTCGTGTCCGGCTCCAGCCGACCATCGTCGAGGAACGCCGTCAACCCATCCCAGCGCTCGAGCATGTAATTGATCGCCTTGATCAACGTCGATTGGCGAGAGACGCCGTCCTTCACCGCCTCGAGACGAACCTTCAAGGCCTCCATCAGTGGCTTCGTTTCCGCCCGACGCGCCGCACGACGCTGGTCGGCGGCGAGACCGCGGATCCGCTCCTCGATCGCATAGACCGCGCCGATCCGCTCGATCACCTCCTTGGCGAAGGGCGAGTTCGTCGTCTTGTGGACCTTCACGATGTTGCGGCGCGCATGAACAAGGCAATAGGTCAAACGGATCTTGCCCGGCGTCTCTTTTCCGCCCGCGAGGGACGCATAGGCGGCGTAGCCGTCGACGTGCAACACGCCCTCGAAGCCGGAGAGTTGTCCAGCGATCTCCTTCTTGCCCCGGCCGCCTGCGAACACATAGGCGACTGCTGGCGGCGCGGGTCCCTGCCAGGACCGATCATCTGTCGCGTGCGCCCAGAATTGGCAGGTTCGCGTTCGACCCCGGCCCGGCGCAAGCACCGGCATCGGCGTCTCGCCGCAGAACAGTCGCCCAAAGCCGTGCGCGGTCGACGACCACGCCCCAGCCCGCGAGAATCCGGGATTGACGATAGAGCGTCGACTGCCACGCGTATTTCGCCGCGGCGATATGCGCGATCAGCGCCGTCGTCGCCATGCCGCCCTCGATAAGCCGCGCCGGCGCTTTCGCCTGGACGATTGGTCCCTCGCAGGCGCGGCAAGCGTATTTGGGGCGGATCGTCCGCAACACGCGCAACCGCGCTGGAACACGGTCGAGCGCTTCGGCGACATCTTCGCCGATCCGGCGCATTTGCGTCGCGCAACACGGGCAGAACGTCGAAGCAGGTTCGATCACCTGCTCGCAACGGGGCAGATGCGCCGGAAGCGCGCCGATGTTGCGCCGGGCCTTGGCGCGCGCCTTGCCGGCTGGGCGCGACGCCGTATCGTCATCATTCGCCGCAGCCGGCGCAGCTGCGTCGCTTCCCAGACCGAAAGCCAGTTGTTCGGCGCACACGACCGCCGCGCGTTCGGAGCGTGTTCCGAAAATCAGCGTTTTCAGCATCGCGATTTCCGCGCGAAGAGCGTCGTTCTCACCCTGCAACGCGAGCGCCATTTCGGTCAGCGCGGCAGGATCGCGAGAGAGGTCTTCGGGTCGAAGCGGCATAAGGCGAAGCTAACGTGAACCGCGCCGAAACGCCAGCAAAACCAAGTGTTTCAAGCGACAATCGCCGGCCGCTTCACAACATGCTGTTCCATCCAACGCCACTCGCTCGCGCCCTCGAACAGCATCGCGAATTGCGTCGGCGTCAATTGCATCGTTCCCGCCCGGATCGGCGGCCATGTAAAACGGCCCTCTTCGAGCCACTTCGTCGCCAAGATCATTCCGGTTCCGTCGAAAATCAGAAACTTCAATCTGTCGGCGGGCTTCGACCTGAAGACGAACACGTCTCCGCTGTACGGATCGCCCTTCAAACCCTCCGCAACCAAGGCGACCAGCCCATGCACGCCTCTGCGGAAGTCGACCGGCTCCGTCGCCACGAACACGCGCGCTTGCGATCCGAACGAGATCACCGCGTCGACTTCAGCGCCGCGACGACATTTTTCAGCGTCGCAGCGTCGGCGCCTGACGGAACGAACACGCGCGCATTAGCGATCTCGATTTCGATCCGGTCGTCCGGCGCCGCGCAATCCGTTACGACGGGGACCGCGCCGACGGCGGGGCTCTCGACCCGCACCTGCGCGAACAGTGACGCGCCATGCGACGCTTCACGCGCCCGACGGCACCACACAGTCAGCAAACCGCGAATCACCCCGTTGCGCCGTGCGACCTCGGAAATGTTGGCGTCCGGATCCGCGCTCTCCGCGACGATCCGCGCCTTTTCCTCATCGCTCCAGTCGCGCCGCCGACGTCCGCCCGTGATCACCTCGATGCGTCGATACGAGTCGGCATCATGCCTGACCTGATGCATGGAATTTGTCACCTCCGGCCAATCGATCGCGGCGAGTCTCGCTCATCGCGCCAACTAACGCGAGATGGGGTGGTCGCGCCGGTTACGATTAAGTTAAGACTTCTACATATGAATTGTCGGCGCTGCGTTCGCTATTTTCGTGACGCTTCTACCGTTTTGCGCCCCGATCAGGCGACGTATAGGACGATCGCTACCACCCAGCGAGCTTGGTGGGCGATCAGGAACGGGGAATACGACGATTACACCGTCAATCTCTGAGCGCCCGGAGACTACGTCTCGAGCGCTGACCTCGACGGGTTCGAGACATCCGTGTCTTTACCGCGCACGGGTTAACTTTACCCTGGACGCCCGCTTCGTTATGCGTAAGCTCGACGCGGTACGAGATGGTGACGGAATATGCGAGGTCGTAGGACAGGACACGCGAAGATCCACGGTTAGCAACTAAGACGCTTCGGTGTGTGTTTTTCCGAACTCAATTTTTTCGATCAACGGGCGGCGAAGGGCGCATCGCGCCGACTTTTGTAATGATATTGCGGAAGGGACCAAGTGATGAAATCACTAAAACTCAAGCTTGCGACAACATCTGCACTGGTTTCGGCCTTGCTCGGAGGCGTCATATATGCCGGTGCGCAAACGCAAGATGATCTTTCCGACATACAGCTCCTTACCGACGACCCATCCCGGCAAGAGCTATTTGGCCTTGTTAAAGCAGCAGCAGAAAGCGAAGATAAGAACTTAGCGTCAGAGTCGATAGAACTGTTCAACCTTTACGGGCCATTTCGGTTTCCAAATGACACCATTTGGGACGTCGTCGAAGGTCACAACAGGATAAACAGCATCTTTGGCATCGATGTCAGTCATCATCAAAAAGAGGGTCTCCCTGTAAAAGATCTTGAACGAAAGCAAGTCAAATTTATTTTTATGAAGGCAAGCCAAGGCACAGGCTTTCGCGATGGAAAATTCAGCAGTTTCTGGAATCAAGCTGACGGACATAAGATCCATCGAGGTGCATATCATTTTCTCTCCGCGAACGGAGACGGAGCGGCTCAAGCCGCCACGTTTATCCGTGTCTTGAATGCGAACGGAGGCCTCAAGAACACGGATATGCCGCCAGTGGTAGACTTGGAGTGGGATAATAGGGCGGGATCGGATCAATGGGCTAATAAATCTGCGGACGAAATTATCAGCTCTGTAAAAAAGTGGCTGGCCGCGGTTGAAAGCTCAACGCATCGGAAGCCTATCATCTACACAGCTCGGGCTTGGATCCGCGGTCGTCCGGGACTCGAAGATAAGATGAAAGAGCTTGCAGATCTCCACTATCCAGTTTGGGCTGCCGACTATTCAAAGAGTTCACGGGCTGTCGAAGTTCCAAAAAAACCCAAACATCTGAAAACCGTCCTTTGGCAATTCACCGATGGGGCTACGTTAGCGGCGGGCTATGATGGAGCGTTTGACGCGAACATATTTCAAGGATCCGACGCGGAATTTTATGACACGTTCGACATCAGGCGCTTTTAGTCGTTTAAGGATTATTGTGATGTTCAATGCAAAGGCCGCCATCCTCCGAGTTCTCTGGCTATCTAGCTTCTTGGCCACGTTCTATGGCGGTGGCGCCTTCGCGTATCAATGCCAAAACGACGGCCCCTCCGTGGAGGATCAAAAATACTGCGCTTTTTTCAAAGTATTCTTGCCTTCATCTGCGAGCCCAGACCCGCGAATCGCACAAAAAGTCAACTCGGAATTGGATGGGCCCGTTAGATCCATTGCCTTTATCATTAGCAATAGTGAATATCCTCTTTTGCCAATTAAGATGCAGAAACTAACTGCTGCAAAGATAGATGCCAACAATCTAAAGGAGTTTTTTATTGATAGTCAAAAATTTGACGAAGTCATACTATTAGAGAATGCTAACGCGACGCTACAGAACATCGAATATTTCCTTACAAACTATCTTCCTCAGCAGGGTGTAGAATACCAACAGAAGGCGCGCTTGGTTGTTGCATATACTGGTCATGGACTGAACAAGTTGCCGACGCGTCCCGCCGCATTTCTGCTTTCAGGCGCGAAGACCGTTGAAGATTCATCGAACCATTATTCTATGGACGTCTTGCGATTGCGGCTCCATACGTTGGCGGCAAACTATTTCCACGTCCTCGCGATGATAAATGCCTGCTACGGAGGAAATGTGTTTGATACCGAGCGAGGCGGCGGAAATCCGAGTATCAGCGATCTGCCCGGCGCGTACGGGCTAACTGCAGGCTCGGCGGAGAAGGAGGTGGCGTCACTGGGTGATGGAAAGGGCAGCGTTTTTTTTGACTCAATTATTAAAGGTGTTTCGTCGGGCGAGGCTGATGTCGACTATCAGAGGCTCATTGCGGGTGATGGCAGCTTGATCCAACAGGGCGGGATCACACGGCTAGGGGCCTTGTCGAATTATCTCGTTACGGAATTCGATTTGATCAATAAAAGCCGCATGCCCTATCAAGGGAGCATCCTAAAGTTAGATAGACCTTGGATAGGTTCAGTCGCTGGCAGCGTGGTGTCAAGGGGCGGTTTTTTCTTTTTGTCTCCAATAAAATTAGCCTCGGGGCAAACCGCTATTGCGCTCCCGCCAGGGCCGCTCAGCAGTGTTCCCGGGCGGCCCGATATCAAAGTTTTTGGAGCTCAGGAGGAGTATCCGATCAGAGGGCTTGATGTCACTGTTCATGAAGGGGACATAAACTGGAAGAAGGTGGCGGCGAGCAGCGAGTTCCGGTTTGCATATGTGCGTGTTAGTAGCTGGGCGGGGAAAGATCCAAGCTTTCCTTCGCACTGGCCCGCAGTCAAACGCGTTGGCCTTGATCGTGGGGGCTACCACGTCTTTGATTACTGCATGACAGTGGAAGACCAGCACAAACAGATAAGAGAAAGCCTTCCCAACGAGGCTGATAACCTACCTTTTGCAATCGAGCTTCAAGTTCCACCAGAAAACTTCAATCGTAAGCAATATGAGTGCTATAAGGGTTCAAACATTGTTGATATTAGAAAAAGAATTGTTGAGCTTGCGGCAAAGCTGAAAAATACTTATGGAAAGACACCCCTTATATCTGGGAATCGGAATTCCCTCGCAACATTCGTTGATAATTCGTTTGATAAATATATGATTTGGCTAGCAATTTATAAGTCAGGGTCCTCATTAAATGGGGCTGACATAAGGCTGCCAGGATCAAATCCTTGGACTATCTGGCAATATACAGCTCACCTTTCTGTAAAGGGTATCGGCGACAATGTTAATGGAGATGTATTCTTTGGAAATGAGAAGCAGTATGTTGCCTTCAAAAAAGGAACAGAAAATACTGCTCTGGTCGAAAGCGTAACGAAAAAAATTGATATAAAGGATAAGTATAGCCCACAAATCCCGGTTATTACTCAAGATCCCCCGCGTGGCACTGGGCAATAGCCTTGAAAGGTCACTGAGTGGCAAGGAACACTACATGCCACCCAAAAGCTCACTCGGCAGTTTTTTCTTCGTTTCAGGGTTTTCGAGACCGGAAAGCTTTGAATTTCAGAATACCGTCCCCCTGCAAGTAGTCTGCTGGGGCGGCCCGAAACCTAAGGTGTTTAACCAGTCCACGAAATAAGACTTGTCGCATTACGTGGGGGATGTCGACTGGAAGAAGGTCGGAGAGCAGCGACTGGAATTAAACGCACCGATCCCGTTTCGCCTATCTAAGGGCGACGATGGGGCGGGAAGACCGGAAGACAGGCCGACGCTTCCATGATAATTGGTAGGCCCAAGCTCAGCTGGTATCGCGCGAGGAGCGTATCATGTTTTTGATCTATGCGAACTGGCACCCGATCAGATCGCTAACATCGAAAAATCGGTCCCGAAGTATTCCGATGACAGCCCCGGTCCGCCCACGTGAAGATACGTATTAAGATGTCGCCTCCTAAACCAACCGCTCGGTAGAAACATGAACACCAAAACTGTCTTTTTAATGTCCCTAACCACTCTTCTCTCGTCTTCCTTGAGCGCCTCTGCTTCGGAATTCCGCCTGGGTCCGTTTGAACTGCACGTTTTGGCCAAGGGCGCAACGTTAAAGCCATCTGCTACGCTATGGTTGGATGGCGTCACAGAAGCAGACTCAATAAATGCCAAGATGAGGGGAGATATTTCATTGAATCTAGACAAGCTAGAAACCTTCGTTATTAGGGTTTCTAAAAAAACTATTCCATACAAGTTTAAGCCTAGCCCAAAGTGCCTTGTTACTGTGAACAGACTTAACTATTTTCGCGCACTTTCGAAGGACGATGCAGTTAACATCGAGTTCGGCGCCAATGTATCGCCATCATGTGCGGGAGCCCCACGTGTTACCGGTGACATCAGGATAGGATTTGATGCGAAACCGCAGCTAAACGGTAATGCGCTTGCTTTAACCCTAAGTAATCAACTAATAGAAATCCCATTTCCGTGGCAAGCGGGTGCTTACGTAATTTCCGGAAGAGATTTAGGTGGCGAGCTTGCAAAAGGGCTGAAGGAAGGCGTTGAGCGCCTGCGATTCGAATGGAAAGCAGCTCCTGTTCTTCAATACACTTGGAAGCAGGCACGGTTCAACGGCGGTAAGCGGACGCTAGGTGTTGACTTCCAGGCAGACATGCGCATACCGCAAGAAGCTGCGAGTCAGATGATCTCATCGACCGTTGAGCGCCAGAGCTTCGAGCTCAAAATCCCTGAGGCTCAACAGTAGCAGCCAGCAGCGAATTTCGAAGGTCTTTCATTACGAAAGAAAATCTTTCAATTCGGAGGAAGAAATGCGCGTCCTGTGTATAATCATTCTTTCCATCAGCGTAGTTACCTCACCTGTGGTGGCTCAAACGGTATCATGCCAGGGATTATCCATTGCCACGGTCCCTGGGTTGCGAAATGGGAAAATTCTGCCCGACGGGACCGTTGCTGGCTTCGCTAAAATGAACATCAATATTGACGGCTATGATCGTGCGTATCACCCCCAAAATGCCTCGGCGGGAGCGTTGATTCATCTATGCAACGCGGGGGAAGTATTCCTCCCGAGCGGAGCTCGGTATCACGGGTCCATCGATAACGCAACCTGCGCTGGACGCTTCATGCAGGACTTCGCTCGTATAGAAGCCGCTGGGTGGAATGACTCATCGGTCGGAGCGATCCGCTGGTATGGGATCCTAGGCCAAGGAGAGGCACGCATCCATGGACGATCTGTTAAAGGCGTGAAACCGGTGGTCCAGTCGGATGGAACGGGCTTTTACGTCTCACCGACTACCTTTGCTGATACTTCAATTGCTGACGAGGCAGTGCAAGAACGCTACATCAACCCGCTACACATTCCTGCGGCAGTCATTCCGGCCAATGTCGCCCTAAAACAAAACGGCGTAACCATGGGCTCTTTCGGCGTTGCAATGGATAGAAATAAGCGTATCGCAGTGCCATTCGTTGTCGGGGATGGCGGGCCGCGCATTGGGGAGGGTACTCCGGCCTTAGCCCGATCGGTATCAGGTCTGCAGATTACCGACACCGTAACCCGCCGTAACCGTTATGCGGGTCAAATCGACGATCCGAGAGTGCTGTGGGTCTTCTTCGGGCATAACGTAGCGCCCGCACGCTACGATCACCAAGACGAGCAGGCGTTGGCGCAAAGAGCGCAAGAAGCCTTTGCCCGCTGGGGCGGAATCGCACGCCTTATGAAATGTTTACAATGAACTATTAGGCCATGTGGACGAAGAAGATATCTGAGTTCTCGTGATTGGGCGAGGCGTCAAGCCGTCAGTCCGGTGATGAGATAAACGATTTCTTCGCGCGGCGCTCGCGATTGACCGTTCGCTTTGCGTTGGTGCCACCGCGTCACACGGCAGATTTGGCGGACCGCCGGCCATTCATAGTCAATGCCAGCGGCTTTTGCGGGCAGCACGTCGATCCAGGCACCATTCAATGTGGCCATGTGCTTTTTCGATGACGCCTAACGTGCAAGGGGAAAAAACACGGCTCCTCGAAAGCCGTTTCGACATTCTCGGTAGCCATCCGGCGTAGGCCGCCGGTATGGAGGATTTGGCGCTCTCAACGTTCCAGAAGCGTGAGGTTATCCATTTAGAATTTCTCAGATCGACCAGCGTGTCGATGCCGATGTGGTGAACGCCATGACCTCATTCTTGCCAGGTCCGTAGACCCAGATCGCGCTCAGAGTACCACCTAACTGGGTCCTTCTGGCGTTGGCGCGCAGCATCGTGCCGTAGAGTAGTAAAGGCGATGGCTCCCCTTCATATCGCAATATCGAACCATGTGCCTCGCGCCGAGCCCTGATTTCCGGCGCATTCTTGAGGACGTTCGCGAGCTTCGGCTCGCCGCCTGATCGGCCATCCACCGAAAGTGTTTAGGTATCAGTTGACGGATTGACGCGAATCGCGTGTAAAGTGGTTTATAAACACGGGACGGGAGAGACCGGCATGTCAGGGGAGAAGTTCGGCGAGTTCGTCCGCCGTTCACGTGAGGCTAAGGACATCGGCTTGCGCGAAATGGCGAAGATGATCGGGGTGAGCCCGACCTATCTGTCGAAGGTGGAGCGGGACGAGTTCGCGCCACCGGCCGAAGACAAGGTCAAGGCGATTGCGCAGATCATCGGCTGCGATGTTGATGAGTTGCTGGCGCGGGCGGGCCGGGTGGCGAGCGACCTTTCGGACATCATCAAGCGCCACCCGGTTGAACTGGCGGCGCTGCTGCGGACTACGAAAGGATTGACCACGGAAGACATCGCACGGCTGGCCCACAACGCGCAGAAGGCGAAAGACAAGTGAGCGCCTGATCGGGCGATGACGATTTCGAAGATGCAGATGAGGATCGGCGATCAATGACCAAGTTCGTTTCCTATGTGCCCGACGAGGCGATCGAAAAAGACGCGCACGCGCTCCTGGCCGAATATGCCCATACGCGCGGCGTCACGATCGAGACGCCTATCGCGATCGACGACATCATCGAAAAGCACCTTAAGATCGGCATCGAGTTCGACGACACGAACCGTCTGTTCGGCGTGCCGCGTTCGGGCACCGGGTCCGATCCCGATATCCTCGGCGCCATCTTCTTCGAGCAGAAGCGAATCGTGATCGACGAAAGCCTCGATCCTGACGCCAACCCGGCCAAGGAAGGGCGCTATCGCTACACGGCGGCGCACGAGGTCGGCCACTGGCGCCTGCATCGCGGCCTGTTCGGCAAGGACCCAGCGCAAACCTCGCTGCTCGATGCCAAAGCGTCGCCGAGCGTGATCTGCCGAACTAGCCAGACAAAGGCGCGGATCGAATTGCAGGCCGACCTCTATGCCTCCTGCGTGCTGATGCCGCGCAAGCTAATCTTCGCCGCTTGGGACGATGCATTCCCCGATCGCAAGCAGCGGGTTCTTCAGCCTTCCGAACCGATCGACCATCCCTTCGTCGAGATCGCGCGCTTCGAGAGCCGCACTCCCGGCGCTGCTTTCACCGAAAGCGACGATCAGGCGCTGGAAAGCTTCGCCAAGCCCTTCGCCGAGAAGTTCCTCGTCTCGCCGATCGCCATGCGCATCCGGCTAGAAAAGCTCGGCCTGCTGCATCGGACGGTGCCGCTTCAACGGCTTCTGTCAGACGGCATATGAACCCCTTTTTTTGAGGAGATCGTCAAGTGTCAACTGAACGAGCGATCCGCGCGCAGCCGAACCCGGCAGACGCCGCGTTCGAGACGCGCGATTTCTATCTCGCCTGTTTCCTGCGCTGCGCCGGCTACGAGCTTGTGAACCTGCGCGACGAGGGCCGGCGCAAGGTGTTCGTCTTTCGGGATCGCGCCACACGGCGCGCCGACGTGATGGCCTTCTATGGCGACGCGACCAGCGTTCGGCCGCTGGCCTTCGCCGCCACCATCAAGGACATGAAGGGATTGCTGCACAATGGCTGAATCGGAAACCAACCCGCCATTCCAGCGCGCCAAAAGCGGGCAGGTCCGCGAAGCTCTCGACCGGCTCGAAGGGCTCGTCGTCGATGGCCTGAAGCACGGCTTCTTCGACTATTCGATCGCCTGCGAGGTCGCCAACGGCGGCAAGCGCCAGCTCGTGATCCGGGCGGGCAAGAGCCACAAGTTCACGATCCCTGAGGACGAAGTGCCACGCTGAAGCAACCCGAGACATGAGAACGGCCGGCGATCCCTGAGACGGGGACGCCTGAAGATGCAAATCCCTGTTGGGTCCAGCGTCATCGGTGGGATTCCGAGACCGGAGGCCAGGAGCACGGAGCGGCGGAACCGCCCGTGAGGTCTTCGATGAAACGTCACGACGCTGCAAACGACAATGAATTGGGGCGGCAGATCGCCCGCACCCGCCAAATCTGGCAGCCGCGCATGGGTCGCAACCTCACTGACGAGGACGCGCGGCAAATCCTCCACTCTGTCACCGGCTTTTTCGGCGTGCTCGCCGAATGGCGGCGCGCCGAACTGCTCGCCGCCGCGAATGACTGCGCCGCACCGGTCGAACCGAATGATGGCGAGGTGCGCCATGACCGCTGAAGCCATCGCCAAAGCCCTCGGCGGGCATCGCGCGGGCGCAACATGGATGGCGCGCTGCCCGGCACATGACGATTCAAGCCCGAGCCTTTCGATCAGCGCGGGCAAGGATGGCAAAGTGCTGGTGCGCTGCCATGCCGGTTGCAACCAGCGTGATGTGATCGCCGCCCTTTCAGATCGCGGTCTTTGGGATGCGAGCGGCAACCGCGCTGATCGCTTTGCCCGCAAGCGCCAGAAAAAACTTGCCGCCGAACCCGATGCCGACGCAAAGGCGCGCACGGAGGCCGCTCTTTCGATCTGGCGGGCATCACAAGGAATCGCGGGCTCGCCCGGCGAAACCTATCTGCGTTCGCGCGGAATCACGATTTCGCCGCCAGCGAGTTTGCACTTCCATCCCGGCCTGAAACATCCCTCGGGCGGCATCTGGCCGGCGATGGTGGCGCTCGTGACGCACGGCGCCACCGGAGCGCCGATCGCCATTCACCGCACCTTCCTCGCCCGCGACGGCAGCGGCAAGGCGCCGGTCGATCCGGCGAAGATGATGCTCGGGCCTTGTCGTGGCGGTGCAGTTCGCCTGGGCGAAGCCGGCGACGTGCTGATGGTCGGCGAAGGGATCGAGACCTGTCTTGCCGCGATGCAAGCCACCGGCAAACCGGCATGGGCGGCGCTTTCAACTGCGGGCCTTCGGTCGATCGATCTGCCACGCGCCCTTCGCGACGTGATCGTGCTCGCCGATGGTGACGCGCCGGGCGAAGCGGCGGCGCAGGACTGCGCCAGGCGATGGCAACGGGAAGGGCGAACCGTTCGGATCGCCCGCCCGCCATGCGTCATGGACTTCAACGATCTACTCAACACCCGCAACCCCGTTTTGACGGAGGGCGCGGAATGAGCACCGACGCCAAGCTTGAACCTGCATGCCTGGTTCTCGATGCCATCGAAGCTGCTGAGGCTATCCCCGATCCGCTGGCCGGGCTGGTCGAACAGACGGCAAGTGATCCCGGCGCGCCGTTCAAGCCTGATATCCTCGAAGCCCTCGCGGCGCTGAAACAGGACAACCGCGCCGCCTTCGAGGCGCTGCGTTCGCAACTGAAGAAGGCCGGAGCCCGCGTGACGGCGCTTGACGACGCCATCGCCGAGGAAAACGGCGATGCAGGCGGGCGCGGGCCGACGCAAGCTGATATCCTGATCGACCTCGCGCAATCCGTCGCCTTGTTCCACGCGCCAGACGGTAGCGGCTATGCCGACGTCGACATCAACGGCCATCGCGAGACCTGGCCGATCCGTGCCAAGGGCTTCCGTCGCTGGCTGGCGCGGCGCTTCTTCGAGGAGACGGGCGGCGCGCCGAGTTCCGAGGCCCTGCAATCGGCGCTGAACGTGATCGAGGCCAAAGCGCATTTCGATGCGCCGGAACGGCAGGTGCATATCCGCGTCGGCGGGCTCGACGGGCGGCTCTATCTCGACCTCGGCGATGAGGCATGGCGCGCCATCGAGATCGACGCCACCGGCTGGCGTATCGTTTACAACCCCCCCGTTCGTTTCCGGCGCGCATCCGGCATGAAGCCGATGCCGATCCCGGTGGGCGGCGGCTCGATCGAAACCTTGCGCTCGTTCCTCAATGTGCAGACCGACGCCGATTTCGTGCTGATGGTCGCCTGGATGCTGGCCTGCCTTCGCAATCGCGGTCCCTATCCGGTGATCGTCTTGTCGGGCGAGCAGGGTTCGGCGAAATCGACCTTCTCGGCGATCCTGCGGGCGCTGCTCGACCCGAACACCGCGCCGCTTCGGGCCTTGCCGCGTGAGGATCGCGACCTGTTCATCGCCGCAAGCAACGGTCATGTGCTCGCTTTCGACAATGTGTCGGGCCTGCCCGCCTGGATTTCGGACACGCTTTGCCGCCTCGCCACGGGCGGCGGCTTCGCGGTGCGCCAACTCTATTCCGATCAAGATGAAGTGCTGTTCGACGCTGCCCGGCCGGTGATCCTCAACGGGATCGAGGATATCGTCACGCGGCCAGACCTCGCCGATCGCGCCGTGTTCCTCACGCTCGAACCGATCCCCGAGGAGCGCCGCCGCCCAGAGCAGGAATTGTGGGCGGCGTTCGAGCTTGAGCGCCCGCGCATCCTCGGCGTGCTGCTCGACGCGGTGGCGAAGGGCTTGGCTGAATTGCCGCGCACGAAGCTCGATAAGTTGCCGCGCATGGCGGATTTCGCCTTGTGGGTGACGGCCTGCGAAACCGCGTTGTGGCCCTCGGGCACGTTCTGGTCGGCCTATTGCGGCAACCGCGACGAGGCGGTGGACGGCGTGATCGACGCCGATCCGATCGCCGCCGCCGTGCGCGCCGTGATGACCACGCGGACGGAGTGGACGGGAACCGCCTCGGACCTTCTGGGCGCCCTCGCCGAAATGGCGGGGGCGCGCGTCGCCAAGTCGAAGACCTGGCCCGATAGCCCACGGGCGCTGGCGGGCCGCTTGCGCCGGGCCGCGACGTTCCTGCGCAAGGTCGGCATCGACATCGGCTTCGAGCGCGAAGGGAGGGCGCGGACGCGGATGATCCGCATCACGACTGCCGCGCCAGAATCCCGAGGGGCAAGACCGTCCGCATCGTCCGCGCCGTCCGCCGATCCGATGAAAGCCAGTATCGGCAACGGCTTCGGAACCCGAAACCTGCGGACGGTCGGCGATCCAGCGGACGCTTCGAGGGCTGAGAACGGCGCAACCGTCCGTGCCAACCCGCTGAAAACCCACAATAAGACCGATGCGGACGGTGTGGACGAAGTTCACCCTTCCCATTCCGCGCCTGAAAACGCAGGCTGGAGGGCGCGGCTATGAGCGCTGTTCACGCCCTGAAGATCGCGCGGGCGGCTGGCGTTCGGATCGGGATCGACGGCGATGCCCTCACCCTTGACGCCGACGCCGCGCCGCCGCCCGAGGTGATCGACCTGTTCGCCAGCCACAAGGCGCAGGTGATCGCGCTGCTGCGCCCTGGCGGCGATGGCTGGTCGGGTGAAGACTGGCGGGCCTTCTTCGATGAACGGGCGGGAATTGCCGAGTTCGACGGCGGTTTGCCACGCGATCAAGCCGAGGTCCGCGCCTTCGCCTGTTGTGTCGCTGAATGGCTCAACCTCAATCCGGTGCGCTCGCCACCCGGTCGCTGTCTTGGCTGCGGTGAAGCCGAACACGGGCACGACCCGTTGCTTCCCTTCGGAACGGAACCGACCGGCCACGCCTGGTTGCATTCGCACTGCTGGCCCGCCTGGCACGCCAGCCGGAAGGCCGAAGCCGTCACTGCCCTTTCAGCATTTGAAATTCCCGAAATGAGGACATCGTCATGAGCGCCAAGAAGCCCGCCGCCAACATGCCGAAAACTGTGGTCGCCGACGATCCAGACGATCGCAAGGGCCGACTGAAAGTCATCGGGGGGTCGCAATCGGACCACTGGAACAACATTCTTGCCAATCAGGCGGCGCAGGCGCTTTGGGTAAAAAACTCAAGCCCTGAAGAACGAGACAAGCAATTAAGCGCCACCGTCTCGGCGCTGATCGGCATCGGGCCGAAGGACGAACTGGAAGGCATGATGGCGGCGCAACTGATTGCCGCACACAACGCGGCGATGGAATGCTACCGGCGCGCCATGATCGGCGAGCAAACCTTCGAGGGCCGGCGCGAGAACCTCGCCCAGGCCAACAAGCTTTCTCGCACCTACACCACGCTGCTCGAAGCTCTCAACCGCCACCGCGGCAAGGGCCAGCAGAAGGTCACGGTTGAGCACGTCCACGTCCACGCGGGCGGGCAAGCGGTGGTCGGCATGGTGGCCACGCCGCCCGGTCAACCGGGGGGTGGGGACACCAGCAAATTCGAGGAACAACCCCATGCAAAGCAGATTGCCCATGCACCTGAGCCCGCGTTGCCATGCCCGGACCCGAGCCGGGACGCCGTGCCAGTCGCCCGCAATGGCGAACGGACGCTGCCGCATGCACGGCGGCAAAGCAAAGGGCGCGTCGAAGGGCAATAACCACGCTTTTAAGCATGGCCGTTACACCGCCGAACACATCGCAGAACGCCGCCACTTCGCGGAACTGCTGCGCGAGATGAAGGGCTTTATCGACGAGGTGGACGGTGGGGAATGAACCTGCCCGCCTTCCGATTTCAGGCGCGCCCGGTTAGGTTCTTCCAGCGCTTGGCGTATGCGGGCGGGGGCAGCGCGGGCTTCCGCCAGCGGCAGACATGCGAGCCCGTTCGCACCTTGGGTTCGCGGGTTCGCACCCAGTGCGATTTGGGCGAAGCCGTGCCAATACCGCTTTTTGCCTTAATAGTTGAAGGATTCGCCTTGCACGATGGATAAACGCAGCCTCACCGAACGCGATATCTGCACAAAGTTCATCCTGCCGGCCGTCAAGCGCGCCGGGTGGGACGAGATGGTGCAGGTTCGGGAGGAGGTCTATTTCACCAAGGGCCGGATCATCGTGCGCGGCAAGCTGGTGACGCGCGGCAAGGCGAAGAAGGCCGATTTCGTTCTCTACTACAAGCCGAATATCCCGATCGCGCTGATCGAGGCCAAGGACAACAATCACAGCGTCGGCCACGGCATCCAGCAGGGCCTCGGGTACGCGGCAACGCTGGATATCCCTTTCGTATTTTCCTCCAACGGCGACGGCTTCGTCTTCCACGACCGCACCGGGCGAAGCGTTCCGGTCGAAACGAATCTCGGTCTCGATGCCTTCCCATCGCCGGCCGATCTGTGGGCGCGCTATCGCGCCTGGAAGAGCCTCGACGCGGAAGCCGAGCAGATTGTCCTTCAGGATTATTTCGACGACGGCAGCGGCAAGGCCCCGCGCTATTATCAGGTGAACGCCGTCAATGCCGCGATCGAGGCTATTGCCAAGGGCCGCGACCGCGTGCTGCTGGTGATGGCGACCGGCACCGGCAAGACCTACACGGCGTTCCAGATTATCTGGCGGCTGTGGAAGGCGGGCCGCAAGAAGCGCATCCTGTTCCTCGCCGACCGCAATGTGCTGATCGACCAGACGATGGTGAACGATTTCCGCCCCTTCGGCGCGGCGATGGCGAAACTTTCAACTAACGCCAAGACCATTGAGCGGCAGGACGGCAGCACGGTCGATCTGACCTTGGCGCTCGATAACAAGCGGCGCATCGACACCGCCTTCGAAATTTATCTCGGGCTCTATCAGGCAATCACCGGGCCGGAAGATCGGCAGAAGCTGTACCGCGAGTTTTCGCCCGGCTTCTTCGATCTGATCGTTATTGACGAGTGCCATCGCGGAAGCGCTGCGGCAGATTCGGCCTGGCGCGAAATCCTCGACCATTTTTCCGGCGCTACGCAGATCGGCCTTACCGCCACGCCTAAGGAAACCGAATATGTTTCCAACACCTATTATTTCGGCGAGCCGGTTTTCACCTATTCCTTGCGGCAGGGGATTAGCGACGGCTTCCTCGCGCCCTACAAGGTCATCAAGGTCCATATCGATCGCGACGTGGAAGGCTATCGCCCGGAACTCGGCCAGCTGGACCGGGACGGCAACGAGGTTGAAGACCGCATCTACAACGCCAAGGATTTCGACCGGCACATCGTGCTCGACGATCGCACGGTGCTGACCGCGAAAAAGATCACCGAGTTCCTCAAGGAAAGCGGCGAGCGCTTCCAGAAGACCATCGTGTTCTGTGTCGATGAGGAGCACGCGGCGCGGATGCGGCAGGCGCTCGTCAATGAGAACGCCGATCTGGTGGCGGAAAACGCGCGCTATGTCATGCGCATCACCGGCAGCGACAAGGAAGGCCAGGACCAGCTTGGCAACTTCATCGACCCGGAATCGAAATATCCGGTGCTGGTAACGACCTCGCGGCTCCTCTCGACGGGCGTCGATGCGCAGACCTGCCGGCTGATCGTGCTCGATCGCGCGGTGGGCTCGATGACCGAGTTCAAGCAGATCGTCGGGCGCGGCACCCGCGTCCACGAAGACACCAAGAAGTTCTTCTTCACGCTGATCGACTTTCGCGGCGCGACCAGCCATTTCGCCGACCCGGATTTCGATGGCGATCCGGTACAGATTTACACGCCCGCTGAAGGGGATCCGATCACGCCGCCCGACGACGCGCCGCAGGGCGACGATACCATCCCGCCGAAACCCGGCGACGACGAAACCGTGGTCGATCAGCCGGGCCTGCCATTGCCGCCCGGTGGTCCGATCCGCAAGATTTATGTCGATGGGGTCGGCGCCCGCATCCTCGCCGAGCGCGTCGAATATCTCGATGAGAACGGCAAGCTCGTCACCGAATCCCTGCGCGACTTCACCAAGACGGCGCTGAAGGAGCGCTTCGCGAGCCTCGACGATTTCCTCAAGCGCTGGAAATCGGCGGAACGCAAGCAGGCGATCATCGAGGAACTGGAAGCCGAGGGCCTGGCGCTCGACGCCATCGCGGATGAACTCGGCAAGAACCTCGATCCTTTCGATCTGATCTGCCACATCGCCTTCGACAAGAAACCGCTCACCCGCCGTGAGCGGGCCGAGAACGTCAAGAAGCGCGACGTGTTCACGAAATACGGGCCACAAGCCCGCATCGTTCTCGACGCGCTGCTCGAAAAGTATCGCGACGAGGGCGTGCTCAATCTCGACGACGCCAATGTGCTGAAGATTGCACCCTTCAGCGCGATGGGCAGCGTCGTGCAACTCATCAATGCGTTCGGCGGCAAGAAAGGCTTCGAACAAGCCGTCCATGAATTGCAGGATGCGCTCTACGACCTGCCCAATGCTTCGGCGAGAGTATCATGAGCCTCAAGCGTGTCGTGTCCCTCGCTTCAGAACTGCCGCCCGTGCTTAGGGATCAGGTTATTGGCTACGCGGAGAGCGTCGAACGCGTTATGCCCGAGGTCTTCGCAGAACTCGGTCGCTCCTTCGAGCAAGATCGAGCCGACAAGGTCGTTTTTTGGGCTGGCGTTCGCAAAATATATAGCTTGGTTACAGCAACCTTTTGGACATTGGAAAACAGCATCGAGATATTGAGTCGCAGCGATGTCGGACGCATTCGAATCGGCGGTTCGGATTTTTCACGCGGATCGGATTCTTATTCGAAGATGCGCGAACTGTTGGCAGCCTTAGAGGAAGCAGCGTCGAACGGTTCATTTCGAGAGAAGATGGAAGAATCCCCAAAGGACGCCCTGCGTCGGACATATCAGGAATGAATATAGACGAAGTCGAAAGCGCTATCAGGCGTGTGTTGAAACGACATCCAGAAGCGCTCAAAGCAGTGGCCTCAAGCCAGTCGAAGCTGCTTGAGCTTGCTGCTGTTACGGGCGTGGCAGAGCATTTCAAGTCTCTCGGTTTTGACATAAGGGTCGCTGGGAAGTCGCCCGCCGGCACGTTTTTGGTCAAGACGAGCACAAGGGGTTATCCTTGGAATTTCTCTAGATTCGAAATTGTATCTGGAGAAGTAAGGTTCGAAATTCACATGAACCTAATGGTGCGCGGCGCTCATGATGAAGGCGTCTATTGTGTTGACGTTGGCATTGTTAAGGCTGGAGCTATACCGGCGAAAAAGACGAAGACAAAATGGATTTGCGCCGCCAACAAGGACCTAATTTCATTTGTCGAGGCAAAAAAACTAGTAATTTATCCGATGCTTCTCGCTCAATTCATCGGAATAGTTCATGAGATAATGCCATCGTTCTTGAAGAAAAGGAAAAATGGCCCTGCTAAAAATTCATTCTTGCCACCTGCTTTGGTGGTTCTTGGGCATTACTCGGGGAATTCGTCACAGATAGTCGGCGCTTATGAAAAGAGGGGCATCAACGTGATGATTGCCGAAAACTACGACTACAGACTGATGCGTGCTCGGACTGAGAAAATCAGTCCATTCTTTGCACCTCAACAAGAAAACGTTGATCCGAGTATCCCCTTCTAAGGCAGTAACCCATGTCCGTCCGCACTCTCGTCAAATCGATCCAAGACATCATGCGCCAGGATTCCGGCGTCGACGGCGATGCGCAGCGCATCAGCCAGTTGTGCTGGATGTTCTTCCTCAAGATCATCGACGATCAGGATCAGGAACTCGAAATCACACAAACCGGCTATCGCTCGCCGATCCCCGAGCGCTTCCAATGGCGCAGTTGGGCAGCGGACCCGGAGGGCATCACCGGCGAGGCGCTCACCTCTTTCATCAACGGCGAATTGTTTCCTGCGCTCAAAGGTCTCCAACTCACCGGAAAACCAGGCGATCGCCGCCGCGTCGTGCGCGATGTGTTCGAGGATGCCTATAATTATATGAAGTCCGGCCAGCTCATGCGGCAAGTGGTCAACAAGATTGCGCAGGTCGATTTCAATAATCTCGCCGAACGCCAGCACTTCGGCGACATTTACGAGCAAATCCTCACCGATCTGCAATCGGCGGGCAATGCGGGCGAATACTACACGCCGCGCGCTGTAACCGCCTTCATGGTGAACAGGATCGACCCGCATCCCGGCGAAACCCTGTTCGATCCCGCCTGCGGCACGGGCGGCTTTCTCACCTGTTCCATTCGCCACATGCGCGAGCGCTATGTGAAGACGCCGAAGCAGGAACAGGCGTTGCAATACGCCCTTCGCGCGGTGGAGAAGAAGCAGCTTCCCCACATGCTCTGCGTCACCAACATGCTCCTGCACGGCATCGAGGACCCGAGCTTCGTGCGCCATGACAACACATTGGCCCGGCCGCTGATTTCGTGGAGCAAGGATGAGCGCGTGGATATCGTGCTCACAAATCCTCCTTTTGGGGGAAAAGAGGAAGACGGCATCGAGAACAACTTCCCCACCTTCCGCACCAAGGAGACGGCGGATTTGTTCCTCGCGCTGATCGTGCGGCTATTGAAGGATGGCGGGCGCGCCGCCGTGGTGCTGCCCGATGGCACCTTGTTCGGCGAGGGCGTCAAGACGCGGCTGAAGGAACATCTGATGGAGGAGTGCAACCTCCACACAATCGTTCGCCTGCCGAACTCGGTGTTCAAGCCCTATGCCTCGATCGGCACGAACCTGCTGTTCTTCGAGAAGGGCACGCCGACGAAGGAGACATGGTTCTACGAGCACCGCGTGCCGGACGGCCAGAAAGCCTATTCGATGAACAGGCCAATACGGCTGGAGCATTTTCAAGCCTGCATCGACTGGTGGGGCGACAAGGAGCGGAAAGGCCGCGAGGAGACGCCGCAGGCCTGGCGCATCACCGCCGAGGAGGTGAAGGCGCGCGGCTACAATCTCGACATCAAGAACCCGCACAGCATCGCCGACGATCACGGCGACCCGGAAACGCTGCTGGCCGATTTGGCCCGCGCGGAAGCCGAGACGGTGGGCTATCGCGACCAGCTGAAGGCGATCCTCGCCGAGGCGCTGGCCCGATGAACGCCGAACGCCTGCTGGCGCACCATGAAAAGGTCGCTGACGCGCCCGACGCGATTGCCCAGCTACGCCGATTCATTCTCGATCTGGCCGTGCGCGGCAAGCTGGTGCCGCAGGATGCGACCGACGAACCGGCGTCGGAACTGCTGAAGCGGATCGCGAAGGAAAAGGCGCGGGTGGCGAAGGCCGTCGAGATCAGAAAGCCGCCAACGCTTGAGCCGATCACAGATGCCGAAGCGCTTTACACATTGCCGAGGACATGGGTTTGGGTGCGTGTCGGCGAAATCTTCGACTACGATGCCGGGACAAAGCGCGATCCGAAGGAGTTGGATCAATCGCGATGGCTTTTGGAGCTTGAGGACATCGAGAAGGACACGTCTAGGATTGTCGCACGGCTGCGTGTCAGCGATCGGGACTCTCAAAGCACGAAGTCCGAGTTTGAACCAGGTGACATTCTTTACGGCAAACTGCGCCCCTATCTGAACAAGGTGGTGGTCGCCGATGAGCCCGGCTACTCGACAACCGAGATCGTCGCGATCCGTCCGTTTCTTCGGATATGCCCGGAATATTGCGCCCTCGCATTTCGTCGCCCGGACTTCGTGGCCTATGTCGAAAGATTGGGACGCGGCACTAAGATGCCGCGCCTTCGAACGCCAGACGCGATTGTTGCGCCCTTTCCCCTCCCACCGCTCGCCGAGCAGCACCGCATCGTCGCAAAGGTCGATGAACTGATGGGCCTGTGCGACCGGCTGGAGGCGGCGCGGTCGGGCCGCGAAGCGACGCGCGACCGGCTGGCGGCGGCGAGCCTCGCCCGCCTCAACGCGCCCGATCCCAAAACATTTCAGGCCGACGCCCGCTTCGCCCTCGACGCGCTGCCCGCCCTCACCACGCGCCCCGACCAGATCAAGCGCCTGCGCCAGACCATCCTCAACCTCGCCGTGCGCGGCAAACTCGTGCCGCAGGATGCTACCTACGAACCGGCTTCGGAACTGCTGAAGCGGATCGCGAAGGAGCGGACAGGTGCTCAATCATTGAAGAAGGCCCGCCGAAACGGCGAAGCCGATGTTTCCAGCCTTCGGTCAGACACGCCTTTGCCGGTCGGTTGGCTTTGGACAAACATCGACGAGATTGCACTGTCGATGCGATATGGAACTTCGACCAAGTGCGAGTATGCGGCACCCGGCGTTCCGGTATTGCGTATTCCGAATGTATCGGATGGAGTCGTCTCACTCGATGACATCAAGTTCGGACCACTCACCGCTGGCGAGATGCGCGACTTGGCGTTGAACGCTGGCGACCTCTTGATGATCCGGTCGAATGGTAGCCTCGACATCGTGGGACGGTCTGCTGTTGTAACCCCTGCAGCACATGGAATGGCTTTTGCTGGCTACCTCGTGCGCCTTCGGCTGAGCTTGGCGAACATCAAGCCGGAATACATCTGGCTGGCGCTGAACTCGACCGACGTTCGCGACCAGATCGAACGGCCAATTCGATCTGCAGTTGGTTTGAAGAACGTCAACCTCACCGAGTTCGGCGCATTGACCATTCCCCTCCCACCGCTCGCCGAACAACACCGCATCGTCGGCAAGGTCGATGCGCTGATGGCGCTCTGCGACCGACTGGAGGCGAGCCTCACCGCCACCGCCGCCACCCGCCGCCGCCTTCTCGACGCCCTCCTCGCCGAAGCCCTAGCGCCGGTGGACGCCCGCCAAATGGAGCCGGCGGAATAAACCGGCGCCGTTGCCATAATCGATGAGGGAACCATGCATAGAGATGCGTCCCGCGAGGAAGTTCGGAAGGTTGCTGCGCCGCTATGGTTGCTCATCAATCATTCGGTTGCGCCTGCGGACTTCGACAATTTCAACATTATACGGAGCGGAGCTTGTAGCATCGTCGCTCATTTGGCCTATTGCGCGATTGGAGCCGACGAAAAAGAGCGGAAGAATCGTGCAAAGGTCGTCCCGTGTCATGTTTTTCAAGAACTTCTTGCTGCACAGGACTTCGATTTCATTGAGGCCCTTCGCAGCGTCGATTTTCAAGATGTGGAGATTGTGCAAACCAAATCGTTTGTCGCGGTCATTATCCCTGCTCGGGACCTTTTCCTCATTGGCATCCGGGGAACGCAATTTGCCTATGACTGGTTGATAAACCTGAATGCCATTAAGGCGAGCGATGCTAATGGAGAGCGTTTTCACAGAGGCTTCTTGCGAGAAGCACGCAAACTGGCCGAAGGGCTTTGCGAGCGGTTTGGCGCTCGATATGCCCAACGCATCGGTGGATATCGCGGCCAGTGCACGATTTGGCTCTCCGGGCACTCGCTGGGTGGCGCAATTGCTGCGATCATCAATCAAATGCCGTTACCGTTACCGATCAGCGCGTGCTACACGTTCGGATCGCCGCGGATATCCGCTGCACAAACATTCTTGTGTCAACATCAGCCATTTGCGGTCCAGAGACGCCTCGATATAGTACCCCACTGTCCGCCAAAGGCATTCGGCTATTCAGATTACCTGCACAAGCTTGCCCCGAATGGAACGGATTACGTATCGGCGGGCAGTAGTGAAATGTACTTCTTTCTGTCATGGCTTGGCGGACTCTCCATCAGCCAATTTCCAAAGAACCACGCCATGGAGCGTTACCGTTTCGAAGTAATCGAAGAAGCGAAAAAGCATCCTCGAATTGAAGGCCATTGGCGTCCCGATTACGACTTTCCTATGTAAGCATAGCATTCTTGCGAGAACGCGGTGGAGTGGAGGGCTGGATACTAGGCGTGCCGCGCTTGATCGCGGGAACCGAGGGGCGCAAAGGAAAGGCGGCCACCATTTGCAATTTTAGGCGTGTTCAGTTTACACTAAACATCATGAGAAAAGCTTCGAAACCATCACCCGCCGCCGACCCCGCCCGCAATCAGTCGGTGATCTATGCCCGCGTTTCATCCAAGGAGCAGGAGAAGGAGGGCTTTTCGATCCCGGCGCAAATGAAGCTACTCAGGGAATACGCGGCGGCGAACGGCTTCGCGGTAGTCCAAGAATATGTTGATGTCGAAACCGCCAAGCAGACGGGCCGCGCCGCCTTCGGCGAGATGGTGGCCTATCTCAAGGCGCATCCGTCCATCCGCGTGATGCTGGTCGAAAAGACCGACCGGCTCTATCGCAACCTCAAGGATTGGGTGACAATCGACGAACTGAACTTGGAAATGCACTTCCCGAAAGAGGGCGTGGTGCTGTCGCGCGAGTCGCGCTCCTCGGAAAAGTTCATGCACGGCATCAAGGTGCTGATGGCGAAGAACTATATCGACAACCTGTCGGAGGAAACGCGCAAGGGCATGACCGAGAAGGCGGCGCAGGGCTTCTGGCCGTCGAACGCGCCGCTCGGCTATCGCAACATGACGCGCGAGGATGGCCGCAAGATCATCGTGCCCGATGAAGCCGCTGCGCCGATCATCCGCAAGATGTTCGAATGGTATGCGTGGGGCGACCTGTCCACGCAGGAGGTGACGAAGAAGGCGCGGGCGGCGGGCCTTGTCTTCAAGAAAAGCGGCGGGCGAATCCCGAAAAGCACCGTCGCCACCATCCTACGCAACCGCATCTATACCGGGCGCTTCGACTGGGACGGCAAGACCTATCAGGGCCGCTATGAGGCCATTGTTCCCACCGAGCTATGGGAACGGGTGCAGGACGTGATGGATGGGCGCAACGCGCGCGGCGCGAAGAAGGGCAGGCGGGATTTCGCTTTCTCGGGCCTGATCGCCTGTCACGCCTGCGGCTGCGCCGTGGTCGGCGAGATCAAGAAGGAGCGCTACGTCTATTACCATTGCACCGGCTATGCGGATAAGTTCCAGGGCAAGCCCGCCGACTGCCGCCGTAAGTATGTCCGCGAGGAAGTGCTCGAAGCGCAGTTCACCGAACTCCTCGGGCGGTTGCGATTCGATGACGAGGTGCTGGAATGGGTGCGCGATGCGCTTCATGCAAGCCATGCCGACGAGCGCCGCGAGCATGACGAAGCGATCAAGCGGCTTGAGGCCGAAGCGAAGCGGCTGAACGATCGCATTCACGCAATGTATGTCGATAAGCTCGACGGACTGGTGGACACGGCGTTCTTCGAAAGAATGTCGAACCAGTGGCGCGAGGAGCAGGCCCGCTGCCAGCGCGAGATCGAACGGCACCGGAATGCCGACAAATCCTATCTCGGCGAGGGAATCGCGCTTCTCGGCCTCGCCCGCAACGCCCAACGGCTGTTCGCCAAGCAGGAACCGCGCGAAAAACGCCGCCTGCTGAACTTCCTACTATCGAACTGCACTTGGGAGGATGGCAAGGTGGCTGCGAGCTTCCGCCAACCATTTGACATGCTTGCTGAAACGGTCATCGAGACCAGAGGCGAACACGCCGCTGTAACCGCTTCTGCGCCCGTTTTTGAAAACTGGCTCCCCGAGTAGGACTCGAACCTACGACCTAGCGATTAACAGTCGCGTGCTCTACCAGCTGAGCTATCGGGGAATGCGGTCCCGCCTATACAGGGCGGGCGGCGTTTTGCCAAGCCCGCCGTGCGCACGTCCGGCGTCACGGGTGCGATGTGCGTAAATGTCGGATTAGAGGCTGCGATTTCCACGGCCGCTGCGACATTTTTCGCAGACTTGCGCTCAGACGGGGCTCAGCGCGTCCGCCGGCGCAAAGGCGGCGAGCGCCGCCGCCACATCGTCCGGCGACGGCAACCCAGCTTCATTGCCGAGATTCTGGATCTTGTGCGCCGAGGCCGCGCGGGCGAATTCGAAGTGTTCCCGCCAGGGTGCGTCCGGCCGCTCGAGATAGGCGGCGCAATAGGCTCCGTGGAAGACGTCGCCGGCGCCGGAAGTGTCGACGATCAGCTCGTGCGGCACGGCGAGCGACGGCATCTGCGAAATTTCTCCGCTCTCGTCGTACCACAGCATGCCTTTTTCGCCGCTCGTCACCCCGCCGATTCGACAGCCCTTCGATTTCAGCCATCCCAGCATATCGAGTTCGGAGAGCGACATCTGTTCGCAGAGCTTCTCGGCGACGACAGCGACGTCGACATATCCGGTCAACTCCTCGATGCAGGGCCTCAGCGCGCCGCCGTCGAGCGAAACGAGAGCGCCGCGCGCCCTGGCCGCTTTCGCATAGTGAAGCGCCGCGTCGGCCATGTGGCCATCGAGGTGGAGGAGTCGCGCCTCCGACATGTCGAGCCGCGGAAAAGTCTGCAGATAATGGTCGTCGCGCGCGCGCAGGATGGCGCGCTTGCCGTTGTTCGGCCAGACGAAGGACAGGGAGGAGCGCGCCACGCGTCGCGGATGCACGTGGATCCCGTAAGTATGGGCCATGTCCATGAACATGTGGCCGAGCCAATCGGGCGCGACCGTGGTCAAGACATCGACAGGATGGCCGAGCTTGGCGCAGGCGAAGCCGGCGGTGACGGCGTTGCCGCCGAAACTTACCGCATAATCGCGCGCCACCGTCTTCTGGTCGCCGGTCGGCATGCGCTCCGCGCGCATGGTGATGTCGATATAGGCGTGGCCGATGAAGAGCGCGTCCAAGGCTCAAACTCCCAGATGTCGATCGCGTCGAGCGGCGGACGCCGCGGATGCCCTGAGCGGCCGCGCCTCGGCGCGTCCGCAGACCGACGCGTCGGCGTCAGATGGAGAAGCTCGTGCCGCACCCGCAGGAGGCGACCGCGTTGGGATTTTCGACGCGGAACGACTGTCCCAACAGATCGTCGACGAAATCGATCCGGGCGCCGGCGAGAAAGCCGAGAGACGCCGGATCGATGGCGACGCGGGCGCCAGCTTCCTCCAGGAGGGCGTCATCGTCGCCCGGGGCAGGATCGACCGCGAAGTGATATTGAAAGCCGGAGCAGCCGCCGCCCTCCACGGAAACGCGAAACACCGCGCCCGGCGCTTCATTGGCGAGGATTGCGTGAATGCGCCGCGCCGCCTGTTCTGTGAGCGCAATATCGCCTGGCGCCGTGGTCATCCGTTTCTCCATCACTTGCTTGCGCGGTTCGCCGCGCGCTACAGCTCGGCTCGAGCGTGCCGCCCGATCGAAGATCATCCGCCCGAAAATCGAATTCCGGCATATGCGCGCTTTGCGCCTCGCCGGCGCTTTGAGCGATATGCTTCATGCCGCAAGATAGGTCCAGACCTGAGGCGTTTCAATGAAGGAGCGCAATGTGGCGGTTCGCGGCCCTCTTGCGGCATACGCCAGCGACGCCGCGCGTTCGCGCGGGCGGCTGTACGCCGAGCCGCCGTCGCCGACGCGCAGCGATTTCCAGCGCGACCGCGACCGAATCATTCATTGCACCGCCTTCCGCCGGCTCGCGCATAAGACGCAGGTCTTCGTGCCGCTCGACGGCGATCATTTTCGCACCCGTCTGACGCACACGATCGAAGTCGGCCAGATCGCGCGCGCGCTCGCCCGCGCCTTGCGCGTCGACGAGGATCTCGCGGAGGCGGTGGCGCTCGCGCATGATCTCGGCCACACGCCGTTCGGCCACGCGGGCGAGGGCGCGCTCGAAGCCTGCATGGCGCCTTACGGCGGCTTCGATCACAACGCCCAGGCGCTGCGCGTCGTGACGCTGCTCGAGCGCCGCTACGCCCGCTACGACGGTCTCGATCTGACCTGGGAGACGCTTGAAGGGATCGTCAAGCACAATGGGCCGCTGCTGCCCAGCGCACGCGATGAGCCTCCCTTCCCTCATCGTGAGGAGCCTAGGGCTGGTGACGCGCATCGCCGTCCGCTGTCGCGCTACATCGCGCAGTTCGACGCGATCTTTCCGCTAAACCTGTCAAGCTTCGCTAGCGTCGAGGCGCAGGCCGCGGCCCAGGCCGACGACATCGCCTATATCGGCCATGACATCGACGACGGGCTGCGCGCCGAACTGTTTTCGCTCGAGGACATCGCGCGAACGCCCTTCATCGCAGGGGTGCTGGCGCATGTTCGGGACGAGCACCCGCGACTCGAACGCCATCGCGTCATTCACGAACTCGTGCGCCGGGTGATCACCGCCTTCGTCGAAGACGCCATCGGCGAGTCGCTGCGACGCATCGCGCGCGTCGCGCCAAAGAGCGCCGATGAGGCGCGACTGGCGGGCGAAACGCTTGTCGGCCTTTCGCCGGCCATGGTCGACGCCGAACGCGACATCAAGGCTTTTCTGTTCGCCAACATGTACCGGCATGAGAAGATCACCGGCGTCTGGGAACGGGCGCGCGACGCCATCTCGCGACTGTTTCCGGCTTTCTTCGAGAACCCCGGTCTGATGCCCGAGGAGTGGGCGGCTCAGGCTATCGCGCTTGAAGGGGCGGATCGCGCCGTGGTCGTGGCCGACTATATCGCCGGCATGACCGACCGATACGCGCTGAACGAGGTTAAACGAGTGTTTGGACAAGATGCCGCGGGAGATACAAGGAGAGTATGACAGACAAGGTCACGCTAGCCCGTGCGCTGCATGTCGGCGCCGTTGTGCTCTGGATTGGCGGCGTCGCCTTTGTCGCGACGGTGCTGCTGCCGGCGATCCGCAGTTTCAAGAAGCCGCAGGAGCGACTGGCCTTTTTCGACTCGGTCGAGCGGCGTTTCGCCTGGCAGGCAAGAGCGACAACGCTGATCGTAGGAGTGACCGGCCTTTACATGACTGCCGATCTACACTTGTGGGATCGCTTCAAGTCGGCGGGCTACTGGTGGATGCATGGGATGGTTGCAGTATGGGCCGTCTTCACGCTGATGCTGTTTGTCGCCGAACCGCTTTTCCTGCATCGCTGGTTCAACGCACAGGCGGCGCGCGACCCCGATGGGACTTTCGTCCTGATTGAAAGGCTGCACCAATTTCTCATCGCGGCAAGCCTGATCGTCGTACTGGGCGCCGTCATAGGAAGTCACGGCTGACGGGGTGATTTCCCTCGCCCAAACTGTTAAACGGGCGGCCGAACTTATGCGTCCGGACCTCCATGAACATTTTCGACGACTTTCACGCCCGCATCGCCGCCATACTCGATCGCATCGCCGCCGACGGCCGGCTGCCGCGCCTGGATCATGCGCGGTTCGTGGTCGAGCCGCCGAAGGACGCGTCGCTCGGCGATCTCGCGTCGAACGCCGCCATGGTCTTCGCCAAGGAGGCGAAGCCGCATTTTTCTTCTCCGCGCGAACTCGCCGTCGAGATTTGCTTCGCGCTTGCTGAGACGGAGAATGTCGCGAGCGCCGAAGTCGCGGGCCCCGGCTTCATCAATATCCGCCTGAAGCCGCAGATTTTCGCGGACGTTCTGCGCGCGACGCTCAACGATCCGCAGAATTTCGGCCGGTTGGCCAAGAGCCGCGACGGCGCCCTGCAGGGCAAGGTGAATGTCGAATATGTTTCGGCCAATCCGACCGGGCCCATGCATGTCGGCCATGGCCGGGGCGCCGTTTTTGGCGACGCGCTTGCGAATCTCCTCGCTTTCTCCGGCTGCGAGGTGACGCGCGAATATTACATCAATGACGCCGGCGCACAGATCGACGTTTTGGCCCGCTCCGCCTATCTGCGCTACCGCGAGGCCCTGGGCGAAACGATCACGATTCCCGAGGGGCTCTATCCCGGGGACTATCTGAAACCCGTCGGCGAGGCGCTCGCCAAGGCGCAGGGCAAGTCGCTGCTCGACAAGGCCGAGAACGAATGGCTGCCGATCGTTCGCGACGCCGCGATCGACGCCATGATGGAGATGATCCGCGCCGATCTCGCCGCCTTGAACATCACGCATGAGACGTTCTTTTCCGAACGCGCCCTGCACAAGACGAAGGAAGGAGTTTCGGCGATCGACGCCGCGATCGAGTGGCTGCGGGCGAAAGACCTTGTCTATGAGGGCCGATTGCCGCCGCCCAAGGGCCAGTTGCCGGAGGATTGGGAGGATCGCGAACAGACGCTGTTCAGATCGACGCAATTCGGCGACGACGTCGACCGCGCGCTGAAGAAATCCGACGGCTCGCCGACGTATTTCGCGGCCGACATCGCCTATCACAAGGACAAGATCGACCGCGGCTTCGATACGCTCGTCGACGTCTGGGGCGCCGATCACGGCGGCTATGTGAAACGGATGACGGCGGCCGTCGCCGCGCTTTCCGACGAGCGCGTGACGCTCGACGTCAAGCTGTGTCAGCTCGTCAAGCTGATGCGCGCCGGCGAACCGGTCAAAATGTCGAAGCGCGCCGGCGACTTCGTCACGCTGCGGGAAGTCGTGGACGAGGTCGGCGTCGACGCCGTCCGTTTCATGATGCTCTACCGGAAGAACGACGCGCCGCTCGATTTCGATCTCGCCAAGGTCATCGAACAATCGAAGGACAACCCGGTCTTTTACGTCCAATACGCCCACGCGCGCGGAAAGTCGGCGCTGCGGCAGGCGCTCGCCGCATTTCCGGACCTCGACCTCTCGGCCTCAAGCTTGGCCGGAGCGGATTTCACGCTTTTGGCGGACGAGGGCGAACTTGCGTTGGCCAAAATCCTCGCGCAGTATCCGCGCGTGATCGAGGCTGCAGCTGCGGCGCACGAGCCGCACCGCGTGGCCTTCTATCTGCACGAACTGGCGAGCGTGTTCCATTCGCACTGGAATCGCGGCAAAGATCAGCCGCAATTACGCTTTGTTAAGTCTGATGAGAGAGATTTGACCATCGCTCGGATCGCGTTGGTTAGCTCTTTAACGGTCGTCCTGGGGTCAGGCTTGAGGCTGCTTGGCGTGAGCGCCCCCGACGAGATGCGCTAATCGACGCTTGAGCGGCCCTGGCCAGGCGAAGGACGCGCTTACCGATTTGCTTTCGCGCCCCCACAGGAATTCAGGTGAACGAGGTGCATCATGCGCGAGACATCCGTTAGAGGCCCGGCGATCGACCTTGGCGAGTTCGAGCGGCGGCTGCGCGGCCCGCAAAGACCCGCCCAAGCCGCAGATCCGCTGAGCGAACTCGCGCGGCTGGTTCATGGGGAGGAGGCCCAGGCTTCGGATCCCTACGGCCGGATTCTCGCCGAAACGCGCGACGCACATACCGAGGCCGCGCAACTGCGGGGATCTTATGACGCGGCGCCGCCGGTTGCGGCCGAGCCGCCCTATTATCCACAGCCCTCGATGGACCAGCCTCTGGAGCCGGCCTATCCGGTGGATCCCGACTACCGCGACCTGCCGCCGGGCTACGACCCGCAGCAGGGAACGGCATATGATGCCGCCTATTATGGCGCAGAAAGCGGCTGGAGCGACGACGCGCAATACCTCGATTACGGCCAGTCCGACGAACATTATGAGGACCGTTACGGCGGCTGGCGGTCCAGGTTCCGGCCATGGCACGCCGTAGTGGCGATCTCGCTCGTCGCGGTTCTGAGCATCGGCTTCGCCTTCTGGCATCGCAGCGGCTTAAACGCCTCACGCGAGATCGCGACCATCGTCGCGCCTGAAGGGCCGGTGAAGGTGAAGCCAAGCGTTGAGGCCGACGCCAGCGCTCCCGACGCCAGCTCCGCCGTCGTCCTGGATCGTAAGGAGCAGGCTCCTGTTCAGCAGGTCGTCACTAATCAGGAACAGGCGGTCGACCCGTCGGTCGCGCCAAATGTGGCGCAGCTCGGCGCCGGGCCCGTTAATCTGCCACATGAAGCTGCTCCCGCCATCGCCCCGCCGAAGAGGGTGAAGACCGTCACGGTTCGGCCGGATGGCAGCCGGGTGGAGGAGGGCGCTTTGCCGCCGGCGGTGGCGATGGCGAGCCGCCCAGCGGAGCAGGCGGCGGCTGCAACAGCCAGCGCGATCGGCGCGGCCACAGCGACGCCGCCCAGCCAGGCGAAGCCGACGGCGACGCCGCCGCGAATCGCCAAGCCCAAGGCCGCCCCCAAGCTGGCTTCGGCCGAAGAAGCGCCGGACGCGGCGTCCGACGTGGACGCCGCCCCTGCAGGCAAGGGCGGTTACGCGGTGCAGTTCGGTGCGGCGGAGAGTGAAGAAGACGCGCGCGCGCTGCTGAAGACGATCGCCAGCAAATATCGCGCGCAGCTCGGCGGATTGAAGCCGACGTTCAAAATGGCCACCGTGAACGAAAAGACCGTCTACCGCGTCCGCGTCGCCGGCGTGAGCAAGGAGTCCGCGAACGCGATCTGCAGCAAGGTGAAAGCCACCGGCGGCGCCTGCTTCGTCGCGGGCAATTGACGCGACGACATGCGCGCCTTCATCTGCGGACTAAAAGGTCTCACGCTCGAGGCGGACGAACGCGCGTTCCTGCGCGAGGCGGCGCCCTGGGGCGTGATCCTGTTTCGTCGCAACATCAACGCCCCCGAGCAGGTTTCGCGCCTGACGACGGAAATCCGCGACGTTCTCGGACGGCATGCGCCCATTCTGGTGGATCAGGAGGGCGGCCGCGTGCAGCGCTTCGGTCCGCCGCACTGGCGCGCCTATCCGGCCGCCGCGCGGTTTGAGATCGCCGCTTCCAGCGCCGCGCAGGCCGAGCGGCTCGCGTGGCTCGGCGCCCGGCTGATCGCGCATGATCTTCGGGAAGTCGGCGTCGACGTCGACTGCCTGCCGGTGCTCGATGCGCCGGCGGAGGGCTCCCACAGCATCATCGGCGATCGGGCCTACAGCCGCGATCCGGCGCGCGTCGCGGCGATCGGCCGCGCGGCGGCAGAAGGCCTGATGGCGGGCGGGGTCGCGCCGGTGATGAAGCACGTTCCCGGGCACGGGCGCGCCCGCGCCGACAGCCATCTGGAGCTGCCGGTCGTGGACGCGAGCCGCGAAGAACTGGAGAGGGTCGACTTCGCGCCGTTTCAGGCCAACGCCGATCTGCCGATGGCGATGAGCGCGCATGTCGTCTACACGGCGATCGATCCTGCGGCGCCCGGCACGCTGTCGAAGACGGTGATCGGCGACGTCATTCGCGGCCAGATCGGATTCGATGGCCTGCTGATGACTGACGATCTGTCGATGAAGGCGCTTTCGGGCGGATTTCGCGAGCGCGCCGAGCGGGCGATCGGCGCCGGATGCGATATCGTCCTGCACTGCAACGGAGATCTTGCGGAAGCGCGGCCGGTCGCCGAAGGCGCGCCGCCGCTAGAAGGTCAGGCGCTGGCGCGCGCCCAAAAGGCGCTCGAATGCGTGCGGCGGATCGAGCCTTTCGATGTAGCCGAGGCCACGCGCGAGTTTGACGCGGCGATGCGCGCCGTGGCGTGAGGTCTTGCCAGTTGACCTCACTCGCTCGGCTCGCCGTCGTGCAGCACGCGCAATGCGTCGCGACAGGCCTGCTCTAATAGGCAAAGGTCTACTTGCGCCAATTTCCATATGATAGGGGCGGCGACGCTCTCATAATCATGGCGCAGCACGTTGCCGATGCCGGCAACCTTTCTCCACGGAATTTCAGGATACTTCGATTTGATGTCATCGGCGAGGTGGCGGCTGGCCTCAGAAATGATTTCAATGCCGCGCTCAACGACCCACTGACGTTGCCAATCCGTCTCGTAAGTTTCAAGCGACACGTCCGCTAGCACAGTTTGAATGCGTTCGATCGCCTCGATTATGTCCCTCAGACGCAGAGCAGCGGTGCGAGCGTTCATCAAAAGATGCGAAGCGCGGTTGCTTCTATCTGCGACCTCAACCGCTTATGCAGGCTATCGCGGGTCATGATATCAACACGGCGGCCGAGAATTCGAGCTGCAAACTCCTTTACGTCCATCAATTCGAAAAGGCCGAAGTTGCCTTTTTCATAATCAAAAAACAGGTCGACATCGGAATTCTCTCCCGCGCGGTCTCGGGCAGTGGAGCCAAACAAATACAAGCTCTTGACGCCAAGCTCTTGTAGATCTGCTTGGCGGGTCCGCAGTATCTCCATCGCGTCTTCCCGTTTCATATGCGCACCTTATCAGCTTTGGGCTGTATGCTCCACGTAAGGCTCTCTCCTGTGGATGGCCCCGACGGAGCGGCGGCCGCGCTTGCGATAGCCCGGGTTAGGGGCCAATCTCCGCCCGAAATGCTCAGCGACGCCGATTCGTGAGCGTAAACAGACCCGAAGCGAGAATGGCCCAGGAATTGACCTTCGAGCTGGACGAGTCCCGCGAGCGCGAAGACGCCTTCCTTGTCGACGTGGACGGGTTCGAAGGCCCTCTCGACCTGCTGCTCGAACTCGCGCGCCGGCAGAAGGTCGATCTCGCGCGCATTTCGATCCTCGCGCTCGCCGAGCAATATCTCGCCTTCATCGAGGCGGCGCGCCGCGTTCGGCTTGAACTCGCCGCCGACTATCTGGTGATGGCGGCCTGGCTCGCCTTCCTGAAGTCTCGCCTGCTGCTGCCGGAGCCGCCGAAGGGCGAGGAGCCGTCGGCGTCCGATCTCGCCGCGGCGCTCGCCGAGCGCCTGCGCCGGCTGGAGCTCATTCGGCGCGCCGCCGACAAGCTCACGGAACGCGCAAGGCTCGGCCGCGACATGTTTCTGCGCGGCGGCCCGGAAGGCGTGGAGACGATCTCTCACCCCAAGTTCCAGGCGAGCCTTTACGATCTGCTTTCCGCCTACGCCCGTCAGCGGCAGAAGACGGCCACGTCGCGGGTCGTGCTGCGGCAGCGCGCGGTCTGGTCCCTCGCCGAGGCGCGGGAGGCCCTTGAACGGCTGGTCGGCGTCGCGACCGAGTGGACCGTGCTCGACGATTTTCTGCTGCATTACTGTGTCGACATGCAGACGGCGCGCACCGTGCGGGCGTCGGCCTTCACCGCCTCGCTCGAAATGGTGCGGGAGGGACGCTTCGACATACGACAGGACCGGCACTTCGCGCCGCTCTGGGTGCGGCGGCGCGCGCCGGAGGAAGCGGAAGAGTCTGCGGGCGCGTCTTAGCCCCGGAATATAGGAGGACGCGCGGTGGCGCAGGCGGCGGAAAAGATCGAACTGTTTGACGTGAACAGCGACGAGGAGCTTGCGCGTCAGGAGGCTCGGCTGCGGGAAGCGGAGCGCATCATCGAAGCGCTGCTCTTCGCCTCCGCCGAACCGCTCGACGAAGCGGAAATGACGCGCCGTCTCGAAGAGGGCGTGGAGCTCGACCGCATCCTGGAGCGCCTGCGCGCTCATTATTCAGGACGCGGCGTCAACCTCACGCGCGTGGGCAAGAAGTGGTTCTTCCGCACCGCGGCGGACCTTAACTGGATCCTCGCGCGCGAGCAGGTCGAAGAGAAGAAGCTTTCCCGCGCCGCGCTGGAGACGCTCGCGATCATCGCCTATCACCAGCCGGCAACCCGCGCCGAAATCGAAGAGATACGCGGGGTCGCCATCTCCAAGGGCACGCTGGACGTCCTGCTCGACACGGGTTGGATCAGGCTGCGCGGGCGTCGCAAGGCGCCGGGCCGGCCGATCACCTATGGCACGACCGACGCCTTTCTGATGCATTTCGGGCTTGAGCAGATCGGCGACCTGCCAGGCCTCGACGAACTCAAGGGCGCCGGACTGTTCGACGGACGGCTGCCCAAAGGGTTTGGGGTGCCGCAGCCGTCGGATGACGCCGCCTTGCGCGACGACGAGGACCCGCTCGAGGACGAAGCGCCCGAACTTCTCGAAATGGAGTTTCCGGACGAGCCCGAGGCGCCCGAGGAGCCAGACAGCGGAGAGCTCTGACCAAGCCGAGAATGCTGGCCG
Organism: Methylocystis sp. Uni0008; assembly: GCF_056838045.1. Lineage (NCBI taxonomy): Bacteria > Pseudomonadati > Pseudomonadota > Alphaproteobacteria > Hyphomicrobiales > Methylocystaceae > Methylocystis > Methylocystis sp. Uni0008. The sequence continues at coordinate 127,234 of NZ_CM166370.1, forward strand.
TTTGCGCATCCCTCCCTTACGGGGAGGGTGGCCCCGCAAAGCGGGGCCGGGTGGGGTAAATTCCGCTCAAGCGGCGCGGTGCCCCCCACCCGGCGGTCGTGCAGCAAGTTTACGCAGGCTGCGTAAACTTGCCTGCGCCCGCCGACCTCCCCGCGAGGGGGAGGTATATCCGCCAGACGCTTGAAATCGTTGTTCACCAGACCGCCCTCATTTCGGATCGCGGAACGACTCCAGGCGCAGCCATTTGCTCCGGGCGTCCTTGTTTTTGAGGCGGCGGGCGCATAGTTTCCGGGCAAACGCCGGTAGTCCCGGTTTTCTCTTTCGGAAGGATGCGCGCTATGGGCGGTCTGTCGATCTGGCACTGGATCATTGTCGGCGCGGTCGCCTTCATCCTCTTCGGCGGCAAGTTCAAGATTTCCGATGTGATGGGCGACGTCGCCAAGGGTATCAAGGCCTTCAAGAAGGGCATGGCGGAAGACGATGTCGCCGCCGACGATGCGAAAAAGACGTTGGAAGGTCAGACCAGCGAACGCCGCGCTCTGGAGAGCGACAAGGCCGACACCAAGAAGGTTTAGCCCCCTCCCTGTCTCTCCCCCGCTATCGCGGGAGAGGGACCCTTGCGAGCAGCGTACCCTGGGGACGAAAGGCGGCTCTTGCTCCCTCTCCCGCGTAGCGGGGCAGGGTTGGGGCGGGGCGAGAGCAGGGAATGACATGTTCGATTTCGAACCCGGTAAGCTCATCGTCATCGCCATCGTCGCCCTGATTGCGATTCCGTCGAAGGACCTGCCGCGCGTCTTGCGCACGCTGGGTCAGTTCACCGGAAAGATGCGCCGCATGGCGGCCGAGTTTCAGGGACAGTTCATGGAGGCCATGCGCGAGGCCGAGCTCGACGATTTGCGCAAAGAGGTCAGCGAGATGAAGAACGCCGTAAAAGAGAGCGTGAAGCTCGACGGCGCCTTCGACCCGATGGCCGAGGCGCGCAAGCAGATTACCGGCGCCATCAAGGGCGACTCGCTTTCGCGCGCAGAAGCGCCTCATCCTGAGCGCAGCGACGTTTTGAAGGTTGAGGAGTCGCCAATCGCATCCTTCGAGACGCGGCCTTCGGCCGCTCCTCAGGATGAGGTTTCCGGTCAGGCCGATTCTTCGAAGAAAGCTGGCGCATGAACGAGGCCGACGAAGCCGAAATCGAGGCCAGCAAGGCGCCGCTGATCGAACATCTGATGGAATTGCGCGAGCGTCTGATCAAGGCGCTGCTGGCCTTTCTCGCGATGTTCGTGCTGTCCTTCTTCTTCGCCAAGGACATCTACAATCTCCTCGTCATTCCCTACACGCAGGTGGCGGGAGCCGAGGCGCGGCTCATCTACACGGCGCCGCAGGAATATTTCTTCACGCAGATCAAGGTCGCGCTGTTCACGGCGGCGTTTCTCTCCTGTCCGATCGTGTTTGCGCAGATCTACGCCTTCGTTGCGCCCGGACTTTATCGGCACGAGCGCGCGGCCTTTCGGCCCTATCTTTTCGCGACGCCGATTTTTTTCGCGATTGGCGCGCTCGTCGTCTACTTCCTGGTGATGCCCAATCTGCTGCGCTTCTTCATGGGCATGCAGCAGGCGAATGAGCCGGGCAAGGCGCAGATCGAATTGCTGCCGCGCGTCTCCGAATATCTTTCGCTGATCATGACGCTGGTGCTCGCCTTCGGCATCGTGTTCCAGTTGCCGGTGGTTTTGACGCTGCTCGGACAGGTCGGCATCGTGACGTCGGACTTCCTGAAAGAGAAGCGGCGCTACGCAATCGTGCTGGTCTTCATCGTCGCCGCGGTGCTGACGCCGCCGGACGTTTTCTCGCAGCTCGCGCTGGCGCTGCCTGGCATGCTGCTCTACGAAGCGTCGATCTACGCCGTGCGCGCGGTCGAGAAGAAGCGCGCCGCGGCGCAAGCGGCGGCAGGCGGATCTTAGGCGACATCTCGCCCGCTTGACGCTGCTTTACGCGCGCGGGAGAAAGGCGCCCTAGACAACGTCCCCGCCGTCATGGCCGGGCTTGTCCCGGCCATCCACGCCGAGACGCTGCGCTCGCATTCTTATCTGACGCAGTCGCATTCGTGGATGCCCGGCACAAGGCCGGGCATGACGCGTTTGCAATGGTTCGCCCGTTACTCCCCAGCGCCAGCAGGCCGATATGTACGACATCAAATGGATTCGTGAAAACGCCGAAACTTTCGATCGCGGCCGCATGCGGCGCGGGCTTGAGACTATCTCGGCGCAGCTTCTCGCCTTTGACGATTCGCGCCGCGCGGCGATCGGCGCATTGCAGAAGGCGCAGGAGCGGCGCAACGCGGCCTCGAAAGAGATCGGCGCGGCGATGAAGGCGGGCAACGGCGCCAAAGCCGAAGCGCTCAAAGCCGAAGTTGCTGAGATCAAGGAGAACTGGCCGGCGCTTGAGGAGGCGGAGCGCTATGCGATCGCCGAACTCGATAATGCGCTCGCGAGCATTCCCAACACGCCGCTTGATGAAGTGCCGGACGGCGCGGACGAGAACGACAATGTCGAAGTCGCGCGCTGGGGCGAACCGCGCGTATTCGACTTTACGCCGAAGGAGCATTTCGAAATCGGCGAAGGCCTCGGGCTGATGGATTTCGAGACGGCGGCGAAAATTTCCGGCGCGCGTTTCGTCGTCAACAAGGGCGGACTGGCGCGGCTGGAGCGCGCGCTCGCGCAATTCATGCTCGATCTGCATACGAACGAGCATGGCTATATGGAAGTGAGCCCGCCGCTGCTCGTGCGCGACGCCGCAATGTTCGGCACGGCGCAATTGCCGAAGTTTCGCGAGGATCAATTTGAGACGGGGACCAGCGTCCAAGCTTCTTCGTATCAAGAACTAAAGGAAAAAATTCTCGACAAATTCGGAGGCCAAAAGACTTTTATTAAGCCGGGAGAACCCCTGCCCGATCTTTCCGTCGCGTTCGACGAAGCGATGGTTGAATGGATGAAGGGAGGACCAAGCGGCTATGAAGCTGGCAAGAAATTCTGGCTCATCCCCACCGCCGAAGTGCCGCTGACCAATCTCGTGCGCGAATCCATCCTCGACGAAGCGCAACTGCCGATGCGGCTAACCGCCGGCACCTATTGCTTCCGCGCCGAAGCGGGCGCCGCCGGCAAGGACACGCGCGGCATGATCCGCCAGCATCAGTTCTACAAGGTCGAACTGGTGTCGGTCACGACGCCGGAACAATCGCTCGAGGAACATGAGCGCATGACCGAATGCGCCGAGAAGGTCTTGCAGCTTCTCGAACTGCCCTATCGCAAGGTCACGCTCTGCACCGGCGACATGGGTTTCGCGAGCCAAAAAACCTACGACCTCGAAGTCTGGCTGCCGGGGCAGGGAAGATATCGCGAAATTTCCTCCTGCTCGGTCTGCGGCGACTTTCAGGCGCGGCGTATGAACGCCCGCTATCGGCCAAGCGAAAGCAAGGGCAAGAATAAGGGAATCGGTTTCGTTCATACGCTCAACGGCTCCGGCGTCGCGGTCGGCCGCGCCATGGTCGCCGTGCTGGAGAACTATCAGCAGGCCGACGGCTCAGTGGACGTCCCCCGCGTCCTTCGGCCTTATATGGGCGGCCTTGCGCGCATTCCGGGTTGAACGTGGACGCGAGACGCATGCGGTGCGGGTCGCGGTCTCCTCGCAATAGGGCTCGGGCGAGGTCCCGAAGTAGGGCGCGACGCCATAGCCATAATCCCTGCGCGGCGCATATCCGTCGCTGAGCAGGCCGGGCGCGGCGAAGGGGAGCACGAAGGGGGGCGCGATGGCGCCCGGCGCCGGCGGCGGCGCGCCGGGAATGACGAAGGCCGCGGGAACATAGCCCATGGTCCCGCCATACTGCACCTGACACCAGCGGCCGCAGCCGAGCACATTGAAGGGGATATTCGCCGCCATGGTGGCAACCGGCCGCGCCCTGGAGCTCGGGCTGACCTGGAGCGGCATCACCGCGGCCACATAGGCCTCGAATGCGGCGGCGGAGCCGGGCAGGGCGCCGAGCCCCGCCGCCAGCAAAAGCGCAAGTCGTGCGCGCATCAAAATTCCTCCGGAGAATGCGGCGGGACGATATAGGTCATTGTGGACCTTCGGCGTCGAATCGTCCAAAGAAACCCGGGCTTCGTCAGCGCCCGCCAAAGCGAAGCGAACCGCTGTCAGCATGCGCATTCTCATTACCAACGATGACGGGGTTCACGCGCGCGGCCTTGGAATCGCCGAGGCGATCGCGCGCGAATTCACCGACGACATTATTGTCATCGCACCGGAATTCGAACAGTCCGGCGTCTCGCATTCGCTCTCGCTCAACGATCCGCTGCGGCTTCGGGAGATCTCGCCCCGGCATTTCGCCGTGAAGGGCACGCCGACGGATTGTGTGATCATGGGCCTTCGCAAGCTGATGCTCGACCATCCGCCCGATCTTCTCATCTCCGGCGTCAACTGCGGCCAGAACGTCGCCGAGGACGTGTCCTATTCCGGCACCATCGCTGGAGCGATGGAGGGCACGATTCTGGGGATACCGTCGATCGCGCTTTCGCAGGTCTATGATTTCTTCGCCAACCGGAAGACCGTCCACTGGGAGTGCGCGGCGACGCACGGCGTCGATGTCGTTCGCCGGCTGCTCGCGACGGGGATCCCGAAAAACGTGCTGATGAACGTGAATTTCCCCAATTGTCCGCCGCAGGACGTCGCCGGCGTCGCGATCACCATGCAGGGCAGGCGCAGCAGCGACATCATGCGGATCGAGGATCGCAAGGACGGGCGGGGCAATCCCTATCACTGGATCACTTTCCAGCGCGGCGACTTCAGGCCGGGGCGCGGCACCGATCTCCTTGCCCTTGAGGAGAAGAAGATCTCGATCACGCCGCTGCAGCTCGACTTTACCGATCACCCCACCGTGACTCGCCTGGCGGCGGCCTTCGAGGGCGGCGAATGACCGGCGAGCGCGGCGCGCCCAACGCCGCCGAATTCGAAGAGCGCGCGGCGCTGCTTCTCACCCTTCGACAGGCAGGCGTGCGCGATCTGTCGGTCCTGCGCGCCATCGAGGCGACCCCGCGCGAGGCTTTCGCGCCTTTTCGCTTTCGCGATCTCGCGAACCGCAATCTCTCCCTGCCGATCGGCTGCGGCCAGACCATGTCGCGTCCGGTCGAACTCGCGAAGCGCCTCGAGGCGCTGAAGACTGGCCGCGGCCATCGGGTGCTGGAGGTGGGCGCGGGCTCCGGCTATGGCGCGGCGGCGCTGGCCCAGCTCGCGCGCGAGGTGGTGAGCCTGGAGCGGTTCGAGACGCTCGCGATCGAGGCCTCGCGCCGTCTCGCCGCCCACGGCGCGGCAAACGTGACGGCCATCCACGCCGACGGCCTCGATCCGCCTCCTGAGCTGGGGCGTTTCGACCGGATCATCGTTCAGGCCTCGGTGATCGCCGCGCCCGCGGCGCTTATCCAACTGCTCGCGCCGGGCGGCGTCATGCTTTTCGCCCGAAGGGAGCACGCCATGGCCGGCGAGCAGGCGAAGGAACGATTGATTAAGCTTGATCGCAACGAGGACGGCGAACTTCGAGAGGCCGATCTCGGCCCGTGCCGCCTGGGCCCGGCCATCCCCGGCCTGGCGCAGGCGCTCTGAACTCCCTGTCCGAATGCTGAAAATTTTCATAGTCGCGCACGCTGCGCGTTCATCTTAAACGCCTCCTTAACCGCCGCGCTGCTACCCATAGACCGTTCAATGTTGCGTTCGGGTGGGTCGCGTCATGGCTAACAAGCGTCCATTTACTCATTCACGCGCCGCTGTGCGGCTGATGGCGGCGGCGGGCGTCGCTGCGCTCGTCGCCGGTTGCTCCGACGCCTCCCGTTTTGGGGCAGATCCCTTTTCCGATCCCTTCTCAGGCTCGGCCAGGACGGCTTCGCAGGGGATTGATCGGTCGCCGGTGGGCGCCATCGCCGCCGCGCCCGCGCAGAGCGCGCCTTCATCGGCGGTAGAGTCTCGACCCTTGCCTGCGCCGAGCGCCAGCGCGCCCATCCCGGGCGCCGTCGCCTCGGCCGCCCCACGCACGCCCGCAAACGCCTCGGCGCCTCGCGTCGCCGCAGGAGCCGCGGGTCACTGGAGCGCCGAAGGCGGAACGCCGATCATCGTCGCCCAGGGCGAAACGGCGGCGCTGCTCTCCACCCGTTATGGCGTTCCCGCCGACGCGCTGCTCCGGACCAACGGCTACAATGTCGCGTCGCAGATCCAGCCCGGTTCGCGCCTCGTGATTCCGGTCTACCGCGCCGGCGCCGCGCCCGTGGCCACAGCCCGCGCCCCGGCGGCTCCGGTTCGAACTGCGGCAGCCGCGCCCGCGCCAGCGCCCGCGACAGTGGCTAAGTCCATCGCCGCCAAGCCCGTGGCCGCCGCCAAGCCGGCGGAGCCCGCGAAGCCGCTGCGGAAGACCGACGCCGAACCGGCGAAGCCGGAAACGGCGAAAGCCAAGCCAGTCGACAAAAAGGCCCTCGCCAAGGCCGCTCCCGAGAAGGCGCTCGTCAAGGCGGAGCCGCGCATCGCCGCCGCCACGCCGGCGCGCGCCGTGAAGACCGAGCGGATTGCCCGTGCGGCGCCTTCGACCGCTCCCGCCGAGGTCCAGGCGGAAGCGCCCGAAGCGCGCAGCAGGCCGGTCGTCGCCGAAGCGCCGGCGGAAACTCGCAAGGTCGACACCACCGCGACCGCCTCCATTCCGCCCGCGACCGACAAAGCAGTCGCTTCGGACGAAAGCCGGCCGGAGTTCCGCTGGCCAGCGCGGGGACGCATCATCCAGGGCTTCTCGTCCGGCGGGAATGACGGGATCAACATCGCCGTGCCGGAGGGCACTCAGGTCAAGGCTGCGGAAGGCGGCGTCGTCGCCTACGCCGGCAGCGAGCTCAAGGGCTACGGCAATCTCGTGCTCATTCGTCACCCGAACGGATTCGTCTCCGCCTATGCCCACAATGGCGAGATCGACGTGAAGCGCGGGGACCAGGTCAAGCGCGGTCAGACGATCGCTAAATCCGGCCAGTCAGGAAATGTCGGCTCGCCGCAGCTTCACTTTGAGCTGCGCAAGGGTTCGACGCCGGTCGACCCGACGCGCTATCTCGCCGGGTTGTAAGCGTCGACGCCAGAACCTCCGGTGTCCGCGAGACAACAGACGCCGGAGCCCTCGGGGCGGCGGGTCCAAAGAAAGGCCCGCCGCTCTCGTTCTTTTGCCCTCTGCCGCCAACGAAATGCTATATGCCGCGGATCCTAAACCGGAGGGATCCGCGCCCGTGAAATATCGTCTCGCTTCCGTTTTTCTGCTCGCCGCCACGCCCGCCTTCGCCGTCGACTCGACTGGCGTCCCGGAATGCGACGCCTTGCTCAAGCGCTATGAAGCCTGCTCGGGCCAGTTGCAGCCTCGTCAGGTTCATGAAGCGCAAAAGGAGCTGCTCGACGGCGCAATGGGAATTCGCGCCGCGGCGACGGATCCTACGAAACGCGCCGATCTCGCGCGCTATTGCGTCGACCGGTTCGAGCAGATGAAGAAAGAAAGCGATATCAAGGAATGCATGTCGAAGCCGTGAGCCGCGCGCGCGCCTCGATGTAATCCTTTCCACGCATCTCGATCAGTCGCGACGCGGCGCGCTCGAATTCGCGCGCCTCGGCGCCAAACGCCGCGCGATAGAGATCGAAAGGTTCGGCCGCGGCGGAAACGATCAGCAGGGCGCGCGCCTCGTATAGAACGTCGATAAGCGTGATGAAGCGGCGCGCCTCGTTGCGCTGTTCGGGCGCCAGCGTCGGAACGTTCTCGACGATGACGGCGTCGAATTTCTCGGCGAGCGCCATATAGTCCGCCGCCGACAGCGCCTGACCGCAAAGCGCTGCAAAATTCATGCGCGCGACGCGTCCGGCCGTATGCGGGATTTCGATGCGTCGTCGCTTGACCTCGATCGTGATCGGCGTTTCCACGGCGCCGTCAGCGAGCGTCGCATAGAGCGCGTCGATCGCCGCTCTCGCGCGACAGTCCGCGGGCATGAAATAAACCTCGCCGAGATGTTCGCGTCGCTGGCGATAGTCGCTCGCCGCTTCGAGGCGCAGGATATCCAGTCGCTCCTGCAGCAGGGCGATGAACGGGAGGAACAAGTCGCGGTTGCGGCCGCCTTCATAGAGCCGCGACGGCTCAACATTGGAGGTTGCGACGACGACCACGCCCGACGCGAGCAGCGAAGAAAATAGCCGCGCGAGGATCGTCGCGTCAGCGATGTCGTTCACAGCGAATTCATCGAAGCAGAGCACGCGCGTTTCCTGCGCAATCTCCTGCGCTACGCAGGTGACCGGATCGGAATCGCAACCCTTTGGGCGCCTGCGCAGCCGATGCAGCCGATCATGCACATCCACCATGAACGCGTGAAAATGCGCGCGTCTCTTCTTCTCGACGGGAAGCGCATCGAAGAACAGGTTCATCAGGAAGGTCTTGCCGCGCCCGACGGACCCCCAGAGATAGAGGCCGCGCACCGGCCGGGGCCGTGGACGCAAGGTCGCGAGGATCGCCTGCCTCAAGCCGGCGCCCTTGGGCTCGCGGTCGACGAGGGCGTCGGCGAGCGCCTGCAGCGTCTCGATCGCCGCGCGCTGCGACGCGTCGCGCTCAAGCGCGCCTTTCGCGACGAGCGCATCATATTTCTCGATGATGGTCTGGGCGCGCGCGGTCATAGGCGCCGCATTCTGCCGTTCGCCTCAGCGAATGCGCCTGGACGGAGTTCGCAATACAGCAGCCGCTCGGGGTCGACGGGGCCCGGCATGGTGATCTTGCCGCGCGGCACGCGCGCGAACCCAAGCCGTGCGTAATATTCCTCGTCTCCGACGAGCAGGACGAGCCCATGGCCGGCCTGCCGCGCCGCGTCCAGCGAGTATTTGACGAGCGTTTCGCCGACGCGCTGCTGGCGGAATGCCGGCTCGACGGTTAGCGGCCCAAGCAGAAGCGCGGGCGTCGCCCCCACAAGGATCGGCGTCATGCGATTGGCGCCGACGAGCAGCGTTCCGATCCGCGCGACGAAGGACAGCGTGCGGTCCGGCTCGACGCCCTCGCGCAGACGATAGGCAGTGCGCGCATATCTGCCGGGACCGAAGGCGCGTTCGTCGAGCTTCTCGATATGCGCATCGTCGGCGGCGGTAAGCGGCGCAAATTTTACGGCGAGATCGATCATGTGCTGGCTTGGCCCTGGGCGCAGGCCATATCACGCGCCGTCAGCGCGGCAAAACCTCTCGTTGCGCCGCGGCATGCCGCCGTGCGAGCCTGAAGGCGGAGAGGAGCCCGATGGCGGAGTATCGCTTGCGCCGCGCGAGCGTCGATGACGCGCGTTTGATCGCCGAGACCCACGCCGCCGCCTGGCGGGAGACCTACGCCGGGGTCATGCGCGCCGAAGCGCTGGCCGCCATCGATCTGGACGACTGGACAAGGCGCTGGCAGGAGCGGATCGGCTCGAGCGACGCCGATCAGGCCGCCTTCGTGGCTCTCGAGGACGAGGCGGCGGTCGGTTTCGCCCGCTGCAGCCGCCAGTCCAACCCCAAGCTCGCGCCGCTCGGCTTCGAGGGCGACATCGCTTCCATTTACCTGCTGCGGCGCGCGCAGCGCCGTGGACTGGGCCGACGCTTGATGGCGCGGCTCGCGGATCACCTCCTGAGCGTCGGCTGCTCCAGCGCCGCAGTCTGGGTGTTGCGCGATTCTCTGGCGGCCCGCAGCTTCTATGAAGGGCTTGGCGCCGCGCCCATTGGCGTCGAGGGCGTGTGGGAGATTGAAGGCGTCGCGCTTCCTGACATCGCGTATGGCTGGCGCGATCTGCGCGCTTTGACCGAGGTCTGAACGCTGTTTGAGCACGCGACGCGTCACCAATAGGGCGAAACCGGCGCTTTCTCCAACGCCTCCGACAGCCGCGCCCGCGTCGCGGCCGTCGTATCCGCGGGCAGGGCGTCAAGGTCGAAGAAGGCGGCCTCGGCGATCTCCCGATCTGGCGCGCGCGGGTGGGTCAAACGAAAAGTGCGCACGACGAAAAGCGCCACATGATCTCGCATCGAAAAGCGTCGATTGAGATAGACGCCGAACAATTCAGGCGGCGTGTCGAGCAGGACGTTCGCTTCTTCGCTCAGCTCGCGCCTGAGCGCTTCTTCAAGCGTTTCGCCGCTTTCGACCCCGCCGCCGGGCAAATAAAATCCCTCGACGTAGGTATGCCGAACCAGCAGCACGCGGTTATTTTCGTCGAGGACGAGGCCACGCACGCCCAGCGTCATCGGACGCTGAAAGCGTGCGCCGAACGCGATGAGCCGAGATGCAAAACGAGCGCGCGCCGATGGCGCCGCGCGCGCCGCCTCAACCTTCGTCAAAACCGCCTCCAATCGACGCAAACTATGGCAAATGAGGCGCGAAACCTCTAGTGTCCCCGGCCTACCCCAGTGAGGGAAGCGCCGCCCGCTCGGTTCGGCGCGACCAACGCGACGAGCGAGGATTTTTGAACTTTCGGCTTGCCCATCTGTCGGACGCGCACATCGGTCCAATTCCTCGGCCAAATCTCGCCGAACTCCTTGGCAAGCGCGTCACGGGCTATGTGAACTGGCTTTATAAGCGCGGCGGTCAGCACGACATGGGCGTGCTCGCCAGGATCGTCGCCGACATCAAGGCCCAGGCGCCCGATCACGTCGTCATGACCGGCGACATCGTCAACATTGGGCTTCCCGGCGAAATCGACCTCGCCAAGGACTGGCTCACCACCCTCGGCGCGCCAAGCGAAGTCAGCTTCACGCCCGGAAATCACGACGCCTATGTCGCGAGCGTGACCGATCTCGTTCACGACGTCTTCGCGCCCTGGACCACCAGCGAGAGCGCAGGAGCGGGCTTTCCCTATTTGCGGCGGCGCGACGGCGTCGCGGTGATCGGTCTCGACACCGGCGTGCCGACGGCGCCCTTCGTCGCTTCCGGCCGACTCGGCGGCGAACAGCGCGCGGCGCTCGCGGATCTGCTGGAGCGCGCCAAGGCGGAGGGGCTTGCGCGAGTCGTCTGCCTCCACCACCCGCCGCATGTCGGCGGCGCCAAGCGGCTACGCGGCCTACAGGACGCGGCGGAATTCGAAGACGTCATCGCCCGCCATGGCGCCGAACTGATTCTGCACGGCCATAATCACAAGCCGAGTTTACATCGGATGCCCGGACCTGGCGTCAGCATCCCGGTCGTCGGCGTCGCGTCGGCTTCGGCGCGGCCCGGCGGTCACCATCCGGGCGCCGCCTACAATCTTTACGAGATTGAGCGGCAAGGCGATGGCCTCAGCATCTTTCTGCACAGGCGCGGATTCAACGAGGCGGGAGACGTCGTTGCGCTTGAATCGGTGAAGCTGTGATATTCAGCTTGCGAAATAGGCGCGATAGATCCAGGCCGCCAGCACCGTCAAAAAGGCGAAGAAAGCGGCTGCGCCGAAAAATTCCGCGATGAACGCCGCTGCGCGCGTGAGTCTGCCGGCGAGAGATTTGTCTTCCTCGCGCGCGTTCGCCTTCTCGCGCGCCGCGGCGACCTTCACGCCAAGCGCCTGCGCCGCGCCGCCGCTCGCATAATCCGCCGCCAGCGCCTTTTCGCGCTCGATCAGCCGGTGCGCGATGTAGCCGGTGACCGCTTCGACGATCTCGTCGATGCTGTCGCTCTCGCGAAGCGTCACGCGGCCGTGACGCGTATCCTGTAGAAAACGATAGGTGCGCCGGTCGTGATCCATCTCGACGAAGCCGAGCTGGTCGATGAACAGGCGCGGTCGTTCCGTCGGCGCGACTCCGACGTCGAAAATATCGCAGTCGCGCGGCACCTGCGCCAGCACAGGGGCCAGCGCGTCGCTGAGCATCTCCAGCCGCGCGATTTCCGCGGCGCGTAAATCGCAGATCGCGGCGGAGCGCTCGGCGTTCTCCAGGCGGGCGCGGCGCAGCGCGCCGGCGAGACTCGCCATGCGCTCGTCGAGCGAACCCTTCGCGCCTTTTCGGGCGGCGCGTTCGCGCTCCACGAGAAGGGTGAGCCGCTCGGCCGGCGTGGGGGGCAGGTTTGTTTGGTCAGCGTCGCGAGTGTCGGCTGGGGGCGCGGGCAGGGGCTCTTCCATCTCGTCCACTCGCTGAGGCCCTCGCTACGCTGCCGGGGCGATACACGCTGTGGACTATAGCGGCTCTCGGGGGCCGTGCGAAGCGCGAGCGCGACGAAGGGCCGCGGGAGTCGACTTTTTCCCCCGGCTCCGGCAAGCAATTCCATACGATAGCCGCTGATTCCGGCCATTAACGATAAGAAAAGCCGGATTCAACAGAGGCGCGGAGGGAATCCATGGCCGCCAATCGGGGCGAATCGGACGTCAACAGCGCGTTGTTCGAGCGCATCATGATCGGCGTCGGCCTTGCCATCTTCGCGGCGCTTGAGGCGGCGGGCGGGGGCGAGCACGCGATCGTCGCCGGATTTTTCGCCGGGGTGTCGATTTTCGTGCTGCGGCGCTCATCCGAAAGCGCGCGCCAGGCGGCGGACTTCGCCGTCGATTTCCTCGCCGTCGCGACCTTTACGCTGCTCTGCGATCGCTCAGGCGTGCTGTGGCGATCGCCGGAGACCCTCGCCGAACTCTTCCGGTTCTCGCCCGTCGGCGCGGCGACGGCCACGATTCTCTACCTTGCGGGCGTCGTCACGCTGCGGGCGCGCTCGCGCATGGCGGTTCGCGCCGCCCTTTTCATTTTGCCGCTGCAGTTCAGCCTGCTGATCGCTCTCGGGTCGCCGCCCGTGACCCAGATTGGCGGCGCGCTGTTTCTGGGGCTCGACGTTCCGGAGGCGTTTCAGAAGATCGCCGGGCGCACTCTGGTGCTGTTTCTGCTCAATGAATCGATCGTCGTCGGCGTCCCTCTCGCGCTCGGTCGGTTTCTTCCGCGGCAGTGGCGGCCGCACAGCATTTTGCTCGCCTCGGCCTTCGTCGCTTCGCTGACGCCCTATATCGCGACCTCCGTCTCGTATTTCGTCGCGCCTTATTTGCCCTATCCGGTGACGGCGCTCGTCGCGACGCTGGCGGCGGCGCTCGCCCAGGCGGGGCTTTGGGGCCAGACCTATCTCGTGACGCAGGCGATGGCCGGCCTGCTGCGAGCGACGCCCTCGTTGCAGGTCGTCGTGTTCAACGACTGGCGCACGGGCGCCGAAAAGGGCGCCGTCTACGGCTTCGTGTTCATGGCGCTGTTGCTCGCGGTGGGACTGGTCGTCTCCTTCGCGCCGGCCGTCACGGTGATTTCGGCTTCGGGCCCCATCGGCGGCGCGCTCATCGGCGCCGCGCTCTTTCCGCTCGCGCGGGGGATCGTGGAGAGCACCGACTCGACGCCGCCCTTCTTCGCGCGCGCCGAGGAGCTCTACCTGCACCCCTCGAATTATTTTCGTGGCGGGGTCGCCGGCGCGGCGATCGGACTCGCCTTGATGATCGGGCTTCCCGAGGCGAGTGGCGGCGGACGTTTTCTGTTCGGCGCCGTTACGGGCGCGCTCGCCTACGCCGGCGTCGATGCGGCGATCGATTTCGCGGCGTTGACGCAAGGGCGCCGGCAGCATCTGCGCAGCTGGCGGGTCTATTCGCTCGGCGCCGTTCTCGGCGCGCTCGTCGCCGGCGCGGTCGCCTGGTATCTCGACGTTGGCCAGGTCGAAAACATCACCGCGAAATTTTTCGCTTACACGTCACTCGACTATGGCGCGGACAAGCGCCCGCTTTCCGAATATGTCATTCGTCCCTTGTTCTCGAAGTGGGGCGCGACGAATCTCGGCGTGGTCGACGGCGGCGTGCGGCTGCTGTTCGACGAGTCGCTCTCAGGCGTCATCCAGTGGGTGTTCGCGGCGCCGCTCTTCTCGATCAATCTCTTCTTCCTCACCGCGCTTGTCGAGCGCAGCCTTCAGCCGCTTCGTCAGCTGGCGAGTTGGCAGGGACTCGACATGCTCATCGAAAACGCCGTGCGCGTTTTGCGCTGGGGCCTCTGGATGGCGCCGGTGATCTATTCCTTCCTGAAGGCTTCGCCCGACCCCGCCTGGTACAATCAGGACGGCCTCATCCGCACCGGCGTCGCGAGTTGGATGAGCTACATCTTGCCGGACTCGGATTTCCGCGCCTGGAGCCTCGACATCTTCACCGCGCTGCTCGCCTATGACGCGCTGCGGGTGCTGATCTGGTTTGACCATATGGGCCTGCGGGTGGCGACGCTGGTCAATCTGTCCTTCGTCGGCGGCGATGTCGCCGACGAAAAAGCGGCGCGCTTTCTTGGAAAGGCGCAAACCAGCCGAGCCATCCCGGAAGGCATTCGCCGTTTCGGCACTTGGGCGCCGCTGCTGTTGCCTTTCTATATTCCGCGCGGCGCCGAATGGGACAGCGCGTGGAGCGCCGCCGAGCAGATGTCGCATACGCGGCCGCCGTCCTACGCCTATCTCGTCAGCGGCTATCTGATTTACGCCGGCCTTGTCGCCTTCGGCCTCGTTATCTTCCTTCTCGGACGGCTTGCGCGCGCCCAGAAAGTCACGATCGAAGGCATCACCGGCGCGGGAGGCGTGCCGGGTTCGCGGCCGTTGAAACTGACCAACGGGCTGATGACCAGCGAATGGTTTCAGGACGGGCAGGGCGCCATCCGTATTGAAGGCGTAGCGCGCGGCGGCCCTCCAATCGACCTGACGCGGCGCCCTGACGATCACGCGCACCCGCGCGGTCGTTTCCTCTTCCTGCGCGAGGACGGCGGCGAGTTATGGTCGATCGGCGAGGCGCCGACGCGCTGCCGAGCGGCTCAGGCGTCGCTCATCGACGCTGGCGAGAACTGCCTGTTCTTCATGGCGGAGCGCAATGGGTTCGCGGTTGAGGCGCGCGTGGCGCTCGCCGCGGACGAAGCCGTCGAGATCACCAGACTGAAGATCGTCAATCTCGAGCAACGTCATCGCAAGTTGGTGCTCGCGTCGCTGCGCGAATGGGTGCTGAACGAGACCGGCGTCGAACTGCGCGACGCCGCCTACAACGCCATTCACATCGGCACTTGGTACGTCCGGTCGCTGAACGCGATCTTTGCGCAGAACCGTCTGCTGAAGGGAGGCGCGCGCCGTCAGTCCGAACGCAGGCTGTCGCCCGAGATCGGGTTTCACGCCATCGGGGCCGGGACCGACGCGAAGATTACGGTCCTTGGCTACGAGGACGTGAAATCGCGCTTTTACGGAATGGGATCGGTGCATGCGCCCGACAGCTTGCTCGGGCTGGCGGCGCCGCGCGATCCGAAAGACGAGGGCCTGCTCTACGGTTTCGAGCCCTGCGCCAGTCTGCGCGTCGAAGTCGAACTCGCCGCCGCCGGTGCGACTGAGCTAATCATTGTCGACGGCTGGGCGCGCGACATGGGACGGGCGACCGATTCCATCGCCCGGCATCTGGGCATAGCCCCTGTTGCGCCGGAGACGCTCGACAGGGCGTTGTCGCGTCGCCGCGGGCTCATCCTGCCGCCGCCGCCAAAAAGGCCGCGTTATACCTTTTCTGAGGACGGGCGGGGCATCACGCTCGCGCCAGGGACGCCGCGTCCTTTCGCGCATGTCATCGCCAACGCCTTCGGGCAAGGCGCGGTGCTCACCAATGACGGCGAGATTTTTTCCTTTCACGGCAATTCTCGGCTGAATAGCTTCACGCCGTTTCGCATGGGCGAGGGCCGCATGGCGCCGGCAGGGCAGCGGATCTACGTCTACGATCTCGCGCGCACCGACGCGCACAGTCCAACATTCGTGCCGCTGCGCCGTCGCGATACGGAATATCAGGTGACGTACTCGCCGGGCGCGGCCGTCTTTCACGCCGAGCGCGATCATCTCCGGCTCGAGATGACGGTGTTCGTCAGCCCCACCCAGCCGATTGAGTTCAAGATCCTGAAGATCCGCAACAAGAGCGATCACGAGCGTCTGCTGCAGATCACGCCATCGATGGAAATCGTTTTGGCGGAAACGCCGAATGAGAGTCTCGGCGCCCTGGAATCCATCATCGACGAGAATGTGCATTCGATATACTTCCGCAACCCTCGCAATAATTTCGTGAAGGGCTGGGCCTTCGTGACTACTTCGCTGCCGGCGGAATTCGCCGAGACGTCGCGCCGTCGTTTCCTAGGTCATGAGAGCCGCGATCCTTATCTCCCCTACATGGTCGAGCACGGCCATCCTGACGCAGGCGCGCCCGCGCATGAACGAAAAGTCGCCGCCTTCAGCGGCGCCCTCGACGTGCCTGCAGGAGAAGAGGCGGTCGTCGTGGTGGCGCTCGGACAGACGACCACGATCGAAGAAGCCAGGCGGCTCGCGGAATACGCCCGCGATCCTCAGCACGCCTATGCCGAACTCGCCGCGAATGCGCGCGCCTGGGACGATCAACTGTCGGTGTTGCGCATCAAGACCAATCGTCCGGACTTCGACCGACTGGTCAACGACTGGCTGCCCTATCAATTGCTCGCCGCGCGATTGTGGGGACGCACGGGCCCCTCGCAGCGTTCCGGCGCGACGGGCTATCGCGATCAGCTGCAGGACGTCATACCGCTCATCCATCTCGCGCCAGAACGCGCCCGCGCGCAGATTCTGCTGCATGCCGCGCATCAATACATCGAGGGCGACGCCTGCAAATGGTGGCACCGCGCGCCCAACGGCGGCACGGGACTCGCGGACCGCACGCATTCTTCGGATCCTCATCTGTGGCTGCCCTATGTGACGATCCGCTATGTGCGCGGGAGCGGCGACTACCGCATCCTCGACGAAGTGGAGACCTTCCTCGAAGCGAATCCTGTTCCGCAAGATCAGGAGGGCGAAGCCACCGTGCCGCTAACATCGCGCGACAAGGACACGCTGCTCGGGCACTGCGCCCGCGCCATCGACTGGACGCTCGACCGGTTCGGCGCGCATGGCCTCCCGCTGATGGGAACTGGCGACTGGGACGACGGGATGAATCTCGTCGGCGAAGACGGACGCGGAGAGAGCGTGTGGCTGGGCTTCTTTCTGCACGGCATCCTGCTCGACATCGCCCCGCTGTTCGAGGCGAAGGGCGACGTGGGCCGCGCCGAGCGCTATCTCGAACGCGCCGGGAAGCTTCGCGCCGCTCTGGAAAGCTGCTGGCGCGGGGACCGCTATATCCGCGCCTACGCCGATGACGGCGAGGAGGTCGCGCCGATGAGCGCGATGACGTCCTCATGGCCGACTCTGACGCGCGCCGTCGACGCAGCGCGCGGCCGCGAGGCGATCGAGAACGCCCTTGCGGTCCTCGGCCTCGGCGATCGCGTGCTGCTCGTCCATCCGCCTTACGACGAACATTCGCGACCCTATCCGGGGCGCAGCGCGGAATATCCCCCAGGCGTCCGTGAAAACGGCGGCCAGTATTCGCATGGCGTCTCCTGGTTCGTCGACGCGCTGGCGAAGCTCGCCGCACAGGCGCAGCAGGACGGCGATTCGCGCGCGGCCGACGAGCTGTTCAAAAAAGCGTTCGAAACCTGGATCGCGATTTCTCCGATCTCCAAGCTCGCGACGCCCGCCGCCGCCGACATTTACGGCCTGCCGCCGCACCAGCAGCCGGCCGACGTGTATAGCGGCGAAGGCTATGAGGGCCGCGGCGGCTGGGGCTGGTATACGGGCGCCGCCGCCCGAATGCTGTCGGCCGCCTATGCGCTGCTGGGTCTCGAATTCGAGAATGGCGAATTGAAGCCGCGTCCCGACGCGTTCCGGCCCAAGGGCGACTTGCGGCTCGAGCGCGTTGTCTACCTTGGCAAGACGTTCGAGGCGGAGAAACGCCGACGTGTCTGGTAGCGCCTGAAGACGTGGGGGGACATGGCCGATCGCGTCGTCACGCTCAACGCCGGGTCGTCCTCGGTGAAATTCGCGCTGTTTGCGCCGGATGAGGACTGGCCGCGGCTGATCGTCTCCGGCGCCGTCGAGGGACTCGGCGCGAAGCCCCGCTTTCGCGTCGCCGTCGTCGGCGGCGAAGCAAGCGACAACGCGCTCGCCGGAACGCTCACCCATCGGCAGGCGATCGCCGCGATCTTCGAGTGGATCGACGACGCCTATCCGGCGGCGGCGGTGAGCGCGATCGGGCACCGCGTCGTGCATGGCGGGCTGCGGTTCGCCGCGCCGATCATCGTCGACGCGGAAGCGATCGCGCAACTGCGGGAGTTCATCCCGCTGGCGCCGCTGCACCAGCCGCACAACATCGCCGGCATCGAGGGCGCCCGGGAGGCGTTCCCGAACGTGCCGCAGGTCGCGTGTTTCGACACGGCTTTCCATCGCGGACACGCCTTCGTCGATGACGCCTATGCGCTTCCGTATGCGTATTACGAGCGTGGGCTGCGCCGTTTCGGCTTCCACGGCTTGTCATATGAATTTATCGCCCGGCGTCTGCGTCAGATCGATCCGATCCACGCCGAAGGCGGCGTGATCGTCGCGCATCTCGGCAATGGCGCATCGCTCTGCGCGATGAAGGGCGGCCGCTCGATCGCCACCAGCATGGGCTTCTCGGCGCTCGAGGGCCTGCCGATGGGCACCCGCTGCGGGCAGATCGATCCGGGACTGCTGCTCTACTTGCTGCAAAGTGACGCGATGACACCCGAAGAGCTGTCGCGCCTGCTTTACGAACGCTCGGGGCTTCTTGGCCTCTCGGGCGTTTCGCACGACATGCGGGCGCTCGAGGCGTCCGAAGAACCGCGCGCGCAGGCCGCCATCGCCTACTTCATTCATCGCATCAAAATGGAAATCGCCGCGCTGGCGGCCGCGATCGGCGGACTCGACGCGCTGGTTTTTACCGCTGGCATTGGCGAACGCTCGCCGCGCGTTCGCGCCGGCGTGGTCGAAGGGCTCGGCTGGCTGGGGCTGGCGCTCGACGCCACCGCCAATTCGCAGAATGACTCGGTCATTTCCGCGTCCCGATCGCGCATCCCGATTTACGTGACGCCGACCGACGAAGAAGCGATGATCGCGCGTCACACGATTGAAACGGCGGGATTGTCGGCCGTGATCGGGTGAATTGCGCCGGAGCGCGGCGAAAGGCGAGCGCTCCACGCAGTCGTTGGCGAGAATCTGACAAACTTCGCCGACCATTGAAGGCGGGCAGAAGCCGACAAAATCGATTGACCCTCCCCCCCTAAACGTCCAAAATGTTTAGGATTATTTCCGATAAATGGCGTGGTTATCCCGCAGCGGCGCGGGATCAATCAATCGCATATCGCCGTCACATCTGATTGGCGCGCATTGACCGAGGTCGTAGTGCCCAACCTCAGCGATAACGAAGGCCAGTCGTCTGAAGACGAGTTCCTCGCCGGCTTCGCGCGGCGGATCCCGGGAGCTATATCTCCGGATCATCTCACCTATGCCGGACTCGCCGGCGCCGTTTGCGTCGCCGTCGGATTTGTCGCAAGCCGGTGGTCCAACTGGTTCCTCGGGCTCGTGGCGCTCGGGCTCGCCTGCAACTGGCTCAGCGAAGGCCTGATGCGCGCTGTTTCGGAACGGCGTGGCGCCGCGCGTCCGCTCTATGGCTATTTCATCGACAACTCCGCGGACCTCGTCGCTCAAACGCTGATCATCATGGCGCTTGGCTTTTCGCCTTATTTCACCGTTCCCTCCGCGCTGCTCGTGCTCTCTCTCTATCTGTTGCTGAGTTCATACAAATATCTGCTCGTGGTGATCCATGGCGGCGCGCAGCCGCACGGCGGGTTCGAGCCGAAGGGGCTTCGGCTGCTGGTGATGGGCTGGTCGCTCTTTGCGGCGTTCATGGGACATGAACTCGCGTCGCGACGCTTGCTCTCATTCGTGGCGCTCGACGTCATCGTCGGGGCTCTGTCGATTTGCGCCTTCGTCATGTTCATCTTCATCGTCCGGCGAGATCTGGCGCGCGTCCGGCTCCGGGAGCAGGACGCCAGTGACGACAGCGATGAAGAGTTCTTTGACGACGGCGAGGTCATTTCCATCCTTCCGCATCTTGCGCCCGTCCGACGGCCTTCGGCCGCTCAGGCGGACAAAGAGATTTCGTCGGCAGGCTAGGTTGCGCGCCGGAAGAACCAGGCCTTAGCCGCTTCCGTCGCGGCGATGTAGCCAAGGACGATCGCGCCGATCGCGCCGAACAAAGACCCGGGAAGCGGCGTAAAGCCAAAAACGGCGCTCAATTTTCCCAGGAATGGAGAGGCAAGCGCCAGCACGCTGACGGCAATCGTCGACCACAGGAGCAGGGCGCTTGGTCGGCTGCTCAACGAAAACTTGTGGGTGCGGAGCACCAGAACGACGACGAGTTCAGTGAGCAGCGAAACGACGAACCAGGACGTTTGGAAAACCGGCTGCTCCGCGTGGAAGAACTGCAGCAATATGACGAACGTCAAGATGTCGAAGATCGAGCTCACAAGCCCGAATACGATCATGAAGCGTCTGATGTTCGCGATGCTCCAGCGCTGCGGCCGCATCACGCTTTCGGCGTCGACATTGTCCGTCGAGATCGCGATCGACGGCACATCAGAAAGGAAATTGTTGAGCAGCACCTGCTTGGCGGCGAGCGGCAGAAACGGAAGAAACGGCGTGGCCAGCGCCATGCTGACCATGTTGCCGAAATTGGCGCTCGTCGTGATGGAGATGTATTTCAGAGTATTGGCGAAGGTGCGCCGCCCATCCTCGACTCCGACGCGCAAGACGTCGAGATCGCGGTCGAGCAGGATGATGTCCGCGCTCTCGCGCGCCACGTCGACCGCGCCCTCGACGGAAATGCCCACGTCGGCGGCGTGCAGCGCCGGCGCGTCATTGATCCCGTCGCCCAGATAGCCGACGGAGTGGCCGGCGTGCTGCAGCGCCCGGACAATCAGCTCCTTTTGCTGCGGATCGATCTCCACGAACAAATCTATCTTCGGCGCGACATGCCAGAGAGCCTCGTCGGTGAGCGACGCCAGCTGATCGCCGGTGAGCATTGCTCCTGGATCGACCCCGATGGACTGCGCCAGATGCGCCGCGACGTAGCGGTTGTCGCCGGTGATGAGCTTGATGCGAACGCCGAGCGCGGCAAGATCCCTGATCGTCGACTGGGCGTCGGCTTTGGGCGGATCGTAGAAAACCAGGAAGCCGCGAAATGTCATGTCAGTTTCATCGTTACGCGTGTAGGTTGCGCGCGGCGCGGTGCGGCGCGCCGCGACGGCAAGCACGCGAAAGCCTTGGGCGCTCTTTTCTCGGAAGATTAGATCCAGCGCTTCGCGCCGCGCCGCATCCAAGGGAAGTTCCGCGTCTCCGACAGAAATTCTTTGGCATACGGCCAGCACATTTGCGAAAGCGCCCTTGGTGACGATGAGATGTTCGGCGGCGTTTGCGTTGTCGAACACCACGACTGTGAGCCTGCGCCGCATGAAGTCGTAGGGAATCTCATCGACTTTCGAAAAGTTTCGCGTGGTCAATCCCTCGCTCTCGGCCGCCGCGACGATCGCCGCATCCAGCGGATTTTCGATCCCTGTCTCGAAGGCGGCGTTGAGATAGCCGAGCTGTCGAACTTGCTCGCAAGCTTGGCCTTGAGGATCCAACGCCTCGCGAAGAACGATCACGCCCTCGGTCAGCGTGCCGGTCTTATCGGTGCAAAAAACATCCATGCTGCCGAGATTTTCGATCGCGTCGAGACGGCGGACGATCACGCCGCGTTTGCTCATGGCTCGGGCGCCTGCGGAAAGCGTGACGGCGATGATTGCCGGCAGCAGTTCCGGAGAGAGTCCGACGGCGAGCGCGACGGCAAAGGAGAGCGACTCGAGCGCGGGGCGGCGCAGGGCAAGATTGACCGTCAGCACGAAGAGCACGATGACGATCATCACCCGGATAAGCAGATAGCCGAAACGTCGTACGCCTCGCTCGAAGTCAGTCTCGGGCTGGCGCGCCGCGAGCCGCGCTGCGATGGCGCCGAATTCGGTTCGGCGGCCGGTTCGCACCGCCAGCACCTTCGCCGTTCCGCTGCGCACCGACGCGCCGAGAAACACGGCGTTCGATCGCGCCGCGAGGGGCGCGTCGGGCGGCGCGACGCCGGGCCGCTTTTCGACCGGAAATGATTCGCCGGTCATGCTTGCTTCGCTGACGAGAAAGTCCGCGGCTTCCAACACCAGCCCGTCGGCGGGGATAAGATTGCCTGCCGATAGCAGAATCACGTCGCCAGGAACGACGGAGGCGAAGGGCGCCGAGCGTTCGACGCCGTCTCGAACGACCCGAACCATCAGCGCCAGTCGGCGCTTGAGCTCCTGAACGGCCTGAGACGCGCGATATTCCTGAAAGAAGCCGAGCATCGAACTGCCAAGCACGACCGCGAGAACGATCGTGGCGTCCACCCACTCGCGCAGCACAAGCGAAATGATCGCGGCGAAGACCAGAATGAGGACCAGGGGACTTTCGAACTGCCGCAACAACAGGCGAAGCGCGCTGAGCGGTGCGGCGTCCTCCACGGCGTTCGCCCCGTGCTCGCGGAGCGATGCGGCGGCGCGCGCCGACGACAGCCCTGCCGGTCCCGAGCCGAGCGCCGCCATCAGCGTCGCAGCGTCCTGGCTCCAATAGGCGGGCTGATCCTCGACCCGGTCCATCCCGATCCCCTTCTCTCGCGGCGCATGAGACTGCGCTCGTGATGGCGAATTTCAAAGCGTCAACGGCAAGAAGCCGCAGGCTTGCGTCCTGCAGCCGTGCTATTTCGGCTCATTGTCACGCCACAAAGGATAGTCTAACCATCCGCTGTTTCTCACGCGTTTGCGGCGCGTTGTGAGAACAATGTTTAGCCAATCTGGGGGGATTGGACTGAATGAGGTCTGCAGTGTTTCGCGCCGCGGCCGCTTTGGCCATCGCGCTTGGCGCCTTTGCGGCGGCATATGTTTCGATTGAACAGTCGCGCTATCTTGTCCTTACGACATATCTCATTCTGTTTGCGCTGTTCTTTTATTTTGTCGTCGTCTTTCGCGGGCGCGCGCGCGACGCCTCGCTCGCGGGCGCGTCGCTGGCGTTGTGCCTCGTCGTGCTGGAGCTCGTGATCTGGCGAGTCGCCGGCGCGCCCATGACGTTCAAAGAGAAAGGCAGCTGGGCGCCCAAGGCCGAGCTTGGATGGAGCCCGGCGCGGCCTGGCGTCATTCACGAGAAGAAAGTCGCCGCGAATGGCGACGTCGTCTACGACGTCGCCAATACGATCGACGCCAATCTCCTGCGCAAGGTCGATTCCGCCGCCGCCGGACCGACCATCGCCTTTTTCGGCGATTCGATGACCTTCGGCGCGGGCCTCAACGACGAGGACACGCTGCCGCAGTCCTTCGCCGACATCACGGATCGCAAGTATCGCGTGCTCAACTTCGCCGTCACGGCTTACGGTCCGCAGCAATTTCTGCGCGCGCTTGAAGTCGACGCGTTTGACGGCTTGCTGAAACCCGCGCTTGTTCATCATGCTCACCGCGCCGTGGCATGCGGCGCGGACGTCCTGCGTGACGAGCAACTCCTGGCATGCGCCGAGCTATGAGCTGCAGGCGGGCGAGGTCGTCTACCGCGGTCCATGTTCGGCGCGGGCGCCGGGCGTTGCAGGGGTGTTCCGCTCGATTTTCCGTTCAACGGAAGCGTTCAAATATTTCTTCGAATGGCGCGAGCGCACGCTCGAGGAAGCCGACATCGATCGGTACATCGCGATTCTGACCAAGGCTGGCGAGGTCGCACGGCAGAAATACGGGGTTCCGACGCTGATCCTTTTTCTGTCGGACGATCTTGCGCGCGCGCGTTATCGGCTGGGGCCCGGGTACGGAAATGAGGACATCATGCGCAAGCTGCGCGAAGGCGGGCTGCTGGTCCTCAACGCCATGATCGACGCCAGCGCCTATCCGCCCAACAGCCTGATCATCCCCGGCGACGGACACCCGACGGGCCTCGCCAATCGGATCTGGGCAAAGCAGATCAAGGACTATATCGACACCGACATGCCGAATCTGAAGCGGGAATGAAAAAGCGAATGGCGCGCGTCACTGGGCAGTCGCCGAGCCGCTTTGCGTCAGCGGATCAAGTGCGCTGAGGCTGCAGCGTTCGTTCGAAACGCCGCAGCCGAAGCGCGTAGCTTACGCCGCGACCTTGCGGCACTCGTCGGCGCACGCCTTGCACGCCGCGCCCATGTCGACGCATTCGGAATATTGCGGGAACTTGTCGCATTCCTTCTTGCAGGCGAGACACATGTCCATAACGACCTTGGCGAGCGCCGGCGTCGAAGTCGAATTGACCGACGCGAGCGTTTCAAGCGCGCCGCAGGCGGCGATCACATCGAAGGAAGCCTTCGTGCATTCCGCCATGCTCGTGTCTTTCATCGACAGCATGCCGAAGCAGTGACGCAGGCAGTTGTTGCCGTCCAACACACATTTTGAGGCCGCTTCGGAAAGCGCCTTGTACAGCGCCGGATGCATGTGCTCGGCGCCCGCCGGTTTCTTGCCACCTGATTCGGCGAACGCGGAAGTTGCCGACATGGCGGCGGCGACGACGCCCAGCGTGGAGATGAATTCACGACGTTCCATCAACAGATCCTTTCAAGGCTTAGGCAAGAAAACAATTCGGGGTTCGAGATCTTGTGAGGACAACGACTCGGACCCGCTTACCGTTCCTTATCAGAGCGATACGAAAGCGGCCTAAAAATGGCCACGCCTGCGACACGATCTCAACGGGATTACAGACATTTCCGCGCATGTGTCTGATGGGTGCGCGATTTGGCCGAACCACATCGGCGACTGGAATCAGTCGTCGGCGTTCGCGCGCGAATCGTTCGGCGCTTCCAGCGCACAGCTTCTGAAGAGACGCAGTCCAAACATCCAGCCGGCGGCATCGAGAAGTGCTTCCAGCCGCGTCAGCGAATCCGGCGGTCTTTGGCGCGGGCGCGCGCGTCACGGCGAGATATTGCTGTTGCAGAATTGGCACATCGGTCACGAAACAACGTCGGCGCGCGATCGATGCGTCAGGTTCGAATTGCGAAAAGCCTCTCCTCTTGCTCAGTTACCCTCCAAGCTTTCTGCAGTTCGATTGCATCGCCGAGGACGAAATGGTCGATAAATTCTTCACAGGCGCATCAATGGCGCTGGCGCTCGTAACGGGATCGGCTTTCGCCGCTGATCTTCCTTCCAGCAAGGCGCCGCCGGCCTATATGCCGCCTCCGCCGCCTCTATGGACCGGTTTTCATGCCGGTTTGAATGCAGGCGGCGCATGGGCCGCCAGCAACGCGACCAATTTCGTTTCCGCGCCGTTTGTCATCAACGGCGCCGACAACATTCCATGGGCGGCGGCTTCGGCGATCGCGGGTTCGGGAGTCGTCTCTACGAACGGCGGCGGCTTCATCGGCGGCGGACAAGTCGGCTATGACCGGCAGTTCGGCGCATTTCTCGCGGGGGTGGAAGCTGACATCCAGGGCGTCGCCGGCGCCAGCGGCAATGCCGGCTCAACCTGGCTCGCGCCGGCGCCAGCGGCGGGACTGAGCCTGCTGACGAGCGTCTCGGGCAACAAGTCGCTGGATTTTCTCGGCACGGTGCGTGGTCGGCTCGGCTATCTGATAACGCCGACATTGCTTGCCTATGCGACGGGCGGACTTGCCTATGGTCAGGCGACGTCGACGACGAATTTCTTCCAGACCGTGCCCAATGATTTCCCCGGCTTCTTGCTGATCGGCGCCAATCAGGGACGGTTTTCGCAAACGCGCGTCGGCTGGACGGCCGGCGGCGGATTGGAATGGATGTTCTGGCCGCAATGGAGCGCGAGGATTGAATATCTCTACTTCGATCTTGGCGCCGCCACATATCCGGTCGCGGTCACCACGGACTGGCAG
Source organism: Methylocystis sp. Uni0008 (assembly GCF_056838045.1). Classification (NCBI taxonomy): domain Bacteria; kingdom Pseudomonadati; phylum Pseudomonadota; class Alphaproteobacteria; order Hyphomicrobiales; family Methylocystaceae; genus Methylocystis; species Methylocystis sp. Uni0008. The sequence goes on from NZ_CM166370.1 coordinate 153,048, forward strand.
CTGACCAATCTGTTGGTCGCCAACGCCACGCAGGCAAGGACGCGCTTCGACGGTCATGTCGTTCGTGTGGGCGTGAACCATCATTTCAACTGGGCCGCTCTCGGAGCGTTCTGAATCGTAGTCGCGCGAAAGCCGCAGCGAGGCGCCGTCACATGCTGACGTCAATCTCCGGTCGTTCCGCGATCGTCACCGGAGGCAGTCGGGGCATCGGCCGCGGCATTGCGCGCGTTTTCGCCGCCAAGGGCGCGCAGGTCCTCGTCGTCGGCCGTGACCTCGCGCAGGCCGAGGCGACGGCGGCCGCGATTCGCGCGGAAGGGGGACGCGCCAGCGGTTTCGCCGCAGATGTCGGCGATCCCGACGATGTCGAGCGGATGGCGGCCGCGGCGCTTGAGCGGCATGGCGGCGTCGACATTCTCTGCGCGAACGCCGGCGTCTTTCCCGCCGCTCCCATGATGGAGATGACCCTGGCGCAGTGGAACGAGGTGATGTCCACCAACCTCGCCGGCGCCTTTCTGAGCGTGCAGGCCTGCACGCCTGCGCTGGCGCGCAGCGGTCGCGGGCGAATCGTGCTCACCTCGTCGATCACCGGCCCGATAACCGGCTATCCGGGCTGGACGCATTATGCGGCGAGCAAGGCGGGACAGCTCGGCTTCCTGCGCACGGCGGCGCTCGAGCTGACGCCACTCGGAATCACCATCAACGCCGTTCTGCCGGGCAATGTGCGCACCGAAGGGCTCGATGAACTCGGCGAAGACTATCTGGCGCAGATGACGGCCGCGATCCCGCAACGCCGGCTCGGAAGCGTCGAGGACATCGCCTACGCCGCGCTGTTCTTCGCCAGCGACGAAGCCGCCTACATCACCGGCCAGACGCTGGTGATCGACGGCGGGCAGGTCCTGCCCGAGTCGCTGACTGCGCTCTCGGACATGGACCGCTGACGCGGGACAATCAAATCGCGAGCCGCCACGGCGCATAGTTTCGCGAAATTGCGAACCGGCGTTTCGCGCGAGCGGGGATACGTGACCGACGGCGGCTGTTACCCGCCATAGTCCTCGCAGACATGGGCGAGACGATGCTGTTGCTTCAGCCGGATCTTCTGGCCGCGTTCGGCGTCGTCGTGGAACCGGCGTATCCGGCGTCTCAGGATGGCCCAGGCGGCAACGGCTGCGGGTTAAGCGCATTGACCACCGCCTGCAGCAATTCATGCGCGCGAGGCGGCAGCGGCTGAGGATTGAGGGCGACTGCGTCAATAACGGATCGCAGGATGGTTTGAATGCGCTGGTCGCCGATGCGTCCCGTGAGTTCACGAATTTCTCTCAGAACGGCGGCGTCGGAGGCGCAATCGTTAGGGCTTGTCATCTTTGAACCCTCCACCGTCTCGGATAAAGCGGCAAGTTCCGCCCTCGAGGAGCTGTCGTCAAGATCGACCGCAGGCGACATTCTGCGTTTGCAGCGCGAGGTAGGTTGGCCCCTTCTTGGCGCAAATGTGCGCGCGCGCATTTCACCGCTGAGCGGAATGCGCCAGCATCGGCCCTGATGTCGTGCGCTCAAAGAGCGCTAGTGTCCTGATTCAGAAGTTTCTATCCAGCTTTGGCTTGGAGGTCGAGGGTGCGACGGCAGAAGCGTTCGATGGAGGCCAGAATGTCGTCGGCTGACTTGGTCCAGCGCAGCGGCTTCGGATCAGCGTTCTGTTGGGCGAGGAAAGCCTTGATGGCGGCGATGAGGTCTTTGACGGACTTGTGCGCGCCTCGCTTGATCTGCTTTTCGGCCAGCAGCGCGAAGAAGCGTTCGACCTGATTGATCCACGACGACGATGTCGGCGTGAAATGCATGTGCCAGTGGGGCCGCTTGGCGAACCAGTTGCGGATCACTTGCGTCTTATGGCTCGAAGCGTTGTCCATCACGACGTGAATGTCGAGGCCGGCGGGAACGTTGCTCTCCACTTCGTCGAGAAACTTGCGGAACTCCTGCGCGCGATGGCGCGGCATGCATGTGCCGATCACACTGCCAGCCTTCACGGTCGTCTCAGCCGTGACAGCAGCGATGAAGCCGGCAAAGAGCGTCGTAGTGCCGTGGCGGTCGTAGTCGTGCGTGCGCCGCTCGACTTGTCCAGGGCGCATCGGCAGCAGCGGCTGCGTTCGATCAAGCGCTTGTATTTGGCTCTTTTCATCCACGCATATCACCAGCGCCTTGTCGGGCGGATCGAGATAGAGGCCAACGATGTCGCGCACTTTCTCGACGAACTGCGGGTCGGTCGAGAGCTTGAAAGTCTCGGTGCGATGCGGCTGTAGGGAGAATGCACGCCAAATGCGATGAACCGACGAAGTCGACACGCCCGATGCTTTCGCCATGCCGCGCGTGCTCCAGTGCGTCGCGTTCTTGGGCTGCGTTTCGAGTGTCCTGGTCACGATCTCCTCAACGCGGTCGTCGCCGATCTTGCGTGGCGCGCCACAGCGCGGCTCATCGTCGAGACCATCGAGACGGTGCTTGGCGAAACGCTCGCGCCATGTGCGCACGGTCTGCCGCGTTACACCGACCGCAGCCGCGATCTCGCAGTTGTTGAGCCCGTCAGCGGCCCGCAACACGATCTCCGCGCGTTGCGCATGCCCACGCGCCACCTTGCGTCGCCGGACGAGCCTTTTGAGGTATTCCCGTTCGTTCTCGCTGAGCTTAATCTTGCTCGCTTTGGTCGCTCCGTCCCTCGCCATGCCGCCCTCCCGAATCCCGCCTGGGCCGAAGGAATCACAATCGCGAAAACGTGGCTAGTAATTTCTGGGACAGGACTCTAGCCGGAGTTGAGCACACAGGACTTTCGCCATGAAAGAGCAGACTAATCCTGACTGGCTTGAAAGCTGGCCTTCTGAAGCAATCGGAGAGTTTGCAGACGCAGCGACGGCGGAAGAGGTCGCGGCTATGCACGAGTCATTCAAGCGGCACGCCGACTTCTGCGCCGGCATGGCGATGAGGGCAGCGCCGTTTTTCGGGAGGCGATGGCCGCCGGTGCGGCTGGCCGGGCGAAGCCGCTGAAACTCCTCTCATGATGAATGCTGAGTGAAGCAATTTCAGATCAAGGCACGATAGCCGTAACGCCAGAAATCCTCGCAAGGACAGCTTCGCTAGCGTCGGTCTATTCGTGCAGCTCCAAGCAAGCTGAGAGCCCGATCGCAGGTCGTAGCTGTTAGCGGTGATCGCGGCGGAGAAACCAGTCATGAACTTTTATGTTTTCTTGGCTCCAGCCCACCGGTCGGCGACCGTTCACAAAGGATCATGTCCTCACTGCAATGAAGGAAAGGGCCAGCGAAGGCCGGGATTAAAAGCACATCTCGCTACGGAATGGCTCGGTCCACAGCCAAATAGCGAAAAAGCGTTTGCAGTCGCCCGCGGAACTGGCCTCAAGAATGTGCGAGGATGCGGGCATTGCAAACCTGACGATCCAACTGAAACCGCCATCGATGCGATGGACGCCGAGGTCCAGCTAGCCTGAAGCGCAACCGTATGAAAACATGAATTCATCAAGACGGCTGGTGCCGCAAGAGGGATTCGAACCCCCGACCCCATCATTACGAATGATGTGCTCTACCAGCTGAGCTATTGCGGCGATCGCGCTGCGCCAATGGCGTGCGGCGCGCCACTCTTATCGGCGCGCGGCGGCTTTTTCAAGCAGCCTCTCGCACCGGCGGGGCGCTCAAGATTGCAGCCGCGGCCCAACGAAGGCCAGATAGGCCTGCGCGACGGCGCGGGCGATTGAAGGCGTCGCATTGAGCGGCGCGCGCCGCCAGTCCTCGAGCGCGCCGCTCCAGAGGCGGATGGCGCGGGCGTCGCGCAGCGCCGAAAGATAGGCGGCGATCTTGCCTCGGCCGCCGGGCGGCGGGACGACCTGGACCGGCGCGGCCGTCGCGACGGCTTCGCCCACCATGTTGACGCTGTCGCCGGTGACGATGATGGCGTCGGCGTTCGCCAGCATCGAGAAATAGGGATTGTCGCCGGCGCCGTCCCACAGGAAGCCGCCCGGCGCGGCGAGCGCCTGCGCCAGCGCGTCGCGCAACGCGGGCGGCGTGCGGCGGGAGGCTGTCGCCATGACCGAGCGTCCGGCCGCAAGGAGCGAAGCCGCGATCTGCGTGAGCTCGGCGATGTCGCGCGCGCCATAGACGCCGCGCCGGCTGTCGCCGCCGATAAGCAGCGCGACGCGCGGGCCGGCCAGGGCGCCGATGCGGGGATCGGGCGCGGCGCGCGCCGCGGCGAGCCGCTCCGGCGTGATCCGGTTCGCCGGGGTTAGCGGCGAGAAGACATTTGCGCCGCTTAGGCCGTCGTGACGCGGCGCGATGATGAGATCCGCCGCGTCGGAGCCGTTCGCGGGCCTGTTCACATAGACCGTGAACGTCCGCCCGCCGGAGTCGCGCTTCAAGCGCCGGAGCGCCGGAAGGGTCCGGCGTCCGGCGGCGATGGCGATGTCAGGGTAGGGCGGCGCGTATGCGAAAGCGTCGCGCGGGTCCGTGGGCGCGAAAGGCGCAAGCGCGGCGAAGAGCGCGCGCGGCGCGACGCGGCGCATATCGGGAGCAACGCGCAGCGCTGCGGCGACGCCGAGCGTCTGCGCCTCGTGTCCGGCGCGCCCGTCGGTGAGAATGCGGATCGTCGTGGCCGGCGGCAGCAGGCTTCTCGAAGCGCGTCCTCCCCAACCCTCCCGCGCTTCGCGGGAGAGGGAGTCCGCTCCGGGCTGGTGCAACAAACCGCGTGACCTTTGCGATTAGGGTTCCCTCTCCCGCTTTAGCGGGGGAGGGACAGGGAGGGGTCGGCGCCTCGCGCCTCAGCCAAACGCGACCTTCAAAATCTCATAGCTCTTTCCGCCGCCCGGCGTCGTGACCTCGACGGTGTCGCCGACCGTCTTGCCGATCAGCGCGCGCGCGATGGGGCTCGTGATCGAGACGCGGCCGCTCTTCACGTCGGCCTCGGTCTCGCCGACGATCTGATAGGCCTTCTCCTCTTCGGTGTCCTCGTCGACGACCGTGACGGTCGCGCCGAATTTGATCGTCGAGCCCGTGAGCTTCGTCACGTCGATGACTTCGGCGCGCGAGAGCTTGTCCTCGAGTTCGGCGATGCGGCCCTCGTTCAGCGACTGCGCCTCTTTGGCGGCGTGATATTCGGCGTTTTCCGAAAGGTCGCCGTGCGCGCGCGCCTCAGCGATCTGCTGGATGATTCGGGGACGATCTTCCTGCTGCCTGCGGCGCAGCTCTTCCGTGAGCGCGGCGTGGCCGGCGGCGGTCATGGGCACCTTGTCCACCATTGCTCTCGCTTCTCGCCTTTCTTCAGTTTCCGTAGTCACGCGCCGGCGGGCGCAGGCCAATCGCCTGGCTTAGTTTGGCTAGCAGCGGCGAATAGCCATCGCCGCTCGCGTGACGGAACCCCCAAAATTTCAGTTGGTCGCGGTCGGCGTAAAGTAATCCTGCAGCGCCCGGACCCTGAGGTCTCCCGACACATAGGCGCGTATCCCCTGGGCCGCCGCGACCGCTCCCGCCAGGGTCGTGTAATAAGGAACCTTATGCAGAAGCGCCGCGCGGCGCAAGGAGCGCGAGTCGGCGAGCGCCTGGGCCCCCTCCGTCGTGTTGAAAACAAGCGCGATCGAGCCGTTCTTGATGGCGTCGACGATGTGCGGCCGTCCCTCTGAAACCTTGTTCAGCTTCTGGGCGGCGATTCCACGCTCGACGAGATAGCGCGCCGTCCCGCCGGTGGCGACGATGGAGAAGCCGACCTCCTTTAGCAGCCGGACCGCGGGGATGATGCGGCCCTTGTCCGCGTCCCTGACGGAAACGAACACGACGCCTTCGCGCGGCGCCTTGGTGCCGCCGCCGAGCTGGCTCTTGACGAAGGCGGCGTCGAAGGAGCTGTCGAGACCCATTACTTCGCCTGTCGAGCGCATCTCCGGCCCAAGCACGGTGTCGACGCCCGGAAACCGCGCGAAGGGGAAGACGGCCTCCTTCACGCCGACATGCGCCGGCTTGGTGTCCAAGGGATCAAAGTCGACGAGCTTTGCGCCGGCCATCAGCTGAGCCGCGATCTTGGCGATCGGGCTGCCGATCACCTTGGCGACGAAGGGCACGGTGCGCGACGCGCGCGGATTGACTTCGAGCACGTAGATCTCGCCGTCCTTGAGCGCGAACTGCACATTCATGAGGCCGATCACCCCGAGCGCCTTGGCGAGGCTCGTGGTCTGCGCTTCGAGCGCGGCGATCGTTTCGGGCGAAAGCGAGCGCGGCGGCAGCGAGCAGGCCGAATCCCCCGAATGAATGCCCGCTTCTTCGATATGCTCCATGACGCCGGCGATGACGGCTTCATCGCCGTCGGCGAGACAATCGACGTCGACTTCGATGGCGTCGGTGAGATAGCGGTCGAAGAGCAGCGGATTCTTGCCGAGCACCGTGTTGATCTGCCCGGTCTTGTCGTTCGGATAGCGCGCCTTGATCTCGGACGGCACGAGGCTCGGCAGCGTGCCGAGGAGATAATCGTCGAGATCGCTCTGGTCGCGGATGATCGCCATGGCGCGGCCGCCAAGCACATAGCTTGGACGCACGACGAGCGGCAGTCCGAGTTCCTGGGCGACGATGCGCGACTGCTCGACCGAATAGGCGATGCCGTTCTTGGGCTGCTTCAGCCCAAGCCTGTCGAGCAATCGTTTGAAGCGGTCGCGGTCCTCCGCGAGGTCGATTGAATCGACCGGGGTGCCGAGGATCGGCGCGCCAGCCTGCTCGAGGCCGTGCGCAAGCTTCAGCGGCGTTTGCCCGCCATATTGCACGATGACGCCGACGAGCCGGCCGTTGGACTTCTCGACGTCGAGAATTTCGGCCACGTCTTCATTCGTCAGCGGCTCGAAATAGAGCCGGTCGGAGGTGTCGTAATCCGTCGACACCGTCTCCGGATTGCAATTGATCATGATGGTCTCGAAACCGGCCTCGGCGAGCGCGAAGCAGGCGTGACAGCAGCAATAGTCGAATTCGATGCCTTGCCCGATTCGGTTCGGGCCGCCGCCGAGAATGACGATCTTGTCCTTGTCCGAAGGATGCGCCTCGTTCGCGGGAACGCCCAAGAAAGGCGCCTCATAGGTCGAATACATATAGGCTGTGGGCGACGCGAATTCGGCCGCGCAGGTGTCGATGCGCTTGTAAACGGGACGCACGCCGAGACGATGGCGGATGTCGCGCACGGCGTCTTCTTCCATGCCGGCGAGCGTCGCGAGGCGCGAATCCGAAAAGCCCGCGAATTTGAGCTTGCGAAGATTCTCGGCGTCTTCAGGCAGGCCGAACTTCTTGACCTTGTTTTCGAGCGTAATGATTTCCGCGATGCGCTCGATAAACCAGATGTCGATCTTGCTTGCTTCGTGAACGGCTTCCGTCGTCATGCCGAGGCGCAGCGCCTGGCCGACGACGAGCAGCCTGTCCGGCGTCGGCGTGCCGAGCGCGCCGCGCAGCACATTCATGTCGTCGCCCTTGCCGAGGCCGTCGATCTCGATCTCGTCGAGGCCGCATAATCCGGTCTCGAGCGAACGCAACGCCTTCTGCAGCGACTCGGCGAAATTGCGGCCGATCGCCATGGCTTCGCCGACCGACTTCATCGCTGTCGTCAATGTCGGCTCGGAGCCGGGAAACTTCTCGAAGGCGAAGCGCGGGATCTTGGTGACGATATAGTCGATCGTCGGCTCGAAGGACGCCGGCGTCGCGCCGCCGGTGATGTCGTTGGCGATCTCGTCGAGCGTGTAGCCGACCGCCAGCCGCGCCGCGACCTTGGCGATCGGAAAACCCGTCGCTTTCGACGCCAGCGCCGATGAGCGCGACACGCGCGGATTCATCTCGATGACGATCATGCGGCCGTTTCTGGGGTCGATCGCGAACTGCACGTTCGAGCCGCCGGTCTCGACGCCGATCTCGCGCAACACCGCGATCGAGGCGTCGCGCATGATCTGGTATTCTTTGTCGGTGAGCGTCAGGGCCGGCGCGACGGTGATGCTGTCGCCTGTGTGCACGCCCATCGGGTCGACGTTCTCGATGGAGCAGACGATGATGCAGTTGTCCGCTTTGTCGCGGACGACCTCCATCTCATATTCCTTCCAGCCAAGGACGCTTTCTTCGACCAGCACTTCATTCGTCGGCGAGGCGTCGATTCCGCGTTCGACGATCTCGATGAACTCCGCCTTGTTGTAGGCGATGCCGCCGCCGGTGCCGCCGAGCGTGAAGGACGGACGGATGATCGCCGGCAGGCCGATGTCGTCGAGCGCCTCGAGCGCCGCGGCGAGCGTCTTGACGTGGTGCGACCGCGGCGTATCGAGTCCGATTTTCGTCATCGCTTCGCGAAACAGCTCGCGATCCTCGGCCTTGTCGATCGCATGGGCGGTCGCGCCGATCATCTCGATGTCGAACTTCTTCAGCACGCCCATTTTTTCGAGGCTGAGCGCGCAATTGAGCGCAGTCTGTCCGCCCATTGTCGGCAGCAACGCGAAGCCGCCGGGAGCCGTGTAGCGCTCCTTCTCGATGATCTTGGCGACGATCTCCGGCGTGATCGGCTCGATATAGGTGCGGTCCGCCATATCCGGATCCGTCATGATCGTCGCCGGATTCGAGTTGACGAGAACGATCCGATAGCCTTCCGCCCTGAGCGCCTTGCACGCCTGGGTGCCCGAATAGTCGAATTCGCACGCCTGGCCGATGACGATGGGGCCGGCGCCGATGATCATGATCGTGGTGATGTCGGTTCTTTTCGGCATGCCGCCTCAGTTTTTCATCCGCTCGTCAGCGCTCTCTCGTCCCATGCTGAGGCGCGCCGTCAGGCGCGTCTCGATGCAAAGGCGAGATGTGTCAGCGGTTTCCCCCTCCCTCGAGACCGCGGCTGCGCCGCCTCCTCGGGATGAGGCAACCATTCGTCTTTCGCCCCTGCACTCGGGCAAGCGCGCACAAAAAAGGGCCGCGATTCCGGCCCTTGGACCAGAACGCGTCCCGAACTTGCCCGTCATTCTGTCATTGGACCGGTCATGCGGGCGGCGAGCGGGGCGCGCCCGGCTCGAAAGTCGCGGAATGTCTAGACGAGATTGACGGTCATGTGAAGAGGCGCGCCCGAGCGGGCTTGCGACCCCAAGACCGCGCCGCAGAAGGTCCGATTGCGCTATCATCGCGCTCTCGTCTTCGAGAGTCACGTTCATGCGCCTTCCGACCCGCTCGCTTTTCTGTGTATTGCTTTTCGCTTCCGGCGCGATTTGCGCGCGGGCGGACGATCTCTCGGAGGTGTTCGTCCAATGCGCGGCCTGTCACGGCGTTGACGGGATCGCGAAGAGCGCCGACGTTCCGCATCTCGCCGGACAGAATGAGCTTTATCTCTTCAACCAGATCAAGGCCTTTCGCTCCGGCGCGCGGCCGCACAAGGAGATGCGCTATATGAGCCGACGGCTCTCCGAGTCCGAGATGCGCGAGATCGCGCGTCATTACGCCACGATGCCGCGCTAGGCATGTCGACGACGCGCCAGCTTGCGACTTACGCGACGGTCGGCGTCGGCGCGACGCTCGCGCATTACGCGGTTCTCATCGCCCTGGTCGAAGGCGGGGGATGGCGCGCCGTGCCGGCGACGCTGTGCGGCTACGTGGTCGGCGGCGTCGTCGCTTACCTGCTGAACCGTCGCCACACGTTCGAAAGCGAGCGACCCCATGCCGAGGCGACATGGCGCTTTGCGCTCGTCGCCTTCGCGGGCTTCTGCGTCACCTATGCGCTGATGAGCCTCTTCGTCGATCGCTGGGGCGCGCCCTATCTGCCGGCGCAGATGGTCACGACCGTGCTGGCGATGTTCGTCACCTTCGCGCTGAACCGGCGATGGACGTTCGGGTGAGCGATGCGGTTTCAGCGGGTCATGCCCGCGCTTGTCGCGGGTATCCACGCCACGACATCGCGTTCATTGACAAGCCTCGCGCGCGGGATCGCGTGCATGGCCGGGACAAGCCCGGCCATGACGGGACTGTTTTTCGGTGCGATCTCGCTATGGCCACTTCACCATGGGCGGCATGGAGGAGAGGATCGAGTCGACATTGCCGCCGGTCTTCAATCCGAAGATCGTGCCGCGGTCGTAGAGCAGATTATATTCGACATAGCGACCCCGCCGCACGAGCTGCTCGTCGCGCTGCGCCGCGCTCCAGGGCTTGGCGAAGTTGCGCCGCACCAGCTCCGGATAGATTTCGAGAAAACTTTCGCCGACGTCGCGGGTGAAGGCGAAATCCTGATCCCAGGCCGAATTCTGAGCGTCTCCGGCGCTGTTGAAATAGTCATAAAAGATACCACCGATGCCGCGCGGCTCGTTGCGATGCGCGAGGAAGAAATATTCATCGCACCACTGCTTGAAGCGCGCATAATCGGCCACGGGATGGCGCTCGCAAGCGCCGCGCATCGCGCCATGAAAGGCGATCGTGTCCGGATCGTCCTGCGTGCGCCGCGCGTCGAGCACCGGAGTCAAATCCGCGCCGCCGCCGAACCAGGCTTTTGTCGTCACGACGAAGCGCGTGTTCATATGCACGGCGGGAACATTGGGGTTCCACGGGTGGGCGATCAGCGAGATTCCCGTCGCGAAAAAGCGGGGGTCTTCCGCAGCGCCCGGAATCTGCTTGGCGAATTCGGGCGCGAAGGTCCCGAACACCGTCGAGCAGTGGACGCCGGCCTTTTCGAACACGCGGCCCTTGATCATCCCCATGCGTCCGCCGCCGCCCGGCGCGCCGCCGATGTTTCGAGCGGCGCCTTCTAAAGTCGCGCCGCCGTGATCCGTTCGGCTCCAGGCGGTGAGAACGAACCGGCCGGGCTCCTCGGCTTCGGGCGCGAACGGGCCGGGGGCTGCGTCCTCCAGCGCCTCGAAGGCGGCGATGATGCGCAGTTGCAGCGACTCGAACCATGCGCGCGCGGCGTCCTTACGGGTTTCGAGCTGATCGGGCGCGGCGTTCATAGGCGTCTCCTTGGTCGCCGTTTCATCCCGCCGGCGCCGCGCCTTGTCAATTCGTCTGGACAGTTACCGCGCCATATCAGCGACTTTCATCTTGGAGTTCTGGCGCCCGGCGGCGGGCGTCCCCGTCGCCGCGGCGAAGCCGGCGCGAAGAAACTGCACGAGCGCCGTCTTGACGTTGCGGCCGCGCTTGGTGAGTTCCGTGACATAGCAGAGGCGGGGCTCTCCGTTCGGCCACTCGTCGTTTTTCAGCTTCGCCTGTCGCATGTCTTCCACCACCTGCGCCTTCACCTCTCGCGAGTCCTTCATCGTGATCAGACCGTCCGCCGCCAGATGCCGGTCCGCATTGTAATCCTCGCTCATTTTCTGATTTGCGAATTCGAAGTCGCACAGCTTGCCCTGGTCGCCGACATAGAGGAGCCGCTCCACCCACGCCCCGCGGAGCGAGCGGATATCGTCGGGCAGCAAGTCTTTCATTTCCGCCGGCAGATCCTGATAGATCGGCGTCGACGCGGCGATCTGATCCACTTTGAAGGCGGCTTTCATGTTGAACCCCTCGAAGCTCTCGATCTGAATGAACTTGACGAAGAGCTTGCCGAGGACGCCGCGCGCCTCCGAAAAATTGGTCACCAGCGCATAGAGGCCGATGCAGAGAAGGATGGTGAACAGAGCTGCGTTAAGAGATTTGAGCAGCCGCTCCCAAAGCGCGAGCGAGATGCGAATTGCCTGATGAGTCATATCGCCCTCCCGAACAACTCAGTTAATATCGCGTTAAAAACGCCGACGGTTTCAGACTAATCGGGGCTTTTGGCGACGCGCTGTGCGGCGGCGCACCTGGTCAAAGGGCGTGCAACTGCCTCAGCGCCTCGCCCATGACCATCGCCGCGGCGACGGCGACGTTCAGCGAGCGCAGGCCGTGGCGCATGGGGATGCGCAGCGCCACATCGGCCGCGGCGTGGACCTCTTCCGGCGCGCCAGCGGATTCTCTGCCGACGAGCAGAATGTCGCCTTCCTTGTAGTCGCAGTCGAGAAAGGAGATCGCCGCGTGGGTGGACAGCAGCAGCAGGCGGCGCGTTTCGCCAGCCTCGGCGCGAGCCGCGCGCCAGTCTTGGAACGCAGAGAAGGAGGCGTGTCGGTCAATCGTCACGCGATGGAGATAATCCATGCCGGCGCGACGGAAATCGCGGTCGCTGATGGGGAAGCCGGCAGGCCCGATAATGGCCGCGGCGACGCCCAGACATGCGCAGGTTCGCAGCATCGTTCCGGCGTTTTGCGGGATGTCTGGCTGATACAGAGCAAGCGTGAGAGGAGCCATTCGCGCGTTCCAATCGGATGAAACGGCGGATTTGCGGCATATCGCCGCGAATGCCGTCAAGGTCTTGTGTCACGGCGGCCACGGCCAAATTTCCCTGTCGCGTATTGTGGACAGCGGCTGAGATTCGCGTAAAACGGGTCGCCTTGGGCGCAGCCGCCGCCTAGGCGGCGGAGACTTGAGACCGTTGGGAGAGGTTCGAGCGTGACAAGCAAAGATGCCGCCGTGAAGCCGGCGGAGCCCAGCCGCCGGGATATTCTCTATGTCGCCACCGGCGTCGCCGCCGCGGGCGCCGCCGGCGCTGTGGTCTGGCCGCTCATCGCCCAGATGAATCCGGACGCGTCCACCCTCGCGTTGGCTTCGACGGAAGTCGATCTTTCGACAGTTCCCGAAGGCCAGATCGTTACTGTGAAATGGCGCGGCAAGCCTGTTTTCGTGCGTCACCGCACGGCGGCCGAGATCAAGGCGGCCGAGGACACGCCGCTATCGGTTCTGCCGGATCCGGAGGCCGATTCGAAGCGGGTCCAAAAGCCCGAGTGGCTGGTCATCATCGGCGTCTGCACGCATCTCGGCTGCATTCCGACCGGCAAGGAAGGCGAATTCAACGGCTGGTTCTGTCCCTGCCATGGCTCGGTCTACGACCTGTCGGGGCGGATTCGCAGCGGCCCCGCGCCGACGAATCTGGAAGTGCCGCCCTACGCCTTCCTCACGGAAAACAAAATTAAGATCGGCTAGCCAAGGCCGAGCGCCCTTCAATTTCTCCCACGAAATTCCGAGAGCAGCAGGCCCATGGAAGGACACTCCCAATACACGCCCAAAAGCGGCTTCGCTCGCTGGTTAGAGCGCCGGTTGCCGATTTTGAGCTTCATGCATGATTCCTTCGTCGCCTATCCGACGCCAAAGAACCTCAACTACATGTGGGTGTTTGGCGCGGTTTTGAGCTTCATGCTCGTGGCGCAGATCGTGACGGGCGTCGTTCTGGCGATGCATTACACCCCAGAGACGACGCTCGCTTTCGATTCCGTCGAAAAGATCATGCGCGATGTGAATTGGGGAACGGTGCTGCGCTATGCGCACGCCAATGGCGCCTCGATGTTCTTCCTCGCCGTCTACATCCACATCTTTCGGGGCATGTACTACGGCTCCTACAAGGACCCGCGCGAAGTCCTGTGGATTCTCGGCGTCATCATCTTCCTGCTGATGATGGCGACGGGATTTCTCGGCTACGTCCTGCCCTGGGGGCAAATGTCCTTCTGGGCCGCGACCGTCATCACCAATCTTTTCTCGGCCATCCCGGTTGTCGGCACGTCGATCACCACCTGGTTGCTTGGCGGCTACTCCGTGGACAATCCGACTCTCAATCGCTTCTATGCCTTGCACTATCTCGTGCCGTTCATCATCGTCGCGATCGTCGCGCTGCATGTCTGGGCGTTGCATGTGACGGGTCAGAACAATCCCTCGGGCGTCGAGGTGAAGAACATCAAGAAGGACACGGTGCCTTTCACGCCCTATGCGACCTTGAAGGACGCGGTTGGGATCGCGGCGTTTCTCCTGGTCTATGCGTGGCTGACGTTCTTTGTGCCGAATTATCTCGGCCACCCCGACAATTACATCGAAGCCAACCCGCTGGTGACGCCGCCGCACATCGTGCCGGAGTGGTACTTCCTGCCCTTCTATGCGATCCTGCGGGCGATACCGAACAAGCTGCTCGGCGTCATCGCGCTCTTTCTGTCCATTTTGATCACCGCGGCGCTGCCTTGGCTCGACACCTCGAAGGTGAAGTCGGCGGTCTATCGACCGCTCTTTCGCAAGGAGTTCTGGGTTTTCCTGGCCGTCTGCATAGGGCTTGGCTATCTCGGGGCGCAGCCTGCCGAAGGAGTCTATCTTTGGTTCGCGCGTCTGCTTTCGGCCTATTATTTTCTGCACTTCCTCGTCATCCTGCCTGTCATCGGCAGGATCGAGAAACCGGAACCCGTTCCTGAGTCGATCGACTCTTCGATCGTGCGCGGGGAAACGTCCCATGTTTAACGCGCATGCATATTCACTGGGCAAGAATCCACTGATGAAGCGATTGTCGCTGGTTTCTCTCGCGGTCGCCACGACGATGGCGCTGGCCGGTCCCGCCTGGACGCAGCAGGAAGCGCCGCCGTCAGCCACCGATCAGGTCGCGGCCCCTTCGGCGAAGGAAAAGGAAGCGCGCCACGAAAGCACGCGGCACGAGGAAAAGCCCAAGCGCTTCGAGTGGAGTTTCGCCGGCGCTTTCGGCCGCTACGACAAGGCGCAGCTGCGCAGAGGATTCAAGGTCTACAAGGAGGTCTGCTCCTCCTGCCATTCGATCAAGATGCTCGCCTTCCGCAATCTGTCGCAGCCCGGCGGACCTGAGTTCTCGGAAAAGGAAGTCGAAGCGCTCGCGGCGAGCTACAAGGTCAAGGACGGACCCAACGAGGCCGGCGAATATTACGATCGCCCCGGTCGCCCGAGCGACCGCTTCCCGCCGCCTTTCGCCAATGAGCAGGCGGCGCGCGCGGCGCTCGCCGGCAATTATCCGCCGGACATGTCGGTGCTAGCCAAGGCGCGCGGCTATTCGCGGGGCTTTCCGCTCTTCCTGTTCGACGCCTTGCCCGGCTTCTCCTATCAGGAGCATGGCGTCGACTATATCGTTTCGCTGATGGAGGGCTACGAAGATCCTCCGCCAGACGTGAAACTGCCGGAAGGACAGTTCTACGATCCCTATATGCCCGGCCGGCGCATCGGCATGCCGCCGCCGCTTTCCGACGGCGTCGTGACCTACGACGACGGCGCGCCGCAGACGATCGACCAATACGCGAAGGACGTCGCGGCGTTCATGTTGTGGGTCGCCGAGCCGCATCTTGAGTCCCGCAAGCGGGTTGGCCTGGGCGTGCTGGGCTTCCTCGTCGTTTTCGTCGGCCTGCTTTACTTCACCAAGCGCAAGATCTGGTCGGGCGTGCCGCATTGATTGCGGCGCGCCGGTCAGCGTTGGGCGCACGCTCACCCATCACTTGATCTTCTTCAATTCGGCGAGCGCGCTGGTCGCATGCTTGACGGCGCGGGTCGTGTCGCCAAACCGCGCGCGCATTTCGGCCAGGCGCAGATGCCGGATCGCGCGGTGCAGCAGCTTGTTGGCGGCGCGGTCCCGTTCAAGGGCTTTTTCATGCAGCGCCTCGCGGGCATGGCCGAGCGCGCTCATCACATGCGTCACGACTTCCTTCGAGTCGCCTTTTGCGCCGTCTTCGATCGCCTCCTGAGCGTGCTCTATCGCGGCCTCCACATGAATGCCGATGCCCGCCATCGCATGACCGCCGGACAAGGCCAGCATCGCAGCGGCTACAAAGGCGAATACGCTCGCTCTGCGCGTCATGGTCATCTCCTCATCGCCCAGCGGGCGGCATAGCATGTCCAAGAGGTAGGGCTTCAGCGAAAGCTTCTCAATCCGCGCTGTCCGCCATTTCTTGATCGAACGCGTCAAATCAGGCACAAGGCGCTACGTCTCTGGGCGCTCCATCGCCCGCTATTTTTCCCGGAAAGGTTGCAATGTCGGAGATCATGCGCGTCGGTATCGCGGGGCTCGGCACCGTCGGCGCCGCGGTAGCGCGCCTGCTGCGCCGCCAGGCCGAGGCGCTGACCGCCCGCACCGGGCGGCATATCGTCGTCGCCGGCGTCTCCGCCCGGGATGCGACAAAGGAGCGAGGCGCCGACCTTTCGGGCGTGGAATTCTTCCCCGATCCGATCAAGCTCGCTGCATCGCCGACGATCGACCTTTTCGTCGAATTGATCGGCGGCTCCGAGGGGCCGGCGCGGGCCAGCGTCGAGACGGCGCTCGCCCATGGCAAGCCGGTGGTCACCGCCAACAAGGCATTGCTGGCGTCGCACGGTCTGCATCTCGCGGCGCTCGCCGAGGAGAAACACGCCGCGCTCGCTTTCGAAGCGTCGGTCGCCGGCGGCATTCCGATTGTGAAGACGCTGCGCGAAGGCCTTGCCGGCAATTCGATCGAACGCGTCTACGGCATTCTCAACGGCACCTGCAATTACATCCTGTCGCGCATGGAGCAGGAGCAGCTGTCCTTCCAGGAATGCCTCACGGAGGCGCAAAAACTCGGCTACGCCGAGGCCGATCCGACCTTCGACATCGGCGGCTTCGACACCGCGCACAAGCTCGCGATCCTCACCTCGCTGGCGTTCGGCACGCGCATCGCCGCGAGCGCCATCGATATCGAAGGCATCGAGCGCGTGACGCTCGCCGACATCGACGCCGCCGCCGAGCTTGGCTATCGCATCAAGCTGCTGGGCGTCGCGCAGCGCACTGCCGATGGCGTCGAGCAGCGCGTTCATCCGACGATGGTCAGCAAGAACTCCGCCATCGCCCAGGTGATGGGCGTGCTGAACGCCGTCACCATCGACGCCGACGCGGTGCATGAGCTGACGCTCGTCGGGCCGGGGGCGGGGGGCGACGCCACCGCCTCGGCCGTCGTCGCCGACATCGCCGACATCGCCAAGGGCGTGCGTTCGGCGCCCTTCGGCCTGCCGACGGCCAAGCTCGCCGAACTCAGGCGCACGCCGATGCAGCGCCACGAAGGCGGCTATTACATCCGCATGTCGGTGCGCGACGTCGCGGGCGCCTTCGCCAAGATCGCCACGCGCATGGCGGAGCGCCGAATATCGCTGGAAAGCATCGTGCAGCGCGGCGCGCGCGGCGCGCCGGGCGACTGCGTCGACGTCATCCTCATCACCCATGCGACGAGCGAACATCTGGTGCGCGAGGCGCTGGACATGATCTATCAGGACGGCGTCATCGTCTCGCGCGCGCAGGTCATCCGCATCGAACGCGAGTAGCGCGACATGACGCAGCAATCCGAAACCGACGCGTCGCAGATCGACCGCTATCTGACGCTGGAGCTTGCGCGCGCTTCCGAGCGCGCCGCGGTCGCGGCGGCCAGACTGCGCGGGCGCGGCGACGAAATGGCCGCCGACCTCGCCGCGGCGGAGGCGATGCGCGAGGAACTGTCGCGGCTTCCGGTGCGGGGGCGCATCGTCATCGGTGAGGGCGACCAGGACGCGGCGCCGCTGCTCTATGTGGGCGAAGAAATTGGCGCAGGCGTCGGCCCTCGCGTCGATATCGGGGTCGCGGCGCTCGAGGGATCGACGCTTTGCGCCAAGGACATGCCGGGCTCGATCGCCGTCGTCGCCATGGCGCCGTCGGGCTCGCTCCTGCATGCGCCCGACGTCTACATGGACAAGATCGCCATCGGTCCTGGATATCCGGAAGGCACGGTCGATCTCGATCTTGATCCGGGCGACAATGTCAGAGCGCTCGCCATCGCCAAGGGCGTGCGGCCGAGCGAAATCACCGTGAGCATTCTCGATCGGCCGCGCCACGCCGACATCATTCGCACCTGCCGCAACGCGGGCGCCTGCGTGCGCCTCATTACCGACGGCGACGTTGCGGCGATCATTCTCACCACCCATCCTTCGGAAACCGGCGTCGACATGTATCTTGGCCGCGGCGGCGCTTCGGAAGGCGTGCTCGCCGCCTGCGTGCTGCGTTGCGCCGGCGGTCAGATGCAGGGGAGACTCGCGCTCGAAACGCGCGATCAGATCGCGAATGCGCAGCGTCTCGGCCTTCTCGAACCGCGCCGCAAATACGCGGTCGGCGACATGGCCGCCGGCGACGTCGTCGTCTGCGTCACTGGCGTCACCGCCGGTCCGCTCGTCGGCGGGGTGTCGCTCGGCAAGACGACGATCGACACGGAGACGATCGTCTATCGTTCGGCGACGGGCACGATCCGCCGCATCCATGCGATACATCGCGCCGAGGGGAAGTTCGATTGACGTCGAACGCGCATGAGAGCGCTGCGCTGGCGAGCAACCGAATTTCATTGCGGACGGGAGGTATGTCGCGCCGATGACCCCCGCCGCCCATGTCTCCGCCGCCATCGAGGCGCTCGAAGATCTCTCGCTGCGCCGGCGGCCCGCCGCCGATGCGCTGAAGGACTGGGGTCTCGCGCATCGCTTCGCCGGCTCGAAGGATCGCGCCGCGATCGCCAGCCTGGTTTTCGACGCGCTGAGGAAGCGCGCATCCGCGGCCTTTATCATGGGTTCGGACGCGCCGCGCGCGATCATGCTCGGCGCGCTGCGCGAGGCGCGCGGCCTCGACGCGGAGGCGATCGCGGCGCTCTGCTCCGGCGCGGGCCATGCGCCGGCGCCGCTTTCCGACGAGGAGCGCGCACGCCTGGAGACGGCCTCGCTCGAGACTGCGCCGGAGCATGTGCGGGGCGACTATCCCGAATGGCTGGCGCCGCGTTTCGCGGCGGCCTTTGGCGCGCGCGCAGCGCAGGAAGGCGCGGCGCTGGCGGCGCGCGCGCCCGTCGATCTGCGCGTCAATATTCTGAAAGGCTCGCGCGAGCAGGCGCTGGAAAAGCTCGCGCATCTTTCCCCCGCGCCGACGCCGCTCTCGCCGATCGGCCTGCGCATCGAGGTCGGGCAGGGGCGGGGGCCGGCGCTCACGGGCGAGACCGCCTATGTGAAGGGCCTCGTCGAGCTGCAGGACGAAGCCTCGCAGCTCGCCGCGCTGCTCTGCGCCGCCGCGCCCGGCGAGCAGATTCTCGATCTTTGCGCCGGCGGGGGCGGCAAGACGCTGGCGCTCGCGGCGCAGATGCACAACCGCGGCCAGATCTACGCCCATGACTCGGCCGGCCGCAGGCTCGCGCCGATTCATGAGCGCCTGGAGCGGGCGGGGGCGCGCAACGTCCAGGTGCGCGCGCCGCGCGGCAAGGCCGACGTGATCGCCGACCTCGAAGCGCGCTGCGACCTCGTGCTGATCGACGCGCCCTGCACCGGAACCGGCGCCTGGCGGCGGCATCCCGACGCCAAATGGCGGCTCGCGCCGGGCGCGCTCGACCTGAGGCTGAAGGAGCAGCGCGAACTGCTGGCTAAGGCGGCGCGTTTCGTGAAGCCGGGGGGGCGGCTCGCTTACGTCACCTGCTCGGTGCTGCGCGAGGAAAACGAGGACCAGGTCGCGGCTTTCCTCGTGTCGATCCCGGATTTCGCCCCTCGCTCGGCCGCAGAAATGGCTGAACAGGCGGGCCTGCCGGAGCTCGCCCGCTTCGCGTCGCCGCATGGCCCCGGCGTCCGCCTGTCCCCGGCGACGAGCGGCACCGATGGGTTTTATGTGTGCGTCTTGCTACACGCCAGTCGTTAGGTCTCTCTCCCGCCAACCGGGGGAGAGACAGGGAGGGGGTGCATGGCGGATGGGAAAGTTCCGAAGGGGGCCTTCGCTCGCAAGCTTCGCCGCAACATGTCGAATGCCGAGCGTAAATTATGGTCGGCGTTGCGCGGCCACAGGTTTCATGCGCTGCAATTCCGCCGCCAAGCGCCTTGCGGTCCCTTTATCGCGGATTTTCTTTGTCACGCCGCCCGGCTCGTCATAGAGATTGATGGCGCGACCCATTCCACCGACGCGGAGCTTTCGCGCGACCGCCGCCGCGACGCTTGGTTTGAGGATAACGGCTTCTCGGTCTTGCGCGTGACCAATGCGGCGGTCTACGCAGAATTTGACGGCGTGCTTGAAATGATACGGTTGCGCGTCGAGGAAAGATTGCCCCCACCCCAACCCTCCCCCGCTTCGCGGGAGAGGGAGTCCGATCCGGGTCCGAATAACGAACCGCGTGACGTCGATCGTTAGGGTCCCCTCTCCCGCGAAGCGGGGGAGGGACAGGGAGGGGGCGATGATTAGAGAACCTATGCCAGCAACCGCCACCGACTCCTTCCATAACGACATCGCCGATCGCCATGACAAGGTGCTGATCGTCGACTTCGGCTCGCAGGTCACGCAGCTCATCGCGCGGCGCGTGCGCGAGGCGGGCGTCTATTGCGAGATCGCGCCGTTCCAGACCGCCGAGCGCGCCTTCGCCGACACTCGCCCCAAGGCGGTGATCCTCTCTGGCGGGCCATGTTCGGTGACGGAGGAGGGCTCACCGCGTGCGCCGCAAAGCATTTTCGACTCCGGCGTGCCGGTGCTCGGCATCTGCTACGGCGAGCAGACGATGGCGACGCAACTCGGCGGGCTTGTCGAAGGCGGCCATCATCGCGAGTTCGGCCGCGCCGATGTGACGGCGCTGGAGCGAAGCGCGCTGCTCGACGGCGTGTGGGAGAAGGGCGGCAGCTTCCCCGTCTGGATGAGCCATGGCGACCGCGTGACGAAGCTGCCGGAAGGCTTTCGCGTCATCGCCGCTTCGGAGAACGCGCCGTTCGCCGCCATTGCTGATGAAGCGCGCCGCTATTACGGCGTGCAGTTTCATCTCGAAGTCGTGCACACGCCCGACGGCGCGAAGCTCCTCTCGAATTTCGTGCACAAGGTCGCCGGGCTGAAGTCCGACTGGACCATGGCGGCGTTTCGCGGCGAAGCCATCGCGGCGATCCGGCGCCAGGTCGGCGACGGCCGCGTGCTCTGCGGCCTCTCCGGCGGCGTCGACAGCGCCGTCGCGGCGGTGCTGATTCACGAAGCGATCGGCGATGCGCTGACCTGCGTCTTCGTCGATCACGGTCTGTTGCGGCAGGGCGAGGCGGAAGAGGTCGTACGGCTTTTTCGCGACCACTACAATATTCCGCTGCATCACGTCGAAGCGGCGGATCTGTTCCTCGGCGCGCTGGAAGGCGTCGACGATCCGGAGACGAAGCGCAAGACGATCGGCCGGCTGTTTATCGAGACGTTTGAAGCCGAGGCGAAGAAGATCGCGCAGGATGGGCGCGGCGCGCCGCAGTTTCTCGCACAAGGCACGCTTTATCCCGATGTGATTGAGAGCGTCTCCTTCACCGGCGGCCCGTCGGTCACGATCAAATCGCATCATAATGTCGGCGGACTGCCGGAGCGCATGAACATGCGGCTGGTCGAGCCGCTGCGCGAACTCTTCAAGGACGAAGTGCGCGCGCTCGGCCGCGAACTCGGACTGCCCGAAGCTTTCGTCGGGCGCCATCCCTTTCCGGGGCCGGGGCTCGCGATCCGCTGCCCCGGCGTCGTCACGCGCGAGAAGCTTTCGATCCTGCGCAAGGCCGACGCCGTCTATCTCGACGAGATCCGCAAGGCCGGATTGTATGACGAGATCTGGCAGGCCTTCGCCGCGCTCTTGCCGGTGCGTTCTGTCGGCGTGATGGGTGACGGGCGCACCTATGATTACGTCGTCGCGCTGCGCGCCGTGACGTCTAGCGACGGCATGACCGCCGATTTCTATCCCTTCGATATGAGTTTTCTCGGCCGCGCCGCAACGCGCATCATCAATGAGGTGAAAGGCGTCAACCGTGTCGTCTATGATGTTACGTCGAAGCCGCCGGGGACCATTGAGTGGGAATGATTCAGGCCATTCCCAGCGTATCCATGGGTATCCGGATATGCGACGTAATATACTGATTAAAAATAAAAAATCCTCCACCATCGATCAGAGACTATCGGCCGGCAGAGATTGCCGCTGACGGACTCGCTGACGGTATGCTTCCCCATTGCGAAAATCGATTTCGTCCGATACCGTCAGGGTCCGAGCACCATCTGACGGTCTTTTTTTCGGCATAGCTCATTAGAAATAAAAGAGATTTCACCATAAACGTGCCAGAAAATGGCCTGACGGTCTTTTCACGGAGACAGGCGAGATGCTGACGGATGCAGCCCTTAAGCACCTGAAATCAAAAGACAAAATTTACAAAGTGACGGACCGGGACGGCATGTATGTGCTCGTGAAGCCGTCGGGGACCCTCACTTTTCGGCTGGATTACCGGATGAACGGGCGGCGCGAGACCGTCACGTTCGGCAAGTACGGGCCAGCGGGCCTATCGCTCGCTCGGGCGCGCGAGCTGTGCATCGACGCCAAGCGGGCGATCAGCGAAGGACGATCGCCTGCGATTGAAAAGCAGCGGGAGAAGCGCCGGCTCCTGGAAGCGAAGTGCTTTGGCGAGTTTGGTGAGAAATGGTTGACCGCGGCGCCGATGGCGGACAGCACGCGGGCGATGCGCCGGTCGATCTTCGAGCGCGAGCTACTCCCCAAGTGGCGTAACAGGCTGCTGACCGAAATCACCCCGGATGACCTCCGAGCTCATTGCGGCGCCATCGTCGATCGAGGCGCGCCGGCGACAGCGATCCACGTCCGCGACATCGTCAAGCAGATCTTCGGCTTCGCGATCTTGCACGGCGAGAAGGTCGCCAACCCCGCTGACGATGTGGGGCCGTCTTCGATCGCAACCTTCGTGCCGAAGGACCGATCGCTCTCGCCGACCGAGATTCGGATCATGCTCAAGCTGCTCGAGAAGGTGGCAACACTGCCGACCATCAGGCTCGGCATGCGGCTCTACCTGCAGACTATGGTGCGCAAGAGCGAGCTGCAGGACGCTACTTGGGACGAGGTCAATTTCGAGAATGCCGTGTGGACCATCCCGAAGGAGCGGATGAAGCGCTCGAAAGCGCACAATGTTTATCTGTCGCGCCAAACTTTCGATATCATGATCGCGCTGAAGACGTGCGCCGGAAATTCGAGATACCTTTTGCCGTCGCGCTATGACGCGGACGCGCCGATGTCGCGCGCGACGTTCAATCGCGTCACCTACGCGGTCGTCGAGCAAGCGAAGAAGGAGGGGCTGCCGCTGGAGCCGTTCACCGTCCACGATCTGCGCAGGACCGGATCGACGCTGCTGAACGAACTCGGCTTTAACAGTGATTGGATCGAGAAGTGCCTGGCGCACGAGGATGGTCGTTCGTCGCGCGGCGTCTACAATAAGGCCGAGTACGAAGTGCAGCGTCGCCACATGATGCAGGAGTGGTCGGACATCATCGACGCCTGGCTCGCCGGCAAGAAGCGCGTGCCGACGCTCATTCCGCCTTCGATGCCGCTGCTTGAACCGGATCCCGCTCTCGAACCGGGCGCAAGCGCCGTTGTCTGACGTCGGGAGACTGAGCGCGCCGGATGGGTGCTGACCGGCGCGAGGCGAGCCATGCCTCGACCTCCGCAAGATCCCACACAACGCATCGTGGTGAGAGAGCGAAGCGTCGAGGAAATTCTCCGCGCTGTTCCATCTCGTAGACGGTGCTGTCGGCGAGCGGGACCATCTCGCGCAACTGATGCCGGCGGATTGTTCGTCTAGTTGGCTTGTCGGTCAAACGGACCATCTTGCGGCGCCTCGAGTTCATGACTGAGGAGAATTGAAAGCAATAGCTATCGATAAGTGGAAGCCTGAATTAGGGGAGATCGGGTCAGGGCGGGCCATGGCGTAGAATTCGGACAATATGTTCTGCGTCTCTCGCTCACGAATGCGAAATGGTTCCAAGCTGCGGCGGCCACCATCCGCCGAGTTCGCGCTTCATTCGACGCACGCCGAATCGAAGTCGCGCGACTCCGATTCAAAGCCGGGCGCCGCGCTGCGCACGGTGGCGAGGCGCACGGCCGCGAGATCCGCCGCGCGAACACCGCCGAATCATGGCTGTCGGCTACCCGGTCTATGGCGGGATGACGAGTAGCGGGTGTCACACCGACAATGGGCGTGTGCGACGTCGACAGTAACTGTGGTTACTCGGCTGAGTCAGCCCACGCCTGGTGAATTGACGCTAGATATCCAGCACGATGGCGCTCCATACTTCTACCTCTTCCGGCGGGGCCGCCGTCCTCTCGTGTCGGTCGGCCCAGAGGATCATCTCGAAGAGTACGGGCGCCAGATCGATGCCGCGCTGAGCCCATCTGAAACGCGACTTTTATGAGCGAACGTAATGACCGCTGCGAAAGGAGTGCACGATGAAGCAATTTGTTTTTCTGACCTACGGATTTGAAAAGCCCACGCCGGAAATCATGCAAGCGTGGAACCGTTGGTTCCAATCCATAAAAAACAATATCGTCGAGCAATATGGCCTTATCAATGGCCGAGAGATATCCAGAAACGGCGCCAGGCCCTTGCCGCGTGATCTTCGGCGATAACCGGCGTCATCGTGGTGAACGCCGAAAGTCTCGAGGACGCGGAGAGGATGGCGGAGGGCAATCCGTACATGACGAGCATCAGGATCTATGAAATCACGCAGACGTAGTTCTGTTCGTTTCGCGAGAACGTACAGCTCGCGGAATGCTGGATAGAACGCGCGACGTTTGAGGCTTACAGGAATCTGGCGAGCGCCAAATGACCAGTTCCTCAGTGGCCAGCTCACGCTGGGTACAGTCCTGCTTCTCGGTCAATTGCTGGTGCTAGCCGTTGGCTGCCAAGCTCTCGACGGATTTCTGCTGGAGACCCTTGAGCGCGCTGTCCATCAGCCCTCTCATTTTCCAGCGCAGCAGCAGAAGATCGAGTAACCGGCCGATGGGTCCGAACTTGGGCGTGTAGGTAATTTGCATGACGGCGCGGCCTGTTCAACAGCTACGGTCTCGTCGATCTGCGCGACCCCAACAACATGGTCGGGCTGGTCCGCTACACCGGCGAAATCTTCTCGACGCCTGATGTCTTGCCTTTTACTGGCGCTGAGTCGCTTCCTGGGGCGCTAGCCTTCGCCTCTTTCAATTAAGCCCGTAAGCTGCGCCCCTGAATTTGCCGCGTCAGCTCATGCTCACCTTAAAAAAAGAGACCCAAGGCGCCGCCGGCCAATCCGCCCACGACGGCTGCAGCGATCATGTTGGGAATGCCGCCGAGGCTTAGATAGGCGAGAACGCCCAGAATTAGTGCGCCAACACCGGCGAAGATATAGGTGTTGGTTGTGATTTCCCATTCCCTTTCGCCGGATGGCCTTTGATCCGTCATTGCCAATCCCTCCCTTCGGCGAACGTCCTGCTCTCGGAGGTCGACGCCCGCCAAAGTCATCTGGCTTAACGAGAGGGAGGGTCAATGGTCGCGGCGTACATAGCCGACATAAACGCAGCTCATCATGACCGCCGCCGTCGCCGCAGGGTCACCCAAATCCGCCGGGGCCGCTTGGTAGCAATCGCAATCAAAGACGAAATAGCCATCGGAACCGCCGTTCGACTCGAACGTCGAGAATTTATAGGCACGACATGTTTTGCCCAAGCTCTCGTCGAGCAAGCGGGCGGCGATAGGGGCTAACCCTTTAATATCCGGTTTGCAGCACGTGGAGGCGTACGCCCAGGCATAAGAGCAACGTGGCGAAAAAACCGCCGTGTCGCCGCAAACACGATTCTTTTTGTCTAAGAGGACAAGACGCGCCAAAACGCTGAGCCTCACTGTAGTCGTTGAAGTTCGAAAAGATATCACAGGGCCGCAGCGCAGCCACAACATTCGACGATCTATGGCGAAATTCGTTGCTGCGGCGCGAGACCTACGATTGCGCGCCCTTGTCCTGGCCGCCACCAAAAAAAAACGCCCCGCGCTTACGTCCAGCGTCGGGGCGTTCCTCCGGAAGGCAAGTGACGCGCTGTTCTGGATTGCAAAAGCGGCTCTGCCGCATTTGCAGCCGGGATCGTCGATCATCAATACGAGCTCGATCGTCGCCTTCGATCCTTCGCCGCATCTTCTGGACTACCCGGCGAGCAAGGCGCCTTCTCAACTTCAGCAGATGTCTGGCGAAGCAGCTCGCTGCCGTCGCGACTGGCCCGTTTTGGACGGCGTCGCAGCCAAGCGGCGGCCAGTGGCGGCGATGTCGCATTGCACTTAATTGCCAGAATGCGCCGGTTCGCGCCTCGGGCCGTGGTGGGTGGACCGTTAAACTAATTTGAATTTTCCGGCGATTTCCCCGCCTCGACCTGAGCCATCAATTCAAAGCGTTATAGTGCAAGCAGGGCAATGCCGGGCGGATGGGGGCAACTACCGCTCTCGATCGCATTGCCGCCTGGTAGACATCTCGGCTGTCGTCGCTCGCTGGATATCGTCTTCGGTGAAATCGACAGATAACCCTGAACGCATCGCCTATGAAACGATCTGCGCTATCTACGTCGACAACTATGATGAGGCTGGTGAGGCGGAGCTTGCGCGTATCCATGAGCGAGGCCAGTTCGCGCTTGGCGCTGATGGGTAGAGCCACGAAAGCATAACGCCCTGCATCCCAGCGAGAGAGGGAGCGGAACATGGCCAAGATCGTATGCGTGCTGTACGACGATCCGGTCGACGGTTATCCGAAAGCCTATGCGCGCGATGACGTGGCTCAGCCCAAATGCTATCCCGACGGACAAACGCTGCCCTCCCCAAAAGCAATCGATTTCAAGCCGGGTACGCTCCTTGGCAGCGTTTCCGGCGAACTAGGACTACGCAAATTCCTAGAGTCGAACGGTCATCGCCTAGTAGTGACATCCAGCAAGGACGGCGCGGACAGCATACTCGACCAAGAGCTTCCTGACGCCGACATCGTCATTTCGCAGCCTTTTTGGCCGGCTTACATGACTCGCGAGCGGATTGCGAAGGCGCCCAAGCTCAGGCTCATCGTGACCGCGGGCATTGGATCTGATCACACCGATCTGCAAGCAGCGATCGATCGCAATATCACCGTCGCTGAAGTCACATACTGCAACAGCATCAGCGTATCCGAACATGTGGTGATGATGATCCTCGCACTGGTTCGCAATTACATCCCTTCGTACCAATGGGTCGTGACAGGCGGCTGGAACATAGCAGATTGCGTAGCGCGTTCTTACGATCTTGAAGCCATGCAGGTCGGCACTGTCGCCGCCGGTCGCATCGGCTCGGCAGTACTGCGGAGGTTGAAGCCATTCGATGTCGGCCTTCATTATTTCGACCGCCATCGTCTTTCGGAGTCGGTCGAACGAGACCTGAATGTGACGTATCACCCCAGTGTGGAAAGCATGGTCGAGGTTTGTGACGTCGTCACTATAAATTGCCCGTTGCACCCGGAGACCGAACATTTGTTCAATGACGCGTTAATTGCGAAAATGAAGCGCGGCTCATACATCGTTAACACCGCGCGCGGCAAGATCTGCGATCGCGACGCTATTGTGCGTGCCCTTGAAAGCGGACAATTGGCCGGCTATGCGGGCGATGTCTGGTTCCCTCAACCAGCACCGGTCGACCATCCATGGAGAAGTATGCCGCACCATGGCATGACGCCGCATATTTCTGGCACCAGTCTGACGGCGCAGACGCGTTATGCAGCTGGCGTGCGGGAGATTCTCGAATGCTGGTTCGACAATCGCCCGATCCGCGATGAATACTTAATCGTTAGCGCAGGGAAGCTCGCCGGCGCCGGGGCGCATTCATATAGCGCAGGCGACGCAACCAGCGGATCGGAAGAAGCCGTCCGCTTCAAGAAAGGCTGACGTTGCCCGCTTCTCGATGCGTTGGAGCTGGTCCTAGACCCGATCATGGACGACTGAAGCATTGCTTTGGTGTCGAACTCGGGAGCCCAAACAGTTACTTCATTCGAGCGCTATCATTTGCCGAGGGCTTTTCGGACCTTCTCTCGCCAAACCTCGAAGCCACGAAGCAAAAGCGACCTCTAAAATACAATCGACAGGCGATGCGACAGAACGCGTCGGCTATTGTGTGGGAGTTTGAGTGGGCGCACGATCCATTGCCCGGGACGCCTCTGAACGATGGCGGCGGACTTTATGCCAACGCCAGGAGGCAACCATGAATACTGCGAATCTTCAGCTTGAGGGCCTTTACGTCGTCATTTCCGCCCTGCTTGTCGCTTTGCGCGAAAAGGGAGTTTTCGAGGAAGCTGAAATCGATCGGCTGTTGGCGGAAGCAGAATCTGCTCTGGTGGCGGATTCTAATCGGCCCGCCGAACTGCGGGGCGCGAATGTGGATGCGATCTGCTTCCCGGTGCGCTTTCTGAGACAGGCGTTACAAGCGTCATCCGAGGGCCGTAGCCAATCCTTTGCGCACCTCGCTTCACGGGTGGGACAAGTAAAACGAGAGCGCTGAGTGTTGAATATGGTGTGTTTCGTGTGGGGACGCCCCCGTCCAATGCAAGGATTTTCTTTAGGCGCGAGCATGTGGTCGGGCGCTTTCATGTGTCCGGCCTCATAATGCTGCGGGCCCATATGGCAAGTACGCAGATCGGATCCAAATCCGCTTGGCGCGCTCGTGGCGCTCTGAAACTTCTGGTTTTTCCGACCCCGTCTTATTGACTGTACAAGTGGGCACTTGATCTGACTGACGGCATGAGCTGCCGTTGGGTGGCTCAAGCGACGGCGCCAAAGTCAGCGCATCAATGAAGGTCTCCATTGGCGTTTTTTCCGAGACACCATTTTCCTTGATGCGGGCGGAGTTCATTGAACTGTCAGTCTCGGCAAGAAGCGCGGCGGCGGCCGGCGTCGGGTGGGAGCGCATCATTCATGTCAGCGTCTGTTCAATTCGTAGCTTCAACAAAGGCACATACGCTTCGGCATAGCGGAATAGGAAAGCGCCCAAGGATGCATCTCTAACGTAGTTGTCATCGACCGGGCTGGCTCGGAGGAGAAGGATTATGAACAAGGACGTGCTCGTTCGAACCGCGAGAGCCATGGTCGCACCAGGGAAAGGCATTCTCGCCGCCGACGAGAGCGCCGGAACGATCGCGAAAAGGTTCGCGGCAATCGGCGTCGACTCTACCCAGGCGACGCGGCGCGATTACCGCAAACTCCTGTTCCGCGCCGAAGAGGCAATTAATCGATATATTTCTGGCGTCATCCTCTTCGATGAGACTATTAGACAGACCGCCAGCGACGGGACGCCACTCGTCAAATACATCGAGGCGGCCGGCGCCATTCCAGGCATCAAGGTCGATTTGGGGGCAAAGTCGCTTGCCAATTTTCCCGGCGAAATGATCACTGAAGGTCTCGACGGTCTGCTCGAACGGCTGAACGATTATCGTCGCCTAGGGGCGCGCTTCGCAAAATGGCGCGCGGTTATCGGCGTCGGTTCCGATAGGGGTATTCCAACGGATTACGCGATCGAGACGAATGCGCAAGCGCTCGCCCGCTACGCGGCGCTTTGCCAAAACGCCGATCTAGTGCCCATCGTCGAGCCCGAGGTCTTAATGGACGGCGACCATGATCTCGAGCGATGCGGCGAAGTGACCGAACGCGTATTGAAGACCGTCTTCATGCGGCTTTACGAAGCTCGGATCTTCCTCGAAGGAATGCTGCTGAAGCCCAATATGGTCGTCGCCGGACAAAAACATCCGAAGCGAGCATCGCCCGAAGAAGTCGCGCTTTCGACAGTTCGGGCGTTGAAAAATTGCGTTCCAGCGGCGATTCCAGGTGTCGCCTTCCTGTCGGGCGGCCAATCCGACATTGAGGCGACCGCAAATCTCAACGCCATTAATCGCCTTGGCGGGCCGTGGGCGCTGACTTTCAGTTACGGCCGAGCCTTGCAGACGGCGGCGTTGAAAACCTGGTCCGGAATGCCGAGCAATGTTCTCGACGCCCAGGCGGCTTTCACTCACCGAGCTCATATGAACGCGCTTGCCACCCAGGGACAATGGACGGAAATGGAAGAACGCGCCGCACCGTGACTGGTTGCGTTCCCGCTGGAAATATCCCTCACATTGGACGCGCTCGGTGGCATGGGCCGGCGGCGCGGCGGAGCGACGCTCGCGAAGTAGGCGGCGACGTCTTCGATTTGATGTTCGGTTGGTCGTGGCACGATGGCGGACATTGTCGCGTTGCAAGTGAATGCAAGAATGCGCCATTTCACGGGCGTTGCTGCAGCTTGCTGCGAGCGTGAATGCTCCCATTCGAATCCGCCATGTGCACGTAGACTGACGCAGCCCTCAATTCGTTGTATCGGGACAGTCGAGACGCACCATTAGCGCAATGTATCGTTTGGCAGCGACCGGAAGCGGCAAGTCTGATTGGGCTCGCGGCCTTGTCGGTCCATTTTTTTAAACAGTTGTCAGGTTTCCGCGAGCTTTTGATGTTGGTCTGCCAAGGGCAATACAAAGCTAAAGATCGTGCCGCCACCGGCATTGGGGGCAACCCACAAGCGCCCATGATGAGCATTGATAATAGAGCGCGAGATAGACAGGCCAACGCCCATACCGTGTGGCTTCGTGGTTGTAAATTGTTCGAACAATCTGGCTTTGATTGCTTCCGAAATGCCCCGGCCCGTGTCAACAACATCGACCTGGATCTCATGTCCGTCTATCACGCGCGTGGACACGACTAATTCGCGCCGTTCGCAATGTTCCATCGCTTCGATGGCATTGCGCTTCAGGTTGACGATGACCTGCTGGATTTGGACTCTATTGATGAGCACCAAGTCCTTTTCCGCATCCAGTTTGACCATTGTCACGACGCCGCACTCCTTTGCGATAGAATCGGTGAATTCGCAGGCGGTACGGACAACTTCATTCAGATGATGAACGGTTTTGATCGTTTCGCCCCGCGCGATAAATTGGCGCAGATTGTCCACTATTTCAGAAACACGGAATACCTGCTTGGAGGCGTTGTCCAAGACCTGCTCTATTTCTGTTAAATCCCCCTTCCTAAGGAGCCTGCTCGCCATGTGGAGATAGGCGTTGATTCCCGAGAGGGGCTGTTTGAGTTCGTGCGCGAGCCCAACTGTCATATTCTCAATAATATCGAGACGGTCCGCGTGCAGATCATGCATTCGAGCTTCAAATCTGCGCCGCTCGCTTAAATCATGCACGAAGCCGACAAAGTACCGCTCGCCCTCGGCCTCGACCGCGGCGACTCCAAGCTCCATAGGAAAGACCGAGCCGTCTTGACGTTGTCCCTCGACCTGCCGACCGATGCCAATAATCTTGGCTTCTCCGGTGCGAAGATAATGGCTCAGGTAGTCATCATGCCGACTGCGATATGGCTCGGGCATCAGCATGCGGACATTTTGTCCGATTACTTCGTCGGGGCTGTATCCAAATAATGCGACCGCTGCAGGATTGAATGACAGGATCGTTCCGGCTTCATCAATCGTGATGATGCCGTCCAAGGCGTTGTCCACGAGCGCAGCCAACAAAGGCTCGCGTAAGTGAGCCTTAGACAAGCTGGGGCTCGGGAGCATCGAACTGTATCGCTTTGTCTGTTGGACGAGGCCGATCGTCTCGCGGTGCCAGAGCAATTCGGCGGAGATCTTCTAACACGTTGAAAATAGTGCGTCCAATTCTAGAGCTGTTCGTGCGCGACAGTGATCGAGATGGCGAGAGTGCGTAATGCTCGCGGCGCGACGCTCCGGTAAGCGTCGCGCTGCGCGTCCGCCCGCGGGCTGAGGCAGGGCGATATTCGTCTCGTGCGATGTATTCGTGTTGCGGATCGTATCGTTCAATTCGCGAGTGCGATCGCGCGTTGCACTGTCAATGTGCGACATGAGGTGTACTAGGTGGTACTCGGTCTGACGGACGGCGCCTGGTTGAGCGGTCGGTTTTGATGTCTAACCTTGTCAGGCGGCGATCATTTTCTCCTTCGTCTTCGGCATGGCGTCCAGAGAGGCTTGCATCGGCGTTTTGCCGAAACACCAGCGGCCTTGATGCGGGCGCTGTTCGTTGTAGTCGCACACCCAAACGTCGAGATCGGCCTGCAGTTCGTCGATCAAACGATATCGTCATCGTCAGCGGCGTTTACAACGTTGCCGCAACCGGGCCTCGCACGGCTTTGGTGCGCGTCATTTTGAATTGGACCATGCGTAGTTCGGTGCGCGTCCATGCGGGGAACGAGTCGCCGGAAACATGGAGCGAGGATCAGGCGAGAAAGGGATTTAAGGACTATGACGCCATGTACGTCATTTGCCACAGCGCACCGGGTGCTCCCGACATCGTCTTCATGATCCTTCCCTCCGGTTGAGCCTCCGGCGAAACTACAACGCCGGTAGGAGGGGCGGGCCATTCCATAATTTATCGGTCCCACATAGTCTGGCTCAAAGGCTCTGACGCCGGAGATGCGCGACAATTCCCCTCGTCACTGACCGGTCTTGAGATTGCGATCGAGGTAGGTGGGGACGACCGCCTCGATCGCCCGCGGCGCGACTCCAAGTCCTTCCAATGTGGTTTCGGCGGCTTTCGCTTCGTCTGAGACGATGTTGTCGCGGCGGAGCAATTCGACCTGGTCGGTCGTCATGGACAATAATTTCGGGAACAATCCAAAGGACAGCTTGCTCGCGAGTTGAGTGACACCGGCCATGAGCTTCCCGGTCTCGAAGCCGAGCGAGATGATATAGCGACGGCGCCTCGTAACATCACAGACATACTGAACCAGTTCGCGAAATGTCTTCACCTCGGGTCCACCCAGTTCGTAGGTTGCTCCAGGCATCGCCTTTCCATCCAAGGCGAGAACTATCGCCTGCGCGATGTCGTCCACGAAAACAGGTTGGATTCGCGTGCTTGCGCCGACCAAAGGCAAGATCGGCATAAGGCGCGCCATGGCCGCGAAACGGTTGAAAAAATCGTCCTCCGGACCGAATACGATCGACGGCCGAAAGATAGTGGCTTGCGGCACGAGTTCATGCACCGCCGCCTCACCCTCGGCCTTGCTGCGGGCGTAACCGGAAGGAGAGTTCTTACGTGCGCCGATCGCCGATATGTGAACGAAGCGCGTTATGCCTGCTTCTTTGACTGCTTTGGCGACGGCGCGCGCCCCCCGCGACTGAATATCGGCGAATGTCTGATCGTCACTTTCGGTCAGGATTCCGACGAGATTGACTGCGGCGTCGACGCCCTCGAGCGCGGCGGCGATTTTTTGCGCATCGCGTAAATTAGTCTGAATTAGCTCGATTTGGCCCCGCTCGCCGAACGACTGCAGCTGGACGGCGAGTTCGGGCCGACGGCATGCGACTCGGACGCGCCAGCCGTCGCAAATCAGCGCCCGGACGACATGTCGTCCAATAAAGCCGGATCCACCGAATACTGTCGCCAGTCCTTTACGCATTTGATTATCGTTCATCATGAGCCTCGCATTATGAATGCAGGCGTCGCTTGAGAACACAAGGGGCTGCTCGAGGTGCAGCCCAGTCCTGATATCAGATAGGGGCACGACGGCGCGTGTCTCGTTTCAGACGAACAAATGACTTTTGCAAACGCATTCACGATAACAATCGGAATGGCTGCCCTGTAGTTGATTGGCCCGATTCTCCGTAGTGCGGAACTGGAAGCAGACATGTGCATTATGAATTGAGCCCGTGTTCGGCGGCGGGCAAACGGCTTCTGGGCAAGCGTTTGGTCCAGCGAGCCAAACCGAGGCAGCGGAGATTGATGGCCAACTGCCATTCAGGATTTGTTGGTTTCGTCACAGACAGTCGAGTTCGAGCAAAAGGAGCTCGCCATGCAGCGGACTAAAATGATTTGGGCATTGCTGGCGATGGCCAGCATCGTCGGCGGCTTAAGTCTCGCCTACGCCCAACAGGATCCGCGCGGAGCGACCAGCTATTTGCCGGTGGACATCAAAGAATCCTTTGCATCGATCATGGCGCGAATGAAAGCGGCGAAACCTGACGTCATGAAGAAGCACGCCGATCTTCTCAACGCGCGTTACGATCTCGGCAATCGGCCCGCCAAAGACGCGACGATGTCGCGCAGCAAACCCCTGCAGGAGGGCATTCGCATCAAGCTGCCCTCCGGCGTGACTTGGGACCAGCTGGCGTCGATGAGTCCAGCGGAAATTCGCGACAAAAAACTCTTCCCTAAGGGATTCTTGCCGCTGCCGCATCCAAACCATCCTGAAGGCGGAATGCTCTTTCCAAAGTTCGAAATCAACGAGCTCGTTAAGCAGGAAGGGCGCGACCTCACCCGCTTCGACCTGGATTTCGACATTCCCGATCACTTTCTGCCGGAATTTCCGCCGCCGATCTTTCTAACGACTCGTCCGGATCTCGGCGACGTTTCCCATGGAAAGCTGGTCACCATCGACAACTTTTACGAGCTTTTCAACGGCATCTTGAACCCGAAACAGATCGAAGGCCTGCGTCTATTGCTGACGCCGTTCGCGCAGCAGCAGTTCAACCAGACCGAGGATCGCCGCTCGGAGAAACCGAGTCGTGGCGTTGCCTGCTTCGATTGCCATGCGAATGGCCACACCAACGGCGGAACGCATCTTGCCGGCGATGTCCGTCCGCAGGCCAATCGTCATCGAATCGATACGCCTACGCTTCGAGGCGTGAACATCCAGCGGCTCTTCGGCTCGCAACGCGTCATGAAATCGGTGGAGGACTTCACCGAATTCGAGCAACGCGGCGCATATTTCGACGGCGATCCGGTCATCGCTACGAAGAAAGGCGTCAACATCCTGGAGCGCGGCAGCCAGATCCACTTCATGGCGGAAGTGCAGGAGCTGTTCGATGTCCCGCCGGCGCCTAAGCTGGACGTCCTCGGGAAACTCGATCCGGCGAAAGCGACGCCGGCCGAACTGCGCGGGCAGGAAATCTTCTTCGGCAAAGGGCAATGCTCGGCATGCCATGCGCCGCCCTTCTACACCGATAACACCATGCACAATCTGCAGGTGGAGCGCTTTTACAAGCCCGAGATGATCAACGGCATGCTGGTCACCGCCGACGGACCGATCAAGACATTTCCGTTGCGCGGCATAAAGGACTCGCCACCCTATTTCCACGACGGCCGGCTTTTGACCCTTGAGGATACTGTCGAGTTCTTCAACCTGGTCATCGGAACCAAACTGACGGCGACGGAGAAACAAGACTTGGTGCAATTCCTCCGCGCGCTCTAACGCCTTTCCCGTCGCGAGCCGGCGAATGGTTCGCGACGGAAACTCCAGCAATGCGGCGAAGCAACTGGCTTCCTCGCATGGGGCGCGGATCAAGGGATGCGGTTCAGTCGCGCATGCGTGATTCTTCGAGGGCTGTTTCGGCAATGTCACACTGCGGTTAATTACATGAATCCCGATTCATTCATTTCGGCGCCGCTAAATTGACTGATGCGCGACGCTGCTCCGAGGAGTGGCGCGTCGGCTTGAACAACGCAATCCAAGCGCGGTTTCAATATCGGTGGTTGATAGCGCCTCGGGCTGCCGACATCTCTCTTGCAGAGTCGACCCTCCGGTGAATTTAGCAACGGCGCTTGAATGACCGCATCACCAGGGAATGGACGCGAGCGGAAGGAATTTGGGTGCATGGCGGGAACGGTAGTCCCTGGGGCGTGCAAGAGTTTTGCTCTCTTTTTGTCGCCCCTCAGCTCTTTTTGATCGTCTTGGCGTTGATCGCGCTATGATTGATCCATCGTCGATTCACCTCCCACAGCGCCATGCCGACACCCAGCAGACCGACCGCGACCGCGTAGTCGCTCGCCGGCCGACCGGACAGCCCCGGGAGGGCGAGATAGCCGCACAAGAGCGCGCCCAGGAGCGGCGTCCCGGGAGGCGCGCGAAAATGCGCGTGTTCGACCTTGTCCTGGCGCAGCACCAGACAGGCAATATTAACTCCGGTGAAGACGCACAGAAGGAGCAGCGCTGTGGTGCCGCCAAGCTTCTTCACTCCGTCCTCGCCGACGATGACGACCAACGCCACAGCAAGCGCGGCGGTGAACAAGATTGAGACCCAAGGCGTGCGCCGGGACGGATGCACAGTGGTGAACATAGGGGGCAGAATGCCTTCATTGGCCATGCCGTAGAGTAGCCGGCTGGCCATTAGCAGGTTGATCAGGGCCGAGTTGATCACGGCGAGCAAGCCGATGCCGGCGAAGAATTTTAGCGGGAAGGCAGGGGCGCCGATGGCGACCACCTTCAGCAGCGCATCTGACTTCGCGGCCGAAAGCGTTTCGGCAGGGACCAGCAGCGAAGCGGTGAGAGCGACCAGCTCATAGAGCACGGCTGCGGCGGCCAGTCCGGAAAGCAATGAGCGCGGGAAGATCCGCGCTCCGTCCTCGCATTCTTCGACCATGTTCACCGAATCCTCGAACCCGACCATGGCGAAAAAAGCCAGCGAGGTGGCCGCGCTGATCGAAAGCAGAAAGCTCTGGCCTCCGGTATAAATCTCTAAGATCCGGCTCGGCTCGCCTTGGCCAGCTCCGAGCGCATAGCCGCCGATCGCAATGACAAGCAAGAGGCCCGAAACCTCGATGCCGGTAAGCGCCATATTGACCTTCACCGATTCGGCCACCCCTCGGAAGTTGATCAGGCCTAGGGCAATGAGAAATCCGACCGCCACCGGCATGACCGGCCATTGCACAAAGGGCTGGAGATAAGCGCCGAAAGCGCGGGCCGCCGCCGCAGCTGACGTAATGCCTGAACTCATCACGGCAAAAGCGACCAAGAAGGTGAGGAAAGGAATATGAAACGCCCGCTGGACGTATAGCGCTGCGCCGGCAGCGCGGGGATATTTGCCGACCAATTCGAGATAGCTGAACGCGGTCAGGAACGCGACTGCGAACGCCGCTAGGAACGCCAGCCACAGCGCGCCGCCGATCTGCTCGGCCACGCTGCCCATGAGCGCATATATGCCGGTGCCGACGACGTCGCCGATAACGAAGAAGAACAGCAACTTTGGACCGATCGCCGGTTTTAGCGTCGGCTGGATCGCGCGCGAGCGCCGACTAGGTTCATTCAACATAATGATTAATCAGCATCTAAGGCTTGAGACAATCGTCGACTAACGACCGCATGTTGGGCACCGTGGCTGAGCGTGCAAATGTTGTTTGTCATCGCTGGTCTCACCTGTCGATTTCACCAAAAACAATATCGAGCGAGCCGACGATGGCGGACACATCCGCCAGCATGTGATCGCGCATCAAATAATCCGCGGCGGCGAGATGCGCGAAGGAGGGCGCGCGGATCTTGCACCTGTATGGCTTGTTTGAGCCGTCGGAGATAAGATAGACGCCAAACTCTCCTTTCGGCGCCTCAACTGCTGCGTAAACCTCGCCAGCGGGCACATGAAATCCTTCCGTATAGAGCTTGAACTGCTCGATCATCGCCTCCATCGAGCGCTTCATTTCGGAGCGCTTCGGCGGTGTAACTTTATGATCATTCACTGCGATTGGCCCGCCGCCCGCGCTCGAGGCGAGTTTGTCGAGGCATTGCTTCATGATGTGGGTCGACTGTCGCATTTCCTCCATTCGCACGCAGTAGCGGTCGTAACAATCACCATGTTTGCCGGTTGGAATGCCGAAATCGAATTCAGGATAGCATTCGTAAGGTTGCGCCTTGCGCAGATCCCACGCTGCACCGCAGCTCCTGACGAACACGCCGGAAAAGCCCAAGCGCCATGCGTCATCGAGGGTCACGACGCCGATATCGACATTGCGCTGCTTAAAGATGCGATTATCAGTAAGCAAACCTTCGAGATCGTCGCAGACCTTCAAGAATGGATCACAGAAGGCATAAATGTCATCAAGAAGCTTGCCGGGAAGATCCTGATGCACGCCGCCAATGCGGAAATAATTGGCGTGCATGCGCGCCCCTGAGGCGCGCTCATAGAACACCATCAATTTCTCACGCTCTTCGAAACCCCACAAATTGGGAGTGAGTGCGCCGATGTCTGAAGCTTGCGTGGTAATATTCAGCATATGAGAAAGAAGCCGACCGATCTCACAAAAGAGCACGCGAATGAGTTGCGCTCGTCTCGGAAGCTCGAGCCCGAGCAGTCTTTCGGCAGCGAGACAAAAGGCGTGCTCTTGATTCATCGGCGCGACATAGTCCAATCGATCGAAATAGGGCAGCGCTTGTAAGTAGGTCTTGTTCTCGATCAGCTTTTCGGTTCCCCGATGCAGAAAGCCGACATGTGGATCGACCCGCGTCACCACTTCTCCGTCCAGCTCGAGTATGAGCCGCAATACGCCATGCGCCGCTGGGTGCGCGGGCCCGAAGTTCACGGTGAAGTCGCGTCCCGAAGTAAGGAACATGGCTGCCTCTGAATTTCTGGGGAGGAACGCTGCTTAGAGGCGCGTGTTCCACGTCAATTACGCCGATCCGGTAGAAGAAACTGAATCCGCTGTCGCGCACGGCCTGCGTGCTTAGATCGCCCAAAGAACAATTTGGTGCTTTCTGCCTATCTGCTGCGCTGTCTTGATCGGCACCGCGCTCTATCTGGGGGCTCTGACGAATGTTCGGGGGAACGTCCGTGGCCAAGGCTTCGGCTTTAAAGTCATCGAAAAGAAGTTCGCTCGCCAAGAAACTGATCGATCTGCACCGTATCGACGGCGGCGAGGAAATCGGCGCACCGCTCGCATTGCACATCGACCAGACCCTTACGCAAGATGCCACGGGCACGCTCGCCATGCTTTCGCTTGAGGCGATGCGCCTTGATTGCGTGAAAACGGAGGTCAGCGTCCAATATGTCGATCACAATCTGCTACAAGTCGACAATCTCAACGCTGAAGATCACCTCTTCCTGGAAAGCGCCTGCCGACGATTTGGGCTTTGGTATTCGCGGCCCGGCAACGGCATCAGCCACGTCGTGCATATGGAGCGTTTCGGTCAGCCAGGGAAATCCCTGCTCGGCTCCGATAGCCATACGCCGGCGGCCGGTTCGCTTGGCATGCTGGCGATTGGCGCTGGCGGCCTCGATGTAGCGCTGGCCATGGCGGGAGAGCCCTATGTGACTGAGACGCCCGCGATATTCGGCGTCGAGCTCAATGGCGCCCTACCGGCCTGGGTGAGCGCCAAGGACGTCATACTCGAAATGCTGCGTCGTCACGGCGTCGCTGGCGGCGTGGGAAAAATAATTGAGTATTATGGAAGCGGCCTTGCTGGCCTTACCGCGATGGACCGCCACGTTATCGCCAATATGGGCGCGGAACTCGGCGCGACGACATCGATTTTTCCTTCCGACGAAGCAACGCGCGCGTTCATGGCCGCGCGCGGGCGCGAAGCGCAATGGCGAGCCCTCGCGGCAGATGAAGGCTGTGAATATGATGTCCACGACAGCATCAACCTGTCGGCGCTCGAGCCGCTGATTGCGCTGCCTTCCAGCCCCGGCAAGGTTGTTTCCGTCACCGAGGTTGAAGGCCGGGAGATTGCCCAAGCCTATATCGGTTCTTCCGCTAATCCGGGTTGGCGGGATTTCGCTATATGCGCCGAAATGGTTCGAGGCAGGACAATTCCGCCAACTGTTTCCTTCGACGTGAATCCAACGTCGCGAGAAGTGTTGCAGATGCTGCTCGACGATCGTCGACTTGCAGCACTCCTTGGCGCCGGCGCTCGCATTCATCAAACGGGATGCAATGGCTGCATCGGCATGGGCCAGGCCCCGGCGATCGGCCGCAATTCCTTGCGCACGACGCCGCGCAATTTCCCGGGGCGGTCCGGAACGAAGGAAGATTCGGTCTTTCTCTGTTCACCAGAAACCGCAACCGCTTCGGCCCTCGCGGGCTGCATCGCTGACCCGCGCAAGATCGGCATTCCTTATCCGGAAATGGTTGAGCCCGCGCCAAGGTCCGAATTGTCGCTGATTGAGCCGCCCCCGCCGCCAGCGGAAGCGAAGCGCGCTCTTTTGGAAAAGAGCGCCAATATTCATTCGTTGCCGGACTTTGATCCTCTCCCTGACAAGGTCGAGTTGGAGATTTTGTTGAAAATGGGCGACGACGTATCAACCGACGAAATTCTTCCCGCAGGAGCCAAGGTGCTGCCTTTCCGCTCAAATCTGGTGCGGATCTCGGATTTCGCGTTCGAACCGATTGATCCGGACTATTCACGTCGCGCCCGCGCGCTCGGCGCCGAGCTTGGGCACGTTGTAATCGGCGGCGAGAATTATGGTCAGGGATCATCGCGCGAACACGCCGCCGCGGCGCCGCGCTATCTTGGCCTGCGCGCGGTGATTGCTAAGAGTTTCGCGCGGATTCACCGCCAAAATCTCATCAATTACGGCATCCTCCCGCTCCTTTTCGCACACAACGATGCTTATGACCGCCTGCAAATTGGCGATAAGTTGAACTGCGAGAACTTGCGCAACAAACTCACGAATGGGGAGTCCATAGTCTTCACGAGCGGCAACGGAGATGTCGAAACGGTCCATCACCTGACGCCTGAGGAAATCGCTGTCATTATCGATGGCGGCGGGATTGCACATCGACGCCGCCTAGGCCATATGCACGAGGCGTCTGAGAGGCGCTCGGCCTAGCTGAAGATCTATGGAACACGCGGGCCAACCGCTGCTGCTACCCTGCTACGTCGGCGAGCATGGCGTTGAACTGAGAAGCCGCAACAGGGCGTCGAGGATCGGTCGCTGAGCCTCAGTGATTTTGCGCGTAGCGTTTCCGACATCGAACCATTCCGCGCGGTCTGGGAAATCTTCGAAACGATCAGACTTCGGCGGCCACTCCATTCGGAATGTATTGCTTCTAAAGGAGGCCAGATCGAAATCTCCTTCGAGCGCCCATACGGTCAGACGCTTGCCGCTCGGCTGGCGAAACTCGCCGAGTTCGATGAAGACGCCTCGCGGCGTCATGCCCGTTTCCTCCAGAAATTCGCGCTTGGCGGCTGACAGCGGCTCCTCAACCTCGCCAAAGAGTCCTTTCGGAATTGACCAGGCGCCTTCGTCCTTACGCCGCCAGTAAGGGCCGCCGGGATGGATCAGGAGAACCTGCACCGATCCATCATTATGGCGAAACAACAGAATCCCCGCGCTCCGCTTGGTCATTTCAATCTTCGTACTCCCCTGTTTCAAATCTCCAAGAGAACACGTTTGGCAGGAGCCCCCTTCACGCATGTGGCCGCTTCGGGCGGCCTAACTGCTGGGCCACTCTCGGGAATCCATGTTGCCGATAATTTCATCGTACGGCCGCAGCAGCGAAGTGACACGCCGCCAGGAATCAGGGCTCTGAACGCCTTCAGGCATTATGCGCTACAGCCGCGTCGGCCAGATGACCTCTGCGGGGAGCCCATCCATCAGTGGCGCGGCTTGCGGCGCGTCGCCGCCTGGCCCGCGGTGAGACGGAAGCGAATCGGGAAGCCCAAACCGCAGAAGGCTACCTGAGTTTTGACTGCAGCGCCTGGAAGGCGCGCTTGGTCTCGCTCTGGCGCTCTCGCTCCCATCGACGCTTCCCTTGCGTGACGAGATCGTGGTTGTGACCTTCGCCGTTGTCGGCTTTTCAATCGTCGTGCAGGGGCTCACCATACCGTTGCTGCTTCGCGGGACTGGGATTCCTCTAACAATAAGTGAGCGTGGACCGATAGAAAGCGTTCGCCCCGGCGTTGCGACGTGAGGCAATTCAGTGTCCAGACCACAAAGGAATCCCGATGACCGCGATGGCCGTGGCGGCGATTAAGACCCTAGCCGAAGCTGGCGCGCAGTCGCCGAAACGGGAGATGATCGCACTGGCCAAGACTGGCGCTAGGGCGTTCATCAGCAGAATGTGCGAAGGCATATGAGCGGCGCGCGGACCGAGCGGCAACGCGATCAGCGGGAGTCCGAGCGCGAGATACGCCAGCGCAGCGCCGGCTGCGAGCAGCCCGTGTCGAATTTGGATGCTCGACGCCAACTTCGCAACTCTGGACCGCGGCGTTGTCATCCCGATGCTCGGCGCGCTCGCTCTTTTCACGCATTCCTCCATCGGCCAATACGAACGCCGAAGAATAATGGAAGCCGAGTCAATATATTTGGCGGAAATCCATAGGGTCCAGCCAGCGGTAGGATTACAACGCCGCGCGTCACGTTGCACGCAAGCGCAAGGAGAGGCCGCCCAATCTGTCTCAATGGCCCTGACGCCGGACACAGCGTAATGAACGCCGCAATCGCCAATTCATTGCTGCGGCGCATCGATGGCGCGCAACAATCCGCCTCCCGTCCGAATTGCGCGCGCTGGCCCCATCAATTCGTTGTGCAAAATGCCTCGAAAGGTGCAAACTGACGGCCCGGAGGCCGACATTCTTAAGGAGGTCGCAATGGTAAATTTTGGCATCTTGGCGACGCTGGAGGCGAAGATTGGCAAGGAGCACGAGGTTGCAACATTCCTGAAATCGGCGCTGCCCCTCGTGGAAGCAGAGCCGGGCACGGTGTCGTGGTTCGCGATCCGAATGTCGTCCAGCACCTTCGGCATCTTTGATGTCTTCCATGACGAAGCCGGCAGAGACGCTCATCTTGCTGGTGAGGTCGCAAAAGCGCTCATGGCGAAGGTGCCGGAGCTATTCTCACAGCCGCCGAAAATTGAGAAAGTTGACGTGCTGGCGTCAAAGCTGGGCTGATCGCGTAAAACGCCCCCACGTTGCATCCGAGTGGGTAGTTCGCGGCTTTGCTTATTACAGCTGAAGGTCTTTTGCTTCGCATCATCGACGAACAGAGCGTGCGTACGGTTCAGCCTCGGACGTGCGTCGCCCTAGCGCGGAATGGGGATGCGCAGAAGTCCTAGAGATCGCCCGAGAGCTCTCGTATGCAGCGGGGTCGCTACGTTGGCGCTCGTCGAAGTCAACAGGAGTGGTTCAGCAGTTGCCGACGATCACGATTCAAGAGAGTGAGCTGCTGAAGCCGACATATGCGCGACGCGGGTTTCTTCCCGAAACCGATCCGCTCGCCGCATTTCCGTCGGGTTCGCCCTATGCCGCGCTCGACGAAATTGGGCGCGATCTAACCAGCCTCCTTTATGACAAAGGATTCCGAATCTATGCACGCGCCTTGCGCATTCCGAAGTGGGAAGAACCCATCTCGGAGATGACTCTTCCGCAGCTTCGCCTTTATTACGTGCGGGTCGGGTTTCTGGCCTCTGCCTATGTCAATCAAGTCGGTCAAGAGCCGGCTACGTCTCTTCCCCGCAACCTTGCCGAACCGCTTACTAACGCGGCGAAACGGCTCAGACGCCCGCCGATCCTCAGTTACGATGGCTATGCGCTGTACAATTGGAAACGCTTGCGCAAGGATGGGCCGATCGCGCTCGGGAACATCGACACGATCCAGAACTTCGTCCATTTGTACGACGAGCACTGGTTCATCCTGGTGCATGTTGAGATCGAGGCTATAGCAGCAGACATTCTAAGAGCGATCGCGACGATCAAGCGCAGGCTGATGGATGATAATGCCGCTGATCTTAGCGCTGACCTTTGGCGCATCGAAAAGGCCATGCGACGACAGGTAGCGGTGCTCAAACGCATTCCTGAGCACATGGATTCCAAGCTTTATTACAAGACCTTCCGGCCTTACATCCGCTTTTTCGAGAATGTGACTTACGAAGGCGCTGACCAGCCCCCCGCGCATTTTCGCGGCGAGACAGGCGCGCAAAGCAGCATCATGCCGACGCTCGTCGCCTTTATGAAAATTCCCCACCAGCGGTCCGTACTCACGGATCATCTCGTCGATATGCGCAGATACATGCCAGCCAAGCATCGGGCGCTAATCGAGGAGGTCGAGGCTATGCCCG
Organism: Methylocystis sp. Uni0008; assembly: GCF_056838045.1. NCBI lineage: Bacteria > Pseudomonadati > Pseudomonadota > Alphaproteobacteria > Hyphomicrobiales > Methylocystaceae > Methylocystis > Methylocystis sp. Uni0008. Next base: position 196,476 of record NZ_CM166370.1, read on the forward strand.
ATATCCGCAGTTCCATGCATAAGGAGGCCTACAACGCTGTCTTGGAGGCGATGGCGGCCTTCCGGCGGGTCCATTACAGTTGGGCTCAGGAATATATCAATCGTTGGACTGATGACCCGCGCGGAACGGGCGGCACTCCTTATATGCAGTGGCTACGACAGATGCTGGACGAAACCGAGGCGCACTCTCTTTGAGCAGTGGGCCACGTGCACGGCAAGATGGTCTTGTAGATATCTGATCACGCGCCACCGCGCACGCTCGCCTGATTTGATTGCCCATGGAGCGAATTGTTGGAACCGGAATGTGATGCGGCTTTTCCGAGCATCTCGTTGTTGGGCAATGCTGTCCAGCGCGCTTTCACAGCGTCCGCACGATTTCCTTGAAACGGTTCCACTCGGTCGCCGGCCAAACTTCGGTCTGGGCGTGGCCAAAGGTCCGGATCAACATCGAAACTTTGCTTGCCGTCTCGATGTCCTTTGCGCGGAAGACGTCCAGGTAATCATAAGGCCCAAGAATGGCGTAGTTGCCGACCCATTCGACATCGGGGCATTCTTTGCGCACACGCTCCATCGCCTTACGCTCCAATTGCTCGAGCGCCTGCGGCGATCGCACGGCCTCGGGGCTGAGGCGCGTCAACATGATAAACGTCGACATGGGGATATTTCCTCTTGATTGGCAAAATCAGTGTCATCGTGCTGGCGCTTCCTCGGTAATTCGGACGAGCGCCACCATGTTGACGCCGCTACAGGCCAGCGCCAGTCCGCCATCGGGCGTCGGTGTCATATTGCGGATGACGCCGCCGCCCGAAGGGACGGGCCACCTCTTGAACGTTTCGGTTTTCGGATCGAATCGCACCAGCATGTTCGGCGTAGCCGCCGACTCGGCGTACCAGATGATATCGTCGACCGCCGTAATCGCGTAAGGTCCGGATTCCCCGCCGCCAGGCGACGGCCATTCGGCAACCTTGCCGGTCGCGGGGTCCAATCTGCCGATGTAGCCCCTAGGGTAATCCGAATACCAAATGAGATCGTCGCTGGTCACCGCGATCCGCCGAGGCCTCGCCTGCGAATTTGGCAAGACAAATTCCGTGATCCGCATCGTCTCTGGATCGACACGTCCGATCCTGTTCGAGCCGAATTCGGCGAAGAACGGCGCGCCCTTGGAATTCACCGCCAAGCCATAGGGAAGCGAATCTGCGGTCGGTGACGATACAAGCTTGATCTCGCCCGTCGCTGGAGCGAGACGCCCGATCATATTTCCGCCGATGACGGTGAACCACAACGTTCCCTTCTGATCAAAGACCGGCGTGTGCGGGTCGCGGGCCTTCGGATCGGGAAGCGGAAATTCTCGTATGTCGCCGGTTGTGGGATCGAGCTTGCCGACGTAACCTTTGAAACTCGCCGTGAACCAGATATTGCCGCTGGCGTCGGAGACGAGCCCGTGCGGACCCGAGTTCGTGGTTTTCAGACGGAATTCCCGAAACTGCCCGGTCTTAGGATCAAGACGGCCGAGCAGGTTGGCCATCTGTCCGGTGTACCAGATCGCTCCATCGCTCGTTGCGAGAGGATCGTGGGGGTGCGAGCCAGGCGTCGGCACGCGCCATTCCTTAAAGGCTACATGGATGTCTCGAACAACGACGCCTGCGATCGAAGCGTCGCTTTGGGAGCTATTTCCAATCGGCGAAACAACGCTCATCGCGCCCGCGAGGGTCAGCAAAACTCGCTCTTTGCGGAACATCAGCGTCTTCTTCTTCTCGAGGCCTGTCGAGAATTAGAGCCGAATGTTCCCCTTTCAATCTTGCGGGACTACGACAGCGCCTATGCTGAATTCGCTTCGACTTGCGATTTCGTCTTTCTTCGAGTCGGCTTTCCCCGCCACTTATTGGTGATGGCGATCTTGCTCATTCTCTGAGGATTTTCTGATCTCGCTCTCCATCGCCCGGAATTGCTCGGCGGACAGTCGAGGCAGGCGCCGAACGAAGGCCACAATATTCCATATTTGCTCATCCTGATGCGTAGGCCCGAATGCGGGCATTGCGGTCATTTTGACGCCATTCTTGATGATCCAAAACAGTTCTGCGCTGCTCCATCGCTCTGAAGCTTCGGCGAGATTCGGAGGCTCCGGTCGCAGGCCTTTGCTAATGTAACTGCGCTCTTTCCCCGGTGCGCTGTGGCAAATGACGCACATGGCGTCATAATCTTTAAATCCCTTTCTCGCCTGATCCTCGCTCCAGGTTTCCGGCGACTCGTTTCCCGCATGGACGCGCACAGAATTACGCATGGTCCAACTTAAAATGGCGCGCCCCAATGGCGTGTGAGGCGCGGTTGCGGCGACGTCGTAAACGCCGCTGACGATGACGAGAAAAGCGCCGACCGCGCTGACGATGAACGCTGTCACGAAACCAGCGAGAAACTTCATAGCGTACCTTCCCCGACAGCCATTTTTCAAGTGGCATAGCGTACAAATCTAGCGACTGAAGTCGCAGAATCTACGAGGATGCGATTGATAGCGAAGCTAGAACTCGAATATCCGTGCATAGAAATGACAGTGCTGCTTCGATATCGCCTACTTCCAGCGCGACATGATTGAAGCCCACGGCGCGGGCTCGCGCAGTTCCAGGCATAGGGGCCTCCCTCTTTTTTAGAGTGTCGAGGGTTAGATGACGCCGCTGAAATACGATTCCATCCTCGGCTCGGCGCAACCCGAGAGCGCGATCGCGAAGCGGCCGCGCCGGCGAAACCAGTCCAGCTTTGCGGTAGTCGCGAACGAGGCGAAATTGTTCGCTGGACGGCGGCGGCCGTCACATGCTGAGCCGTGACCAGATCGAGATCATTCGTCGAGCTTGTGGCGCGTCTATTTCAAGAAAGTCATGAATTCGACGTCAGACAGGGTGGAAGGAAAGCGCGAGGCGAACGTCGTTGCGGGGCGAATAGCGAAATCATGGCCGTCACTGTTACAGGGCAGCCGCTGGAAAAGGGACCGAACCAACTCGAAGCACGTCGGGATCTGGAGCTTTTTGACGAACGGTCCGCAGACAAGCTGTTTATCTCGGTCGAACGTGTAACGGAGGGAACGGCGAACATGCAATTCTCGATCTTACATTCATCAACCAAGCGCCGGGCTACGCGCTTGCCCGGAAATCGCGCAGTGCGGGAGGGGGGCGGGGCAGGGCGACAGGGATAGGCCGTTGCGAGGCCGTTAGAGCCCCAAGAAGCCGAGGAGTCCCTTTTTCTTTTGTAGGCGCTGAGCCTCGGCGGCTTGCCGGCGGACGGTATCGCGCATTTCTATGAGCTGCTCGTCGGGGATTGAAAAGTCGATCGCCGCCAAACCCAAATTCCTGCTCGCCTCTTTCAGTTTTTCCTGCGCGTAATCGGCCAGCGTCTTGTTCGCCATGTCGCTCCCCACGAAATTTCGCCGATGTTGTCCTCGAGAAACTCGCCGACCGAAACCAACGCAACTACTTGAATTTAATGGCTCCACTGCGTCGACAACTGAGAAATATGAATTGCTATCACCCTCTGCCGGGATGCGCCACAGTCGCCGAAGATTCGCAAACGCGACCGGGATCGCGCAGAAGCGCTATGCCTGGCCGGCGGTCCGCCCATCGCTCCGGGATCGCGCCGTTGCTCTGGCGCGAGAAGGGGGCGAGGTGCGGACCCGCGATCTCACGGAAGACGGTATTCCGCGGTGTTATCTCTCCAGGATGTGCGAGGAGGGCCCGCTCGTAAGGTCGGCCACGGGCGGTATCGGGCCGCCATTCCGAACGCTCTTGAATCGTCGCATTGTGGCCAACTGCGGATGGTCCGCATTGCCGACGCCAACCGCGAGAAGCGGACCTCAGACGAGCATCGGCATTCCGTCATTCAACGCAACGCGCCGGAACCGGGATAAGCGTGGTGGTGCGGCGCGAGTGACGTTAGCGTTCCCGTAGATGTCGTATTAACGTTGGTTCGTGCGAAAACGATTTCTGATGGCGATTTTATCGAGAGCCAAACTTACACACTGGCGGATGGCTCGAAGGTTCCCTCTGCCTGGTTCATAATTCGCTCTCTAAAAGTTGGTCCGTGAAAACTTGAAAATGTTGAAGCTGGAATCGCACCCGTCGAAGGCCCTATCTTATTGGGGGCAGAGTTTTTTAGGGCGCTTTAAGTCGTGGGCCATCGATAATCAAAAGCATACTCTGCGTCTCGTTTACTAGGATCGTTGTTAACGATGACGACCCACACCTGCTCGGTCTCATCGTTTCCCGCGCCCCTTCCTCAGCCGCACGCCCCGCTTATCGCCGTTCTCTTCGATGAACTCGACGCCGACGCAAAGCTGACTATGGTTGGCTTACATCCCGGACGGGGCGCTTTTCCGGAGGGTAATGACCGCCTGGATCATCAACCCACACAACCGTGATACCGGCGCGTTCGGCATATGCGAGCGCTTGGAGGAAGGCGTCGGTGGGAGGCAGGCGCTCAGGGAAGGCGGTGGGATCTGGGTTCTGGCCAAACACATTGACGTTGACGTAGGCGAACACGGCGGGATCGGTAGTCGCATCTCGGCGAACATGGACCTCCACCACGGGGCCGTTCGGCAGAGCGCTGCGGTGTTCAATAATCCGCGTCATTTGTCTGCGTCCTGTTTCAGCCCGAGGCCCACCAATGAAAATTACCCCGGCGGCTTCGAGAGCGACTTCGATAGACGCCACCGCTCCAGCGGAAAGCTTTCGACGCTCACCCTCAAAATCTTCAATCATCGACACGCGCAAGCCCGCCATTTCGGCCAATTCTTCTTGCGTGATTCCTAAAAGGCTGCGAGCGGTGCGAGATTGTGTGGGGGTCATTGATCCTGTCTCTCCTCAATCTAACCCCAAGCCTTTGCCCCATCACCGTCGCGACGCCACTCGCCCACGGCTAGCTTCCGTTCCCAGGCTTTTCAACTTTCCTCAACTTCACGCAGGGCTCGTCGTCATTGGAGAAGATCACGCCGGCCACCTCGACCTCGCCGAACGGCTAATGTCCGAGGATTTGCGGCGACAACTCTGAGCCAGCTATCGCGGCCTTCCTATCGCCGAATTGCTTGAGCACGCTCGCAACAGTAGGCGGCTCTAAGCACCATCCGCCGTCGCACGAACGCCCCGAGCCCGGATGTACGACCGGGGCGTTTCTTACTTATCGCGCCGCATTTCTCAGCCTCTTCCGTTGTTTAGGCCGATATTTGGCCAGATTCTTCGCCAGAATGCGACGAGTATGAAAGGTGCGCAACCAAGCGGCCTCGTGCAACGGCTGGAGGCGTCAATGGACTCGCTCGATCTTGAGTTGGTAACGGACGAAATCATCCCGAGGAGCGGAGATTCAACCACGTCGTCCCCTGAGTCGACGCATCCGCCCGCCCAGGTTGGCGATGGCGCCACGGCCGCACTGGGCCTTGTGTCGGAAGCGGCGGCGGCGATCAGAGAGCTTGAACGGGAGTCCGCTCAAGCGATAACTCGCGCGCGCAATGTCGCCAATGCGGTGAAAGAAGAGTTGGAGCACGCCGAGACCCGCGCCGAGCGCGCCGAAGAGATGTTGCGCTTGGCTGAGGCTCAGGTCGAGCAAATGATGGCCGCCGCCGAGCAGTCGGACAAAGATCTCGAGATCCTGCGATCGGAACTTGCCACCAAGACGGCAGAATTGGCCGCATCGACGCGCCGCGCGGACGATGCCGAGGTTGCCATGCAAAAAATCGTGGACGCGATCCGCACTCAGCTTCCTGTCAAATTGAGCATTGCGGCGGAGTAAATTAGAGCGTCCCGCCGAAGAAACGCCCCCGACCGTGGATGTAACGGCGGGGCGTTCTTTTTGCGTGGGCGACGAGTCGGCCGGTTGAACTTGCCGGGCATGCCATGCAAATCGTCGCCAACGTTTGAAATCACTTCGCGCTGTTCAACACCTTGATGTCGAACGGCTTCAGCTCAGCGCTGTTCCTTAGAAAATCCGTGGCCTGACTTTCTCACGCTAGCTCACGCTTTCTCCGAACGTGATGGCACAAGCTGACAGGGGACCGAAATGACTCGCCCCACGCACTCGCCCTCGCGATGAATTTTTCCGCCGGCGGGGACAGGCGTCTCTGCGAAGGGAGCCTTGTGTCCGTCCTCGCTCGACCAGGCCTCGATCAGGTCCGCTCCGTCGTAAAGTTCGACCCGGTGATTGTCTGTGGAATTTTTATAGCGCGCCACAACGCCGCCGAAATTGCTGCGCGCCCGGCTGGCGTCGCGATCTCGTAACGTTCCCAGTTGCTTCGCGCCCTTCCAGATGACGATGTTGAAACGTGGTTCACTCGATCGATTGGCATTCATTTTTGCAGCCCCGATTTCGAATCGCCTGTGTTCATGCTTGCATGGCCCGGCCGGTTATGACGATGGGGACTCGGCAGCTTCCTGGGGGGCGCCATCGCAACGCTCACCGCTCACCTGATTTTCAGTCGCACATCAATCAAGTTTAATGAATTGTTTTATTTAATGTGAGCGCCGACACGAATTTTCCAGCATGGTCCCAGCAAGATGCGCGCGCATAGCTTCCATGTCGTCCCGGTCGATTTTTGGTGGCGAATATCCCCTTCCGCCGATCGGCCGATGCCATCCCGGAAGCGTATGACCGCGACGTTCCGATGATCGCCACGTCGGTCGCGCGGAGTGCGCCAGCAGTGGAGTGGGTGGACTGCCGCCAGTTGACAAAGCCCGTCAAGATTTGAAAACATAACCTTGGGCGATGGAGTTCGCCTTATAACCGCCCTCGGGGCTGATGACTCCTGCTTGCGCATGCACGCCAGGAGTCTGCATTGAATCAGCCCTTATCTCTCTGTTTACCAACTCGAATCTGCTGCAAAGCGCGCCTGCGAAAGGTCCGCGCATGACGGCGCTCGTAATCGACCACCGTGCTCGCTGGCGCTTTCCGCCCCTCTCTTCGGCAGTTGTAGAGAGCAACCTTCTTCGCCTTTCCAACGGTTGCCGACAACGCCTCAAGAAGCATTTCGATCGACGATTTTGTCGCGCGTTGGTTTTCTGGTCGCCTTGGCGATCAGTGCATCCGCGTCACGATCGCCGATGCCATCTTCTCTTTCGCATGCAGTCTAGAGCCGATCGTTGGTCCCTGTCCTCAAACGAAATGCGCGCTGTAAGCGAGGCGCGTTTATGCTGCGGCTCTCTCGATCAAAGGTTATTGGCGAAATCGAGTTTGTTGTCGATCTCCCAATTGCCAGCGTTGGTCCGCTTCGCTGAGAGAGCAACGGTGCGGAGCGCACGACGGAGCGTTACGGCTAGCGTGGCGAGCTCTACAGCTTTGACGTGGAGGTCAGCGCGTGCATTCGCTTGGCGACGCCCGAACGAAGTGGGAGCTCCTGATGGTTACCGAGTATTGGCGCAATGCAGGAGGAGAGCACAATGCACGTGGGCGAGCGGCTCAAACTCTCGAATGGCAATGCGCCCGATGTCAAAAGATGGATCGCGAATACCAGAGCGAGCAAAGCCGCATTCGACGCTCGAATCACCTCAGAGAGAGTTCCAGCCAAGTAAACTCGGAATCGGCTGTATGAAGATGAAGGGCTGTCGCAAGCTCGGCAATTTGCCCGCTATCCTCCTTTAAAGGGATCGCCACATGAAAATGACGCGGAGCATCGTGGTCATTCATTTGGTCCACGTCATCCACAAATATTTCATTTGGGCGATCGTCGCTTCTTATATAGCGGCAGCGTTTCTGCAGGCGTTCGGGCTTTGGATACGTGAGGTTGATGTCGCGCTTCTAATAGCGCCGCCAGGTAAAATTAGTATCAGTCTGCCACCGCTGATGTTGGCGATGCTCGTATTCAATGCCGGTCTGGGTGTCTCCCTCAATGAGCTTCGCAGCGCCCCTCGCAAAGCATTCATGATGATTGCCGGCCTGTTCGGCAACCTCGCCGCGCCTTTGACCATGATTGTCATGGTCAGCCTGACAATGAGGCTCTGGCACAACCAGGACGAGGTACAGCAACTACTCGTCGGCTTGGCTCTCGTCGCTGCAATGCCGATTGCCGGAGCGTCGACGGCATGGGCGCAGAATGCGAGCGGCAGTCTCGTTCTGAGCCTGGGACTGGTGTTGCTCACCACCCTGCTGAGTCCGTTGACCACGCCTCTCATTCTTCACGCGGTGGGCTTCTTGACCACCGGGGACTATTCGGAGGATCTGCACGAGCTGGCGTCGGGAGAGGCGGCGACGTTTCTCGGAGCATGGGTATTACTCCCGTCGCTACTGGGAATTGTGTTGCGTCAACTGATGAACGAGCGGTTATTCGTCCAGGTGACGCCTTATGTGAAGCTGTCGAATTTCCTCATCCTGGTCCTTCTAAACTATTCAAATGCCACGCTCGTTTTGCCGAAAGTCGTCTCATCACCCGATCCTGACTTCCTGTTCGCGGTGATTGTCATTGTCAGCGTGCTTTGCGTGGCAGGGTTCGGATGCGGCTTCCTGCTTTCGCGCGCGGTTCGCGCTAACCGGTCGGAAACGGCGTCGCTCATGTTCGCGCTCGGCATGAACAATAATGGCGCTGGACTTGTTCTCGCCTCGTTGGCGTTGGTGGATCATCCGCAAGTCATGCTCCCGATCATTTCTTACAATTTGGTCCAGCACCTTTTTGCGTCGCTCGTCGATTTTTGGCTGCTGCGCGTTGGCTTTCGATTACTCGTCGGGGATGGCGGCGACGAGCAAGCGCAGTCGCGATTGAGGATTCCTGGATCTTGAGCAAGACAACGCGCGTCGGCGCAGCCTCGAGAGCTGCCGAATGGGAGGTCGGGGCATGAACCAGTTTCTGGGTTCTTGGCAGCTCTGGGCGTGTTTATCGGCGGCCTTCGCCGCGCTCACGGCGATCTTCGCGAAGATTGGAATTGAAAACGTCAATTCTGACTTCGCCACATTTATCCGCACAATCGTCATCCTTGGCGCGCTCGCCGCTTTTTTAGCCGCGACGAGCCAGTGGCAACGCTTCGATTCAATTTCCGGCCGCAGCTATTTGTTCTTGGTTCTATCCGGCCTTGCGACTGGCGCTTCTTGGGTTTGCTATTTTCGCGCATTGAAACTGGGGAATGCGTCCCAAGTTGCGCCGATCGATAAGTTGAGCGTGGTGCTGGTGGCGATATTCGGCGCGCTGCTGCTTGGAGAACGACTAACCCTCGGAAACTGGCTCGGCGTCGGCCTCATCGGGATCGGCGCGATGCTCGTGGCCTATAAAGCCTGAATCGGCCATGTACTTCGATTGGCTCATCGACCACGGACAAAGCGTCGTATTCAGGGAAAGCCTTCTGACATGGTTGGTCCTGATCCCAATCGCGTTGGTGGCAGGCACGATTGGCGGCACAGTCGGATTTGGCAGCGCCGTCATTCTTATCCCCATTTGCGTATATTATTTCGGGGCATCTCCCACAGTCCCAATCCTCACAGTCGCGGCGCTCCTTGGTAATCTCTCCCGCGCGGCCTTTTCCTGGCGTGAGACGGATTGGCTGGCGTGCGGCGTCTACGTGGCGGGCGCCCTCCCTTCGGCCATCCTTGGCGCGCTGATATTCATTGAAATCGACGCAGCACTCATTCACCGGCTCTTGGGCTTGTTCATTCTGTTGATGATCCCTGCGTCGCGCCTGATGGCGAGATTCGCCAAGAAAGTAATGCTTTGGCAGCTATTCCCAATTGGCGTCGCGATGGGATTGCTGTCGGGCGTCGTTGGCACAGTGGGGCCAATCAATGCGCCGTTTTTCCTTGGCTATGGCCTCGTGAAGGGCGCTTATCTCGCCACAGAGGCGTTGGGCGCCGCCGCGGTCCACTTAACCAAATCGCTCGTGTATGGCCGATTTGACGCTATTGACCCTGTTTCTCTTGCGACTGGATTGACGATCGGGATGGCGCTGATCGGCGGTTCCTACCTTGGTAAGCAGATCGTCAATCGCATCGATGCCACCCGCTTTCGGAACCTGCTCGAGCTGATGCTCGCGGTGGCAGGGAGCTTGATGCTGTTGGGATATTGATCCTGTGTCTTTCCATAGGCGCGTGGGTTTCGTTCGAATATCGCGGGGCTTGCTCGCAAGCTCCGCTTCATAGTCCGAAGGATGTCCGCCATCGACCGGGCTCTGGCTCACATTCTTGGTTGAACAACATAAGGAGGACGGAACATGGCGGCAGTTTGGGCGCAAGTCGCGATGGTGTTTGGTCTGGCGCTGGTCGCCAGTCTGATCGCGCATCGCTATCGTTTTTCAACGGCACTGGTGGAAATTATCGTTGGCATGGTCGCGGGCTCCATCCTGGCCGCAATTGGCGGCTATGCCGCTTTCTCCGTTCAGGAGCCGTGGGTGAAAGCCTTCGCCGGCATTGGGGCGATATTCCTCACCTTCCTTGCTGGCGCCGAACTTGATCCAGACGTTTTCCGGATGAAGTGGAAAGAGGCCGCCGCCATCGGCGTGGCGAGCTTCCTCCTGCCTGCAATCGGGTGCTGGGCGGCCGCGCATTACCTGCTCGGCTGGGAAAGCTCCCCCGCCATTCTCGCCGGCATCGCGCTTGCGGCCACGTCGGTCGCTGTCGTCTACACAGTGATGATGGAATATGGCTTCAATCGCGTTGAGTATGGAAAGACGATTCTCGCCGCCTGCTTCATTACCGACCTCGGCACTGTGGTGACTCTTGGGCTCGTCTTTGCGCCGTTCACTTGGAAGACGCTGCTATTCATGGCCATACTCGCCGCGGCGTTCATCGGCCTGCCGAAAATCACGCCACGCGCTTACGCGCTCTTTGGCGGCAAGCCGTCGGAATTCGAAGCGAAGTTTTTGCTTTTCTGCTTGATGGCTCTTGGCGCTCTTGCCGTCTGGGCGGGGAGCGAGGCTGTTCTGCCAGCCTATCTCGTCGGCATGGCCCTCGCGGGAAGCGTGGGGCGCGACGCTGCACTCATCAAGCGTCTCCGCACAATTACGATCGGTCTGTTGACGCCATTCTATTTCATCCGCGCAGGCTATTTCGTGTCGATTCCTGCCGTGCTGATGGCGCCGTTCGGAGTGATCGCTCTCATCGCCGTTGAGATCGCGACCAAGATCGTCAGTGTCTATCCGGTCGCCAAAGCCTTTAAGGCGCCGCATAAGGACGCGATGTATACAACTCTCCTGATGGCGTCCGGTCTGACCTTTGGCACGATTTCGGCGCTCTTTGGGCTCTCCAACAAGATCATCGACGACGGACAATATTCGACGCTTGTCGCAGCCATCATCGGCACGGCTATCATTCCGACTTTGATAGCCAACAGATTCTTCCTGCCGCGTCATTTGTTGCCAAAAGACGAGGCCGAATTGCACACACCAGCACACGAAGCCGAGGTCGAGGAAGCGTTGGATGACTCCGAAGTCCGTTCTTAGCAACTGCCGAGAAGTGATCAGCGGCGATCCTAATTGCGGCTTGCGCTCGTCGACCTATGTTTCGAGCGTGATGACCTCAATCTTTGACGCGAAAGCTGGCGCTTCCAGTTCTGGAACGGTCGACCACGCGCTATCCAAGCGCACGGGCAAATGAGGAGCTAAGCCCTGTCCCACCAGTTTAATCGCCTCAGTTACCAGCTGAAACGTGGCGTTGATGCTTGGCGGGTTTCCTGCAGATAATCGCGACGCGCGATCCGCGCGTAGCAAAAGTCGCGAAATAAGCTGACGTTGAGAGGGAAGGAATCATGTCTAGAATCGAATCGGTTCGCGCGCTCGAAATCCTCGACTCCCGAGGTAATCCTACGATCCGGGTGCAATTATCTCTGGATGACGGGGTAGTCGCGACCGCCTCCGTGCCTTCAGGCGCGTCCACGGGCGAGCACGAAGCGGTGGAGCTACGAGACGGGGAATCTCGTTTCGGCGGTAAGGGCGTTCGCAAAGCCATTGAGAACGTGCATGAGGTGATCGCTCCGGCGCTCAAGGGTCAAGATCCCACCCGCCAAGCTGAAATTGACGCCTTGTTGCTGGCGCTCGATGGAACTCCGAACAAAGCCAAACTCGGAGCAAACGCGATACTCGGCGTTTCGATGGCCGTCGCCAGGGCTGCAGCTCTCGCCTCCCGGCTGCCGCTTTATGCTTATCTAGGTGGCCCAGGAGCAACGCGCCTGCCGGTTCCCATGATGAACATCATTAATGGCGGCAAGCACGCCGACAATTCGGTAGATTTTCAGGAGTTCATGGTGATGCCGGTCGGGGCCTCAACCTTTGCGGAGGCGCTGCGCTACGGGACTGAAACCTTTCACGCATTGGCGAGGATTCTGAAAAAAAAGGGCTACGCAACCTCGGTTGGCGATGAAGGCGGATTTGCCCCAAACCTCGAAAGCAACGAACAGGCGTGCGAGATAATTGTCGAAGCAATTTGCGCAGCAGGCTACGAGCCAGGACGCGACATTGCCCTCGCACTCGATCCCGCTGCAAGTTCATTTTGGACGAGCAATGGGTACGACCTTGCAAAGTCTGGCCAGGGACGCAAAACCAGCGACGAAATGATCGCGCTTTATCAGGGCTGGGTTGAGGCTTTCCCCATCGTTTCAATCGAAGATGGATTAGATGAAAACGACTGGTCCGGCTTTGCGCGCCAGACCGCGGCGCAAGGTCATCGAATCCAAGTCGTCGGCGACGACATTTTCGTGACCAATCCCGCTTTCATTCGTCGCGGCATCGCAGAGAAAACAGCCAACGCCGTGTTGATCAAACTGAATCAAATCGGAACGCTCAGCGAGACGATGCAAGCAATTGCGCTATGCCGCGAGGCCGGATGGAACTATGTCATTTCGCATCGCTCCGGCGAAACGGAGGACACATTTCTTGCTGATTTTGCCGTGGCGATGGGCGGCGGCCAGATCAAGACTGGCTCTGCCTGCCGTAGCGAACGCGTAGCCAAATACAATCGCCTTTTGGAAGTCGAGTCGGAACTCGGGAAAGCTGCTGTGTTCAAGTCGCCGTTCGCATCAAATAGCAGCTCCCTTGACTGAACCCGCGCTCTCAAACCCGCGCATCCGAAGCCAGACTCGTTCGCCGCATTCGCGTAACTAGAGACTGCGACTCTCGCTCTTGCCTCGCAAGAAAACCAACACCGCCCGAGATCTTATTAAAATCGCGCATAGGATGGAGCTCAAAATCAACAGGAGCTATTCAAAGCTCATCTGGATTGTTGTGATCGTCCGGTCGAATGGACCCGTCGGCGCATAGCAGAATGGGTTTGTCGCTACTGGTGCGTCTTTACAGTGCCTGTGGCCGCCGTCCCATTCATATCCCGCCGCTTCCATGCAAGCGGTGATTGCGTTGTGAATGATCGAGGGATCAGCGCCGCGTCGCGCTTCGGGGTGCGCCGACTCCCCTTCCAACTCACAAGCGGACGTCTGAACCTGTTGAGCCTTAAAGAATGAGACGGCGCTTCCAGCCAAAATGATTTCCAAAACACCTATGACGATGGCGCCCCCGGCCAGGGCCGCTATCGCCTTAGCCGTGCTCGTGACGAAGCGAATGTTAATGAAATAGAGGCCACCTAACGCCAACAGGCCACAACCAAGGACCAGGGCGAATGGAACGACAAAAATTGCGAGATCTTGATTCACGACATGACTCCTACTCTCTGCGCTCACGAATGCTCGCGGCGCCAGTTCGTAGGAGTCATCAGCCTTTTGGCGGTTTGTCGGGGGGGGGGGGGGACTCCATCCCCAGCACCAAGACTTAAACGATGACGCGCTAGGCCGTCAATAATTTCCGATAGCAGCATCTGGCGCGCTCGGTGGACTCTATGCTGTCTTAATCGAAGCGGGGCACACTTTGCATCTGGACTATATAGAGGTAGCGAGCGAGCCTTATGGCGGTCGAATTGGTTAGTTGTCGCCGTCAGTGAAGGCAAAGCTCCGCACCTTCTTAGCGTTGGCGGCATAATGGCAAAGCAAGCGCTCAGCTATGGGAGGAAGCGTTATGTTGACACGTCTCCGTGGCGGCTATGTCATTGATCCGGTCAACGGAACCGATGCTATGGGCGACCTCTGGTTTGAGGACGGCAACATCATCGCGCCGCCACAAGACTGCAAGGCGGACCAGGAATATGACGTCTCCGGGCAAGTCGTCATGGCTGGCGCGATCGATATCCATTCACATATCGCCGGCGGAGGCGTGAATACGGCGCGCCTCTTGATGCCGGAGTCGCACCGCGCGCATCGTCCGCGACCCAAGGGAACGCCGCTTTCCGACGTCGGCTGGACGGCTTTCGAGACGGGTCGCCTTTACGCCCAGTTAGGATACACCACGGTCATTGAACCTGCGATCCTTCCCCATCACGCTTTGCACGCCCATCTCGAGCTCGCCGACATCCCGATTATCGATAAGGGCTTTCTGGCCGTTCTCGGCAACGATGACTTCCTGTTGAGCGCCCTTCGTGATCGAGAAGGCGAGACTGCAATCGTCGATTACATCGGCGCGACGCTGGAATCGACCCGAGCGATTGGCATCAAATGTGCAAATCCCGGCGGCGTCTGCGCCTGCAAGCAAAATCTTCGCACCTTCTCACTAGACGACAAGGTGCCGGAATATGGGGTCTCTGCGCGCGATATTTTTACGCGCTTGCAACGCGCGGTGGCCGCGACAGGGATACCTCACCCTCTGCATTTGCACATGAGCAATCTCGGCCTTGCAGGAAACGTCGAAACCGCGCTTGCAACCATCGACGCGGCGCAGGGCTTGCCGCTGCATCTCGCGCACGCGCAATTCTATTCCTATGGCAAGGAAGGAAAGAATGGTTTCTCGTCCGCAGCCGCCCGATTCGCCGAGAAGATCAACGCCAATAAGAATGTCACCATGGACGTCGGCCAGGTGATGTTTGCCGACACGGTGACGATCTCGACCGATGTCATGAAACAGTTGAACAGCCTGCCCGGCGGTCGTCCGAAGAAAGGCGTGATTTTTGACGGGGACAGCAATGGCCTGGGCGTGGTGCCCTATTCCTATCGCGTCTCCGATTTTTTCAACGCCGTGCAATGGGCCGCGGGGCTAGAACTATTCTTGCTGACCGACGATCCGATGCGTGTGTTCTTCACGACGGATCATCCAAACGGCGCGCCATTCACGACCTATCCGGAAGTTTTCGCCTTGTTGATGAGCGCCGACAAACGCACGCAGTGGATGTCGCGCTTACCGGCGGAGGTGTTGGAGATGACCAGTTTGCCCTCAATCACGCGGGAATACACCTTATACGAAATCGCTACCATGACGCGTGCCGCGCCGCGCAAGCTTTACGGGTTCAAGGATCGCGGAGAACTCGGAACCGGCGCGGTCGCCGATATCGCGGTCTATAAGCCGCAAAGGGACAAAGCGGCGATGTTCCGCAACGCAGCCTATGTCTTCAAGGATGGCCAACTCGTTGTACGCGATGGCGAAGCGCAGCGCTTTACGCGCGGAAAAACATTGTTTGTCCACCCGGATTACGATCGCCAGATCAACAAACGCCTCGACGCCTATTATAACGACCTTTACGGCCTTCCGCGCTCCATGTTCGAGGTGCCAGACAAGGCGCTTCCGAATAGGAACTTTTTTGCGAAGTTCCCTGCGACAACTGACGGCTAAACTGATCTCGAAGCAGGGCCCACAAGGCGGTTCGACGAGTTTCGTGCTTGCGAGTATCTCTTCATGCTCCTCAGATTCCCCACCGGCGCACAAACCATGTTTTCACAAAATAGGTGATCACGCCATAGGCGAGCAGCGTAGCCGCCAGGATGAGCCAATACAACGGAGGCAACGGTGTGAACTTTAATGCTTCCCCCATTGGGGTAAACGGCAGGATGGCGCCGACCCCGCAAATAATCGCCGAAGTGGCGATGAGCGCGGGGCTCGCGCGACTTTCGATGAAAGGAATTTTTGCTGTGCGGATAACATGAATGATGAGGGTTTGACTCAGCAAGGATTCCACAAACCAACCCGTTTGAAACAATGAGGGATGGTTCCAACCATCGAACAGATTGAGCATGACAAAAAATGTCGTGTAGTCGAAGATCGAACTGACTGGCCCGATAAACACCATGAACTTGAAAATATTATCGATGTCCCATTTCCGCGGGACCGCGAGATAATCCTCGTCGACATTGTCCGTCGGGACCGCCGTTTGCGAGAAATCGTAAAGGAGGTTGTTCGCGAGAACCTGAATCGGCAGCATGGGCAAGAACGGAAGGAACAGGCTTGCGCCGAGAACGCTGAACATGCTGCCGAAGTTCGAACTCGCGCCCATCTTGACGTATTTGACGATATTTCCAAAAACCTTCCGGCCTTCCAACACGCCTTGTTGAAGCACCAACAGGCTCTTTTCCAAGAGGATGATATCCGCCGACTCTTTGGCGATGTCCACGGCGGTATCGACGGAGACGCCAACGTCAGCGGCCTTGAGCGCGAGACTGTCGTTGATCCCGTCGCCAAGGAAGCCGACCACATGGCCTTTGGAATGCAGCGCGCCGACAATGCGCGCCTTTTGCTCTGGCGACACCTTGGCGAAGACGGTGACCGTCTCGGCTAAATCGGCCAAAGCCGTGTCACTGAGTTCATCAATGTCGGGGCCAAGAGCGATATGATCTACTTCTAGACCGACTTCACGGCAAATCTTGCGCGTAACGATCTCATTGTCGCCCGTGACAATTTTCACTGCGACTCCCGCCTGATTGAGCGCTGTTATTGCGGCGTCGACGCTTTCCTTTGGCGGATCGAGAAAGGCGACAAAGCCCAGAAGCGTGAGTACAGTTTCATCCTCGATCGAGTAGCTTGCTTTTGGACGGGCGATCTCCTTATAGGCGACGGCGACGACCCGGAGCCCGTCTTCGTTGAGCGCCCTGGACTTCGCCAGCGCATCCGCCCGCCGGCCCGCACTCAAGGTTACTACCTTGCCGTCAATTTCATAATATTTGCAGATCGAGAGGACTTCCTCGACCGCACCCTTGCAAATCAGCACATGATTGCCGGATCCGGGCGATCGAAGACGATAGAGCCTTCTAAGCAGGCGTGTGAATTCTTGGCGCGCAAACATCCAGCCGCGGTCGTCGCGAGAAAGCACCACGGAGAGGCGTCTACGAACAAAATCAAAGGGAATTTCATCAATATTCTTATAATGGCGCTGCAACAGAAGCTTGTGATCGAGTTCGACATGCTGGAGCACCGCGACATCGAGCTGGCTTTTCAAGCCGGATTGAAAATGACTGTTCAGATAGGCGAATTCCAACACCCGCTCGCTGTCGTCGCCTCGCATATCTAGATGCAGACTGAGAGCGATTCGATTTTGGGTGAGCGTGCCGGTCTTGTCGACACAGAGGACATCCATCGCCCCAAAGTTCTGGATCGCATTGAGTCGCTTTACGATGACACGCTTTTTCGACATCGCGATTGCGCCGTTGGCGAGATTCACGGTGACGATCATGGGCAGTAATTCGGGCGTCAGTCCCACCGCAACCGCAAGCGCGAAAAGTAGCGCCTCCAACCAGTCGTCCTTGGTCAGCCCGTTGATCAGGAATACGCTCGGCGCCAACACCAACATGAAGCGGATCATCAGCCAAATGAAGCGATTGATGCCTCTGTCGAAGCTCGTGGGAGTTCGTCCCTCGGCAATCCGCTTGGCCAGCTGGCCGAAATAGGTTTTTGCGCCCGTCTGCACGATTACGCCCGTGGCGAATCCGCTTACAACGCTACTACCCATGAAGCAGAGGTTACGCGCCTCAAAGGCGTTGTCGACGCTCTCTTCGGCAGGTTGCGCCGATTTTTCGAACGGCATGGCCTCGCCGGTTAATGCGGACTGGTCGATAAACAAGTCCTTGGCGGCAATGAGCCGCAAGTCGCCGGGGATCATGTCGCCTGCCGACAGTCGTACGATATCGCCTGGAACAAGTTGCTCGATCGGAATTTCACAAAAACCATTAGAGCTATCTTGCGTCGTAACCGACGGGTCGCCTCGCCGTTTGACGCTGGCGGTGGTTTTCACCAGCGCGCGAAGCTTGACGGCGGCGGCATTGGAGCGGTGCTCTTGAATAAAAGCCATGGCGATGGCAATCGCGACAATGACCAGGATAACGGCCGCGGCGCCGAGATCTCCGAGGAAGTAAGAAATCGCGGCGAGAGCCAGCAGCAACGCGTTCAGCGGATTCTTTGCCCGTCCCCACAACTCCTGTGCAAGACTCGGTGGGCCGTCTTGGGCAATGAGGTTTGGGCCTTCCGCAACAAGTCTCATTTCCGCTTCAGTTTGTTCCAGACCCTCCGGCGACGTTTGAAGTAAAGCCCAAAGCGAATCCTCCTTCATCTGGCTTGTAGCGAGCAGCGCCTGGGACGGAATGGAATTGGCAGCATGGGAAACAATGTCCGTTTCCCGATGGAAAAAGTTGAACCGAGCAAGAAGAGCTGACCCATCCATGCGCTTTGCCTGATGATCTCCGCATCGTAGCGGAATGCGTTGTTCCTGCCAGTCGTGAATTTGCTTTTTCTCATGCCGCAATTTCGAGCATCCTTACGGCTGCTCCATCAGCTCCTCGGCCGTAAGCCGGGCGAGCGTCTGGGTGCGCTTCTTGGACGCGTAGCTGGGGTAGGCGAGCCAGACGACGCCCGCCAGCACGATGAACGTCATCGCGCCGAACAGAAAGGCGTCGTTGAGCGCCAGGATCCCGGCCTGCTGGCGGATGAGCTGCGCTGCCCGGCTGCGCGCGGCATTCGGCGACATGCCCATCGCCTGCATACGCTCGAGGAACGAGGCGAGCAGGTCGAGCGAGGCGAAGCGGCGTCCGCCGAAATGATCGGCGAGGTCGAGCTGATGGAAGGGCGTGCGGCGGAAGACGAGCATGCCGAGCAGCGTGATGCCCATGGCGCCGAACACCGTGCGCAACATCGCGAGCTCCTCCGCCGCGCGGATCAGTCGTTCGCCGGCGAGTCCGGTCATGGCGAGCGTCGCGAGCGGCGCAAAGAACATCGCAAGAGAGAAGCCGAAGAAGAACATCGGCGTCGTGACACTATCGAAAGAGGCGCTCTTGTCGTAGTGGCCGAGCCACACAAAGGTCACCGCGAGGCCGATGAAATTGAGGAAAATGATGAGTCGCGCATCGACGTTTCTCGTGATCTCATGCACAACGGCGGCGGCGGCCATCGCCAGAAAAATCATGGTCAGATAGACCATGCCGGCGAGCGAAGACGTGTAGCCGAGCAGCACCTGCAGCTGCACGATGAACACCGACAGCAGGCCCTGAATGATCAGAAAGCCGATCAGCGAACAGAATGTCGCGATCGCGAAATTGCGGTGCAGAAACAGCCGCAGGTCGAGGGCGGGCCGCCGCTCGCCGAACTCCCAGAAAATGAACATCGGCAAAGCGAGGAGAACGACCAGAAGCAGCCATGCGAGCACGGGCGAGGCGAACCAGTCGAAATCATTGCCCATGTTGAGAATCGTCTGCACGCCGATCAGCATTGTCGCGAGCAGAATGAAACCGATCGTGTCGAAGCGCGTCATCCGGCGCTCAAAGCCGCTCCCATAGAACAGCGCAGCGACAACGCCGGCCACGGGTAAGGCGACCAGGACGTTTGAATAAAACAGCCAGCGCCAGTTGAAATATTCGGCCCAGAAGCCGCCCATGAAGACGCCGATGGTGAAGGGCGCCATGCTCATGACGCCCCAAAAGCCGACGCCAAGCGTGCGCTGATCATCCGGATATTGCGCAAGCGTCACCGATTGCGCGAGCGGAAGGGCGACGCCGCCGATAAGGCCGAGCAGAAAGCGCATCGACGCGAAAAACCAGATCGTCTCGCTCGCCGCGCACATCAAGGAAACGGCCGCGTAGGCGACAAGGGCGCCCACCAGCACGCGATAGTCGCCAATCCGCCCTGAAAGCCACCGCGATAACGGAAGACCGAGCGCGATGCCGACCATATGGTCGGTCGTCGCCCACGTGCCGTAGCTCGGCGTCACGCCCTCGAGGCTTCCGGCGGCGTAGGGCGCGAGCACCGTGTAGCCCGGCACATTCGACAACATGACGACGTTCGCCGCCCCCGCCGCGACGTTGAGCAGCAGGAATCGCCAGCCTTTCATTCCCGCCGGCCTATTCATGATCGCCGCCCCGCCGCGCGCGACCGCTGCTGCGCGTCTTTGTGCGCGATCATCCGCGGGCCGTCGATTTATGCATTAGATGGACTCCCCCGCAACATGGTGCAGAACAGGAGTCATCAGCCCAAAGGCGGTTAAAGGCGAACTCCATCGCCGGCACAAGCATAACCGAATCGGACCCGATGCTGTCAATAGCGGAAGTCGCAGGCAGAACGGCGAACGGGCCGCGCTTCTTCGTGAAAACAGTAAAATACTCACTTACCGCGGAAGCCGAACCTGTACAGTTATAAACAGCGGCTACGTAGGAAATTACGGAAGATCAAGAGAAATCCCGATGCACGCCGCGCGCTTTGCGGAAGCCCCGGTCACTCGTGATGAATTTCTCCAACATGGGCGCAATGAGTTTGGCTGGCTCGATCGGCTTTCCTGTCTCCTTGGAGAGGATCTCCGCATAGGCGATCAAATTGCGATGCAGCGCAGCCGGCAGCGTGACGGTAAGCTTCACCGGCTTGTCGTCGTCAATCGAGGCGAGTTTCAACTTGGTCATGGATCGACTCGCTTTTCGGCGATTGTCGCGCGTTCGTTGTATGGCGCGAGGACCAGGTCGCGCGTGACGATCACCCGCACCGGAATGCCTGGCCGGATCGTCAAAGTCGGCTGCATATTGAGATTTCGTCCGACGATCTGCCGGCCCGTTTGATTAAGGCTTTGCGCGCCGCCACGGCGCAGCGCTTGAGTGAGCGCGTTTTCATCGCCCGTCGTGCCGAGTTGCGTGCCGACGCCGAGAATGGTCGAGAGCGCCGCGGCGCCGGCGAGACGAAGCCAGTGATGATCGACCTCGTCTTCGAGTCCGGAATAGCCGGACGCATCTGCCCCCGGCTGGCGCTCGAGAACGATCGAACGCCCATCGGGAAGAATGAGCCGATTCCAGACAAGCAGCACACGCGACTGTCCAAAGGCTATTGCTGAGTCATAGAGGCCGATCAGTTTTGAGCCTTGCGGAATTAGCAGAAATTTTCCCGTCGGGCTGTCATAGACATTCTCAGTGACCTGAGAGGTAATCTGGCCGGGAAGATCGGAACGGATGCCAGTGATGAGCGCGGCCGGAATGACAGCGCCTGCCTGTAGGACGTAACGCGAAGCCGGTCGTTCGAGCCGGTCGGGGCTCATGGTTCTGCGGTCGGCCGGCGCATTTACGAAGGCAAGTTTGCGATCCTGCATATTCTGAATCGCGCCAGGATCGATGGGCGCGGGCTCCGTGTCGAAGGGCGCGCTTTGAAATTGGAATTCGTTCGATGAGTAAGACGCTTGGGTCGAGGTAGTGGCGCGCTCATGCGCATTGGTCGATGCGAAGAGTTTTGCTGTGCGGGCCACTTCGCGTTCCTGACCGACGCGCTGCTCTTCCGGATCGATCGCCGGCTGCGGCAATTGACCTTGGGCGGCAAGGATCGGTCGGCCGAGATCTCCTGGCAAAGGCGGTCCGAGCTTGGGAACATTTTTCGGCAAGCCTGTATAGTCGCGGGGCAGCGCTGCAAGCCCATCGGCGGTCGTCTTGGCCTCGGTGTTGTAGAGTTCCGGCGGCGGCTTGGCGCCTGAGCGCTCATGTAACGCCCAGAACGTCAGGCCGAGAACGAGCGACGATGAGGCGCCAGCAAGCGTGATGAGCACCTTGCGCGAGAGCCGCGTCACGGTCGGGCGCTCGGGCCGCAGTCGCAGTTCCTCGGCGAGCTTCCTTTCGTGCTCCGGCGGGCTCATATGGCCGGTCTCCCGTCGCTGCGCACGATGCGGACAACTCTTTGATCGTCCCATCCAAAGCGCAGCTCCGCGGCGGCGAAGAGCCGATCGATCACCATGTGATGGCCGCGCACGCGATAATTGACGAGCTGGCTGTCGCCGGAAGCGCCGATGACGAAGAGCGGCGGCATTTCGCCTTGAGAGATTCCGCGCGGGAATTCGATATAGACCTTGCGGCCGTCATCGAAAGCGCGGAGCGGGCGCCAGGGCGCTGCGTCACCTTCGATCGCATAACGGAAATTGAGGCTCCCGAGATCGACGCCCGTATCGACCGGCATAGCTTCTTCGGCCGCAGTGTTGCGCCGTCGAAGCGCAATGAGCTCGTCCTGCGGATATTGCCAGGAGACGGAAGCCATATAGGTCTTTTCCGTTGCTCTGAGCTCCAGATGATAGGTGCGCCGATCCGTGTTGATGACGAGATTGGTCATAAGGTCAGGCCGCGTCGGTTTGACCATGATGTGGGTCTTCCTCGATGCGCCCACGCCGCTTTCCGTATCGCCGATGATCCAGCGCACCGTGTCGCCGGCGGCGACGGGGCCAGAGCCGACAAGCTGCTCGCCCTCCTGGAGTGCGATATCGGTGATCTCTCCCGGCGACGCATAGACCTGATAAAGCGCGCCTTCGGTGAAGGGATAGATCTGAACTGCGTTGATATAGCCGGCGCGTCGGGGCTGCACCCGCGCCGCGGCGTTCGCCTGCGCCACCCTGACTTTGGGATCGGGCGCTTCCGGCGTCTCCTTGATCTTCGACAAGGGTTTAAGCTGCCCCGGCAGCGGCAGGATCTTCGGAATCTCGACGATCTTGACCGGCTTCTCCGGATCGCTCTCAATCACCGCGGGGACGGGAATATCGTCATAGGCGATCTCGGGCGGCTTGAAGCTCATGCAGGCGGAAAGGGAGGTCGAAGCGAGTAGGGCGGCGACGAATCTCTTGGATCGGATTGGCGTCATCATCCGAGCTCCTTCGACCAGTTGATTGCGTGGATGAAAAGACCGAGCGGATTCTTGCGAAGGCGCTCTGCGTCACGTGGTGGCTGAACGCCGATGGTGAGAATCGCGGTCCAGCGTTCGGTCGAAGCGAGGCTGGCGTTCTCATAGCGTCGCTCGGTCCAGGCGATACGGAAGGAATCGGTCGAGGCGCGAATAACGCTCGCAACATCAACGGCGATCTGGATTTGCCCGACCTTGGCGAAGGGGTCGTTTGCGCGTGCGTAGTCGTTGAGAGCATGCGCGCCCTTATCCGTCACAAAATCATAGGCCTTGAGCCAGTTCTGCCGAACGATGATGGGGTCGGCTGGAATGGCGCGGACGTTCTCGATGAAGCGCGCGAGATGCCAGGCGATCTGCGCATCGGTTGCCTGATAATCGGCGAGCGCCGGCGCGACGGCCTGCGCTTCTCCCAATTTGTCGATCTGCACGACCCAGGGGACGATGGAACCGCGCGCGCTTTGCCAGACGAGGGCTGATGCTAGTCCTCCGGCGAGAATGAGATTACAGAGCGCGATAAGACGCCAGTTCCTGGCTTGAACGCGCGCCGAGCCGATGCGCTCGTCCCAAACCTGCGCGGCTTTCTGGTAAGGAGTGACGGGTTCTGGCGTGCGTCCGTAGCGAACGGAAGAGCGTTTGAACATCTAGCTGCCTTCAGAAAGATTGATGGATGTTCCGGCGCCATGGGCGTCGCCGGCTCGAATGGAATGGGCGGCGAGCGAGGCGCCATGAGCGACGGATTGGCTGCGTTTGATGCGTTTGGCCCAATCGGGTTCGCCGGCCGCTGAAGCAGCGAAATTTGGAGTTGGCGAAGCGCCGATCGGAGACGCGCCCGAATATTGTGCGGCGGACGATTCAGCGGCAGCGGCCGTTCCACCTCCTGGCGCTCCGCCCGGGCGCGGTGACGTTCCGCTGGGAGAACCGCCGCCAGGCGCGTCGGGACCGCGTGATGGCGGCAACATGGCGGCGGCCTGCGTCTCGCTCTTTCCGGCCGGTCCCACCAACAAGCCGCCAGCCATTCGCGCCGCGCCGGCTCCGGCGAGACCCGCGCCGCCAGCAGTGAGGCCGGTTGCGATCACTGCGCCGGCGCCAAGCTGAGGTCCTCCCGAGACGATGCCGTTGGCGACGCCGGGGCCGAAGATGCCGAGGCCCAGAAGAGATAGCGCCGCGAGAACGAGCGCCACAGCGTCGTCGACCGTTGGCTGAGCGCCCTGTGCGCTTTGCGTGAATTGCGCGAAGAGCGTCGAACCGACGCCGACAATGACGGCTAGAACAAGCACCTTGACGCCTGAGGAGACGACATTGCCGAGAACACGCTCGGCGAGAAAGGCGGTTTTGCCGAAGAGGCCGAAAGGAATCAGGATGAAGCCGGCGAGCGTCGTGAGCTTGAACTCGATCAGCGTCACAAAGAGCTGGATGGCCAGAATGAAGAAGCTCAAAAGCACGACCGTCCAGGCGAACATCAGCACGACGATCTGGACGAAGTTTTCGAAGAAGGAGACGTAACCGAGGAGCGATGAGATCGATTCCAGGATCGGACGACCGGCGTCGATCCCCACCTGCGCGATGCGCCCCGGTCGCAGGAAATCCGCTGACGAAAGACTGCTTCCAGCGGCTTTGAGGCCAAGACCAGAAAAGCTCTCGAAGACGATCCTCGCAAGATTGTTCCAATTTCCGATGAGAAAGGCGAAGACGCCGACGAAGAGGGTCTTCTTGACGAGGCGAGCGATGATGTCTTCGTCAGGGCCCCAGCTCCAGAAGAGCGCGGCGAGCGTCACGTCGATGACGACAAGGGTCGAAGCCAGGAAAGAGGCTTCGCCGCCAAGGAGGCCAAAGCCGCTATCGATATAGCGGGTGAAGACCTCGAGAAAGCGATCGATGACGCCAGTTCCACCCATCGACTTACTCGCTTTGGGCGGGCGCGGATTTCTCTGCCGGCTTTTCGAGCGCGCGCGGGACTGAGGGAAACATCTCTGGCGCAGCGCCCGAGTCGTCTTCCTTCTTCTTCGGCGTCAGAAACTTCCGGCGCTGCGCCGCCCAGAGCGCCTGACAGCTAGGATCGTCGGCCTGTTCAATGGGAAGCGTCGCGCAGCGCAGAGTTTCGCTGTCGATCGGCGAAGCCTTTGAGGGCTCAGCCAATTCAAAGATTTTTGAGGCGCGCAATCTTGCTGCGACATCGGCGTCGCAGGCGGCTTCAACCCCAATCAGCGAGACGGCGCCAATAACAATGCCGACGGCGATAAGTCCAAGATTTTCGGGGCTAAGCCATTGTTCGATCTTCATACGGCGCACCCTCAATGAAACATGGCGACATTGCCGGGCTGATAGCCCTGGCCAGGCGCGATGAAGCGGCGCATCTGTTCGCGCGCCTGTTCCTGCGCTTCGGCCTGACGCGCGAGTTCAAGCGACTGGGCGCGTCCCTGCGAGGCGAGTAGCGCCGTCACATCGGCGAGTTGCTTGGTCTGTAGCGCGAGCAGCTGATTGCCGGCTTGCGAGGCTTGCAGCGCGCCAACGGCCGATTGGCTCGATGACAGAAGCGTCCCGGCTTCGAATTTGGCCGTGTAGATCGATTGCACGATGCCGGCCTGGACGCGCATCGCGTCTTGCAGCGCCCCGAGAGAATTCTGCCAGCGCTGCCTTGCGCCATCGATCAGCGAAGCGGAGCTTGTCGAGACGTTCGCCGGCCCATAATGGGTCGAGAAAGCCTGATCGATCTGGCGCACGTCATAGGCGATGCGCTGCGCATTATTCAGCAGTCGCTGGGTCTCGCCGATCGATTGTTGGAGGCTTTGCAGCGAGGAGTAGGGGAGATTTGTGAGATTTTTGCCCTCATTGATCAGCATCTGAGCCTCGTTCTGGAGGCTCGTGATCTGATTGTTGATCTGCCGCAGTGTATTTGCCGCCGTCATGACGTTTTGGGCGTAATTGGTGGGATCGAACACCGCCAGTTGCGCCGATGAGGGATTGTTGAGCGAGAGAAGGATGGCGACAGCCGTCGCCGCTAAGAGCTTTCGGTTTCGGATCATCACGATGTCTCCGGAAATCCAGGATTGGGGAGAAGGTCGGCGGCCCAGCAAAGGCCGCGATCGTTGAGCCAGGCGCGGGCAAAGCCCGCGCGCCCATGTTCGGCGATAAGTCGAGAAATCGCCCGCTGATCATTTTTTGAGGACGCGGCGCAGAGCGCGAGGGCGAGGGGACCGAGCCCGAGTTCGAAGAGGCGATTGCCGCGCCGAGACTGACAGTAATAGTCGCGCTTAGGGATAGCTCGCGCGATGATCTCGATCTGCCGATCGTTGAGACCGAAGCGCCGATAGATCGCGAGGATCTGGGGTTCGATCGCCCGTTCGTTGGGCAGAAAGATCCGCGTCGGGCAGCTCTCGATGATCGCTGGCGCGATCGGGCTCGTTTCAATATCGGCGAGCGACTGCGTGGCGAAGACGACGGAAGCGCCTTTCTTGCGCAGCGTTTTTAGCCATTCGCGTAGCTGCGCAGCAAAGTTCGGATCGTCGAGCGCGAGCCAGCCTTCGTCAACGATAAGCAAAGCGGGAGAGCCGTCGAGCGCCGCTTCGATGCGGTGGAAGAGATAGGAGAGAACGGCAGGCGCCGCGGCGGAGCCGATGAGCCCCTCCGTCTCGAAACATTGAACATCAGCGTCGCTTAGATCCTCATGTTCGGCGTCAAGGAGCCGCCCATGTGATCCGCCGAGGCAATAGGGTTTGAGTGCGCGTTTTAGGGGATTGGATTGCAGAAGGACGGAGAGTCCGGTCAGCGTTCTCTCTTGAACAGGCGCCGAGGCGAGAGAGGAGAGCGCCGACCAGATATGGTCTTTCACCTCTGGGGTAACGGTCACATTCTCGCGCGCGAGGATCGCAGCGATCCATTCCGCCGCCCAGCTGCGTTCGGCCGGATCAACGATATTGGCGAGCGGCTGCAGTGAGACCGGCTCAAATGCATCTTCGGACAGCGCGCCGCCGAGATCGCGCCAGCTTCCGCCCATGGAGAGCGTCGCGGTGCGCGCCGAGCCGCCGAAGTCGAAGATAAAGATGCGCGACCGCTCGTAGCGACGAAACTGCAGCGCCATCAGCGCCAGGAGCACGCTCTTGCCGGCGCCGGTCGGTCCGACAATCAGCGTATGGCCGACATCGCCGACATGAAGCGAGAAGCGGAATGGCGTCGAGCCTTCGGTCTTGGCAAAGAGCAACGGCGGAGCGTTGAGGTGGGCATCGGTCAGTGGTCCCGCCCAGACTGCCGAGAGCGGGATCATATGGGCGAGATTGATGGTCGAGACCGGCGGCTGGCGGACATTGGCGTAGACGTGTCCAGGCAGGGACCCTAGCCATGCCTCAATGGCGTTGACCGTCTCGATCATGCAGCTGAAGTCGCGGCCCTGGATGATCTTTTCGGCAAGCCGCAGCTTCTCGTCGGCGAGACGTAGATCTTCGTCCCAGACAGTGAGCGTCGCCGTCACATAGGCTTCGCCAATAAGATCGGAGCCGAGGTCCTGCAAGGCGGCGTCGGCTTCGAGCGCCTTGTTATGCGCGTCGGTGTCGACGAGCATCGCCGCCTCATTGGTCATGACCTCCTTGAGGATGGCGAAGATCGACTTGCGCTTGGCGAACCACTGGCGGCGAATGCGGGTGAGAACCTTGCTCGCGTCTACCTTGTCGAGCGAGATCGCTCGCGTCGACCAGCGATAGGAAAAGGCGAGACGATTAAGTTCGTCGAGAATCCCGGGATGGGTCGATGACGGAAAGCCGAGGATCGTCAGGGTGCGCAGATGGGCATTCCCCAAACGCGGCCCGAGCCCGCCGGTTAAGGGCTCGTCGACGAGGATGGCGTCGAGATGCATCGGCGTCTCGGGGACGCGCACCCGATGGCGCTTGGTCGAGACGCAGGAATGAAGGAACGAAAGGGTTTCGGCGTCGCCAAGCCACTCGGCTTCCGGCGCGAAGCCTTCGATCAGCTGTAGCAGCCGATTGCTACGATCGATGAATGAGGAGAGGTCGCTTTTTGCGTCCCGTTCTGACGAGCGGCCTTCATAGAGCCAGCTCTCGGCGCTCGCCGCATCATCTTCCGGGGGCAGATAGACGAGGGTGAGAAAATAGCCGCTATCGAAATGCGCGCCTTCTTCCTCGAACTGCGCCCGACGTTCTTCGTCAACCAGCGCCGAAACGGGATCTGGAAAGAAACTCGCCGGATAATCCTGCGCCGGATTGCGCTGCGCCTCGAAAAAGATCGCCCAGCCGGAGCCAAGTCGGCGGAGCGCATTGTTGAAGCGCGCCGTGACGCCGACAAGTTCGGCTAGCGTGGCGCTTTCCAGGTCTGGGCCGCGAAAGCGCGCCGTCCGCTGAAAAGAGCCGTCCTTGTTCAGGACGACGCCCGGCGCGACGAGCGCCGCCCACGGCAGAAAATCGGCGAGGCTTTGCGGCTTCTTGCGGTATTCGGCGAGGTTCAGCATGAAGGCTTTCCCTCAAGCGCCAAAATGCGCTGGATAGCGCAGATGCCGGCGCACGACTTCCACGAAATCGGGATCGCGTTTTCCCGCCCAGATGGCTGCCGTCTGCGCGACGACCCAGAACACGAGTCCGGCGATCCACAGGCGCAAGCCGAGGCCGAGCGCCGCTGCGAGCGTTCCATTCAAGATGGCGATTGAGCGTGGCGCTCCGCCGAGAAAGATCGGCTGGGTCAAGGAACGGCGGACAGGCACGCGAAAGCCCGGGACCGAGGCCTCCGACGACAGTGAAATCGTCTCCATCAGATCAACGCTCCGCCGCCGAAGGAGAAAAAGGAGAGAAAGAAGCTCGACGCGGCGAAGGCGATCGAAAGGCCGAAGACGATCTGCACTAGCCGCCGGAAGCCGCCCGACGTGTCGCCAAAGGCCAGGGTCAGGCCGGTCGTGATGATGATGATCACCGCGATGATCTTGGCGACCGGGCCTTCGATCGATTGCAGGATCTGCTGGAGCGGCTGCTCCCAGGGCATGTTGGAGCCAGCGGCGAACGCGGGTGATGAAACGACTGCAATGCCAAGTCCGAAAACCGCAACTCCAACGCGCGCACGAAATGTCGCGCCACTATGAAACATGTTCATGCTCTTCTCCGAAGCTGATGCGGGTAAGCTCGATGAGCGCGTAGTCGCCGTGTTCGCCGAGGCCTGTGACAGCCGCGAGCTCAATCAGCCTGCGCTCAGCCCCTCGGCCGGCGAGCACGGCGACGATCTGGATCGTCTCGGCGATCAGCGCGCGCGGCACAGTCACCACGGCTTCCTGGATGAGCTGTTCGAGACGACGTAGTGCGCCAAGCGCGGAACCTGCGTGAATGGTGCCGATTCCCCCGGGATGGCCCGTGCCCCAAGCCTTGAGCAAATCCAGCGCTTCGCTGCCGCGCACTTCGCCAATTGGGATGCGATCGGGTCGCAAGCGCAGTGACGAGCGCACAAGCTCGGAGAGCGAGGCGACGCTGTCTTTGGTGCGCAGCGAAACAAGGTTTGGCGCGGCGCATTGCAATTCGCGCGTGTCTTCGATCAGAACGACGCGGTCATTTGTCTTGGCGACTTCCGCCAGCAACGCATTGGCGAGCGTCGTTTTGCCAGTCGACGTGCCGCCGACGACAAGGACATTTTTCCGCTCAGCAACGGCTGCTCGGAGGATCGCGGCCTGGTGCTTCGATATGACGCCCGCTGCAACGTAGTCATCAAGCGAGAACACCGCGACAGCGGGCTTTCGGATCGAAAAAGCTGGCGCGTAGACGATCGGCGGCAGAACGCCTTCAAAACGCTCGCCAGTCTCGGGCAATTCCGCTGAGACGCGTGGCGCCTCCGCATGGACTTCGACGCCGACATGATGCGCGACGAGTCGGATAATGCGCTCGCCATCTTCCGCCGAAAGTCGAGCGCCCGTATGCTCGAGCCCACTCGTCAAGCGATCGAGCCAGAGCCGGCCGTCTGGATTGAGCATGATCTCGACGACGCCTTGGTCATCGAGCCAGGAGGCAATCTCCGGTCCCAGCGCCGTTCGCAACATGCGCGCGCTGCGCGATAGTGCTTGCGCATTGTCGGAGTGAGTTGGCATTTCTGTCCCCGATGTGTCTCGAACCGCGAGTCGGCGGTTCGAGGTCGGGGCCGATTAAGAAAGGCTCGAAACGTGCGAATGCAACAACTCAGTCAGAGGTGTAGGGCTATGGCGCGGAAAGACAGGGAAAGGGCGATTTCTAACTAAACGAAAAGCGCTCGAGGTTGATGACCGGCATTGATTTCCCTTTGTGGAGGGGCGTTCGCTCCTTGGAACGTGCAGGTCAAGAGTGTGGTTTGCTTCAATGAGCTGAAATTCTTGCGCCAAGAAAGCGGCGCCGGAGCTTTTTTGGACCGCGAACTTTCGTCGCAATATGTTGGTCCAGCGCCGCAGCTGCTCGGTCGGCCCTGAAAGCACATAAACATTCGCGATCTGACTTCGACAAGGTGCCACCATTGGAAAGGTCGGTGGCGTACAGGATCGTAAAGGGCGGTCTAAGCAGGCCATCCGATCAGGGAAATCGCTAGATCACGCGTCACTGGATACGCTTGTCTCGTCGCTTTGATGCGCAAGACCTAGGGTCCGGACCTATAAACCCGTTGGCATGAGCGTGCAGTTGTGATTCACGGCTTTCCGAAAGGAAGCGCCGATGATTCTCGATCAATTCTGGCTGACGGATGCGCAGTTTTCGAAGATTGCGCCTCATCTTCCGACCGATACTCGGGGCAACGCGCGGGTCGATGACCGTCGCGTGATCAGCGGCATCATCCAAGTGCTCAAATCTGGTGGACGCTGGGTCGACGCGCCGCCGGAATACGGGCCGAAGAAGACCCTTTATAATCGCTATGTCCGTTGGGCCGCCAAAGGTGTCTGGGTCGATCTCTTTCATGCGCTCGCGCAAGCTGGCGGCCCGCCGGCGCAGGTTCTCATCGACTCCTCGGCGGTCAAGGCGCACCGCTCCGCAAGTGGGGGTAAAGGGGGGAGTGTGCCCAGGCGATCAGCCGATCGCGCGGTGGACGCACGACCAAAATCCATGCGCTGACAGACGCCCAATGCCGGCCAATCGCCTTCATGCTCACCGGCGGGAACGTCGCCGATTGCGCGGCGGGGATGGAGCTTCTCGCGCGGCTTCCCACGTGCGACATCCTGCATGGCGACAAGGGATACGACAGCGACGCCATCCGCCGTCGGGTCGAGGACGGCGGCGCAATGCCGAACATTCCGCCCAAGGCCAATCGCAGGTGGAAGAACTGCTTCTCGCCCTTCCTCTATCGCAATCGCAACGCCATCGAGCGTATGTTCTGCCGATTAAAAGACTTCAGGCGCATTGCAACCCGCTACGACCGAAACGCCGCGAACTTCCTCGCAGCTGTCTGCATCGCAGCCACCGTCAGCTATTGGTTATGAGTCTGAACCCTAACTCTTGTCGCATGACGAGCGATTTCCGAGCAAGACGCTCAATCGCGCGTCAGTATCGCGTTTAGATTCTGCATCCGTATAGCCCTAGGCGACAAATAAAGGATAGCTCTAAACTCTGGCATATCTTCGTTATTCTTTCAGATTTAGCGAAGGCTCAGGCGATCGATAATGTCGTCGATGATGCGTCGCGCCAATTCTGCGCTGAAACGCGTCGGGTGGCCCTTGCTTCCGCTCATACTTGGAAATTGAGCGTGAGAGAGGCTATGCGTCAAAATAAAGTGTTGGAATGTGAATTACCAACAACATATTGATATTGACGGTTGCAGCCTTTGCAGGGTGGGGCTACATCTTGATTCGTTCTGGCGGAAGAAGGGCGCGAACGAAGCGTGATCTTCTGGTTTCGTTCTCACGGAGCGATGCATGGCCCACCGGATATTCAAAGATAAGCCCACCAAGTTCTTTTGTGACGACGTTACTGAGTTCATCAGAAAAACCGGCGAGCCGGAGAAGCACCCCGAACTCTACACAGGTCGGATAGACCCTAATGAGGAATATGAAATTCTCAGGCACGTGAAGATTGACGGCAAGAAGCGGCCAAACGGGGATAAGGCCCCGTGCCCGATGTGTACGCCGAACCGATTTTTTGAAGGGGACCTCATCTATCTGAAGAGGATGCACGTTGCGGCGGTGATCGGCAGGTGTTGTGCCGTCCATGCCCAGCAGGCCGAGCAGCGATACAAACAGGAGCAGAAGAAGTTCAACGACGAGAGCTATCTACTTGAGGCGTTCAAGTACCTCGCCTCGAAGCGTGCAACGATCAGCGCGGCGCGGTCTGTGGCCGAGCAGACGCTGGATGCATACAGGAAGTTCAGGCGCGAGATGCCCGACCTGCAGGAACGGCTGCGGGCCATTAAGGAGCGGGGGAACGCGCAGATGGTTCTTTACGAGATTATCGAGCCGACGGAAGAGGACGAGCAGAAGGAGTCGGATTACTTCGGCCCGGCAGGCTTTCGTGGGCGTGGCGACTTCGGGGCACAGTCCCGCGACATCGACTTCGGTTACATGCGGGGGACGACGGCCCTCATTAAGAATTATCAGCCGGTGACCGAGCTGAATGACATTGATCGAAACATCAGCTTCCTCAATTTTGATGGTGACGAGGAAGATGCCCTGAATTTCATCGCTGCAATGAGCGATTCCGAGAGGCGCGCCACCGTTGCAAGTTTGCAATTGGCTGACCAGAAATACGTGAGGTTCTCAGAGCGGGTGCAAGACTGCCTCGCCTTTTTCTCCCCAGACAATATCGACAGGTTGAACTGCTTCGGCAGCCATCCGCTCAATCACCAGCCATTCAGCGCGTCCATCAGCGTCACGTGGAAGCGCAGGATAGTGCGTTTCAAGGAAGGCATGGTCACCGCCTTCATCCCGATAAATGCCGAGCTCTACGAGTTCGACTTCTCTTGGAAGCTCGTGCCGTTCAAGAAGAGCTGACGACAACCAAACCATCATCCGCGATAAACAGAGGTGGAGATGCGCGAGCGCAATTATCTCTTCGAGGGCCGTTCCAGTTTCGATTACACGACCGCATACCCAGGCATGGCGCTCAAGGATATCGAGAGCATGCGTGAGGATGAAATCCTCAGCCGCTCGACAGATGACATTCTTGAACAGCTAAAAAGAAAGTACAGCTTCGACTTCCCCGTTTTGCATAGGGAAGACGAGTATTTTGACGAGGAAGACGCAACACGTGAGGTTTCGAACAGGTACGACTACTGGGGAGATAGCAGCGGAACGCGCACCATCAAGCAGAAGATAGCGGTGTTCCACCTGCCCTTTTCTGGCGATGCAGGCATGTTCGCCATTCAGCCGAGTTCACGTAGCATCCCCGGACCGATGGCTGAAATAAGGGGCTCGGAATTGCTCATCCGCATGATCGTGGACGGAAAGCAGGGCGACCAAATCAAGAGTGAATATCAAAATACTGTGCAGAGCATCAACACCCATATCCAGCAGTTGACGCGTGATCTGGGGAACATATACGCGCACATCGAACCGCCATGCCGGGCCAAAATCGAAGAGCGCAAAGCCACTATCTTGAGGAACCGGAACACGCTTTCTGCCATTGGGATTCCCATGAAAAGGCGGTCGGATGCGCCGACGACTTATCGTGCGCCGGACATACAACGGAAGGTAACGCCCGTCAGGCCGCCCGCGACAGGGACGAGAAAGCCGTTTGCGCCCGAGCCAGCCCTTGACGAGGCTGAATATACGCACATCCTCAACATCATGGACAACATGACGAAGGTGATGGAGCGGAGCCCTCACGCCTTTGCGAAGATGGGCGAAGAAGACATCCGCCAGCACTTCCTGGTGCAGCTTAATGCCCAGTACGAGGGGCAGGCCACCGGCGAGACCTTCAATTATCAGGGCAAGACGGACATTCTTATCCGTTCGGAAGGCAAGAACGTCTTTATCGCGGAATGCAAGATTTGGCGCGGCGAGAAGGTGTTCCTTGAGACCGTGGACCAAATTCTCTCCTACCTGAGTTGGAGAGACACCAAGACGGCCGTGGTCATCTTCAACCGCAACAAGGACATGAGTGCGGTGCTGGCTACGATCAAATCGGCGATGGGGAAGCACGAGCAAAAGAAGCGCGGGCCGAAGGTCGAGAGCGAGACTCGATTCCGGTATGTCATAGGGAACCCGTCGGACCATGACCGCGAAGTCGTGATGACGGTCATGGTTTATGACATTCCGGCACCAGAGGACTGATAGGATGCGGTAAGGCCTTAGCTGGAGTCGAGTTTAGTCTATATCGGTCGTTCACTACGGCAGACATCGCCTTGCCTGAACGCGATCGTTGAAGGAAGCACCGGCGATGCAACGGCCCGTAAACGTGATGATGGAGCTGGCAAAGAGCTGAAGGGTAGGGACCTCCCAGATGCGGGGCCGCGTCGGCCCGATCGAGCGTCAGGCTAAAAAAGAATCGCAGCGCCATCACTGTACAGTTGACGATCGGCGACGATGTGGATCTCGTTTTAGCGCAGTTAGAAAAAGACGCAGATCTTCGGCTGCGGTCGTGTCCTCCGATCGACCGAGGAAGGTCACGAAAGTTCTGACTGCGCGGATGTAGTTTCTCGTCTCAGAGGCGAAACGGCGGACGGTCATGTCCTCGTGATGCGCTGCGGAAGCGGGGTGATGCACTTTTCGGTCATGGGATGCCCTGTCTGAAGCGAGGTTGCTAACCCACGATCTTCAGACGGGTTGCCGCCGTTATCATGCGCTCCCCCCAACAACGCGCATCAGAATGTCTGGGGCGAACCACCGCAAGAGCGGTTTAGTTCATTGAGGCCAAGCGGACCTATGCTTCCGGCCTCGTTGCGTCGATATCGTGTGACACCTCTTTCGCAAAACGCTGGCCCTTCGCCAGTCTTCGACCAAGCGCTTCAATGAAAGTCTCGTATCTTTCTTTTGCTTTCGCTTGGGCTGCCGCCTGCGCCTCTCCGGGGAGTGGCGGCGTTGCGGTGAGCCAGGCGCGGATAAAGAGCGCCTGCGCTTCGTTGCCGATTGAGACATCGCGCTCGAGACGTTCGATCGCGCGCGTCATCTTGTCGAGACGGCGTGTGATCGCCGCCTCGCGCTGATCAGCAGCGTCCGGGGAAAGGAACGAAGCAAGCGCGGCTTCAACGATAGTGGACTTTGAAAGGCCCCTGCGCGCCGCGAGCTCGTCAAGGCGTTTGAGCAGCGCGACGTCGAAATAACAGTTCAGTCGCCCCTTCATCATAATGTCCTCAAAGATCCAAGCCGTCGTCGGGATCGAGAGAGGCTTGCCTCGCGAGCGAGCGCATCCGATCGCCGAGGGGTTTGACCTGCACGGGTTCGTCATCCGCCTCGCTATCGCCGAAGGCGAATTCCTTTGGCGACGCAAGAATCTCCGGCGTTATGGCCTCATATTCCGGCAGCATGGGTTCGCGCCGTATCCCGCTATTTGCGTCCTCGGCCTCGTCGTCGCGAGGCTCGCCGACTTTGGAGCCGGCCGACTTTTGTGCGGCATCCGTGACCGTGGCTGGCCAATTTCCGTCCAAGCGATCGTCGTTGACAGTCCGGTGCGTCGATTTCGGCGGGGCGAATATTCTCTCTTTGAAGCGCTTGTCTTCGTAATAGCGCGCCTTGCGGGCGCGTATCGGCGGCGCGCCGGAGACGAGAATGAGTTCTTCGTCCTGCGGCAGCTGCATTACTTCCCCGGGCGTCAGCAGCGGGCGCGCCGTCTCCTGGCGTGAAACCATCAGGTGACCGAGCCAGGGCGAAAGACGGTGGCCGGCGTAGTTTTTCATGGCGCGCATTTCGGTGGCGGTGCCGAGCGCGTCCGAAACCCGTTTGGCTGTGCGTTCGTCGTTCGTGGCGAAGGCGACGCGGACATGACAATTGTCGAGAATGGCGTTGTTAGCGCCATAGGCTTTTTCGATCTGATTGAGCGACTGGGCGATGAGAAACGCTTTGAGCCCGTAGCCGGCCATGAAGGCGAGCGCGGACTCGAAGAAGTCGAGCCGACCAAGCGCCGGGAACTCGTCGAGCATAAGCAGAAGGCGCTGGCGTTTCGATTTTCGGTCGAGGTCTTCGGTGAGCCGACGTCCAATCTGGTTGAGGATCAGCCTCACTAAGGGCTTGGTGCGACTGATGTCGGAAGGGGGCACGACGAGATAGAGCGTCGTCGGGCCTTGGTTCGTAACCAGATCGGCGATGCGCCAGTCGCAGCGCGAGGTGACCCTCGCGACGACGGGATCCCGGTAGAGCCCCAGAAACGACATAGCGGTGGAGAGGACGCCGGAACGCTCGTTTTCGCTCTTGTTGAGAAGCTCGCGGGCGGCCGAGGCGATGACCGGATGCGGCCTCTCGCCCAGATGTTTTGTCGTCATCATGGCGCTAAGCGTCGTTTCGATCGGGCGCTCCGGATCCGAGAGAAAGTTGGCGACGCCAGAGAGGGTTTTGTCTTCTTCGGCATAGAGGACATGCAGGATCGCGCCGACGAGAAGAGAGTGGCTGGTCTTCTCCCAATGATTACGCCGCTCGAGGGCGCCCTCGGGGTCGACGAGGATGTCGGCGACATTTTGCACGTCGCGCACTTCGGCTTCGCCGCGCCGGACTTCGAGCAGCGGGTTATAGGCGGCGCTATCCGGGTTGGTCGGATCGAAGAGGAGGACGCTGCCGAAGAGCGCGCGCCAACCCGACGTCAGGGACCAGTTCTCGCCCTTGATGTCGTGGACGATGGCCGAGCCGGACCAGGCAAGGAGGCTCGGCACGACGAGACCGACGCCCTTGCCGGAGCGCGTCGGCGCAAAACAGAGCACATGCTCCGGCCCGTCATGGCGCAGATAGCTATCGGCGAACTTCCCGAGCACGACGCCGTCCGGACCCAGTAAGCCGCCGCGGCGAATGTCGGTCACATTCGCCCAGCGGGCGGAGCCGTAGGTCGTCGCGTATTTCGCTTCGCGAGCGCGATGGACGGAAAGGCCGATCGCCGTGGCGATGGCGACAAAAGCCCCCGAGGTCGCGATGCCGGCGCCTTCAAGGAAAATGTCCGGCGCATAGGCGTCGAACTGATACCACCACATGAAGAATATGGGCGGTGGGTAAATTGGAAGATCGGGGCGCAAGACGAACCACGGCGATCCGAGCTCCGGCTGGAAGCCGAGACGCCAGGCGGTCCACTGCGTCGCGAGCCAGATTGCGATCAGGACGATCGATAGGACGATGACGATCTGACCCCAGAGAATCTTTGTTGCGTACATGGCGCGAAAGATCGGGGCGACACGTGACGAGCGGCAAGGGGCGCGAACCCGGGATCGAAGAATATCGCGGGCTCGCGCGCAAAGACTGGCGCGGTCCGCGCGGCAGTTCAGATCCCGAGACCGCGTTTCCTCACAAAACTCCAATCGACGCCGCCGCCAGGCGACATGACGCCGGAGATATGCTGGCCGAGCTTCGTCTCCAGCGACGGCGACCAGGGGACCAGCTGGAAGCCGAGGCCGTCATCGATCATGGCGAAACGGCCTGAGGCCAGTGACAGTCGTTGCCGGTAGGCGCCGGCCACACTGGCGCCCGCGGTCTTGGGTTGATAAGGGCGTCCCGTCTCGCTGGCGAGTTTTGCGCCGACGGCGTCGAGTTCTCGCTGCCGCAGCGTCGCAAGAAGGTTGCGCGCAAACGTAACCCGCTGCCCTTGCCGGCTCGCGAGACCGGCGCCGGCGAGGTGATCGATCCGGGCGGAGAGCGCTTCGCGCACCTCCTGTCCGAAGCCTGCATGGGTGAGCGGCGTCTCCATGCGTTCAACAAGTCGCCGATCAAGCCACGTCGCGCCCTCCGCCTTGACCTGGTCGGCGAGGGACAAGTCGGATCGCACGGCAAGGGCGATGCGCTCGGCACCCCTTGCGTCGGCATAGCGCCGCAGTTCGACGATGCCGCCGGGCGCGGCGTCGCTCGTCGCTTCTATGTCGGGAAAGGTCAGATGATGGATGCGGCCGTCTCCGCCGTCGACGATGGCGAAAGCCTTCTCGGTCAGTTCGTCGGAGAGGCCGCGCGCGATGAGCCGTCCGACGATTGGCGCGTCCTCAACCTCGCGATGGATTGCGAACTCCGCCGTGCTTCTCTCGATCCGCGCCTCGGTCAGAGCGCGGTGCATGGTCTTGATGATGTCGCCGCGCAGGCCGAGATCGCGCAAGGCGCCCTCGGCCTCCTCCGCGAGCATCCATTGCGCCGGGCCAATTGGGACAGCGAGACCAAGCCGCTCCAATTTCTGCAGACGGCCGATTTTGAGTCGCTCGATGTTTGGATCCGTTTGCCCTCTGCCGGGGCGCAGGTCCACGATCCCGGTCTCATTGGCTCCGGCGGAGATCGTGCGGTCGAGCCGGGTCCAACGATCGGCGTCGACCTCGCGGGCGAGATCTTCGTGGATTCGCCGCTCCGGCTTCGGTCCCAATTCCAGACCGACCAGGCGCTCCGCTCTTGCGCGCATCCCGTTCGAAATATAGTCGCG
Organism: Methylocystis sp. Uni0008; assembly: GCF_056838045.1. Classification (NCBI taxonomy): domain Bacteria; kingdom Pseudomonadati; phylum Pseudomonadota; class Alphaproteobacteria; order Hyphomicrobiales; family Methylocystaceae; genus Methylocystis; species Methylocystis sp. Uni0008. Next base: position 234,783 of record NZ_CM166370.1, read on the forward strand.
CGAGATCACGAGATCGGCGCCATTGTCTGCCTTACCACGAAGGAGGATGTGGATGTGCGGATTGTCCGTGTTCCAATGGTCAACGCCAACCCAGTCGAGTTTGGTCCCGAGATCGCGTTCGGCCTCGCGGAGAAGGTCGCGAGTGAAGGCGCGTAGGTCTTCCATTTCGGTCGCGTCTTCTGGACTGACGATGAATCGAAAATGATGCCGGTCGTTCTTGCAACGTTTGACGAAGGCAGCGGGGTCCGCTGAATCGGAGCGGGCGTCGAACATGCGCGCCTTCTGATCGTCGCGCGTGACGCCGTCGCGCCTCAGATAAGGGACATGTGTCGCGAGCGGCGCGGATCGAAAGGCGTGGCCCTTGTGACGAACGACGCGCGCCTTGACGATGACGCGTCGTGCGTTCGATAGGAGCCCGTGCTCGGCGACCATCGCGCGCCCGCGGCCTCGGCCAAAGGTCGAACCCCGCGCGCGCCCAAGGCGGCCTCGCGCGCCGACGCCCCCAGCCTTGTTTGCCGCCTTCAGAACCTGACCGACAAAGCTTTTGAGCGTGCGCCTGCTTCGACTTTGGCGAATGCGTCCAGGACGGACGCGCAGATCGTCGGCGCTATCGCTCACGACGCCTTCGCCTTCGCGCTAGTGCCATCGAATTTGATGGGATGCCGAGAGATCGCTGCTTTGACGGCACCTCGCTGATCCGACCGGCACGCGCGAAAGCCCTGCGCAGCAGAGGCTCGCGCGGCGGCAGTGCCGCGCCTTGTATCTTGCCCTAGGTCGGTCGCTTTCGCTCCCTCCGCCGCGCTCGCGCACAAAGGCGCGAGTTGCTGCGCTAACATGCGATAGAGCTTGAAAGGGATCATCGAGCGCGACGAGCTACAAAAATTTCGGCTGCCGAACGATGAACCGGGCTCAAATCTGCGATAGCGTTGTCATTCGAAAGCGAAACTCGCGCAAATATTTTGTCGTCGCGCTGCGCCGGAAAAAGAGGGTGATCGACGGATTCCCCGGTAGTCGCTCCGGCGCTGGTCGCGCTGTTTTGGGCGATTTGCCGCGCAGAATTCAGTTTGGTTAGAGCGACGAAGGTTGACGGTTTGCTGATGTCGGCGGATGGGGAACTTTGCGTCGCAGCAAGCTCCTCGAGGCCCAATTTCAATGCAAGTCCCGCAAGATAATTTACGGTCTCGGCCGGCAACGGGCGTCCGTGCAAATATTCTTTATAGCGCTGGGGGCCGGCATTATAGGCGGCGAGGAAACCGCATTCGCCAAAGCGCTCGAACATCTCGGAGAGATAGGCTGCGCCCGCTAAAATGTTGTCGCGGGGATTGAAGGGATCGGGTCCAAGAACATGCTTGAGGCGTAGCTCCTCGTATGTCGCCGGCATGATCTGCATCAGACCGATTGCGCCTTTGCCGGAGACGGCGCATGCGTCGCCATAACTTTCGGCGCGCATGACGGCGCGAATCCATTGAGGCGGGATATGGAAGCGGCGCGACGCCTCGTCAGTCGCACTGCTGATGGCTTCTGCCGATGTCTCAGTCGAATCAAGCGCGCATTTGGTGGTTTCGACGGCGCGCGCCTTCGAAGGGGAAGTCGCGGCAAATGCTGTCACATAGGCGAGCAGAGCCACTGGAATTGCCAATCGGCGGCAACGTCTTCTGGAGAGCGTTCGAATTTTCTTTGGCGCCATTTCCGTCACTCCAACGTCCAAAGCGCGATCGCACGTCCAATCAATTTCTCGGAAGGAATGGTCCCGAAGTACCGTCCGTCGAGCGACGAGGGTTCATCCCAGTTGAGGAGAAAGACCTGGCCTGAAGCCACCGAAAGGCAACCGCTCCAAGTGGGCAGCGGTCGGCCGACGTGGTCGCGTTCCTGCGCCGCCGCCATGTAAATTCCGTCGACGGTCACGGTGCGCCCGTTGCGGCAGACTCGCTGGCCAGGTAATGCAGCGACGCGCTTGATCAGCAGCGCGCCCTTGGCAAGATAGCGGCGCTCAGCTAGCCAGCCTTCGAGCGCTTCCGGCGGTCGCGCGACGACAAGATCGGTGACGGTGAGTTTGCCTATAGGTTGGACGGCATAGAGACCTATGGGGACGCTGGCGGAGGCGTTCCAAACCAGCAGCGGATCGTGCGTCGTCGAGAGCGTTGATGCGACGGCGCAGCTTGCGAGCAATGCGAGAACGATGGGTCTGATCATTTGGAATTGACCCTCGCGCGCAGGAGCCAGGCTTGATGGCGTTCTCGCGTATAGGGCCGCGGCGGCAGGCCCGCAGCCAGTCGATTGTGGATATGCCGCCAATGATCCGGGCAGATATCTTGTGGCGCAAAGCCCAATGACTCGACAGCATCGATGCCGCGCAGAACCCGCTGAACATTGTTCCAGCCTACCGCTCGCAGAAGAATTTCAGCGCCGGGTTTGACGGCGGGGACAGTCGAATAGGGCTCGATCGATCTGCAGGCGCGCAGAATATCGATGCGCGAAACAAGCGTCCCGTAGCCGTTCGACGCCCAGCGGACGAATGCGAAAATTGATCCCGGCGTGAAGTAAGCGATGCGCCGCCGACGATCGAGCGTGCGTTCATTCACGGGCGCGCCGAAACGAATCCAGCGCTCGATCTTGCCTTTGAGAAAATAGAGCTCCACTTCGGTGAGCGGGGTCATGGCGCGCCTCCGGAAGGCGCAGAATTCTCCGAGTTACTTGCGACGTATGGATCGACGATGGAGCGAGTTCTCTCGAGGCGCCGCTTTTGCGCAGGCGCGCGGTCTCGGAGCGTGGCCTTGGAACGCCGACAAATGACGATGAACGCGAATCGACGGCTCTGCCCGTCACCTCTTTCCGGCAAAGCTTTGCCGCGATCATCCACAGGGTGGACTGCGGCGCGGTCCGTTAGAATGAATCCGAAGGATTCAATGTTAGTACAGTTAGGGGAGCCGTGAACGATGACATAGCAGGGCGTTAGAGACCATTTCGGTCCCCGATAGCACGAGGATTGGGTCCCTGATGGCACGATAGGGTCGGTCCCCGATAGCACGAGTGTTTTCACAGCTTGTCCACAGACCGGAGAGAGGGATCGAGGCGGCCTAAAGCGCGCTCGAGTGGGTCGAGTGGAATCGGCGCGAAGACGAGACGCTCGTCGCCAAGCGGGTCGTGATGGATGGAGAGCTGATAATTTGGAAGCGGCTGCCGACGTACGATGTCGCGCAGGTCGAACGCAAAATGTTTGAGCGGCGACAGCGCGCCGGACTTGGCGTGCAGATGCCGGAAATCGAAACTCCAGCCGCCGCCCTTACGGCCGCCATGCTTGCGCACGAGGCGATAGAGCCAACGCTCGAGACCGCCTGTCAGGGCGAAATATTCCCGATCGATTGTCAGCACCAGGGCTTCATTCAGGATGTTCGCATAGAACCAATCCGGCAGGATCAATTCGACGCCGAGCGGCCGACCGTTCGCGTCGGAGGTTTCTTTCCATTCATTGATCCAGGAGAAGCGGTGGCGCCGCCGCTCTGCCGGCTGGCGGATGGATGTCGCGACGCTTGTCGACTGCAGCCGGTCGAGCGCCGCCTTCAGCCGTTGATAATCTCGCGCGCTCGTCGTGCGTCCGATGAACGTCAGAATCTCATAAGGAGTCGTCGCCATCAGGCGCGAGGTTTTCAAGCCATTGTCGCGCGCCTGGACGATCTGGGAAGCAGCCCAAATGAGCACATCGGCGTCCCAAATGGTCGCCATGCCGTGCTCAGGCGTCGCTTCGACCTTGATGACGATCTCTCCCATCCGGAAGTCGATCGACGTCAGGCGTTTGGATTTGGCGAGGCTGAAAAATGGGTAGGACATCAGGTCCTGGGCGTCGCGCGGCGCGAGATCGCCAGGGAGGGCACGAAACAATTCGAGCTGCTCCCATTCATCGCTGAGTGGACGGCCGGATCGGCGTGCCATGGCGCGAGTCCGAGAGCTCAACGGCGCGGCTGACTGACGCGAAGGAGGACGTCACTGGCGTGGCGACGCGCCGGTAAAACGGTCCCGACGCCGGGATCGGACGTTGAGGCTTTGGTTCCGCGCTCCACCCATGCCTGCAGATCCTCGACGCGATAAACGACACGGCCGCCGAGCTTGGAGTAGCGGGGGCCGGTGCCATAGGTGCGGTGCTTTTCGAGCGTGCGGCCGGAGAGGCCGAGGAAGCGTGCGGCTTCGGGCGTGCGCAAGTAGCGCGGCGGGAGTTCTGCTGGTTGCGCGGACATGATCGAACCTTCGAGTGGCGAAGCGCGCCGCCGATGATCGGCGGTCGTCGTCGATCACATTGGCGGAGAAGGTCCGGCGGGAGGGATGACGGATATATTGAGTGCGAGATTCGTCACCCTCGCAGCTGCGAGTTGTCGAGGTGCGGTTAACGGCTGAGCGGAATTGTCGGCGAGCGGGTCGACTATCTTGTCAGAAGCTTGCGATAGCCACCGCGCATCAGCGCGACGCCGCCTTTTACAAGACGAATCGTCATGGCGCGTATCGAGGATGTCTTCCAAGGCTCACGGTTCAGTCGCTCATGACCAAATAATTGCTGTGCAATGTCGCGATAGGAGGCGTCGGCGAGATGTCCGTCGAGCGCACGGAGCATCTCTGATATCCGCTTATGTTGGATCTGCGCTCCGCCGGCGGCCGATCCTCCGTTGATATGACGGAAAAAGCGCAACGTTGCCGCGGAACGCGTCTGCGTCGACTTATCGACGGGAATAAGAGCGGAAAGCGCGACGCCTGGGGCAGGAGGGCCAGGTAACCAGAGCCGATGTTCCCGGCATCTCGCGCCAAGGATCAAATAGTCTCCATCCGACGTGATGCGGCGCGAACGCAGATCTGGCCAATTTTGCGGCACATAGACGAGCATTGACGTCAGAGCCGGATGCGCGTCGAGCATCACAACGCTGGAACAGCATTCGGGACGCCAGAAAATTTCCGCTTCGGCGGCGTTCAGCGCGGGGTCAGCCGCGAAATCGAAGCCCCCAACACCGCTCGGGTCCTTCTACGCCGGCATCGAGCCGGGCTCGGAACTCGGAATCGGCGTATCGCGCCCGATATTCATCGTTGCGCCGCAGATATTCCCAGGCGTAGTCGCGCCAGTTCGTATCTCGCAAATGCTCATATGCGCCTTCTGAGCGCCAATCGCCGATGGTCATGAAAATTCTCGTAAGGAGTGGCTAAGCCTATGTTTAAAAGAAATTTTGGCGAGAATTTGTCGCGAAAACCATTCGGATTTGCGTGGATATTCGCTTCGGCGATTCCAGTGCCCACATCATCGCCTCAATAGCGACGTGACCGAGCCACAAGAACGTGAGTCGCTCTCAGCAAACATCGGATCATGAGTCCGGTTTACGGCGTGCCCTGGAGCAGATCCTTGTAGCCATTCGTGGTCATCCACTCCGCACGCTTAAGATGCGTATCGTAGGCGCGTTTCGCGCGTTCCGGCTCACAGGCTGGATCGATTCCAAGGACGATCTTCGACACCTCCTCCCAGGCCGCGCCTTCTTTTGCGGCGTCCAGCAACCGCAAATAGATGACCGAATGGGCGCGGTCATAGTCGACGACTTGGTCGTCATTAGGCGCGACGTCGGCGACGGAACTCGTATTGGTGTGCGGCACGATTTGCGAATCCAGAAGCGATGGATGTTCGATTGTGGACACTTTGCCAACTTTTCCCGTCAAGGTCTCGCGCGAAAGTGGGGCGCAAATACATACTATAGTGGATAAACATCATAGTGTGTGTCGGTCCAGCCTTTCCCCATGGATATGCGGAGGCTGGTCGGACGGAACGTGCGAAGAATCAGGCTGGAAAAAGGCCTGACGCAAGAAAAGTTTGCCGAACAGTCGGGTTTTACGCAGCAATATATGAGCGGTCTCGAGCGCGGTCGCAGAAATCCAACGATTGTGAGCCTTTATGAAATTGCGCTCTCTCTCGGGGTCGACCACCTCGCTTTGGTCAACCCCGATGACGAGGCGCGTGAAGAAGAAGAGCGACGCCTCGAGGCGATAGCGCGGGGGCGGGCGCAAAGCCGCGTGAAGCGACGGGAGTCAAAACCTCCGAAGAAAAGGGTGCGCGCAGGTGGAAAATCACGCGCCAAAGCGTGACTTGCCCAACAGTGAAGGACTCCCCGCCCGATGTCTCAGGCGGGGCGTTGGCGTTCAGTCGCCATTCGGCTTGCGACCCCGCGACCAGATCAGGGTGTAGCCCTCACCGTCTTCGTCGTCGAAGAGGTTGGCGTAGATCGGAGCGGTGAAGCTCGGATCGTCGAGCTTGACCGAGAGATAATCGCGACCCTCGTTGGAGCGCTTGGACCAAGCGGCGCCGATTTCCGCACGGCCAACAAACACGCGGTGGCTCGGGGCGTTGTCGTTGGAGCGGTTGGCTTCTGGAACGATGCGGACGCCTTTGGCCTGGACGCTGAGCGTCACGATCTCGCCTTGGAACTCGTTGCCGGACTTTTTGAAGGAGCCGATGTTCGCCATGATAGTTCTCCTGTGATCTGTTGTCTTCGAGCCGCGCCCACCGCGGCCTCGATGGCGATCGACGGGCCGAAGGCGATCGGCGACGCACCCGCCAGCGGGCCGAAGCGGAGCGGAGGACGGCGGACGGGCGACTTTCTTGCTTCGCGCGGAATGACGCCGCAGGCGTCAGGGGAAGAAAGTCGTCAGTCGCCGTTGCGTCCAAGGCGATCGAGGCGCAGCTGTCCTTCGGCCAGATCACGCCATAAGAGAGGCCACGGTGGTCGTGCTTGGCCAGACAGCCTTCGCAGGAGATTGGCGGACATCGAAGCGTCCGCACAAGCCGCGCGGCATTCCATGCGAAGGAAAAGAAACGCTGGCGCAAAGAAAAGCGGCCCACGCATCACCGAACGCAAGGGCGACAGCATTCGAATTCCTGATCATCACGCGTTCGAACTGCAATCGTGCCCGACGCGGTTCAAATGCGCAGCCCGATAGCGAATGTTCCCTTAGCGGTTCGCGTTCGACGATGGGTCAGTCTCGATCCGCCTTTCCAGCAATGACCCGCGAGGGTTCACTCGTCTTTGTTCACAGACGCAATGGGCGGGGCGCTCGAACGAGCCAAGGCCCGCCGATCGACATTTGGCGAGGCCAATGTCATGCGCGCCCAAGCCGTTGCTCCCACCGCGATCGCGCCAACTACGGCGAAAGCGTCTTGCCAAGGTTCGGATGACGCGCTGAAACGGGCAAGACCACGAATCGCGTGATATCCGGCGATAGCGGCTGGCGCGGCGAAAAGGAAAATAATGGCTGCGCGCAGTTGCGGCGAACGGGCGGCCGCAATGGCGCGCTGTCCACCGGCGAGCAATGCGGCGCTGACAAAGACGCCGACGACGATCGCGCCAATGGGACCCGCGCCGCTCTGATAGGCGGCGAGCATCGCGGTGGCGCCCACGAAGAATGGCAGCGCATTGACGGCAAGCGCAAACAGCAACCAACAGAAGAAGGCAAGAATGGGAATGGCGATGAGCATGGCGGCCTCCGTGACAATGTCAAACGGTCGCGCCTCCCACCACCGCCACGGCGCTATCGCTACAATAATCGAAGTAGGGACACACGGAAGCAGTTAAATGGTTCGAAACACCCGCAGCATCGATTTCAGCTTTGCGCCACTATCGAAGTTGACGCCATCGGCAGACATTGAGTCTCGGCTGGCGCCGCTACAAAAGGGATTGCTTTGAGATGAACGAATTCATCATTAGGATTGCTTCCGTAGATGATGACAGGAAGGTGAGCGCTCTTCTCGACGCTAGCTATTCGACGCTGCTGCGAGGCCATTACAAGAATGAATTGCTGGTTGCTGGTTGTCGCGTTGCCGCTGATGACGAAGGCTAATCCGCATCTGCTTGCATCTGGGACCTATTACGTCGCAAAGACGGCTGATGAGGAATGCATCGGATGCGGCGGATGGACCTTGGAGCGGCCCGGCGACGGCGAGATCCAAAATGGAGTCGCGCATATCCGACACTTTGCGACGCACCCGCGATGGCTACGCAAAGGCATTGCGAGCGCGCTCCTGTTGCGCTGTATGCGAGACGTTGAAGAGCGGTCTATTCGGACACTCGAGTGCTACTCGACACTGAATGCATCGCACTTTTACGGTAGCATCGGCTTCAAGAGAATTCGGACGATTGAAGTGCCGCTGACGCAGGAGACTAAGTTCCTGGCGATCCACATGACGCGCACTCAGGGTTGAGGCCAATGAACAAGTCGGGTTAGCAGCGGAATTCAGGTTGAGCCATAATTCCAGCTCGTCTGGCGATTTTGGCGATCGGTAATCATCGGATTGCGCAACGCGACAAACGCTTAATCTGAATCCCTTTGCTGCAGCTGATTTGCGTGCGGCGGCGGTCTGTCGCTCATGCGCCGCTCTCGCTGAGTTTCCACACCGGGATGCCGAGCATGCGCGCCTTGTCGGCGAGATTGGCGGAGATGCCTGAGCCGGGAAAGACGATGACGCCGATGGGCAGCGTCGCCAGCATTTGATCGTTGCGCTTGAATGGCGCCGCCTTGGCGTGACGCGCCCAGTCGGGCCTGAAAGCGATTTGCGGCACGTTGCGATGATCGGCCCAGCAGGAGGCGATTCGTTCGGAGCCGCGCGGACTGCCACCATGCAGCAGCACCATGTCGGGATGCTTGGCGAGCACCTTGTCGAGCCGATCCCAAATGGCGCGATGGTCGTTGAAGTCGAGTCCGCCCGTAAAGACAACCTTGGCGCCGACCGGAAGCAGTGTCTTGTTCGCAGCGCGTCGCTGGGCGGCAAGAAAATCGCGACTGTCGATCATCGCCGAGGTGAGTGCGCGATGGTTGACCTTGGAGCCTGAGCGCGGACGCCAGCATGAGCCGATGTGGCGCTCGAAGTGGTCTGCGGCTTCGTCGCGGAAGAGCTCCATGCTGTCGCGGCGTTCGACGAGCGTCCGCCCTTCGACGATCAGGCGTTCGAGTTCAACCGAGCGGATTTCCGAGCCGTCCTGTTCATTCTGACTGCGTCGCTGCGCCTGCTCATTGTCGTCGAGTTCGCGCTCGATGCGTAAAACAGCGCGGTGGAAGAGATTGACCGTTGACCAGAGCAGCGCCTCGAGGTCGGGTTCGAGGCGGGTGTCGCCCAGTGTCGCGACAAGAGCGTCGAAGATGTCGGCTACCGCCACGGTGATCGTTCGCGCTTCGGGAAGTGGTCTCGGGTCGGGTTCGTCCTGGAAGGGACGGAAGCCATAGAGCTGGAGTTGGGCGAGCACGCGTTCGGTCGAGGATGAATGCGGCGGTGACTCGAAGCCCGGTATGTCGCGATCGGTCGTCATCTGCGCTTTTCCTTCGTCGGATTGACCGCGACCCTCGCGGCCTTCATGGCGACGAAAACCGGCGGGCGGTTCTGACCCGCACCCGAAGCGCAGCGAAGGGCCGCAGCGCAGCGGAGGATGGCGAAGGGCCGGCTATTTTGTCTCGCGCTGTAAAGCGCCCAACGGGCGCGACGGAAAATGGTCGGCCCGGAGCCATTGCGTGGCCATGCCGACTGCCGCAAAGATCGCCCTCTATGAAGGCAAGGGACGCGGCTTTCTCCGACAATGGCGGAACGCTGCGCGATCCGATCAGACACGTAGCCGACGCCGCTGAATCGGCCTCGTTCGCCTTCGCGGTTCCATGAAGCGCGCGACGTCCTGTGGCGCGAGTTGCAACCTGATGGGCGCTCGTAACTGCTCGACCCCAAGCAGACGGAGGTCGTCGTTGAAGTCGCCCAGCGTCGGCGACAGGATGATCGTCTCGATGCCTGCCGAATTTGCGCGGTCGAACAAGGTCGCCGCCGCGCCGGCGCCTGCCGCGTCGTTGTCGCGCAGGACATAGAGGCGGCGCACGGTGGTCGGAAACAGGATGGCGCCAAGATGCGCGGACGACAGCGCCGCGATCATTGGCATGGTCGGCATGACGCAACGAAGCGACAGCACGGTTTCGATTCCTTCGCCCGCCGCCATGATGTCATGCGCCACACCGAAGCGGACAGCGTTGCCGAGGAGACAGCCCATCGCCCGTCTCGGCGTTTCGATCGATGCCTTGCCGCTGCCAGATGGGTTGAGCCAGGTACGATGCGCTCCGGTGAGCTTCCCCTCAAGATCGGAGACGGCGGCGATCAACGCGGGCCAGGTCTGGACCCGCGAGCGATTGTCCGGCCGATAGTAACAACGCGGATGGAAGCGCAGATTAGTGGTTTCGTGGAAAGCGGTAATGCCGCGATGGCGCAGATACGTCTCGGCAAGCGTGCCCGCGATCGGCCGCGAAATTGCGAACAGGCGTTGCGCCGACTCCGGCGAGCGCGCGAGCGTCGGCTCTGCGCAGGGTCGTTTCTTATCCGGTTCTGGCGCTGGTTGCCGGAGGCTGAGAAAGCGCCTAGCCTCGTCGACGACGTCTCGAAAATCGCTCAGTCGACACGTCTCGCGGATAATGTCGAGCAGATCGCCGTGTTCGGCCGTCGCCGAGTCGACCCATTTACCCGCAGCGCCCTTGCCGCTTGGTGGACCTTTCAGGCGAACGAACAGGCTACGCCCGGGCTCATTTCGAACATCGCCGACCAACCAATAGCAGCCCACGCGCCGGCCGTTGGAGAGATAGCGCCGGCAAACCGCCTCCGCTTCGCGCGCGAGACGACTCGCCAGCTCTGACGCGATTGAGCTGGACATGGCGCGCGCCCTCCAAGAGGAAAGGGACTCGCCATTGCTGGCGAGTCCCTCCAGGGTCGGCCTCGGGGAGGTCTACTCGGCGGCGATGTCCTGGGGGGCATCCACCGAGCCGTCGTCAGAGTCGCCCCGAGCAGCGATTTCGTCGATAGCCGTTTCGTTTCCGGTTCCCGCCGTTTCTTCGACGACTGCATCAACGTTAGTAGCCGCCACAGTTGACGGTTCTGACCCTTGCGCCATGCGCCCCGGCGTGCGCAGCGGTTCGGGCAGCCAGCCAGAACCCGACAGCATCTGCTCGGCTGCCTGTGCCATGTCCCCTTTCTTCAACTGCTCGATGCGTTTCGCCTGTTCGGCGCCCTTCGCCTCGCGCACGGCTTCGACGATCCTCGCTTTAGTCACACGGCCGAAGAAATTGTCGACAGTCGGCGCCCATCCAGTCACGGTGATGTCGAGTGACAACTCTCGCGCGAGACGGTCGGCGTGAGCCATGGCCCTTGGCCGGAAGCTCCAGGCTTCATGCACGGCGTTGACCGTGAGCGAGACGCAATGGGCGAAGAGGCGTTGCTGCGTCTCGGCGTCAAACGTCATCAACGCGTCCCACAGATCGCCGGGTTCGGCGGGGAGCTGCTGCGCCCAACCGTTATGACGCGCGTCGACCTTGGTTGCGAGCGAGGTGTCGCCAAGCCCCGGCGCCTGGGCGCCGAAGGCGACCGTTTTCGGTTCGATCTCCAGACAGGAGTCCGAGCCGTAATGGTAGAATTGTTTAAGGCAGAGAACATGCAGCGCCGCGAGAAAGGCGACGCTGGGATCATTGCCGATGGCTTCGCGCAGCGCCAGCGTACGATAGGCGGTGAGTTCGGTGAGCAATTTGTCGGGGAGGGGCCGCAGCCCTTCGTCGTCATCATCCGCAGGCTCACGTTGAACCGCGCCGTCGTCCCGCGAGGCGGGTTTGGTTCCCGCCGCCGCCGATGAAGCATTTGCTTCGATCTCCTCTTCCGTCTCGGCGGTGTCCTCTTTTTCGATCGCCGCTTCGTCTTCGGGGCGAACATAACCGCGCTCGACGCGAAGGCGTCCCGAACCGTCGATGCTGACGAAAGCGCCGGCGCTGGCGATGTCCGCGGGCGCGTATGTGACCGGCCGCTCGTCGATCGCCGTCATTGCGGTTTCGATCTCGCAGAGTCGTTGATCGACTTCCTTGGGAATTTCGTCTGCGTCGGCGTGAGCTTCTTCAAGCTGTTCGGCCTCGACGCGCAATGCGTCGAGCGTCGCGGCTTCTTCGTCCGTAAGAGATGGCCGCTCGTCAGAAATGTGGCGCAGGCCATAGGTGTGGCCGTAAGGGAAATCGATTGCGACCTCGACCCATTTCCAGCCCTCGGCGCGGATGGCCTGCGCGTCGCGTTCCAGTTTCTCGCCAACAAGCCGGTCGAGCAGGGAAGCGTCCTGTAGCCAGCCGCCGTCGTCACTTTGAAACAAATCGCGCATGACGGCGCCGCCGGCGGCTATATATTCTTCGCCGACATATTGCGCGCGTTTCTCGGACGCGCGCACGGCGCCCTCGGTCAAGAGTCTGCGGATTTGATAGGCTTCCTTATTGTAGGAGCGCTGGACCGCGTCCCAGACTTGCTCCTGTCGCTCATGGTCGGAACTGACCGTGAAGCCCATCAACTGATCGAGCGTCATATCGTCGTCAGCATAGACGTCGAGAAGTTTCGGCGACACCGACGCGAGCCGTAGCCGCTGCTTGACGACGTTGACGCCGACAAAAAAGGCGGCGGCGATCTCTTCTTCGCTCTGTCCTTTTTCGCGCAACGCCAGAAATGCGCGGAATTGATCGAGCGGATGCAGCGGCGCGCGCTGCACGTTCTCGGCGAGGCTATCCTCTTCGGGCGTTCCCTCGGTGCGCACGACGCAGGGGATCGGCACATTACGCGCGAGACGCTTCTGCTTCACTAGAAGTTCCAGCGCGCGGTAGCGACGCCCGCCTGCCGGGATTTCGAACATGCCGGTCTCGGCGCCGTTGTCGTCGAGAACGGGCCGCACGGTGATGCTCTGCAACAGCGTCCGACGCGCGATGTCCTCGGCAAGTTCCTCGATCGAGACGCCGGCCTTGATTCGCCGGACATTCGACTGAGAGAGAACAAGCTTGTTGAAGGGGATGTCGCGCGAGGACGACAGGGTGATCTTCTGAATGGCAGTAGCCATCGGGATTGTCTCCCCGACGGGCGGCCGAGAGCCTCTCTCTCGACCTCCAACCCGTCACGAAAACCGGCGCAGCCCTCTACCTCTGGAACGCCGGATATCCGGCGCCCCGGAGATGCGCGTCCGCGCAAATCCGGCATTGCGTGACGGCCGGTTTGCGGTCGCGACAGAAGCCGGATCACGCGGCGTCCCGCTCGTTCGCAGTAGAGACCTGCGCGTCATCGTCAGGAAGAAAGCCGAGGAGGAAGTCGGCGGCCTTGCTCGCCTGCGACGCTGCGCGAACGATGGCGCGGTTGTCCTCGCGCAGCACCTCCAGCCAGGAGCCGATATAGTCGGCATGACGCACTGTCGGCACGATGCCGAGCGAGGCGCAGCAAAATGCGGCGTTCATCTCCGCGACCAGCTCTTCGAACGCGTACTTCTTCGAGCCGAAGGAACCCGAGAGATCGCGATTAAGCCGATGCGGGGCGCCACTGGCGTGACCAAGCTCGTGAAGCGCGGTGCGGTGCCAGTTGATCGGCTCGAAATAGGCTTGCGGCGGTGGGACTTGCACATAGTCCTGCTCGGGCATGTAGAAGGCCCGGCTTCCGCCGATGCGGAAGTCGATGCCGCTGGCTTTGATCAAGGCTTCGACCTTGGGCTCGATGAGGCCCGGCTCGGGTGGTGGCGCCGCGACCACGAGATTCTCCGGCAAGCCTTCGCATTGCGCCAGGTTGAAGATGGTGAAGCGCTTGAGGAAGGGGATCGCTTGCGCTTCCTCGCCGGTCTCTTGCGCCCGTTTCTTCTCGTCGTCGGGAATGAAGCGATCGGCATAGACGACGGTGGTGCCATGCTCGCCCTTGCGGACGTTACCGCCAAGACCGAGGGCCTGTCGAAACGTCAACCATCCCTGGACCGGGAAGCCACGCTCAATCACCGAGCCCCAGAGGATCAGCACATTGATTCCAGAATAGAATCGCCCGGTGGCTGCGTTCTTCGGCATGGCGAGCGGCGCCTTCGCCGCCGCCGTGCCCCAGGGCTGCACCCAAGGCACGCGGCCAGCCTCCAGTTCGGCAATGATCTTGGTGGTGATTTCATCGTAGAGGCTTGTCCGGCTGGCGCCGGAGCGAGCGCAAGCGGCATCTCTGGACATCGCGGATCTCCGCGACGGGCGCCAGGAGCCTCTCTCCCAGTCCTCAACCCGTCACGGCAACCCGGTCCGCGCTCTCACTCTCAAGGGACGTTGCGGGGTCTCCCGCAGAAGGGGTCGGCCGAGACGGCAGGCTCGGCCGCAGGGGCAGGCTTTCCCCCTATTTGAGAAAGTACGAATTGTCGTAGTTGACCTACGATAACGGCAACAAAGTCAAAGCGGCTGCATTCGATTGCCGCTGCCACCATAGAACGCTTCTACGCGCTTCCGATAATATGTCGATCTGCGCCAAGGGAGATCACCCATCCGCCGGCGCGATCGGGACGCGTGCCGGGTGGTTGCGGCCAGCCGGTCGCGCACTGTCTTGGCCTCGCCCTCGATCGCCGCATCGATGAGATCCCGCTCCATGCCGACGAAGACCGGGCGCAGGTTGAGCCGGGCAAGCACATCTTGATCGGCGGGATTCGCGGTTGCGTCGATCAGTGGTCCCGCCCGGGTGACGATTCCGCCTACGAGCCCGTCGATGGCGCTGGCACCGTCCACTTCCCGTACTGGAGCAGTATTCAGGAGCGCTCTGGCGCTCGCGACGTCACGCTGAACCCCGTGCTCAGAGCGTTCGCGGGTTAGCCGCCGAAGCGCGCCCGCGAGCTCGGCATGGCCGAGCGGAGCGACTAGGTTGGCGACATGATGACGAAGGAGCCCGATGAATGCGGCGCCCTTATCGTCCGGATCGATCGGATCGCCTTCGTCGATGGGATCGCGAACGGAGAGATATGCGTGTGGCGGCGCATTTATTGCCGCGCCCCAGCGTGTGGCGATAGCGACGCGCTTGATCGTCACCTTCCGGCCTTTGGCCGTCACGTCGATGCGCTGGGCCTGTGTCCATCCCCTGGCGAGCGCATTGTCGGGGCCACCCCGGTCGTGGCAGCCTTTGGCTTCCGCCACCGTCAAAGAGGAGAGATCGGCGGCGCAGGCCACCCAGTCCGGCAGATCGCCGCGGGAACGGCGGACGATGTCGATGCGGCGCCGGCCATCGAGGAGCAGCGATCGGCTTCCGACGTGCGCGAAGATGGAAAGGTTGAGGTAGCGCTCGAGATTGGCGCGGGCCACAAAGCGTCCGAACAGGCCTGACAGCGCGACCTTTACCTCGCGCGCTTATCCGAGAGGCTCCTTGAAGATGAACGGTGTGCCCGGACCGTCGCGGTGAGCAGGGCATCCAGAATAGACCAGGCACCATAGGCGGCGCCGGGGGTCTGAAGCACCTCGCGGATGCCGGCATCCTCGATCTCGGAAACCTCCAGATCGACGGTCGGGCCAGCGACGGGGCTCGCAGATGCGGGGTGGAAGCTATGGATGAAGGTCCGCGTCACAGCGCCAACGCTCGCTTGAGATCGTCGTGCTCAAAGGCGCTGGCCATGCGGGTGATCTCGGCGGGTCGGGCGCCGGCCTCCTTCGCGGTCTCGCGCCAGGTTGCCGTCACGGCCGCAACTTCCTTGATGATGGCGCGTGCTGCCGCGAGGCTGAGGCCGAAGTACTCCGAGACTGCCTCGAGGAGATCGATCGAGCAGGTGCCTTCGTCTAGATCGATGTTCGTCGTCAGCACCCGGGCCTTGAGGTCGGTAGGGACGGGGTTGAGGTCATAGACGGGGGAGAGCGACCAGCCCGCCTTGCCAAGCCACAGGAAGCCGTGGTTGCGCAGGTGATCATCCACATTCGAGATCAGCACGTTGAAGGCGACGCGACGGTACAGCGCCTGCGCGTCGGTCTTCGCTTGAGCCCCGTGCCGCGTCAACGCATCGACGATTTCGGGATAGCTGCCGCGCTCGCCGTCCTTCGATCCAGTCATCGCCATGGCGGAGAGGAACGGGATGCGAATGGCGCCGTCTCTATCGAAGCGCCGAGAGAGGAGCACCGCGTTTCCGCCGACCCGTAGCAATTCATGGTAGGGTGTGGCGATGCCGGCGCGCCCCGCGAGGCGTAAAGCAATCTCCTCCCAGGTCTCCAAGCTGTAGTCGTCGGTTTCCTTGGGGAACTTCGCGATGGAGAGGTGGCCGTGCTGATCGATGACCGACGCCTTGGGGCGTGAACCTCCAAGTGACGATCCGGGTGCGAAGATGAGCTGGAGATCCTCGTCCGTCTCCTCGTCGCGAAAGACGCGCTCCGTCACGGCGAGGAGACGCCCGAGCTCGATCAGGGCGGGCACGCCCGCGCGAAGCGGCGCTTGAAACACGTCGTCGCCTGCCCAGCGGAATCGGAGCGCGCCAAGACGGGTCTCATCGGCGACGCCAAGAAGGTAGTCGCTCTCGGCGAGGGTTCGGATTGCGCGGCCTTCGCGCTCAGCGAACCGCCGCTCGGCGCGCTGCATGAGGCGGCGGCCCCAGGTGTCGGGGGCGGAGTCGCCGATGGACCCGAAGATGGCCTGTCCGGCCGGCGGCGCAAAGCCGCCGCGGGTCAATGCGAGGGCGGGCTCGATCGAGAAGCGATCCGGATCAGCGAGCCATTCTGCCGCATACTCGAACACAACAGTCTCGTTGCCCCGCACCTTGTTGCTGCGCGCTAAACCGACCGGACGTGTGTGTCCGTTGAGGTCGATATGGACTTCGATGTCAGTCATGGTCGGTCGGTGCCGATGTGCGCTTGAGGCGGACGCGCTTCGGCAGGTCCGCGCTGGCCAAGGCTTGGCCGACGCTGTCGCGGGCAATGTCGGCGATCTCGCCCAGGCCGTCGAGCAGGCCAAGCGCGTGCAAGACAGCGGCGTAGATGCCGATGCTGACATTGGCGTCGCCCGCTTCGACCTTTTGCAGGGTCGAGCGGGACGTGAACGCGCGCTCGGCCACGACCGCCATGGGCAGCCGCCGGCGTCGCCGGGCGTCGTGGATATCCGCGCCCAGCTTACGCAGGGCGCGCCGCACAGCGGCGGGGGGATGATGTGGTGTCGGCATTTGCGTTCTTCATGCTACCAAGGCGGTCTTTATGTAGCAGGAAGATTACAATTTTTCCACTGGAGCAGGCTAAACAGCTATCTGGCGCTATGCCAGCGGCATCGCTCTTGAATATTCGTGTTGGTAAGATTATCTTACCGCATGTCGGATGAAGGAGGTGCCCATGGATCCCGCTGCGCTGAAAGACAAGCTGATCGCCGTACTCGGTCAAATCCAAGCCGATAGTGGTCTTGAATGCCCGCCGCTCACCGGCGCCACTAAGCCGGTTGAGAACCTGCCGAAGTTCGACAGCAAGGTCTGGCCTGTCGCAACCACCATCCTCGCCACCGAGATTGGCGCGACGATCCCGAATGACGTGAACATCTTCATCGACGAGACGACCAAGCTCCCGCGTTCGATCGACGAGACGGCCGCCTTCGTCTGCGACCTGCTCAAGAAGCAAAGCGAGAAAGAAGTGGCGGCGGCATGACCGAGCTCGATTCCGCCAAGCGGATCCAGATCGCCGAGCGTCTAAAGGAGGCGCGCAAGCTTGCGGGCCTATCGCAAGGCCATGTCGCCAAGATGCTCGGCCTGCATCGCCCTTCCGTCAGCGAAATGGAAGCCGGCAATCGCCGCATCTCGGCCGACGAACTCGCCCGGCTTGCTGAGATCTATGATGTCAGCGTCACCTGGCTGCTGGGTGAGGCACCCGATACGCTCGACGCTCAGGACCCGCGGCTCGAGCTTGCGGCGCGTGAACTGTCCAAACTCAAGCCCGACGATCTGGAACGCCTGCTCAAGCTGCTGGCCGCCATGCGCAGCGATTCCACCCCGAACGGAGGCGATCGTTGATGAACGTGATGCGCACCACCAAACCCAGCTTCAATCGCCGCGGCTTGGCGACCCAAGCGATGCAGGTCGCGGCGGCAACGCGGGCGACGGCAAAACTCGACCAAGTCGGCCCGATCTGCATCTACGGGCTGTGTGAGACGCTGGGCGTCGCGGTGCGCTTCAACAACATCAACATGGAAGGGATGTATCAGCGCGGCCTGCCGCCGCGCATCCACCTCTCCGCGCGGCGGCCGCTGCCGCGGCGCGCCTACAATTGCGCGCACGAGCTCGGCCATCACGTGTTCGGCCACGGCTCGTCGATTGACGAGCTGCGCGAGGACGCCAAGGCGCAGCCTTGGGAGGACCCGAAGGAGTTCCTGGCCGACACCTTCGCCGGCTTCATCCTCATGCCCATCATCGGCCTGCGCCGCGCGTTCTCCGTCCGGGGCTGGACCCCGGAAACGGCGACGCCGGCGCAGATCTTCACGATCGCCTGCGAGTTCGGCGTCGGCTATGCGACCCTCCTGACCCACCTATCGGCAGGCGTGAACGTGCTGTCGCGCGGCCGTGCCACCGCTCTGCAGCGCGTCACTCCTAAGGTGCTACGCATGAACATCCTCGGCGCGCTGACGCCTGAGCCCCTGATCGTTGCCGACAGCCATCGCACCGCGCCCACCCTGGACGCAGAGGTCAAGACCCTGCTCCTTCTGCCACCTGGCACCGAGGTGACGGGCGATGGCCTCGCCGTCGAGCGGGATCTCGCAGCCGGACGCCTCTTCCGCGCGATGAAGCCGGGAATCTTTCAAGCAAGCGCCGGTGACTGGGCCGTCTTCGTGCGTGTCGCCCCGATTCAGAAAAATGAGCCATACGGCTATGTCGGTCTCGCGCAATACCGCCATCTGGAGGAGGACTCGGATGAGTAAGGCGAAGATGGTCATAGCGCCGCCGCCGGTGGTGATCGACGACACTAATCTGTCGCGCGCTTGGGCGCGGCTGCTGTTGCGGGTTCTCGATGGTTCCGGCACTGAGGTCGCGCCGCTGATCCTGAGCCTGACCGGCTTTGCGCAAAACGGCGCTGCAGCCGAAGACCCGGCGGTGCGCCAAGCCCTCGATCGGCTGCTCAAGCGCAAGGGGCGACTCGTGGTCGACGATGTCGCGTTCACAATCTTCCCGCAGCGCCTCTGGGAGATGTCGCGTGGCGACCGGACCCGCCTTTTTGCACTCTATCGCGCGACGTTCCCGCGCTGGCAAGCAATGAACCGCAAGGCCAATGGCCGCGGGCTGTATTTCGAGCGCATGGTCATGTACGGGCGCGGCCCATGCGATGGCAATCAACTGGAGTGGATTTTGTCTCAGTTCAATTCGCGGACAGGCGTGCGCCGCTCGATGCTGCAGGCCACCACCTTCGATCCGGGTCGCGACCATGTCGCGAGCGCGCAGTTGGGCTTTCCCTGCCTGCAGCAAGTGAGCTTCGATCCGACTGCGGCCGGACTCGTCACCAACGCCTTCTACGCCACCCAGCAGATCTTCGACAAAGCCTATGGCAATTATCTTGGCCTGGCGCAGCTCGGCGCCTTCATGGCCCATGAGATGGGCATGCCGTTGGCGCGCCTGAACGTCATGGTCGGGATCGCGAAGCTCGAGCGGATCACCAAGAGCGACGCCGATTTCGCGCCGATGGTCGCCGCCGCCCACGCCCTCGTGGCGCCGCCCGCCGCTCCGGTGGTGCGCTCAGTCGTCGCTGCCGCGACCAAGGGAGCAACGCTTTGAATTGGAGGTCACCGAAATTTCCTCCGAAACGCCCACGCGGCCGCCCTCCGAAGTCCCGTCACGTTGAAACCAACGGATCGCTGCCGATGGACTTGCCCGTCGCCGTTCGGCCACCTGAGCCATCGACGACAATGGCGCCCATCGTGCTGCGCCATTTGGCACCTGCCAAAGTATCAGAGGTCTATGAGAGTTATTGGCGCTTTGCCGCCGAACGGCAGGCGGTGTTCTTTCGACGCGTGCGGGGCGAAACGCGCCCGTGGACCGACAATCCGGTGCTAGCGATCTACAAGTTCACCAACGCCTACCGCGCGTCCGACCGGGTCAGCCAATATCTCATCCGGCATGTCATCTATCGCGACGACCTGCCTAAGTCGCCGCGCGAAGTGTTCTTCCGCATCGTGCTGTTCAAGCTGTTCAACAAGATCGAGACTTGGGAGCTCCTCGAACGCGCGCTTGGCCCGATCACCTTCGAGGACTATCGCTTCGCTGCCTTTGACGCGGTGCTCGCGCGCGCGATGAAGGCCGGACGTCGCATCTACTCGGCCGCCTACATCATGCCGCCGGGCAGCCGCGCGTTCGGGCGATCAGCCAAGCACCAGAACCATCTATTGCTGCTCGAACGCATGATGGCCGACCGGCTCGCGGAGCGGCTGGCGCAGATCCGCACGATGCAGGAGGGCTTCGAGAAGCTGCGCGCCTATCCGACGATCGGCGACTTCCTCGCCTACCAGTTCATTACCGACATCAATTACAGCGAGCTCACCGATTTCAGCGAGATGGACTTCGTCGTGCCCGGGCCGGGCGCGCGTGATGGGCTGCGCAAATGCTTCGTCGACCCGGGCGGTCTGAACGAACCCGAGCTCATCCGGC
Organism: Methylocystis sp. Uni0008; assembly: GCF_056838045.1. Lineage (NCBI taxonomy): Bacteria > Pseudomonadati > Pseudomonadota > Alphaproteobacteria > Hyphomicrobiales > Methylocystaceae > Methylocystis > Methylocystis sp. Uni0008. Next base: position 255,191 of record NZ_CM166370.1, read on the forward strand.
TGATGGCCGATCTCCAGGAGCAGGAGTTTCAGCGCCTTGGACTGGACTTCCAATCGCTCTGGGGCCGCCGGCTCCAGTTGATCGACTGCCAGAATCTATTCTGCGAGTTAGATAAATATGCGCGCGTGGCGCACCCGCAGGTCACGGGAAGAACTGGCCGCGTTCGCATCAAGCAGAAGTTCGATCCGATCCCGGACCGGATCGATCTGTTCTATCCCCCCAAATGGAAGCTCAACGACAAGATCCGCATCGCCGCGCCGCACCGCGCTGCAGCGGGGTGACTGCGAAGGAGGCGAGCATGGATTTCAACACCTATCAGAAGGAGGCTTTGCACACCGATCGTGTGCCCGCACGCGACGGTGTCGACGATGCGACCTCGTTGATCGTGCCCATGCTTGGCCTCGCCGGCGAAACCGGCCAACTGCTCAGCGAGTACAAGAAGCACCTCCGCGACGGCGAGGCACATCGGCTGTTCAAGGAGCGCGTGTCCGAGGAACTGGGTGACCTGCTCTGGTACATCGCCAATGTCGCCAGCAAGTTCGACCTCTCGCTTTCCGACGTCGCCGCCGCCAACCTGGCCAAGGTCAAGCAGCGCTGGGCTAGCGAACGCACCGAGCCGCTGACTTTCGACGCCGAGTTACCTGAAGGCGAGCGCCTGCCGCGCCGTTTCGAGGTCGAGCTCATCGACGTCGAAGGCGAAGTGCGCCAACGGGTGCGGGTCCTGATCGACGGCAAGCCGTTTGGGGCAGAGCTCACCGATAATGCCTATGATCCCGACGGCTATCGCTTTCATGACGTGTTTCACTTCGCCTACGCCGCCGTGCTTGGCTGGTCGCCGATCACGCGCGCCTTGCTTCGGCGAAAGCGCAAGAGCCGGCCGCTCCTCGACGAGGTCGAAGACGGCGGGCGCGCGGCCGTGATCGAAGAGGGTGTGGCGGCGCTGGCCTTCGATTATGCCCGCCGCCATCGCTTTCTCGAAGGCGTTGCCGCGCTCGATTTCCAGCTGCTGCGGACGATCAAGGACATGACGTCTCATTTGGAAGTCCGGCAGTGCACGACTGGCGAGTGGGAACAGGCGATCCTGCAAAGCTTCGAAGCGTGGCGCGCAGTGTTTGCCGCGCGCGGCGGCCGTATCGCTGTCGATCTCGACGCACGGCGCATCGCCTTCCTGGGCCCGTCTGCTATTCAGGAATCGTGTGCGTGAGCCTCCGGCCCCAGCGCGAGTACGCTTGCCATCGCCAGGCCACCAGCATGGCTGATGCTGAGCCGCCAAGCAGTTACGCCCAACGACGCAGCGGCCTTCGCCGCACCGCCGGCAAGCCGGACCTCCGGGGCCGCGCCGGGCGCGCGGTGGATCACCACATCGGTGAACGCAACTCCCGCGCCGAACCCCGTGCCGAGCGCCTTAAGCACCGCCTCCTTAGCGGCGAACCGCCCAGCCAGGCGCTCGATCCGATCGGGCCCATCGCCGATCTCGTCAAGTTCGACTTGAACGAAGCAACGCGGAACCAGCGGGTCGCGCGGATCCTCAATCCAGCGCCGGATCTCGGCGACGTCAACTAGGTCAATGCCGTGTCCGATGACGTTCACAAGGCCCGTCTTTCCTTGAGACATACGAAAGCGCGTCCAACACTATGGCGCGCCGTGAATGAATAATAGAGAGCAGGGGGAACGAAGCGATGAATAAACCGCCAGCCATGTTCTGGAGTGGGGAGACGCTCAGCGAACGGCTGAAGACGCTGATCGAGCCGTTCGTGCCCGGGCGGGTAGACTGCGCCGCCTATACTTTGTCGATCGGCCCTGAAATCTATGTGTCGCCCAACGATCAGACAGCTGATCCCACCACGGTCACCGTCCGCAAGCTCGGCGATGGCGAGGCGTTCACTATTCCGCCGGGCCAGTTCGCTTTTCTGCTCACCGAGGAAATCGTCTCCGTCCCCGCCGATGCCCTGGCTTTCATCTCGATCCGCGCCAAGACCAAGTTCCGCGGCCTCGTCAATGTTTCTGGATTTCATGTCGATCCTGGCTATAGCGGACAGCTAACGTTCGCTGTCTTCAACGCCGGCCCCGTGCCGATCCACCTCAAGCGCGGGCAACCGATCTTCCTGATCTGGTACGCGAGCCTCGACTGCGAGACCGGCTTCAAGAAGGATGGAGCCGTTCACAAGGGAATCGATCCCGAACTGGTGACGGCCGTCGCCGGTGAACTTCAGTCCTTCGCCAGCCTTTCGAAGAAAATCAAGGACGTCGACAAGGCGCTCGGCGATCGCGTCCATGCCGTTGAGAAGGAGCAAACCTACTACCGCGTCATCGGCGCCGTCGCGCTTGCGTTCGTGATTGCGCTGACGGTGAGTTGGCTCAAGGACATTGTTCCGTCGCGATCCACTTCGGCCGCGCAGGCGACAGCAGCACCGGCGGTAAAACCATAGATCGGGCAGTAATATTCGATGACTTAGAGAATTAGGGGGCGAAGGTGCGAATCTCGCGCGTAAAAATAACGAATTTCACGAACTTTTCCGAACTCGATGTGCGAACCGGCGAGAGCGTCGTAGTCGTCGGCGAAAACAAAGTTGGCAAGAGCAACTTCGTCCGAGCCCTGCAACTCATTCTCGACCCCGGCCTGTCGGAACGCGAGCGCCAGCTCGGCCTTGAACACTTTTGGGACGGACTGGGCGAGAACAAGATTGGAGAAACGATCGAGATCGCTATCGAGCTGACCGACTTCACTGACGATCCGCGATTGATGGCGCATCTCAACGACTGTGTGGTGGACCCGGGACCGCCCATGGTCGCGCGGCTTACGTACCGCTTTCAACCCAAGGCCAATCTCGGACGCGATCCGGAGAGCTTGGCCGACTATGAGTATATCATCTTCGGTGGTGACGATCCCGAGATGTCCGTCGGTCCGTCGCTACGGCGGATGCTACCGCTCGATGTGCAGGTCGCACTGCGCGACGCCGAGAAAGATCTGTCGAGCTGGCGTAACTCACCGCTGCGGCCGCTGATTGAGGAACTCGCCAGTTCTCTCGATGAGGATGCGCGCGCGGAAATCCAGGAGCAGGTCAACCAGGCGCAGGCCGAGCTGGTGAGCCACGACGAAGTGGTCGCTACGGCGGAACGGATCAGCGAGCGGCTGATCGCTATTGCTGGGGAGCAGCATGCCGTGCCGTTGACGCTTGGCCTCGCGCCGACGCGGGTTGATGCGCTGCTGCGGAGCTTGCGTCTGCTGATCGACAATGGTGCGCGCGGCGTTCCTGACGCCAGCCTTGGCACCGCCAATCTTATCTTTTTGGCGCTCAAGAGCCTCGAACTCGATCGTCTCGTGGCAGACGGCGAGCGTGACCACACGTTCTTCGTGGTCGAAGAGCCTGAAGCGCATCTTCACCCGCATGTTCAGCGGCTCGTCTATCGCTACTTTCTCGGAAGCGTCGACGATGGCGAGGAGGTCACGTCGCCCCTCACGACGATCCTGACCACGCATTCACCGCACATTGCGAGCGTTACGCCGATCCGTTCCATCGTGCTGCTCCGTCATGATGCAGCGGCGAATGCGACGGTCGCGGTTTCGACGGCCACGGCCCCCCTCAGCGAGCGCGACGAGGCGGACCTTCAGCGTTACATCGATGTAAGCCGCGGCGAGATCTTCTTTGCTCGGGGCGTGATCCTTGTCGAAGGCGACGCCGAGCGGTTCCTAGTCCCGGCTTTTGCCGATGCGCTGGATATTCCTCTCGACATGCTGGGCATCACGGTCTGCTCGGTCGGCGGCACGAATTTCACGCCCTACGTCAAACTGCTTGGTCCCCAGGGCCTGAACATCCCGCACGTCATCCTGACGGACCGCGATCCGAACGGGGTGAGCCATCCGCGTGTTCGTCGGCGGCTGATCAATGTGCTGCAGTTGTGGGAAGAGGGCGTCAACTACCGGCGTCTGGACGCAGATACCGTGATCGCCCGCGCTGAGCCGTTCGGCTACTTCGTCAATAGCAACACGCTGGAGCCGGAGCTGTTCACCAGCGGACTCGCCGAGGCCATGCAGGAGGTGATTGGGGAGGAGCTTTCTATTGGCGACGACACGCGGGGGGAACTGCAAGGATGGGTGGACGAACCTGACACACTCGATGAAGACGCGCTGATCGCGCTCATCGAACGGATCGGCAAGGGACGCTTCGCCCAGGCGCTCGCCCCTAGCGTTACCGAGGACACCTGTCCGGATTACATCCGGCAGGCGCTGGAGCATATCCGCGATGCCGTTGCGTAGTGTCAGCGCGGCATATCTCGCCCAAGCGGCCGATCTTGCCGGCAATCCGGGTCAGCAAGCGGCCTACGACTCCACAGGCAACTGCGTGGTGCTGGCCGGGCCAGGCAGCGGCAAGACCAAGACGCTGGTGCTGAAGCTTGCCCGGATCATGGCGGAGGACGTGCGCGCGCCACGAGGAGCGGCGTGCATCACCTACAGTCAGGAATGCGCACGCGAGCTGACGCGTCGTCTGGAGCGACTGGGCCTGCGCGAGGCGCCCAATCTCTTCATCGGCACGGTGCATGGTTTCTGCGTGAGGCATCTCGTCATGCCGTATGGTCGGCTCGCGGACCTGCCGGTGGCGCTCCCGCTCACCGTCGCCACGCAGCAGCAGAGCGACCAGGCGATGAAGCGCATCGGCGACCGTCTGTTCGGCGTTGGCCACCCCAACAAGCCCATGGACTTGGGACGGCATCGACGATCCGTCCTCGACAGGGCATCAGTCGCTTGGACAAGCGAGGGGGAACTCGCCGCATGGGCAGAGGGATACGAAGCCGAACTGCGCCGGTTAGGTCTCATCGACTTCGATGATCTTGTGATTTTCGGACAGCGTCTGGTGTCAGAGCATGACTGGGTGCTGCCGCTGCTCCAAGCAAAGTTTCCGGTCTTGGCAGTTGATGAGTACCAGGATCTGGGCGTTGCGCTGCACCGCATCGTTAAGCGCGTGGCATTCGATGGCGGCATCCGTCTGTTCGCCGTCGGCGACCCGGATCAGTCGATCTATGGATTCACAGGCGCGGACGGAGCGTTGCTGCAGGAGCTAGCCGAGCGAGACGACGTCGAGCGTGTCCAGCTTCAGCTAAACTACCGATCGGCGTCGCGTATCGTGAGCGCTTCGGAGATGGCGCTCGGCGAAGCGCGCGGTTATCAATCCCATGATCCCGACCGCCAGGCGGTGATTGCGTTCGTCGAGTGTGACGATGGCCTTGCGGGGCAAGCGGCTCACGCGGTCGCCGAAATCATCCCTGCGGCGCTCGCTGCCAAGCCGGGCCGGTCGCTCGGTGACATCGCGATCCTCTATCGGGACTTTCGCGCCGGTGACATTGTGGCCGAAGCCGTGACCGCAGCAGGGTTGGACTTTATTCGAGTCGATAACGCCGCCCCTTACCGCAAGGTTGCGCTTACGAGCTGGATCGAGGACTGCGCAGCTTGGTGCGCAGGAGGCTGGCGTGAAGCGCGGCCACAATTGCGAGGGCTGCTTGATCGGTGGTTCGGATTTCGTCGGGCCCGCATTTCCGATGAGCAGGCGCGGGGTGAGGCGCAGCGCCTGACCCAGCTTCTCTGGTCACTCCGGACTGATGACAGTCTTGCGCGCGACTTCGTTGCGGCGCTGAAAGCGGGGATGCTCGACGCGCCGATGGCGGCGGAGCCGAGCCTCTCAGACCAGCGAGAACAAGTGGGAAGGATGGTCGCAGCTCTCGCCGTTGGCGGCTCTTTAGCCGACCTTGATCTAGCGAGCCTCGGCGGACGCGACGGGTCGCCGCTGCATCTAAATCTGTTAACTCTGCATTCCGCCAAGGGATGCGAATATGACGTCGTGATCATGGTGGGGCTCGACCTCGGTAGCTTGCCCTGGCGCAACGAACTGCCAGCCGCCCGCCGCGAAAGCCGACGGCTATTCTACGTCGGCCTTACACGGGCGCGCGACGAGATTCACATGCTATATTCCGGATTTGTGGATACGCCGCGCGGGCGGATGCATTGCGGGCGCTCACCCTTTTTGGACGAACTTGAAGAGCGCATGCAGCAGGCGGAGGGCGACGAGTAGATGCTGTCATTCCGCGAGGCCCAGGCCGTCGAAGACATAGCCGACCTTCCATATGACTTTCTTCCCGGCAGTGGGAATTCCGGGACGGCGTTTCCAATCGCAGCAGCGCAGGCCGGCCTCGGAGCGTTCCGGCTCGTGGGAGAGCAAATCGATGGGAGCTTTAAGCTCCGTCACCATACAGCCCACTCTGCATTGCGGAGCTCTCGTTGGCCTCGGTAGAGATTTTCATTGGCGCGCCGATTGAGCATGCTTCCGAGCGGGCCACGCTGAAGCACGCCTACGAATTTCTGTCCGCGCAAGGCATTCCAGCCGTCATCCTTGCGAATGTAAATCTTGGCGACCGGCAGGTCGATCTCGTCATCGCGATTGACTGCGCCGCGCTGGCCACCGAGTCAAAAGGCTTCACTTCGGCCGTGCGCGGGGGCCACAACGGCGATTGGGAAGCCCAACTTGCTTCCGGTGCCTGGAAAAAATTCGCGAACCCATATCTCCAGGCCATCGGCGAGAAGCTGGCGCTGCGTGATGCGATGCGAAGCTTTGCCGGGGCCGAAGTTCCTTATCCGAATGCGGCCCTGATCTTCGTTCCAACCGTTCCTCCGGGTTCGACGGCCCCGCAGAGTGATTTCAAGGTTTCGATCGGCGGCCTCGATGAACTTCCGGCGCTTATCACATCGATGAAGCGGGACGGGTGGTCATTGGATCAGTGGCGCGCCTTCGCGGCCCATCATCGCTTGCTCGCGGTATCGTCGATCGACGCGGCCTTGAGCCCGCAATTGCTCGATGCCGAGCAGCTGCTCGGCGCCTACGGTGAAGCATTCATCCGAACCTACGGCGGACCTACGTCTGAAATGGTCCCCATGTCGTGCGTTTGCGAAAGCGAAGAGCTTTCGTCGGAGGTCGTGCTGGAACGCTCCGTGCAGGACGACGACGTATTGCTGATGGGACCTTCAGGATGCGGCAAGAGCTTGCTCTCCTACGGCATCGGGCTCGCCGGGTTGGCGCGCGGAAACGTGCCGATCGTCGTGCCGGCGAAAGATTTTGAAGGAAGCTTGCGCGATGTGGTGAATCGCGAGGCCGCCTTGCTCGAGGCGAGGTCTGCCGCCGCGATGATTTCCGCTGCACGGCGGCTGAACCGCCGACTTATGCTTGTCGTGGACGGCTACAACGAATGCACGCCAGGGGAACGACAGCGCTTGACGCGAAGTATTGCTGCGGCCGTGAATCGGTATGATGCGCGAGCCATCATCTCTAGTAGGATGCCGCTTGAGCGCGGCGATCTTCTACCCGCACGCAGCTACGCGGTGCAGATTCCCGACACCAAAACAAAACTGGCCATTGCGCAACAGGCGGCCGGCGGCGTTTCTGCCGAACCGTTTGCGGAGTTGCTCGGCACCGTCGGAAGCGGTCTTGAAGCGAAGATGATCGGGCAGTTGGGACAACAGTTGTCGCCCGACACCAGTAAGTATGGCCTGTTTGATGCCTATGTGCGCGAACGGCTCGGCTCTGCCGCCTCCGATGGCATTCGCGCTCTATCCCGCATCGCTGGAATGATGACCGAGCGTATAAGTTTCGGCCTTTCGGTTCGGGAGCTAGACCGCCTGTCAGACCGCGAAGGGGTATCGGGCGCTTTATTGCAGACGCTTCAAGACGCGAACATTCTGGACAGGCGTGGCGACCGGGTGAGTTTCAGCCACGAAATGTTCCTCAACGTATTCGCGGCCGAAGCGATCATCCGGCGCGCGGGCGACGATCCCGAAGCGGTGGTGGCCGCGCTGCGGTTGCCGCAACATCTTGAGATGAGGCCTTTCGTACTGGGAGCGATCGACGATAACAGCTTCCGGCGCCAGGTGTTGCCGCAGCTATCAGACGAGCGGGTAATTCAGGCCTGCCTGGCGGGCCAATGCGGACCTGATGCGCAGCGTTGGGCAAACGAGCGCTGCGACGAGGTACTTGCGCGGATCGGCCAGGAAATCGCGACCGTGCGGTTTGATGTTTCCAACGAATTCATGTGGCACGTGCAAGCAAAGCCGGAGACGGTTCAGCCATGGTCCGCGCAGGACCGTGCGCTTCTTGCAGCCATTCCGCACGAACTGGTAGCGGGCCGCCGTCTCGATGAGTTGCTCGGTCTCATAGGAAAAATGGATGATCGGCTAGCCGAAGAGCAGCGCAGATTGCTAGATCAAGCCAGGGAAAAGAAGCTTGGTCTGCGAACGGGCCTCTATGCGGTCTGCTATGCGGGCGTGGGCATGCGCGAAATTGGGCTTGCGTGCATTTGCAGCCCCATTTCGAGCGGTCATCTCTACAACGGACCAAAGGTCGTAGCGAGCGCGAACCTGCGCGGGCGGTTGCAGTCCGAAACCTTGAGCCCTGGCCAGATTGGTCTGCTGATCGAACTCGACAAGTATTCCGATCGTAACGCGCCCTCGATCGGAACGATCCTTCCCGGAATTCTCGTTCGCATCTGGCCGAGAGCCGCCCACCACCTGCGGCTCGGGCTGATGCATGCGGCGATGATGAGCGCCCACGCATTAAATGACGATGAGCGTCGCGCATTGATTGCCTCCATCGAGGCAACGTGCATGACCAATGGCGGCTTTGACGCCTGGGGGATGATCGATGCGCTCAAATCCCTCGGCGCGCTCGACGACGATCAGGAAGAACATGTCGCGACCGTTAGGGCAGAGATGAACGAGGTTTTGGCCAACCGGGACAATCCTGATTCATGGAGGCGTGCGGCCGGTCTATGGAACGCGCAATTCGATCATCCCTATGATGGCGCGTATTGGGAAGGCTGGAACGGCCTTTCCGGCGACGACCGCAAGGCCTTGCAAGGCATGGCCGCGAAAAGCGTCGATCGCGACTCGATGTTCACTCCCTCCTTGATCGCGGAGCTCGCATCACATTCGGACCCGGCCGTCGGAGCAATCATTGAGCGCTGGACGGGATTGCCACCCAAGAAGGATGCATTCTTTCTGGACAGCATTCGCACATTCGAAATGGCTCACGTGGCGTTGGCGCGCCTGCGCTGCCCGTTGCCTGACCGTTCGGCCGAAGCGGTCTCTGCGGCGGACCATGCGCTGCTGGCTTGCGGCCGGATTCTCTACTGGCTGAATCGCGACGATCTTCCATTTTCGGAACGCAAGTCGAATTGTGCAGCCCCGCTCGCCATCCTGTCGCGCCATGAAACCGGTGTCGCGGCTGCCGTCGTTGGGGAATTCTTCAGGTCGGACCACATGTTCGCTGAAAGCGCGCGGCAGCTTCCGGGTTCGAAGCCGGTGACCTCTTTTGGACAATTCTTCCCTGATGAGGTCGCAGCGATTTACCGGGCGGCCCTTGAAAAGCTGACCCTTCAATCCGGCTATTTCGAGTTCTTCCGCATCGAAGACGTGATCGAAAAGGCTCTGGTGAATGTGGGGCGGTTCGGTAGCGCGAGCGACATTCCGCTGCTTCGTGCTTGGTCAATCTATCCTGATCTGGGGCGCTTCGCGATACAGGCCATCAGGGAGATTGAAGAAGCACCCGGCCAGATGAAGTTGCGTGCCAAGGGCTAGATGAGGTAGTGCGCGGCATCCTTGATCAGGACTTGAAGGTCTGACAAACCGGGCATTCTTGGGAGTCCGGAAAACCTCTACAAGAAACCGGGCTACACAATGTGAATGGCACGCGCACGTGGCGTTTGGACTAATGACGGCTGTTCGCTCACCATCGAGGTTATGTCGACATCAGGCGGAGTTCGACCTGACCGGAAACAGGCGCCGCTGCACTTCGTTGATGGCGTGCTTCCAGGGTGACGGTGAGCAACGAGCGTAGCGAGTGCGAACGCGTTGTGCTACGAATGCTGACGGTCTTTCCTTGTATCGGCGTGCAGCGCGCCCCATGGTCGATGGCGCGAAAAATCGACCGATCGTTGTCGATAGACGCTGAAACGTCGCTGAATTCGAATCGCGCGAATTTTCCTTTGAAATCATAAGCAAAAAATTTTGACGGCTCGTTGTTCGGATTCCGAGCGCCGTCGGAAAAACTTTGCGCTTATAAATCAGTACGTTACGATGCAACGAGAGAATCGAGTGGGAGTAGGGAGAGATATTGACCGCGCCTCAGCAGAACAGATCGCGCGAGTAGTTGAAAACGCGCTAGCTCGATGCAAACTGTCGCGCGCCTCTCTAGCCAAAGCCTGCTAACACTGTCTCGATCGGCAAGAATAAAATTCGGCTGTCGGCCGGATATTCGATGAACTCCGCGCATCGCAGATAAAACCGCTTCGCCGCGTCGTCCTTGGCGTGCACCAGCACAGCGCCAATGCCGATGCTTTGCGAGGCGACCGCAATGCGACGCAAAGCGTCTGCAAGCATATCGGCGCCAAGCCCTTTGCCGGCATAGTCGCGGTCAACCGCAAGACGCCCGATGACTGAAACCGGGATCGCGTCGGGCGCGTTGCGGCGGAGCTTGCCCGGCGCGGCGGCGCGCTCGACCGAGCCGGCCGAGATGCAGTAATAGCCGACCACGCGCGCGTCTGCGCAGACGACATAGGTCCGCGAGAAACGGCTCTCGTTTTTCAGTGCGCGATGGCGCAGCCAATCATTCAGCGCGGGCGCGCCGCAGTCGAACTGCGAAAGATCGTGTTCGACGGTCAGCGGCGTGGGCGCCGAAAGCGCGGCGCGTTCTACTTCTTCCATGCCGGAGCGCGGCGCAACAGTGCTTTGAGCTTCGGTCCCGGCGCCGGCGGATTGTCGAGCGCCTGCACGAAGGCGTCATAACGCTCCGGGTCGAGCAAAAAGAGTCGCTGGTCGAGCAGCACGTTGATCGCCTCCCGCCGCGCGCTGTCGATCATGAATTCGGTGCGCGTCTTTCCCAAAATTGCCGCCGCGTCGTCGATGAGCTGGCGTGTCTTGGCTTCGATCCGCAGATTGATGCTGCCTTTGGTTTTCGAACCTGAAGCAGGTCCCGCAACCGCTCGGGTTTCGGCCTTCCGCCTTCGCGATGATGAGGAACGCCCGCTTGGCATCTTCAAAGCATACCGCTCCGTACCTACAATGTCAATACGCGGCTTATTTTAGGATGCGCGTCGGCTCAATGTTTCCCCTGGCGTGCAGCTCGCGCGCTCAGTTCGAGCGGAGAAAAATTTTCGCACGCCAAGGCATGAATGGATGATCATGGCTCGCGAGAAACATGCAATCTTTCCGAGATTGCAGGACGCGCTAATTAGCGTGACGTTCGATCCCTTGATTTGAAGAGGTTGTTGTTATGCGAAATCTCCTAATGCTGGCCATCGCCGCATGCATTGGCGGCATTTTCTCCTCGACGGCGAGCGCGCGTCCGGTGACGACGGACGATTGCCTTTCGCGCGGGCTGTGCGCTTACGTCAACACGAAGGGCCGAGTGACATGCGGAAAATGTCCCGGCCAGGTCAAAGCGGTCTGGTTCGCCACGCGCAGCCAGGCGACTGCGAGATGCAGGAAGTGAATGGCACTGCCTTGAAGTTCCGGCGTTCCGCCGCCGTGGAATGCGTCGGTGCGCCTGATGCAGGACGTCGATGGCGCTGCTGATCCGCATCTTTGCCGTTGCGCTGTCGATCGGCCTTTACCTCGCGCTCGCGATCATCGGCGGCGGCGGGATTGAGGCCTTCTTTTCCAGTCCAGCGCGGACGGCGCTCGTCGTCGTCACCCTCGCGCTCGGCGTCGCGTCGCTCTTCGTCGATGGCAATCTCAGTCCCGGCCTGCGCGAGGACCGCAGCAATCGATGGGTCATTGCGGCGTTCCTGATCATCGGCCTTCTCGCCGCCTATCTGCCCGCCTGGGCCGACCGCGAGAATGTGTGGAGGCTGGATGGCGACGCCGTGCGCTGGCTTGGCGTCGCGCTCCTTGCGGCGGGCGGCGCCTTGCGGCTGTGGCCGGTCGCCGTGCTCGGATGGCGTTTCAGCGGCCTCGTCGCCATCCAGCCCGGCCACGAGCTCGTGACCATGGGTCCCTATCGCTACATCAGACATCCCAGCTATCTCGGCCTCTTGATCTCCGCGCTCGGCTGGGGACTGGCGTTCAACACGGCGGTCGGCGTGCTTCTGGCGCTTGCGAACATCCCGCCGCTCGTCGCGCGGATGAACGCCGAAGAGCGCCTGTTGAGTTCGGAGTTCGGCGCGGCCTATGAGATCTATCGCGCGCATACCGCTCGGCTCATTCCAGGCGTGTATTGAATCGCCGCAAGCGGCGCCGGTTTTTCCCCCGGCAAAGGAAAGCACTTATGAAACGTCTGCTGTCTCGCCTGTTGCTGCTTGGCGTTTTGCTCGCGCCGCCCGCGCACGCGGACGACGTCATAAGGCTCGCGCCGGGCGGCAGCGCGATCTTCACGCTGCAGGAGAATGTCACGACCGGCTATTCCTGGCGCATAGATCAGGCGGCGAGCCGCAATCTCGGCATTCTGTCGATTTCGGACGGCGGTCGCGGCGGCGGGCGGCGGCGCATGGTGGGTAGCCCCAGCGTGCGTCACTGGAAAATCCGCGCGCTCCAGCCCGGACAGGCGGAAATCGTCTTCGCCTATCAGCGGCCTTGGGAGCCGGCGCCGGTCAAAACCCGCAGCGTCGAGGTGGAGGTCGCGCCCTAGCCGCCGTTTACGGGGCGGGACTTCATCGCGTCTTCAAGACTCATGGTGGCCGAGCCGCGCTTCGCCGGCTTCTGCTGGCTCTCATGCGGCGACCAGCCGGACGCCCAAACAATCTCGAAGGTCGCGCGCACGCGTCCGTCCGCGTCCGAAAAGCGCTCGGCGTAGATCTGCGCGGCGCGCGCCACGACGTCGCGCCGCAACGGTTTGCGCGCGCGCTTCACGAGGACGTTGGCGGCGCCCATCGCGCGCAGATCATCCATCAGCGCGAACATCGAATCATAGCGCAGCGTGAAGCTGTCGACGTCGGCGACGGGCAGGGCGAAGCCGGCGCGCTGCAGCAAGGCGCCCATGTCGCGCACGTCGACGAAGGGCGAGACGCGCGGACTGGCGCCGCCGGTGATTTCCCCTTCGGCCTGCGTGAGCGCGGCGCGAAGTTCGACAAGGCTGGCGCCCCCGGCAAGGCAGGCGAGGAACAGCCCGTCCGGCGCGAGCATGCGTCGCGCCTGCGCGAGCGCGCCCGGCAGATCATTGGCCCATTGCAGCGCCATGCCGGAGACGATCAGATCGAAGGAGCCCGGCGCGAAAGGCGGAATTTCTTCGTCGACGACGGCGTCGCCGCCATAGGCGCTCGCGCGCAGGGGCCGTGTTCGGCCGCTGGCCACGACGGCCTGTGAGAAATGCGGGCTCGGTGAGCCGAGATCCAGCGCGCGCGGAAATTCGCGCTTTACGGTCAACAGCCGATCGAACAGGTCGTCGGCGGCGCGCGCCGCCAGGAAGTCCGGCGCGCCTTTCGAAACCGCGCGACGCAAGCGCCGCCGCAGAAGCGCCCGGTCAAAAATTTTCGGCGGTCCGACTGTCTCGCTCATGCCCTACTACCGCGCTCGCGCCAGATAGGTCTGTAAGTGCGCAATCGCATGAATTTCGACGAAAGGATGGCGCAATAGCGGCGCGATGGTCCGAGACGCTCCGCGGTCAGGTTGGGAACTTCCCGTGAAATCTTAACGTTAAGCCCTAACCTGAAGACGCGGAACGTTTCGACAAGATCATGGCGAAAGTTAGAATGCGCCCATTCGAGAAGTCGCTTCTGAGGCTTCAATAAGTAGGGTGTGAGCGTCATGCGTAATCTGTTTGCTCTTTTGCGTCGATCCCGCAACTTCAAGCCGACTGGAACGCTTCCGGCGTTCCTGATGGCGATGGTCGCGGGACTGGGTCTCGCCGCGCTTCCGCCAGGCGCGAACGCGCGCAACATCGTCTCATTCTCTCCCAGCGTCGCTCCCGGCACGGTCGTCATCAGCGCCGGTCAGCGAAGGCTGTTCTATGTAGTCGACACCGGAGTCGCCATCAGCTATCCCGTGGCCGTCCCCAAGCGCGGCAAGGAATGGTCGGGCGCGACGTCCATCGGGGGCAAATATGTGAACCCCGACTGGGTTCCGCCAGCGGTCGTGAAGGCTGATCACCCTGAACTGCCGAACTTCATCCCCGGCGGCTCGCCGCGCAATCCGATGGGCGTGCGCGCTTTGACGCTCGGCGGCGGCGATGTGGCGATCCACGGCACCACCCGCAAGATGCGCGCCTCGATCGGCACGGCGGCCTCCTACGGCTGCATTCGGATGCTGAACGAGGACGTTTCCGACCTCTACGATCGGGTTGACGTCGGATCGCCAGTCATGATGACGCGGTAGCGCCAGCGACTACCGAACAACGCAAGCCTCGCTCGTCACGCGGGCGAGGCCAATTTTTGTCCTTAAGCGGGCGCCCGTGTTCTTCGCGCCAGATATCGTCCTCTTATCCAGAGCTTTTTGTGCGGAGCTTTTTCTGGCGCGAGTCGCTGTGGAAGACGCCGCGGCGCCATGGACGCCGACGTGCGAATCCCGCAGTCTCCGCCCCGAGAAGGTCCGACCGGCGCTTTTTTCGCGTCATAGTTCTCGTGTGGAGTATAGTGATCGCAAGAGATGATTCGACTTCGAATCAATCGCTTGAAAAGGAGGCGCCCTCACGGAAAGCTCCACGACGCATCGTCGCCTGTCTTTTAGTCGCCGCGTTATGCTGACATTGAAAAAAAGGTTGGCACATGCTGATCGCAACAGAAAATGAAACGGAACGCGCTGAACATCCGGTGGATGTCGTGGAGCAACTGGCGGCCACCAACGACTGGTCCTTCGACAGGGACGACGAAGACGAAATTTCAATTTCCGTCGCCGGAGCGTGGACGGAATATCACGTCGCTTTTACTTGGCTTCCGCATCTGGAAACGCTGCATGTCAGTTGCGCCTTTGATCTCAAGGCGCCGGAGCGCCGACGCGGCGAGCTGATGACGCTCGTGAATGCGATCAACGAGCAGATGTGGATCGGGCATTTCGACTTCTGGCCGAAGGAGGGAGTCGCGATGCACCGTCACGGACTCATCCTGACCGGCGGCGCGCAGCCTTCGGCGACGCAGTGCGCGGCTTTGCTCGACAATGCGCTGCAGGCGTGCGAGCGGCACTATCAGGCGTTCCAGTTCGTGCTGTGGGCTGGAAAGAGCGCCAAGGAGGCGCTCGCGACCGCTAATTTCGAGACGAAAGGCGAAGCGTGACCGACGAGTCGGGGCTTCGCGGCAAGTCCGTCGCGTTGATCGGCGCCGGAAACATGGGCCTGGCGTTGCTGGACGGCTGGGCGGCGCAGGGCGCCCTTGGGTCCGTCGCCATCGTTGAGCCGCAGCCGTCGCCACGGCTTAAGACGTTATGCGCCGAACATGGCTATGCGCTCAACGGCGCGGCTGCGCCGCGGGACGCCGTCGTTCTCGCCGTGAAGCCGCAGGCGCTGCAGGCGGGCGCCGCGGCCGCAACGCCTTATGTCGGGGGCGAGACTGTCGTGGTGTCGATCCTCGCCGGCAAGCGCATCGCGGACATTGTCGCGCATGTGCCGGCGAAATCCGTTGTTCGCGCAATGCCGAATACGCCCGCAGCGATCGGGCGCGGCGTCACCGGCGCTTTTTCCAGCGAGGAGACGAACGCCGGCCAGCGCGCGCTGGCCGACGCATTGCTCCGCGCAGTGGGCGCCGTCGAATGGGTGGACGACGAGACGCTCATCGACGCAGTGACCGCCGTCTCGGGATCGGGTCCGGCCTATGTCTTCTATTTCGCCGAATGCCTCGCCGCCGCCGGCGCGCAGGCTGGTCTGCCCGCGGCGCTTGCGGCGCGGCTCGCCCGCGCGACGGTCGAAGGGGCAGGCGAGCTGATGCGCCGGCAGCCTGAGACGGATCCTGACGAATTGCGCCGGCGCGTAACGTCTCCGGGGGGGACCACGGCGGCCGCGCTGGAGGTGCTCGAGGCGCCGGACGGCCTCGGCGCGTTGATGCGCCGCGCCGTAGCTGCGGCTAAACGCCGGGCGGGCGAACTCTCCGGCTAAATAGGCGCGCGCCTTGTCCCTGCGCCGCGCGACAATAGAATATAGCTAGAAAATTCATGCGGACCTGGAGAGAGACATGACTGGCGGCGGCCCCCGCGACCGCGTGATCGATGCGACGCTTCGGCTCGCAGCGCGGCGAGAATTCAGCGACGTAACGCTCACCGATATCGCTCACGAAGCCGGCATGTCGCTTGCCGATCTGCGCGAACTTTTCCCATCGAAGGGCGCCATCATCGGCGCCTTCTCTCGGCGCATCGATCGGGAGGTTCTCGACGGGGCGCCCAAGGAAGCCTCGCACGAACCGGCGCGCGAGCGGCTCTATGATGTTTTGCGCCGTCGGCTCGACGCGCTCGAACCGCATCGCGAGGCGTTGGCGAGCGTTGGGCGCTGGGCGTCGCGCGATCCGCTCACCGCCGCGGCGCTCAATCGCGAAACGGTGAATTCCATGCGCTTCATGTTGGAGGCGGCGGACATCGACAGCGAGGGGCCGGTGGGATCGCTCAAGCTACAGGGACTGGCCCTGGCCTGGAGCCGCGTGCTGGAAGATTGGTTTGCGGGCGACATTCACGACGCCTTGTCGACGCTCGATCGCGAACTCACGCGCGGCGAACGTTACGTCGATCGGGCGGAAGATTTCGCAAGGCTCACGAGGCCGTTCTATTCCTTCGCGCAGAGCCTGTTCGGCT
This sequence comes from Methylocystis sp. Uni0008, assembly GCF_056838045.1. Taxonomy (NCBI): domain Bacteria; kingdom Pseudomonadati; phylum Pseudomonadota; class Alphaproteobacteria; order Hyphomicrobiales; family Methylocystaceae; genus Methylocystis; species Methylocystis sp. Uni0008. The sequence continues at coordinate 271,929 of NZ_CM166370.1, forward strand.
GGCGGACCCGGCGCGGCGGCCGCGATTATGACGACGACAGCGGCGGATATCCGCACGCGCGCGCATGATCGTCGCGCGCGCCGGTCATAGCGGCAGGCTGACCGTCGCGCGCAAACCGCCAAGCGGGCTTCGGTCCAGGGTGATGTCGCCGCCGTGCGCGCGAGCGATATCGCGGGCGACGGCGAGGCCCAGGCCCGAATTTCCCTCGTTCTGGTTGCGGGATTCGTCCAGCCGGTAGAACGGCCGGAACGCGTCCTCGCGACGTTCGACGGGGATGCCCGGCCCATCGTCGTCGATGTTCACGGTCATCGTCGCCCCGTCGTTGGTCGCCGAAAGTTCGATGCGCTTGCCATAGCGCTGCGCGTTGCCGACGAGATTGGCGAGTAGCCGTTTGATCGCCGCGGGACGCGCAACGAGTTTCGGATCGCCGGCGATTTTCACGGCCGCTGCAAGACCGCGCTTTTCAGTATCGGTCCTTAACTCCTCGAAGATGGCTGAGATGTCGGTGGGCGACGAGGTTTCATCGCCGTCGCCGCGGGCGAAGGCGAGATACGCCTCCACCATGCGCTCCATCTCATCCACATCCTTGCGCATTCCGGCGGCCTCATTCGAGTCGCCCATCAGCGCCAGCGAAAGTTTGAAGCGCGTGATGATGGTTCGCAGATCGTGCGAGACGCCGTTGAGCATCGTCGTGCGCTGCTCGATGGCGCGTTCGAAACGGCGCTTCATGTCGAGAAATGCGGCTCCCGCCTGACGCACTTCGCGCGCGCCGCGGGGGCTGAATTCGACATTTCGACCTTTGCCGAACTCCTCGGCGGCGCGAGCCAGGCGCAGGATCGGCCTGATCTGGTTGCGCAGGAAGGACGTGGCGATGGCGAGGATGATCACCGAGGCGATCGCCATCCACATGAAGAAAATATACGAATTCGAGGCGTAGGCATGCGTTCGCGTGGCGAACATTCTCAGCGTCGCGTCGTCGAGGGCGACGCGAATTTCGATCAGACTGCCCGGAAGCGCGGTGTTGATCCAGAAAGGCTCCTTCAACCGGCGCGAGAGCGCTTTCGTGAGCGCCTTGTCGAGCAGCGAAAACAAAGACGACTTTGGCGCGGGCGGCGGCAACTCCTGCTTCGGCAGAACCGAGATCTCCATGTTCAGATCGAAGGCGGCGATGCGTCGAAGTTGCGCGTGTTCCGGGTCTTCGGGAAACGTCCGGTAGATATCGACGAGCGTCGCGACTTGCCGGGCCATCCCAGCGGACAGATTATAGGTCACGACCTCCCAATGCCGCTCCATGAAGACATAGGCGACGGCGGACTGGAGCAGCACGACCGGCAGGATAACGATCAGCAGCGCGCGGGCGTAAAGCCCTCTCGGCATGCGGTCATGCAGCCAGTTGGCGAAGCGCCGCCACAGATTGCGGGGCGCGGCGAGAACTTCCGGTAAGACGACGGTCATCGTGGAGACTCTACCACCTTAGCGATTGGCGCGCAGCGGCTCGGCCAGCAGGCGGTAGCCGTGGCCGCGCACGGTCTGAAGATAGCGCGGCGCGTTGGGATCAGTCTCGATCTTCCGTCTCAGGCGGGCGATCTCGACATCGACGCTGCGCTCGCTTGCGCTTCTTTCTAGATCACGTTGCGCCAAAGTCTGGCGCGAGACAATGCCGCCGTCCCTTTCGGTCAGCGTCCGCAACAGTTCGCGCTCGCGGGTGGTGAGCCGAACCGGCGCGCCGTCATGCAGCAACTCGCCCCGCGACGGATCAAAAACGAAATCGCCGAAGCGCCTCGGCCGGGCCGAGTCCGCGCGCCGCGCGCGGCGCAGAATGCTCGCGATGCGCAGCGACAGCTCCCGCGGATCGAAAGGCTTCGCGAGATAATCATCCACTCCCGCCTCGAGTCCTTCGACGCGGTTCGCCGTCTCGGTAAGCGCCGTCAGCATCAGGATGGGCGCGGAGCGCAGCGGTTCCGGGCCGTTGCGCAGCCGCGCCGCGAAGGCGGTGCCGCTTTCCCCCGGCATCATGACGTCCAGCACGATGAGATCGAAGGCGAAGTCGCGCATTCTGGCGCTCGCCTCCTTCGCATCGGCTGCGGCGCTGACCAGATAGCCTTCGTTCATCAGGTAGCGCGACAGCAGGGTGCGAATGCGCTGATCGTCATCGACGACGAGAATATGCGGCGCATTCGCGTTCGGGGCGCGCTGTGGAGACACGGTCATGGTGCGTCGCCGGCTGCTTTTGCGGATGCAAGATGCGCTCGGACGCGCGCGCGCTCGTCGGCGTCGATCATCGCGAACAGGAATTGGGAGGCGGCGCCGCGCGCCTCAGGCGGCAGCTCGTCCATGACTTTCAGCAGACGGGCGGATTGCAGCGCAGCAAGTTCGCGCGCGAGTTTCGCGCCCTTCGGGGTCAGGTAGAGGAGGCGCTGGCGGCGATCGACGACGCCCGCGCGCGCCTCGACGAAGCCGCCCTCGATGAGCTGCTTGAGGACGCGGTTGAGGCTCTGCTTGGTGATCCTCAATATGTCGAGCAGCGCCGCGATCGTGAGGCCCGGGCGGCGATTGACGAAATGGAGCACGCGGTGATGCGCTCGGCCAAAGCCGTAATTTTCAAGGAGCCTGTCAGCATCGCCCACAAAATCGCGGTAGGCGAAAAAAAACAGCTCTACGAACTCGAGCGCGTCCCTGTCGCTCGTGCTTCGCGCCGCATCAGCGGCCAGTTTCCGCAAAGCCGCGACGGAAGCCGGCTGGGGGACTTTTCTCGCTACGAGTTCATCCACGCTGGTTCTTGCCTGACGTTTGCCGCGAGCTATTTACGTCAACTATATTGACATAAATCTGACCGATGGCTAGTGCTGACCAAGCGTCGCAGCGCCTTGTTTGGCCTATCGATCGCGTCTTCCCGGAGTTCGCCATGTCGCTTCCGCCCTTCGATCAGCGCGACGGATTCATCTGGTATAATGGCGCGCTTGTTCCGTGGCGCGACGCGAAGCTTCACGTCCTCTCGCATGGGCTGCATTACGCCTCCTGCGTCTTTGAAGGCGAGCGCGCCTATGGCGGCGCAATCTTCAAATCCCGTGAACATTCCGAAAGGTTCCAGCATTCCGCGCGGATCCTCGATTTCGAGATTCCATTCAGCGTTGAAGAACTCGACGCCGCCAAGCACGAAACCGTCAAGGCCAACGGACTGTCGAATTGCTACGTGCGTCCGGTCGCCTGGCGCGGCAGCGAAATGATGGCCGTGGCGGCGCAGAATTCGACCATTAACGTCGCCATCGCCGTCTGGGACTGGCCGAGCATGTTCGACGTCGAGACAAAGATGAGAGGCATCAAGCTCGACATCGCCGAATATCGACGTCCAGATCCGCTGACGGCGCCCTCCATGGCGAAGGCGGCGGGTCTTTATATGATCTGCACGATTTCAAAGCACCGCGCGGAGCGTCGCGGCTTCGCCGACGCGCTGATGTACGATTGGCTCGGCCGAGTCGCCGAATGCACCGGCGCAAACGTCTTCTTTGTTCAGGACGGCGCCTTGCACACGCCGATCGCCGACTGCTTCCTTGACGGCATCACGCGGCGGACGGTCATCGACCTCGCGAAAAGACGCGGCGTCGAAGTCATCGAGCGCCGGATCATGCCTGAGGAAATGTCGTCGTTTTCGGAATGCTTCATCTGCGGCACTGGCGCCGAAGTGACGCCCGTTTCCGAGATCGGAGTCTATCGCTTCACGCCGGGCCAACTGTCGCGCGCGCTGATCGAAGACTACACGCGCGAGGTTGAGAAGCAGCCTTCGCCGGCCATGTGATCGCGCCGAACGCCGCGCCGGCGCTCGGCCGTTCAGCCGCTCATTCGCGCCTTGATCGCGTGTTCCGCGAGAGTCTTGCCGAGCGACCAGACGGCGGAAGGCGCCTTGTGCGCATCCGCGATGACGGCGTCGAACGACTGCTCGATCCAATCGCAATCTTCGTCTGAAATCGTCAGCGGCGGCAGCAGCTTGATCGTGTGGTTTCCGTGTCCGGCGACTTGCGTCAGCACTTTGTGATCGCGAAACAGCGGGATCGAGATCAGCTGACAAAACAATCCTGAGTTGACCGTCTCCAGCAAATTCCATGCGGCCTTCAGCTTGAGCGATTTGGGCGGCCCGAACTCCACGCCGATCATGAGGCCCTTGCCGCGCACGTCGGCGACAAGCTCGTAGCCCTCCGCCATTCTTTTGAATGACGCGAGAAGACGGTCGCCCGTCCTGGCCGCATTCTCGATCACACGTTCATTCTCAAGCGCGTCCAGCGTCGCGATTCCGGCCGCCATTGCGAGATCGTTCTTGCTGAAGGTCGAGCCATGCACCACGGCGCGATCCATGCGGTCGAATACCTTGTCGAAGATCGATTTGCGCGTGAGCACCGCGCCGACCGGCACATGGCCGCCCGAAAGCGCCTTGGCGACGACGATCATATCGGGTTCGACGCCCGGGAAATGATCGATGGCGAAGAAGCGTCCGGTCCGGCCCAATCCTGTCTGAATCTCGTCAGCGACGAACAGCGTCCCGTATTTGCGGCAGAGCGCCTGCGCGCCGATAAGATACCCTTCCTGAGGAATATTGACGCCCTTGCCCTGAATCGGCTCGACGAAGAAGGCGGCGACGTCGCGTCCCGACAATGCCCGTTCGAGCGCGTCGAGATCGTCGAAAGCGACCTCGCGCGCGTTCGGCAGCAGCGGTCCAAAGCCTTTCTTGAATATTTCATCGCCGTTCATCGACAGCGATCCGTAGGTCAGGCCGTGGAAGGAGTGCGCGCAGTGCAGGATCCCGGCGCGGCCCGTCGCCGCGCGCGCGAATTTGATCGCCGCTTCAACCGACTCGGCGCCGGAATTGGCGAAAAAGACCTTTTCCAGCCAGGGCGCGTGGGCGAGCAATTTTTCGGCGAGAACGCCGGCCAGCACCGAAACGTCGAGTTGCACGAGATTGGCAAGCTCGCCGTCAAGCACGCTTACCAGCGCGTCGCGAACCGCCGGATGGTTGCGTCCGAGCGCGAAGACTCCCCAGCCGCTGAGGAGATCGAGATAGCGGTCGCCTTTGCGGTCCCAGAGATAGGGGCCGACGCCGCGCACAAAGCCGACGTCATACCCAATCGTCTTGAGAACGCGCACCCACATCTCGTTGAGGCGCTTCGCATGCAGCGAAAATCGCTCGCCCTCGCGGGCCGCCGCCAGCGCGGCGAGGTCATAACGAGGATCAATCCGCGCGGAGGCGTCTTCATGAGCACAGACAGTCATGGGCGCGTTCGCTGGCGCGGTCGACGAAGAGGTCATTGGCGGCGCTCCAACCGAGGAAATGGCGGGCAGGCGACAGGGCGCGCGACGCTCGCCAGTTTCCGATTGCGCGCCCGGAGGGCGTTTGTCAAATCCCCCGCCGATGTGGCGCATCGGCCACATGTCCTGAGATTTTGACGGTTTCGCCGGCGTCATTCGACGATCCGCCCGCGTTTATTGCGAAACGCCGCTGCACGCGTCGCGGGGCGCGCACGCAAGTTTCGACAAGAGCGACAAGGGTTTCGTCGATCGGCGCGAAGCGCTGCGCGTATCCACAGGCATTCCGCAAATCGAGTAAAATTGCCGGTTGGATGACGCGCCGTGGATGGTATCTTGTTAAAAGTGATTCATGAGCGACGCGGGGCGATTCGCGCCTTAGAAAGATTGCCAGCGCGCGCACGCCAGTAGAATGCTCTGGATCAGCATGGGGAGTTGGTCGGTGGGCGCTAAAGTAACTTTTCAAGATGATTTGATCTCGAGCGCCACTGAACCGGATGAGTCCGGGCTCGAACTGGTCGAGGTCGCGGGACAGATTAAATGGTTCGATGTCGCGAAGGGCTATGGTTTTGTGGTGCCTGACGACGGCTCCGCCGACATTCTCCTGCACGTCACCATTCTCCGTCGCAGCGGGTTGCAGACCGCTTTCGAAGGCGCGCGCGTCGTGTGCGAGGCGCAGAAGCGCGCCAAGGGCATGCAGGTCTTTCGCGTCATCGCGATGGACGAGTCGACCGCCGTGCATCCGTCGCAGTCCTGCGCCGGACGCACTCATGTCCAGGTCGTCCCAACGAGCGGCTATGAGATCGCCATCGTCAAATGGTTCAATCGCGTGAAGGGATTCGGATTTCTCACGCGCGGCGAAGGCACCGAGGATATTTTTCTGCATATGGAGACGGTTCGCCGCTACGGCATGACCGAACTCAAGCCCGGCGACAGCGTGCTCGTGCGCTACGGCGGCGGTCCCAAGGGCCTTATGGCGACTGAAGTGCGGCCGCTCGACGCGAAAAGCGTCCCGTCGCACTGAACACATTCCCAGCGCGAGGCTCTTTGGAGCGCTTCCGAATGAGATCTGCGCAAAGATTCCGCTTACTCATCTGGTCTTTGTTTCTCGCGCTCGCGCTGACCTCGGCGCGCGCCGAGCCTGCGCTGGAAACTCTGGGCATCGTGACCGCGACGGGCGAGCACGACTTCAAAGTCGAAGTCGTGGACACCCCCAAGGCCCGCGCCCGCGGCTTGATGTTTCGCAAGTCGATGCCCGCAGATCACGGCATGCTGTTCGAGTTCAAGGCCGAGGGGCCGGTCTCGATGTGGATGAAGAACACCTACATTCCACTCGATATGGTTTTCATCGGCCGCGACGGACGGGTGGTCGGCGTGGCCGCCGATGCGGAGCCTTTCTCCGAACGGATCATCGCGTCGCCTGAGCCGGCCTATGCGGTGCTGGAGCTGAACGCCGGCGCCGCGCGGCGCATCTCGCTCGCGCCGGGAGACCAGGTGCGGCACCGCATCTTCAAGCGCTAAGTCGCATTCCCTTGTGAGGCGCGGCCTCGCGTGGTAGCGAAATTTGAGCGAGGGCAGGGCCGCCTCAAGGTACGGCTTGCGTCCGGCGGGGTATAGCGCAGCCTGGTAGCGCGGAAGTTTTGGGTACTTCAGGTCGCAGGTTCGAATCCTGCTGCCCCGACCAGCGCGAACGCCGCCGCGCGGCCGCTCTCTCACCCGGCGCCCTGGCGCGCAACGTCAACGACGAGGCCATATGACCGCACGCATCTATCTTCCGGCGCCGAGCGCCACGCAATCGGGTCCCGGGTCGGACATGTGGCGGCTGGACTTCGAACCCGAGTCGCCGCGGAGCATCGAGCCGCTGATGGGCTGGACGAGCTCCGGCGACATGCGCCAGCAGATCAGGCTCAAATTCGCCACCAAGGAAGAGGCGATCGCCTATGCCGAGCGCAATGGTCTGGCGTATCGCGTCGAGGAGCCGAAGCCCAATCTCGCCGCGCGGCGGGGGGCTTCCTATTCGGATAATTTCAAGACTAGCCGTATCGGACTCTGGACCCATTGAGGCTGTTTCGGCCCCGTAGCTCAGCCGGATAGAGCAACTGCCTTCTAAGCAGTAGGTCGCAGGTTCGAATCCTGCCGGGGTCGCCATATATGAGTACCCTGTCGGGCGTTTCTGGCGCCGCGTCGGCCGTGGTGATACGGTCGGCCCCGCAAGCTGCGCATTCGACGGCTCCGTAGCTCAGCCGGATAGAGCAACTGCCTTCGAAGCAGTAGGTCGCAGGTTCGAATCCTGCCGGGGTCGCCAGTCGAAGTTAGTAGACGGGGACAGGCGAATGCGGCTTGATCGCCAGGGTGCGATTGCGATCGTCGGCGCTCTGGCGTTTCTCCTGGCGCTCCCGCCGCTCGACACACTGGCTCAGGGCGATTTTTTCGATACGCTTTTTGGCCCCGAGCAGCCTTCGTGGGCGCCGCCGGGACGCTCCCGGCGCATCATGCGTCCGCCGCGCCAGCGCGCGCGCGCGCCGAAAGCCACCATCCCTTACGGAACGATCCCTTACGCCAAGCCGGTAGCGACCGGCGGCGCCGGCGGCGACGCCGATTCAATGTCGAGCGGCGCCTACTGCGTGCGCGTCTGCGACGGCTATTACTTTCCTTTGATCAAATCCTCGCAGCTTTCCGCCCAGCAGTCCTGTGATTTCGCCTGTCCGTCGGCGCGCGTGCAGCTCTATCAGGGCGCGAGCATTGATCAGGCGCGGAACGCCAAGGGGGAGCGCTATTCGGCGCTCCGCGCGGCGTTCAGCTTCCGCGACAAATTCACGGCGCGATGCTCGTGCAACGACCCAGCCGCGTCTCGCGACTATTATCTGCGGCTGTCCCGCCGTGATCCGACGTTGCGGAGCGGCGACATCGTGGTTGGGGAGAAGGGCGCATTCATATACAACCGCTCCAGTCTCGTGAGCATCAGCCGCGCCCCGCGCCACGTAAGAGCCCGCCTGCGAAGTCTGTTGCCGCGAAACATCGCGCCGGGGGACGCGAGCGCCTCGCGAGACAGTTCGATTGCGCTAAACAGGACGCAGCGGCTTTCAAAATAGTCCGGCGGCGTCGCCTCGCTCTTTACAGCCGCGGCCGGCCCGGCTATGTGCCGCCAGCCAGTTTATGACAGTTTTGTGACGATTCCCGGAGGCAGAAGCGCCATGTTGTCTTGGTTTCAGGCGCTCATGCCGAGAGAGGAGCGCTTCTTCGACCTTTTCGAGCGGCATGCGGAGACGCTTGTCGCGGGATCCCACGCCTTGCGCGAACTGCTCGACGGCGGCGACCGCGTGCTTGTCTGCAGTCAGGAAATCCGCCGCCAGGAGCATGAGGCCGACGCGATCACCCGCGAGGCGCATCTGGCGGTTCGCCGCACTTTTATCACGCCTTTCGATCGCAGCGACATCCGCGACCTGATCTCGGCGATGGACGACGCGATCGACCAGATGCATCAGACAGCGAAGGCGACCCTGCTTTACGAAGCGCGCGATTTCCAGCCAGCCATGCGGCGCATGGGGGACATCATCGTGCAGTCGGCGGAGCTCACGCGCAGCGCGATCCCGCTGCTGCGGTCGATGCGCCAAAACGCCGGCAGGCTCAACGCCTTCAGCGAGGAAATCACGCGGATCGAGGACGAGGCCGACGCCATTCATGACCAAGGGCTGAAGGAGCTGTTTCTGGCGCACCGCCACGAAGATCCCATGGCGTTCATCGTCGGGGCGGAGATCTACGGCCATCTTGAAAGAGTCGTCGACGGGTTCGAAGACGTCGCCGACCGAGTCGCCGGCATCGTCATCGAACATAGCTAGGGCGGGCGCTTGCAGGATTTCTCTTACTATCTCCTTGCGCTCATCGCCGTCGCGTTGATCTTCGATTTCCTGAACGGTCTGCACGACGCCGCCAATTCCATCGCGACGATCGTCTCGACGCGCGTTTTGCGGCCGCAATTCGCGGTGTTCTGGGCCGCCTTCTTCAATTTTATCGCCTTCCTGTTTTTCGGCCTTCACGTGGCGCAGACTGTCGGCGCGGGCATCATCTCGCCCGATATCGTGGACGACTTCGTCATCTTCGGCGCGTTGATGGGGGCGATCGTCTGGAATGTGATCACCTGGGGATTGGGCATTCCTTCCTCGAGTTCGCACGCCCTCGTCGGCGGACTCGTGGGCGCCGGCGTCGCCAAGGTCGGCGCTTCCGCGATCGTCTGGAACGGTCTGCTCAAGACCGGCGCCGCGATCGTCCTCTCGCCGGCGCTTGGGTTCGTCCTGGCGCTCGCGCTCGTCCTGCTGGTTTCCTGGCTCTTCGTGCGACGGACGCCCGGCGGCGTCGACGCGCTGTTTCGCCTGTTGCAATTCGCCTCGGCTTCCCTCTACTCGCTGGGCCACGGCGGCAATGACGCGCAAAAGACCATGGGCGTGATCGCGGTGCTGCTTTATTCGCATGGCGCGCTCGGCGGCGAGTTCCACGTGCCGTTTTGGGTTGTGATCGCCTGTCAGGCAGCCATGGGGCTTGGAACCCTGTTCGGCGGGTGGCGGATCGTGCGCACGATGGGCTCCAGGATCACGCGTTTGACCCCCATGCAGGGGTTCTGCGCCGAGACCGGGGGCGCCATTACATTGTTCCTGGCGACCGGACTGGGCGTTCCGGTGTCGACGACTCATACCATCACCGGCGCGATCATTGGCGTCGGAGCGTCGAGACGGGTTGCGGCCGTTCGCTGGAACGTCGCCAAGGACATCGTGGTCGCCTGGGTCATCACGATGCCGATGGCCGCTTTTTTCGCCGCGACTTTCTACGCGATTGCGAGGTTCGCGGCATGAAAGCGCCGAAGGCGAAGAAGAAGAACGTCGGCGCGGGCGTCGTCCTGCGGACGCAATACGCGGCTTTACCGTGGCGAATCTACAATGGGCGCGTGGAGATCATGCTGGTCACCTCCCGCGACACAAAGCGTTGGATCATTCCGAAGGGTTGGCCGATGAAAGGCCGCAAGCCGCATATCGTCGCGGCGATCGAAGCGGTGCAGGAAGCAGGTCTTATCGGTAAGATGGACAAGGCGAAGCTTGGCGACTTCGGCTATGAGAAGCGCCTCGACAGCGGCGCGACGGTCGACTGCCGCGTGGAGGTGTTCGCCTTGCGCGTCCAGAGACAGCGGAAGAAATGGCGCGAGAAGAAGCAGCGCGCCACTCAATGGTTCGAATGCGTCGTCGCCGCCGGATTGGTGGAGGAGCCCGAATTGCGCGAGCTGATGCTGGCCTTCTGCGGCGTGTCAGCCCATCACAAGGCTTAGCGCGTCTTAGCCGCGGGAGGATCGGCGCGCATCCAGCCCTTGGGCAGCTTCATGCGCGCCGCCTTGCAAAATTCGGTGGGTTCGGCGACCTTGGCGGCCTTGTCCCGTCGCCCCGAGCGTGGCTTGGCGGCGACGGGCGGAACGACCTTCTCGCCCTTATTGTAGACAGTCTTGTCTTTGCAGACGTCTGGGCATTTGCCGATGACGTCAGACTTGTTCTGGCCGCAGCCCTTGCAGGCGCAAGTGATGTTCGGGAAATCCTCGCCGCTGGCCGCCAGCGCCGGCGAGACGCCCGCAATCAACCACCCGCAGACGGCCGCATAAGCAGCAAACCGGGAAACGGCCACCATATTGCTTCTCCCATCAGAACATCTTCGCACGATCGGACATGCGAAGACGTGAAATGCACCGCGCGCGCGCCGCCATCAAGTGGCGTTGAGCCGCGCGAGCCCCGCCTCGAGATCCGACTTCAAGTCGGAAACGTCTTCCAGTCCGATCGAAAAGCGCAGCGCCGGTCCTTCCGGAGTCCAGCGCGTCGCCGTCCTGTATGAAGAGCAATCGAACGGCAGAACAAGACTTTCGTAGCCGCCCCACGAGAATCCGATCCCAAATAATTCCAATCCGTCGACAAACGCGGCGACCGCCTGTTTTGAGGTTGCCTTCAGGATAACCGAGAAAACACCAGACGCGCCTGTAAAGTCCCGCTTCCACAGAGCGTGGCCGGGGTGCGTCTCGAGTGCGGGATGCAGGACTCGTGAGACTTCTGGCCGCGACTCGAGCCACCGTGCGATGTCGAGCCCGGCGCGCTCCTGCTCGCGCAGGCGCAAGGCCATGGTGCGCAGCCCGCGCAAGGCGAGGGCGGCGTCATCGGGACTGGATCCCATGCTGAACATATTGAACGTCGCGCGCAGGCGCTTGGCCCATTTTGAATTGGCCGAAACGAGCCCCATGAGTAGGTCGGCGTGCCCGGAGAGATATTTGGTGCCGGCCTCGATCGCGAGGTCGCAGCCACGCTCATGCGGGGGAAACAGCAGCGGCGTCGCCCAGGTGTTGTCCGCGATCACACAGGCGCCATGAGCGTGGGCTGCAGCTGCAATTGCGGGAATGTCCTGAATTTCCATGCTCTGTGAACCGGGCGATTCAACGAGAACCGCCGTCGTTTCCGGCTTCATCAGCGCGGCGATGCCGCCGCCGATCAGGGGATCGTAATAGTCTACCGCGACTCCGAACCGCGTCAGAAGGCCGTCGCAAAAGATGCGGGTCGGCTGATAGGCGGAATCAACGATGAGCGCATGCGCGCCGGCGCGCGTGGCGGTGAGCAGCGCCAGTCCGATCGCCGCCAGGCCGGAGGGCGTCAGCACCGTGTCGGCTGCGCCTGCGATCTCGCTCCAACCGTGCTCGAGGGCGCGAGTCGTGGGCGTTCCCTTGGTGCCATAGGTATAGGGCTGCCGCAGGCTCTCGAGAGCGGCGACGGTCGGAAACAGCACGGTCGACCCGCGGTAAATTGGCGGATTGACGAAGCCGAAATGATCGAATGGCGCGCGGCCAGCTTGCGCCACGATCGTTGCGGGTCTTAACTTACGCCTTGTTTTTCGCTTTTCTTCGGACATGCCGCCCCTTACATGTCGGCTTTTGCGTGAGCGCCGCGCGAGCGTAGTATATCCTTCGCCGGATGCCGAGCCCGTCCGCCATGATGCGCCGCCCGATCTTCGCCCTGCTTTTGGCTTTCGCCGGCGCGCTTTTCGCTGACGGCGCTTGTGCGCAGACGGACCTCGGCGCGACGCTCGCGCAGGTCGTCAAGCGCGGCTATCTCACCTGCGGCGTGACCGTTGCGCCCGGCTTCGCCCAGCGAGACGGCGCGGGCGAATGGCGTGGGTTCGACGTCGATTTCTGCCGCGCCGTCGCCAGCGCCGTTCTCGACGATCCGACCAAGGCGCGATTCGTTGAACTCTCGGCAAAGGCGCGCGTCGGCGCGCTGCAGGCCGGCGCCCTGGACCTGCTCGCCAGCGCCTCGCCCTGGACCCAGGCCCGCGATGCGGGCCAGAAGGTCATCTACGCCGCCGTGTTTCTCCACGACGGGCAGGGGTTTCTCGCGCGCCGGCAGCGCAGCTTCGCCTCTCTGCAGGATTTGGACGGCGCCTCGATCTGCGTCGAGCAGGGCACTCCCTACGAACTTGAGGTCGCGGACTTTTTCCGCGCCCGCAAGGCGAAATACGAGCCGAAGCTGTTTCCGAGCCTCGAGGAAGCCGCCAAGGCCTATGACGAGGGCAAATGCGACGCGCTGACCGCCGACGTGTCCGCGCTGCATGGCGTTCGAATCGGCCTGAGCGCCCCCGCGGACCATGCGGTCCTGCCGGACCTCCTGTCGAAGTCGCCGCGCGGTCCGCTTATCCGCCAGGGCGACGACCAATGGCTGAACATCGTCCGCTGGACGCTTTTCGCGATGATCGACGCGGAGGAGCTGGAGGTGTCGAATTCGAACGCCGATGCGGCCCTCTCCTCGGAAAATCCGCAGATCCGTCGGCTGCTGGGCGTCGACGGCGCCCATGGCGACGATCTCGGCCTGACCCAGGACTGGGCCTACCGAATCATCAAACATGTCGGCAATTACGCCGACGTCTTCGAGCGCAATCTCGGGCAGGGCGCGCCCTTCGCGATGGAGCGCAGGCTGAACGCCTTATGGAACAAGGGCGGGCTGATGTACGCCCCGCCGGTCAGATAGACGTCCGATCCGGCGCGCCCGCCGCCAGCTTCGCCCACCATTCCGCCAAGGCCTCACGTTCGGGCGCGACGTCTTCCGCCAGGGACCCGGCGAAGGCGCGCCATTCGTCGCGATAGTGCGGAGAAACCGCCGCGATCACCGGAACGCGGGCGGCCATCGCCGCCCTGAAGGCGTCGCAGAGTCCGCCACGCCCGGCCTCCTGCTTCGAGAATTTGCTGATCACGATCAGCTGCGCGCCGCCGCGCGCCGCGCGCTCGATCGCCGCGCAGGCGAGCGCCAGTTCGCCAGTGTCGAGATTGCAGGCCACCGATCCGGGCCCGAGGTCCTGCGAGATTGGGTAAAAGGCCCCGTTGGCGACGTCGCGCAGCATGATTCCGGATTTTCCCGACGCATCCGCAACGCGCGTTTGCGTGACGCCGCCCACCCGCACGCCTTTCTGGATCAGCTCTTCCGCGAAGGCCTGCATCAGAGATTGAACGCGAACGCTGTCTTCGGCGGGCAGCGCGGCGATGCGCGTCCAGCCGATCGTGGCCTCAAGCGGGGCGTCGACGGGGCCATGAGATTGTTCGCTCAAGATTGACATCGAGTCCTCGCCGGGCGCGCCGAAAGAGCCTATGTTTCCGGTCTCGCGCCTACCTCTTGTTTATCAGAGAGCGCGGCCGATTTGATATAGAGCGTCAGATGCAACGACGTGAACCGCAGTGGGCGATCATTCGACTAATCCGCCAGCCACTCAGGGCTCCGCGAAAGCTGGGCCGATAGACGCCTTCCTGGACAAGGCGAGAAACCTCTCGGCAAGCGTGTCGCGGGGGCGCCTGATATTCGCGCTGGACGCGACGATGAGCAGACAGCCGACGTGGGACATGGCGCAGTCCATTCAAGGCGAGATGTTCCGCACCACCGCAGCGCAGGGCGGGCTCGACGTTCAGCTCGTCTATTTCCGGGGTCTGGGAGAATGCCGCGCGTCCCGCTTCGTTTCGGGAGGCGAGGGGCTCGGCGCGCTGATGTCGCGCATTTCGTGCCGTGGCGGCCGCACGCAGATCGGCAAGGTTCTGCGCCATGCTCTGGATGAGTCGCGCGCAGGACGTATCGGCGCGCTCGTCTACATTGGCGACGCAATGGAGGAGCGGGTCGACTCCCTAGCTGCGGCGGCCGGCGAACTCGGACTGCTCGGCGTTAAGACCTTCATGTTCCAGGAGGGCCAGGACCCTGTCGCGCAGCATGCCTATCGCGAGATCGCGCGCCTGACCGGCGGCGCCTATGCGGCGTTCGACGCCACGGCGCCGAAGCGGCTGGCGGAGCTTCTCGCCGCGGCGGCGGCCTATGCCGTAGGCGGCAGACTGGAGTTGGAGCGCCGCGCCGGCGAAGGCGAAGGCGCAGCGCGCCTGCTTCTGTCTCAGATCGGTTGAGGATGAACGGATGCCCATTCTGATCGGACTTGTGGCCCTGGTCCTGACGATGTTGGCGCTCAACGCCTACACGAAGACGTCGCCGGCGCTGTTGGCCGTGATTTTCAAGCGCGGCGGGGGCTTTCTCGCGCTCGCGCTTGGCGCCATTCTTCTGGCGCGCGGGCGCCTGGACCTCGGAATGGCGCTGCTCGGATTGGGCGTTTGGCTCACAGGCCTGAGCGGCGGGCCGCTGCGCGGCTTTCGCAGGGCAGGGTCAGGAGCCGGGGGCGTCTCGCGCGTCCGATCAGCGATGATCGAAATGGAGCTCGACCATTCGACCGGCGCCATAAGGGGCGTCGTACTGGCCGGCCAGCATGAAGGCGCGCATCTCGACTCGCTGACGCGGCCCGCGCTTCTAGAACTCTATGGCGTTTGCCGCCGCGATGATCCCGACGGCGCGAGACTCTTAGAAGCTTATCTGGACCGGCGATTTTCCGGCTGGCGTTCGACAAGCGATGCGCACGCAAACGCGGGGGGCTTCCGAGCGGGCGAGGGCGGCGCGCGCCGTCCAGGGGCGATCTCGGAAGACGAGGCCTACGAAATTCTCGGCCTCAAGCGCGGCGCCGCGGCGGCGGACATAGCGCGCGCGCACCGCGAGTTGATGAAGAAGCTTCATCCAGATCTTGGCGGAACGACGGATCTTGCGGCCCGGGTAAACGAGGCCAAGGACGTCCTGATGCGGCGTCACCAGCACTGACGCGCGCGCGCGGTAATCGTGGTCCCAAGTCGTCGACATGGTCAGTTCTTTGTCGTGAAGCAGGCGAAGCCCGAACGCTTGAGCGCCTTGCACGCCGACTGCGCCGTTTCCTCTTCGAGCCCGGCGAAGCGCGCCCGATAGAGGGTTTCAGACCCTCTCTGCACCTTCTCGGTGAAAGCCTTGGCCGAGGCCGGAAAGCCCTGCAACTGGCCACGGGCGCGCGCGAGCAGCTGATTGGCCTTTTCCTGATCGTCGGTGGCCCCGATCTGAATCATCCAGCCTGCCTGGGCGGGGCGCGCGGCGTCGGCTTTCGCGGCCTGCGATCTTGCCGCGCCACGGATGGCTGAAGGCGTCGTGGAGACGGGGGTGATGTCGATTTTTCGCGCGCCGCCCGTCGTCGAACCGTCGCGTGCGGCGACCGGCGTGACTCCACCGCGCGCCCTGGCGCCCGGAGACGCGCCCCTGAACTCCGCCTCGCCTGCGTCAGCCCGCTTCTGTCCGCCAGAGACGAAGGCCGGGCGAACGACCGGTCGACCGGCGGCGCTCCCCTTCGGCGGGATGTCGGCGGACGGCACGGGCGTGGAGAGACGGCGGACGAACGGTTCGGGCTCTTCGGCGGCGCTTTCTTGAGCCTCGGCATAAGCCAAGCGTTCCGCAGCGACCTGTTGAGCGCGTTCGGCGGCGCGCTCGGCGCGCTGCGCGCGCTCCTGAGCGAGTTGCTCCTGCGCCTCGCTGGCGCGCGGATCCTCGGCGATCGCCGCCACAGTCCTGACGGAGGCGCCGCCGTCGATGTTCTCCTCGATCAGCCCCGCCATGATGCGATCGCGCGTGTAGGCGGTCTTGCCGCCCATCACCACCGCGACGATGTGGTGTCCGCGCCGGCGCACCGACGTCAGAAGATTGAAGCCCGACGCGCGCGTGTAGCCGGTCTTGATGCCGTCCATTCCCTCGACCTGGCCGAGGAGATGATTGTGGTTGCGGTGCAGCGCGCCGTTGTAGGCGAAGCTCGGCGTCGAGAAATACCGATAGTAGCGCGGGAAGCGCTCCTGAATCGCGCGTCCGAGCACCGCAAGATCATAAGCCGTCGTGATCTGGTTTGGATCGGGAAGGCCCGAGGCGTTCTCGTAATTCGTGTTGCGCATCCCGATCGCATGGGCCTTGCGCGTCATCATCTGCGCGAAGGAATGCTCGTCGCCCGCGACGTTTTCGGCGATCGCGCAAGCGATGTCATTGGCGGATTTGGTGACGACCGCCTTGATCGCGTTTTCGACGCTGATCGTCTGACCGGGCCGGAGGCCGAGTTTGGAAGGGGCCTGCGCCGCCGCGTGTTGCGAAATCATCAAAGGCGAATCGAGCCGCAACCGTCCCTTCTCGAGCTGCTCAAACAGGAGGTAGAGCGTCATCACCTTCGTGACTGAAGCCGGATGGCGCAACTCATGCTCTGAGCGGGAGTAAAGCGTGCGCCCGCTGTTCGCGTCGACGACGATCGCCGAAAATCCGCGATGCTCGCCGATAACCGGGTCGCCGAGCGCGTTGGCGCGCATCCGCACGGCGGAAACGCGTTCGCCGGAGTCGCGGTGGTGTACATGCCGTCCCCTGCGCGCTTCGGCGGGGATCGCCGCCATCGCAAAGAGGAACGTGATCGTGGCAATGCTTGCCGCGAGGGAGCGGGACCGCGGCAGGCGATCCGACGAACTCGATCTCAGCATAAACGCGCCCCTTCACTTCACTGTTGTTCGCGCAACCGCCCAGCCGCGCCAAAAGTGACGATTTGACAGACTAAGGGCTGGCGGTTACCCGCGGGTTAAGCGTCAGCCCAGCGCCCTGACGTTTTTTGCGTCGCAACATTTCCATTGACTTTATTTTGTGCATTGCATATAAATACATCGTGAGCGGGCGCATAGCGCCGCATAGGGCGCCTTTGCGCCAAAATCATGAGGACGAACCATGGCAGCTAATTTCGACAGCGTTCAGAAGCTCGGCAAAGAGCAGTTCGAGGCCGTTTCCGCCGCTGCGGCTGCGGTGACCAAGGGCTGGCAGAGCATCGCCGCCGAGACCACCGATTATTCCAAGAAATCCTTCGAAAAGAGCCGCGTTCTGGCCGAAAAGCTGATTGCGGTCAAGAAGATCGATGAAGCCTTCCAGCTCCAGAGCGATTTCGCCAAGAGCGCCTATGAGGATTTCCTCGCCGAAGCGACCAAGCTCGGAGAACTCTACACCAACATGGCCAAGGAAGCTTTCAAGCCGATCGAGTCCGCGGCGAAAGTCTATAGCCCTGCCGAGTAATCGGCGCTAAACACGTTCGTCCAAAACGCGGCTAGGACAATTGAGACCCGGGGAGGCCTTCGCCTCCGCCGGGCTTTGTACCGAGCGCCGGGTTCGCGCCCTCCCATTGTGACCATTGGTCCCGGGACGCGCGAGCGGCCGGCTTTAGCGAAGGAGTGCCACATGAGTTATGGAAAGCCGGCGGTCGCCGCCGGAGCCCTGTTCGGCGTGCTGTTGAGCGCTGCGCTCGTTTCGCCTGCCTCGGCGCAGGATGTGCGCATCGGCTGTTCCCTCGTCCAGCAATATGGCGGCGCAGAAGTGAACGTCGTGCTTGAGCAGGTGCGTTCCAGCGTCGGCGAGAGCGAGGCGAACGCCCTTCACGCTAAATATATTGGCCTGAAGAACGACTGCAGTTCTAATCAGAACGCCTCTCGAGTGGTCCGGCTCTCTCCCGCGATGCACAGGCTTCTCAATGAATATGGCGTAAACGTCCACCGCTTCGCCGTTCTGCAGCGGTAGCCTGCTTCCCGCCCTGGACCTGAAAAAGTCGGGGCGGGCGCAGACCCTTACGCCTTCTGGGGACGGCGGCGTGCGCGGAGTTTCGGTGAAGGGCGCGAAACTGTAGAATTCAGCTCGAATCCGCCCGCGCCCGTATAAGGCCCCGATCATGCCCGCCGCCGACGCCGGCTTCGTCCATCTGCACGTCCACACCGCCTATTCGCTGCGCGAGGGCGCGCTGACGCTCGGCAAGCTCATCGATCTTGCCGTGCGCGACGAGCAACCGGCGCTCGCGCTCGCGGACACCAATAATCTCTTCGCGGCGCTCGAATTTTCGGAGAAGGCGTCGAAGGCCGGCGTCCAGCCGATCGCCGGCGTGCAGCTCCGCGTCGACTTCGGCGACGGTAAGGGCGGCGCGGGCGCGGGGCGCGACGAGCGTTTCGCCAATGTCGTGCTGCTCGCCAAAACCGAGAGCGGCTATCGCAATTTGATGCGGCTCGCCTCGCGCGCCTTTCTCGACACGGAGCAGGGCGACGAGCCGCATGTCACGCTCGAAGCGCTCGCCGCCGACGCCGAGGAGCTGATCGCGCTGACCGGCGGGCCGGATGGCGCGTTGGATCGCGCTCTTGCGGAGGGCAGGCCCGAGCAGGCCCGCATGCGCCTCGCGACGCTCGAGCGCCTCTACGGTGATCGGCTCTACGTCGAAATACAGCGCCACAATCTGCCCTCTGAACGGGATGTCGAGCCGCAATTGCTCGACCTCGCCTATCGCCGCGGGCTGCCGCTCGTCGCGACGAACGAGCCTTATTTCGCTCAACCCGCCGATTTCGAAGCGCATGACGCGCTGCTCTGCATCGCCGAAGGCTCGGTGACGAGCGTCGACGACCGCAGGCGGGTCTCGCCCGAGCACTACTTCAAGACGCGCGCGCAGATGCGCGCGCTTTTCGCCGATCTCGAAGAGGC
The DNA here is from genome assembly GCF_056838045.1 of Methylocystis sp. Uni0008. Lineage (NCBI taxonomy): Bacteria > Pseudomonadati > Pseudomonadota > Alphaproteobacteria > Hyphomicrobiales > Methylocystaceae > Methylocystis > Methylocystis sp. Uni0008. The sequence continues at coordinate 291,131 of NZ_CM166370.1, forward strand.
GACCGCGAACACCCTGGAGATCGCGAGGCGCGTCAGTTTCAGGCCGCAGACCCGCAAACCGATCATGCCGCGCTTCGTTCAGGGGGCGCGCGACGCGCGCACTCTGGACGAGATCGAAGCGCAGGAACTGCGCCGTCAGGCGCTCGAAGGGCTGGAGCATCGCCTCGCCGCGCATGGTCCGGCGGAAGGTCGAACGCGGGAGGAATATGCCGCGCGACTCGATTTCGAACTTTCCGTCATCGAGAAAATGCGCTTTCCGGGCTATTTCCTCATCGTCTCGGACTTCATCAAATTCGCGAAGTCGCAGGGGATTCCCGTCGGGCCCGGGCGCGGCTCGGGCGCCGGATCGCTCGTCGCCTATGCGCTGACCATCACCGACCTCGATCCCGTCCGCTTCGGACTCTTTTTCGAACGCTTTCTGAACCCCGAACGCAATTCGATGCCGGATTTCGACATCGATTTCTGCCAGACCCGCCGCGGCGAGGTGATCGACTACGTCAGGCGCCGCTACGGCGCGGACCGGGTGGCGCAGATCATCACTTTCGGCTCCTTCCTGGCGCGCGGCGTTCTGCGCAGCGTCGGCCGCGTGCTGGAAATGCCGCTCGGCCAGGTCGACAAGCTCGCCAAGCTCGTGCCCCAGAATCCCGCGAAGCCGGTCACGCTGGCGGAAGCGCTCGCGAGCGAGCAGAAGCTGCGCGAGGCGATGCAAGAGGATGAGCGCGTCAGCCGTCTCTTCAAGATCGCGGGGTCGCTGGAGGGGCTCTATTCCAACGCCTCCACCCACGCCGCCGGCGTCGTCATCGGCGACCGGCCCCTGCATGAGGTGACGCCGCTCTACCGCGATCCGAAGTCCGACATGCCGGCCACCCAGTTCAATATGAAGTGGGTCGAACCGGCGGGACTGATCAAATTCGACTTTCTCGGTCTGAAGACGCTCACGGTGCTGGCGACGGCGAGCGCCCTGGCGCGCCGGCGTGACCCCGACTTCGACCTCGCCAAGGTTCCGCTCGACGATCCGGCGACCTATGCGCTGCTGGGCCGCGGCGAGACGGTCGGCGTGTTCCAGCTGGAAAGCGCCGGCATGCGCAAGGCGCTGGTCGAAATGCACGCCGACCGCTTCGAGGACATCATCGCGCTCGTGGCGCTGTATCGGCCCGGGCCGATGGCCAATATCCCCACCTATTGCTCGGTGAAGCTCGGCGACGAGGAGCCCGACTATATCCACCCCGCGATCGAGCCCATCCTGAAGGAGACCTTCGGCGTCATCATCTACCAGGAGCAGGTGATGCAGATCGCCCAGGTTCTCTCGGGCTATTCGCTCGGCGAGGCGGACAATCTGCGCCGCGCCATGGGCAAGAAGATCAAGGCGGAGATGGACGCCCAGCGCGACCGCTTCGTCAGCGGGGCGATTGCACGCGGGCTCACGAAGCAGAAAGCCAATGAGATCTTCGACCTGCTGGCGAAATTCGCCGACTACGGCTTCAACAAGAGCCATGCGGCGGCCTATGCGCTGATCGCCTATCAGACCGCCTGGTTCAAGACCCACTATCCGGCCGAATTCCTCGCCGCCTCCATGACCTTCGACAAGAGCCAGACCGACAAGCTCGCCGAGTTTCGCGACGAGGCGCGTCGGATGGGCATCGCGGTCGAACCCCCGTCGATCAATCATTCGGGGGTCGATTTCGACGTCGCCGCAGCTGGCGAGGGTAAGCTCGCCATCCGCTATGCGCTCTCGGCGATCAAGGGCGTCGGCGAAGCGCAGGCCGAGTCGATCGTGCGCTCCCGGGGCGAGCGCCCGTTCGCGAGCCTGGCCGACGTGGCGCGACGGTTGAATCCTCGCGAAGTGAACAAGAAGACGCTGGAGAGTTTGGCGGCCTGCGGCGCCTTCGACGAGATCGAGCCCAATCGCGCCAGGGCTTTCGCCGCCATCGAGCCGATGCTCGCCGCCGCCAATCGGCACGCCGAAGACCGCCGGGCGGGGCAGAACGCGCTCTTTGGCGAAGCGGAGCCGGCGGACCTCGCGGTTCCGAAGACCCAGCCCTGGCCGGCGGCCGAAACGCTGCGGCGCGAATATGAAGCCGCCGGTTTCTTCCTTTCGGGCCATCCGCTCGACGCCTACGCCGGCCTCCTTCCCAAGCTACGCGTATCCCGATGGAGCGACTTCGCCGCCTCGGTGAAGCGCGGCGCGACCGCCGGACGGCTCGCCGCCGTGGTGCTGGACCGCGCCGAGAGGCGCACGAAGTCCGGATCGAAGATGGGTATCGTCCAGCTTTCCGACGTTAGCGGACAGTATGAGGCGATCCTCTTCCAGGAGGGGCTGACGCAATATCGCGACCTCCTGGAGAAGGGCACCGCGGTGCTCGTCACCCTCTCCGCCGCCGTCGAGGGCGAGGACGTTCGGGCGCGCATCGTCACCGTCGAGCCTCTCGCCGCAGCTGCGGCGCGGGCGCAGAAAGGCCTGCGCGTCGTCGTCGGCGACGAGGGGCCGCTCGACAGAATCAAGACAAGGCTGAGCGGCAGGGGCGACGGCGAGGTGTCGATCCTGTTGAAACGGGACGCGGGACGGGAGGAAATCGAAATCCGCCTGCCTGGGAGCTATCCGGTCAATGCGGATGTCGCGGGGGCGCTCCGCGCCATCCCTGGCGTCCTTGAGGTCGAATATCTGTAGTGCTCTTAAACCTAAACTATAAGTTCAAGTTGTAAGTTATTGGTATAACGAGCTTTAGTTTGACGTTTCCTAAACACGCGCTGTCGCTGCCTTAGGCTGCGCAGCTGGCCAGATTTTCTGTGGAGCGCTGGGAACAAAAGCGCTCCTGAATAGTTAATCGGCGGTTAACCCTAGCCGCAACCTTTGTTTTTCGCCGGGAGGCAATCATGGACGCGACGCTCGCCGCAGCCGCTGCAATCATCGGCGCGCCCAATGCGCAGTTCCTCGCCCTGTTGTTTATCGGCGGCGCGATCGGCTGGTGCGCGACGAAGTTGTCGCACCTGATGCACGCGCATGTGACGACCGGCGCCTTGCTGCTCTCGGCGATCACCGGGGGATGGCTCGCGGCCGAACTCGCGGTTCGCGCGGGCGTCGGCCAACGCGGCGCCGACGCGGTGCTGATCACCGGAGCTCTGGGGGCGGCGCTGTTCTGCCTGGGTTGCCGCGCGATGCAATCTCGCCAACGGATTGCCTGAGCGCATTGCCGTCCGGCGCTGGCGCGCATAGCTTGGTGGGGAGGAGGCTCCCCGCCTTGACAGTGATTGATCTCCTGAACGACGACCCTCGAAAGAAGCGGGACGCGTCGTCTCTGCGCCATCCCGAAAAGGCGAGCCGTCCGGACGCGCCCATCCTCCGCAAGCCGCCCTGGATCCGCGTCAAGGCGCCGGGCTCGAAGGCCTGGGCGGAGACGAGCGGGCTGCTGAAGGACGCAGGGCTCGCGACGGTGTGCCAGGAGGCGGCCTGTCCGAATATCGGCGAGTGCTGGGAGAAGAAACACGCCACCTTCATGATCATGGGCGAGATCTGCACGCGCGCCTGCGCCTTCTGCAATGTCGCCACCGGCCTGCCGGCGCCGCTCGACCCGAGCGAGCCGGAGAGGGTGGCGGAAGCGACCCGCGCGCTCGGTCTTTCTCATGTCGTCGTGACGTCCGTCGACCGGGACGATCTCGAGGATGGCGGCGCGGGTCATTTCGCGGACACCATCGCCGCGATCCGATCGGCGTGTGCGGATACGACGATCGAAGTCCTGACGCCCGACTTCTTGAGGAAGACAAGCGCCCTGGAGAAGGTGGTGGCGGCGGCCCCGGACGTCTTCAATCACAATCTCGAGACCGTGCCCTCGCACTACGTCACGGTGCGCCCCGGCGCGCGCTATTTCCACTCCCTGCGCCTGCTTCAGCGCGCCAAGGAGTTGAATCCCACGATTTTCACGAAATCCGGAATCATGGTCGGACTTGGCGAGAGCCGACTAGAAGTGATGCAGGCGATGGACGACATGCGTTCGGCCGACGTCGATTTCATCACCATCGGCCAATATCTGCAGCCGACCCGCAAGCACCACCCCATCGAGCGCTTCGTGACGCCGGAGGAGTTCGAGTCCTATCAGACGCTCGCCTACGCCAAGGGTTTTCTCTACGTGGCGTCGTCGCCGCTGACCCGCTCTTCACATCACGCGGGCGATGATTTCGCCAAGTTGCGCGCGGCGCGCGAACAGCGGCTGGCGGCGCGCTAAGCAGAAGGGCGCATTCCCTCGCCGTGAAGGGGAGGGAATGCGCGAGCCTAGTTAGGCCCCGAGAGCCGTGGAGATTTCGGACAGAGTAGCGCGCTCGGCGTCGCTCACCTTCACGCCGCCGAATCCGAGAAAGCCGCCCTCGACGCCCGCCTCCGCCACCAGATTGGCGATCTGGTTGAGCCAGTTCTTGAAGGCCCTCGACTCGGTGGGGACCTTGGAATCGAGAATCGACGCGGTGCGACGCAGTTCGGTGAGCGCCCGGTCCTTGAACTCGCTCGACTTGGCGCCGTCCACGACGTTCTTGACGCCTTCGCGCGCCGCGGCGCGGCCGTCCGGCGTGAGCAGGTCATTGACGACCGCCTTGACCAGCGCATCCGCGCCGGGATCAGACTTCGCCTCGGCCAGAGCCTTGGCGCTTGCAAAGCCCTCCTGCAGCGTGCCGATGAAGCCGCTCGGATCGCCGGCGCTGACGGCGAAGCCCGCAAGCAGCGGCGACTCAAGAACTTTTTTCCACTCATCGGCTGTGAAATTGGATTTGTCGGCCATTGTTTCCTCCATAGAACGTCGTTTCGCCACCAAGGGAGCCAGCGAGAGCTCGTCGATAGAACTACGCCCTGGCCTAATTGTTCCCGCCGTCGGATGCGCCCGGCTTTTGCCGCTCTCGCCAATGAATTAGAAGCATTGGCCCATGAAGAGTTTCCGCAATCGCCGGCACGTGCCGCATAGCGCCAGAGAAATGTTCGCGCTGGTGCGCGACGTTGAATCCTATCCGCAATTCGTGCCGCTCTGCGAGGGCATTCGCATCCGCCGCCGGTCGGAGATCGCGCCGGGGGTGGAAGCATTGTTCGTCGAAATGCAGGTCGGCTTCAAAGCGATTTGCGAGCGCTATGTGAGTCGCGTCTGCTGTGACGCCAACAAACTGGATATCCGGGTCGAATGCGCCGAGGGTCCGTTTCGAAAGCTCGACAATCGATGGACGTTTCGTGACGAGCCGGGGACGAGCGAAACCGCGCCCCGATCGACCGTGGATTTTTTCATCGCCTATGAATTCAAGAGCGTGGCGCTTGGCCTGCTGATGGGCGCGATGTTCGACAAGGCTTTCCACAAATATGCGGACGCCTTCGCCAAACGCGCGGACGAAGTTTACGGCCGCCGCTGAGCCGCGGCGGCGACCATCATCTCCAGCGCTTGCGCGACCGAGGCGGCGCGGATCTTGGCGCGTGAAAGCCGTCCATAGCGCCGTTCTACAAGGTCCACTCCGCCGTCCCGCGTCGCGCAGGCGAAATGAACCAGCCCGACCGGCTTTTCGGCCGAGCCGCCGCCAGGCCCGGCGATCCCCGTCACCGCGACCGCGATGTCGGCGGCGGATCGATCGATCGCGCCGACGGCCATTGCGCGCGCGACCTCGGCGCTGACGGCGCCATGCGCGTCGATGAGCGACTGCGCGACGCCGAGCATCTCGCATTTCGCGGCGTTGGAGTAGGTGACGAAGCCGCGGTCGAACACGTCGGAAGCGCCGGCGATTTCCGTCAGCGTCGCGGCGACGAGCCCGCCGGTGCAGGATTCGGCCGTCGCCAGGCGCAAGCCCTTGGCGCGGGCGGTTTCAAGAACATTCATAGCCCTTACGTATGCTGTATCATGAGCCATTACGTATCTCGTAAATACTCGTTACGTCGTTCATAAGTCGTGCGTTGGCTTGGCGCGCAGCGCTTTCACGTCGCCACGCTGTTTCTTGCCGTCGAGCCGTCTGAATTTCGACGCGAGCGTCGGCCGGGTTTTCTTGCGCGGCGGCGGGGGCGGCGCAGCGGCGGCGCGGATCAGCGCCAGAAGACGCTCGAGCGCGTCGGCCCGGTTGCGCTCCTGCGTGCGATGGCGCCGCGCCTCGATCAGGACGACGCCCTCCTTCGTCAGCCGTCGGCCGGCGAGGCGCGCGAGCCGCGTCTTCACCTCGAACGGCAGGCTCGGCGAACTGCGGGCGTCGAAGCGCAGCCGCACCGCGGTTTCGACCTTCTGCACGTTCTGGCCGCCCGGTCCCGAGGCGCGCGCGAATTCTTCCACGATCTCCCAATCGTGGAGCGCAATTCGTTCGGTCACGCGGATCATGAGGGGCCTCGGCTCTGCACCGCGCCTTATAGCAGAAAGCCGCGGAACGGCCCGAGGATCGCCGCTCCGGTCGCGGCGCCGTTCGCCGGGCCGGCCGGGACGTCGATCGCCGCTGTTCAGCATGCGGCGCTGAGCTACGCCGCCGACGGCGGCTGATCGGCGTTCGGAATCTGGCGCCCACGTCTCGATCTCCCGCCACGGAGGATGCATCCCAACAGTCAAGGCGAGCTTAGAAATTCCCCAATAAGAAAGCTCGGTTAGGCGGCTTCCATTATTATAGAGCGGCCCGCGGCGCGCCGCCGCTTACCTAAATTGCGGGTTTTTCTCGCTTTCTCCTGGTCTGGCGCTAAGATTCAGGCAGCGGCCGCCATTGTTTCGAGGCGATTGATGAAATTGGATTTGAGAAAATTCGCCGACCATCCTGCCGAAACCGCCATCATCACGTTTCTCGTCCTCTTTAGCTGTTTCGTCGTCTGGGTCGGTTGGACGCTTCTGCCGCGGCTCGAGACGGCGCTCAACCAGGGCGGCGTCGACGACATCAACAAACTGACCCTCACGGTGGCCGGCGTGTTCGGCGTCTATTTTCTCGTTTGGCGGACCTGGATCGCCGATCGGCAACGGCATGTGGCGCAGGAGCAGCTCTATATGGGGCTGCTGACCAAGGCCATCGAGCAGCTTGGCGCGACGCGCGACGAGATTCTCGAAGATGGGGCGGTTCGGACCGCGGCGAACAGGGAGGTCCGCCTTGGCGCGATCTATGCGCTCGAAAAGCTTGCGTGCGACTACATGGCGCTGCACTGGCAGATCATGGAGGTGCTGTGCGCCTATGTCAGGACCAACGCCGGCGACCCCGCGCCCTGTCCGCCGGAAATTCGCGTGATCTACGCCAAGCGTCCGCGCGAGAGAAGCAAGGGCGAGCATGCGACGCTGAAGGCTAGGGCGGCGGGATTGAAGCCGTCCGTCGACGTCCAGGCGGCGCTGACCGTCATGGGGCGGCGCTCCGAGCAACAGAAGGCGCACGAGCAGCGCAGCCGACATCTGGCGCGGCAGAGGCGGCTAGATCTGTCGCGCTGTCATCTCGCGGGCGCGGATCTGGCGCTCCTCGATTTCGACGGCGCGATCTTCACCGGCTCCTGCCTGGAAGCGGCCATTCTGTTTCGCGCCAGCTTTAGGGACGCGCTGCTCGACGAAGCGCATCTCCAGGGCGCGAAGCTCGAATCGGCCTTGCTCGATCACGTCCTGATGTTCGATTCTCATCTGCAGGGCGCGCGATTGGGAGGCGCCTCCTTGCGCTTCGCCCATGCCGGCGATTCTCATTTCGAGGGCGCGCATTTGGCGGAGGCCGACCTTGAGGGCGCAAGGCTGCACGGCGCGCATCTGCATGGCGCAGCGCTGCGCCAGGCGACGGGCCTCAACGACAATGATCTCAGCCGGGCGCACGGCGACTGCCGCACAGTCATCCCCGAAGGGCTGTCGCGCCCCGCGCATTGGACATCGGGAGACGGAGCCGCGAAGGAGAATCCCGCAGCCTAGAATCGCCCGCGAGTGACGGTTAGGCCCTTAAGGCAGGCGCACCGTGGCGATCGCGAGCGCCGCCATGCCTTCCTGCCGGCCGGTGAATCCCAACCTCTCGGTGGTCGTCGCCTTGATCGCCACGCGGCCGATCTCGACGCCCATCGTCTCCGCTAATTTTTCGCGGATGCGTTCGCGGTGCGGGCCGATCTTCGGCGCTTCGCAGATGATGGTGGCGTCGACATTGCCGATCGCGCCGCCGCGCGCGCGCACAAGTTCGCAGGCGCGCGCCAGAAAGATCGACGACGCCGCGCCCTTCCACTGCGGGTCGGAGGGCGGGAAATGCGCCCCGATGTCGCCCTCGGCGATGGCGCCGAGGATGGCGTCGGTGATCGCATGCGACAGCACGTCGGCGTCCGAATGGCCGGCGAGCCCGTGCGAATGCGGGATTGCGACCCCGCCGAGCCACACGGCGTCGCCCGGCCCGAAGGCGTGCACGTCATAGCCCTGACCCATGCGAACGTCGGGCAGATCGGCGATGGCGGGTTGCTTTAAGAGCTCCATGGCGCGGGCGAAGTCCTGTTGCGTCGTGAGTTTGAAATTGGCGGCGTCGCCGTCGAAAATATGCACCTTCACGCCCGCCGCCTCGGCGATCATTGCGTCGTCGGTGTATTCGCGTCCGCCGGCCGCAGCGGCGCGATGCGCCTTCAATATGAGATCGAAGCGAAACGACTGCGGCGTCTGCACGGCGCAGAGCTTCGCGCGATCGGGGGTGGCGACCACGACGCCCGCGTCGTCGATCTGCTTCACCGTATCGGCGAGCGGCACGCCGGGGGCGGCGGCTCCATGCAGATCGGCGGCGTCGATCGCGCGCGCGATGAGCGCAGCGTCAGCGAATGGACGCGCCGCGTCATGGATCAGCACGATCTCCGGCGCGCCCTCGTTCGCGAACGCCTCCAGGCCGTTTCTGACGCTGTCCTGCCGGCTCGCGCCGCCAAAGGCCGGGGGGAGGAGCCGCTTCCGCGCGGAGGGAGCAAGCTCCGCGGCGCTCGCGACATAAAGCTCGAGGTCGTCCTTATGGATGACGACCTTGAGCGCCGCCTCGGGCATGGCCATATGCAGTGCGTCCAGCGTGCGCCCAAGCAGAGTCTGCCCGGCCACTTGCCGATATTGCTTTGGCAGCCCTTCGCCAGCCCGTGAGCCGCGTCCGGCGGCGACGACGAGAATGGCTATGGAAGGATGGTCGTGAGCGGCTCCCATGGCCGCTCTCTGTCGGTTTTCGCCAGCGGCGTCAAATGCCAGGGGCCCAATGAAAAGCGATGTTGCAACTGCGAAGAGAACTGCTTATGATGTGGGCAAGATGGCTGTTGCCGAAAATGTAGGCGCTGGTTTTGCCCCTGCGCCTCTGAGCATAGGCGGGACCGCGCTGACCGGTCGCGCGCTGCTCGCGCCGATGGCCGGCGTGACCGATCCGACAATGCGCCGCATCGCCTCGCGCCTCGGCGCGTCTGCGACGATAAGCGAGATGGTCACGGCCGCGGGCGTCGCCCGGGGCGACCGGGAGACGGCGATACGTCTCGAACACGCGGGCGACAGACCACGGGTCATTCAGATCGCGGCGCGCGAGCCGGACGAAATCGCGGCCGCGGCGCGATCGGCAGAAGCTTCCGGGGCTGATTGGGTCGACATCAACATGGGCTGTCCTTGCAAGCGCGTTACCGGAGGCCTCGCAGGCGCTGCGCTGATGCGCGATCCCGACTACGCGGCTCGGCTGATCTCAGCAGCACGTGACGCAATATGCGTGCCGATCAGCGTCAAGATGCGTTTGGGATGGGACGACACGAACCGCAACGCGGCGGAGTTGGCGCAGCGCGCGGAAGCCGAAGGCGTTGTGATGATCACCGTCCATGGACGCACGCGGCAGCAGTTTTATTCAGGGAAGGCCGACTGGCGCGCGATTGCGGCGGTGAAGGCGGCGGTGAGCGTCCCGGTGATCGCCAATGGCGATTGCGCGGACGAAGACGACGCCGTCGAAATGCTGCAGCGATCCGGCGCGGACGGCGTCATGATCGGGCGGGCGGCGATGGGGCAGCCGTGGATCGTCGGCGATATCGCGCATTTTCTGCGGAGCGGCGAGCGTCGGCGGGCGCCGACGTTGGCGCAGCGCGCCGAAATCGCGCGCGAACATCTTGAAGGACTGGTTCGCGCGATGGGCGCATCGGCCGGGCTGAGGCACGCCCGCAAGCATCTCGCCGCTTATGTCGATCGCCTGTCTGGAAACGTCGCCGCCGAGTCGCGTCGCGCGCTCGTCACGACGAATTCGCCGGATGAGGCGGCGCAGCTGATCGAAATCATCTTCAAAGGACAAGCGGGCGGGCAGGGGATAGCGGCATGAGCGTAACCGATCGTCCCCGCCGGAATGGCGCGCATTGCGGCGGCTACGAGCCGCTCAAGGTCATCAATGAGGTTGGTCGATCCTGCATGCTCGAGGCGCTGCCGAATGCGATCCTGACCGTCGCGCGCGATGGCGTCATCGAGGACGCCAACGCGGCCGCCGAGGCTTTCTTCGAACTGGGCAAGCCCTTGCTCATCGGCCAGTCGCTGGAGCGGCTGCTGCCGTTCGGATCGCCGCTGACCGCGCTGATCGAACAGGTCCGCGAGCGCGGCGCGACAATCAATGAATATAAGGTCGATCTCGGCCGCCCCGGTCAGGAAGCCGATCGGCGGGTCGACGTGCATTGCGCGCCGCTGCCCGAGGGCGACGGGCTCGTGCTGGTCATGCTGCAGGAGCGAACAATTGCCGACAAAATAGACAGGCAATTGACGCATCGCGGCGCGGTTCGCTCGGTTTCGGGGCTGGCCTCGATGCTGGCGCATGAAATCAAGAACCCGCTCTCGGGGATTCGCGGCGCGGCGCAGCTGCTCGAATCCGCGCTTGGCGATCAGGATCGCGCGCTGACGCGGCTCATTTGCGACGAAACGGACCGGATCGTGCGTTTGGTCGACCGGATGGAGGTCTTCTCCGACGCGCGTCCGCTGCAGCGCGAGCAGGTCAACATCCATTCGGTGCTCGATCACGTGAAGCGCGTCGCTCAGAGCGGTTTCGCGCGCAACGTTCGTTTCGTCGAGAACTACGACCCTTCTTTGCCGCCGGTATTCGCCAACCGCGACCAACTGGTTCAGGCCTTCCTCAACCTCGTGAAGAACGCGGCGGAAGCCGTCGGCGAGGCCGTCGATGGCGAGATCGAACTTTCGACGGCGTTCCGGCCGGGCGTCAGCCTGCGGGCGCTGGGCGAAAAAAGCCCAATCGGGTTGCCGCTCGAATTTTGCGTGCGCGACAACGGACCCGGCGTTCCGGACGACATCGCCGCGCATCTCTTTGATCCCTTTGTCACGACGAAGTCGACAGGAACTGGCCTCGGACTTGCACTGGTTGCGAAGATCGTCAACGACCACGGCGGCATCGTGGAATGCGAGTCCCTCCCGAGACGCACGACGTTTCGGGTCCTGATGCCAATGTACCGGGCGAAACGGCCCGAGCAACGCGAGGAACGGCGTGCATGACATCTCGCACAGGCGGGAGAACCAAGTGATGACGCGAGGAGAAATTCTGGTCGCTGACGACGACGCCTCCATACGCACCGTCGTGGCGCAGGCGCTGTCGCGCGCGGGCTATGAAGTGCGCACCACTGGCGCGGCGGCGACGCTGTGGCGGTGGGTGCAATCTGGCGAGGGCGATCTCGTCGTCACCGACGTCGTGATGCCCGACGAGAACGCCTTCGAGCTTCTGCCGCGCATCAAGAAGCTGCGTCCCGAACTGCCAATCATCGTCATGAGCGCGCAGAACACGTTCATGACCGCCATTCGGGCGTCGGAACGCGGGGCGTACGATTATCTTCCAAAGCCCTTCGACCTCAAGGAACTCGTCGGAATCGTCGGGCGCGCGATGGCGGAGCCGCGCAAACAGCCCGAAGACGATGGGCACGACGAAATCGAGGGGATGCCGCTCGTCGGCCGCTCGCCGGCGATGCAGGAGATCTACCGTTCCCTGGCGCGTCTGATGCAGACCGATCTCACCGTGATGATCAACGGCGAGTCGGGCACCGGCAAGGAACTCGTCGCCCGCGCCCTGCACGACTATGGCAAGCGCAAGAAGGGCCCCTTCGTGGCCGTCAATATGGCCGCGATTCCGCGCGATCTGATCGAGAGCGAGCTCTTCGGCCATGAGAAGGGCGCGTTCACCGGCGCCAATCAGCGCTCGGCCGGCCGCTTCGAACAGGCCGAGGGCGGCACGCTGTTTCTGGACGAAATCGGCGACATGCCGATGGAGGCGCAGACAAGACTGCTGCGCGTGCTGCAGCAGGGCGAATATACGACGGTGGGCGGACGCACGCCGATTAAGACCAATGTCCGGATCATCGCGGCGACCAACAAGGATCTGCGGATTCTCATCCAGCAGGGCCTGTTCCGAGAGGATCTCTATTTCCGTCTCAACGTCGTGCCGCTCCGCCTGCCGCCGCTGCGCGAGCGCGCCGAGGACATTCCCGACCTCGTCCATCACTTCTTCAAAGTGGCGGCGAGCGAAGGGCTGCCTCAAAAATATATCGATCAGGCCGCGCTCGACCGGATGAAGAAATATCGCTGGCCGGGCAACATTCGCGAGCTGGAGAACCTCATCCGCAGGCTCGCGGCGCTCCACCCGCAGGAAGTCATTTCCGATCAGCTGGTCGAGGCCGAACTCGAACATGAGTTCCGGCAGGCCGAGCCGCTCGGCGATAAGAGCGCCGCCGCGGCTGCGCCGTCGCAAGAACTGGCTGACGGACAGACGCTCTCGACTTCGGTCGAGCAGCATCTCGCAAAGCTGTTCCGGGACTACGGGGATCAGCTGCCGCCGCCCGGTCTCTACCACCGGATCATCCGCGAAATCGAGATTCCGCTTGTCTCCGCTGCGCTTGCGGCGACGCGCGGCAATCAGATCAAGGCGGCGGAATTGCTCGGCCTCAACCGAAACACGCTCCGCAAGAAAGTGAACGATCTCGACATCAGGTTGATGCGTTCGCCACGATAAAACGGGTCGCAGCGCATCGTCTCTCATACATTTGCATCATGCGGGCCGCGGCGCTCCCGGCTTAGCATGATCTTGCCGGTCGAAGTTTTTTCACCGGTTTAAGCTTGAGGGACCGCCGCCATTTTTCGCGCGGGCCGTTCATTTCAATAGGAGCGTTTCATGGCTGACGATATTGCCAAGTTGACCGCGCGCATCGACCGGCTGGAGAGCGCTCTCGGCCGCGTTCCTGGGGGAGGCGTCACCGACCCGCCGCCGGATCCCTGGCCCTGGCCGCAGTGGCCATTCCCGCGCCCCTGGCCTTGGCCGCCGCGCTGGCCGTTTCCCTGGCCCGATCCACTGCCGCCCGGTCCGATTATCGACCCGCCGCCTTTCGATGTCTCTCAGCTGACTCGTCCTCAGCTTGAATTGGCGCTCGAGCAAATAAAATCTCAGCGCGTCAGGCTCGACGCCCAGGAAAAGGCAATAAGCGCGCAACTTCAGAAGGCAAAGTAAAGCGCCTCTCTCACCGGCCGTCCGCGCCGCGGACGGCCAACCTCTTGCGCACAAAGTTTTTCCGATTTGTCTCGTTTTCTTTGGGGGCCGTCATGAGCGCGATACCGCAACGAAAGAGCGGCCGGCCGCAGCGAGCCTTGCTTGTCGGATTTCAGGATCAGGACAATCTTGGCCTTCGTTACCTGTCATCGGCCGCGCACAGCGCGGGCCATGAGCCGGAAATCGCCACCTATGAAGCGGATCCTTCCGCTTTAGTCCGGAAGGTCCTCGCCGGCGGCTATGATTTCGTCGGCCTGTCGCTGATCTTCCAATATATGACTCCGAGCTTCGCGGTTGCCGTTGCGGCGCTGCGCGAAGCAGGGGTCAAGGCCCACATTTCCATGGGCGGTCACTATCCGAGCTTCGCTTATAAGGAGGTGATGCAGGCGGCGCCTGGACTCGATTCCATCGTCCGCTTCGAAGGCGAGGCGACTCTGGCGTCGATGCTCAACGCCCTTTCGCATGGCGCGGAGTGGCGCAACACCGCTGGCATTGCCTTTCGCGAGCCCGAAGGCGAGATCCGCGCGACTTGTCTGCGCGAGCCTCTCGCAGATCTTGATGCCTTGCCCTGGCCCGATCGCCAGACGATCGACTACGGCAGCCATCCTTTGTCGACAGCCTCAGTCCTCGGCAGTCGCGGCTGCCCATGGGACTGCAGCTTTTGCTCGATCCGGCCGTTCTATGAAGCGCAGGGAGGCCAGCTACGCCGACTGAGGCAACCCGATGCGGTGGTCGATGAAATGATCGACTTGCACGAACGCCGCTCGGTGCCAGTCTTCCTGTTTCAGGACGATGATTTTCTGGCCACAGGCAGGCGAGCCCGCGAATGGGCGGGACGAATAGCCGACAGACTCGTCGACGAAGGCTATGCGGGCGACATCGCGTTCAAGATCAGTTGTCGCTCCGACGAAATCGACGAAGGCGCCATTCGTCGCTTGATGGCGGGCGGGCTGACGCATGTCTACATGGGCGTTGAATCGGGCGACGCGGCGAGCCTCGCCACCATGAACAAGAAACTCGGGCCTCAACGACATTTTCGTGCAGGGGAGATACTGAAATCGTTGGGGCTCTCGTTCGACTTCGGCTTCATGCTGATGGAGCCCTATTCAACCTTCGAAACGATCCGTAACAATATTGACTTTCTTGACGCATTCGTTGGCGACGGCTGGTCGGTCGCGCCGTTCTGCCGCATGTTGCCATACGCAGGCACGCCAATCCGGGAACGGCTCGCGTCGGAAGGGCGCCTGACGGGCAGCGAATCTCAGCCGGATTACTGCTTTCTCGATCCCAAGCTCGACATCTTTTACGAGTGGATGATCGAAACCTTTTACCGCCGCAATTTCACTGCGGAAGGTCTATGCCATCTGCTGAGATATCGGCTCTTCGAGGCGCGGCTCCGGCTGCGCGGAAGAGCGGCCGCGCCGCAACATCTGGCGCAGTTGCAGTATATCGCGGCGGTCGCCAACGGCGTCGCTTGTCAGGTGCTGCGCTCGGCGCTCGACCACATAGAACGGACGCCGCTAGATACGCTACGCCGCGACCGAGAATTCCTGAAGGCGCTGTCCGCCCATGAAGCGCGCGAGGAGGAGCAATTGACTCACGAATTGCGACGGTATTGTGCGGCCATCGCCGCGGAGCGCCGCCAGCGGGTGTCCGATTCCTTCGACAATTCGTGGACCTTCGAGGGACTGGAGCGAGAAGCGCCGCGGAACGGTCGCACTATGAGCTCGGCTTGATCGGCGAGCGTCCGGCCCGGAACGCAGGCGCAGCCCTTCAATTGCAAGCGGCGCGGGCGGAGCCTATACAGGCGCCATGGCCCTGACCGGAGACCCGGCTTCTCCGCCAAAGGCGAAAGGCAGAACGCCGTTTCGCAGCTGGTTCGGTCCGATCATCGTGATCGGCGCCGTCGGCTGCGCTTTGGCTACCTTCCTGGTCATCGCGGAATTCGGCGCGCTGTCGCCGACCGACGACCGGGTGCTGCCGCTGCTCATTGTCAATGGCGTCTTCGTCGCGGTTTTGCTGGCGATGGTGCTCGTCAAGGCCTGGCGGCTCTACCGGGTCTGGCGGCGCGGCGAAGCGGCGGCGCGCCTTCATGTGCGCACGGTGGGCTTTTTCTCCATAATCGCCCTGATGCCGGCGATCCTGCTTGCCGTCGCAGGGTCTCTGACGCTGGAGCGCGTGCTCAACCCCGCGTTCATGTCGAGCGTCAAGGTCTTCGTCCACAATACCGCCGAAGCCGCGGCCGTGTTCCGCGAGAGTCAGTGCCGCGCGTTGCTTCAGGAGGCGCAGCTGACGGCGTCCGATCTCGACCGTGCGGCCATTCTCTACAACTCCGACCGTCCGTACTTTCATCAGATATTCCAGTCGCGTGCGTATTTTCTCGGCTTCTCCGTCGCCGCCCTGGTGAAATCGAACGGCGAGATCCTCGATCGCATCGACGTGGCGCAGAACGCCGCCTCGATCATCATCGCGCCGCCTCAGTCCGAATTCGACGATGCGCGACGGGGAGAGCCGCTCTGCCTCGTCATCGACGACGGCAAGAGCTTCGTCGCTCTGCGCGCGCTGAACGCCTTTCAGGACACATTCCTCTACGTCACTCGGCCGATCGATCCGATCGCGGTGGAATTTCCCAAACAGGCTCAGAACCTGATCAGCAGTTACGACACGTTCGACGCCTATCGCGCCGCGGTGCAGCGGGCCTTCGTGCTGATGTACGCCTTCCTGACGACGATCATGCTGCTGTCGTCCATCTGGTTCGGACTCGACTTCGCCGACCGTCTGGTGACGCCGATCCGCGATCTGATCGCCGCGACCGACGAAGTCTCGGCGGGCAATCTCGACGTTCGCGTCAACGTCGATAAGCAGCACGGCGATCTGGCGCGTCTCGGCGACGTCTTCAACAATATGACGACCGAGCTCAATCTCCAGCAGAGTCGTCTGATCGAGGCCAATCGCATCAATGATGAGCGCCGCGAATTCACCGAGGCCGTGCTCGCCGGGGTTCCGGTGGCGGTGATGGGCGTCGACTCCGACAGCGTCGTCACGATTCTCAACCGTTCAGCCGAGGAACTGTCGCTCGCCGACGCCAGCGGGCAGGCGACTGTCGGCGCGTCCGTCGGTTCCGTCCTGCCGGAAATCGCGCCGATCCTGAAAGACGCGGCGGAAGTTTTCCCGCGCGCCGTACAAAGCCAGATCACGATCAAGCGCGGAATCGCCGAGCGCACCTTGAACGTGCGAGTCACCTCGGCGCGCGCCGACGCCGGACATCACAATTACGTGGTGACGCTCGACGACATCACCGACCTTGTGATGGCGCAGCGCACCTCCGCCTGGGCGGACGTCGCGCGCCGCATCGCTCACGAAATCAAGAACCCGTTAACGCCGATCCAGCTTTCGGCCGAAAGGCTGCGCCGCAAATACGGCAAGGTCATCAAGGAAGATCGCGACGTTTTCGACCAGTGCACGGACACGATCGTTCGGCAGGTCGACGACATCAAGCGAATGGTCGACGAATTCTCATCCTTCGCGCGCATGCCGAAGGCGCGCCCCGAGCGCGACGATCTCAACGAGTGCATTCGGCAGGTGGCGTTTCTCATGCGCGTCGGCAACGCCGATATCGATTTCGTCGAGAAACTGCCGGATAGGTCCGTCATCGCGCAGTTCGATCGCCGCTTGCTGTCGCAGGCGCTCACCAATATCGTTAAGAACGCCGTCGAGGGCATCGCCGCACGCGAAGAAAAAGACGCCGCCGAAAAGGGACGAGTCGAAATCGAACTGGATGTGCGCGAGCGCATGGCGGAAATCGATGTGATCGATAATGGCAAGGGCTTTCCGGCGATGAACCGGCAGCGCCTGCTTGAACCTTACATGACGACGCGATCAGACGGCACCGGCCTCGGCCTGCCGATCGTCGCCAAGATCATCGAGGATCACGGAGGCCGGCTGGAATTGCTGGACGCGCCGTCGGGTCGGGGCGCCTGCGTAAGGCTCATCATACCCCTCGCCGCGGAGACGACGTCGAAGGAAGAGCCGCGCGCGGCCGACGGCCGGGCTGAAAGCGCGTCGGCGCATGCAAACGCGGCGGGGCAGAGCGGGGTATAATGGCGAGCGATATTTTGATCGTCGACGATGAAGAGGACATCAGAGAGCTTGTCGCCGGCATATTGAGCGACGAAGGCCATGGGGTCCGAACCGCCAAAGACGCCGACGAAGCGCTTGCGGCCATAGCCAGCCGGCGCCCGCACCTCGTGTTTCTCGACATCTGGCTGCAGGGATCCCGGCTCGACGGGCTTCAAGTGCTCGAACAGGTCCAGAAGCAGCACAACGGCCTGCCCGTGGTCATGATCTCGGGCCATGGCAACATCGAAACCGCGGTCAGCGCCATCAAGATCGGCGCTTACGACTTCATCGAGAAGCCCTTCAAGGCGGATCGGCTGGTGCTCGTCGCCGAACGCGCGCTCGAAGCCTATCAGCTGCGACGCGAGCTTTCGGCGCTGCGGCAGCGGGCTGGGGCCTTCGACCGGATCGTCGGCGATTCCCCGGCGGCGCATCAGCTGCAGCAGCTGATCGCCCGCGTTGCGCCTGTGAATTCTCGCGTGCTGATCACCGGCGCGCCCGGAACGGGCAAAGAGCTCGCCGCCCGCTGCATCCATGAGGCCTCGAGCAGGGCCGAGGGACCGTTTGTCGTCATCAATTCGGCGACGATTACGCCCGAAAACATGGAGATCGAACTCTTCGGCCGCGAAGGCGCCGACGGCGAGCGCAAGATCGGCGCGCTCGAAGAGGCGCACGGCGGCACGCTGTTCCTCGACGAAATCGCCGACATGCCGAAGGACACCCAGGCGAAAATCCTGCGCGTCCTGGTCGATCAGACCTTCCAGCGAGTCGGCGGCTCGACCAAGGTCGAGGTCGATGTGCGCGTGATCTCATCCTCGGCGCGCGATCTCGCCTCGGCGATCGAAGAGGGGGCGCTGCGCGAGGATCTGTTCCACCGCCTCGCCGTGGTGCCGATCCGGGTTCCTTCGCTCGCGGAACGCCGCGAGGACATTCCGGCGCTCATCGACTATTTCATGGAAAACATGTCGCTAGCCTCCGGCATGCCGCGCCGGCGCATCGCGGAGGACGCTCTGGCCGTCCTGCAGCTGCATGACTGGCCGGGAAACATCCGTCAGCTGAAGAACAATGTCGAGCGCCTGATGATTCTGACGTCGGGCGATTCCAGCGGGACGATCACCGCCGAAATGCTCCCCGCCGACGTGGGCGAACTCGTTCCGGCGACGCCCGCGGGAGTCCGCGGGGAGAAATTGATGAGCCTGCCGCTTCGAGAGGCGCGGGAAGTTTTCGAGCGCGAATATCTCGTCGCGCAGCTCAACCGCTTCTCCGGGAATATTTCCCGAACGGCGGAGTTCATCGGCATGGAGCGCTCGGCCTTACACCGAAAACTTAAGTCGCTTTCTGTAGAGTCGTAAAAACAATGATCTAACAGAATCAATTGATGCATTAGATCAGGTTTGGCGCCGATGCTGCGTGGCTTCCAAAACGATAATTTTAATGGATTGGCGGCGCCATCGGCGTGACTTGCGCCTTGCGCTTCGCGATTTGAAAGGTTCTAATGAAGGTGGCGGCGAAAAAAGAAGAACGATCCCTTGGGGGCGGCGTCATTCCGCTCGGCTCAAAAAACAGAACAGGACAGCCGATGTCGTCAGAGCGTTCGCAGAATCTGCAAGATACATTTTTGAATTTCGTCAGGAAGAATAAAGTCCCTCTCACCATCTTCCTCGTCAACGGCGTAAAACTGCAGGGCATTGTCACCTGGTTCGACAATTTCTGCCTGCTGCTGCGGCGAGACGGGCATTCTCAGCTTGTCTACAAGCACGCCATCTCGACGATCATGCCCGGACACCCCATACAAATGTTTGAGCCGGGCGACGACGAGGGGCATGCCGACAACAAGCGGTAGGCGATTGAGGTCAGACAGCGAAGCTAAGCATGGCGCGGCGCCGAAGAGCGTCGGCGCCCGCGCAATGGTCATTGGGCCATACCTGGCCCAGGGCGAAGCCGCACGCGCGCGCGACCCCGCCGCGCGGCTTGCCGAGGCGGTCGGCCTGGCCCAGGCGATCGATCTGGAGGTCGTCGACCAGCTGTCCCTGTCGCTCAACGAAGTTCGGCCCGCGACTTACCTCGGCAAAGGCAAGGTCGAGGAGATCGCCGAAATCGTCAAGGCGAAGGAGATTGCGCTCGTCAGCATGGACTGCCAGCTCTCGCCCGTGCAGCAGCGCAATCTGGAAAGGGCGTGGGACGCCAAGGTCATCGACAGGACCGGCCTCATTCTCGAAATCTTCGGTCAGCGCGCCCGCACTAAGGAGGGCGCGCTGCAGGTGGAGCTCGCGCATCTTGCCTATCAGAAGTCGCGGCTGGTGCGCTCCTGGACTCACCTTGAACGCCAGCGCGGCGGCTTCGGCTTCCTCGGCGGCCCTGGCGAAACGCAGATCGAGACGGACCGGCGTCTGATCGAGGAGCGGATGCGGCGCATCGAGCACGATCTCGACAAGGTCAAGCGCACCCGCGCGCTGCATCGGAAGACTCGGCGCGAGATTCCCTATCCGGTGGTGGCGCTCGTCGGCTACACCAACGCCGGAAAGTCGACGCTCTTCAATCGGCTGACCCGAGCGGAAGTGCTGGCGCGGGACATGCTGTTCGCGACGCTCGATCCGACGCTGCGCCAGATCAGATTGCCGCACGGCGCCCGGGTCCTGCTCTCCGACACGGTGGGATTTATCTCTGACCTCCCGACGATGCTCGTCTCGGCGTTCCGGGCGACTCTGGAAGAAGTGATGCTCGCCGACGTGGTTCTCCATGTTCGCGACGTGTCGCACGAAGATTGGGAGGCGCAGGCCAAGGACGTCGAGTCGATCCTCAGCCAGCTCGGACTGAAGGGAGAGGCCGAGGGGCGGATTCTGGAGGTCTGGAACAAGATCGACGCCCTCGATCCTGAACGGTTGGAGGCGCTTCAGCTCGCCGCGCGCGGCGTCGAGCCGCTGCGGCGGCCGGTTCTGGTCTCAGCCTTGTCCGGGCAGGGGCTCGATGAATTGCTCTCCCGCATCGAGGCGAAGCTGGCGGCGGGCCGTGTGCGCTTTGAACTGGACCTGGACGCGGCTGACGGCGAAGGGCTCGCCTGGCTTCACGCCCACACTGAAGTGCTCGAGCGCGAAGCGCTGCCGCAGGGCGGCGTGCATCTGGTCGTGCGCGTCGATCCGGACCGCTCGGAGGGGCTCTCGCGACGCTTTCCCCAGGCCGAGGTCATCCGCGAAACCGGCGCACGGCGCCGCGCGGCGTCGTAGCGAACCCGGCTGCGCTCGTTAGAGTGGCTTGCGCTCGGCGGTTTTCGCCTCGACCCATAGCGCTTCCATTTCGTCGAGAGACGCTGCGTCAGGCGAACGGCCGGCTTCGGCGAGACGCCGTTCGATGTGCCGGAAGCGGCGCTCGAATTTGGCGTTGGCGCCGCGCAGCGCCTGCTCGGGATCGACTTTGGCGTGGCGCGCAAGATTGGCGACGACGAATAAGAGATCGCCGATTTCCTCTTCGAGCGCCGGAGAC
Organism: Methylocystis sp. Uni0008; assembly: GCF_056838045.1. Lineage (NCBI taxonomy): Bacteria > Pseudomonadati > Pseudomonadota > Alphaproteobacteria > Hyphomicrobiales > Methylocystaceae > Methylocystis > Methylocystis sp. Uni0008. The sequence goes on from NZ_CM166370.1 coordinate 312,161, forward strand.
GCCTGTGCGCCCGGCGCGGCGAGTTCCGCCGCGACCTCCTCGGTTTCCTCTCGAATCTTGCTCAGAACCTGCTGCGCGTCGTCCCAGTCGAACCCGACCTTCGACGCCTTTTGTTGAAGCTTTAAAGCGCGCGTCAGCGCGGGCAGGGCGAGCGGCACGCCCTCAAGCAGGCTCTCCGCCGGCGCGCCCTGCTTCGCAGCCTTTTCGCGCGCTTTGATTTCGTCCCACTGCGCGCTTACGCCGCCGGCGTCGAGCGACTCTGCGCCGCCAAAGACGTGAGGATGCCGGCGAATGAGCTTGTCGCAGATCGCGTCGACGACGTCCTGGAACACGAAGGCGCGCTGCTCCTGCGCCATCCGCGCATGGAATACGACCTGCAGCAACAGATCGCCCAATTCGTCCTTGAGATCGGCGAGGTCGTCGCGCTCGATGGCGTCGGCGACTTCATAGGCTTCTTCGATCGTGTAGGGCGCGATCGAACGGAAATCCTGTTCGAGATCCCAGGGGCAGCCGCTGCCGGGCGTGCGCAGCGCCGCCATGATTTCGATCAGTCGGACGACGTCGCCATCCACTCGGGAGGACATGGGATTCCCCAAATGAAAAACGCCGCGGCCCTTTTTGAGGATCGCGGCGCTTTGATTTACCGGGCGAGGCTCAGTCCAGCGTGATGGACAGCGCTTCTCTGCCTTTCGCCGTGTCGACGACCTGCATGGTGACCGGCTGCCCCTCGGCGAGACGGTTCACGCCGGACGGGCCGAGGATCGAGATGTGGACGAACACGTCCTTGCCGCCGTCGTTCGACTGAACGAAGCCGAAGCCCTTGGTCTCGTCGAACCATTTCACCTTGCCGGAGACCGGCACGGCGGTCGACGGATCCGGGGCCTGGCGACGGGGCCGGGGGCTGTCGAAACCGCCACCGCTGCGCGGAGGCGGCGCGCGCTCGGAGGCGCCGGCGAGATCGACCTCGAGAATGCGCGCCACCTGCTGGCCCTTGACCGAGCTGGTGACCTGCACCTGCAGTTTCGCGCCGGGCGGCAAGGCGTCATATCCCGCCGCCTGAACGGCGCCGATGTGAAGGAAGGCGTCCCCGGTGCCATTGCCGAGTTCGACGAAACCAAAGCCCTTGTCGGGCTTGAACCACTTCACGATGGCGTCGATTGCGGGCTCGTTGGACATCGGCGGCGGCGAGTCTGGAAATCCGCCGCCAAAGGGTGATCGCGCCGGCCGGCTCGGTCGCGGCGAATCGTATCCATACGGGGCGTCGTCATCAAATCCGCGCTTGCGGGGGCCCCGAAAATCTCTACCTTTGCTCATGTCTACCTGCTCGTCTCCGCCAAAAACGGCAAGACCGCTATGCCAACCGTGTGCGCCCAGCCGTCCCCGTTCGGGTCGCAAAATACGCCCGGTCGGAAACGACGATGATGTGCCTCTTGAATGCCATATAGTCCCGCGCAGCGAGCCTTTTACCAGAGTTTCGCCCCGGAAGGCCAGAGAATTCCGTGGGGTGATCCAAAAATCCAAACAGTCGCCATGGTTTGACAGCCGCCGGCGCGGCCCCGCGGCCACGAGGAATGTTCGCGTTTGCAGCACCTTAGGTGAGTTGCGCGCCGCGATTTCGACGCGCCGTCGTCCGCGCGGCGGCCGCAATGTCAACATAAAGCGTCAGGCCCGAGACGCGCTCCACCGACGGTCAGTGGGTCAGACGCCGAAGATTCGCCGATCGCGAAGGGGGACGAACGATATCTCAGCCCCCATGTATGATTCGCATAATCGATATTATGGAACTAAAATTCGGGGCCTTTTGGAGGTGCGTCGCTCAGACGACGAGCTCCATTCCATCGAACGCCGGCGTGACATTCTCCGGCAGAGTCGCGGCGAGCGCGTCGTAATCAAGATCGACGTGCAGATCAGTCAGGACGGCGCGCTTAGGCTTGAAATGGGCGACGAACTCCAGCGCCTGTGCGACGGACAGGTGCGTCCCGTGCCGCTGGTGGCGCAGGGCGTCGATGATCCACAGATCCAGCCCTTCGAGATATTGCGCGCTCTCAGGCGGGATCGCGTGAAGATCGGGCGTGTAGGCCACATCGTCGAAGCGAAAGCCGAGGGCGTCCATGTCGCCGTGGTCGAGCCGAAAAGGCGTCGCGACGATCTCGCCGCCCGGCCCCTCCACGGATACGGCGCGCCCGAGATGCAGCCGGTGTTCGGTCATCAGCGGCGGATAGAAGCTGCCCGGCGGAGTCTTGAAAATATAGTCGAACTTCGCGGCGAAGGACCGCGAGGTCGGCTCGTCCATATAGGCCGGGATGCGCCGTCCGCTCAGAATGACCAGCCCACGCACATCGTCGACGCCGTGCGTATGATCGGCGTGCGGATGGGTGTAGAAGACCGCGTCAAGCCGCTTGACGTCGGCGTCGATGAGCTGCTCGCGTAGATCGGGACCGGTGTCGACGAGCACCTGCGTCGCCGCGTCGGAAGGACCGCGCGCGACGAGAATCGAGCAGCGGCGACGGCGGTTCTTCGGATTGCCCGGATCGCACTTTCCCCAGCCCTGCCCGACCCGCGGCACGCCGCCTGACGAGCCGCAACCAAGAATCCTGATTCTAAGGCTCACGCGGCGACGTCCAGAGGCGGCATTTTCGAGAAGAGCCGGAGCGCGTTTTCGGTCGTGGCGATGGCGAGTTCGGCGGCGCTCACGCCCTTGATCTCCGCCAGCGTGCGCGCCGTGTCGACGACGAAGGCCGGCTCGTTGCGCTTGCCGCGATGCGGCGTCGGCGCGAGGAACGGCGCGTCGGTTTCGACAAGCATGCGCTCCAGCGGCACGTCGCGGGCGATCTCGCGCAGATATTCCGCGTTCTTGAAGGTCACGACGCCGGAAAAGGAAATATAGAGACCGAGTTCAAGCGCCGTTCGTGCGAGCGCCGGGCCGCTCGTGAAGCAATGGAGCAGGGCGGGGAAAGCCCCCTTCCCCATTTCGTCTTTGAGGATTTCGGCGCAGTCGTCATCGGCGTCGCGCGTGTGGATGACGAGCGGCAGCCCGGTCTCTCTTGCGGCTTGCACATGGATTCGGAACACGCGCTGCGCCTGGTCGCGCGGCGCATGGTCATAGTGATAATCGAGACCCGCCTCTCCCAATCCGACGCATTTCGGATGCTGCGAAAGAGCGACGAGCGTCTCGACGGTCGGCTCGGCCTCTTCGTGCGAATGATGCGGATGCGTCCCCACGGTGCAGAAGACGTCCGGATAGGTTTCGGCGATCGACTTCACCTGGTCGAAGCGCGACAGATGCGTCGAGATCGTGATCATTCTGGCGACGCCGCGCGCCTTGGCGCGAGCGATCGTCTCCGGAAGCTCGGGCGCGAAATCGGGAAAGTCCAGGTGGCAGTGTGTGTCGATGAGCATCAGCTTCGGTCGGGAAGGCGAACTTCGCAGGCTGGAGAGATCCCTCCGGCGCTCGCCGAGGACTTATACGATAGGTTTGCGCCGACGCGGCAATATGGCTCGGCTGGCGGAAAACACAAATATTTGCGCGGGGCTCCTTCGCGGCCATGATAGGCGACGCTATAATTTTATTGCTATGCAGAGCTATCCTCTCGACGTCGATCCCGAGCAGCTGATCCGCTGGGTCATGGCGGAGCGCGAGGCGAATCCGTCCAGGTTCAGGCTCGCGGCGAATCGCGCCATCGAGACGAGAGACATTCCGCTGCGGAAGGAATTGCGGTTGGGAGACGAAGCGCGCGAGGACGTGAGCGACGTCGCCACTCTCGCCACGCTGGAGTTCGCCCCTGCGCAGAACGAAGGCTGGTCCGTGACCGTCGTCATCGAGGACGATATTGGCCCGCAGCCAGTCGAGGACGCGTCTGAGGAAACCGCCGAAGAAGATCTTGATCTCGAGACCTTCTTCGAGGAATTCATTCGTCCCGGAAGAGGGACGACGACCATCGTTGCAAATGCGCAGACTCCGGCGGCGAAGGAGCGACTCTCCTTTCTGATCGCCGATGTCATCCGGGACCGCCACGAGTCGAATTCGGGCGGCCCGTTGCAAGGGCGAGGAGCAGAACGTTGACGCAGTCTTCCGCGCAGGACGGCGACGGCCGTCCGCTGGCGACGATCAAGGACGTGATGGACGTATTCGGCGAGATCGACGACGCGACCTTGTCGGCGATCATGGATTTGCGGCCGACGATCGCCGACGTCGAGGAAGCTTCGATGTGGATGTCGGGCGATCCGGACGTCTTCGGCGCCGGCGCGCCGCTGAAGGACGTCGCCGGAGAGATCGTCTCGCTACTCGGCGGCGGCGACGACGAAGAGAACTTTCCGCCGACGATATGAGCGTCGCCGCGCCGCCGCATCGCGACGGACTGCAGGCCGTGAGGCTTTTTCTGTGCGGCGACGTGATGATCGGTCGGGGAGTCGACCAGATCCTCCCTTCGCCCTGCCCGCCCCAGCTCTACGAGGAATATGTCTCTTCGGCGCAAGAATATGTCCGTCTCGCCGAAGTGGCGTCGGGGCCTATTCAGCGGCCGGTCGACCTTGCCTATATCTGGGGCGCTGCGCTCGACGAGCTCCGCGCCTATGCGCCTGACGCCCGCATCATCAATCTCGAAACCAGCGTAACGCGCAGCGAGACCGCGGAACACAAGGCGATCAATTACCGCGTCAGTCCGCAGAACGCGGAATGTCTGCGCATCGCCGGCGTCGATTGTTGCGCGCTCGCGAACAACCATGTGCTCGACTGGGGCCGCTCCGGACTCCTCGAAACGCTCGCGACGCTCGAGCGCCTTCGCATCGCAGTCGCCGGCGCTGGACGCACGATCGATGACGCGCGGCGGGCGACGATCCTGAAGATTCCGGGAAAAGGCCGGGTGGTCGTCCTGTCCTTCGCCCTGCCCGACGGCGGGACGCCTCTCGACTGGGCCGCAACCAGCGACTCGCCAGGGGTCAGTCTGCTGCCGGATCTTTCGTCTGAAAGCGCCGCCATCGCCTGCGATCTGGCGAGAAGCGCGGCGCAGCCGGGCGACGTGCTCGTGGTTTCGATCCACTGGGGCTCGAATTGGGGCTATCGCGTCTCGGACGCCCAGAGGCGCTTCGCGCATCGGCTGATCGAAGACGGCGGCGCTTGCGTCGTCCACGGACATTCGTCGCATCATCCCAAAGGTTTCGAGGTCTTTCGTAACCGATTGATCCTCTACGGCTGCGGCGACTTCCTCAACGACTATGAGGGCATCAGCGGCTATGAGAGCTATCGCGGCGATCTCTCTCTCATGTATTTTGCGGATATCGATGTGACGCGCGGGGAGCTTACTGAGCTTCGGCTGGTTCCGCTGCAGATGCGGCGCTTGCGCCTGGAGCGGGCGTCCGCCGCCGACGCCGAATGGCTGGCGCGCACGCTCGATCGCGAATGCGCGCCATTCGGCGTTCGCGTCCATCGAAATCTGGATGGCGCGTTGACGGCTTCCTGGCGCCGCGCGTGAGCGCCGCGACGCTCGTGACTGCAGCGCCGAGAGTTCCCATCTGAATCCCTAAAGGAGTCAGGCGGAGCTTGATCGATGGCCATCACCCTCAATCACACCATCGTGCCGGCTAACGACAAAGAGGCTGCGGCGCGCTGGTTCGCGCAGATCTTCGGGCTGCGTTACGACGGCTCAAAGGGACATTTCGCGCCGGTGAAGGTCAACAGCGAGCTGACTTTGCTGTTCGACAAGGATGAAGGCTTCGGATCCAGCCACTATGCGTTCCACGTCAGCGACGAGGAGTTCGACCAGATCTTCCAGCGCGTGAAGGATGAAGGCGTGGCCTTCGGGAGCGCGCCGGGAAGGTTGACGGACGGCCAGCTCAATGACTGGAACGGCGGCCGCGGCGTCTATTTCAAAAGCCCCGACGGCCATGTGCTCGAGCTGATGACCGCGCCGCAGTAGGCGCGCGCTACGCCGTTCTCGCTTCGTAGAGGATCGCCTGCATCGGCAGACGCATGGGACTGTCGCCGTGTTCCTGCGTGAGCCTCTCGGTCAGCGCATCGACAAGCGACTCCGCGGACACGCCGCCGCGCGCGCGAATCTGTTCAAACAGCGGACTGCCAAGAACCAGTCCCTGCGCGAAGGCGACCGGATCGGCCACATCCTTGACGCGCGGCTGCACTGAGACGGCGACGTCGATGAAGCCGGCGCCGATCAGCGACTCCTTGATCGGATCGATCTCGGCGCAGGAGAAAGGCGCCCGGAGAAACTGTGGCGGGTCGTCAGGAAAGAAGCGCTCGACCACTTCCTGTCCCAGGCGGGAAAAGGTGTTGTAGCGAGGCGAGTCCCAGACGCTGAACAGATAGCGGCCGCCAGGCCGAAGCGTGCGCCGCGCCTCGCGATGCGCTGCGTCCTTGTCTGGAAAGAACATCAGCCCGAACTGGCTGACGATCGCGTCAAAGGCGTTGTCGGCGAAAGGCAGCGCTGTGGCGTCTGCGGGCCGGAACGTCACCTGCTCCGCCGCGCCGAATTTCGCCTTTGCGACATCGAGCATCGGCTCGTTGAGGTCGGTTGCCGTGAGCCGCGCCTGCGGGCCGAGAGCGTCGCGCAGCCTGCGCGTGACGATCCCCGTGCCGGCGGCGGTTTCGAGCACGTCGATGGGAGCGCTCGCGGCCGTCCTGTGGGCGATGTCGGCCGCGTAGTCCGCGAAGATCACCGGGCCGAGACCGCGGTCGTAAAAAACGGGAATGTCGCCGACGAAGCGCGCTGTTTCGCTGGTCATAGCGACATTCCCCCCTTGAGTGGAGAAAGGCGCTCGCCGCGACCCCTGCTCGCTTAAGCAAGCGGTTCAGGGACCGTCGGCGCGGCGCTATGTGCCGATTACTGGGCGGGCTGTTCGGCCGCCGGCTCCTCGGCCGGAGCCGCGGGCTTCGGCTTGGGCTTCGGCTTCTTCGGCTTCGGCTTCGGCTTGACCGGTTGGGCTGCCGGCTCCGGCGTCGGCTGAGCCTCCGGCATCGCGGCGGGCGCGGCTGGCGCCGCCTCCTGCTGCGGGGGCGGCAGCGCTTCGGTCGGCATGGGGACGGGCGCAGCTGGCGTCTCGACCACCGCCGGCTGCTCGGGTTGCGGCGCTTCGGGCGCGGGCGCGGCCGTAGCGTCCGGCTGGGCCGGCGCTTCCGGCTCGGCCGGAGTCGCAGTCGCTTCGCTCGGCGCGGCCTCCTCCGGAGCCGCCTCAGGCGGGGTCTCCTCCGCTGGCGATGGCTTGAACCGGCCCTCGATCGCCGCTTTCAGATTGGCGACGCCTTCCGTCGGCGCCGCATAGATGCCCAGTCCAAAACCGATCGCGCCGGATATGACCGCCGTCAGGATCGTTGAAATGCCACGCGCCATTCCATGAGTTCCTCTGTGAGAATAGGGCCGTTCTGAGACGTTTGAGATACGACGCAACGAAGCGGGCTTCGCCAGGCGAACTCGGCCGAGCGGCTAAGCGCCATTCCTATAGAAGGAACCCCGCATTTGATACTGCACGCCCGAGCTTTGGCCGGCAAGCCCGCGGATCAAGGCTATTTCGTCGCTCCCGCGTCGCCGCCATTTGAAACGGCTGATTATGGTCAGCGCGTGGCGAAGGCAAGCAGGCCCCGGGCGGCGCGCCGACGGCGCGCTTTTCCGACCCATCGGCGCGCGCCGCAAGCCTAGCCCGCTTCCTCTTCTATGAATCGCGGAAACACCGGCGTCGGCGGCGGCAGCGGCGCGCCCTCCTGGAGGGCGTTCGTCTCGCCGGCGTGCGTGAAGTCCCGCTCGTCCGGACCGACATCCAGGAGATCGAGAAGCTTTCCCGCGCAATCGGGCATGAACGCCTGCAGCGGAATCGCCACCCGGCGCAGGGTCTCGGCCGTGACGTAGAGAACGGTCTCCATGCGCGCCGGATCCGTTTTCTTCTTCGCCCAGGGCTCCTCCGCGGCGAAATAGCGATTCGCTTCCGCGACCACCCGGAAAATCTCCGCCAGTGCGTGATGCGGCGCATAGGCCTCCATCGAGGCGCGCGCCTTGGCGAGCGCATCAGCGGCCTGCGCGAGAATGTCATTGTCGGCCTCCGTAAGCGTGTGTTTACGCGGTACGGCGCCCATACAGTTCTTGGCGATCATGGAGAGAGATCGCTGCGCAAGATTGCCGAGGTCGTTGGCGAGATCGGCGTTGATGCGGTTGACGATGGCCTCATGCGAATAATTGCCATCCTGTCCGAAGGGAATCTCGCGCAGGAAGAAGTAGCGCAACTGGTCGACGCCGTAGCGCTCGGCGAGATCGATCGGATCGATGACGTTTCCGACCGATTTCGACATCTTCTCGCCCTTGGAGAACAGGAAGCCGTGCACGACGATCTGCTTGGGCAAAGGCGCGCCCGCCGACATGAGAAACGCCGGCCAGTAGATCGCATGAAAGCGGGTGATGTCCTTGCCGATGACATGTGCGTCGGCAGGCCAGAAACGCGCCTTGTTTCCGCCTTCCGTAAGGTATCCCGTAGCTGTTATGTAATTCGTAAGCGCATCGACCCAGACATACATCACATGCTTCGCAGAGGTCTGCGCGCTCAGCGGAATCTCGATGCCCCAGTCGAAGGTGGTGCGCGAAACCGAGAGGTCCGTGAGGCCCCGCTTCACGAAGGCGACGATCTCATTCCTGTAGTGTTCCGGCGTAACGAATTCCGGATGCGCCGCATAATGGGCGAGCAGCTTCTCGGCATAGGCGGACAGTTTGAAGAACCAGCTTTCCTCCTCCACCCATTCGACCGGCGTCCCGGTCGGCGCGAATTTCTTGCCGTCCCGCTCGGTGAGTTCGCCCTCGTCGTAATAGGCCTCGTCGCGCACCGAATACCAGCCAGCGTATTTCGAGAGATAGAGATCGCCGTTCGCCTCCATGCGCCGCCAGATTTCGAGCACCGTCTCCTTGTGACGCGCCTGCGTCGTGCGGACGATGTCGTCGGCGCGGGCGTTCAACGCCTCGCCCATCCGGGCGAATTGCGCGGCGGTCCGGTCGGCGAGCGCCCAGGGCGTCAGCCCTTCCTTTTCGGCCGTGCGCTGCATTTTCTGGCCGTGCTCGTCCATGCCAGTGACAAACAGCACGTCATAGCCGTCGAGCCGTTTCCATCGCGCAAAGGCGTCGGTGGCGATGCGCTCATAGGCGTGGCCGATGTGCGGCGCGCCATTCGCATAAGGAATGGCCGTAGTGATCATGTAAGGGGGGCGCTCAGACATAGGTTGGGTCTAGCGCGGTTTGCGGGCGTGGGGAAGCGGCGCCAGGTCGTCATAGGCGCGCGACTCCCCTTCTCGCGCCCGCTGCACTAATACCAACCCGCCGTGAGTCTGACTCACCCCAGATTCCCGAATCGGCAAATGTCTGATTCTTATTGGCGAACCGAGGGAGGTTCGTCATGGCGGCAGCGGTGCGATTGCGTGATGATTTCGATGCCGAGGGACTTCGGGTGTTGGCGCGAGGCTCGAAAGACGCGCCACAAGCGCGCCGGCTTCTCGCTCTGGCGACAATCTATGATGGCGGAGCCCGCAGCGAGGCGGCAAAGATTGGTGGTGTGACGCTTCAGATCGTCCGCGACTGGGTGTTGCGCTTCAACGCACATGGCCCGAGCGGCCTCCTCGATCGCAAGGCGCCTGGCCAGCCGTCGCTCATGAAGGATGAGCATCGCACGGCGCTCCGGCGCATGGTCGATGACGGACCCACACCCGCGATCCATGGCGTCGTGCGTTGGCGGATCGTCGACCTTTGTCAATGGCTCTCGGAAGAGTTCCGCATCTCTGTCTCGGAAACGACGATGAGCCGCGAGCTCCGAAAAATGGGATATCGCAAGCTCTCCGCGCGCCCCCGCCATCACGCGCAGCGTGAAGGCGCCATCGAGGAATTCAAAAAAACTTCCCCGCACGCCTGGAGGAAATCGCCCGGGAAAAATGCGTCGATGCGCGCAACATAGAAATCTGGTTCGCGGATGAAGCGCGCATCGGTCAGAAGAACAAGATCACCCGTCGATGGGCAAAACGCGGATCGCGTCCCTCCGCCCCACGGGATCAGCGCACCGCCTCGACCTACATCTTCGGCGCCATCTCGCCGAAGGACGGAAAAGGAGCCGCTCTCATCCTGCCCAAATGCAACACCTATGCGATGAACCTCCACCTTGCCGAGATTGCGCGGAATATTGCACCCGGCGCGCATGCCGTGGTCCTGCTCGACCAGGCCGGTTGGCATATGACCGACAAGCTCAACGTTCCCCCCAACGTCACTATCATGCCGCTGCCTGCCAAATGTCCGGAACTCAACCCACAGGAAAACGTCTGGCAGTTCCTGCGTGACAATCGTCTCTCAAATCGGGTGTTCAAATCCTACGATGATATCGTCGATCACTGCTGTGATGCGTGGAACAACCTCGTCGAACAACCCTGGCGCATAATGTCCATCGGGCTGCGTGAATGGGCCTATCGGTTCTAATCACCGCGGGTTGGTATAAGTTGATGACCCGGAGCACGAGTATGAGCGTATCCAAAGGCGCGCCGAGGGATCTTGCGCGGCGCTTCGCCGACAAGCGAAGCGCGCAAGCAAGTGGCTGGCGGCGCGAGACCTTCACGCTGGAGCGCAGCGACGCGCGCGCGAAAGCGCGCGAATGGTTCGAGCGCTTCCCGAAGGCCGCCTATATGACCGAGATCGAGTTCTGGCGCGAACTGGACGACGGGCGCATCGAGTTTACGATCCGACGTCTGCCCAGCGCCGACTAGCCTGCCCCGGCCTACTCGGCGCCGACGTCCGGCGTACGCCAGCCCAGGTGCTGGCCGCTGTCGACGGCGACCATCTGGCCCGTCACGCTTTTCGCCTGGCTGAGGTAAACGACCGCGTCGACGACGCCCGAGACGTCGGCGGCGCGCTGCAGCGGGACGCCGCGCGCCTCGATCTCGAATTCCCGCTCGCCGAGCGCCGCGTTGGGGAAGACCGGCCCCGGACCCACGGCGTTAACGCGAATGCGCGGCGCAAAGGCCTGCGCCATGGTGCGCGTCGCCGCCCAGAGCGCCGATTTTGACAGCGTGTAGGAGAAATACAGGGGCGTGAGGCGCCAGACGCGCTGGTCAATGATGTTGACGATCGCGCCGTTCGCCTCCGCCGGCAGCGCCGCCGCAAAGTCGCGCGACAGCAACAGCGGCGCGCGCAGATTGATCTGCATCTGCCGCTCGTAGCGCTCCAGCGAGAAATCCTGCGCGGCGTCGATCTCGAAAATCGAGGCGTTGTTGATCAGCAGCCGCAGCGGTCCGAAGGCCTCGCCGGCGCGCTGGACCAGGGCCTGCGTGGAATTCGCGTCGGCAAGATCGGCGACCGCCGTCGCGGCCCGCCCGCCGCGCTGTCGGATCGCATGTGCGGCGAGCTCCGCCTCCTCCTTGGAGCGCGGCGAGGCGTGCAGCACGACCGGCCGACCCTGGCGCGCGAAGCGCTCGGCGATGGCGAGGCCGATGCGACGCGGCGCGCCGGTCACCAGCACGGGGCCGTCTGCGTCCTGGTCGCCCCCGCTCATGCGCCTCGCCCCTTCGTCGACCGCGTTCTCAGGCTTCGGCGTCCTCGCCCTCGCCGACGTCGCCGATATGCTCGACGGAAACGACGCGCTCATCCTCGGCCGTGTCGAACACGATGACGCCCTGAGCGCCGCGGCCGGCGATGCGAATGCCGTCGACGGAGCAACGGATCAGCTGACCGCCGTCGGTCACGAGCATGATTTCGTCGCCATGCCCGACGGGAAAGGAGGCGACGAGCTTGCCGTTCCTGGCGTTCACCGCCATGGCGACGATGCCTTTGCCGCCGCGCCCCGTCGTACGATATTCGTAAGAACTCGTACGTTTTCCGAAACCGTTCTCGGAAACCGTCAGAATGATCTGCTCCGCCGCCTGCATTTCGTAAAAGCGCGTATCCGACAGCTCTACGGCCGCAGCTTCCTCGACCTCGGCGCCCGCCTCCGGCGAAACGTCCTCGCCCATGCGGCGGCGCAGCGCATTGGCGCGCTTGAGATAAGCGGCGCGCTCTTCGCCCGAGGCGTCGAAATGATTGAGGATCGACAGCGAAATCACACGATCGCCGGCCCCCAGCGCCACGCCGCGCACGCCCATCGACGTGCGGCCCTGAAAGACCCGCACCTCCGGCACGGCGAAGCGGATGCATTGGCCGTCGCGCGTCGTCAGCAACACGTCGTCGCGCTCGGTGGCGGTCGCGACGTCGACGATCGCCTCGCCTTCGTCGAGCTTCATGGCGATGAGGCCGTTGCGGCGCACGTCGACAAAATCCGAGAGCTTGTTGCGCCGGACAGTGCCGCCCGTCGTCGCGAAGATGACGTCGAGCGTCGACCAGCTCTGCTCGTCCTCGGGCAGCGGCATGATGGTGGTGATGCGCTCGTTCTGTTCAAGCGGCAGCATGTTGACGAGCGCCTTGCCGCGGGCCTGCGGCGCGGCGAGCGGCAAGCGCCAGACCTTTTCCTTGTAGGCCTTGCCGAGCGATGAAAAGAACAGCACCGGCGTATGCGTATTGGCGACGAAGAGTCGGTGGACGAAATCCTCCTCCTTCGTCTGCATGCCGGAACGCCCTTTGCCGCCGCGCCGCTGCGCGCGATAGGTCGAGAGCGGCACGCGCTTGATGTAACCGGCGTGCGAGACGGTGACGACCATGTCTTCGCGCGCGATCAGGTCCTCGTCCTCGACCTCGCCGTCGGCCTCGACAATCTGCGTGCGGCGCGGCGTGGCGTGCGCTTCCTTGACCGCCAGCAGTTCGTCCTTGACGATGCCGAACAGACGTTCGCGCGAGCACAGAATATCCAGGTAATCCGCGATCTCCGCCGCAAGCTTGTTCAGCGCTTCGGAGATCTCTTCGCGGCCAAGCGCCGTCAGCCGCTGCAGACGCAAATCGAGAATGGCGCGCGCCTGCGCTTCCGAAAGCCGGATGGTCCCGTCGTCGCTGAGTCGGTGGCGCGGATCGGCGATGAGTTCGACGAGCGGCGCCATATCCTTGGCAGGCCAATCCCGCGCCATCAACGCTTCACGCGCCGCGGCGGCGTCGGGAGACGTGCGGATGAGACGGATCACCTCGTCGATATTCGCAACGGCGATGGCGAGACCCACCTGCAGATGCGCGTTGTCGCGCGCCTTGGCGAGGCGGAACTTGGTGCGGCGGGTGACGACCGTCTCGCGGAAATCGACAAAGGCGCGCAACACGTCGTAGAGCGTCATCAGCTCGGGACGCCCGCCGTTCAGCGCGATCATGTTGACGGGGAAGCTCGTCTGCAGCGCGGTGTGACGCCAAAGCTGGTTAAGGACGACGTCGGCGACAGCCTCGCGTTTCAACTCGACGACGATGCGCATGCCGTCGCGGTCGGATTCGTCGCGCAGATCCGCGACGCCTTCGATCTTTTTCTCCCGCACCAGATCGGCGATGCGCTCGATCAGCGCGGCCTTGTTCACCTGATAGGGAATCTCGGTGAAGATGATCGCTTCGCGATCCTTGCGCAGCGTCTCGATCTCGGATCGGGCGCGCATGATGATCGAGCCGCGCCCGGTCGCGAAGGCGTTGCGGATGCCGCCGCGACCGAGGATCGTCGCAGCGGTGGGGAAGTCCGGCCCCGGCACGATCTCCATCAATTCGGCGACGGTGAGATCGGGCCGATCGATGAGCGCGATGCAGGCGTCGATCACCTCGCCGAGATTGTGTGGCGGGATGTTGGTCGCCATGCCGACCGCGATGCCGCCGGCGCCATTGACCAGCAGATTGGGAAAGCGGGCCGGCAGGACCGTCGGCTCGTGCTCCTTGCCGTCGTAATTGGCCTGGAAGTCGACGGTGCCTTCGTCGAGGTCTTCGAGCAGCGCCAGCGCAGGCTTTGCGAGCCGCGACTCCGTGTAGCGCATCGCCGCCGGCGGATCATTGTCGACGGAGCCGAAATTGCCTTGCCCGTCGATGAGCGGCAGCCGCATCGAAAAGGGCTGCGCCATGCGTACGAGCGCATCGTAAATCGCCGCGTCGCCGTGCGGGTGGTATTTACCCATCACGTCGCCGACGATGCGCGCCGACTTCACATAGGCCTTATCCGGCGTGTGTCCGTTCTCGTGCATCGAGAACAGAATTCGCCGATGCACGGGCTTCAGGCCGTCGCGGACGTCCGGCAGGGCGCGCGAGACGATGACGCTCATCGCGTAATCGAGATAGCTGCGCTTCATCTCGTCGGCGATCGAGACCGGCTTTATGTCGGAGCCAGGCCGGTCGGAGTCGTCTTTTTTTGTGTCGTCGTCGGCCAAGTGAGCGCCAGTTCAAGGATAGCGGTCTAGGTCACATGTCTATAGGCGATTCGCACGGGCGACGCCAGCATTAGCCCCATATAAAGAGCCATGCATATCAAACGGTTATCGCTCGGTTCGGCGTCCTTTGGGCGGCGAATGCCGGGCGTTGGAGGTCTTGCCCCTCCCCGCCGCCGGTTTCGGCCTTTTCGGGCGCGCCCGAAGCGCCGCCTCGACCGCGAGCCTGACCCAGCGCGCAAGTTCGTCGCTGTCTTCGAGCGCCTGGTCCGGGAGCCTCCAATAGGAGAGCGCGATCGGACGGTTCTTCCCCTGGTAGACGAAAGGCCGGCAGCCCGCCTCTTGAAACCGCGCCGCGCTATGTTGATCGGCCTTCAGATAGACTTCGCCGCCCGTTTCGATGGCGAAGAAGAGGCCATCGGCGTAAACGCCATGGCCGCCGAACATGCGCTTGACCGACACCGCGGCGACTGGCGCGAAAAGCTCCTCGATACGCGCGCGGTCCATGGCGGCCCCGATGAAATCAGGAACTCCCAATTTCCGTCGCGGCGCCAAGCTTCTCCGGCTCGGCGGGCTTCAGCTCGACGCTCTCGCCGCAACCGCAGGCAGACGTCTGGTTGGGGTTTTCGAACACAAAGGTCGAGGCGAACTGCGTCGTTTTGACGTCCATCGTCGTGCCGAGAAGATAGAGCACCGCCGCGGCGTCGACGATCACTCGTCCGCCCTCGACCTCGATCACTTCGTCGCCCTTTTTGGCTTCGGCGATCTCCATCTTGTAGGACATGCCGGCGCAGCCGCCCTTCTCCACCGAGACGCGCAGCCCCTGCCCCTCTTGAGCCTTCGCCAGCAAGCCGCGCACGCGGTCTGCCGCAGCCGGGCTGACGTTCATCACACTCATCTTCTGCATTGAAGCCATCGCATCATCCTATCGCGCCTTTGCGCTCACCACATGTCGAGCGCGACTCGCGCTTCATCCGACATGCGGCTCTGATCCCACGGCGGGTCGAACACCATGTTGACCTTGACGTCGCTGACGCCCGGCACGGCGCTCACCGCATTCTTGACCCACATCGGCATTTCGCCCGCGACCGGACAGCCCGGCGCGGTCAGCGTCATGTCGATCTCGACGAGGCCCTCTTCCGAAATGTCGACGCGGTAAATCAGGCCAAGCTCGTATATGTCAGCCGGGATTTCCGGATCGTAGACCGTCTTGAGAGCCTTAATGATGTCGTTCGTCAGCCGCTCAGTTTCAATGGCGTGAGGCGTTCGATCCGCCGCCGGGGCGGGCTGTGCTTCGCTAGCGTTGGGAGCATCGTTCATGAACACGAAATTCTCCTCAGGCGAAAAGAGAGCGGGCCTTTTCCAGCGCCTCCGCCAGCCTGTCGATCTCCTCGCGCGTATTGTATAGCGCGAAAGACGCGCGGCAGGTGGAGGTGACGCCGAAACGGGAGAGAAGCGGCATGGCGCAATGCGTCCCCGCCCGCACCGCGATGCCTGAACGATCGATGATCGTGGCGATGTCATGCGCATGCGCCGCCGCCATGTCGAAGGAAACAATCGGCCCTTTGTCGGGCGCCTTGCCGTAGATTCGCAGCCCTTCAATCTGCGAGAGTTTCTGATGCGCATAGGCGGTCAGTCCCGCCTCATGCGCGCGGATCGCGTCCCGGCCGATGCGCTCCATATAGTCGAGCGCGGCGCCAAGCCCCACGGCTTGCGCGATCGGCGGCGTGCCCGCCTCGAAACGATGCGGGGGAGCGTTATAGGTGACCGAGTCGACGGTCACCGTTTCGATCATTTCGCCGCCGCCACAGAAGGGCGGCAACGATTCCAGCCATTTACGTTTGCCGTAAACGGCGCCGATCCCGGTGGGGCCGTAAAGCTTGTGGCCGGTCACCACATAAAAATCGACGTCGAGCGCGCGCACGTCGACATCCAGATGCACCGCGCCCTGCGAACCGTCGACGACCAGCGGAACGCCGTGAGCATGAGCGATGCGTGCGACCTCAGCAATCGGCACCGGCGCGGCGAGCACATTCGACATATGCGTGAGCGCTACGATCTTCGTGCGCTTCGAGAAGAGCTTTTCGAACGCCTGAAGATCGAAACGGCCGTCCTCGTCGACGTCGAGCCACTTCAGCACGGCGCCCTTGCGTTCACGAAGGAAATGCCAGGGCACGATGTTCGAGTGATGCTCCATCAGCGACAGGATGATCTCGTCGCCTTCTCCGATATGCGCCTGTCCAAAGGAGGCGGCGACGAGATTTAAGGCTTCGGTCGCGCCGCGCGTAAAAATGATCTCTTCGGTGGATTCCGCGTTGAGAAAGCGGCGGACGGTCTCGCGCGCGCCCTCGTAGCCCTCTGTCGCGGCGTTGGCCAGATAATGCAGGCCGCGATGCACATTGGCGAATTCGTGCTCATAGAAATGAGTCAGCCGTTCGATCACCGCCCGCGGCTTTTGCGCCGAGGCGGCGTTGTCGAGATAGGCGAGCGGCTTTCCATAAGGGCGCTCGGAAAGGATCGGAAAGTCCGCCCGAACCGCTTCAACGTCGTAGACTGTCTGAATGCGCGCAATCTCGTTCATCGATTGATCCTTCGAGAGAGCCATGCGCTGACGCGTTCGCCGAGAAACGCCTTCAATTGCTCGTCTTCAAGCGCTTCAATCGCCTCATTGGCGAAACCCTCGATGAGCAGGGCTTCGGCTTCTCGGCGGGGCAGTCCGCGCGCGCATAGATAAAACAGCTGATCCTTGTCTAGCCTGCCGCAAGTCGCGCCGTGGCCGCATTGCACGTCGTCGGCGAAGATTTCGAGCTCCGGCTTGTTGTTCATCGTCGCCTGAGCGGAGAGCAGCAGCGCCTTGGACTGCATCACGCCATCCGTCTTCTGGGCCCCGGGCCGCACGATGATCTTGCCCTGAAATACCCCGATGCTCTGGTCGTCGAGAATGTTACGGAAACATTCCCGGCTTTGCCCGTGCGGCTTCACGTGATCGACGACGAGCGTCGTGTCGGCGTGCAGCCGTCCGCGTCCCAGAGTCGCGCCATTGAAGAGCGCGCTCGCCTTCTCGCCGTCGAGCCGCGTGAAAATCTGCCGCCGGTTCAACCCCTCGCCCTCGATGAGCGCGACGGAATTGATCGCGGCGTTCGCCTCGAGATGCGCAATCAGCGATGAAACGCGAATTGTTTGATCGACGCCGCCTGAAACATGCGTGACGAGATCGACGCGGGCGCGCGGCGCGAGCCGCAGAACGAGCGCGCCATTGTCTTGAGCGGGCGCTCCCGACAGCGCGCCGATCGTTTCGATCAGACTCGCGTGAGCGTCCTCGCCGAGCATCACGAGCACGCGCGTGTAGGTCGACTGCGCCGCGTCCGCGGAGACCAGCGTCGCGAGTTCGATCGCGCGGTCGATCCGAGCGCCCGGCGCAATCTCCAAGACGACGCCGTCCTGCATCAGCGCCGCGTTGAGCGCGAGGATGGGATCCTGCGCGCCGACATCGGCGCTGGCGAGCGCCGACATCACATGCAACTCGCCCTGAGCGAGCGCGTCGCGCAGCGATCGCGCCACGACGCCCTCGGGGAGTCGAGCCATGTCCGAGAGATCGGGGCGGAACACGCCATCGAGCGTGACGAGCCGGAGCGAATCATGCGCGCGCGGCAGCGTCAACGCGCCATGCGAAGCGGTGGCGAGCGGCGCCGGCTTGCTCATCGCCGCCTTCAGGTCGGTGTAATGCCATGATTCGACGCGGCGGTTCGGCAGACCGAACTCCGAGAACGCCGCCCACGCCGCCGCGCGCAGGCGCTCCGCGCCCTTGTCGCGCATCTCTTCGTAAAAGGACGAGAGCGTCGCTTCCGCTTCGCTCGCCAGCTTGATCATCGCTTACGCCGCCTCTTGCGCGATGTAATCCTGATAGCCGCGCTCCTCGAGCTCCAGAGCAAGATCCGGGCCTCCCGACCGCATGATGCGGCCTTGCGCCATCACATGCACGGTGTCGGGCCTGATATATTCGAGCAGACGCTGATAATGCGTGATGACGACGAAGGCGCGCTCGGGCGAGCGCAGCGCGTTGACGCCGTCGGAGACGACCCGCAGCGCGTCGATGTCGAGGCCCGAATCCGTTTCGTCCAGAATGGCGAGACGCGGCTGAAGCAGCGCCATCTGCAGGATTTCCATGCGCTTCTTCTCGCCGCCGGAGAAGCCGGCGTTGAGCGGCCGGCGCAGCATGTCCTGGGAAACGCCGAGCGACGCCGCCGCCTCCTTGACGCGCTTCATGAACTCCGGCGTTTGCAGTTCCGGCTCGCCGCGCGCGCGGCGCTGCGCGTTGAGCGCCGCCTTGAGGAATGTCATCGTCGCGACGCCGGGAATTTCGACCGGATACTGAAAGGCGAGAAAAACGCCCTTGGCGGCGCGCTCCGCCGGATCGAGGTCGAGAATATTCTCTCCGTTGAGCCGCACTTCGCCGCTCGTGGCCTCATAGCCTTCGCGGCCGGAAATGACGTATGAGAGCGTCGATTTGCCGGTGCCGTTCGGCCCCATGATGGCCGCGACCTCGCCGGCCTTTACGCTGAGCGTCAGGCCCTTGAGAATTTCGCGCTCGCCGACGGACACGTGCAGATCCTTGATTTCGAGCATCAATTCAATCCCTCAAGCCGTCGTTTCATATGCACATAGCGAACGACTTCTACGTGATCGTCGTGCAAGCGATACAGAATGAGATAAGCGCCGCTTATCGCGCTTCTGACTCCTTCGCCGATGTCTGGCCGCTGTCGCCCTATTTGCGGATATGGACCCAGCAATCTCGTCTTCCTTTCCAGCGAATCTAACGTCCGATCCGCAGCGGTCTCGTTCTCTCTTGCGATATAAGACCAGATCTCAATTAAATCCTCTTCAGCGCGCGCCGTCCGAACGATGCGCATGCGATGCTAGCTCTGTGACTGACGGCGGCGCGCCTCGGCTTTGATGTCCTCGATGGAGCCAAAGCGTCCGGAGCCGCTATCGACTCCTTCTCGCCAGAGCCGGCGTAATTCCTCGACATCCGTCCTCTCCACAAGGCGCTCTGTGCGCCATTGCGCGACTGCCGCCCGAATGACGTCGTCCTCGGACTCGAACTCGCCACATGCGACCGCCGCAGCAATCTCTGTTTCCAATTCCTCGGGGAAAGAAATACGCAATGTTCGCATCAACCGACGCTCCCCTCGAGCGAAATCGAAATCAGCTTCTGCGCCTCGACGGCGAACTCCATCGGCAGCTGCTGCAGCACGTCGCGCACGAAGCCGTTGACGATCAGCGCCGTCGCCTCTTCTTCCGTCAGTCCGCGTTGCATGGCGTAGAACAGCTGGTCCTCGGAAATCTTCGAGGTCGTCGCCTCATGCTCGAACTGCGCGCTGGGGTTCTTCGACTCGATGTAGGGAACCGTATGCGCGCCGCAGTCATGACCGATCAGCAGACTGTCGCACTGCGTGAAATTGCGGGCGCCCTCCGCCTTGCGATGCGCGGAAACCTGGCCGCGGTAGGTGTTCTGCGAACGGCCGGCCGAAATGCCCTTGGAGATGATCCGGCTCTTCGTGTTCTTGCCGAGATGCAGCATCTTGGTGCCGCTGTCGACCTGCTGATAGCCGTTTGAAACCGCAATCGAGTAGAACTCGCCTTGCGAGCCATCGCCGCGCAGAATGCACGACGGGTATTTCCAGGTGATCGCCGAGCCGGTCTCGACCTGGGTCCAGGAGATATGCGAATTGCGGCCGCGGCAATCGCCGCGCTTGGTGACGAAATTGTAAATGCCGCCCTTTCCTTCGCTGTCGCCAGGATACCAGTTCTGCACCGTGGAATATTTAATCTCGGCGTCGTCGAGCGCGACGAGCTCCACCACCGCCGCGTGAAGCTGGTTTTCGTCGCGCTTGGGCGCCGTGCAGCCTTCGAGATAGCTCACATACGAGCCTTCATCGGCGATGATCAGCGTGCGTTCGAACTGCCCGGTCTTCTGCTCGTTGATGCGGAAATAGGTCGAAAGCTCCATCGGGCAGCGCACGCCCTTCGGCACATAGACGAAGGAGCCGTCGGAAAAGACGGCGCTGTTCAGCGTCGCGTAGAAATTGTCGGTCACCGGCACGACCGAGCCGAGATATTTTTGCACCAGCTCCGGATGCGTCTGCACCGCCTCGGAAATCGGGCAGAAGATGACGCCCGCCTTGGCCAGCTCTTCCTTGAAGGTCGTGGCGACGGACACGCTGTCGAAAACCGCGTCGACCGCCACCCGGCGCGTCTCGACGCCGGCGAGAATCTCCTGCTCGCGCAGCGGAATGCCAAGCTTCTCGTAGGTTCGCAGCAGCTCCGGGTCGACCTCGTCGAGCGACTTCGGACCCGGCGCGGACTTCGGCGCGGCGTAATAGTAGAGATCCTGGAAGTCGATGCGCGGATAGTGAACGCGCGCCCAGCGCGGCTCAGGCATCGTCAGCCAGCGGCGGTAGGCCTCCAGGCGCCAATCGGTGAGCCACTGCGGCTCGCTCTTTTTGGCCGAGATGAAACGAACGATGTCTTCATTCAGGCCCTTGGGGGCCTTTTCCGATTCGATATCGGTCGAAAACCCGTACTTATAGGCGTCGACGTCGATCGACTCGACGCGCGCAACGGTCTCCTGACGAGCCGCCATTCTCTTTCTCCTCGTCACGACGGGTTCAAGGCCCGCCGGCCGATCGTTCCGCCCCCGCCCAGTTATACCCTAGACGTCGACTAGGCGGCGGAATGTCGGGACCTCATGCGATCCACGACACGTGCAAGAACCTTTCCAAACTCTTCTACATCCTCTTGCGTCGAAGACCAACCGAAACTGGCCCTCAGCGCCTCCCGGTCCGCCGCGCCCATGGCCGCAAGCACATGAGACTCCATCATTTTGCCTGAAGAACAGGCCGACCCCGCTGAAAGCGCGACATTCTCGAGGTCGAGCGCCATCAGCATGGTGCGCGGGGCGAGGCCGGGGATGGCGAAGGCGCTGGCGTTCGGCGCGCGCGGCGCCCTTGCACCGTAGAATCGGGCTTCCGGCGCGACTTTCAAGACTTCCTGCTCCAGGGCGTCGCGCAAACCGGCGATTCGCGCCGCCTCCTCGGCCAGATTCATGGTCGCCGCCCTCAGAGCCGCCGCGAAGCCGGAGATTCCCGCGACATTCTCGGTGCCCGCCCGGCGACCGAACTCCTGACCGCCCCCGCGAAAGATCGGCGCCTCCAGATGCAGGCTCTCATCGCGAAAGGCGAGCGCGCCGACCCCCATCGGGCCGCCGAGCTTATGTGAGGAAAGGAACATAATGTCCGCATCAGTCGTCGCGAATGTCGTTTGGAGCCGTCCAACGGACTGTACGGCGTCGCAGACGACGACGCCGTTGGCCGCATGGACGCGCGCAGCCGCTGCGGCGACGGGCTGAATGACGCCCGTCTCATTGTTGACGGCCTGCAGCGCCAGCATCACCCGCTGGCCGGAGCGCCGCGCCAGCGCCTTCTCCAGCGCTTCGATAGAGATCGCGCCTTCGCGGGTCAGCGGCAGGGTCTCCACGGCCCCGGGCGGAAAGCGGCGCCCCTGCAAGACGCAAAGATGCTCGCCCGCGCCGACCAGCAGCGCGTCGACCGGCGCTCCGTCGCCTTCCCGGCGAAGCGTCGGCGAGAGCGCCAGGCTCGCCGCCTCGGTCGCGCCGCTTGTAAAGACGACCCCGCGCCGCGGCGCGCCGACCGCCTCTGAGACGACCTCCCGCGCGCCTTCCAACAGCGCCTTCGCCGCCCTGCCTTCGGCATGGACTGAAGAGGGATTGCCGAGCGTCTCCAGCGCGTCGAGCATCGCGGCCCGCGCCTCGGGACGCAGCGGCGACGTCGCGTTGTGGTCGAGATAGATGCGCCTGGGCATTTGTTGGGCATTCTAGCAGAACGCGGCGGCCCCGGCGCGTTTCTTGTATCTGCGCTGCGCATTCGGCTTTCTACGAAAGGCGCTTCATGCGGATCGAGATCGACAGGCCTCATGTGGAGGCGCTCGTCGCGCGCTTTCCGGCTCACGCTTGCCTTTCTGCTCAGCTGCGCTTTTCGGACCGCGTCGAGGCTGACCTCTCGCATTTCGGTCCGGACGAGCTCGATTTTCTCGGCGCGCTTTATCGCGACGCGGGTCCGCAGCTGCGCGCCCGCGCCGCGCAGCTCGCGACCCTGCGCGGGGCGATGGAAGCGAAAACCTCGCGCTTCGCAGCGGAGGACCTCGAAGAGGTCCTGCCGGCGCTCGTGCGCTACCTGACGACGGACGCGATACGCGGGTGGCTGTTCACCGCCAATGTTACGTCGAAACCCCTCCCCTATGTCATCACGCGTTTCGACTATGTTCCCGCCTCGAACGACGAGGCCGGAAAAATCCTCATCGAGCTGAAGGCTAACGCCAAGGGGACCCTGCAATCCAATGTGATCCGCATCATGAGTTCCGACATCGCCGGACGAACCATCGGCGAGATCCTGGCGGCGCGCGGCTTTGTGCGGGAAACGCCGGCGCTGATCGAAGCTTTCGACGCTTCGAGTGAGACGTATTACGATTGGCGCGGACGCTACGGGGCGCAGTTCTCCGCGAAAGGCATCGGCTTTCACGCCGAAGATCCGACGGCGACGCATCGCGACACCGACTGGTCGCGCAAGGACATCATCGTGCTTTCGAGCAACGGATCGGAAGCGCGTCTCGTCAATGACGAAAGCATCCTGACCGGGCGCAGTCTGACGCTTGAGGCGCCGGGCGACGTCCTCGGTCATTTCCTGCGCAAGGCCGGCAAGAGCAATCGCTTCGCGGCCGAAGACGAACTCGCCGAGATCAAGGCGCTGATTCCGGAAGGCCTCTTCACCCAGATTCCGGTGCATCCCTACATCTTCATGTTCCATCTCGATCTGCATCATTACGTCTGGGTGCATGTCGATGAGATGCAGCCCTATCGATACCAGCCGGAACTCAGGGAGAAGCTTGTTCTGCCGGAGGAGCAGACGGATCTGATCGACATTCTCACCGCCGAGATGGACGTGCTGATGGACGACATCGTCGCTGGCAAATCCGGCGGCACGACCGTGCTCTGCGCGGGGCCGCCCGGGGTCGGCAAAACCCTGACGGCGGAAGTCTATTCCGAGATCATTCAGCGTCCGCTCTATCGCGTGCATTCAGGCCAGCTCGGCCTCAATGTCGCGACGATGGAGACGGCGCTCAAAGACATTCTCACGCGCGCGCAGCGCTGGGGCGCGGTGATGCTGATCGACGAGGCCGACGTCTATATCAAGCGCCGTGACGACAATATCGCCATGAACGCCGTCGTCGGCGTCTTTCTGCGCGTGCTCGAATATTTCAACGGACTGCTGTTTCTCACGACCAACCGCGTCGACGATATCGACGAGGCGATCGTCTCGCGATGCATCGCGCTCATCCGCTACGCGCCGCCGGACAACGAAGCCCGGCGGCGCATCTGGCGCGTCATGGCGGGGCAGTTCGACTTAACGCTCGACGATGAGTTGATCGACCGTCTGGTCGCGACTTTTCCCGAAGCGACGGGCCGCGACATCAAAGGCCTCGCGAAACTCACAGCAAAATTCTGCCACCAGAAAAGCGTCGCGCCTAGCCTGCCGGTCTTCCAACGCTGTGCGATCTTCCGGGGGCTGGAGATCGCGCGCGCCGCATAACCCTCTCGCTTCGGAAGAGAGTCATGCGCCTCGTTCACGGCCGCGCCGACTTGGCCAGCCGCGCCAGATTGACGAACTCCGCGCGGTAGCCGAACGGATCGTCGCCCTTGGCGTTTTGCGCCAGCGCGATCACATCGTCATAGCCGTAGTCGCCAAGATAGGGCGCGCCTTTCAGCAGCTGCGCGAAGGCGGCGACGGCGATGGAGAAGCGAACCTCCTGCGGCGCGCGCGCAACGCTGTCGACGCTCTGCGAGTCGGCGATCGGCTGCGTGATGAGACGCGACGCATTCTCCTTCGGCAGCTTGTAGCGCAGTTTCAAAAAGCCGAGTTCGCCCTCCGCGCGCGCCTGGCCGGAAGCGGGCGCCTTCTTGCCGTAGCGCAGGTCGTCGACGAGTTTCTTCTCCGAACCCGTCGGCGTGATTTCGTAGATCGCCGTTACGCGGTGGCCTGAACCGACATCGCCTGCGTCCACCTTGTCGTTGTTGAAATCCTCGCGCCGCAGCGCGCGGGTTTCATAGCCGATGAGACGATATTCGGCGACGCGCGCGGGATTCCACTCGACCTGGATCTTCACGTCCTTGGCGATGGGAAACAGCGTCGACGACGCTTCCTCGACGAGCGCTTTGCGCGCCTCGTTGAGATTATCGACATAGACCGCCGCGCCATTGCCGTTCTGCGCCAGTGATTGCATCAGCGCGTCATTGTAATTGCCCTGGCCGACGCCGAGAATCGACAGGAACACGCCCTTCTCGCGCTTTCTTTCGATCAGCCCTTTCAGTTCGTTTTGATCAGTGACGCCGACATTGAAATCGCCGTCGGTCGCGAGGATCACGCGGTTCACCGCCGACTCGTCGAAATTCGCTTCCGCCAGCCGATAGGCGTCCTGAATGCCCTGCGCGCCAGCGGTCGAGCCTCCCGCGCCGAGCGCGTCGATCGCCGCGAGAATTTTGGCCTTGCCTGAAACCTTGGTGGGTTCGAGCGCGACGCCTGAGCCCGACGCGTAAGTGACGAGTGCGACCGAATCCTCAGGCTTCAACTCGTCGATAAGCATGCGCATCGCATTCTTGACGAGCGGCAGCCGGTCCTGCGGCGCCATCGAGCCCGACACGTCGACGAGAAACACGAGATTGGCGCGGGGGCGTTCGACGCTCTGCAGCGCATAGCCCTGAATCGCGACATGCACGAGCCGGTTGCCCGCGCTCCACGGGCTTGGCGTCACCGTGATCGTCGGCTTGAACGGCGTCTGCGCGCTCTGCGGCTTCGGATAGTTATAGGGAAAGTAGTTGATGAATTCCTCGACCCGCACCGAATCCTTCGGCGGCAGGCGGCCTTCATTGAGCGCACGACGCGCGAAGGCGTAGGAGGCGGTGTCGACGTCTATCGAGAAGGTCGAGACCGGGTCCGTCGCCGTAACTTTGACGGGGTTGATTTCCTTTGAATCGAACCGGTCGCGAAACTCACGCTCCGGCACGAATTGCGTATCGGCCGGCGGCGGCGCGCTGGGCTGGGCGGCCGAGACAGATCGCGCTTCAAGGGCGCGTCGCGACAGCCGCCGCTCAGCGCCATTGGGAGCCGAGCCGGCGACGCGCGGCGGCGGCGCCACGCCGTCGAGCCGACCGACAAGCGCGCTCGCCGCCGTCTTCGCTTTCTGGTCTCGAGCCGCGGGCGCCGGAGCCGGCGCAACCGCCGGCGCCGCTTCCATGTGCGGCGCGGCCGCAATCTCGGCCGGCGGCGCGACGCGGCCGATCGGAAGATTGGAGATGTTTCCGCCGCCCGGCGCATAGACGCGCGAGAGCATGAAGGCGGCCGGCGCGCCGATCATCAGCGCGGCGATCGAGGCCGCCAGCGCGCGGTTGAAATGAAACGTCTGACGCATCGTCCGTTTCCCTTCCGTTGGAGAGGATGCGTGACTGAGACGTTGCGGCGAGCACGATCCTTGGGGTTCGGCCGCGCTTTTTTTAAAAGCCGCCGCCGCCGCCGCGAGCGCCGCGCGCTTCGCTTCGCCGTCGGGCGGCGGAACCCGCATGTTCTTGAGGCGCGTGAGATCAGGTTCGGTCATTGCGCCGGCTCCAGCGTGTTCTTCAGGCGCTTGCGCGCCTCATGCAGATGCCAGGACACGGTTTTCTCCGAACAGCCCATCAGCGCCGCCGCCTCGCCATGCGAGAGGTCCTGCGCATAGACGAGCAGCACGGCGTCGCGTTGCTGGTCGGGCAGAGCGCGCACGGCGCGCCATAGCTCCTGCCCCATGATGTCGTCCTCTGGGGTTTCGGTTTCGGCGCCGTCCGCGAGCGCCGACATTCGCGCCGGATCGAGCGCCACAATTCTGCGCCGCGCCCGGACATGGTCGACCGCGGTCGTGTAGGCGACGCGGTAGATCCAGGTGGTGAAAGCGCAATCGTTGCGAAAGCCCTTTATCGCCGTCGCCATCTTCACCATCGCGTCCTGGGCGATGTCCTGCGCCTCCGCGCGCCCGCCGCTCCAACGCCAGGCGAGCGCATAGACGCGGTCGTAATGGCGCTCGGCGAGCGCAGCGAAGGCGTCGCGGTCGCCGGCCGCCGCCCGTTGCGCCAATTCGCCGTCGGTTGCTTCGCCCGGCAAGTCGCCCCCGCTAATTGAGCCCGTTGAGACTATTGACGGCTTGGGCCGCGAAATCCTTGGGTCGGAGCGGCGAATTCCCGCAGCGCCGCCCGAAAAGCGGAATTTCCTTGCATTTCACTGCAGCCCGCGTGGTAGAAGGCGCGCCTGCCAGTTTCCCAAGGAATCCCGAATGCCCGAGGTTATCTTCACCGGTCCGGCCGGCAGGCTTGAGGGCCGCTTTCATCAGTCCGCCACGCGCGGCGCGCCGATCGCGATCGTGCTGCACCCGCATCCGCAGTTCGGCGGCACGATGAACAATCAGATCGTCTATCATCTATACTACGCCTTTGCGGAGCGGGGCTTTTCCGTGCTGCGCTTCAACTTCCGCGGCGTCGGGCGTTCGCAGGGCTCTTTCGATCACGGCGCGGGCGAGCTTTCGGACGCCGCCGCCGCGCTCGACTGGGCGCAGGCGGTCAACCCTGAAGCGCGCGCCTGCTGGATCGCGGGGGTCTCCTTCGGCTCCTGGATCGGCATGCAGCTGCTGATGCGCCGCCCGGAGATCGAGGGCTTCATTTCGGTCGCGCCGCCAGCCAATCGCTTCGACTTCTCCTTCCTGGCCCCCTGCCCCTCCTCGGGCCTGTTCATTCATGGCGACCAGGATCGGGTCGCGCCGCTGAAGGAAGTGACCGCGCTCATCGAGAAGCTCAAGACGCAGAAGGGGATCGTCATCGAACATGCGGTGGTCGAGGGCGCGAACCATTTCTTCGAAAACAAGGTCGAGCCGCTGATCGCGCATGTCGACGCCTATCTCGACCGGCGCCTCGGCAATCCGCCGCGGATCGCCATTCCCGCGCGAGGGGATTGAGCTTCATCGTCGTTGTCGATGTGGGCAACCCGCGCCCGGCGGCCTATGACGCTTTCGCGGTCGCCCGCGCCAGGACGCCGCCGCGCATCGCCTGAGGCGCGCCGGTCGTGGTCGGGAAGGTGATCGGCAGGCCTTCCAGCAGCCGCACGGCGAGATAGGCGAAGGCCTGAGCCTCCATCGAATCCGCCGACCAGCCGACCGCGTCCGCCGTCGTCACCTTGCACGGCAGGCGCATGACGAGTTCGCGCACCAGTATCGGGTTGCGCGCGCCGCCCCCGCAGACGATGAGCAATTGCGGCTGGGACGGCAGATGCGGAAAGAGCCGCAGCACGGAAGACGCCGTAAAGGCGGTGAGCGTCGCGGCGGCGTGCTCCGTCGAGAGCTTGGCGACGGCGTCGAGCGCGAAGGCGTTGCGGTCAAGCGATTTCGGCGGCGGCTCATCGAAGAAGGGATGCGCCAGCATCTTGAGCAGCGTCGCCTCGTTGACGCGCCCGCGCGCCGCCATATGGCCGTGTCGATCGATTGGCGCGCCGGTGCGCTGGAGCATGAGATCGTCGATGAGGGCGTTGCCGGGGCCTGTATCGCAGGCGATCGGCGGCTCGTCGTCCGCCACATAAGTGACGTTGGCGACGCCGCCGATATTGAGGAGCGCCACTTCGCCTTTCATGCCGCCGGCGAGGACGAGCGCGCGATGGAACACCGGGACGATCGGCGCGCCCTGCCCGCCCGCGGCCATGTCCGCTGCGCGGAAATCATAGGCGACGTCGATGCCGAGCCGGTCCGCGAGCGCTGGCCCGTCGCCGATCTGAATCGTAAGTCCTTGCTTGGGACGGTGCAGCACCGTCTGCCCGTGAAAGCCGACGATGTCGACGCTTGCCGGGTCGATCTCATTCTCCCGCATCAGCGCCTCTACGGCCTCGGCGTGGCGGTCGGTCACCATGCGCTCGGCGAAGGCGAGAACGCCGGGGCGCGCATTCCGGTCTTCGAGCGTCGCGGCTTCGGCGAGCGCGTTGCGCAGCAGCGCGCGGTCGGCGTCGCTATAGGGGTAATGTCCCGTCGGCCCGAAGGCGACGGCAGCGTCGCCGTCGGTTTCGATCAGCGCGACGTCGACGCCGTCCATCGACGTGCCGGACATGAGGCCAATGGCGCGATAGGTGGGCAAGGCGAATCTCCCAGAGACGATGGAGATTAGCAGAAGCCGACGCCGGTTGGATCACAAAGCAGTCACCGTTGCACCTTTGCCGCCACTCGCGCATCGACAATTCGCAACAGGTGATTCGCGAGAAGCACGATTTCTATAGTTTCTACGGGATCATCAAGAGGCACATTTCGATGAGAATGGGGGTTCTTGTAGGAGCCAATCGCGCCCGCGAATAACTCCATACGGGCAACTTGTTCGCCTTCATCCACACTGGGATCTGACAGAGGGCCAGTTTTTGGTGCGAACGCAGCCCGCATCAACCGAACCCCGAGTAGCGTCTGTGGCATTCCCGCGCCTTCGCGCACAGCAACCTCGACGCCTTTCATGGCTTGAAATGCTGCTACATCATATTCTCCACGCATGAAGGCGGACCACACCGTTGTGGCGATTCTCGGATTTAGAATTTCTTTCGGCAGCATGCGCGCAGTTGAAAAGCGCGCGACAGCCGTTTCGTCCTCAAATTTTCGTGCACGACGACTTAAGACTCTCCAGCCGTGCGAACCATTCATACCGGAGGCCGGGACGAGTAAGCCCTGCGCCTCTAACCACGACCACGCCTCGGCGAACGCCAGTTGAAATTGCTCCCTCGCCCAATCCGGGTACGGACTAAAATTTCCTAACGGATGCCGATCAAAGGGTTCAGACTGCATATTTCCGCAGCTTAAGAGTCCATTGTTATTGAACGGATTGGTCCTGTCTTCGACGCGCTTGCGCATGAGGAAAAGCAGCTTTGCCCCGAGTTCTTCCGGCTCAAGTGCGAGAAGATCGTTTACATCAGGAATGACAGTTGAAAGCTCATACATGCGAGTTTCTCTCAACAAAAAAAACTAGACGATTTCCAATACCTATCCGTTGCAATGACTGGGCTAAAGCAATCTCATCCCCTCCTCCCCTCCCAGGCCCATGCCGCGACCACTGCGCCGACCAGCGCCAGCATCGCCCACAGTCCAAGTCCGAGAGGCGCGATTTCGACGCCGACGAGCGTCGAAGCGCCGGTCTGTCTGACGCCGATCCAGTCCGAGCCGCCGTAGCGATTGGCGTCGCGCAGCTCCACAACGCGCGGCATCGACACAGTGTCGGCGCCCCCGGTTGAGAGTCGCCGCGCCGTTCCGCCCGTCGCCTCCGCGAGCGGTTGCAACTTCTCCGTCGTCGACGCCACTTCGCGAAACTCGCGCGGATTGGGGGGGCCGACATTGACGAGCGCCGTCAGACCTTCGCTTTCGAAGCGCCACAGGCCCATCTCCTTGGCGTCGAAACGCGCGCGCCACAGTCCCGGCTCGCTCTGCGCCACGGCGATCTCGTCGCGCGCGCCGGACGGCGCCGTCGCCATCACCGGCGCGGGCCTTTCCTTCATCGTCTGGCGTTCGACGCTCACTTCGCGGCCGTGCGCCGAAGCGCGCAGCGCCTCCTCCTCAAGGTCGGGCTCCTTCATCAGCCAATGCGCGAGGCGTCGCGTCAGATCGACATGCGGACCGCCGCCTTCATAGCCGCGCGCCCAGAGCCAGATCTGGTCGGAGAGCAGCAGCGCCACGCGGCCCTTGCCTTCATGCGACAGCACCAGCAGCGGCTTGTCGCGCACGCCGGACATGATCGAGTCGCCCTTCACCACATTGGCGTCGATCTGCCGGAACCATTCGCCCCAATTTGGCGGCTCGGAGCCGGCGCCGGCCAGGCCGCGCGTTACCGGATGCTTTTCGCCGTCCTTGCTGACGCGGGCGCGAAACGCCTGCTCGATCAGCGCGCCGTCGGGGCGGGCCGGCAGGATATTTTCAAGCGGCGAGTAATAGAGTCCGCGCAGCGTTGCGTAATCGGGGCCGACCGCCGCGAGAAAGGCGCCGCCGTTCTCGACGTAATTGGCGATGTTCTCGAAATAGATCGACGGCAGAGTCGTCTGGCTCGAATAGCGGTCGAAGATGATGAGATCGAATTCATTGATCTTGCGGCCGAAGAGATCCGCGGTCGGAAAAGCGATCAGCGACAGTTCGCTCGCCGGCGTGATGTCGAGCTTCTCGGGCGGACGCAGAATGGTGAAATGCACCAGTTCGACATTCGCGTCGGCGCGCAGGAGATTGCGCCAGCTCCGCTCGCCGGGATGCGGCTCGCCCGACACGAGCAGCACTTTGAGCCGGTCGCGCACGCCTTCGATCGTCAGCACGGCCTTGTTGTCGAGCGGCGTCAACTCGCCGGGCGCCGGCGGCGCTTCCAGCTCGACGACGTTCTGCCCGCCATGCTCGATGCGCACCGGAATGCTGACGATGTCGCCCGGAACAGGGCTGAAGGTCGGCAGCGCCTCGCCGTCGCGTCGAACGGAAATCGGAATGCGCGCGCCGTCGCCGCCAAGATCGACGACGCGGGCGCGGATGATCTGATCCTTGCCGACGATGCCGAAGCGCGGCGCCTCGACAAGCTCGATGCGGCGGTCGCGTTCGCCCTGATGGCCGGTGACGAGCGCGTGAATAGGCGCCCTGAAGCCGAGCGCCTCCGCCTTCGCGGGAATGTCGTGAACGACGCCATCGGTGAGAAGAATGGTGCCGCCGACGCGCTCCGGCGGCACGTCCTTCAGGACTTCGGCGAGCGCGCCGAACAGCTTGGTGCCGTCATTGCCGGAAGCGTCGTTCGTGACCGTGATCGTTCGCGTCTCGACGTCGCCGAATTTGGCCAGCGCAGCGTCGAGCGCCTTGCGCGCCTCTTCCGTCTGGGCGTTTCGCGCGCCGAAATTCTGGCTGTCGCTTTTGTCGATGACCACCGCGACGACGCTCTTTTGCGGATCGCGCTTCTCGCGCACGAGCGACGGATCGGCGAGCGCCGCGATCAGCAAGGCGAAGGCGAAGCCGCGGACCGGCGCGCCGCGCTGGCCCCTTGCCGCGATCAGCGTCAGCGCCCCGGCGCCCAGGACGCCGAGGACAATGAGCGCCGACCACGGAATGAGCGGCGCGAAGGCGAGCGTCAGGTCGTTCATGTCGCCCTGCTCCAAACGTCTCGGCCAATCCCCTGGCCCCTCACCTCACCTCTCCCCGCTTTCGCGGGGAGAGGGGTCATTAGCGTAGCGCCTCCCCCTTTATATTTCTCGCGATGCGTTGGCCGCCTCCTCTCCCCGCTTGCGGGGAGAGGTGAGGTGAGGGGCCTGGGTGAGTTCGCGTCGCGCGGATCGCGGCTCATTGGCCCAGCCTTTCCAGCAAGTCGCGCACATGCACCTGATCGGATTTGTAGTTTCCTGTCAGCGTATACATCACCAGATTGATGCCGCCGCGCAGCGCCAGTTCGCGCTGGCGGGCGCCGCCCGGCGTCAAGGGAAACAGCGGCTGGCCGCGCTTGTCATGCGCCCAGGCGGCGGCGAGGTCGTTCGAGGCGATGACGATCGCCGAGACGCTGTCCGTCGAGCGCACGGGCCGAGCGGCCTGATCTTTCGGCTCTGGCGGCAGCGCTTCGACCCAGGTCTCGCCATTGGCGTAGCGGCCGACGAAGCCGTCGAGCAGATAGAAGGTCTTGGTGATGACGTGGTCGCGCGGCGTCACTTCGAGCGGCGGAATGTCGAGGCCTTTCGTCAGATCGCGCAGCCATTGCGTCTCCGGCGTCGGCGCGCCGCCGACGCGTTGTGACAGCGCGTCGCGCGTGTCGAAGACGACCGTGCCGCCCTGTTTCATGTAGGCGGCGACTGTCGCCACGGTCTTCGCCGACGGCTGCGGCGCGCTCGCGACGATCGGCCAATAGAGCATGGGATAGAAGGCGAGTTCGTCCTTCGCCGGATCGACGCCGACCGGCTCTCCCGGCGCGAAGGACGTTCGCGTGTTGAGCGCCTGAGTCAGCGCCTCAAGGCCCAGCCGCGATATCTCGTCGACATGCGCGTCGCCTGAGATCACATAGGCGAGGCGCGTCGTCAGCGCGGCGTCCTTGTCGCGCTGGGCGGCGGCCGATTTCGGCGAGGTTTCGGCGCGCGTCTCGCCGGTCATAGCCGCCATGCAGAGCAGCGCCAGCATTGCGGCGGTCGCGGCGCCCAAGCGCCGCAGGCGCAGCTTTCCGCCGAGCGCCATGGCGATCAGCGCGTCGGCGATGAACGCCGCGAGCGCGAAGACGAGCAGCGGCGCCCGCAAGTCGAGCTGGCCGCCGGTCTGCAGCACGCTCGCGCCCAGTCCGGCGGCGGCGAAATCGAAAGCGCTGATCTCGTCCGTTGGCCGCAGCGTCTGAACGGCGACGAAGGCTTCCCCAGCGCCGTAGAGGCCCGGAGGATGTTCGGCGCTTGCGGGACCCGTGAACCCCGGCTGGATGCTCTGCGCCGTCGGCCCGGGCGCGCCGAGCGCGCCAAATCCATCGAGAACGCGCATCGGCGCCAAAGCGGACTGTTCGGCGACGATGTCGGTCCGTTCGTCGCCCAAGGGCGCCGATTCTCCGGCCATGGCGCTGATCCGTTTCAGCATATCGACGAAAAGTCCTGAGATCGGCAGGTTCGACCAATTGGCGTCGGCGTTGACGTGAAACAGCACGATCAGCCCCTTGCCGCGCCGCTCAGCCGTGACGAGCGGGGTGCCGTCGGAAAGCCGCGCCCAGGTCCTGTCGCCAAGCCCCGGATCGGGCTCTGCAAGCACCTGCCGCTGCACCGTGACGTCCTTGGGAGCCGGAAGGCCGTAGAACGGGCTCGAAGCTTCGAACTCAGCGAGCGCCTTGGGTTCTTCCCAGGACATGGCGCCGCCGAGCACGCGCCCGTTCCGGCGTAGGCGCACGGGCATAAGGTCGTCGGCGGCGTTGGCGAGACGCGGGCCTGCGAAACGCACGAGCGTGCCGCCCTCTTCGACGAAGCGCGACACGGCGTCGAAGGTTTCGCCGGGCGCGAGGCCGACATCGGCGAGCGCCAGGATGTTGGGATGTTCGGCGAGCAACGCCTGCACGGGATCGACGGCGCCCGGCCGCGCCGTTCGGACCTGAGCGAAAGGCGCCAGCGCCTTCTCGAGATAATAAACAGGCGACAGTAGCGGCTGCGCCTCGTTCGCGGCGCCTCCGCCGACGACCGCCACCCGCTTCACTTTCGCGCGCGCGTCGAGCAGCGCGACGGCGCCGGCGGAATTCTCGCCTTCGATGCGCAGATGGCTGACCTCATTTCGCAATTCGACGGGCAGCTCGATCTTCGCTCTGACGCGCGACGCGCCGCCGAAATCCACGGCGGTTCGGCCGATCGTCCGGCCTTTGGCGTCGAGCGCGTCGACGACCGCGGACGCGTCGCCGCCAGCGCGCAGCACGTCGACGCTGAGCGCGGCGGCGTCATTCGTCGGCGAGGCCAGCGCGCGCGTCGCGTGATCTTCGACGTAGACCTCGACGCTGCTCGCCCCCGAGCCTTTCAAGGTCCGTGAGAAACCTCCGGCGTCGCCCTGCGAAGTCCCATCGCTGATCCAAACGATGCGGGATGCGGGATGCGCGCGGGCGAAGGCCGCCGCCTGCTCGCCGATGGCCTTGCGGTCCGGCAGAAACGGCTTGGGCTGCGCCGAGCGTAACTTTTCCATCGCGCGCTGGCCGTCGCCCGGAACCGGCGACGCCGTCTCGGATGCGAGCGCCACGGCGACAGGGCCGCCGGCGCGCGACGCGGCTTCGATGATCGACTCGGCGCCGGCCAGGCGTCGCGCCCACGTCGGCGCCGCCGGCCAGCCATCGTCGAGCACGATGAGCGTTTGCGCGGCGGACGCGACGACGCCGCTCGGCGCCCAGACAGGACCCGCCATCGCGAAAATCAGCGCCGCGGCGAGCGCGAGGCGCATCGCCATGAGCCACCAGGGAGTCTTTGCGGGCGTCTCTTCGTCGGGCGTGAGCTCGCGCAGGATCTTCGTCGGCGGAAAGACGATCTCGCGGGGACGCGGCGGCGTCACCCGCAGCAACCAATAGATCGCCGGAAGACCGATCAGCCCGAATAGCGCGAGCGGCGCGGCGAATGAAAACATCAGCGCCGCTCCTCGAAGCCGACGCCATTCGTTCCGAGCAATCCCATCGCCAGCGCCAACGCCGCTTCGGCGGCCGGCCTGTCGGTTCGATGCTGGAGGAAGATGAAGCCGACGTGCTGCACGGCGCGGCGGACGGCGTCGCGATGCGCCTCAAACCGCCGCGCATAGGCTTGGCGCAAGCTGCGCGCGTCGCCGGCGTAGAAAGGGGCGCCGCCGTCAGTGTCGAGAAAAGTAGTCTCCCCTGAAAATGGCAAGGTCTCCTCGCTGGGGTCTATCACCATCAGCACCGCGCCAAAGGCGCCGGCGTCCGCGAAGCGCCGCAGCCTGGCGGCCAGCGCTTCCGGTTCGACGAGGAAGTCCGAGATCAGCACGACGCGCGCGCGCTGGCGCATCGACGCCTGCGGCGGAAGGTCGTCGTGCGCCGCCTCCGCCGAATTTTCCGCCAGAGCGCGCGCCAGCCGATCGATCACGTCGCGCGCCGAGATCGGGGCGGTTAGTCCAAGCGCCGCCGCCCGTTCGCCGCCGCGAACAAGCACGTCCGCAAGCGCGAGCCCCAGGGTCACGGCGCGCGAGAGCTTATCGTCTGACGCGAGAGACGAGCCGAAGGCCATGGAGGGCGAACAATCCATCCAGAGGAAATAGTCATGCGCGGCTTCCCATTCACGCTCGCGCACATAGAGCTGATCGCCGCGCGCCGAGCGCCGCCAGTCGATCCGATGCGCCGCTTCGCCTGACGCGAAGGGCCGATACTGCCAGAACGTCTCGCCGACGCCGGCGCGTTTGCGGCCATGAACGCCATAGGCGAGGCTCGCCGCGATCTCCCGCGCCCGCGCCACGAGCCTTGGCATTTGGCTCGCGAGATCGGCCGCCGCGGCCCCGTCGGCCGGTTGGCGTCGCGCGGGGTCATAGGCGCGAGTCGTGATGTCAGAGAACATCGTCAGCTTTCTTGGTCATGGCGATGCAAGATGGCGATGCAAAGCAATGGAAGCCCGCAGCGGCGGCACAGCCATAAATTGCTTCGCTTCGGCCGAGGGCAATGCCCAAAACCGTCACCCGATCCGAGCCACGAGGGTTTCGATGACGTCGGAAACCGTCATTTCGCGACGCGCGGCGAAATTGAGCGCCATGCGATGGCGCAGCACCGGCGCGGCGAGCTTGGCGACGTCGTCGATCGAAGGCGCGAGCCGGCCGGTCGCGAGCGCTCTGGCGCGAGTCGCCAGCATCAGCGCCTGGGCGGCGCGCGGGCCCGGACCCCAGGCGACATGCGGCGCGATCTCGGGATCGCCCTCGTCGGGGCGGGCGGCGCGCACGAGATCGAGAATGGCGTCGACGACTTTCTCGCCGATCGGGAGCCGGCGAACGAGGCGCTGCGTCGCCATCAGCTCTTCGGCGTCGAGCGCCTGGCTCGCCTGGACCATCGTCTCGCCGGTCGTCTCCAGCAAGACCCGCTTTTCGCTG
Organism: Methylocystis sp. Uni0008; assembly: GCF_056838045.1. Taxonomy (NCBI): domain Bacteria; kingdom Pseudomonadati; phylum Pseudomonadota; class Alphaproteobacteria; order Hyphomicrobiales; family Methylocystaceae; genus Methylocystis; species Methylocystis sp. Uni0008. The sequence continues at coordinate 348,114 of NZ_CM166370.1, forward strand.
GCGCGGTCGGGATAATGCACGTCGATCTGCATCAGGAAGCGGTCAAGCTGCGCTTCGGGCAGCGGGTAGGTGCCCTCCTGCTCCAAGGGGTTCTGAGTCGCCAGGACATGGAAGGGCCGCGGCAGGTCGTGGCGCTTGCCGGCGACGCTGACATGGTGCTCCTGCATCGCCTGCAGCAGCGCCGACTGGGTGCGCGGCGAGGCGCGGTTGATTTCGTCGGCCATCAGCAGCTGCGTGAAGATCGGCCCCCTGATGAAGCGGAACGACCGCGACCGGTCCGCGCCCTCCTCGAGCACTTCGGACCCCAGAATGTCGGCGGGAAGCAGGTCAGGCGTGAACTGCACGCGCTGCTCGGCGAGGCCGAGCACTCGGCCGAGGGTCTCGACAAGCTTCGTCTTGGCAAGGCCGGGGACGCCGACGAGCAGCCCGTGGCCGCCGGCGAGAATCGTCACCAGCGCCTGCTCGACGACCTCGTCCTGACCAAATATGACGGCGCCAATCGCCGCTCGGGCGCGTCCGATATGGTCGAGCGCCCGTTCGGCGGATTGCACGACGGCCGTTTCAAGCGAGGTCGTCTTGGTGTCCAGTGAGGTCATTTCAGCTTGCTCTGGCAGCCTGTCTATGGGGGATCGCGCGTCGACGGCGGAGCTGCCGAGTTCCGCCGCAAGTCGATCCAAGGCCCGCGCTGTTGGCTTCGCACAACTTTTAGGCGAAGCGGCGGGTCTTATGGCCGGCCGCGATCTTGATCTTTCCTCCGTAGCAATTCAAGCGCAACCGGCGCGCTAGATGCCCGTTTTGCCCGTCCGTGGACATGACAGTTTGTTCATGTGACTGACAGTGGGCGCCGGCCGTTGACCGATGCCATGTATAATCCAACGGACACCACTCATTCCCGAAAGGCGTTCTCGCCCATGTGGCGCGCAATTGTCGAAACCGCCCTGCTCTTTCTCACGCCTTTTGTCGCCTATGCTCTTTTCCATGCGTTGCAGAGGCGGTGGCCTTTCGTGCGCGAACTCTGGCATGGCAGAATAGTTTCGCTGCTGACGATCGCGGGACTTCTGGTCGCCATTGTCGGCGTGGTGACGCTGGGGCTCACCGGGCTCAATCAGGGCGCCTATGTGCCGGCCCATGTCGAAAACGGCAAATTGCAGCCGGGCCGCTTCGAATGAGCGCGGCGCAGCAATTGCTGGAGGATCCCCGGCTGGCGACGCTCTTCGCGGCGCTCGAGAAGACCGGCGCCGAGACGCGCATCGTCGGCGGCGCCGTGCGCGACGCCCTGCTCGGCCTGCCCCCTCACGAGATCGACCTCGCGACGACGGCGCTGCCCGACGCCGTGCTCGCGGCCGCGCACGACGCCGGTCTCAAAGGCGTCCCGACGGGCATTGAACATGGGACGGTGACGATCGTCGTCGCCGGAACGCCCTTTGAAGTCACGACGCTGCGCGAGGACGTCGAAACCGACGGCCGCTTCGCAAAGGTGCGCTTCGGCGGCGATTTCGAGCAGGACGCGAAACGGCGCGACTTCACGATCAATGCGCTTTCGCTCTCTTCGGACGGAGAGATTCACGATTACGCCGGCGGCATGTCGGACATAGCGGCGCGCCGCATCCGATTTATCGGTGACGCCGCGACGCGAATTCGCGAAGATTATCTGCGGATCCTGCGTTTCTTCCGCTTCAACGCCTCTCATGGCGATGGGCCGTTCGACCGCGAAGGCCTGCATGAATCGATCGTCGCGCGGGAGAATCTTTCGCGTCTGTCGCGCGAGCGCATTCGCGCCGAGCTGATGAAACTGCTGCTCGCGCGCCGCGCGCCGGAAATTCTGCGCGCGATGTCTCACGCCGGCGTCATCGAGGTGATCCTCGGCATCGGCTACCCGCTTCGGCTGCAGCGGCTCGCCGGGCGCGAGGCGGCTTCCGGCAAGGCGGCGGACGCCGTCTTGCGGCTTGCCGCCTTCTCCGTGCTGACCATCGAAGACGCCGAGCGGCTGCGCGACCGGCTGCGGCTGTCAAACGACGAATTCGCGCGGCTGGCGGCGGCGGCGCGAACGCTCGCGCCCTTGCACGGACGCGAAGCGCCGCCGCCGACCGCCCATTTGCGCGAGATGCTGTTTCTGTGCGGCGCGCGCGCCGCCACCGACGCGCTGGCCCTGGCGCATGCGGAAAGCGCCGCGTCGGCCGACGATCCCGACTGGCTGGCGGCCTCCCGCTATCTGGAGGAAACGCCCATGCCGGCCTTTCCCATCAAGGGCGCGGATCTCATCGCCCGCGGGGTCACGCCGGGCAAGCGTTTGGGCGAGGCGCTCAAAACGCTGCAGGCCGAATGGATACGCGCCGGCTTCCCGCGCGATCCTGCGGTGGTTCAGCGTCTTCTTGAAGACGTCGTGGCGAGCAGCGTTCGGGAGGCGGCGAGCCGGTCCCCCGCCGATCATTTCCGTTCCGGACCGGATCAAGGCTGAACGGATAAGCCGAGCGACTCAGGCGAGCGCGCCTGCCGCGCCCGCGTCGCGTCTGTTGGATCGGACTGATCAAGGGCGGCGATCTGCTGGTCGAGATCCTTCACGACGCGCATCGCGAAGGGGCCGACATGCAAATACAGTCCCGTCAGCAGCACAACGCATTCCAAAGCGGATGGATTGTTTCTCGCGCAGGACAGGAACAGGCGCCAGAACCTCGCCGCCACTTTCGGGCGATTTACCGTCATCCACCAACTCACCCGAAACAGAAAAGTCATGTCGCGAGCGAGCGCTCGAAAATTGGCTGGAACGCCCAAGTTTGGCCGTTGCAGCGCGCGACTGACCGTGGCCAGTCGATCAAAAAAAGCGTCGGGCGCGTAGATCGTCTCCAAGACGTCTCTGTAATCCTTCAAGATCTCTCGCCGGGGACGTAGCGGCGCGAAGTTGAGCCCCGCGGTGCATTGGTCTCCCCGTTCGGGCAGCGGCGCGTCGAAGTCCGGCGCCAAGCGGCCCTCCGTCGCCAGGCGGCGCGTCAATTGTGTGTTCGGAAGAGCCGTCAACAGGCCGACCATCGCAATTGGCAGACTGGTCGCCCCTATGCAGTCGATCATCCCATCGGCGACTCCATCCCCTTCGGAATCGAAGCCGATGATGAACCCCGCCAACACGAATATGCCGGACGCATAGATCTTGAACATGCTCTGCGCGAGGCTTCGCCGCATGTTCTGCTTCTTCTGCATCGAGAGCAGCGTGTCGGCGTCAGGGCTTTCGACGCCGACGAAGATAACGAAGAAATTGGCCTCTCTCATCATCGTCAACAGCTGTGGATCATCGGCAAGATTGATCGACGCCTCGGTCGAGAATTTGAACGGATAGCCGCGCTGCTGTTGCCAGGCTTTCAAAATCGGCAACAACAGCTTCAGCGCCTTCTTGTTGCCGATAAGATTGTCGTCGACGAAGTCGACATGGCCCCGGTAGCCAAGCGCATAAAGCCGGTCCAGATGCGCAATCATCTGTTCATTCGTCTTGGTGCGCGGCGTCTGACCATAAAGTTCAATAATGTCGCAGAATTCGCAGTTGAACGGACAACCTCGCGAGAACTGCACGCCGATGAAGAGATAGTGAGCGAAATTCAGGAGATCGTAGCGGGGCAGCGGACTTCTGGTCACGTCGGCCTGGAATTTCTGCGCTTCGAACAAGCCCTTGCGATCGCCGCGCCGCCAGGCTGAGACAAATTCATCTATTATCCCTTCGGCTTCGCCGAGGATTCGAAAATCCGCTGATTCATATGCTTCCGGACTTGAGGTCGCGTCAGGTCCTCCGACGCAAACAGTCTTACCGAGTCTGCTGCAGCGATCCATGATGGCGAGCGCGTCGAGCCGCTGCGGAAGCATGCCGCCGGTCATAATCAAGTCCGCCCAAAGTATGTCTTTTTCCTCCAGCGCTTCTGCGTTGCCATCCACAAGCTTGAACTCCCACGACTGGGGGAGCAGCGCTGCGACGGTAAGCAGGCCGAGCGGAGGAGCCGGACAACGCGCGCCTACCGCCTTGCAAGCAGCCTCGAAACTCCAGAAGGAGTTTGGGTTGAACCGTGGAAAAACGAGAAGGACTTTAGTCGGAGCGGCGGACACACTTTCCTCCTCGTCAGTCGAAGGCGTCGATCCCGAACCAATCCGGCGGCGCTTAACAGCCGCGCCGTAAGCGAAGTCACATCGCGCCGCTCGTCAGCGACTGACTTGATTGCAGGCAATTAGCAGCGCATTGCGACACAACGCCTGTGTTGACGTGGCGAGCCTCAACCATCGGTCGAAAAGACCGCCATGATCAGGGCGGGCAGTTCCGTATTTCAGCCGCGTCGCAACTTTCCGTTCGTTTAGAGAGATTTATTGGCGCAGAGCGCCCAACGCGAATGCGCGACTCGGATTGCCTTGAGCGACCTGCGCGCCGGCGCAAAGGCCTGCAGACCGCGCGCCAGCGACTTGGCCTGCGCAAGTTTCATGCCTCGTCGAAACCGCGTTGGCGCCGAGCAAAAAAACTGTTCGCGGACAGCTTCGCGCTCAGACCGCTTCGGCTTTCGCGAGCGTGTCGAAAACGCGGAGCACCAGCGCGCGCTTGTCGAAATTGAACACCTCGGTTTCCCGAGCGGCTTCGCGAATCTCTTCCCAGGCGACGGCGTAGCGCGCCAGCCTTATCGGGGCGGCGCCGGACTGCGCCAGCGCCCGCAGCCGGCGATCGAGGTGGCGCTGCGTGGCGCCCATGAAGGTCTCATACGCCGCTTCATTGTCGCGGCCGGTGAGCTTGTCGGCGAGCATATGCGCGCCGAGCCAGTCGACCTGCGGCAGCCGATCGAAGAGCTTGCGCACGGCGGCGTCGAAGGCGACGCCATCATCGCCGAGCAGCCGCAGCGCCTCGCGCACAGAACCTTCCGCGCGCGCGGCGGCCGCCAGAAGATCGGCCTCGGGCGCCTCCGACCACGGCGGGCCGAGGTTCCTGACCGCCGCGATCGTGTCCTCCGGCGACAGCGGGGCGAGCATCAGCTTGCGGCAGCGCGAACGGATGGTCGGCAGTATGCGGCCCGGCTGATGCGCGACGAGCAGAAACAGGGAGCGTTCCGGGGGCTCCTCGATGAGCTTCAGGAGCGCATTGGCGCTGGCGCGGTTGAGATCGTCGGCGCAGTCGACGATGGCGATCCGCCAGCCGCCGGTCCCCGACGCCTGATGGAACGCCTGAATGACCCTGCGCACGTCTTCGATGCGAATTTCGGTGAAATGCTTCTTGGTCTTCTCATTCCAGGCGCGGCGCAGCAGAAAGATATCGGCGAGCGCCATCGAGGCGATGCGGCGCGCAGCCGGGTGATCCCCCGCGACCGCGAGGCTTTCGGCGCTCTGAACCGCCGCGGCGCCGGGTTCTGGATGGGCGAGGAGAAATCGCGCCAGGCGCCAGGCGAGCGTCGCCTTGCCGACGCCTTCCGGCCCGCCGATGATCCAGGCTTGCGCCATCTTGTTGCGGCGATAGGCGTCGAGAAGCTCGCGCTCGGCCGCGTCGTGACCGAACAGCGCGAGGGTTTCCCGCGGATGCGGGGCGTCCTCGCAGCGGTCGCTCTCGGGGTTGTTTTCGTCGCGGCTCATTGCGCCGCTTGCGCGGCATGCGCAAGAAAGCGATCGTGAACGACGGCCTGCACCGCCTGAGCGACGTCGTCGACGGACCTGGCGGCGTCGAGCACGCAGAAGCGTTCCGGTTCGCTTTCGGCGATCTCGAGGAAGGCCAGCCGCAACTCCTCGTGGAAGTGCGGCTCTTCGCGCTCGAATCGATCGATCTCCTCGCCGCCGTCGCGTCGCAACGCCGCCCGCGCCAGTCCTTCTCGCGCCGGCAAGTCGAGCATGATCGTCAGGTCTGGCCGCGTGTCGCCGATGGCTGCCCTTTCCAGCAGCGCGAGAGTCTTGGCGTCGACGCCGCCGCGCGCGCCCTGATAGGCGCGCGTGGAGTCGGCGAAGCGGTCGCACAGCACCCAGGCGCCGCGCTTCAAGGCAGGCGCAATCAGCGTCTCGACATGATCGGCGCGCGCGGCCGAGAACAGCGCCGCCTCGGCAAGAGGCCCCAGCGGCGCGGCGCCTCCCGACAGTAGAAAAGCGCGCAGCTGCTCGGCTTTCGGCGTGCCGCCCGGCTCCCGCGTCGTCACCACCTCGAAGCCGCAATCGCGCAGATGGTCTGCGAGGCGCGCAAGCTGAGTCGACTTGCCGACGCCCTCGCCGCCCTCGAAGGTGATGAAACGACCCCTTTCGGGCGCCACCGGAAAGGTCATTTCTTGCCGGAGAGTTTCTGGTGAATGGCCGCGGCGGCGGATTCGTAGACAGCGTCGAAGGCGCGCCGCGGCAGCGATCCCTGCTCGACTGATTCCGCAGTTTGCAGAGGCTGTTCGAGCACGACGGCGTTCCCCCGCTTCACCTCCAGACGGCCAACCGGCATTCCCGCTTCGACCGGCGCCAGCACAGGGCCCTCGTAAACGATCTTGCCAAACAACCGCTCCGTCCCGCCGCGCGGCAGGAGCACTTTGATGTCTTCCTTCGCGACGAGATCCACCGACCCTCTGGTTCCGCCATAGACCTGCGCCGGCCCGACGGTCTCCCCGGCCTTGAACAGCTCCTTCTCCTCGAAGTTGCGGAATCCCCATTGCAGCAGCTTGCGCGCCTCTTCGGCCCTCTCCTTGGGAGTCTTTGCGCCGTAAACGGCGACGATAAGGCGCCGGCCTTCCTGCGTCGCCGAGCCAATCAGCCCATAGCCGCTGTTCTTGTCGATGTTGCCGGTCTTCAGCCCGTCGGCGCCGATGCTCATCGTCAGCAGCGGATTGCGGTTCTGCTGGCGAATCTTGTTCCAAGTGAACTCCTTCTCGCCGAAGTAGCCGTAAAACTGCGGATAAGTCTTGATGATATGCGCGGCGAGCTTCGCCATCTCGCGCGCGGTCACCTTCTGGTCAGGGCCGTCCATGCCCCAGGGATTGCCGAAGCGCGATTTGACCAGGCCAAGTTCGGCCGCGCGCTTGTTCATCCGCATCACGAAGGCTTCTTCGGAGCCGGCGAGACCTTCGGCGAGCACAATCGCGGCGTCATTGCCGGATTGGATCACCAGACCGCGAACGAGGTCTTCGACGCGGGCGCGGCTGTTGAGCGGGAGGAACATCGCCGATCCGCCCGCGGGAGCCCCGCCGTCGCGCCAGGCATGCTCCGAAACCGTGAATTCGTCGTCGAGTTTCAGCTTGCCTTCGGCGAGCGCCTGAAAGATCAGCTCCGCCGTCAGAATCTTCACGGTCGACGCCGGCTTCTGGAAGTCGTCCGCGCCCTTCTCGAACAGCACCGTATTCGTGCCTGCGTCGATCAGGATGGCGCTGGGAGCGCTCGTCTGAAAACTATCCGCTAACGCCGCCGTCGCGCCGGGGCCCGCAAACGCGAGCAGAATCAGGAAAAGCCATCGCATGGGAAAATTCGGCAAGGGCGCGCTCCCCTTGGTGACGCCGCAGCGCGGCAAGCGCGGAGAAGATGGCGCGCGGCGCCGAAAATTGCAATCAGGGGGTCGGGAAAGATCAGTTTGTTCTAACAGAAGAACTCAGGGCCTGTCGGAATCCGCTGCGAGCCGAAGCGTGACCGGTGATCCCAAGGTGGCCAGGACGGGAGGGCGGCAGAGGCGCAACGGCCTGCTTCGCCTTCCTGGTCGAGGCGACGGGCTCCTCGTAGACAGCGGCTTCCTCGCGCGACGGCGGCAGCGGCGCGTCGCTCTCCTGCGCCGCACTGGTCTGCGCATAGGCCAGAGCCTGATAATCCGAAGCTTGCGCATTCTCATAGGCGACGCGCGCCGTGAGCTCCGCAGCCTCCGCCCTTGCATCGTAGCGCGCGGCGCGCGCCGGGTCCTCGTTCGCCGCCGTCATCACCGGCGACGTGGCGTCGAGCTGCGCGGGCACGCCGTCGTCGCGTAGCGTCGCAAGGAGCTTGGAGTCGTCGTCGCCGTCGAGATCCGCGCGCCCGATCCAATCCACTTTGACGCGGGTCGTGCCGACGCCATGGAAATCGAGCGCATGGGCCACCCGCTGGGAAACGTCCATCACGCGTCCGCCGTGATAGGGACCGCGGTCGTTGACGCGCACCACGATCGACCGGTCATTGCGCAGATTGGTGACGCGCGCATAGCTTGGGAGCGGCATGGTGGGGTGAGCGGCGGAAATCGACTGCCTGTCGAATATTTCGCCATTGGCGGTGCGGCGACCGTGGAAGTCTGAGCCGTACCAGGAGGCGGTCCCGACCGCCGAATAGGGTCTTTCGCTCGGATAATAGGTGCGCCCAGCGATCTTATAAGGCTTGCCGACCATGTAGGCGCCGCCGCCCTTAGGGACCTCTTCGCCTTCCGCGATCACCCGCGGACTCGGGCGCACGCCATAGCGCGGGTCGATCTGGCCAAAGCCGCCGAGGCTGGCGCTTCGGTGCGAACCGGTCGAAGAGCATCCCGCGAGCGCGCCCAGACAAAGAACAGGCAATAATTTGGCGAGGAAGCTTGAGGAGCGAGCGAGCGGGCGCCGTACATAAACAACATTGTTGAAGACGACAGATCGCATCCAGACGGTCCTTGCCATCGCCGCTCGAGCCGCCGCCGGTCTGCAGTGACGGAGACGTCCCACAAGTGGCGACGCATCCAATTGTTGCGCGACGTAAAATCGTCGCGCGGCGTCACCCGCGGAGTGTCTCGCCGATGTGTGAAGTTGTCGTTAAACGCACTTACGCTGACCCTCAGCAGGCGTCGCGAATGAGACCAAAATGCGACACTCGCGCCCTGAATGGATCCGCGCTTAACGATTAAAAAAACAGTGTGGCCAGGGCGCCACAGTGTCTGCGCATCACTGAACGCGCGCGGCGTCGATGATTCGCGTCTCGACGCGCTCGACGCCTCGAAAGAAATTGCCCGACAATTTCGCGGCGACGTGAAGCTGCGCGCCGTCTCCCTTCAGCAGCGCCTCGCCGAGCGGCGAATGCATGGCGCGGAAGGCGATAGCGTCGACCGTCGCGCCGTCGCGCGAGCGCAGGCGGGCGCGCACATGGTCAGCGCCGACGATCTGGGCGTAGGCGATCTGCTGCTCCGGAAGCGCAAATAACGGCTCAGGATTGCCCTGCCCGAATGGGCCGGCCTGTTCGACCCGCCGCAGCAGGTCCAGACAGACGCCGCGACCGCCTACTGTCGCGTCGAGAATGAGCGCGTCGTCCCGGCGGGCCGCTTCGACGGCGGCTTCGAGCGCCTCGTTGAGAAAACCGCGAAAGTCGTCGAGGCGGTCGCGCGCCAAAGTCACGCCGGCCGCCATGGCGTGTCCGCCGCCTTTGACTGCGAGGCCGAGATCGACCGCGCGCCGGACCGCAGCGCCCATGTCGACGCCGCTTAAACTTCTACCTGAACCAACGCCACTTTCATCATTGAAAGCAATTACAAAGGTTGGAATGTTGAACCGTTCCTTTAATCTCGATGCGAGCAGTCCGATCACGCCGGGATGCCAGCCCTCCCCCTCGACGACGAGACATGACAAACGATTGGATCGCGCGAATTGCGTTTCCGCCCGGGCGATCGCCTCCTCCAGGGTGGCCTTCTCGACGACCTGACGTTCGCTGTTCAGCCGATCCAACTCTGACGCGATGCGCCGCGCCTCGGAGGGGTCGGAGAGGGTGAGAAGCCGCGCGCCGAGGCCCGCGTCGCCGATCCGACCGCCGGCGTTGATCCGCGGCCCGAGCGCAAATCCGAGGTGAAGGGCTCGCGGCGGCCCATCCAAACGGGCAGTGTCCATGAGCGCGGCGAGCCCCGGTCGCGCGCGGGCGGCCATCACGATCAGACCCTTGGCGACCAGCGCCCTGTTGAGGCGCGCCAGCGGCGCGACGTCGGCGACCGTCGCCAGCGCGACAAGATCCAGCGCGGCGAGTAGATCCGGCGCAGTTCGCTCGCCGCTCCACCAGCCGCGCGCGCGCAGCGCCCGCGACAGTCCGACAAGCGCGAGAAAAACGACGCCCGCCGCGCAGAGCGCGCCCTGACCCGAGAGATCGTCGAGCCGGTTGGGATTGACGACGAGCGCGTCTGGCAGAACTTCCGGCGCCTGATGATGGTCGAGGACGATCACATCGAGGCCGAGCCCGCGGGCGACGGTGAACGCCTCGTGGCTCGTCGTCCCGCAGTCGACGGTGACCAGAAGGGTCGCGCCTCGCGCCGCAAGGTCGCGGATCGCGTCGATATTCGGCCCGTAACCCTCGATGATGCGGTCGGGAATGTGCAGCAAGGGCGCTGGCGCGCCTGCCACGCGCCAGAAGTCGATAAGCAGCGCCGACGCGCACGCGCCATCGACGTCATAGTCGCCGAAGACGGCGATGCGTTCGCCGCGCGCGATCGCATGCGCGAGCCGATCGGTCGCGGCGTCCATGTCGCGCAGCGTCGAAGGGTCGGGCAGCAGATCACGCAGCTTGGGGTCGAGAAAGCCCGCGGCGTCGGCGACCGTGACGCCACGCCCGGCGATCACGCGGGCGAGGAAATCATCAATGCCGTGCGTTTGCGCTAAGGCGAGCGCCTGCGCCTCGCCGCGCGCGTCAAGCCGCCCGCGCCACCGTCGGCCAAGCACCGACCGCTCGACGCCGAGAAAGGAGGGAACCATCGAATCGGACATGGACGCCTCAACAACGAGCGCTAAGCGCTGCGCGCGCTCGACGCAAGTTTCCCCGGCCGCGACGATGTCCGACTGAGTGCGGCGGATATCTGATGAATTCTAACGGTTTAATAAATCCACTTGACATCACTGTCCATTAGCTCGTCATAATCCTGGTGAAAATTTGCCGATCCAGTCCGTTTAGATGAGGCGCCTGTCGCGCCAAAGTCCGTAGTTTTTTCGGTAACTTACCGGTCGCTATGGGCGGCGAACTCGGCCAGACCGATAGCCGCGTCGTCGAATTGCGTGAAAAGGAATTGAGCGGAGATTTTTATGGAGTCCAAGAAGCTCGAGACAGGCGCCGCGCCGCGCAAACTCGGCGAATATCTCAGGCGGACGCGTGGCAAGACGCAAACCCACGCCGGTCACGGCGCGGGCGGGGCGCAGTCGGTGCGCAAGGACGCCTACCGCGGGCACGAAATCGAAATAGTCACGACCTACAAGATCCTTGTCGACGGCAGGAAGATCCGCGCGCCGCTCGGCGTGGACGCGTCCGGCCAGGTTCATTGTCATTCTTTGCCCAACTACCAGACCGCGTCGGCGGTCGACATGGTGCGGGCGCTCATCGATGGATTTCCGGAAGAATTCGAGCGCAAGCCGGCGAACAGCAAGAGCAAGGCTCCGGCGCGCCGTAAAGGCCGGCCCGCCGCAAAGAAGGATTCAAAACACACTCATTGATTTTGCGGGAGTGAGACGATGGCCGTCGTCCGAAAAAACATTTTGAAGAATGCCGACATTCGCGACCAATATATCGAAGGCGTCAAACGACTGAAAAAAGAGCCGTCCGGCCGAACGACCGATGAATTCGGGATCCCCGGCGCCTCCCGCTCGGTGAGCACATACGATCTTTTCGTCGTCTGGCACGTCACGGCCATGATGATCGAGACGCCGCCGGGAAACCCGGCCCAGCGAAACGCGGCGCACCGAGGACCGATCTTCGCGCCGTGGCATCGGGTGATGCTCATGGTTTTCGAGCAAAACCTCCAGCGTGCATTGGGCGACGCGAACTTCGGCCTGCCCTATTGGGATTGGGCGGAAGATGGCGATCTACCGCCCGAGCAACAAGCGGCGGCGGCGATCTGGGGCGTTGACTGCATGGGCGGGGAAGGCAATCCGGTGTCCGCCGGGCCCTTCGCCTTTCGCGCCAACGATCCTTCCGCGTTCAGGGTGCGCATCTCCACGAACATCTCTGGAGAGCTGCGCTCGGTGAACCGCGGCCTCAGGCGCGCGTTCGGCGTCAGCGCCAATGCGCTTCCAAAAACGGCGCATGTCACGGATGCGCTGGCGCTGACGGATTATGACGCGCCTGACTGGAACGCCGAAACGAACTGTTTCCGCAACTGCGTCGAAGGGTGGATGGACGACGAAGGCGTCTCGCAGACCTGGCTGCACAATCTCGTGCACGTCTGGATCGGCGGAGAGATGCTTCTCGCCTCTTCGCCCAACGATCCCGTTTTCTTTCTCAATCACTGCAACATCGACCGGCTCTGGGAAAGCTGGATGAGCCGCAACGGCCGCCTCTACCTTCCCGATATGACGGCAGGCGCCGATCTCAAAGGCCACCGGATCGACGATCCGATCAGCTCGCCGCTCGGGGGCAGCGTGACGCCGCGACAGACGCTCGACGTTTCCGCGATTTACCAATACGACGCGCTCGTTTGAGCGCGAAACATCTGATTTTTAGTTCACTTCGGACCGGGCATGGCGCTTAAATCCACTCACATCGTTTTCGTGCATGATTTCTTCGGCTGGGGTCCCCGGGAGTTCGGACTTCCCTATTGGGGCGACGCGCTCGACCAGCTCGGCGAGCCTTTCGCCGTTCACGAAGCGAAGGTGGGACCGGTCAGTTCGTTCCACGACCGCGCCTGCGAGCTTTTCGCGCAGATCGGCGGCGGAAGGGTCGATTACGGCGCGCAGCACAGCAGCGAGGCGCGCCACGCCCGCTACTCGCGTGAATACGCAGACCCATTCACGCCCGACTGGTCGGAGGAGAACCCGGTGATCCTCGTCGGGCATGGCGCCGGCGCGCAGACCGCTTTGCAACTGCAGGCGTTGCTCGCCAGCGATTTCTGGGAGCGCGGGACGAGCGCGGACTGGATCGAAGGGGTGATCAGCGTCGCCGGCGCCATCAACGGGTCATTGCTGCCCTATGGTTTCGGCTGCGACCGCGAAAACGGCCGTCTCAAGCGCAAGCCGAGCGGGCTGATCTCGGAGTCGTTCAATTTTCTCGGAATGGCCGCAGGCGTGCCGAGCGCCATGCGCAAGCCTTTCGATCTTCATCTCGACCAATGGATCGACCGCGCGGCAGATTCGCCAGAGGCGATGGCTCTTCTAGATGCAGGCGCTTTTCTTGCGGGCGAGGACAATCTCGTCTTCGACATGACGCTGCAGGGCTGCCGCAACGCCAACGCAAGGTTCAGATCGCATCCTGGCACCTACTATCTGTCGCTCGTGACCAACGCCACGCATGTCCGCGCATCCGGCTTTTTCGGCAAGATCTGGCGGCCCGATCCCACGATTCATCCCATTCTCTGGCAGCCGGCGCTCTATCAGGCGCGCGAGGCGAACTTCGCCAGAGCGCCGATCGTCGGCTGGGGCGGCGGCGATCTTTCGCTGCCGCAGTGGCGGCCCAACGACGGCGCGGTGAGCGTCATCTCGCAGCGTTATCCCTTTACGGCGCGGGAAGAGCCGGTGGGAGGCGAAGGCGTTTTCAAACGCCAAAGGCTCAAGCCGGGACGCTGGTATTACGAATATCTCGACAAGGCCATTGGCCAGCGGTTCGACCACTTCGACGCGGTCATCGGCGCGCGGCTCAAGCCGTGGGTGCCGGGACTGCGCGACGCGCATCGGGAGATTTATCTTCGGCTCGGCGAGACCTTGCGCAGCCTTTAGCCGCCTGCGGACTGGCTAATGCACGCCGCCAAAACCTTGCGACCGCAGCGCGTCCATGACGCCGTTGAAGATCAGCGACACGCCCATCGCCGAGACGAAGAAGCCGACGATCCGCGTCGCGGCGTCGATTCCCAGCGGCCCCAGCGTCGTCGTCAGCCGCGTCGCAAAGGCGAGACACGCATAGGTGACGGCCACGGCCAGAAAGATTGCGGCCAGAATCGCGCCGAACGCCAGCGCCTCATGCGAAGAGTGCTCCACGGTCGCCATCATCCCGAGCACGGTCGCGATCGGGCCGGGTCCGATCATGAGCGGCATCGCGAGCGGCATGAAGGCGATATTGCCGGTCGATCGGGCGAAGGCCGGCGATCCGTCGCCGTCCGACGACGGCAGAAAAAGCTCGAAACCGATCCGCATCAGCACGATCCCGCCGGCGATGCGCACCATGCTCAGCGAGACGCCGAAGATTTTCAGGATCACCGCGCCAAAGAACAAAAAGAAAAGGATGAGCAGCAGCGCGTAGAGACAGGCCATGAAGGCGACGCGCCGCCGCTCCTGGTTGGTTTTCTCGCGCTGGAGCAAGAGAAAGACCGGCAGCACCTCGAAGGGATTGATCACCGCCAGCAGCGTCGTGAATGTCGAGAAGAACAGCGTCAGCTCGGTTCTGAAAGCTCCGGCGCCGATGTCCGAGACGAGACTGCTATCCATTAGGCCTTCTCATTGGCGTTGCGCTGCGCCGACGTGGGGCGGCGGCTTGGCGGCGGGACATTATTGCGGCTGACGCCACCGCTCAAGCGCTGCACTGGCGGAGCACGCTGATTTTGTGAGCATTCGCCTGAGCTTGGGTCCCGCGCTAGAATCTGTTCCATGACCGACGCGATTGAACTCACCCATTCATCTGGCGACCGCGCCGAGATCCTGACGTTCGGCGCCGAGCTTTCATCCTGGCGTGCGCGCGGCGTCGAGATGATCTGGGCGAAGGACCCTAAGGTCTGGGACCAGACCGCGCCAGTGCTGTTTCCGGTCGTCGGCTGGACGCGCGACGGCCGCGTGCGCGTGGACGGGAAGACCTATCCGCTCGCGCTCCATGGCTTCGCCTGGAAAAAGCGCTTCACCGTCGCCGAGCGGCGTGACGACTATCTGCGCCTCGCGCTCGTCGATGACGCCGAGACCCGCGCGCTTTATCCGTTCGCGTTCAGGTTCGAAGTGGAGTTCCGGCTGCACGCCGGCGCGCTCGAGAACAATCTGATTGTCACAAACGCGGACTCCCGGCCCCTTCCCTACGCCTGCGGCCTGCATCCCGCCTTTCGCTGGCCGCTCGCTGGCTCGTCCTCGCCGCATGCGATCGTGTTTGAGAAGGAGGAACGTCCCGAAGTTCCCCTCATCGGAGCGGGCGGGCTTTTCTCGAAACCCATCCGCAAGACGCCGCTCGACGGCCGGCGACTGCCGCTCGAGCCGGAAATGTTCGCGCGTGACGCGCTGTGCTTTCTCGACATTGCGAGCCGCAGTCTTGCTTTCGACAATGGCGAAGGCGCGCGCGTCTCTGTGACGCTCGACGATTTTCCCCATGTCGGATTTTGGACGCTGCCGCCCGCGCCTTATCTTTGCATAGAGCCATGGACAGGCCACGGCGATCCGGAGGACTTTTACGGCGATCTTTACGAAAAACCGTCCATGCGGATTCTGGCGCCCGGCGCGCGCGCGCCTCATGGCGCGATTTTCGCCTTTGAGCGAGAGCCGTCGCTCGGCTAGGAACGATCCGCCACCCGCCAGGAATCATCCATGACCGTCGCCTCCAGCGTCATCGAAGCCATCGGCCGCACGCCGCTCATCGAATTGCGCGCAGCCTCCAAGGCGACCGGCTGCCGCATCCTTGGCAAAGCCGAATTCATGAACCCCGGCGGCTCCGTGAAAGACCGCGCGGCGTTGTCGATCGTCGAGGATGCGCGCGCGAAAGGACTGCTGAAGCCGGGCGGCGTCATCGTCGAAGGCACCGCCGGCAACACCGGCATCGGGTTGGCTCTCGTCGCCAACGCCCTCGGCTTTCGCACGGTGATCGTGATCCCGGATACGCAAAGCCAGGAAAAGAAGGACATGCTGCGCCTGCAGGGCGCGCAGCTCGTCGAGGTGCCCGCCGTTCCCTACGCCAACCCCAACAATTACGTGAAGCTCTCCGGTCGGCTTGCCGAGCGGCTCGCCAAGGATGAGCCGAACGGCGCCGTCTGGGCCAATCAATTCGACAATGTCGCCAATCGCGTCGCCCATCTCACGACCACCGGCCCGGAAATTTACGAAGCTCTGGACGGCGCGGTCGACGCCTTCATATGCGCCTGCGGCACCGGCGGCACGCTCGCTGGCGTCGGCATGGCGCTCAAGGAGAGAAATCCGGAAGTGAAGATCGGGCTGGCCGATCCTTATGGGGCGGCGCTCTACTCTTATTACACGACCGGCGAGTTGAAGGCCGAGGGCTCATCAATCACGGAAGGGATTGGCCAGGGCCGGATCACCGCCAACCTCGAAGGCGCGCCCATCGACGTCGCCTACCGCATTCCGGACGACGAGGCGTTGCGCATCGTGTTCGATCTCGCGGAGCAGGAAGGCCTGTTGCTCGGCGGCTCCTCCGGAATCAATGTCGCCGGCGCCGTTCGCCTCGCCCGCGACATGGGGCCCGGCAACACGATTGTGACCGTGCTCTGCGACGGCGGCGCGAGATACGCATCGAAGCTCTTCAACGCCGAATTTCTGCGCAGCCAGAATCTGCCGACGCCGCCATGGCTCGAGGGGGCCGTCCAGATCGATCCCGGCTTCGTTTAGCCTTCGACTGTCTCGACAGGCGCCGTTGTCGTTGTGGGCTCCGCCTCGCGCTGTGGGATGAAATACTCGCGGCGCACGAAGAGCGCCTTCCGTAGTTCCTCCTCCCCGACCAGCTTGGCGAATTCGCGATAGCCAAAGAACGGGATCAGCGCTGCGAAGGTGACGAGCGCGACCGACAAGAGCGTGCGAAGGTTGTAGAGATCCACGCCGTCATGGTTCGCATGGGCCGGCCAGAAATGCTCCAGCAGCGCCTGCTCGAGGATGTCCATGTCGATGAGCAGAACGCCGAAAAGAAACGATTTCACCAGGATGGGAACGATCAGCGGCATCGTGTCGAATACGCGCCAGACCCCGAACTTGTTGGCGATGAACAGCACCTTGGCGAAAGCAAGCGCCTTGGCGACAGCAAAGCCCTGGTGCTGCACGATATGCGCCTGCGACAGAACGATCGATTTGTGCACGCCAAGCACCGCGAGCAGGAACCACACATAAAGGAACACCGGAAAGAAGGCCCTGGCTTCCTCCTGCACCTTGTCCTTGATTCCCTTTTTTGTCTGCTCGCTCATGTCCTGTCCCGCGCCGCTGCTTTCGAGGCATCCATCGCGCGTCAATTTAGCTGCGCGACTCCTCCCTGGCTATCGCCTCGGCGCGCGCCAGATCCTCCGGGGCGTTGACGTTGAAGAAGGGGTCGTAAGGCTCCGCCGGCCAGTCGATCGTCACATTCGCGAATCGCGCGATAAAGGCGGACACCCTGCGCTCGTCTTCCTCAACGAGCGCCTGCCGCAAGTCCGCTCGTCGCGCGACCGGCCACAGCGCCACGGCGTGATGGGTGCGCTTTTGCGAGGCGGCGACCGCGATCTCGGCGCCCGTCCGCGTTCGAGCTTCTTGAAGACGCGACAGGAGATCGGCCGGCAGGAACGGCGTGTCGCCTGGCGCGGTCAGCACATGCGCGGCGCCCCTCGCGGCGCCAAAGTCCATGCCGGCGAGAACGCCGGCGAGCGGTCCCGCAAAACCTTCGACGCCGTCGGCGACGACCGGAAGACCGAACCGCGCAAAACGCGCCGGATCGCCGTTGGCGTTGATGGCGAGAAGCCCGCACTGCGGCTTCAAGCGATCGATCACATGCTGAAGGATCGGGCGTCCGGCGATCTCGACGAGCGGCTTGTCGCCCCCGCCCATGCGCCGCGCCAGTCCGCCGGCAAGGATAACGCCGATACAGTCGTTCATGCGCGTCGGGAATTGGCTTCGAGCAGGGCCGCCATTATCTTTCTTCCATAATCCTGAGCGCCGCTCACGCAAAGCGCGCCTTTCGAGGAGAGCCCATGATTACGCGTCGCCGCCTCGCCGTTTTCGCGTTTGGCATTGTCTCCGCCCTTCTCGCATCCGTCGCCCCGGCCGGCGCCGCTTCCCAAAATTTCACGCAGGAGGCCTTCGCGGCCGCGCAAAAAGCCGGCAAGCCGATCATCGTGCATGTCTACGCGCCCTGGTGCCCGACCTGCCGCGCGCAGGAACCCGCCATGCAGCGCGTCGAATCAGATCCGAACTATGCCGGCGTCGCCATGTTCCGCGTCGACTTCGACAGTCAAAAGAACGCGCTCAAGACGCTCAAGGCCAACCGGCAAAGCACGATCATCGTGTTCAAAGGCGACAAGGAAGTCGGACGCTCGGTCGGCGTGACCGATCCCGGCGCGATTTCCGCGCTCGCCGCGAAGGCTCTGTAAATAGATGGAGTTCGGCGCTCTCGGGCTCGCATTCGTCGCCGGCCTCCTCTCGACCTTGTCGCCCTGCGTTCTGCCGCTTCTGCCGCTGGTGCTCGGCGCCGCGGCGGCGGAACATCGCTACGCGCCCGCGCTTCTCGCGCTTGGCGTCTCCATGTCGTTCGTGGCGATCGGCCTCTTCGTGGCGACTGTCGGATTCGCCATCGGCCTCGATGGCGATTGGCTGAGGGTAGTCGCGGCGGCGCTGCTGATCGGACTTGGCGTCATTATGCTCGCGCCCGAGCTGCAGGCGCGGGTCGCCGCGGCCGGCGGGCCGATCAGCGACCGGTTGAGCGCCGCTTTCGGCGGCGCTCAAGACGGAATGCTCGGCCAGTTCGGGGTTGGCCTGCTGCTTGGCGCGGTCTGGAGCCCCTGCGTCGGGCCAACGCTTGGCGCGGCGTCAGTGCTCGCCGCCCGCGGCGAAGACCTTGGCGCCGTCGCGGTGACCATGGGCGGATTCGGGCTCGGCGCCGCCGCGCCATTGATGTTGCTCGGCGCGTTGTCGCGGCAAGCGATGGCGCGCTGGCGGGAGCGTCTACTGACCTTCGGGAAACAGGCGAAGCAAGCGCTCGGCGCGTCGCTCGTCCTGATCGGTCTGTTGATCGTTTCGGGCTACGACAAGACATTGGAGACGGCGCTTGTCACAGCTTCGCCCGAATGGTTGACGCAGTTAACGACCCGTTTTTAGCGCGTCGCCCTGCCGATGCGCCGCCGCGTGGATTCGCTAGACGCTGCCGGTTCCAAGCAAGACGCTCGACGCAAGCAAATCCAGGCAAGAGCGGCCCACAATCGTGGTATTGGCGATTCCGCTCCGGGCGCGCGAAGTCTTCCCCGCGCCGCATGTTCCTAAAATTTGGTGTATTTTCCGCTGCCTATAGGTCTCATTCGTTTAGGCAATTCTTAAAGCGACGCCTTTATAAGGATCGCTGCAACGTGGCTGTTTTGAGTAACGAGTGAGTGAGATGACCGAGACGCATCGTGCCCGTGTCAAATATGTCATCGGCCCAGATGGCAGTCCGCTGACGATTGCGGACCTACCTCCGGCTTCGACCAAACGCTGGGTCATCCGGCGCAAGGCTGAAGTGGTGGCGGCGGTGCGCGGCGGCCTTCTATCGCTCGACGAAGCCTGCAGCCGTTACACGCTGACGGTCGACGAATTCTTGAGCTGGCAGATGTCCATCGACCAGCATGGCCTCGCGGGACTGCGCACCACGCGACTCCAGCAATATCGCATGTGAGCGCCGCGACAGACGCAACGGCATTCAGGCGCCGGTCAGAAATGGCCGGCGTTTTTATTTTTGCGGCTGTTCTTCTATCCCCCGCCAGCGCTCGACGAGCTTCTTGCGTTCGAAGAGCGCGACGACGACGAGCGCGATCAGCAGCGGGATGATGAGATAGAAGAGTCGCCAGACGAGCAGCGCGGCCAATACCTTCAGCCGCGGCACGTCCGGCATGACATTGATGAAGAGCAGCTCGAAAATGCCGAGCCCGCCTGGCGCGTGGGACACGAGGGCCGCCGAAAAGGACAGGAGAAACGCGCCGAGCACGACGAGATAGCCCGGGTTGCCCTGCTCCGGCAGCGCGAAATAGATGATGCCCGCGGCGCCGATCAGCTCCAGCGGCGCCGCGAAGAGCTGGCGCAGCATGATGTCGGGGCGCGGATAGAGAATTTCGAAGCGCCCGAACAAGCGGATCGCGCGAAAATGCATGAGCGATCCGCTGATATAGAGCGCGACGAATCCGAGGCAGGCGAGACCCACGATGCGCGCGGCGCTCGGATTTGTCAGCACGTCCGGCAGAAAGCCGGACAGGCGCTGCATCAGCGTGGGGTCGTAGGTCAGCAAAAGCCCGGCGAGCAGCACATTGCCGAAGCCGAACGTATAGGAGCACAGCACCACCAGCGCGGCGACCTGCGTCGCTGTCAGCCCCTTGGTGGAATAGGCGCGGTAGCGCACCATGGCGCCCGAGAAAACGCTCGCGCCGATATTATGCGACAGGGCGTAGGTGGTGAACGAGCAGACCGAAATAAACAGCCAGTTGATATGCTTGACGCCCAGATGCAGCAGCGCGATGCGGTCGTACCAGGCGAGCGCCGCATAAGCGACAAGCGTCGAAAGGCCCGCGAGCAGATAATTGCCTGTCGGGATGGCCTTCAGATTGGCCCAAACCTCGACGCCGACCGATTCTCCCCTGAATTCACGATAGAGAAGGAAGAAGGAAGCGACGACCGCGATGAGGCCGACTGTCGGCCAAAAATATTCCAGCAGTTTTCTCATGCGGCCCGTCGCGTTAGATTTCAACTTCGATCATCAAACCGGCCGCACTGGCCGCACTCTCCCTCGCATGGAGGACCCGGCGCCCGCAAGCCCGGCTCCATGGCGCCTCGATAATTAGCGCTTGCGGCGAATCAATGGAGGCCGGAATGCATTTGCTGTCGCGGATCAAGGGCTTAATCCTGACGCCGCAGGCCGAATGGGCGAAGATCTCGGAAGAGGATACGTCCACTTTAGACCTCTACCGCGGTTATATTGCGATATTGGCGCTGCTTCCGCCCTTCGCGAGCTTCTTCGGCTCCTGGCTTTTCGGATTCTCCTACGGTTCCGAGGGCGTCATGCATCCGACCTTCTCGGGCGGGCTTTATCGCGCCTTCGTCCAATATCTGCTCAGCCTTCCCGCGTTCTTTATCGTCGCCTTCGTCATATCGGCCATTGCGCCGCATTTCGAAGGAAAGACCGACGACCGACGCGCCCTGATGCTGACCGCCTACTCCTTTACGCCGGTCTGGCTCGCTTCGCTCTTTGGCCTGATTCCCGGGCTTCGATGGCTGGATGTCCTCGGCTTCTACGGAATCTATGTTTTTTCCGTCGGCCTGCCGACCATGATGCGCGTGCCGAGGGAAAATCTTGACGTCTTTACGCTGGCGACGCTGTTTCTCGTGGTCGCCACCGTCGCGCTCCACGGGTGGGTGGTGCATCTGATCGCGCCGCAGCAGCTGATCTAGCGCCAGCGCTCCGCGGCGGCGTCATCCTCGGACTTGGCGCCGACCCAGTCGCCGGCGCCGCCATCGGCGCGGCGCTCCTTTTTCCAGAAGGGCGCGCGGGTCTTGAGATAATCCATCAGAAACTCCGCGGCGGCGAAAGCGTCGGCGCGGTGTCGCGCCGCGGCGAGCACCAGAACGATCTGTTCGCCAGGCCGAATTCGGCCGAAGCGATGAATGACCGTCACGCCCTGCAAAGGCCAGCGCTCAAGCGCCTGCTCTGCGACGCTGGAGATTTCGACCTCCGCCATGCCGGGGTAATGTTCGAGCTCCAGCGCCTCGAGCGCGCCGTCCTCGTCCCTGCAGAGGCCCACGAAGCTGACGAGCGCGCCGATGTCCCGCCGGCCCTGCGTCAGCAGCGCCTGTTCGCGCCCCTGGTCGAAATCCTCAGCCTGCACGCGCACCGAGGGCGCCGGCCGCGACGTCATGTCAGCCGCCCGTCATCGGCGGAAAAAAGGCGATCTCGCGGGCGGAGCCGATGGGCGCGTCAGCCGTCGCATGCGTCCTGTCGACCGCTGCGCGGATCGTCGCCGGATTGGCGAAAGCGGCGGCGTAGCCCTCGCCGCGCCCCGACAGCCAGTGGATCAGTTGACGGACCGTGACCACTTCGCTCGGCGGCTCGATCTCTTCTTCCGCCACGCCGATGCGCTCGCGCACCCAAGCGAAATACAGCACTTTCATCCCGGCTGGTCTTCCCCGAAATGGTCCCACGCGGACTGCAGATAGTCGAACCCGGTGTAAAGCGTCAGGATCGCCGCGGCCCACAGAAGGCTCGCGCCGATCTTTACCGTGCCGGGAAGAACCGCCTCGCCCGCCGGCCCGGCGATCAGAAACCCCAGCGCAACGAGTTGGGCCGCGGTTTTCCACTTCGCGATTGCGGAAACCGGCAAGCGAACTTTGAGTTCGGCCAGGTGTTCGCGCAATCCGGACACCAGGATTTCGCGGCAGAGGATGATGATCGCCGCCCAGATCGTCCAGCCGGCGAGCGTCCGATCGGCGACGAGCGCCATCAGCGTCGTCGCAACAAGCAGCTTGTCGGCGATCGGATCGAGCATCCGCCCCAACGGCGACTGCTGCTGCCAGATCCGCGCGAAATAGCCGTCGAGAAAATCTGTCACGCCGGCCGCTATGAAGACGGCGAGCGCCGCCCAGCGCGCCCAGTTCTCCGTAAAGCCCAGGAGCAGACCCGCCACCACCGGAACGGCGGCGACGCGGCCATAGGTCAGCAGGTTAGGCAGCGCCAGGGCTTGAGACCGACGCTTGGCGGTGACGGCCGTCTCGGACATACCGCAAGGGAATATGGTCCCGCTCCCCAATGTCAATAGAAAGGGCGTCGCCGGCGTTGTCGCGCCGCTGCGGCGTCACTCGCTGTCCAATGCGAACGCGCCGGGTCCGGCCGCCGCAAAGAACAGAAATACGAAGCAGTAGAGCGCGGCGAGCTCTCCCTTGTTGATGAGCGGCCAAAGATCCTGTCCGGCGTGGAAAAAGAAATAGGCGACCGCCATCTGGCCCGAAAGGATGAAGGCGACAGGCCGGGTGAACAGTCCAACCAGCAGCAGCGCGCCGCCGACAAGCTCGAGAATGCCCGCCGCCCCTAGCAGCGAGAACAGCTGCAGGTTGTCGAACATCGCGACATGCGGAACGCCGAAGAGCTTGGCGGCCCCGTGCTGCATGAAAAGCAAGGCGGCGGCGATGCGCAGCAGACCCTGGGCGTGCGGGGCGAAGCGCTGGGGAATGATTCGCAGCGTCATTTGGATTGGCCTCCTAAAGAATGGTCGCAATTTCCTCGAAAGCCAGCCGCGGGCCGCGCGGGTAGAGCTTTGCGGGATCACCGTAGCCGATGTTGATCAGGAAATTCGATTTTACCCGCGTGCCCTGAAAGAATTCGGCGTCGACCTTCTCCCTGTCGAAGCCGCTCATCGGCCCGCAATCGAGACCCACCGCCCGAAGCGCCAGAAGCAGATAGGCGCCCTGCAGCGAGCCGTTGCGAACGGCCGTCTCCTCGATCAGCTTGTCATTGCCGACGAACCAGGATCGGGCGTCCGTCGCCGGATAGAGATGCGGAAGTCTGTCAGGGAAATCGAAATCATAGGCGACGATGGCCGTGGCGGGCGCGGCCATCGTCTTCGGACGATTGGCGTCGGACATCGCCGGCGCGAGACGCGCCTTCGCCTCGGGCGAGCGCACGAAGACGACTCGCATCGGGGAGCAGTTCGCGCTTGTCGGCCCCCATTTGGCGTAGTCGACCGCGAGCTCGAGCAGACTGTCCGGCACCTCCCTGGCAAGCCAGCCATTATGCGTCCGCGCGCCCGTAAAGAGCTGCTCCAGGGCCTCGGGCGCGATCGGCCCTGCAGCATGCTTGTCGCTCGTCATCACACTCCCCAGGGAATTTTAAATGTCGCGCCCCTCGACCTCGATGCGCAGGCGCTCCTCGATCTTGCGAAGCGACTCCTGCTGGGGCGAGATCGCGAGCGACTTCCGATAGGCCGCGAGCGCGCCCTTCTTGTCGCCGGTCTTTTCCTCGAGCGCGCCGAGCGCCGCAAGCGCGTCGAACCGCTTCGGCTCGAGTTGCGCAGCCGTCTCGAGATCGGCGATGGCGCCGCTGTCGTCGCCCTGCTCGGCCCGAACTTTGGCGCGACGCACATAGGCCTCAGCCCATCGCGGCGAGAGCGCCACGACATAATCAAGCAGCCGAAGCGCGAGCGCCGGCCCGCCGGCGGCGTCGGCGGCAAGCGCGCGCGCCGCGAGCAAGTTAATTGTGTCGGATTCCGAGCGCGACCAGCGGCTGGCGATCGCCGCGGTTACGCCCTGGGCCTCGCGCTCGTCCTCGGCCTGTTCCAGGCGCAGATAGAGCCGCGCCATCTCTTCAGCGCGCCGTTCGGCAGGGTCCTTCGGCGGCGCCGGCGCAGCGGCGGTCGGCGGGCGCCGCTCGGGAGAGAGATCGCGTCCGCCTTGTCCGGGACCGAGCGCCCGGCTCCCCGGCGGCAGCGGAATCCGCCCAATGCCCGGAATGAAAAGGAAATCGCCGCCCTCTTCGCCGAATGATTCGATCGACGGCGGCTGCGGATCCTGCGCCTGCGCGATGCCGGCCGACCAGGTTCCCAGAAACGCGACGATCGTTAGCGCAAGAAGTGGGGGCGTCCGCATGGACGCTAACATAGCGCAGGTAAACAGAAACGGCCACAGCGCCGCTCGTGGCCGAGATTTAGGTTAACCCTTTGTAAGGCGTATCTCGAGCCGCTCCCGGCGAATTCATCCTGCGTTCAGGCGAGGCGCCCGAATCCTTTGCGCGCTAGTTACGACTGTCAGGACACAACCGCGCTTATCGCGACAACAACGCTGCGGCCCCGAGAAACGGCCGGACATGGAGTTGGATCGATGATGGATACGATACGCCGTTTGCTGCAGGAGCACGGCCGTTTGCACACCCCTGTGGAACAACTGTCTGATTCCGACGATCTCTACAGCGCCGGGCTGACGCCCTTCGCGGCGATCCGCACGATGCTCGCGCTTGAAGAGGCCTTCGACGTAGAATTCCCGGTCTCCATGCTTCGGCGGCAAAGCTTCGCTTCGATCAACGCCATTGGCGCTTGCGTCAGCGAAGTGGTGTCGCCCGGCGAGCGCCGCGCCGCTTAAGCAGGGCGGCGACTAGAGCGATGCGCGCGACTGGCGCAGGGGCCAGACGCGCCAGCCTTAGCGCATCGGCGACTTCCGCGCCGCCCGCGGTTGCGACGGTTCCTTCGCTGCGCTAGTCGTCTTTGGAAAGGCTCGAGCGACGAGCCTTCGCGACGACGAGACACCAATGCCTCCTTACCGTTCACGCACGACGACTCACGGCCGCAACATGGCGGGCGCCCGCGGCCTGTGGCGCGCGACAGGCATGAAGGAGGAGGATTTCGGCAAGCCGATCATCGCCGTCGCCAACTCCTTCACGCAATTCGTTCCTGGCCATGTGCATCTGAAGGATCTCGGCCAGCTCGTCGCCGCCGAGATCGAAAAGGCCGGCGGCGTCGCGAAAGAGTTCAACACTATCGCGATCGATGACGGAATCGCGATGGGCCACGACGGCATGCTCTATTCCCTGCCCTCGCGCGATCTCATCGCGGACAGCGTCGAATACATGGTCAACGCGCATTGCGCCGACGCGCTGGTCTGCATTTCGAATTGCGACAAGATCACGCCGGGCATGCTGATGGCGGCGCTGCGGCTCAACATCCCGGCGGTGTTCGTTTCCGGCGGTCCGATGGAGGCGGGAAAGGTCGTGCTCGCCGGCAAGGAGCACGCGCTCGATCTTGTCGACGCGATCATCGCGGGCGCCGACGATACGGTCAGCGAAGCTGATGTCGCGACGATCGAGCGCTCCGCCTGTCCGACCTGCGGATCATGCTCCGGCATGTTCACCGCGAACAGCATGAACTGTCTGACCGAGGCGTTGGGTCTGTCGCTTCCCGGCAATGGATCGACCCTCGCGACGCATGCCGATCGCCGGCGCCTGTTTGTCGAAGCCGGTCATCTCATCGTCGATCTCGCGCGCCGCTATTACGAACAGGACGACGAGAGCGTGCTGCCGCGTTCGATCGCGACGTTCGGCGCGTTCGAGAACGCCATCACGCTCGACATCGCGATGGGCGGCTCGACCAACACCGT
Organism: Methylocystis sp. Uni0008; assembly: GCF_056838045.1. NCBI lineage: Bacteria > Pseudomonadati > Pseudomonadota > Alphaproteobacteria > Hyphomicrobiales > Methylocystaceae > Methylocystis > Methylocystis sp. Uni0008. The sequence goes on from NZ_CM166370.1 coordinate 373,928, forward strand.
GCTGCATCTTCTCGCGGCGGCGCATGAGGCGCAGGTCGATTTCACCATGGCCGACATTGACCGGCTCTCGCGGCGCGTGCCGGTCTTGTGCAAGGTCGCGCCCTCCGCGCCCGACGTTCATCTCGAAGACGTGCATCGCGCCGGCGGCGTGATTGCGATACTCGGCGAATTGCTGCGCGCCGGGCTTTTGCGCGGCGATCTTCCGACCGTGCACAGTCCCTCGATCAGCGACGCGGTGGCGCGCTGGGACATCGCCGTCACGCAGAGCGAGACCGCGCGCACCTTCTTCCGCGCCGCTCCGGGCGGCGTGCCGACGCAGGTCGCCTTCAGCCAGGAGCGCCGATACAAGGAACTCGACGACGATCGCGAAAGGGGCGCGATACGCGACGCGGCGCACGCCTTTTCGAAGGACGGCGGCCTCGCCGTGCTCACAGGCAATCTCGCCCTCGACGGCTGCATCGTGAAGACCGCGGGCGTTGACGAGTCGATCCTCAAATTCGCCGGCCCCGCCAAGGTGTATGAAAGCCAGGACGCCGCGGTTTCCGGCATTCTTACGGGCGACGTAATGGCTGGCGACGTCGTCGTCATCCGCTACGAAGGCCCGCGCGGCGGACCCGGCATGCAGGAGATGCTGTATCCGACGAGCTATCTGAAATCGAAGGGGCTGGGCAAGGTCTGCGCGCTTATAACCGACGGGAGATTTTCCGGCGGCACGGCGGGGCTCTCGATCGGCCATGTGTCTCCGGAGGCGGCGGAGGGCGGCGCCATCGCTTTGGTCAAAGATGGCGATCGAATCGAAATCGACATCCCCGGGCGCACGATCACGCTCTGCGTCGGCGAAGAAGAAATGGCGGCGCGGCGCGCCGAACAGTCCGCCAAAGGCTTCGCGCCGGCCAAGCCTCGGCCCCGCAAAGTCACGACGGCGCTGCGCGCCTACTCGTCCATGACGACCAGCGCGGCGAAAGGCGCGGTGCGGCAGGTTCCCTGACCTTTCGCAACCCGGACGCGCGTCGTAGACTGCCGCGCGTCCATCCCCTCGCCGGATCGAAATGTCTCCCTCACGTAAATTCGTCGCTTCCGGGCTGTTCGGCATCGCTCTGGGATTCGCGGTGCTGGCGCTTGCCAGTTATGTGGCCGTGCATGCCGAGTACCAGCGCCGCGAGGCCGGCGCATGGCTGCGCCACACGATCTGGGTGCAAAGCGACCTTCATCAGCTCTACGCACTGCTGCAAACCGCCGAGAGCGGCCAACGCGGCTTCATCCTCACGCAAGACGAGCGTTATCTCGAATCCTGCACCGAAGCGACGCGGAAAGTACCCCTCGTCCTCGACCGCCTTTCTGAGCGCGTAAGGGACAATCCCAAGCAGCTTGAGGCCATCGCAGAAATGCGTCCACTGCTTGGCGAAAGACTCGAGATCATCGACCAAGCGGTCGCCGACACGCGCGCCAGCCGTGTCGACAAGGCCGTCCAGCTTGTCAGATCCGGGCGCGGGAAAGCGCTGATGGATCGGCTGCGCGTCATCATCGACACGATGATCGAAAATGAGCGAAGTCTGCTCCAGGCGCGAGAACGCGACGTCAATGCAGCCGGCGGCCAATTCGACGCCGCCGTCTGGAGCTTGGGCGGGATCATCTTCGCGCTTGGCGCTTTTTCGCTTCTCAACACCCAAAAGCAGATGAACGCGCTGCAAAACTCACGCGATTCGCTGAAGGCCGCCTATGACCAGCTGATTGGCGAAACGACGCGCCGCGAGGCGCTCGAATCCCAATTACGGCAGTCGCAGAAGCTCGAAGCGCTCGGCCATCTCACTGGCGGCATCGCGCATGACTTCAACAATATGCTGGGCGTCATCGTCGCAAGCCTGCATTTGCTGCGACGGAAGCTTGCGGGCGCGGACGGCGATTATTCTCAACTGATCGATTCGGCGATGGACGGCGCCGACCGCGCGGCGGCGATGGTTCGCAGGCTGCTGGCGTTCTCAAGACGGCAGCCGTTGTCGCCGCGTCCGCTCGACCCCAACAAATTCGTTTCCAGCATCTCCGACATGGTGCGCAGAGCGCTTGGTGAAAAAATCGAGCTCGAAACCGTGCTCGCCGGCGGCCTGTGGTTGACGAAAATCGATCAGCACGAATTGGAAAGCGCGATCGTCAATCTTGCGGTCAATGCGCGCGACGCGATGCCGAACGGCGGCAAGCTGACGATCGAAACGGCCAATTGCTATCTCGACGACGCTTACGCCGCTCAATACGCCGATCTTAAGCCGGGCCAGTATGTGATGATCGCGATCACCGACACTGGCGAAGGCATGCCGCCCGACGTCATTTCGCAGGCGTTCGATCCGTTCTTCACTACCAAGCCAGCCGGCAAGGGAACCGGCCTGGGTCTTTCGCAGGTACATGGGTTCGTCAAGCAGTCCGGCGGCCATATCAAGATCTATTCCGAAGCGGGACGCGGCGCCTGCATCAAGCTCTATCTGCCTCGCTTCAATCAGGCGGAAGCCCACGCAGAGATATCCATGCCGCCGCCAAGGCCGCTCGATCTCCCGCTCGGGAGAGCGGACGAACTGGTGCTCATCGTCGAAGACGACGACACCGCGCGCCGGGTGACCGCGCAGGGCGTGAGAGAGTTGGGATATTCTGTCCTGGAGGCGGAGAACGGACGTGCGGCGATCGAGATCATCCGCCGACGCGCCGACATCGATCTGATGATCACCGACGTCGTCATGCCTGACATGGACGGCGCGCGCCTCGCGCGCGAGGCGGTGTTTCGCCGGCACAGCCTCCGGGTTCTGTTCACGACCGGCTATACGCGCAACGCCATCGTGCACAACGGCGTTCTCGACCCCGGCGTCAAGCTGCTGACGAAACCATTCAGCCTCGAGCAGCTCGCCGTGAAGATCCGAGAGATCCTCGATTCGAAATAGGCGACGCGGCGCCCGCGCGCCTGGCGGTCAGTCCTCGGCTTTGAGCGGACGCATCAGGAGCGCTTCGATGGCGCCCTCGACGCTGAGCCGCGCGGAAAGAATGGCGTCGACGGCCTCGGCGATCGGCAATTCGATGTCATGCGCGCGCGCCATCTCGACCATGACGCGGGCGGTAAAGGCGCCTTCGGCGAGCTTGCCATGCGCGGCGTCCTTCGCCGACTCTCCTCGCCCCAGCGCCTCGCCAAGCGCGAAATTGCGCGACTGCGCCGATCCGCAGGTCAGCACGAGATCGCCCAATCCCGAAAGCCCCATCAGGGTCTCCTGACGCGCGCCCAACGCCCGCCCGAGACGCATCAGTTCCGCAAACCCGCGGGCGATGAGCGCCGCCTGCGCGCTCGCGCCGAGCTGTCGGCCGTGGCACATGCCGGCGGCGATGGCGAGAACGTTCTTCGCCGCGCCGCCGATCTCGACGCCGCGCACGTCGGTGGAGCGATAGAGCCGAAAGGTCTTCGTCGAAAGCTCTTCGCACAAGCGCCGCGCCAGCGCCTCGTCCTGCGCCGCGAGCGTGACCGCCGTTGGTAGCCCGCGGCAGACATCGACCGCGAAGCTCGGCCCCGACAGCACGGCGATGCGCACCTGCGGCAGCTCTTCCGCGGCGACTTCGCTCAAGAACTTGCGGCGATCGCGCTCGATGCCCTTGGCGCAGATCACAAAGGCGGCGCCGTCGCGCAGATGCGGACGGGCGGCGCGCGCGGTCATGCGGATCGCTTGTGCGGGCGTGACGGCAAGAACGATGTCCGCGTCGCGTAAGGCGGAAATGTCTCCGGTCGGCGCGACCGCGGCGGCGAATGGAAGCCCCGGCAAACGGCGCTTGTTCTCCCGGTCTCGCGCAAGCTCTTCGGCGGCCTGCGGATCATGCGCCCACAAGGGAACGCGCGCGCGGCCTTGCGCGGCGACATTGGCCAGCGCCACGCCCCACGCGCCCGCGCCAAGCACTGCAACCGTCGCACGCGTCATCTTACGCCGATCCGCTGATTGTCCTGACGCGACCAGAGCCTGTCGAAGGTTTCGCGAAACCGCGCCGCCGCCTGTGGGCTCTCGATCACGATCAGATCATTGTCCTGATAGACTTCGCCGGAAACGGAGAAATTCGCCGAGCCGCTGCGCAGCACGCGGCCGTCCACCTGATAAGATTTGAGATGCATCAGATCGCGCGAACGTCCCTTTCGACGCACTTCGATATTGGGCGCGTCGGCGATCCCCTCGATCGCTGAGGCGCTGCGTCCCATCTCCTCGCCATCGAGGTAAATGCGCACCTTGACGCCGCGCACGGCGGCGCGTCCCAGCGCGGCGGTCAGCGATCGATCGGTCAGGACGTAAGCGGCCATATCGATCGAGTGGCGCGCTTCGCCGATCAGGCGCGCATCCACCGCGCCGAAACCCTCGCCAGGACCGTAGAGGACGCGCACGCCTGCATACGTCGGCTCCTCGGCGAGAAGTCCCGCCGGCTGCGGCGTTGGCGCAAGCGTCATGGCGGCGAGCGCCGCAGGAAACAGAAGCCGCATCTATGCGCCTCACGCCTTGCCGTGATGCGATTGGCTCGGCGCGGCGTCGAGCGGCCAGCGTGGCCGCGGCGCAAAGTCGAGGTCGTCGGTCAGTCCGCGTTTCAGCCGCTCGAGCCCGGCCCAGGCGATGATCGCGCCATTATCCGCGCAGAGCGCCGCCGGCGGGGAAATGAATCGCAGACCGCTTTCCGAGCACAGCCGCATCAGCGCCCGGCGAATGGCGCCATTGGCGGCGACGCCGCCGCCGATCACGAGCCCCTGGGGCGGTCGGCCCTCTCTCGCCGTAAACAGCCGCGCGCCGGAGCGCACCCGGTCGACGATCACGTCGACGATCGCGGCCTGGAACGAGGCGGCGAGATCTTTGACGTCGCTTTCGCTGAGCCTTTGCAGCTTGAGGATTTCCTGCCGCACGGCGGTTTTGAGGCCCGAGAGCGAAAAGTCGGCGCCTTCTCGGCCCAGCATCGGGCGCGGAAAGTCGAAACGCCGCGCGTCGCCTTCGACCGCCAGCTTCTCGATCTGCGAGCCTCCCGGATATGGGAGCTCCAGCATCTTGGCGACCTTGTCGAAGGCTTCGCCCGCGGCGTCGTCGACGGTGGACCCCAGCCGCCGATAGTCGCCGACGCCCTTCACCGCGACGAGTTGCGTGTGTCCGCCGGAGATGAGGAGCGCCAGAAAGGGAAACTCCAGCCGATCCGTCAGACGCGCGGTCAACGCGTGGGCTTCGAGATGATTGACGGCGATGAACGGTTTGCCGAGCGCAAGCGCGAGCGCCTTGCCGGCCGTGAGCCCGACAAGAACGCCGCCGATCAGCCCCGGACCCGCCGCGGCTGCGATGGCGTCGAGGTCCTTCGCCTCGGTCTTCGCGCGCTCAAGCGCGCGCCGGATCAGCCGGTCGAGCACGTCGATATGAGCCCGCGCCGCGATCTCCGGAACGACGCCGCCATAGGCGGCGTGGCGGGCGATCTGGCTCAGAACCTCGTTGGAGAGGATCTCCCCGCCCTCCCCGCCAAGCCGCTCGGCCACGACAGCGACGGCGGTCTCATCGCAAGTGGTTTCAATGCCCAAAACGCGCATGCGCACTCCCCGGCGCAAAAAAAGAGCTGCGCCGCTGGTCGTCCAGCAGCGGAACGGACCTTATACCCTGCGCGGACGGAAGTTAGAAAATTGTGATTGGGCAGGGATTTAAAGAGCGAATACTGAGCAGTTTCCAGATGCAGACGTATTCAAATGCAGCGCTAAAGTTAGCTGTATTAAATTTTGGCGAATTAATGGTAATCCTCTTGACATGATCTCGACGAATACGAGTTGGGTCAGCAGATCGTTGCTTCCCCAACGGCGTCGATATCTTGAGCTGCGTAGCGCTATGGTTAAGGCAAAGAGGTCATTAACGTCCCGGTTGAGGTTGCGCTCGGTCTAAACTGTATGGAGGTGAAAATGGCGTCGAACAAAATTAAAGCCTTGGCGTTTACGTCCGCGATTGCAATGACAGCCGTGATCGGCTCCACGAGTATCGCAGAGGCGAGGCATTACTGCCGGGCTCATTATGGCTGGCACCGTCACTGCGGGACTTCTTGGGGGTACGCGCGTCCGGCGCGCTACACCTATTGGGGCTCGGCCTATCGTCCGATGCGCTACACCCGCTGCTACCGGCCGGGCTATTATGGCTATGGCGGCTCCTGGTACGGCGCAAACTGGCCGTATGGCGGCTATTACGGCTATGGCGGCCCGGGCTACTACGGCTATGGCGGCGGCCTCCTCGGCGCAGGCCTTGGCGCGGGTCTCGGCGCGGGCCTCGGCCTTGGCGCGGGTCTCGGAACCGGCCTGTTCGGCGGTTGGTGGTGATCGGTTTAGCAAACCGCCGGGCCGCGTAGAGTACGCCCGCGCGGAGCTAAAAAAGAGCGTCCGCTCCCAGGAGCGGACGCTCGCTTTTTTAGATTAAGAGCGTTTCAACCTTCCTCCCGCTTGCCCTTCGCGCGTTCCCGCCTATAGTCGCGCGCGACAAGCGCCGGCGGACAATGACGACTTCTCCCTTACTTAGAATCGGAACCCGCGGCAGTCCGCTTGCCCTCGCGCAGACGCACATGGTTCGCGGCGAGTTGATGCGCGCGCACGGCGGCGGCGAAGAGAATTTCACCGTTGAGATCATCCGCACGACGGGCGACCAGATCCAGGATCGGCCGCTGTCCGAATCAGGCGGCAAGGGACTTTTCACCAAAGAGCTCGATTCAGCGCTGATCGCGGGGACGATCGACCTCGCCGTGCATTCCTCGAAGGATCTGCCGACCCATCTGCCGAGCGAAATCATGATCGCGGGCTATCTGCCGCGGGAGGACGCGCGCGACGCCTGGATCTCGCGCGGCGGCGTTACGCTCGACGAACTTCCCGCCGGCGCCGTGGTCGGCACCGCGTCGCTGCGCCGCGCCGCGCAGGTGAAGCGCCGGCGCCCCGACCTGCAGACGACGCTGCTTCGCGGCAATGTCGAGACGCGTCTCAGAAAGGTCGAGAACGGCGAGATTGACGCGACCCTGCTCGCGCTCGCCGGCTTGAAACGGCTGGGTCTCGCCGACCGCGCGACGGCGCTATTGTCTTTGGAGGAGTTTCCTCCAGCCTGCGGACAGGGCGCGATCGGCATAACGCGCCGCGCCGGCGATAACGCCACGCGCGACCTCTTGGCGCCGCTTTTCGACGAAGCCACCGGCTTTGCGCTCGCCGCGGAGCGAGCTTTCCTTGCGGCTCTCGACGGCTCCTGCCGCACGCCGATCGCCGGCCACGCGCAGGTTCGCGGCGCCGAACTTTCGTTTGTCGGCGAGGTGCTGAAAGCAGATGGGGCGGAAGCCTATGTCGTGCGCCGGCAGGGCCGCGCCATCGACGGCGCGCTGATCGGCGCCGACGCAGGGAAGGAAATACTGCTGCGCCTGCCGCATGGCGTCGCGGGGCTTATGTGAAACGCGTGCTGGTGCTGCGCGCGGCCGAGGACGCTGCGCGCACGGCGGAGAAATTGCGGGCTCTGGATTGTGCGGCGGTGATCTCTCCCGTGCTGGAGATCGCCGCCACGGGCGCGGTCATTCCTTGCGACGGCCGCTATGACGCCGTCATCGTGACGAGCGCCAAGGGAGTCGAATTCGCGGGCGACGCACGCGCGCTCAGCGGGTCGCCGCTGCACGCCGTCGGCGAGAAAACCGCCGAAGCGGCGCGCGGGCTCGGATTTGATCCCGACATCGTCGCGGGAAACGCCGAGGCTATTCTTCCGCTGCTGCTCGAGCGTTATCAGCGCGCGGCGCGTTTCCTCTATCTCGCGGGACGCGACCGGCAGCCGATTTTGGAAGCGGGTCTGCGCGGCGCGGGGCACGAGGTCCACACGGTGGAGGTCTATGAAGCGCGGGCGGCTCGGGCGCCGACCGCCGAGGCCGTATCCGACATCGCCGCGCGTCGCGTCATCGCCGCCCTGCACTACTCACGGCGCAGCGCGGAAATCTTTCTGGAGCTGGCGCGAGACGCTGGAATCGTCGACGCGCTAAGGGACATGCAGCATCTCGCGCTGTCAGAACATGTCGCGGCGCCGCTTCGAAAGCTCGGCTTCGATACGCTGGTCGCGGCGAAGCCCGACGAAGAACATTTGTTGTCTCTTCTATCGAGTCATTTGCGCAAAAAAACGCCCTGACCGTTCCCATTGAAATAGTCGATGACGACAGAGGTCGCCTTGTCGCCGCTTCGGGAAAACCTTACCGGGCTGACTCCGCTGGCGTTCTCTCCCGGCGGCTGAAAGGTGAAAATGTCGCCTGAGTAATGGCGCAGCGGATACGGCGTGGGCTTCGGGCCCAGCGTGAGCAAAAGATCTTCGGCGGCGTCGACCACCCCGATCGGCCCGTAGAGGTCGTTGCGATACTCGCCGACATAGTTCGAGCGGGATGCGCGCGGCGGCGCGCTGGCGAGCGGCTTCGCGTAATCGGCGTCGCGGCCATAGGTGGGCACCGCCATTTTCGCGAACGCCTCGCCAAAGAGCGCAAGCCAGTCACGCTCGATCTTTCCCGTGAGCACAATGTCGAGAAAGCTGCGGCAGATGGTTTCTGGCCCGCCCACTGGCGCGCTATTACTCAGCACGACGATGCCGAACCGCTCGGCGGGCATGAGGTAGACGCAGTTGGCGGCGCCGAGAGAGAATGCGCCTGAATGGCTCCAGCGCACGCGGGCCGGACCGCCATAGTCGATGTCCCAGCCGAGGCCGTAGAAGGTCGGCCCGCGCATCGGATCATGGGCCGGTCCGGTGGCGATCTGGGGGAAATGCGTGTCTCCGTGCGCCTCCGGCTTGACGATCTCGCGGCCGTCGAGGGCGCCGCGTCCGAGCTGCATCCGCATCCATGTCGCCATGTCGCGCGCCGACGACGAGACGCCGCCGGCCGGCGCCTGCGCATCGGGATCCCGCTGTTCGCCGACTACCCAGCGATCCCCGCGACGCACATGGCCGAAGGCGCGGTTCCTGCGCGCGACGAAGTCGGCATAGCGCGAACTGGCGCTCGCCATCCCGAGCGGTCTGTAAAGGCGCTCGTCGCAGACATCTTCCCAGGATTTTCCCGCGGCTTTCGCCGCCGCGTAGCCCGCCGCGGAAAACCCTTGGTTGTTATACGCGTAGTGGGTGCGAAAGCTCGTGTCCGGCTTGATGTAGCGCAGCCGGCGAATGATCGCGTCTCGATCGTAGCCGATGTCCTCGACGAGGTCGCCCGCATGGTCGGGAAGACCGCTGCGATGGCAGAACATGTCGCGCAGCGTGATCTCGCGCGTCACCCAGGGATCGCTCATTGCGAAGTCCGGCAGGCTTCGCGCGATCGGATGATCCCAGGAGACGACGCCGTCTCCGACGAGCCCCGCGACGACCGTGGCGGAGACCGGCTTGGAAAGCGAAGCGAGCTGGAAGACGGTGTCGGGGTCGACGCGTTCGGCCGCGCCGACGCGGCGCACGCCGAATCCCTTCAAGTAAAGCACGCGATCGAGCGAAACCACGGCGACCGACATTCCCGGCGCGCCCGTCTTCTTCATGACGTCGACGACGAGCTTGTTCAGTTCATTCAGATGATTCTGCGTCGGCTCGCGAATTGGCGACGATTCCGTCTTCGCCCTGGCGAGCGCTTTCGGGGATAGGAGCCCCGCCCCCGACGCAAGGAGAGCGGATCGTCTCGTGAAGGCCATATCGCTTCTCCGCTCGCCGTCTTCCCAAGAATAGCGCTGGATCAGTTCTCCGCCAGCGCCCAGCCGATCAGCACCATAACCGGTCCGACGATCGTCTGGCCCGCCACTTTCGAAGGCAAGTCGGCGATGGTGCCTTTGACGACGCGCTCCTGCGGCGTCGACGCGCGTTCGATGAGGAAGGCCGGCGTATCATGCGACATGCCCTCCTGAAGCAGGCGGCGCGATAACGCCGGCAGCGTGCGGTTGCCCATATAGACCGCCGTCGTGGCGCGTTCGTCGGCGAGCGCGCCCCAGTCGAAGTCCTCGGGAAATTCGCCGTCCTTGGTGTGGGCGGTGATGAATTGAAGTCGCCGGGCCGTCTCCCGGCTCGTCAGCGACGCGCCGATCGCGGCGCCGCCGGCGCAGGCCGCCGTCACGCCGGGCACGATCTCGATTGAGAAGCCCGCTTCGCGCAGCGCGGCGATTTCCTCATTGGCGCGGCCGAAGATGAGCGGATCGCCGCCCTTCAGCCGCACCACGTTCTTGCCATCGCGTGCGAGTTCGATAAGCAGAGCGCTGATTTCCTCCTGGCGCACCGACGGCGCGTAGCCGCGCTTCCCGACGTTGATCCGGGTCGCTTCGCGTCGGGCGAAATCGAGAATGCTCGCCGGAACGAGATCGTCGAAGAGCACGACGTCGGCGCCGGCGAGCGCCCGCATGCCCTTGAGCGTCAGCAGCTCAGGATCGCCGGGCCCCGAGCCGACGAGCGTGACGCGTCCGCGCGCGGTCGCTTCGGCGCCGGCGCGGGCCTCATCGATCAGCGCGGCGCGGTCGTCGTCTCGCGGCTGCCGCTCGATGTCGCGGAAGGCGAGCCGGGTGAAGCGACGCCAGAAGTCGCGCCGCGCCAGAAAGTCGAGCCCGGACGCGCGCACGAGCGGGCGCCAGGCCTGCGCCGCGCGCGCCCAGGCCTGAAATGTCGCCGGCACGAGCGTCTCGATCCGGCCGCGCACCGCTTGCGCAAAAACGGGAGACGCGCCCCCGGTCGAGACGCCGATCACCAGCGGCGAGCGATTGACGATCGCGCCCATGGTGAAATCGCTGAACGCGGGACGATCGGCGAGATTGAGCGGCACGCCGGCGGCGCGCGCCCATTCATGCGCCTTTTGCGCCAGAGCGTCGTCGTCGACCGCGCCAAGCGCCATCGCCGCCCCGGCGAAATCGTCCCGCTCGACCTCGCGCGCATGTATGGCGACGTTGTCGCGCGCCTCTACGATCTCGCGAAGCTTGTCGCAGAGGACCGGCGCGAAAACATCGACCTGCGCGCCGGTCGCGGCCGCGAGATCCACCTTCCATGCCGCCGCCTCGCCTCCGCCGATGACCAGCACGCGCCGCCCGGCGAGCGCATAGAACACCGGCAGGGTCGCCAGCGGCTGCATCAGGTCGGCGGAAATTTCGTCTGGTTTGCGTGTCACGGCGTCTCAGGTGCGCTCCCGGCGGACGCGGCGCAAGCGCTAAACCCTTCCGGGGTGGCGACTGCGGACGCGCTTTGGGGCGAGGCGAGGATTGGCGCGGGCAGGAATAATCCATTCCGCGCCGATCGGCGAGCCTCAAGACCGGGCGCCGCTAGAATCGCGCATTCAGCGTCACATAGGCCGAGCGCGGGGCGCCGGGCATGATGTTGTTGTTGTTGTGCGCGGAGACGAAGTACCGCGCGCCAGCCAGATTCTCGACGTTGAGCTGTCCCGAGACATTCTCGCTCAACCTGACGAACAAGGCGCCGTCCACGCGCGCGTAACCAGGCACGACGACGAAATTGTCGATCGCCGGATAGAACTTCGAATTGTAGACCACGCCGGCGCCCACGCCCAGAACGCCGGGGCCCGCGTCAAAGAAGGAGGAAATGTCGTATTTGTTCCAGAAGGAGAAGGTGTTTCGGGGCACGGAGGGATTGGTCTTGCCGACGTCGGTGAAGAACGGCGTCCGCAAGGTCGGCGTTCTGTCTGTCCTGATGACGCGCGCGTCCTGATAGCCGTAGCCGAGCGAAACCTCCCAGCGATCCGTAACATTGCCGACGAGCCCGAGTTCTCCGCCCTGCGTCCTTGTATCAGCGAGGATGGCTGTCGTCGCATTGACCGTGAGCTGTTGATTCGAACGATTGAGCTGATACAGCGCGCCCGTCAAAAGCAGGGCCGGCAAGAGCTGCGCTTTGAAGCCCACCTCCACGTTCTGGAAGCTCTGCGGCGCGAGATTGGCGACGGTCGGAAACAGCACGTTGAACTGATCGCCCGCCACCGGCAGGAAGCTTCGCGAATAGGACCCATAGATTGAAAGAATCTCGATCGGCTTGAACACGAGGCCAAAGCGCGGCGACCACACATTGTCGACGCGTCGCAGCTGGCCCCTGAAATCTGTGGGGCCCGTGTCAAAGCCAGTGTATTTCAGGTCGAATCTGTCGAATCGCACGCCTGCGATCACGTCGAAATACCGCGTGACTTCGATCTGATCCTGAACATAGCCTGCCGCAAGGTCCAGATTGGTGTGGCGGCGACGGTTTGGATTGGCGAAAACGACCGGAAAATATGCGGTCGGCGACCAGAATGGCGTCGTCACGCGCTGCGTTCTGCAGGACACGTTGAAACACGAGAGATCGCGATTTTCGTCGGATAGCTGGTTGCCGACCTCGGCGCCAAACATCACCGTGTGACGGATGTCGGGCGCCATCTGCCATTTATAGACGAGATCCGTCTGGTTGAAGATATTCTGCCTTGGCGTGGAGTTGACATAGCCGTCGAGACGCACGATTCCGGCCGGCGTAACGGTCGTCGCGACAGGGTTAAGGAGCGTCGTGACGAAGCCCAGCCCCTGATCCGGGAATGTGTTCTGATAACGCTTCTCATAGTCGGCATAGACGAACTGATTGCGGATGTTGAGGCCGAAATCCGTCGTATGGTCCAGGGCGAGCGCTGCGCGATTGAGGTCGACCTTGGAGTAATTCACCGCTTCGACCGAAGGATTGCCGACGCCGAAGAAGGCGTCGATCGGCGCCGGCGACGGGTATCCCGGATAGACCGACGAGCCTCCGAAAACGAAGCCGCCCACCGAGGGAATGCCGCGATCGGCGGTGCGGCGATCCCGGAAATGCTCGTAGCTCAGCGTGATGAAGGTCTTTTCGAGCGGATGCCAGGTCATCGTCGGATTGACGCCATAGCGCTCGAGCTTGAAGAAATCTCGGTAGCCGTATGATTGCTCGTAAAGCCCGTTGAGCCTTACGGCGAGCGTATCGTTGATCGCGTCGCCGACGTCCACCGTGAGGCGTTTGCGCGCGAAGCTGCCTGAGCTGAGGATCATGGACCGCAGCCGTTCGCCGTCCGCCTTTTTCGTGACGCGGTTGACGATGCCGCCGCCGCCGCCGCGGCCGAAGATCAGCGCGTTGGGTCCCTTGAGAACTTCGACGGCCTCGATGTTGTAGAGATCGCGATAATATTGCGCGTCGTCGCGAATGCCGTCCGTGTAGAAATCCGCGGTCGTGTCCTGTCCGCGGATCGTGATCTGATCGCGATTGCCTTCGCCTTGGGCGACAGTGACGCCGGGCACATACTGCAGCGCCCGGCTTATATCGACGCTGTTGCGGTCCTGAAGCTGCTGCTTCGTGAGAATCGTGATCGACTGAGGGATGTCGATGATCGGCGTATTGGTTTTCGTCGCGGTCGATGTTCTACCCGCGAAATAGCCGACGACGTCGGTAGGGCCGCGGCCGAGCGCCGTGGCGGGGAACAGCGGACGGTCGCCGGGAACGCCCTGAACGGCTGGAGCTGCGGCCCCGACGGGCGCGCGCGTCGTCGGAATCACCCTGGCGCTGCGCCGCGCGCCGCCGACGTCAATGGTAGGCAAGCGCTGCGCGCCGGTCGCGCGCCCTTGAGAGGCGACGGACTTCGGCTTCGACTGGGCGACAGGGCGCGGCTTCTCCGGCGGAGCGTCGACCCTCACCGCCGGCAAGGGCGTGGACTGAGCTTGCGCAAGAGCCGGAACGCTGACGCCGGGCGTCAGCGCAGCGGCCAGGCTGAGGGCTGCGGCCGAAACGCTTGTCACACGGTGGAACGCCGCAGGGAGAGAAGCGAAGCGCGTCAGCCGAGGAAGCGATTGTTTGCGAGTCATTTTTTGCCCTTCTCGCGCCTATCCGTCAGGAGAAGGTCAGATAAGTTTTCTCTTTGAAAACGGTCAATTAGGAGGGAGGCTAGTCTGGAACGGTTCCGACTGAATATTTCTGATTTGTAACTAGTGTTGCGGAAATACGACAACAAAGCGATTTCGATTGGAAGCTTTTCAAATAGTAAGGCGTCCCTTTTTGTTGACTGTAGTTTTCTCGACACACCGCGAGCGGCGAATGCGTCAGAGCGATTCTTTCCGCAGGCGTTTCCGCAACAAAAAAGCGGCCCTGAACCAGGGCCGCCGAGTTGTCTTGTAGCGAAGAGGCGTTACTTCTTCTTGCCGTCAGGTCCGAACTGGACGAGATAGGCCCACACGTCTTCCTGGTCCTTGTCGTTGGGCAGGCCCTGGAAGATCATCTTGGTGCCCGGAATCTTCGCCTTCGGATTCTTGATGAACTCCTTGAAGCTCGCCTCGTCCCAGACGATGCCGGAGTTCTTGTCAGCTTCGGAATAGTTGTAGCCCTCGACCGAGCCCGCCTTACGGCCGTCGATGCCGTTGAGCTGAGGCGCGACGGCGTTCTTGGCGGTCTCTCCGACCTGATGGCAGGCTTTGCACTTCGCGAAAACCTTTTCGCCCGCGGCGGGATCGCCCGCGGCGAGGGCCTGGCCGGCCGAGACGGCGAAAGCGACGCTCGCGGCGAACGTCAGCAGGGAAATCGTCTTCATCCTTGTTCCTTTCCTCTTCCCGGCGTTCGCGTCGCGTCCGCCCTTTTTAAAATTGCCCGGCCATTGTTGGCGCCTCTCGGCGCTCTTTAGACGGATTGGAAACTACAACGAAGCCGGCGTTCAAGACAATACGCCGGAGTTTACGTTTGACTGGCTCAGGACATTATCCCGAAACCCGTGAACGCCCGCTGAACCCAAAACTTAAGTGACGCGCCGAAGCGTCAGATTGACGCGCACGCCCTGTGCGGCGAGCGCCGCGGGCAGAGGCGTCCCCATCGTCGGCAATATCCTGTCGACGCCGTGATAGCGCATCCTGGCGGGTCCGGAGAGGACGAGTGCGTCGCCGGACGATAGCGTCAGGGCGACCGAGCCGTCGCCGCGCCGCGTTCCGCCCAGCCTGAAACGGCAGTCGGCGCCGAGCGACAAGGAAAGAATCGGCGCGGCGAAATCCGCTTCGTCCCTGTCCTGGTGGAGGCCCATGCGCGCCTTCTCGTCATAGACGTTCACCAGACAGGCTTCCGGCGGCTTGCGATAGCGCGCCAGCGCTTCCCAAAGGTCCAGAAGGCGGCGCGGCATCGCCGGCCAAGCTTCGCCCGTTGCTGGATGGCGCGGCTCGTAGCGGTAGCCCCGCTCCTTGTCGCTGACCCAGCCGAGCGCGCCGCAATTGGTCATGCGCACCGACATCGGCGCGCCGGACTTCGGCATGGTCGAGACATAGAGCGGCGCGGCGGCGACTACTCTCGCAATCTCTTGCGCCAGCGCCCCCTGCTCCGCCTCGTCGAGACAGCCCGGATAATGGAACGCGCCGGGCGCGATTTCAGACATGAAGCGAGATGTGGCGCCGAAACCGCCGTTCGTCCATATCGCGCTATGGCTGAGGCGAGCTGATTGCGGGCGGAACTTTGTTCTCGAGCGTGGCTTTTTTGTTACATCGCTGCGTTTGCTTCTATGTTAGTTAAATTAGTATTATTTGACGAAGGATTTGCCATGAGATACTCACATCGCCTTCTATTTTCCATATTCATTGGGGTGCCAGTTAGCGGATGTGCGTCCAACTATATTCCCCCACCAACAACAATTACTCTACAAGACGCGCTTGTAGACTCAGTGAGAGCATATAAAGCCGCACAGCGAGCGGGTCTTGGGGACGTTAGGCTTCTCCCCTGTGCCCTTGAGATCAAATTTAACGTTACTGGTTCCGCTTCGGACACGGATAAACTAGGATTAACAGCCGGACCCGCTGCGGGGGTAATTCCCGCAAGTCTCGCCCTGAGTGAGTCAGTCGAACAGAGCATTTCAGGTGGCAGGCAAAACACTGTTACTGCCACATTCGTTACTCCCTATGACGAGTGTAAGTCTGCTCCTAAAAAAGAGGACAAATAGAAATCTCGCCAGTGGACCAGTACGTATTTTGAAAAATTTGTAAGGAGAAGGAAAATGGCAAAGGCAAAGTTACAAGTTGGGTCTACCGTGAAGCTGCGAACTGGCGGTGGCCCCACCATGGTTGTCGAAAAAATCGACGGAGAGCACGCTCAGTGCATCTGGTTCGATGCCAATCACCAAATCCATCGCGAAAAATTCCTTATCGTTCTTTTATTCGACCCCTTCGCTCCAAATACCTTCGCATGATATCCCATGAACGGATCAGAGCGCGCTCGGCGATGCGTCCTGCGCATCATAAGCGCGCTCATCTTCGATGGATGCGACATAGAGCCGATGCAGCGAGGACTTTGGCGATTCCTTCAGCCAAAGCCGTCTTCTCAGCTGAGGGAAAGGCGTGGGCGCAATTTCTCAAAAAAGATATCTGTGTCGATACGGGGCTTCGTTCATTGAGTGAATGCATTCGCGGCAACTAGCCTAACACCGTCTTCGTCGCCACCGTCGAATCGGCGTTAAGCTGATAGATGATCGGAACGCCGGTCGCGAGTTCGAGCGTCGTCACGCTCTCAGGGGTCATCTGCTCGAGCACCATGCAGAGGGCGCGCAGCGAATTGCCATGCGCCGCGACCAGCGCCCGCTCGCCGCGCATCACCGGCGGCAGGATACGCTGCACATAGAACGGCACGACCCGCGCCACGGTGTCCTTCAGGCTCTCGCCCCCCGGCGGCGGCACGTCGTAGGAGCGGCGCCAAAGATGCACCTGCTCCTCGCCCCATTTGTCGCGCGCCTCGTTTTTGTTGAGGCCGGAAAGATCGCCGTAATGGCGCTCGTTCAGCGCGCGGTCCTTGATCGTTGGAACGTTGGGCTGTCCCAGCTCTTCGAAAATCAGATCGATCGTGTGCTGCGCGCGCACCAAAGCGGAGGTGAAGCCGACGCTGAACAGAATGTCGAGTTTCTTCAGCTCGCGGCCGGCGCGGCGCGCCTCTTCGACGCCAAGCGGCGTCAGGTCAGGGTTTTTCCACCCGGTGAAGAGATTTTTGGCGTTCCATTCGCTTTGACCGTGGCGAACGAGAACGAGAGTGCGATTCATGCTCGTAAACTCTCGTCGATTTCAGGCGCCGGAAAGGCCGAGGACGTCGGCCATGGAATAAAGCCCCGGCGGCTTGCCGCGCGTCCACAGCGCCGCCGCCAATGCGCCGCGGGCGAATACGCCGCGGTCTTCGGCGCGATGCGAAAATTCAATCCGCTCGCCGGCGCCGGCGAAGATCACGGAGTGGTCGCCCACCACCGTGCCGCCGCGCAGGCTCGCAAAGCCGATTTCGCCCGTCCTTCGCGGTCCGGTCATGCCGTCGCGTCCGCGCGCGCTGTTCTCCGCGAGCGCGATGCCGCGGCCGCGCGCGACCGCCTCGCCGAGCAGCAGCGCGGTGCCTGAAGGCGCATCGACTTTGAGACGATGGTGCATCTCGATAATCTCGGCGTCCCAAGCGGGCCCCAGCGCCCTGGCGGCGCGCTCGATCAGCACGGCGAGCAGATTGACGCCAAGGCTCATGTTGCCGGAACGCACGATCGCCGTTTTCCCCGCACATTCGGCAATCGAGGCGAGGTCTTGCTCGGAGAGGCCGGTCGTGCCGATGACGAGGGCGACCTTCGCGTCAGCCGCCGCTTTGGCGATAGCGACGCTCGATCCTGGCGAAGAGAAATCGACGATCGCATCAGCCTCCGCGAGCGCCGCGGCGATATCGCTCGCGATCGACACGCCATTCGGCGCGGCGCCGCCGCTGTCGGCGCCGAGCGCCGGAGAGCCGTCACGCTCCAGCGCCGCGGTCAATCGCACGCCCAATGTATCGGGGATGATCTGGGTCAGCATCCGGCCCATCCGGCCTGCCGCGCCGACCACCACCAAGCGCAGTTCATTCATGTTATTCGCCCTTGCCCCCGCAGCTTAGCGGCTTCGATTCGGCCCGATGAAGCGCCCTCCCTATACAGGCGAGGCGCCGCTATGAGAAGCGCGCGACCAGGTCGGCGGCGCTGCCCTACCCGAAGAGGCGGCTATTTCGCTTTGGGGCGGAAGCTTTTCACGCGCGCGGGATCCGTCTCGATGAAGGCCGCGCCGATGAGATCCAGGCAGTAAGGCACCGCCGGCATCACAGCGTCAAGGCAGAGTTCGATCGCCCTGGGCTTGCCTGGAAGATTGATCACGAGGCACTTGCCGCGATGGGCCGCCACCTGGCGCGAAAGGATCGCGGTCGGCGTTTGCGCCAGCGAGACCTGTCGCATGAGTTCGCCAAAGCCGGGCAGTTCGCGCGCACAGGCGGCGAGCGTCGCTTCGGGCGTCAGATCGCGGGGACTGGGGCCGGTGCCGCCGGTCGTCACGATAAGGTCGCAGCCGACGCTGTCGGCGAGGTCGATGAGCGTATCGCGGACGCTTTCAAGCCCGTCTGGAATGATGCGGCGTTCGATCCGGAAAGGAGTCGTCAGCGCCGCGCGCAGATAGGCCTCGATCGCAGGCCCGCTCTCGTCTTCGTATACGCCTGCGCTCGCTCGGTCGGAGGCGGTGACGACGCCAATGATGGCGGCGCGCTTTTCATCTGTCATGGCGAGTCTCCCGGTCGGCATGTTTGCCGCGCGGTCTCGCCCTTGTCACTAGGCTTCTCTGCAGCGCTTAAGCCAGAATAGCTTGCACATACAAGAGGCATAAATCAACCATTAAAAGCATATCAACGGCATTCTAATGGAGTGTCATGATACTTTGACATGTATTTCGACGCATAATCACAAATAATAGCCAGCTGTTTGGAACACATATTTTGACACATTTCTGAATTAACTAATTGGTCTTCGCCTCCATTCAGACGGATGGAAACTATGCGCTCGACGATGCGAGAGGGCTCGTCGGGTCTTTCACGCTTTGTGCGTAAACGGAGCAATCCTGAATGAATCGTATCTTTGGCGTACTGACGATCCTTGGACTGACGACCGCGCCGGCGCTGGCGCACCATGCCTCCCATCGCGCCCATCCCCACTCGGAGCGTCATGTCGTGGCTTCTCAGGGCAAGGACTTCACCGTCAACGCGTCATTCTACGGCGGCGGCCCGCGCCGTTTTGAGCCCAACAGCCACACCGCCAATGGCGAACTCTTCAACATGTGGGACATGACGGCCGCCCATCGCACGCTGCCGATGGGCACGCGGCTGCGCCTGACCTATGCAGGCCGCTCGGTGATCGTGCGCATCAATGACCGGGGTCCGGCGGCCTGGACGGGGCGCGCCCTTGACGTCTCGCGCGGCGCCGCGACCCAGCTCGGCCTCATCGAACGCGGCACCGGCCAGGTGCATGTCGAGGTTCTCGGAAAGAGCTAACCACAACTCAACGCCCGGCCTGACTTGGCCGGGCGCTTTCCGTCGTTGACATATTGACATATAGCCTATATGTCTTTGACGTGACTGAACGCACCACGGTCCGCCTTCCCGAAGATCTCCTTCGCCGCGCGCGCCAAAAGGCGGCGGCCGACGATCGCACCCTCACATCGATGATCGAGGAAGGCCTACGACTTGTCCTTGCGGGAGAGCGCCCCACGGCGCCCGCGCCGCCGCGCTATGCTCGAATTAGCGGAAAGACGGGAGGCCCGGCGCAAGGCGTAGATTTTCCCAGATTGCGCGATGTCGACGAGCAGGATGACGCCGAACGTCATGAGCGCCTCAAATCGCAATATCGCGGTTCAGAAAATTGAATCTTGCGGACGTCAACGTGCTTGTTGAAGCGTTTCGAGCGGATGCGCCTCGACATAGAACGTGTCGTAAGTGGCTTAACGACGGCTTCGACAGCCGCGCGCCTTTCGGCGTATCGCTTCTCGTTTTGAGCGCGGTGGTGCGAGTCACGACAAACCAAAAGTTCTATCGATCGCCGAGTTCTCTCGACGACGCCTTTGGCTTTTGCGCAGACATTCTCGCGCAGCCCAATTGCCGTATCGTCGAGCCAGGCGAGAGTCATTGGCGAATTTTCGAGCGCCTCTGTCTCGAGACAGAGACGCGCGGACCCATGGTGACTGACGCGTGGTTCGCTGCGCTCGCTATCGAGTGGGACTGCGAATGGATCACTCTCGATCGCGATTTTGCGCGCTTTCCTGGCCTGAGATGGCGGTCACCGTAAGCGGCCTCACTTCGTCTCAACGTAAATTTCGGCGCCCTTCTCCAGAAACTCTTCCGCTTTCTGAGCCAGGCCCTGCTGGCGTTCGATCTCTTTCGCCTCTTCGCGCAGGTCGCGGGTGATCTGCATCGAGCAGAATTTCGGTCCGCACATCGAGCAGAAATGCGCGACCTTATGCGCTTCTTTCGGCAGCGTCTCGTCGTGGAATTCGCGCGCCGTATCTGGATCGAGTCCGATCTCGAACTGATCCTCCCAGCGGAAGTCGAAACGCGCCCGGCTCATCGCGTCGTCGCGCTCGCGCGCGGCCGGATGGCCCTTGGCGAGATCGGCGGCGTGCGCGGCGATGCGATAGGTGATGACGCCGGTCTTCACGTCGTCGCGGTCCGGCAGGCCCAGATGCTCCTTAGGCGTTACGTAACACAGCATCGACGTGCCGAACCAGCCGATCATCGCGGCGCCGATGCCTGAGGTGATGTGATCGTAGCCCGGCGCAATGTCGGTGACGAGCGGACCGAGCGTATAGAACGGCGCCTCGCCGCAGGCTTTGAGCTGCTTATCCATATTGGCTTTGATCTTGTGCATCGGCACATGGCCGGGGCCTTCGATCATCACCTGACAGCCCTTGTGCCAGGCGATCCTGGTGAGTTCGCCGAGCGTGTCCAGCTCCGCGAATTGCGCAGCGTCATTGGCGTCGGCGTTGGAGCCGGGACGCAGGCCGTCGCCCAGCGAGAAGGAGACGTCATATTTGCGCATGATGTCGCAGATCTCGTCGAAGCGCTCGTAGAGGAAACTCTCCTTGTGCTTCGACAAGCACCATCGCGCCATGATCGAACCGCCGCGCGAGACAATGCCGGTGACGCGATTGGCGGTCAGCGGCACATAGGCGAGGCGCACGCCGGCGTGGATCGTGAAATAGTCGACGCCCTGCTCCGCCTGCTCGATCAGCGTATCCTTGAAGACTTCCCAATCGAGCTTAAGGGCGTCGCCGCCGACCTTCTCGAGCGCTTGATATATCGGCACGGTGCCGATCGGCGCCGGAGCGTTGCGGATGATCCAGTCGCGGATGTTGTGAATGTTGCGGCCGGTCGAAAGATCCATCACCGTGTCGGCGCCCCAGCGGATCGCCCACACCATCTTTTCGACCTCTTCCGCAACGGACGAGGTTACGGCCGAATTGCCGATATTGGCGTTGACCTTCACCAGGAAATTGCGGCCGATGATGACCGGCTCGAGCTCTGGATGATTGACGTTCGCGGGAATGATCGCGCGGCCGCGCGCGATTTCTTCGCGCACGAATTCAGGCGTGACGAATTCGGGAATGGCGGCGCCGAAGCTTTCGCCGTCGTCAATGCGCTCTTTGGCGACCTCGAGCGCGCGCTCGCGGCAAAGATTTTCGCGATGCGCGACGTAGATCATCTCTTCCGTGACGATCCCCGCACGCGCGAATTCAAGCTGCGTGACCGGCTGCGCGCCCGCCGCCCGGTAGAGCGTGCGCTCGGCCGGACAAGGCGGCACAAGCCGCTCGCCTTCGGCAAAGCCATTGTCCTCCGGCTTGATCCCGCGGCCTTGATAGGTTTCGAGACCCGCGCGCGACGCGAGCCAGGGACGCGCGGCCGGAAGCCCCGCCGAAAGGTCCGGGGTGAAAGACGCGCAGGTATAGGGTCCCGACGGATCGTAAACACGCAGCGGCGGCTCCCCCGACGATGGGTGGAGCGGGATTTCGCGACAAGGAACGCGAATGTCGCCGCGATCTTCCGGAGAGGAATAGACCTTGCGCGACTTGCCGATCGGCCCGGTGGTGACGCTCGCCGGCAGGCGCTTGTCGTGAATGTTCATGATCGCGCTCCTTCATCTCGCTTCGTCAAAGTGAAGCGGACGTTGAGTCAGGAAGACGAAGGAGGGGCGCGCCACCATCACGACGACGCTGTCGCGCCGGTCGCTCATTTCGCTGGCCTTCCCTACGCCGGCATGACCCGGATCAGGTTCGACGGGTGCTTCTCAGCCGCGCTTGCGGCGCCCCTCGCCATTCAGTGAAAACTAGTCTGTTCGCGACCGCCCCGCAAGGCGGCGAACCACGCTCATTCAGGAGGGCGATCGGGACTCTGCTCATTGCGCAGATGGCTGACGCCGACGACCTTATCGAGCGCCACCACAAAAGCGAGGCCTCTGCTTGGCTCCGTCAGTTCGGCGGCGCGCATGATCTCCTGCAAAATGGCGTCCGCTTTGTCGGAATAGACGACGGTGAGCACGATCTCCTTTTCGGGCTCTATGGCGATGCCGAAGATCTTCTCATGCTCGTTGACGCCAATGCCGCGGCCGTAAAGGACGGTGCCGCCGCGCGCCCCGGCCGTGACGGAAGCCTGGAGAACCGTGTTGCCCCAACCCTTCGGCACGATGGTCACGATCAGAGATGCGTTCAACAACATCGTCGTTACTCCTGTCGCCGCTTCGCCCAACGGACGAGAAGCCCCAAGGTCATGACCGAAAGCAGGGGCGCGAGCGCAATCAGCGATACGAGGCCCAGTCCCTCAACGATCATATCGCGGCCATTCGTCGACGCGGCTGCGCCGAGCGCGAGCGCTAGAAGAAAGGTATTGGCCATCGGGCCCGTTGCGACCCCGCCCGCATCAACGGCGATCGCCACGAAGTCTTTTTCGCAGAGCCACATGATCACGATGACGAGCGCATAGCCCGGGGCGACCAGATAGAGCAGCGGGAGTCCGTAAGCGATCCTGAGCAGCCCAAGCGCGACGGACGCCGCGACGCCGATGCAGATTGTGTAAAGAACGGTCGTCGCCGAAATCGAACCGCTCGAGGCGTCCTCGACCTGATCGGCGAAAATGCGCACCGCGGGCTCGCTCCAAGTTGTGACGAACCCCAGAAATAAACCTATAGGCGCCAGCAGCCATTTGTACGGCAAGGCCCCAAGCGCCTCGCCGATGGCGCGGCCAACGGGCATAAGAACGATCTCGACGCCGAGCAGGAAAAGAAAAAGCCCCGCCCCTGCGATGAGCGTTCCGATCATGATGTCGAGCACGCTCCTGCGCGGCAGTCTCAGGAGCAGCGCCTGAAAGACAAGGAAGAGCGCCACCAACGGCAGCACCGCCTCCGCAACGCTCTCAGCGACGATGCGCGCTTCGTCCAGCCGGGCCTCGAGGCTCACCGCAGCAATATCCCGATCGCCATCATGGCGAAGATCGGGCCTATCGACGCGAACCCCAGGAGCCCAAATCCGTCAGCGACCGCTGAACGGCCGGCAAGCACGGAACTCAAGCCAATGGCGATCGAGATGACAATCGGCGCCGTCAGCACGCCGGTCGTCACGCTGCCGGCGTCATAGGCGAGCGGGATGAACTGCGCCGGCGCGAAAAAGGACAGAGCAAGCATCGCCCCATAGGCGATCGTCAGCAGGCCTCGCAACGAGAAGCCGAAAACGATGCGCGCCATAGCAACAGCGGTAAACCCCCCGACGCCGACCGCGATGGAGTAGAGGATCGTCTGCCGCGAAATGTCGCTCATGAAGCGGTTCACCTGGTTGGCCAGCACGAGCACGTCGGGCTCTGCAAGCGTCGTTGCGAAGCCTAAGGCGAAGGCGACGGCGGCGATGAGCGTGATCGAGCCTTTCCCCGGCAAAGCGGCGCCGACATAGTTTCCCATTGGCAGGATGCCGTAATCCACGCCCGTGAACAGCAGAACCATTCCGGCGACGATCAAGACCGCTCCCGTGACGAGATCGACGATGGTCGCCGTCGAGGCGCCGATCAAGGTGAGCTGCAACAGGCAAACGACCGCGAACAGGGGGAGGACCGCCCGCAAAGTCTCCCAGAGCTTTTCCTTTAGAAGCAAGAGCATAGCTGAAGAAGGTAGGATCGCGCCGCAGGCAAGTCAACGAAAGCTGAAGATTGCGCAGGCGACGTCAAAAACAAGGGCGTGACTCCAGATGTCGCGGCCCGGTTGGCGTTTCGTAATACGGCCAGCTTTCCAATATGCTTCAGCTCCATCCGCCCCTCATCGACGCGCTCGCTTAGGCGAGAATGCGCCCGCCGCCACAACCAGAATGAACCGAGCCAGCATCGAGGGCCTGACGACGGACGAAGCCGCCCGACGTCTTGCCGAATACGGGCCGAATGAGCAGCCACGGGCGGCTCCGCCGGGCGTATTCGCGATCGCGCTGCGCACGCTCAAAGAACCGATGTTCTTTCTGCTCGCCTCGGCCGCGCTGCTCTATCTCTTCGTCGGCGATTTCGGCGAGGGCCTGTTCATGGTCGCCGGCGCAGCCGCGTCGATCACTCTGGTCGTGCTGCAGGAACTGCGAACCGAGCGCGCGCTGCAGGCGCTCAACCGACTGGCCGAACCGACCGCGACCTGTTTGCGCGATGGCGCCGAGCGGCGCATCCCTGCCCGCGATCTTGTCCCTGGCGACATCATTCTCGTCGGCGAAGGCGAGCGCGCGCCGGCCGACGCGCTGCTGATCGACGGCGACGCGCTCGTGCTCGACGAATCCCTGCTCACGGGGGAGTCGGCGCCAGTGACGAAGACTCTCGCAAGCGGGGATCGCTCGGAGACGGAATTTCCTGATCCCGGCGGCGACCACACGCCTTATCTTTTTGCGGGAACGATGATCGCGCGCGGATCGGGGCTCGCCGAAGTCGTCCGCACCGGCGCGCATACGGCGATGGGCCGCCTCGGCGCCTCGCTTGCGGCGATCGAGGCCGAGCCTAGCCCGCTGCAACAACGCACAGGCAAACTGGTCGCGACGCTCGGCGCCTTCGCCCTTCTCTTTTGCGGGTTCGTGTTTCTCGCCTATTGGCTCACGCATGGCGATTGGTTTCAGGGCGCGATCGCCGGCATCACGCTCGCCATCGGTCTTCTGCCGGAAGAATTTCCGATGGTGCTCGCGATCTTTCTCGCGCTCGGCGCCTATCGCCTGGCGCGCCGCAACGTGCTCGTGCGCCGCTCTTCCGTGACCGAAACGCTGGGTTCGACATCGATCCTTTGCGTCGACAAGACCGGCACGCTGACGCAGAATCGCATGCGCGTGGCGTTCGCCGTCGCGGAAAACGACGATGCGACAGATCCGTCGCGCCCGGAAAGCCGCCGCGGGCTCATTCGCGCCGCCCTGCGCGCCTCTTCCGCGAACCCTCTAGATCCGATGGATCGCGCGGTTCACGCCTATGCCGCTGATGAAGGCGTGACGCCGGAAGGCGATGCAGTTCGCAACTTTCCGATCCGCCCCGACCTCCTCGCCTTCATTCAATGCTGGCGCGATGGATCGGGAGAGAGCTACGCGGCGAAAGGCGCGCCGGAAGCGATCTTCAAACTCGCGCGACTCTCTGACGATGCGCGCGCGCGACTTCAAACTGAAGTCGACGATCTCGCGCATCGCGGCCTGCGCGTGCTTGGGGTCGCCCAGACGGCGCCGCTGCCGCACGCGCCGCCGCCGGAAGCCGCAGCGTTCTACTTCGTCGGACTGGTGGCCTTCGAGGACCCGCTGCGCGATGACGTCCCCGCCGCCGTCGCCGCGGCGCTGCGGGCAGGAGTCGCCGTGGCGATGATCACCGGCGACTATCCCGCCACGGCCCTCGCGATCGCGCGCCAAGCGGGCCTCAATACTGAAGCCGGCGTGCTCACGGGGGCGCAGATCGCGGCGACGCCAAGCGACGCGCTCCCCGAACACATCCGTAACGTGCGCGTCTTCGCGCGGGTGACCCCGACAAGCAAGCTTGCGCTCGTCGAAGCCTTCAAAGCCGACGGCCATATCGTCGCCATGACCGGAGACGGCGTCAATGACGGGCCGGCGCTCGCCGCAGCCCATATCGGCATCGCCATGGGCCAGCGCGGATCGGATGTCGCGCGCGAAGCCGCTCCTATCGTGCTGCTCGACGACAGCTTCCCGTCGATCGTCGCCGGCGTGGCGCTCGGCCGGCGCATCTTCGCGAATCTGCGGCGCGCGCTGACCTATGTGACCGCGATCCACGTCCCGATCGCCGGCGTCGCTCTGGCGCCGATCCTGATGGGCTTGCCGCCGCTGCTGCTCCCCGCGCATGTCGTTCTGATGGAGCTGATCATCGACCCCACCTGCGCGCTGGTTTTCGAGTCGCAGCCGAATGAGCCCGACGCCATGCTGAAACCCCCGCACAGGCCGGACGATCTGCTTTTTGGCGCGCGCGAACTGTGGCTCGGTTTCGTCCAAGGGTTTGTGGTCTTCCTCGCCGTAATGTCCGTTTATGTCATTGACGACGCGTTGGGCGCCCCCGAACCGCAGGCCCGCGGCCTCGCCTTCGCGACCCTCGTCGTCAGCAATCTCACGCTCGCGCTCGCAGATGCGCTTCCGCGCGGCGCTTCGCTGTTTTCACGCGACAATCTGGCGTTCTGGGGCGTCGCGTCCGCGGCCGCTGCGCTGTTGGCGGCAAGCCTTTATGCGCCATTGATCTCAGAGCTCCTGCGCTTCGAGCCGCCGACCTGGCCAAAACTCGTTTGGGCGCTGACGCTCGCCGTCATCGCCGGGAGCTGGTACGGGATCTGGCGCCGGCTGCTCTATCCCCCGCCCGCCGCACGTCCCAAGGACGCGATCGCTTGAGTCCGGTCTGCGGAGGCGCGCGCCACAAGGCGCGCCAAAGCCGAAAAGCGCTTGTGTTGCAAAGACGTGACAGGCGAACGAAATCTGCGCATGTGAAGCGATATTTACGCTGCACGGCGGGGCGCCTCTGGTAACCTGTAAATTACCGTGAACATGCGTCGGTTCGGCGCGATGGGGCGAAGGCCCTCACGCCGAATAAAGGCATTGCGCTTCGGGACTCGCCCCCATGAAAACCATTGTTTCGCGCACTTTCCTGTTCACGCTCACGGCAATCGCCGCGCTCGCGCCATCCTGCTCCTTTGCCGCCGACGGTTTTTTTGCGACGGGATACGGCCCTCGCCAGAGAGCGCTCGCCGGCGCCAGCGTGGCCGATGGCCGGGACGGCATGGCCGCGTCCGTCAATCCCGCGACCATCGTCGGCCTTGACCGGCAGTTTGCGTTTGGCGTCGCCGCCAATCTTGCTTATCGCGGTTACAGGACCGAAGGACTTCCGAGGCTCATCGCGCCGGGCGATGTGCACAGCGGCCGTCCATGGACGCCTATCCCCAACTCGGGCAACATTCGCCCGATCGACGCCGACTCCGCGTGGAGCATCGTCACCTATTCGAATGGCGGCATTAACAGCGCCTATGACGTGAGATACGCCCGGTCGCCGCTGGGTGGGCCGTTCGGCGGCGGCTTCGTCGGATTAGACCTCAGGCAAGCCTTCGCGAGCGTCGATTACGCGCGCCGCTTCCACACTTCGATCGGCCCCATCACGATCGGCCTCGCGCCGACGATCGCGGTGCAGATGTTGAACGTTCAGGGTGTGACCACGTTCGCGCCCTTTTCAACAAATCAGTGGGAAATGTCAGACATGGGGTTTGACTGGTCCTACGGCGGCGGCTTCCGCTTAGGGTTGCTGTGGGGAATCACGGACACCTTGCGCTTCGGCTTTTCCGGCTCAACGCCCATGTGGATGTCGCGTCTCGATAAATATTCGGGTCTTCTCGGCGACCACGGCAGATTCGACATCCCGGCGCAATTGCAGGCGGGGTTCGCCTACGACATCTTGCCCAATCTTACGCTCATGGCGGATTGGCGACATGTCTTCTTTTCCGCCGTTCCCTCTATCGGCAATTCCAACGCGCCCCTGATTGTGCGCTCGCTCGGCGACAGCGCCGGCATCAATATGAAGGATACGGATTCGGCATCCGTCGCCGCCGAGTGGCGCGCGACGCCGACGCTGGCGCTTCGACTTGGCTATCATTACGCGACCAGTTCGCTGATCGCGCGTTCGTTGAACTTTGCGGTGCTCTCGCCGAGCGTGAACCGGCATCATCTCGGCGGCGGTTTCAACTACGCGGTTACGAAAAACTCGTCGTTCGATTTTTCCGTCCTTTGGGCTTTCAAGAATTCCGTATCCGCCTTTGAGGCGATTCCGCAGTCGGCAGCGCGGCCTTTCGGCGGGTTCAATCCCGCCGCCACGGTCAATGTGTGGGCCTATGGCGGCGCATTCTCTGTCGGCTACAATTACAAATGGGATGCAGGCGACGATTCCTGGTTTCCCAGCCATTTCTGAAATATCGGGCTCCCTGAGGGCCGGCAGCGATCGGCCCGCCTGGCGCGCCTCCTGGACGGGAGGCGCGTCTTTTTGCCGGCAGCGGCCTATTCGATGCGCGTGGCGATCCACCAGGTCGTGCCGCCTTGGTCCTTGACGCCGCCGCGCTTGTCTTCATCGTCTTTCTTCACGGGCGCCTGAACTGAGCTCGCGCCGGCCTGCAACGCGCGCGCATAAGTTTCGTCCACCGAGGGAACATAGACGTGGACATGCGCTTCGATCGCTGGCCACTGCGGCGCAGCGTCGGCGAGCATGACGACAGTGTCGTCGATGCGCACCTCCGCATGCCGTAACCTTCCCTGCGCATCCGGAAAGGTGCGCAGCGCCGCCGCGCCGAAAACCGCCTGCAGGAATTTTATGGTCGCTGCGGCGTCGGTGACGACCAGATAGGGAGAAACGCTGTTTTGTCCCGGCGGCTTGAAGGACATGTCGAAGAAGCTTTCGCTCTGGTTCAGCCGACGACGATCTTCGGCGCGGCGCGCTGCTTTTGCGTTTCGAGCAGCGTTTTCACTTTTGCCGCGAGATTGAGATAGACCGCGGCCTGCGGACTGTCGGGCTCGGCGCCGACCACGGGACGCCCCGCGTCGGAAGTTTCGCGAATCTTGATGTCGAGCGGCGCCTCGCCAAGGAAGGGCACGCCCATCTGTTCGGCGTCGTGGCGCGCGCCGCCATGCGCGAAGATCTCGGAGCGGCCGCCGCAGTGCGGGCACAGGAAGTAGCTCATATTCTCGATCACGCCGAGGATCGGCGCCTCGACCTTCTGGAACATGGCGACGGCGCGACGGGCGTCGATCAGCGCCAGATCCTGCGGGGTCGATACGACGACCGCGCCGGCGAGCGGGACCTGCTGCGCGATGGTGAGCTGAACGTCGCCGGTGCCGGGCGGCATGTCGATGACGAGCGCGTCGAGCTCTCCCCAGGCGACTTCGCCAAGCATCTGCGAAATCGCCTGTGACACCATCGGACCGCGCCAGACCATCGGAATATTTTCGTCGACGAGAAATCCCATCGACATGATCTTTAGGCCGTAGGCTTCGATCGGAACGAGCTTGCCGCCTTCGACCTTCGGCTTGTCGGAGAGCCCGAAAAGCCGCGGCATCGAGGGCCCATAAACGTCGGCGTCGAGCAGGCCCACGCGCCAGCCCTGTGCGGCGAGGCCGAGCGCGAGATTGGCCGAGGTCGTCGACTTGCCGACGCCGCCCTTTCCAGAAGCGACGGCGACGATGTAGCGGATTTTCTCCAGCGCCGGGATGCCGCCCTTGCGCTGCGGGGGCGCGGCGGCCCCATGCGTGTGCGTGTGCGCCTGCGCTTGACCGCGCGGCGGCGCCTCGGCGCGTGGCGCGCGCTCGGCGGTCAGCGTCACGATCGCCTGCTCGATCTCCGGCATCGCCTTGATCGCGCGCTCTGCGGCCACACGCGCCGCCTCCCAGGCCTGCGGCTGGCTGGGATCGCCCGCCAGAGAGACAAAGGCCTTGGCGCCCGACAGATTGATTCCGCTCAAAGCGTGAACGAGCGGCGTGCCGCCAGGTCCGTAGAGCCCTTCCAGCGCTTTTAAAATGTCAGCTTCCGTCGCCACGCGCGCGCTCCCTGCCTGTTTAGAGCTGTTCCAGGCAAGGCATATGCCGCGATTAGCGCCCCTCGTCCATCGGGACGCCGCAACAATCGCCGTCCTTCTGCACTGGCGGGCATGGAACGTCGCCATAGGAGCAGAACACGCAGCAGTCGCCGGGCTTGGGCGTGAGCCGGGCGCCACAACCGGCGCATAGATGCACGACCACGCAGGCGTCGAGCGGCATGTCGAGCGTTTCAGCCCGCGCGCAGTGCGGACAGGTGAGGGTCGATTGAAGCCGCAGGCCGCTCATTCTCAGACGAACATCATCGCCGGATGTTCGATCACGCGTTTGAATTCCGCCAGAAGCTCGGCGCCGAGCGCGCCGTCGACGGCGCGGTGATCGCAGGAAAGCGTCACGCTCATCATTGTCGCGACAAGCGGCGCGCCGTTCTTCACGATCATGCGCTGCTCGCCCTGCCCGACCGCCAGGATCGTCGACTGCGGCGGATTGATCACCGCCGTGAAGCTCTGCACGCCATACATGCCCAGATTGGAGACCGCCGACACGCCGCCTTCATATTCATGCGGCTTCAGCTTGCGGGCGCGGGCGCGGCCGGCAAGCTCCTTGATCTCTTCGGAAATCTCGCGGACCGATTTCGCCTCGGCGTTGCGGATGATCGGCGTCACCAAACCGTTCGGAATCGACACCGCGACGCCGATGTCCGAGGAAGTGTGGCGCAGCAACGCCTCCGGCGTATAGGTGACATTCGCCTCGGGCTTGCGCTGGAGCGCCATGGCGAGCGCCTTGACGACGTAATCATTGACCGAGGTCTTCCACGCCGGCTTGCCGTCCGCGCCGAGCGGCGCGGCGGAATTATAATCCTCGCGCAGCCGCAAGAGCGCGTCGATCTCGCAGTCGACGTTGAGATAGAAATGCGGAATCGTCTGGATCGCTTCCGTCAACCGGCGCGCAATCGCCTTGCGCACATTATCGTGCGGGATTTCCTCGAATGAGCCGGCTTCGAAGAATTTGCGCGTGACGTCCGCTGACGGCGCCGCGGCGAGCGGCGCCGCCTTCGATGGCGCTCCTCCGCGGGCAAGGGCGGTTTTCACATCGCGTTCGATGATCCTGCCGTGCGGCCCGGAGCCTTGCAGCGCGGCAAGATCGAGCCCGCCCTCCTTCGCCAGTCGGCGCGCGAGCGGCGAGGCGAAGATTCGGGCGCTGGGGGCGAATTGAGCAGGGGCGTTCATCGTGGGCATTCGCCTTTGGCGGCGGAAGTTTCGCTATATATTATAAGCCTTGCCGGGATCAGTCCATGAACGCGCCGAACCGAGCGAATAAATCAGCCGAGGGGAAATTGGCCGCGAGTCAGCTTTACGACCGGGATTTTTACGCCTGGGCCAATGAGCAGGCGGCGCTTCTGCGCGCCGGAAAACTCAGCGAAGCGGATATCGAGCATATCGCCGAAGAGGTAGAGAGCTTGGGCAAGACCGAAAAACGCGAGCTCCTCAGCCGGTTGCGCGTCTTGATGCTGCATTTGATGAAGTGGCGGTTTCAGCCTGAAAAGCGCACGGCGAGCTGGGAAGCGTCGATCAAGGTGCAGAGAATGGATTTATTGGAGCATCTTCAAGACAATCCGAGCCTGCGTCCGTTGATCGCCACGATTCTTGAAAAGGCGTTCAAGGGGGCGGCGCTCGAAGCCATCGCCGAGACGGGATTGTCGGAAAAGATTTTTCCTCAGAAATGTCCCTGGACGTTTGATGAGATGATGGCCGAGGATTTCTGGCCGGAGGGGTGATGCGGCGGGCGCCTGAACTTGTTGACGGGCGTTGACCAGATCCTAGTTATTCTCTCGCACAACGACACTGATCTAAGATAATCTCGCCCACTCTACTGTTACAAAGCAGGCCGCTATCGAGAATAGGCAGCTTGAAGATCAAAGCCAAAAACGAAATTGTTTTTGCGGTCACCTTGCAATCCTTCGGAATCGCGCCTGCCGAGGCGTCGCCTTCGGTATGCACAGAATTTCTAAAGATATATTTGGATGGCGCCGCGGCTTCACGCCCGATGAATTGGGTCATTTCAGAAATTGGAGGTGGCTCATCTTCAAATACTATAATTACGCAGCTATGCGAAACTTTCGAGATTCTCACCGAACGGACATTTCTGTATAAGGTCTCCCTGATCGTGCCAAAAATTACATCCTGACCCCTTCTTCTGATCAACATGCAGAGACAAATACCGTCAGGGTGGCCAACATAAATATACTTTTGGCTCAAGTACATAAAGGTGAATACAACAGCTAAGATACAGAGCAACCCAAACAAATAGCTTTCAGCTGACGAGATTGCGTTCGACCTAACGCCATCTGCACCCATCGTAATATACACTAGTGGATCGAATCTAACACTTGATGCCCGCGTCTGACGGCGGCGATGATTTTGTCAGGATCGGCGGTCCAGGTGAAGGGTTTGGACTGTTCGTTGTGCTCTTCTAGAAAGCGATGGATGGCGGCCTGTAGGTCGACGATCGATCGGAAGACGCCGCGCTTCAACCGACGCTTTGTGAGCTTGGCGAAAAAGCCTTCGACAGCGTTGAGCCAGGAGCACGATGTCGGCGTGAAGTGGAAGGTGAAGCGTTCGTGGCGCTGGAGCCATCGGCGCACCTTAGGGTGCTTGTGAGCGGCGTAATTGTCGAGGATCACATGCACGAGCTTGCCGGCGGGAACCTCCGCCTCGATGGCGTTGAGGAAGCGGATAAATTCCTGATGGCGGTGACGCTGCATGTTGCGGCCAATCACTTTGCCGTCGAGCACGTTGAGCGCGGCGAACAGCGTGGTCGTTCCGTTCCTTTTGTAGTCATGCGTCAGGGTTCCGGCGCGGCCCTTCTTCATCGGCAGACCGGGCTGGGTGCGATCAAGCGCTTGTATCTGGCTCTTCTCGTCGACGCTGAGCACGATGGCGTGCGCCGGCGGATCGACATAGAGCCCGACGACATCGCGCAATTTCGTGTAAATGCCGATGTTAATTTCCCCAGAAGCGCCGGAGTAAAATTCCCCAGTTGGCGGGCGTGGCGATCAGCCGAGGTCTTGATCGGCGCCTCCGTTTTTTGGCGGGCGTCCGCGACGACGCAGGGTCGGCGGGATTGGCGCGGGTTGGATGCTGGCTTTCGTCCGAACATGTTCGGGCAAGAGGTCGGCGTGCTCGCGCAGGCGATAGCTCGAGCCTTCGATCTGGAAGACGACGGCGTGATGCAGGAGACGGTCGAGGAGCGCCGTGGCGACGACTGGATCGCCAAAGATCTCGCCCCATTCCGCGAAGCCGCGGTTCGAGGTGAGGATCATGGCGCCCCTTTCATAGCGGGCGTTGACGAGCTGGAAGAACAGATTGCCGCCGCCGGGCGTAACCGGCAGATAGCCGATCTCGTCGACGATCAGCAGCGAGAAGCGGCAGAAGTAACGGATCTTCTCCCGCAGCGCCCCTTCGCGTTCGGCCTTGGCCAATGTTGTGATGATGTCGGCGAGGCAGGCGAAGTAGACGCTGCGGCCGGCTTTAACCGCCTCGACGCCGAGCGCCAGGCTGAGATGGGTTTTGCCTGTGCCGGGCGGTCCGATGAGATGAACCGCTTCGGCGCGATCGATGAACTGCAATTCGGCGAGCGCCATGACGCGGCTCTTGTCGAGCGACGGCTGGAAGGCGAAGTCGAAGCCGGCGAGCGTCTTGACGGCGGACAGGCGCGCCATCTGGAGCGCCATCCGGACGCGGCGGTTCTCGCGTAGCGTCAGTTCTTCGGTGAGCAGAATGTCGAGCGCGTCGAGCGCCGTAGTCTCGCCACGCTCGATGCCGCGCAGGGTGATGTCGAGGATTTCGAGGGCGCGCGGCATTCTCAGGCCGACGAGATTGCGTTTGACGCGGTCGATGACGGCGGAGGGCGTTGCATTCATCGTGAGCCTCCCTGCATCGCCAGCCGGCGCCCCACCGCGTCATAGAAGGCCAGCGGGCGTCTCGCGGCGTGATCGCCGGCGCGCAGCATGAGGGACGGCAATGCGTCGGGCGGCCGGCGACGATACGCTTGCAACGGCATTCTGCGATGCGCCGGATCGAGACGTTTTTCGCCGCGGCCTTCGAGCGGCGCATGGGCGGCGATCAATTCGCCGTCCTCGAAGATGCGGATGGCGTCGGCGAAGACATGGACATCAAGGACGCGTCGCCGGGTCGTGTCCGGGACGCTGTAGAGATTGCCGCCGACGCTGACCATGCCTTCATGCGACGCGCGCCGCTCGAGCCGAAGCACCGCCTGATAGGGCGTCGACGGCACCGGCTTGAGCGACGCCTTCTCTTCGGCGAAAGCCTCATCGACGACGCGCCTGGTCGTGGCGTGGACCCTCGGATTGGCGATCGTATCGAGCCAGATTCGGAGCTGGGCGTTCAGGTCATCAAGATTGCGGAAGGCGCCGCCGAGGAAAAAGTCTTCCCGGATGTAGCGGAAGGGCCGCTCAACCTTGCCCTTCGTTTTGGCGCGGTAGGGTTTGCAGGCGCGCGGCTGAAAGCCGTAATGGCGCGCCAGATCCAGTAGCGCGCGATTGTAGACAACGAGGCCATCCGGGTCTTCCCCGATAACGGCCGTCTTCATGCGATCGTAGAGGATCTCGCGCGGGACGCCGCCGAGCGCCTCGAAGGCGGCCATATGGCAGCGTAGGACGCTTTGCATATCCTGGTGCAGGACGAAGCGCGCCCAGATGAAGCGGGAATGCCCCAGGACCATGGAAAAGAGCCAGACGATCCGCTTGACGCCGAGCTCGTCGAGGAACTCGACATCGAAGCGGGCGAAGTCGACCTGAGCCTGTTCGCCAGGCGGCGTCTCGAAGCGCACCTCGAAGCCTTTCGAGCGCGGCGGCCGAAGTTCGCGCAGGAAGTCGGTGACCGCAGTGTAGCCGCCGGCATATCCGCGATCCTTGATCTCTCGCCATAGCCGGCGGCCGCTCAGCGCCGGATAGGCGACGAGGCGCTCCCGCAGATAGGCCTCGAAAGTTGCGATCGCGCGTTCGCGCGGCGGCCGCGCCTTGTAGCTGGGCGCCGTCAGCCCCGCGGCGATGTGCTTGCGGACGGTCTTCCGGTCGATTCCGAGCTGGCGCGCGATCGCGGACACAGAGACGCCCTGACGATGTAATTCCAGGATCATGACAATTTCCCCGAGTTTGATCACCGAGCCCTCCCTTCCGCCAAGGGGAGCAGCATCGGCGAGTCGGCGCCGCCCGGCCTTCCAGGGCATGCCCTGGAAGGCCGGGCGTCACGAAAACTGGGGATTTTTCAATCGGCACATTTGGGGAGTTTACGACCGGCACTCACAATTTCGTGACGAAGTCCGGATCGTTGGAGAGCTTGAACAGGCGCAGGCGGTGTGGCTGAAGCCCGTGCGCGCGCCAGATGCGCTGAACCGAGCTGACGGAAACGCCGACGGCCTTCGCCATCATCGCGCCGGTCCAATGCGTCGCTTCGCAAGGCGGCTCTTGCTGCGTCAAGGCGACGATCCGTTCGGCGACGTCCTGCCCGAGCGGTCGAACGCGAGACGGGCGGGTCTTGTCGCGAAGAAGGCCGTCAACGCCTTCCTCCATGAACCGCGCCTGCCAGCGCCAGACGCAGGTCTTCGACGTGCCGGTCTGGCGCATGATCTCGTTCGTGCCGACGCCGTCGGCGGAAAGCAGAACGATCCCGGCTCGCCAGACATGCTTTTGAGCCGCGTTCCGGTCCTTAACGATGGTCTGAAGCCGCTTCCGATCGGCCGACGACAACGTGATGGAGATTCCCGTGCGCATCACCCAGACTCGCACGCGCAATAAGCGATAGGAATCCCTCAAAGGACTCAATCGTCAGATTTTATCCACTAGAATGATGAGGCCAACCGGGATCTTGGCTCGATCAAGCACGTACAAACACATGTTCGGCCGTGCAAGCCATATGATGCTACGTTTGTCTTGATTGGACGGAAGGCTCATTCCAACTAACGCCGTTAGACATTATAGCAGGTGATCGCAGACGATTTTCGCCCGATCGGTAGATAGGAAGGCGCAATTACATTCGTTGGTGATTTGGATCACCGATACAACACCGCCTTCGCGGCCGTGACGACTTCAGGCACGCTCGGCAGGGCGAGCTTTTCGAGATTGGCGGCGTAAGGCATCGGCGTGTCCTTGCCGGTGACGCGCAGCACCGGCGCGTCGAGATAATCGAAGGCCTCGGCCTGAACGCGCGTGGCGATCTCGGCCGACACGCCGCACTGCGGCCAGCCCTCTTCAATCGCGACGCAGCGGCCGGTCTTTTTCACCGATTCGATCACCGTCTCGGTGTCCATCGGCCGCAGCGTGCGCAGATCGATCACCTCGGCTTCGATGCCTTCCCTTGCGAGTTCGTCAGCGGCCTGGAGCGCATAGGTCATGCCGATGGAGAAGGAGACGAGCGTCACGTCCTTGCCGGGCCGCGCGATGCGCGCCTTGCCGATCGGCAGGACGAAATCCTCGAGCGCCGGCACTTCCGAGGTCTTGCCGTAGAGAATCTCGTTTTCGAGAAACACGACCGGATTGTCGTTGCGGATGGCCGCCTTCAGCAGGCCCTTCGCGTCGCTGGCGTTCGACGGCGCGATGACGATCAGTCCCGGCACCTGCGAATACCAGGCGGAATAATCCTGACTGTGCTGGGCCGCGACGCGGGCGGCGGCGCCGTTCGGTCCGCGAAAGACGATCGGGCAACGGATCTGTCCGCCCGACATATACAGCGTCTTCGCCGCCGAATTGACGATGTGATCGATCGCCTGCATCGAGAAGTTGAACGTCATGAATTCGACGATCGGCCGCAATCCCGCGAACGCCGCGCCGACGCCGACGCCGGCGAAGCCGTATTCCGTGATCGGCGTATCGACGACGCGCTTCGCGCCGAATTCCTGCAAAAGGCCCTGCGTGACTTTGTAGGCGCCCTGATACTCGGCGACTTCTTCGCCGATCACGAAGACGGCGGGGTCGCGCCGCATCTCCTCGGCCATCGCGTCGCGCAAGGCTTCGCGCATGGTCATGGCGACCATCGCCGTGCCTTCGGGCACCTCGGGAGCGACGGTCGCGGATATTTCCCTGGCGACGCTCGTCGCCTTTTGCGTCGGCGTCGCAGCCTCGACCGCGGCTTTCGTCGCGGCCTTGTTGGCTTCGCCGGGTTCGTCCTGTGGCGCGGTCTGTCCCGGCACGGGCGGCGCCGCTTCGGCTTGTTTCTGGGCCTTGTCCTCTTCGCCGACGCCCGCGATCGGCGCATGGTCGGCGGTGTCGGCGACGCTTTCGCCTTCCTCGGCGATCACCGCGATCGGCGTGTTGACGGCGACATTCTCGGTCCCGCCCGGAACGAGGATGCGCGCCAGCACGCCTTCGTCGACGGCCTCGACCTCCATCGTCGCCTTGTCGGTCTCGATTTCGGCGATGACGTCGCCGGCCTTCACCTCGTCGCCTTCCGACTTGAGCCATTTGGCGAGCTTGCCCTGCTCCATCGTCGGCGACAGGGCGGGCATGAGAACGTTGACGGTCATTAAATCAATCTCTCACGCGAGCACGTCGGTCCACAATTCGCTCGGATCCGGCTCCTTGTCCGCCATCGCGAAATCGGCGGCCTCGGAGACGATCTTGCGCGCATTGGCGTCGATTTTCTTGAGTTCTTCCTCGCTCACGCCGTCTGCGATGAGGCGCACGCGCACTTGTTCGATCGGATCATGCTCCTCGCGCATCTTCTGCACTTCTTCCTTGGAGCGGTATTTCGCGGGATCCGACATGGAGTGGCCGCGATAGCGATAGGTCTGCGCCTCTATGAGATAGGGGCCATTGCCATTGCGGCACCATGCGATCGCCTCATCCGCCGCCGCCTTGACGATGCGCACGTCCATGCCGTCGATCTGCTTGCCGGGGATGGCGAAAGCCGCGCCGCGTTTCGAGAAGTCGATCTGCGCCGAGGCGCGGGAAATCTCCGTGCCCATCGCATAGCGGTTGTTCTCGACGATGAAGACCACCGGCAGTTTCCAGAGCGCCGCCATATTGAAGGCCTCATAGACCTGGCCCTGGTTGGACGCGCCTTCGCCAAAAAAGGTGAGCGAAACGCGGCCGTCGCCGCGGTAGGCGTTGGCGAAGGCGACGCCCGCCCCGATCGGCGCCGGCGCGCCGACGATGCCATGGCCGCCGTAGAAGCTCTTCTCGTGCGAGAACATGTGCATCGAGCCGCCCTTGCCCTTCGAATAGCCGTGACGCTTTCCGGCAAGCTCGGCCATCACGCCCTTCGGCTCCATGCCCGAGGCGAGCATATGTCCGTGATCGCGGTAGCTCGTCGTGAACTGGTCGCCGGCGCGCGCCGCCATCTTCACGCCGACGACGACAGCTTCCTGACCGATGTAGAGGTGACAGAATCCGCCGATGACGCCCATGCCGTAGAGCTGTCCGGCCTTTTCTTCGAAGCGCCGGATGAGCAGCATTTCCCGATAGGCGGTGAGTTCCTGGTCGCGGGTGAAAGGCGGAACCGCTGGGGCGTTCACTGCGCCGCCGCCGCTTTCCTCAACCATTTCACCGCTCCCGTCGCTAAGCTTCGCCGTGCAGAATAATCCAAGACGCCGCTGAAAACGAGCGTCTCGCCTTCCTGTCAATTTGGGGAGCGCGTCAGCGCGCGTCGAGTTGCGACTGCAGTTCCTCGGCGAAAGCGGTGATTCTTTTGGCGTTCGCGCCGAAGTCATGGCGTCCGTAGCGCGACGCCGACCGCAGGTCGATCCGAGTCTGGCCCGGCAGCGGCTTGAAGCGGACGGTGATGTCGTCGTCGAAGCCCATGACGAGAGTCTTGTCGATGAAATCGATGTGCCCGTCGCCGCTGCGCGCGCCCGGCGGCCGTTTGTCGACAAGCGTCCAGCCTTGCGCCTTGGCCGTCTTCAGCACCAGAGCGAAGGCTTCGTCGGTGTCGAGATCGACGACGATCGGCTCGACGTCTGGATAGGCCGGCCGCTGCGCCTCACGCGCGCGCGCCGGCAGGCCCGGCGGCTGGAAGCCGCTACGCGCATCGAAAGCGGCCCGGGAGTAGGAGAAATGCGGCGGATCGGCGACATCCGTCGAAATGTCGGAAAGCACCGGCAGGCGCACCGCCTCGAACGCCAGATAGGCCGGATAGCCCAGGGTCAGCGCCGCGAGAAAGAACGCGGCCGTCGCCGCCCCCGCGCCGCGCCGTCCCTCTCGCCAGATCACGTTGCAGGCGGCGAAAAACAGAAGCAGAGCGATCAGCGCCAGGGCCATCGCGCCGCCAAGCGACGCCAGCGCCGAAGGCGGGTCAATGGCGCCAATTCGCCCCAAAAGAATCGACAAAATCGCCACAGTCGCGGCGAAAATCGCGAAGCGTCGGCTCCAGAGCGCGACTTTCGACCAGGGTTCGGGCGGAAGATGACGTCGCATAGGATCAAAGACTCGCGTGACCGCCGCCATCTCGGCGGCTCGGCCGCATTCTTCGCAAATTTGCAGCGAATGCAACGCCTGTCGCGCATCCCCAAAAAAACTTCGAGCGGCGGCGACCGGCCCTCGATTCCTTAGCGGCTCGTTAACTTACTGAGGACAATCCTAGGAAAACGCCCTTTTGAGTCCCCCTCCTAGCGTCGAGCGCAACCATGTCGGACAAGTATTCTGTCGAGTTCAACGAGCCCCAGTCCGGCGGCCATCCTCATGACCTTCTCGCGCGTCTCTACCGCGAGATCGGCATTTCCGCTGTCGCCGCGGCGCTGGAGGTCGAGCAGTTCGCCTCGCAGCCCACGACCCCGGTGGAGCGCCTCGACGAGCGCCGCCTGCCCGCGGTGCTTCTGGGAGACGAACTCGCCGCCTGATATAAGACTCCTTCGTCGCAGCCGGTCCTCCGCGTCGAGCGGGCGGACGCGGACGAAGGATAGGAAATGATCAGCCGTCGCGCGTTCCTGCGCTGGCAATCAGGCATGATTCTCGGCGCGGCGATCGGCGGCGGCCTCGGCGCCTATTCCGTCGTCATCGAGCCGAACTTCATCCTCGACGTGACGCGCCGCCGCGTGACGCCGAAGCGGTGGCCGGCTGGCCTGACTCTGCGCGTCTGCGTCATCACCGATCTGCATGCCTGCGAGCCCTGGATGCCTGTCTCGCGCATTCGCGAGATCGTCGGCGTCGCCAACGCTCTGCAGCCGGATCTGACGGTCCTGCTCGGCGACTTCGCCGGCGGCACGCATCTGGCGACGGGGCGCGTCACGCCCGAACAATGGGGCGAGGCGCTGGTCGATCTCAAAGCGCCGCTCGGCATTCACGCCGTTCTCGGCAATCATGACTGGTGGCACGGACCTCTGCCTGGCGACGCGCCGGACGACGCCGAAGGCGCGCGGCGCGCACTAAAGCAGATGGGCGCGCGCCTTTATGAAAATGACGCGCTCCGGCTCGAGAAGAACGGCGCCGGCTTCTGGCTGCTGGGGCTCGGCGAC
The DNA here is from genome assembly GCF_056838045.1 of Methylocystis sp. Uni0008. Taxonomy (NCBI): domain Bacteria; kingdom Pseudomonadati; phylum Pseudomonadota; class Alphaproteobacteria; order Hyphomicrobiales; family Methylocystaceae; genus Methylocystis; species Methylocystis sp. Uni0008. The sequence continues at coordinate 414,201 of NZ_CM166370.1, forward strand.
CAAATGGCGACGACGCTTCGCGAAGGTAAGGGCTGGCGCGGCCATGACGACCTCGACGGGACTCTCGCGCGCGTCACAGACGACGCGCCCGCCATTCTGATGGCGCATGAGCCTTTCATCTTTCCGCGCGTGCCGCAGCGCGTCGCGCTGACGCTCTGCGGCCACACGCATGGCGGGCAGGTCAATCTTCCCTTCGCTGGTCCCGTTTTCACGGAGTGGCGCTGGAACACGAAGCATATTTACGGCCACATCGTCGAAGACGACCGCCACATGGTCATTTCGGCGGGGCTCGGCGAGTCGATCCTGCCGGTGCGCTTCATGCGCCCGCCGGAGATCCTCGTGGTGACCGTCGAGGCGCCGGCGCTTTTTGCATGAGGCTTGGTCTAAGCGCCCGGACGGCTATATCCTGCCTTCAGGAGGACAACGCCATGGGCAGGTCTCTCACTCGACCGATTCTCGTCGCCGTCGCCTGTGTCATTGGTCTGACGGCCCCGGCCGCCGCCGATACGCGCGTGCGCGGCGCGCGTGCGCGCGTCCATCGCGTCGCGCCGCCGCCGCCCTATTACGACGACGGCTATTTCTCCGACTATTTGACGGGGCCGACGGGCGCGCCGACGCCGGTCATGCAAGTTCCAGGCTCAACCAGCGTCATAACCCGAAAAATGATGGACGACTTTCAGTCGCGCGATCTCTGCGGCGCGCTGCGGCTGGCGCCGGGCGTGACGACGTCCGGCTGTTGAGCGAAACATCGTCCGCCCGCGCGTGAGCGGTTGCGTTAGTCGAAGAGTTCGGGACGCCGAAGACGCAGCGCCTGAACAAGCGCCAGCGTCTTCATGTCGACGAAGCCGTCGCCCGCCATCAGCGCCGCGAGTTCCTTGAGACTCATTTCGACGACGCGAACCTCTTCGCTTTCATGAGCGACGCCGCCGCCGTCGCCGACGCGATCCTCCGCGCGATATTCGGCGAGATAGAGCGCCATGCGCTCGGTCGAGACGCCCGGCATCGACCAGGCGGTTGCGACATGTTCAAGGGCGCCGAGCCGCAGTCCGCCTTCTTCGAGCGCTTCGCGTCTCGCCGTGGCGGCTGCGTCATCCTCGCCCTCGACGAGACCGGCGATCGTCTCGAGCGACTCCGTCGCGCCGACGGCGATCAGCTCCGCGGCGCGCAGCTGCGCCACGAGCAGCGCGGTCTTGCGCTCGGGATCGTAAGGCAGCACGGCCGCCGCGCAGCCATGGTCCTCGACGTCGCGCAGCACCGTCGTTCCATCCGGCATGCGGATCGTCGCGATCGACATCGTCGACCAGCGCTTGTGCGTGCGTTCAACTTTTACTACCGAAGGCATGACGGATCTCAATCCCTCGCCGCTGTCTGAAACTGAATGGTCCAAAAATAAAGGGGCAAGAGCGCGGCTCCTGCCCCTTTTTACTTTAGCGCGCTACGATCGATCATTCGATGATGCTGGCGACGACGCCAGCGCCGCACAGGAATGCGGTTGATCGCATGCCGTTGTCGCATCGATCACTCAATGATCGAGGCGACGACGCCGGCTCCAACGGTGCGGCCGCCTTCACGGATGGCGAAGCGCAGCTTCTCCTCCATGGCGATCGGCACGATCAGCGCGACTTCCATCGTCACATTGTCGCCCGGCATCACCATCTCCACGCCCTCGGGAAGCGTGACGATGCCGGTCACGTCCGTCGTGCGGAAATAGAACTGCGGGCGGTAGTTGGTGAAGAACGGCGTATGACGGCCGCCCTCTTCCTTCGTCAGGATATACGCCTCGGCCTTGAACTTCGTATGCGGCTTCACCGAGCCCGGCTTGCACAGCACCTGGCCGCGCTCAACGTCCTCGCGCTTCGTGCCGCGCAGCAGGCAGCCGACGTTGTCGCCCGCCTCGCCCTGATCCAAGAGCTTGCGGAACATCTCGACGCCCGTCACCGTCGACTTCGTCGTCGGACGGATGCCGACGATCTCGACTTCCTCGCCCACCTTGATCACGCCGCGCTCGATGCGCCCCGTCACCACCGTGCCGCGGCCGGAAATCGAGAACACGTCCTCGACCGGCATCAGGAACGGCTGATCCTTCGGACGCTCCGGCTGCGGAATATAAGCGTCGACCGTCTGCATCAGCTTCAGGATCGCGTCATGGCCGATCTCGGGGTTCTTGCCCTCGAGCGCGCACAGCGCCGAACCCTTGGTGATCGGAATGTCGTCGCCGGGGAATTCATACTTCGAGAGCAGTTCGCGCACTTCGAGCTCGACGAGCTCTAAAAGCTCCGGATCGTCGACCATGTCGACCTTGTTGAGGAACACGACGAGCGCCGGCACGCCGACCTGACGGGCCAAGAGGATATGCTCGCGGGTCTGCGGCATCGGGCCGTCGGCGGCCGAGACGACGAGGATCGCGCCGTCCATCTGCGCCGCGCCGGTGATCATGTTCTTCACATAGTCCGCGTGGCCGGGGCAGTCGACATGGGCGTAATGGCGGTTCTGCGTCTCATATTCGACATGCGCCGTCGAAATCGTGATGCCGCGCGCCTTCTCTTCGGGCGCCTTGTCGATCTGGTCATAGGCCGTAAAGGTCGCGCCGCCCGTCTCCGCCAGAACCTTGGTGATCGCCGCCGTCAAAGACGTCTTGCCATGGTCGACGTGTCCAATCGTCCCAATGTTGCAGTGCGGCTTCGTGCGTGAAAACTTTTCCTTGGCCATGATCCTTGTTCCGGCTTTGGCGGGGCCTTCCCCGCGTGCGGCGGGGGTTTAAGGGCAATGAAGGCGGAGGGCAAGGGGTCGCGGCTCCCCTGTCACGAATCCCGGCTGTCGGCCACGATCCAGTTCGCCGCTAACGTATGGAAGTCCTTAAACGTCAACTCCTGGGGCTCCAGCTTCCGGACCTCCAATATCTCCGGCAAATCCGCTTGAAAGCGTTTGAATTCGGCCGCTATCGCCCGCCCTCCGGGCACGAGCGCATCCCCGGCCTCGTCGCGAAACCAAGTCGCGATCTCTTCAACAAGCCTGTCGATTTTTCCCTCATGCGCATGAATATCCTGCCCGGCGATGTCCGAGATGAATTGCTGATAGCGATATTTTTGTCTGTCGAAAATGAGCGCCTTCTTTCGCGAACGTTTAGGCCCGAAATTGCGCGCGCCCAAGAAAAGGCCCAGTTCAAGGGGCATGTTGAAGCGCGGCAAACCAGACGCCGGGTCCAGCTCGGTGTTGGAAATATCGTGAACGCCATACCGGCATTCGCGAATAATGCGGCATATCTTTTCGATCCGCGCCTCGCCGCCATCGTCATTTTCTCTAGCGTCCTGATTCAGAAGTTTCTATCCAGCTTTGGCTTGGAGGTCGAGGGTGCGACGGCAGAAGCGTTCGATGGAGGCCAGAATGTCGTCGGCTGACTTGGTCCAGCGCAGCGGCTTCGGATCAGCGTTCTGTTGGGCGAGGAAAGCCTTGATGGCGGCGATGAGGTCTTTGACGGACTTGTGCGCGCCTCGCTTGATCTGCTTTTCGGCCAGCAGCGCGAAGAAGCGTTCGACCTGATTGATCCACGACGACGATGTCGGCGTGAAATGCATGTGCCAGTGGGGCCGCTTGGCGAACCAGTTGCGGATCACTTGCGTCTTATGGCTCGAAGCGTTGTCCATCACGACGTGAATGTCGAGGCCGGCGGGAACGTTGCTCTCCACTTCGTCGAGAAACTTGCGGAACTCCTGCGCGCGATGGCGCGGCATGCATGTGCCGATCACACTGCCAGCCTTCACGGTCGTCTCAGCCGTGACAGCAGCGATGAAGCCGGCAAAGAGCGTCGTAGTGCCGTGGCGGTCGTAGTCGTGCGTGCGCCGCTCGACTTGTCCAGGGCGCATCGGCAGCAGCGGCTGCGTTCGATCAAGCGCTTGTATTTGGCTCTTTTCATCCACGCATATCACCAGCGCCTTGTCGGGCGGATCGAGATAGAGGCCAACGATGTCGCGCACTTTCTCGACGAACTGCGGGTCGGTCGAGAGCTTGAAAGTCTCGGTGCGATGCGGCTGTAGGGAGAATGCACGCCAAATGCGATGAACCGACGAAGTCGACACGCCCGATGCTTTCGCCATGCCGCGCGTGCTCCAGTGCGTCGCGTTCTTGGGCTGCGTTTCGAGTGTCCTGGTCACGATCTCCTCAACGCGGTCGTCGCCGATCTTGCGTGGCGCGCCACAGCGCGGCTCATCGTCGAGACCATCGAGACGGTGCTTGGCGAAACGCTCGCGCCATGTGCGCACGGTCTGCCGCGTTACACCGACCGCAGCCGCGATCTCGCAGTTGTTGAGCCCGTCAGCGGCCCGCAACACGATCTCCGCGCGTTGCGCATGCCCACGCGCCACCTTGCGTCGCCGGACGAGCCTTTTGAGGTATTCCCGTTCGTTCTCGCTGAGCTTAATCTTGCTCGCTTTGGTCGCTCCGTCCCTCGCCATGCCGCCCTCCCGAATCCCGCCTGGGCCGAAGGAATCACAATCGCGAAAACGTGGCTAGTAATTTCTGGGACAGGACACTAGCGCAACGCGGCGTATAGCCAGATCTCACGACAGCGAAGACGATCGCCTGGAAAAACTCTTCGTAGTCCGGCGAAAACGGACAATTGATAAAAACGTCCTTATCCTTCATCCCGCCCGCTTGGCGGCGCGTACCGTTGCGATGGCGTCACGAATTTCCTTTGCTGAGAAGTGCGTCGCTTCGCCTTTCGGCTTCAAAATGCGCACGCCGTCTTTCGTAACGCCAAGAACCTTGGGGGCGTTCGTAAGCACACGACCCGCAAGTTTCCGGACTTCGCTAGCGCCGAGGGTTTTTTTGGAGCCTTTTGCCATGTAGAGATAATGGCGCGCCTTTCCGCGCTTCGCAACCAGCCGCCCCGGCCGTCCCGCATGATGGCGTATAATCCCATCGTCGCCTGTGCCACCTGTCCCACTCCCAAAGGCTCCTTGGTGCTCCTTATCGCAGCGAAATGTTTGGATCTGCGTTCAGAGATCAGCTGCATCCGGAATGGCAGGTCACTTCCGTAATCACCGGCGTCGTTTCGCCCACCGTAATGACGTCGATCACCACGCCCTTGCGCTTCCAGCGAAAAATACAATTGGCGTTCCCCGTTCCGGCGCAAGAGACGGTCTCGGGCCGTCCCTTGCAGCGCGGATCGTCCTTCTGACAGACAAATCCCGCCTCCGGCTCATGGACGGGCTTCCAGCCCTTTTTCACGAGAACCTTGCGCGCCGACGCGTAAGGCTCATCCTTCGGGAAGCCAGGGATTTGCGCCAGAGCGCTGGAACAAAGGGCCATTGTGACGAAAACGGCGGTTGCGGCGAAAAGCGCTTTCATAAATTCACTCCTAATTCGTAGAAGCGGCTGTACCTTCTTATGGCGGCTCACACATTCCTCAAGAGCCACGGGCCAACTCCCGGAGCATAAAGGGCTAGAAGCTCTCGTCTGTCCGCAAGCGCCTTCTGACTTTGCGCGGCGCTTGACTAGAGCGCTGCACATTGAAATCGCCGGCCCACGCGCCAACTGACTCTTTGGCGGGGGCCAATTGCGACTTCATGAGTTGACGTACGATTTCTTCGACGATCCGATCGATTGGGCGTTCGCAGCGCTCTTCGCGATGCTCGTTCTCGTCGGCTGGGGACTGCGTCTCTGGGAGCCTTCGCTCGGCGGTGCGCTGACGAATCTGTCGCTGAACTTCGCCGCGCTCGTCGTTCTGCTGCTCGCCCTTCAGTATTTTTGGCGCGCTTGGTTTCCCAGCTACCCTTTCACCTGGGGTCCCGCCCGGAGGCGCTTCGCGGCCTATCCGCTGCGCCAGTTGATCTATGCGGCCGCGGGCCTGCTGATCGTCAGCGGCGGCCTGGAAGCGCTGTTCAGCGGCGCTTCGCTTGACGTTCTGGGGCTCTCGATCGGATCGCCAGGGCTGGCGGATCCGGTCTTTGCCGACTTCTGGCGGGCCATGAACCGGATCGCCGCCTTCACGCTTCCGGCCGGCCTGATCGCTTATCTCGGCTTCGTCGCATTGGCGGGGCCCGCGCGACATACGACGTCCACCGCGCTTGTCGCCTCCGCCCCGCCGAGAAACCTGGCGACGCTCTCTCCGCAGTCGGCGCTTCTGGGCCAGGATCTCGGCCGGCGCATCCGCCTCATGGGGTGGATCGGATTTTGGGTGGATTTCATCCTGGCGTTCCTGAGCGCGCCGCTCCTGGCCTTCGGAGCCGTCGGGCAGTCGATCAGCTCGACGATCTGGGTCAGCGACCCGATCCACTGGGGATATGTCGGACTGGCGCTGTTGTTGGCGTCGCTCTTCCTCGACTTCTTCTCGACCGTCGCCTCCGGCAGGTTGATGAGCGATCCGGCGAGCATGCTCGCGGCAGATCAACCCACGGCGTTGTGGTTTCTCGGCGTCGGTTCGCTCGTCAACGTGCTTGGCGCCGTCGTGTCGTTCGTCGGCGTGGGGTTGAGCATCGCCTTGCTCGTCGCCAAGACGGTGTCCCAGCCGCCGGGGATTGCGATCACCGATCCGGACAAGATCGTCCGCGCGCTCGACGTCTTCATCTTAATGGCGAACTTTAACTTGCTAGTTGCTCATTTCATTGGGGCTGGAGCCGGCGTGTGGCTCAGCATGGAGGCGCTGAAGGCGAGACACAAATTCGCCGCCGCATTGGCGTGAGCGCGATAGACCGCTTCAAAAATCAGCGCGCGTCGGAACCTCGCTGAGCCAACGCAGTTTAAGCCGCGCTGGGGTTCGACCAATGGAGAGCTGTCATGGAGAACTATGCCTGGTTCGTCCCCGCCTGGATTCTGGGAGCGCCGTTCCTGCTGATCATCGTTGAAGCCGTTAGATCAGCCGGGCGTTCTCGCCTCTAGGACTCGTCCTCGTAGGCGATCTCGCCCGCGACGAGGGTCGTCTTGACGACGCCCTGGAGCAGCGCGCCATCAAATGGCGTGTTCTTGGAGCGGGAGTGGAGCGCGGCGGGATCGACGACGAAAGGCGAGTCAGGATCGAAGCGGATAATGTCCGCGGGCGCGCCTTTTTTCAGTCTGCCCTGCCGCAGGCCGAGAATATCCGCCGGCCGCGAGGTCATAGCCTCCAGCAAACGGATCAGCGTCACGTCGCCCGAGTGAACGAGCCGAAGCCCCGCCGCCAGCATCGTCTCGACGCCGATCGCCCCATACTCCGCTTCCGCGAATGGCAACCGTTTCGTCTCGACGTCCTGAGGATCGTGGTCGGACACGATCACGTCGATCAGGCCGTCCCCGAGCGCGCGAACGAGCGCCTTACGTTCATCCTCGTGGCGAAGCGGCGGCCTGAGCTTGAGGAACGTGCGGTAGTCGCCGATGTCGCTTTCGTTCAGCGTCAGGTGGTTGATCGAGGTCCCGCAGGTTACGGGCAGTCCATCGTCCTTGGCTTTCCACAAGGCGTCCAGCGACAAGGTCGTGGTCACGATCGCCGCGTGGTAGCGCGCGCCGGTCAATGCGACGAGCCGCAGGTCGCGATCGAGCATGATCGCCTCGGCTTCGCGCGGCGCGCCCGAGAGGCCGAGCCGATGCGCAAAATCCCCCTCGTTCATGACGCCGACGCCAAGATCCGGGTCTTCGGCGAAATGGACGACGAGCGCGTCGAAATCGCGCGCGTAAGTGAGCGCCCTGCGCATCACGAGCGCGTTTCGCACCGAGCGGGCGCCATCGCAGAAGGCGACGGCGCCCGCCTGCTGGAGCAGGCCGAGTTCGGCGATCTCCTTGCCGTCGCGGCCCCTGGTGAGCGCCGCCATCGGCGCGACGCGCACGCGCCCGGTGTCGCGCGCCCGGCGCAGAACGAAGTCGACTACCGCTGGATCGTCGACGGGCGGCAGCGTCGCCGCCGTGGACACGAGCGTCGTCACGCCGCCCGCAGCGGCGGCGAGCGTGGCGCTGGCGATGGTTTCGCGATGCTCCGCGCCAGGCTCGCCGACGAAGGCCTGCATGTCGATGAGGCCGGGCGCGACGACGTCGCCAGCGCAGTCGATGACGCGCGCGCCATCTGGAGCATCGCCCTGCCGAACGGAGTCGCCGACAGCGGCGATGAGACCGTCCTGCGTCACGAGACCGCCGCGCATTTCGCGCCCTGAGCCGGGATCGATTAGCCGGGCGTTGATGAAAAAGAGCGGCGCTGGAGCTTGAGGCGGCGACATGGCGCCTGCTTAGGCCATTTCTCCGGGGTTGGAAATGCGCGCGGGCGCGGCGCGGGGTTGACCTTGCGCTGAAATCGCCTAGCTACCGCGAGTTGGGAGCACGTATGGCGTCTTTGCGCCTCTCCCGGAAGAAACCATGAACTTCCCTAACCTCAAGGCTCCGCCGGTTGCGCCGAGTTCCGCAACTGAGGACGTTCGCGGCCGCGCCGCTGGCGCGCGAGAAGATGATAGCTACCTGACCGCAATCGTGAATGCGGTCGTGGATGGCGTCATCACCATCGACGAGCGAGGCGTGGTGCTGTCGATGAACCCGGCGGCGGCCAAGCTGTTCGGATTTACGCCTTCTGAAGTCATCGGCCAGAACGTGCGAATGCTGATGCCCGAGCCAGACCGCGGAAAGCACGATTCCTACATCAGCGAATATCGCCGTACCGGCGCGCCGAAGATCATCGGCATCGGCCGCCAGGTTGAAGGCATGCGCAAGGACGGCTCCATATTCCCGATGGAGCTTGGCGTGAGCGTCGCCGAGACCCAAGGCAAGCGCGTGTTCGTCGGCCTTATTCACGACCTCAGCCAGACGCGCCGGTTCGAACGTCGGCTCCATGAGCTGCAGACGAACAGGTTCGACTTGATGGAAAATATGGCTGCCGGCCTGGCGCACGAACTCAAACAGCCTTTGGCGGCGATCGCCGCCTACATCAATTTCGCGCATCGCCAATTGAAGCAGAAAGATTTCTCGGTCGCGAAGGTCGAGGAAATGCTGGACGGCGCGAATGCGCAAGTGTTTCGCGCCTCTGAAATCATCGACAACCTTCGGCAGTTTATCGCGCGCGGAGAAACCGTAAGAACGCCGCAGAATTTGAACGCGGTTGTTAGAACCGCCTGCGAATTTACCGACGCTATCGCCAAGGAGCACAACGTCAAAACGACGATCGATCTCGAGGCGTCGCCGGACACGGTCGTCATCAACAAGGTTCAGATCCAGCAGGTCGTCGTCAATCTCAAGCGCAATGCGATCGAGGCGATGCAGAACTGCGAGCGACGGGAAATGAGAGTGTCGACTCGTCTGGTCGAAGCCAAGCTCATCCGCGTCGACGTCGCCGACACCGGTCCAGGACTGCCCCAGGAGATCAATGACAGGCTGTTTGAACAGTTCACGACCACGAAGCCTCATGGTCTCGGGGTCGGACTCTCGATATCGCGCGCGATCATCGAGGCGCACAGGGGGAAGATCTGGGCGGAGCCCAACCCCGGCGGCGGAACGATCTTCAGCTTCGTGCTGCCTCTGGAAGAGCGCCAGGCGGACGCCTAGCGCGACGGCGCGGGGCTCTCGCCGATCTCCCGCCGCGCCTGCGCAGCGCAGGAAAAGCTCCGTGACAGGAGAACATCAGGGGGTTATGGCGAAGCAGGGATGAACTGCTATTGTGGCGCGGCGCTCATGCGTCCCGGGCATCCTTCGAACCCCTGCCGTTTGGGGCCATCTTTGGGAGAGACGGCTTCGTGTTGACCTTCGAGAATGTCGGCTTGCGCTATGGCGTCGGGGCCGAAACGCTCCGCGACATCAATTTCCAGATCGCCCCGCGTTCGTTCCAATTTCTGACCGGCCCGTCAGGGGCAGGCAAGACCACCTTGATGCGCCTGATCATCATGGCGCTGCGGCCGACGCGGGGATTGATCAACATCTTCGGCAAGGACACGGCGGCGCTCAGCAATGAGGATGTCGCCGAAACGCGCCGCAAGATTGGCGTCGTCTTTCAGGACTTCCGCCTGCTCGATCATCTGACGCTCTACGAAAACGTCGCCCTGCCCCTGCGCGTGCTCGGCCGCGAAGAGTCGGGCTACCGCGCCGAGGTGATCGAACTCTTGCGCTGGGTCGGCCTCGGCGAGCGCGCGCACGCCTTCCCGACAATCCTTTCGGGCGGCGAAAAGCAGCGCGCCGCGATCGCTCGGGCGCTGATTTCGCAACCAAAATTGCTGCTCGCGGACGAGCCGACCGGCAATGTCGACCCCACGCTGGCGCGCCGCATCCTGCGCCTCTTTATCGAGCTGCATAAATCCGGAACCGCCGTCATCATCGCAACTCATGACTTGAGCCTTATGGATCAATATGATGAAGCGCGTCGGCTCGTGCTCGCCGACGGAAGGCTCCACATTTTCGAATGAGCGGACGACGGCAGTCATGCGATTTTGGTCTTCGACTCGCCTAGCAGCGTCGGACGTCGACGAAGACGCAGAGGACATGCCGGCGCAGAGCGCGCTCGTGCCTGCCGACTCTGTCGCCGGACGTTCGCTCGTCATCGTCATCGCCATCATGACGTTCCTCGCGGCGCTCGCCGCCAACGTCGCGATTCTCGTCGCCGACGCGAGCGTCGAATGGCGCAGCGACGTCGCGCGCGAGGCGACCGTGCAGGTGCGTCCGGTCGCCGGCCGGGACATCGAAGCGGACCTCATGGAAGCGGCGGAGGCGATGCGCCGGCAGCCTGGCGTGCGGGAGGCGCGGATCTACGCCAAATCGGAATCCGAGGCGCTGCTGACGCCCTGGCTCGGCGAAGGCCTGGACCTTTCTGAACTGCCGACGCCCCGCATGATCGTGCTCAAACTCGACACGCAGAACAGGGCTGATCTCGACCGTCTGCGCATGGAGCTCGAGCGCGTCGTCCCCAGCGCCGTGCTCGACGATCACCATGTGTTCATCGAGCGTCTCGGCGATATGGCGCGCGCGGCCGTGGCCTCGGCCGCTCTGGTGTTCGTCCTGATCCTTGCGGCGATGGCTGTCGCGGTCGCTTCAGCGACCCGCGCCGCCGTCGCGACAAACCGCGAGATCGTGGAAGTGCTGCACATCGTCGGCGCCGCCGACTCTTTCATAGCGAGGGAATTCCAGCGCCGCTTCATGGCGCTGGGATTGCGCGGCGCTCTGATCGGCGGCGGCGGCGCGATCGCCTTTTTCGCTGTGGCGCAGTTCATCGCGCAGCGGTGGCGCGCGACCGGCGGCGGCGATCAGATGGAGGCGATGTTTGGCGATTTCACAATCGGTCCGGGCGGTTTCGTGGTCATCGTTCTGCTCGCGGGCGGAGTCGCCGCGCTGACCGGCTACCTCTCGCAGTTCATTGTGCTACGTCACCTGCAGCGGCTCGGCTGAGCTGCGCAGCCTGAGCGGCGAGGCCGATAACATTAACGCTTAATTCAGCCTATAGTCGCCTCAGAATCGCGCCTCGCGCGTTCATGTCAGGAAGCATGGGCGAAGGACCCCAAGATTGACGACCCCCGCGCGCCAGGGAGTGAACAGAGGTTTCAGCGCCTTCCGCAAGGCGGCCTATGGGATCGTCGCCAGCGGAGCGTTCCTCGGCGCGGCGCTCGTCATGGGCTACGCCGGCTTCGCGCTGTCTTTGCCGCGCGAGGAGTTCGCCATTCCGGGACGGGCGGAGGGCGTCGTCGCGCTGACCGGCGGCTCGGACCGCGTGCTCGACGCGGCGACTCTTCTCGCGACCGGGCAGGCGCACCGCATGCTGATCACCGGCGTCAATCCTTCGACGCGCAGCTCGCTTCTCGCGAAAATACTGCCGATGTCGCGCGAACTCTTCGACTGCTGCGTCGATCTCGGTTACGAGGCGCTCGACACGGCCGGCAACGCAAGAGAAACGCGCGATTGGGCGCGCGAGCACAACATCACCCGCACGCTCATCGTCGTGACATCGAACTATCATATGCCGCGGGCGCTCGTCGAAATCTCGGCGGCGTTGCCGGACGTCGAGCTCTATCCGTTTCCAGTCGTCAGCGAACATATCAATGTCGCCGACTGGGCCAGCGACGCGCGGGTCGCGCGCTTTATCGGCAAGGAATATGTGAAATATCTGGGCTCGCTGCTGCGCACAAAGCTGTTCCGCCAAAATGATGGCGGGGAGGCGCCCCCGCAGCTTCGCCGCAGCGTCGCCTATGAGTGAAATCTTGTTTTGGCGCGCCAAGGCGCCGTAAAAGCGCGCGACGTCCCCTGACCCCCATGATCTCGCTGATGCTCTTTCTGCGCTCGCTCGTCTTTCAGATCCTGTTCTTCCTGAACATGTTCGCGCTCATGATCATCTGGCTCCCGGGCCTGATGATGCGCCGCCAGATCAACCAGGAGCTCGGGCGCACCTGGGGACGCACGAATCTGTGGCTGCTGGACAAAATCTGCGGCGCGAAGATCGACTGGCGCGGGCTCGAGAACATTCCGGCAGGCGCGGTGATCGTCGCCTGCAAGCATCAGTCGATCTGGGAAACCTTTGTTCTGCCGATCAGATTTCCAGACTTCAGCTACATCTTGAAGCACGAACTGATCTGGTTGCCCTTTTTCGGCTGGTATTTACTGGCGGCCGAGCAGATCGCCATCGACCGCGCGAAAGGCGGCAAGCTCCTGCCGCAACTGATCGCCAAATCGAAGAAAATCTTCGCCCAGGGACGGCAGCTCTTCATTTTCCCGGAAGGCACCCGTCGTCCGGCTGGCGCGCCGCCGCAATACAAGTTCGGCATCGCTCAGCTTTACGCCGCGGCCGATACGCCGGTGCTGCCCGTCGCGGTGAACTCGGGACTCTTCTGGCCGCGCCGGTCTTTCATCGTGCGGCCGGGAACGGTGGTCATCGAATTCCTGCCGCTGATCGCCCCCGGCATGAAGCCGCGCGCGTTTTTCGAAAAGCTCTCGACGGACATTGAAGAGGCGTCGGACCGATTGATCGCCGAAGCGGTCGCGAAAGACCCCTCCCTTGCGTCAATCGTCGCGAAAGGGCGCGCGAGCGCTGGAGGTCCTGCGCCGGTCGAGGAGTGACGCGGCGCAAGGACGCAGCGAGCATCTTTCCCGCTCGAGGTTAAATCCCCGCCGTTCCGGTCAGCGCCTGCGGCGCCTCCATTAAGGGATATTCCGCCTCGACGATGTAGGGACCGCCGCCGACGGAATCGCGCGACGAATAAAGCACGAAGCGCTCGGCCGTGAAGCGCAGCGGCGGGAAATAGCCGCGCGCGCCGAGATAGGCGGCGACAGCGCCCGCGCTGGCCCCGCGCAGCCTTGCGAGCGTCACATGCGGGATGAATTTGCGCGCCTCTGGCGGCGCGCCGAGCCGGCGCAGCAGACGCTCCTGCTCCGCCTGCATATCCATGAGCATCGGCTCCGGCCGGGCGCGGGCGACGATCGCCCGCGGCTTGTCGCCGCCGAATGACGTCAATTGGTCGAAGGTGACGGTGACTTCCGGACGGCAAACGAACGAGAGGGCGTTCGCCGCGTCGCGCGCGAAGGCGTCATCGACATCGCCGATGAAGCGCAGGGTAATGTGGTAGTTCTCGACGTCGATCCAGCGGGCGCCAGGCACGCCGCCACGCAGCCGCGCGAGGCTATCCGCAACCGTTCGGGGAATCTCCAAGGCCGTGAACAGTCTAGGCATGACATCCTCCCCGAGCGGGATCGCGCCGCCTCATTGCGCGCGCGAAGTCTTGCTCGCCCCCATGGAGACGAGCGTTTTTTCAACATAGGGCGCAAGCTTCTTGACGATCTTCGCTACGCCGGCCGCATTCGGATGGACGCCGTCTCCGATGAGAAGCGCGGGCGAACCCCAGACGCCTTCCAGAATAAAAGGCACGAGCGGCACCTGATGTTTGGCGGCAAGATCCGGATAAATCGAATCGAATTCCCGCTTGTAAGCTTGCCCGTGATTCGCGCTGGAAACCATGGCCGTCAGCACCGGACGAACGCCTTTCTGTTGCAGCGCGGTGAGAATCTGATCCAGATTGGCGCGGGTCACCTTGGGATCATGCCCGTTCAGCATGTCGTTTGCGCCGAGCTCAACGATCGCGACGTCGAACGGGCCGGCTCCGAGCGTGTATTCCAGACGCGCGAGCCCGGTCGTGGTGGTGTCGCCGGAAACGCCCCCTTGGACGACGACGACGTTATATCCATCTTCGGTCAGGCGTCGTTTGAGCTGCGCCGGCAGCGAATCCTCCGCGGCGACGCCGGCGCCGGCCGTAAGGCTGTCGCCGAACGCCAGTATTCGTACGGGCTCCGCTTGCGCGGGGGACAGCGCGATCCCCAGCAGCGCCAACGCGGCGAAGGCCACGACTTGGAGGCAGCGCCGGAAAGCGCAATAAGGCCACTGAACTACGGGCGTCGTATGCGGCGCGTCAATCAAGGTGTGTGCTCCGTGCGGCGACAAGTTATCGAAGTTGAGGGCGTCGATCTCACGCTCGGCGAAGGCGCCGCCCGCGTGCATGTGCTCAAGAATATCAGCCTGAGCGTGACTGAGGGCGAGACGCTCGCTCTTCTGGGTCCCTCCGGCTCCGGCAAATCGACTTTGCTCATGACCCTCGCCGGACTGGAGCGACCTGACGCCGGGAGCGTCAGGATCGATGGGCGCGATCTCGGCGCGCTTTCGGAAGACGCGCTGGCGCGTTTCCGCGGAGAAAACATAGGGATCGTCTTCCAGTCTTTCCAGCTGGTCCCAACTATGACGGCGCTGGAGAACGTCGCCATTCCACTGGAGCTCGCCGGGAAGTCAGACGCTTTCGAACGCGCCGCGGCCGAGTTGGCGGCGGTTGGGCTCTCGGAACGCCTCTCGCACTATCCGGCGCAACTTTCCGGCGGCGAGCAGCAGAGGGTCGCCCTCGCCCGGGCGCTCGCGCCCGACCCTCTGATCCTCGCGGCGGACGAGCCCACGGGCAATCTCGATTCCGAAACCGGCGCCGCGGTGATCGACCTCGTCTTCGCGCAGCAAAAGCGCCGCGGCGCGACGCTGGTGCTCGTCACCCATGACCCGGCGCTGGCCGCCCGCTGCAGCCGTAAGGTGCTGCTGCGCTCGGGCCGGATCGACGCGACCGAGCCGGCGGCGTCATGACGGCGTTACGCTTCGCCGCCCTGCCCTTCGCGCTGCGCTTCGCCCTGCGCGATCTGCTCGGCGACCCGCGCGGCTTTGGCGTCTTCATCGCCTGCATCGTCATTGGCGTCGCGGCGATTTCCGGCGTCTCCGGACTTTCGCGCTCGCTGGCGCAGGGACTGGCGCGGGAAGGCCGAACCATCCTCGGCGGCGACGCTTCGTTCAGCCTTGTCTCGCGCGAGTTCTCGCCCGAGCAGCGCGCCTTCTTCGAGGCGCGCGGCCGCCTCTCCGAGGTTTCGCTGATGCGGGCGATGGTGCGCCGCGAGGACGGCGAAGCAGCGCTGGTCGAGATCAAGGCCGTCGATCCGCAAACCTATCCGGCGCTCGGCGCGGTGTCGCTCGAACCTGAGATGCCGTTGTCCGCGGCGCTCGAGGCGCGGGACGGCGCCGCGGGGATCGCGGTCGATCCGATGCTGCTGGCGCGCCTCGACGCGAAGCTCGGCGATACGGTGATGATCGGCGTCTCGCGCTTCGTCCTGCGGGCAATGCTGCGAAGCGAACCCGACAAGCTCGCGGGAGGGATCGGCTTCGGACCTCGCGTGATGATGACGCGCGACGCGCTCGTGCGCGCGGAACTGACGTCGCCGGGCTCGATCGTCAGACATGTCATCCGAATCGCGCTCAAAGGCCCCGCGGGCGACGCGGACCTCAAAGCCTTCTCCGCTGACGCCGCCAACGCCTTTCCCCAGGCCGGGTGGGAAGCGCGGACGCGCGACGCTGTCTCTCCTCAGTTTTCCCGCAATCTCGACCGCTTCGCCCAGCTGCTCACGCTCGTCGCGCTCACCGCTCTCGTCGCCGGCGGCGCCGGCGTCGCCAACGCCGTTCAAGGCTTCGTTGACCGCAAGCGCGCGCAGTTCGCGATTCTTAAGGCGCTCGGCGCCGAGGGGTCCCGGGTCTTCAGGATCGCCCTCGCCGAGGTTCTGGCGGCCGCGTCCTTCGCCATACTGCTTGGATTGCTCGTCGGCGCAGCGATTCCCTGGGCTGCGGCGGAAGCCTTGCGGGATATCGCCGATCTCCCGGTGTCGGCGTCGCTCGACGCGCGCGGCGCGTTCTACGGCGCGCTGTACGGACTGCTGGTCGTTCTCATGTTCGCGCTCGTTCCGCTCGGCCGCGCCCATGAGATTCCCGTGGCGGCCCTGCTCCGCGACGATCCGCGGCGCACGAATCTTGCGCGCTACCGCGCCGGCGCATGGCTTGCGGCGCTGGCGCTCGCCGCGCTCGTCATGGGCGCATCCTTCGACGTCAAGCTCGGCGCCGCCTATGTCGCCGCCGCCGTCGCAGCCTTCGCCCTGCTGCGCGGGGCGGCCTGGCTCGTCATGTGGCTTGCTCGCGTCTTCCCCCGCCTTCGCGCCGCGCGGCTGCGGTTCGCGCTCGCCAACGTCCGGCGGCCCAAGAGCCTGACGCCGGCGCTGATGATCTCGATCGGCCTGACGCAGACCCTGCTCATCGCCCTCGCGCTGGTCGAAGGCTCGATCCACAAGGAGTTGGCGCGCGCCGACGCGGGAGAAATCCCCAATTTCTTCTTCATCGACGTCCCCAAGGCGCAGGCCCAGGCCTTCGCCGATTTTCTCGCGGCGGAAACGGCAGGCGCGCGCATCGAGCATGTGCCGATGATGCGCGGGCGCATCGTCGCCGTGAAAGACGCGCCTGTCGACAGGACCGCCGTGGCGGATGACGCCAAATGGGTGCTCGAGGGCGACCGGGGGGTGACGTTTTCCGGGACGCTTCCGGCGAATTCCATGCTCGCCGAGGGCGACTGGTGGGCGTCGGACTACGCCGGTCCGCCGCTCGTTTCGCTGGAGCAGAGGATCGCCGAGGGTTTGGGTCTGGCGATCGGCGACGACATCCGGGTCAATGTGCTCGGAAGGGAAATAACCGCAAAAATCGCCAATCTGCGCAAAGTGGACTGGCGCAGCTACGCCATCAATTTCGTCATGGTGTTTTCGCCCAACGTCTTCAACGGCGCGCCTTACACCGAACTCTTCACGGTGGCTTACGGCGCGCCGACGACCGCGGCGCGGGACGCGCAGGACGCGCGGCTAGCGCGCGAGGCGGCGAAACGCTTTCCGAACGTCGTCTCGGTGCGCGTGAAGGACGCCCTGGCCGCGATCGACAAGATCGCCGGGCAGTTGGCGCTCGCCGCGCGCGCAGCTGCCGGACTCGCCATCGTTACGGCGGTCCTGGCCCTCGCGAGCGCGCTCGCCAGCGGCCAGCGCGCACGGTTGCATGACGTAGTCGTGCTGAAAACGCTCGGCGCCACCCGGCCCTGGCTCGCCGCCGCCTATGCGTTGGAGTTCGGGATTGTCGGCCTCGCCGCCTCGCTGATCGCCGTCGCCGCCGGCGCCGGCGCCGCCTACGCCATGACCACAATCCTGATGAAGATCGATTTCGCCTTCCTGCCCTGGACGGCGACGCTGATCGCCCTGGCGACGCTCGCCATCACCATCGCTCTCGGCCTCGCCGGGACCTGGCGCGCGCTGTCGCGGCGTCCAGGACCCGAGCTGCGCGAGCTTTAGGCGGAGAGAAACTGCTCCACGATGAAGGGATACGAACCCTCCACGATGTCCCCATCCGTGGCGAGGACCCGGTAGACGACCTCATAAAGGCCCGGCTGCAGAACAGGCGTATCGAGAACCAACTCCCTGGAAGCCTCTTTCTGCGTGGCCTTGGCGACAATCAAACCATTTCTGGCTTTGAGCGTGATCGTGGAGATCACGGCGTCAGCTTTGCCTTTGAACACCAGCTTGATCTGTCGCACCGGCTTGACGACGACCTGCTTGGAGGCCGGAAACGACTCGATCAAAAAGCGATGATGGGCTTGCACCGGGCCGCTGAATAAAAACCAAGCCCCGCCGCGACAACCGCCGCGCAAGCGTAAGACATTCGGTTCATTGGCGTTCTCCTAGCCGGCGAGGCTTCAAGGGCCTCGACGTTCCAGGGAGATAACTTTCGCTATTCCGGTTTGTTCGAGCGTAGCCGCTTGGAGACGACCAAGCGCCGAAATCGCAGCTGCCGCGCCGCCTTGCCCTTTCGGCTTCGACCTCCTAAAACCTCACTGCGTCGACGGTCCGTCGGACCGCGCATTTGCGTCATGCCCATGCGGCGACGCGCCGTCAGCGGAACCCCCATCTTGCCCGACAAGAGCGTCCTTTCCTGGCCGAATTTCGCCGTGTCCATTCTTGGCGGCATCGCGGCGGCCGTCATATTCGCTGTCGTGGTTCGCGGCGGCATCGGCGGAATCCTTTTGGCGCATGTCGCGCCGCTGCCGATCATGATCGTCGCCTTCGCGTTCGGTCTGATCCACGGCGCGACAGCTGCGATCCTCGCCGCGATTATCCTGTCCTTCTGGCCCCATCCGGTGGTGGGGATGGGCTACGCGCTCCTGATCGCGGCGCCTGCCTGGTCGGCCGTCTATGCGGCGCTCGGCGCCCCGCGCGGCGGCAGGGACAGACTGACCAGCCATCTTCCGGCCTGGGCGGCGCTCGCGCCGGCGACCTTTCTGGCGGCGGCCATCATCCTCTGGCTGATCGTCGCCACAGTCGTCTTCGGCTCGCTTGACGAGGCGTTGAACCCCATCCGGGCGCGCGCGTTCATCCTCCTCGACATAATGGTCAAGGAGCGTGACCTTGGCGATAAGATCGATCCGACGACGCTTTCCGGATCGGTCGCGCGCGCCGTTCCCGCCTTTCTCGCCGCCTATGGCCTCCTGATCCACGTCATCAACTTGTGGCTCGCCGCGAGGATTGCGGAAGCTTCCAAACTGCTTGGCCGGCCCTGGCCGGACATCGCCAAGGAATTCCGGCTGCCGAAGCCTGTGGGCGGCCTGTTTCTGAGCGGGATCGCGCTGACCTTCTTCGGAGGGCTCGCAGGCGCGATCGGATTGGTGCTCGCGACGACCTTGGGATTGCTTCTCGCTTTCCAGGGATTGGCCGTCGCGCATATTTTCATTCGCGGCTCGCGCTCGAGCGCCCTCGTCCTCGCGATCATCTATTTCACGCTCGGACTGCTGGGTTGGCCGATTCTGTTCTTCGCGGCGCTCGGCCTCGCCGATCTCGTCTTCAACTATCGGGCCCGGAGAACGGACCCCGGGCCAACTGCAATGCAAAAACCGGATTGACTTTCGCCCGGTTTTTCTCGACATAGCCCGCAATCCTGGAGAGTCAGCAAAGATGGAAGTCATTCTGCTTGAACGCGTGGCCAAGCTCGGCCAGATGGGCGACACCGTTCGCGTGCGCGACGGATACGCCCGCAATTTCCTGCTGGCGCGCGGCAAGGCGCTGCGGGCGACCGAAAACAACAAGAAGCATTTCGAGACCCAGCGCGCGCAGATCGAGGCCCGCAATCTCGAGGCGAAGAAGGAAGCCGAAGCCGTCGCCGAAAAGCTCAACGGCCAGAGCTTCACGATAATTCGTCAGGCGGGCGAGAGCGGCCAGCTCTACGGTTCGGTTTCGGCGCGCGACATCGCCGACGCGGCGACGGCCGGCGGCTTCTCGGTCAATCGCAATCAGATCGTTCTGGTGCACCCCATCAAGACGCTGGGCCTTCATCCGACGCCGGTGCATTTGCACCCCGAAGTCGATGTGACGATCACCATCAACGTCGCACGTTCCGACGAAGAGGCGGAGCGTCAGGCGCGCGGCGAAAGCGTCACGCTCAAGGAAGAGACGTCGATGGACGATCTCGGACTTGAAGTCGGCGCGGCCCTGGCTGAAGCCGGCGACGTCGAGCTGTAAGCTTCCGCAAGAGGCGCTTCTTTCGCCGGCGGCCTTCGGGCCGCCGGTTTCTTTTTGTCGATCTCCTCTGATTCTTTCCCAATGCAAGAGGAGTCGGCAGCGCGCCGACGGAATCTTTTTTGCCGTGTGGAAAAGACTCGCGACTTGCCGCTGCGCATAAAAGGATATGGCGGCGCCAACGCGTTAATGTATTGTTGACGGCGTCTCGGCTCGCAGGTCGCGTTCGCAGTCCAAGACAGTCTCAAACAAGTCCGATCATCGATGCCTCCAATCGAACAATTGGCGGGCCGGCGCGGCTTTCAGGTCGCCCAGCCGGACGCGCCCGCCTATCGCGCGCCGCCGCACAACATCGAGGCCGAGCAAGCGCTGCTCGGCGCGATCCTCGTCAACAATGACGCGTTCGACAGGGTCTCGGATTTCCTGAAGCCCGAGCACTTCTCGGAAGATTTGCATCGCCGCATCTATGAGGTCGCGGCGCAACTCATTCGCGCCGGCAAGCTCGCGACCGTCGTGACTCTCAAGACGTTCCTCGCCGACATCGAGCTTCCGGCCGGCGTGACCATGCAGGCTTATCTTGCGCGGCTCGCCGCCGAGGCGACGACGATCATCAACGCCGAGGATTATGGCCGCACCGTTCATGATCTCGCGGTTCGCCGCGAGCTGATCGTCATCGGCCAGGACATCGTCAACACGGCCTATGATTCGCCGATCGATTCGCCGCCGCGCGCGCAGATCGAGGAAGCCGAGCGCCAGCTTTATTCGATCGCGGAGACCGGCCGGTACGACGGGGGCTTTCAGCGTTTCGCCGAAGCGCTCACCACCGCGCTCGACATGGCCAGCAGCGCCTACATGCGCGACGGCCATCTTTCCGGCATCGCCACCGGCCTCCTCGACCTCGACGAGAAGATGGGCGGCCTGCAGAAGTCGGACCTCATCATCGTCGCCGGTCGACCGGGCATGGGCAAGACCGCGCTCGCGACGAACATCGCCTTCAATGTCGCGAGCGCCTATCAATTCGAAGCCGAACCCGACGGGACTCACAAAACCGTCAATGGCGGCATCGTCGGCTTCTTCTCTTTGGAGATGTCGGCCGAACAGCTGGCGACTCGCGTGATCGCCGAACAGTCCGGCGTGCCGAGCTACAAGATCCGCCGCGGCGACATCAATGAGGACGACTTTCGCCGCATCGCCGACGCCGCGCGCGAGATGCAGAGCATCCCCTTCTATATCGACCAGAGCGGCGGCATCTCGATCGCGCAGCTGACAGCGCGGGCGCGGCGCCTGAAGCGTCAGAAGGGCCTTGATCTTCTTGTCGTCGACTATCTTCAGCTGTTGGCGGGTTCGCGTTCTCGCAACGACAACCGCGTGCAGGAGCTCACCGAGATCACGACAGGCCTCAAGGCGCTCGCGAAAGAATTGAACGTGCCGATCATCGCGCTCTCGCAGCTCTCCCGCCAAGTGGAAAGCCGCGACGACAAGCGGCCGCAGCTATCGGACTTGCGCGAGTCAGGCTCGATCGAGCAGGACGCCGACGTCGTCATCTTCGTGTTCCGCGAAGAATATTACCTTCGCAATCGCGAGCCGCGCGAAGGCACCGAAGAACATGTTCAGTGGATCGCCGACATGGAGCGCGCGCATGGGCGCGCGGAAGCCATCATCGGCAAGCAGCGCCATGGCCCCACCGGGACCGTGCAGCTCGCATTCGAGGCGGAAGTTACGCGCTTCTCGAATCTTGCCGAAGAAGACAAGCTGCCGGCGCGAATGTGAGAAAGGCCCCGCCGTTCAGGCGAGGCCCCTGCGATTGCGGCGGATTACTTGACGCTGCCGAGCGTCCACAATCCCTTGTTCTTGTCGTAGCGGAAGCCGGTGGCGTTCTTCAGCGAGTCCTTGCTGACGTTCAACGTCAGCCGCCACTTGTTATTGTCGGTCTGGACGGCCTGAAGATCGCTGAAGGCGACCGCAACGTCCTTTTCGCCGATGCCGAGGAAACCGCCGACCGAGAGAACGGCCGCGTTGATCCTGCCGCTGCGATCGACCACGAGGTCCTTCACTTCGCCGAGCTTGTTGTCCTGCCGATCATAAACGTTCTGATTGTGGATGTTCGAGACAAGAAGAGCGTTCTGCGGAAGCGTGGTCAGGAACTGCGGCTGCGTTCCCGTCGCGCCGGTCGCGGACTGATCCATGCTTCCGGCGCCCGGGCCCCTCATGGTCCCGTCGGTGGAACGCTCCGGTCCCGTGGTCGAGCCATTCATCCCGCCGGTCGGGCGATTCATTTGCTGGGCCAGGACCGCGCTTGACATCGTGGCGACGAGCGCGCCCGCGAGGACGTAGGATTTGAGCATAATTATCTCCGTGCGTGTTGAAGGCTCACAGCGAACGAAAGTTCGTGTGCGCCTAGAACGAGCGCCCGAAGAGCGATGTTCCAAGCTTCGCGGCAGATACTCGAACGCGGCAACCGTGCGCCGCGTTACGAATAGCTTCAGCCGATCAGATGGGATCCCACAGACCGGTCGATTTATCAAACTTATACGCGAGGGCCTTCTTCAGCAGCTCCTTCGTCGTATTGAGCGTCAGCCAGCTCTTGTTGTTTTTCTGCGTGATGGTGATCGCCGACACGGGAATCGCAATATGCTTCACGCCAAGGCCAAGAAAGCCGCCGACGTTTAGCATGACCGCGTTTATCGAGCCGTCGGCCGAAAACAGCATGTCGGCGATGGTGCCGAGCTTCTTTTCGTTGGGATCATAGACCGGCTGCTTGTACCAGGCGGAAACCACCGAGCCGTAGACCGGCAGCCTTTCGAGCGGCACGACGACAACGGTTTCGGTCTGGGCCTGTTGCGCGCCGGCCGGCAGCGGCATGACGGCGGCGCCAGCGAACAAGGCCGCGACGATGACTTTTTTGAGCATAAAAAATCCTCTTCTCAAAGGCGCAAGGGAGCGCTGCTGAGCGAAGCGCGCCTCGGCGATTTTCTACATCTGCTTCCAGGCGTGTTCCTTGGCGTCGTATTTGTAGCCGGTCGCCTTTTTCACGATGTCCTTGGTCGTATTGATGGTCAGCCAGGTCTTGTTGTTCTTTTCGGTGACCGTGATGTCGTTCGCCGGAATGGCGACGTGCTTCGCGCCGATGCCGAGAAAGCCGCCGACATCGACCATGACGGCGTTGATCTCGCCGCCCGAGAACAGCATGTCGGTGATCACGCCGACCTTCTTCTCATTGGTGTCGTAAATCGGCTTCTTGTACCAGGCCGATACGAGCGAGCCGTAGCGCGGCAGAGCCTCCATCGGCACGACGACCTTGCTCTCCGGCGCCGCAGCCGTCTGGGCCACGACAGGCTGGGCGACCGCCATGGCCATGCCGAAGGAGAGCGCAACAAGCAAAGTTCTGTTCATTCGATCAATCCCCCCAGATCGCTGATAGGATCGCGCATCATAGCTGATTCACCGCGGCAGCACGCCCCAATAATCAAGATCAAGCAGCACCGCCGGATCGGGCTTGCCGTCCGCGCCCTGCAACGGGAAGTCGGCGCAGGGCTTGTCCTTGGTTGCGACGAGCCGCAGGCGCAATGCGCCGATGTCGCTGCGCCCGGGAATCTCCGCCTTGTCCAATACTTCAGACCAGGCGAAGACCGTTCCCCCGGCAAACAGCGGGTTGACGTGGCGACCGCCGTTCACCGCCGAAATATGGAAGACGTTCTCAAGCCCGTTGAACGAAAGCGCCCGCGCGAGCGAGATGACATGGCCGCCGTAGATGATGCGCTTCCCGAACCGGCCCTGCGCCTCATAGTATTGATTAAAATGGACTTTCGAGTTGTTCTGGTAGAGCCGGGTGGCAAGCTGGTGTTCGGCTTCCTCGACGGTCATGCCGTCGATATGATCGATTTTCTCGCCCTTTTCGTAATCGCCCCAGAAGTAGGGCGAGCCGGCGAGCGCCTTGTCGTAGGCGGCGACGGTGATCGCGGGCGCCGCCTTGCCGAGTTCTGACGGCGCGACGGACTTCGGCAGATCGGGCGTGACTTCCGGCCCGACAGGCGCATTCTTGTCGCGCTTCTTCACCATCACCCAGCGGGCATAGCTCAGCACGGTCTCGCCGCGTTGATTGGCGCCCGTCGTGCGCACATAGACGACGCCGGTTTCCTTGTTGGAATTCTCCTTGAGGCCGATGACCTCGGAGGTCGCCGACAGCGTGTCGCCCGGATAGACGGGAGCGAGGAACTTGAAATCGGCGTATCCCAGATTGGCGATGGCGTTGAGCGAAACGTCGGGCACCGTCTTGCCGAGCACGAGATGAAATACGAGCAGATCGTCGATCGGCGCCCGCTCATAGCCGATCGCCTGCGCGAAGGCGCTCGACGACTGCACGGCGAAGCGGGGCAGATACAGCGCCGTGTAGAGCGCGACCTCGCCGACCGTGACGGTGCGCGGCGCGGCGTGGCGGATCACCTGGCCAATTTTGAAGTCCTCGAAGAAATTGCCGACGTTGATCTTCGACTTGCTCATGTCCTAACCGTTTGTTGGCGCCAGCTTCGCCAGCGCATCGAGATAAAGCGCGGGCGCGCCCGCGAGGAAAACCGTTTTGACGCGGCTCGTCGCGCCGGCGCGGATCGAGATCGCGCTCTTTTTCGCGCGCAGGGCGGAAGCGATCAGCGCGATGAGCGCCTCGTTCGCCCGCCCGTCCTCGGGCGCGGCGCGCACCCGCGCCTTCAACACGCTGCGGCCGTCGGCGAGAGCCTCAAAGCCTTCAAGAGCGTCGCGTCCGCCCTTGGGCGTCAGCCTCACGTAGAGGGCGACGCCTCCTGATTCGACCGCCCAGGCTGAAGCGGGCTTCGCCGCGCCCTCCTCACCCAAGCGCGTAGGCGCCGGCGCTGCTGGCGATGAGATCACGCAAGAACTGCATGAGCAGCAGCAAGATCAGCGGAGAAATGTCCAGCCCGCCGACGCTGGGCAGCACCGAGCGGATGGGTCCGAGCAGCGGTTCGGTCATGGCGTTCAGCCATTTCCAGATCTGGTAGGCGGCGTTCGAACGCATATTGATTACGTCGAAGGCGATGAGCCAGGACACGACCACCGTGGCGAGCAGAATCCACCAGTAAATATCGATGATCGTGAGAAGAAGTTTGACCATGGCGTAGGACATAAGGAGGCTTCCCGCGGATGAGGCTGCCGACTGTCTAGCGTCCCTGCCGCGCGGCGGCAATCCTTGGCCTGAGCCCTGCCCGCGCGCCTCGCGGCCGGGCCGCCGCCCGCCGGCGCGCCGCCAGTCTAGAGTCCGGGCAGGAGCCGGTAGTCGAGCAGCGCCGTCCAGCCGAGGCCGCCGATCGGCAACAGCAGCGCGCGAATGGGCGGCTGCTGCGAAAGCGGCACGAAGGAGCCTTCGCGAAATCCGTCGACAAGCTTGAGGAGCGTCTCGAGCTGAGACACCTTCTTTCCGGAATTGTCCGCGGCTTTGACCGCGATCAGCCTCTTCGTTAGCCGCGACTTAGCCGTCTCCCGCGCCTTTTCGGCGCTGAAGCAAAGCGCCATAGCGCACCCAAAAATGATGACAAACCCGACGATTTGCGTTGCCAGAATCGGCACGCTCAACGCAAATTCGGCGAATGCGGTGCTCCGGGACATGATCATCAATGCGAAAATTGCGAAGGGAAAATAGATCAGCTTGCTGATGCAGTTTGTGCGACTTGCGATGAAATTGAGATCAATCCATTCGTCGAGGAGTTGATCCTTGAGTTCGAGCTTTTTCTCGAATGCCTGATGCGTCTCTGGGGGCCAAAGGGTCTTATGCTTTCGCAGGGCGTTAACGAAGCGCAAGCAGAGCAGCGTTGAATCGACAACCAAGAATATCAAGACCAACATAAGAAACACGACAGGCGTCGTGACGTCGAAGTATACTTTCCGCAGTTCGCCGCGCCAGGGCACATTTGGCGTGCCAAAGATAAACGTCAGAAAGGTGAACAGCGTCAGCATCAAAACCACGTATACGGCTATGCGATATACGCTCGGCCAGACAGCGCTTTTCTCCAGATAGGCGTTCCATATCTGGCTGATGTGAACTCTCCCGTTCCCATCCTCGATCTCAGGCAGATGATAGGAGAGCATATCCCATGTAACCGAGAACGGTCCCCCCCGGTCAGTGGAGGACTTTTTGTCGGCTTCATCTTCTACCTTTTTTCCAAAGAATTTCGTCTGCACTTGCGCAAGATTGTCCTGAAGCTCCCGCCAGCCATCAAAGATCAAGCAAAGTGCGAGTATGGCGGCGATAACCCGCAGCGCGATCGACGGCCAAACGCTGATTCCTTGAGTCCAGGCTAGCGGCTCGCCCAATCCATGCTCTGTTGCCGCCTCCGCGAAGTAATCCCATCTCGCGATCACCCCTGCTCCTAGCACCAGTATCGCCGCGAGGCCGATGCAGGTCGCACGAAGAAATGGAAAGACCATCTTGTTCCAGTAGAAGGCCGAGATCACCACTGTCAGGAGCGCCAGTATTCCGACGATCCCAACGGTGTTTTTTGCCGAAAGTTTAGTGTACAAGGATGGTATCGTCGGATGGATTGCATCGCTTGCCCGCTGCGCCTCGCCGCTCACCTCGATTTTTGTAGGCAACGCGACGACTCCCCCACGCCTGTCAATTTCGAACATGCGGGGATGAGAAATGCCGTCGCGTATTTTCTTGCGCAGTTCGCTATTCTCTGTTGCGTTCTCCTCTTGCGCAGCCACACGGGCGGCAAGAAAAGCGGCCGTCTGATAAGTCGATCGGAACGGCGGGATATCCTGCTGGAGTTCTTCGGACAGCGTCGGTCCGTAGCTTGAGGCGAT
This sequence comes from Methylocystis sp. Uni0008, assembly GCF_056838045.1. Taxonomy (NCBI): domain Bacteria; kingdom Pseudomonadati; phylum Pseudomonadota; class Alphaproteobacteria; order Hyphomicrobiales; family Methylocystaceae; genus Methylocystis; species Methylocystis sp. Uni0008. Next base: position 440,814 of record NZ_CM166370.1, read on the forward strand.
GATCAGATTGCGGGTCCACTGCAGTTCTTCCTGCCCGGCGAGCGCAGCGTCGTAGTCGGTCGTGAAAAACACCGCCTCTGGAAACAGCGGTTTGAGCGCGCGCAGGACGAGCAGCTTGTCGAACACGTCGTTGCCGAGCACGCCGATCGCTGCAATTCCCTCCTTTTCCTGGGCTCGCAGGTCATCGTCTTTGTCTTTGAGGCTCGCCGCCAGCCTGCGCAGATAGTCGAACTGGTCTTGCCCGAAGGGACGCTCAAGCGACTTGGAGTCTTCCCGCGCATTTGAACTCCCGTTTCCGCTCCTCTTCTCCGCATCCTCGACTTTCGATTTGCCGCCAGTGCTTGTCGGCGGCAGCATTCCATCGAGACCCCGATGATAGGTCTTGATGTAAATCCAATCTGGCGCCCCGTTTATTACAGCACCTTCAAGGCACCGCCGAGTGTCCCTTCCGAACACACGCGGACACTGCAACTCTCGCGTGATAGCGTGTATCATGCCGCGGCCGTATAGTGAATCACGATCTGATATCAATACAATGTGTTGTTCTTTACCTGCCCTCAGAGACTCGGCTGAGCCGGGACTGACCCCCCTTTGGTTTAATTCCGCCGTAATGGCTCGCGCCAGCAAATCGTCCTGCCCACTCGTGCGGAAGATTCGATGAGGCACATTCCCAATTCCGAGTTGTTCGTCGCTTACCGTCGCGCCAAACACGTAGAATTGGATGTCATCGGATTTCGCCTCAGGCGCCGAGATGCTAGTCAACGGCGACAGTGATGCGGTTTTTGTTCTCCTTTTTGGGGCCGCTGCCGCTTTCAACTCGGGCTTGCGCGATTTGGCTAATACGAGCTGCCGAAGAACGCCGGACGAGTATGGGCCGAGAACCTGATAGCTCAGCGCAGAGCATTGCCCGGCGCTTGCCGACGCACAAAGCATAGACTTGAAGTGTGAGATGCTTTGCGAGGGATCACTCGTGTCGGACAAGACGTCCTCATCGATCCACAGCAGAAGAATCCGCTTCGGCTTTAGCGTCTCGTGATCGAACCATTCGTAGGGAACTGCGACCGGAAAACCGTGCATTTCATGATCGCGAGGTCGAAAATAACCCATATGCTGCTCATTGCGCGGCTCATATCCTTCGAGATGCAGGCCGCTGAGCACCGCGTATCGCAATCGCCGACGTGTTTCGCTGTCCTCGAAATAGGATGCGCCGGGCGCGGTTATCGCGATGATCCGCGTGCCAGCGAGTTCTGAACGCGGGTTTCCGCCCTCGTCGACGAGCGGCGAACGGCAATGCAGCGGAATTGTCGACGCCTTCTTCGACCAGGCGTCCTCGCATTCCCTCTTCTCTTCGGGGTCCACCTTCTTAATTTGCCGCGCCACGGCGTCAAAAGGATCCTGCCACAGCCGCGCTTCAACATCCTCCGAATGAAATTTTTCCTCGATGCGCGATTCCATCGGCGGCGGGCGTAACACCGTCAGGGGCGCTTGCTGCGCGTAGAAGTAGGCGCCAGTTGCGAAGAGAGCGACGACAATAGCGCCATTCGAACCTAGCCCTGTTGGGCCCTTTTTCTCGTCGTCAGACATAATCGTACTCCAAAATGGATTTTGCGCCTCGCGACGCCAACATCGAAAAGATTTGTATCTCGTCACCCAGCGCAACGACTGGGACTCGGGAACAAACGTCCCAGCTGAACATTTCAGCAAGCGTCTAAATGACAGCTCGCGCAATCTATAATTTTATAAAATCCTTAGCCGATCTCGGCTGTTCATAATTGCCGACGCTCGGACCTTCTCAACGCTGGCTTTGCCTTATTACATTCGCTCAACAGCAACCTTCACATTATGCGGCAAGAATTCGCAATGGCAAGTGTCGGCTCAAGCGGTGGGCGACGCGACGCGCCAAACCCAATTGACAGGATATCGCCCCCCGTGTACCCCACGCGCCGGAGCGGGGCTGTAGCTCAGATGGGAGAGCGCTGCAATCGCACTGCAGAGGTCGGGGGTTCGAATCCCCCCAGCTCCACCAGCCGTTGCGCGAATGCGAGCGGCTCGCCTTTGCGGCGCAACCACGCCGCAGTTGGCGACAGGCGGGGCGGCCGGCCTCATCATTGTTTAGAGCAGGTTCTGCGCCATATCCGGAGAGAGACCCTCCCGGGAGCGCGCCGATGTATCGCAAAATTCTTCTTCCGGTCGACATCGTCGAACCCGAGATGACCGACCGCGCGATCGCCGTGGCCCAAGAGCTGGCGAAGGCGTTCGACAGCGACATGCGCCTCATCAACGTGCAGTCGCTTCTGCCGATCTCATTCCTCGACTACGTGCCTGAAAATTTCGACCTTCAGGTGCGGCGCGGTCTCGAGAAGGAGATCGCGGCGATCGCCAGCAAGATTGACCGGGCGCCGGAGCGCGTCTCCACGACGCTTCAGTTCGGCCCGGTCTATCAGAAGGTCCTGGCCGAGGCGGAGGAATGGGGCGCCGATCTCATCGTGTTGTGCTCGCATCGGCCCGGGATGGATCGCTTTCTCATCGGCTCCAACGCCACGACCATCGTCAATCACGCCCAGTGTTCGGTGCTGGTGGTGCGTGGCGTCGCGCCGTAAGCCTTCCAGGTAGCCCGCAAATTTTCCACAGGCGCTCGCGGAACGGCGTCCGCGAGGCGATGAACCTAACGTGGCGTCTTAGTGACGGCGCGTTCACGAAACTCTCATCACGCCCTCACATGACTTTGCTACCCGACCCGTCGATGCGGCGATGACGCGGGAGAACGCCATGTCAAAAGAGGCCATGCAAAACGCCAGCGGTTCGGCGCCGGAAAAGCCCGAGAGCAATACCGGCAAGCTCGTCGGCGGCGCAGTCGCCGCGGCGATTGGCGGCGTGATCGGCGCATTGCTGCTCGGCGGCTACGCCGTGTTGCCGGCGGCGGTGGTCGTCGGCCTGCTCGGCGTTGCGATGGGAGCGGTTTTCGACTGAACCGGAATTCGCGCCGGGCGCAATGCGCAAAGGACGCCCGGCGCGGAGCGTGCGTTTCGAGTTCGCGCGTGAGAGACTTGGCGGCTCTCGCCTTCGGGCGAAGCCGCTTTTTTCTCGCCTCTTTCGCAAGGCGCGCCTGATAACTCTAATGGAATTTGTTCGTTGAAGGGCGCAGGCTACCGCTTTCCTAAAGCCAGACGTAGGAATATGAGTCTTGGTTTAAGAGGATTGCGGCCTTGGGCGGAACCGTTTGGCCCGGGTTACGTTAGTCCTCGGAAACCGGGTCCCGACGAATGGCCCTGTTTTGTTTTGGGAGGATAGAGAGATGAAGAAAATAATTGGATTCGCCGCAGCGGCGGCTGTTCTGTTCGGCGCTTCCGCATTCGCCGCCCCGCTGACCAGCCCCGCAAACGTGCGGTCGGGCCCCAGCCCCAAATGGCCCGTCATCGGCCAGCTGCCGGCCGGCGCCGACGTTACGGTGCTCGATTGCGGCGGCGGCTGGAAGCGCGACTGGTGCCAGATTCAGGCCGGCGACATGAAGGGCTTCGTCGCCGCAGGCGTGCTCGGCACGCAGGGCAGAAACGTCGTTATTGCGCCGGTGACCACCAACAACGACGTCGCCATCTACAAGGGTCCTGGCGTCAACTATAAGATCATCGGCAGCATCCCCGAAAACACCACGGTCAACATCGGCGCCTGCGTTCCGGGCTGGGGCGAAACGACCTGGTGCAAAGTCAACTTCGGCGGAAGGAAAGGCTACGCTCTGCAGTCCGAGCTGCAGCGGCAGAATTCACTTTTCCCGATGTAAGTCCCGCAGCGCGGCGCTGGGCAGTCCCATCGCCGCGCCGCTCTTTCGAGCGCGCCTGTGACGCTCTAAGATGCCCCTGCGGCGATCGGCCGTGTCGAGGGCGTCGTCATTCGAGCCGAACCATCCCAAGGTGCTGCAGCGCGCGTCTCGACGCTGACGCGTCGCGCGGTCGCGCCGAACGCCGGTCCCTACACCTATACGGGAACATGCAGCTACATCGTCGGAACTGGCGAGGTGGCGATCATTGATCCCGGACCTGACGATCCCCGACACATCCAGGCGCTGCTCACAGCCATCCGCGGCGAAAGACTGCGCTATGTGCTCGTCACCCATACGCACCGCGACCACTCGCCCGCGGCGCGCGCACTGAAAGAGGCGACGGGCGCCACGATCGCGGGGTGCGCTCCCTATGCGCCCTCCGGTCGCCGTTCCCCTGATGGGCCTGATCTGGATGCAGCCCATGATCGAGCCTATGCGCCGGATATGGTGCTGAGAGAGGGCGACAAGCTCGAAATCGGCGGCGCTTCGCTTGAAGCATTGGAGACGCCGGGCCACACCGCGAACCATCTTTGCTTCGCTCTTGCCGAGGAGCAGTCCCTCTTCACCGGCGACCATGTGATGGGCTGGGCGACGACCGTCATCGCGCCGCCAGACGGATCGATGAGCGAGTACATGGCCTCAGTCGAACGACTCAGGGCGCGCCCTGACCGCATCTATTGGCCAGGGCACGGCGAGCCGGTGCACGACCCGCTGCGCTATCTGCGCGCGCTGGTGCATCATCGCCGCGCCCGCGAGGCAGCGATTCTCCAGCGTCTCGAAGCCGGCGATGACACGATCGCCGCGATGGTGGCGAAGATTTACGAAGCCGTCGACAAACGGCTTCACCCCGCCGCGGCCATGACGGCGCTCGCGCATCTCGAAGATCTGATGTCGCGCGGCCTTGTCGACTGCGCCGGACCACCCGGCTTGCAGGGGCGTTTCAGGCTTCGCGGGGCTTAAGGCGCATTCGGCGTCGGCAACAAAATCACGACGTCGTTTCTGTGGACGCGCCCCAGCCGCTTGCGGGCTTCCTCGTCGAGAATGTCGGCGTCGACCGTCTGGCCTTTGATGAGCGCGAGGCGGCTCTCCCAATGCATGCGTTGAAGTTTGAGGAGGTTTCGCTCAAGGCGCAGCTGCTCGAGCTTCTGCTCATATTCTTCGCCAGTCTTCAGTCCGCGCTGGCCGTTAACGCCATGCCAGATGAAATAGGCGGCCGCGACGCCGGCCACAGTATAGAGGCTGAGCGGGAGAACGAGCGCGCGGACGAGAACGCGAAAGCGGTGCATGACCGCAACCTAGCCCTTACGCGTTTAAGGGCCGTTAAGGCTGAGTGGATTTTCCGCGGGAAGCGGAAAAGCGTATTCCCGCGCGCGTGATCCGCTCGACTTCCGCGCGGACCAGACGCTCGACGAGCGCCGGCAGATTCTCGTCGAACCACTCCTGCACGACGGGGCGTAGCATTTCCTGCGCGCATCTGTCGAGAACGTCGCTGAATGCGCCGCCGTCGACAAGCGCCTGCAGCTGTGGCGCTATGGAGGCGGCTGACGGATTTTCCTGATCAGGCGCCGTGTCGAAGATTTCCACGCCTGCACTTTCCTTATCAGCCACGCCTTCGCTCTCCAACGCCTCTTCGACTTCCGACGACCTCATGTCGGTCTCCTGCCCGGCGGCCTCGGTGACGTAAAGCAGGCGAACTTCTCCCGAGTCCTCGATCTCCTCGTCCGGCGCGCCTGCCTCTGACAGCGGAGGCTCCTCCTGCTGCCGCTCGAGAACGGGCGCTGGATAGGCGCGTCGCGCCGCAGGCGCCGTGTCGATGGTTCGGGCGCGGCGCCGGTCGTCGTGACGCACGCCCGGCAATCCGTCGTCATCGGCGATGATGCGGCGGATGGAAGCGAGGATCTCCTCCATCGACGGCTCGTTCGCGCGCGCTTCGTCCTGAAACGACTGCGACGGGACGGATGCGTTCGCTGCGCTCATGGAAATTCTGCCACGTTGCGCGGCGAACGCCGCGCATGAGGATCGGACCGGTTCTCTGACTGCGCCAGACTCGCGAATCAACTCGGTCCGAATGAATTCCACACTTTTCGCGCGATGGTGTCACCCGCGTTCGCTAAATTCTTATCTGCCGTCGGGCGTGTCGAGGCCAAACCACTGGTCATGCACTTGATAGAGATGAACGCTCGGATCGTAGATCGCGACATTGAGGTCGAGTTCCCGCGCCGACAAGCGCCCGATCGAGCCCAAGGCTGCATAGGATGCCACGACGCGGTCGCGCTGCGACGTCACGAGGTTGACCCTGGCGTTGAGCAACGCCTGCTGTGCGTTCAAGACATCGAGAGTCGTGCGCTGTCCGACCTTCGCCTCTTCACGCACGCCGGCGAGCGCGGTCTCGGCGGCCTTCACCGCAGCCTGTCCGGAGACGATCGACGCTTTCGCGGTCTCGAGCAGTCCATAGCTCGAGACGACGCTGGCGCGCACGCTGTCGCGCTGCAGATCGGCGTTCAGTCGCGCCTGCCCGAGTTGCTCCTTCGCCTGACGAATGGAGGCGTATTCCGCGCCGCCCTGATAAAGCGGCACATTCAGCTGAGCTGATGCGGCCGCCGTGAACTGCCGGGAGTTCGGCAGCCCGAGAAAAGAATCGAACTGATTGGAAACTTCGCCTCTGGCGGAAAGGGTCGGCAGCAGCGCCCCTTCCGCGACCTTCACGGCCAGCGCCGCCGCGTCGACCTGATGGAACGCCGCGGTGACGCCGGGATGCTCCACCAGGGCGATGGCGATCGCCTGCTCCAGAGACTTCGGCAGCAGCGGCTCGAGACTGCGGCCCGGCTGCAAATGCTTAGGTTCATCGCCGATGATCTGGCGATAGTTCGCCATGCTCGTTTTGAGCAGCGCCTGGGCGGCGTAATACTCCGAGCGGGCCAGCGCGACCGAAGCTTCCGCCTGGGATACGTCGGTTCTGGTCACCTCGCCAACTTGGAATCGGTCGCGCGTCTGCTTGAGCTGTTCCTCGAGCACCGCGATGTTGTTCTTGCGCAGCGACACCACCGCCGTGTCGCGCAGCACGTTCATGTAGGCGGTTGCGCCGTTCTGGAGGATCGCCTGTTCGGTCAGGCGCATCGTCGAGCGCGCCGCGAAGACGCCGGACTCGGCCTGACGCACGGAGTTCTCAGTGCGGAAACCATCGAACAGCGGCTGCGACACGTTCAACGTCGCGCCGCGCGGATAACCGATGTAGGTGTCCTGAAAATCGCCGCTCGCGCCGGCCGCCGCGCCGGCCTGCTGGCCGCTGCTGCCCCCGAACGGAATCTTGATCGCTGCGTATTGCGCGCCGGCCTGCGCGGTGATGCTGGCCTTCGGCCGAAGTCCCGCCTTCGCCTTGGGCGCGTCTTCGTCTCGCACCCGCACATTGGCGCGGCTCTGATTGAGGTCCGGATTGCCGTAATAAGCCCTGGCGAGAGCCGTGAGCAGGCTCTCCGCGGACGCTGGCGCCGGCTCTAGGCAGACACATGCGAGCGCCGCTGCGGCGACCCCGCAGGACAGGAACCCGGCCGACCGCAGCCGCCTGGGGCCAAACCTGTCAGTTGCCATTTTCCTCAACCTATCTCGCACGCCGACTGGCGCGCCATTCTCCGGCTGCGATGAGTCTCAACGATGACACGCCGAACGCAACGCTAGGAACGCGATTAAGGCGAAATGGCGGCGCTACAGGCTGAAAGCTTCCGCCAGTTCGAAGCCGGCGAGAATCGGTGCGCTCGCCGAGAACAGCGGCCGCTCGCCCGCGGGCCGGCCATCCTGACGCTCGAAACGCACGACCTGCTGGCCGCCGCGCGGATCCGGCGTGACGATCGCCAGCAGCCGTCCGTCGGGCGTCAGCTGTTCAAACAGGCGGTCGAGGCCCGACTGCGCGCGCCCTTGAACGATGATCACGTCGTATGGCGCGCCGCCGGCAAAGCCCTTTTCCAGCGGACCCGCTTCGCATTGCACATTATCGCAGCCCAGCGCATCCAGCCCCGCCCTCGCGCGCGCGGCGAGCTCGGGGTCGCATTCGAGCGCGACGACCTTCTCGGCGAGGCCCGACAACAGCGCGGCCGAATAGCCGACGCCGCCGATATCGAGCACCTTGTCCTGCGGCCGAACGTCGGCGCCCTGGAGCATTCGAGCCAGAACGAGCGGCGGCAGCAGACTGCGCTTGCGTCCCTGCTCGCCCTTCACGTCGATTGCGAGATCGGAATAGGCGAGCGGCGCGAGCGAGTCGGGCAGGAAAAGCTCGCGCGGCGTCTCGAGAAAGCGCTCTAGCAGAGGCACGTCGGTGACGTCGAACGGACGAAGCTGGCGCTCGACCATCGTGTGGCGCAAAACCGCTGTCGCCTCGCCCGATTTCGTCACTTGCGCCACCCTGTCCAACATTCGACTTCCGGCCTTGCGCCGGCCCCTTGAAGGAGATGTTGCAGCGCAGGAATCCGCCGCCGGCGCTTTATAGGCGCCGGCTTACGCCATGTCCATGGCTTGGCTGACAGTTCCATCGCCGACGAGAAGGCGAAGGCCGTCGCCGCTGTCGCCCAATCGTCGCATCTGTTCGAGCGACGTCTTGTCGAGCACCTCGGCGATCGCGTCCCTGGCGCGCAGCATGACGAGGCGGACCGCGCATCTCGTTTCATCCGTGCAGTCGTCGCACCGGCGGTAGACGGTCTTGCTTGCGCATTGGATCGGCGCGAGCGGACCGTCGAGGGCGCGGACGATATTGCCGACGCCGATGTCCCCCGGATCCCTCGCCAGCATGTAGCCGCCGCCCTTGCCCTTTTTCGAGTGGACGAACCCGGCGTTGCGCAGTTCGCCCAGGATGGCGTCGAGAAACTTCTTCGGAATCTGGTTCGTGGCGGCGATCTCAGCGACCAGCGCCGTCTCGCCCGGCCGCACTCCGGCGAGATGAACCATGGCCTTGAGGCCATACTTGGCTTTCTTCGTCAGCATTCCCTGTTTGACCTTTGGGATTCGGCGCCGGATCGCGCGCGATTCCCTTTCTTCCCGCACTCTACTGCAACTCCGACGGTTTTCTAAATTTATGGTCTGGACAGGCCGAACCGCAGAATTGACAAAGTTGAGCAGCTTTATAGAGTAAGCTTCTTCACGCTGGGAAAAAGGGAAATGGCGACGATTTTCGAGGCTTTGAGCGCCATCAACCCGCTCTACTCCGCATCCGGCTTCGCCGTCGGCGCGCTCGTCGGGTTTACCGGCGTCGGCGGCGGCTCGCTCATGACGCCGATTTTGATGCTGGTGTTCGGCATCGCGCCGACCACCGCGGTCGGCACAGACCTGCTCTACGCCGCGATCACCAAGACCAACGGAACGCTCGTCCACGCGTTTCATGGGACCGTCGACTGGCGCATTACCCGCCGGCTTGCCTATGGCAGCGTGCCGGCGAGCGTCGCGAGCCTCGTGATCCTTTCCTGGCTCGGCAAGTCCGGCGGCCACGCGGCCAACGGGCTGATCACCTCGGCGCTTGGCTTCGCGCTGCTGCTGACGGCCTGCTCCATTCTCTTCAGGCGCTGGATTCTCGATCACATCGCACAACACACCAACAACATGAACGATGGGCGTTTGCTCTGGCTGACGGCGACGCTCGGCGCCTTTCTCGGCGTGCTGGTGTCGATCTCTTCGGTCGGCGCCGGGGCAATCGGCATGACGGTGCTGCTGGCGCTATATTCGCACACGCCGACCGCGCGCCTCGTCGGCTCGGACATCGCCCACGCCGTGCCGCTGACCCTCATCGCGGGGTTCGGCCATTGGTTGATGGGCGGCGTCGACTGGTTTCTCCTGCTGTCGCTCCTGATCGGGTCGATTCCGGGCATCGCCGTCGGCGCGCATTTCGCCGCGCGGGTTCCCGATCGCTACTTGCGGCCGGCTCTGGCGAGCGTCATGGCTCTGGTCGGAATCAAACTCTCCATATAGACCTCAATTCTTTCTCTGGGGGCGAGACATGTCGCAGGCAGCACCAAGATTCACGCCGCCGGCCAAACCCGGCCGCGGCCGAATCTATGATTCCATCACGCAGACGATCGGCGACACGCCGCTCGTAAGGCTCGACCGCCTCGCGCGGGAGAGCGGCGCGAAGGCGCATCTTCTGGCCAAGCTCGAATTCTTCAACCCGATCGCGAGCGTCAAGGACCGCATCGGCGTCAGCATGATCGAGTCGCTCGAACAGAGCGGCAGGATCACGCCGGGCAAGTCGGTGCTGATCGAACCAACGTCGGGCAACACCGGCATCGCCCTCGCCTTCGTCGCCGCCGCCCGTGGCTATCGGCTGATCCTCGTCATGCCGGAATCGATGTCGCTCGAGCGGCGAAAGATGCTGGCGCTGCTCGGCGCCGAGCTGGTGCTCACCCCTGCCTCGCAGGGGATGAAGGGCGCGCTCGCCAAGGCGAATGAACTCGCCGGCGAAAATCCCGACGCCATCATTCCGCAGCAGTTCGAGAACCCCGCCAATCCCGACATCCACCGCGCGACGACGGCGGAAGAGATCTGGAACGACACCAACGGCGAGGTCGATTATTTCGTGTCGGGCGTCGGCACCGGCGGGACGATCACGGGCGTCGGCCAGGCGCTCAAGGCGCGCCGGCCCGGCCTGCGCGTCGTGGCGGTGGAGCCGGAAGATTCAGCGGTGCTTTCCGGACGGCCGCCGGGTCCGCACAAGATTCAGGGAATCGGCGCCGGCTTCGTGCCGCCGATTCTCGATCGCAGCGTCATCGACGAGATCATCACCATCGGCAATCAGACCGCCTTCGAGACGGCGCGGCTGCTTGCTCGGGTGGAGGGCATCCCTGTCGGCATCTCGTCAGGAGCCGCCGTCGCGGCGGCGCTGGAGATCGCGAGCCGCCCGGAAGCCGCCGGCAAGAATATCGTCCTGATCATCCCCTCCTTCGCCGAACGCTATCTCTCGACGGCGCTTTTCGAAGGGCTGTGACAGTCACGGCGCGGGCGGGCACTCATAGGCGAAGCCCCCCTTCGCATCCGAGCGAAGCGAACTTTCGCGCAAGAACGAGTTCGAGACTCCGACCAAGACTCGCGCCCGAGACGACGAGCGGCTTTGCCTACGGGCATGCCTGCGTGCGAATGAGCGCAAATCTCGAGGCGTCGAACCCCTCGGGAAACCTCGTTGCGCAATCCAACGAGGCGTTTTTCAAATTCGCGCCGGACAGGTACGCGCGCGATAGATCGGCGCCTCGCAAATCGGCGCCGCGCAAATCGGCGTTGCCAAGATTGGCGCCGCGAAGCGACGCTCCGTCGAATGTCGCTTCGCGCAAATCTCCATCGGAAAGGTTGGCTCCGTCGAGCTTCGTCCCGACCAGCCGCGCGGCGCGCAGGTTGGCGTAGCGCAGATCCGCGTCTTCCAAATTGGCGCGGGAGAGATCGGCGCGCGTAAGCTCGGCGCGGAAGAGGGACGCTTGCGGCGCGATAAAATCGCGAAGATCGGCGCCGGCGAAGGCGCATACAACGCAAGTGAACTCTATGGCTTCGACGCCCGACAAATCGGCGGCGTTGAATTCGACAAACTGGAAGAACGCCTTATTCAATCGGGCGCCGACGAAATTACCCCCCTTGAAGCCGACATCGGTAAAACGCGCCCCGGTGAAATCCGACCCGCGCCCATCGAAATTAGGACTGAAGAGGGCATGGCTCAAAATGCTGTTCGATAGGTCGGAGCGGCTGAAATCGTTCCTACCGTTGAGGGGGAAAAAGCTGGTTCTGGAGCCTTCAGATCGCTTATTAGTCGCCTGCTCCATGTTTATTGCGAGCAATTCCACACGCGCTCGAAGCGTGCGCGACTCCCATAGTTTGCGTTTCGCGGCATACGCTTCCTTGGGCTTTCCAGCCGCCGTAAGGGCTTCCGCAAGGCGCAGCTGCACCAACGGATTATCGGACCAGCGGCGCGCGACCTCCTTCGCGAGCGGAAGGGCGAGCGCAGACTCCTGCCAATAGAGAAAATGCGCGAGAAGCGCGAGCTGCGCGTCGGCGTCGTCCGGCGCGGCGCGCGCCTTCGCCTCCAGAGCTTCGCGCTCGGCGGCGAAATTCTCGACGACGGACGCCGACACGCCGCCGAGACAGATGGGCGATAAGTAGCGAGCTACGCGAGCGCGTTTCAGCAGAATCAAAGGCTTTTTTTGCGCCGTCTCCCCGATTTGGGGAATGGGTGTCGGGCAGCTGTCTTCGCCGCCGAATTCGACATCGAGGCGCGCGCCGTTCTTCGCGTGTTTCCAGCCCCGCGTGACCCTGACGGTCGCGATTTTGTAGGAAGGGTCGGAGCTCGGCCGGAGCTTCTCGACGACGTAATCAGCGACGACATCCGCCTGGCGAAGATTTCCAGCCCAGTCCTTCACGACCGGCGACGGGCAGGAGCAGGCCTGCGCCGTGGGCGTCGCCAGCAATACGAGGAGAAACGCGATTGCTTTATAAAAATACGTCATGGCGCCGCCCAAAACGTCCGACGCCAGGCCAAACGACGATTGAGCGCGTCAGGGTCGGCGTCGACGACAGCTTACAAAGCGAAGCGTCGACGCGGCAAGGGCGTCGCGGCGGATCGCTGAAAGGCAGTTCGCGCGCTTCGGCGGCGCGCGCATGCCTCAGGCTTTTGACGATCCGCTTCTGTTGCGCTTCTGCGGCGGCTTCGAGACCGGCGTCGGCTTCGCCGCCGGGCTCGGAGTCGCCTGAGCGATCTTGCGGCGATTCATGGCCTGACGCGCATAGGCGCCGCTGACATAGCCGACCGCGACGATGACGACGTAGACGATCACTAGGAAGCCGCCGCGCTGATTGGCTGACGCCGCCCTTTCGAGAAGGGCGATGACTTCGCTTTGATCGATGAATTTGTCGGCGACGACGCCGCAGATGACGCCGACGATAGGCACCAGCCATGACGGCAGCCGGAAGTAACCGAGCGCCGCCGCCAGAACAAAGGCGACGAGCCCGAACACATGTAAAAACTCGATCAAGATCGATTGTATGATGAGTCCGATGAAGCGGACGAGCTTGACCATTTCACTCCCCTGCGATCATTGATTTTGGTGAAGCTTACACATTCGGCAGGTGCTGCGCGAGCGCTTCGAGCACCGCCATCCGCACCGCGACGCCCATCTCGACCTGTTCGCGAATGAGCGATCTCGGGCTGTCCGCGACAGCCGTATCGATTTCGACGCCGCGATTCATCGGGCCCGGATGCATCACCAGCGCATCCGGCGCGGCGCAGGCGAGCTTCTCTTCGTCGAGCCCGAAGAAATGGAAATATTCGCGTGCGCTCGGCGTCAACGCGCCCGCCATCCGTTCGCGCTGGAGGCGCAGCATCATGATAATGTCGGCGGCGTCCAGCCCGCGCCTCATATCGTGGAACACCTCGACGCCGAGCCGCGACAGGCTGTCGGGCGCAAGCGTCGAAGGCCCCACGACGCGCAGTCGGGCGCCGAGCGCACCGAGCAGCAGGATGTTCGAACGGGCCACGCGCGAATGCAGGATGTCGCCGCAAATCGCGATGGTCAGACCCTCGATGCGGCCCTTGTTGCGCCTGATGGTCAGCGCGTCAAGGAGCGCCTGCGTCGGATGTTCATGCGCGCCGTCGCCGGCGTTGACGACCGAACAGTCGACCTTGCGCGCCAGAAGATGCGCCGCGCCGGCATGGGCGTGGCGAACGACGATGATGTCCGGCCGCATGGCGTTGAGCGTCACCGCCGTGTCGATCAGCGTCTCGCCCTTTGATTCCGATGAGCGCGCGACCGACATGTTCATCACGTCGGCGCCCAGACGCTTGCCGGCGATCTCGAAGGACGCCTGCGTGCGCGTCGACGGTTCGTAGAACAGGTTGATCTGCGTGCGCCCGCGCAAATTCGAGCGCTTCTTGTCGACCCGCCGCGACACTTCGATCGCCTCCTCGGCCATGTCGAGAAGAGTCTCGATGTCGGGACGGCTCAGTCCCTCAATGCCGAGAAGGTGGCGGTGCGGGAAAGAAGTTTGCGTCACCCCTGTGTGCATGCGCCGTCTATAGCAGCTTTGCTTCCCGCCGAAAGCGGGATGTCACGGGGCGCGCAGCGCCCTGTTTCCCTTGACATATGCTCTCGCCGAGCACATGTCTTGCGCGACAAAGCTTGCGGGATCTCGGTCCGCGGCCTAGTCTTGACAGCTTGAGCGCTCCGAGCGGGGATCCGTCTCGGAGATTTTATGGGGCCAACTTATACTCACTTTGAGTATAATACCCCAGGGGTGGACGATGACTCAACTGATTAACGACGTGCGCAGCAGACCGAGCGCGACGCGCGAGCGCGCCGCACAGGCGCTCGACGTCGGCCACTCCAGCCGCTTTCCGGCGCTGCCCCGCCCTGCTCTGGAATGGACGCCGGAGGTTCAGGCCGCCACGGCGCATCTTTACGAGCACGTGGCGAGAGTCATTCCGCCCGTCGAGTGGCCATTCCACGCGCCCTACGTGAAGGCGATCAACGATCTCAAGCATGTGCGCAACGCCACCATTCTCGCGCACAACTACATGACGCCCGAAATCTACCATTGCGTCGCCGACCATATCGGCGACAGCCTGCAGCTCGCGAAACTCGCCGCGAAATCCGACGCCGACGTCATCGTGCAGGGCGGCGTGCATTTCATGGCGGAAACATCGAAACTGCTCAATCCGAAGAAGGTCGTGCTGACGCCCGACCTGAAGGCGGGCTGCTCGCTTGCGGAGTCGATTACCGGCGCCGACGTGCGCGCGCTGCGCAAGGAATATCCTGGCGTGCCTATCGTCGCGTATGTGAACACCTCAGCCGAGGTGAAGGCGGAGGTCGACATCTGCTGCACCTCGTCGAACGCGGTAAAAGTCGTCGAGAGTCTCGGCGTCGATCGGGTGATCATGGTTCCCGACCGCTATCTGGCGCAGAACGTCGCGGCTCAGACGAAAGTGAAGATCATCGCCTGGAGCGGCGCTTGTGAAGTGCACGAGCGATTCACCGCCGAGGAGATCGAGAGCTATCGCGCCGATCATCCTGGCGTGCAGGTTCTCGCGCATCCGGAATGTCCGCGCGAAGTGATAGAGGTCTCGGATTTCGCCGGCTCGACGGCGGCGATGATCGACTTCGTGCGCAACAGGAAGCCGGCCCGCGTGCTGCTCGTCACCGAATGCTCGATGGCCGACAATGTCGCCGCCGAAACGCCGGACGTCGAATTCGTGCGGCCTTGCAACTTCTGCCCGCATATGAAGCGCATCACGCTGCCGAAGATCCTCGACAGCCTGCTCTACCTCCGCGAGGAAGTGACCGTTGACCCCGCAGTCGCCGAACGCGCGCGCCGCAGCGTGCAACGGATGATCGATCTGGGTTAAGCTGTGGCCTGACTTGAACAGGGCGGACAATGCTGGCGCTCGATGCGACGATTGCGGCCATCGACGCCGCCAATGCCGAGGATCCGCGTCGGATCGAGGGCCGAGCCTTTGAGCAGCTCTATGCGGAGCGCATGAGCGCGCGGCTCGCCGCGCTCTATCCGCACGCCTCCGATCTCCTGAAGATTGCCGCCCGGGCGCAACATCTGCGCCGCTGGGAGATCGAGCGCGCGAAATATGACGAAGGCCGTCGCGGCTACAACGACTGGCGGCGCGCCTGCCGCGTCCACCACGCCGATCTCGCCGCGGACATCATGCGGGCTCACGGCTATGACGCGCCGGCGATCGCGCATGTCGGCGCGCTGATCCGCAAGGAACAGCTCAAGAAAGACCCTGAGTCGCAAGCGCTCGAAAATATCGCGGCCATCGTCTTTCTCGAGCATTATCTCGACGATTTCCTCGAAAAGCATCGGGACTACGCCGACGACAAGCTCGTCGACATTCTCGGCAAGACTCTGTGCAAGATGTCGCCCAAGGGCCATGCGGCGGCTCTCGCCCTGCCCTTGCCGCCGCGCGCGCGCAGCCTGGTCGAAGCGGCTGTGGCGCGCGAAGCCCAGACGCTCGCGCGGCTTGCCGCAGTCGCCGTCGACTAGCCGGTCGATGCGCGAAGATTTGCCTCCCATCATCATCGTCGGCGGCGGACTCGCGGGCGTGTTCTGCGCGCTCAAACTGGCGCCGACGCCGGTCGCGATCTTCGCGCCGACGCCGATCGGCTACAGCGGTTCGTCCTTCTGGGCGCAGGGCGGCATCGCCGCCGCCGTCGAAGAGGGCGACACGCCTGAAAAGCATGCCGACGATACGGTGGCGGCGGGCGGCGGCATCGTCGAACGCGACATCGCGCTCGGCATGGCGCGCGAAGCCCGTGCGCGCGTCGAAGATCTCGCGGCGATGGGAACGCCGTTCGACCGCTCGGCGCTCGGCGCCTTCCTGCCGTCGCAGGAGGCGGCGCATTCACGCCGGCGCATCGTGCGCGTGCAAGGCGATGTCGCCGGGCGCGCGATCATGGATACGCTGGCGAAAGAAGTCGCCAGAACCCCGTCGATCCACATCGTCGAAGGCTATTCTGCGCAGGAGATCGTCGTGCGCGGCGGTCGCGCCGTCGGCGTCCTGGCCCGCGACGGGGCCGGCGTGATCCACGAGACCCCCTGCGCGGCGCTGATCCTCGCGACGGGCGGCATCGGCCATCTTTACCGGGTCACGACCAATCCGCTGGAAGCGCGTGGAATAGGCGTGGCGATGGCGGCGCGGGCCGGCGCGCTGATCGCCGACGCGGAATTTGTTCAGTTTCACCCGACGGCGATCGACATTGACGCCGATCCGGCGCCCCTCGCGACCGAAGCTCTGCGCGGCGAAGGCGCGACCATCGTCGATCGCGACGGCCGGCGCTTCATGCGCGACATCGATCCCGAAGGGGAGCTTGCCCCCCGCGACATTGTCGCGCGCGGCGTCTTCGCCAGCATCGCCGCCGGAAAGGGCGCCTTTCTCGACGCCCGTTCGGCTGTCGGCGCCGAATTCCCGACGCGCTTTCCGACGGTTTATGGAAGCTGCATGAGCGCCGGGATTGATCCCTCGCGCGAACTCATCCCGATCGCGCCGGCGGCGCATTACCATATGGGCGGCGTCTGGACCGACGCGCGCGGCCGCTCCAGCGTCGATGGCCTCTGGGCCGTCGGCGAAGTTGCGTCGACCGGCGTTCACGGCGCCAACCGGCTTGCGTCGAACTCTCTGCTCGAGGCGATCGTGTTTGGGGCTCGCGTCGCGGCGGACGTGCGCGCGACGCCGCTTCCGCCCGTCGAGGGCCGGCGGCTTCAGGCGGAGCGCCTCGAGCCGATACCGCGCGATCGAGATTTCGCGGTGATCGAGGAGCTGCGCGATCTGATGTCGGCGAATGTCGGCGTCATCCGCAACGGCGCAGGGCTCGCCGTCGCGGTAAGGTCGATCCGCCGCATGATTTCGCGAACGAGCGACATCGAGGCGCGCAATATGTTGACGACGGGCCTGTTCATAGCGGCGACGGCGTTCCAGCGGCGCGAGAGTCGCGGCGCGCATTTCCGCTCGGACTTTCCGCAGCCGGCGTCCGAGCTTGCGCGCCGCTCGCTCACGACTCTCGACGCCGTCCTGCGCGTCGCCCATGAGGTTGAGACATGATTGGCGAGTTGCCCCCGATACTGATCGAAGAGGCGGTCCGCGCGGCGCTCGCCGAAGATCTGGGCCGCGCCGGGGATGTGACGACGCAGGCGATCATCCCGGCGAACGCGCGCGCCCGCGCGGCGATCGTCGCGCGCCAGTCGGGCGTGGTCGCGGGAATACAGGCGGCGCGCGCCGCCTTCGCGCTGATGGATCCGCAAATCAATTTTGAAGCGGAGGTCGTCGACGGCGCCAGCGTCGCGCCGGGAGCGGTTGTCGCCATGATCTTTGGCCCCGCCCGCCCCATTCTTTCGGCCGAGCGCGTCGCGCTTAATTTTCTTGGTCAGCTGTCTGGCGTGGCCACGACGACGGCGCACTACGTCAGCGCGATCGCTGGCGCGTCGGCGCGAATCTGCGACACGCGAAAAACCACGCCGCTGCTGCGCGCGCTGGAGAAATATGCCGTGCGCTGCGGCGGCGGCGTCAATCACCGCTTCGGCCTCGATGACGCCGTGCTCATCAAGGACAATCATGTCGCGGTCGCCGGCGGCGTTATCCCCGCGCTCAGAGCGGCGAAGGCGAATGTCGGGCATCTCATTAAGATCGAGATCGAAGTCGACACCCTCGACCAGCTGCGCGAGGTCCTCGAAGAAGGCGCCGACGCCGTGCTGCTCGACAATATGACGCTCGCCGATCTGCGCAGCGCCGTGGCGCTCGTCGGGGGCCGCATGACCTGCGAAGCCTCGGGCGGCGTCACCCTCGCGAATGTCGCCGAAATCGCCAAAACAGGCGTCGATCTGATTTCGGTCGGGGCGCTGACGCACTCCGCCCCGGTGTTCGATTTCGGGTTAGACATTGAAATAAAATAGAAATCCAAGAAAGCCAAGCTTGAGCGGCAAATGCCGCCGGCCCGCTTCCGTGGCGCCGCTCGCGCTGATATAACCCCTTCCTCTTCGCTCGGAATCTCGAGAACGCGTCAGGAGCCATGCCTTCGTCATTCGTCCGCAAGCTAATCAATCGAGTGCGGCGAAGGCTATGGAGCTCCCCGATCTCCTCAATGCCGGCGCCGCTGCGCGCCGAGGCGACGCGCGACAAGAATCTCGTCGCCGAAATCGGCGACTATGAACGCGCCGTCGGCTTCGCCCACAGCGCCGGATCGATGCCGCTGCGAACGCTGGTGCGCATCGAGCAGCTGCTGGCGGGAACGGAAATTTCCTCGGCTGAAACGGGATGCGGAAAATCCACGATCTTTCTTTCGCGCATCGCCGAGCGGCACAAAGTGTTCTGTTACGACGACCGCGGCCAGAACGCGTCCAGCGTCGACTATTTCCTGAACTGTCCTGCGACGCGGCGGGACCGTCTCGACCTCGTCTTCGGTCCGACACAGCTCACGCTGCCGCGATATGAAGACCACGCGCCGTACGATCTGGTGCTGATCGACGGTCCGCATGGCTTTCCATTCCCGGAACTAGAATATTACTACTTCTACCCGCACCTGAAGACGGACGGACTGCTCGTCGTCGACGACATTCACATTCCGACGATCAGCCGGTTCGCCGACTTCCTGAGCGAAGACCGGATGTTCGAGAAGGTGGAGTTCGTCGGCTCGACCGCGATCTTCCGCAGAACCGACGAGCCGGTCTTCGATCCGCTGGGCGACGGCTGGTGGCTGCAGGACTTCAACCGCCGGCGCGCGCCGTTCCTGAAGGACATCTATCTGCGGGACGGCAAGAAACGGGCGCCGATTTCCTTCGAAGGGATCTACTGAGCCGCCTCCTGCTCGGCGTCGGCGCTCAGCTCCGGCTGTGACAGGCGCCCCAGGCGCAGGCCGCGCTTTTCCAGCATCTCCGGCAGGCGCGGCGAAAGCAGGAACGCCAGCTCCTGCTCGCGCGTGATCGTCACCGGATCGAGCGAGCGCAGCTCTTCATCGACATGGCCCGGATGGCACATGATCAGATGTCTTCGGCCGGGCGCTCGAAGGTAGCTTCGAAAGATCCTCGCGTAATCAAAGCTCGGGTGAAAGTTCGAAAATCCGGCGAAGCCATCGTTGACGGCGAAGCCGCGGCGACGCGCTTCCCGGCGGAAACCGCCGGCCAGCGAGAGCGCCGAGAGCGCCTTCCGAGCGTTGGCGCCACGCACGAGAATCCGATGCAAACCATCGCCAGCGTCGCGAATCCACGTCCGCCCCTCGAGCTTGCGCGCCGCCAGGGCGTCAAGAATCGCCGTCCTGACGCCGGGAAGGACATGGACATGCTGATGGCCGTCGACATGATCCGGCGGACGATCCATCACCGCTTCAAAGCGGTCCAACTGCCGGTCGATCTCCGCGCGGATTTCCTCCATAGGCAGGCGCCTGCCATACGCCATGCGGATAACGTTCGACAGCGGCGGGAACTCTCCATTCGGCGCGAACTTCGGCATCGACGATAGCGGCCGCCCCAGAGTGAGATTGAAATGCAGGCCGACGTCTGCGTTGCGACCACGGCGACACAGCTCGAGCCCCATCGCAGGCCAGCGCGGACCATTCACCAACGCCGAAACCGCCGTGATCCTCCCTGCATCGACGGCTTCCAAGATGCCGGCGCTGACCCCATAGGACAGGCTGTAATCATCCGCGCACAGCGCAACAATTCGATTTTCAGCCATCGTCCGCTCCATCCGCGCCGCACGGCGTTAGCCTAAACGCTGCGCCTGTTAATCCTATGCCGCCCCTATAAATATTGGTTTAAGCCTTTCCTATGAACAGTCCCGATATCTCCCTCATCATCCCCGTGTTCAACGAGGCGCAGAATCTCCGTCCGCTGGCGGCGAGAATTGCGCCGGCCCTCGACGCCTGCGACGTCTCTTACGAGGCGATCTTCGTGGACGACGGTTCCGGCGACGGGAGTCTGGACATATTGCGCGACCTCTGCGCCGAAGAGCCGCGATTTCGCGCTCTGTCGCTGTCGCGCAATTTCGGCAAGGAGGTGGCGATCGCCGCTGGACTCGACGAGGCGCGCGGTCGCGCGGTCGTGATCATGGACGCCGATCTTCAGCACCCGCCGGAAGTCATCGGCCAATTCATCGAGAAGTGGCGGGAAGGCTACAAGAACATTTACGGGCAGCGCGTCGACCGCGCCACCGATCCCAAGCTGCGCGTGGCGCTCACGCGTATCTTTTACCATTTGCTGGAGAACTTCGGGGACGTCCGGCTGCCGCCCGGCGCCGGAGACTTCCGCCTGCTCGACCGGCAGGCGGTGGACGCGCTGCTGACGATGCGGGAGCGCGCGCGCTTCAACAAGGGTCTCTTCGCCTGGATTGGGTTCAAGTCGATCGGCGTTCCTTTCGACGTCGACGTCCGCGCCGGCGGAGCGTCCAAGTTCAATTTCGCTCGACTGGCGCGATTTGCGCTCGACGGGCTGATGTCCTTCTCGTCGATTCCCCTCAAGGTGTGGACCTATGTGGGACTCGCGATTTCCGCCTTCGCGCTGGCCATGGCCGGTTATTATTGGATCCGCACCATGCTGTTTGGCGTCGACGCTCCTGGCTTTCCCACTCTGGTGGTATCGATCGCCTTCTTTTCCGGCGTTCAGCTGATTTCGCTCGGCGTGCTCGGCGAGTATGTCGCGCGCATCTTTAATGAGGTAAAGGGAAGGCCGCTCTATCTCGTCGCCGAGAGGCTGGGCGAGAGAGAGGGACTTGAAAACAAGGCGAGCGACAAAGGGGCGACGATCTGACTGCGACAAAAACGCTTTTCAGATGCTTCGTTGCTGCAACTGCATAATCCTGGGACAAGGCGTGATTACATGAGCTCCGATTCCCTCCGTTCGCTGCTGCGCGGCAGGAACCTCATCATTGCGGCGGCGGTCGTCGCGCTGTTCGCCGCCTTCGGCGCGCGCATGTGGCGCTTCGCGGCTCCTCCTGCCGTGCCGAGCCTGCTCGAAGGATTGCCCGAGT
Organism: Methylocystis sp. Uni0008; assembly: GCF_056838045.1. Lineage (NCBI taxonomy): Bacteria > Pseudomonadati > Pseudomonadota > Alphaproteobacteria > Hyphomicrobiales > Methylocystaceae > Methylocystis > Methylocystis sp. Uni0008. The sequence goes on from NZ_CM166370.1 coordinate 462,104, forward strand.
CAAAGACCGAGGCCGACCAGCAGCTCTTTCAGGCGCGGCTCGCCAAACGCTTCCACGTCGGTTCGACGGAGGTCGACGATCTCATCGACGAGCTGCGCAACGACGGATTCACGGTCGACGCCGACAAGGATGTCGCCACCTACGAACGCCAGGCCGACATTTCCGACAAATGCCGTCGCAGCGCCAACATTCACTGGTCTCGCGGAGAAGGCGACGAGCTCGCCACCATAACCGGCGGATATTATCTGCACTGCCCGAGACACTGAGGAGAGCGCGAGCTTAACGAAATGCTGCTAGGACGATTGCGATGATTCGCAATCTTCTCTCGGTCGGCGGCTTCACCCTGCTCTCGCGCGTGACGGGATTTCTGTCGCTCGCGATGCAGTCGGCGATCATGGGCGCGGGGGCCGTCTCCGACGCGTTTTTCATCGCCCAGCGGCTGCCCAACAGCTTTCGCGCGATTTTCGGAGAAGGCGCGTTCAACGCGGCGTTCGTTCCGTCCTATTCAATGGCGATCGAGCAGGAGGGCGACGCCGCGGCGGAGGAGTTCGCAGGGCAAGTCTACACGCTGCTTCTCGCCTCCCAGATCATCCTGCTTGCGATCGTCTGGACGCTCACCCCGCAATTCGTTTCGCTGCTCGCGCCCGGTCTCGATGATCGTCGGGAGAAATTCGCGCTGGCGGTCAATCTCACCCGCATCACCTTTCCCTATCTGCTCTTCATCACGCTTTTCGTCTTGCATATGGGCGCGCTGAACGCGCGCGGCCGCTTCGCGCTTCCCGCCTTCGCGCCCAATCTGATGAATTTTTCGGTCATGGCGGCGCTCGCGGTCGCTTTTCTTTTTCCGAACGCCGGTTACGCCGCGAGTTGGGGCATCACCGTTTCCGGCGTTCTCGAGCTCGGACTGTTGATGTGGCAGGCGCGGCGGATTGGCGTCCTGCAGCGTTTGCGCAAGCCGCACTGGCCGCGCGTGCGCGATTTCTTCATCCGTCTGGGGCCTGCGATCATCGGCTCGGCCAGTCCGCAGATCGCCGTGCTCGCCGACACGATTCTTTCGTCGATGCTGCCCGACGGCGGCGTCTCGTCGATTTCTTACGCGGAGCGGCTTTACCAGCTTCCGGTCGGCGTCATCGGCATCGCCGCAGGCACTGTGCTGCTGCCCGAAATGAGCCGCCGCCTTGCTGCCGGCGACGAAGAAGGCGCGCATCACGCGCAGAGCCGAACCATGGCGCTCACGGTCGCGCTCGCGGCGCCGTTCTTCATCGCCTTCGACACGATTCCCGAACTGATCGTCGCCGGGCTCTTTCAGCGCGGCAGGTTTTCGGCGGCCGACGCCTATGCGGCGGGCGACGTGCTCGCCGCCTATGGCGCCGGCTTGATGGCGCTTGTGCTCATCGCCTCGGCGCGGGCGAGTTTCCAGGCGCGCGGCGACACAAGGACGCCGATGCTCATCGCGCTGGCGGCGCTCGCCGCGAATGTCGCATTGAAGGTCGTGCTGTTTCGGCCGCTCGGCGCCGTCGGCCTCGCGACGGCGACGTCCGTTGGACTATGGATCAACCTCGCCGCGCTCGTCGGAATCGCGCTCGCCCAGGACTGGATGCGGTTCGACGAAATCTTCGTGAAGACGCTCGGCGCGACCTTCGTCGCCTGCGCCTTGCTAACCGCGGTCGCGATCTTCGGCCGGTCGGCCGCTTTGGCGCTCGGCGCGCATTTCGGCGCGCTCGCCAATCTCGTGGCGCTTACGGCGCTTGGAATCGGCGGCGCGCTCGTTTATGCGGGCGCGCTCATCGTCGCGCTTCGAGCCGGCGGCGTGACGATCGCCAGCCTTCGGCGATGACCGTCAAACGAACTGGGCCAGGCCGGGGATCGAATCGACGATCTCGCGCAGCTTTTCCGGTCCGATCTTGGTTTCGGCATATCCGAAAATCTCGTGGCCTAGCGCCGGAATCTGTCCCATTTCAATACCGGCCCCATTGAGCTTGGCGCCAAGACCCATCAGCCCGCCCATGCCGCTCAACAACCCGCCGAGTCCGCCCGCGCCGGCGCCTGACGATTCGGCGGCGTCGATCGCCTCACGCGCGCCGGGAAGCTTGTCGAGGAATTCAGCGACGGCGCCATCAGGCGACTCCTTTTGCAGGAAGCCGAGAACGAGGCCAACGCCGGTCCTGGCGACTTCTGCGTCAACGCCAAGAGCCGCCGAGACGCGCGCCACCAGTTCATCCATGAGGGCCTCCCCTTCCAAAGCCGGAAAACGCCAGACTGTCGCCGCGACGGGGAGGAAAATCAAGCGCAACGATCGCGCTTGTCGCCGCCAGAAAGGCTGACGCGCGGGTCGCGCGCCAGCCCGATCATTACGCCTGCTGTCGCAGATCCGTCGGCAAGTCGGTGCGCTCGCGCAACGCGGGCAGAATGCCCTTGATCTTCTCGGCGCCCTCGGCCCCGAGAATGTTTTCAGCGCGATTGATCACTTGGCGAACCAACGCGTCGGTTTGCGCTTCACTGATCCCGAGCTTTTCGAGCTGACCAGCGAGAATATTCAGATCTGCTCGGCCGTGGCCAATAAAGCTCGTCATGCCTTCGATGACCTGCGTAACGCCGCCGTCGCCGGTGTGCTGAGCTGTGTCAATGGCCTCTTGAGCGCGCGGCATTTTGGCGATCATTACCTGCATATTGCCGGTCGTGTCCTTGTCGCGAAGAAAACCGAGTACAAGGCCGAGAGCTGCTTTGGCGACCGTCGGATCGAGCTTCGTCTCGGAAACGACGCTACTGGTGAGTTCTTCCATTGGACATCCTCCACGCGAACCATTGTGGTTGCGGTAGATGTCGCGGCAACGCTCGCTTTCAAGCGTTGCGATACTGCTCAGCTAAGCGGCGTCGAGGCCGTAGAGCGAGTGCAGCGTTCGCACAGCGAGTTCCGTGTACGCTTCGTCGATCAGCACAGAAAACTTTATCTCCGACGTGGTGATGGCGCGAATATTGACGCCCTTTTCTGAAAGGGCGTGAAACGCCTGAGCGGCGACGCCGGCGTGGCTGCGCATGCCGATGCCGATCGCTGAAATTTTGGCGACGTCCTTCTCGCCCGTGATATGCGCGAAACCAACCGCGTCCTTGACCTTTTCGATGATCGCGAAGGCGCGCTCATAATCGGCCGTTCCAACCGTGAAGGTCATGTCGGTCATGCCTTCCTCGGAAACGACCTGCACGATCATGTCGACGTTAATCCCCGCCTCGGCCAGGGGCATGAACACCGCGGCCGCGACGCCCGGCTTGTCGGCGACGCGCCGAAGCGTGATCTGCGCTTCGTCACGCGAGAAGGCGATGCCTGTGACGACCTGGGCTTCCACGATGTCCTCCTCGTTGCAGATCAGCGTCCCCTGGCCCGGATTCTCCGGATCGTCGAAGGAGGAGCGCACATAGGTCGGCACGCCGTGCACCATCGCGACCTCGACCGAGCGCACCTGCAGGACCTTCGCGCCCAGCGACGCCATTTCGAGCATCTCTTCAAAGGCGACCTTGTCCATGCGCCGCGCCTTGGGCACAACGCGCGGGTCAGTCGTGTAAACGCCGTCGACATCGGTGTAGATATCGCAACGGTTGGCTTTGATCGCCGCCGCGAGCGCGACCGCGCTCGTATCCGACCCGCCGCGGCCGAGTGTCGTGATGCGCGCTGTTTCGCGATGAACGCCCTGGAAGCCGGCGACGACCGCGACTTCGCCCCGGCTGAAACCCTCGACGATGCCCGCGCCATCGATCGACTCGATCCGCGCCGCGCCATGCGCCGCATTGGTGTAGATCGGGGCCTGCCAGCCGAGCCAGGAGCGCGCGGGCACCCCCGCCTTCTGCAACGCAATCGCGAGAAGTCCGGCCGTCACCTGTTCGCCCGATGCGACCACGGCGTCATATTCGCACTGGTCATAGAGCGGCGCCGCCTCCCGGCACCAGGCGACGAGCTCGTTGGTCTTGCCCGACATCGCCGAGACGACGACAGCGACCTCGTGCCCCGCCTCAACCTCGCGTTTCACATGGCGCGCGACATTGTGGATGCGTTCGACAGTGGCGACCGACGTGCCGCCGAATTTCATGACCAGGCGTGACATGAAGACCGGAAAATGGGCGTGACGCTCGCGTCGCGCAGGAAGCGGAGCTATATGTGTCCGCGCTGGCGGGACTGTCAACGGCAGTTCCGCCAGCGCGATTATGCGCAAGCTCCTTGCTCTTGGGGCGCGTGCTGCGCGCTCCTCAGGATGAGAAGTTTTCACATCGTTCCTCTGACCTCATCCCGAGGAGCCCGATGGCGCCCGAGGACGAGGCCGGATAATCCAAATGCCCCCAATCTCCGCGAGGCTCCTCATTGCCCCAACATTCCGCGCCCCACTCCGCCAGCGTCGACCCCGAAGACGTCGCGCGCTTCAACCGGTTGGCCGAACTCTGGTGGGACAAGAACGGCAAGATGGGGATTCTCCATGAGATCAACCCCGTTCGCGTCGCCTATATCCGCGATCACGCGCGCCGTTTCATCCAGCACGACGCCGGCGCGCTGAACGCGCCGGGAGACCGACCGCTCGAGGGGGTGCGCATCGCCGATATCGGCTGCGGCGGCGGCATATTGAGCGAGTCGCTGGCGCAGCTCGGCGCGCAGGTGACGGGAGTGGACCCTGCGCCGAACAACATCGCCATCGCGAAACAGCACGCCGAAAAATCCGGCCTCGACATCGATTACCGCAATATCACAGCCGAAGACCTCGCAGCGGCCGGCGAGCAATTCGATGCGGTGGCGGCGCTCGAAGTCATCGAACACGTCGAAGGCCCGCGCGAGTTTGTCGCCATGCTCGGGCGGCTGCTGAAGCCGGGCGGGCTCCTCTTCCTGGCGACGATCGACCGGACGATGAAGAGCTATCTGCTGGCCATCGTCGCCGCCGAATATGTGCTCGGCTGGGTGCCGAAGGGCACCCATAACCACGACAAATTCATCCGCCCCGACGAACTCTCGTCATGGGTGCGGCAAGGCGGCATGCGCGAGATCGATCGTGCGGGGATGAGCTTCCAGCCGCTGACCAAAAGCTGGCGAAAAAGCCACGACACAGACGTCAATTATTTGATGACGGCGCGAAAAGACGGATAGTTTCGGGTCCACTGCACAGGCGCGAACAACGCTGACGCTCTTGTTCGCGCCGACGCCAGGCGGTACAATCTGAGCCTATGCCTAGAGAATCTCGCACGCGCTCACGTCTCCTCGTCACTCTCGCCGCCATCGGACTGGCCGTCTCCTTCACTTTCGCCGCAGCGGAAGCGAAGCCGAAATCCGCTGAAGAGCCTACAGCCGAGGACGCAGCCAAGGCCAAGCGAAAGCCGGCAAAAAACGAGAAAGCCGAGAAACCGGCCGCGGACAAAGGCTCGGAAAAGCCGGAGCAGCTCGGAAGCTACGGAGAATGGGGCGCTTACGCCGCCCAGAACGGCCGCAACAGGACCTGCTACGCGCTCGGACAGCCGAAGGAACGGAATCCCAAAGCCAAGCTCAAAGACTCCGCAGCCTATATCTTTATCTCCACTCGGCCCGCCGAGAACATTCACAACGAGGTCGCCATCAATCTGGGCTACGCGACGAAGGACGGCTCGGCCGCAGTCGCGGACATCGACGGCGACAGCTACGAGCTGATCACCAAGGGAATGAACGCCTGGGTGAAGGATCAGTCGCGGGAGAAAGAATTCGTCGGCGCGCTGCGCGGCGGCGCGAAGCTTATCGTGAAGGCCTCTTCGTCCAAGGGCACGAGCACGACCGACAGCTATTCGCTCAAGGGATTGTCTGAGGCGCTCGCCCGCGCCGTGCAGGAATGCAAATAGAAGCTAACGCGGCCGGACCGCAGTTTGCGGGACCTCTCTGACCGACGCCGCGATGGCGCGGAGTTCGGACGCGACCTCCGCGTGTTTTGTCGCCAGCTGATCGAGATCGCCGATCTCGACGTCCTGCGGAACGACGCCGGGCCATTCGGTGCTCGCGCCGAAAAACCAGCGCCCGCCGTCCAGAAGCCGCGCGGTGTGAAACGTGTCGCCGGGGATCAGCAGCTGAACGCGCTGGCCTGCGCGCAGATCAGGCCCGACCACCACGCGCTCGGACGAGCCGTCGCCATGGAGCATGAACAGCTCCAGCGGATCGCCGAGATAATAATGGTAAAGCTGATCGTTGCGGATTCGGTGCAGTCGAACCGGCGCATGCGGCGTCACCAGGAAATAGAGCGCCGAACCCACTGGCCCGGTACGGGCGAAGGGCGGCGGCAAGGCGTCGGCGCCAAAGGACAGCTTGCTCGTATAGGTGGTGCGGACGAAGCCGCATGTCGCGTTGGGTTCAAGCGCAAGCAGCTCAATGATGTCGTCACAGTTCAGATCATCTGACATGGCGCCCTTCCCTTTTGAGCCTTTTCGGCTGGCGTCTCTGCGTAACCGAGCCGCCGAATCAGGCCCGGGGTGCGGTGATCTGGCCGCCCGGCGCCGCCTGGGGCCAGATAGTATAAATGCTATGATACCAAGTATTTAACCAAGGCAAATACTGTCTGTGGTCCTTGTTCTTCAGGCCTGCTTCGTCAAACTACACCCACCATGGCAGTCCCCCTGTAGCTGTCTTGGTGGACGGCGGCGGTTTTCATCGCTGCATCATCACCCGCCGCCGTCCATATCCTGCGGCAGGAGCCGACAACATAAGATGGCGAAGTCGGCTCGATCCTCGAGTATCTGGTTGGCTTCACAGCTTTTGTCGGGCGCCGCACAGGATCGCGCCGGACGGGCATATTGCCGGAAACGCCGCATGATCCAGTGACGTGACGACGCTCCGGGAGCCGTTCCCTCCCGGAGCGTCGATCCAGGCGCATGACGCCAGTTGCAAAGCAAATTCGTTTCCGGCATAACGACGCGCGCGACGGTTCGGCGACATGCTTTGCCGGCGCGACGGATGCGGGTGTAGCTCAGGGGTAGAGCACAACCTTGCCAAGGTTGGGGTCGAGGGTTCGAATCCCTTCGCCCGCTCCAATTCAACGGGCTCCGCGAATTCGCCCCAACATGCGGAGACCGGGGCCAGATGCTGACGACGCGCGCCCCCGCGAAGATCAATCTCACGCTTCACGTTCTCGGCCGTCGTCAGGACGGCTATCACGCGCTCGAAAGCCTCGTGGCCTTTTCCGGCGCGGGCGACACGCTGTCGCTCACGCCGGGCGATGCGCTGGCGCTCGACATTTATGGACCGACCTCGTCGGCGGCGGGCGCAGGCGACGACAATCTCGTGCTGCGGGCGGCGCGGCGACTCGCCGAAGAGATCGAGGGCCTGCGGCTCGGCCGCTTTCGTCTCGAGAAGCGCCTGCCGGTCGCGGCGGGCATTGGAGGCGGTTCGTCGGACGCCGCAGCGGCGCTGCGCCTTCTCGCGGCGGCGAATCAGCTCACGCCCGACGACCCGCGCCTGCGCACGGTGGCGTGCGCGGTCGGCTCAGACGTCTCGGTCTGTCTCGAGCCCCGGGCGCGAATGATGCGCGGCGCGGGAGAAAGTCTTGGCGAACCGATCCGCCTCCCGCCCCTGCCCGCCGTGCTGATCAATCCGGGCGTTCCAGTCGAAACCGGGCCGGTCTTCGCTGCGCTCGGACTGCAGCCGGGCGCCTCGCTCGGCGGCGCGGCGCATTCGGAGATCGGCGCAGCGCCGAGCGCCGAAGAACTTTTCGCGATGCTTGCAAAGTGCCGCAACGACCTTGAGGACGCCGCCTGCCTGCAGGCGCCGGTGATTGTCGACGCGCTCGCGATGTTGCGCGGCGCGCGCGGCTGCAGGCTCGCGCGAATGTCGGGCTCTGGCGCGACCTGCTTCGCCCTGTTTTCGACCCCTCGCGACGCGGTCCGCGCCGCCCGCGTGATTCGCGCCGACCATCCGGGATGGTGGGTCAAGACGGCGGCGCTCCGATGAGCCGCAGGCCGCCGCCTAGAGACCGCAGCGCGCATGAGAAAGGCCGCCGCGCGCCCACGACGCCATCTGAGGCGCGCGGACCCTTCCGCCCTGCCTCGCCCGACCTCGTCGCGGTCTATGGCGCGCATCCGGTGCGCGCCGCGCTGACCGCGCGCAGGCGCAAGCTCTTGACGCTCTACGCGACGGAAACGGCGCTCCCGCGCATTCAGGACCTCGCGCGCACGGCGGGACTGGAGCCGCGTCTCGTCGACGCGCGCGATCTCGAGCGTCGGCTCGGCGCGGACGCCGTGCATCAGGGGCTGATGCTCGAAGCGCGCCCGCTGCCGCAGGCCGACATTTCCGACATCGTCAGCGTCAGCGGCGTGGCGCTCGCGCTCGACCAGATCACCGATCCGCATAATGTCGGCGCGATCCTGCGCACCGCCTGCGCCTTCAACGTCGACGCCGTGATCGTCACCGAACGGCACAGTCCGGAATTCTCCGGCGTCCTCGCGAAGGCGGCGTCCGGCGCTCTGGAGTTTGTGACGATCGTCTCCGTCGTCAATCTGGCGCGCGCGCTCGATGAGCTTGCCGAGCGCGGCTATGCGCGCGTCGGTCTCGATTCGGAAGGCGCCGAATCGCTCGCGAGCGTCGCGTTGTCGAAGCCGCTGGTGCTGGCGCTCGGCGCCGAGGACAAGGGACTGCGGCGGTTGACGCGCGAGCGCTGCGACGCCGTCGCGCGGCTCGATCTTCCGGGTCCGATCAAGAGCCTCAATGTGTCGAACGCCTGCGCAGCGGCCTTGAGCGTCGTCACGACGCGTCTTGGATGAGCGGCGCGCTCGCCTTCCGGGATTGACCTCTCCGGCGGCTTGGACGCATAGAGAAGTCGCGCGACGCGCCTCGTTTTACGCCACGGGCCGGTTTAGCTCAGCTGGTAGAGCAACTGATTTGTAATCAGTAGGTCGCGGGTTCGAATCCTGCAACCGGCACCACCGATCGCCATCTTCGCGGTTCCTGCGCGATCAGCCAGGAACTCATCCTGGACGATGTCCTTTCTGTCGTCGCCGACGCGACATGCCGTCGAAGATTTTACTGACTTCTAAATATTGGCCCGCTTCATCGGCATGCTCCAGCGGCATGTCAGGCCTATTCAAACGATCCACCCGACGTTACCACAGGCAGAGCTTTCAGCGCGCGAGTTTTGCGAGACATCGTCGAGCAACATGCGCGGACAATCCGTCACCGTGTTGGTCGCTTGAGAAGCGCGCTTTGGGCGCGTCGCCGCCATACCCTAAGTTCGTGATATGCTGCGCTAACTGACGCTCGCGCCAATCCTCGCACCGCGCAACCATTTCGGCAGTCGCGCGTTCTCTAAGTGTCATCTCGGCGAGAACGCGTTCTGCACTCCAGAAACGATATTGAGGAGGAAAAATATGGGGGCGCTAACGTTCACTCGAAACGCTGCGGCCACTGTGGGCGCAATAATGATAATGCTCGTTACGCCCGCAATGGATGCACAGGCGCAAGATGCCTGCAAAAAACACTTCCATGCAGGGACTGCACGCGGATGGTCGGTTTCGCGGGTTCGGAACAACGCTGTTAGGGCGTGGGAACAGCAAGCGAGAACACACGACGGGTCGAGTTGGGCGAACTTTGCTACTGCGTGCGACAAGAGCATTATCTGTCGACGGTTTCCGGGACGCGTCCAATGCACCGCGCGAGGAAGACCTGGTGCGGCTCGATAGATCGCTCCGTCTGGCCTCGCAGCACCGGAACCACCATAGCGCGCTGATGCGCGCAGCTGTCTGTCTTGATGTCCGTCAGCGCGGCGCTTCGAAGCGCGAGAGGGCTCGTAACAACGCAGCGCTGTAGCGAGATTTTCGTCAATCTTGCTGTGCCCTCAGCGAGCGTCGGAACCTGCCTTTTAGGCGGCGGCCGCGGCTAAATCAGCGTCGGATCGTCGTCGCCGACGCCGGAGCGGTTCACGCGCGGCGAGACGATCCTTCCTGCAAGGCGTCATCGAGCGGCCGGCGCATTAATGCGCCGGAGTTTTCCCAGCAATCCAGGCGCCCGCGTCGCGCCAATCGAGGATCTCCGGCATTCGAGCGAAAGCGCGGCGTCCTATCGTTGGCGCGACCGGCGATTGATCGTCGCCGAATGGACTATCGCTATTTCCAGTGCACGCAGCGGCGCTGGCCCAAGCCGTGGGTCGAGCTAAAACGCCGAGTCCATTTTATGCACTGCTTGCCCTCAGGTGGGTGGATTGTTGCGCCTGGCCTGATTCTACCCGCCTTCTGGACGAAAGACGTCGACCCAAAATCTTCCGGCGAGAGCGAGGAAGGCATTGGCCCCGCCGAAACGGACGGAGCCGCAGCAAAGAAAAACGCTCCGCAAAGAGCCCCGAACAAAGCGGTCTTCAAACCCCTGCTCATTTTTTCCTCCCATAATTTCAAGTTCACGCTGAAAAGATAGATCGTCGCGGCGTCACGTCTACTGCTCCGCCACAGCGAATCCAGCGTCAAGTTAACATCCTTTGCGCTCGATACGGGCCGGTCGGCATCAGATGCACGGCCATAAAAATCAGCGATTTACGATCGAATCCAAAGCCGTCGCCGCGTGCATTTTTGGCCAGGGAAGTGCCGACAACGAAGCTGCGTCAGAATGTTGCACGGAATGACGCCGGCGCGGGAAAAGCCGCCCGGTCGCAGGCGGCGCAAAGGCATTGGCTCGACCGCAGCTGCGAACTATTGATGAGAGCCCTTTCGCAGAGAGAATTATGGAGGTTTGCATGGCGTGCGTTAAGAAGGCTGGGCTGGTGTTTGCCCTGGTGCTCGGCTCTGCTCTCATTGCTCAAGCAGCGAGAGCCCAAGATCCTATTTCAGAGCTTGCCTCTGGAGTGAATCGCGTGGGGGCCGAGGCGGGCGCAGCGGTTACGAACGTGCTGAACAAAGTGACGGGAAAGACTACGGCTATGCCTGTCCCCCCTTCGCCGGCTCCCTCAACGCCGCGGTCGGCTGGAGTCGTCCATCGTCATCACCACCACCATCATCGCCATCATTCGTGAATCGGGCGGCGGAGTTCTCAGCTCCGCCGGTTTGATGCAGGAACTCCGCCTCGCCGTTTTCGGCGGGGCGGAAGCGAATGGCTTCCCACCCGACGCACCGCTCCGAATCCACTAGGCAGCCGTGAGTCTCCGTTGTCGGAGACGACGGCGGCGGCGCGCTCGCCTAAGTCCATTTCGAGGAAGAGCCCGCCCAAATCTTTCGAGCAAAAAATGCCGAGCTGCGGCCTAGCCGTCATCCCGTTTCTGCGCGCGTCGGCGTCTTAGTTCATCCAGCAAGCCCGCCATCTTCTCAGGCAGGGGCTCGCTGGCGACTCCGGCGAATTTGAACTTCAGATGCTTGCCGATCGCCTTCGCAACGGCGGATCGCTGCGCAGCTTCACTCGCTCCGGCGTTGCGCCACCGGTCCAGTCTTTTGTCTGGCATGGCGCTTCTCCATGAAGGGAGATGAACCGCGCCACGATCGATCGGTTCCCCAAAACGTAGAAATTTTAAATCGTTGCCAATGCTCTACAGCGAGGCGCCGCCGCGTGATCTCTTGAAACTGAGCATCAAACGCTCGCCGCTCGTTCAGTGAATCTCCCCGCATTCAACGCGCAGAACTAATGGCACAACCCGCGCCGAGACGGTTTTCGTCAATGCAGGACAGTCTGCGCAGCGCGTAGCGCGATGTCCCACAGGCGCAGCGACTTGCGCCGCGCCCGTTGTCACATTTCGTGCGGCTTAATCGCCGTCCGGCGCTCCTCCCCCCGCAGCGCCCTCAAGCACTATTTGCCCGGTGGGGTCTTACGGCTCGGCATGGGGCAGCGCCGACCCCAATAGTCCATGCCCTCGAGAAAGGCTGTGCGACTCCCTTGGAGACTTTTGCCACGCGTGTCGGTCGAAAGACGCCGCGATCTGTATTTAGACCGACCAAGCGGAAATAACGCAACCCAGAATTGCGTCCTTAAATATGTCGCCAACAATCAACTATGTCGCCAACATCCCTGTCTGCGCAATGATTGACGTCGTCAGCGACCGTTCACCGAGGGGTTATGGAAATCAGGGCCCTGTGGAAACTTTTTGCGCGCTTCGATCTCTGGCGAAGCCTCGCCGCCTCCCGGACGCCACAACGTCGTTTTCATCAGCACGACCTGATACGGGTTCCAGGTCGACATCAGATAGTAAATGGTCACCGTTCTCCGCTCTCCTTTCGTGTATCTGGGAATGACGTAGGGGGCGTATACGGCGCCATTCGCGTTTGGATTGTCCGGGAATTTCTTGATGTTCACTACCGCCGGGCTCACGAGATCGAGCATCGGCCCGCAAACAGCGCCGCGTTCCTTGCATAGGCAGCCGTGAATGAACTGACCAAATCCGCCATCGGCGCCAGGGTCGAAAATAGTCGCCGGCTCGGACCAGGGACCCCAAGGCTTCTCCGCCACTCGGCCAACGATTATGTTCGCGCAATTGTACAGCATCAGCCATTGATTGAGCTTGGCATTCCAGGTGACCGACAATTCTCCGACACAGCCAGGCACATTTTTGCCGAACAGATCTCTCGCTTCATTCGCCTGATCTGCATTGACCCAGGATGGCGTTATCGAATCGACCCCAGAAATTTGTAATGACCTCGTTCCCTTAAAATAGCTCACCACCTTCCTGCCGTGTTGCAGTTCATCGAGATCAATGAACGCGAGATAAGGATTGCTCTGTCGATATCTTCCTGTGCCGAAGACAAGAAGCCCTTCTTTCGCATTGGTGGGGAGGTCAGGAAAATCGGCTTTGCTCACACGTACAGCTGAGAGATAGACAAACTTATTTCCCAACCCCTGTCGCCACTCATCGCTCACGGAATTAAAGGTCGAGCCATTATCATTGGACCTCAGGAGAACGGCTGTGCCCATATCGCCCGCAAAATTTGTTCTGACGAAAGCATAGAGAGCGCCGTGAGCGCTGAAACCCGTTGTCGGCACCTCATCCTGCCCCAGCGAAATTCCCGGCGCCGCGATTGGTTGAAATTCTCGTGCATTGTCGGGCTTGGTGACGAAGTCGATCTTTGGACAGGGTTCTGGCTCATGTTCGGTTGTGAAAGCCAGACCATCCTGAGACGCAGTGGTGGTGTCGCCAAAGAGGAAATATAGGCTCCCATTGTGTTCGAAGGGAGAGCCCAGGTCTGTGCCGGGAACATTGAACTTCGCCCCGGTTATGCTCCTGGTCTCGGCGCCAGTTTGAAAATCGAAATCGCCAGTCAATTGACAGACTTTTTGACTTCGCGTCCCTGCTTCGTCCGCCGCCGGTTCTGGAGGCAAAGGTTTCGCCAGGGGCGCATCGATGCATGATGAAATCAGCAAAGCGAGAACCGCTACCGGAGCCGCCCATCGGCGTGAATGCACACTTCCTGCAAAACAATCATAGAAGGAATGCATTTTCATCCTCCCCGCAATGACGGGTGAGCATGATCCAATAAGCGGGCAGCGTCCAGAGCCAGATCACTGTGATTGGGAACTGAATAGATTCCGAAACTATTGTGCTCGATGTCGATGCAACCCTTCGCATCCACATCGCCGGTCGCCCGATCGCTGACAGCCGACGTTCTTATTTCTGCCAAGGCAATGGCGTTGCCCGAATGATGGTGAAGCAGCGATTGGACCGCTGCCACTGCTGATACCGGCGGATGCACCACTATTGTCAGCGCTTCGCTCAATGCGGCTTAGCTGTCTTCCCGTTTCTGAGCACGGCGTTGTTTAAGTTCATCCAACAAGCCCGCCATCTTGCTAGGCAGCGGCTCCCTGGGCTCGCCGGCAACCCTCCGGCCTCTGCTGCGCACGCTGAATCCGTCTTCTCGAGCAGCTTGCAGACGTTCGCTTGATCAGACCGCGCAATCGCGAGCGCAACGCTTCGCCGACAACACTGCGACTCCAGCGCGGCTCGCTGCGCGCCATTGACGGATATCGTGGGCGCAGCGACTTGCGCTGCGCTCATCGTCACAGTGACGCGGCTTAATCGCCGTCCGGCGCTCCTCCACCCGCAGCGCCTTCAAGCACTATTCGCCCCGTGGGGTCCTGCGGCTCGGCATGGGGCAGCGCCGACCCCCAATATGTCATGCCCTCGACATAGTATGGCGGGGGCGGGCCGCAGGGCGCCCTGACATAACCTTCAAAACATCTGGGGCTCTTCGCGAGAGCTGAAGCTGAACCAAACAGCACAACGAATAGTGCGGCCAAGATTGCTTTCGACATCTTACTCTCCCAGCAGCGCCGCCACGAAGTGCGCGCCTGCCGGGTGTTATATTTCTGTCATTGATCTCTGGTAGGGGCCGCGCCCACAATTTTGCTGACGCTCTTGGCTCTGCCCGAATCTGACTGAGGCAGCGTTGATACGAAGAGTCGCCGACGACTGAAGGTCACCGACTTCACGCGCGTCTTAGAGTTAGGCTAGACGCGCGACGCTTTCTCCGGGCGATCGTAGGGAGAGTGGGTTTCAGGCGGCGCCGCTTTTTCGCGACCGTCTGTGTCCTCGCCTACGGGCACGAAGCGCGACTCACAGGCTTCATCTCTGCTGCCCCGAGGCGGCGACCGAGAGAGGAAGTCGAGCAACGTGACGTAAGCGAGATCGAGCATGTAAGTTCTCCACGCTGACGTAGATGGTCCGCGCGGCGCAGAAGAGAAGCGCCAGAGCACCTCCGACACGGGGTTAGCGCGATAGTACTTCTACTCAGAATCGGCCCTCGCAATCAGGGTCGCGGGTTCGACCCGCAAGCCGCAGGGCGTGCGCAACTTGTCATCGACTGCGAGGAACATTCGCGCGCTTCGACGACAGCGATCACGCGAGGACGATGACGCGCGTTCCGATGGCTGCGCGGGTATACAAATGCGCGATGTCCTGATTGATCATGCGGACGCATCCGGACGAGACGTTCGTGCCGATCGTTTCCGGTTCGGTCGTGCCGTGAATGCGGTATCCGAGATCGCGCCCGTCTCCGAAAAGATACATTGATCGCGCGCCAAGCGGGCTGCGCGGACCGCCTGGAACTCCCATCCCGCGCGGCGTGCGTTCCAGTTGCGCGACGATTTCCGGAGTCCGCTGGATCATTTCCTGTGGCGGAATCCAATCGGGCCAGTGCCGCTTCATATTGATCTGCGCTTCGCCGGACCATGAGAAGCCTTCCCGGCCGACGCCAACGCCGTATCTTGTGGCGCGTCCAGGCGCTTCAACGAAATGCAGAACTTTCAACTGCGGATCGACAATGATCGTGCCGACCCGTTCGGACCCCGTATATTCAACGGTCTGGCGCAGATATTGTGGATCAACCCGCCGATAGTCGAACGGCGCGATCCTGAAGGGTTCGCCTGCGTATTCCCCGTAAACCGCCTGAAAATTCGGTCGTTCCAGCGTGCGCGTCAGCGCCCGCTGCGGCGCAGCGGGCTTGCCTTCCGTTTCGCCAAAGGAACCCGGTCCCGAACATGCCGACAGAGCAGACGCGATAGCGCTGACGCCGCCAACGCCAAACGAACGACGGCTGAGCATAAGAGAAGCCCTCCGCAACCAAACGCGAATCACGATCGCAAAAATTGGTTAACAGTCGGAGATCGCCGGAGACCTTTGTCAGACGCGATGAATCGTCTTGCGACCTGATGCGCGAAGCGTTCAGTCGCCGCGTGTCGACGCCCGTTGCGACTCGCGCGTTCTGCGCAGGCTCCAGCGCTACTTGCCGGCGATCAAAGGCCGCCGCAGGCGCTCGCGCAGGGCGTCATAGAGCGGCGGGTCGTTCACTTGCGTCGGGATGAGCATCGCCGTGAAGCAAGCGGCCAGCATCGGCAGGAGAAGAGTCGCGCTGCCGGTCATTTCGGTGACCAGCACCAGTCCGGTGAGCGGGGCCCGCACAACGCCTGAAAAGAACGCGGCCATGCCCACCGCGGCGAAGGCCTGCGGTTGAATCGGCAGATTCGGGAAGGCCAACCCGCAGAGGCCCCCGAAGAGGAACCCCAGTTGCGCGCCCAGCGCCAGAAGCGGCGCGAAAAGGCCGCCCGGCGTTCCGGCAGAATATGAAAGCGCGCCAAACCAGAACCTCAATTGAAAGAGCGAAGGCAGGACAAAGAGGCTCTCGAATCCAAAAAGCGCGCTCTGGGTGAGATTGTGGCCGCCGCCCACCGACGAAGGGGCCATCCAGGCAAGAACGCCGGTCGCTGCGCCAACCAGGGCGGCGCACGTCTCCCTCGGCAGCCCGCGCATGAGGTCCGCCGCGGCGAGCGTCGCGAGCACCGCCCTATTGTAGGCGACCGCAAGAACCGCGCAGAAGGCGCCGAGAAGGAAGAAAAGAGGGCCGATCTCAGGCGCCGGGTAGGACAGCGCGGGCAGCTGAAAATCCGGCGCGTCGCCGAGCATCAGATGCGCGATCGCGATCGCCGTCGAGGACGCGGCCAGCGCCGCGATCGCGATCCTGTGCTCGAACTTTCGAACCAGCTCCTCGAGCACGAAAACCGCTCCGGCCATCGGCGCATTGAACGCGGTCGCGAGGCCGGCGCCCGCGCCTGCCGCGAGTAGAACACGGCAGTCCGCCCGATTGCGGCGAAAGCCGTCGCCGAGCAGATGGCCAAGGACCGCCCCCATCTGAACGCTCGGACCCTCACGGCCAAGCGCAAGCCCCGAACCCATCGCGAGACATCCGCCAACAAATTTCACCGGCAGGAGAATGAAGGGCGACGGCGAAGCCTCACCGCGCAGAACTGACTCGACATGCGGAATGCCGCTTCCCGAGGCGTGAGGCGAAAATCTCCGCACGAGCCATGCGGCGGCGACCGCGGCTGATGCACACGCGCCGACAATGATTAGAAAGCCTATCGCTAAATGTCCGTGCGCCCAATGGATGACGGCCATGCGAAGGTCGTCGGCGCGTTCAAGCGCCAGCCGAAAGAGCGCGCAGACGAAACCCGCCGCAGCGCCAACTAAAAGCGCCAGCGCCGCCAGAATTGTCAGGCTGCCTTCGGATGAGGTCGCTTGTGTGGAGCGAGTTTCGCAGAGGTCGCGGTCAGTCGTCATGCCAGCGGTTCGGTTCGCCAAAGCGCCTCCCGTGCCGAGCCGCGCCGGCGAAGCCATAGCACAGCGGCGGAGCCGAGCGAACGCGCGCCGGTTGGCTGACCTGCCCGGCTCAGCGCGCGAGGCCGCGCGCCGCCATCCACTCGAGCACGAGGCCGGCGATGTCGTCGCTGTTGCGGTCCGCCATAAGCGCATGGCTGTTGCCGCGCATGCCGTGCTCAGGAAGATCGATCCAGGTCACGTCGCAGCCCGCCTCGGCCAACGCGTCGCGCCAGCGTTCGGCGGCTGGACGCGAATTCGCCCAAAATGAATTGTCGCGCCAGTTGTCGCCCCAAAGGAAGAGATGCGGCGTTCCCTTCACGATGGCCGCATCGGAAGACGCCGGGTCTGGCGCGCCGGAAGGCTCCAGCGAAATCACGGCGCGCACCCTCTGAGGCGCATGCAGCGCCGCCGTGAGTCCAAAGCACCCGCCCTGGCTGTGCGTGAGGACCACGACGTCGCAATCGAGCCGCCGCACCAGCGCGTCGTAGGCGGTCTGGGTGAGCGCGTCGTTGCAGCTCCAGCGCGGGACGCTCTGGGACAAGAACGCCTTAAACGCCTCGACCGGAAATTGCAGGCCCGGATAGGCGCGCCTGAACGTGGGATCAGGATGCCATGAGCCGGCCGGCCCAAAGCGGAAGGTGTCCTCCCACGCCTCTCTGGCGGTTCGGAAAAATGGCGCTTCGGGGTAGATCTGCGGGAAAGGCGCGAATGAGGCGCGGCCACGCTCCACGGCGTCGGAGACATAGGTATCGAAGCCCGCGCGCAGGAAGAACATCTGCCAGCCCGGCCGGCCGTCAGGCGTGTTCCCCCAGGTGGCTCCCGTCATGCCACCGCCGTGCCAAAGCAGCAACGGCGTCGCCGCCTTTGGCGCGGAGAGGCGAACATATTGGACATAGAGCTGGCCGACGACGATCTCCCCGTTCGGGTCGACGTGGTGCGCCGGCCCGCCGGGCGCGCTCACCCGGTCGCGGGCAGGCAGGCCCTCAAGCCGGACCATCCGGCCGCCGACATGCAAGGAGCCGATCTCCTCGACTGCGAGAGCCGGAACGGTCTTGAGGGGCTCCTTGCTCGTCACGTCAGGTCCCTCTCTGCCGCCGCATTGCGTTAGCGGCCCGTTGTCGGCGCCGCGATACGCGGTGGCGGCTGCACGCTGCGCCAGATCGTTCGCTGCGCGACTGGAACAGCGAAAAGGCGCTTGTCCGCGATAGTAGCGCATCGGATTGTCTGCGTCGTTTCGTAAGATGCCGGCCTTCCCGCTGAAAGCTGGGAACGCCCCCGCGGATCGCCGATCCGTCTGCGGTCTTGACGAGCGGCGGCTGAATGTCCGCTATAAGGGCCGGACAGGACTCGAGAACGACCAATCGTCCGGCACGGAGAAGAACATCGTGAGGATCTCGCTGAAAGGCGCGCGTCCCCTGCGCCATCAACGAAACCAGCCTGCGCGCATGTGGACGAAGCTCGCAAGAGTTCTCGCGGTTGCGATCTTCGCCGCAGCGCTGCCCGGCGTCGCCGAGGCGAAGCAGAAGCATTCCGTTCCCGCGCCAGCACCCGCGGGCGCGGAGGTCGCGCCGCCGGTCGACCCATGCGGCCACCCGATAGTCACGGACAATGTCGGCTCGCCCTACAAGGATCCAGTTTGCGTCGCCCTTTCGGATCGACTGCAACCGCCGCTCTATATTCCCGAACCGGATTGCAACAGGGGCGTCGTTCCCTATGATTCGCGGTGCTTTTTTCAGCGACTCTTTACGGTGATGACGGCCTCGCCGGGTCCCCCGCCTCTTCCGCCGCCTCCCGCCGCCTATCACTTCAAATAGCCGCCAAGGCCTATATGCGCGCTGCCGGCGGCTGTCGGCGTTCAGCGGCGATCCCGAGGTCGACGACATTTCGCCGCGATTGAGGCGCATGCGTTTCGTCTTCCGCCCCTCGTGACGGTGGGATTTCACACGCATGAACGACCTCATTCTTCCTCCGGATTCATCGCAGCCCAAAAAGAACGACGCGTTGGCGAAATTGCCGGTGGAGATCGTCATCGATCGCCGCGGGCGCCGACCACTCCGCTATGGGCTGATCGCCGCTTTTATCGGGCTCGCAGGAGTCGCCGCCACGCATTTTTATCCAGCGGAGCGCTCGAAAGAAGCGCCGGCTCCCAAGGTTGAAGCGCGGGCGCCGCAGCAGATCGCCGTGCCGGTGCTGGACGAGGCGACGAAACGCCGAATCGGCGCGCTGCAGAGCGAAGTGCAGGAGCTCCGCGCGAAGCTCGACGCCATGGAGAAGCGACAACAGGCCGAACGCGCCAGCGCACAGAAGGCCATCGCTGCGCCCGCGCCTGTCGAAAACAAGGCCGTCGCCAGCGCAACGGAGTCAGCGCCGGCGAAAGAGCGGGCAGAAAAGGCGGAGCCCAAAGTCGCCCGCGCCGCGAAGAACGAGAGCGCCAAAGTTGATATGACGCCCGTGCAGACGATCGCGCCGGCGCCCAAAGTCGTGAGCGGCTACAGGGTGCGCGACGTCTATCGGGGCGCAGCGCTCATCGAATCCGAGCGCGGGATGATTGGCGTCGAACCGGGCGAGTTCGTGCCCGGAGTCGGCCGCGTCATCGCAATTCAGGAGCGCGCCGGCCGTTGGGTGGTGGTCACGGAAAGCGGGGAGATCGTCGGCAATCCGCGCACGCCATCACGCGTCCAGGCGCCGCGTCAGCGCCAATTCGCTCGCGAACTCGACGGCTTCATGCCGGGCCCCTACGAGCCGCCGTTTGTCAATCCCTACTGAGCCGCGCTGCCGGCGCGACTCGCGGGCGATCTCTCACAGCGCTGTGTGCGTCTGAGCGCAGGTCGCGCTCTTGAGCCCACATCGCGCCGGCGTTTCTTTCAGCGTCGCGCTCGCAATCAGTCGTCGTGATGCGCCGGCCAGAGGCGCAGCGTTTCAAAAGGTCCCCAGGCGAATTTGCCATTGTCGGCGGCGAAATCGCCGTCATCGACATATTCGACGACGAGTTCGGAGATTTTTCGCCATTCCTCCGGCGTTGGCGATTCCCAGATTGCTTCGGGCGTTCGCTTGTCGCTCGACACGGCGAAGATCGCTTGAGCGATTGCAGGATGCGTGCGCCTGTCGACGCTCCATTCGAGCGGCGGCGGCGTAGAAGAGCATATTGGATTGTTCATCGTCGCCTCTCGGGCTCATCTGCCCGGCGCGAGGCGCGCCGTATCGAACAATACCACAGAAGTCCGAGGACGGGAGAGATCGGCGCCGATAAATTCGCTTGACGACGCCGAACGCGCGAATGTCTTGCCCTGAGATTCGATTAGAAGCAGGATCGGAACCAGGGCGGTCGCCCACAGGCACAGGCGAATAATCTCGAGCGGCGCAGGAGAGCTCAATGAGAAAGCCGACCACGACGTTCGCGGTTTGCGTAGCCTTGAGTTTGATGGTTGCGCCGGCCCTCGCGGGCGCGATGAGCGCCAACAATTTCATGCTGCCGACGAAAGACGTGGCGCTTGTCTGCACGCCGCTCAACTACAGGATCCATTGCTCGATATCGCTGCGAGCCAATCCGCAATTCAGCTCTTATTGCTTCTATGTTGCTGCGGGTCGTTCTTATCCGATGAAAACCGACTACCGTTTTGGATATTACAATAGTCTGGTCGCCATACTTCTCGACAATCGCACGCCTGTGACCGCGCAGCTGAGAGATCTGAGAACAGGCGCGCGCGCCCGCTGTTTCGAAGTTGGATGATGAGTCCCTTTCTCCTCGTGACGCTGTTTGTTGCGCGACTGAAATAGCCAAGCCTGGCGCACACTGCGAAGCAGTTGGACCACGGCGTTGCTCGCACTCTTATCCTTCAGAACCGACGCTCTCTTTTTGCTGCGATGCTGGCTAAAGCGTCACGACGCTCTATTATGTATTTGAAGCAAAAATAGGGGGAGCGTTATGACGACAAGGCCTTTCAACTTCCTCTCAGCACTTGTCGCATTCGCGCTTCTGCTATGCGCGATCGCTGCGCCGGCGTCGGCGCAACCTTTGACCCTGCTGATTTTCGGCGACAGTCTGACCTCCGGCTTCGATCTTCCGGAATCCCAGGGCTTTCCAGCCCAGCTCAAGCGAAGACTGCTCGCGGATGGCTATGACGTCATGGTCTGGAACGGCTCGAGTCCCGGCGACACCAGCGCCGACGGCTACGCGCGCATCAACCAGGCGCTGCAATACCATCCCGATCTCGTTCTGGTGGAGTTCGGCGCAAACGACATGCTGGATCGTACCGATCCACGCGTCACCTATCGCTATCTTGATGCGATTATCCGCGTCTGCAAGGCGCGCGGCGCGCGGGTGATTCTTGGCGGCATGCTCTCGCTGCCAAAGAACGGACCCAACTACATCGTCGGCTTCAACAACATCTATCCGACCCTCGCACACAGCCATCGCGTGCCGCTCTATCCTTTCATGCTCGCCGGGGTGTACGGCCATCCTGCGCTGATGCAGAGCGACAAGGAACATCCGAACGCGCTTGGCACCGCGGTGATGGTCGCCGGCATCGCGCCGCTCATCGAGGCCAATCTCCGCAAGCTTCACGTCGCCTCTCGCGCGCGATAGCCGCGTTCCGCGACTCCGTAACGTTTTGCGATCGAACGGCGACGGTCGAGGCGTCGATGATGTTTCAATGAGGCGCGCGGCGGCAACGATGGAGACACGTTGTGGCAATAGGCCAGAGGCGCGGCTGTGCTAAAGGTCGCCGGCACTCAGATCGTGCGTCCAGGCGGCAGGCGTTGCTTCCAAGCGGCGAACGCTTGCCGCGACTTTCAGGCGGGCTCTTGGCAGCCCGCCTGTTTTTTGGGTAAGCGAACGCAGCGCGCATGTCGTATCGACTTGATCGCTGTCATCCTGTCTCAACCAACAGAAGGTCCGGGCGACGCTTCTGTTTGCGTTAAACGACTGATGCCCCGCCTCCGCATCCAAGGTCGGGACGTTCGCTTGCGACGGGAACCGTCAGCCGTTAGGAGCCCATCCGCGGGATGTCACAAGCGCATCCGGCCCTAGCAGGCCGGCTGAGGAACGTCGCGCGTTGGCGAGCGGCCGCGTGTCCACCGTCGGCATTTTTCGCTCAGGCTCGCTTTGCTGATCTCTGCTATTGTGCGAGAGCCGGCGAGGCGCTTGGATCGACGGAGGCGACGATGCGTGTGGTTCGGATCGCAATTCTTCTGCTCTTCACGCCCGGCGTCCTCACTCCGGCTTCGGCGCAGGAGTCGGCGGCGAGCGTCGTCGCCGCGCATATCCGGAACCAGGGCTACGTCTGCCAGGGGCCGGTCAGCGCGACCCACGAGAGGCGCGCTTCGAGGCCGGATGAGCAGGTCTGGCTGCTGACCTGCGGGAACGCCCGATATCGCGTGCGGCTCGTGCCGGGCATGGCGGCGGCCGTTGAACAAATTCGTTAGCCTCGCCTGCCGACCTTCAAACCGCGCGCTGACCTTAGGATGAATGGCTGGCTCGCGCGTCGCCCTGAACCCTCCGTTTGGCCGCCTCCGCGCCCTCCGTCCGGTCCGAGGCGTTCTCTTGCCATCGCGCCGGGCCTTTGGCATATGTCTCCAGGCGTCCGCGGCGTTACGCGGGGCGCATGGAGACGTGGCCGAGAGGCTGAAGGCGACGGTTTGCTAAATCGTTATAGGGGAAACCCTATCGTGGGTTCGAATCCCACCGTCTCCGCCAACTGACAGCTATAACTTACTGTATTTCATTGATAATATGAATTTACGCCGGCGACGGTATTACTCTGAGTATTACATTCCGACGGCGCTTGAGCTGATTTAACGCCTTTAAGGGTAGCGCCCCCGTTTTGAAATTTCAGCGGCCTTGACGCGCGCTCGCGACTAGCCAACTCCCTACCTATGCTTAGCGCAAAGCGGGAGGCTCCAATGCCTAAAAGGTTACGGCTTGTGGTCTACAAGGAAGATGGAGTGAATTATCGCTACCGCGTTCACGGTGCCAATCCGACGATCCGAGGCCGCTTTCGCATCTCAGCCGCCAAGACGGGGGATTCAGAGTTGGCTGCGATCAAAGACTCTCTTCAAGCTAGCTCGCATCGCTTGAGCCCGTTTATCCCGAGCCTAAAGGTTGTTTCTTGAGGCCCACCGGCCTTTCCAACCGCCGATCGGGTCGTGCCTAATTCAGGCTCACCTTCTCGGGAAAGCTCTTGTGTGAGAGCCGCAGGAAGTAGGCCCAGGCCGCTTCCGCGTCGTGCGCAGCCGCAGCCGCTTTCTGGATAGCGTCGAGAGGCTCAATGGTCGGATAGTCGTGCAGGACGCTTTCGATAAAGTCGAGAAGCGCCCGGTTCGCTGCGAAGGCGGATCGTAGCGCTTGCTTGAACGCCTCCTTGGATTCGGCGCTTTCGAAGGGTGGCGGCGCTTTCTTGGGCCTTTTCACCAGCCGCGGCCTCCCCGGCGCAGCCATTCGTTCTGGCGCTCAAGTTCTCTTTGGGCATAGTCCGCCCGCACCTTGGCCGCGTCACGGTAGCCTTCGGCTATAGCGACATCCGTATCGGACGGGCCAAACGGGAGGCGACGACGATGTCGGTATAAGCCCTCGCCGGCGCCCTGCAGGAGCGTCCCAACCGCCTGCAACCGGCTTGCGCTCCGCATCCGGCTCGCTTGCACGCCTTTGGCGTTGTAGCGGTTCACGCCTTCTAGCAAAGCGTTCTGAGACTCGTAGTTGAGTTGGTTCGCCGCATCCAGCCCGCCGAACATTTCTAGCGCCTTGTAGAATTCGCCTTGCCGCTCGATCAGCGCCTCCTGATTGACGACGGTCGTGTCGCTGGCTCCGCCCCCGCCAGCAGCAGCGACTGCGCGCGAGCGAGACAGCGCGAGGTTCTTGTCCTGCGTTCGTGCGATGGCTTGCCGCTGCGCGCCCGCAAGCGCCGTGTCCGCGGCGTATTTCAATCCCTGCGAACGATTGGCCGCATTGATCAGATCATACGGTCGAGACGCATCGACAGCCGCGGCCTCATTCATGCCGGCGCGGTATTCTCCGTAGCCGCCAAGCAACGTCCCCGCGGCGCTTACGCCCGCCATAGCCGCCTCAATCCCGCTCATTAAGACTTCTCCTCCAGCGCCCGAATGCCCTTCTCCCAGGCGAAGGCGAGACGCCTTGCCGCCTCCAGCGGCGAGAGTTCGCGCGTCTCGATAGGCCCGCCGTCCTTGCCGGTGTGCTCATGGCGGTCGACGAACATGCCGAGATGCTTGCCGATCTTTTCCAGCGCGCCCAGCTTGTCGTGGAACTTGATCTTTATGCCGTCGCGGGTCTGCGCGACCTCCGCAATCGCCGCGGCCGTGTCGTCGTCGATCTCGGCGCTATCCAGCATGGCGACGCCGTTGCTGATGGCCTCATTGCCCTCCGCATCCTTGATGGCAATTCCTTCGCCCCATCGGACAGCCTTCCGAACGTCGGCATAGCCGATCTTGGCCAGTTCAAGCAGCGTGCGCTCGATCGTGATCTCGGCGCGCTTGGCCGCAGCCGCTTGGATTTCCTGGACCCTTATCGACACCCTATCTTCAGCTATCAGCCGGGCGGCGTTGGCGTCCATTGAGCGCTCGTCGCCCTCGTAACCCGCCGCACGATAAGCCTCGCGCTGAGACGCGCCCTTGGCGATCTCACGGGCGAAGATTTCGTGACGGGGGTTCTCCAAAACAGCCATTTAGTTGCCTATCGCCGCCCGTTCTTGGGCGATGGCGGCGAGCGTTTCGAGCGCCGTGTTCTTGTTTTCGAGGCCGCCGCGCATGATGACGCCATCCGTTCTGACGACGCACCAGCGGTTGACGGGACCGCGCCACTTTACGCGAAGATCGTCGGCGACATCGTTCCCGCCTTCCTCTTCGGCCGTCATGTCGACGCGGCTGACTTCGACGACGCGAACGCCGCAATGCCAGACATCGCAGACAAGAAGCTCCATGCGCCACTCGCAGGAATCCGTGGCGACGATGATTTCGTCATAAGGCCGCAACTCGCTCGCGACATGCCGCCAGAAGTCGGGCTTCAGCACGTCCTCGGGCTTTATGTGCTGCTCGACTGTCACGAACCAAATGTTGCGCGTTTGCTCCGCGAGCTGGAAACGGCGTTGAAGCAGGGCTGGCGCGTCGGTCAATGTATCGTCTCCATTTCCTCTAGGTTTGCGATCAATCTGCGCACGACCTCGGACGCCTCAGACTGAACGCCCATCTCTTCGGCCATGTGAAGCCCTGAGCGCAGGGCGAAGTGAGCCCGGCGAAGCGCAGCGCCGCTGGGATCGATCGCAGACAATGCGGCGTCCGTGACGCAGCTCAAAACGATCGCGAGTTGGTCTATGTCGAGCGTGGTCATGAGCAGAATCTACGCGCGTCGATTCTTAGTCGCCAGACCAGTCTTGCGCGTTTCGCGCGTTTTGCGCGTTCTACAGCTTTTTTAAGCCGGCCCGCACGAGATACCGCGCGACACGTTCGCTTGTTCGATCGCCGCGCCGGTATGCGCGCAGCGCGATTTCGTCGCCATCGAGCAACATGAACAAAGCGACGTTGCTAACCTCGACACGCCCGACAACCTTGCGGCCTATCCCATGCCGAGGCACCCATTCCAAGATCGTGCGCTTCGACTTCCTGGCGATCTCTGCCGCCTCCCTGACGGTGATGGCCTCGCGAGCATCGTAGGGCTTCAAGATATGGTCGTGCTCGTCGATCATGCCGCGACCTTCCTTTCCCGCAATAGGCCGGCGAGCCCAATCAATGCCGCTTCTGCCCTTCCATCGTCTTTGACGCGCGCGAACAACTCAGCGTGGCCCGGCCATCGCCGGATGGCTTCCGAGCGGGCGGCGTCCTTCGCGCCATCCTTGCCCGGCGGAATGCCCACCGCCCGTTTCCACACCGGCGGCGTCAGGAAGGCCACAGGAAGCTCAATAGCGGCGCAAACGCCTTCGATGACGCCTTTGGACCGCCCGAAGGCGAAAGCCCCTGTAGGGCCTTCCTTGGGGCGCGCGCCGACATATTCGACGAAAGCCTGCGACGCCTGCCAGCGTCGGACGATGCTCGCCAGCAGCGGCGCGCTCACGTTCGGCCGATTGGCAGGGCCGTCGCGCAGGATCGGCATGTCGACGACCTCGAGCAGCCCGCCGGTCGGCGAAAGGAGCGCCAGCGCGCCCTGAGCGCCTATGTCGATTCCGATGATGCTCATCTCGGCCCCTCCTGTTCGAGAAGGTCGAGCACGGCTCCGACAATGCCGGACGGCCGGCCATCGCCTTCGCGGGTGACGGCGGCGCGGATCGCCTCCAGCGGCGTCCCATGCTGGGCCGCGATTGAAAGCGCCACAGCGGCGTCACGCGCATCGTCCGCGGCGTCGGTGGACTGCTTTTCCGCATCGATGAAGATTTCAGCCACCGAGCCGTCTGGAAATCGGCCCACGCCGGCCGTGTAGGCCCGCCCACGGAAGGAGAAGCGGATAGCCTCATGCGCGCGGCGGTTAGGGAGACGGCGACGGGTCATGCGACGTCTCGCTGAGGGCGGCGACATTTCTCTGGCGGCATCTGCGCGAGTAGAGCCCATCGCACCCCGATAACTTTGATAACCGGATAACCGACGAAGGAGACTCCGAGAAAATAGAAGGGATATGGCATGGCCCTTCCGGTTACCGCCCCAAGCCACCGATAATCGAGCGCCGGCTTATTCATCTCCTTCGTCTCCCTCACGATTTCCGGCTCTGGTTACCGGGTTATCGTGGTTATGGGGGTCGTCTGAGTTATCAGGGTCTGAGCGGTCAGGATGGATGTAGCGCCCCCGCTGTCGCGACTTCGTCACCTCGCCGGCCTTTGCCATCTTGAAGAGAAGCTGCTTGATGTTGTTGCGAGGAACGCCGAGAGCGTCGGCTATCTCTGTCGGGCTCATTGGCTCGTCGGCCTCTTTGAGCACGTCGAGGATCTGCGTGCGCTCGTCGGTGCGCCGGACTTCGGACGCGAGACCGAGGACGGACCACTTGCATGTGTTCTTGTTGAACTGAACGGCGGTGTCGATTTCAGGGATGTCTCGCCCGCGGCCATAGAGCGTGCAGCCGTTGCCGTCTCTGTCGAGAACGAGCGTCGTATCGGCGGCGCCGGATAGGCCAAGGGTGCCGCTTACCTTGTCGAACGCCTCAGTCTCCCCGGCGCTCTTGCGCGTGTGGTGAATGATGACTATGGCGACGCTGTATTCCATCGCGAGACTTTGCAGGCACTTCACGGCCGCGTAATCGGCCTCGTAAGGAGTGTCCCTGCCGTTCCGAACGTCACGGAATATCGTCAGGATATCCACAACGATCAGGCGGGCGTCAGGATGAGCGCGGAGCCATTCGCGAATGAACTTCAGGCCGCCTTCGGAGGCGCGCGGCCATTCCGTCTCGAACTGGAGATTAAGAGGACCAGGAGCGCCAGCCGGATGAATACGGTCGATGCGCTCCCTAAGGCGTCGCCGATTGTCTTCAAGTGCGAGATAGAGCACGCCCCCTTGCTCGCACTGGATACTCCCGAGACACGTGCCGCCGGTCGCGACGGCCAAGGCCATTTCGAGCGCGAGCCATGACTTGCCGAGCTTTGGGCGGCCGGCGAGGATGGTCGCGCCGGGAGCGATATAGCCCGGAACGATGTAGCTGATCGCCGGGAATTCCATCTCCAACAATTCCCGAGCAGAAATGAGCCGCGGCCGCCACGACAATTTGTCGTTGCGGTTCGGTGCTTCCGCCGTGCAATCATTCACAACATGGATCGACTCTCCGGGCGGCTCATATGCCCATGACGGCTCTTCAGGCAACGGCGCATCTTCGAATATCTCCTCATAGCGCGCCTCTCGCGCCCGCTCAGGCGGCTCCTGAGAATATTCGTCTATAGCGTCATGCAAGGATGGATGGCTCACGCGGCCTCGCTTTCCGCGCCGCGCGGCGCATTTTCCAATACGGCAAGGTCTTTGAAGGTCGCGGTCGCGGCCCGGACATGCAGGATCAATCGCCGCAGTTGGTATTCGAGCCCGGCGTCGTCTCCGAGTTCGGCGTAGCGCACGATAATCTCGGCGCTGGCGCCAATGACGCCGGCAAGCTCGGCGATGTGCTGACGGCACTGCGCGGCCGCGCTCGGGATGGCAATTGTAGCGGCGCTCATTGTCTTGCCTCCAATGTCTCGAAGGCGAATTGGGCAAGCGCGCGCGCCATCGGCTCGTCAACGCCATGACGAGTCAACAGCCATGCGATGCGACGCGCCGTTAGGTCGGCGACGACAGCGTCGGCGACGGCGCCCAATGGTTGGAATGACGGATCATTAGATGTATGCTCGAAAGTGTCAGCCACCACGCATGACATCTTCCGAGCCCGGTCGCCGCCCGCGACCGGGTTTTTCGTGCCGGCCACTACGCAGCTGCCTTCGGCGTCGTGAGCGGGGCGTCGAGAAGGTCGTCGATCGGCTGACCGGCGATGTATCGCTTGGCAATCGGGCCGGCAACGACGCTTTTAGCGCCCAGTTTGCGGATGGCGACGCGGCCCTCTTTCAGATCTTCATAAAATTTCGAGCGGCTTGCGTCGGCGAGCAGGCACGTTTCGCGGATGGTGAGGTTTCCGTGTTCGAGCCTATCGGCAAGAGAGATGCTGTCCATAGTCGCCCTTCCGGTTTGTTGCGGACGACCTTCCAGGTATCAGCGTTTCTCCCGACAACCCCTACACCTTAATAAAAAAATCGGCGGCCTTTAGGTGGAGGACTTCTCTCGCTCCTTCATTGCCTCCTTATGCAACCGAGCATTAATCCGCTCGCAGCGAATGCCTAAGCCGCTCTCGTATTCAGGAAAATCTTTAGGCAGAAATTGGCGCAGAATGTTCAGCAGCTCGCTGATATGCCCTTTAGCGTTCGCTGGCCTTGTTGGTAGCGTGCGTGAAGCGGTAACGACGCCACCGCCTTCCCGAATGCAGCGAATTAGGCATTCAATGAAATGGTTGACCGCTTGGCCGCAGTGTTGCGCGCCGTTTTGTTGAGCCCCATGGGCGCGGCCTCTTTCGTTGTATACGAGTCCAATTGGTCTCGCCCTGGCGAAGGCGCGCTCTAATTCCAATAGGAACTCCAACCCGTTTTCGAGAAAGGTGTCCGAGTCTTCTCTCTTGCCGTGCAGAAATGCATTGACTTGCGCCCAAGCAGAACCGGCGGCACCCCTTTGCTCTTTGTCTAACAGCCACTTTCGCAAGCTCTCAGTCGCGCTTTGATGGCGGTCGAGCACGTCCAGGTATGGGCCTCGGTATACTGTCTGCGGTTTGACGAAAAACCCCCGCCGCAATTCGTAAATCTGTGTTCGAATTGAGCGCCGAAATCTGTTGCGATCATTCTCAGGAATACCGACGCGCTCCGCAACCTCCTCAAGCCTCCATTCAAGCACATGCTCGTCGGCTTGAACTCCGTCGCATTCGTCGTTCATCGCGCTGCATCTCGCGCGCATCGAAATGGAGCGCAGGGAAACCGAGCGATGCATTCTCGGCTTGTCGGCTCGCGACGCCTATCCCTGCGCGTCTCGCTTAATCTCGCCGCGCCTCGTTAGTAACAGCAGCCGTGCAGGCTAGTCGCTTTGATCGCTTAGACCGGTGCTTCGCCTGCGCGAGGCGTCGATATTCTGTCTCGTAAAATTCAAAGATGAGGCTATCGAGTGCGTGGCCGATTTCGTCGTCGCTCTTGCCGAGAAACCCGTCTCGGGCGGCGCGCGCCAGGGCGGCGTCGGCGTCACCATCGCCGGCTAGCCATTCCTCGTTCATGAGCGCGCGCGCATATTCCCGGAAAGCCGCCGCAATCGGCATTGCGGCTCGCGCCCTTAGCCGTTCGCGCCAGCGCGCTTGGCGTTCTCTGTTGGTCAATGCCATCGCAACCTCTCTCCGCCAGAGATGTAGGGTCGCGTTACTAACAGTGCAAGCCGAGGCTGTGCATAAGCGCCGAGAAGAAGCGCGGCGCGGCAACGACCTCTGCGCGCTCGCGGACGCCTTGGCCGGGCGGCTCGTCAAGCGTATAGCCGAAATCGCGGTGGGACAGGCGGGGAGCACATAATGAGCGGGGTATCTGCGGCGCAGCGCGCCGAGGCGGTCGCAATGTATGCAAAGTGCAAAAACTTCCGCGTCGTCGCCGTGGCGCTCAATGTCTCGCACGAAAGCGTCCGAACATGGGTGCGCCAAGCGAACGCAGCGCGTAAGTCATCGCCGGCAAAGGCGCACAAGGCCGAGCGCGGGCCTGTCTACACCAACGACGGGCGAAGGCTCGGGCGCGCGGCGCTGTGGACGTGATGGCAGCAAGGTGACGCCAGCGGGAAGATTGCATCTTCGATATGGCAAGCTCTGACAATGATCGAGCCGAAGAAACCGGTATATCCGCATTACCGGTTTCTAATGGGGGTCGACCGCCCTTCGCCTTGTCCATATCCCGAAGCAATGCGCCGCGCGTATTCGCTCCCGCTCAACCCGCTATGCAGCGCGGGCCGCATGTAGGCGTTTCGATATCGGGCGCGGCATGGGTAGCGCGGAACGTCTTGGCGCATGTGCGAGCTTCTCTGGACAAAATAGACGGGCGCGCGGCTTCCTTCGCCTCATCGGACAGCGCGGCGACCTTCGTCGCGCGGCGGGCGTCTGGTTCTGATAGACCAAGTTCGCGAGCCGCGGCGCGGACGCCAGACTCATGCCTGTGCCCGCGGCCGTCTTCGCGTTTGGATTTTTCATTTGCGTCAGGTTGACGCGATTGAAGCTCCGCCAGCCTTATCCACTCGGCAACGTGCTCGTCGCGTTCCAACGCAGTGAGTTCAGCGCGGGCGAGGTTCTTGCTGATCTCCCATTGTCGCTTGGGTGATGGCTCAGACAATAGCGTCGGCTAGCTTGAATTTTTGTCAGGCAAATTCCATAGCCGATCCAGCAGGATTTTCAGATCGGCGTGGCAGCGTTCGATATGATCTCGAATGACGACTCGGTCATCGTGCGTCAGAGCATCGAGCCTGATGTTGAACCACTCGCGCCGGATAGTCTCACGCAGAGATTGGATTTCTCGTATTAACGTCTCAGCTTCGGTCATCGTATGGTCCCCGCGGCGCTTGGCCTGTCACGCATGCCGCAGCGCGCTCCAGGTTAATTGGTTGTCGTCGCCTCTCATGGCGACCTTTCGCAGCCTCCTTGCCAACGGCTTTATGGTCGCGGGCTTTTTTCAGCTTCACGCCCATGGTCCGCGACACCCCGGCTGCAAAGCGAAGCTTGCCGCGTTCGTTTCCGGTTCCATTTTGCGAGATGAACGTCCGTCGATCACTCACCTAACCTGGCCGACGGGCGGGAGGCGCGGTATCGCTGCGGCATCAGGCCTGCTGCGCGGCTGCGCTCGGGCTCCGCTCGCGAAAACGGGCGGAGCTTTTTTCCGCTCTGGCGGCGCTCAACGGCGACGCTTGGACTTTGCGCACCTCTCCCCAACATCGCCGACATGGAATGGCGAAACTTCTCCGCCCGCAACCGCCAAAGGCGTCCAGTGGGCTTTGTCGCTCCTGCGGAGCCAGCGCGCGCTGCGCACGCCCCGAGCGGACCGGAGTGGGTGCACGAGATAAAGTTCGATGGCTTTCGCGTCGTCGCCATGAAGGACAGCGATCGCGTGCGCCTATGGTCGCGCTTCGGAAACGATCTGACGGCACGATTCCCCGTCATCCGAGACGCCGTCGCCGAGCTGCCAATCGATCGCGTGCCGATCGACGGCGAGGCGGTCGTGCTGCGCGGCGACGGTTATTGCGACTTCGCTGCATTGCTGGAGCGGCGCGCAGCGCAGGAAGCGCGTCTGATCGTCTTTGATCTTCTACAGATCGAGGGCGAGGATCTGCGGCCATTGCCGCTTGGCGAGCGCAAGAGCAGACTTGAGCAATTGCTCGAACAACAGCGCGCAGGCCTCCTGCTTTCGCAGGCTATCGGCGGCGACGGGCCGTTGGTCTTCCGACATGCCGAAAAGCTCGGCCTGGAGGGCATCGTATCCAAGCGGCTGGACAAGGCTTATCCTCGCGGCCGAACGAAGAATTGGCTCAAGATCAAATCCGCGCAATATCGGCGCTGAGATGACGCCCGCGCCCTATGCTCTGCCCCTGCGCATCCGGAAGGCTGCCGAGTCGTTCGTAGTCGAGGACGCGAACGGCGTCGCGCTCGCCTATGTCTATTTCGAGGAAGATCCGAGCCGCCGCGGGCTCGTCAATCGGCTCTCTGGCGCAGACGCGAAGGTTGTCGCGCAGAAGATTGCCCGGGCGCTCACTGCGGATGCGGAGCCTGCATAGCCCGCGCCTGCGATGACGCCTCGCTCAATTCCGCGGCGGCCGCGCGCGGATCACATCTATGATTCGCTCAATAGCGTCCTCTGCATCGTCCGCACGCCGTTCCGAGGCGGCTAACTCTGCCGCCTTGGAGTCGAGTTGTGATTGCAGCGCTTCAATCTCTTGATGCGCATGCTCTATGGCGGCTGACATCTGTTCGACTTGAGTCTCAGCCAAGCCCAGCATTGCCTCTGCGCGTTCGGCGCGCTGGTCCGCGCGGTCCAATTCCTCCCTCACAGCGTCGGCGACCTCGTGGGCACGCATCAGTGCATGCGCCGCCTGCTCCTCGAATGCTTTGATCGCCTCCGCTGTTTCCGACACAAGATTTAGCGTGTTGGCAACATCGTCGCTCTCTCGGGCAGGCTGACGAGCCGCGCGCTCGTTTTCGCGGATCGTTTCGTCCGCCGCCTGGTCAAAATCTGGCGAATTCATTGACGCCTCCGGCTGTCGTCCGTTTAGGCTTGTCGAGTGCGTCAGACTATTCGTTCCCTTTTGGCTGTGCGACCCAAGAAATCAACCGTCGTGCAAAATGCCTCGAAAGGTGCAAACTGACAGCCTGGGGGCTGCAGTTCCCGAGGAGGTCGCAATGGTGAAGTTTGGCATCTTGGCCACGCTGGAAGCGAAGATCGGCAAGGAGCACGAGGTTGCGGCGTTCTTGAAATCGGCGCTGCCGCTCGTGGAAGCGGAGCCGGGCACGGTGTCGTGGTTCGCGATCCGAGTGTCACCCACCACTTTCGCCATTTTCGACGTCTTCAATGACGAAACTGGCAGAGACGCTCATCTTGCTGGGGAAGTCGCTAAAGCGCTCATGGCGAAGGCTCCGGAGCTTTTCTCGCTGCCGCCTAAAATCGGGAAGGTCGACGTGCTGGCGGCAAAGCTGGGCTGACAATACAAAACGCCCCGCCGTTACATCCACGGTCGGGGCGTTGAGTTGCGCCGGGACGAATTCCGGCGCTCGGTATGATGTAGGGCTCAAATCCTACGCCGCAATCCGGGCAGTGGCCTTGCGGCGAGCCTTCGCCGCCTTCCACGCCGTCGACAGGCATTGCCCGAACGTCCAGCCGAGCCCGAGGCGTTTGCCGTCTCGGAACCGTTTGTGGGCGTCTCGCATGATCGCGGCGCGGTCGTAATTCACGGCCTGAGCCTTCTGCGCAAATCGTCCGACTTGCGGGCGACCGCCTCGGCGGTTTCGACGGCGCGACGGGCCATCTGCATGATGGCGCCATCGTATCGGTTGGACGTGCGCGCGAGCCAAAGGTGGAGTCGCGCGATTTTGAGCAGCAAAGTCACCTTGATGATGGTCGACAACGGCGGACGGGGCAGCCGCTCCTTGATGTTGGCAAGATCGGTCATTGCTGAGAATCCTCCAGCCATTGCTCATTCGCCGAAATGGCCCTGTCTCTCACTTCCGTCGCGAGCTGGCAGAGTGCAGCAAGTTCCTCTTTGCCGACCGCATAAGGATACCCGCGCGAGCAAAGGCCCGTCATCAGCATGAACATGGCTCGCGAAAGATCGGCGGCTTCGCGCAGGTTTTCTTCGAGGTGACGGCCACAAGCGTCCTGCGGCTCGTTCGGAACAGGCTGGATGTTGGCGGTCGCGCTCATGACAGCGCCTCCTGCTCCAGAAGTGCAGCGGCATTGCGGATCGCGTTGCCCAATACTGGTTCTAGATAAGTATCGTAGAGATTGCCTTCCTCGCTGAGATAGTCAGCGATGACATGAAGCAGCCTCGCCGCGCCTGCGGGCGTCGTGGGCGCGGTCGAATAGAGAGCAACTTCCGCGTTGCGCATGTCTTCGCATACTGCGTCGATCACGGCGTCCGTCGGATCGTCCCCTATCTGCTCGTAAGCAGCGCGCGTCCTTTCAATTTCCGCAAAAGCCGCCAAGATCGGATCGGCTTCCGCGACGACGACGCCAGCAAGTGCCGGAAGCCCTGCGACGGGCGCTGCGGCGAGGCCGGCGAGCATGGCCCGCCGAGATGGTGTATGAGACTGTTTAGCCATGGTGCGAAGGTCCTTTCGCGTTGTGGTCAGGCCGGGTTTGGCGGCGGCTAGACGCCACGCCCGGCCGCTTATCAGGCGGGGAGACCGCCCGATCTTTGCAGCGGGACGACGTTCCCGCCCTTGTCCTGTTCGATGTAGCTGGCCCAAGCTGCCATCAGCGCCCGGCGCTTCTCCAGCGCGTCAGAGCGCCTGTAAGCCTGTTCGGCCTTGTCGCCGACGACATGCGCCAGCGCCGCCTCCGCGACCTCGCGCGGGAAATGCGTCTCATTGCCCGCCCAATCCCTGAAGGCCGAGCGGAAGCCGTGAATGGTGACGTGCTCGACGCCCATCCGCCGCAGAACCATTTGCATCGCCATATTGGAGAGCGGCTTGCCGTGCCTGTTGCCCGGAAAGACGAATTTGCTGGTTTTCGCTTCGGCAAACCTCTCGAGTATCGTCATCGCTCGATCGCACAGCGGGACGCGATGTGCGCGGCCGGCCTTCATTCGAGACGCCGGGATTGTCCAAACTTTCGCGGCCATGTCGATTTCGGACCAACGAGCCTCAAGAACCTCGCCCGAGCGCGTCGCGGTAAGAATGCATAACTCCAAGGCCATCGCCGTCATGGCCTCACGCTCGCGCAGTCGGGCGAGGAAAGCCGGCACATCAGCATAGGCCATCGCCGCATGATGGCCGCGCGTGAGCTTCTGGCGCTTAGGCAGCAGCTTGTCCAAATGCCCGCGCCAGCGCGCCGGATTGGCTTCGTTCCGGGGAATGTGGCCACGCGCCCGCGCCGCGTCTAAGACGACCTCAATCCTTCCCCGCAGCCGGGAAGCCGTCTCGGGCCTTTCCTTCCACAATGGTTGCAGGACGGACAAAACGGCCTCGGTGTCGATTTCGTCCACCGGCAAGGAGCGGATCGGCGCGCAATACTCGCGCAGCGTCATCGCCCATTGCGCCCGATGCTTGGCGTTGCGCCATTCGCTCGCCTTGGCGTCAATCAGCGCGTCGGCGACTTCCCCGAATGTCGGCTTGCCGGCGATCGCCTTCGCGGCCTCCCGCCTTGCCTCAATAGGGTTCTTGCCGCTGGCGAGCGTGCGCCGGGCTTCGTCGCGGAGCCGGCGGGCTTCGGCGAGCGACACCACTTCCGCCGAGCCGAGGCCCATCAACTTCACCTTGCCCTGCCAGGAGAACCGATAGACCCATTTCCGCCCGCCCGTCGGCGCGACGACGAGATAGAGCCCCGCGCCGTCGCCGTATGTGCCCGGCTTCGTGGTTGCGGCCGTTCGCGCCGTCAGTTTTCCGCTTGCCATATGTCCGCCCAACGCCTCGGTATGACAATGAGTATTACATTTCGACACGGATTATGGCGCACAATGGCGGACAAGGGAAGACACGATTAAGCTGAATGCCAAGGAAAATATGGGACAGCGCGGACAGCCTCAAATCGCCTTGGACGCTGGTTAGGCGGACACCGTCTCCGCCAGTCAAGTTGATGTTCCACAGCGGATTAGGCGCCTCTTTTGCGTATCCGAGGCGCGGCGTAATCCCTTCTTCACCTCTGAAGCGTCATCTACCGGGCGGTGAAGGCGACTCCGCCTCGACAAGGAGGTCGATGATGTGGCGCTCCAGCGGGATGATTGATCCGGCGACCAGGCCGAACGCGACACTTTCGACCCGGCTGGCGCGGATGGCGTCGCTGCTCCTCTCCGGCGCGATCCTTTCCGGCGCGCCCGACGCGCGGGCCGAGGACCTCAAGCGCGATCTTCGGGGCTTCTCGCTCGGCATGTCCAAGGACGAGGCGGCCAGGCTCGCGCGCTCTCAATGCAACAACTTCGGAAAAGTTTCCTTCCATGGCGGCATGCGCGCCGAGGAATTCTTCGCATCCTCGTCCGAAAACGGCAAATTGTTCTCTTGCAGATTTCAGGACGGCTCCATCGTCAATTACGCGCTCACCCCGCGCACCGGCAAGGTCTACAAGCTGAGCGGCGTCTTCCTCTCGCAGATGACCTGTCCGGAGCTGCTCGATTTCATCCTCGAAGAATTCAAGGTCGGCGACAAATATTCGAAATACCACCCAAAACCGAAAGCCGACCGGACCTGCCAGGGCTGGTCGTGGCAGGCCGGCCCCAGCTACGATCTGAAGGTCTGGATCAACGAGCCGGACGCCACCCGGTTCAACGTCAGCCTGATGGACAGCGAAATTGTCAGGGAGAATGAATCCCCGACCGAGGACCCCGAAAAACAGTCGGGCGTCAGACCGCGCCTATAGGGTTCAACCCGACGCCTCCATCGAGGTTCATCGGTCGGGCGTATCCATCCCGTACCATTTGTCCTTGACCTGCTCGAAATGCACAACCGGGTTATAGCGCACGACATTGAGATCGAGCGCTTCAGCGTTCAGCCTGCCGATGGCGGCCAAGGCCGCGTAAGAGGCGACAACACGATCGCGCTGGGAAATGACGAGATTAACGCGCGCGTTGAGCAGCGTCTGCTGGGCGTTGAGCACGTCGAGGGTCGTGCGCTGGCCCACCTGCGCCTCCTCGCGAACGCCTTTCAAGGCGAGTTCGGCCGCTCTCACCGTCGCTTGATCAGATCTGATCTGGGACCTTGCCGTATCGAGCAGACCATAGCTCGAGACCACATTCGCTCTCACGCGGTCCCGCTGCGCATCCGCGTTGAGCCGCGCCTTGTCCAGCACCTCTTTGGCCTTACGGATCGAGGAATATTCCCCTCCCCCCTGGTATAGCGGAATATTGAGCGCGCCGTTGACGCCGGCGGAAAATTGCCGGGAGCCTGGCAGAGCAAGGAAGGAGTCATACTGCTGCGCGACCTGCGCATTAACCGACAGCGAGGGCAGCAGCGCGCCCTCGGCGACTTTGACCGCAGACTCTGCGGCGTCCACTCGGTGCAGGGCTGCGACGACGGCGGGATGTTCGACAAGCGCGGCGTCGATCGCGCCCTTAACCGACTTCGGCAGCATCCGCTCGATCGATGAGGCCGGCTCCAATCGCTTCGGCTCCGCCCCGATGATCTGCCGGTAAATGGCGGCGCTGCTCTTCAACTGCGCCTCGGCGGCGAAATATTCGGAGCGCGCGTGGGAGACGGAGGCTTCGCTCTGCGCCACATCCGTATTGGTGACGTCCCCGGACTGATAGCGCTTTTGCGTGTCGTGAAACTGAAGGTCGAGTACGGCGATGTTGCTCTTGCGCAGCGACAGGATCGCCGCGTCCCGCAACACATCCATGAAAGCGGTCGCGCCGCTACGCAACGTCTCCTGTTCCGCAAGCCGCATGATCGCGCGCGACTCGAACACGCTCGACTCGGCGCGACGCACCGAATTTTCCGTACGTCCGCCGTCAAACACTGTCTGTGAAACGTTCAGCGTCGCCCCGCGCGGAAATCCGGTATACTCATCGTAAAGATCGAGACGCCGGTTGATGACGGGAACCCGCACGGGGATCTTGAGATTTGAGCGCTGCGCGCCGATGCCGGCCTGGATATTGGCGCTCGGCCGCAGTCCTGACCAAGCGCTTGAGACGTCTTCGTCTCGCGCGCGCACTTCTGCGCGCTGCTCGTTCAAGTCGGGGTTGCCTGCGTAGGCTCGAGCAAGCGCCGACGAAATTGTCTCAGCGGAAACCTCTCGCGCGCTTGCCAACGCGAGCCCTGCCCCTGCCGCCATGATTGCGAGCGCGCCGAACGATTTCATCGAACCCCACTCTCTCGCTCCAGTGCCGAGCGCATCGCTCCACGCTGAAATGAGTCTTTCGGGCTCTTACGCCGCCTCGGAGGATTTCGTCCGCAGCCTGATATAGATGTCGAACAATTTCCGTTCCGAAGCGGCTGGACGGCGAATGGCCGCAGCGGAAACTATGATCCCGATGCATTCGCCGCCAACTGGGAGCTTTCAAGTATTAATGTCATCATGACAGCAGGCATTCATGACGTAAAAGCTAAACAAAGCTGATCCATTTGTATTTGTCTGCGACGTGTTAAAAATGCCACATCGCCTGCTGATTTGCGCGGCGCATCTTGCTCGAACGCGAGGCAAATCGGGCGTTCGCGCGCCATTGACCAGAGCATCTCGCGCTATGAGACGCCGAACGACATTTGTCGTCCACGTGTCACGGGCGGCGCGCGATACTCTTACGCCTCTTCAAAAGTCCGCGGTGGACGGAGGAACCCATAGTCTCGCGCGCTTTCCAGGCGCGGCGATTTACGGACTGTTAACTTAGTCGAGACGAGCGACCGCCAATCGCCTTTCGCGAATGCCGCAGAACGTTGCGACCTTCGCGGCTGAGTAATTCACCAGCCTATTCGTTCGGGCCGGCCTGAGCCGAGAGCGGATGTCCGAGAAAATAGGCGTCGACTCGCAGTCCCACCGGCAGCTTCACGCCCGGATCGAGGTCGATAAGCACCTGCAGCGCCTTTGCGTCGACGCGATCGGTCGGACGGCCGGTCTGAACGAGCTTGGCGCCCATCCTCGCGGACACGCGAAACACCCTTCCGCCGAATCTCTGATTTGGAAACGCGTCGGCGGTGACCTCGACGCGCTGTTCCGACACGATCTTGCCGACGTCCGTCTCGTCGACGTCGGCGCGCACGCGCAGCCCCCGTACATTGCCGACGATGGCGATCGGCGTCGGCGGGACATGGGTCACGGCTTCGCCCGCGACGCGAGAACGGCGCAATATCGTGCCTGCGATCGGCGAGCGCACCAGCGTCTTTTCGAGAAGCGCTTCCGCCAATGCGACGTCCGCTTCGGCCAGGCGCACTCTGGCGCGCGCCGCCGTGAGATCCTCGGCGCGCGGCGGAGCCTCGAGCATCGCCAGCCTTTCCGCCATCGCCGCGCGCCTCGCCTTATTGGCGTTCCAGTTCGACGTCGCCTGATCAAGCGCCGCCTGCGGCGAGACCCCGCTCTTGGTCAGCGGTAGCCTTCGCTCGTGTTCGCGACGCGCCAGATCGAGCGAGGCGTCAGCCTCCATCAACGCGGCCTTCGCCTCGCGCCGCTCCTCTCCGCGCGCGCCATTGTTCAGTCGCTCCAGCTCGGCCTGGCGCAACGCCAGCGCGGCCCGCGCCGAATCCAGCCGAGCCACTTGCTCCGTATTATCCAGCACGGCGATCACCTGCCCCGCCGTCACCTCGTCATTCTCCTCGACCCGCATTTCGCGGATGACGCCCGTCGCCTGGGCGGAGATTTCCCGTTCTTCGCCTTCGGGCTCGACCATGCCCGGCGCCGCGGCGACATGCTGTCTAAGACCGACGAGCGACGTGGTGGCGCGAGCCGTCGAATGCGCGCTCTCCGCCGAAGCCATGAGAAAGAAACCTATCGCCGCCAGAGAGACAAAACTTACAATCGCAATGACGCGTGACGAGATTTTCATCACAGGACTCCCATTGTGTGGGCGGAAGAAGAACTGCGCTCAGTTCCGGAGCGCTCGGCGATCTGTCCGTCTTCCAGATGTATGACCCGATCCGCGAAATGCAGAATGCGCGGGTCGTGCGTGACGATGACAACGGCGCGCTCCTGCTGATGGGCGAGCAGCTGCAGCAGCTCCATGGCGCGAAGCCCGCTTTCGGCGTCGAGCGCAGCGGTCGGCTCGTCGGCCATCAGGATTCTCGGGTCGCCGGCAAGCGCCCGCGCGATCGCGACGCGCTGTCTTTGACCGCTGCTCAGCTGAGACGGATAGGAGTCCAGTCGCTGGCCCAAACCGACCGATCTGAGCAGTTCCTGCGCCCGATCCCGGGCGATCTGCCGCGGCGCGCCGAGAAGATCGAGCATCACCATGACGTTCTCTGTCGCGGTGAGCACGGGAAACAGATTGTAGGCCTGAAAGATGAAGCCGAAATATTTCAGCCGCAGCGCTGCGAGTTCCTCTTCGACAAGCGACTGAGTGTTCTTGCCATAGAGCGTCACGACGCCGCTCGTAGGGCTAAGCAGCCTGCCCAGAATATGCAGCAGAGTGGTCTTGCCGCTGCCGGACGGACCGACGAGCATCAGCACTTCGCCGGCGTGGACTTCGAGATCGATGTCCCGCAGCACCGTGACGGGCGCCGGTCCGGTGTTGAAGGAGTGACTAACGCCAGAGGCGCTGATGACAGCTCGGCTCATCTGAACACCTTCACCGGATCGATCGACGTGATCTTGCTGATCGACACCAGCGACGCGCCGACGCACATCAGCACGGTGACCACGCCGATCCCGAGAGCGAGCCAGGCCGGCACGAGCGGCGGCGAACTCATGTTGCGGCCGAGATAGACGAGCGCCGTGACGACGCCGATCCCGACGACGCTGCCGATCAATCCGCCGATCACCGCCTGCTCAATGACGATCTTGTAGAGATACCATCTCGGACCGCCCATCGCGCGAATGACGGCGTATTCGGGAAGGCGATCCATCGTGCTCGCGTAAAGCGTCTGCGCGACGATCACCACGCCGACGAAGAGCGCCAATATTGACGAAGAAATGATGGTGACGCCGGCGCCGGTCGTCAGCAGCCAGTATTTCTGACTCTTCGCTGCGAATTCCTTTGACGTCAGAACGTCGACGTCAGACATGCGCGTGGACAATCTGTCGATGACCGCCGCCGGATCCTGGCCGGGCGAGAGGCGGATCAACACATAGGTGATGACGTCATCGGTTCGACTGAGGAGCCATCTGGCGTTGCGCAGCGAGGTGAAGACGTAGGGCGACTGGGTGAAGGTTCGGATTCCGTCGGTGAAACCGACGACCCGCGCGCGCCGATCATTGATCTCGACGAGCTGATTGAGGCCGGTCACGCCGAGCTTCTCCGCGTAGAGGCGATCGATGATGATTCCGTCGGGGCTCGACAGCGCCTCACGGAAACTTTGTCCCTCTGGCAAAGTCAGCGGCAGTCCCATCTCGGCCCCGGGCTCCACGCCGATGAGAATCACGATCTGGCGAATGCCATCGGCGCGCTTCCAGAAGCCGAAGTGCAGCAGATACGGCTCGGCGGCGGCGACGCCTTCAACCGCCAGCGATTGAAACCGCCGTCTGCCATCAATGGGCGTCGCGAGGTCGACGCTCGGCACGCCATGCGCCGCGACCCAAAGGTCGGCGCCCGCTTGATCGACGACGGTCGAGGTCGTGTGCAGAAAGTTCAACAGCATACCGAGCTGGATGCCGACGAGAATCGTCGAGAATGCGATTCCGACGAGCGTCACGCCGAAGCGGATCCGATCATGAACCAGATTTCGCCATGCTATGAGAAGCGTGAGGCTCGGACGCCTCCAAGCCACGCCGCTGCTGTCGCCGAACTGTCTTGCAGCGAGGCCGATCTCTTTTCCTAGCGACATATCAAAAGGCTCCCGCAGCACATTGTCCGTTTACGCAGGCCTCGCCGCTGACCGGTCATGATCCAATCTTTCGCGCCCGGCCGGCCGTATCGGATGTGTCCTGGAATTCAGAAGTCGTCAGCCTTATGGCGTCTCGATTGGCATCGATCTTTCGTCGCCCAAGACCGAATCTCCAGGAGGGCGCCATCGACGCCAGTCTGGTCCAGGTCGACTTCGATCGGGCGCTGTCGCTCTCGTCCCAAACTTCTTCGCCTGCACGCATGATGAACCGCCCGATAAACTGCATCTCGTCCGAGCGATGTCTGATTTCGCCATTCGTCAGCCGATCGAACTCGACGACGGCGGCCGCCCGCGGCTCGCTTCCGAGTTCCGACGCCTTGCGCCGCGCCAGTTCGTTGACCAGCGTCTCCCCGGTCATCGAATAGAGCAGATAAACGGGGCAGTCGCTCGCGCCAGATGCGCCTTGGCTGCGATCGACCTCGAAGTAGCAGTATCGACTGCCGTACCAGGAATGCCCCTCGCGCGGGCTACTGTCGTCCGTGCGCACCCATTCGATTTTCAGATCTTGATCAGGAAGGAAATACATCGCAGTCCCTCCGCTAGAGGATTAACAACATTCGTCCGAAAGCGTTCCCGTTATTCCAGCCAATTCGCCCAAAGCCGTCGTCGTCCCATTGGATGACGCCGCCGCACAATGTTTGGGCAAACAGTAGGAGCGCCAGGTTCGCTTTGCAGTCGCGAGCATTTGAGTTCCTTTCACCGGTCTCCACAGGGCTAAATCGCGCGAGGATCGGGCAGGTCGCGTTTCCAGATGACGGTTTGATTGGGCCCGCGCAGCTCATAGCCGATGCCGCGCCAGACAATGCGTCGGG
This sequence comes from Methylocystis sp. Uni0008, assembly GCF_056838045.1. Taxonomy (NCBI): domain Bacteria; kingdom Pseudomonadati; phylum Pseudomonadota; class Alphaproteobacteria; order Hyphomicrobiales; family Methylocystaceae; genus Methylocystis; species Methylocystis sp. Uni0008. Next base: position 504,619 of record NZ_CM166370.1, read on the forward strand.
AGAAGCACGATACGATCACATTCCAGAGCGCCAGCGGCGCCACCAGCGGCATAACGCTGAGGTAGGCCCAGCGCAGCCGCCTCAATTCATCGCCATGTTGCGGCAGGATGCGCATGGCGAAAGTGGTTTGCAGCCAGCACTGCAAGATCGTAGCCAACGCCATGCCCGGCAGCAGCAGGCTGACGACGCCATCAGGAAGATCCTGTTGGGCGAACGCTCTATAGAGGAGCACGGCGGCGAGCGCGAAGAGCGCGAAGAAATATATGGTCAGCGCCACAATGTCGCGCCATGCGCTGGGCATGTAGACACGCGTCAGTATGATCTGCCGGTTCGTGAATTCCACCACGTCGCTCAAGCTCGCGTTCCCATGCGACGCGACGAGACAGCGCGGCACGAACTGGATCCGCCGTCCATGCGAACGGACGGCCGTCGTCACGCTGCCGTCGTCGCTGACGCCTCCCCGCCAGCGCTGACGGATTTCCAGGCTCTCGAAATCCGTGCGGCGCATCGCCATCGTCCCACCCCAGGCGAAGCTCGACTGATCGCCGAAGAGGAACAGCGACTGCGCGTTCCAGGCGCTGAGCAGCAGCGAGCCGAGTCCCTTCCCCGCCGGGAGATACCAGCGATACCCCGTGGCGACGCCGACTTCCGGGTCCGCCAGTCCGGCGACCAGATTGGTCAGCCAGTCGGACTGCGGCTGAGCGTCGGAATCGCAGAATGCGATGATTTCGGTCTGGGGAAAAAGCTCGTCGAGCCTGTCGACCGCCGTCGTCAGATTATGGACCTTCTGTCCGCACGCCGCCGCAGGTCCCGCAACGATCAAACGTGCCGGACAAGACGCATCGCCGAGCAAACCCTCGATCAGCGCATGCGCCGGATCTTGCTCGCTCTCAGTGACGAACAGCAGTCCGTAATCGGCATAGTTCTGCCGCAGCAAGCATCGAATGGTCTCCACCAGCGCGCTGTCTATGCCCTTGCAGGGCATGATGACCACCGCTTTCGGCGCGTCAGCAGCTCGCAGGGAGACCGGGCGTCGAAAGCACTTCGCAAAGCGCAGCATCGGCGCCAGAACCACATGCAGCTGCAATCCCAGGAATGCGATAATCAGCGCGTAAAGCATAGTTGCCTCCTCGGATTCAGCCGACGCCGCTCAGATCAATCGGAGATTGCCGCCGCTTCTCCTCACCTCGCCGCATCGACGGTGCGCACGCCAGACGCCCGCAACGTCTGAAACATGATGCCCCCCCTCGCGAACCCGCCGCAAATGCATTCGTGCTACCGCGCCGCATTCTCGAGCCCCCCATAAGCGATAATGAACCCATCATCTTCGATGGTGGTTACGCTGGCGCACACCTTTTCGTCTTCGATCGCAATGACGATCTTCCCATCTTCGGTCATTTCGATCGCCTGCAACGCGAGCGGCTTTCCTTCGAGCCCGACGCCCAAGAGTTTGCCGACAGCCTCCTTCGCGCACCAGAGCCGGGTGAACCACGCATCGCGCTCCTGCGAGGGGAACTTGCAAATCATCTCGCGCTCCTTCGCCGACGCAAACGCCTCGACGACATTCGCTTCCCGGGCGGCGATGCGCTCCAGATCGATCCCAACGACGCGCTCATGCGCGACGGCGATCGCCCGATTTTCGCTGTGTGAGATGCTCAGCAACGGCGGAGACGCCAAGAGCGCGGACGGCTTGACGAAGGGTCGCCCGCGTTCATCAGACGAGATCTCGAATGCGGCCGGATGCAGCATCTCACCCTGCTGTCTCTCAGCCGCCCAGAGGCGCACCGCGTCTTTGGCGGCGACGCGTCCGTAGAGCCACTGACGCTGGCGTTGTGGGAACCGCTCCAGATTCTTGAAGCCGGCCATTTCATCGACGCTCAAGAAGTAACGCGCGAGCAAAGCGGGATCGAACTGCTCAAGATCGGCGCTGGAAAGCATAAACGCCGTCGAACCCTCAGGTCTTCGCCCAGGCGCTTGCGTCGCCAGCAAATGTCTGTCGGGCTGACGACGGAAATCCACGAGGCGCTTCTCCCAGCGGAACTTCCACGTCCGCCAGCCGGAGATTCGCATCCACACGCCACCCTCGCCGTCCTGCACCTCGACATCGGCGACGAGCGTCTTGCCTTCCGACTGCAGGATCTCTACGCGCACCGGCGCACGCGTTCCGACCGGCGGCGTTGGCCGGTAGATTTCAAGCTTCGTGAGCCCGATCGGGAAGACGTAGCGCTCCTGCTCCATCGCCCACAGACCGACGATCTGGCCGACGGCGTCAAGCAGGCAAGGATCCGTCAAAAGCAGCGGAAACCGCGTGGACGCGAACAGAGCCTCGGACGAGCGCACGCACAGGTCGCCGACGATCCCTTCATCGCCGAGAACAAACTCTCCAATTAGGCACTGAAAGCTCGGTCCATGGAACATGCGCCGTTCGGCGTAGATCTCGTCGCCCGTCAGCGGATGAGCGCGTGCATTGCTGAGTTCGCTGAAGGTCGGCGACAGCTCGACGAGGTAGCGATGGCCAATAAGGACGGTCGCGGTGATCGCCGCCGAACTCTTTCCTTCGGCGTGGATGGCCGCGGAGATGAAGAAAACGCCACGCTCCGAGTCATAGCGAAGGATCTGCGCGGCGACATTCAGCGTGAGCTCTTCGACGTCGGCGAGATCGATCCAACTCACCGAGCGCACGTCCTCGAAGCCAAGCAGGCCACAGCCGGGCGCGAGACAAGCCGCCGCCTCGGCCATGATCTCAAGGCTCATGGTCATCGGCACGACCGGCAGACAGGCTGACGTCGGCTTTATGCCCGGCGCATGAACGAATGCGTGATCGGCGAGGTAGCGGTCTTCGTCGATGCTGAGTTTCCGCTCAATCGTGATGCGCTCGCCGGGAACGTAATCGAGCACGGCGTCGATAAACGGCATGCGCGGCTCGCCTATACCCGTCTCGTCCATCGGAGCAGCGTTGCCGGCGATGTCTTTGACCATTGCCGTAAACCGCTCGGAAACGTGAGCCTGCTCTTCCGCCTGCTCCGCGGCGAGCGCCAGCTCCCTCGCGTCCTGCACCTCGAACATGCGCGCGATGAGAGGCGCGCCGCCCTCGGCCGCCGCTGGCCTCGACAGGGCGTCGTCGCCGTTGACTCTCTTGGCGCGCTCGAAGCTCATATCTTTTCCGCGACCAGGCCGGTGATCGTCAGACCGGGCCCGAAGGCGAGCGAGACGACGCGCGCTCCCGCTGGGATCGAGGGCTCCTCCACGATCTGCTTCAATATGTGGGGGACCGTCGCCGAGGACATATTGCCGTTTTCGGTGAAGACCGAACTGCTGATCGCCACCTGATCCGGATCGAGGCCGAGCGCTTCCTGAATGTGCTCGACGATCCTCGGGCCGCCCGGATGAATGGCGAATATCAGCCGACGCTTGTCGCGCTCGAAGTCAACGCCGACCCGCTGCAGCAGCTCTTCGACGAAAGGCCGCACCGATTGTTTGATGACGACGGGCACCATCACGGAGAGCGTCATGTGAAACCGCGTCGACCCGGGGACCCAGGTCATGTCGTCGCTCGAATCCGGCAGCAGATGCTCGTTGAAGGCCAGCACCCTGAGCCCGCGAAGCCCGCGCTCGCGCAGATGATCTTCCGTGACCATGGAATATTTGATGAAGCCGTCCGCAAACAGCGTCATCGTGATGATGTTCTCGGCCTTGAGTTCTTCAATGTCGCGATGGACCGACAGCACTTCGGTGTGCACGATATCGACGCGATCCTTGGGCTTCGTTACGGCGAATTGCGACGAGGATAGAAAGCCATGCGCCATCTTGATCGCCGGGAACGCGCCGTAGCAGCCCATGTGATAGCTGTGCGTGACGGTGGTGTTGAACCATTCCTTTCCGGAGACCATCCGCTCCACGGGGCTGGGCGCCAAATAGCCGGAACAGGTGACATGGATGAGATCGTCCGGCGCTTCCTCGGCGCCGCCATACATCTGATCGAGGCAGTCGTCGGCGACTTTCGCGTAGCTCGAATGACGCGTCTTGATGTCTTTGGCTTTTAGAGTCTCGTAGCTGTCAAAGAGCTGCATATACTCATGTTCAGGCTCTGCGACCGTGAACTCGCCATTGCTGAAGCCGATGTCGCTGAGGCGCGGAAAGAAAACCAATTGGCGCCGCTTGATCACCGACGGCGACAGGGCGAATTTTTCGAATTTCTGCCGCGTCTCGTGAATGATCGTTCCGAAGCTCTCCGCATCGTCGATCCCATGATTTCGGCAATAGGCCTTGGCGAATCCATAGGCTGAAAGTTCGAGAGTCAGCGCCTGCGGCACAGGCTCGGACATTCGAACGGGAACAAAGTCGGTCAGGCAGAATGACATCGCCCACTCCTTAATATGTTCGACTTCCAGGGCTTCCGCTCAAAATGAGCGAACGCCTGCTATTGATGCTGCCGCATGCCCTGTCGGGCGATCTGTTCGAGACTTGCGGCGACGACGATTTCCGGCGCGCCCGTGTTTCCGCGCTCGAGTTCTTCAAGGCAGCGGCGCTGCCCTTGATCGACGGCGATCGGGTAGATCTCCCTGGAGGCGTAGAGCTTGCGCAGATCGTCGTTGACCATGCCGCCGTCCCACGGTCCCCAGTTGATCGCGACGGCGTGAACATGCGGCCATTTGTGGCTCAATCTGTCGGCAAGCTTGTTGATCACTTCGTTTGCCGCGCTGTAGTCGCTCTGGCCGGCATTGCCGAAACGACCGGCGATCGACGAGAAGAAGACCAGGAATTTGAGAGTTTCCGGCCGCAATTTTTCAGCCAGCGCCATCGCCGGAATGACCTTCGTCTCGAACACCGTGTCGAAGGATTGAGGCGTCTTTTCTCGCATCATTCTGTCGTCGATGACGCCGGCGCCGTGCAGCACGCCGTCGATGCGGCCATAGCGGTCGTAGATCGAGTCGATCAGACGGCCGAAGGCGTCGCCGTCGCGGATGTCGAGCGCGTGGTATTCGACCTGCGCGCCTGCCGACCGCATCGCCGCGATGTTGTCGCGGATCTGGCGATCCTTAAGGATGCGTTTGATCGCGCTTTCGATTTCCGCGGGTTTGACCTTGGCGTTGCGCGCACGCGCCTCGCCGATGAGGTGCTGCCTCAACTCAGCATGATCCTTCAGTCCTCGCGTTGCTTCGGGCTCCTCGCCCGGCATCGGACTGCGTCCTACGAGGATGAGCCGCGAGCGGAATTTTTCGGCCATCGCGCGCGTCACGTCGGCGGTGATGCCGTAGGCGCCGCCGGTGACGAGCAGCACGCCGTCCTGCTCCAGGCGAAGCCCCGACAGATCGGCTGTCGGAACGCTCTGCTCGGCGAGATCGAGCTTGAAACGCTCGCTCTGGGTGAATCCCACTTCAACGGTGGGATCGCCGCCGCAACACTCCAGCAGAACTTCATCGATCAGCCGCTTCACATCCATCTCCGGATCGGCGTCAACGCATTTGACGCGCAGCTCCGGCCACTCCCGCGCCGCGGATTTGGCGACGCCGAGAGTGCCGGCGGGCGCCGCGGCGAAGGAGCGCGAGCCCCGAAGCCCGAACTGTCCATCGAAATCAGTGAGATTGACGAGAACGCCGCCGCCCGCCTTGGCGCTCTCCCTCAGATCCTTCTCGAACGCCTTCAGCAGCAGGAAGAGCTGCCGACCATGATCGAGACGCTCGTCCGGGGCGACGCCGCCGATGGTCTGCAGTCCGCAAAGATTAAAGATCGCGCCGACCTTTGCGCCCTCGTCGGCGAGCGTGCCGCGAAGCGCGTTCAAGGCATCGAGCGAAGACAAATCCGCCTCGACCCGGCCATCGTCGATGAGGCGAGTCTCGCCTCCGGGAGCAACCAAGCGAACTTGGCGGCCCTTGGTCTTCAAAGCGTCGCCGAAGGCGGCGCTCAGTTCCGGCGCGCCGCCGACCACAAGGATCAGGCGGTCCGCGGGAAAGTCGTTAACTTGCCTTGAAGCGTCCCGCGGCGCGGCCACTGGGGTGACCGCATAACGCTGCACATCCGCGGAACTTGCCTTCGGGGCGTCAGACTCCGCTGTCTCAGGCAAGGAGAGCGACAGCGGAGTCTGAGATTTTTTTCTTGAGTCGGAGCCTCCAGCCTCGGCCTGAGATTTCCGCAATTGATCATACCAGTCGACGATCGCATTCAAGGTCTTGAGGCCGGACAGCTCCTCGAAGACCTTTTCTTCGTCCTGGTTCTCCATGAACGAGTGATTGTCCTTGAGCTTGCTCAGGATCTCGATCCGCTTGATGGAGTCGATGCCGAGATCGGCCTCCATATGCGCGTCGAGATCGAGCATGTCTTCGGTGTAGCCCGTGCGCTCGACCACCGCCTGCAACAGATCGGCCTTGAACGCCTCGGTCGACGCAAGCTGCTTGGGAGCCTTCTGGCCGTTCCCCTTTGCGGCGCCGGCGCCATTCGCCGCCGGCTTGGCGGCGACCGGCGGAGCGACGGCCGGAGGCGCGCCCGCCGCGCGCGGCGCGGACTGCGGTGCCTTGCCATTCGGCGTCGCGGTCAGCTTCGGCAGCACAGGCGCTGGCGGAACGAAGACGCCGACCGGAGTCGGAGCGACCGTCGGCTGTTCGGCGATTAGGAACGGGATCGGCTCTGTGCCGAACGCTGTTCTTTCAACCGCGCCATTGCTGTTCGCGCCGAGCAGCTGTCCCTGGAACTCGAAGAAGCGGCGCAGCACGTCCTGCTGTTCACGCTGTAGATCGATGAGTTGCGCCAAACTGTTCTGCACTTGGGCGAACCGCGATTCAGCGCCCAATGCGCTGACCGCGCCAAGCGCTGGCGATGGTACGTGAGTAGACAAGGCTTTGCTCCTCTCGCGTTCGACGCCGAATGATGGCGCCGATGGTGGATGGGCTGGTGCGTTCCCATTGGTTCTGGTTTCTTGCGGCGCTGCGGGCCCCTTCACAGGCGCCGGCTGCGCGGCGGCGCCGGCGGCGCGCTTCTGCGGCTTTACTTCGCCGCGCCAGGGCTCGGCGCGCCCGCCATTCACCCGCCACGCCATGGGCCCCGGATTGGCCTTGGCGCGGGCCTGCTCGAAGACTTGCGCGAGACTCATCTCCGCGAGTCCGCGCCGCGCGAACCATGGCGCAAGATCGACCGGCAGGCCGAGCGCAAACGCCCGCGCCAGCAGCTGCGCGAGCTGCAGCCAGCCCGAACGCTCCGGCGCGTCGACTGACAGCGTCGTGTGCGGCCGATCGCCGAGAATGCGGCCAACAAGCCCGCTCAGCACCTGCCCCGGACCCGCCTCGATGAAGACTCGCGCCCCGGCCGCGTAGAGGCGTTCGATCTCATCGACGAAGCGCAAGGGTTCGACGATGTGACGCGCCAGCAGCGCGCGAATCTCCGAAGGCTCCTCGGGATAGCGGTCGCCCGTAGTGTTGCTGAACACTTTGATCTTCGGCGGTCGGAACGTCACCGAGCCGAGTTCCGCCGCTAGCGCCGCTTGCGCCCCCGCCATTGCGCTACAGTGGAACGCCGCCGTCACCGGCAGCCGCTTGACGCGCACGTCCTCCCCGCTGAGCGCCTTCACCGCGGCGTCGACCGCCGCGATTGGCCCTGCGATGATCGTCTGGTCAGGGGCGTTTAGATTCGCGACGCTCACCGCCAGTTCGAGACGCTCGATCGCTTCGAGGGTCCATGCCTCATTGGCGTTGACCGCGGCCATCGTCGCCGGCTGCGCGCCGGAAATCTCCTTGGAGATGCGGCCGCGCGCGTCGGAGATGCGGATCAGATCCTCGCGCGACATAACCCCCGCGACGCAGAGCGCGACATATTCGCCATAGCTGTGGCCGGCGACGAAGTTGGGCTTCACGCCGAACGTCGATAGCGCGTCATAGGCCGCGAGGCCCGCCAATCCGAGCGCCGGCTGCGCGACGCGCGTGTCGTTCAACTCCGCCTGCTGACGCTCCCGCTCCTCCTTGCTGAAGACCGGCACGGGATAGACATATTGCGACAGCGGCTTCGGCAGCGCGCCCCTGAGCATCGCGTCGGCCCGCTCGAACAAGGCGTAGGCTGACGGACGCGTGAGCACGAGATCGCGAAGCATGTTGATCTGCTGCGAGCCCTGCCCTGGGAACAGGAAGCAGACGGCGCCGCTATCGCCGCGATGTTGCAGGGTCCGATAGTAGATCCCGCTTGGCGCGCTGAGCGTCGCCTTACCTTGATGGCTGCGCAGGAAGAATTCGAGCTTACCCTTCAGGTCGGCGACAGAATTCGCCACAATGGCGAGCTGCACGATCTGACCGCCGTTCTTCGGCCGCAGCCTGGCGTCGTCGAGGGACGCCGAAAAGGCGAGTTGCGCGAGATCGAGCTCCGGCGTCTGCTCGACGCCCTGCAGCAGCGTCTGGACCGCTTCTTCCAGCGCCTCGACGCTCGAGCGGCTGAAGGCGAAGATCTCGGCGGCGCGCGGGTTCAGATCCTGAGCGTCGGACCCGCGGAAGTCGCCGCGATATTCTTCGAGAACGGTATGGAAATTGGTGCCGCCGAAGCCGAAGGCGCTGACGCCGCAACGTCGCGGCGCGCTGTCGCCGGCTCCGAGCCAGGGCCGGATTTCGGTGTTGATGTAGAAGGGTGATTTCGCGAAATCGACCCCCGACACCGGCTTTTCGACGCCGATGGTCGGCGGCAGCACGCGGTGCTTGAGCGCAAGGCTCGCCTTGATCAGCGCCGCGAGGCCGGCCGCCACCTTTGTGTGGCCGATCATCGACTTCACCGAGCCGACGGCGCACCGCTGCGGCGTTCCCGAAGCCGGACCGAAGACCATGTTCAGCGCGCCGATTTCGGATTTGTCGCCGACCGACGTGCCGGTGCCATGCGCCTCGATCAGAGTCACGCTCGATGGATCGACGCCGGCGTCGGCATAGGCGCGCTCCAGCGCCAGCACCTGCCCTTCGGGATGCGGCGCCGTCAGGCTGCGATTGTGCCCGTCGCTTGAGCTGCCAATGCCCTTGATGATCGAGTAGATCCTGTCGCCGTCGCGTTCGGCGTCGGCGAGCCTTTTCAAGACAACGGCGCAGACGCCTTCGCCGATGGCGATTCCGTCGGCGCCGTCATCGAAGGGACGACAGCGGCCGCGTGGCGATAGCGCATGGGTCTGCGCGAAGGACATGAAGCTGACGGGACCGTTGGTGCCATCCACCGCGCCGACGAGCGCGATGTCGGCGTCGCCGCTGCGCAACTGCTTGATGCCGACGTCGAGCGCGGCGAGCGAGGACGCGCAGGCGGCGTCGACGGTGAAATTCGCGCCGCGCAGATCGAGTCGATTGGCGACGCGCCCGGCAACGACATTGCCGAGAAATCCCGGAAAGGAGTCTTCCGTCCACTTTGGCAATTCATCCTGATAGAGCGACTCCAGGATCTGCTGGCGCGCTTCCTCGGAGACGCCTTCGGCTTTCGGCAGATAATGCGCGAGCAGGGTCCGGAAGATGTAGATCGTTCCGAGATCGTTCATGCCCCCAGAGGCGAAAATCGTCGCCGTGCGCTCCCGCGAGAACGGCCGGCGATCCAGTCCGGCGTCTTCCAGCGCCATGCTCGACACGAGCAGCGCGAGAAGCTGCACAGGCTCGATCGAACGCAGACTCGCGGGCGGGATGCCGTAGCGCGTCGGTTCAAAAAAGACGTCGTCGAGGAAGCCGCCCCACTTCGAATAGACCTTGTCGGGGACGCCGCGCTTGGGCTCGTAAAAGTCCTCCGGCCGCCAGCGATCCTCCGTCACCTCGCGAACCGAGTCGACCGCCAGCATAATGTTGCGCCAGTAGCTGCGCACATCCTTCGCGCCCGGCAGCAGACAGGCCATGCCGACGACGGCGATTTCCTCGCGCGGTTCTCGCTTAGTGGCGCTCGAGCGCTTGTCGGCCCTCGCGAACGCCGCCTGCGCGCCAGAGGAGACCGCCTGATGCAGCTCCGCCATGCTGAGCCGGGAGTCGCGCAGGCGTGCGACTTCGCCCATCATATACATGCCTTCACGCCGCTGCGCGTCGGCGTCGAGGCTGACGAATTTCTCGTTGTTCTCCTTGGCCGCGGGATTCTCATTGCGCGTCACGCCCTTTGACGCGATGCGCAGCCGCCCGATGTTGAGCATCTCGAGCGCCATGAGAATTTCTTCTTCCGACTTGCCCTGCAAAATAAGATCGCTTCGGGCCTTGTCGAACTCCGCGCAGAAACTGGTGTTGGCGCAACGCGTGAACGAGCCGACTCCCGATTGCAGCAGAGCGGTCTCGCGGCAGTCGATCGCTTGATTCTGGAATTCCTTGACGATCGCGCCGGTCCGCACCGCCTCTTCGGTGAAGAGATAGGCGGTGCCCATGAGCACGCCGACTTTCATTCCCTTTGCGGCGAGCGGCGCCGCCAGCACCGACACGATCGCGGCCGAGAGCCCGTCATGAACGCCCCCGGCGAAGAGGATCTGCATTGTCTCGGGATCATCGATCTTCGCGCTCAGCAGCGTGTCGATGGCCGACTCCCAGAGCACGAAGCTGGTGCGCGGCCCGGTATGCCCGCCGCATTCGCTTCCCTCGAAAATGAATTTGCGCGCGCCTTCCTTGATGAAACCCTGAAGGAGACCGGGCGACGGCACATGCAGATAGGTCGAAACGCCGAGCGCCTCGAGCTCCTTGGCCTGGCTCGGCCTGCCCCCCGCGACGATCGCGAATGGCGGCTTGACCTCGCGGATGGCCTCCATTTGCTCCTGCCGCAAATCAAGCGGCATGAAGCCCAGGATGCCGACGCCCCAGGGCCGCGCGCCCATGAGCTCTTTGGTCTTCGTAAGCAGCGAACGCACTTCCGGGCCCCGCATGACCGCAAGCGCCAGGAACGGCAGTCCTCCCGCGCGCGACACCGCGTCGGCGAAAGGCGCGACGTCGCTGACGCGCGTCATCGGTCCCTGCGCGATGGGAAAGCGGGCGCCATGCAGTTTCGCGAGGGCGGAGTCTGGCCGCAGCGGATTTTGCGCGCGCGCCTCGGCGAGCGCTGGCTCTATGCCGTCGCGCAGCGCCGCGATCACTCGGCCCGTCGTGCCGTAGCGACGTCCCAGCGACGCCGCGAATGCGATGTCCTGTCCGAGCGCAATGAGCGCATCGTCGCGGTCGGCCAGCAACCGCCGCAACAGATCTCGCAGATCGTCACCCTTAGCGACGGCGACTTCGATCTCGCGGAGCTTGCCTCGACCATGTCGCCCCGATAGGCGAAACAGTTCAGAGCCTCGCCCGGCGACAATCGTTTCGCTGCCGTCGAACTGGCTCCACAGCCTTCTTTGGTCCGCGGATGCGCTCGGCCCCTCTTCCGTCAGCCAAAGCTGCTCGGCGAGAACGACGCCGCGCGCGCCGGAAAGCACCGCCGCCGCGGCGCTGCGCGTATTGACGCCGCCCTGTATCCAGTAGGGAATCTGTAGCTTCCCGCTGAGTTCCTGCAGCAAGATGAATGAGGTGGCGGAGCCGACCCATCCGCCCGCCTCGTGGCCTTTAACGATGAGGCCGTCGAAACCTTCCGCTTCCGCGAGCAGCGCCGAGTCGAGATCATGAACTTCCAGAATGATCCGTTGCGCCAACCCTTTCGCAGATTTGAGCACATCCGCCGCTTCTCGCGGCTTGACGCCTGTAAGAACCAGCAGCGGGAAGCCGCCTTGCGTGACTTCCGACAGATCATCGAGAGTTCGGTAAGGGCTTGTGGCGGCGTCCCATCTGACGCCCCAAGTCCCACGGTCCCCCGCTGATTTTCGCAGAACTTCGATCGCGTCAACGACCGCGGCGCCGTCCGCATTGCATCCCAGATCAAGAACGCCGGTCTCGCCCGCCTTGCAGGCTGCAATGGCGATTTGCGGGTCGAGGCAATGGCTCGGCGTGATCGCGATCACCGTTTCCATCTACATCTCCACGAGTTTCAATTTTGCTCCGCCGTGAGGCGGCTAAAGTCGTCTTCGCATAATGCTGTTCAGCATGGTGTGAGCGGCCACACACGCCCCTCGCCGGCGCTGGAATTGCTTGCTGCAGTCATGGACGCGGTCCGGCGTCGAACGTCGCTTCGCAATCGATGCTGAGCTGTTGCAAATAAGATGCCCATCGTGCGGTCGCTTCGGAGCAATGCGCGCTTCCGCCAACCATGGCGTTCTTCGGCGGCGCTCTGAGGAGCTGCGCCGTCGCGCTGCTCATCGGAAGGAATCCGCCCGCGCGCCGAAGCGCGCCATAACCCAAGAGCAGTCGCCGCAGCGCTGCGGCCAGACTTTCAGCGCGCGCCAGTTCGGCGGCGATCGGCTCCAACTCGGTCACGGCGACGGCGACCGCCGCCTCTTCAACTTTGAGTTCGGCTGTCTTGAGACTGCTCTCGGCGTTGACGAGTTCTTGCCGAAGGCAGTCAGAGGCCCGCTGCAACGAAGCCAACTTGTTCTCGAGAGCGAATCTCTTGTCCGCCAAGCGCTTCAGTTTCGGCGACAGTTCAAGCGCTCCAGCGCTTTCCTGCTCTGCGGCGCGAAGCAACGATTCCGCGCATTCTTCAGCGATCAGCCTGTCGAGACTGGCAAACCTCGCGAGCTTTCGCTGGATTGCGGCCGACAGATGCGTCGCGCGCGCCACCGCGTTTTGGATCCGGTCTCTTGTCGCCATAAGCGCATCACGTTCACGCTGCGCCGCTCGCAATTCAGAACGCGCTTTGATGCGCGACATATTCGCGTCATCGAGCGACTGCTCTTCAGCGTTCTTGAATCGTGGATTGAGAGCGATGACGCCGATCGCATCCGATCTGCGACCGTCAATGGATGCATCTGAATCAAAACACTGACTGAGCGTGACTGCATTGATGGCTTCCATCAATGTCCCTCCAAGAGAAGGCGCCAACCGTGCCCTGGCTAATTAATGTGCATAACGCCCATTAGTTGGGTGCGCTGCAGCAACTGCTGACAGTCAACGTTTCACTAGGAAAATCGTTGCATTGAGCTGGCGATTTTTTATTGGATTTTGCACCGCCAAATCACACGGAATAGGCTAACTCTTTTTCCGCATTTGATATTTTTTCTGCGATGTCAGAAATGCGACAGACCGCGTTGAGAAGCGAGAAGTTCGAAGCTCCTCCAAATGGATGAAGCGCGGTTCATCCATACGAACGAGTATCGGCGTGATGCTGAACTCCTCGCCCGCGCCTCAATCGGCGTCGATCAGGCGATTGTGCTATCATTGGCTGGCCGCTAGTTTCCAAACGCCCGGAAGCCGATGTCGAGATTCTTTGCGATCCCTCCGCTCTCACTATCGATCAAGAGAAAGATTTTGGGCATCGCTCTGACGCTCATCGTTTTGATGGTCGTCACGTCAGTCCTTTCCATGGTCATCGTGCACCGGGTCAGCGATCATTTTTCTGAACTCTCGACGAGCTACGTTCCTGCGTACGGAGATCTGGCGCGCGCTAATATTCGTTCGCTCGAGCGAGCGCTCGTGGTGCGGCGAATGGTCATCGCGCGGTCGGACGCGTCGAATGATCGCCACAAATTCGAAGCTCTCCGGGAGTCGCTGAACGAAAAAGGCGCTGCGGTCGAGCGAGAAGTCCTCTCGGCGCGCGGCCTGATCGGCGGACTGATCCTGAAGGGAAGCGCCTTCGGCGACGAGACACGTCTGGTGCGCATCGACAGCCGGCTCGACGAACTTCTGAAGGGGCCGCGCCGCTATCTGAACGAAGAGATCGAACGGCTGTTAAAAGCGCTCGAGGCGAACGACGCGCGCGTCGTGTCCGAAAGCCTTGCGCGCGTCGAGGCGTTACGCGACGACGTCAATCGAAATCTCGACTCTATAAGAAGCGACATGCTTGCGCTGTTGCAAGCCGACAGCGCCGTCACTGTCCAGGCGCAACGTCAGGTCACGATGATGGCGGCTGCTCTGACCGGATTCGCCGCCGCATTGGGCGTCGCGTTTTCGATCCTTGTCAGCAATGGCGTCACCGTTCCGGTTCGAAGACTGCTCGAAGGAACGCGCGCGGTCGAGGCCGGCCGACTCGACGAGGTGATCGCGGTCACGACCCGCGATGAAATTGGCCACCTCACCGCGGCGTTCAACCGCATGGTCGAGCAATTGCGATTGAAGGAGCGCATCCTCGACACGTTCGGCAGATATATCGATCCGCGCGTGGTGAAGGGCCTGATCGATGCGCCGACGCTTGCGGCCGAAGGTCAGCGCCGCGTCATGACGGTCCTCTTTTGCGACGTCGCCGGCTTCACCACGACCAGCGAGCGCATGACGCCGCAAGGTCTCGTGAAAATCCTCAATCAATATTTCTCGACGATGTCGACGCCGATCCGCGAGAACGAAGGAATCATCGACAAATATATCGGCGACGCGATCATGGCTTACTGGGGCCCGCCCTTCAACGAGGACAGCGAACAGACGCAGCTTGCCGCGCTCGCCGCGGTCGATATGCTCGATCGCCTCGCGATTTTGCGTCAGTCCTTTCCCGAACTTCTCGGCATGCGCACCGCGCCGATATCGTTCGATCTGCGCATTGGCGTCGCGACGGGAGAAGCGCTCGTCGGCAGCATCGGCTCCGAGCATATGATGAATTACACGGTCATCGGCGACACCGCCAATCTCGCGGCGCGTCTGGAGGGCGCGAACAAGATTTACGGCACGCGTATACTGGCGTCGGAGGCGACGGCCACGGGCGCCGCCGACGTCGTCGAGACGCGCGAAATCGATCTCGTCGCGATGGCGGGACAGTCCAGGCCTGAACGGATCTACGAAATCATGGCCTGCAAGGGGGGACTGACCGGCGAGCAGAATGCGCTGCGCGCGCGCTTCGCAGAAGGACTTGCCGCCTATCGCGCCCGTTCGTGGGAGAGAGCGCGCAATGCGTTCTCACAAGCGCTAGCCGTCGCGCCGGACGATGGGCCGTCGCGGGCGTTTCTGCGGCGCATCGACGCTTGTATCGCCGCGCCGCCGGATGACGGCTGGGATGGATCCTGGAAGCTCGAGCAAAAGTGAAGCTCACGCCACCGCGAGATAGGCGCTGAACCCGGCGACGGCGAGCAGCAGCATGGCCAGAAAGTAGAGGCTCATGCGCGTTGCGCGCGTCGTATAGAGTTCGTCGCGCGAGAGCAGCCGCGCGGTGTGAATGAAGCGAATCGTCGAGATCACGATCAGCGTCACGCCTGCCGCGATGAGCGCCTCGCCGCCATAGCGTCCCGCGGGATGTTCCAATCGGTGGATGTTCAGTCGTTCGGCGTTGACGGTCACCGCGCCGGCGATGGTCAACAGGAAAAGATTGAAACGCTCGATGACGAAGCCGAGCGCGATGACCGCGACGCCGGTCCGAACCCAGGCGAGAAAGGTCCGCTCATTGGCCGCGACATTGGCATAATCGCGAATCATCCCGTCTCCTCCGCACATGGTCCCAGCGCCCCGCGTCATTGCCGCAGCGGCGTCGAATGCCTATAACATTGCCAACTCGGCGCGTGCGCCGTCCCATTCCTCTTATTGCGAGACGAAATGCCCTGGAGCGATCAAGGCGGACCGCGCAACCAGAACAATAATCCGTGGGGTCAGCCCGGAGGCCCGTGGGGACAAGGCCCGGGCGGCCAACCTCCAGACCTCGAAGAAATGCTGCGCCGCAGCCAGGAGAGCCTGAAGCAGTTCCTGCCCGGCGGATTTGGCGGCCGGGGGCTCGCGATACTGGTGCTGGTCGCCGTGCTCGCATGGTTGCTTTCGGGACTTTACACGGTCGGACCCAACGAGATCGGTCTCAATCTGATCTTCGGCAAATATATGGGGAAGACTCAGGCGGGCCTGAACTACAATCTTCCCGGCCCGATCGGCTCGGTCATCAAGCTTGCGGTCACCGACCGCAACATCACCGACGTCGGCTTTCGCGAGGAATCTCCGGTCGTCGTGGACGGACGCCGCCGTGGCCCCGTTTCGACTCCCAGAGGGCCCGAAGCGCCTGAAGAAAGCCTGATGCTCACGGGCGACGAAAATATCGCCGACGTCAAGTTCAGGGTGATTTGGCAGATCGATCCTGCGAAGCCTGAGGACTACGCCTTCAACGTCGCCAACCCGCCGCTGACCGTAAAGGCCGTGGCGGAGAGCGCGATGCGCGAAATCGTCGGACAATCGCAGATCCAGAAAATTCTGACGGCCGATCGTAAAGTGATCGAACCCGCCTCGCAGCAGCTGATGCAGAAGGTGCTCGACGACTATCACGCGGGCGTCCTGGTGCTGCAGGTGCTGCTGCTCTCCGTCGATCCCCCGCAGCAGGTCATCGCCGCCTTCCGCGACGTCACCGCCGCTCAGCAGGATTTGCAGCGGCTCGGCAATGAGGCCGAGGCGTACGCCAACCGGGTCGTGCCGGAAGCGCGCGGCGCCGCTGCCCGCATTCTGCAGGAAGCGGAAGCCTATCGGGAGCAGATCGTCGCGGAGGCGCGCGGCCAGGCGTCCCGCTTCGAGCAGATCTACACGCAGTATAAGAACGCGCCGGCCATTACCCGAGAGCGTCTCTATATCGAAACGATGGAGCGTGTGCTCGGCGGAGCGGACAAGGTCATTCTCGACGATCCCTCGAAAGGCGGCGCCAGCGTCGCGCCCTTCGTGCCTCTGCCCGCCTTCGCGCCCTTCCAAGGAGGCCGCAAATGAAATCTGGCCTTCTCTTCACGCTCGCCGTCGCCGCGCTTCTCGCCGTCATCGCTCTTGCCGGCGCTCTGTTCACCGTCTCGCAGACCGAACAGGCTTTGGTGCTGCGTTTCGGCGAGCCCGTTCCCGGCCGAGGCTTAATCACCGAGCCGGGCCTGCATTTCAAATTTCCGCTCGTCGAAAACGTGGTGCTGTTCGACAACCGCATCCTCGACGTCGAGAGCCCCAATCTTGAAGTGCTGGCCGCCGATAATCAGCGGCTCGAGGTCGACAGCTTCATCCGCTATCGCATCATCGACGCGCTGCGGTTCTACCAAACCGTCAACAGCGTCATGGGCGCGAACAACCAGCTCGGCTCGGTATTGAACTCCGCCGTGCGCCGCGTGCTGAGCGAAGCCAACCAGCAGCAGATCGTGCGCGACGAGCGCGCCGCCCTGATGGTCAAAATCAGGGAGCAGGCCGACCGCGAAGCCCGGAAGTTCGGCGTGCAGGTCGTCGACGCGCGCATCCGTCGCGTCGATCTCCCGCAGCAGATCTCGGAAAAGGTTTTCGGGCGGATGCAGACCGAGCGCCAGCGCGAGGCGGCGGAATATCGCGCGCAGGGCTCGGAACAGGCGCAAAAAATCACCGCCAAGGCCGATCGCGACGTGATCGTGCTGAAAGCGGAGGCGCAGCGCCAGGCGGATCAGACCAAGGGCGAAGGCGACGCGGAACGCAACCGCATCTTCGCCGAGGCGTTTGGGCGGGACCCGGATTTCTTCGCGTTCTATCGGTCGATGCAAGCCTATGAGAGCGCTTTCAAGCCGGGCGAAACGCGGTTCCTGATCAGCCCGCGTTCGGAGTTCTTCCGTTTTTTCTCCGCTCCGGAAACGAGAGCCGCGGTGAGCGCGGCGCAGTCGGATCCGGAGCAAAGCCAAAAAAAGTGACCCGCAAGCGCGTGCGTTGAGCCGCGCCCGGGCATATCTTGTCCCTCGACAGGAGACACAACATATGACGTCCGCACTTCGACGCGCCGCGAGAGCGATCCTCGCGACCGCGCCCGTACTCTACTTCCTCGCCGCTCCGGCGCAGGCGAAAGGGCCCGACTCGCTTTCGGAACTCTCCGCCCAGGTCTCGGACGCGGTGGTCAATATCTCCGCAACGACGGTGGATGCGAAACGCAGCTCCCGGAGCGACGGTCCCAACCTGCCGCCCGGACTCGGGCCCGGCGCTCCCTTTGACGATCTCTTCGAGGAGTTCTTCCGGCGGCGCGGCCAGGGCATGCCGGAACTGCCGCGTCAGCGCCGGTCGAGTTCGCTCGGCTCGGGTTTCGTGATCGACCCGTCGGGCATTGTCATCACCAACAATCATGTGATCGCCGACGCCAATGAGGTGACGGTGATCTTCAACGACGGTCAAAAGCTCAAAGCGGAGGTCCTGGGCAAGGATCAGAAGGTTGACGTCGCCGTTCTGAAGGTGAAGCCGGAGAAGCCGCTGAAGGCGGTCAAGTTCGGCGACAGCGATAAGGCGAAGGTGGGCGACTGGGTGCTCGCCGTCGGCAACCCCTTCGGACTGGGCGGATCCGTGACGGCAGGCATCGTCTCGGCGCGCAACCGGAACATCGATAGCGGTCCCTACGACAACTACATCCAGACCGACGCCTCCATCAACAAGGGCAATTCCGGCGGACCGCTGTTCAACATGGACGGCGAGGTCATCGGCATCAACACCGCGATTCTGTCGCCTTCTGGCGGCTCGGTCGGCATCGGCTTCGCGACGCCGGCGAATACGGTGGAGCCTGTGATCGTGCAGTTGCAGCAGTTCGGCGAGACCCGCCGCGGCTGGCTGGGCGTCCGCATCCAGAACATCGACGACGCCATCGCGGAAACGCTCAACCTCGGTGGAACGCGCGGCGCGCTCGTCGCCGGCGTCGACGACAAGGGTCCCTCGAAGCCGGCCGGGCTGAAGGTCGGCGACGTCATCATCAAGTTCGACGGCAAGCCGATCAAGGAATCGCGCGACCTGCCGAAGCTCGTCGCGGCCACCCCGGTCGGCAAGGATGTCGAACTCGTCGTGGTTCGCGGCGGCAAGGAGCAGACCAAGATCGTCAAGCTCGGCCGGCTCGAGGATGGCGAGAAGGTCGCGTCGAAAGACGGCGACAAGGACAAATCCGAAGGCGGCGGCGGCGACGGGTCCTCGCAGAGCGTGCTGGGGCTTGAACTGTCGCGTCTCTCGGATGAGTTGAGGACGCGTTACCAGATCAAGGACGCCGTCAAGGGCGGCGTCGTCATCACCGCTGTCGATCCACGTTCGGAGGCGGCCGAGAAGCGCCTGCAGGCGGGCGAAGTGCTTCTGGAGGTGAATCAGGAAGCGGTGAGCGACCCGGCGGACGTCGTCAAGAAGATCAAGACGCTCAAAAGCTCGGGCAAGAAGACGGCGCTGCTCATCGTCGCGAACGGACAGGGCGACGCGCATTTCGTGGCTTTGCCGGTGGAGTGAAAACCGCTGGCGTCGGCGTTTAATTCTAACGCGACCAACCCGGCGCCAAGGCGCCGGGTCAATTCACAAACTGCTCCCTGCGAAAGCCCTGTGCATAAAGCAGCGCCGTCAGATCGGCGTGATCGACGCGCGCGTCAGCCGCTTCCGCCACCTTCGGCTTGGCGTGAAAGGCGACGCCCAGGCCCGCTTCGCCCAGCATGTCGAGATCATTGGCGCCGTCCCCGATCGCCAGCGTCGCCTCCTGCGGCAGCCCTCGCGCCTTGCGCAATTCGAGAAGCGCGGCGCGCTTCGCCTCGCGGCCAAGGATCGGCGCAACAACCGTGCCGGTCAGCGCGCCGTCGACAATTTCGAGCACATTGGCGCGCGTCTCCTGAAAGCCGAGGCGCGCGGCGACTGGCTCGGTGAATTGCGTGAACCCGCCAGACACGAGAGCGGTATACGCGCCATGCGCGCGCATGGTGCGCACGAGTTGAGGCGCCCCCGGCGTCGCCGTGATGCGCGTCAGCAGCGTTTCGATCTGCGCGAGGGTGACGCCGGCGAGCAGCGCGACGCGCTCCTTCAAGGCGCCTTCGAACGCGATCTCGCCCCGCATGGCGCGCTCGGTGATCGCCGCGACATGCTCGCGCAGGCCAACGAGGTCGGCAAGCTCGTCGACGCATTCCTGTCCGATCATCGTCGAATCCATATCGGCGACCAGCAGTTTCTTGCGCCGCCCCGACGTCGGCTGAACGATGACGTCGATCGGATCCTCGGCGATCGCCGCCTGCAGTCGCGCCCGCAGATCGGCGAGGTCATGCCCGAGGTCATGCCCCTGTCCTGACAAGAACGCATCGACGGCGAGATCAGGCGCGAGCCAGTCGCGCCCGGCGTCGACGAGTCCAGCGTCGTAGAGTGCGCCAGACACGGCGCGTTCGGTAAGCGCCGCGCCCCGACCGGCGACGAAGGTCGCGACGAACTCGAGGGGCTTTGACATCTCCACCGTTTCAGGGGCAATAGCGCCATGCGCGCGCGCGCCATCCTCATTGCAGGTCCAACCGCTTCGGGCAAGTCCGCGCTGGCGCTCGAACTCGCTCGAGATCGTGCGGCCGCGGTCGTCAACGCCGACTCGATGCAGGTCTATCGCGACCTGCGGATCCTCACTGCGCGTCCCACCGAGGAGGAGGAAGCCGCCGCGCCGCATTTTCTCTTCGGCCACGTCGACGCCGCGACGAACTATTCCGTCGGACGCTGGCTTGAAGATTTCACGCGCGTGTTGCGCGACCTCGATGCGCGCAAGATGAGTCCCATACTGGTCGGCGGTACGGGAATGTATTTCAAGGCCGCGCTTTACGGACTCTCAAACATTCCGGCGGTGTCCGGAGAGGTGCGTGAAGCAATACGCGCCTGGGCGCAGGACAGGACGCCGCAACAGCTTCACGCCGAACTCGCCGCCCGCGATCCGGATACGGCCGCCGTTCTGCGCGAAACCGATCCGCAGCGGCTGCTGCGCGCCCTTGAAGTCCTGGAAGCGACCGGCAAGCCGCTCGTCTCATTCCAGGGCCCGCGCAGCCCGCCGATCCTGAACGCGTCGGAATGCGCGGCGTTTTTCCTCGCGCCCGAGCGCGACGCGCTCTACGCGCGCATCGACGCGCGATTCGAGAAGATGATTCAGGCGGGCGCGCTCGATGAGGTCGCGGCGCTCAAAGCGCGCGAACTCGATCCGTCGCTGCCGGCGATGCGCGCGCATGGCGCGCCCCACCTCATCGCTTATCTCGATGGACGCTTGAGGCTCGCGGACGCTATCCTGCGCAGTCAGCTCGACACGCGCCATTACGCGAAGCGACAGTTCACCTTCGCGCGCCACCAGCTGCCGAACTTCAAATGGCTCGCCGGCGAAACGCCGCTGCGCGACGCAGAAGCCGCGCTCAACTCATGCGCGCGACCCACATCTGGAAGAGCGTGAGCACGATCTCCATGGCGATCAGGATGATGATCGTCCACTCCAGACGAACGGAGCGCGCCGCGTCGATGAGATCCGTGAGCGCCCGGGCTGTCTCGCCGATTACGTCGATCTTGGCGTTCAGCGTGCGCGCCCGCGGCGTAAGGTCATACTCGTCCTCCAGACGCGCATAGAGCCGTTCGAGGTCGGGGCGATCCCAGAGCACGTCGGGTTTGTCGTCGACGGCGACTCGGCCGGAGACGCGATGGCGCACGAGCAAAGTCTGGCCGATCAGCTCCAGCATGGATTTACGCTTCCATGGCGGGCTGCCCCGCGCCGCAAGCTCGGCCGCGAACGGCTCGATGGTGTCGAACACCGCGTTGACGCGGCGCTCGTCGCGCGCCAGGGCGACGCTCTTCGCAAGGACGTCGGCGATCACCAGCAACCGCGCCTCGGAAAGATCCTTTACCGCCAGGCGTCCGTCGGGAAGCGCCTTCTCCTCGCCGTCCGGCGTCGCTTCGATGATCAACGTCTCGTCATCGCCGCGGGAGGCGCCTGAGACGCGCAGCCCGATCTTCTTCACGATCTCGTCCTCTTCCAGCGGCGACAGCCCGAAGAGCACGGCGACCCCGAAACGATACAGCACGGCGAATCCGCTCTGACCGACATGGAAGGCGAGAGGCGCGGTGGACACCAGGTCCGCCCGCTCGAGCCCTTCTGTATCGAGTCGCTCGCCGAGCAGCAGCGCGCGCGCCGTCAGCGCCTGCCGGCTCATGGCGGCGGTCGCCGGCGAATTAAGGGTTTCGACCATCTGCTGACCTTGTGAGTTTCGTGCCCGAGTATATCTCCGATGCACGCTTTCGTTCTGCTCGCCTTGCGTGACGCTGGCAAAAAAGCTAGCAAGCGGCGAGGTCGCGGAGAGATCACCCTCATGACTTATGTCGTCACGGAAAACTGCATCAAGTGCAAGTATATGGATTGCGTCGAAGTGTGTCCGGTGGACTGCTTCTACGAAGGCGAGAACATGCTGGTGATCCATCCGGACGAGTGCATCGACTGCGGCGTTTGCGAACCCGAGTGCCCGGCGAACGCGATCAAGCCGGATACGGAAGAGAATCTCGAACAGTGGCTGCAGCTTAACGCTGAGATGGCGCAGAACTGGCCCAACATCACGATCAAGCGCGATCCGCCGCCGGACGCCAAGGAATGGGACGGCAAGCCAGGCAAGTTCGAACAGTTCTTTTCGCCGGAGGCGGGTCAGGGAGACTGAACAGCGTTCAGCGCCGAGCTTTGGCGTTCAAGCGTGAAAACCCAGTTTCCATATCGTTAATTTATTTGAAACGCCAAAGATCACAAGGCGTTAGCTTGATCCTGCCCGGCAGGCTGGGGGCGCTCCGCGCCTATGCGGCTTTGATTTCCACACCTCGGCGTGTTATAAATATCACACACTAGATTCACGCCTTGTCGAAAGACGACCCGGCGCCACAGTACCGTCTCGCGACTTAAATCGAAAGCCTCCTTTCTCGAAGCCGGCCGCGAGGCCGGCTGTCGGGTATGCGGCGCTCGCAAGGTTTCCACTAGCCGCCTTCGCGGTGTCGCGGCGCCCTCGCCGAGGCATAGGCGATTCGTCCGGCGGCAGAAGGTCCCGTCTCCACAGCGGGACAGCATAGGAGTAGCCCGCGTATGCCCTCCAGCAAGAATGCCGAGAAGAAGTCGTCCGCAACTGCCTCCACCGCAGCGGCGCGCGCCAAGGGCTCGGCTGGCCGCTCCAAGGCGCTCGCCAAGCGAGCCGCCAAGGGCGGCGCAACCAAGTCGGCCGCGGCGAGAAGTTCGACGTCGAAGAAATCAGCCAGCCGCTCCGCCTCGGCGAGCAAGCCATCGCGAGCCGCCGGTGCCTCCAGTCAGAAGACGAGCGCAAAATCCGTCGCCAAAACCAAGAGAACGATGACCTCAAAAGCAACGACGACGAAAGCCAGTTCGACCGCGAAGGACAAGACCGCCAAGACTGCCGCCGCCGCGGCGACGCGTCGGGCTTCGACGAGCGCTCGCGCCCTCACCCGCGCCACCGCCACGAAGACGGCGGCGAAAACTAACGCCAAGACTGCAGTCGCGACCAAAAACGCGACCAAGCGCGCAGTCGCGGCGAAGGCCGCAAAGTCGGCGGCTGAGAAGGTGAGCGCCGCCGCGAAGACGCCCGAAGCCAAGGCGCCCCAAGCGACGCCGGCGAAGCCCGTGGTCAGCAAGACGGCGCCGTCGAAGCCGATGAAGGCTGCGCCTGCCCCCACGGCGAAGGAGCAGCCGACGGTCAAGCCGGTCGAGGAGAAAAAGCCTGTGGCCGTCGCGCCGACGGCCGCAAAGCCGCGTCCTTTGCCTGAGCCGGAACCGAGGCCGGTGGATAAGACGCCTGCGCCTGCGCCCGCAACGCTTCCGGCCAAGCCGAAGGCTGCGCCTTCTCCGAAGACCGGCTTCAAGCTCCATGAGTTCATTGTCTACCCCGCGCATGGCGTCGGACAGATTGTCGGCGTCGAGACGCAGGAGGTCGCAGGCTTCAGCCTCGAGCTCTTCGTCGTGAGCTTCATCAAGGACAAGATGATCCTCAAAGTGCCGACGAGCAAAGTGGCCAATGTCGGCATGCGCAAGCTCGCCGAGACCTCCGTGGTCGACAAGGCGCTGCAGACGCTGAGCGGCCGTGCGCGGGTCAAGCGCACCATGTGGTCGCGCCGCGCCCAGGAATATGAGGCCAAGATCAACTCGGGCGATCTCGTCACGATCGCCGAAGTGGTCCGCGACCTCTACAGGTCCGACACGCAGCCGGAGCAGTCCTACTCGGAACGCCAGCTCTACGAGGCGGCCCTCGACCGCATGGCGCGCGAAATCGCGGCGGTGCGCAAACTCATCGATTCGGAGTCGCTGAAGCTCATCGAATCGTTTCTCCTGAAAGGACCGCGCCGCGGACCGAAAGCCGATGGCGATGTCGGCGAGGATGGCGACGAAACCGACGTCGACCGCGCAGCCTGATCTTGGAATAGAAAAACCCCGGAAGGACCTTCCGGGGTTTTTTCTTACGCTCTCGCCTCGTCGCCTGCGGCAGTCTCCTGCATGCGCGACAACGCCCGCCTCAGCTTGACGAGCGCGCGGCTTTCGATCTGGCGCACGCGTTCCTTGGAAATTCCAAGGCGATCGCCGAGCGTCTCAAGCGTCACCAGATTCTCAGCCAGCCGACGCTCGCGGACAATGCGCAATTCGCGCTCGGACAGGATTTCGAGCGCATCCTGGAGCCAGCGCGCGCGGCGGTCCGAATCCAGCGACTCTTCGACGACCTGATCGGGCAGCGGACTGTCGTCGACGAGAAAGTCCATGCGCTGCGCCGAGCCCGACGAGTCGTCATCGACAAGCTGCGCGTTCAGCGACACGTCGGAGCCCGAGAGACGCGAATCCATCATCTCCACGTCGGCCCGCGAAACGCCGATCGCATTGGCGATCGTCTGGAACGCGTCGACTGAATTGGCGCCGTAGTTTTCCCGCGCCAGTCGCGCGCGCAAGCGGCGCAGATTGAAGAACAGCGCCTTCTGCGATGAACTCGTTCCGCCGCGGACGATCGACCAATTGCGCAGCACATAATCCTGAATGGAAGCTCTGATCCACCATGTCGCGTAAGTGGAAAACCGCACGTCCCGCTCGGGCGCAAAGCGCGCGGCGGCTTCGAGAAGCCCGACGTGACCTTCCTGGACCAGATCGGCGAGCGGCAATCCGTAATGTCTGAATTTCGCCGACAACGCGATGACGAGACGCATATGGGCGGCGGTTAACTTATGCAGCGCCTTACCGTCGCCGCGCTCGCGCCAGGCGATGGCGAGCTGCTTTTCTTCCTCGCGCTCCAGGAAAGGCGCTTCAGCCGCAGCCTTAATCAACTCGCGCCCGAGTCCAGGCATATATGCCATGACGCCCTCCATACGCAGTCATCCCCCAAGAATGGACGGAGGATTCCGCGCGCCAAGATCCTGCCTTGAGGGGATAACCGTCGGGCGAGGCAGTTGTTCCCAAAGCGAGCAAAAACCAGAAATTCACTCCGTTACGATTTTGTAATGTTCGCCTGGAGTGAGCGCGTCGCCAGCCGAGAGGCCGTTGAGCAGCAGGAAATATTCCACCGGCCGGTTTGGGACCACCATTCGAGCAGCCATCGTGTCGACGGTGTCGCCCGGGCCGGCGACCGCGACGGCGATCTTCAAAGGACGGGCGTCAGTGGTTTCGTCCGGCGCGAGGCGACGGAAGGACCTGATCGATTCCATGAAGCGCGCGTCGGCCTCATCGCTCAACGTTCGCGCTGCAAAAATCAGGCGATAGAGAAACTCGCCCGATCGGATCACCGCCAGCCGGAAGTTCCACTCCCCTGCCCGAGCGACGGCGACGACGGCCGGGAGCCCATTGATCTCCGTCTTGCGCACTGAGGACGGGAGCAGCCCATCGACCCAGCCGGAACCCACATAGGCTTCGAGATTCTCGTCGGACGGCAGCCGTACGCTGTCGAGCCGCAAGGCTTCATTGTCGGGTTCGCGCACGCCGAATACCGCTTCGTTGGAATTTTCCAGGAGGAAGCCCTCCGGCGCGATAAAGGTGAAGCGCAGTCGCGGGTGGGTGAATTTCCGGTCGCGGACATAGCCTTCCATGGGATCATCGCCGAAAGCGACGCCTTTGACGGAATCGAGATAACCGGTGCGGTCGGTGACGCCTATCCCCGGCGCCCCGATTTGCCGCGCCGCAGCAACAGCCCTCGTGATGCGGTCCGGAGTGGAGGGGTGAGTCGACATGATGTCGAAGTCGAGCGACTTTTTCTTTCCGTAGAGCGCCGCGCGCAAATCCGTCGACCGACCCAGCGCGGTCAGGAAGCGCGAAGCGCCATAGGGATCGAAGCCGGCGCGGGCGATGACGCGGACGCCCGCCGCGTCGGCGTCGAGCTCCTGCTGACGGGAAAAGCTCGCCACGGAGAGCCGCTGGCTGGAGCGCACCTCGTCGCCTTTCTGGCGGTTCTGAATGACCGCCGCGGCTTGCGAGATCACCGCCGCCTCGCGCTCACGTTCGGCGCGCAGCGCGCTGTGGCGCAGGGAGACATGGGCGATTTCATGCGCCATAACCGCCGCCGCCTCGGATGCGTCGCCCGCGAGCGCCAGCAGTCCGCGCGTGACGTAGAGATTGCCGGAAGGCAGCGCAAAGGCGTTGACGACAGGCGTATTGAGGATCGTCACCTTATACGTCGGCTGGCCGGGCGTATCGCTGACGGTCGCCAGCTTCGCGAGAATGGCGTCGAGGTAATGCTCGGCGGCCGGAGCCTCATATTCGCCGCCGAACTGGGCGACGAGCTCCTTATGCTGGACCGTGCTGCGATTGTCCGTTCGCGGCCCCGCTGGCCGCGGGCGCGGCAATGGCGCCGTAAAGACCTGGCCCTGCCGTTCGAGCTCCGCGCAACCGCTGATCGCCAGACCGCAAATGGCCGCAATCAGGGGAAGCGCCGCCCGCCTAACGAGAGACGCCGCCGTCAACAAATTCGATCTCGTTCGGCGTAGCGATTTCGATGCGAGACCCGGTCTCAATAAGTCCTCGTACCCGGGCTCGCCGCCCGACGAGCGAGCGGGGCTCGATTTGCCCGAACATAGCCAAATTGCGTCGCGGAATCACGACCGTAAAGCTATCGCGCCATTTGTCGCCAAAATTAAGGTAGAAGGCGCGCCGCGACTCGCCGACCGACCGGATTTCGCCAACAACGATGATCATTCCCTTGCGCTTCTTCAGATCCTCCGCGGCCGAAGGCGAAGGGACATCGATGGGGCGAAACTCTGGCCGAGACCAGAGTCCGACGCCCGCGTCGCGCGCCGAAGCTTCGGCGGCCAGATAGGCTTTCGCGCAAGCCGCGGCCGTCGGATCCGGCCGGAACCGCGCTTCGCCTCTTGCGAGCAGCGCGGCGGCCACCGACGTCAATGGCGCCGCATCATCCTCGGCAGGGGTTGCGTAAGCTCTGGCCGGCGCCCTGCCCCAGCGATCCGGCGCCGAAGCGAAGGCTCCGAGAAATATGTCCTGCCCAGCGAGCCAGGACGAAAGCCGATGGCGAATGGCGGCGCGCAGCTCCGCCATTTCCGGCGGGGGAAAATCGAGCCCGGCAAGAGCGGCGTGACGACCGTCGTCGAGCAGGAGTTCGAAGTTCTCGTCGACGGCGGCGACGGTCGCCGGAACGGCGCCTTCCAGCGAGCATGCGCCGACTTCCGCCGCTGGCGGCGGCGACTGGGCCAGCGACGGCCAAGCCGCCGCCACAGACCCGGCGATGACCGCTCGTTGAAGCCAAAGGAGATTGAATGATCGCATCGCCTAACTTTAGCCGAATGGGCGCCTATGTTAGGGCGTCGTCAGCCCGCGTCGAATTGAGCGACGCCTTTTGCGCAAGTCTCGGCCTTCGCGACCATGTTCTCACGCTACGCTCTTATTTTCGCCCTTCCTTTGTTGACGGCGGGCGCCGCCCAGGCGTTCGACGTCTACGGCGAGCCGCGGCCCGAAGCCGACGTTCATCAGGCTCAGACGTACAATGTTCCGCCGTCGGACGTTTACGACGGGCATGACGCGGGACCCGGCGCCGACGCCTCTCAGTCGATGCGAATCGATCGGCTCGAGCGCGAACTGCGCCGATTGACCGGGCAAAACGAAGAGCTGCAGCACAAGGTGCAGCTTCTGGAAGAACAGCTGCGCGCCGTGAAGCCCGAGTCGCCTCACGCCGAAGTCGCGCCGCGAGGACCGACGACGCCGGCGCCCGTGGCGCAGACGGCGCCTCCGCCTGTCGCGAGCGCCAACGGCGGCGGCAAGCACGGCGACGCGTTCGATCCGGCCGCGCAGCCCGCCGCGCCCGGCGCGCCAAGGCCGCTCGGGACAACGCCCCCTTCGGCGCCGCTCGAAAGCGCCGCGCGGCCATCGGGTTCGGTGACCACTGCGCCGGTGCGCGAGGCGGGGCAGCCTATGGATATCGCTCACGGCCGCCTTGTCGGCGATGCCTCGGCGCCCGCCGAGATCGCCGCCGCGCCGCCGGTCATCGGCCCCAAGGAACAATATGACCAGGCGGTCGGCGCGCTGCGCGCCGGCAAATATGAAGAGGCGGAGAAGTCGCTCTCGACATTCCTGTCCAAGAACGGCAGGAGCAGGCTCGCACCCGCCGCAACGTTCAATCTCGGCGAGAGCTACTTTCTGCGTGGCCGCCATCGCGAGGCGGCGGAAAAATATCTCGAGATCTCGACGAAATACGGCGATTCGGCGCAGGCGCCGGAAGCGTTGTTGCGCCTCGGCCAATCGCTGAGCGCCATGGGTGCGAAGGAGCAGGCCTGCGCCTCCTATTCCGAGATCAACGTCAAATTCCCGAAAGCGGCGACGCGAATCCGCGAAGCGGCGCAACGCGAGAGCAAGAAGATTCAATGTTAGCCTTGCAGACGGCGATCGACGCCCGTCCGGCGTAGACATGCCGGGCAAGGTGGTGGAGAATCTCGCTGCAATCGACGACGTCATCGAACAACGTTGCGAACAGGCGCTGGAACTTCTCGCGCCCTACCCCTCCATGCTGCTCGCGGTATCGGGCGGACCCGACTCCGTCGCCTTGATGCGGCTTTGCGCGCGATGGTCTTTGCGCGCGGCGCGCGAGATCGCCGTCGCCACCGTCGATCATCGCCTGCGCAAGGAGGCGCGCGCGGAGGCTGAGGAGGTCGGCCGCTGGGCGCGCGCGCTCGGCTATGAGCATCATCTGCTGACGTGGGAGGGAGAGAAGCCTGCCTCGCGCCTGCAGGAGCGCGCGCGGCGCGCGCGTTACGCGTTGCTTGCGGAGTGCGCGCGGCGCATCGGCGCATCGGCCATCGTGCTTGCACACCATTCGGAAGACCAGGCCGAAACGATTCTGTTTCGTCTGATCCGCGGCTCCGGAGTCGCGGGTCTTGCAGGCATGGCGCGCGTCGCGCGCTGCGAAGACGTCGCGCTGCTGCGGCCGCTGCTCGACTATCGCAAGGAGGATCTTGAGGCGATCTGCGCGCGCGCCGGCCAATCGTTTTTTCGCGACCCTTCGAATGAAGACGAAAACTTCGCCCGCGTGCGGCTCCGCAAGCTGGCGCCTGTTCTCGCCGCGCAAGGTCTCGGACGAGAACCGCTTCTCAGGCTTGGGACGCGCGCGGCGCGCGCCGACGCGGCGCTCACGCAATGCGCCGCCGAGACGATGGAGCGCGCGCTGCGTCGGCACGAGCCGTCATGCATCGAATTCGACGCCGCGACGTTGAGCGAGGCGCCGCTTGAAATTCTTCAGCGCGTGCTCGCGAATGCGATCCTGCGTATCGC
The DNA here is from genome assembly GCF_056838045.1 of Methylocystis sp. Uni0008. Classification (NCBI taxonomy): domain Bacteria; kingdom Pseudomonadati; phylum Pseudomonadota; class Alphaproteobacteria; order Hyphomicrobiales; family Methylocystaceae; genus Methylocystis; species Methylocystis sp. Uni0008. The sequence continues at coordinate 533,989 of NZ_CM166370.1, forward strand.
GCCTGCGTCCGCGCTGCGCCTTGAACGGCTGGAGCGCGCCAGCGCGCGGCTCGCCGCCGCACTGACCGCGCGAGGACCGGTCAGAGTGACGCTTGCAGACGTCTCGATCGAGGCGAATGGCGAACGCGTTCGCCTGCGCCCTGCGCCGCCTCGGCGATCAAGCTAGACAAGTAGAATTCCCTACGCTTAAGGCCGACTTACGCCAAAACGGCTCAGCTTTGCGAGCGCAAGGCCCGGATTCCGGGGCTTTTCCAAGCCTTGGCAACGCCCTCCGGCGCGCCTAAATTAGGTAGATGACCGGAGCGCTTCGGGGGATAAGCCCGACCGAGCGGCTCCTGACGGGCTTCCCAGATGAATCCACACTTCAGAAACCTCGCGCTCTGGGCAATCATAGGTTTGCTCGTGGTCGCGCTTGTCATGCTGTTTCAGCAACCCGGCCAGCGCACGCCAATTCGCGATATTTCATATAGCGAACTGCTGACGCAGATCGACCAGGGGCGCGTCCATGACGTGACGATCGCCGGCAATGAGATTGTCGGTCACTTCAACGACAATCGGCCGTTCACCACATACGCGCCGGACGACGCGAATCTCGTGCCGCGTCTGCAGGCGAAGAACGTCTCGATCAGCGCCAAGCCGAATAATGAAGGCGGCAGCTTCATGATGACGCTGCTGCTCAATGCGCTGCCGCTCGTCGCCTTTCTTGCTGTGTGGATTTTCCTCTCGCGGCAGATGCAGGGCGGCGCAGGCCGCGCGATGGGCTTCGGCAAATCGAAGGCGAAGCTGCTGACGGAGACGCAGGGGCGCGTCACTTTCGAGGACGTCGCCGGCGTCGACGAGGCGAAGGAGGATCTGCAGGAGATCGTCGAATTCCTGCGCGATCCGCAGAAGTTCCAGCGCCTTGGCGGACGTATCCCGCGCGGCGTGCTGCTCGTCGGACCGCCCGGCACCGGCAAGACGCTGCTGGCCCGCGCCATCGCCGGCGAGGCGGGCGTGCCGTTCTTCTCGATCTCGGGCTCCGACTTCGTCGAAATGTTCGTCGGCGTCGGCGCGAGCCGTGTCCGCGACATGTTCGAGCAGGCGAAGAAGAACGCGCCCTGCATCATCTTCGTCGACGAGATCGACGCCGTCGGACGTCACCGCGGCGCCGGCCTTGGCGGCGGCAACGACGAGCGCGAGCAGACCTTGAACCAGCTGCTTGTCGAGATGGACGGCTTCGAGGCGAATGAGGGCATCATCCTGATCGCCGCGACCAACCGTCCGGACGTGCTGGATCCGGCGCTGATGCGTCCGGGCCGCTTCGACCGGCAGATCCAGGTGCCGAACCCGGATTTCATCGGCCGCGAGAAGATCCTCAAGGTTCACGCCCGCAAGGTGCCGCTGGCGCCGGACGTGGATCTGAAGGTCGTCGCGCGCGGCACGCCTGGGTTCTCGGGCGCCGATCTGATGAATCTTGTCAACGAGGCGGCGCTGCTCGCGGCGCGGCGCTCGAAGCGGATCGTCACGAACCAGGAGTTCGAGGACGCGCGCGACAAGATCATGATGGGCGCGGAGCGCCGCACGCTGGTAATGACGGACGAGGAGAAGAAGCTCACCGCCTATCACGAAGGCGGCCATGCGCTCGTCTCGCTGAACATGCCGGGCTCGATCCCGATCCACAAGGCGACGATCATTCCGCGCGGCAGAGCGCTCGGCATGGTGCAGGGCCTCCCCGAGCGTGACCAGATTTCGCAGAGCTATGAACAGCTCATCGCGATGCTGGCGATGGCGATGGGCGGCCGTGTCGCCGAGGAGCTGATCTTCGGCACGGCGAAGACGACCTCCGGCGCCGCGTCCGATATTCAGCAGGCGACGCGCATCGCTCGTGCAATGGTCACGCAGCTCGGCTTCTCGGACAAGCTCGGCACGGTCGCTTACGCCGACCCGCAGCAAGAGCAGTTCCTGGGCTATTCGCTGGGACGCACGCAGACCTTCTCCGAACAGACTCAGGAGACGATCGACGGGGAAGTCCGACGGCTGGTGCAGGAAGCCTATGAGAAGGCGAAGCAGATCCTCAACGACAAGCGCACTGATCTTGAAATGCTCGCCAATGCGCTGCTCGAATTCGAGACGCTGAGCGGCGAGGAAATCAAGGGTCTGCTCGTCGGCAAGCGGCCGGTGCGCGACGAGTCGGTCTCGACTCCGCCGCCGCGCGGCACGGCGGTGCCGACGACCGGGCAGAAGCCCGAGCCCGACGTCGGCGGCATGGAGCCGCATCCGATCTAAAACAAAAGCCCAGCGGTCACCGCTGGGTTTTTTCTTTGTCGGCGATTACGCCTTCGATTGCGCGATCAATTCGTCCACCGTCTCGGCCGGACGACAAAGCGCCGCCTTGTCGCCCATCGAAACGATCGGACGCTCGATCAGAATCGGATTGTTTTCGATCGCTGCGAAAATCGCGTCATCCGAAAGGTCCGGATTGTCGAGACCCAATTCCTCATAGGGCGTCCCCCGCTTGCGCAAGATATCGCGCACGCTCTTGCCCATGCGTTGAAGAAGATCCTTCAAAGTCGCGCGATCGGGCGGGTTCTTGAGATATTCGATCACCTGCGGCTCATAGCCGGCGTCCCGCAGCGCGGCCAAGACGTTACGCGATGTGCCGCAAGCTGGATTGTGGTAGATTTTGACTTCCATGTGGACATCCGTTTCAATCGATATGCGAGTGTTCAATAGCCGTTCGCTTGGCCGGCGGGAACACGCGTCGGCGTTGTGGCATGACGCCCATAAATACGCCCAGTTGGCGTGATAGGCGTGCAGATTGGCGCCGAGGCGTTTAAGCGCTGCTCGCTGAGGAAATCAAATGACCCGCACCTATTTCGGCACCGACGGGATTCGTGGGCTGGCCAATGAGAAGATCACGCCCGAGCTCGCGCTCAGAGTCGGGCAAGCGGCGGGTCTCACCTTTCACCGCGGCGAAGGCCGCCATCGCGTCGTCATCGGCAAGGACACGCGACTTTCGGGCTATATGATCGAATATGCGCTTGTCGCCGGCTTCACGTCGGTCGGCATGGAGACGCTGCTGCTGGGACCGATGCCGACCCCTGCGGTCGCCATGCTGACGCGATCGATGCGCGCCGACGTCGGGGTCATGATTTCCGCCTCGCACAACGCTTTCGAGGACAACGGCATCAAGCTGTTCGGACCTGATGGCTACAAGCTTTCCGACGAGATCGAACATGAGATCGAGCGCCTGATCGACGGCGACATGACGCGCAAGCTCGCAGGGCCGAGAGATCTCGGACGTGCGCGCCGCATTGAGGACGTGCGCGCGCGCTACATCGAGTTCACAAAGCGCACGCTGCCGCGCAACATGAGCTTCGACGGTTTGCGCCTCGTCCTCGATTGCGCCAACGGCGCCGCCTACAAAGTTGCGCCCGAGGCGCTGTGGGAGCTTGGCGCCGAAGTGATCGCCATCGGCGTCGAACCCGACGGCTTCAACATCAATCACCGCGTCGGCTCCACATCTCCGCAGGCGCTGCGCGACAAGGTTCGCGAATTGCGGGCCGATGTCGGCGTTGCGCTCGACGGCGACGCTGACCGCGTCATCATGGTCGACGAACACGGGCAGCTGATCGATGGCGACCAGCTGATGGCGGTCGTCGCCGAAAGCTGGCGCGACCAGGGCTTGCTATCCAAACCCGGCATTGTTGCTACGATCATGTCCAATCTCGGACTGGAGCGTCATCTGAATTCGCTCGGGCTCACTCTGGAGCGCACGGCCGTCGGCGACCGCTATGTGATCGAACGCATGCGGGAGGCCGGCTACAACATCGGCGGCGAGCAGTCGGGCCATGTCATACTTTCCGACTACTGCACGACGGGCGACGGGCTGGTGACGGCAATGCAGGTGCTCGCGGAGGTGAAGCGTCAGAACCGTCCGGTGAGCGAAGTCTGCCATCGCTTCGAGCCGCTCCCGCAGGTGTTGCAGAATGTGCGCGCGCCGGGCCGCGAACTCGAGCGGGCCGCGGTCGCGAAGGCTATCGACAATGCGCGTGCGCAGCTCGGCGGCTCGGGCCGGCTCATCGTTCGCGCCTCCGGCACAGAGCCCGTCATCCGGGTCATGGGCGAAGGCGACGACCGCGAACTGGTCGAATCTCTCGTCGCCGAGATCTGCAGCGTGCTGAAGGAGTCGGCCGAAGCCGCGTGAGCCGGTTCCCGGGGGTGGAAGAAGCTCGATCGACGATTTGGTTAATCAACAGGGTTAACGCTTCCTTAAGTCTTATCGCCCACCCTTGCCTCTTCGGCGCGCCGCGTCATCGACTGCTATCGCGCGCCTGAAGATGGGGAGCACATCATGCGCCGCTCCACTGCCCTTTTATTGTGGTCCGCTGTGATTGCAGTCGCTGCAAGCGCACGCGCCGAAACGCTGCCGCCGCCACCGCCTCTGGACGTCAGCGGCTGGTATCTTCGCGGCAATGTCGACGCCGCGCAGCAGGCGGCTGAAGGACAGACGCGCCTCCAGTCGAACCTTCTCTCCGACCTGACGAACGATCCTGCCGCACCGGCGCGCTATTCGATGAGGGACATGCGTTAAATTCGACGTCGCGCGCTTCGAACTCGCTTCGCCATTGCGCGGCTTCGCTAGAACTGCTGCCCCGCGTCCCATAGAGGACGTTGGATGCGCCCGCCGATCCGGTCCATCAAAGCGAAGACGCGCTTTTCGGCGTGGCGGCGTTGAATCGCCAGGGCGTGCAGCTCACGCCGCCATTTTGAACTCTCTCAGTCGCAATCGTGCGAGCCGTTGCAAGTTTTGCGCGGTCGCGCGAGCAGGAACTCGCCCAATGCGCCACACGGACCCGTAGCCGTATTCGCCCAAGTCGCAGTATGCGCTTTAGATGGGCGACCAACATCTCTACTTTACGTCGCTGACAAGCCGCTACGACCTCGAATATGAGATAGAATAGCCTCCCGGGAGGCGCATCTATGTGGCGACGGCTTCGTGATCTCACGATCTATTTCATCATCCTCGTATCGATGAGCGCGGTCGGCGCCAAGGCGCGTCCGCGCATCAGGGACGGCGCCGCAGATTTGACGCGGCCGATCGCCGCGACTGCGCGCAAAGCAATCTCGATCACCGATAAAAACGCAATCGTCATCGACGAGCACGCGGTCGACTCCACCGATCCCGACTATGACATCGTCCAGGCCAATATCGATTTCCTCAATGATCTGCTGGCGCAACATATTCGCTTCGACGAAATGTCGCAGGAGGCGCTGCGCAGCTATGAGGTCGATTATTATCTGGCGCAGATGGAGAATGGCGGCTTCCCGCAATTCGTCCTCAATTCGCGCTGGCAGGTCGATACAGTGCGGCTGATCCGCGAAGGTCTGGCGGCGATCGGAGCGAAAAAGCATCTGGCGCTGTTCGAGGAGGGAAGCCGTCTCGTCGAATCGCTGGGAGAGGCGCGACTGAAGAAATTTTTTGCGACGACCATCCAAGATTACGGCAAGAGCACGGAACGCGCTGCGCTGGAAGGAATCGACGACCGATTTTTTGCTTTGGACAAGACGGAAGACATCCGGGGCCTCAATCGCGTCTGGCTCCGCGCGCACCCCCTGCTCGCGCCCGCGAGCGCGAAGCGCATTGCTGCGGAAGTCCGGCGGCGCGGCGAGCAGCTTCGCGACCGCGCGGCGCGCATCGCCGCCGCCGAGGCTGCCGCGCCCCGTTACATGAAGCTCATTCGCGCCCTCGTCGCCAAGGCGGGACAGCGACTCGACCGCGTGACCGCTGGCGATCCGACGCGCGACTACGCCGGCGCGCCGACGACAGCCTGGTATTTTCTCACCGATCAGGGCCTGTTCCACATGGTCGACGTCGGCGGCAAAGCCATCATGTTCCGCGGTCGCTCGACGACCGATCGCGTTTGTGAGATCGACGCGCCGTGAGCGAGCAAATTGCTTTGGTCCCGAACCGGAGCGCATGACGACGCTAATCGCCGCCTCGACTGGGACGCGATTGATCCATTCGAAGCCGGCGATGGTCCGGCCATTCGGGGCGATGACGGGAACGCAGGCGGGGGCGCTCGGCTTTTTATGATTTCGCCTCCACGATCATGTGCCCGAAGGACACGTCAATTGCGCGGGATCGATTGGCGGCGCTGGCCTCCCGCCGGTCGATCCAGAGCGTCAACGCCAACGGTTTCCGCGACTCGCCTCCGGGGAACCGGCTGCTAAGGTCAGCTCCGCTTCTGCCCCAACCGTCGCGCCCTGCAGCGCGGCCTGATATGTTTTCATCCTGCCCGCGCGCCTTCTTCCCTCGCGCCGCCGGCAGGATTGGGCCATATCTCTGCGTCATGTCCGACCTGCCCGAGACCGAGGGAGCGACTTCCCAGACCAATACGCCGGAGATCAGCGTCTCCGAACTCGCGAGTGCGCTCAAGCGCACGATCGAAGACCGGTTCGGCCGCGTGCGGGTGCGCGGCGAAATCTCGAATTATCGTGGGCCGCATGCCTCCGGCCACGCCTATTTCTGTCTCAAGGATCAGAACGCCCGCCTTGATGCGGTGATCTGGCGATCGACGATGCTGCGCCTGCGCACGCGGCCGCAGGAAGGGCTCGAAGTCATCGCCACCGGCCGCGTCACGACCTTCCCTGGAAAATCCTCCTATCAGATCGTCATCGAATCGCTGGAGCCGGCCGGCCTCGGCGCGCTGATGGCGCTGCTCGACGCCCGCCGCAAGGCGCTCGCGGCCGAAGGCCTGTTCGATGAAGCGCGCAAGCGGCCGCTGCCCTTCCTGCCGCGCGTCATCGGCGTCGTGACCTCGCCGACGGGGGCCGTGATCCGCGACATCCTGCATCGTCTGAGCGAACGGTTCCCGCGGCGCGTGCTGCTTTGGCCGGTGCGGGTGCAGGGAGAGAGCTGCGCAGAGGAAGTCGCCGCCAGCATTCGGGGCTTCAATGCACTGTCCGTCGGCGGCCTCATCCCACGGCCCGACGTGCTGATCGTCGCCCGCGGCGGCGGCTCGCTCGAAGATCTATGGGGTTTCAACGAGGAGATCGTGGTTCGCGCGGCGGCGGAGAGCGCCATTCCGCTGATTTCGGCGATCGGCCATGAGACCGACACGACGCTCATCGACCATGTCGCCGACCTGCGGGCGCCGACGCCGACAGGCGCCGCCGAGAAGGCCGTTCCCGTGCGCGTCGAGCTTTTCGAACATCTCGCGATTCGCGCGAGCCGGCTCGAAGGCGCCCGCCGCCGGGGCATGGATCTGCGTCGCGCCCAGCTCTCGACATATGCGCGTCTGCTTCCCGCCGGCGACGCCCTGCTCGCCAATCCGCGCCAGCGCGTCGACCGGGCCGCCGAGCGACTGCGCGCCGGCCTGCGCGCCGCGCGGGATGGCCGGCGGCTGCGGCTGTCGCGCGCGGCGACGCTGCTCGCCCGCCACTCGCCGCAGGCCGAGCTGGCGCGCGCCAAAGAGAAGCTGCACGGGCTTCGCGCAAGGCTGCGGCAGGGATATTTCGCCCGCGCCGTTCTGGCGCGTCAGGAGAACGCCGCCGCCAGGCAACGTCTGGCTGGCGCCGCGCAGCGGCTGGAGCGCGCCGTCGCGGGCCTGATCGGCAAAAGCCAGGATCGGCTCGACAGGCTCGCCCGGCTGCAGGAGTCGCTCAGCCATCGTTCAGTGCTGGCGCGCGGTTTTGCGCTGGTGCGCGAAGAGAGCGGCGCGCTGGTGCGCAGCGTCGCCCAGGCTCCGCCCGGGACGGGCCTCGATATCGAAATCGCCGACGGGAGAATCGCCGCGCGGGCGGGCGCCTCCACGCCGGAGCCGCCCGCGCCGCCGCGCCCGCGCCGCAGCTTGAGAAAGCTCTACAGCGACGATCAGGGGTCGCTGTTCTGACCTATTCGAACCGCATCTGCCAGGCGACGATGCTGCGCTGCATGGGCGCCCTCGGCAGATAGCAGAAGGCATTGGTGGAGATCGGCGCCTCGACGCAGTGATAGTGTTCCCGGCTCCAGTCGTAGCCGAGCGTGTCCATGCAGGCGACGATCTTGTCGTGAATGAGCTTCGGGTTGGACCGCCGCTCTGAGGGGAAATCCCGCTCGGCCTGGAATTCGCAGTCGGTGACGTCGAGCTTCTGGCCTTCGAAATAGCGGCCGCTGGCGCCGCTCGTGACGAACATCGCCTCGGTGGCGAGGATAAAGAGCAGGCCGACCGCCAGCGCCGCCTTGCCCTGCCACTTCGCCTTGAAGAAGTGCAGATCGATGAGCGACAACAATCCGATCGCCAGAAGGCCGCCGCCCAGAAGCAGCGTCAACGGCGACAAGAAGGGCGCGATGCCTTCGTTCATATCACCTCCCGACCGCACCGCCCGCCGCGCCGCGCGGTTATTGATCAATATTAAAGCATATTAAGAGCGCTGCTCTTGTCAAAGCAACTGCGCGCCCTTCGCTTCTCGCCGCGGCGGGAGGCGTTTTCGCCGGTCGCGACGCGCGCGGCGGCCGGCCTGGCGCAAGACGCCGGCTTGCGAGGTTCACCCGGCGTTCAGACAGGCGGGCGCGCCGCCCCCAAACCGTCAAAATTCCTGCCGCAACAGGGCGTTAAGCTTCTGTTAACCAATTAACCCGCTATTAACGAAGGGCCGAGTTTGCTCAAAAGCTACAGGTCGAAGTTACCTGCGATCAAGGTTGATGGAACCTTCGCTTAACCCTGGAAGACTAGGACTATCGCCCGACGGTGGTCGTAACAGGAGTTCCTCATGCTGCTTTCGCAACGCGCCTGCGGCGCCAAATTCGTCGTCGCGCTGACGGCGGTCCTGGTGCTCTCGGCCTGCGCCAAGAACACCGCGGATGAAGCCGCGAATGATCTGGCGGGCGGGCGCTACGGGCGGGGCGGCGTCGCGAGCCCGGGCAGCCAGCAGGACTTCGTGGTCAATGTCGGCGACCGCATCTTCTTTGAGACCGACTCCACCGATTTGACGTCAACGGCGCAGGCCACGCTCGACAAGCAGGCGGAATGGCTGAACCGCTATTCGCGCTACAGCTTCACCATGGAGGGGCACGCCGACGAACGCGGCACGCGCGAGTATAATTTCGCGCTGGGCGCGCGACGCGCCGAAGTGGCCAAGAACTATCTCATGTCGCGTGGGGTCTCGGGCGCGCGCATCCGCACCGTGAGCTATGGCAAGGAGCGCCCCGTCGCGGTTTGCGACGACATCTCCTGCTGGTCGCAGAACCGTCGCGCCGTCACCGTGCTTTCCGGCGGCAATTCCTGAACCACGGCGCTCCGCGCCACTTGCGTCCGCGGCTTCGTTGCGGCATTGAAGGCGCGCGCCTTTGGGCGCATGCAGGAGTGTAGCTCAACTGGTAGAGCACCGGTCTCCAAAACCGGGGGTTGGGGGTTCGAGCCCCTCCACTCCTGCCATTAAATCAAAGACTTAGTGAAAATGATCTTCCCAGTAAATAGCGATTGGGAAGCTCATGGGAAGATCGAAAGAAGGCGCTCGCCCAACGATGCGCCCGGCAGATATCCTTCTCGCCATGCAGCGCCCTGCCCCGCCGACCATCGCCGATCTTCGCGCTGAGGGCGTCGCCCGGCGCTTGGGTCTGGTGCACGGGGCTCGGATGCGCGAATCATGGCAGGATCGCCTTCGACGTCATGCGCGCGCCGCCCGAGACGCCTTTCATTGCATTGGCGCGGTCGCGCCGATTCGTCTGTTCCAAGTGCGGCTCGCGGGACGTGCATCTGATGCCGACTGGCCGCCGTATCAGGCACAGCGGGAAGTTAACTTGATGTGCTGCATTCGCTGTGGCGGAGCAGTAGACGTGACGCCGCGACGATCTATCTTTTCAGCGTAAACTTGAAATTGTGGGAGGAAAAAATGAGCAGGGGTTTGAAGACCGCTTTGTTCGGGGCTTGCGGAGCGTTTTTCTTTGCTGCGACTACGTCAGTTTCGGCAGGGCCAATGCGTTCCTCGCTCCCGCCGGAAGATTTTGGGTCGACGTCTTTCGTCGAGAAGGCCGGCAGAATTAGGCCAGGTGCAGCAATCCACCCACCTGAGGGCAAGCGGTGCCTGAAGTGGACCCGGCGCTTTAGCTCGACCCACGGCATGGGCCAGCTCCGCTGCGTGCACTGGAAATAGCGATAGTCGACTCGGGGACGATCATGCCGGTCGCGCCAGCGACTGGATGCCGCGCTTTCGCTCGAATGCCGGTGATCCTCGATTGGCGACGCGGGCGCTTGGGTGGCTGGGGAAAAATCCCGGCGCACTACTACGCCCGCCGCCCGAGGACGCCTTGCAGGAAGGATCGTCTCGCCGCGCGTGAACCGCTCCGCCGTCGGCGATGATGATCAGGCGCTGATCGAGCCTGAACGACTTGGCGCGTCGGAATCTGCTTAGCGCCAGGAAATTGCGTTTGGATAGTGCCTGACACGGACGTTCGGCTCCGCGCCCAATACGCGCTTGTGTGCTTGACTCTCGAACATCTTGAAAGCTTACATCGCTCCATACTTCGCCAAAATTCAACATCGGATCGGAGATCAGCATATATCGCAGATGGCAACGGGCTTTTCTCCGGTAACAGCTGGAACGCGGAATCACGAAGTAAACCAAAGGCCTGCAGCGGTTTATTTCTACCGCCGGCTGAAGTTTTCTGATAACTCGACCCTCGATAACACAGTTGATGAGGCCGAGCTTCTCACGCTTGCCGGCAACAAGGTTATTCTCGGCGAGCCCGGCATAGGCAAGAGCGAGTTGATGCGAGAACTCGGTCGGCGGCTCGGCGTCGAACCAGTCACCGCGCTCCGGTTCATCAACGCCAAAATTCCTACAGACCTGGTTGCGACGGGCAAGCCGGTGCTGATCGATAGCCTCGACGAGGCGATGTCGCGGCGCCAAGGCGACGCGGTCGATGCAATCCTCGCCCAGCTCGAAGCAGCGAATTTGCCGCTGTTCATCCTCTCGTGCCGCTCGCGCGAGTGGCAGGCGCGCAGCGCGACGAACCTGCGCCAGCTCTATGGTGACGAACCCAAAATCGTGGAACTCGAACCTTTTGATCGGATTGAGGCGCACGCCTATCTCGTTGCGCAGCATGCGAGCTTGAATGCGGACCATGTGCTCGACCACCTCGCAGCGCATAGCTTGGAGGAGCTTTATCGCAATCCACTTACGCTGGGTCTTATGGGACGAGTCGCCGAGACCGATGCGCAATTGCCGGAGACGCGTGCGGCCTTGTTCGAACGCGTCTGTAAATTGGTCTGGCCTGAGCACGATCCCGATCGGCAGGACCAGGGGCTCGCGCAACTCAGCGAGGATGAAGCGCTCGATGCCGCAGGGGCGATTGCCGCTGCGCTGTTGTTCGCAGGCGCTGAAGCCGCCAGCGCTGCAGGTGCAGCGCAGGTCCAGCAAGGTGATCTACGGCTTGCCGACTTGGGGAACCTGCCTGCGGCAAGGGCAGTGCGGGCGATATTTTCCTCCAAGCTGTTCCACAGCGTTGGTCGATCGCGCGCCAAACTGATTCACCGGGTCATCGCCGAATATCTCGGCGCGCGCTGGCTCGCACGACAGGCCGCTATCCCGCGGGCGCAGCGGCGCGTTCTCGCGCAATTGCACGGGAGCGGCGGCGTGCCGGCGAGCCTGCGTGGCCTACATGCCTGGCTCACCTATCACAGCCCGGCGATGGCCGAACAGGTCATTGCCGCAGACCCCTATGGCGTGCTGCGCTACGGCGAAACCGCCGCACTGACGCCGCGTTTAGCGGATTGCTTGTTCGAGGCGCTCAGCACGCTCGCTGAGGACGATCCGTATTTCCGGGCCGCGGATTGGGACAGCAAGACCGCCGCAGGCCTAATGATTCCGGTGCTTAAACCCAAAATCGAGGCAATTATTGCCTCAGCGGTGAGCAGTGCGCATCTTCGTTCACTGCTGATCGAAGGGTTGGAAGGCACTTCGCTTGCCGCCGAGCTAGCCGATACGCTTGAGGGGATCGTGCTGTCGGGGGAGCGCTTCTATCGGGAGCGCCGCGACGCGGCCGTCTGCTTGTTGCCGCATCGCGATCACGCCTGGTGCCAAGCGACAATCGCGGCCCTGACCGAACAGGGTGGAGACGATGCGCCGCGCCTCGCGCGCCAGCTGATCCAGGATATCGATGCCGACGTGTCGGACGCGCTGCTAGTCGCGACCTTATTCGCTGAGATGGGGGTGACCAGTTGCTCGCTGCCTCGCACCAAGAGGCGACGGGTCCTTACCATGCAGCCTTACGTCCGACTGGTTAACGCGGTCCCGCCAGCGCGCTTGCCCGGTGTGCTCGACCTGATCATTGACTATTTCGAACTGCTGGCCCGCGTGGATTGGAAAACTGTGCACGATGTCGCCGATATCGTCGCCCGTCTACTTATTCGCGCACTTGACGAAGCTGTGGTCGGTCCGGCTCGGGCACCGGCTGTGTGGCGATGGCTCAAGATCATAGAGCAGGCGCACCATTACCGTGGCGATATCATCCAGCAGCTCGCTGAACGGCTAGCGACACGTGACGCGTTGCGCCGCGCGATCCAGACGCATGTGCTCGTGAACGAGCGCCGTGACAGTCTATTGGCCACTGCGCATTATCTAGAACGCCGACTGGTCTCACTATCCAACCGGCCCGGCGATCTTTCCTACGCATTCGATCGCCTCGCCCAAGGCGACTCCAAAGACCCAACGCTTCGCCAGGACTGGAAAGATTTGGTGCGCATCGGTTGGGGATCCAACGGTCTCGATCCTGATGTGAGCGCAGCGGCAGAAGCTTTCCGGCGCCCCGACAAGCAACTCGCCCATTTCTTGCACAAGCTCGCAAATCCCAAAAAGCCAGCCTGGGAGGTGAGAAGGGAAAAGCAAGCGGCCAAGCGGGCGCGCAAACGAAAGGTCGCCTTCGAGATGGCGCGTCGCAAATTCCGACATGCCCGCGATGATCTGCGCGCCGGAAAGCTTGAGGCGATCCTGCCATGTGCAAAAGCCTATTTTGGGTTGTTCGACGATCTCCCGCAAGAGCTGCCACCGGGCGAGCGATTGGCGGAGTGGCTCGGGCCGCCACTGCGGGATGATGCGCTAATCGGGTTCGAGGCGGTCCTGTACAGGACCGATCTGCCGACCGCCGCCGAAATCGCCGATGGGTTCGCCCGAGATATGGTTTATAATTTTAGCTACCCGATTATGGCCGGACTTCATGAGCGCGTGCGAAGCGGCAAAGGCGTGTCCGACTTGTCTGAGCCAATCAAGCTGACCGCGCTGTTGCTAAGTAATGTCGCTCATGGCTGGGAGATCAAGGACGAGAGGCACGCGGTGCGCAGGGCGCTGGAAGCAGAAGTTGTCCCGACTCCCGAGACCCGGCAAGCGTTCGCGTGTCTCTGGATTGAGCCCGCGCTCGCGGCCGGCAAACAGTATGTTGAAGGTCTCTATAAGCTCGCGCATGACCCGGAATGGCAGGCGACGGGCGCTGCGCTCGGCGCCCGGTGGCTGACCGAGTTCCCGAACGTGCCCGATCCGGTCGAGGCGAGCCTCGTAGATTGCCTGACCCATGGCGGTGCACTAGACGCGCTTCGCAACGTGGCCGAAGCACGCGTCGCAGCAGTGTTCCGCAATTTTGACCATATGCTCTCGTGGCTGGCGATCGACGTATTGGTGCGGTTCGAGCAGGTGCTGCCCGATCTCGAAGGGATTGGGGCGCGCCATCCCGAATTCATCTGGTCACTACGCGACCGGCTTCAGTTCGAACGGCGCCGCGGGATGTTGCCGTTGACGGTCGCACAAGCCGAATGGATCATTGCCGAGTTTCGCGAGCGATGGGCCTATGCTGTGTTCGAAGACGGATCTGGTGACACGAACGATTCTGACGCGACTGACTTCCTGCGGTCGCTGATCACCCGGATCGCCAACGATACAAGCGTAGAGGCGGGCGAGGCACTGCAGCGCCTGATCGCCGGACCAAATGACAGCTACGCCGCACTGATCAGGCACATGGCAGCCGAGCAGCGGCAGAAGCGCGCTGAGCAGGATTTTTCGGCGCTGGCGCCGAACGATCTCGCGGCACTCCTCGATGACAGACCGCCAGGAAATATCGAGGACTTGAAGGCGCTAGTGCTTGAAGAGCTGGATGTCGCGCAGCGCAAATTGATGGGGGATGACCTCGACTCGGTTGGTGAATTCTGGACCGATGACGGTATTCCGCGCGACGAGAATCGTTGCCGCGACCGCTTAGCAGCGATGATCGGGCCCGAACTCGCTCGTTACGATATACAGCGGATCACCGAGGTGGACATGCCCCAGACCAAGCGTGCTGATCTCGCCTTCGCGCGCGGGGCGATGCAATTACCGGTCGAGATCAAGGGCCAATGGCACACGGATGTCTGGGACGCAGCAACTGGACAGCTCGATATCCAATATCTGATCGACTGGCGCTCAGAACAGCGGGGAATTTATTGTGTATTATGGTTCGGAGATATCCCGTCGGCGACCAATCGACGGTTGAAGGCTCATCCCGACGGGCTTCCCGCGCCTTCGAGTGCGGATGACATGCGCTCGATGCTTATCGCCCGGATTCCCGCACCGCGCCGTGCGTTGATCAACGTGGTGGTATTGGATTTTACCGCTGGAAAATTCTGACGAGCACGGTCCATTGAAAACACACGGTCGACTGCTTTGTGCGACGGCGGCTTAGCTATTTCTTGGCAGGTGTCGGTCCCGCCGAGCGGTCGCGTGGCGAAGATGGAGCCACACGACGCGAAGCCCTTTGAAATGTCGCCCCGCCGAGCCACGCGACTGTGAGCGGCTCGGCGGGACTTGCCGCGTCCCCACTCCTGTAGGGAGCGCGCGGCGCGAGATGCTGGGCGCGTGAACGAAAGGACGAATCCTGCGACGAAGGTCATGGATCAGCTCACCTTCAACGTCGTGTTCGCATCGCGCTTCAACTCGGCAAACATCGATTTGATCGGCCGCGCCGCCGGACGATCTCGCCACGACGCCCCGATCAACCAACTGTCGGTCAAGAAACTGTCGAGCCGCTTGCGCAAGTCGCTGCCGTGATCGATCGCGCCGGCAATCGCAGCGATCTTGCCTTGCATGTCGAGCACTTCGTTGCGCAGCGCTTCGCATGCGGCAAGCAGCGGGGCGACGTTCATTTCGGCGCCGACGACGCGTCTTGCGGCGCTGTCGGTCAGGTGCTCGGCAAGATCAAGCGCCTGCCGGCGGGATTCGATCGCTTCTTCGCTTGTCGTGCGCGCGGCGTTCCAAACGGCGACTTCGGCTTGCGCCGCGTCGAGCTGCTTGCGGAGATCGGCGACGGGAGATTCGACAAGAACGTCGAGTCCGCCGGCAAGGTCCGCGATCAGGCGATCAGACGACGATTGCGGACCTTGCTCGATGTCTTTGATCTCTTGCTGAATCGACGTGACGCGCGCGCTCGCCGCGAACCAGCGTTGCGTCGCGGTTTGCTGCGCGCGGCGGGCTTCGTCGAGGCTCGCTTGTGCGTCGCGTTGCCGATCGATGGCGGCGGCAAGCTTCTCGCGTTCCGGGCTTTGTGCGTTCATTCAACGTGCTCCGTCTTGTTGATGTCGGACTTAAAGCGCCTGTCCGATGCGCGCGGCGCCGGGATAACGCTTGAAAAACTCCTGCGCGTTGGACTGCGAATGTCGCGGCGTCTCCGGCCGAATGTCCGGCTCAACTTTGATTCGCATTGCGGAAGGGAATCTCGCAGCGAACGCGGATATTGCCGCAGCGTCTTCGGCGACGTCAGGCTTGATCTCGCTTCCGTCAGGATGTCGGCGGCCTTTCTTCTGATCGTTCTTCGCGCCTGTCGTCGTCGTCGTGCGCATCAGAAGTTCATAGACGTGGCGCAATTCGTCCGGCGTCAGTTTGGGTTGCAGGAAGGTGAGGACTTTCTTCACAATCTCGTCGGGCATGCTCATGTTCGTCGTTCCTTCTTCATCGGCAATCGCCGCGTGCATTCGCGCGAATAGGTCTTTCGTGTTCGCGTCCATCGCCAGCTCGCCATGCGTCAGGCGCGCCGCATACGCGACGATCTCGCCGAGCTTGGCGTCGATGTTTTCGTCGCTTACGCCGGTGAAGCACGACAGAAATTCGACATCGACGCCTTTGCGGAGTCGTGGACGCAAATAGGCGGACAGTGCGCGATGCGCGCGTTCGACTTTCTTGTTGCGGACCATGGGCGTTTTCCTTCTCAAACAAGCGCTCGCCGTCGCAGCGCATAGGCCGTCGGCTGGCCGGCCATTTCGATCATGCGCTGCGTAGGACGAAATCCGGATTTGCGTTTCGTGATCAGAGACAGCGCTGCCGCATTCGCGCAATCGTCGTGACCGCCGCGCGGGTGGTCGACGCGATCTTTACCAAGCGTGCTTGTGCGCCGTTCGAGTTGCGCGAATTGCGTGACCAAGCGTTGATTGTCGAGCAGTCGCACTTTGCCGGCGGTGAAGAGCGGCATGCAGTCGAGATAGATTTGCGATCGATCACGCTCAGAATGCGTGTAGCGGACGCCGTGCTCAGCAAACGCGCTTATCACCCAATTCGCGGCGTATTTGTCGCCGACAGTCGAATGCAGGCCGTAAGACTTGAGAACGTCCGCAACATGGCGCGTCGCGACGCTCGGATCGAATGGCGCTTTGATTTCGACGACGCAATCGAGAACTTCGACGCCGTCTTCGGTATGCGAAACGGCGCAAGTGAAGGAGTCCTTCTGGCCGCCGGACGGATCACATCCGCTTCGATAGATGATGCGCCTATTCGAATTCATGACTGGCGGTCTGACCGTAACGCCGGTGTCTCGCGCCGCTTCTATCACTTCGAGCGGCAACCATCCGGCGATGTCGTCGCGCCACTCTGCAAACCATTCGGCGCGGGCGGCGGCGAAATCGTCTTGAAGATCGCGTTCAATCTCTGCGTCCGACAATGTCGGATTAAGCTTTTTGGATTCGGCGCGAATGACGAGGACATCATCGTCGTTTTGTCCGAAGTGCTTCGTGAATTTGCGATAGAGCAAACCGGATTTCTTGTAGGGCGAGGAAATGCCAATCAAGACGCTGCCCGGCACGCGCGCCAATGCAGGACGAATGGCGCGGTAAGTTTCTTCATCCGGCGAAGCGCTTTCCTCGGACCTGTAGAACGCGCATTCGTCGAGCACGCAGGCGAGCATCGATCGTCCGCGAATAGATCGGAAGCTGTTTGTCGCGATGCTGATGTCGACACCGTTATCGAGTTGCAGGCCGTCCGCCGTCTCGCGAGTGACCGTGCGCTTCAAAGCCGGAATGTCGTGAAAGAAGCTGCGGATGTAGCCCTTGACGATTTGCGCTTGCTCGCGATCGACGGCGATAAGGCCGACCAGCGCTCTTTCTCCCGGCCGCAGCTTGCTCGACGAGCGATCGAACATCGCCGCGATATAGGCGACGATCAGACTGGCGACAGAGTCCTTGCCCGCGCCTCGCCCGCAAACGGCCCAAAGCTCTTTGACGGGCCGCGTTGGCGGATCACGCTCGGCGACGCTGCGGAAGAATCGAACTTCATCGTCAATCATCGGCAACGCGTAGGCCGCTTTGAGGACGGCGCGCCAACCGTCCCATGACGAGCCTCGAAACCATGGCTCGAAGAGCGCGTCGGAATTCATCGCGGTGACAATGTCGAGGGCCATCGTGATCAATGGCCTCCGGTTGCCGGGCGCCATTCGGCGAGGGCCTGATCGATGAAGGATCGTGCGGCGCGAGCGCGGTGTCGCGTGACCATACGCCGATGAAGCAGGCCGGACCGATCGGGCTTGCGCCACGCCGAGAGATTGGCCGGCGGCAGTGCCGCGCATGCCGCATGCGCCAGACTGGCCTCGGCGCGGGCCGTAGCGAAGATCGTGATGACGCGTGCGAGATCGTCGTCTCGCCATTGCGCGATGGCCTCGTCGAGGTCGGGGAGAAGTTCGGGGCGAGAAGTCGTCATTCCGCCGCCCCTTCCTCGATGAGGGCGGCGTCCTGCGGCGGAGAGGCGTCCTGCGTGCGCGAAGAGGGCTCGCCCGATGCGGTAGGAGCTGCGGCCGGCTTCGGGCTCTGTGTGGCCTTCTCTGCTTCGCGTTGATGGCGGGCGATGATGTCGGAAAGCGTCGGCTCGACGACACGCGAGACGCGGTCAAGTCCAAGCGTTTCGCTGATTCTGCGGATATGGCCCGACACGCGGCCCAAGGCGTCAATGTCGACGGTCTGATCGCCTTCCGCGAGTCGAACCTCAAGCCGCTCGGCTTCGATCGTCAAACTTGCGACGCGGCGAATGAGCCCGAGCTTCAATTCGGAAAGCGAAGACGCGCCGCCAAGGTCGTCGCTCAACATGACGACAAGGTCGCGATATCTGCGCGCCCAAGCTGAGCGGCCGTCGGAATTGAGCAAGGACCGCGTCGAGAGGCGCTTGCCGGAAAGGCGCGCGTTCGTGACCTTCGACCGAGCCGTCGGTTTGAAAAGCGTTGGCGTGGCGTCGTTTGCTTGCGACATGCCCGTGAATATAGGGCTTCCTTGGTAGGTTACCAACCAAGGACTTGCTGCTCAGGACGTGGCCGATCGCGATGCGGCGATGGCCGTCGCTCTCAGGACGTGGCCGTCAGGCGATGATGTGGGCGATGGCCGTCGCTCTCAGGGCATGGCCGCGAGCACGCGGGCGACTTGCGTCTCTCGCCACGTCGACGCGCCGCGCGCCGTCCGGATGCCGCGCTCCGTCAGCGCGCGAGCGATGCCGCCGAGCGATACGACGCCGGCTTGACGCAGCTCATCGATGACAGGCGCGAGATCGGCGGCGCGGGCCGCAGCGATGGCCTTCCGCCGGGCTGCCGAGCGCTCACGGGCGACTTGCGACGGTAAGCCGCCACGGTAGCCGCCGAGCCGCACGCCGCGCGCCTTCGCGGCCTGCAACGCGGCTCGCGTGCGTTCCGAAATCGCCTTGGCTTCATGCTCGGCGACGGCCGCGAGGATGTGAATCGTCAAGCGATTCGCCTGCGGAAAGTCGACAGCGACGAAGTCAACGCCGGACTCCATCAAGTCCGAAATGAAGTGCACGTTGCGGGCGAGACGATCCAGCTTCGCGATGATCAGCGTCGCGCCATGCAGGCGGCATAGGCGCAGCGCCTCGGCGAGCTTCGGCCTGTTGGCGCGTTTGCCGGATTCAATTTCGACGACTTCCCCGACAAGCCGATCGGCGGCGCCGAGATAGGCGCGGACGGCCAATTGCTGCGCTTCGAGGCCGAGCGCCGAGCGGCCCTGTTGCGCAGTTGAGACGCGGTAATAGGCGAGGAAGTTCTTCACTCGCGATAGCCTTTCATTGGTGACGACGAGCGTTGACAGAAATGTAAGGCGTATTTGGGCGAGGCGCAACGGCCCTTCGCGGGTCTGCGTTGCGGCCCCGGCGCAAGGACTGGCGAGGATGTTCGAGAGGGGAACGCCGAGAGGTGGAAGGGGTGCCGGTAGGATTGGCGTGGACTTTAGGAGTCGCGGGACGTGTTGGCCTGAAGGAAAAAAGCGGGATTCGAGGTGTTCGCGTGTCCCTCGCTCATAGGGCTCTCCGCGCGGCGACGTGCGTTGCGCTGATCTTTCGCCCTCCGCCGCTCCCATCGCCCTCGCCGTCAACCCCTCCACAGCGCGCCAGCCGAGCCCGTGGAGCGCGTTTTCCGCCTCGTGAGCTACTCCCATCCTCATGAAGCCCGACGATCGTCCTCGGGCTTCTCCAACCATTTGCGAGCGATGCGGGCGCGCTCCAACGCCAGTTCGATCGGGGACGGAAGATCGGCGAACGGCGTGATCGGCGGTTCGCGGGCGTCAGCCTCGAAATACGCCAGCGGCCCGAGCATTCTTTCCAGTTCGGCCTTCGGATTGGAAACGACGGAGCGGACGGTGGTGCAGCTTTTGAAGCGCTGTTTAGGTCCAGCCAATTTGTAGCGGATCGAACACGGGGACATTCCCCTATTAAGAATATAAGAAGCTTGACTATTGGGATCACTATAAGGGGTTTGTCCCCGTGTTCCTGACCGCTGCAAAGCTTTCTTCGCGGCCTCCACGGTCGGCCATAATCCCGGATAAGCCTTGAACGCGTCTGTTGGGCTCTCAAAGGCGATGCCGCCCATGGCGAACATCGTGTCCTCGGGACTGGCCCCATAGAACGCGTTCGCATCAAAGAATCCATCGATAGGCAGCCCCGGCAGCGGCGTGTCGTTCAGAAGGATGATCGTCGCCTGTCGATCGGCCGTTCGGCGAATTGGCCGCAGCCGTCCAATCGCCTGCACCAGCTCGCCTTCACAGATACGCGCCCGATGCAGTTCGCCGATCGCGTCGGGATGCCGGTCGGCCTCGACGGCGATAGCCCCAAATCCTGCGCTTTGCGGCAGGCGGACGATAGTTGACGTCGGCTGCTGCTCATACCAACGCAGCACCTCGGCCGGCCGTTCTCCCCGGACGGCCCCGGCGATCTTCTCCACGGCGTAAGGCGGCGGCAGCGGCCGGCCGACGATGATCAGAAGATCGAAATCGGCCCATCGATCGATGCCGGCGATGGCGTTGAAATTCGCCGCTTCGATCGGCGGTGGCAGATCGAGCAATTCGATCATCTCCTTGTAGCCGATGACGAGCGTCTGGCCGTCATGACGTCGCGCCAGATTGATGAGATTCACGCGCAGCGCGGCGCGATTGTTCGCGCGTCTAAGATTTTCCGCTTCAAAGTCTTCCGGCGTCATATTCCTCGACTCCGCCTCATGCGGCTTCATCGGGACCAGCATCGACTTCGCAGATGAGCGGCCAACCGATTTCAAGATGCGCGCAAACGGCGCATCGACGTCGATCGCATCGAGTTCGACAATATTCGGAAACATCGGTCTCACACGCGCGGCGTCAAACATCGCGTCGATCAAGAGCGTCGGTTTGCGAAAGTCAGGATGGATTTTGCTGTAGCCGGCGACATGCAACTCGCGCCCTGTCGTCTTCATACCGTCAAACACCGACAACCGTCCGGAATATTCCGGGCCGTTCTCTCGCAACAATTCGGCGATCTCTTTCCACATACGCGCCATCGGTTCGGCCGAACGATTGGCTTCGATTCTGAAAAGATCGTCGCCACGATAGACGCGTCGCCATTCGGCCTGCGCCGCCCACGCGGCGTCGCGCTCTGTGATTCCCGCCTGCTTGAGCGTCGAGGCTTTCAACCAACCATACGCCGCCCGGTTCAGCGCATGCTTCAACGAACTGCGCAAGTTTTGCAGATACTCGGCGTTGCCGCGCGACATCTTCTCCGGCAGCGGCGTCGCGCCCGGCGCTAGTTCGGAAACTTTCACGATCACTTGATCATTATCCCCGACGCCGCGCAGTCCCGCCTTGTCGGGGCTTTCATCGATCACGACAAGCTCGACTCCGGCGGCTGGAAACGGGCGCGGCATGCCGCCAAACAACGTTTGATGCGCAACGATCCAAAGATCGGCGCGCTTCTTATACTGCGCCCTATACGCGCAGACGTCGCGATGTTCGCAGCTTTTGCAAACGCGGCCTTCAATATCCTGTTGCTGTTTCTGCGCTTGGCGCACGGCGTCGAGAGCGCGGCACATTTTCTCCCCCGAGAAGTCCGGCGCGTCGGCCTCGCGCCCACGCCATACCGCCGCCCGCAACCCCCCGGCCAGTCGGCCTATCTTCTCGACGGTGTGCGGCATGTCCCCGGCTTTGCGCGCCCGCTCTTGCAACGTCGCGGTTTTCTCGACGACGATCGCATTGAACCGCTCCTGCAACTCCGTCGACAATTTATGCGTCGGCACGGCCAACACGATGACACGCCGGCCGCGTTTGCCGCGTCGCCTGCGAATAGTAAACAGCGCACGGAAAATTGCGCGCAGCGCGATCTCGCTCTTGCCGATTGCGACGGTCGCGCGTTGGCCTATCGTCGGCGGCTCGCCTTGTTGCGGAGTCCATTGCAGGAAATCGTTGATCGTCGTCCGCACGGCGGCGGCCAGTTGCGCTTGGCCTTCTTCGAACGACATGAAGTCGACTTCGATCGGAGTCGCATTGGCGATCGACGGCCCAACGGTTTTTCCAGCATTCGCTTTCGGATGCTGATAGCCGATCGGATTTTCGCGCGAATATTCGAGGCCGTCGATCTCGCGGCCCAGTTCGTCGCGTGTGGCGTAGGGCGGCGCGCATTTCGGCGACCAGAGTTCGAACAACAAGTCGCCGGCCTTCTCCGGCGTGAGCCCGATGTCGAGCAAGCGCATAAATACGGCGACCGCCGCGTCGTGGCGGCCCTCGCCTTGCACGCCGCCCGGCGTGCTCGCGAGATATTCGTGGGCCGCTTCGACGGCGACGTCGTCGTCCCAAAGATGCGCAAACGTTTCGTCGAGGCCGTCAGACTCGGCGGCGGGCTCTTCGTGGGGCGCCGGCTCCTTTTTGGCCTTCTCGGTCTCCTTTGTCCCTGCCTTCTCGGTCTCCTTTGTCCCTGCCGTGCGCTCCTTCGACTCCGCCCTCTTTACTTTGGCCGTCTTCGGTTCGGCCGCCTTTGGTTCGGCCGGCTTCTTTTGGCGGGGTGGTTTTTTGACTTCGAAGAATTCCTCCGGCGGGACTTCGACGGCGCCCCTGCCGGGAATGACGACGAGCCGACCGTCGGGCAGCGGGTCCATGCTCGGGTCTTCAAAGACCGGGTTCGCCGTGTAATTACAGCCGTTCGCCGAAAGCGGGGTTGTGTCGACTCGCGGTTTTTTGCGGCCGGGGGGTTTCGTCAACTTCATCCAGAGGCGAAACTGAGTCGGCGTCAGCGCTCGCGACAGGCGCACCCAGCATCGAAATCGCAAGCCCGGTTTGCGGAGATAGCCGGACGACGCGACGCACACCATCTCGACGTCCTGAAACGCCTCCGGCAATTCCGCGCGGGCCAGCAACGCCGCCGCATGCAGGTCGTGCCGATCGAAGTCTTCTGGCAGCGCGACGTCATGGAGATCAAGATCAAGCAGGTAGACGAAGCGGGGCGTTTCAAGCAATGACGCAGGGGCGTCGAGGCGCGCTTTTTGCAGTCGCCGCACCCACCAACCCGGCCTGACATGCGGCGCAATTGCGCCATAGGTGATGCACTTGTTGGCGTGACGCGCCAGCTCTTTCGCCAATGCGACGATCTTCGCCGTTGTGCTGACGTCGCACGTATCCACGATGATCTTATAGGCCAGGTCGTAATCCCGATCCCGACCGTTTGCGAAGACGATCTTCGTCAGCATCGCTCCGTCAACCGCCGCGACGACCGTCAGCGCGTTCGGGTCGTCGGTCTTGAGTTTGCCGAGCACGGAACGGTTGAGCGGCGGCGGGGTTGGAATCGGGAACGGCTTCGTGGTATTTTTGATGTGCTTCATCTGATCTCAACTCAGAACGCATTGGAGCCGCCGCCTTTGCAGAGGCGGCGGCTTCGTTCTTTTCAGGAGCCCGATTGCGCAGCCGCCGCGTAGATTGCGGCCCGCCGCATCGCCCGTTCGAAGTCGAGCGTGCGATCGTTGCGCCTCTCGACGAGAAGCTCGTCGGCCAACGCGCGCAGCTTGTGCTCATCGTGTTCAAGCGCGGTCATTCCCGGCGCTTCGTCCGGCGATGGCGCGCGGATCAAGCAGCGCCGCCGCATCTTCGGGCCGAGCCGGCGGACCAAGGTCCATCGCACTTCCCACTCGTCGAGCGGACAATCGCGATCGGGATCGACGCCTTCCGCCTCCAGCTCGCCGTCATAGGTCCGTCGCAGTCGATGGTTGCGATCCGGGTGGACCAAGAACCACAAGCGATCGTCCGCCTGCCATTCAGGCTCCATAGGGAAGCGCAGGATGACTAGGCGATCGGCGGACGTTCGTGTATTCCTTGCGCCGTCGATCTTGCCTGCCCGGCTTTTCGGCTTTTGGGGCCTGCCGGTCGTCGCCGGCGGGCTCTTTCTACGTTGCGCTTTCATTTCACGGTCTCCTTCAGGATGGCGCGACGCGCCAACGTCGCGCGATAGGCGTCGAGATCGGCCCGCCGGATGAAGTTCCGGTTGCGGATTTTCCAGATTGGCGGGAAGTCGCGATCTCGACGCGCCCGGCCATAGACGCCGTTCGCCGAGCGCAGTCCGATGCCGAGCGCCGCCGGGTCGCGGAAGATCGGAATGAAGTCGTCTGGCTGCATGGCGTCGCCTCACGGATCGTGGACCGGGCGACGATCTACAGATCACACTTTTTCAGGGGCTGCGTGCGGAAAATATTCGTCAAATAATCGGGCGACGCGTCGGCTGGCGCGAGCAGGCGTCGCGCGAGCCCGGCAAGCGCAGCCTTCGGCATTCGCTGCGGCCGCAGAAGGATCGGCTCCATCACTTCTTCGAAATACGCGCTCTCGCCGGCCATCGCCGCGAGGTGCTGCGCAAGCCAACCGTCCTCGACGCGTCCCTGTAGGCAGATGGCCCACGCGCGGCTCATGCAGGCCAGCCATCGCCTGTCCTTGTCGATCACGGAGGCCGTCCGCGCCCGGCGCAAGGTCCGGGCCATGTCGTCGGCGCGCGGCCTGAAGGCGTTCTTGTGCCGCCAGCGGCCATCGTCGGCGACGGCGCGGCTCTCGGCCGGGTCCATGGCGACAAGGAACGGTTCGCCGCGCAGCATGGCCTCAAGGTTCTCGCGCGTCTCCACGACACGGCCGTAACGTAGTCCGGCGAGCATCACGGTCAGGCCGCGTTCGCTCATGTCGATGTCCGGCCGATCAAGCGCCGCCTGCATGAAGGCGAGCGCATGCCGGTCCTCGCGTTCGGCAAGCGGTTTTCCCGGCCGGCCGCGACGGCGCAGCGGCTTTGGCGCCTTGGTCTTGCGCGGGCGCCCGCGCGGCCGTCCTGTCGGCTTCGTGGCCATGCGTGGCCTATCGCCTCTTTCGGCCGGCGCTCTTCCTTGCGGGCTCCCCGTCGTTGGGGATCGGGCCGGGGGCGAAGGCCGCGATTTCCTCGTTGATCATCACGGTTTACTTTTCCAGCGCGTCGCGAATCTTCTGCGCTGCGACGCCGATGGACGCCGAATGAAAATCCAGCGCCGCCGTTTGCATGAACGCGCCAACCAACGCTGGATTTTGTTTTGCATAACCCTTGCCGAACTGTTCATCGATATCGCGAACGGCGGCCGTGAGATATTCGTGGGCCGTCATGCTTGCCTGTCGCATCAAGGTTTCCCACCCTGCGCTGATTTCGTTGCCGAAGAACGCTTCAAAGGTCGAGGGTTTCATTGTCGGTCCTTTCCTGTCCTTACAACTTCCGGAAGACGTCCATCATCGAGGCGCTAGCCGAAAAGCTCACGCGCCAGTTTCAGCCGGTCCTCGTGTCGGCGCCGGTTTTCGAAGTCCATTCGCTTCGCAATCGCCTTTTTGCGCCCCGCTTCAAGCTGCCACTGCCGCCCGAACCGGGATTCGCGCGCCGCGCGCCAAACCGCCTCGACGTTGATGTTCGTCGGGCCATTGTTTTCCGCGATGACGAAAGTCGCGATTTCACGCGGCGAAAACGAGAACCATGTCGGCGCGCCCGCAATTTTCTTGGCGCGCCCTTCCGCCGCGTTGCACGCGCCGCAAATGAGCATGCTGGCGAACCGCGCCGGCATGCCGTAATCTCTTGCATGATCGTGGTGATTATGCAGCCCGCACGTCCAACCGACAGCGCCATACGAGATTGCGTTGCTGCCCTTACGTCGCCCCCAGCGCATGATTTCCCGCTTGTTGCGCCGGCAACACGGGCAGCGCCAGTCGTCGGCGGTTGCGCGCCACGTCACGCGACAGTGCAGACCGTACGCGGCGTATTCGTCATCGGTTGGACGACGAACGCCCGTCATGGATTCCGCTTTTTTTTGCCCGAGGCGTGAGCCCCGCGCACTTTTCGTGCCTCGGTCTGGTAGGCGCGCAAACCAAACTCGGAACGCTCAAACGCTACGCTCATCGTCAGTCCTCGCCGAGGACTTCGCCAAGCCGCACGCCGACGCGGCGCGCCGAAATGCGGACGATGCGGGGCTTGCCGGTTCGTTGTGATTCACGCCGGAGCGTGTCAGGGTGCACCCCGCGCAACCGTGCGGCCTCTTTGATGCTGATGATGCGGCGACGTTCGACGGCGCTCAATTCGATCTTGTCGCGCTCTGATGCGGGGGATTTCAAAGGCAGCTTCCTCATGCAGGGAAACTCGGCTCCGCGCCGAGGTCTGCCGACAGAGGTAAGCGTGAAAATTTCCGCCGTCTTTTCCGCCGTGCATTTTTCGGCGGAAATAGAAATCGATTGATGTCGATGATTTTATTGAGCTTTCCGCCTGTTCGGACGGCGGAATTAAAAGATTTCGGCGGAATTAGCCGGCGACGGGGCGAGGCCGCCGGCCGCGCCTCGCTTTCGGAATGCGGCCCGCGCTACGCAGTTCACGCAGCCACTGGCGGGTCACCTTTACGCCGAACTGTTCGACGCTCGCCGCAAGCTGTTCGGACTCGCTCATCGGTCCACGCGCTATGAGATAGTCGACGATCGCGTCTTCGCGCCTTCTGGCCGGGCGCGTTGGCCGCGCGGCCGGTTGCGCGGGCTCCATGGACGTCGGACGGCCGTTCGCCAATAGCCATCGGCTGACGGACGGCAACCAATCGCCATAGGTCTCCCGCACGCTCGCGAGCGTGACATAGAGCCGGGACTTGCCGCGCTCGAAGATCAGAAGGCGCTTGAGGAAATCGACGGACGATCCGGCGGCGAGCGCCTGCGGATTCAGCTCGCGTTGTTCGGGCTCCCGCAAGCGTTCGTCGAAGAGGACTTCGACAGGATGCAGATGTCCGAGTCGAAGTTGCATCTGCACCTCTTCGAGACGGCCCCAAGAGACGCCATCCTCGTCGGTCAACGCCTCGGCTTCCTGCTCAGGAGTCATCAACTCCGCCATCAATTGGCGGATTCCGATCAGGTCCGAAAGGCGGTAGAATTCCTTGTCCATAAACGCGGTTCCTTCGCGTTGTTGGCAGGGCCGATGCGGCGTTCCAGCGCCGCATCGGTCCGTCTCTTTTGATCAAGCTCTAAGCGGGACGACGTTGTCGCGGCCTTCGACAGTGCGCATGACGAAGTCGGCCCACTTCGCCAGCGCCTTCCGCTTTTCCTCGCGATATTGCGCGCGGTTGTAAACGCCAGCGACGCCGGCCTTATGGCCGCTGATGTGAGCCAAACACGCTTCGACAATATGCGGCAGCACGCCGAGTTGGTCGTGCATGATCGTCGACATGCTTCTGCGAAGATCATGAAGCGTCCATGGCGGCATGACCGGCTTGCCTTCCTCCTTACGTAAGTCGGCAATGCGCGCGTCGAGACGGGCCTTACAGGCGGACCAGCCCGAGAAACCGCCCTTCCCTCGCCCGAACACGAAATCGCGATCCTCGTCGCGCTGGCGGGCTTGCAGAATGGCCAGCGCCGGACCGCTCAGCGGCAGATCGAACGGCTTGCCGTTCTTGGTCCTGTCGCCCGACAAACGGATGAGCGCCGCGTCGAAATCGACTTCCGTCCATCGCAGCGAGCCCACCTCGTCGCGGCGCATGCCGGTCAAGGCGAGCATTTTGAGAATGGCGCCGTAGTCGTCATCTTGGAGCGCCCGCCAGACGTCACGCAATTCATCGGGAGAAAGCGTGCGCTCCCGCGATTCGGGTTTGGGTGGCCGGTTGGTCTGCGCGACCGGATTGGCGTCGATATGGCCTCCCCGCATCGCCCATGTGAAGAAGGCGCCCAATGTCGCGTGCGTATGAAAATGATTCGTCGTCAATCCATCGATCAGATTGGCGATGTGGCCCCGGTCGATCTTGCGCAACGGCTCACGATGCAACGGCCGGGCGTGAACCATAAGGTGACGTTCGACTTCGGCATAGGAGCGTGGGCGCATTTCTCCTTTCTGGTAGTCGAGATATCTCTGCGCGATGGCCTTGAAGGTCTCGGCCGATTGGGCGCGGGCCTCGGCCTTCTCCGCCGCCGGGTCGCCGCCGAGCCGCACGCGCGCCTGTAGATCGGCGGCGATCTTGCGCGCCGCTTCGAGGCCGAGCGCCGGGAACGTCCCGAAGGTGAGCCGGCGCTGTTTACTGCCAAGCTTATACTGGAAGACCCATGTCTTCGAGCCGCCGGCCCGAAGCCGGAGCCCGAAGCCGCCGAGGGCGTCATCGAAGACGATTGACTCGGACTTGTCGGGCGGCAGGGTGAGCGCCGCGACGGACCTTGTCGTGAACTTCATGGTCGCCCTTGGGAAGACTATGGGAAGATTTGGGAAGCTGTTTCGTGCTCCCCGCTGCTCCCCACATACTGAGAGTAACCGCGCTTTTCAAGGGGTTTGCGCCGTTCTTGCGTCTTCCCGCAGCTTCCTGCATATACTCTGCTTCGGGCTCCAAAACCGGGGGTTGGGGGTTCGAGCCCCTCCACTCCTGCCATTGCATCAGATAGTTCGATCCTCGATCGAAACATCTAGTCCCCATTTTTGATGTCGAGCCGCCATCGCGGGGAAGACCTGCGCTTTAGACTTTCATGGTCGCCTGTCGCCGCGGGCTCTGTGCTCTTCCAGCAAATAAAACAAAAAAAAACGCCCCCCCGTTACATCCACGGCCGGGGCGTCTCGCATTTTCGCCGTCTCCGCCTTTTTGACTGGAGTCCGACTAGTATTGGTCGTAGCAACGACGGACCCCGCCCGACATGGAACAGCAGCGTTGGAATGGCTCCTTGAAGCGATTGCGCCAATTTTGACAACCTGTCCAACTGTCGGCGGCGGCGTCTCTTGCCGAAACCGGTATGCGTCGTCCTGACCCTGGCAAAGGCACCTCACTGTTTCGCGGCCGGCGATTTGGCCCGTATCCGACGCTTGGACGCGCGTTTTGATAGTAATATTGCGCGACGGTGAAACCCGACCTAGCGCCGCTGTCGGTCGGCTGCGATCTTATTGCGGCAGAGGGCATGGCCTCCGCAACGAAAACGGAGGAGTCGACCAACATCGAGGCGACGGCGAACAGATAAGGTGCGTAGTTACTTCGTATGCAGATCAGCATCATTATCCCCCATTTATCAGAGGATGAATGCTAGAGCACGAGCTTAACATAATCAAACAATCACGTTGACTGGCGAAGCGTGGATAAAGAAAACGCCCGCGTACATCCGGCGTCGGAGCGTTGACCATTAAGGCCATGCCGAACACCAAGAGGATGGCGCCAAAACTGAACATTATTTGCTGATATAAATTCAGCAATTACTCGTGCGAAAGCGTTGCAAAAACGAAAACGTGAAATTTCTACGCCCCCTAGCAAGTCATGCGCGGCGAGGCGCAGACAATATTGACGCGAGAAGCCGGACGACGGAGCACGACCGCTGTAGACCGTCACGCATGGAAATCCAGAAGCGGCAAGCGCTCTCCCCCGAATTGCGATCGAGACTGATTCGCGATTTCACATGCAACGGAAAAAAGGGGGTACGGATTATAGAAAGGGCGACGCCTGCAAGCACTCTGAGAGGAGCCGGGACATGGCCCACGATGCGATGCGGCTGAAGCCTGGCGACGCGCTCCTTGTCCTGGACGTGCAGCGCGATTTCTGCGCGGGCGGCGCTCTCGAGGTCCCTGACGCGGATAGAATTCTTCCGGTGGTCAACCTGCTGATCGAGGAAGCCGTCTCAGCCGGCGTTCCAGTTTTCGCCTCGCGCGACTGGCATCCGCCGGGCCACGCGAGCTTTGACGAAACTGGCGGACCCTGGCCGGCGCATTGCGTGCAGGGCAGCGCTGGCGCGCAGTTCCATCCGGATCTGCGCCTTCCCGAGCGCGCAACCATCATCAGCAAAGGGGCGGCGCAAGAGCGCGACCAGCTCTCCGCCTTCAACGCCAGCGTACTCGCGGATCGGCTGCGACGCCTTCACGTGCGGCGACTGTTGATCGTCGGATTGGCGCTCGACGTCTGCGTGCTCGAAACCGCGTTGGACGCCGCAAAGGAAGGATTCGAAACGCATGTGCGGCTCTCCGGCGCGCGCGCCATTACGCCTCAAGGCGGAAGGGCGGCCGTCGAGAAGATGCGGAAGGCTGGCGTCGTCGTCGAAGAGCGCTGAAACCAGTTGAGCGGGGCGCTACGCGCTTTAAGCGGCGAGCGATTTGCCCGACCCCGGCGCCGTCGTTATGGTCCGGCCCGGCGCGCGAGCGCTCGCAGCCTTAGCCAATCTGATCATGAGAGGGAGCGATCGTGTCCGCCAACGCGCTCTTCGCGGATCTCTATGAATTCACGATGCTGCGCGCCTATTTCGAATTGGGGATGGACGCAGAGGCGACATTCAGCCTCTTCGTGCGCAAGCTGCCGCCGCAACGCAATTTCCTGATCGCCGCAGGCCTGCACGATCTGCTCGAGGAAATCGAGCATTTGCGTTTTGAGCCGCAGCATCTCGACTATCTGAGTTCGCTTGGCGTCGCGTCGCAGCCTTTCCTCGACTGGCTCGCGAATTTTCGCTTCTCCGGCGACATCCATGCGATGCGCGAGGGGACGCCATTTTTCGAAAACGAACCGATCCTAGAAGTCGTCGCGCCGATTGCAGAGGCGCAGCTCATTGAAACGCTCGTTCTCAATCAGATCGGTCTGCAGACGATCCTGGCGTCCAAGGCGGCGCGCGTCGTGGCCGCCGCGCGCGGCCGCAGCGTCGTCGACTTTGGCGCGAGACGGGCGCAAGGCGTGGATGCGGCGACAAAGGGCGCGCGCGCGTTCTACATCGGGGGAGTCGACGCGACCTCCAACGTCGCCGCCGGACAGGTCTATGGACTGCCTGTCGCAGGAACGATGGCGCATAGCTTTGTCGAAGCCTGCGCGTCGGAGATGGACGCCTTTCAAGCTTTCAGCGATGTCTTTCCGGAGACGACGCTGCTCGTCGACACTTACGATACGATCGAAGGGGTCAAGAAGGTCGTCGCGCTCGCGAAGGCGCGCGGGAAGGATTTCAAAGTCCGCGCGGTGCGCCTCGATTCCGGCGATCTTTACGCGCTCGCCTGCGAAACCCGGCGCATCCTGGACGCGGCTGGCCTGACTGACGTGCAGATCGTCGCCAGCGGGGGTCTCGACGAAATGAAGATCGACGATCTCACCGCTCGCGGCGCCCCAGTCGATGTCTTCGGCGTCGGCACCGATATGGCGGTGTCGAGCGACGCCCCTGCTCTCGACATCGCCTATAAGCTGACCGAATACGCCGGCGAAGGCCGCATGAAACTCTCGACGGGCAAGCCGTCGCTGCCGGGCCGCAAGCAGGTTTTTCGAGAATTTCGCGACGGCGTTGCAGTGCGTGACGTGATCGCTCGGCGTGACGAAACCTTGCCAGGCGCCGGATTGCTCCGTCCGTTCATCATCTCGGGTCGACGCGTCGCTGAGCAAACATGCGACCTTTCGCAAATCCGCGTGCACGCGAAAGAACAGCTCGCGGCCCTGCCCGCGCAGCTGCGAACGCTCAAGCCGCGCGGCGCACGCTATGACGTTTCGATCAGTGAAGAACTCGCCCGCTATGAGCAGGAGGTTCGCGCGCGGCTGATCACTTGAACTCGGAGCAGCGCGTGCGTGACCCGGACGGTTTTTGTCGGCGCCACGGAGATCCCGGCGCAGGCGGCGCTAGCGCCGATCCTTACGTTCAAGGAATTCGGAGGTGAAGCGCTTGAGCGCGGTCCGCAGATCCTCGGCGTATCCGGTCGCCCCCAGCGACTGAAATCTCTCTATGTCCGCGAGCATCAGTTCTCTCACGGGCGCCGCGCCACGATGCAGATTGACCAAATAGCCGGACAGCAGTCGACGATCCCGCCCCGGGGCGCCCACATTGATGTGGCTCTCAGCCGAGCCGATTTTCTCAACGATTCCTAACATTAGCAGCTCCGAAGGGCGCGGCCGGCCAAAGGCAGGCGACATACCCAAGCAAGAATTGCGCTCACCGGAGTTCGGGAAGCGCCGTCACGTGCCCAAACTTGAAAAAGCCGTCGACCATGGCGGGGAAATCCTTATCGCCGGGCATCGCTTCGAAGGTTGTGGCGGCGCATCTCGGCGCGCCGCAAAACAGTTTCATCCCCCAATCAGGGTAGCTGCGCGTCGAAATCCGTTCGTGGACGAGCTTGACCACGCCAGAGTGGCGCGGATCTTTACGGATCTGCAGATAAAGGGGCGTCAGCGCCTGACGCGGTCCCTCGAGTATCTGCAAAAAATTCAGGCCGTTATAAAAAAGCGCGCCGCTAATCTGGAGCGGCCGATTTCGCGCCGCTGATTTCTCCACCATCCATTCGAGGGCCGAGCGGCTCAGATCAAGATTTGCGTTACTGAAATAAACCAACCGATGCATTACGGCCTCCTCGCTCGCGCCGCCCACGCGAGCCCCATCAATTCCGTTCATAATAACGCCCGTCAACCGCCACGGGCGACAAACATTGTAGGACCAGAATAAAAATTATTCAACGAAATCACTTGGTTGACCAACATCAACGGGCTGGCCGCGTCGCGGGCCCGTCATATGCCCGTCTCAGACCGGACGCTATTCTAGCTCCCATATTGGATAGCTTTTCAGTGGCGAGGGAGGCGCTGGCGCGGCCGCGCCTCCCTCTATATTTTCGGTGATTGTCAGAGATATGTCCGGCAGCTCCAAGGGGAACATCATGATCGCGCCCGGCGCCTCCCTCGTTTCGACCTCGCTCAAGACCTATCAGGACCTTGCCGTGAGATTGATGGAATTCAGCCTGATCAACACGCGGTCAGCGCTGAAATTCGCGCAGGACGTATCAGCGGCGAAGTCGCCGCAAGATATCGCCGACGCAATGGTCGATTACGGCCGCAGGCAATTCGAATGCTGGACGGAGGAGCTGGAGGAACTCTCCGTCGGAAGCCGCGCCGACAAGAATAGGGACGCCGATATCGCCGGACTCGGAGACTAGTCTCCCCGGCCGCGTCTCCCAGTTGAGAAGTATGATTCTGAACGCAACCGCATGGGAGATCACGGCTGCGGCGAGCGCCGCGCTCATCTTTCAGGCGGGCGCGCTCTGGGCGCTCGGGCGGCCGTTTCTCTGCTCCCAAGGCAAATTCAAGCTCTGGGAAGGCGACCCCTCCTCCCACTGCCTCTCTCAGCATCTCGCGGACTGGTACAGCTTCACGCATGTCATTCACGGCGTGCTGTTCTATTTTCTCCTCTGGCTTGCAGCGCCGGGATTGTCGATCTGGCAGCGCTTCCTGATCGCGCTCGCGCTCGAAGTCGGCTGGGAGATCCTCGAGAACACGCCGTTCGCGATCCGCCACTATCGCAAGCAGGCGCCGGCCGAAGGCTATGGCGGCGACAGCATCGTCAATTCGCTCGTCGATACGCTGGCGATGGCCTTTGGCTTCCTGCTGGCGTGGAGGCTGCCCGTGCTCGCCGTTCTCGCCATGTCCATCGTTCTCGAACTCTTCGTCGCGCTGAAGATCCGCGACAATTTCACACTCAATGTCGTCAATTTCATTTATCCATTCGATGTCATCCGGCGCTGGCAGAAAAACGCGCTCTAACCGCCAATTTGCAGTTGGAGCGGCCGCGGGCTAACTCTGCGTCGACGCCGCGCCGCATCCTGTTGAGCAGCGTGCTTGACGCGTCACTCCGGCGGGCGCACGCCCGATTGGAAATGACCGCCGTGCAGTCGCAGCCTCGCAACTGATCAACGCAAGCTCCCGTACGGATGACCAAGCGCGCCCCCGCACTCGCCGACTTCAAACGCATCGTCGTCAAGGTCGGCTCCTCGCTCATCGTCGACCCCAACAAGGCGTCGGCGAAACGCGCCTGGCTGAAGCGTCTCGCCGACGACGTCGCCGACCTGCACCGCGCCGGGGCCGACGTGCTCGTCGTTTCCTCCGGCGCCGTTGCGCTCGGGCGCAGCGTGCTCGGTTTCTCGCGCGGCGCGCTGAAGCTCGAGGACAGCCAGGCCGCCGCCGCCGTCGGGCAGATCGCGCTCGCGCGGCTCTGGGCCGAGACCTTGCACGACCGCGGCCTCGTCGCCGGGCAGGTGCTGGTCACGCTCGGCGACACTGAGGAGCGCCGCCGCTATCTCTATGCGCGCGAATGTCTGACGCGGCTATTGTCGCTGCGCGCCGTGCCGGTGATCAATGAGAACGACACCGTGGCGACCGCGGAAATCCGCTACGGCGACAATGACCGCCTCGCCGCGCGCGTCGCCACAATGGCGAGCGCCGATCTGTTGATCCTCCTGTCCGACGTCGACGGGCTCTACAGCGCCCCGCCCGATTCAAACCCGGATGCGAAGCACATCCCCGTCGTGCCGCGCGTCACCGCGGAAATCGAAGCGATGGCCGGCGGCGCCGCCTCGCAATATTCGCGCGGCGGCATGCGCACCAAGATCGAGGCGGCGAAGATCGCGACGACCGGCGGCGCGCATATGGTGATCGCGGACGGGCGCGAAGAGGCGCCGATCGCGCGCATCGCAGCGGGCGGACGCTGCAGCTGGTTTCTGACCCCGTCCAATCCGGTGACGGCGCGCAAGAAATGGA
Source organism: Methylocystis sp. Uni0008 (assembly GCF_056838045.1). Classification (NCBI taxonomy): domain Bacteria; kingdom Pseudomonadati; phylum Pseudomonadota; class Alphaproteobacteria; order Hyphomicrobiales; family Methylocystaceae; genus Methylocystis; species Methylocystis sp. Uni0008. The sequence goes on from NZ_CM166370.1 coordinate 568,463, forward strand.
TCGCCGGCTCTCTGGAGCCAAAGGGCGCCGTGCACATCGACGACGGCGCGGCGAAGGCGCTGCGCTCGGGCCGCAGCCTGCTGCCGGCGGGCGTGACGCGAATCGAAGGCGCTTTCGCGCGCGGCGACTGCATCGTGATCCGCAACGCCAAGGGCGGCGAGATCGGCCGCGGACTCGTCACCTATGACGCGGTCGACGCGGCGAAGATCGTCGGCCGCTCGACCAAGGACATCGAGGCGCTGATCGGCTTCAAGGGCCCCGACGAAATCATCCACCGCGACGACATGGCGTTAGGTGGGGAGTGAAAGAGAGACGCGTCGCAGTCCTCGTCCTTCGAGACGCGCCTTGCAGGCGCTCCTCAGGATGAGGACTGCTTTTGGGGCTGACGGCTGAAGGCAGTCTTGGCGGCTGCGAGGTCAGCCGTCCTTCGTATCCCCCAACCTAAGGCCCTCATCCTGAGGAGCGTGCGCAGCGCGCGTCTCGAAGGACGAGGGCCGGCTTCAGTTGATGCTCCCAAATCGGCATGGCCGGGCGAAGCCGTCGAAGACGGCGTCGCTTCGCTCGCCTATGTCCCGGCCATCCACGCCGAGACGTTGTGCAATGCTTGCGAGATGTATTTCAGAATTTCAGATACCGTGTTAAATTCGCGACATGCGCCTCACGACCTTCACCGACTTCGGCCTGCGCGCCCTCATCCTCCTCGCCGACCGCAATCCGCAAGTGATGAGCGCGGCGGCGATCGCCGATCATTTCGGCGTTTCCCGCCACCATATGGCGAAAGTGCTTCAGGAACTCGCGGCGGCCGGATATGTCGAGGGCATCCGCGGCGCGCAGGGCGGCGTGCGACTGGCGCGCGATCCCCGCGACATCCGCATCGGGCAAGTGGTGCGCACGCTCGATGATCAGCCGCTCGTCGAATGTTTCAGCCCACAGGGCAGCAGCTGCGCGCTTTTGCCGCGCTGCCGACTGAAAGGCATGCTGGCCCGCGCCGAGCAGGGATTTTTGCGCGAACTCGATCGCTTCACGCTGCACGATTGCCTCGACAAATCCGCGGCTTTCCCGCTCGCCGATCTCTCCGCCTGAATTGTCGTCGCGAAATGTCGCGCCGCATGGCGCGCGTCACGGCTTGACTTCTGCCCTTTTTAATACGCATTCTAAATACCGAATAAGCAAGCCAGGAGGGAGCGACATGTTCTGTTATCAATGCGAGCAGACTTACCGGTCGGATGAAGGCGCCGGCTGCGCGGGCGCGAAGGGAATGTGCGGCAAGGACGCGACGACCGCCGATCTGCAGGACATTCTGCTCTATGTCTGTGAGGGCCTCGGCCAGTATCTGCATCGCGCGCGTCAACTGGACGCGACGGACGTCGAAGCCGACCGCTTCATCCTCTTCGCCTTCTTCACGACTCTCACCAACGTCAATTTCAACGCGGCGAAGTTCGTCGAACTGATCCAGCAGGCCTCGCAGATCCGCGAACGCGCCAAGTCCCTTTACGAAAGCGCCGCGTGCGCCGCCGGCAAGGAGCCGGAACTTCTCTCCGGCCCCGCCGTTTTTGCGCCCGCCAGCAACATGGCCGGACTTCTCGCCCAGGCCTCCGAAGCCGCCGTGCGCAAGGACGCAGCGATCCTCGGCGAGGACGCCGTCGGCGCCCGCGCGCTCATCCTCTATGGCCTCAAGGGCGTCTGCGCCTATGCGCATCACGCGCGCGTTCTCGGCGAAGAGCGCGACGCGATCTACGCGGCCGTTGAACATGCGCTTGACACGCTGGCGCGCGAAGAGGGCGATGTCGCCACGCTTCTCGACGAAGCGCTGGCGCTCGGCCGCGCCAACTTCCTCGCCATGGAGGCGCTCGACGCCGCGAATACCGGAACATTCGGCGCGCCGACGCCGACGAGCGTGCGCGTGACGCCGGTCGAGGGCAAGGCGATCCTCGTCTCGGGCCACGATCTGAAGGATCTGCACGCCATCCTCGAAGCCACGAAGGACAAGGGCGTCAACGTCTATACGCATGGCGAGATGCTGCCGGCGCATTCCTATCCGAAGCTCAAGGTCTATCCGCATCTCGTCGGCAATTACGGCGGCGCCTGGCAGGATCAGCAGAAGGAATTCGCCGAATTCCCCGGTCCGATCGTCATGACCTCCAACTGTCTCATCGAGCCGCAGCCCCGCTATCGGGGCCGCATCTTCACCGCTGGACCGGTCGGCTGGGCGGGCATTCGCCACATCGCCGACGAGAATTTCGCGGTCGTCGCGCAGGCGGCGCAGGCCCTGCCCGGCTTCACCGAAGACGCGCCGGAGAAGACCATCACCATCGGCTTCGGACGCGACACGGTGCTCGGCGTCGCCGACAAGGTGATCGATGCGGTCAAGAGCGGCGCCATCCGCCACTTCTTCCTCGTCGGCGGATGCGACGGCGCGGCGCCGGGGCGCAATTACTACAGCGATTTCGCCGACGAAGCGCCGGAGGATACGGTGATCCTCACGCTCGGCTGCGGCAAATACCGCTTCAACAAGCATGAGTTCGGCACGATCGGCGGTCTGCCGCGCCTTCTCGACATGGGCCAGTGCAATGACGCCTATTCGGCGCTCGTCGTCGCGACGAAGCTGGCGGAAGCCTTCGGCGTCGGCGTCAATGAACTGCCGCTGTCGCTCATCGTCTCTTGGTTCGAGCAGAAAGCGGCGGCCGTTCTTCTGACGCTGCTCGCGCTGGGGGTGCGCAATGTGCGACTCGGCCCGACGCTGCCGGCCTTCCTGACGCCGGCGCTCGTCAACGTGCTGGTTGAGCAATTCGGCGTGCAGCCGGTCGGCGACGCCAAGGCCGACATCGAAGCGTCGCTCTCCCGCGCCGCGTAGTCCCTGCAACGGACGCCCGGACTCGGGCGTCCGACTCTCGCCGGAATCCGCCATGTACAAGGTCAGCCTGCTCACGCGCGACGGCGCGACGATCGCCTTCGACGCCGAACCCTCCGACACGCTACTGGACGCCGCCGAACGCGCGAGCATTTATCTTCCATCCTCTTGCCGGGAGGGCGGCTGCGGCGCGTGCCGCGTCTCGCGCGCGAGCGGAGAGGTCGAACTCCTGTCCCACAGCAGTTCGGCGCTGAGCGAGGAAGAGCGCATGGCGGGCGACATATTGTTGTGCCGCGCGCAGCCGCGCAGCGATCTCGCACTGCGCGCCCCCTTCGACGAAGCGTCGGTCGGCTATGCGGCGGTTCCCGAACGTCGCGCGAGGCTCGTCGCGCTTGAACCCGCCGGCTCGGGGGCGGTGCGCCTGCAGCTGCAATATGAAGACGACCCGACGTTCGGTAGCGCCGCGCAGTTCACCGCGGGACAGTTCGTCGAACTCACCCTCCCCGACGGCTCGGCGAAGCGCTCCTATTCGCTCGCCAATACGCCGAACTGGGATGGAACGCTCGAGCTGTTCATCCGCCTTCAGCCGAACGGCGCCTTCTCGAACTATCTTCGCGAGCGCGCCGTCCCCGGCGACGCGCTGCTGGTGCGCGGTCCGCAGGGGCAATTCACCGCCGACGAAGCGAGCGCCGCGCCGCGCTGGTTCGTCGTCGGGGGGACCGGCCTCGCGCCGGCGCTGTCCATGCTGCGGCAGATGGCGGAATTCGCCGATCAGCGCCCCTGCCGGCTGTTCTTCGGCGTCAATAAGGTCGACGAGCTTTTCGCGCTCGACGTGATCGAAGAACTCAAGGCGGCGTTGCCGCAACTCAACGTGACGCTCTGCGTCTGGAAGCCGGAATCGGAATGGCGTGAGTTCGCCGGCACGCCGGCCGAAGCGCTCGCGCAGGCGCTGCGGACGGCGACCGAGACGCCGGACATTTACGTCTGCGGCCCGCCCCCACTCATCGCCGCGACCGAGGAGACCGCGCGCGCTTCCGGCGTCCCGCACGAGCGCATCTTCAGCGAGAAATTCACGGCGGCGTGAGGGGCAAGCTGATCGCTGGGCGAAAGACGCGCTTGGCATGTTCTAAGTTCCAGGTCATGGCCGGGCTTGTCCCGGCCATCCACGCTCGGACATTGCGCCTCACACTGCAAGGCGTGCGCAATTACGCCGCCGCCCATCGACGGATCGCAGTCCTCGTTTTCGAGACGCCGCTTTCGGCGGCTCCTCAGGATGAGGACTGCTTTGCTGGCGCAGCAGACTACATTGCAAAAAGCGGGGATCCCGCAACCAAAGGCCCTTCATCCTGAGCGCGCGCGCAGCGCGCGTCTCGACGGACGAGGGGCCGCCTCCGGTGGCGTGATGTCCAATGCATGCACAACGGCGCCACGTGGATGCCCGCGACAAGCGCGGGCATGACGCGCAGAAATTGCAGGTATCGCGCCAAAACTTATCCCCACCTTGAAAACCTCCCCTATCCTGCTCCCGCCTCGCCAACTGAAAGGGGCGTCGTCAGGGTCGGCGGCGCTGGCGCGGACGGTTAAGCGCAGGACGACGACCCTCGCTCCTGCGTCGGGCGCTCCGACCGCCGATCGGGTCTCCTCCTGGCGTGGAGGGCGCATGTTTCCGCATGCGCGAAGCGACCCGGTCAAATGCTTAGGCCGCACGCAGGGAACGATTACCTAGAACGGGCAAAGTTCCAGCGGCCGGGGCGGCGAATATGAGGCCCTTGCGACGCGACCGAAGGAGCGATCCGGCCGGCGCGTCGTGGAAAAAGACCGTGTCCGGGACGGCTCATCAGCCCCGACGCGCATTTTCGCTTCACGCACTCGGCCGAGTAACGGGGCCGGGGCGTCCCGGACCACCCTCTCTCAACCCGCGCCAAAGGCGGCGGGAAATTTCGGCGAGCGCCCATTTTTCCGGCAGATTTCGAAAGTTTAATAGGCTGCGTTCGCGCTTGGGGCTTGGCGGCGTTTTGCGGCGGGGCCATATCATTCTGCGCCGCGCCTTCGAGGGCGGCGGACCATGGAGAGATTCTATGTCACCGGAAGAACGCCAACTTATCGCTGGTCTGTTCGAGCGCACCAAGAGCGCCGCTTCGACGCCGCGCGACCAGGAGGCGGAGGCTTTCATCAGCGAGCAGATCAAGGCCCAGCCGGCCGCGCCCTATCTCCTGGCGCAGACCGTGATCGTCCAGGATCAGGCGCTACAGGGCGCCAACGCGCGCATCGAAGAGCTCGAGGCCCGCATGCAGGAGCTTGAGTCGAAGCCTGCCGGCGGTTTCCTCGGGGGCCTGTTCGGGGGCGGGCAACGTCCTTCGCCGCAGCGGCCGTCGCCGCAGGCCAGACCGAGCGGACCCTGGGGCGGCCAGCAGGGCGGCATGAACCCCGTGGCCGGCGGCTACGCGCCGCAAGGCTGGGGTCAACAGCAGCAACCTCCGGCTGAAGGCGGCAGCTTCCTGAAGGGCGCGCTCGGCACCGCCGCGGGCGTCGCGGGCGGCGTGCTGCTCGCCGACGGGATCCGCAGCCTGTTCAGCCATGGCGGCGGCTACGGGGGGATGGGCAATCTTGGCATCGGCTCCGGCTTTGCGCCGGCCGGCGGCGAGACGGTCATCAACAACTATTACGGCGACCAGTCGGGATCCAGCGAGGCCGGATATGACGCCGGCTACGACGACGCCGGCGGCGCGCAGGACGCCGACTATGGCGGCGGCTTCGACGACGGCGGCGGCTTCGACAGCGGCGGCGACGGCGGCTTCGACGTCTAACGAAAGCGGCTCCCGGCCCCAAGGGCCGGGAGTTCTTGCATCTGGCGCCCTGTGCGCCAGCGCACCGCGACTCCTCGAGCGGCGCTCTAGGGTCCGATCATCCGCTGATCGACAAACCCAGCGCCAATCGGAGAACTCGCCATGATCCGTTCAATGAACCGCAGCGCCAACCGCACGACCCGAACCTTTGCTTCACGACCGGTGCGCGTCGCGGTCGCCATGAAGATCGCCTTCGCGATCGTCGCCGCCAACGTCAGCTTCGCCGCCGCCAAGGCGCTCTTCGTCAAGGCGCCGGAATCGCCGCCGGTTCGCATCGCCGCAGGCGCTTCGCCCGTGAAGCCGTTCATCCTTCCCGTCGACTGGCAGGAGCCGACGACGGTCGCCCAGTCCGATCCCGCGCAGAATTGCCATGGCGTCGTCGTCGAGACGGACGAAGGCTATGGCGTGCGCGGACAGGCCATCCGCTTCGTCTGCCGCAAGGCGCTGTAGACTCAGAGGAGTCTAAGTAAATGTTTCGCGTTTCGCTCGTTGCGCAGGCCACGCCCCTCGTCCTCGCCGCCCTGCTCGCTGGTCCGACATTCGCGCAACCGTCCTCGCGGGACGCGCCCGCCTCATCGGCCGAACTCGAGAGGAAGACGGCGCCGGGGTTGAAAGCCGAGAAGTCCGATCCGCCAGAGGCCGACTTGCCTGACGCCGATGCGAGGCAGGGAGCCGATGAACGGCGCCGGCGCGACGAACAGCAGAGCGATAAGCAGCAGGCGAGCGAAGCGCGCGAGAGCCTCAAGCAGGCGCTGCAAGGCTGGACGAATGAAAAACCGCGCGTCGAGGGGGCGGCCAAGCGGTCGGAGATCGCCGCCTTTTACAAGAAGCGCGATTACGCGCCGCTCTGGCGCGCCGAGGACGGCTTCGCAGAATCCGCGAGGAGCGCGAGGGACGCCCTGCGCGAAGCAGACCGCGACGGCCTGCGGGTGGAGGCGCCCGAGGAGGCGTCGCGCTGGAGCGCCGAGGCCGAACTCGCCCTGTCCGAGGCGGTCGCCGAATATGCGGCGCAGGCGAGCGGCGCCAGAATCGATCCCGAAAAGATTTCGGACGAAATCAGAGAACGCCCGAAGGTCGCAAAGCCGACGCAAGCGCTCGACGCCGTCGCCGAAGCTGGACGCGACGCGGGCGCGCGGCTCGCCGCGTTCAATCCGCCGCATCCGGCCTACGTCGCGTTGCGCGAGAAGCTCGCCGAACTGCGCGCCGCGCGCGCGCATCCGCGTCGTGAGGCCACAGCGTCCCGCGCCTCCGACGCCGGACCTATTACGGATTTCGCGTCGCTTCCCGAAGCCGAGGCGAAGCGCGTCGAGGCGGAGATCATCGCCAATATGGAGCGATGGCGCTGGTACCCGCGCGAGATGGCCGCGACTCGCCTTGAGATCAACATTCCGCAGTTCGAAACCACATTCACGCGCGACAATCGTCTTGTGCAGCGCGCGCGCGTGATCGTCGGGAAGAAGACGTCGCCGACGCCGGTCTTCTCGGATGAGATGAGCTACATCATCATCAATCCGACCTGGAACGTTCCCGAATCGATCGTCGAGAAGGAGCTGGAGCCCAAGACCGGCGGCAAGCTCTCCAAGCTTCGCGCGCGCGGCTATAAAGTGACCTACCGCAATGGAAAGCCTTTCGTTCAGCAGCCGCCCGGCGAGAAGAACGCGCTCGGGCGATTGAAATTCGTGTTCCCCAACGATCTTCTGATCTACATGCACGACACGCCGCAGAAGAAACTCTTCGCCCGCGCGAAGCGCGCGTTCAGTCACGGGTGCGTGCGCGTGCAGAATCCGTTCAAGCTCGCCGAAGAAGTGGTCGGACGCCCGGACTACGACGAAAAGCGGTTACGCGCGCTGATCGGCAAGAAGGAGCATCGCGTCGATCTTGCAAAGCCGATACCGGTTCACATCCAATATTTCACCGCCGTGGTCGACGACGACGGCGCGCTGAAGCTTTACGACGATCTCTACGGCTATTCGGCCAAGGTGCGGGAGGCGCTCGCGTCGTAGCTACGCCGAGGAGGCGAGCCGCGCCACCTGCTGACGCAGTTCTTCTTGCGCGCGCGCGAGATTTTCATCCGCCTTTTCGGCCCAGAGTTTCCGGGTTTCGTCGCGACGGTAGAGCGCGTCTCCGCGTGCGGCGAACGTCTCGATCATCTGAAGCCGTCCGAGGCAAAACAGCGGCTCTGGCACCCAGGCGTATTCGAAGCGAAGGCGCGCCAGGTTTCGCTCGAATGCTGGCCACGGCGCGCCGAGCGAAGAAAGATCGAGATCGAGGAACAGATCGAGATCGCGTGAGAACCCGGGATAGTGTTCGATTGCGGCGCGCGCGTTGAGATGATCGGCCGTCGCCATGATCAGATCGCGCACAGCATCCGTGTCCGACTTGTCGAATTTCGAATGGCGCTCGAACAGCGCCGCGCTGGCGCGAACATTTTCGGCGTCGGGACGAAGCAGACCGTCGGCGTTGCGCGTCAGATACACAGCATCATGCCAGAAGATGGCGGCGGCGATCAGATCGGGCCGGACGGCCAGCGCCTTCATCGAATCGAGCTTCGACAGCAGATCGATGATATGGCTCCAGTCGTGATAGCCGCGCTGCGGCTCGCGGTAGGCGGCGTCGATGACGAAAAAAGCATTCGTGTCGTGACGCGATGCGATGAGGGTCCAATATTTCTGCACGAGATGTGAGATCATGCGCGACGAGCGATCCTGAGAGAAACCTATAAGGGGGCGTGCGAACGCACGGCAGGAAAGCAGTCGCGCTGGGACAAAGACGTCACTTGCTCGAAAGATTCCATACCGAAGACCAGTTATCCTCCAACCCCTCCCTCGCCAGCCCGCGGTAGCGCTCCTCCAAAGCGGCATAGAGCGCGGGCCAAGGCTCGGGAGCCGACCGCGCCAGCGCCGAAGCCCCCTCGGCGGCGGACGCGACCTGGCCCGACTCATACTCGTCGCGCATGAGGTCGTGCGACTTGCGCCAGCGCACATACGAGTCCGAAACCGCCGCCTCGCCGTCGCCGGCGAGGGCGAAAACTTCCGTCGCCTCGCTCTTCCCGACGACCCGGACCCGCCCGAGATCGAGCCAGGCGAAATCGGGGGCGGCGTCGCGCACCGCCCTGGACGCAACGATGTCCGTCTGAAAGGCCTTGCTCGCGCCCTCGAGCCGGGAGGCGAGGTTCACCGTGTCCCCGAGCACCGAATAGTCGAAGCGGCGGATCGACCCCATATTGCCGACGCTGCAAGGGCCGAGATGCAGCCCAAGCCCCATCGCCGCTGGTTGGGCGGCCTGGCCTGAGGCCGCGGCGGCCTCGGCGCGCCGCCTGTTGAGGCCCACAAGCGCTTCGCGCATCATGAGCGCCGCGCGAACGGCCTTGCGCGGATGGTCGTCGATGTCGAGCGGCGCGTTCCAGAAGGCGAGCACCGCGTCGCCCATATATTTGTCGACCGTGCCCTCCTGTTCGAGGATCGCGTCCGTCATCGGGGTCAGATAGTCGTTCATGAACTGCGTGAGTTCGCGCGCGCTCATGCCTTCCGAGATCCTTGAGAAATTCCGCAGATCGGAAAACAGCACGGTGAGTTCGCGCGTCTCGCCGCCGAGCACCAGCCGGTCCGGATGTTCGGCGAGCCGATCGACGACGGCGGGCGCGACGAATTTGCCGAAGGCCTGACGCACGTGGCGGCGCGCCGATGTCTCCGCGCGCCAGAGAGTCACCGCGCCGAAGAGATAGCCGCCGATGATCGCGAGGCTCGGATAGGAAGGGTCGAGCAGCACGCCTCGGCGATCGAAGAGATAGAATGCTCCGGCGAAAAGCCCGGCGACCGCGAGCGGCGCCGCAGCCGCGGAGACGAGCGGCGGGGCGATGAACAGCAGCCCCATGACTAACAGGAAGGCCAGCGCGGCGACGACGAACTCCAGTCCGGGCGCCCAGTCGGGGCGCGCGAGGAGCGACCCCGATGCGATCGATTCGACGATCTGCGCATGCACATCAACGCCGGGAACGACCGGCTCCAGCGGCGTCGCGCGCACGTCGCCGAGCCCCGTCGCCAGGGCGCCGACGAAGATGATTCGGCCTTCGATCTGGTCCCGCCCCACGCGCCCCTCGAGCACGTCCTTCACCGAGAGGTCTCGCGCGGCGGCGCTATGCGAATAGCGCGGCCGAACCTCTGCGTTGGGACCGGTCACAACTTCGAAGGCGCCGACCTTGATGGCGTTCACGCCCGTCTGCTTGCCGAACGCCGTTTGCCCGCTGGCGTTCGAGGAGCGGATGACGATCGACGGCTCGCCCTGCGCGACGCGCAGGGTTTCGAGCGCCAGGGACGGCACGAGAACGTCGCCGGCGCGCGTCACCAGCGGAACACGGCGGACGATCTGGTCGTGGTCCGGCAGCCAGTTCGTGGCGCCCAGTCCCTGCGCGGCTTGCGCGAGCCTTGGCTCGGGGCCGACCGCTCCGGCGAAGGAAACCAGAAACGGCGCGGGATCGTCGCCGGCGGTGACGATTCCCGACTTGGTCGGCGGCGGCGCGGCGACAGCGTCGGTCAGCGTCACGCCGAGCGTCGCCGGCGTCTGCGCGAGCGCTTGCGCCAGAACTTGATCGCCGCTCGGAGTCTTGGCGACGAGCTTCGCCACTTCGGCGCGCGCCCGCGCATCGGGTATCGCGTCGAGCAGCTGGGAGGCTCCGGCGCGGTCCGCCTCCGCGAAGATGAAGTCGAACGCGATTGACGCGGCGCCCAATTCGCGCAGCCGGTTGACGAGTTCGGCGAGCCGCGCGCGGGGCCAAGGCCATTGCCCATATGCGCCGAGACTTTTCTCGTCGACGCCGACAACCCGGGTCGGCGCCTCCGGATCATAGGCGCGCGGCGCGAGACGCTGAAACGTATCGAAGACGAAGTTGCGCAGATCGTCGAGCGCCCGAGGCTGAATCACGCCCCAGGGAAAAATGAGAGCCGCAGCGGCGACAAGCGCGAGAAGATAGGCGCGACGCCGCTTCACTTGCTAACCCCGTATGACGGTCACGCCGCCGCAGCGGCGTTTGGCCAAGAAGGCGACGCCGCAGAACTAATGCCCGGGTCCATCGAGCGCAACGGGCCCGCCTTCGTGACCGCTGCTTCCGTGGCCACTACTTCCGTGACTCCCCTGGCTGCCCTCGGAGCCGCCGTATTGGCCGCCGCCTTCGCCGCCTTCGTAGCCGCCGCCATGACTGCCCTCTGAGCCGCCGCCGTATTGGCCGCCGCCCTCGCCGCCTTCGTATCCGCCGCCATGACTTCCTTCGCCGCCATGATCGCCGCCATGACCTCCTTCGCCATGGGCGCCGCCATAGTTGCCGCCGTGGCCGCCTTCACCGCCCTCATAGCCGCCGCCGTGGCCGCCCTCGCCGTGGCCGCCCTCGCCATGACCGCCGCCGTATTCGCCGCCTTCGCCATGGCCGCCATGGCCACCGCCATACCCACCGCCATGGCCGCCCTCGCCATGGCCTCCATGTCCGCCTTCGCCATGGCCGCCGTGGTCGCCGTGGCCGCCATGATCGTGTCCGCCATGATCGCCGCCGCCATGATCGCCGCCGCCGTGGTGGTCGTCATGCCCGCCTTGGCGCGCCGGCGTCGGAAGGGGCGCGGGCTGGTTGTCGACATTGGCGCGGCTCTGCACCAGCGCGTTGCCGAACCACACCGGCCCAAGAGCGTCCAAGCCCGGCGAACTGACGACGTCCGGCGGACGGTCGTTGCCGAGCGCGAGATTCGCCTCGTCGTTTGTCGGCTCGCGTCTGGCGCCGCCGCGCTGCCGTTTTCCGCTCTCCAGCGCCGCGATAATTTCGGCGATGGTTTCCGGCGGCACGAGAAAGGGCTCGGAAACCGGCCCGCCGCTCGGCGCGCAAACGCCGTAACCCGGCCGAGTGAGCGCCTGCCCGCCTACATCGATGAACCCGTATTGATGCACGATGAGCGTGCCGCAGGAACCGCCGATGCGAACCAACGCCGTTCCGCCGCGCACGCCGATCGACGCCGTCGGCGTCCGCAGCCTTGTCCCGCCGTCATGGCTGACGCCGCCGCCGACGAAGCGCATCACGCCCTTCGCCATCGACACGCCCTGCTGGCCGCGCCCCGGCCCGGAATAGACGAAATCGTCAACGGTGACCGCGCTGTTGCGCCCGACAGTCATCGTCGAGGTGTCGTTGAAGACGATCTGGGCGCTGCCATCGGGACTCGTCTCGATACGCTCGCGACGCTGCACGCCAAGCCCCACCGAGAGCGAGCGCTTCGCCGCGCCCGGGGGCGTGCCATGCGCGGACTGATTGACCGCGCCGACATTGCCGACATTTTCGGCGAGCGCCGGGCTCGCGACGAGCGCGAGAGCGGTTGTGGCGGCTGCGGAGAGCTTTTTCATCTATGGTCTCCGTCAGAACTTCGCCGTCGGCCCGAAACTGACGGACACGTTCTCGGTCTTGAAATTCGGAATGTTCGAGTCGTTGCGCGCATATTCGACGTTGCCGGCGAAACCGAAATACGCAGTGACCGGCAAGTCGACCATCAGACCGCCGATCCACACCGTATCGCGGCGCGCGACGAAGGGATTGATCACCGGATTGGCGGCGTCGAAGGCAAGATGCGTGAAGCGGCCGTAGGGCGCGATGGTCCATCTGCGCGGAATGATCGCAAATGGCGGATCGAGCTCGTATCGAAGCATCGCCTGAAGGTCGACCTGGTCGGACGACTGCTGCGGATTGCCGGCCCAGGCGCGGGTATAGGCGGCGCGACCTTCGAGCCTCAGATCATTGGTCAGTCTGTATGAGCTGCTCAGGTAGCCGGTGACCACGTCGCCGGTCGCCAGCGTGGAGACTGTCGAATAGGGCGAAAAGCCGAGATAGCCGAGGTAGCCCGGCGACGGATCGACCCAGATCGCGCGCCATTCGGCGCCCGGCTCGAACCAAAGGTCCGGTGTGAGTTCGGCGCCGAAACTCATGCCGGCGCCGCCGGCGTTCAGATAATTGCTGCCGCCGAGCAGCGCCACGGCGCCTGTCACGTAGGGCTTGATCGAGAGGCCTGGATAAAGGTCCGGCGCGATATGAATGCGCGGACCGATCGAGCCGGCGAACAGCGCCACGCTGTATTGCGGCAGGCGGAACTGCTGCGTGGCGTAGCCGGTCACCCGCGTCTCCAGCTGATCGCCGCGCGCATTCTGGAAATCGAGGTCATGCGCGGCCTGCACCAGCTGGAAACTGTTGACGTCGCCCTTGCGCGAAGCGGCCGAAGCGACGCCGACGCCGCCGACCTGGAACAGATTGTTGGTCGGGAAGAAGTTCGCGTTCGACTGCGCCCGCAGACCGACATGCATCCGCAGATAGAGCCGGCTCGCCTGAGTGCGCTTTTCGATGTCGGGCAGCTGCGCTTCGATCTGCGCGAGCTGAACCGGATCGAGGCCGCCTTCGGCGACCGCCTTGCGCAAATGCTGCGCCGACAGTTCATAGGCGCCGAGCCGCGCGTAGAGGAAGCCGAGCTCCTTTCGTGCGCGCGACAGATTCGGGTTGAACATCAGGAGACGCTCGAGCGCGCCTATTCCCGCCTCGTAGTCGCGCAGCTCCGTCGAAAGCAGGACGTAGCGATAGGTCGCATCATAGTCGGTCGGATTATGCTGAATGTAGGCCGCGAGGCGCTGCTGTTCGGCGCGCGGGTCTTGCGCCAGAGCCGGACCAAATAGCGTAAATGCGGCGAACAATGCGCCTGCAAGCCTCGACGCCGCTCTAAATGCGAACATAAATGGCAAGCTCCCGTAAAGGATCGGAAAACCGGCGACCGAAGCCCTGACCGTCAGCTGGAGCGGAAGCTGACTCATGTCGCCTGGAGTGGCAAGCTTGCGTCGCTCTCAGGCGTCGGTCGGAAAAACAACACGCCGAAGCGTGATTGTCTCGATTTAGGGCTATGCAGCAAAGGCTTACGGCCTGTCTGACGTGCCCTTGGGCTGCGCGTGGCCGGCAAAACAAATTCGCGGGTGTTGCCCTGAAACCACAGCGGCCACGCCGCATTAACGCCGCAGGCCGCCATCGAAGAGAGAGATCACTTCGCCGACTTGCGAGGACTGCTGCGCGACGACAGTCGGAACCACGCCTCTGCGCCAGCGCGCGGAAAAGGCGCGGCGGCGTGGACGGGCGAGAGTGCGGGATTCGTCGCATGAGGCGCTCGGCGCGAGGAGCCAGCGCAGCACGATCAGCAGGTCGGCGGCGCGCCGAGACGCGCCGATTTCCACCGCGCTGCGAATGTCCGCGACTACGCGCCGGCGCGCCGCGTCAAGCGAGACGGCGCGACGATAGCGCGCCAGCATTCGATGATGCTTGTCGCTCGGGCTCACGCCCAGGATGAGTTCGTGACCGCGCAGCCCCGCCACCTCGGCGCAACGCTCGATCGGCGTGAGTTCGGGAATCATTTGGCTTCTCCCAATCGCTTCCTCTGCCGAGGCCTTTGCCCCTTATCGGCAGCATAGCGATGGTAGCGCCCGGATCCTCATCCGTTTGTGCGAGAACGCACACAGGTCATTCGGCTTCGTTGAGCGCTTCCTGAACGCGCTTTTCCAGAACGGCCGGGCGCAGCAGCACGAGGCCGCCGCGAATTTTTTCGGCAAGTCCTTCGTCGATCATCGCCGAGAGTTCGCGGCTCACCTGTTCCCGCCGACAGCCGATTCGCGCGGCGAGATCGTGCTGAAACGGCGGCGGCGAAACGATCGACTGCCCCGGCGACCCTTTGCGCGGCGCCGACATGCGCAACAGTTCGGAATAGAGCCGATGCTTCAGGTCAAGCACGGAACGTTCGAAGAGGCGCGTATTCAGCTCCCGCACGCGCGCGGTCAGCAGACGCAGCAGCCGCTCGCAAATCTCCGGCTCGCTGAAAACGATTTCCTTGAACACGGATGGCGGCACAAGCAATAATTCAGCGTTGGTGAGCGCGGTCACATTCGCGGAGCGCTTCGCCCCGTCGACCGCCGCCATTTCGCCGAAGAACTTGCCCGGCCCGAAGTCTCCGAAAATCATTTCCTTGCCGGCCGCGGTTCGAATCAGCACCCGAACGTCGCCGCTGACGATGAAATAAACGTCGGTGGAAGGATCGTCGAAGTCGAGGACCAGCTCATGCTCGGCGTAGCGCCTGCGCACGCAATGCCGCGCGAACTGCTCGCCGCGCGTGGGGTCAAGACCGGCAAAAAAAGGAATCCCGTCAAACAGGGACACATCGCTCTCCCGAATTGGAAATATTGCCGATACTGCCGCTAAATGTCGACGCCGTCGAGGCGCAATCTGCTGGCGGACGCGAGCTGTTCGGGCGATGATTGCAGATGCAAGCGCTCCGACTCGCGACGTTCAATCTTGAGAATCTCGATTGGCAGGCGACCAAGACCGAGGCATTCGCGCGGCGAACCAGAGCGCTGCGCCCCCTCCTCGATGCGCTCGACGCCGACATATTGTGCCTGCAGGAGATTCATGCGCAGCGGATTCACAACCGCGGGGCGCGGCAGTATATCGCGCTCGATCAGTTGCTCGAAACGACTAGCTACGCGACTTTTTACCGGGCGACGACGGTAAGGCCCGGCGGCGACGGCCCTGCCGACGTGCACAATCTCGCGATCCTGTCGCGATGGCCGATAAAGGCGCAGAGGCAGATCCACCATGACATTGTCGCCCGCTGGGCATGGCCGCCGCCGCGCGAGGCCGACGGCTCCCTGCCTGAGCCGGTGGATATCGTCTGGGACAGACCGCTGCTCTATGTGGCCGTGGAGCTTCCCAACGGCGGCGCGCTCCATGTGATCAATCTGCATTTGCGGGCGCCGCGCGCGATTCCCGTCGCGACGGCTCGGGGCGTGGGATCAAGCCGCGCGCAAATCGAGGGCCAGTTCGTGGCGGCGCTCAAGCGTGAGGGGCAGGCGCTGGAAGCCCGCTTGTTCGCCGAGACGCTGTTCGACGCCGAGCCGGAGGCGCTGATCGCAATCGCCGGCGATTTCAACGCGGATGAGCATGACGCGCCGACCCGGCTTCTGAGGGGCGGCGGAGACGACGTCGCAGCTGGCGCGCGGGTTCTCATCCCCTTGGAAGAACGCGTCGCGCCGGCGCGGCGCTTCACCGTGATTCACGCGGGGCGCCCGATGCTGATCGATCACCTCCTCGCCTCGCAGGCGCTCGCAGCCGCCTGGCGCGAAACGGCGATCCTGAACGAAGGGCTCGCGGACGAAGCCTTTGCGGAGGAATTTATCGAAGGCTCGCTTCACGCGCCCGTCCTGGCGCAGTTTGAGCTTGTCGGCAAATAGGTCTGCCCGCCCTATCGCGAAGCGAACCTTCGCAACTCTTCGGCCAAGGCGCGCGCTTCGTTCCAGTCGAGTTTGATGTCTCCGCGACCTTCCAAAGAAACGACCAGACCGCTTTCTTCGACCCGCGCGTCGAAATCATGATCGCTGGCGATGGGGCTCATATAAATTTGATGGGTGCGCCGATCGCCGTTGGCGACTGACTCGAGGGCGCGCGAGAGGATCGCCGCCTCTTCTTCCGTGAAGCGACGAGGCGGTTGACCCGGAAGGCGCAGCGTCGCCAATGCGACAAACGCGCGATGCTTTGAGGCGACCAGCTCGAAGATTTGCGACATTTCGTACCCCCGTGCAGGTCAAGTGAGAGCCTCAATGCGCCGTCCCGCGGGCGCCTTTCTTGAATGGCGCCTGTCGCCGACCTGCCCTCGTATGCCCATCAAATTTCGTGCCCGGAAACCCACTCTTGCGAAGAACGCAGATCGCGACAGACTGCAGCATCGCGAAGTCGCGACGACATCGTCGGTTTAACTTGCGTCATGAGATTGCGACCGAGAAACATTAGAACATACGCAAGCAGAGTCGCGTGCGCGACCGAGAGAAGCAAAATGAACGACAAGCGACTTTTCGCGCCATCGACCGCGCGCAATCGCCAACCAATTTTCGACGTTCTGCGCAACGTCCTGCCAGCGAAGGGACTTGCGCTGGAGATCGCGAGCGGCGCCGGCGAACACGTCACGTTTTTCGCCGAGCATTTGCCCCATCTGACATTCCGTCCGTCCGACCCGAGCGCCGAGGCGCGCGAGAGCATCGCCGCGTGGATCGCCGCAAGCGGCCTGAGCAACGTGCTTGCGCCGCTTGTGCTAGACGTCGAGGCGTTTCCCTGGCCTGTCGGCGCCGCTGACGCCATCATCTGCATCAACATGATTAACATTTCGCCCTGGAGCGCGACGCAAGCGTTGTTCGAAGGCGCAGGCAGGACTTTGCCTGCTGGAGCGCCGCTCTATCTATACGGACCATACAGGCGCGGCGGCGCGCACACTGCGCCGAGCAACGCCGCGTTCGACGCAAGCCTTCGCGCACGCAACCCCTCATGGGGAATCCGCGATCTCGACGAAGTCGCTGAGGTCGCGCGGGAGAAAGGATTTGGAGAGCCTCAGGTCGTGGAAATGCCGGCCAATAGTCTGAGCGTCATCTTTCGGCGTAGGTAACGCCTACGTCAGTGCGAAGACCTTCGACGGAAAAAGCCGGCGCATAAACGCGCGCTATCAACGTCCGCACTACCCATCAGACTCCCACACGGAGGAAGGAACCATGGAACGTCGCGAATTCATCGCTGTCGGGACTGCAGCCGCGGTCGCGTCCGCCACACAAGCCTTCGCTCAGGCGACGGGCACGGCGCCAGCCGGCGGCGCCGCAATGCAGGATATGCATCCGGCGCTGTACAAAAGTTTGGAAAATGCCAGCATCGAGTGCGTCTCGACCGGCAATGACTGCCTCCGCCACTGCTTCGGCATGTTTGCGATGAAAGACACGAGCATGGCGGAATGCGCTAACGCCGCATTCCAGCTCGTCGCCGCCTGCAATGCGCTCGCGTCGCTCGCCGCGGTCAATTCGTCGCAAGTCGGTCCGCTCGCGAAGACGGTGGCGGTGATTTGCGAGGACTGCAAGAAACAGTGCGACAAGTTCCCGAACATCGCCGAATGCACGGCTTGCGGAAAAGCGTGCCAGAAATGCGCCGACGAATGCCGTAAGGTCTAGCGGTCGGCGAGAGACAGAAAGGGGGCTGCGATGAAAACCAAGCTTTTATCGATGTGGCTCATCGCGGCATGCGCCGCCGTTCCCCCGGGAATTGGCGGCGTTCCCCTTCGCGCGGCGGAGCATGCGCCGCGTGGTTCCGTCGCACAGGCGGAAAAGGCGGAGAAGACAACAGGGCAAGGCGAGGGCGTCGTCAGAGCCATCGACGCCGACGAGCGAAGGCTGATGATCACGCACGGTCCGGTCACGGGAGCGCTGGAAATGTCCGCCATGACGATGGCGTTTCACGTCGCGCCGGGCGTCGATCTCGCGAAACTGTCGAAGGGCATGAAGATCAAATTCACGATCAGCCGCGACGCCAAGGGCCTCTATGTGATCGAGGATGTTCGTCCGGAAACGCCCTAGCGTCGCTCTCTATCCGTCCATGCCGATGCGGTGCATCAGATAACACAGGCAATCCTGCTTCACCGCGCGCGGATCGACGGTCAGCATCGCCGGGATGGCGGGGCGCGCGAGCCTGATCTCGCCGCCTGCGTAATCGAAATAATTGATCGGCTGCGCATCGAATCCGTCGCCCGGCAGGACTTCCAGGCGCGCGCCTTCATCGCCCAAGGCGCCGAATGAGGCGCCCGCACTCAATTCGCTGAAATTGAGATGGTCGATATCGGGACGGAACAAAAAGTCCGCGGGCGTTCCATCGAAGGAGAAGCTCGCGCCGGCCGGCGGCTTCACGATGGCGCAGGTCCGCAGCAGTTCCACGTCGTGAGGCGCCGGCGCATGGTCCGGTAGCTCCGTGATCGAGAGGCAGGCCTCAAGCAATTCGATCGCATGAGCGACGCCTGCGTCGACTCCTGACTTGCCGCACTCAACCGTGATCGCCGGGCAGAGTTCGGCGAAGGCCGCCGCGCAGGTGCCGCGCGGGCGCTGAAAATGCACCACGATGCGGGAAAAAAGCTGCGCCAGCGCGACATATTTCGGTTCAAGCTTGCTGATGCAGCTGTAGTGAGGATTGAACCCCGTGTTGTTGTGGATGTCGACCGCGGCGAAAGCGTCGCGCTTGCCGACATACTCACAGATCCAGCGCGCCATATCGGCGAGCGGATCGTCGGGAAACGCGGTGCCGGGCCACACCCGGTTGAAGTCGCGCTGACCGGGCAGCGTGCGCAGATTCGCCGCCGCCGCTTCGACATTGCCGACGAACAGGATGAGCGAGCGGTTGAGCCCGCGCGCGGCATGACGGCGCAGCACCTCCTGCACGGCGGCGAGTCCGCTCGTTTCGTTGCCATGCAAGAGCGTCGACACGAACAGCGGCTTCGGATCGCGGCCCGGAAGGTCGAACAGGGTCGGTCGCGGCAGGATGTCCTTCAGGCGATTGGCGGGGCAGTCGAGAAATCCGTCGGGCAGCCGGTCAAGCAAGGCGCAGGGCGCGTCGGTCACTGTTCTCCTCATATTTCCCACTGATGGACGGGCGCGCCGCTCCGCTGGCGCTCACAATAGGCCGCCATCAGGCCATAAAGGTCCCCGCCGCGCGCCTCAAGGGCTTTTCGCTGCCACGCCGCCCCGGTCTGGCGCGACTGAACCCGCGCTTCGATGACGTCGAGGAAATCGGCTTCAGCGACGCCCAAGTCACGAAGCCCTGCCCTGGCGTCAGGAATGAGGCGCTCCAGCAGTAGACGATCTGCGGCGATCTCCCCTGCCCCCGGCCATTCGAGTGTCGCGTCGAGGCCAAACCGCGCGGCGGCGTAGAAATTGCGCTTGGCCTCGTTAAAGGTGAGACCGCCGGCGCCGTTGTCTCCGGACATGGCGAGCGCCCGCGCCAGGCCGAGGTAGAGGGCGGCGTTCGCCATCATATCGGTGAAGGTCGGCCCCGCCGGCAGAATCCGGTGCTCCACCCGCAGATGCGGCGCCCCGCTCTCGTCGAAGCCGATCAGCGGCCGATTCCAGCGCCAGATCACCCCATTATGCAGCCGCAGATGGCGCATCGCCTCGGGCGGATCGTCATAGGTCATCGGAAGAAGCGCGTCATAGTCGCGCAAATTCTCCTCGAAGACTTCGATGAGGGAACGCGTCGCATAGCCGGAGCCCATGCAGACGCGCGCCGGCCCCGGCACTTTCACCGCCTGTTCGAACAGCGGTATGCGCGTTTCCTCCCACAGGGCCTTGCCGAAAAGGAAAGGCGCATTGGCGCAGGCGGCGAGAATCGGTCCCGAGGCCGCCGTCGACGCGTTGTAGTAAAGGTGCGCGAGATCCGCCGGAGCTTTCAGATGGATCTGGAATGACGTGGTCGCCGCCTCGAGCATCACGTCGCGATGCACCGAGGCGAGCCGGTCGCGGCCGGCGATGTTGACGTGCAGCGGCTGTCCGCCGCGCAGCCGCAGCACTTCCTGATTGAGCGCATAATAGCGGTTGAGCGGCGACATATTGGCGAGCGTCAGATCGCCGTCACGGATCGTCGGCAGCGTGCCGATCATCACGAGATTGGCGTCGAGCTGATGCGCGACGTCGTTGCACGTCGCCCATAGGTCGGTCAGCGATTTGTGCGCTTGCGTCAGCGCGTCTCCCTGGAGCTGGAAAGGCGAGCAATTCAACTCGAGGTTAAATTGCGACAGCTCCGGCACGACCAGGGGATGATCCAGGGTTTCGAGGACCGCCTGGTTGATCGAGGAAGGCGCGTAATTGTGATCGACGATCCAGGTTTCGATTTCGAAGCCCACCATGTGGCCATCTCGCGAAAACCGGTCCTGCTCGAACAGGCTGCGGGCGATCTGCGTCTCCTGGGCAAGGCGCGCGGCAAACCGCGCCTTATCGGCCGGCGTAAAGCCCGTTGTCTTGATTTCCTCGCCCAAGTGTCCCCCTTCCCGCCGTTAAGCGCAGTTATCCGCTTCCAGAGCGCGCCAGCGCAACGGCGTCCGCGACCAAGGTCGCGACGAGGCTTCAGGCCGATCCGCCGCAAATCACTATGTAGGAGCGTCTATTTTCATCGATAGAGCGGAAAGCGCCGGCGGGACAAGCCGCGAGCGCTGCTGTAGATTGCGCATCCTTCCCCGGGAGCCGCCCTTGTCTGATATCGCTTACGTGAACGGAAGTTACGTTCCCCTCGCCGAGGCGCGCGTGTCGATTCTCGACCGCGGCTTCCTGTTCGCCGATGGCGTTTATGAGGTGGCCGCGGTGATCGGCGGAACGCTGATCGACAATGAAGCGCATCTCGCGCGCCTTGCGCGTTCGCTGCGGGAACTGCGCATCGAGAGTCCGATGCCGATGGCGCGCATCGCGGACATCGAGGCCGAACTCGTCGCGAGAAATGGCGTGCGCGAAGGCCTCATTTATCTCCAGATCACCAGAGGCGCCGCCGACGAACGCGATTTCGGGTTCCCCGCGGGGGCGGCTCCGACGGTCGTCGCCTTCGTTCAGCGGAAAAACATCCTCGTATCGCCCGCCGCGGAAAGCGGCGTGAAAATCCTCTGCGTTCCCGACCTGCGTTGGGCCCGACGCGACATCAAGAGCACCGCGCTTCTCGCTCAGGTGCTGGCGAAGCAAGCGGCTCTCGAAGCCGGCTGCCAGGAGGCCTGGATGGTCGGCCAGGACGGCCTCGTGACCGAAGGCTCTTCCTCGACCGCTTTCATTCTCACCGCGGCGGGCGTGCTCGTCACGCGTGCGAACTCCGCCGCGATTCTTCCCGGCTGCACGCGAAGCGCCGTGCAAATGCTCGCCGAGCGCGAAGGGTTCGCCATCGAAGAGCGCGGCTTCTCCGTCGCCGAGGCGTATGACGCAAGGGAAGCCTTTCTCACGAGCGCCTCCAACCTCGTGCTGCCGATCGTCTCAATCGACGGCCGCACCATCGGGTCCGGCGCGCCGGGCGAGACGAGCCGACTGCTGCGCAAGCGCTATATCGAGTGGGCCACCAATGAGGCGCATAGCGTCTAGCGCTACGCTTCGACCTCGTCGAAATCGGAAGTGCTCTCCTCCTCGATCGCCAGGGCGATGACGAGGCTGAACACCGCGGCCGCGAGACACCAGACGGAATACCAGGCCGGACGATTGGCGGCGAGCGCGAGAAAGAACGTCGACAGCACCGCTAAGCCGAACACGTTGATCGCGCGGCGCTCGCTGAAGACGAGCGGCGTCACGGTTAGAACGAGATAAAGAAAATCGGCCATGAGCGGCGGGCGCTCGAACAGCGGGTCGTAGGCAAGCGAATGCCGATACACCGAGAGGTCGATGCCATCGGCCCCGGCAAGCTTCGCGATCAGATAAGCGGCGAGAACAAGCCCTGCGCCGCCCATGGTCCCCCAGACGCGCTTCCGCTCCGGATCGGATTCGGCATAGGCGGCGGCGAACGGCGTGAGCACGGGCCACACCGTGAAGGCGATCAGCGTGTAGAGATAGCGGAAGGGCTGGCCGGCGGAGGAATCGTCGCGCGTGACCCATACCGCCGCCTCGACGAACTGATGCGCCGAGAAGACGAGGGGGAACGCGGCGAAGAACAGCATGCGCCGGTCGTTGCGCAGGGCCTTCGCAACCATGCCGTAGCCCGCCAAACCCAAGCCGAGCCCAGCGGTAATGCTTGCCTCGAGCGAATAGCACATGGCTAAAGGACGTGTGAAGTTAATGCTTTGGTCTATTTTAGCGCTGATTCCGCGCGCGTCGAGACCTGAACAGTGGCGCCGTCGGGTTTGCGGCGCGTTGGCCCTTCGGAACATGTTCGCAGCAGACGCGTTCTAGGACGAGAGTTCATAAGCGGAGGTAGAAAATGGGCAACCTTTTGTATTGGGCCGTCGTGTTTCTGGTCGTCGCTCTCATCGCAGCCTTTTTGGGCTTCGGGGGCGTCGCCGGCGTAGCGGTCGAAGGCGCGCGCATTTTGTTCTGGGTCGCGCTGGTGCTGCTCGTCGTTTCAGTCGTGCTCGGTCTCGTCCGACGCGCCTGACTGGAACGCGGTTTCGCACAACGAACGTCGAGTGAGTTCATGAGCCGACCGCTTCACGAAAGCGGCCGGCTCGTTTCGTTATGACGGCGTCAAGGAATATCGTCGAGCGAGCTGACCCAGGCGTCTGCGACGGAGTCCGATGGCGCCCGCCAGTCTCCACGGGGAGACAGCGATCCTCCCGAACTCACTTTCGGTCCGTTAGGAAGCGCCGACCGTTTGAACTGGCTTCCTTCGAAGAAGCGCTTAACGAAAACGGAAAGCCAGTGCTTGATGGTGGAGAGGTCGTACTCGACCTTATCCTCTTCGGACACCCCCGCAGGCCACGATCCAGCAGCTGCGTGTCGCCACGCCCGCCAGGTGAGGAAGGCGATTTTCGCAGGCGCGAATCCGTAGCGGGTTGCGTAGTAGAGATTGAAGTCCTGCAGCGCATAGGGCCCGACTGTCGCCTCGGTGCGCTGCGCCGTCTCGCCGGGCACGAGCTCCGGCGAGATTTCAGTCGCCAGAATGTCCTCGAGCACGGCGACTGTTTCCGCGCCGAAGCGGGCGTCGCGCGCGCACCAGCGGATGAGGTGCTGGATCAGCGTCTTGGGGACCGAGGCGTTGACGTTGTAATGCGACATCTGATCGCCGACGCCGTACGTGCACCAACCAAGCGCCAGTTCGGAGAGATCGCCGGTGCCGATGACCAGCGCGTTATGGCGGTTGGCGAGCCGAAACAGCAGCGAGGTGCGTGCGCCCGCCTGCACATTCTCGTAAGTCGCGTCATATGCCGCCTCGCCACGCGCCGCGGGATGATCGATATCGATGAGCATCTGCTTGCAGGCCGCAGCGACGTCGATCTCTTGCGCTGTAACGCCGAGCGCGCGCATCAGCCGCCAGGCGTTCGACTTCGTGCGTTCGCTGGTGGCGAAGGCCGGCAGCGTGAATCCGAGCACATTCTCGCGCGGCAGGCCGAGCGCATCCATGGCCGTCACGGCGACGAGCAGCGCCTGGGTCGAATCCAGTCCGCCCGAGACGCCGATCACCACCTTCTTGATCTTCGTGGCGCGCAATCGTTGCTCGAGACCATGCGACTGGATGTTGAACGCCTCGAAACACAGTTCGGCAAGTCGCGTCTCGTCAGCCGGCACGAAGGGAAAACGCCCGACCTCGCGCAAGAATCCAAGGTCGCGGTCGCATGGTGCGGCGAGTTCAAAGGGAATACGGCGATACTGGGTCGCGCCTTGTTCGACGTCGGCGCAGGCCCCAAACGTTCCTTGCCGCATCCGCTCGGCAAGCAGACGGCCGATGTCGATATCGGCGAGAGTCAGCTGCGGCTCGTCGGAAAAGCGCGGCGCCTTGGCGAGAACATCGCCCTTCTCGCAGATCAGCGCTTCTCCATCCCAGGCAAGATCCGTCGTCGATTCCCCCTGCCCCGCCGCTGAATAAAGATATGCGGAAATGCAGCGCGCCGAATGCGCGGCGCAGAGCGTCTCGCGATAATCCGACTTTCCGACGATGGCGTTGGAGGCGGAGAGATTGAGCAACACCGTGGCGCCCGCGAGCGCTGCGCGCGAAGACGGCGGGATCGGAACCCATACGTCCTCGCAAATCTCCATGTGGATCACGAGCCCGCGGAAATCCGTCGCTTCGAGAAGCGTGTCGGAGCCGAAGGGCGCGTATTGTCCGGCGATCTCGATGTCCTCGCCCGAGATGAAAGCGCCTGAGGCGAAGTGGCGCTGCTCATAAAACTCGCGATAATTCGGCAGATACACTTTCGGCGTGACGGCGAGCACGCGGCCGCGCAGGATCGCGACGCCGCAATTGTAAAGGCGGCCGTGATGACGCAGCGGCGCGCCGACGACGATCAGCGGATGAATGCCGCGAGACGCCTCGACGAGTTCGATAAGCGCCGCGTCGACCGCGCCGAGCAGCGCCTCCTGCTGCAAGAGATCGTCGATCGCGTATGAGGACAGCCCCAGTTCGGGAAACAGCACAAGCGATGCGCCGTGGTGATCGGCTTCGCGCGCCAGGTCGATCGTGCGGGCTACGTTAAACGCCGGGTCAGCCACTCGCACATTCGGCGTCGCGACCGCGACGCGGACAAAGCCATGCGTGTGCAGACAGTAGAAAGGATGGGTCATGAAGTCCGCCCGGGCGGCCGAAGGTTCGACTGGAGCGCGTGTGCGCCGCCATAATGCGAGACGTCGGCGGGAAAGTCACATGGCCGGCCCGGCCCAGTGGTCTCGAGGCGTAGGTGGTTGAGTCTTACGTTGAGCGATTTCATCGACAGTTCTGGCGCAACCATGCCTCCAGCGTCTCGAAGCGAAACGCGTCCTTCTCGTAGAGCGTAGAAGCGAAGGTCCACGCTTCGTCGGAGTTCGCGATTAGTGAAATTCCATTGATGGTGAGAAAGGCGAGCATCGCCGCGAAGGCGACGCGCTTGTTCCCGTCGACGAAGGCGTGGTTCTGTGAAAGACTCTCCCATAGTGCAGCCGCTTGCGCGATCTCGTCGGCGTAATAGCCTGTTTGTGGGCGAAACAACGCCGCTTCGAGTTGACCAGGATCACGCACCCCTGCGGCGCCGCCGTATCGTTCGATCAGGTCATTGTGAATGGCGAGTATCTCGGCGACTGTCAGATAGTCGGTGCGCCTGCCGCTCACTTTGCGAGCTTCTCATAAAGATCACCGTAGCGTGGCAGGCTCGATCGATAGGCGTCCATGACGTGACGTCGAGGCTTTGCCTTGCTGCGCTCCTCAACATGCGCCCGCAGCGCGTCCTCGATGACGGATTGAAGCTGCCGACCCTCATCCTTTGCGATCTTCCGGATCTCGGCGAGCAGGTCTTTATCGACCTGCGTGGCGAACTTCTCGCGAACGTGAGTCATGTCGAAAACATATCTAGTTTCATCTTGAAATTTCAAGTTGGCGCTCAAAAAAGAAAGGGCGGGGTCTCCCCCGCCCTCTCAAAACCGCACTAAGCGACGCCTCAATGCGCCAGGATCGCCAGCATCAGCAGCGCCACGATGTTGGTGATCTTGATCGCCGGGTTCACTGCCGGACCGGCGGTGTCCTTATAGGGATCGCCGACCGTGTCGCCGGTCACCGCCGCCTTGTGGGCGTCGGAGCCCTTCTCATGCTTGACCCCGGCTTCGTCGATGAAGCCGTCTTCAAAGGACTTCTTGGCGTTGTCCCAGGCGCCGCCGCCCGACGTCATCGAAATCGCGACGAAGAGGCCGTTGACGATGACGCCCAGCAGCAGCGCGCCCAGCGCCGCGAAGGCGTTGGCCTTGCCGCCGAGAATCCAGGCGACGACGAAGGCGACGATCGGCGCCAGCACCGGCAGCAGCGACGGCACGATCATCTCCTTGATGGCGGCCTGCGTCAGCATATCGACGGCGCGGCCGTAGTCAGGGCGATCCGTCCCAGCCATGATGCCGGGCTTCTCCTTGAACTGCCGGCGCACTTCCACGACGACCGACCCTGCGGCGCGGCCCACCGCCGTCATGGCGATGCCGCCGAAGAGGTAGGGGATGAGGCCGCCGAAGAGGAGGCCCGCCACGACATAGGGGTTGGAGAGATCGAAATTGACCTTTTCGATGCCCTTGAAGAAGGGCACGCCGTCATCGATGAAGTGCTTCAGATCGTTGGTGTAGGCGGCGAAGAGCACCAGCGCGCCGAGGCCGGCGGAGCCGATGGCGTAGCCCTTGGTCACGGCCTTGGTGGTGTTGCCGACGGCGTCGAGCGCATCTGTGTTGCGACGCACTTCCTTCGGCAGACCGGACATTTCGGCGATGCCGCCGGCGTTGTCGGTGACGGGGCCGAAGGCGTCGAGCGCCACGATCATGCCGGCGAGGCCGAGCATCGTCGTCACCGCGATCGCCGTGCCGTAGAGGCCGCCGAGCTCATAGGTGAGAATGATGCCGAGAACGATGACCAGCGCCGGCGCCGCGGTCGATTCCAGCGACACGGCGAGACCCTGGATAACGTTGGTGCCGTGGCCCGTGACCGAAGCCTGCGCGATGGACACAACCGGGCGCTTGCCGGTGCCGGTGTAATATTCGGTGATGTAGACAATGGCGCCGGTGACGATCAGGCCGAGAACGCCCGAGAGGAACAGGCCGTAGCCGTGAATGGCCTCGCCATTGGCCTTGCCGATCTCGCCCCAGCCGACGGTGAAGGTCGTCGCCAGAAACAGGCCCGCGATCGACAGCACGCCCGTTGCGATGAGGCCCTTGTACAGCGCGCCCATGATGGAATCTTCGATGCCGAGCTTCTTGAAATAGGGCGCGGCGAATTTGCCCCACTCGGTATCGTCGTCGCCCATCTTCACGAAGTAGGTGCCGGCGATCGAGGTAAGGATCGAAAGGCCGCCGATCGCGAGCGGATAGATCATCGCCGACGTCAGACCTTCCTGGCCGGCAAAGAAGATCGAGGCGAGCACCATGGTCGCGACGACAGTCACCGCATAGGTCTCGAAGAGGTCGGCCGCCATGCCGGCGCAGTCGCCGACATTGTCGCCGACGTTATCGGCGATCGTGGCCGGATTGCGTGGGTCGTCCTCGGGAATGCCGGCTTCGACCTTGCCGACAAGATCGGCGCCGACGTCCGCGCCCTTGGTGAAGATGCCGCCGCCGAGACGGGCGAAGATCGAGATCAGCGAGCCGCCGAAGCCCAGCGCGACCAGCGCGTCGACGACCGTGCGATCCGAAGGCGCATAGCCGGCGAACCAGGTTAGGATCGCGTAATAAACAGCGACGCCGAGCAGCGCGAGGCCGGCGACGAGAAGTCCGGTGACCGCGCCGGCCTTGAAGGCGATGTCGAGGCCGCCCGCGAGCGATTTGGTCGCCGCCTGCGCCGTGCGGACGTTGGCGCGCACCGAAACGTTCATGCCGATATAGCCGGCGGCGCCGGAAAGCACGGCGCCGAGCATGAAGCCAAAGGCGACGGCCCAGCCGAGCAGCACGACGAGGACGAGAAAGATCACGCCGCCGACCATGGCGATGGTCTTGTATTGGCGGTTGAGATAGGCTTGCGCGCCTTCGGCGACGGCGCCGGAAATTTCCTGCATCCGGGCCGACCCCGGATCGGCCGCGAGCAATTCCTGAGACGTCTTGACGCCGTAAACGACGGACATCAGTCCGAAGACGATGGTTAGAAACAGAACCATTTTGGCTTCGCCTTTTCGTTCTTCGACCGGGGAATGGCCGAATTATTCGCGTCGCCGCGAGCGGATGTCGCAACGAAAAAAGGGATAGCGGCCCCGCCGAGAGAATCGGCGGGGACAGCAGCTTTCCGGCGGGCTTTCTGCCAGAAACGTAGCCGCGCGGCAATGCTGCGCGACGCCCTATTCTTCAGAAGTGTTGGAAGGACAATTTTTTGAAAACGACGGGTTTTTTCTGAATGTCGAGGAAGACCGGCGGCGCGCTTCCCGCCACAATTTCGCCTATCCGGCAGGCGGGCGCCGGAGCCGAAGCGCCAGGCTTCGCGGCAAAGAGGATTTCGTAGTCGTCTCCGCCAGTTATCGCCGCTTCAAACAGCGCGGGATCAATCGCAATGGCCTCCCGCGCCGCCGCCGAAAGCGGCGCTGACGCGAGTTCGACGGCGGCGCTCACGCCGGACGCCCGGCAGAGCTTGGCGAGATCCCCGGCAAGCCCGTCGGAAATGTCCATGGCGGCGGTCGCGTTCGCGGAAAGCCAGGCCGAGAGATCCAGACGCGGCTGCGGCAGCAGGTAGCGCCCGATCAGGTAGTCACGGGCGCCATCGGAGAGACGCCGCGCGAGCGCAGCGTCGCGTCGCAGCGCGAGACCCAGCGCGCCGTCGCCGATCGGCCCCGAGACGAAGATGGAGTCTCCGGATTTTGCGCCGGTGCGCGGCACGAAGCGCGGCGTGCGACCGAGCGCCGTAATCGCAATCGTCAGCGGGCCGGGGGTGGCGGCCGTATCCCCGCCGATGAGCGGTGCGTCATAGGTCCGCGCATCCTCGGCGAGTCCTGCGGCGAAGGCTTCGAGCCAGTCATTCGTCCAGTCGCTCGGCAGCGCCAGGGCCAGCAGAAAGCCGATCGGCTCGGCGCCCTTGCCGGCGAGATCGGAAAGATTGACGCGCAGCGCCTTCCTGGCGATCAACGACGGATCGTCGTGCGCGAAAAAATGCACGCCCGCGACGAGCATGTCGGTCGTGACGACGAGCGGCGCGCTTTCCGGCGCGAGAAGCGCGGCGTCGTCCTTCAGACCGAGCGCCGCGGCGCCGGCGATCGGCGCGAAAACGCGGGCGATGATGTCGTCTTCGCTATAGCGCGGCACAGCCTCGCCTCGTGCTTCACGACGCGAGCTTCGCTCGCTCCTCAGCATGAGGGCGAGGGATGCCCGCCGCCGGCTTTCTGTCAACTCAGCTCTTCGGCGCGCTCCTCATGCGCGATCTTGTCGAGCACGGCGTTGACCATGCCCGACTCGGTCGGACCGAAGAACGCGCCGGCGACGTCGACATATTCCTTGATGGCGACGCGCGCGGGAACATCCTTACGCGACCGCAATTCATAGGCGCCCGCGCGCAGCGCGGCGCGCATGACCGATTCCAGTCGCGACAGCGGCCAGCCGCCGGAAAGCGCGCGGTCGATCTGCCGGTCGATGGCGACCTGATCGGTGAGCACGCCCTGCAGCACGTCGCGAAAGAAAGCGGCGTCGGCCGGCTTATATTGCGCGCCCTCGATCTCGCGCCCAATCCAGTGCGACTCGAATTCCGCGAAAATCTCGTTGAGGCCTTTGCCGGCGACTTCCATCTGATACAGCGCTTGCACGATCGCCAAACGCGCGGCCGAACGTTGCTCGACGCTCATGCGACGCCCCGTTTGAGGCGCACGAGCGCCAGCGCCGCGCGCGCCGCGTCCGCGCCCTTGTTTCCTTGCTTCGGGTCAGCCCGCACGATCGCCTGAGCCTCATTCTCCACAGTGAGCACGCCATTGCCGAGCGGCATACGGCGAGAAACGGAAATATTCGTCAGCGCGCGCGCGCTTTCGTTGGCGACAAGTTCGAAATGATACGTCTCGCCGCGGATGACGCAGCCAAGCGCAACAACGCCGTCATAGGGCGCGCCCGCAAGCTCGGCATCGTCGAGCGCGATCGCGGCCGCCGTGGCGAGCTCCAGCGCGCCAGGAACGTTGATCAATGTCGCCTGCGCCTGAAGCGCGCGCAACGTTTCAAGCGCGCCTTCGCGCAGCAGCGCGACGATTTCGCCGTTGAATTTTGTCGCGACAACGAGAATGCGCGCGCCAGGCACGGGCGCAGCGTCAGCGTCGTCGGGTGCAAAACCTGCCATGGTGACTCCAGGAATGCGCGCAACCCTCTCCCATAGGGAGAGGTCATGGCGGTCGGATGAAGGGCTTCCTCATCCTGAGGAGCGTGCGCAGCACGCGTCTCGAAGGACGAGGAAGCCCGTTTTCGCGTTTTTTCCTCACCCGATCACCCCGTGAGGAAAGGGTGGCTGCAAAACAGCCGGGTGAGGGGCGACGACAAGTTGAGAGTCGGGCGAAACGCCAAAGCGCGATCGCGTTCGACACCCCTCATCTGGCCGTTCGGACCGACCCTCTCCTCAAGGGAGGGCTGTCGCGCCCTTCATTCTTCGATGCGCCTTATGTCACAAGGCGATGCGCGTGTCAGCACGGATACGCTTTTCCGCAGGAAACGCCTTGACTATCGCACTTCGCTCAGCCGCGCCGCATAGCGCGCCATCAGATCGACTTCAATGTTGATCGCGTCCCCTGCCCTTCGCGCGCCGAGCGTCGTCACCGACAACGTATGCGGAATGAGCAGCACGGAAAAGCGATTCTCCTCGACTTCATTTACCGTAAGCGACACGCCGTCGAGCGCAACAGAGCCCTTCTTGGCGATGAAGCGCGACAGCTCGTGCGGCGCCGCGACCCAGAATTTTGACATGCTTGTTTCTTCGGACGGACGTCCTTCGGGCGCCGTATCGCTGACGTCGTCGCGCGACTCGATGCGCGCGACGCCGTCGACATGGCCGGTGACGATATGGCCGCCAAGTTCGTCGCCGATCTTCAACGCGCGTTCAAGATTGACGCGCGTTCCACAGGCCCATGTTCCGACGGTCGTCACGGCGAGCGTCTCGGCCGCGGCGTCGACGTCGAAGACCGTTCGCGCGCCCTCGCGCGCGGCGGCGACGACCGTCAGGCACACGCCCGAGCAGGCGATGGAGGCGCCAAGCGCCATGCTGTCGGAATCATAGGAACAGGCGATGCGCAGGCGCCGCAGTTCGCCGCGCGGCTCCATCGAGAGGACTTCGCCCACATCCGTGACGATGCCGGTGAACATCAGTCGACCCGTGCATAGCGGGTCATCGTGTCGGCGCCGAGCGCGCGCGTTTCGATGAGGCGATAGCGCGAGTCGTCCTTGAGCGCCGCGCGTGCGACGGCGCTCAACGCAGGGCGGCCCGCCCTTCCCAAGGGCTTGACGCCGGTGTGCAGGATCACTTCGTCTGCGAGATCGCCGGCCAGCAGACTTTCGGCGACGCGGGGGCCTCCTTCGCTGAACAGGCGGGTCACGCCGCGATCGGCGAGAAGCCTTAAAGCGCTCGTAAGATCAAGCAGACCGTCGCGCATCGCGATGCAGACGACCTCCGCGCCGGTGGCGTCTGCAAAAGTCTTGACGGCTTCGTCAGAAACAGCGCCAGCCATGACGAGCAGCGGCGTTTCACGCGCCGTGGAGGCGAGACGCGAACGGGGCGACAGCGACAATTTTTCATCGAGAACGACGCGCAGCGGCTTGCACTTCTGCATGCCCGGCAGTCGCACGGTCATCAGCGGATCATCCTCGCGCGCCGTGCCGCCGCCGATCATGATCGCGTCATGCAGCGATCGCTGCACATGGGTGAAGGCGTCGGCGATCGGCCCGGTGATGTGAAGGCGCGGATCATGCGCGGCTCCGGCGGCGTAGCCGTCCGCCGTCTGCGCGAGCTTAAGGGTGATCATCGGTCGGCGGCGCGTGACCCGCAGAATATGCCCGAGATGATCGGCGCGGGCCGCCGCGGCGCCCGGACCGACGAGAACGTCGATCCCCGCTTCACGCAGTCGCGCGTGGCCGTCGCCCGACACGCGCGGATCGGGATCCTCCAAGGCGGTGACGACGCGCGCGACCCCGCCGGCGATGATGGCGTTCACACAGGGCGGCGTCGCCCCATGATGGGCGCATGGCTCCAAAGTGACGTAAAGCGTCGCGCCGCGCGCGGCTTCGCCCGCCGCGGCCATGGCGATCGCCTCGGCGTGCGGACGCCCGCCCGGCGCCGTCCAGCCGCGGGCGATGACGACCCCGTCGCGCACGAGCAGCGCGCCGACCGCCGGATTAGGCGCCGTGCGGCCCAAATTGCGCCGGCCGAGCGCCAGGGCCGCCGCCATAAAGGCGTCGTCGGTCGCCGTCTGCGGAAAGGGTTCGTGGATCGTCATGCCTTCTCTGGGTCGTCGGCGTCTTGGTCGCTGTCGTCCTGTGCAAAGACCGCGCCGTCGCCGCCGCTCTCCAATTCGTCGATCACCGCGGAGAAATCGCGGACCTCGCGGAAATCACGATAGACCGAGGCGAAGCGGACAAAGGCCACCGGGTCGAGCGAACGCAGGCCCTCGATGACCAATTCGCCGATGCGCTGGCTTTCCACCTCGACCTCGCCGAGGCTTTCGAGCTGGCGCACGATTCCGGAAATCATCTGCTCGACGCGTTCCGGTTCGACCGGACGCTTGCGCAGGGCGATCTCGACCGAGCGGGTCAGCTTGTCGCGATCGAAGGGCGCGCGCCGGCCCGACTTCTTCACGACGATGATTTCGCGCAGCTGCACGCGCTCGAATGTCGTGAAGCGGCCGCCGCAGGTCGGACAGACGCGGCGGCGACGAATGCAGGACGAATCCTCCGCAGGACGGGAGTCCTTCACCTGCGTGTCGGCGGAGCCGCAATAGGGACAGCGCATGTTGGGCGCCTTTTCCGCTCTCGCTCGGAGAGACGGCCCCCGCAGCGCCGGGGTGTGCGTCCCCTCTCCCGCCGACGGCGTGAGAGGGGCAACCGATTACTGATAGATCGGGAACTTCGCGGTGAGCGCGTGAACCTTGTCCTTTACGGCGGCTTCCGTAGAGGCGTTGCCTTCCTCGCCCTTCGAGGAAAGCCCGTCGAGCACTTCGACAATCATCTGCCCGACCTGTTTGAACTCGTCCTGACCGAAGCCGCGCGAGGTCGCCGCCGGCGAGCCGAGACGAATGCCGGAAGTGACGAAGGGCTTCTCCGGATCGAAGGGGATGCCGTTCTTGTTGCAGGTGATGTGCGCGCGGCCGAGCGCGGCTTCGGCCGCCTTGCCGGTGATCTTCTTCGGGCGCAGGTCGACGAGCATCAGATGGTTGTCGGTGCCGCCCGAGACGATCGCGAGACCCGCGTCGACGAGCGTCTGCGCCAGCGTCTGCGCATTGTCCTTGACCTGCTGCTGATAGGTCTTGAACTGCGGCGTGAGCGCCTCGCCGAAGGCCACGGCCTTGCCGGCGATGACATGCATCAGCGGGCCGCCCTGCAGGCCGGGGAACACCGCCGAGTTGATCTTCTTGGCGAGATCCTCGTCATTCGTCAGCACCATGCCGCCGCGGGGGCCGCGCAGCGTCTTGTGCGTCGTCGTGGTGACGACATGCGCGTGCGGGAACGGCGACGGATGCAGCCCCGCGGCGACGAGGCCGGCGAAGTGCGCCATGTCCACCATGAAATAGGCGCCGACGCTGTCCGCGATCTTGCGGAAGCCTTCGAAGTCCCAGATGCGGGAGTAGCCCGAGCCGCCGGCGATGATGAGCTTCGGCTTATGCTCCTTGGCGAGCTCGGCGACCTGCTCCATGTCGATCCGGTGATCCTGCTTGCGCACCGTATAGCTCACCGGCTTGAACCAGCGGCCGGACACGTTGACCGGCGAGCCATGCGTGAGGTGGCCGCCGGCGGCGAGATCAAGGCCCATGAAGACGTCGCCCGGCTGCATGAGCGCGAGGAAAACCGACTGGTTGGCCTGCGAGCCGGAGTTCGGCTGCACATTCGCGAAGCCGCAACCGAACAGCTTCTTGGCGCGATCGATCGCCAGATTCTCGGCGATATCGACGAATTGGCAGCCGCCGTAATAGCGCTTTCCAGGATAGCCTTCGGCGTATTTGTTGGTGAGAACAGAGCCTTGGGCCTCAAGCACCGCCTTCGAGACAATATTCTCCGACGCGATCAATTCGATCTCATGCCGCTGGCGGCCGAGTTCGAGTTCGATCGCCTTCGCGATTTCCGGGTCGGAAGCGCTGAGGGAGGCGGTGAAGAAACCGGATTGGCTCATTGGAATGGACCTCTATGCCGAACGGCGCGGAACGAAAGCAAAAACCGGCTCCCGGGCTAAGCGGCGAAGCCGGTCCTTAGGACGCGCAACGTGAGTTGGGTCGCTTATCACGGCGAGGCGGCGACGGGAAGAGCGGCCGCGGTCGCGGTCCCTGGGCAGAAACGCCGTTGGGAGCGCGTCAGCCGCCGCTCGTTTCCTTATTGCAGACGACGGTTTGCGGCAGCGCGGGCGAAATTCGCAGGCGATGACGGGCCTCCGGCTCCGCCGGCGGCAAGACGCCCTCCTTCTCAAGCGCCAATATGACGCAGTTGGAGTTTCGTTCCCAGACGATCTCGAATTCGTCGGTCGACCGGTCCCGCACGGCGCGGCGCGGCATATTAAGGAATCGAAAACGCTATCACCAAAAATAAGATTCCTGCAGC
Source organism: Methylocystis sp. Uni0008 (assembly GCF_056838045.1). NCBI lineage: Bacteria > Pseudomonadati > Pseudomonadota > Alphaproteobacteria > Hyphomicrobiales > Methylocystaceae > Methylocystis > Methylocystis sp. Uni0008. The sequence continues at coordinate 602,849 of NZ_CM166370.1, forward strand.
GCCTTCCGCGTTAGACATAGCCTTGCCGCTCACGGAAAGGCGCCGCGCTCCGAATGGATGAGAAGCCCATCCTGCAACATTGCCTGTCCCGAGCGCGCGTCCGACCCGAACGCGCGCCTTCATCCATCAGCGGCGGCGACGCCATAATTTCGCTTCAAACAGCCGTTTGAATTTCAATCGCTCGTTTCAAACGGAGGTTCGTCATGGGCGACCATTTCGAAGCAAAGATCGTCGCCGTTGGCGCAAGATCCCGCAGGCTCCTCATCGACGCCGCCGTGTGTTTCGTCGCGACCTCGCTCGTCGCTTTCCTGCCGCCGCAGTGGAAGAATGGCGAAGCGCTGAAGGAGATCGTGTTCACGACCGATCCGGTGAGCGGCAAAATCATCGACCGGATCGACTCCGCGGAAGCGGCGCGCCCGTCTGTCGCGTCGAAAGGCGCTGCGCCAGCGCCGGCGCTGTTCGCCCTTTATCCGCAGGAGCGCATCTCCGACTGGTCGAATGAAGCTTCAGCCGAAAAAACCGAGAGCGGCCCCGCCAGGCCGACGAAAGCCGTCGCCTTGCGCAAACCGACTTCGGAAAAGAGAAACCCTGTCGAGTCGGCGCCGCCGGCCTCCCCGACCTACAACGCCGAGCCGCCCGCCCCTCCCCAGCCAATGGGCGAGAATGCGGAGCTACAGGAACGGGGGTTGTTGGCCAAGCTCGACCCGACAGGGCTTTCATCCAAATTGGCGCCGCTCGGCCGAAAGGCGTGGAACGGCGCGACCTCGCTTGGCGGCGCCGTCTCAGGCCTCGTCAGCGCGTATCATTTCTGAGGAGAAGGATTGAGCAATCTGGAACAGGCGCGCGCCGCGTCCCGCTCGACAGAGACGACGCGGGCGGCGCTGATCAAGGCCGCGACGTCCGTCTTTGCCGAATATGGATTTGACGGCGGCTCGGTGCGGCTCATCACCCAACGGGCGATGGCGAACCAGGCCGCCGTCAACTACCACTTTGGCGGCAAGGACGGGCTGTATCGCGAGGTGCTCAACGCCGCGACGCGGGCGTTCGAAGAAAATGCGTTCGTCGATTCGGAAGAACTCGACGCGCTTTCGCCAGAGGACGCGCTCCGGCGCTATCTGCACCAATTCCTGCTGCCGCTGGTGAAGCGTGACCGCGTCAGCCGCTATCTGCGCATCTTCGCCTGGGAGAGCGTTCGTCCGAGCGAGACGTTCAGCGCGTTCATCGCTAAGTCGCCGCCGCGGATTTTTCTCCTTGCTGAGCGCGTCGTGCGGCGTTTCCTGCCGCAGGATGCGTCTGCGGAGACCGTCACTTTCGCGACTCTGTGGCTGGCGCAACAGCCGATGTTCTTCGTGCGCGAAGCGGAACGGCTCGCCAAACCGCCGTTCTCGCTCAAATTCGACGAAGACGCGCTCGAGCGGCTCGTCGACGCGCTCGCCGCTTTAAGTCTGCGAGGACTGGCTGGAATGTGACCCTTATGAAATCGCCAACGTCGGCGCGTAGCGTGCGTTTTGAGGAACAAACATGACTGCTCTGCTGCACAGCAATTATTTTTCCGCAGTTCTGACTGAGGCTCACAAGGTTTTGGAGCTCACCGAGAATTTCATCATCCTCGCCGCGACGGTGGCGCTGGTCGGCGCGTTTCTGGCGCTCATCAAAGGCGCTTAAGGCTTCGCGACGCCGACTGGGCGGCTTCTCGCGCAGCGATCAGCTCGGCCTGCCGCGTCTCACGCAAATGTTCGACGACCTGCGCCGGCGCGCTTTCCGGCGCCCCGGCGTCGAAGGGCGGCTGCGGATCGTATTCGATGAGAAGTTGTAGCGTTTCGGCGCGCTCCGTTCCGCGCAGCGCCGCAGTGAGAGTAAGCGCGAAATCGATGCCCGCCGTGACGCCGGCGCCTGTGACTCGCGAGCGGTCGATGACGACTCGCTGATGCACGAACTCCGCGCCGAAAAGCGGCAGCAGGTCGCGCACCATCCAATAGCCGGTCGCCTTATAGCCGTTCAGCAGCCCTGCAGCCCCGAGCAGCAGCGAGCCCGTGCACACGCTCGTGACATATCGTGCGCGCGCGCCGCGATCCGCGAGAAATTCGAGCGTCGCGTCATCGCGCATCGCCGTGATCGTGCCCTTCAGTCCGCCGGGAACAAAAAGAATATCGAGGTCTTTCGGGCAGGACTCGAAATCGTGATCGGCCGCGTAGGACACGCCGAGATCGCTCGTCACCGCCGCAGCGCCGCGTGCGACATAGAAGACGTTTGCGTCTCCCAGGCGCTGAAAGAATGTGAGCGGCCCGACCAGGTCGAGATCGAACATCATCGGGTAGATGAGAACGCCAATCTGCAACAAGGCACAGGCTCCCTTGGGCGCGACTGAGTGAGCATGCGCAGCTCATCGCTGCCGAAACGAGCCAGCAGTCCGTCGGTTACGCCGCCCGCTTCTGATAGTCCTTCACGTCGGAGAATTTGATCGCTGGATTGCGCTCGGCGTCATAATTGAGCTGGAAGGCCGAGGTGCTCATGAAGACCGGCGCGCCGTCGAGATCGTCGGCGACGCTGGAGCCATTCGCATCGATGAAGCTCTTCAGTTTCGCGGGTTCATCGGACCCGATCCAGCGGCAGATGGTGAAACGCGGCTGCTCATAGCGGGTCTGCAGACCGTATTCCGCCTCAAGGCGCGTCGCCAGCACGTCGAGCTGCAGCGCGCCGACGACGCCGACAATCGGCCCCGAGCCGTCATGTGGCGTAAAGACCTGCACGACGCCCTCTTCCGCAAGCTGCTGCAAGGCCTCGCGCAGTTTCTTCGCCTTCATCGCGTCGCCGATGAGAATGCGCCGAAGGATTTCCGGCGCGAAGCTCGGCACGCCGCGAAAGACGATCTCTTCGCCTTCGGTCAGCGTGTCGCCGATTCGCAGCTGCCCATGATTGGGTAGGCCGACGACGTCGCCGGCGTAGGCTTCATCGGCGATCGAGCGGTCGCGCGCGAAAAAGAATTGCGGCGCATTGATAGGGATGTTCTTGCCCGTGCGAATGAGCTTCGCCTTCATGCCGCGCGTGAGCCTGCCCGAGCAGACGCGCATGAAGGCGATGCGGTCGCGATGGTTGGGATCCATATTCGCCTGAATCTTGAAGACGAAGCCGGTCATCTTCGGCTCCTTGGCTTCGACGAGGCGCTTGTCGGCCTCCTGCGCGCGCGGGCTCGGCGCATATTCCGCCATGGCGTCGATCAGATCGCGAACGCCGAAATTGCGCAGCGCGCTGCCGAAGAAGACGGGGGTCAGATGGCCTTCGCGAAACGCAGCAAGATCGAAAGGCTTGTTGCCCTCCTCGGCGAGCATCGCCTCCTCGCGCCATTCATCCGCGCCGGCAGGAAGAAGCGTATCGAACAGCGGATCATCGAGGCCGCTCGTTTGTATGAGTTCAGCGTCTTCGTCGATGCGCCGCACGGTTTTGGTCGCGAAGCGGTAAGTGCCGGCGAAGCTTTTTCCCGAGCCGATCGGCCAAGTGATCGGCGTCGCGTCGAGCGCCAGCGTCTTCTCGATTTCGTCGAGGAGATCGAACGGATCGCGCGCCTCGCGGTCGAGCTTGTTGATGAAAGTCACGATCGGAATGTCGCGCAGACGGCAGACCTCAAAAAGCTTGCGCGTGCGCGCCTCGATGCCCTTCGCGGCGTCGATCACCATCACCGCCGCGTCGACGGCGGAAAGCGTGCGATAGGTGTCCTCCGAGAAATCCTCGTGGCCCGGCGTATCCAGCAGATTGAAGACGCAGCCGGCATATTCGAAGGTCATCACCGAGGTGACGACCGAGATTCCGCGCTCGCGCTCGATGCTCATCCAATCCGAGCGCGTCTGCTGGGCGTTCCGCTTGGCCTTGACCGCGCCGGCGAGCTGGATCGCGCCGCCAAAGAGCAGCAGCTTTTCGGTGAGCGTCGTCTTGCCGGCGTCGGGATGCGAGATGATCGCGAAGGTTCTTCGGCGCGAAACGGGATCGTTGGCTGGGGCGTTCAAGGCGGTCCGATTTTTCTGGAGACGGTTGGGGAGGCCTTAACGGCAAGGAGCCAAGTTCGCAATACGGGCCGGCCCCGCCGAGACTGTTCGGCGATGAGCCGTGCCAAGGGCCGCTCAGCTGTCGCTACGTGCGGCTTTGCGGCAGATGACGAGATCCTGGTCGCCGATGAGACCCCTCGGCCTGAACTCCAGCACTTCAACAAATTTGCTCCAATGGCTGCGCACGTAAGCCTCGGAGTGGAATGCGCTTCGGTAGAAATCAGGCAGTCCCGGCGTCAGGCGCCCGCCGCCGTAGACAAAGCCAAAAATGTTGAAGCGCTGGCGCTGCCACCAGCTCAGATCGACGCCGTGGACGCCGCGCGTCGTCAGGATCACGAGCGCGCCCGGTTTCGCGATCCGGGCGAGTTCGGCGAGCCACGCCTTCTGCATGGTTTCGGGCAGATGCGTCATCACCGAAATCGAGTAGATGAGGTCAAACGCGTCTGAAGGAAAATCCGTCGGCGGCGCGGCCGAATTGACCCGGAAATCGGCGAAGTCCGACAGATTCTGTCTGCACCAGAGAATGGCTTCCTCGTCGATGTCGGCGCCGACAACATCCACATCTGCGCCTTGCTTGAGATAGGCCAGCACCCGTCCGCAGCCGCAGCCGAAATCCAGGATCCTGGGCGCGTCCTCGCCACGCAAAATGTGAGGCGCCGCTATGCTCAGCAGCGTCTCGGCGATGGCGCTCCCGACGCGTTCGAAACTGCTTCGCTGAGTGACTCCATGCACGCGTTTCCTCAATTCGCTCGGCGGAGGCGGCCCCGGAAACGCAAGCTCCGGCGGGTTCTGAAGATCGGGCGCGCCGCTTCGACCTTCATTGTGGCCATATTTGACGAAGTGCTCGTAGCCGGAAGCGAAATTCCCCAAACCGATCGCCGCCGCAACATCGGCGTTTTCGGCGAGATACGCCTCTTCGTCAAAGACCTCGGAGAGCAGCGGAACGCCGGCGCGGCCTTCGTGCTGGCCGAACCGCAGGTAATGCGACTCGGCGGAGGGAACTTCGCCAGACTCGATTTTGGCCGGCACGTCCGGGTTCAAATGCAGATACTGGACGCTGTCAAAAAACCGGAGCGTTCCGCTTGAATCCTTGATGAGCACGCCAGCGACGCCTCGCAAAATTTAGCTGAGGTCATTCTTACACGAATCCTTCGCCTGCCGTTACTCGCGGGGTGTCTCGTGCTGCTCATCCGGCAGAAACGCAGCCTCCGCGGACGGCCGCAGCTCACGGCTGCGCCACTTTAGCGCGCCGATCCTCTTCCGCAACGCAGGAACCTCACGCGTCGCGCCGGGTTGCGCTTAGGGAGCAATGCAGTTCCGACCACTCAGCTCAAGATTCCACCGAGGAGCGAACGATGATCCGCCGGGTCGCATACGGTAAGGCGGTCTTCGCCGGGATGGCCGGAGCCGTCGTCCTCGAGATCGTCGCACGGCTGATGATCCTCTCCGGGGCGCCGTTCTTCGACCTCGTCGGCACGCTTGGCGCGCTGGCGCAGCCTTACGCCCACGGCGTGGCGGCCTGGGCCATCGGCATGGCCCTGCACCTCACGGTCGGCGCGCTCTTCGCCGTCTTCTACGCCTACTTCTTCTGGTCGACCCTGCCCCTGCGGCCGATGTTTCAGGGGCTCGCATTTGCGCTTATCCCCATGGTGCTGGCGATCATCGTCATGCGCCCGCAGTTCGAACTGATGAACCCGTTGCTCGCCACAGGCCAGTTGCCTCCCTCAGGCCTCTTCGGTTTAAAAGGCGGTCTTAGTGGGCCGATCTCGATTGCGGCTGGACATGTCATCTGGGGCGCCACGCTCGGCCTCCTCTATGTGCGCCCGGTCGGCTACCCCAGCGACCAAAACCCAAACCTCGTGTCCTCGCCGCGCCCCAAAGCGATCCGTCCGGCGACCGATGTCGGTGATCCGCCGGCGCCGGGGTTCATGTTCGCAACGGGCGTCGAATGCAGCTACCCCACACTCGATGGCGGACGCTGGCGGATGGACGAAATGGCCGCCTGCGGCCACTACCGCTATTGGCGCAAAGATCTCGAACTCGTCCGGCAACTCGGCGTTCGCTATCTGCGCTACGGTCCGCCGCTGCATCTGACCAACCCGGCGAGGGGCCGCTACGATTGGGGCTTTCTCGATGAGGTGGCCGCCGAGATGCGGCGGACAGGGATCGTTCCGATCATGGATCTTTGCCATTTCGGCGTGCCGGACTGGCTCGAAAACTTTCAGAATCCGGAGACGCCGCATGCGCTCGCCGATTACGCGCGCGCTTTCGCTCAGCGCTACGACTGGGTTCGCTTCTACACGCCGATCAACGAGATGTACGTCTGCGCGAAACTCAGCGCGCTTTTGGGATTGTGGAACGAGCAAGCCCGAGACGAGCGCGCCTTCGTCACCGCCGTTCGCCATCTCGCCAAGGCCAACGTGCTCATGATGCGCGCCATTGCCGCCGAGCGGCCCGACGCGATCTTCGTGAACAGCGAGAGCGGCGAGTTCTTCCAGTCATGCTGTCCCGACCCGAAGCTTTGCAAAATCGCCGACTTTGAGAATGAGCGCCGCTTCCTGGCGCTCGATCTGCTTTATGCGCATCCGGTGCGCGACGATATGCGCGACTATCTCTTCGAACATGGCATGCCGCCCGAGGAATACGCCTGGTTCATGCGACAGGACGTCGGAAAGCGCGCCATCCTCGGCGTCGATTATTACGAATGGAATGAAAAGCTCGTCGACGCGCAGGGTCATATTCAGGCGCTCGGCGAATTGTTCGGTTGGCATGTCATCGTCGATCAATATTACCAGCGCTACCGGCGCCCGATGATGCATACCGAAACGAATTGCCTTGACGCCCGCGAAGCGCCGCGCTGGCTCTGGCGGCAGTGGCACAATGTTCAGCTCATGCGCCGAAGCGGCGTGCCGATTGTCGGCTTCACCTGGTATTCGCTCACTGATCAGGTGGACTGGGACATCGCGCTCCGCGAGCCGCTCGGCAACGTCAATCCGGTGGGGCTTTTCGATCTCAATCGCGATCCTCGTCCCGTCGGACAGGCTTATCGATATCTGATCAGCCTGTTCTCCGAGGAGCTGAGCCAAGCGCCGCCGATCGAGACGGTGATCGACGACTGCCGCCAGCGACGTGAACACTTCAGCGAAAGACGGCGTCATGCTTAGCATGCTTCGGGCGCATGGGCTGGACGCCGGCCCGACCCAGCGGCCGCTTTTGACGGGAGTCTTCGCAAGCCTGCCCGCCGATATTCCAGCGGTTGCGACGCTCAACGCCTTCGGCGCGCTCGGCGTCCTGTCCGACGCGGGCAACATCTCCGCCGCCTATGCCGCGCTGGCCTTCGCCGCCCTGATGCTGATCGGCGGCCTGCTCTACGGCCTGCTGTTTCGGAGAGCCGCCAACGACCAGCGCGGCGGATGGCTGTTCGGTTTGGCGTTTGGATTTCTCTTGTGGATGTTGGAGGCTGTGCCGCTGCTGCAGTGGTTTCCTGAACATCCCATCATGAGCGGTTATCCCGCGATGGGTCTTCTTCTTGGTCAACTGCTGTGGGGCCTGACGCTCGGTATAGCCTTTCCGCTCGTGCACCGGCGATTTCTGCTGAGGCTCGACGAGGCGCCAGCGCGACGCTCAGAGTCGACGGGACCGCAGGCCGCAGCCGACCCTCATCTGAAGCGCAGTCCGGGAAAGTGAGGGATCTCCAATTAGCTGAAATCCTCCGCGAGCGACGCGCGCGTCGCTTCCGAGAGCACCGCCATGTGGCTGTAGCTCGGATGCGTGAGCCCCAGAATCACGCGCGCGTTTGGCGCCTTGAAGGCCGCAATTTGGGCGTCGGTGAAGGGAAAGTGCACGAACTGAACGCTGCTGGCCTTGCCTTCGGCTGTCGTGCGGTCCTGATCCTGTTCGGCCTTGCCCAAGACGCGCTCGCCGCCGACTTCGATGAACGCGGTCTCCTCGATGCCGCCGAGTTGCGCCAATACGCGTGCGCGGCGCAACGCGTCGTCGATCTCGATCATGAACGTCGCGACGAGTTCCTTGCCCTTCGGGATGAGCGGATTGTAGGCCGCAAGCTCGTCGGCGATCTGCGCCTCGCCGCCTCTCTCGATATGCAGCATCTCCTGCACCTGCAGCCACATCGTGTCGAAGCTCTCGAAATAGAATGTGACGTACGGGCCCACCTCGACTCTGCGATGCCGCTTGATCGCCGTGATCCGCTTGCGATGCTCCGCGCGGCCCCTGGCGTATTCGGCCCAGGGGAGAATGTCGGCAGGCGTGAGTTCGTGACGTGTCGTCATCCTTTTGGTGCTCCATCACCTGAGCCCTCATGCTGAGGAGCATCCAAGGGATGCGTCTCGAAGCACGAGGGCGAGGCATCCTGCGGAACTTTTTCCTCGTCCTCAGAGACGCGAGCTTCGCTCGCTCCTCAGGATGAGGAAAACGGCATCTACGCGCCCGTGATTCCATAAGCCCGCGCCAGCAGCACGATCGGGTGACCGACGCGCTCCGGCTTCGGCGACTCGCCGCCCAGCGCCTCGATCTCCTGTTCGATATGCAGGCCGGCAAGCGGACATTCAGAGACAAGATGTTTCTTGTCGGCGTTCTGCATCTGCCGCGCGGCGGGCTTGCCGACCTTCATCGCCGTCTCGAAATTGCCCTTCTTATAGCCCCACGCGCCGCCATGGCCTGAGCAGCGCTCGACCACCGTTACGTCGGCTTCCGGAATCAACGCCAGCAGCTCGGCGCCTTTCTGGCCGATGTTCTGAGCGCGCGAATGGCAGGACACGTGGAAGGCGACGCCGCCGTCGAGCGGAGTCATGCCTTCGGCGAGACCCTCTTTACGCGCAATATCGACCACATATTCCGAAAGATCGAAGGTCGCCTCGGCGAGGCGCTTGACGCTTTCATCCTCTGGCAGGATGAGCGGCCATTCGAATTTCAGCATCAGCGCGCAGGACGGCACGGGCGCGACGATGTCGTAGCCCTCGTCGATATAAGGCGCGAAGGCCGCCGCCACTTTGCGCGCCGCCTCAGCAACTTCGTCAATCATGCCCTGCTCGAGCTTCGGCATGCCGCAGCACGCGGGATGCGCGACCTTCGTCTCGACGCCGTTCTTCGCCAGCACGGCGAGCGCCGACACGCCGATCGAGGTGTCGTTGTAGTCGCCGTAGCAGGTGGCGTAGAGCACGGCCTTGCGGGCCTTCGCCGGCGCCGAATCGTCGCGCGCCGGCGGGTTTGCCGCGGCCTGCGCTTCGAGCGTCCTGCTGGCGTATTTCGGCAGCTCGGCGTTGCGATCGATGCCGGCGACTTTCTCTTCGAGGTCGCGCATCGTCCTGTTGTCCCGGCGCGTCGCCCAATTCGTCGCGCCTGAGATCAGCGTCGCCCATTTGCCGTTGCGGTCGGTCTCGGCAAGCGCGCGATCAGCCGCTGGCACGCCCTTCTTCTTCGCTTCCGCCGCGCGATAGCGCAGGATCAGATGCGGAAAGTCGATGTTGAATTCATGCGGCGGCACATAAGGACACTTCGTCAGGAAGCACATGTCGCAGAGCGTGCAGGCGTCCACGACTTTCTTGAAGTCCGCGCTCGCCACCGTATCGAGCTCGCCGCTCTTTGACTCGTCGACGAGATCGAAGAGCCGCGGGAAAGAGTCGCACAGATTGAAACAGCGACGGCACGTGTGACAGATGTCAAAGACCCGCCGCATCTCGGCGTCGAGCTTCGCGTCGTCATAGAAGTCGTCGCTCCGCCAATCCAGCGGATGCCGGATCGGAGCCTCGAGGCTGCCTTCTCTCATTTTTGTTGTTCCAAGACGCAACGGCCCACGCGGCCGGGCACCGGTCAAAGACGGCGTCGCTTCGCTCGCCTATGTCCCGGCCATCGCGCCGGGATGCTGCGGAGCGCTCGCTCCATGATAGAGACGCCGCACCACCCCCGCTCCGGCGTGAGGCGGCGTTTCTGCTATTCCGCCCGTATGCGTCATCGCCGGGACAGGCCCGGCCATGACGCAAAGGGAACTCCTTGGTAGCTTAGCTCTGGCTTTACTTCAGTTCGTCCAGAGCGCGCTGGAAGCGGCCGGCGTGCGAACGCTCGGCTTTGGCGAGCGTCTCGAACCAGTCGGCGATCTCCTCGAAGCCTTCGTCGCGGGCCGAGCGGGCCATGCCGGGATACATGTCCGTATATTCGTGAGTTTCGCCGGCCACCGCGGCCTTGAGGTTGTCCGCGGTCTTGCCGATCGGCAGCCCGGTCGCCGGGTCGCCGACGGACTCAAGGAATTCCAGGTGGCCGTGGGCGTGGCCGGTCTCGCCTTCGGCGGTGGAGCGGAACACGGCGGCCACGTCATTGTAGCCTTCGACGTCAGCCTTCTGAGCGAAATAGAGATATCGGCGGTTCGCCTGCGATTCGCCGGCAAAAGCGGCCTTCAGATTTTCTTCAGTCTTGCTGCCCTTGAGCGTAGCCATTTTCTTGCCTCCGGATTTCGAGTCGGCGGGTTCCATAAGGTCCGCGACGCAGGAATTAGAATAATTCAAAACTAGCTTCTGTCCAACCCAAAATCGCCGCCCAGGACGTGGGGATTGGTCGCAGCCGTTGTCGCAGCGCCGCAGCGCAGTCGAGGCTACTTGAAGCCGACCACCATCGAATCCGGCCCGGTCAGATGCTCGACCCGGGAGCTGGAGAAGCCAGCTTCTTTCATCCAGCCCTCACAGTCAGCGCCCGTGAAGTCGAAACCGCCCTCGGTCTCGATCAGCATATTGAGACTCATGAGCAGGCCGAAGGCGTTCTCGCGACGATCATTGTCGATCAGCGCCTCATAGACGATGAGCGCGCCGCCCTGGGGAAGCGCGTCATAGGCCTTTTTCAGCAGCATCAGCTTCTGCTCGAGGTCCCAGTCATGAAGAATATGGCCCATCACGATGACGTCGGCGTTCGGCAATTCGTCCCGGAAAAAATCGCCGGGATAGAACTGCAACCGGTCGCCCAGTCCGTTCGCGGCGACATACTCCTCGAAGATCGGTCCGACCTGCGGAAGATCGAAACCGCCGCCCGAAAGATGCGAATGCGCGCGCGCCACGGTGACGGGAACCATGCCCTGCGCCGCGCCGACATCGATGAATGTCTTATAGTCCCGCCAGGAGAATTTATCGGCGATCGCCTGAGCGGCGCCGGCGCTCACGCCGCTCATCGCCGAGAGGAAGCCGCGCAGGCGCTTCGGATCGGCGTAAAGCGCCGCGAAGAAATCGCTCTCCTCCTGATGTTCGCTCTGGCGGCGACCGGTTTTCAGCGCCTCCGAGAGATGTCCCCAGCTCGAATAGAGACGCGCGTTGGCCATCTCCAGAAGACCGCCGACATAGCTCGGCCGACCTCGCACAAGGAAAAATTCAGTCTCGGGCGTGTTGGCGTAACGGCCGTTTGCATCGCGCTCCAACATTTTCATCGCGACGAGCGCGTCGAAAAAATCATGCACGGAGCGTTTGTGTAAGCCGAGTTTCGCGGTCAGCGTCGCGAGCTCGGCTGGGCCGTTGGCGAGCGCGTCGAAGACGCCGAGTTCGACGGCGGAGAGCAGCGTCTTGGCGTTCCAAAACGACATGCCGAGCGCGAGGAGTTTTTCAGGAGAGGGCTTGAGCATGGCGCTACAATCACTTTAGCCGCGTCATGACACAAGAGTCGCTCAGCTTTTATGACGTCCTTCGAAGGGGTTCTCCCCCGCCTTTTTCGATATGCGGATCGGCACGCCAGGAAGGTCGAAGGTTTTGCGCAGCCCGTTGATCAGGAAGCGCTCATAGCTCGCCGGCAATTCATCCAGCTGATTGCCGAAAAGCACGAAATGCGGCGGCCGCGATTTCGCCTGCGTGATGTAGCGGATCTTGATGCGCCGACCCGAAACCGCCGGCGGCGGCGTCTGTTCGACTTGCGCCAAGAGCCATCGATTGAGGCGCCCGGTGGCGATGCGCTTGTTCCACGTCTCGTGGACCACGATGATCGCTTGCATGAGCTTGTCGAGCCCCTGCCCCGTTGCGCCTGAGACCGGGACGACGGGACAGCCGCGCAGCTGCGGCAACAGGCGCTCGGCGTCCTCGCGCAGCTTAACGAGCATGGCGCCGCGCTCATCGATCAGGTCCCATTTGCCGAGCGCGATGACGACGGCGCGCCCTTCACGGGCCGCGAGGTCAGCGATGGAAAGATCCTGCTTCTCGAAGGGAATCGTCGAATCGACGAGCAGCACGACGACTTCCGAGAATCGCACGGCGCGCAGCGCATCGGCGGCGGAGAGCTTTTCCAGCTTGTCGACGACGCGGGCGCGCTTGCGCAGGCCGGCCGTGTCGAACAGCTTCATCTTGCGGTCGCGCCAGACGAAATCGACCGAGATCGAGTCGCGCGTGATTCCGGCTTCTGGTCCCGTCAGCAGGCGCTCTTCGCCGAGAATGCGATTGATGAGCGTCGACTTACCGGCGTTTGGGCGCCCAACCACGGCGATGCGTAGCGGCTTCGTGATATCGAGGTCGCTGCCGTCTTCATCGTCGCCCCGCAGATTTTCTTCAATGACGACATCTTTTTCCACAGGCTCGGCGGTTTCTTCGGGTAGAGCCTCGCGCAGCGCGTCGTAGAGTTCGCCCATGCCCTCGCCATGTTCGGCGGAAAGCGGCACGGGATCGCCGAGACCGAGCGAAAAGGCGTCGTAGGCGCCCGCTTCGCCCGCCTTTCCTTCCGCCTTGTTGGCGACGAGGATCACGGGCTTCGCGGCGCGACGGACGAGATCGGCGAAATATTTATCGTCGGGCGTAACACCGGCGCGCGCGTCGATGAGAAAGAGTATGGCGTCGGCGGCGAGGATCGCGCTCTCAGTCTGCGCGCGCATGCGCCCTTCCAGCGTCGCGCGCGGCCCCTCCTCGAGTCCCGCCGTATCGATGATGGTGAAACGCAAGTCGGCGAGCTTGGCTTCGCCTTCACGGCGATCGCGCGTGACGCCGGGACGATCGTCGACAAGCGCGAGCTTCTTGCCTGTCAGCCGGTTGAACAGCGTCGATTTGCCGACATTCGGCCGGCCGATGATCGCGAGCGAAAAGGACATGACTCGTTTCTCGCCGCGCCGCGGCGCGCTTCGCGCTATTTCGAAGGCTTCACCTCGAGAGGCGCATCGCCGGACGAAGCAGCGCCCTCCTCGGGCTCGATCACTGGCGTCACGGTGACGTTGCCGCCGCTCGCGCCGCCCCCCGCGGCAGGCGCCGGAACCGGCGCCGCCTTGGGTCCGCGCTTGGCGTGCAGCAGCCCCTGATAGGCCGACGCGCGCTGGCGCATCGACTGCGGCGCGTCGCGATCGCTGAGCAGAATGTTGAAGACTCTCTCGGCCTCGTCGAAATCATCGTTGGCGAGCGCGTCGAGGCCATTCCATTCCTGGGCCGAAAAGCGGAAGGCGCCGTTGGGCGTCATCATCGGGCCCAGCGCGCGCACCATCTTTTCGCGGTCGCCGCTCTCGAGAATGATCAGCGCGGCGCGCAGCAGCGCCACCTCCTGATTAAGCTTGTCGACGTTCTTGTCCTCGGCGATGGCGTTCAACTCGTCGAGCGCGCGAGTCTTGTCCTCGCGCAGCTCGGCGGCGCGGATGCGCGCCAGCGTCGCATAACCCTTTGGGCCGTCCTTCGCGAGAGCGTCGAAGGCGGCCGCGGCCTCCTGCGCCTTGCCGTCATTGGCGAGCGCGACGGCGGCTTCGAAACGGGCGTTCGCGGCTTCCGCCGCCTTTTGGCGATTGGTCTGGTAGTAGCTCCACGCGCCGGTGGCGGCGACGATCAGCACGGCGAGGATCAGGATCGGCGTCTGATAGCGCCGCCAAAGCTCCGCCGCCTTGTCGCGGCGGACGTCTTCATCGACCTCATGGAAAATATCGGACATGTGCTCCAGACCCTTGACTCCGCCCAAAAAACGGGCTGGCCGCAGCCGTTAGCACAGGCGGCGGCCAAATGCGAGCGAAGCTGGTCAGTCCGCCTCCTTCTTCTCGGCCTTGGCGGCGCTCGCCCGCCACACGACGCCGCCGACGTCGTCCGCGACGAGCAGCCCGCCGCGCTTATCGATAATCACGCCCACCGGCCTGCCCTGCGCTTCGCCGCGTTCATTGAGGAACCCCGCCAGCATCTCCTTCGGCGCGCCGACCGGCGCGCCGTTCTCGAACTTCACGAATACGACGCGATAGCCCGAGCGCGGACTGCGATTCCATGAGCCGTGCTGGCCGATGATGGCGCCGTTCCGGAACGACCCCAGGTCGGCGTCGCCAACGAAAGTGAATCCGAGCGACGCCGTATGCGAGCCGAGCGCGTAATCAGGCCGGACCGCCTGCTTGACCAGTTCCGGATCCTGCGGCTGCATGCGCTCGTCGACATGCTGTCCATAGTAGCTGTAGGGCCAGCCGTAAAACGCGCCGTCGCTCACCTTTGTCATGTAATCTGGCACGAGATTGTCGCCAATCTCATCGCGTTCATTCACGGCCACCCAGAGATCGCCCGTGGCGGGGTTCCAGTCCATGCCGACGGGGTTGCGCAACCCCGACGCGAACACCCGCGTCTCGCCCGTCACCGGATTGATCTCCAGAATGGCGGCGCGGTTATGCTCTTCCTCCATGCCATGCTCGGCGACATTGGAGTTCGAGCCGACGCCAGCATAGAGACGCGAGCCCACGGGATCTGCGACGAGGCTCTTCGTCCAGTGGTGATTGCGGCCTGCCGGGAGATCCGCCACTTTTTCGGGCGCGGCATCGATGCGCGTATCGCCTTCCTTATACGGAAAGCGCACGAGCGAGTCCGCGTTGGCGACATAGAGTTGATCGCCCACGAGCGCCATGCCGAACGGCGAATTCAGGTTCTCCAGAAAGACTTCCTTGGTTTCAGCCACCCCGTCCCCATCCGCGTCGCGCAGCAGGGTGATCCGGTTCGCGCTCGGTTTGCTCGAACCGGCTTGACGCATGTAAAGGCCCATGAAGAACCCGCGAACGCCGTCGGTTCCCGCCTCTTCCGACTTCGGCGGTGCATCGGTTTCAGCGACAAGAATGTCGCCGTTGGGCAATTCGTAGAGCCAGCGCGGATGATCGAGCCCCGTCGCAAAAGCCTCGACTCCCAGCCCCTCGGCCGGCGTAGGCTTTGCGCCGCTCGGCCAGCCCACCGCGCGCGCGATATTCACATAGGGAAAGGCGCCCGTGGGATGCGGCTCCGGCAACGTCGGATTGGGTCCATAGCCGGCGCTCTCCGGCAGTTCCGGGCCGCGATCGCAGGCGGCGAGCGCGATAGCCGTCAGCGCGAATAAACCTCTCCAAAAAAAATTCGCCGCCATGACGCCTCCTCCCGAAAAGACCCGGCAATACGAGAAGCCGCAGCTTCCAGCCATCGACAGCCGGCGACGATGACAAATATGTTGTCAACGACGCCGCTAAGATGGCGCGGCGGAGCTAAGTCTCAAGCCCTCGCCAGCGACATACTAGGCTGGAACGCGAATGAGTCGAAAGACCGGACGCATCTTTGTCGGCGTCGGAGGCTGGAGCTATGAGCCCTGGCGCGAATCCTTCTATCCCTCCGACCTCGCGCGAAGGCGCGAACTCGAATATGCGAGCCGCAAGCTCACCTCAATTGAAATCAATGGCACCTATTATCGCACGCAAAGCGCCGCGAGCTTCGCGAAATGGCGCGATGAAACGCCCGAAGATTTCATCTTCAGCGTAAAGGCGCCGCGATTCGCGGTGATGGGTAAAACGCCGGAAGACGCGAACCAGTCGATCAAGCGTTTCTTCGACAGCGGCGTGATGGAGCTGGGAGATAAACTCGGACCCATCCTGTGGCAGTTCCTGCCGACGAAGAAGTTCGACGTCGCGTTCTTCGACGCTTTTCTTTCCCTGCTGCCGAAAAAGATCGGCCGCCGAACGATCATGCACGCGATCGAGGCGCGCCATGAGAGTTTCCAGACCGCTGAATTCGTCGCGCTGGCGCGCCGGCATGGCGTCGCGATCGTCATCGCAGGAGATTCGAAATTTCCGCTCATCGCCGATTTGACGGGCTCTTTCGTCTACGCCCGCATCATGGGAACGCGTTCCGACGTTCCGCTTGGCTATGAGGACAAAGCTCTTGACGGATGGGCGGAGCGCGCGCGTCTCTGGGCGGAAGGCGGCGCGCCCGAAGATCTCCCCGCCCTCACGCGCGTGAAGCCAAAGAAGGCGCCGCGAGACGTGTTTCTCTATGTCATCAGCGGCGCCAAGGAACGCAATCCGCCCGCCGCCATGGCGCTGATCGAGCGATGCTCCGGTTAGAGGTCGATATCCGCCCAGACCGCTGCGTGATCGGAGGCGGCGTCTTCCTTCCGCGCAACTTCCGGATAGGCTTCCCAGCGCTTGGCGCGCGCGCCCGGCCACATGCCCTTGCGAAAAACGCCGCCACCCTGGACCCTCTCGAACAGCGCCGGCGAAAGCAGAATGAAATCGATTTTATTGTCAGCGGCGCAACTGCCGTAGGTGCCCGGGAAACCGCCGTCATCGAATTTCGGATGCAAAAAGATGTCCTTTAGATCCGTGCCTTCGATGAGCGGACGCAAAGATTCACTGTCCGGCGTGTCGTTGAAGTCGCCCATGACGACGATGTTCCTGATTCCCATCGCAAGGCGCTCTTCGTAGATTTCCGCGACGCGCTTCGCCTGCGCAAGACGCTTGGCGTTCGATGATTGCTGCGAGCCGAACCCCTTGCTCTTGAAATGATTGATCATCACCAGCATGCGCGCGCCGGATGGCGCGCCCACCTCGAATTCCGCGCAGTCGCGCGAAAAGATCGGATTGCGCTCGTTCAGCATCTCGTCGACGTGGCTGCGCAGCACGCCAATCGGGAATCCCTCTCGCGTCAACAGGCCAACGTCGATGCCGCGCGTGTCGTTTCCGTCGATCACCATCGCGTGCCGGAATACCTCGCCCCCCAGCGCGGCGATCACGTCCGCATTGAAATCCCGCAGCACTGGCCGGCTCTCGACTTCGACGACGCCGAGAACGTCCGCCTCGATATCTCTCATCACCCGCGCCGTATTCCTCATCGCCTGTTCGTCGACGGGCTCGTCGCGCAGTTCCAGCGAGCCGACCCAATCGGCGCGACCGCTCGCGACAATCTGAACGCCGCCTGACTTGGGCCGTTTGATCAACCCGCCCCTGTTTCGCCGCAGGATGACAAAATCGCCGACGTCCGATTTTTCGAGATCAAGTTCAATGACAAGTTTCGCCATGCGTTTTTTGTCGGCGGCGCTGTAGGAAGGCTGCGCCAGCAACGCATTCAGTTCCGCGAACCGTTCGAGAATGGGCTTGCCTTGCGCAATGCTCGCGAAATTCATTGCGCGTGCGCGATCGAAAAGATTTTCGACGTTGTACGAAGCGAGTCTCATGAAATCCCCCAAGCGCAAAAAACAATAGAATGCGCTGGAGGCTAAGCCTCATCCCGGCGCGTGACAAGGCCGTGACGAAATGCGCTACGCGACTGCTGAACCCCGCTTTTCGTCTGCGCTCGACGCCGAGCCGCGAGGCCCTTCCTTCAGCGCAAACTTTGTGGCGAAGGCGGCGACGAAAAGACCCGCGGCGCCAATCAAAGCGGTCGCCTGAAATCCCGCGCAGAAGGCGTCCCGCGCGGCGGGGAGCATCCGCTGGGCCTGATCCGCGGGCAGGAATCTGACCGCATCCGCCGCGCCGCCGAGCGTCGCCCCCGCCGCCCGAGCGACTTCGGTCGGCAGCCCCGCGACGACGGCGGCCATCTTGGCTCGATAGATCAGCGCGCCAAGGCTGCCGAGCACGCCGATGCCCAGCGCGCCGCCAAGTTCAATCGCCGTTTCCGAGAGCGCTGAGGCGGCGCCCGCGCGCTCGGGCGGCGCTGATGAAACGATGATCTCCGTCGTCAGCGCGATCACCGGCGTGAAGCCGACAAGCAGCAGCGAAGACAGGAGCACGCCGTAGAATCCGCTCGCCAGCGCGAGTCCGACGAAGCCCGCCGCAGCGACGATGAGGCCGCCGGCGAGGAGATTGACGGGCCTGACGCGCCGCGCGAGCGCGGGCGTGGCGAAGGAACCGATCATGAAGACGATCGCCTGGGGCGTCGACCACAGCCCCGCATTGAACGGCGTCAAGCCGACAACGAGCTGATAATATTGTGAGAGAAGAATAAACGACCCGAACATGAAGAAGACGCCGAGGATGTTGATGCACAGCGCCGTGTTCAGCGACCGCGACTGGAACAGCGCAAGATCGATCAACGGATCTTCGAGCCGCGCCTGTCGGCGCAGAAACAGGATCGCAAGCGCGACGCTCGCCGCCATTGGGCCGATCGCGTCGGCGCCGAAGCCCGCCTCGGCGGCGCGCTTCAATCCGTAGATGAAGGACAGCACCGCAGCCAGCGAGAGAAGCGCGCTGGCGAAATCCAGCCGGCCGGCGTTCGGATCACGATACTCGGGCAAAAGCACGGGCCCCAGCGCGAGCACAAGGATCATCACCGGAACGCCCGCGATGAACACCGAGCCCCAGCCGAAAGATTGGATGAGCGCGCCGCCGACGAGCGGCCCGACGATAGCGCCGGCCGAAAAGGCGGAAATCCACATGCTGACCGCGAAGGTGCGTTCCTGCGGATCGCGGAACATGTTGGCGAGCAGGGACAGCGTCGAGGGGGCAAGGGTCGCGCCGGCGACGCCGAGGGCTGCGCGCGCGAGAATGAGCGTCTGCGCGGTCTTCGAGAAGGCCGCGACGATCGACATGACGCTGAAGGCGGCCGCGCCCAGGAGCAACACTTTGCGCCGGCCGATCCGATCGCCGAGGCCGCCCATGATCACCAGAAACCCGGCGACCATGAAGCCGTAGATGTCGATGATCCAAAGCAGTTGCGACGCGCTCGGCCGCAGCTCCGCCGTCAGCGCCGGAATGGCGAGATTGAGGACTGTGAAGTCCATCGAATAGACCAGGCACGGCAGCGCAATGATGGCGAGCCCGATCCATTCCCGCCGCGTCGCCTTGAGCGAAGGGTCGGATGCGTCTGGCGTGGCGCTACGCACGGGTTTGCTCCTCAACCGTCTCGGGCGTGAGCGCGCAGCGTTTATCGGTTTCACTTCGCAACATCAAGGAACGCGCCGCCCCGCTGCAGATAGGCGCGCTTAGATGTGCGCCGTTCGAGGATGCTTGACGGAACTCCTGCGTGATGTCATATATTATGACATGACGTCACTTGAACTGACATCACTTCGCGAGGCGCACAGGGACCAGACGCGCATGCGTATCCTCGACGCCGCGATCGACGAGATGCGGGAGGGCAGCCTGGGCACGCTTACCATCGCCAAAGTGGCTGAGCGGGCGAAAATCACCGAACGGACCGTCTACCGCCACTTCCAGACCCGTGAGGACCTCCTCAAGGCCGTCTGGCCACGGATGCAGGCGCGCGTAGGCAGTTCCGGCTTTCCGCAGACCGCCGGGGAATTGATCGCGACGCCGCTGCGGCTGTTTCCGCGCTTCGATGAGGAAGACGGCTTGGTCAAAGCGTCGATATCTTCCGAAACCGGACGCGAAGTCCGCTTGAGCTCCAACGAGCAGCGCCAGGCCGCTATGCTCGCCTGCGTAGCGGACGCGCTGCCAGACTTCCGCGACCCAGCCAAGCGCCGGCGCGCCGCGATCGTCCAGCTCATTGACAGCGCCTACGGCTGGTCTGTGCTCCGTGATTTCTGGGGTTTCGACGGCGCCGAAGCCGGACGCGCGGCCGCTGAAGCGATCGCCGTCCTGCTCGGTCGCCGCGCGCCGGACGATGAAAGCGATATCGAACAAGGAGAAGAGAAATGACCTGCATCGCCCATGCTTCGATCCCGGCCGACGATCCGGAACTCGTCGCCAGAGTGCTCGCCGACATCATGCAGGGCGAAGCGACGCCCTTCCCGCCGGCGGGGCCAAACTCCTGGATGGCCTGGTCCGGCGACGGCGACGTCGAGCTAGAGATCGCCCCGCGTGGCCATGTGCTCGCTTACGGCTCCGACGAGGCCTACTGGACCCCGCAGGACCAGGGAACGCGCCTCTCCGAAGCGCATCTAGCCATCTGCGTCGCCCGGCCGGCGGAAGAGATCATCGCCATCGCCGCGCGCGCCGGCTGGCCCGCTCGCGCCTGCGATAGAGGCGGCGGACTGTTCCAGCTATCGGAAGTCTGGGTCGAAGGCGCATTCATGCTCGAATTTCTGGACCCTGCGCAGACCGCCCGCTATCGCGAAGCAGTGACGCCGGCAAACTGGAAGCGCTTCCTGCAGTCGATGCAGCAGGCTGAAGCGGCCGCGGACTGATCGACGCGTATGTCGCGTGCGGCGCCTCTCAAATTATCGCGCGGAGTCATGATATAAGAGGGCGCCGTTTCGAGGACTTCATGAGCCTGACCGAAATCCCTGCTGCGCCCGCGACCACGCTCAAGCCGTCGCTCGCCGGCATGACCCGCGCCGAGATCGCCGACGCATTACGCGCGCTCGGCCTGCCCGAGCGCGAGATTCGCATGCGCGTCTCGCAGCTCTGGCATTGGGTCTACTTCCGCGGCGCGCGCGACTTCGGCGAAATGCTGAACGTGTCGAAGGCGCTGCGGGCGCGGCTCGCCGAGGCCTTCGCGCTGCGCCTGCCGGAGATCGTTGAGGAGCAGATTTCCGTCGACGGCACGCGCAAATGGCTGCTGCGGCTGCAACCGGTCGACGCCTTCGACAAGGGCGCCGAAGTCGAATGCGTCTATATTCCAGAAAGCGACCGCGGCACGCTGTGCGTCTCCTCGCAGGTCGGCTGCACCCTCAACTGCAGCTTCTGCCACACGGGCACGCAGCGGCTCGTGCGCAATCTGACGACCGCCGAGATCGTCGGACAATTGCTCGTCGCCCGGCAGCGGCTCGGCGACTTTCCCGATCGCGCGCGCCCCACCGACGGGCTCGTGCCGTCGGGCGAAGGCGTGCGCGCCGTGTCCAACATCGTCTTCATGGGCATGGGCGAACCCCTCTACAATCTCGACAATGTCATGGCGGCGATCGAGATCATGGCCGACGGCGACGGGCTGGCGCTCTCCAAGCGCCGCATCACCGTCTCGACCTCCGGCGTCGTGCCGCAGATCGAGCGTCTCGGCGCCGAATGCGGTCCGGCGCTGGCGATTTCGCTGCACGCCGTGCGCGACGAACTGCGCAACGAGCTCGTGCCGCTCAACAGAAAATATCCGATCAAGGAGCTGCTGCAGGCCTGTCGCGACTATCCCGGCGCCTCGAACGCACGGCGGATCACCTTCGAATATGTGATGCTGAAGGGCGTGAACGACTCGCCCGCCGAAGCCAGGGAGCTCGTGCGGCTGCTGAAGGGCGTGCCCGCCAAAATCAATCTGATCCCGTTCAATCCCTGGCCCGGCGCGCCTTACGAGTGCTCGGACTGGGAGACGATCGAGCGCTTCTCCGACATCGTCTTCAACGCCGGCTACGCAAGCCCGGTGCGCACGCCGCGCGGTCGCGACATTCTCGCCGCCTGCGGGCAGTTGAAGAGCGAGACGGAGAAGCTGCGGGCCAGCGCTCGCATGGCGGCGCAAGCCGCCCCATAGGGACGCCGCAGCGCGGCGCGAGTCCATGGCCCATGTGGCCCTTCTGGGCGATTCCATCTTCGACAATGGCGCCTATACGAAGGGCGGCCCCGCCGTCATTCAGCAGCTACGCGCGAAGCTTCCTCCCGACTGGCGCGCGACCCTGGCCGCCCAGGATGGCGCCACGACCGCCAATGTGGCGGCGCAGCTCGCGAAGCTCTCCCGCGACGTGGACCGGCTGGCGCTCAGCGTCGGCGGGAACGATGCATTACAGCACGCTGGAATCCTCGACGCGCCGGTATCCAACAGCGCGCAGGCGCTCCAGCTCATCGGCAATGCGGTCTCGGGCTTCGAAGCGGCGTATCGCGCCGCGCTGCGCCCCTGTCTCGAGATCGACCCGCGCATGGTCGTCTGCACCGTCTACTGGGGCAATTTCGACGCGGATTTCGCCCGCGTCGCGAGGATCGCCATCGCGCCCTTCAATGACGCCATCATTCGCGCCGCGGTGGAGTTCGGCCTGACCGTCGTCGAACTGCGCCTCGTCTGCGACGCGCCGGCCGATTACGCAAATCCGATCGAGCCGTCGTCGCAAGGGGGCGAAAAAATCTCCGCCGCCATTCTGCGCGCGATGACTCCCGACGCTCCCAAAGGCCGCGCGGCGCGGATCATCGGATGATATCGAGCGCCTCAGCGCCTTGCCGCAAAGCCGGCGAGCGCCGCCAGCGCCGCGGAAAAAGCAACGTTCCAGTTCGCCAGCGTCAGACCGAGGATCCACAACGCCGGCTCATCGCAGCGCACGACTTTCGTGGTCCGGAGCTGCATCATGAAGTCGTCCACCGACGGCGCCGTCGAAAGCGGACCCGAACAGTCGGACGGCCCGGCGAAGATCTTCCATTCGACGCCGGAGTGGTAGATCGAAAGGATGGCGTTGCCGGCGAAGAGCAGCGCCATCAGCAGGAAGGCCGCGCGCGCTGCGCTGCGCATCCTCGTCTGCGCGGCGAAAGCCGCAAGCGGCGCGAGCGCGAACGCCGCGTAATAGGGAATGCGCTCCTTGTAGCAGAGTTCGCAGGGCAGATAGCCGAGGGACTCATAGGCCCAGGCGCCGCCGATCGCCGCCACCGCCGCGGCGAGAATCAGGAGCGACGCGTTGCGCGGCTCGAGGACGCACTCGATAGCGCCGCGCCAGCCCATTCGCCTGAGTTTCGCGCTCAAAACATCTTCGCCGCAAGCGCGAAGCCGGCGACCACGATCACCGCCAGCGACCCCACGAACAGGCCGAAATGGCTTTCGAGTTTCGAGCGGATCGGCTCGCCGAAGCGGTTGATCGCCGCCGCCAGCACGAAGAACCGCGCGCCCCGCGTCACCATCGACAGGACGATGAACAGCGGGAAATTATAGGCAAGAAGCCCCGAGACGATGGTCACGAGCTTGTAGGGGATGGGCGTGAAACCCTTGACCAGGATGAAGATCGCGCCCCACTGAGCGTAAAAGGCCCGCAGCGCCTCCATCTTCTCGCCGTAGCCGTAGAGGTTGATCAGCCACTGGCCGATCGTGTCATAGAAGAGCGCGCCGAAGGCGTAGCCGAGCGCCCCGCCGGCGACCGAGGCGAGCGTGCAGATTCCGGCGAAATACCAGGCCTTCTTCGGCTCGGCGAGCGTCATCGGCACGAGGATCACGTCGGGCGGCACCGGAAAGAACGAACTCTCCGCAAAGGCGATCGCGCCAAGCGCCAGGGGCGCGTGCCGGCTCGCGGCGAGCGACATGGTCCAGTCGTAGAGCTTTTTCATTGGTTTCCGGAGGTTGGGGCGCGCTCTCGCGCATAGCACGTATCTTATGGAGAAAGAAGTTTCGCGGGTTGACGGGCTCTGGGGCGCGGCTAATATCCGCGCCGCTTCGCCGGCTTTTCCGCCGGAAGGGCCCCTGTGGCGGAATTGGTAGACGCGCTCGACTCAAAATCGAGTGCCGCAAGGCGTGCTGGTTCGACTCCGGCCAGGGGCACCAAAATTAGACGCGCCGGCTGGACGGCTGCGGTCCGGGAGGTCGCGCGGCCCTTGATTAGGGCTTGCGAAACACGACGAAGGCTTCCGACCTGTCGTCGAGCCAATAGCCGAACAGAAGATAAAATCCCGTTTCCGGACTCAGCCATAAACGCGCGCTGTTCAGCGGCCGGTCGAAAAGCACGTCGAGCGTCCCGTCGAAACATTTCATGTAATAGTGCAGGAACTTCAAAGAAATTACGGGTAAATTCATGTATCCGTCGAGATAGGTGCGCTCAATCTCGAGCCCGCTGTTTCGACCCGCCTCCTGCAGCGCCGGCAGCGCGAGTATATGGCGATGATACGGCTGGTGCAGGGAATGAACATACCTGTCGACGTCGCCGAGATCGATCGCGGCGGCGTTTGGCGTGCCGATCGCGACCAGACCGCCTGGACGACAAAGCGCCGCGAGGCGCGCAATCATGTCGATGGGATCGTCGACATGCTCGACGACGTCCTGCGAGATGACCAGGTCGTAGCGTTCGGCGAGCGGCGCAGGATCGCTGTAGCGCGGCGAAAATGCGTCATAGCCGACCGCGTCGTAGCCTCTTTCCCGCAGATATTGAACGAGCGAGCCGCCGCCGCAGCCGTAATCAAGCGCCCGGGCCCCCGCCTTCAGACCCGCCTGGGAAAGCCGCCGCGTCAGACGCCGATAAGCGAGCCGCAGCACCCCATCGAGCTTCATCTTGTGAAAAGGATACAATTGGTATGCGCTGTCGAGGTCGACCTGTTCGCCAGAGTGGATGGAGCGGCATGAAGGACAGCGCCACACGCGAAACCGGGTCTTGCCCAGCGCCCTGACGTTCGAAGGCGCAGTAGCCGTTTCGACGCCGCCGTCAGAGTGCGATGAAGCTCCACAAACGCAGCAGGCCTCGAGGACGCTCATCATTCGCTCTCTTCCAGATCCGGGGTTCGCTGATGCTCCGGCCCCGGTGACAGGCTGCGCGAATTGCGCGTTCCCGACAAGCGCGCTTTGCGCTTCGTCAACATGCCGACCCGGATCGGCCTCAGCCGCGCCGCTGGATTCAGCGGCCCCTCTCGCATGAGGGCCGCGCCGCATTCATCGCCGGCGGCGTGAAACCGCCGAATGCGCGCTCAAGCAGCGTCGCAAAGCCGATCGTCGTGCGATCCTCGAGGTAGGGTCCGATGATCTGCACGCCGATCGGCAGGCCGGAGCCGTCGCGATCGATCGGCGCGACGGTCGCCGGCAGTCCCCCGATCGTCGCCGGCGCCGCCCAGATCGTGTGGATATCAAGATAAGAGTAGAGCTTGCCGTCGACGCGTGCGCGGCGCGCTTCGAGCGGCGCCGAGTGATCGTGCGGAAAAGCCGTCGTCGGGGCGGCCGGACACAGCACGACGTCGAAGTCACGAAACAACTCGCGCCATTTCCGCCGCAGCTCTGCGCGTTCAGCCTCGGCGCCGCGCCATTCCCGGAAGGTCAACACCGCGCCGCGCGCCCGCTCGGCCACGAGGCTGCGGTCGCGCGGGGAGAATGCGGCGGCGTCTCGAAAGAGCTTCTCATAGCCGACGACCGACAGACCGGCGCCCCAATAGGCGGAGAGCAGACGCGCTTGGAGACGCGTCGCTTGCGCGAGATCGGGCGCGAGAGCGCGTTTATCGGAGACGCGGACGCCAGCCTTCGCCAGCCTTTCGGCCAATCTTGCGAGCGCCTCCCTGACGATATGCGAGGTCGGCCCGAGCGGATGGGCGTCGACGATGAGCGCGCGGAAGTCGTTCAGCCTGTCGTGACGCGGCGGCGGCAAAGCGAGCCTGTAGCCGACGCCCGCGGTCAACTCGTCCGGTCCCGCGACGACGTCGAGCGCCAATGCGAGATCGGCGGCGGTGCGCGCCATCGGACCGACGACGGCAAGATCATGCTCGAGCGGCAATGGCGCCGTACCCGGGCGCGCATGACCACGGCGGGGCACAAGGCCCTGTGTGGGCTTATGCGCATAGACCCCGCAATAATGCGCCGGCTCGCGCAGAGACCCGCCCATGTCCGAGCCGAGCGAAAGCGCGCCAAAGCCCGCCGCCAGCGCCGCCGCGGAACCGCCCGAAGATCCGCCCGGCGTGCGGCAGAGATCGTAGGGATTGCTCGTGGTCCCATAGACGCTGTTGTAGGTCTGCCAATCGCTCAGCCATTGCGGCACGTTGGTCTTTCCGAGAATGACGGCGCCTGCCTGTTTTAGTCGGGAGACGGCGAGAGCGTCTTCCTTCGGCATGAAGCGCCTGAAGCGCGGATCGCCCCAGCTGGTCGGCAGTCCGGCGACATTGAAGGATTCCTTCACCGTGACGGGGACGCCGAGCAGCGCGCCCCTCTCGCCGCGCGCCAGCGCCGCATCGGCGGCGCGGGCCGCCGCGCGGGCGCGCTCGAAGTCGCGCACGGGCACGGCGTTGATCCGTGAATCCAGCGCCTCGATCCGCGCAATCGCGCGATCGGCAAGCTCCAAAGCGGAAACGCGCCGCTCGCGCAACGCGGCCACGAGATCGCCGGCGGAGCGGTAGTCCCACGCCGACTCGGCGATCTCCTGCGCAGCCGTCTCCTGCGCCGCAACCGGCGACGAAACGCCGCCAGCGGCGATAGAGGCCGCGCAGGCGCCCGCCTCTAGGAGAAAGTCGCGTCTTGTCCGGGCGGGCGGCGCGCCGTTTGTCGATCGGAATACATCACGCCGATTCATGCCGGCGGGTCACGAGGGGCCTTGCGCTGCGGCGCGGCCAATCGCCATCTGACCCACCGCGCCCTCGACGTGAAACGGAAGCCCCGTCATTCCGGCGAACAGGTCGATATCGCCGACGCCGATAGCGCAGGCGCCGAGCTCCATCTCCGTCGACATCAGATAGAGCGTCTGCATGAGGACGCCGACATGCTTCAAGACCAGGGAATAAGCGAAGCCGCTGTATTTCCAAGACACGCGTCCAAAGCGCGCCGCCATTGTGATCATGATCTGCGGCGGCTTGGGCGCGCCCATAGCAAACTGTCCGTCTTCGATGATCGCTCCGAGCTGGCGCTCGCTGACCTCGATCGCGACGAGCGCGTGGCGATCCGCATCATAGTGATAGAACCCGCGCGCGAGGCCGTCGCATTTATCGACCGCGAGATAAAGCTCCAGCTCGTAGCTGGCGCCGCCTGACGGGTAGGGCCGCGCAGCGATTTCGATCGCCTCTCCGTCGGCTTCGCTCAGCTGTTGGTGCGAAATGATGCGGGCGGCGCCGTCGAGAAAGCGCGCAACTTCGGCGAGCGTGATGGGATGCGCGTCGTCGAACACGCGTTCCGAGCGCCGTCTGCGCAGCATCGCCGCGAAGGCGGAATCGCCAGCGTCGGCGATCTTTCCAAGTTCGATCGCCGGACCGGGCCAGGCGGGCCGCACCGGCGGCGGCTGCGCAGCAAGATGCGCCCTTGCGTATAATCCGCCGGTTGGATTGGCGTGGCGCCCGTTCGTGCTGCGAACATGGAAGAGCAGGTCGTGGAATTCCCACAGCGCAAGATCCTCGTCGCCTTCGCGCGCGCGCGAGCCTTCGGCCGGATCGGCGGCAAACGCCATCCTGCAATCGACGAGCAGGGCGAGAAACTCTTCTCCCGGAAAATCGAGGTCGCTGCGCAGCTCAGAGAGCGATCGCGGCGTCGCGAGCAGCGCGAGCGCGGAAGCCGCGCGCGGGTCGCAAATGCGAAAGGCCGCGCCGGCGAGAGGCGATTCCAGCACCAAATCCTCGCCGCGCCGCCGCAGATAGGCGAAGCGCGAGAGAACGAAGCGACGCGTCGCGTCGAGCTTTTGAAGATTGGGCCGGTAGTCGCGCATCTGCGGCTCGATGGCCACGATGTCCTGCCCGCCGCGGGAAAGATGGTATTCGACGAGGCCATGGAGCGCGAGCCGCTGAACGAGCCCGCGCAACTCCTTTTCCTCAGGCGCCTCGTTCGCGCCGACGCCGAAAAGCGGCCGGCCCGCGGTCAGTTCGGTCGCGTGGCGGAGGGCGGCGGCGCTGAATTTGCCGAGAAGCAACGTTTCATGATCGAAGCGCGCGCGAAGCACGCCCCCGGCCGCTTCCTCCAGGGATACCCCCGGACCCAATTTGGCGAGAAGCATTACGGGCGCGCGGCTCCGATCGGCGCTCAATTTATGTCCGTGGGTGGAGAGGATTGAGGTCCCGCTCGCGCGTCGGCCGCCGACGCAGACCCATCGAGACGGGCGTGTCGTAGAGCCGACCCGGACCGAAGCGGCGATAGAAGTGCCTCAGGCCAGGGACCATCACCCGCGCGACGGGAACCTCGATGTCCGGCCGCGTCTGATCGAGCACGAGGAAGTCGAAGCCCTTCTTGGCCATGTGGGCGACGCAGGCGCGGACCTGGTCGCGGCGGTCGTGGGTCGCGAAATCCTTGAAGCGCGACCGGCCGAAACTGGCCTTGCCCTCGGGGCGCAAATAAGCGTGCTTGCGCAAGGGGAGCGGATCATTCCCGTAACCGTCCCCCTCCTCTTCCGGCCGTCCCCGCAGCCGCTCGATGGCGAGGAACTGATTGAGTTCGGTCATCGCGCGCAGCGTTGCGATCCGCGGATCGAAATGCGCGCCGGCGGCGACCTCGATGAACTCGCGCCCTTCCTCCTCCCAATGCGCCACCGCGACGACGACGGGAATGCCGATGTCCGTCGTGACGTTCAGCGCCCACACGTCGCGGCCCATCTCGGCGAAGGCGGCGCGCAGGTCGCAGACATAGCTGTCGCCCAGCTTGTCGAGGTCGATTCCGGGCGCCCGTAATTTGTTGTACCACCAGATCGCATAGGCGTCCCGCTCCACGAGTTCGAGAAAACCCTGGAGAATCGCTTCTTCGATCGTGTTCCCGGCCGCGCAGCCGTTTGAATCCGCGCTCAGCTGACCGCCGCAATCCGAATTGTGAAAGAAATAGAGAAGCCCGGTCGGCGCATATTTGAATCTTTCGTCGCGGAGCGACCAGACGGGCGACCATTCCATTTCCAGCGAAGGATCGAAACGGGGCGGCGCGCCGTCGCTGGAGCAGCACCCTTGCGCGCTCTCCTCATATTGCGCGTCGCTAAAGTGGATGATCTCTTCGGGATGCATCGCCTCGCCGGCGGAGAAATCGGCGAAGCGCCGCGCGACCCTGATCTCGTCGCCCTGATAGATCCCGCAATAGCGTTCGATCGCCTCCATCAAGGCGCTGGCTTCGCCCTGCTCCGCGATGCTGCCCTTGCCATAACTGTCGCCGCTCAACCCTGCCTGCAGCGCGTCGATCGTCTCGGGACAGGGCGAAAAATTGTGCCGGGCGACAAAACTGGCGTCGAGCGGCTGGTCGCTCTTGATCCGTTCGAGATGCGAGACGACGCCGGTCAGCGGACTGACATGCTTGCGATAGCGCGCGACCGTTTCTGCTGGCGTCATCGAGCGATAGCCGCCGCTCGTCACCACGATCCTGCCGCCGGCGCGCAGTCGGACGGGGATTGCCGGACGTTCAGGATCGCGCAGCGGCGCGTCGCCGCAGACGGGGCATTGAGGGCGCGCCGGCACGTAATGGCGCGCGACTTCCGAGCCGAGCATGTCGAGGCTGACGATATGCTCGCCAAGGTCCGTGCGAAACCCGCTGGCGATGGCCTTTCCGATCTCGACGGCGGCGAGCGAGAAGCCGCTGCGCCCGAGCGCCTCCGCCCCGAGCGGCGAAGCCGAGACGCAGCGCGCCGCCTTTCGATCGAGAAACGCCTTGACCTGCCGGTTCCACTTCATCCGGTCGGAAAGGCATCTCCAGCAGGCCCCCTTGCCTGGGCTGAAAATCGGTCCGACGAGCGGAAAAAGTCCCGTCGGCTGAACAGGCAGCCAATCGGCGTTCTCCTCGAGACGATGCTGATTGAACTCGGCCAGCCTCTCATCGAGATAATCGCCGACGAGCGCAACCGTCAGATCGCCCGCGCCGTCGACCACACTGACGCCGAAGCCGCGCAGCGCATCTGCGAGCTCCTCTTGTCCGCCGACGCCGAGCGACTCGATTCCAACGCGGACGTTTTGCAAGTTTTCAGCCGCGGCCGCGGGGCTGAGGCCGAGACTTGCCCAGTAGGCGGCGGTCACGTCCTGCGCCGCATCGGAAGGGACGACGAAGCGGCGATCGATCAGCCGATTGAAGGCCTCGTCGATCTTCGCAGCGGGGAAATCGGCGGCGAGCGCATGAAGGATCGATGTCTGATCCTCGCCCGCAGCGATTCGTTCGGCGAGCGCGCAATACAGCGCGCCGCGCAGAAAGAATTTCCTGTTCTCGGAATAGAGGCAGACGACGTCAGGCGGGAAAATGTAGACGGCGTAGTTCGGCGCAAAACGAAACGCTCCCCCCGCACGTCCTTCCAATTGTCGCGCGGGAGCTTCCATCGCCATCGATCTACCGCCAGCCTCCCACGCGTAGTCATTTGCCGACGGCGCAACGGCAGGCGTTCACAAAGCAGCAGTTCGCGCTTTGAAAGAACGCCGTCGCGCCGCGTCCCAAGCGGGCTCTCGCCAGCGGCGGGAGCCCGTCAGACTGCGATTTTATGTAGAGCCAGCCTTAGCCGGCGCAGCCTCTGCAACCCCTGCAGCCGCCGCATCCACGGCAACCACGACAGCCTCTGCAGCCGCCGCATCCACGGCAACCACGACATCCCCATCCCCACCAGGCGACGGTTTCAGGCTTGGCATCCTTCGCCTCCTCGCGATCGAACAAACGGAAGGAGCTCAGGCCGACGTCGAATACTTCCTGTTCCTGGAGGTTTACGTCCATCAACCGCGTATTGCCGGTCGCCGGCTCGGTGGCGGCTTCGGCCGGGGCGCCGCTCACGAAGGCGGCTCCAGCTAGCGACATTGAGACGCCAATGACGCCCAGCGCCTTCGAGTTTCGATTTGGGCCCTTCGAGTGATCTGATGAACGCGCCATTAGCTTACCTCCCCAAAAAGATAAAAATCCGCGGCCCCAACGGGTTTAGTCTAGCACCCGACCCCCCGTCGTCAATGCCCCCACCTATTCAAGACGCGAGTCATGCCCGCGAATCAATTGCTTGGCCGCGCTCACGGCAACTTGAAGCTGCGTGTCAGCCTTCGGAGGTCACGCAAAGGTCGCCAAGGAAAAGCGCGTCGAGTCCGGCGCCGCGAAAGGTGGCGACGGCATGCGCAGGAGTGCAGACGATCGGCTCGTTGTCGTTGAAGGAGGTGTTGAGCACGAGCGGCACCCCCGTTCGCTCGAAGAACCGCGATATCAGGGCGTGATAACGCGGATTCGCGGCGCGTCGCACGATCTGGACGCGCGCGGTCCCGTCCTCATGGATGACGGCGGGAATGCGCGCCGCGCGACCTGGTTTCGTCGGACAGGCGAAGAGCATGAATTCGTGACTCTGCGACGGCGGGCCGAGGTCGAACCAGTCGTCTGCATGTTCCGCGAGAACGCTCGGCGCGAAGGGTCGGAAGTCCTCGCGGTGCTTCACGCGCTGATTGAGAATGGCGCGCGTGTCCGGCCTTCGCGGATCCGCCAGCAGCGAACGATTGCCAAGCGCGCGCGGCCCGAATTCCATCCGTCCCTGAAACCAGCCGACGATGTTGCCGTCGGCGATCATCTCCGCGGCCTCCCGGGGCGCATCCTCGCATTTGCGGGGCTTCAGACCGGCGGCGCGAATCGCCGCCAGCGCTTCACGCTCGCCATATTCGGGACCGAGATAGGGCGTCGCGCCGCCTGTCGGGCGCTTCGCTCCGCGTTGCGCGCAATGCGCGACGAGCGCCGCGCCGATCGCTGTGCCGGCGTCGTGCGGCGCGGAAGGAATGAAGATGTCGCTGAAGGCGCTCGCCTCCGCGAGGCGCGCATTGGTCACACAATTGAGCGCGACGCCGCCGGCCAGACATAACGCGCCGCCCGGCGCCTCACGCTCGAGACGACGCAGGAGCGAGAGCGCCGCGAGGTCCGTCGCGTCCTGGAGCGCCGCCGCGACATTCATGTGGTGAGGCAGGAAGTCCCCGTCGGGGGCGCGCCTTGGTCCAAAAAGCGCGTCGAGGCCGCGCGGCTCGAGCGATCTGAAGCCGATCCGCTCGGCGTCCACGGCGTAGCCCTCCTCCGTGGCCTGAATGATCGACGCGAATTCCCGACGGAAGACCGCCGGGTCGCCATAGGCCGCTAGACCCATGACCTTGGCGGCGTCGTATGCCGAGAAGCCCAGATAGACGCTCGTGTGCTCCCATACGAAGCCGAGGGAGTGCGGATAGGAGAGGCTGGCAAGGACGCTGATATGATTGCCCTCGCCGCGCGCCAGCATCGTGCAATCGGCCTCGCCGATCCCGTCGATCACCAAAATGGCGGCCTTCTCGAACCCCGATGGATAATAGGCCGAGGCGGCGTGCGCGAGATGATGCGGCACGTATTTAAGCGCCTTGCCCAAGCGTCGGCCCATCAGCCTGGCGACGGCGTCGTCGATCTCGTCGAGCGATTTCAGAAACACGTCTTCGAGAGCGCTGTCCGGCCACCATTCGGGACGAAATTTCGCGCGGCGCAGCCGCGGCTCGAAAGAATAAGCCACGATATCGATGTCGTCGGGCCGCAGGCCGGCATAATCGAGACAAAACCGCACCGCCTGCTCGGGCAACTCATGCGGATTGTCGACTCGCGCCTCCTTGGCGTGTTTGACGCGCGAAAAGCGTTCCTCTTCGCACGCCGCGATAACCTTCCCCTCCACAACGAGCGCCGCCGAAGATTCGTGAAAGACGGAATTGATCCCGAGAATATTCATCTGGCGGACTGGCTCCCTTGTCCTGCCCTTCCCGGTTGCTCAGCCGGCAGGGTCTTATTGGTTTCGCCGATCCGGTGAGCCGACTTCCGCCAGAAGGCCCCTGGGCGCTTGCTTTTGTCGCCTATCAACGTCTTTGGCTGACCTCCTTTCCTACCACTTGGGTTTGGCCGCGGGCGAGGCAACAGCCAAGGCAAGAACACATGTCGCCTTCGAGTTCGGGCGCAGACGCGGGAGCAGTCAAAACAAATTATCGCATGGCTCGCGAAACGCGCGGGTCGGCGGACGCGCGCATCGCTTATCCGCAAGGGCGCCAGCCTACCGCCCGTAGGCGCCCAGCGGGCGCGGCGCGCCGGGCGCTTCCGGATATTTCGACGGTTCGAAAGCGTCGTTGCGGCGTATTTTCGGCCGCCGCACGCCTTCGCCTACGCGCACGGTAGCCGACACGGTCGTGCGCCGAGGGTTGGATTCGGCGACGCCTCGCTCGGTTGGCTCCGATCGCTCGCTGGCTTGCGCGGGCTTCGCCGCGGCGGCGCGCTGCAGCCCCTCGACCTGCCCAGCCAGCGCGCCGATCGCGGCGCCTGTCTCCGTCTTCATTGCGTCGATGCGCTTGCCGAGACTCTCAACGGCGTCGGCGGCGGGAGCGGCCGCCTGCATCGAGGACCTCATTCCCGCCAACTCGCTACGAAGCGCGCGGATCTCCTCTTCCATTTTCTGCGTCGTGCGCAGGAAGGCGGCGCGCTCCGCGTTCTCTTGCGTCGCCATCGTCCGAACGAGGTCCGGCATCGCGGAAACGGTGGGCCATGCGGCTTCGGCGATCAGCCACCCCGCGAGCGCCGCGGCGCCATAGAGCAGCCCCGCGCGCAACAGGCGCGAGCCGTGGATGAATGCGCTCTTGAGCGCCGGAAGCCGGCTTTCCGCGACTGGCGGTTTCGGACTGTCGGAGAAATCCGCGGAGATTTTCGCGTCGCCGGACGCTGCTCTCAATTCCGGCGCGTCGATTGCATGAGGCGCGGCTGGGCTGAGGTCGAGGGCGGCGAGTCCCGTTTGCTCGGTCATGGGCAAGCTTCGAATGACATGCAGGATTCTGCAGAATTCTGGAGCGTCACGCCGATTGCTTGAGAATGGATTAACGTTCCGCGCGGCTTGCTCGGCGCCGGCGCCTAAGTTTTCAAACACCACGATTGAGAAAATAGAATCGATCTCGAGAGCGATGCTCAGCCTTTTAGGCTTATGACCCTTCGCGACGACGCGCCGCCTCGTCGCGCGCATCGCCACATCAATCATTCTCAATCACTTCCGCTTCGCAAAAAGCTCCAGATAATTAAGGCGGATTTTCAAGTCCCTGAACGCGACTCGCTCCGGACCTCTGAGCGAGCGCGCGTTCCGAAGCATCGTTTACAATTTGATAACAGGATGCTGCTCCCCTCTTTCGCCATTCGATATTCGTCGCGCGCAAGCGAGGAGCGATCTTATGGACGAGGCCAGCTCGCAAAACGAGACGTCCGCCGCAACGGCTACGCGAGCGAGCGAAGAGAAGGATGCGCCGGTCTGCGCGGAGACGGGAGCCGAGATCAAAATCTCCGCCTGCGAACCTGCGACGCTGATTTCAGACGGCGAAGTCTCGGACGCCGGCAGAAAGGTCGAGATCAGGATCAATCTCGGGTTCGACGATCAGACGCTGAAAAACTTTCTGTCGTCCCTCAAGAACGCGCCTCAACTACAGCCGCAAACGGCCGACTACTTCAGCCTGACGGCCCCCTTCAAGGATGAAGGCTTCACGTCCACGCGGACGCGGACCGATGACGATCAAGGGGGGCGCATTTCTCCCGTAGCGTTGCTTTTGATGTTCGTCGTCGGATTCGGACTGAAGCTGCATTTTCACGACTTCAAACTTCCCGCATTTCCCGATCAGACCGCCGCGTCGATCAAAGCTTTGGTCGACAGAATCGTGATGTCCGAGTCACAGGGCAATCCCGAGGCCCGCAGCAAATTTTCTTCCGCGGCCGGACTGGGACAGTTCGTCAACGCGACATGGATGGATCTGATCAAAAAGCACCGACCCGACCTCGCGAGCAATCTGAACGAGAAAGAGATTCTCGATTTGCGGAAGGATCCCGAGCTTTCTCGTGAAATGACGGCGCGCTATGTCGAGCAAAACACGTCGATCCTGATGAAGAAGGGCCTGCCGGTCACGCCCGGCTCGCTCTATCTGGCTCATTTCGCCGGACCGGGCGGCGCGGCGGCGATCCTCTCCGCGCCGGAAGAGGTCGATGCGGCGACGGTGATCGCCAGCGTTGACGCACAGCCCAGCAGAACGCGAGAGAAGATCGTAAACGGAAATCCTTTCATGAAGGGCTTTACCGTGAAAGACCTCAAAAACTGGGCGCATCTGAAGATGCAGGGGGTCCGCCTCGATCTCGAGACGAGAACGGAAGAGAATTTGGCGCGGGGCGACTAAGCCGTACCGCCGCGGCAGGAGGCCACGGCGGCGGGCGGATGATGGTGAGGGGCGAGATCCGCCGGGCTCGCGCGAAGAGTAAGGCCGCCCTTCGCGATCCATTCCTGGCAGGCCGCGGTCGCGCGAGAGATCAACTCGCCGGAGCGCGAGAAATCGTAAGGTGAAACATTCAACGGACAGAGCGCCGGGGCGAGATGCACGTCGACCTCCTGAGGCAGGCGCTCCAGGTCGCGGATCAATTGCCAGGCGATGAGCAGAGTGATCGCGTGCAATCCGCGCGCTACGGCGCTCGCCGGGGGTTTTTCCAAGGCGCAGGCGTAGCCCGTCGGCAGCACGATGATCCTGGACGCGCCCAGCGTCATGGCGAGCCACAGCGGCGTGTTGGCTGCGACCGCCCCGTCCATCAGGGGCGCGCCCGCCACCTCGACGGTGGGAAAAATTCCCGGCACCGCAGCGCTGGCCATGATCGCCTCCACAGCGGAACCCTGCGATAGCGTTACGGCGACGCCCTGCATGTCGGTGGCCACGATGTGAACGGGGAGCTTCGCCTCCTGCAGCGCGATAAAGGGCAGATGCCGCTCGATCAGCGCGCGCAACGATGAAGGGTCGACAAGATAATTCGCGTGGCGCAGAAGACCGAGCGCCATTCCGAAAGTGAAGGGAAAGATGTCGCTTCGACGCAGGCCCAGCCAGATCCGGGCAAGTCTTTCGACTCCCTCGGCGTTCGGCGCTCCCGCGAAATAGCAGGCGTTCATCGCCCCGACCGAAGACCCCACGATGAAGTCCGGGCGAACCCCTGCCGCAACGAGGCTTCGAAGCATGCCGACCTGGACAGCGCCGAGGCTGCCGCCGCCGGCGAGAACGAAGGCGGTCTTGGCGCTTGCGCCATTCATCACGCGATCCTCCAGTCCGCCAGGCGGGCCAACAGTCGCTCATTATTTAGGAGGGTGAGCGAGGCCGATCCACGTGCGGGCCGGGCTAAACCAGACCGCGACGGCGCCCTTGATTTCACCGACGCTCTGCTTAATTCGCCATTGCGGGCGCTTTTACGAGGACTTTGCAATGGCTGAAGACAAAAATCCCACCGAACAGAAGAAAATGGCCGAGTACGAAAATCCCACCGTTCAGAAGAACAAATATCTTTTCGGCGGAGTCGGCGCCGTGCTCGGCGGCCTGACGGGCGTCGCGATCGGCGGACCGCTGATCGCAGTCGTCGGCGCGGGGCTTGGCGGCCTGCTTGGCTACAACATGCTGAAGCGGCTGTAAGGCGCTAGTCGTCGCGCTGGCCTAAAAACAGCAACACCACCGCCGCGCAACCGATGAAGCGGAACGCGGCCTGTTCCAGGTCTGGTCCGGTCCGCCACATCTGGAACCACTCACCGCCGACGGCCATGAAGCCGAACAGGTAAAGGCCGACGGCGAGCGCAAGACCCGAAATCGCGACGCCCTTGGCGGCGTTGAAGCGGGCCGCGTCCGCGTTGCGCATCAGAATGAGCCGCCACACGCCGGCGAGAACAAGCGCCGCGGCGGCGAACTCCACCGCGATGATGAAGGCGTAAAGCGCGCGATGCAGCGCGGGGCTGGCGATGGCGCGCCATTCGAGCGGGCTGCCGGCCGGCACCTGGCTCATCGACATCACACGGCTGACGATGTCGTAATTGGTGTCGTAGTCGGTCACATTATTGATGGCGACCAGCATAATGAGCGCGCCGAGCGCCGCGCTCAGCAGAATCTTCGCATACCGGATCAACATCTCCATCCACTCCCGAGGCGCAACCTAGCATGACCTGAGCGATTGATCTTGTCGCCCGAGGGCTTACAACAGTCTGGTCTCCTTCGGACTCGAGTCCATGATCGATCTCCATTACTGGCCTACGCCCAACGGCCACAAAATCACGATTTTTCTCGAGGAAACGGGACTCGCATATCGAATCAGACCCGTCGACATCGCCAAAGGCGATCAGTTCAAGCCGGAATTCCTCGCGATTTCTCCGAACAACCGGATGCCGGCGATTGTCGACCGCGAGCCGGCGGATGGCGGCGCTCCCGTCACGCTCTTCGAATCGGGCGCGATCCTCGTCTATCTTGCCGAGAAAACCGGACGGCTACTCCCTACCGAGCTTCACGGGCGCGCGCGAACGCTGCAGTGGCTGTTCTGGCAGGTCGGCGGTCTCGGCCCCATGGCCGGGCAGAACCATCACTTCGCCAAATACGCGACGGCGCGAATTCCTTACGCCATCGAGCGCTACCGCAACGAGACCGCTCGCCTCTATGGCGTGATGGACGGCCAACTCGCCAAGACGCACTATCTCGCCGGCGAATATTCCATCGCCGACATCGCCTGCTATCCCTGGATCGTTCCGCATGAGGATCAAGGCCAGGATCTGCACGACTTCCCGCATCTCAAGCGCTGGTTCGAGACGATCCGCTCCCGGCCGGCGGTGATCCGCGCCTATGCCGCGGGCGCGCCTTATGAACGATCGCGCCTCGATTTCACGGCTCTCGAGCGGGAAATACTTTTCGGTCAGACCGCCGAGCGAGGCGGCGCGAAATAGGTTATGGCTGCGCGGCGTTTTTCAAAGAAGGGCACGCCGCGAATATGTTGAACGACCGCCAAACCGCCGCGCGCGAGACCGCCAAGGCGCTGATCGAAGTGCAAGCGGTGCTCGTGAATGTCGATAAGCCGTTCATTACGACCGCCGGCTGGGCGTCGCCGGTCTATATCGACATGCGCAAGATCATCGCCTTTCCGAGGCTGCGTCGGCGCCTCATTGATTTCGCGACGCGCACGATCGAACGCGACATCGGCTATGAATCGCTCGACGTCGTCGCCGGCGGCGAAACGGCCGGCATTCCCTTCGCCGCCTGGATCGCCGACAGCCTCATGCTGCCGATGCAATATGTGCGCAAGAAGCCGAAGGGCTTCGGCCGCAACGCCCGCATCGAAGGCGATGTGATGGAGGGCGGCCGCGCGCTGCTCGTCGAGGACCTCGCGACCGACGGCGGCTCGAAGAAGGATTTCGTGCAGGCGCTGCGCGACTCGGGGCAGCGCTGCGATCACGTCTTCGTGTTCTTCTTCTACGATATTTTCGCCGGCGCCCGCGAGGAGCTGGCGGCGCTCGGGATCAGCCTGCATGCGCTCGCGACGTGGCGCGACGTGCTCGCTGTCGCCCGCGAGCACAAATATTTCCCCGACGACGCGCTGAACGAAGTGGAATCCTTCATCGCCGATCCCGTCGCCTGGTCGGGCGCGCATGGCGGCCTCGCCAAGGCGAAGGGTTGATCGGCGCAACGGCGATTTCAGCTGCAGCTGATGAATTCACGATAGAGCCACCCCAGCCGCTTTCCGCTGGTGCTCGCGACATAGGCCCAGGGCTTGCCGTGCTCATCTTCGCCGTAGCGCTGCACGACAACGGCTTTTCCATCCTGGATCACGCCGATAATTTCGTTGCGCTGATCATGTATGGCGATCGACGCGCCCGTGGCGTCCGTCGCCCTGCAACGGTCTCCGGCGAGCGCCGTTGCGCCCCAGACGATCGCGGCGGCCAGAGCGGCGAGAGTCAGGCCGGCAAAGGGCGCAAGTTTCTCGGTCATGAAAGGCCTCCCGTTGGATGGGAAAGACTATAGCCAAGGTTCAGGGATCGCGAATTGCGCCAGCGCACGTGGAGCCGATCATGCGTAGATTGACGTTCCTGCTGGTCACAGCGCTTTCAGCGTCCCACGCGCGCGCTGACGGACCGCCGCCGGGCTTTGCGCGCCTTGCCGACGTCGCGCCGGACATCGTTCAGGATATGCGCTACGCCGGCCCCGATAATTTCACCGGCGCGCCCGTTCCCGGCTATGGCGCCCCGCAGTGCTGGCTGCGCACTGAGGCCGCAAAAGCCCTTGCCGCCGCGCAGAAGGATGCGCGCGCGCAAGGCGTTACGCTCGTCGTCTATGACTGCTATCGACCGCTGCGCGCCGTCTCCGCCTTCGTCGACTGGTCGCGCAGCGCCGATCAGCGGACGAAGTCGGCGCATTATCCAGGGCTCGACAAGAGCGCGCTGTTTCCCGAGGGCTATATCGCGGAACATTCGACCCATTCCACGGGGCTTGCGGTCGATATCAGTGTCAAAGGCTGGAACTTCGGCACGCCCTTCGACTTTTTCGATCCGCGCTCCTGGACGAAGTCCAAGACCTCGACGACGGCGCGGGCGCATCGAGACGCGCTCGTCGCGCTGATGCGCCGCCACGGCTTTGAAAATTATCCGCGCGAATGGTGGCATTTCACCTACAAAGGCGCAGACGGCGCGCCGAGCTATGATGTCGAGATCAAATGAGTAGCTCCGCGCCGCTCGACTAAACTGAGCCTTCATGCGTCCGTCACTGCTCGATCCTTTCTTCGGCCGCGTCGCCGCGCTGCCCGGCGTCGGACCGAAAACCGCGAAGTTGTTCGACCGCCTTCTCGCCAGGCCGGGGAGCGAAGCGCGCCTCGTCGATTTGCTCTTTCATCTTCCCACCAACGTCATCGACCGCAGCGCGCGCCCGACGATCGCGGCCGCCCCTCTCGAGACGATGGTCGTGTTGAAGGCGCGCGTCACCGAGCATCGCCGCCCGCAAGGCCGATATTCGAAAGCGCCCTATCGCGCGCTCGTCGAGGACGACACGGGAGACGTCGAACTTGTGTTCTTCCTCGCCAATCCCGACTGGATCGAGCGCAGTCTCCCGCTCGGCGCGACGCGCTGGATCTCGGGGCGCATCGAGCTTTATGACGGCCGCCGCCAGATCGTGCATCCGGATCGCGTGCTTGATGAGGCGGGTTTCGCGAAGCTCCCCGCCTATGAAGCCGTCTACGGCCTCACCGAAGGCTTGCAGGCGCGCTACGTCTTGCGCGCGACCGACGAGGCGCTTGGCCGACTGCCGGGCCTTCCCGAATGGCAGGACCCGAGCGTTCTGGCCGCCAACAAGCTTCCCGCCTTCGCCGATGCGCTGCGCACGGCGCACCGGCCTGACAGCGCCGATGCGCTCTCGCCGCAGCATCCTGCCCGCCAGCGCCTGGCGCTCGACGAACTGCTCGCGAGCCAGCTCGCTCTTCGGCTTATTCGCGCCACCATGCGCCGCCCCGCGGGTCGCGCGCACAAGGGCGACGGCCGCTATGCGCGACCGATCGAATCCGCCCTGCCGTTCCGGCTAACGCGCGCACAGCAGCGCACCCTCGAAGAGATCCGCGCCGACCTCGCATCGGAGAAGCGCATGCTGCGGCTCGTGCAGGGCGACGTGGGTTCGGGCAAAACGATCGTCGCGGCGCTCGCCATGGCGAGCGTGGCCGAGACTGGCCGGCAGTGCGCTCTGATGGCGCCGACCGAGATCCTCGCGCGGCAGCATCATGAACGGCTGTCGCCGATGCTCGAGCCAGCGGGTCTTCGCATCGCGCTGCTGACCGGCCGTGCCAGGGCGCGCGAGCGCGCAGCGCTCCACGACGCCATCGCCGCCGGCGAGGTCGACGTCGTCATCGGCACGCATGCGCTGGTGCAGAGCGATCTCGCCTTTCGCGATCTCGGCCTCGCGGTCGTCGACGAGCAGCATCGCTTCGGCGTCGAGCAGCGGCTGGCGCTCGGCGCCAAGGGCGAGGCCGTCGACGTGCTGGTGATGACCGCGACGCCCATTCCCCGCACGCTGGCGCTGACCGCCTTCGGCGACATGGATTGTTCGGCGCTCGATGAAAAGCCGCCCGGCCGCACGCCCGTGTCGACGCGCGCGCTTCCCGCCGACAGAATCGACGAGGTCGCGGCGGGGTTGCGGCGGGCCCTGGCGGAAGGCGCGCGCGCCTATTGGGTCTGTCCGCTCGTCGAAGAGAATGAGGAGCTGGATCTCGCCGCGGCGCAGGAGCGCCATGCGGATCTCGCCAAGCTCTTCGGATCGGCGGTCGGTCTCGTGCATGGCCGCATGAAGGGCGCCGAAAAGGACGCTGTGATGGAAGCGTTCCAGCGCGGCGACATCAAAATTCTCGTGGCGACGACGGTCATCGAAGTCGGCGTCGACGTTCCGCAAGCGACCATCATGGTGATTGAGCATGCCGAACGCTTCGGCCTTGCGCAGCTGCATCAACTGCGCGGGCGCGTGGGGCGCGGCGCCGCCAAGTCTTCCTGTCTGCTGCTCTATAAGGGGCCGTTGAGCGAAGCGGCGAAGGCGCGCCTGATGATCATACGCCAGACGGAAGACGGATTCCGCATCGCCGAGGAAGATCTCCGGCTTCGCGGCGAAGGCGAAATCCTCGGCGTGCGGCAGGCCGGCCTGCCGAGCTTTCGGCTTGCCGATCTCTCCGCCCATGCGCGACTCCTCGCCATGGCGCGCGACGACGCCGAACTGATCCTGCGTCGCGATCCCGAGCTCTCGAGCGAAAAAGGCCAAGCCCTGCGCGCCCTGCTCTACCTCTTCGAGCGCGACGAGGCCGTTCGCCTGCTGCGCGCCGGCTGAGGCTGATGGGGTTCGCGGGAGTCGCGCCTCACATACGCCGCGCGACCACAACGCGATTGCTGTTGACGCCCTTCAAATTGTTGGCGACGCCCCAGCAATTGCTGGTCTTCGTGAAGCTTTGTTCGTTCACGAGCACGCCAAGCCGTTCGAAGGGAAGATCGTCGAGCGCGCGCCACACCAGCTGTTCCAACGGAAGCGCGCCGCCCCTGACTTCGCCAACCTCATAAGCGACATGGCCGCCCGGCTTCACTACGCGCGCCAATTCCCCAAAAACCGCGCGAGTCATCAGCCGCCAGTCCTCAGGCGAGCGAAGCTGAGAAATGCCGATGGACTCAGGATCAACCCCGGCAAACCAGTTGCGCAGCCAATTGTCTCCACGATAGTCGACCACATCCAGGAAGGGCGGCGAACTGACGACGAGATCGACTGCGGCGTCTGCGACGTGATCCAGGCGGGCGGCGTCGGTCACCGCAAGTTGCGCATCGCAGCCGACAGGCGCGCCTTCTGCGAGCAGCGCCCGCGATTTCTTGAAAATGAGCTCGGCGATGTCGCGCCGCGGCGGCGCTTGCGCGCGACGCGCGTTGATCTTCAGCTGCGACTTTACGGAAACGGCCTGATTAGGCGGCATCGTATAGACCGAAAAAAATCCGGGCGAATGGCCGGTCAGGCGATTGAGCGCCACCATTCGAATCCAGTCGTCGACGGCGTCCAGACCATCACTGGCGCACGTGATGAGATATCGCCGCAAGGCGCAAATCTCGCGCAGGGTCTTGGGGTGATAGAAGGCGAGAAGATCGTCGCGTTCGATCTCGCCGCGCCCCCAGGGCGCAGCCGCAAGCCGCGCCTCAACATCCCCAAGCGCGGGAGGGCGAAGCCGAGGGCGCGTCAGCAGCAGCGACAGCGGATTGGCGTCGGAACCGATCGGCGTGCGTCCCATCAGCGCCGCTTGCAGCACGCTCGTGCCGCGGCCCATGAAGGGGTCGCAGACCACGTCTCCCGGCTGCGTCAGCCGCTCGATGAAGAAGGCGGGCAGCTGCGGCTTGAAACAGGCGCGATAGCTGATCTCATGCAGCGGATGCGCCCGCCTCTGCGCAGAGGTCCAGAAGGCGTTGACGTGATAGGGAACGCCGTCGGTGACGATAGCGCGGGTCGGCGCATCGAAAGCCGAGCGCCCAAGCTCATGAAAAAAACCGCCTTCCGCGAGCTTCGGAGCTGCGCCCATGCGTCAGTCGCGCTGACGATCGGCGAGGCTCGGCAATGACTTTATCCTGGCGCCTGCCGCGCGGCGCGCGAGAGAAAGCTCATATTGCGTCTGCAGCTCCAGCCAGTCTTCCGGCTGGA
This sequence comes from Methylocystis sp. Uni0008, assembly GCF_056838045.1. Lineage (NCBI taxonomy): Bacteria > Pseudomonadati > Pseudomonadota > Alphaproteobacteria > Hyphomicrobiales > Methylocystaceae > Methylocystis > Methylocystis sp. Uni0008. Next base: position 645,452 of record NZ_CM166370.1, read on the forward strand.
CTCCGAACCAGTGCCCGAGCCGCAACGCGGTGTCGGCGGTGACGCCGCGCTGGCCGTTGATGATGGCGGTGACGCGATTGACCGGCACGTCGATATCGCGCGCCAGATCGGACGCCGTCAGCCCGAGCTCCTGCAGATGACGGGCAAGAATTTCGCCAGGATGCGACATCCCATTCTCCATCGACGCCAGTTTCGGTTTTGATGGCCGCGCGGGAACGGTTGGGCGTCGCACCCGCGTCAAACGGCGCGCGTTCGCAGGCGCATCGCGCCGAACGCCGCTCAAAAATCTTCTGGTGAGCTCTTCATGGTAGCGGCCCATGTTCCGCCCCCGCCGAATAGAGTTTTCGTAAACCATATTATGTGGTCCGTAAACTCGGCTCGACGGCTAAGCCCCTTCGCCTTCGATCCATCTTGCGCGCGTCTCGGCGATGAAGTCGGCGAGACGCCCTGCCGCGATCGCCGCCCGCAGGCCTCCCATCAGCTCCTGATAGTAGGCGACATTCGCCTGGGTCAGCAGCATCATTCCAAGGATTTCCCCCGCTTTCACGAGGTGATGCAGATAGGCGCGCGAATAGTCGCGCGCCGCCGGGCAGGATGATTCCGCATCGAGCGGCCGGGGGTCGTCGGCATGGCGCGCGTTGCGCAGCGTCACCCGTCCGTAGCGGGTATAGGCGAGCCCGTGGCGGCCCGCCCTGGTCGGCATCACGCAGTCAAACATGTCGATTCCTCGCGCGACGGCTTCGACGATGTCGTCCGGAGCGCCCACGCCCATCAGATAACGAGGTTTTGATTCGGGCAAATGCGGGGCGGTCGTCTCGAGCATGTCGAGCATCACCTGCTGAGGCTCGCCGACGGCGAGGCCGCCAACGGCGATCCCGTGGAAATCCATCCCCGCGAGCGCCTTGGCGCTCTCGATTCGAAGCGGCTTTGACTCGCCGCCTTGCACGATCCCGAATACGGCCCTGCCCGCCCGCTCGCGAAAAGCCTTGCGCGAGCGCTCCGCCCAGCGAAGCGACAGGCGCATCGCGCGCGCCGCTTCGCTCTCGGAACATGGCAGGCGCACGCATTCGTCGAGCTGCATCTGAATGTCCGAACCCAGCAGGTCCTGGATTTCCATCGAGCGCTCGGGCGAAAGATGATGCCGCGAACCGTCAATGTGCGACTGGAAGGTGACGCCGCTCTCATCGAGCTTGCGCAGCTTCGCAAGCGACATCACCTGAAAGCCGCCCGAGTCGGTCAGGATCGGATAAGGCCAGCGCATGAATTCATGCAGCCCCCCGAGCCGCGCGATCCGCTCCGCTCCGGGCCGCAGCATCAGATGATAGACGTTGCCGAGCAGAATGTCGGCGCCGGCGGCGCGCACGTCTTCGACGAACATCGCTTTCACGGTCGCCGCCGTGCCGACGGGCATGAAGGCCGGCGTGCGGATGATTCCACGCGGCGTGTGTATCTCGCCCTGGCGGGCAAGACCGTCGATCGCGAGGACGGAAAAGGAAAAACCTTGCGTCACTTGTTGTCCTTCGCGCCGAGCGTGGCGATCTTCACGATGCGATAACGACCGCTGTCGCTTTCATTGAACCACACGGAGAACTCTGACCCGACCTTTATCGTCGCGTCGCGCAAATCGGTTCTCCAGTTCTCGTCATGACCGAAGTCGATTCTCCCGTCGCGCCGAAGCACAAACGGGCGCACGCCGTCGGCATCGAGCGAGAATGCGCCGAAAAGCTCCCACGTCGAAACGATGCGCATCTCGTCGATCCGCGCGTCAATGGTCATCGGCGCTTCTTGCGGATCGTCGCGCCACAGCGCCAGGATGCGCACCTCTCGGGCGTCGCTCATTCTTCGCAACGCTGCAGCAGGCACGCGTCGCCGTATGAATAAAAGCGGTAGCCGTTCTCGATCGCATGCGCATAGGCGGCTTTCATGCGCTCGAGTCCGGCGAACGCCGCGACCAGCATGAACAGCGTCGAGCGCGGAAGATGGAAGTTGGTGAGCAGCATGTCGACGGCGCGGAAACGATAGCCGGGCGTGATGAAAATCGACGTGCGGGCGGCATAAGGCAGGATGCGACCGGCGTCGTCCGCCGCGCTCTCCAAGACCCGCAGCGCCGTCGTGCCGATGGCGACAATTCTTCCGCCCTTGGCCCGCGCATTGTTCAATGCTTCGGCCGTGCGCGCGTCGACCCTCGCGAATTCCTCATGCATCTTGTGCAGGTCCGTGTCGTCCGCCTTGACGGGAAGGAAGGTGCCTGCGCCGACATGCAGGGTGACGCAGTGAACACTGACGCCGCGCGCCTCAATCGCCGCCAGCAGCTGCGGCGTGAAATGCAGGCCCGCGGTGGGCGCGGCGACGGCGCCCGCTTCGTGCGCGAACATCGTCTGATAGTCTGTTTCATCGCGCGCGTCGGCCGAGCGCTTGCCGGCAATGTAGGGCGGCAGCGGCATGACGCCCGCCTTCTCGATCGCATCGTCCAGCGCCGTCCCGTGAAGCTCAAAGGCCAGCGTGATCTCGCCGTCCTCTCCTCTCGCTTCGACCCGGGCGTCAATCTCAGTCGTTTCGGCGCAGTCGTGCTCGGCGACGTTGCGCGCGAAACGAATGCGATCTCCCGTCGCGAGTTTTTTCGCCGGGCGCATCAGCGCGCGCCAGCGAGAGGAGTCGAGCCGCTCGATCAGCGTCGCTTCGACGTTAGCGCTTAATTCGCCGCGCACGCGCTGGCCCGAAAGCCGCGCGTGAATGACGCGAGAGTTGTTGACGACCAGCGCGTCGCCCTTACGCAAATAGCTCGGCAGATCGCGGACGATCCTGTCCTCGAAGCCCGCGCCGCAGGGCGCGACGAGCAGGCGCGCGCTGTCGCGGGGATCGGCGGGCCGGAGAGCGATCCTGTCTTGAGGGAGATTGAAGTCGAAGAGGTCGACGCGCATGCGGAGCTTGCAAAAACCATAAGCTCCGTCAGGTCAAGTGTGCGAGGAGCGGTCGGCGGCGCCGAGTGTCGATCAACCGGCGCCGCCGCAAATGCTACTGGTAGGAGCCGACGCGCCGACGACGTTCGTCGAAACGGAACTCCGGAGCGTTCTTCAGATCGTCGCGAGTCGTGTTCATGACCGCTTCAACGTCGCCATCTTCGTTCCGGGAAATGACCATTGACGACGGGTCAATCGCGACATGGCGCTCGCCGATGCCAAGGAATCCGCCGACGCTGACGATGACCGCCCGCACGTTCCTGCTGTTGTCGAAGATGATGTCCTCGATCTCGCCAACGTTGTCATTCTGCAGATTGCGGACATCGCTGCCGATCAGCTGGGACATGCGCATGTCGGTCGGGCCGAGCCTGTAGAAGATCACGCGGGCTGAGCCGAGCTGTTCCAGTTCGCGCATTTCAGCTGCGGAGCGCCCTCTGATCGTCTGCCGATCCGTGCGGTCCATGCCCGACTGATCTTGATCGCGCATCCGTTCGCGCGCCGCGCTGCCTCGCCAGGTCGGCGAAGCGTCGTCGTCGCGGCCCATCTCGCGCCAGCCGCTGCGAGACGTCGTATCTTCCGCATCCTTGGCCGCTTGGCCCTGCTTCTCCTGCCACTGAGTGCTGCGCGACGGAGTCTGGTTTTTGGTAGAGCTCGCGCCCGTGCGATCGCGCCCCGCGTTCGCCGTCACGCTGGCGGAAAGCGCGATCGCCGCTACTGTGGCGATCAACAACTTGAGCGATTTCATTGGATACTCTCCACTGTTCCGCTCGCCCGTCTCGGTGAGCGATATGCTGCAACCAGCGTCTGGAGAGATAGTTCCGAATCTCGCGCGGCGTTCAGGACGTATTGCGCACGCGCCCACGCCTGAAGGCGCGTGTGCAGATTAACCGTGAGCCTGCAGCGTTAGCGGGTTAGCCCAACGTCGCCTTGACGATCTTGTCGGGGTCGCGAACCGGTTCGCCGCGCTTGATCTTATCGACATTCTCCATGCCGGAGATCACTTGGCCCCAGACCGTATATTTATTGTCGAGGAAACGAGCGTCGTCGAAGCAGATGAAGAATTGCGAGTTAGCGCTGTCGGGGCTTTGCGCGCGCGCCATCGAGCAGGTGCCGCGCACATGCGGCTCGCTGTTGAACTCCGCCTTGAGGTCCGGATAGTTCGAGCCGCCTGTGCCGGTGCCGCGGGGGCAGCCGGTCTGCGCCATGAAACCATCAATCACGCGGTGAAAGACGATGCCGTCATAGAAGCCTTCCGAGACCAGCTTCTTGATATGCGCGACGTGATTGGGCGCGAGGTCGGGACGAAACTTGATGACGACCGGACCTTTCGTCGTCTCGAGAGTCATGGTGTCGGCGGCTTCGGTCATTCTATATTCCCCTCATGTGATTTTCTGCGCCGATCTCGCTGCTTCAGGGCGCGGCTTGGCGCCCTCTGCGAGAAGGCGCCTCAGATCGCCAAACAAGCGCGGGCGTGGCGCACGCGCAACTCAGCTTTCGTCGCCAGCGACGCGCATCTTGATGATCTTGTCCGGGCTGTCGACCATGCCATTGTTGGACTTCGAGCCCTTCTTGATCTTGTCGACGACGTCCATGCCAGACACGACTTCGCCGAAGACGGTGTATTTGCCGTTGAGCTGCGGCGCGTCGGCGTAGCAGATAAAGAACTGCGAATTGCCGGAATTGACGTCGCCGCCTTCGCGCGCCATCCCAACCGTGCCGCGTTTGAACGGCGTATCCGTGAACTCGGCCTTCAGGTCCGTGTAGCGCGAACCTTGCATTCCAGTGCCGGTCGGATCGCCGGCCTGCGCCATGAAGCCGTCGATGACGCGATGGAATACGATGCCGTCGTAGAAATGCTCCTTGGCGAGCTTCTCGATGCGCTCGACATGTTTGGGCGCGAGATCAGGCCGCAGCTTGATGGTGACGCGACCATCCTTCGTGTCGAGGTAGAGAAGGTGATCGTCGGCGGCGCGCGCGGGCGCAGCGCTAAGCGCGGCGACAGCCGCGGCGGCAAGAAGCAGACGGCGGGTGAGTTTCATAAAGCCTCCCTATGTATTGCCGCGCCTTTTGACGGCGCGTTCGAGTGCGGCGACGGAGGCGGCCGGCGCAAAGGCCGACACGTCGCCGCCAAGCGCCGCGATCTGGCGCACGAGTGTTCCGCTGACATGGCGTAGCCCTGGCGAAGCAGGCAGGAATATCGTGCGAATGTCGGGCGCGAGCGTCCCGTTCATCCCCGCCATCTGCATTTCATAGTCGAAGTCTGCGCCATCGCGCAAACCGCGCAAAATCGCGCGGGCGCCATGCTCGCGCGCCGCCTCCACGACAAGCCCGTCAAAGCCGACGACATCGAAGCCGCACGAAGCGCCAAGTTCGGCGCAGGCGTCGCGAATGACCGCCGCGCGCTCTTCGAACGAGAGCCAAGGCTGCTTGCCGTGATGCACGCCGATCGCGACGACGATCCTGTCGAAGAGCGCCGCGCCCTGCCCGATCACGTCGAGATGGCCGAAGGTCAGCGGGTCGAAAGTGCCGGCGTAAAGCGCCGCCCGCGCGGTTGGAACCGGAGTGCCCGTCATAGCAGCGGTATAGGGGATTTCCTGAGGTTTCGCGAGACGCCGTAGCGGCTTCCCATCCTCCCCAGCTCCGGATCGCCTGCTGGGACGCTACGCATTGGCGCCGCTTTTCCGCGCCCGCGCACTCCCGAGCCGCCGGCAAAGCGCTACAATAGAATAGGCGCATCCGGCGACGAGGGCCGGACGCCTTCAGAGGAGACTCCAGGATGGGACTTTTGGATTTTCTTACCGGCAAGGGTAAGCCGGCGCCTGCCTCAGGCGCGCCCAAGCAATCGGCGGAGGCCGCCCCTCAAACAGAAGAGAAGCCTGCAGCCGCCGGCGCGGCGGCTGGCGAGACCTTCTATGTCGTGAAGGAGGGCGACACGCTGTGGAAGATCGCCGAAGCGCACTACGGCGCCGGCAAGGGCGCCAAATATATGGAAATCTTCGAGGCCAATCGGCCGATGCTGACGGATCCTGACAAGATTCAACCGGGCCAGCGCTTGCGCATTCCCGGCGCTTCGACGGGTCCCACGGCGGCGGGCGAGTGGAAGCCTCCAAGCGAAATCGCCGGCAAGCAAGCCTAGCTGAGAGCTTTCGTCGGGATGGAGCGGATCTAGGCCAAGCCTGACAGGCGAATGGCCAGTTAGACCTTCGTCGCTGCGAAGGTAGGGACAGTGCGCGCAAAATTCTCCAGCCAGACGACGAGGCCCGGATGCTTTTCGCGCCATGCGCCAGCGAAACGCAGATCGAGATAGCCGAGCGCGCAGGCGACCGCGATGTGGCCGATGTCGACCGGCCCGGCCGGTGGCGCGGCGTTTAGCGTCTCGAGCGCACGGTCGATTTTGCCTTGCTGAAGCGCGATCGCCTCGCCGTAGCGCAGGTCTTCGGGGCGGTTGACCATTTCGTAGCGGATCAACAGAGCGGCGTCGTTGACGCCGTCGCCGAGAGCCTGCAGCCGCAACGCCGCGAAACGGCGCGACGGATCGAGCGGAATGATGCGCCCGCCGCCGGCGAGATAATCCAGATATTCCGCAATGACGCGGCTGTCGTAGAGCGCGCCGCCGTCCTCCAAAATCAGGGTCGGAATCTTGCCGAGCGGGTTCTGCCGACGCAGGCTGTCAGCGGGATCGGCCGCGTCAGCGGCGACGATCTCGATCCTTTCCGTCAGGCCGAGCAGGTCGGCTGCGATTCTGATTTTCCGGGCGTAGGGCGAGGCGGGGGAATAGCGCAGGACGAGCATCCGCGCTTCCTATCATTCGGATTTCCAATCAACAACGTCTGCGGCGCGGGATCCCTGAGCGGCGCCGGCCTTACTCGCCGACGAGCCATGTAACCTCGAAGCCCGCGCCTTCGCCCTGCGCCATTCGCCCGGCGAGAAAGGCAAGGAGCGTTCGCGCTTCTTCTTCGAATGTGAACGGTGGGTTCACGACCGCCATTCCGGAGGCGCGCAATCCTGGTTCGTCTCCCCCGACGCCAAGCGACAGACGCATGATCCGCCGTATGCCGCTGTCGCTCAGCCGATTGTAAAATCTGCGAACGTCCCTCTCGGTCTTCGAGGGATGCCAAAGCGCATAGATCCCCGAATTCCATTTCGCATGGGCTTTCGTGAAGGCGTCGAACGCGGCGTCGAACTCGTCTTCGCGCTCGAAAGGCGGGTCGATCAACGCCAGCCCGCGGCGCTCCTTGGGCGGAACATAGGCGCCGAGCCCAACATAACCGTCGATCTCAATCGCCTTGATGCGCTCGTCGCGCGCGAAGCGACGATTGAGCGCTGCAAAGGCGTCGGGCCGCAGCTCGCAGAAAATCGCGCGATCCTGTGGGCGCATCAATTTCCGGGCGATCGTCGGGGAACCCGGGTAGAGCGCAGGCTTCCCCTCGTCATCGAACGGCCCGAGGCAGTCCAAATAAGGCGCAAGCAGCGCGCGAGCGTCATCGCTCGCGCCGGAGAGATCGGCGAGCCTTCCGACGCCGCCGCGCCATTCGCCGGTGCGCTCAGCCTCATCCGCCGCGAGATCATAGGCGCCCTCTCCGGCATGCGTGTCGATCACGCGGAAGGGCGTTTCCTTGCGCTTCAGATAGATCAACAGGCGCACGAGCAGCGCATGTTTGAAGACGTCGGCGAAATTGCCGGCGTGAAACGCGTGGCGATAGTTCATTTTCGCTAGAGCGGCGCGGGCGCGCTGATTTCCCGGACGTGGCAGCCGCGCTGCGTAATCTCTGGACACGCGCGAAACTCGCGCAGGTCCTTCGACAGGCAGATGCGCACGCCGTCCATGACGCCCCGCCGGCAGGACACCGCCATCATGCCCGGACGCAGTCTCGGATTGGCTTCGTAAAATGCACGCTCGACGTCGATCGGCGCAAAGGTCTGATCGCGCGCGGGTTTGACGAAGAGCGGCGGGATCGTCACGGCGGCGTGGGCCCGCGCCACGTCGGCGAAATAGTCGCTGGGGCTTTTGCCGCTGCAGACTCCATGCTTGCGCCACTCGTAGCGGGCAAGCCGTTCGTCGGGAAACAGGCCTGCCGCTTTTTCGAGCGCGACTCGCGATGGAGAGCGCGCGCCCGGACATTCGCTCGGGAAGCCGCTTTCATATTGCGGCCAGAGGCCGTGGACGACGAAGCCGAGCCCCTTGCCGGGCTCGCACTGGTCTCGCGCGCCTTCGACGCTCTCGCAAAATCCCGGCGACCAGCTGAGCGCGAGGACGTAGAAGTCGAAGTCGCGGGCTCCTGCAGCGCTCGACCGCGACGCGGAGCGGCTCGCGCATTCGCCCGCCGCACAGTCGCCCTCCTTCGCATTTGCGCCTGAAAATCCGGCGAGCGCGCCGACGCCGACAAGAAACGCCCAGATGGCGCAACGAACGAAAACTCTTTTCATCTCAACCGACTCGGTAAAACAGGGATGCGTTAAGGTCCTGCGGCCCGACAATTCGGGCTAAAGGCGTGATTGCGGTCGAGGCCGACGACGCACCATGTCACGCCTGGTCCTGCGCCGATGAAGCCCGTTGCTTCTCCGATGTTGTAGACGAGCTCGCGGGCGACGCCGTCGTTAAAGAGCGCCAGTGCGCGACAATAGCGGCGCGGTATATAGCTCAGACCATTGTTGCGCACGCCAACGTCCCTGACGCCATCGAAGCTCACGATGACCAGAGGCGAGTTCCAGTACCAGGCCTCTCTCGCGGCGAAACCCTTGACGATCTCGTTGAGAATCGTTGGATCGATGCAATAGGGCGTCAGCCCCGAGTAGGGCAGAATTCGGAATTCGGCCGGCGGGTTCTCCTCGCGGGCGGGCTGCGCGGCCGCGGCGGCCGCGCCAAGGGCAAAAAGCGCAGTCGCGGCGGCTCGCGCCCAAACTCCGCCCGTTCCGGGATAACGGCGCCGCATCTCGCTTCTCCTAAGTCCCGCCCAGTCGCCGACGATTGACGCCAAAACCGCGCCACGCGTCAAGGCTGCGGATCACACAATTAAGCGAAGAATCGCAACAAGGATGCCAAGGCCTGCGATACGCGCTATAATGCCTGCCATGTCTATGAGCGTGCAGCCCTTGCGCCGCGTTATGGCGCTCTTTCTTGGCGCATTATTGACGAGCGCGACGCCGTGCGCGTCTTTTGCGCAGGATCCCTTCACCGAATTCTTCGGCGGGCTCTTCGGCGGCGACCATCCCCGGCATGGTTGGGGGCCGCGCGGCGAGCCGCGGGTGCGACGGATCATGCCGCACCGGGAGAATCGCGGGCCAACCTACTGGCACGGTCAGCAGGACAACCCGCGCCGGGCCGCGAAACGCTCCGACGGCGCGACGACAGATCAAGCTCAGAACGCCGGCGTCACCCAGCCGACCTTCTTCGTTGCGACCGTCGGCGATACGCTGGCGTTGCTTCTCGCCAACGGACTGAAGGACGGATTTTCCGATCGCCCCGACGTCGCCATCCTTCGAAAAGGCAAGGAGAGCAGCGGCCTCGTGCGCGACGACGTCTATGACTGGCCGAAAGCGGCCAAGGAGATCGCCGCCGACGCGCAAAAGGCCAATGTCGCCGTCGTCATGCTCGGCAGCAATGACCGTCAGGCGATCCAGCAGGGCGAAGAAACGATAGAGCCGCTGTCGCCGCGCTGGCGGGAAATCTACGCGGCGCGGGTCGACGCTGTGATCGCGGCGTTCAAGGAAAAAAACATCCCGGTCATTTGGGTCGGTCTGCCCGTCATGAAGAACGAGCGGCTGTCCGCCGACATGGCGCAGCTCAATGAAATCTTCAAAGCGCGCGCGGCGCACGCCAATATTCCCTACGTCGATCTCTGGGAAGCGATGACCGACGAACACGGGCAGTACAGCGCGTTCGGGCCGGACATCAACGGCCAGATCGTGAAGCTGCGCTCCGCGGACGGCGTGCATTTCACCGAGGCCGGCGCGCGCAGCGTTGCGCATTTCGTCGAAGGCGAGATCAAGAAATACTATGACGCCTACCGCCAGCAGGCGCCGGTCGCCGACGCCCCGGCGGCGGCTACCCAGCCCGAGGCGCCGGGGGCGACCGCGCCTCAGCAGCCCGTAGCGAGCGCGCCCGCGGACGGTAAGCCGATCGTGTTCCGTTCGCCCGTTGGCGGGCCGTCGGCCGCGCCGACCCTGCCCGAACGGCCTGCGGTTGGCCAGACGCAGCAGCTGACAGGCGCAGGAACCGCGAACGAGCTCGCCAGGCGCAGCCCTGCCGCACGGGCGACCGACTCCGGCACGCCGGCGCAAGCGCTCGCGCGACATGTCTTCGTCGAGGGCGGCGACCAGAATCCGCGCGACAATCGCGCCGATGATTACAGCTGGCGGCCGTCGCCGAATTCAGCTTCTCAGCCGCGCTGACGATTTGTGCGCTCGCGCACGGAACGCTTTTCGGTGGTTTTGCATTCTCTCTGCACGACAGGGGAAATTGTGGAGCCGCCATCATGTCCCAGCATGAATTCAACGCCCGCCGCTCACTGAAAATCGCCGCCGTCGCCGCTTTCGCGGGACTTTCTTCGGCCGCCGCGAATGCTCAGGAGCGCTCATTCATGGCGCTCTTCGACCCGGCGTCCGGCGCGCAGGAGATGACCGCGTCCTACTATGACGCGCGCGAGCAGCAAGCCTATTACGGCGGCCAGGATCAGCAGGCCTATTACGGCGCGCAGGATCCGCAGTCCTACTATGCTCCTCAGGCCTATTACGGGGAACAGGAAGACGCGCGGCTCGGCCGCGAATATCCGACGACGACTCGCGAGATCGTTCAGGACCCGACCAATGAGCGTCCCGGCACGATCACCGTCGACACCAAGAACCGCTATCTCTATCTGTCGCAGCCGAACGGACAAGCCGTGCGCTACGGCGTCGGCGTCGGCCGCGAAGGCTTCACATGGAAAGGCCGGACGCACATCGGCCGCAAGGAAGCCTGGCCGAACTGGACGCCGCCGGCGGCGATGTTGAAGCGCCGCCCCGATCTGCCGCGTCATATGGCCGGCGGCGAGGACAACCCGCTGGGCGCGCGCGCGATGTATCTCTACTCGGGCGGCCGCGACACGATGTTCCGCATCCATGGCTCCAACGAGCCCTGGACGATCGGCCAGGCGGTTTCCTCGGGCTGCATCCGGATGCTGAACAACGACGTGACCGACCTGTTCAGCCGCGTGAAGGTGGGCACAACAGTGGTCGTGCTCTGATCAGGCGCTGCGATAAAAAGAAGGGCCCCGATCTCTCGGGGCCTTTTCTTGTTTTGCGCCCTATTCGAGCGAGCAGCTGAATACCAGATTGGTAAGCGCGGAGAAGGTCACTTGGATGAAAACCCAGACGCCAATAAGCGTCCAGGCCAGCCTGTATTTCTCGCGTCCATAGAGGAAGGCGCCGAAGAGCGGCAGGATAAGAAGCAAGAACTGCCAGGGCGTGCTGACGAAGGTGTCGCAATACCAGAGATTTAACCGTTCACTGACCATTACTCTCACCTCGGCAGATTGGTTTCGCCCATCAGGAATTCATCAACCGAATTGGCGCATTGACGTCCTTCGCGAATGGCCCAGACGACAAGCGACTGTCCACGCCGCATGTCTCCGCAGGCGAAGACCTTCTCGCGAGACGACTGGTAAACGCGCGTGTCCGCCGCGACATTGCCGCGCGGATCGAGGTCGACGCCGAGCGCTTCCAGCAGGCCTTCGCGCACCGGAGACACAAACCCCATGGCGAGCAGCACGAGATCGGCCTTGATCTTGAAGTCGCTTCCCGGCTCTTCCTGCATCTTGCCGTCGACATGCACACAGCGCAGCGCCGTTACTGCGCCATCAGCGCCCTCGAATTCGCGCGTCAGCACCGAGAACTCGCGCGACGAGCCCTCATCATGAGAGGAGGACGTGCGCAGCTTCAGCGGCCAGTCCGGCCAGGTCAGCAGCTTGTTCTCCTTCTCCGGCGGACGCGGCATGATCTCGAGCTGCGTGACCGAAAGCGCGCCCTGACGCACCGAGGTGCCGATGCAGTCGGACCCGGTGTCGCCGCCGCCGATCACCACGACATGTTTCCCGGTGGCGAGGATCGGCTCGTTGGTCGAGAGCGGCTCGCCCGAGACCCGGCGATTCTGCTGCGGCAGGAAATCCATGGCGAAGTGAACGCCGCGCAATTCGCGACCGGGAATCGGCAGATCGCGGGGTTGTTCGGCGCCGCCGGCGAGGATCACGGCGTCGTGGCTCCCCACCAGATCGGCCGCTGAAAGATCGACGCCGACATGGACCTCGCAGTGAAACACGACGCCTTCCGCCTCCATCTGCTGAACGCGGCGCTCGATCAGGCGCTTCTCCATTTTGAAGTCGGGAATGCCGTAGCGCAGCAAGCCGCCTGGCTTCGCGTGTTTCTCATAGACATGCACGTCATGGCCGGCGCGCGCGAGCTGCTGCGCCGCCGCCAGTCCCGCCGGGCCGGAGCCGATGACCGCGATCTTCTTGCCGGTCTTGAGTTTGGGAGGCTCGGGGACCACCCACCCCTGCTCGAAGCCGTGGTCGATGATCGCACATTCGATGGTCTTGATCGTGACCGGCTGATCCTGAAGATTCAGCGTGCACGACGCTTCGCAAGGCGCCGGGCAGACGCGCCCGGTGAACTCCGGGAAGTTGTTGGTGGAATGCAGATTGACCAGCGCGCGCCGCCACTCGCCGTGGTACACGAGGTCATTCCAGTCCGGGATCTGATTATTGACCGGACAGCCGTTGTGACAGAACGGAATCCCGCAATCCATGCAACGCGACGCCTGGCTGCGCGTGGTCTCGTCGGACAAGGGAATGACGAATTCGCGATAATGGCGAATGCGGTCGGCCGCCGGCTTACATTTGCGGTCATGCCGGTCGATCTCGAGAAATCCGGTCACCTTACCCATCTTATCGCGCACCTTTCGCGCCGCGAGCTGGCGCGGCGACGGCATCTCTCATTGGCGGGGCGGCTACACGCCGAGAGGCGTTTCGCCCTGCGGTCCCAAGCGCCCTGAGCTGCCGCAATCTTGGATGTTTTCTAAACGCTTTCGAGGGGTCGTCGTCAAGCCGCGAAGCTTCGGCGCTGTGAGACGGGCGGCGGCGCTATTGCGTGCTGGGACGCAAGCCACGCGCCGTCGGCGCAATGCGGCGTGACTGATCCTCCTTGACGAGGGCATGCAGCACGCGCACCTGGCGTTGCGCCTTCGCCTCGTAAAGCGCTTCGTCGGCGACCGCGAGCAGCGCCTCGGCGTCGGCGCCATGCTCCGGCACAAGAGCAACGCCGACGCTGACGCCGATCGTCGCGCGAACGTCATCTCCCAGGTCGTACGGCGTCGATATGGCGTGCGTCAGTCGCTGGCCCAGCTCCGTCGCCTGCTCGCTGGTCAAGCCCTTTGCGAGCACGACAAATTCATCGCCGCCAATGCGCGCCGCGACATCCGTCGCGCGCAATGAGTGACGAAGGCGCGCCGCCACGGATTTGAGAAGCCTGTCGCCGGCGGCGTGCCCAAATGTGTCGTTGACCGCCTTGAAGTTGTCGAGATCGAGAAAAAGGACCGCCAGATCGCCATCGTCACGCCCGCCCTTCAGCCCGGCGTCGACCGCGGCGGCAAGGCCAACGCGATTTGACAGGCCGGTGAGCGCGTCATGCTTGGCGCGATGGTCGTTTTCGCGTTCGGCCTGCATCGTCGCAATGAGCATTCTGTTGAGACTGTAGGCGGAGGCGATCATCGCGGCCAGGTAGAACGGGATCTGAAGAAACACGAGATAAAGCAGGGGTTCGCCAGAGAGGGCCGCGCCTGGCAGAAACGGGCCGAGGCTCGTGGCGATCATTGCGCCGGCGAGACGCGGCGCGCCGAAATTGCGGAATCCGATGCCGCCGACCATGGCGGAGCCCGAGAGACAGGCGAGCGTCGAAGCGACCCAGTCGCCGCTCGCGAGGCTGATGAAAGCGCCGTAGCCCACGCCGCTGCTCCAGAGCAGCTGAAGCAGCAGATAAAGATCAGTCGGCGTGGGGCGATGCGCCAGAGCGGCGCGACGGGAGACTTCCAGCACGACCAGACGCGCGGCTCCGAGCACGACTTCGAAAGCGAACCAGGCGATGAAGGGCGGCGTCTGTTCGCGGGCCGCAATCGCTCCGGCGACGACGATCGTGTTGATGACGCCGCCGAAGAAAACGGGAAGCGTGCCGAAGAGGCCGCTGATCAGCTCGACCTGAATTTCCCGAGGGGCGCGCGGACCAGGGTTGACGAGCCAGCGCATCGCGGGCCAGCGCGGCAAACTATATATTCTGGAGTCGTCCCGCATCAGGCTTCCTGGCCGCCGTCAAGGAAAACCGCCGAGTTTAAACCAGGTTAGCCTGACTCTCGCTCTTTAACAATCCCGTCGGCAAAAGCAAAGCGGCGCCGAAGCGCCGCCTTACGAATTGTTCAGCCCAAGATCATTCGCCCGCAGCCTTGAGTTGTTGCGGACGCCCCTTGCGCGCGTTGAGTTCGTTGAGCGCGCGCCGATATTCGACCGGCATCACCTTCCGGAACTTGCCCATATAGCTCGGCCAAGCGTCCAGAATTTCCCGCGCCCGAGTCGAGCCGGTGTAGCGCAGATGGTTGGCGATCAGCTGCCGCAGACGCTCGGCGTCGAAGCGCGTCATGTCGCTCATCACGTCGACGCGGCCATGGCCTTCCAGGTCGCCAGACTGGTGATAGGTCTCGGTCATGACGGCCTCCTCGTCGCGCACCGGCTCGAGATCGACCATCGCCAGATTGCAGCGCGTCGAGAAAGCGTCATCCTCGTCCAGAACATAGGCGATGCCGCCGGACATGCCCGCCGCGAAGTTGCGGCCGGTCGGGCCGAGAACCACCACGACGCCGCCCGTCATATATTCGCAGCCGTGATCGCCCGCGCCTTCGACGACGGCGATCGCGCCCGAATTACGAACCGCGAAGCGTTCGCCGGCGACGCCGCGGAAATAGCATTCGCCGGCGATGGCGCCGTAAAGAACGGTGTTGCCGACGATGATCGAATTCGAAGGGTCGATCTGCTGGGCGCTCCGCGACGGATAGACGATGAGCTTTCCGCCGGAGAGGCCCTTGCCGACGTAATCGTTGGCTTCGCCTTCGAGACGCAGCGTCACGCCCCGCGCCAGAAACGCGCCGAAGCTCTGACCTGCGGTGCCGGTCGCGCGAATGTCGATCGTGTCCTCCGGCAGTCCCGCATGGCCATAGATGCGGGCGACCTCGCCGGAGAGCATTGCGCCGGTGGCGCGATCGACGTTGCGGATCGGCGTTTCGATCGAAACCTTCGCGCCGCGGTCGAGCGCCGCGCGCGCTTCGGCGATGAGCTTGTTGTCGAGGACCTTATCCAGTCCGTGGTCCTGAGTCTGGCTGTGACGGATCGCGCAGCCTTCTCCCTGTGGCTTGAAGAACAGCTTGGAGAAATCCAGTCCGCGCGCCTTCCAATGCGCGATCGCCTTTTCCTTGTCGAGCATTTGCATCTGCCCGATCATCTCGTCGAAGCTGCGATAGCCCATGGAAGCCATGAGTTCGCGCACCTCTTCAGCGACGAAGAAGAAGTAGTTGATCACATGCTCCGGCAAACCGACGAAGCGCTTGCGCAGAACGGGATCCTGAGTCGCGACGCCGACGGGACACGTGTTGAGATGACACTTGCGCATCATGATGCAACCCGCGGCGATGAGCGGCGCGGTCGCGAATCCGAATTCGTCCGCGCCGAGCAGCGCGCCGATCACGACGTCGCGCCCCGTACGCAATCCGCCGTCAACCTGCACCGCGATGCGCGAACGCAGATTATTCAAGACGAGCGTCTGATGCGTCTCAGCGAGGCCGATTTCCCAGGGCGATCCGGCGTGCTTGATTGACGTCAGCGGCGAAGCGCCGGTGCCGCCTTCGAAACCGGAGATCGTCACATGATCGGCGCGGCCCTTGGAGACGCCCGCGGCGACGGTGCCGACGCCCACTTCGGAAACGAGCTTCACCGACACGGCGGCGCGCGGATTGGCGTTCTTCAGATCGAAGATCAGCTGCGCCAAATCCTCGATCGAATAAATGTCGTGATGCGGCGGCGGCGAGATCAGGCCGACGCCCGGCGTCGAATGGCGCACCTTGGCGATGACCGCGTCGACCTTGTCACCCGGCAGTTGACCGCCTTCGCCGGGCTTCGCGCCCTGCGCCATCTTGATCTGGATCATGTCGGCGTTGACCAGATATTCGGTCGTCACGCCAAACCGCCCGGACGCCACTTGTTTGATGGCGCTGCGCATCGAGTCGCCGCTCGGCAGCGGCTTGAATCGATCCGGCTCCTCGCCGCCCTCGCCGGTGTTCGACCTGCCGCCGATGCGGTTCATGGCGATGGCGAGCGTCGTATGCGCCTCGCGCGAGATCGAGCCAAACGACATCGCGCCCGTCGAGAAGCGCTTGACGATTGCGCTGGCGGGCTCGACTTCGTCGAGCGGGATCGGCTTGCGGCCGCCCTCTTCCGCGCGCTTCACGCGGAAGAGCCCGCGCAGATTGAGAAGCTTCTCGTCCTGCTCGTTCAGGAGCTTGGCGAAGGCGCGATATTTGTCCTGCGCGTTTCCGCGCACGGCGTGCTGCAGCAGCGAGACCGTCTGCGGCGTCCAGCTATGCGCTTCGCCTCTGATGCGGAAGGCGTAATCGCCGCCGACGTCGAGCGCCTCCTTGTAGACAGGCGCGTCGCTGAAGGCGAGGCGATGGCGGCGCACGGTCTCGCGCGCGATTTCCTCGAGCCCGACGCCTTCGATGCGCGTCGTCGTGCCGGTGAAGAATTCGTCGACGAAGCTTTGCGCCAGTCCGACGGCGTCGAAGATCTGTGCGCCGCAATAGGACTGATAGGTGGAGATGCCCATCTTGGACATCACCTTGAGCAGGCCCTTGTCGACCGCCTTGATGAAGCGCTTGACGGCAGTGGGGCCGTCGATGTCAGCGGGGAACTCGTCAGCCGAGGCGATAAGCGTTTCAAAGGCGAGATAGGGGTTGATCGCCTCGGCGCCATAGCCCGCCAGGCAGCAGAAATGGTGGACCTCGCGCGCCTCGCCCGTCTCGACGACGAGGCCGACAGACGTGCGCAAGCCTCTGCGGATCAGATGATGGTGCACGGCGGCGGTCGCGAGCAGCGCGGGGATCGGAATGCGATCCGGCCCGACCATGCGGTCCGAGAGAATGATGATGTTGTAACGGCCGCTGACCGCCTCCTCGGCGCGCTGACACAGCCGCTTGATCGCGGCGTGCATCCCCTCGGCGCCCTTTGCGGCGTCATATGTCACGTCGATCGTCTTGGTGTCGAAACTATCTTCGACCGTGCCGATCCAGCGGATCTTTTCGAGGTCTTCGCTCGTCAAGATCGGCTGTCGCACTTCGAGGCGCTTCTTGTTCGCCGAGCCTTCGTGATCGAGGATGTTCGGCCGCGGACCGATGAAGGAGACAAGGCTCATGACCAGCTCTTCGCGGATCGGATCGATCGGCGGATTGGTCACCTGCGCGAAGTTCTGCTTGAAATAGGTGTAGAGCAGCTTCTCCTTGTCGGAGAGCGGCGACACGGGCGTGTCCGTGCCCATCGAGCCCACCGCCTCCTGACCGGTGACGGCCATGGGGAAAAGCAGCAGATCGAGATCTTCCTGCGTATAGCCGAACGCCTGCTGACGATCGAGCATCGACACGTCCCAGCGCGCCGGACGCGTGTCGACGGGCTTCAGATCCTCGAGCTGGATTTGCGTGGCCGCCAGCCACTCCTTGTACGGGTGGGAGTTCGACAGCTCCTTCTTGATTTCGTCGTCGGAGATGATGCGTCCCTGCTCCAGATCGACGAGCAGCATCTTGCCGGGCTGCAGGCGCCACTTCGTAACGATCTTCTCTTCAGGAATCGGCAACACGCCCATCTCGGACGCCATGACGACGAGACCGTCGTCGGTGACGAGATAGCGCGCGGGCCGCAGTCCATTGCGATCGAGCGTCGCGCCGATCTGAAGTCCGTCAGTGAAGGCCATGGCGGCGGGTCCGTCCCACGGCTCCATGAGCGCCGCATGATGCTCGTAGAAAGCCTTGCGATCGGCGTCCATCAGCGGATTGCCGGCCCAGGCTTCGGGGATCAGCATCATCACCGCATGCGCCAGCGAGTAGCCGCCGCGCACCAGGAATTCGAGCGCGTTGTCGAAACAGGCCGTGTCGGACTGGCCTTCATAGGAGATCGGCCACAGCTTGCTGATCTCGTCGCCGAACAGCGGCGATGAGACAGACGCCTGTCGCGCCGCCATCCAGTTAAGATTGCCGCGCAGCGTATTGATTTCGCCGTTATGCGCGACAAAGCGATACGGATGCGCGAGACGCCAGGACGGAAAGGTGTTCGTGGCGAAGCGCTGATGCACGAGCGCCAGCGCCGAGACGAACCGCTCGTCCTTGAGGTCGAGGAAATATTCGCCGAGCTGCGAGACGAGCACCATGCCCTTGTAGACGATGGTGCGCGACGACACCGAAACGGCGTAAAATTCGCGCCCGCCATTGCCGAGCCTGTAGATCTCGTTCGACGCCGCTTTGCGCGCGAGATAGATGCGCCGCTCGAACACGTCTGCGTCGACGACGTCGGCGCCCTGCCCGATGAAGATCTGCGCGTGATGCGGTTCGACGGCCTTCACCGCCTCGCCGAGATCGCTCGAATCGACGGGAAGATCGCGCCAGCCGAGGACGACCAGCCCCTCCTCTTCGACCGACTTGTCAATGATGGCGCGCGCGCTCGCACGCGTCTCCGGATCGCGCGGCAGGAAAAACTGGCCGATCGCGTAATCGCCGGCGGCGGGAAGCTCGATGCCGAGCTTCGCGCACTCCGCCTTGAAGAACTCATGCGGAATCTGAACGAGAATGCCGCAGCCGTCGCCAAGCTTCGGATCGGCGCCGACCGCGCCGCGATGATCGAGATTGAGCAATATCTGCAAGCCCATCTCGACGATCGCATGCGATCTCTCGTTGCGCATGTTGGCGACGAAGCCAACCCCGCAGGAGTCGTGCTCCTTAGCGGGATCATACAGCCCTTGCGCCTGCGGAAGAGCGGGATCGCGGCCAAGCGGCTGCGATCCGGCTTCTGCGAAGTGCTCGGCGGCTTTCGTCATCTCGCGTCTCCCCGACAGGACCGCGCGCCTCTTCATGCGCCCCTCCCGCCCGATCATCGAACCATAAAATTGTCGTGGACGTGACCGAAATCGTCACAGCCCGACTCTCGCTTTCGCCGTAACGCAGGCGCCGCAATGGCCGTTGCGAACCCCTCGCGTCCTCGTCTCGCGACCGGGCGCAAGGCAAGGGACGCGCCACCTTCCGGGCCTTTCATCTGTGCTGGCCGGGGCGTCCCGTCGAGCGCCGACCAGTAAATGAAACAGAGGCCTTCAAAAGCGAGCGCCGCTTTAAGGTCAGCAACGCTGACATATCTGCGGGGCTAACTTACTGCCAGATTTGCGCCCAGGTGACAAGCAATCGCTTGAGCTTTGGGCGCCTCGGCGGTCCAACGCTCGCCGCAATGTTGGCAGAGCATCCCCGCACGGCCGAGAGGGCCTGAACAGGGAAGAATCAATGCGGTCATCCAATGGGAAAGCGATTTTGCCGTTCGCGCTGGCGCTGGCGGCGGTCGTCGCCGTTCCGCAGCACGCGTTCGCGCAGTTTTTCTTTCGGCCGTTCGCCTACAGCTTCCGCCAACAAATTCCCCCAGAAGAGCCAGGCTTCGCATCCCGTCGGGCCGTCGCCTCAATTCTCGGACGAGAGGGCTATCGTCTCGTCGGACCGCTTGGCCATAGGGGAGAGCAGATCGTCGCGACCGGCGTCTCGCGCCGCGAAGGCGAGATGCGTTTCATCATCGACCCATACGAAGGCCGCATCTTGCGCGCGGTGAGACTCGGAGCTCCGCCGATGTATGATCGCGGGCCGCGCTACGGCGGAGATTACGGCCCGTCGGGCGGCGATCCTTATGCGCCTCCAGCAGCCGGCGGCCGCGGGCCAGCCGGTCCAGGGCCGGTCGGCCCCGGCCCCACCGGCCGCGATCTCGGCAATGAGCGCTATCCGGATGCGGAACAAGGACGCCTGGCGCCCGCAGGTCCGGAAGGTGCCGCGGCGAACAAATCGGCGCAGCAGCGCGCAAAATCGGCTCAGAAAGGCGCCGCGTCCGCCAAGAATGCGCGCGCGATCACGCCGACCGCGAAACCCGCGGCGCCCGCCTCCCCCGCGCCGACCGCGGCTGCCCCTGCTCCTGCGCCATCTGCGTCTGCGACGCCGCCGGAGCCTAAAGCCGCGCCGGTAACGGCGCAGCCCGCCCAAGCGCCCGAGCCGCGCGGCGAGAGCGCCAAGACCATGCCTGAGCAGGCTCCGGCGCAGAAGGCGTCGGACGCGACCGATGCGGCGAAGGCTGCGGATACGTCATCACCCAGCAAAGCCGAGGCCTCGGCCCCCGCTGAGCCGAAGACGGACGCCGCCAGCGTCGCAGCGCCTGCGCAGTCGGCTGGGGACTCGCAACCAGCCGCCGAAAGCCAGGCCAAGCCGGCGCCCTTCGCTGAACAGCAGGCGCCTGCGGCTGAGAAGCCGACGCCCGTCGCTGAGAAGAAGCCTGAGTCTGAAGCGGCGCCGCCTGCGGCCCAGGCCGCGAAAGAGCCGGCGTCCGAAAAGCCGGCGGCGAGCGCTTCGATCGAGCCTAAGCCGGAGCCTAAAACAAAGGCGACGAAGGAGCTGAGCGCCGAAAGCCCGGCGCCCGTGTC
Organism: Methylocystis sp. Uni0008; assembly: GCF_056838045.1. Classification (NCBI taxonomy): domain Bacteria; kingdom Pseudomonadati; phylum Pseudomonadota; class Alphaproteobacteria; order Hyphomicrobiales; family Methylocystaceae; genus Methylocystis; species Methylocystis sp. Uni0008. Next base: position 666,181 of record NZ_CM166370.1, read on the forward strand.
CGAGGAAACGTCGAAGGCCGCGCTCCCAGCGGATCAGGCCGCCGAAGCGCCCTCGCCAGCGCGAGTCCTCTCCGCGCCCGCCAAGCGCGCGGCGGCGATCCGCGCCGCCGGCGGCTCGACGCGCCGAGCGATCGTGCCACCGCACGCCTTGAGCGGCACGACGGTCGTGGCCCCAGCAGCATCGGCGCCGCCGGCGTCGACGCCGTCCGGTTCGGCGACGGCAAAGACGCCCGACAGCGCCGTAAGGCCAGCTGGCGGATAACAAAAAAGGCGCCCGGAGGGGCGCCTTTTCATTTCTCTCAGACCTGATGTTACGCGGCCTTCGACTCGACGATGGTCGCGGCCGGCGCGCCGACGCCGATGTCAATGCGGCGGGGCTTCTGCGCCTCCGGAATCTCGCGCACGAGATCCACGTGCAGCAATCCATTGACCAGGCTCGCGCCGGTTACCACGACGTGGTCCGCAAGCTGGAACCGACGCTCGAACGCCCGCGCGGCGATGCCCTGATGCAGAACCTCGCGGCCTTCGGAAGTCTGAGGCGACTCCTTGGACCCCTTGACGGAGAGCGTGTTTTCCTTGGTCTCGACGGACAGCTCGTCGCGCGAGAAGCCCGCGACCGCGAGCGTCACGCGGTAGGCGTTTTCGCCGGTCCGCTCGATATTATAAGGCGGGTAGCTTTGGGAAGTCTCGAAGCCGCCGGCCTGGTCGAGCAGGTTGAACAGACGGTCGAAGCCGACGGTCTGACGATACAGCGGCGAGAGATCGAACTGACGCATGACATATCCTCCAGTTGAGCGACATGCGGCGCGCTTGCGTAACCGCGCCGCGCCTCTTAGCGCGTCCGTTACGGCCCGCGCTTGCTCCGATCTAGGAAGTGTCGCCGCGCCGTTCAAGAGCCGCCCCGAAAGGGCGTCGTCAGGCCGGGAGTGAATGCCGTTCCGGGACGCGAAACGGCGATTCAAGGGCAAGCACAAGCTTGACAAGATCCGCCTGGCGGCTCGCCCCAGTCTTCTGAAAAATGCTTTTTAAATATCCTTTGACGGTTCCTTCGCTGAGGCCGAGCGCGCGTGCGGTAGCCGGAACGCCGCCGACTTCGGCGATGGCGAGCAACACCGAACTCTCGCGGGCGGTAAGGCCAAACACGCTCGCCGCAAGCGCGCCGCCCTCGCCCGAGTTCAGCGCGAGTCTGCGCAGAAACAGCGCCGACAGCCCCCTCGATAAAGGCAGGACATGCATCACGCAGCAGCGCGCGTCGCCTCGCTTCACCATGATCGCGAAAGCTTCAGCGTCCGCGCCGCCAGCGCGAGAGACGGCGCGCTCCAGGGCCTCCTTGGCGCGCGGATCGCGCAGCGTCAGCGTCCCGCCGGAGATCGCGAGCGCGTCGCCTTCGACGAGCATGTCGTCGGCGCTTCGGTTTTTGTGCGCGACGCGCATTTTGTTGTCGACGACGAGCACTGGCGTCGACAGCTCGTCGAACAGTTCAACGAGCGCCGACCTGTCGGAGGTTGGCTTATGCCGCGCGATGGCTCTCGCGAGACAGGGCAGCAGCGCGTCGAGTCGCTGCTTCGCTTCGGCGTCGGCGAGGCCCGCGCGTTCGTCGCGAAAGGCGACGAATATGCAGACGCCGGTCTCGGAACGGTGAATGACTCCGCCAATCAGGTCAGCGAGGCCGAAGGGCGCCATCCAGCGTTGATAGGCGCCGCTTCGATGAAGCTCGTCGACCGAGACAAAATCTTGCGAGGAGAACGCGCGACCGACGCCAAACTCCGCGAGGACGCGGGCCTTGACGGGATCGAGTTTGCGATGGTTGCGCAGATATTCGGCGATCCACCCCTTTTCCGCGCGGGTCGAATATTTGAGTTCCAGTAGCGCCGAGACGCGGTCTTCAAACAGCAGGGCCGCGAAGCGCGCATTTAAGAACCGCGCAATCTCATGCAGCGCGTCGGGCCAGTTCTGCGCTTCAGCGCCCGCGGTCTCAATCGCCGCGACGACGCGCGCATCCGCATCCTTCGTCGAGATCATTTCTGCACCCGGTGCGACCTCCCGCCACACCCTTCGCAAAGCCGGTCCTTGCGATGGCGCCTGCCGCGCGGCGAGAAATCAAAACTGCGCTGGAGCCCTAGAAAAATCTGCGAGATCACCCAGGCTTTCGTATTTCGCACCTTAACTATTGTGTTGCGTAACTGCAACAAGCCTAAGAATTTACGCGCAGCCGAGGATCGCCCTCCCGATCGGGGGGAAACCGCGCACATCGTAAGGGTTAAGTTACAAAAAAGAGAATCTCAGCGGCGACGATGTCAACCTCGGCGGCAAAGACAGCAAACACTCAAGCAAGGCGCAAAGGTCTGCGCGCCTTCCTTGCTGTCACGCTATTCGTCGTTTCCGCATTGATGCAGGCGACGCTCGCGCCGCACGCCGCCCTGTCAGCCACCGAAGACTTCTGCGTAGGAAGTCATTTCGCTGCAAAGGGGAAGGCGTCGAGCGGCGCGCCGGCGCTTGGCGGGCATGCGCATTGCGGCGCCTGCCCGATCGCGACAGCGCCGATCATACCTGTAAAGCCGCCGATCGCGCGGCTCGAGCAGCCGCCAGCCACGCTCGTCTACTTTGACGGCTGGCCTTTTGAACCGCGCGAGCGACGTCGTTCGGGCGAAACGCGCTCGCGCGCGCCTCCCGCGCTCTCCTGACGAAACAAAACTCGCATCGTTTCAACCGCCATTCGCCGGCGGATCAGGAGAACTCATTCAATGTACCGTCCCGCCCTACTGCGCGGCGCAAGCGCTTGCGCGTTGATACTTGCTTCCCTCGCGACCGCCAAGGCGCAAGTCTCGCTTCCGCAGATCGTCGTCGGCGCGGCGCAGCCCGCAGCCCCTGGACCATCGGAAAAGGCTAACGTGACCGTCGTCAGGCAAAAGGAAATAGTCGAGGAAAAGCCTCCCGAAACCGATACCGCGAAGCTACTCGAGCATCAGCCCGGCGTGAGCGTTCAGACGGGCGGCGGCGTTTCAGGCCTTCCGGCGATCCGTGGCCTCGCCGATGATCGGCTGAAGATTGTCGTCGGCGGCGTGCAGGCGACGTCGGCCTGCGCCAATCACATGAATTCACCGTTGAGCTACACCGATCCGAACACGATCGGACGCGTTGAAGTCGTCACCGCTGTGGCGTCAGTGAGCAAGGGCGGCGATTCGATCGGCGGCTCGATCCTGGTCACGCCGAAATCGCCGGTGTTTGCGACGCCTGTGGTCGCTCCGGCTCTCATCGGCCCCGGCGGCGCGCCGGTTTCGCCGATCGTCGCGGCAAGCCCCTACGGTCCCGTTCCCTATCTGCCGCTGCCGGTTCCGGGCACGCTGCGATTTGGCCCCAATAATGAGGTCCTGGCGACGGGAACGATTTCAGCGTTCTTCCGCGGCAACAATAATGGCGTCGGCGTTTCTGCAAACATCAACATGGCCAACGACCACTGGAGCCTGCTCTACAATGGTTCCTGGCAGCGGGCGACCGACTATCACGCCGGCGGCAACGGCGACAAAGTTCTCTCCACGAGCTTCATCTCGGAGAATCACGCCGTCACGCTCGGCTACCAGAACGAAGGGCATCTCTTCACCTTCCGCGGCGCTTATCAGAACATCCCCTATCAGGGCTTTCCCAACCAGCGCATGGATATGACGCGCAATCGCTCCTATTCGCTGGACGCCAACTACAAGGGCGCCTACGACTGGGGCACGGTCGAGGCGCGCGCCTATTGGCATCAGGTCTTCCACAAGATGGGTTTCCTGGAGGACCGCTTCTATTTGAACCATCCGATGATCGCGCTCGGGCGCGACTTTGGCTACTCCGTCAAGACGGAAATCCCCTACAGCGAGCAGGACCTCTTCCGGATCGGCAACGAGTTCCACGGCTTTCGGCTGCAAGACTACTGGCCGTCCGATCTCACCGGCTTCCCGAGCCTCGCCGCTCTCTCGCGGCCATTCGCTCAGATCAACATCGATGGCGGACAGCGCAACCGCGTCGGAACCTACGCGGAATGGGAGCGCCGCTGGACCCCGCAATGGTCGAGCCTGATCGGCCTGCGCAACGACGTCGTTTGGATGGATACGGGTCCCGGCCGCAGCTACACCCCATTCGCATTCGCCAACCCCAACGTCATCGCCGTCAATCTGTTCAACGCGCAAAACCGCGCGAGGACCGACGTCAACTTCGACATGACGGCGCTCGCGCGCTATGAACCCGACCCCGGCAGCCTTTACGAATTCGGCTATTCGCGCAAGACGCGCTCGCCCAATCTCTACGAGCGCTACACCTGGCCGGTGTTCAGCCCGTTCACCGCCATGTTCAACTGGTTCGGCGACGGCAACGGCTATACCGGCAATCTCAATTTGAAGCCGGAGGTCGCGCACAATGTCGCGCTTACCGCCGCGTGGCGCGACATCTCCGGCGCAAACAATTGGGAGGCGCGAATTGCGCCCTTCTACACCTATGTCGAGAACTATATCGACGGCGCGAGAACCGGCGGCACGTTCAATTCGTTCCCGGTGCCGAACTCCTATATTTTCCAAATTATGCAATTCCGCAATTTCAACGCGGAACTCTATGGCGTGGACGCCTCCGGCAGAGTGAAGCTGCATGAATCGCCGGAATACGGCAGGCTACAGGCGGTCGGCGTCGTCAGCTTCGTCTACGGACGGAACCTCGACATCGGCAATCCGCAATATTGCCTGCCTGGCAACGGCTTCTGCTCCGTCGCGTCCTTCCTGATCAAGAAGGGGGATGGTCTGTGGAACCTGATGCCCGCCAATGCGCGCATTGCGCTGGAGCATCAGATCGGCGGATTGAGCATGGCCGCCGAGACGCAACTCGTCGCGCCCAAGGATCACGTGTCGGCGAACAAGGGCGAGTTCACGACCCCGGCCTACGCGCTGCTCAATCTGCGCGCGGCCTATGACTGGAGCAACATGCGCATCGACCTTGGCGTCGATAATGTCACCGACGCTCTCTACTCGCTGCCGCTTGGCGGATTCGACCTGTCGAATTACGCGTGGAATGCGCGGCTTTTCGGACGCAATGCGGGTCTTGCGAGCGTGCGCCAGGTGCCAGGCATGGGGCGCAACTTCTATGCGGGCCTGACCGTGCGGTTCTGACCGGAACGTCTATCATGGAGGCGGCGCGTCTGGCGCCGCCTTCCTTTTTGGATGCTGATGATGCGGCGATCTCTACTTGCGACCGTCCTGCTTTGCGCCTGCCTCGCGTCAGCGCGCGCCGAGATCATCGGGACCGACGCGCCGCGCGCGGTCACCGAGGACGAGATGAAGGCCTCGCTGCGGGAGATCGATCTCGTCGGCGTAAATGGCGCGCCGCTCGATCTGCGCGCGCTGATGGCGAACGGCCGGCCGACGCTCGTGAGCCTGTGGGCGCATTGGTGCCCGAATTGCCTCGCCGAAATGAAGGGCTTCAAGGCGATCGCCGCCGCCTGCCAGGATCGCTGGAACATCGTCTTCGTCTCGGCGCGCGCGAGCGACTACGCCAAGGACCAGGCGAAGTTCAAAAGCTACGGCCTGCCCTGGAAGATCTTTCGCGTGGGCGATTCGACGAAAACCGATGTGGCGAAGGCCAGGAGCGCGCGGGCGTTCTACGGCGCCACGGCCGACGGCGGCGTGGTCACCCCGCTGCATTATCTGATCGGCGCTTCCGGACGGGTCGACGCCATTGTCAACGGCAGACTGGATTTCACGGAACCCCAGCGTCTCACGGCCTTCTGCGCCGATTAAACCGGGCCGTTCGGCCTCGTCGCCAAAATGCATTATCTTCGCGCGAAGATTCGGCTCTGGAGCGCCGAGGAGACCCCATGCGAGAACTTGTCGCGTCGCCCGGCAACCCCGTCCCCGAGCGCGCCGCCGTCTACATCCTGAAGACGCGCGATGGACGCCGATTGCGCGCCGCCGCTTTTCCCTGCAGCGGCAGGGCGCGCGGCACCGTGGCGCTGTTTCAGGGCCACAATGAATTCATTGAAAAATATTTCGAGACGATCGAGGAGTTGCGCAAGCGCCGCCTCGACGTCGTCGCGCTCGACTGGCGCGGGCAGGCCGGATCGGAGCGCGAACTCGCCGATCCGCGCAAGGGGCATATCGACGACTTCTCGCAATATCAGCGCGATCTCGAAGTTTTCATCTCTCAGGTGTTGAGCGATCGGCCGCAGCCCTGGTTCGCCCTCGCCCATTCGATGGGCGCGGCCATCCTGCTCGACGCGGCGCATTCGGGAAGAACGCCGTTCCAGCGCTTCGTGCTGACCGCTCCGATGATCGATCTCGCCAATCTGCGCTTCCCGCGCGGGGCGCGCTGGCTCGCCGACACGCTCGACATGTGCGGATTTGGCGGCATGTACATTCCGGGCGGGACCGGCGCTTCTTTCATCGAGAAGCCCTTCGAGGGCAATTTGCTGACCACTGATCCGGTTCGTTTCGAACGCAACGCGGCGATTCTCAGAGCAGCGCCGCAGCTCGCCATCGGCGATCCGACCATTGGCTGGGTCAACGCCGCGTTCCGGCTCATGAGGGGCTTCGAATCGCCCGACTATGCGCGAAGAATTCGCCCCGCCATTCTGATGTTCGGCTGCGGACGCGAGATGATCGTGTCGAACGCCGCCATCGAGCGGTTCGCGCAAAATCTCAACAGCGGCGCTCTCGCGATGGTGCCCGGCGCCAAGCATGAACTCATGATGGAGCGCGATGAATTCCGCGCCCAGTTCTGGCGCGGATTCGATGCCTTTATTCCCGGCGAAGCGCACGTCGCGTAGCACGCGCTTCAAACTTCTTAGGGTCGATCGCCTATCGGCATTTTGGCGATTGCGCCCGAATGCGGCGTGATCTAACCGCCGAGCAGCTTTAACGCTTCTCCGTGCAGCGCAGGATCGCCCGCGGCGACGATCGCGCCGCCCTGGGCGGCGGGGCCGCCGCTCCAGGTCGTCACCACGCCGCCCGCGCCCTCGATGATCGGGATGAGCGCAACGATGTCGTAGGGTTGCAGATTGGTCTCGACGACGAGGTCGACATGGCCGGCGGCGAGCACGCAATAGGCGTAGCAGTCGCCGCCGTAGCGCGACAGCCGCGCCTCGCGCTCCACACGCTGGAAGTCTTCGCGCAGCGCCGGATCGATCAGCAGCGGCGACGTCGTCATCAGCGTCGCCTGCGCGAGTTTCGGACAGCGGCGGGTCGCGATCTTGCGCGTCTCGAGACGGCCGTGCGCGCCCTGCTCGCCCCGCCCTGGTCCACGCCAATAGGCGGCCTCGCCGTCGCCGAAGAAGCGCTCGCGCGTGAAAGGCTGGCTCATCAGCCCATAGCAGGGGCGCCCGCGATGCGTGAGGCCGATCAGAGTGCCCCACAGGGGGATGCCGCAGATGAAACTCTTGGTGCCGTCTATCGGATCGAGCACCCAGACATATTCGGCGTCTTCGCGCAGCGGCCCGAATTCCTCGCCAAAGACGCCGTGGTCGGGAAACGTCAGCTCGATCAGGCGCCGCATGGCGAGTTCGGCGGCGCGGTCCGCTTCCGTGACGGGGTCGAAGGCGCCGCCATGCGCCTTGTCGTCCGCGGCGAGCGCCGTCCTGAAGAAGGGCATGATGGCTTCCGCCGAAACGTCGGCGAGGCGCTCAACGAATTTCTCGAAATCAACGGCGGTCATGCCAGCTCCAGGCGGGGCGCGTCGAGCGCCCAGCTACTCGGCCGCCGCCCGCCGCTCGCCGCTCAAAATCTCGCCCAAGTTTTCATGGCGCGCGACCGCCGCCATGACGTCCGCGAGGTCGCGGGCGACGGCGTCGAAGCGCTCATTCTTCTGGAGCGTAGACTCATCCATGTAAAGACCGCGCGACACTTCGATCTGTAGGGCGTGCCAGCCGGCGGCGGGCTTGCCGTAATGCTCGGTGATGAAGCCCCCGGCGTAAGGGCGATTGCGCATGACATGATAGCCGCGCCCGCGCAGCCGATCCTCGACGACGTCAACGAGTCCGGTCGAGGCGCTGGCGCCATAGCGGTCGCCGATGACGAAATCGATTCGCCGCTTGTCGCCCCGCGCCGACGCGAGGGGATCGCGCGCGCCGGTCGACGGCATCGAATGACAGTCGATCAGCACGGCGACGCCGAAACGGCTCGCGGCGCGCTCCATCAAACCGCGCAACGCCGCATGGTAGGGTTTGTAGAGGCTGTCGATACGGCGCAAACCCTCGTCGAGCCCCAGGCGCCTTTCATAGATTTCCCGGGCGTCGGCGACGACTCGCGGGATCGTCCCCAGCCCCGCCGCGACGCGCAACGACCGCGTGTTGGCGAAGGACGGCAAAGCGCCGTCGAAGAGCTTGGGATCGAGTTCATAAGGCTCGCGATTGAGGTCGAGATAGGCGCGCGGAAAACGCGCCCGCAGCAGCGGCGCCCCGAGGGCCGGGGCCGAGGCGAACAGATCGTCGACATAGGCGTCTTCCGATCGGCGGAGCGTGGCCGTCTCCAGCGGCGTCGCGGCGAGAAAGCGCGCGGGATAGATCCGGCCCGAGTGCGGCGAGGAAAAGACCAGCGGCGAAGCAAGCGCGTCAGGCTCGATGATGTCGAAGGCGCGCTCGAATTCCGGCTCGCAGCAGGGCGTCTCCGCCGCATTCGTTTCGCGCCACCCGCGCATGCCGTCGACCATTCGTTCGTCCCGTTTCCGCGAAGCAGCGGCCTTCTTCAGTCCAGCGCCGGCGTAGCGGACAGGCGCTCGAAAAGAACGGCGCCTCACGCTATATTGGGCGCTACGTTAACGCGGCGCCACCTTGGTTTCACCTGAAATTTACGAAGCTCGGGCGATATGGCTAAAAACACGCGAGGACGGCGATGACTGAGATACCGGCCGCAAGAATTCTGCTTGCGGAAGACGACAACGACATGCGGCGTTTCCTGGTCAAGGCTTTGCAGCAGGCCGGTTTTTCAGTCACCTCATTCGACAATGGGCTGTCCGCATACGATCAGCTCCGGGTCGAACCCTTCGAACTTCTGCTGACCGACATCGTGATGCCCGAGATGGACGGCATCGAGCTCGCCCGCCGCGCGACCGAACTCGATCCCGACATCAAGGTCATGTTCATCACCGGATTCGCCGCCGTGGCGCTCAATCCTGACAGTCACGCGCCCCGGCAGGCGAAAATCCTTTCCAAGCCATTCCATCTGCGGGATCTCGTCACCGAGGTGCAGAGGATGCTCGCGGCCTGATCGCCTATTCGCAGGCTTCGCAGATCGCCACGATGTGGCGGTCGTCCGTCCCGCAACACCCGCCCAGAATGCGCAGACCCGTGTAAGTCTCGCGCAGCTTCCGATATCTGCGCCCAAGATCAATCGGATCGCCTGAGTCGAGGGTTTCCGATTCGTCGAGTTCAGCGTGACTTTTCGTCGAGGCGTTGGCCTTGATCCCGACGAGCCGTCTGATCCAGGGCGCGTCGGCAGAGAGCGCCTGCTCGAAATGCGTCGGATGCGCGCAATTGATCATGTAATAGGCAGGCGCCGCGTCGGTCTCGCGATCCACCGCCTCTACCGCGTCGCGTAGGCTGCTGCCGCCGACGAGCTTGCCGTCCGTCTCCACCGTGAAGGAGATCGAGCAGGGCATGTCGAGCGCGCGGGCGGCCCTGGCAATCCCGATCGCCTCCTCGACATAATTTAAAGTATACGCCGCCACCATGTCGGCGGTCGTCTCCGCGAACGCCGCGATCTGCGGCGCGTGATAGTCTTCCGCTTCGGCGGCGCTCATCCGACCGGCGGCGTAGCCGTCGCCGCGGGGACCGATGACGCCGGCGACGACGACCGGCGTTTGCTCCGTCTCCCAGGCCTGTCGGAGCCCTTCAAGCATCTCGATCGATAACGCGTTGATGCGTTTCAACCCCGACGGGTCATAGCCCAGCTTCGCGCCCCAGTCGCGGTTCGCCCGCCACGTCGGACTGTCCAGGATCAGGCCACGCTGGTGACGGCGCGCGATCGCAAGGTAACGCTCGTAATAGGCGCGCAGCCGCTCCCTCCCCTCATCGCTTTCGAACAAGACGAAAGAGGCGAAATGCGGCAGGTCGACGCCCTCATGGAAGATGAGCGTCGTTTCCATGCCGCCGTCGCTGACGAAGAGACCGGGCTTCAGCTGCGGCAGATCCGCTCGGTATCTGGACATCTCCAATCCTCGTTTGTGGCGCGGCGGCGCGTCGCCACTCAGGCCAGCTTGCCCATTTGCCCGCATTGCGCTATCAGCGCCAGCAAATTCGCTTGTTTCGACCGGCCGACCTGGCGCCGCTGCGGCGCGGGGTTTTCAGCCGTTTAAATCCAGGAAGGATGCATCGCTCATGAAAAAGGACATCCACCCCGAATATCACACCATCAAGGTCGTGATGACGGACGGCACGGAGTATCTGACCCGCTCCACCTGGGGTAAGGAGGGGGATACGATGAATCTCGACATCGATCCCAAGACGCATCCGGCCTGGACCGGCGGTTCAACGCAGCTCCTCGACCGCGGCGGACGTTTGTCGCGCTTCAACTCGCGCTTCGGCAATCTCTCGTTCGGCAAGAAATAAAAAGAAGGCGGCGGTAGAACCGCCGCCTCCAGTTGCTCGCCTGAAGGATATTACTGGGCGAAAGCGGCGCGCAGTCTCGCGATCTGCGCTTCGACCGGGCTGGGCGTGGGCGCCGGCGCTGCTGACGCAGGCTCGGGCGCATAAATCAGCCGATCGAGATGAATGATCCGCGCCTGCAGGCGCAGCGACTGCAGCGAAAGCTCGCGCAGCCGCTCCGGCAGCCGCTGGAATATGTCGGGCGCCGAGGCCAGCTCCTGTTCGCGAAGCTTGACCCGATGCCGGTTGCTCGCCGCCTGATGGCGCGTCAGCTCACCCTGATTCACGGCCCGCTGCAGCAGCAGCCAGGACGCAATCTGCATGAGCCGCGTGGTGAGCCGCATGCTCTCTGCGGCATAGGCGAGAGCCTCGGCCCGCGGGAGCGCTTTCGACTCGACGCGTCCGGGGCCGTCGAGATAGGAGGCCGCCTCCTCCACGAGGCTCATGCCCTCGCGAAACATGGCGCAAAAGCCTTCAGAGCCCGCGAGCCTCTCGATGAAAGAGACCGGCTGCTGCTGCTTTTCTCCGGCGCTGCCTTTGACTCGAGCCATACGACGTTCACGCAAATCCGACGCGACAGCGCCTTCCATGGGTGAACTGTAACGCAGGCGACCCGAGGGCGCGCGCTTAGCCTTTCTTTAACCTTAACGGGGCAGCGCTCGCCGAGCGCACAAAAAGAGAGCCGCGACGGCGGCTCTCAAGGCTTCTTGACAGGGAGGCATCAAGGACGAGTGGAGAAGAAGCCACTCGGACATCCCACTGAAGGGACATCTTCAGGATCCATAACAATTATTAATGTAAGGTTAACGCGCGCGCCGAACTGGCCATTCTCCGAACATTTCCTGTCTACGTGTCCCTAAAATAGAGATATTTCCATTTCCCCGCTCGGCTCGAGCGCTCTTGAGCCGCGCGCCAGCATCGGGGAACCGGATCGCCAGCCGCGAGCCATCGTGGCGGCGCAACGCTCTGTCGACAAAGCCAAAAAGGTACTGGCCCTGCGGCGAAAACTATCGCATTTGAACAGCCTCCGCGTCCGGTTGGAACCTCTCGCCGCACGCAGACGCTCAGAACCTTCCGCAACCCTCCCCTAGGCTCTTCAGAATGATTCGCTCCGCCCTGATGAATGTGATGACCGCCGCCGCGCTGAAAGCAGGCCGCGGCCTTAAGCGTGACTTCGGGGAGGTCGAAAATCTTCAGGTTTCCGTCAAAGGACCCGGCGATTTCGTCACCGCAGCCGACAAGCGCGCCGAAAAGACCTTGTTCGAAGAGCTGTCGAAGGCGCGCCCCGGCTATGGCTTCGTTCTCGAGGAGGGCGGCGTGATCGAGGGCTCCGACAAGAGCCACCGCTGGCTGATCGATCCGCTCGACGGCACGTCTAATTTCCTCCATGGAGTCCCGGTTTTCGCCGTTTCCATCGGATTGGAGCGCGAAGACCGTCTCGTCGCCGGCCTTGTCTACAATCCGGCGACCGACGACATGTTCGTCGCCGAACTCGGTCAGGGCGCCTATTTCAACAATCGCCGCATGCGCGTCGCGGCAAGGCGCTCGCTCGGCGACTCCATGGTGGCCTGTGGAATCCCGCCCCTCGCGCGCGCCCGTGATCATGAGTCCTTCAAACGCGAACTCGCGGCGGGCATGGGAAAGATCGCGAACATTCGCCGAATGGGCGCCGCTGCGCTGGATCTCGCGATGGTCGCCTGCGGACGGTTCGACGGCTATTGGGAGCGCGGCATAAGCTCCTGGGACGTCGCGGCGGGAATCGTGCTCGTGCGTGAAGCGGGCGGCTTCGTCAGCGACTTTTCGGGCGGCGCCGACATGCTGGCGAAAGGCGAGATATGCGCCGGCAACGAGACGATACACCGCCAGCTGCTCGACCTGATGAGAAAGGCGTGAACGCCGCGCGTCCCCGTGCGTCGCTCAGTCTGCGCGCGCGCGTGGACCAGGACTGGCCGTCGATTCTCGATGTCTGGGTCGCGTCCTGGCGCGCGACCTATCCCGAGATCGATTTTGAGCAGCGCCGGGAATGGCTCGTGCGCCACGTTCAAGACCTGGAAGCAGAGGGTGCTGTGACGCTTTGCCTGTTCGACGAGCGGTCGACGCTTGCCGGCTTCGTCGTGATCAACCCCGCGGACGGCTGGCTCGATCAGATTTGCGTCGCTCCGGACCGTTTCGGCGCGGGATTTGGCGCATCCCTCCTGTCGGCCGCAAGAACGGTCTCGCCAAAGCTTATCCGTCTCGACGTCAATGCGGACAATGCGCGCGCCATCCGCTTCTACGAGCGTGACGGATTCGCCCGCGTCGGGCGTGGCGCCAACACCCTGTCGGGCCGCGAAACCATCGTGATGGAATGGCGGCCGGAGGTCGAATGACAATTCTCGACGGGCGGGTTTCCATCGGGTTCCTCGCCCTATAATATGATCGCGCAATCGAGTTTCGGCCGAACGATCTTGCTCTCTCGTCTCAAGACGCGCGGCGCCTGACCTTCCCCAAAGCTTCGACTGACCGAGAAGAGCGCAGCTATCCTGCAGCGTTCCATGCCATCTTGAAAGGGAAAGCCATGCCGACAGGCGTCGTTAAATGGTTCAATGCGCAGAAGGGCTTCGGATTCATTCAGCCGGATTCCGGCGGACAGGACGTCTTCGTTCATATCAGCGCCGTGGAGCGCGCCGGGCTGGACGGGCTCGCTGAAGGCCAGAAGCTCGCCTATGAAATGGTCGTGGACAAGCGCAGCGGCAAATCTTCTGCCGACAAGCTGCAGCTGCAGGACTAATTTTCGGTCCCTTGGCGCTGCTCGCCAAGATGCGCGATTCGGATCATGTTCGTTGCGCCCGGCGTGCCGAAAGGCATGCCGGCCACGATGATGACCCGATCGCCGGGGCCGCCGAACCCCTCGCTCTCCGAATATTCGCAGGCGCGCCCGACCATGTCTTCGATGTCGACGGCGTCGCGCGTTTCGAGCGCATGTACCCCCCAGACGAGCGCCAGGCGACGCGCGGTGTCGCGCTTCGGCGTCAGGGCGAGGATTGGCGACTGAGGACGCTCCCGCGCGATGCGCAGCGCCGTCGAGCCCGATGACGTCCAGGCGATGACCGCCTTCGAGTGAAGCGTCTGCGCGACGTCGCGGGCGGCGACGGCGATCGCGTCGGCCGACGTCGGATTCGGCAGTTCGCCGCGCTGGGCGTTAATGATCGAACGATAGATCGCGTCCGTCTCGACCTCTTCCGCGATCCGACTCATCGTCGCGACGGCTTCGTGCGGGTACTGGCCCGCGGCGCTTTCGGCGGACAGCATGACCGCGTCGGCGCCTTCGAACACGGCGGTCGCGACGTCAGACACTTCCGCGCGCGTCGGCAGCGGCGACAGGATCATCGATTCGAGCATCTGAGTCGCGATGACGACGGGCTTGCCCAACCGTCGCGCCGAACGGTTGATGCGTTTCTGCAGGCCGGGGACGCGCTCGAGCGGCACTTCGACGCCAAGGTCGCCACGCGCCACCATCAGCGCGTCGGAAACTTCGATCACCTCCTCCAGCCTCGAAATCGCCTGAGGCTTCTCGATCTTCGCCATGACCAGCGCCTGGCCCTGCGTGATCTGCTTCACTTCAAGGACGTCCTCGGGACGCTGGACGAAGGAGATCGCAACCCAGTCGACGCGCTCCTTCAGCGCGGCGTCCAGATCGGCGCGATCCTTGTTGGTCATGGAGGTGATCGGAATTTCCGTATCCGGCAGGCTTACGCCTTTGCGGTTCGAGAGTCGTCCGGCGACATCGACCACGGCGTGCGCCCGCTCCGGAGACGTCTCGACGACATGCAGCCGCACGCGGCCATCGTCGATGAGGATCGAATCATTGACCTTGAGCGCCGCGAGAATCTCGGGATGCGGCAAGCGCACGCGGGTGGCGTCGCCGGGCTTCGGATTGCTGTCGAAAACAAAGACGTCGCCCTTGCGCAGATGCACGGAGCCTTCCTCGAAGGCGCCGATCCGCAGTTTCGGCCCCTGGAGGTCGACAAGCACAGCGATCGCGCGGGACATGTCGCTCTCGATCTCGCGGATCATGCGCACATAGCTCGCGAGCCCGGCATGATCCGTATGGCTCATGTTGATGCGGAAAACGTCGGCCCCGGCGCGCACGAGGCCCGCGATGACCGCCTTGTCGACCGTCGCCGGTCCAAGCGTTGCGATGATCTTGACGCGCCGCGACCTTCTCATGATGAAGATGTTCCTGAACTGAGTTATTGCGCCGGCGCGGCGTTGGGATCGGTGAGCTGGACCGTCCAGCTCTTCGCATCCCGTCCCGTGTCGATCTCGAAGAAACCCGTGCGGTCGAAACCGCGCGCGAAACAGTCCTCCCGCCCGTCGATACGGAATTCCCGATCACGCGTGCACATGAACGCCTTGCCCTTCCACTCGCCGCCGCGCTCGTCCATCGCGTAGACATAATAATATTGCGCCGCGAGGGGACCGCGCAGAAGCGTTTCGCAAACGCTCGGCCGAAGGTTCCACCAGCCCTCCGACAACCAGTTGCGCCCGTCCGTGTACGCGATGGCGACGCTGACCCGTGCGCTTGTGTTGTTGCACAGTCGAAAGTCGGCGCGCGCCGGCGCGGCGGCGCAGAGCGCAAGTGCGACAAAAGGAACGGCGCGTCGAATCATATCTTTAGCGATGCCTGGAGGGGGCTGAAGATCGGCTGCTGGCGCACGCGACGCGGCACAGCAGGCGATCCCTGCAAACCACGCCTGCGGGCCTTTGTCCACCCCGCGACGGCGCAGCTTCGCCGCTCGTTCGGCGCTTCGCCGTCGCAACGCCTCTCACGCCCGGAACAAAGCAATCGGCCTATTGTTTAGGACCCGGACGCGCTGGCGTCCCCGGGAGGACAGGAAGATGGAAAAGTCTGAAGTCATCACCACCCTGAACGAGCTCGCCGAAATAAGCCGCGATGGCGAACAGGGATTTCTTGCGGCTGCGGAAGACGTCGAAAACCCAACGCTGAAGGCTGTGTTTCGTACGGCGGCCGCGCGCTGCGCGGAAGGCGCGAAGGAACTCGAATCCAGGATTGCCAGCTTGGGCGGCGACCCTTCGAGGAGCGGCTCCATGACCGGCGCGATGCACCGCGCCTGGACGAATCTCAAGGCCGCGCTGACAAGCCGTTCGGAGCGTGCGGTGTTGGAGGAAGTCGAGCGCGGCGAGGACGCGGCGAAAGACGCCTATCAGCACGCCATCGCGCAGCCTCTGCCTCCGGAAATCCGATCCATGGTCCAGCGCCAATACCAGGGCGTGAAGGAAAATCACGATCGCGTGCGCAGCCTGCGCGACGCCGCGTGATAAACTAGCGTTGAAAGGAGTGACGCGCGCCGCGTCACTTTCTTTCTTGCAACGCCTGCGCGGCGCGGACCGCAAAATAGGTCAGCACGCCGGAAGCGCCCGCGCGCTTGAACGCCAGCAGACTTTCGAGCATGGCGCGATCCCCGTCGATCCAGCCGTTCTGCGCCGCAGCAGTGATCATCGCGTATTCGCCAGACACCTGATAGGCGAACGTCGGCGCGTGATAGACGTCGACGACGCGTCGCACGATGTCGAGATAGGGCATCCCCGGCTTCACCATCACCATGTCGGCGCCCTGCTCGAGATCCAGCCCCACCTCCCGCAGCGCCTCGTCCGAATTGGCGGGATCCATTTGATAGGTTCGCTTGTCGCCTCTCAGCGTCTTGCTCGTGCCGATCGCATCGCGGAACGGCCCGTAAAAGGCCGACGCGTATTTCGCGGCGTAGCTCATGATCTGAACATTCTCGAACCCCTCCGCATCGAGCGCGTTGCGGATCGCTTCGACGCGCCCGTCCATCATGTCGGAGGGCGCAATGATGTCCGCGCCTGCGCGCGCCTGGCTGACCGCCTGCCGCGCGAGCACGGCGACGGTCGCGTCGTTGACGATCTCGTCGCCGACGAGAAGTCCGTCATGCCCATGACTGGTGTAGGGGTCGAGCGCCACATCGGTGATGACGCCGATGTCGGGAACCTCGCGCTTGATCGCCTGACAGCCCCGACAGACGAGATTTTCCGGATCGAGCGCCGCGCTCGCCATTTCGTCGCGCAGATCCGGATCGGTGTAGGGAAAGAGCGCAATCGCGGGCACGCCGAGCGCGGCGGCGCCCGCGACGGCTTCAACGGCAGCGTCGACCGAATAGCGGAACACGCCGGGCATTGAGGACACCGGCTCGCGCTTGCCCGCTCCATCGATGAGAAACAGCGGCCAGATCAGGTCCGAGACGTCGAGCGCGTTCTCCCGGACGAGACGGCGCGCCCATTCGCTCTTGCGGTTCCGACGAGGGCGCTGGAGCAAATTCAGCCGCGCCGCTGCTTCGACAGGCCCTTGTGCATCCTTCATGACGCCTCCGCTTTCTCGGCTCGCTAACATGCGCGCGCTCCTTGGGTGATCCCCGTCATCCGCTTTCGACGCGAACGGACTTCAGGGTATAGAGGATCGACGGCCATTGCGCTTGCGCGAGGAAAAACCATTGAAAATCAGCTCGCGCAACTCCTCCTTGCGATGCTTGGCGCAAGCTGCCGCGATCGCGGCAGGCGCTCTTTTTGCAGCCAGCGCGCCGCTCGCGCAGGTCAAGCCGGCGACGCCGACGCCGCCGACCCGAGCGCGTTCGGGCCCGACGCAGCAAAAGCAGAGAACGCCCTCGCCTCAACAGGATGTTCCGCAACCGCCCACTCGCGCGCCGAGCGCGGCGCGACCTCCAGCCGTAACGCCGGCGCCGCCAACCGCGAAGCCTTCGCCCGCGCCGTCCGCCGGCGAGTCGCTTTCGCCGCCGCAAGCGCCGCCGCCTGTCGATACGAGCCAGCCGCCGCCGGCCCTTCCACGCGCGCCGCGAGAGAAGATGCGCGCATGCGCAGAGGAATGGGATCAGATGAAGCGGGAGTCGAAAGAGGGACTGCCGATGTGGCGCGATTTCGCGACCGAATGCCTGGCGCGCTGAGCGCTCGGCGCGGCGGGGAGCAAATGCGCCGCCGCTAAAATACGCTGCACAATGAAAACTATCGCCCGGGATGCGTCTCGCTCGACGCTCGCCCCCGGGCGATGAGTGCGTGACGCGCAACCGCAATGACGCGACAATAACGATCGCGCATGCGAAGGCGCTTCGGCTTACATGCCCGCAGGCGATTCAGGCGGCGAAGACGTCTTCACCTTTCGAGGAGCGCGCTTTTTCGCGGTAGCCTTGCGAGCGCCCTTCTTGGCGCCTGCCTTCTTCGCACCGGCGCGCTTCTTGGTCGCCGCCTTGCGGACGCCCTTGCGGGCCGTCTTCTTCGCAGCGGTCTTTCGCGTAGCCTTGCGGGCGCCTTTCTTGGCCGTCGACTTCTTCGTCGCAGCCTTCCTTGCGGTTTTACGCGCACCTTTCTTCGCCGCCGCCTTCTTGGCCGGCTTACGCTTGATTGTAGCTCTCGCCATAATAAGTCCCCTTGATCCGAATTGCCGGAACTATGGTCGACCGACAATACGCGCAAATAGCGTAACGCGGTTAATCAGTCGTTCAAGAGCTAGGCGCGCAGAAGTGATCGTCGCAACGCATGACGATGCATGTTGAGCGCTGTCGATCGACAAGCAAAATGTTCGTGAAGCTGCTTCGCGAACGCTTCAGCGAGACTATCGCGACAGGTTTGCATCTCGTGTTTTATTGCCGCGGAACACGCGCTGGATTCGTCGGCGACAGTGGTCCGCGGGAGGTTTCCGGACCTGCAGACGCACGTTGCCGAGCGCATTGCATCTGACGTTCAATTATTTGATTTGTTTTTATATCCGCCAACAACTGCGTGTCGTTCGCGCGCGCGCGATCGCTGGCGATGAAATATGTCGACGCACGATTGATCACGCCAGGGCGCGCGCGCCGCAGGCGCGCAATCGAAGCTCTGCTGAGTGGCGAAGCGCGTCGCGCGCGGCGGACGGCATACGCGCCGCGAGGAAGCGCGACGGCGCGCGTCCGGAGAGAAAAAAAATTTTTGTGATCAGCGTGTCCGGATCAAAAAAAATCGGCTCGCGACGCCTTCGGTCCGAGAAGAATCGCGCACCGCGCGTCGCGAACTGATTCGTTTGAGCGGCGCAAAGCGCGCGTCAGACGCCCAACTTGCGCTTGAGCAGCTCGTTCACCGACTGCGGATTCGCCTTGCCGCCGGTCTGCTTCATCACCTGTCCGACAAACCATCCGAGCATCGTCGGCTTCGCCTTCGCCTGCTCCGCCTTGTCCGGATTGGCGGCGATGACGGCGTCGACGGCGGCTTCAATCGCGCCTGTGTCGGTCACCTGCTTCATGCCGCGCGCCTCGACGATCTCCTTCGGATCGCCGCCTTCGGTCCAGACGATCTCGAAAAGATCCTTGGCGATCTTGCCGGAAATAACGTTCTGCGAGATGAGGTCGATGATCGCGCCCAGGGCCTGTGACGACACTGGCGAGCGCGTCACGTCGAGCCCCTCTTTGTTGAGGCGGCCGAACAATTCGTTGATCACCCAGTTGGCCGCGAGCTTGGCGTCACGGCCCTTCGCCGTCTCCTCAAAGTAGTCTGCGGCGGCGCGCTCCATCACGAGCACGCCGGCGTCGTACGCCGGCAGGCCGTACTGTTCGATGAAGCGCGCGCGCTTTGCGTCCGGCAACTCCGGCAGTTGCGCCTTCAACGCGTCGACATAGGCCTGGTCGAATTCGAGCGGCAGCAGGTCCGGATCGGGGAAGTAGCGGTAGTCATGCGCTTCCTCCTTGGAGCGCATCGACCGCGTCTCTCCCCTGCCCGGATCAAAGAGCCGTGTCTCCTGTGAGATCGCGCCGCCGTCTTCGAGAATGCCGATCTGACGGCGCGCCTCGACTTCGATCGCCTGGCCGATGAAGCGGATGGAGTTGACGTTCTTGATTTCGCAACGCGTGCCGAGCGGCTCGCCGGGGCGGCGGACCGAGACGTTGACGTCGGCGCGCAACGAGCCCTGCTCCATGTTGCCGTCGCAGGAGCCGATATAGCGCAAAATGGTCCGCAGCTTCGATACATAGGCGCGCGCCTCCTCGGCCGAACGCATGTCCGGCTTGGAGACGATCTCCATCAGCGCGACGCCGCTGCGGTTGAGATCGACGTGGCTTTCCGTCGCGGACAGATCGTGCAGCGACTTGCCCGCGTCCTGCTCCAGATGCAGACGCTCGATGCCAACGGTGATGCGTTCGCTCGGCGACACGTCGACGATGACGGCGCCCTCGCCGACGATCGGATGCTTGTACTGGGAAATCTGATAGCCCTGCGGCAGGTCGGGATAGAAATAGTTCTTCCGGTCGAAGACCGAGCGCAAGTTGATCTTTGCCTCAAGGCCAAGCCCTGTGCGCACCGCCTGTTTGACGCATTCCTCGTTGATCACCGGCAGCATGCCCGGCATGGCGGCGTCGACGAGGGAGACGTGATCGTTGGGCGCGCCGCCATATTCGGCGGAAGCGCCGGAGAAGAGCTTGGCGTTGCTCGTCACCTGCGCATGAATCTCCATGCCGATCACGACTTCCCAGTCGCCGGTCGCGCCCTTGATGAGCTTGGTGGGAGCCGCCTGTATCGCCATATCTGCCTCGCTAAACTTGGTTATTCCATATAAACCACGCTTCACGGGAGCGGAACGGGCGACGCGGCGGAGGAGAAGCGTGGGTGATGGCCAGTCGCTGGAATTCTGACGAATGCCGCCGGAAAGGCGTTGTCAATCGTATGCGCGGCGCGCCGCGCTATGTCAGCATTCCCGTCGGCGTCGGCCTGATCCTCGGCGGAACCATTCTTGCGCCGCTGCCCGTCTTCGGGGTTTGGATGTTTCCCTTGGGTCTTGCGATCCTCGCCCCGCACTCGCCAGGCGCCGAAAAGCTGGCGCGCCGTTTTCACTGGTGGTCGCTGAAGTTCCTGCGCTGGTCCATCCGGAACGGTTTCGTCCGCGTCAAAAGCAGAGCGCGTGACGGAACTCAGGAGGACGCGCCGCCGTCGGACGATGTTTGAGAGTCGCCCTTAGGCGCGCGATCGCCCATCAGCCGCTCTTCGTACTGGATCGACCAGTCGATCAAGGCGCGCCAAAGGTTCATGGCGACCTCGACCGAAAGACCCTCGCGGCGCGCGACGCCGAGGACATGCGCCAACACTTCGTCGACGCGCTCGGGCACATTGGCGGGAATGCCAAGCGCGGGTTTGACCCTTGCCGCTCGCTCGATCTGCCGCTGGCGCTTCGCCAATAGCGCGACCAGCTCCTCATCCA
The DNA here is from genome assembly GCF_056838045.1 of Methylocystis sp. Uni0008. Taxonomy (NCBI): domain Bacteria; kingdom Pseudomonadati; phylum Pseudomonadota; class Alphaproteobacteria; order Hyphomicrobiales; family Methylocystaceae; genus Methylocystis; species Methylocystis sp. Uni0008. The sequence goes on from NZ_CM166370.1 coordinate 687,030, forward strand.
GTTCGTCGATCAAGCGGCGCACGTCCGACATTTCATCCTGCAGCGCCTGCTGCGGGCGTTCCGCAACGTCCTTCTCAGCGCCCGTCGTCGTCATCATCGGCCCTCGCGCCACCACGGCTGCGGAAGTTCGATCTTCGGCGCGGCCTGCTCGATCGCCGCGGCGAGAGAGAACAGCGTTTCTTCATCGAATGCTCTGCCGACGAGCTGCAACCCCAACGGCAAGCCGTTCGCGGCGAGGCCCCCTGGAACGGCGACGCCAGGCAGACCGGCCATGTTCACAGTAACGGTGAATACGTCGTTGAGATACATTTCGACGGGATCCGCCGAGCCCTTCTCGCCCTGCGCGAAGGCCGTCGACGGCGTCGCGGGCGTCAGCACCGCGTCGACCCCGGACGCGAAGGCTTCGTCAAAGTCGCGCTTGATCAGGCTGCGAACCTTCTGCGCGCGGACGTAATAGGCGTCGTAATAGCCGGCGGAGAGCACGTAAGTGCCGATCATGATGCGCCGCCGCACTTCGGGACCGAAGCCCGTGGCGCGCGTCTTCTCGTACATCTCGATCACGTCGCGGCCCTGCTCGCGACGACCGTAGCGCACGCCGTCGTAGCGCGCGAGATTGGAGGACGCCTCAGCCGGCGCGATAATATAATAAGTGGGCAAGGCGTAGCGCGTATGCGGCAGTGAGATTTCGACGATCTCGGCGCCGGCGTCCTTCAGCCAGGCGGCGCCCCGATCCCACAACGCTGCGATCTCGGCCGACATGCCGTCGAGCCGGTATTCCTTCGGCACGCCGATGCGACGCCCCTTCACCGATGCGCCAACGGCTGCTTCATAATCCGGCACCGGCGCATCGACGCTCGTCGTGTCTTTCGGATCGTGACCCGCCATCGATCTGAGCATGATCGCGGCGTCGCGCACCGTGCGGGTTATCGGACCCGCCTGATCGAGTGACGACGCGAAGGCGACGATGCCCCAGCGCGAACAGCGGCCGTAAGTCGGCTTGATGCCGACCGTGCCGGTGAAGGCGGCCGGCTGTCGGATCGAACCGCCCGTGTCCGTGGCGGTGGCGCCAAGACATAGATGCGCCGCCACGGCCGCCGACGAACCGCCCGACGAACCGCCGGGCACGATCTTCGCGCCCGGATCGCCGGCGCGCCGCCAGGGCGAAACGACCGGCCCGAAGGCGCTCGTTTCGTTCGACGAGCCCATCGCGAATTCATCGAGATTGAGTTTGCCCAAGGTGGCCGCGCCGTCACGCAGCAGATTGGCGGAGACGGTGGATTCATATGTCGGCGTGAAGTCGTCGAGAATTCGGCTCGCCGCCGTCGTGCGCACGCCGTCAGTACAATAGAGATCCTTTATGCCGAGCGGCAGCCCTTCGAGCGGACGCGCATCGCCGCGCGCAATTCGCGCGTCGCTCTCGCGCGCCTGCGCCAGCGCGAGTTCCGGCGTCTCGGTGATAAAGCAGTTGAGCGCGTGCGACTTCTCGATCGCCGCGATGTGCGCCTGCGTCAGCTCGACGGCGGAGAGCTGTTTCGATTGGAGCGCGTCGCGCGCCTCGGCCAAAGTAAGATGCGTGGGATCGGACATTTGTCCCTTTATGTCTGAGAGCGCCGCATGCGCGCGGCGCCGGCGCGGAAGGCGCTATTCGACCACCTTGGGCACGACAAAATAGTGATCCTCGCACACAGGAGCGTTGGCGAGAATGTTTTCTGCGATGCCGCCATCCGTCACGACGTCGGCGCGCTTCTTCATTTGCATCGGCAGCGCCGAGGTCAGGGGTTCGACGCCGTCAACGTCGACTTCGCTCAGCGTCTCGACGAACGCGAGGATAGCGTTGAGTTCGCCGCGCAGGCGCTCGACTTCGCCGTCCTCGATAGCGATGCGAGAGAGATGAGCGATCCGGCGGACGGTCGCGGAATCAACGGACATCTAAGGCTCCGCAAGAAAGGTCTCGACGGGCGCTATAGCGCCTGGACTTTCGCGGCGCAATGATGGGAGCCAATCCGAGGGGAAAAAGCCGCACGCTCGGACCGGCGCAGTTTCCCGAACGTCGACGGCGTGTTAGCGGATGCGCGGTGACCATTCGCGCGACGACTCTTGAAGAATTGACGGCGATTCTGCCGCCTAAGGGCCGGCTGATGGGGTTGGATCTCGGGACCAAGACCATCGGGTTGGCGCTTTCGGACGTTGAGCGGCGGCTTGCCTCGCCGCTCGATACGATCCAGCGCGTGAAGTTTTCGCAAGACGCCGCCGCCTTGCTTAAATGCGCGGCCGATTTCGACGTCTGCGCCTTTGTGGCCGGACTGCCGCTCAATATGGACGGCACGGAAGGCCCGCGCGCGCAGGCGACGCGCGCTTTCATGCGTAATCTTTCAAAGCTCGGGACCCTGCCCTTCGCCTTCTGGGACGAACGGCTGTCGACAGCGGCGGTGACGCGCGAATTGATCGCCCAGGACGCGTCGCGCGCCAAACGCGCTGAAGTCGTCGACCGTATGGCGGCGGCATACATCCTACAGGGGGCGCTTGATCGGCTGAAAAGACTGTAGCCTGCTCAGGGAAGCCACAACCTGCGATAGAATTTTGCTCTTGACACAGGATGGGGGTGATGGAAGAAAAATATAAGAAAGTCTGATGTTTAACTCATTCGTAACTGCCTCGTGGTCCGTGGAGACTTACAGCGATGCCCCGGCCGGACGCCTCTCAGAGAACATCCAATGCGCCGCCCGCAACGACGGCGGAAAGCGCCCAGAACAACGAGGAAGTGGCGTCGATTGCCTCGTATATCGCTGATATGGCGGACGAAATGGCGAAACTCGCCAGCCGCTGCGACATGCCCATGCTCTGCTATTTTTTGAACCTGGCGCGCGCCGAGGCGGATATGCGGGCGCGCGAGCTTGGCGGCTATTCGATCGACCGCCCGGCCTGATCTACAACCTTTGATTGCATACAAGGGAAACGCTGTTCGAGCCATGGCGCTGCAGGCGTCCCTCGATGTCGAGTTCGACCAGCACCCCCTGCACCTCGCGGGCCGTCAGACCGGCGACGCGGATCAGATCGTCGACGGAAATCGGCGTCGGCCCGAGCAAAGAAACGATGATCTCATGCGCGTCCCGTTGCGGCGGCCCGTCGCTCTGAACGCACGCATCAAGATCCGCGCTGCGCTCGACGGGCGCGCTCGGCGCCGAAAAACGCGCTGGAGCCGCTCTCTCCTTGAACGCGGAGTCGTCGGCCGCGGAGAAAAGATCCAGTTCGTCAATCAGACTTTCCTGCCCCTCGAGAGAGTCGTCGTCGAAGAGATTCTTGCGCGTCGGCGCGCCGGCGTTTTCGGCAAGGACCGAAATCACGTCCTCCGGCCGGGCGCATAGAGTCGCCCCCTGACGGATGAGATCATTGACGCCCTCGGCGCGCGGATCGAGCGGAGAGCCCGGCACGGCGAAAACCTCGCGACCCTGCTCATTGGCGAACCGCGCGGTGATCAGCGAACCTGAACGCCGCGCCGCCTCAACGACGATCGTCGCGCGGCTCAGTCCGGAAATGATCCGATTCCGCCGCGGAAAATCGCGGCCGCGCGGCTCCCATTCGATCGGCATTTCGGAGACGATCAGCCCGCGCTCGGCGATCTCCTCGACAAGCCGCGCATGCTCGGACGGATAGGGACGCGCATGGCCGCCCGCGAGCACGGCGATCGTTCCAGTTTCGAGCGTGGCGCGATGCGCCACCGCGTCAATGCCGCGTGCGAGACCAGAAACGATCACATAATTTTCGAGCGCGAGGCTGCGCGCGAGCCGTTCGGCGAAGGCGAGACCCGCCGCTGACGCGTTACGCGACCCGACAATGGCGACGCCGTCGCGCTGCGCCGCCCATGCGACGCCGCGCATTGCGATTAGCGGCGGCGCATCGGCAATTTCCCGCAGCAGCGGCGGATAGTCGGGATCGCCGGTGGTGACGAAACGAACGCTGAGCGCCCGCGCCGCCTCTATCTCGCGCAGCGCTTCCTCACGCGTGGCGATGCGGATGGTCCGTCCGCCGCACTATTGGCCGCGTAAGATTGCCAGCGTTCAAATATTTTTAATTAAATCAGCTGCTTAATTTCTATTTTGTCCGCCGCTGTTCATAGGCGGTTGCCAGAAGTCGCGTTTTCAAGTAAGACTGCATGACAGTCTGATTTGAGGCGGACGCATGACGCGACGGCTGCACAAGCTCACAACTCTGAAGGTCGAGAAGGCCAAGCCCGGCCGCTACGGCGACGGCGGCGGGCTGTGGCTTGTCGTGGGGCCGAGCGGGTCGAGGAAGTGGGTATTTCGTTTCACGATGGGCGGACGCGTCACTGAGGCGGGGCTTGGGCCGGTCATCGCCGTTTCGCTTGCTCGCGCCCGGGAGAAGGCCGCCGAGGCCCGCGCGATGGTCGCCGATGGCGTCAACCCGATCGAGGCGAAGCGCGAAGGCCGCCGTCTCGCGGCCAAGACTCCTACCTTCGGCGAAGTCGCCGATGCGCTGATCGAAGACAAGGCGCACGAATGGCGCAGCGCCAAGCATCGAGCGCAATGGGTTACGACGCTCACGGAATATGCTGCGCCGCTGCGCTCCAAGTCCGTCGATCAGATCACAACGGAAGACGTTCTCGCCGTGCTCAAGACGTTATGGGTCGAGAAGCAGGTGACGGCCTCCCGCCTTCGCGGGCGCATCGAGTCCGTTCTGGACGCCGCCAAGGCGCAAGGATACCGTTCCGGCGAGAACCCCGCGGCGTGGCGCGGCCATCTTTCGCACCTTCTTCCGAAGGCCAAGAAAGTCGAACGTCGTCGCCATGCGGCGATGCCCTATGCCGACGTTCCGGCCTTCATGGCGAGGCTGAGGAACACGGAAAGCGTCACAGCTTTAGCGCTCGAATTGATCGTCTTGACAGCGGCGCGGGTCGGCGAGGCGATTGGCGCGCGCTGGTCTGAAATCGACATGTCCGCCAAGGTATGGACAATTCCGGCGACGCGCATGAAGGCTGGGCGCGAGCATCGCGTGCCGCTCTGCGATCGGGCCCTCGAGATCCTGCAACAGCTTTTTGCGGCGCGCTCGAGCGATTTCGTCTTTCCCGGCCGCGATCGGGGCCGCCATATATCGCCGACCGCCATGACTGCGTTCATGCAGCGCATCGGCGCTGGCGCGACGATTCACGGCTTCCGCAGCGCCTTCCGCGACTGGGCGGGCAATGAGACGCATTTCCCGCGGGAAGTCGCCGAGGCCGCGCTGGCGCATGTTGTGGGGAATGCGGCCGAGCAGGCTTACAGGCGCTCGGACGCGCTGGAGAAGCGCCGGGCGCTGATGGCCGCTTGGGCCAGCTACATCGAACAGGACAAGGGCGGGAACGTCGTCCCGCTGCAAAGATCGGGCGGGGTAACCGTCTGATAAGCGGCCGGGCGAGGCGCGGCAACGCCACGCTCGGCCTTACCACAACCGCAATGATGAGGAATCGCGGACATGGCTGATTCAGAAAATACCACAACCAAGGCGCGCCCGCGCTATCATGATTTGATTGAGGAACTGCGCGCTGCGGGCGTCGATTACGCGCTCACAATAAAAGTATTCGAGTGCGTTGAAGCGGAGCGGGCTGAGGCCATCGCGAAGGCCGCGCGCCTGTATCACTTCGATGACGACGAAGATAAAATCAATCCCGGCTATTTTTCTGACGAACTCTGCACAATGTCGCGCCGGATGTGGGGGATCGTCGCGGCGGTCACCGACGTGCTTGGCGATAGATCCGACAAAGTCGGCCCCGGCGTGGTCCAGATCGTCGAAGACGCTGCCCGCGAAATGGAAAGGCTCGCCGAGGCGTTCCACGCCGAGAATTGGCTGGTGCGCCATCCGGGGGCGCAGTCATGAGCGCGCCCCGCAACTCCCCGAGCGCCGGCATTGATCCGGATTACGCATGGGCTGTCGGCGACCATTGGCTGACCGACGGCGACGACGAACAGGACGCCGAGCGGTCGCCGCATCAAGGCGGAGGCGGAGGCGGAGGCGGCGGAGCCGAGTCCAAACTCGTATTTGAGGACGCCTGAGCCATGCACTCACCAGCTACCATTGCGCGCCTATTGGCGCGCATCTGGCGCATTCGCCTGGCGTTCTTTGCCATGCGCGCGTCTAGCCGCTTCGCCGATCTTGCCGAATGGCTCATGCCCGAGGATTTGCGCCGCGTGCTGTGAGCGCCTACCTGCGCAGCAACGATCTATGAGGATTTGACATGCCGAAACACGATGAGCCGATCACGATGGAAGACGACATTGCGCGCAGCGCCAAAGCGAGCATAGGGCTCGGCGGCGGCTTTAGAGTGTTTGAATTCTCTGACGCCGACAGGAACGCAGTCCGCGCCACAATGCCCTGCGATGACGATGAACGTCTTGGATATTGGACGGCGTCCGTCGAGAGAACGCTGGATCGTTACGTTAAAGGAACCGTGTCTATTCCTGAGGTTCGCGCGCGGATGGAGCAGATGCTTGAGGCTGTGAAGCCCTTGTATGGTTTCATGGAGTTTCGCGGAACAGAGGAAAAGAAGTTAGACAGCGAGGTTTTAGAGTTCATCGAAACGATCGACGCCGAGGGCAATGAGCATCGTGCGCGATATTTTCGCGAGACGGTGCTCCATCGAGAAGGCGGATTTAAATTTGATTCCGCGATTGCCTATCTGGCGCATGCGCTGGAGCGCGGACTGACGGCGATAGAGCCCAATGGGCGCGATCCTGATTTGGCTTTGAGCCGCCTTGCAAATTCCCTCGGCGGATATTGGCTGAATTACACGGGAACAAAACCGACTCACTCACACAATAAGGGATCGTTCGGCGATCATGTTCGGGTGGCCATCGAAGCATTGCCAAGAACTCTCGTCATTCGCCCCGGCGTAGAAAGGACAGTCACTCGCCCCGGCGTCGACGCAATGGTTCGAAAAGCGGTCGCAAGTCTCAAATAATAAAGCGGTTACAGGAAGGTCGGCGAAACCGCGCCCCTTCCTGTCAGACCGGGCTGTTTCGCTCCGGCCGCGTGCGGGCAACGATGCGTCCACACGAACCGGAGACGCATCAATGACAGCCAATCAAGAATGCTACGCCGTCGCCATCAATGAGGCGGCGCGCCTGCTCGGCCTCGGCCGAACGTCAATCTACACCCTGATCAAGCAGAGCGAGCTGGAGACGGTTGTCCTTTGTGGGCGTCGGCTCGTGCTCATGGACAGCATCAAAGCGGCCGTCGAGCGCGCCAAGGCGGAGGGGAGCAAGCCTATTCGCAAGACGGCTCCGGCGGCGACATCCGAAGGCCCAATGATCCGCGCGCTTTAGAGCGCGTTCATCGCGGAAAGGATTTCAGACACAGAAGGAAAGAGCATGTCGCCCGTAAGAAAAACGCCGGCCCGGTCAGGGGTCGGCGCTCCTCAAAGCCAAATGTGCTGTTCTACACCACACCCCACTCATACGCCGACGATCCGAGAGCTTCAAGCGCGGATTTTAGAGCGCCGTCATCTGCTCCCGCCTGCTACGGCGCGCCTTGTCGCCGAGCTGCATTTCGCAGGGGGCGCTCGATGAATGCGATCGTCCATCTCTTTCCCGAACCCCCTCCGCGGCCGACAGACAATCAGCTCATCGCCTGCGACGCGATCGTCGAATTCGCTTCGCACATCATCAGGCAGTCATCTTCGCTTCGCGAGGCCGCATCGTCGGCCGACCTGGACGCTGTAGAGACGCTGGTCTTGGCGATAGAGAAGTGCTCTCGCTTGACGGCCAGGACATGGCGCGAAGTCACGCCCCCGCAAACCGCGGAGGGCGCGCCATGACCACGCCTCCTGGGTTTGAAAATTGGCCGCCGGCGCGACGCGATGATTATTTCGCGGAGGCCGCCCGAGAATATCGCGGCAAGAAGCCGATCACGCCACCGCGACCGAACGGCAGCGCCGACACGCCCGCCGCCGAAATCGCCCGCCTCGCGACGCTTGATCCGATCGCTTATGACGGCGAGCGCGAGGCTGCGGCCGAAAAGCTGGGTTGTCGCGTCTCGACGCTCGACAAGGAAGTCGCGAAGGCGCGCGCCGACGTCGACGACCAGAAACAAGGCGGCCTCTGCGCCGACATTGAGCCTTGCGCCGAGCCGGTCGACGTCGCCGAGCTGCTCGACGACGTTAAGGCAACGATCGCGCGTTTTGTAATATGCGACACGTCAACGGCGACGGCGGCGACGCTGTGGATAGCCTTCACCTGGATCATCGAACACGCTCAAGTCTCGCCGCTCGCCATCATCACGGCGCCGGAAAAGGGGTGCGGTAAGTCACAGCTCTTGGACGTGATCGGCAGGCTGTCGAAGCGGCCGCTCTTCGCGTCGAATATCTCGCCGGCCGCGACGTTCCGAATCATCGAAGCGAAGACGCCGACGCTGCTCATCGATGAAGCCGACGCCTTTTTCAAAGAGAACGAAGAACTGCGCGGCATTATCAACAGCGGCCACACTCGAACGTCTGCCTATGTCATCCGCACAGTGGGCGACGACTTCGACGTCAAACAGTTTTCCACATGGGGCGCGAAGGCGATCGCCGGCATCGGCAAATTGCCGGAGACCGTCATGTCGCGCGGGATTGTCCTAAGCCTGCGTCGGAAGCTCAAGACGGAATCCGTGGAGCGTCTGCGTCACGCGGAGCGCGGTTTGTTCGAAGAGCTCGCCCGCCGTCTGGCGCGCTTCGGACAGGACTACGGACCCGCAATCGCCAGCGCGCGACCGCAACTGCCCGACGCGCTCGGCGACCGCGAACAGGACAACTGGGAGCACCTATTCGCCATCGCCGACCTGGCCGGCGACGTGTGGCCACTGAGGGCTAAGCACGCCGCAGAGGGGATATGCGGCGCAGGAGCCGTCGACGACCTGTCCATCGGCGAGCAGCTGCTTCAATCGATCCGCGACGCATTCGAGCGTGACCGATCCGACAAGCTATCGGGCGAAGAGCTATTGAGCCGCCTCATATGCGAAGAGGACGCGCCATGGGCGACCTGGAACAATGGCAAGCCTATGTCGGCCTCGCAGCTCAGAAAGCGCCTCACCGCATACAACATCGAAAAGAAGAAAATCCGCGTCGACAGCTACACGACGGCGCGAGGATTCGAGCGCCGGCAGTTCGAGGACGCATGGGCGCGCTATCTCGACGTAGATGCTTCTTCTTCCTCTCTCCCACTATAAAACTGGAACATTGGAACAATGAATAAGAAACCCAGGAAAACCGGGGCTTTCGCTGTTCCAAAACTGTTCCAAAACCGTTCCAAAAATCCCATGTTCCGTTTTGAAAATGGAACTGGAACACGGATGGAACGGCTAAGTCGCTGTAAAATAACGCCTGTTCCAATGTTCCAGTTTTTTGCGCCCCCCCTATAGGGAAAGGTATGCCATGGCTACAAATGGCGACATTCAGGCGTCGAGATTGTCTAGAAATGTTAAGGTTGGCGGCCTTCAAAATGGCAAGACGGCGGCGTCTTTGAAAAACAATCAAAATAAATCAAGTTTCTGCGCGCTGGCATACGCAGCGGCGCGCCTGCGTTCAAACAATCAAAGCGGAAATCAAAGAGGGATTGTTACCGGCGGTTGTTATCGCTCGAACGCGACGACTGCATTTTGGAGATGGCGAGGTCTGAGAGCTTCACCCCGGTATCATTAGGCGGTATCACTGCGCTACCGCCTAAATCTTTTCGCGGCCGGCCGGCTCCAGCACTACCCTTCGCCTTGTCCATATCCCGAAGCAATGCGCCGGCCTTTCGCTCCGCGCGCATCCTAATTTCGGTTGCCTTGCGCGTCGCTTCGACGGTCCATCCTTCCTCGACCATGCGGGAGACGAGCGCTGGCCATAGCCATTCGGGAGCGGGGTGGATTTCCGCAAGGTGGCGCCAGAGATCGCCATCTACGACACGTGTCGTATCGGCAACTTTTGCAGCGCGCATACGGAGGCTGATGCTGTCTTGCGACAAGCTCATCTGCCTGCCGTATTCCGTCTGCGAAAGCCCCGAGTGCAGCGCGTGTAGCCCGACCTCCAGCGGCGACAACTCGCCCTGCGCGTTGTTCAGCGCGAGCGCCATATATGTCGGATGGTAAGTCCGCCGTTGTTCGTCTATAAACGCCTGTATTCTCTGGCGTTCATTTCTTAGCTCTACCGCAAGTCTTATCTGCGATATTGCTTCGCATGCGATTTTCGGCGATAGTTGCGGCACGGCCACATTGGAGCGCCTTCGTGAGGAAGGTAGGCCGTTCCGGGACGCGTGACGCGAAAGCCCCTCCCAGTGCAAACCGCGGGGGCTCCCACAATGTCCATCTTCGAAAAATTTACGGGCGGCTTCCGTCCTATTCAGCTCGAAACCAAGTCCGGCTCTATGGCCGAAGTGTCGCGCGCTCTGGAGGGCATCGGCAGCGCCTTCGAAGAGTTCAAAGATAAGCACAGTCGCGAACTGGCCGAGCTGAAAAAGGGCCGCTCTGATCCATTGACCGCCGAGCAGGTGGACAGGATCAACAAGAGCATTTCCGACATCGAACGCACGATGGAACAGGAAATCCTGGCGCTGAAGCGCAACACGATCCTGTCGCGCATGGCCGATGGCGGCGAATACAAGAGCCGCGAGGCGATGGACTACGAGGCCGCGTTCGGGCGCTACATCCGCAAGGGCGGCGACGCTGCGCGGATCGACTTGGAGCGCATCGGCGAGACCGTTCCCGAGTTGAAGGCGCTTTCGGTCGGCTCCGATCCGGATGGCGGCTTCACGGTGTTGCCGCAGGTCGAGCGCACGATGGTTGAATTGAGCCTGCTCATTTCGCCAATCCGCCAGGTCGCGAGCGTGACGCAGATCGGCAACTCTGCGCTGAAGATCCCCGTCAATATGCGCGGCGCAACGGCGGGCTGGGTCGGCGAGACGACGGCGCGCACGGAAACGACGGCGTCGACGTTCAGCGAAATCGAAATCCCTGTGAACGAAATTTACTGCATGCCGGCGGCGACGCAGAGCATGTTGGACGACAGCTTCCTCAACGTTGAGCAGTGGATCGCCAACGAAGCGGCGATGATCTTCGCGCAGATGGAGGGGCAAGCCTTCGTCAGCGGAACCGGCATGACGAAGCCGCGCGGCTTCCTGACTGAAACCGTCGTCGCCGATGCGTCGTGGGCATGGAAGAAGATCGGCTATTATCCGAGCGGCGCGTCTGGCGCGTTTGACGCGACGCTGACGTTCAATCCGATCATCGACATCATGTATGGCCTGCGCGGGATCTATCGCGCGAACGCGGTGTGGCTGGCCAATCGTCGCACGATCGCCGCGGCGAGGAAGCTCAAGGACAGCCAAGGGCATTACCTGTGGCAACCTGCCGTCGCCGCGGGCCAGCCGGCGACGCTGGGCGGCCATGCGGTCTATGACACTGAGGACATGCCCGACATGGCGGCCGACAGCTACAGCATGCTGTTCGGTGACATGAAGCAATTCTATCGCATCGTCGATCGCGTCGGCATCCGCACGCTGCGCGACCCCTACACCTCCAAGCCTTACGTCCTGTTCTACACGACGAAGCGCGTCGGCGGCGCTGTGCAGAACTTCGAGGCTGCGAAGCTTCTCAAGTTTGCAACGTCGTAACTCCATCGACGTTGCGAAGGCGCGGCGCTCTGTTTGGCTTGGCGGAGCGTCGCGCCGCTCTTGCATGTAGGACCGCGAGAAATACCGCGCCGATTGCGCCCATATCGCGGCGAGTGAAATCAAAGTCGTGTCGCTGCTTTTTGTCGGATGTTGCATCCGCTGCAATGGAGAGTGATGGATGACTGACCTAACCGCCGGCTCGCTGACGTTCAAATTCAAGGCCGAGGTCGACGACGTAAAGCGCGCGCTCGCGCAAGTTAAGCAGGACTTGCGCCGCATTTCGGCGCAAGCGGCCAGCGCATCGCGTGAAACGTCGCGGGGATTTGAGCAGGCGACAGCTCAGGCGAAGAGGTTCAGCGCGCAAGTTTCCGCATCGTCTGTTGCGCTGGGCTCTTTCGCCTCTCGCATGGCGGCGACATTTGTTCGCGAATTGCCGAACGCTTTGGCCGAGGCAGCTGAAGGCATGCGCAAGCTTCAGGAGACGGCGCGCACGCTCGGCGTGTCGTTTCAGTCGCTGAAGGATCTTAACAAGGCCGGCTCTGCGCTGGGCATTGAACCGGGGCAGATGAACGCAGAGCTGCGCCAGCTGGCGTTGCATTTGAGCGAGGCTGGCCGCGAGGGCGGCAAACTCGCCGAGTTCATGAAAGCGAACGGCATCGCCATCAAGGATGCGAGCGGCAACGCCAGGCCGTTCAAGGACGTGTTCGCCGACGTTGCACGGCTCATATCGAACGCCGGGAGCGAGGTGGACAAGCTCAACGCGATCAAGCTGCTTGGCCTCTCCGAGGAAATGCAGCGCGTCTTTGAGCAGGCCGGCGGCGACGTGCGCAAATTCGCCGAAGACGCCGGCGGCGAGATGAGCGAGTTTCAGAAGACGACGCTCGCGCGCTATCAGGAGCTGAAAGAGGATTTCAGCAAGATTTGGCAAAGCATCAGCGACAACGTCATCAACTATTTGGCTGAGATCAAGCGCTGGGCGCTCGAGGCCGCAGAAGCGATCGCGACGGCCTTCCGGGATATCGCCAGGGGGATCGATGCGGCGGTAGTTGCCGGGAAGCGCGCGATCGGCGTGGCGGCTGAGACCGTCGGGCTTGGCGGCAAGGCAGGAACGAGCGATTTCGAGTATCGCCAGGAGTCGTTGCAGATCGGTCGCCAGCGCATTCTGGACATGCGCGCCGCGGCGGAGCGCGAGGCGGAGCTCAATAAGCGCACGCTGGGCGACATCACGATCGGCGGCGGCTCTACCGGATCGATCGCTTTCCCCGCCAATGCGGAGCATGCCCACAAGGCGGCGCGCGAGGCTGTGCACAAGCACAAGGAAAAGGTTCAGGAGCTGACAGAGGCACAGAAGCGCCTCAACGCCGCTGTGAAGGAGTTCTCGGACGACATGGCGAGCGCTCTTGTCGATATCGCCGTCAATGGCAAGAAGGCGAAGGATGTGCTCGCCGACCTGGCGCGGCAACTGGCGTCGTCGGGGATTAAGAGCGCGCTATCGGGCGGCAAGGACGGGGGATTGTTCGGCGGGCTCCTGAGCGCTGGAGCCAGCGCCCTTGGCCTCCTGGGCGGCGGCGGAAAATATTTCAGCTCGCCGCTGTTCAGCGGAGCGCCGTTCAAATTCATGGCAGAGGGCGGAACGCTCGGAGCCGGGAAATGGGGCATTGCCGGCGAGGCCGGGCCGGAGTTAATCCAAGGCCCGGCGACGGTGACGCCGTTCGACAAGATGAGCGGCGGCTCGCCGAATATCATCATTCACAACAACGCGCCGGTCGATGTGACGCCGCAGATCACGCCGCAGGGCATCATGCTCATGATCGATCAGCGGATCGGGCAGAACAACAAACAGCTCGCGGAAGCGCCGCGCAGGCGAAATTAGTTCGCGGGCGTTCGCTGCGGCGCGCCAATATCCGGCCTCTGTAGTAAGACCGAAGGCAATACCCGGCGAGGCTTCGGCCGGCCTTTCATTTAAATTTCAAATATCTATGAGGCAAAGCTTTCGGATGGTCCGTCCGCGCAGGGACCGCGCCGCGAGCGACGGCAGCGCATCAAGCGCCGCGCCCGCCCCGCCGTAGCGATTGATCAGCTGTCTGAAGGTGCGCGGCCCGACGTTTTCGCTGCGAATGAGCCTCAGCCAGTCGACGAGCTGCGCTTCGCTCAACCGACCTGGCGAGGCCTCGCTCACGCCTTCTGACCTATGCGGGTCTCGGTCCCCGCGCGCAGACGCGCGATATTCTCGCGATGTCTATAGAAGACGATTGCGGCCATCGCCGCCACGACCAAGGCTTCGGCGCTATGGCCAGACAGGAACAAAGCTATGGGAGCCGCGGCGCTCGCGGTCAGCGCGCCGAGCGACGAGTAGCGTGAGAGCGCCGCCGCGGACAGCCAGACTACGCAAAAGACCAGCGCGGCCGGCCAGCTGAGGCCAAAGAGCACGCCAAGAAAGGTCGCGACGCCCTTTCCGCCCCTGAACTGCAGCCAGACCGGCGCAATATGGCCGACGAAGGCAGCAAAGCCGGCGAGCATGCCGCCTTCGGGCGAAAGCGACGCGCCGATGAGGACGGCCGCAACGCCCTTCAATCCGTCGAGCAGCAGCGTCGCGGCCGCGAGATCCTTTCGGCCGGTGCGCAACACATTGGTCGCGCCAATATTGCCCGAGCCGATGGAACGCAGGTCGGTCGTGCCCGCCACGCGCGTGAGCAGCAGACCGAAAGGGATGGAGCCCAGCAGATAGCCAATCGCAAGGGCGACACTGTCGTAAATGATGGAGCTCATGCGCGAAAACGCGAAACTTCTCGACGGCGAAGGGCGTGAGAATGCTAAAGGAGGCGTTGCCGCGCCGCAATACGCGATTTCACCTGCGACGGCGCCTATATCTCTGGGCGGCCGCGCCGTTTCGGCCCCTTCCTTTCAGGGATAAATCGCTCCCTGGAGTTCCGGCGACGAATGCCGCGTCGCGTTTTCAAACGCGAGGCGCTAAGAAGGCGAAAAATTAGGATTCGTATGACCGAGCACCGCAAGCCGCGACCACGGGCTTTCCGCCTCGAAGGCGACCAGACGGTCACCGCCAAGGCGGCGCCGCAGACCGATGACGTCAGCAGGCCCTCTATCGAGGTGGTCGAGGCGGAGTTCGACGTGTTCGCCCGCGAGGCTGCGCGGCTCGCCGACGGCATGACCATCGATGAAGCCGCAGTCGAAGCCGCGCAGGCGGACGGCATGCTGCGCCGCTACGTCTTCTCATGGGGTGGCGTCTTTCTGTCGGCGGTCAGCGGACTTCTGTCGCTGGCGCTGACGATGTGGATATGGGGGGTTGTCGAAGACTCCTTCCGCCACTCGGCGATTCTCGGGATGTTGGGACTGGGTCTTGCCGGCCTGGCCGCCGTCGCGGCCGCCATCTCCCTCACGCGCGAATTTCGCGCCATCGGCCGGCAGAATCGCATCGCCAAGCTGCACGTTGCGCTGGCGGAGGCGCACGCGAGCGATGACGGCAAGGCCGCGCGCGAGCGCGTCGGCGAACTTTGCAAGCTTTACGAGGATCGTCCCGACACCGGCCGGGCGCGCGCCCTGCTCAACGACTGTCTGAAGCAGATCATCGACGGACGCGATCTGATCACCCTCGCCGAGCGCAATCTCGTCGCGCCGCTCGACGAAGAGGCGCGACGCGAGATCGCCGCCGCCGCCAAACGCGTCTCCGTGGTCACGGCGATCAGCCCGCGCGCGCTCCTCGACGTTCTGTTCGTCGTCGGCCAGGCGATCGTGCTGATGCGAAGGATCGCGGAAGTTTACGGCGGCAGGCCGGGGCTGTTCGGTTTCTTCAAACTTGCCCGTTCGGTCGGCGCGCATCTCGCGATCACCGGCGGCGTCGCGGTCGGCGACTCGATACTCCAGCAGGCGCTTGGCCACGGCATCGCCGCGCGGATTTCGGCAAAGCTCGGCGAAGGCGTATTGAACGGACTGCTCACGGCGCGAGTCGGCCTTTCCGCCATGGCCGTCTGCCGACCGACGCCTTTCATCGCCGAGAAGCCGCCAGGCGTAAAGGACGTCGCGCCTTTCCTCTTTCACGGCGACAAGACGAAGAGCTGATCCGCGTTGAAAGCAGC
This sequence comes from Methylocystis sp. Uni0008, assembly GCF_056838045.1. Taxonomy (NCBI): domain Bacteria; kingdom Pseudomonadati; phylum Pseudomonadota; class Alphaproteobacteria; order Hyphomicrobiales; family Methylocystaceae; genus Methylocystis; species Methylocystis sp. Uni0008. The sequence goes on from NZ_CM166370.1 coordinate 702,742, forward strand.
AAGTCTGAAGGTCACCACCTGGAACATCAATTCGGTGCGGCTGCGCCTGCCGCTGGTCGCTGAGTTCTTAAAGAGCCGGGCGCCGGATGTGCTCTGCCTGCAGGAGACAAAATGTCGGGACGCCGAATTCCCGATGAAGGATTTCCATGCGCTTGGCTACACGCATATCGCGATCAACGGCCAGAAGGGCTACCACGGCGTTGCGGTCGTTTCGAAGCGGCCTTTGCGCTTTGTCGAGAAGCGCGACTTTTGCGAGAAGGGCGACGCCCGGCACGTCTGCGTGGAGATCGACGCCAAGGGAGGCCCGATTTCGCTGCACAACTTCTATGTGCCGGCCGGCGGCGACGAGCCTGACGTCGACGTCAATCCGAAATTCCAGCACAAGCTCGATTTCCTGGATGAGATGCAGGACTGGATCGCTGCCGAGGGAGTCTCGCGCGGCCGCGTCGTGCTCGTCGGCGATCTCAATGTCGCGCCGCTCGAACATGACGTCTGGAGCCACAAGGCGCTACTGAAGGTCGTGAGCCACACGCCGGTCGAAGTGGAGAAACTTACGGGAGTGCTCAAGGCCGGCGCATGGATCGACGCCATGCGCCACTTCGTGCCAGCGGAAGAAAAGCTTTATACTTGGTGGAGCTATCGCGCCGCCGACTGGAGGGCCTCGAACCGGGGGCGCCGGCTTGATCATGTTCTGGTGAGCGAGGCGCTTGGCGGCGGGCTGAAACGTCTCGACGTGCTGCGCGACGCGCGCAGCTGGACTCGGCCGTCTGACCACGTGCCGGTGACGATCGAACTATCGGACTGAGAACGCGCAAACGGCGGGAGGCGAGACGGCGGCATGATCGCGCGCGATCTGATGAACAGCGACTTTCCTTATGTAACCGCGGACGCAGATCTCGATTACGTCGCGAAACTTCTCGCTGAATGCGGGCTGGGCGCCGTCCCGGTCGTTGACGACGATCTGGCGCCGATCGGCATTGTGACGCGCAGCAATCTCGAACAGCAGCTCGCGCAGCCTCTGCCCGATCTCGGCGCCATCCCGGAGTTTCTGCGGCGCAACAGGCCAAGGACCGTATTTCACGCGAATGGCCGCGCCTTGCGCGATGTGATGACCTCTCCGGCGATCTCCATCTCTGACGTCGCAAAAATCCCCGACATCGCGCAGATCATGGAGAGTCACAGCCTCAAACGCATCCCCGTCGTCGAAGGCCACAAGATCATCGGGCTCGTGCTCCGCAAGGAAGTCATGGAGGCGATGAAGGGCGGCTTTTCCGCCTTGGCTCTGGAGGCGCATCGGCGTCGTCCGCTGATCTCGATGCCGCAGCAACCCAGCGACCGCTGCGCCATAGCGACGGCGCAGGAATTTCGCGAACTCGTCAACGCTCATGAGCGCCAGCTCGAACTGGAGCGCTCGGAACGGCGGCGCGTCGCAATCGACCTGCGCGAGCAACGCATCCGCGAACTCGCAAGTCAGCGGCTGACGGACGCCCAATGGCGCGAGATGGTGGAGCAGGCGCGACGCAGCGCGGCCGCGGGATTCACGGAACATGTGCTCATCCGCTTTCCCTCGCAGCTCTGCACGGACGGCGGGCGCGCGATCAACGCGCCGGATCCCAATTGGCCGGCGACGCTGCGCGGCGAACCTGCCGATGTATTCCGCCGCTGGCGCAATGAGCTGCATCCTCGCGGCTTTCGCATCGCCGCGCAGATCGTCGACTTTCCGGATGGTCTGCCCGGCGACGCCGCGCTGTTCCTGATGTGGACTTCGGCGCGCAATTGAGGCGTCAGCCGCCGCCGACGCCTGTGTCGGCGCGAAGCGCGGCGAGCGAAGGATAGCGCCGTGCGCGGCCATCGGTGTGCACTTCCACGGACCCGTCTGAAAACATCACATAGATTGACCCGGCGGCGACGTAGCGGTCCACTTCGACGGGCGGCTCTGCGGACGGCGGAGGCTTCGCCGGCGCGGGCTGTTGCGGCGCTGGCGCGGCTTCGAGCGACGCCGCCGCGAGTGACTCGGTCTCTGCGCTCGGCTGCGTCGCTTGGGCTCGGTCGGCGATGCGTCCCATGACGCCGATCGCCCGACCGAGCGCAATTGTGACCACGCCGCCCGAGACCGCCGTCGCGCCGGCGATGAAAAGGCTCCAACCGCGCTCGAGCTGGATGTAATCCCAGCCTGCCCACATTCCGTAGGCGCCAGAGAGCGCAAGTGCGAGTCCGAGCAAGGTGACGCCCAGCCCGTAACGTCTCATCGTCATCCTTCGATGTGTTTGTCCGGGCTGGAACCTACCACAAGCCGCGCTGATCGCCAGATGAACGCGAAAGGCGATCCCTCGAAGAAATACTTGGCCGACGCGACGCCCTCGCGCCTGCATCGGAAAAATGGCCTAGATATATGTGGTTTCCATATAGAAACATCAATATATAGTGGTTTCAGTTATTTTACGCAGCGGGTTACATTATTTTTTATCTAGCTAAATCAATTACTTAATAGTATTCATAAATATGCGTCACGGTGTCGCATCGTAATTCTTGCATCTAATACAAACGTCATCGTCACAGCGCCGACAAGCGCCTGCAACGGCCAAGCGAGCCGGCTGGCGGCCCGGGATGGAATGTCGGCAATCGTGGGGAGATCGTAGATGGCAAGTCTAGAGGGCGTGCGCGGCGTGCTGGCCGGCGCAATGATCGCGGCCGCGGCTTTTTTCGTCGCGCCGTCGGCGGCTTTCGCGCATGGCGGCGTGATGCTCGAGCAAGACGAATGCGTGCTGCGCATCGGTCCGAGCACAATGCACTTCATCGGGTATCAGCGTTCCGGAGAAGAGGCTGAGTTTTGTGAGGATATCGCCAACACCGGCCCGACCGTGATCGCGCTCACCGCCGTTTCGCCTGATCTGCGCGACATGGCGATCGGCATCCGCATCGTCAAGGACGTCGGCGAGGAGAAGGAGAAGGCCAACCTCGACGCGATCACTGTCGCCTATCTCGAACCGAAGGTCTACCGCAACGGAACCATGACGTTCGAACACGACTTCAAGGACGCGGGCCGTTACGTCGGAATCGTCACAGTGCGCGACGACATCGGCAATGAATGGGTTTCGCGTTTTCCGTTCTCAGTGGGTCTTTATACCTTCTGGGGAATGATTGAATACATCCTCTACGGCGTCGGCTTCTTCTCGCTCGTCGCATTCATGTGGTGGGCGCTGCGCGCCAGCGCAAAGAAGAAGGCGGAAACCGGCGACGCGATCGCCTGAGCGGCCCAAACATTGCAGCGTGGCTTCGTCTGCGACGAGCCACGCTTTTTTGTCGCCAAAAAGCGAACATAGCGGCGCTGTTTCAGGGTATCGCGATATTGCCGCACGCCGCGCGTGGGTCTAGTTAAGCGCGTGCAGCTGAGGCTGACAGGCTACGCTCGTCTAACCGATTCAGGAGAGAATTATGTCCTTCACCTTGGAAGACCTGCCTTATCCCTACGACGCTTTGCAGCCTTATCTTTCGCGCGAATCCTTCGAATATCATCACGACAAGCATCATGCGACCTACGTCGCCAACGCCAACAATTTGGTCAAGGGCACCGAATATGAAGGCAAGCCGATCGAAGAAGTGATCGTCACCGCCCATAACCGCAACACGCCGATCTTCAACAACGTCGCTCAGCACTACAACCATCACCACTATTGGAAGTGGATGAAGCCCAACGGCGGCGGAGCCATTCCCGGCAAGGTGGAGAAGGCGATCATCGATTCCTTCGGCTCCGTCGACAAGTTCCGCGAGGAGTTTCAGAAGGAAGGCCTGGCGCAGTTCGGCTCCGGTTGGGTGTGGCTCGAAGTGAAGGATGGAAAGGTCGCCGTTCGCAAGACGCCGAACGCCGAGAATCCGCTGATTTACGGCGCAGCGCCGATCCTGGTCGCCGATGTCTGGGAGCATTCCTACTATATCGATTATCGCAATCGTCGCGCCGACTATCTGAAGGCGTTTCTCGACCATCTCGTCAATTGGGAGCACGTCGAGGAAATGTTCGACGCGGCGTAGCGGATTCGAACCTTTCTCACGCGGCGCGCCTATGTTGCGCGCCGCGTATCTTTTGAACTGTGCATCAGCGCTGAGGCGACAAGCAATAAAAGCGCGACGAAGGCCAGCACGGCCGACACCGCGTGCGAATCTTCCCATTGCCGTCGCGCCGCCCCGAAATCCGCTGGCATCCTGATCCAATTCTGCGTCGCGACGTTCATCGGATAGGTCCAGGTCCAGAAGATCGCCTGAGTCCCCATGAGCGTCACGAATGACGCGAAGGAGAGCAGCGCAGCGGCGCGGTTGCGGCGAACGGCGATCGTGTGCGCCAGCGTCGTCAGCAAGGCGAGAACGACGGCGATCCCGAAAAAAGACCAGCCCGCGTAGATCTGTTGAACGACCAAGTAGTCGCCCGGCGAAAGCGCCATCTTGTTGGCGCGTTCGAAAAAATGCGCGCCCGATGCAACGAGGCAAAGCGCGACGCTCGCCACCGCCGCCAATTGCAGACCAAAGAGCATCAAAGGCTCCCTCCGCGATTCCTGCTGATCTTGCAGGTCAGCTGGCGGCGATCTTTGGCTGCGATTCGACCACCCGCTTCAGGTCGGCGAGGCCGCGATCGAATTGCGCGCCGAGCGCTTTGTCGACGTTCATAAATTTATACATCGCCTTGCCCATGAATTCGTGATGGCCGGACATCGCCCAGGTGACCTCCGTGCTGTTCTCGCCCAAAGGCTTGAGATCGAACTGCACGTCATTGTTGGCTTTGAACGCCTTCTTGAATTCGAGCTTGATGCGGACGCGTTCGCCCTGGCGGCTTTCGGCGATTTCCATCCGGCCGACCCCGACCTGCTTGTCGCCGGACCAGGAGTAGGTCGCGCCATAGCCTTGCGGCGTCCCTCCATATTCGGCCTTCATATCGGGGTCGAGCTTCGCCCATGGCGACCAGTCGACCCAATTGTGAAAGTCGTTGATGTGCCGAAAGACCGCTTCTGGCGGCGCGTCGATGACGGTCGAACGCGAGATGCGGAAATTATCCGGCAGGAACGAGACGTAGGCGATCAGGGCGCTGACGAGAGCGAGGAAAACGAGAGCGAAAATCGTCATGGTGCAAGTCTCCCGCAAGAGCGCGAGGTCCGTCGACCAGCCGGCCACGGGCTCGCAGTCCGGTTCCGCGCTCCCCGCGCCGAGACATCGCTCTCCCGGCGAAGCTCGCGCGCGATCCGCCGCCTGACGCGCCAGACGTCAGTTTAGAACGGCGCGCGCAATGCGCAACGCATTGTCCGCTAGTCCAGCCTCCCGCAGAAGGACTGGATCTTCCGGCAGGCGTCTTCGAGCAGCGCGTTCGACGCGGCGTAGGAGACGCGGAAGTTGGGCCCGACCCCGAACGCCGAGCCATGCACCACGGCGACGCCCTGCGTCTCCAGAAGTTCGGTCACGAAGTCCTCGTCGGTTTCGATGACCTTCCCCTGGGGCGTCTTGCGCCCGATGGCGTCGGCGCAGGAAGGGAACACGTAGAACGCCCCCTCCGGCGTGGGACATTTCAGATATTTGGCCTGGTTGAGCATGGAGACGACGAGGTCGCGCCGTTCCTGGAAGGCTTGGCGAAACACGGCGAGATGGTCCTGCGGACCTTCCAGCGCCTCGACCGCCGCCCATTGCGCGATCGAACAGGCGCCCGACGTCTGCTGCCCCTGCAGCAGATCCATGGCCTTGATCAAGGCGCTGGGTCCGGCGGCGTAGCCGATGCGCCAACCGGTCATGGCGTAGGCTTTCGATACGCCGTTCATGGTGAGCGTCCGCTCCATCAGCGCCGGCTCGACCTGAGCGGGCGTGACGAATTTGAAGTCGCCGTAGACGAGGTGCTCGTAGATGTCGTCGGTGAGGACGTGCACCTGCGGATGGCGCAAGAGAACCTCCGTCACCTTCTTCATCTCGTCGAACGTGTAGGCCGCCCCCGAAGGGTTCGAGGGGGAATTCAGCACCAGCCACTTCGTCTTGGGCGTGATGGCGCGCTCCAGCGCCTCGGGCTGCAGCTTGAAGCCGTCCTCCATGCGGGTGTCGACGAAGACCGTCGCTCCGCCGCAGATCGCCACCATCTCCGGATAGCTCACCCAATAGGGCGCGGGAACGACGACTTCGTCGCCGGGGTTCAGCGTCGCCAGAAAAGCGTTGAACAGGATGTGCTTGCCGCCGGTGGCGACGATCGTGTCCGACGCCTTGTAGTCCAAGCCGTTTTCACGCTTGAATTTTTTCGCCACCGCCTCGCGCAGTTGGGGAATTCCCAGGACTGGCGGGTAGCGCGTTTCGCCCCGATCGATCGCGGCCTTCGCGGCTGCGCAAATATGCTCCGGCGTATCGAAATCGGGTTCGCCGACTGAGAGGCTGATGACCTCCCTGCCCTGCGCGCGCAGGTCGCGCGCCTTCTGCGTCACAGCGATCGTCGCCGAGGGCTTTACGCGCGACAGGGCATTGGCGAGGAAGGTCATGTGAGTAGAGTTCCTGCGGAGGGGGATAGTGCGCCGCACCATAATTTGCGCGCGAAAGTGTCGCAACGAGATTTACTGCGCTGCCTGCGTCACGCCATTAACGATCGACGAAATCTTCGGGACGATTTCAACGCGGTCCAGCCCTCGGACCAGTCGCCGTCCGCGCTTGTGAACCACGCTGCACGACAGGAGGTTTAATTATAAAAACAACGACTTATAATGGGATCGCGCAAAGGTGCCGGCAAGATTTCAATCAACTTGATCGAATCAATATTGCCAAGTGTTAACCCAGTCGCATTGACCTCTTAAAAATTTATAAAATTTCCGAAGAGTCATGCAACTTTTTCACCTCATCCTCGTTTCTGTCTTGAGAACGCGGCGACGCGAGTCAATCGCGCGCGCGCCCTGGGGAGAGGCGCAAGCGTTACACAAGGGCGAATGCGAGAGGATCAGGAAAAATGTCGCTCGTTGACAAATTTGAAGATCAGATGGAGCCCGCCTTCACGCGCAGCTTCGACAGGGATTCAGCGCGTCGTCAGTTTCGCGTCTCGCTCCTTCTCGTCGCCGCAATGGCGATGGCGGCCTTCGTTCTCGGCTTCGCCCTGCCGATCGGTTCGCCCGTCCAGAAGGCGACGCCTGTCGCGACCGACGGCGGCGTTTTTGCCGGTCGGCTGGTGACGATAGAGCGCTAGACTTCCGGATCTGCGTAACGACGGTAAAGCGCGCGTCTTTCGACGCGCGCAATTTTTTCATGCCTGACGCCAAGCAACCGGCCGCCTACTGGCGGCCGGACTTGTTTGTGTGCGATGGCCACCCGCGTCCTCAGGATCACTTCTTGTCCATGTGATGCTGGTGATGATCATGGTGCGCTGCGCCGCCCTCTTTCGGGCCGGCCGCATCCTGGCCGTGCGCCTTCTGCCAGCGCTCCATCGCCTCGGCGTCATGCGCATGCGCCGCGTCCGGCGCGTCGATCGCGGCGTCGATCACCACCTCGCCGGCCTTTTCGAAGACAAGCGTCATCTCAAGTCCCCAGCCCACCTCAAGATGCTTCTTGATGTCCAGGAGCGCGACGTAAACGCCGCCGGGCGCGAGCGTGACCTTTGACTTGGGCGGCAGCAGGATGGGGGTGACGAGGTCGAGTTTCTTGGCGTCACCATGGATCTCGGCCGCGCCGAACTTCTCCGACTTCACGCCGATAAGCTTGTCGGGCGTCGCGCCGCTGTTGTGCAGCATCGCGAAGAATTGCGCCTTGTTGTCGCCGTCGGCCGGGGCGCGAAGCCAGGGATGTTCGACCTTCAGACTGCCGACGTCATATTCATGCGCGCTGGCCGAATTGCGCGCGTTAAACAGCCCCAGCGCCGCGCCGGTCAGCAGGGTCCCGCCGGTCAGCAAAAATTCTCGCCGCTTAAGCATTTGCTTCTCCCTTCTGCGCCGGACTTATTCTTCGCCGGCCTGATTGGCATCATGACCAAGGACGCGCCTGTCCGATAGCCTCGCGGACCCGCCGAGCTTGCGACAATGTGGCGCGCTAATGCGAGTGAAGGTTGATCTCGATCAGTGGCTCGCGCGCGAATTCGGCGGCAAGCGCCGCCAGTTTCTGGGCGTTGCCGTCGTCAGCCGCGAATGAGCGGAAACGCGCCCGAATGTAGCCGGAACGATCGACGACGAAATGCGCCTCTTCGATCTCCTCCGACGGCAGTTCGTTGGGGTAGCGGTTGATCACGGAATAGGCGAGTTCGACCGCCTTGGGATGCACCGCCTCGCGACCTTTCGCCTCCTGCGGACAGGCGGCGTCATAGATCGTCACATGATTGGCGCCGGCGCTCTTCGCCGCCTCATGCGCAAGCTTCACGCTTGTGGCGCGCGCTTGGGGATCGCCGTTTGACGACCCGCAACGCGCGAAGGAGACCATCGTCGGCACGCCGCGGAGTTTGAAAAGAGAAGTTGCGTTCTCCTCGGGATCGATCAGCGCGAAGTCTGGGGCGATCAGCCATTGGATCATGGCCTGGGAGCTCATGAAGCGCGCACGGTTCGAATAGGACATCATCAGCAGAAAGTTGATGACGTCCCAACGATCGTCGACGTCGAGCTGCTCGCGGAAGCCCGGCATGACCCCAGTCTGACCGCCATGAGTCAGCCAGTGGAAGATGTCGCCAATCGTGTGCGTGCCGACATGCGGCGCGGTAAGATCGGCGGGTTGCACGGGGATACCCTGGTAATTCTTCAGATCCTTGGCGAGCGGGCCATTGCCTTCGCCCTGCGCGCCATGGCAGGCGACGCAATTCGCCTGAAAATGCGCGGAGCCGCGCGCCACCGATTCAGCCGTATAGTCTTGCGTCGGATCGTCGTAGGTGTCCGTATAGGCCTCTGTCGCAAACGACACGGCGAGCGAGATGAGCGCGGCGGCGGAGATCGCGGGCGTCGCATAGAGACGATACTGGCGGGTGCTCGGCGTCCACCAGATCAGCGCGGCGATGATCGCAAGAGCGACGCCCGCAACGCCCCACCACCAGATCGCGCTGAACATCGCGGGGTTTTGTCCCCAGGTCGCGATGTAGGAAAGCCGAAACGGCAGCGGCCAATAAAGACTGGTTTCATGCGAAGCCGGCGTGATGACCGCGATGTAACCGGCGATCCCCAGCAGGGCCAGACCGAACACCGACTCGCCCGCGCCGACCTTGGTATACCAGGCGACGTTGAATTCGCCTTCCGGACGTCGCGTGATGTAACGGGCGAGCGCCAGCGCCGCGAGCAACACGGCGCAGAGCAAGACGAGCTTCAGCGTCAGCAGCCGGCCATAGGGCGTCGCCAGCATATTCGGAATGCTGCCGACATTCTCCCAGGCGATCGCAAAGCCGGTGACGGCGACGATCGCCATGGCGACTTTCGCGATGAAGGACCAGCGTTCGGCGAGCTGCGCCGCCGCCTCCGGCGGCTTGCCGTGCGCCGTGAACATCCACCAGACAAGACCGAGCAATCCGCCAAGCCAGGTGAGACCGGCGGCGGTGTGCAGAAGGAAGCTCGCCTGCGTCCAACGCGGCAAGCCGTCGTCGACGGCATGGCCTGTCACCGACACGACCGCGACGAGCACGACGCCGATCCACAGCGTCGCCCGGTCGAGCAAGTCTGAAGCGTAGAAGAGGCGCGCCCCCGCGAGGCCAGCAAAGAGGAAGGCGATCAGCTGCGTCGCGATCCACGCGTTCCCCACGGTGGTGTTTACGGCGAACTCGCGGAGGGTTCCGACTTCGATCGGACGATCGGCGGGAAAGATCGAGACCGCGGTGACGTAAAACAGCGCGAAACCCAGCAGGGCGCGGATGATGGCCAGGGCCGCCACCGCCGGCTTGAAGCGCGCGCCGTCTTCGCCGACGAGACGCGGCAGGAGCAGAAGTCCGACCGCGAGCGCCGAAGGCAGACTGAGAAGGAAGCGGATCGTCGCTAGAGACAGATACATTGTTCTTTCGCCCGATGTCCTCTGGCGTTCATCTCCTCATCCGCGCCAGGGTGCGGAATAGAAGCGGCGCGCGGCGCATCCAGCCGCGAGCCGCCTTTCGCCCCATCACGCCTATTTCGCGTCGACGGTGAATTCGTAATTGCCCTCGACAATGTGCCCGTCGGTCGAGAGCACGCGATAGCGCACGATATATTTGCCAGGCGCGAGCTCTGGCGCGCTCAGGGACAATTCGCGCGGCTTATCGGGAACGCCGATATTCCCTTCTCCAAGCACCTTTCCGTCGGGCGTCTCGACGGTGATCTTCGAGTAAGGCGGCTCTACGCCGCCGCCGAACCGCAACTTGATGGTCTTCGGCGGCGCCGTGACGTGCTCCTTGGACGAAGGCGTGGCGTCGACAAGGAAGGAATGCGCCAGCGCCGAACTCCCGCCAAACGCAAAAACCAGGGCCAAAGCTCCGCCTGCGGCGAAGCTGCTTCCAGGGTGCCGGCGCGCGCGCGCCGGCGAGCTCTTCTCAGCATTGTTCATGGCGTCTCCCCGGAGGCCAACGCCTCCTGTTTTGATTTGAAATGCTTATGCAAGCGCCCGCGTTCAAGACACGGTGGCGTTGGCTGCGTCCTTCTTCTTGCCGGAGGGATGCGTGTGCTTCCAATACACAAAAACGATCCCCGCGATCAGCACGGTCCCCGCGATCTGCGGGACCCACGCCCACAGCGTTTCACCGACCGTGAATTTGAAGTCGGACGTCTCCTGCGACCCGTCAGGGCGCGTCAGGGTAACGAAGCCGATGTAATGGCCGTTGTTCTTGAAGTCATGTTCAAGATTGAAGGTGCCCTTGGTGTATTTGGTCGCCGGGCGATGGACCTCGGTCAGCGCCTCGAGATCCGTCTCCTTGGTGATCGGCGTCAGCGGATCGCGGATGATGCGCAGCTCGAGCGGCATATCGCGGAACGTCGGATTCTCGATATCGAACACCAGAATCGTCGGGCCGGTCGACGGGATTTCCGCGCAATATTCGCTGCGCGATTTGCCAGGTTGATAGGCGGTGATGTGAATCATGTCGTAGCCGAACATGACCATGCACATATTGCCCATCGTCATCGCTTCCGGGCCGGCGCCGCCCTCCGACGCCCGCATGGGCGCCGTCCAAGCCAGAGAGAAAAGCGCGCCGAGAACTGCGGCTGCGAGGCTACGCCATTTCTTCATTTCCACCCCTCGATTGATTTGATTGCACGGCTTTCGCTCTTGTCGGCGAGTATTGTGAGCCGGCCTCTTCTATAGCGGATTTTTGCGCGCGGCTCCTGTTTTTGTCATTTCACCGGCATCGCCGCGAGCCGCTCAACGTTCGCTCTACTTTTGACAAATGGCACAAATCGACGCGAGCAAAAACGGCCCGAGAATTTGCGTCGAAAGGACGCACTGCTCAATCGCCGCAACGCAGCGGATTTCGCGCCCGGTCAAGAGCCTCCTGGATGGCGCCTGCTGCGCGACTGGCAAGGTCGGGAGGACGAAAGAAAGTCGGCGCAGGATGTGACGCCGTCACGCACGCGCGCTTCGCCGCTTTGCGGGATGGCGCCTCAAAAAGAACACCCCCGGCTTTTTGGGCCGGGGGCTTTTGTCCTAATTCTTCAGTATCGCTTAGGGCATATCGCCGGCGACGAACTTCGGAATGACCGGACCGCCGATTTCGGCCGCGAAGCGGCGGCCCGTCGGCGAGAAGAACATCAGGAGGCCGCCGATCTGGCTGTCGGTGTCGTAAGCCAGGTCAGAGAGACGCTCGATGTCCCAACGCGCGTCCTGCACCTTCACGGCGATTTCCTTGGTCTCGCCCGGCGCGATCGGCGTCGGGTCCGTCGACAGACCGCGGTCGGCCAACAGATAGTCCGGGAAGTCGGGCTTCGTCGTGAACACGTCAGGGTTCAGGAAGCGCAGGCCGGCCGCCGTATATTCGCCAAGGCGAAGCGGCTCGGAGGTCGTGTTCGTGACCTTGACGTTGATCGTCAGCTCACGGCCAGGGACCTTGTAGACGCCGCCGTTCAGCTCAGCCGACACGCGCTCCTTGCCGACGCCCGCCGTGCCGTCAGTCACGATCGGCGTCAGAGGCTTCTGCAAGCCCGCCTGAAGCGGGATCGTGCGCGGGAAGGTCGAGTTCGTCACGGCGTAGCCGACGATCGTCGCCAGGATGGTCAGCGCGAGAACAATCGCGCCAATGCGCTTGTCGTCGTCCGTCACCTGCTCGTCGACCTTGCCGGTGGCCACGCGCAGATAAGAGGCGATGACGCCCTTACGCACGAACCAGAACAGGATCCACGCAGCGCCGACCGCAAGCCACGGCAGATGCCACGCATAAACGCGGCTGATGCCGTAGGTCTCGAGATCGACCGTCGAGCCGTCAAGCAACGTCACCGGATCGGTGAAGTCCTTCATGTCGCCCTTGATCTCGATCCACTGGCCGGGGCCGATGATCGGACCGCCGCCCTCGACGTTGATCTGAGCGTGAACATGCCAACGGCCGGCGCGACGACCGCGCAGGTTGATCGAGAAGGCGTAGTCGTTGCCGGGAACCAGCGACACCGAACGCGGCGCAAACTGCTCGCCGATGAACTGCGCCGTGCGAACCAGAACCGGACCGGGCTCGCCGGCGTTCAGGAACGACACGCGCGGATTGGCGACCGCCTGCGGCCAGGCCGAGAACACATGGATCTTGCCCGACAGCACCATCTCTTCATTGACGTTCACCGTCGTCTTCGACCACTGAACGTCATACCAGTTCAGCGTGCGCATCCGAAGAAACGCCTGCTGCGACTTCTCGCCGTGGGCCGACGCGGGAGCAACCGCTCCCAGGGTCGCCGCCACAGCCGCCGCCGCGCCAATCGCGGCGAGCTTGACGAACTTTTTCATCGATAAACCTCCCAGGTTCCTCTTCACCGGCCGCCGCCTCGCGCGCCAACCGGTCTTGCTTCTCGCAGCGGACTTAAAGCCAACAGCCACAGTCCGCCGCTCTTCTTTCCTTGCAGGCCGCCGCGGCGCCCCTCTTAAAGCGCCGCAGCAAGCGACGATGCTTAGATCGTGTCGATGATCTTGGTCGTCGAATACCAACGACCCATGAACCACCACAGGAAGTAAACCATCATCGACACGAAGCCCGAGAAGAACGCCGCAACCGGCACAACGTCCTTACCGAAGGTGCGCAGCGTGCCGCGCTCGACCATGCGGATATATTCCGGCATCGACGTGCGGACGAAGTGGAAGCCGATCAGATCCGCAAGCGTCATCAGCTGACCATGCTGCTCCGTCGCCTGGTGGAACGCCGCAATCGCCGGCCAGTTGTTCGGGTAGAACAACAGACCCCAGCCCAGCGAACCAACAATCGCCGTGATCACATAGGAGCCCGACAGAAGCAGGATCACGTCAAGCCAGATCGCCGGAACGATCAGAGCGGACGGGAACACAAGGCTGATCGGGAAGTAGGTCCAGCCCCAGAAGTTGACGTAGCGGTTGATCCACTCGCCAATCAGGAGGCCGAGAGCCGCGAACACCGCGCCGAACGGCAGACGGAAGTTCACCCACCAGAACGCCTGCGACGCCGCGCAGAAGGTCACGCCCAGAATCGGCACGACCGTCGGCCACATACGACGATCCTTCCAGTCAACCCAGAAGTCCCAGTCGCCCGCCGTCAGCATGAAGTGGACGTGGTAGCCGCCAAGAACGGCGAAGAACAGAAGAACAAGAAGCATCCAGTCGACCGTCTGGACGCAACCCGCCGCCTCAGCGACGGAGTTGAACGGACCGACCGCCCCCCCGCTTTTCGATTGTGACATCACTCTTCTCCTTGGTGTTTCTCGAACCCGTAAAAGCCCGAGTTCTTTCCTTATGGCTCCCGGCAGCCTTCCCGCCGCCGGCGCCCGGACGGCGGATCGCCCGCCGCCCGCATCCTTCAAAGCCTTCGCCCGCCAGGGCTCCTAACCGAAACCCCCGATCCAGGCCGCAGAAACCCAACCCACGCTCACAAAGCGAAAGGCGAAGATCTCTGCTTTTAGCGAAAGCTCAGAGCCGTGACGCCGCCCGCCGCGAAGCGGGCGGCGCGGGTCTCGATTACTCGGTCAGGAGGGCGACGCCTTCCTTGCCGATCAGACGCTGAATGTTGATCAGCAGCTGAAGCACGACGCCGAACACGCCAAGCGCCATCCAGCCGAAGAACACGAAGCCCCAGTGCAGCGGCGCAACGAACAGCTCTTCCATGAACCAGAACGTGTGGCCCCACTCATTCAGGCCGACGTTCGGGATGATCATGAACGGGCCAATCGCCACGATCAGATACGCGACAGAGTACCCCTTCGCGAAATACGGAAGACGAGTCTTCGCATAGAAGAAGCCGCCAACCGCGATAACCGAATAAATCGGGTAGCTCATGTAGAACTCGATGATGTGCGACGGCGTGAAGTCCGTGTCGCGAATCACCGTCATGTGCCAGGTGCCGTCCTGCTCAGTGAAGAACGACGCGCCCCAGTAAATGGCGGCCGCGTAAACCACCAGCCACTGAACCTCGACCACAAGCCGGCGCATCTCTTCGCGGGCCGTCAGGGTCGAGAAATCGCGCGTGCGCGTCTTCCAAAGGAAGCCGGCAAGGCCAACGCCCGAGATCAGCTCGAGCGGGATCTCGGTCCAAAGGATCGACATCCAATACGTCTGGAATTCAGGAGCAAACGAGTCAAGGCCAGCGCGCCAGCCGTAAATCTGCTCGTAAATCCGGACAACAAGATAGAAGCCGTTCAGAACCGCAAGGCCAATCCACATGCCCTTAAGGTCAACTACAGCTTCCGTGCCAGCAGCAGCCCGGGCTGCTGTGTCAGTCGTCGAGCTCATACCTTTCTCCTCCTAATGTGCTCCCAGGGAATTGCGCGTGACCGGTATCGCTCCGCCTCCCACAACGGAGCCGCTTCGTCCTCGTTTCTTGCATAAAGCGAAAGCGCGTCTTCTTGCTAAAAACACGCAAACCCGCCCTTGTCTTGCCGCAGCCTTCCCGGAAATCGCGGAATCCCCGGAACCCGGCTGCTTGTTGTTATCGGACGAACACCGACGTCGCCGCCTAAGCCAAAATCCAAACCCGCCCCCTTGAAAGGGCAGACAACAGACCCAGCTCAGCGTGCCGCAACAATTCCAACAACGCCCCCCTAACCACAATACCCCTTGGTATAGAGCAAAACAATCTATCGAATAGCCAATGCAACCCTAGGGGATGTTGTCATAACTACCCTATCAGACGGGCAACGATGTGCGCGCGAACGACGTACGTACTGATGAACATATTAAAAAACAGCTGCTTATAAAATGTGGCGCCATTGGCGGCAATTTTTTGGCGCGACCGTGGCTGTTTGAGCGCCCTCCCCGCCTGACGGACAGACCCCTCTTGCGCGGCGCTCGGGGCTCATGGCGCGGCGAGCGCATTGCGCAGATCCGTCGCGTTCCCGTCGCGATCGGAGAGCGGCGCGACGCCGAAACGCAGCTCGATCGTTCGCAGGATCGAGAGCGTGTCATAGACCGTCTTGTCGACGAACCCCTTCTTGGCGAAGGGCGAGATGATGAGCGTCGGCACGCGGGCCCCCGGCCCGAAGCGATCTCTTTTCGGCGGGGCGACATGATCCCAGAACCCGCCGTTTTCATCCGCCGTGACGATGATCAGCATGTCGGCCCAGTTCGGGCTCTTGCGCAGCCGAGCGACGACGTCCCCGACGTGAGCGTCGCCCGCCGCGAGATCCGAATAGTCCGGATGCCCGTTGAACACGCCGAGCGGCTTGTAGAAGCTGACCTGAGGCAGCTGGCCCCGATCGATCGCCTGGAAAAACTCGTCGGCGTCCTTGAGATGGGCGCGCCCTTCCCGGCCCTCGGCGTAATTCGCGAAATAGGCGAACGGCTGGTGATGGGTCTGGAAAGCGTCAGGCTTGTCCTCATAGGGCCTTAGTCGGCCTTCGACGACGTCGCGCCAGCCGCCGGCGTACCACGCCCAGCTGACATTCTTCTCGGTGAGCCGGTCGCCGATCGTCGGCGCGCGCACGGGCGGCAGCCGCTCCTGCGCTTCGGTCTTGTCATGTCTGGAAATCGGATTTCCCGGCTGCAGCGTGCCGATCGCCTCGAGATCCGCCGTCAGACGCCCGAACCGCTTGTGCCGCGGCGGACCGTCCAGCACGCTTCTTGGCGAATCCTCTTCGCGCTCGCGAATCGCGCGTTCGGCGCCTTGCACATCCTTGATCGTCGTGAGCTTCGGCAGAAATTTCTTCCTCGTGGACTCGACCGGATTGTCGAAGACCGGCGCGCAACCGCAGATCAGGAAAAAATGGTTGAGCATCGAGCCGCCGAAGGCCGCATGAAAGAAATGGTCGGCGAGCACGAACTCCTTGGCCAAAGCCCACTGCTTCAGCTCGGAGCCGTCGTAATAGCCCATGACGAGCGCGCCCGCGTTCGACGCCTCGACAAAGCGGTCCATTTTGCCGCCGTGGATCTGCTCCTGCTCGAGATAGAAGTCATGGACCGGATTCATGGTGCGGCTATCGACGCCGACATAGGGCTCGAGCGGAAAGGGCGCGTTCGGCAGGCGCCGCGGAAAACGATCATCGCCGCGCGGACGCGGCAGCGCGGCCAGCGGCCGACCGTCAAAATCCACTTGCGGCGGATGCTGAGCGGAGTTGACGCCCTCGGCGCCAGGAAACAGCCCGAACACATGATCGAAGCTGCGGTTCTCGGTGAAAATGACGACGATGTGGCCGATGCGGCCGAATGGATCTGGCTGTTCCTGCGCCGCGACTGGCGCGCATAGAGCCGTCGCGACTATCGCAAGCAAAATCTTGGGGCGAATGGGTTTCATTTGATCGTCGTTCCTTCCGCATCGCTCATGCGGCGGAAGATCTAGTGAATCGCCGATCCAATATTGTGACGGGCGAAAGCGATCGCCAACGACGAGCGTCGGCGATCGCGTTTTTCAGCGCGCCGAGCGCGTCACTGCGGCAGCGGCGTGTCCTTGGCGCGCGGCGGCAGCGCCGGATAGACCACCTTGGGCTGGTCGCCGTTCAGCGTCTCCAGGAAGGCGACGATGGCCTTGACGTCCTGAGCCGGGAGATTTTCGCCGAGCTGATCTTTGGCCATGAGGTCGACGGCCTCTTCCAGCGTCCAGACAGAGCCGGTGTGGAAGTAAGGCGCGCGCAGCGCGACATTGCGCAGCGGCGCGGAGCGGAAGACGAATTCGTCCGCGGGGTCGTTCGTCACCTTGGCGCGGCCCTTGTCGGCGACGGGCATGATTTCGACGCTCGGCTTCTGCGCGACGCCGAACGGGAAATAGCCGTTGCCGCCGACATTGACGCCGCCGTGGCAGCTGCCGCAGCCCTTGTCGAGGAAAAGACGCAGACCGTTTTTCTCGACGTCATTGAGCGCGCTCACGTCGCCCTTGAGAAACTTGTCGAATCGCGAATTCGGCGTCGTCAGCGTCGCCTCGAACGCTTCGATCGCCTTCGCCATATTGTCGAAGCTCACCGGTTTCGGATCTGAGGGAAAGGCCGCCTTGAACTCCGCGACATAGGCGGGGATGCTGTTGAGCGTCTTTTCCACCTGCGCCGGCGTATTGTTCATTTCAACGTCGGCCTGAACCGGGCCCTTGGCTTGCGCCTTCAGGTCGACGGCGCGACCGTCCCAAAACTGCGCGACATTGAATACGGCGTTGAGAACCGTGGGCGCGCGACGAGGCCCCTTCGCCCAGCCATGGCCGATCGACGTCGGACCCGCGTCGGCGCCGCCCGTTCCGAGATTGTGGCAGCTGTTGCAGCTGATGATCTGGCTCTTCGACAGACGCGGATCGAAAAAGAGCTTGCTGCCGAGTTCGATCTTGGCCGGCGTGATCTCGTTGTTTTTCACCACCGCCGCGACGCTGGCGGCGTCGATCGGCTTGAAGACGGCGTTGGCGTCGGCGCGCAAGTCGCCCGCCGCGGCCATGGCCGGCGCCAGCAGAATCGCTGCGAGCGCGGCGAACCGGGTCAGATGCATCCCTTCCTCCTGAGTTGATTGTGAGTCGGCGCCGTTGTCGCGCCGCAATGAATGGCCTCTGGCGGCGTCAGCTACCACAGCCGGTTTGGCGGCGGAAGGGCGCGGCCTGAAGATGGATGTTTAAAAACAATCCAGTGTAGCATGAACATGACAGCAAAAGGGCCGACGCGCGAGACCCAATACGCCGGAAAGATCCAGACACGGCGGCTGGTTCATGGCGCAGGCCAATGCAGCGCACAACGATTACTCTGCGCTCCCGAATATTTGGCCCGGCAAGTTCTTCAAAAGCGTGCGGAATGTCACGGCGACGACTTGCCCTGCTGCTAAAAGCAGAGCAAACTTACCGTGAAAACAAGAGCCGGCGAGAAGCCGAGCGGCAGCGGAGGGAGCTCATGGCGCGCATTGCTAATGTCCGGAAATCCGTTGAGGCGACGCTTGTTGCGTTTCCACTTGCGGCGCTGCTCGCCGCCGGCGGATGGGCGATGGCCGAACCGCTCGGCCTGCCAAAGCTTCCGGTTCCCGCCGACAATCCTCAGTCTCCGGAAAAGGTCGCGCTTGGCGACAAGCTTTTCCACGACGCGCGCTTCTCGATCGATGGCACGGTAAGCTGCTCCACCTGCCACAATGACAAGAAAGCCTTCACCGACAGCCCGCTGCGCGTCTCGGAAGGCCATCACAAGCTCACCGGCACCCGCAACGCCCCGTCGGTGATCAACGCCGCTTACTACACCTCGCAGTTCTGGGATGGACGCTCGGTTTCGCTCGAGGAGCAGTCACAGCATCCGATGGTCAATCCGGTGGAGATGGGCCTGCCCGATCACGAGCCGGTGCTCAAGATCGTTCGCGAAGACCCCGCCTATGTCGAGGGTTTCAAGAAGGCGTTCGGCAAAAGCGGCCGGGACGTGACGATGGATGACGTCAAAAAAGCGATCGCGAGCTTCGAGCGCACCGTCATCTCCGGCGATTCGCCCTTCGACAAATGGTATTTCGGCGGGGACCGCACCGCGATCAGCGATCAGGCAAAGCGCGGCTTCGACATTTACGTCGGACAGGGACGTTGCGTCTCCTGCCACGTCATCGAACAGACTCAGGCGCTCTTCACCGACAACCGGTTCCACAACATCGGCGTCGGCATCAACCGCATCCAGGCCGACGTGCCGCGTCTCGCCGCCGAATTCCTCAAGGCGAAAGCGGCGGGCGCCTCCGTCGACAAGACGGTGCTCGCCGATCCCAAGGTTTCGGAACTCGGCCGCTTCGCGGTGACGAACTCCTTCGATGAAATCGGCGCGTTCAAGACCACGACGCTGCGCAATATCGCGATGACCGCGCCATATATGCACGACGGTTCGCTCAAAACGCTCAAGGACGTCGTCAAGCATTACAATGAAGGCGGAAAGAGCCCTGGCGATCCGACGCCGGTCAACCCCTATCTCTCCGGCGGCATTCGGCCGTTAGATCTGAAGGATCAGCAGATCGACGACCTCGTCGCCTTCCTGGAGACGTTGACGAGCCCCGCCTATGTGACGGCGCAGACGAAGTGACGCTTCGGATCGACTCGCTGAATAAGACAAGCGGCGTCGCCAAATAGGCGCCAAGCCGCAAGGGAGGAAGGGAAATGACCAGACTGATCACCCGGCGCAGCGTGATCGCCGCCGGCGCCGCCGCCGGAACGCTGACGACGCTGCCGATCTCCATGGTGCGCCTCGCCTTCGGCGGAACGCGAGAGGATTTCAGCTTCACCTATATTTCGGATTCGCACATTCAGCAGATCAAGGGCGCGAGCTTCGTGCGCAACTGGGACATGGGTCTCAAGCGCGCCGTCGCCGAAGCCAATCTCATCACGCCCGAGGCCGATTTCGTCATGTTCGGCGGCGATCTCGCGCAGCTCGGCAAGAAGGAGGAGCTCGACCACGGCGCGGAGATGCTGTCGCATTTGAAAGGCAAGCTCCACTGCGTGATGGGCGAGCACGATTATTATCTCGACCTCGGCGAGTACTGGTCGAAGCTTTACGGTCCGCAGTGGTACAGCTTCGATCATAAGGGCGTGCATTTCGTCGTGCTGAATTCGATTCTCACAACGGACGAATGGACCTTCCATCGTTGGCCGACCGCCGAGCAGCGCATGCTCGAAATGGCCGGCCTCGACAATCCCAATGGATCGCCCTTCATGGTCGGCGACAAGCAGCGGGCGTGGCTCAAGGACGATCTCGACAAAGTGTCCAAGGACACGCCGCTGATCATCTTCTCACATTCGCCGCTGCAGAAGATCTACAAGGGCTGGAATTTCTGGACCGACGACGCCGAGCAGGTGCAGGACCTGTTGCAGCCGTTCAAGACCGTGAATGTCATTTACGGACATGTGCACCAGATCCAGTACAACCAGATCGGCAACATCGCCTTCAACGCGGTGATGGCGACGGCATGGCCCTGGCCTTATCCGGACACCTACGCGCAAGCCGGCGCGCATGTGCCCGTGCTGACGGTTCCAATGAACCGCGCCGACCCCTTCTTCGAGCGCGACGCCACGGGCTGGCAGATGGTCGACGTCAACTCCGGGCGCGTCACCGCGCGCTATCAGCTGTGGGACAACCAGGAGCGCGTCGTCGGCTTCGATCCAAGGCTCGGCAAGCCCGTCGACAAGAAGTATCAAGAGGCGATCGTCCGCAAGGCGCCGCAACTGCACTATTAGGTCGAGGAGAATGACAATGCGCCGCTATACGATCGCGCTTGTTCTGGGCGCTGTGCTGCTTTCGCCGGCAACGCTGGCCGACGAATTCACGGGGACGGACGTCGACCGCTGGCAAAGCGAGTTTGATTCGGTCGCCAAGAAAGGCCGCGAACTCTGGACCAGCGGAGCCGTCGGCACGAATGGCGTCGCCTGCGCACAGTGCCATCCGAACGCCGCCAACACACACCCGGAGACCTATCCGAAGTTCCAGAAACAGCTCGGCAAGGTCGCGCAGCTTTTTGAAATGGTGAACTGGTGCATCAGGAATCCGTTGCAAGGAACGCCGCTTGCGGCCGACGATCCGAAGATGACGGCGTTCGTCGCCTACATCAACAAAGAGCGCAAAGGGGTGGCGATCGACGCCGGCAAGCACTAGAGCGCGCCGGCAAAAGTGAACTGAGTCTTACCCGAAAGCGCGCTCTAAACTTTTGGAATCGGTTACGGTAGCTGTATTTGGACGATTCTGTCCATATGCAGCGTGATCTATCGCCAAATTCTCGGCCGGCTGGAACCATCTCGCCGGCCGCACGTTTGCATACGGTTTATTTCGACCGTACGCGCCTTTAGCGCGGCCGCAACAAGAGATATTCGGAATGGTTCAGCAACTTATCGATCGTATTTACGAATGCTCCTTCGCGCCTGACATGTGGCCGGACGTTCTCGACGAACTTTCACATCTCGCCGAGGCGCAGGGCGGCGTGCTCTTCGCCGCGCGCGAAAGAGTCTCCCGCTGGACGGCGTCTCCGGCCATTTGCGAGCACGTCGAGAATTTCATGCGCGGCGACTGGCTGAGCAACTGCACGCGCGGCGGCAAGCTGTTCAGCCGACGTCATCCGGGTTTCCTGACCGACGACGACGTCTATACGGCGGAGGAGCTCGAGCGTGATCCCAACTATGCCGACTTCCTGCGGCCGCGTGGGCTCGGCTTCAGCGCGGCGACCGCGATTTCACTGCCCACCGGCGACACCGGCATCATCTGCCTCGAACGCGCGCATGACCGGGGGCCCGTCGAGCCGTCGATCATTCGCCAACTCGACGAGTTGAGGCCGCATCTTGCCCGCGCCGCCTTCCTCGCCACGCGCCTGCAACTGGAGCGCGCCCGCGTCGCCGGCGAAACTTTCGCGCTCATCGGCCTGCCGGCGCTCGTGCTCGACGACGACGGTCGCGTGATCTGCGCCAACGACCCGGGCAACGCGCTGAACAGATATGTTCGCTGGCGCGCCCACGACCGCGTGTCGCTTGTCGACGCGTCGGCCGACGGGCTGCTGCGTCAGGCGATGGACGCGCTCGACGACGATCTGGTCGGCGCGCCGAGATCCTTCGCCGCTCGTTCCGGGGAAGAAGAAAGTCCGATGATCGCCAATCTTGTGCCGATCCGCGGCGCGGCGCGGGATATTTTCGTGCGCTGCGCGGCGGTCCTGGTGATGACTCCGGTCGGCTCGCCGCAGGCGCCCGCGATCGAATTGGTGCAGTCGCTCTATGATCTTACGCCCGCCGAAGCGCGCGTCGCGCGCGGCCTTGCCACCGGCAAGACGCTGGAGGAGATCGCCACCGAACAGGCCGTGTCGCGCAACACCGTGCGCACGCATCTGCGCGGCGTCATGGAGAAGACCGGATGTAACCGCCAGGCGGAAGTGGTCGCGCTCCTCGGCGGACTTGCGCCGCTCAATTCGCCGAAAGGCGAGTAAGTATACATCTAATTCCAAGCAAATTTTGGCCGGCCTCATCCATTTGGATGATGTCGGCCTTTTCGTATGATTTTAACGTCTCTATCGAACGTCGGGGGGGCGGACGAAATTGCCGCGGACGCTTCAGTAACTCGGGGTTCTGTACTATTCGCTCAATTTTCAGCCGCTTTTTAAGCAGTTTTACGAGCAGCACTTTCCTTCTCAAATTTGAGGGCCCTCGCGAGGCCCCTCTTTATTCCTACAGGTCCAAACGCGCAGACCGGCGAGTCGCTTGAGCGGCGCTTGCAAATAAATTCCCGGTTATCATCCATTCGAATGACGCGGAGAAATGGTTTTCGTTATAGATTTTGCAGGAATGGTGAGAGAGCGTTAGGCTTTAGACGAGCGCAAATACTCTCATCATTCGCTTATCTGTCGCTTAGTTCTCAGGCTCTACTATAGTCCAGGACGTTTCCTCCTTCACTTTTCTCCCATGACTTAGGGGCCGTTGCGCGGCCCCTTTTTTTGTCGCGCCTGTCAGACGCCTGTCGGGTAGTTCGGGCTCTCGCGGGTGATGGCGACGTCATGCACATGGCTCTCACGCAATCCAGCGTTGGTGATCCGCACGAATTGCGCGCGCTCCTGAAACTCCTTGATCGTGGGGGCGCCGACATAGCCCATTGCCGCGCGCAGCCCGCCCGCGAGCTGATAGAGGATCGGCGCGATCGGCCCGCGATACGGCACCTGTCCCTCGATGCCCTCGGGAACGAGTTTGAGCTGCTCCTTCACGTCGCCCTGGAAATAGCGCGTCGCCGAGCCCGCCGTCATCGCCCCGACCGAGCCCATGCCGCGATAGGCTTTGAAGGAGCGGCCCTGGTACAGAAACACCTCGCCTGGCGATTCCTCGGCGCCCGCGAACAGCGAGCCGATCATGACCACGTCGGCGCCCGCCGCGATGGCCTTGGCGAGATCGCCGGAATATTTGACGCCGCCGTCGCCGATTACCGGCACGTCGGCTTTGCGCGCCTCCTCCGCGGCCTCCATGATCGCGGTCAGTTGCGGCACGCCCACGCCGGCGACGATGCGCGTCGTGCAGATCGAGCCGGGACCGATGCCGACCTTGATCGCGTCCGCGCCGGCGCCGATCAGCGCCTTGGCGGCTTCGGCGGTCGCGATATTGCCCGCGATGATCGACACCTTGTTCGACGCCTTCTTGACGCGCGTCACCTGATCGATCACCGCCTGCGAATGCCCATGGGCGGTGTCGATCACGACGCAGTCGACGCCGGCGTCGATGAGCTGCAGCGCGCGCTCGAAGCCGTGGTCGCCCACGGTCGACGCGGCGGCGACTCGCAGCCGCCCTTCATGATCCTTGCACGCGTAAGGATGAAGCGTCGCCTTTTCGATGTCCTTGACCGTGACGAGTCCCACGCAGCGGTAGTCCTCGTCGACGACGAGCAGCTTTTCGATACGATTTTCGTGGAGTAGCCGTTGCGCCTCCGCCTGCCCGACGCCTTCACGAACCGTCACGAGCTTTTTCGTCATCAGTTCGGCCACCGGCTGGCTGCGATCCTGAGCGAAGCGCACGTCGCGGTTGGTGAGGATGCCGACGAGCTTGCCCTTGCCGCCGTCGCCCGCGCGCTCGACGACGGGAATGCCTGAAATGCCGTGGCCGGCCATCAGGGCGAGCGCGTCGGCGAGGGTTTCGTCGGGAAAGATGGTGATGGGATCTATCACCATGCCGCTCTCGTAGCGCTTGACCTTGCGCACCTCGGCGGCCTGCGCGGCTGGCGACAGATTCTGGTGGAGGACGCCGATGCCGCCCGCCTGGGCCATGGCGATCGCCAGACGCGCTTCGGTGACGGTGTCCATGGCGGCCGAAACGATCGGCAAATTGAGCGAGATTTCGCGCGTCAGACGGCTCGTGACGTCGACGCTGGACGGCATCACGCGCGAATGGCCTGGCCGCAGCAACACGTCGTCGAAGGTCAATGCTTCGGTCAACGTGACAGGCGATATGGCCATTGGCGCCAACTCCGTTGAGCGGCGATGCGAACGCGTCAGCCGCTGGATGAGAATTTGACGGCGGGCGCCGTCAGTGGTTGGCGCGTGCTCATAGCATTATTCAGGGCGAAGGCAAATGACAGGCGCGCCGCAGCCCTGCTGGACGCATCGACAGCCCGCGGGCGAAATTTTGCTATGCTGGTCAAAAGGCAATGATTGCAATGCGAGAGCTTGATGCGCTTCCCTCAACTTAGCTTTGCTTCCCGCCTGGTTGCGCTGGTCGCTGCGCTGAGCGTCGGCGCGACGCTGATGTCGTCGATTCTGCTTTCCTGGTCCAACTACCGGGCAATGCTGGCCGAAGCCGAAGTTGAAGGCGAAAGCGTCGCACGGCTGGCGCGAAGCGCGAGCCTCGCGCGCGAACTTCCGATCGAAGTCGAGCAGATGCTGTCGCAGCACATGATCGTATCGGCCGAGCTTCTGGCGCTGTTCGTCGAAGCGGCCGAAAAGGCGGGCATGACATCGGCCGAGATAAACAATCGGCTGAACGCGATCACCGATAGGACGACGCTCGACGAGTTCTGGGTGACCGACGAGAAAGGCTACGCCTATATCCACAGCAACAAGAACGTCGACTTTCAGTTCAGCGCGTCCGCCAAAGAGCAGCCGCAGGCGCATGAATTCTGGGACCTGCTCACCGGCAAGAAAGACAAGGTTGTTCAGGACGCCAGAAAACGGGAAATTGACAACGAACGGTTCAAATATGTCGGCGTGCGCGGCGCGGATAAGCCGCGGATCGTCCAGGTTGGCTACAACGCGCGCTTTCTTGAGGAGGTCGACGAGCAGATCGGACTTCCGCGCGCGATCGACAATCTTCTGGGCAGCGGCGAAATCGATGCGATCTTCGTGTTCAACAAGGATTCAAGCCTGATCGCCAGCCCGAAGGCTGAACGACTCACCTCCGGCCACGACAAGCTGACGGACCAGGAGCTGGCGCCGGTACGAACCGTTATCGCAAGCGGGAAGTCACGGTCGATCAATAGCGCCGGCAAGCTCAGCGTCATCTCCCCGATCGACGCGGAAAACGGCGGCGGCGCGATCGGCGCCGCCTTGATCAGAATGCCGACGGCCGGCTGAACAGCGTTCTCGCCACGCAGATCGAAACCGCGCTTGGGATCGCTCTGGCCGCGACACTGCTCGGCGGCGGCATGGCGGCCTGGATCGCGCGAAAGCAGACGGCCCCCGTCGTGGCGATCACCAAGGCGGCGCACAATGTCGAGCGCAGAGCGTTTTCGGCCGAGGAACTGTCTGACGTCGAGGACCGCTCTGACGAAGTCGGGCAATTGGCGCGCGTCTTCAAGAAGATGGCGCTCGATTTTCTCGACAGCGAGCGGACGCTCGACGCGCTTGTGACGCAACGAACTCAAGCGCTCGAAGAAAGAAATACAGAACTCGAACGGCTGTCGGCGCGCCTGTCGAAATATCCTTCGCCGCAACTCTACGGCACGCTTTTCAAGAACAAGAACGTGGCGTCGATTTCGGCGAAGCGAAAGAAGTTGACGATTTTCTTTTCCGATGTCGTCGGATTCAGCGAAATGACCGAGCGCCTGGAATCCGAAGACATCACCCGCATGCTCAATGATTTTCTCAATGAGATGGCGAACCTTGCGCTCGCCTATGGCGCCACGATCGATAAATATATCGGCGACGCAGTCATGATCTTTTTCGGCGACCCCGAGACGCGGGGCGTGAAAGAGGACGCCGTAGCGTGCATTCTGATGGCGCTCGATATGCAGGCGATGACCCGTCGCCTGGAGCGCCGATGGCGCGAACATGGCCTGGACCAGCGGTTTCAAATACGAATCGGCGTCAACACCGGCTATTGCACGGTCGGCGATTTCGGCAGCCAGGAGCGCATGGATTACACCATCGTCGGCCACCAGGTGAATGTCGCGGCGCGGCTCGAGCAGTCCGCGGCGCCAGGCGCGGTGCTCATCTCTCTCGAGACGATGACGCTCGTGAGCGACGTGATCGAAGTGGAAGAGCAATCCCCGATTAACGTGAAAGGCGTCACCGGACCGATCCGCACCTATAAGGCGCTGCGCAAGAAGGCGCTTTCCCCGGCCGAAATCATCGACGAACAACGCGAGGGCCTGCGGGTCGAGGTCGATCTCGCGAAAGCGGACAGGGATGAGGCGATCAGCCTGCTGAAAGCGACGATCGAGCGTATCCGCTCAAAGGAAGGCGACGTTTCGAACGGCAAGAGCGACTTAGGATGAAAGAGCGTCGGTTCAGGCCGGCGCGTTCGTTCGGGCGCCGTCGATCACTGCAGCGGTGTCGTAATATTCGAAGAACTCGATCGCCTGTCCCGCCTCGTTGAAACGCCAAACGTCGACTTTGGGGGTTTCCACGACCTTGCCGGTTCGTTTGAACCGCCATGCGCAGCGGCCGATGGCGACGATGCGGTCGCCTTGCGCGACGAAATGATCGACGGCGTAATAGTCCATCCGCCAGTCGTGCGTGAGCTCGCGCAGATAATTGGCGACGCCATCGCGCGAGTGCCGGGTCCTGGTGAAAGACAGCGCATCCGGCCGTCCCTGCGCCAATGAGCCGAAATTGATTTCGTCCGCGACGAGGCTCAACCAATGATCGACGCTGCCGCCTTTGGTTTCATCCCACAGACGATAGGCTTCCTTCAAAATCGCGGCGTTTCGCGCTTCCTGCGACATGACGAACGCTCCAGCTGAAATAAGCTGCGACGCTACGTCCTTTCGGCCCAGCCAACAGCCGTGGTCATGCGGCTGCGCCGGCGCGCTCGGTGTCGAACTGCAGTTTCGCGAGCCGGGCGTAGAGGCCGCCCGCGGCGCTCAGGCTCGCATGCGTCCCCTGCTCCACGATGCGGCCTTCGTCGACAACGACGATGCGGTCGGCTTCCAGCACGGTCGCGAGCCGATGGGCGATCACGAGGCTCGTGCGCCCCTGCATCACGTCATGCAGCGCCGCCTGCACCAGCGCCTCATTCTCGGCGTCGAGCGCCGAAGTCGCCTCGTCCAGCAGCAGCACCGGCGCGTCCGCCAGTATCGCGCGCGCAATCGCCAGGCGCTGGCGCTGACCGCCCGAGAGCGTGATCCCGCGCTCGCCGAGCAGCGTGTCGTAGCCCATCGGCAGCGCCATGATGAAGTCGTGCGCCTGGGCGCGCTTCGCCGCCGCGACGATCTCCTCGCTTGAGGCGTCGTCACGCCCGTAGGCGATGTTTTCGGCGACGGAAAGTCCGAAGATCACCGGATCCTGCGGCGCGAGCGCGATCGCCCTGCGCAGCGCCGCAGGATCGAGATCGCGCAGGTCGACGTCGTCCAGCGTGATCGAGCCGGAGTCGACGTCGTAGAACCGAAGAAGCAGCGCGAAAGTCGTCGATTTGCCGGCGCCGGACGGTCCGACCAGCGCGACGCGCTCGCCCGGCGCGATGACGAGTGAGAAATCCTGCAAGGCGGGCCTGTCGGGCGCCGTCGGATAAGCGAAGCGCACATGGTCGAAGGCGATGCGTCCCTGCCAGCGCGCCGGCGGCGGAGTCGGCCTCGCCGGCGCGACGATGCGCGGCTGAACGGCGAGAAGGTCGGCGATGCGGCCGGCTGCGCCGGCTGCCGACGAGAGTTCGCTCCAGGTCTGCGACAGCTCGCCGAGCGAACTTGCGCCAAGCACCGCATAGAGAACGAATTGCGACAGAACGCCGGATGTCATGCGGCCGGCGAGCACATCCTGGGCGCCAAGCCAGAGCACGCCGACGACGCTCGTAAAGACGATAAGAATCGCTCCCGCGGTGACGAAGGCGCGAAGCACCGTCGCGGCCTGCGCCGCGTCATAGGCGGTTTCCACCGCGCGGGTGAACCGCGCAGTCGTCGACCCCTGCGCGCCGTTGGCTTGCATGGCGCGCACCGCGGAAAGATTTTCCCCGGCGTAAGCGGAGGCCTGCGCGAGCGTATCCTGCGCATGACGCGAGCGCACGCGCACCGCGCGGCCGGAAGCGATCAGCGGCAGAACGATGACGGGAATGGCTGCGAGCGCCAATCCGGCGAGTTTGGGGCTCGTCGCGATCATCATCACGATCGCCCCGAAAAACATGAAGAGATTGCGCAGCGCGACCGACGCCGATGAGCCGAAGGCAGATTTCAGCTGGGTGGTGTCCGCCGTGAGCCGCGAAAGAAGCTCGCCTGTCTTCGCCGTGTCGTAGAAGGCGGCGTCCAGAGTCGTGAGATGCTTGAAGAGATCGGCCCGCAGATCAGCGACGACGCGCTCTCCAAGCGTCATGACGAAATAGTAGCGGGTGGCCGAAGCGATCGCGAGCGTCGCGGCGACGGCGATCAGCGCCCCGAAATAGGCGTTCACGGCGCCCGCGCTGTCCGCGGAAAAGCCGTGATCGATCATGCCGCGAACGGCGAGCGGCAGGGTGAGCGTCGCGCCCGCCGCCAGCAGCAGCGCGACGAAGGCAAACGCGATCGTTCGCTTGTAGCGTAACGCGTAGGGCAACAGAGGCCGAAGCGGCGCGAGAGTGGCTTTCAGCCCGCGATCCGGTTTGCGAGTCACAGGATCGGCGGAATCGACGTCAGCGTTCTTTTTTGTCATCGGCACGGGGTATAGCGTCCGTCGTGGACGAAAACGAAATTGGGCGGGGCGTTCCGCGACCGAAACCCGGCGCGGAAGCGCGCTGAAAACGAAAATCTTTTTCGCTGCAGAACGGCGAAAATCCGGTCTAGCCGCGTACTTGATTATATATCAGTGATTTACATCCGCGACATCCTGTCGCAGTTTTGTTTGACACAGCGCGAACTTGTGCTAACCTCCGCCTGCGTCGAAATGACGCGCCCTTCAGGGTGAGAAAGCGCCGGACCGAACAAGGCGCGACTCAGGGAACGAATAAAGAGGAGAGTAGAACGATGGCTCAGAAAGAACTCGAAATCACCACGAACACCTACATCTTCGCTGGCATCGGCGCCGTTATTCTGGGCGGTCTCGCCTCCGTCGCGCTTGGCGGCATCCCCAACACGATCGCGGCGGCCGTCGTCGGCGGTCTCGCGGGCGGCTGCCTCGGTCTGTTCTTCTAGTATAAAGCGAATAGCGAGGCGCGGAAAGTTTCAGGCCTTCCGCCCTCGACGCGAAGCCGGCAGTCGAAACGACTGCTGGCTTCTCTGTTTTGAGACGCCTTTCTTGCGGCGCCTCTAAAGGGACGCCGTCGTCGCGTTCGCCGGCCATAATTCTCGCGCGCGTTCGCGCAAAACATATTTCCGGATCTTGCCGGTCGAGGTCTTCGGCAACTCGCAAAAAACGATGTGGCGCGGGCATTTGAAACGCGCGAGATGCTCACGCGTCCAATCGATCAGCTCCTCCGCCGTCGCCTCTGCGCCATCCTTCAGCTCCACGAAGGCGCAGGGCGTTTCGCCCCATTTGTCGTCGGGCGCGGCGACAACCGCCGCGGCGCGGACCTTCGGATGCCGAAACAGCGCGTCTTCAACCTCGATCGAGGAGATATTCTCGCCGCCCGAGATGATGATGTCCTTCGAACGATCCTTGAGCTGGATGTATCCATCCGGATGGCGCACGCCCAGATCGCCCGAATGGAACCAGCCGCCGTGAAAGGCTTTGTCTGAGGCGCTTTTGTTCTTCAGATAGCCCTTCATGACGACATTGCCGCGGAACATCACCTCGCCCATCGTCGCGCCGTCACGCGGGACAGGCTGCATGGTGTCGGGGTCGATCACGTCGAGATCTTCGAGAACGAGATAGCGCACGCCCTGGCGCGCCTTCATCTGCGCCTGCGCCGGGCTTTCAAGCGAATCCCAGTCGTCCTGCCATTCGTTGACCGCCGCGGGACCATAGGTTTCGGTCAATCCGTAGAGATGCGTGACTTCGAAGCCGGCGGCCTTCATGCCGGCGAGCACCGCCTGCGGCGGCGGCGCCGCGGCGGTGAAGAAGCGCGCGGTCCGCTTCAGCGGCTTTTTTTCCGAATCGCTCGCATTGAGCAGCGTCGACATGACGATAGGCGCTCCGCACAGATGGGTCACGCCATGCTCGGCCATCAGTTCGTAGATGTGTCCCGCGCGCACCTGCCGCAGACAGACGTGCATGCCGGCGTTGACCGAAATCGACCAGGGAAAGCACCAGCCGTTGCAGTGGAACATCGGCAGCGTCCACAGATAGACCGGATGGCGGCCCATATCGCCGGTGAGCACATTGCCGAGCGCCGTCAGATAGGCGCCGCGATGGTGATAAACCACGCCCTTCGGATCGCCCGTCGTGCCCGACGTGTAGTTGAGCGAGATCGCGTCCCATTCGTCCTGCGGCGGAGCCCACCGGTAATCGGCATCGCCCGAGAGCACGAAGTCTTCGTAATCGAGGGAGCCCAGGCGCTCGCCGGGGCCTTGGTATTCCGGATCGCTGTAGTCGATGATCAAAGGCTTCGCCTTTGCCAGCGAAAGCGCCTCGCGAATGACCTCCGAGAACTCGCGATCGACGATCAGCGCCTTCGTCTCGGCGTGATCGAGCGTGAAGGCGAGAATCGCGGCGTCGAGCCGCGTATTCAGCGTATTCAGCACCCCCCGCATCATCGGCACGCCATAGTGGCATTCGAGCATCGCCGGCGTATTGGCGAGCATCACGGAAATCGTGTCGCCGCGACCAAGCCCAGCCTTTTCCAAAGCGCTAGCGAGCCGCCGGCTGCGCGCATAAAAATCCCGATAATTGAGACGCAACGCGCCGTGCGCGACCGCGATGCGTTCGGGAAATACGGCGGCGGCGCGCTCAAGGAAGGTGATTGGGGTCAGCGGCTGAAAATTTGCGGGATTTCGGTCAAGGTCGCGATCGTAAGGCGAGTCTGTCATCCGGAGAGTCCAAAGGTTCGCCTCGCGGGAATTCGCTCGCGGCGAGAGCGACGCGCGCCGATGCGCGTTGGGCAGATCGGCGCAGGTTCTTAATGAGAAGGATACGCGCGAGCTTCCGCTTGATCAATCGGAAGCGCGGGCGCCCTTACTCCCCGAAATCGACGTCCTTCAGACGACCGAACACGCGATCGGCGTCAAAATTGTCTTCCTCGTCCGCAGGAGCCGCTGGTTTGGCCTTGCCGAAGACGTCCTCCGTCGTCGAAGGCTCGGCCCGCGGACTGGTGGTGACGCTCGCAGGAACCAGCGTCTGACCATGATCCTCGACCGCCGGCGGCTTGTCTTTCGCCGCGCGATTGACCTCGAAATCGAGATCGATCTGCGAACAAAGGCCGAGCGTCACGGGGTCCATCGGCGAAAGCGCCGCGGAGTTCCAATGGGTCCGCTCGCGGATCGCCTTGAGCGTCGTCTTCGTCGTGCCGACGAGACGCATGATCTGGGCGTCCTTCAGCTCGGGGTGATTGCGCACCAGCCACAAGATCGCGTTCGGACGATCCTGGCGGCGGGACAAGGGCGTATAGCGGGGACCGCGCGCCTTCTTGACCTCCGGCACAACCACTTTGGAGACGGAAAGGCGGAGGCGATGGTCGGGGTTCCTCTCGGCCTTTTCGATTTCTTCGCGGGTCAGCTGTCCCGAGGTGATGGGATCATGGCCGCGAATGCCGGCCGCGACCTCGCCGTCGGCGATACCCTTCACTTCCAGCGGATGCAATTTGCAGAAATCGGCGATCTGATCGAATGTCAGCGACGTATTTTCGACGAGCCAAACGGCCGTGGCCTTCGGCATCAACGGGGCGTTGCCCATCTCAAAAACTCCTTGACCTCAAGACATGGCGGGGGCGTTCGCGCCGCGCAAGCTGCGCGAGCGACCCACAGAACAGCCGTCCATGTCGGGATGCCGCCTATATAGTCCGCATCCGTCTAAAGCGCAATCAAATCGCCCGGAACCGCCTGGCCGCGCCGGCTCGGCTGCTTGCTCCTATTCCGTGTCGCGCGCATGCGCCGGGCGCAGCCCGCGCAAGGCAGGCGGCAGCAGTTCGCCCATCGTTTCGGCGATGGCGGCGCCGTAGCGGTGGAAGAACAGGCCAAAGACGATGAGAAGAACGCCGATCCCCGAGAGCGCGAAGGGGAAGAGGATCGAATCCTTGAAAACGCTGCTGGCGAGATAGCCGAGATAGGTGGTGACCCCGATCGCGCCGAACACCGCATAGACGCGACGCATCAGGAAGAGCGAGAGGAAGATCAGGCCGACGTTGATGGCGCAATAGAGCGCCTTGCCCAGTTCGTCGCCGCTGTGCTGGGCCGTCAGCCCGCCCCAGAAGGCCATCAGCCCGAAAAGATGCAGCCAGAAGGCGAAATCGCCGTCGCGCCAGCGCTTGAGATCGACGAGCCAGGCGATGGCGAGAACGGCGAGGCCGAAATACATGCTGATCGTCGCGCGCTGATCCCACGTAAATTCCTCCACCCCCATCAGCCAGGGTGTCAGATCCATCGACATGAACCAAAGCGAAAAGGCGATGATCATGACGAGGAAAGGAAAAGGAAAGGCGAGCAGCGCGAGAGACGCCGCGGCGATTGTGCCAAGCTCCATGGGGAGCCAGCTTGATTTGATCCAAACGTAGAAATCGCCGTAGGGGCGCGCTTCTCCCGCCGGACTGACGTCGAACATCGACTGGAGCGCGAAGATCCCGAGCGGGGCCATGCCGACCGCGCAGGCGATGAGCAGGCCGCCCGGCGTGCGAAGGCCACGGCTGCGCCACAGATAGGCGCCGGCGAAAGCGAACACGACCGCGTAGACGATTGCGGTGACGAGCAACGCCTTGTCACCCCACAGACCGAAGGCGGTCGTCGAAAACATGCCCATGGCGCCCAGCACGATCAGCGCGCCCGCGTACCAAAGCAAGTTGACGAAGTCGTAGCGCGGCGCTTGGGAGGTCGCCGCTGCGGCGGACGCGTTCCGCGATGCAAGAAACTGCGTCAGCCGCTCGAACGCGGCGACGTCAATCGCGCCCGCGTCGCGAGCGGCCGCGATATCGTCAATGGTGAACCGAAACTTCATTGTTTCACTCCTTTGCGGCGACATCCCAATGCCGCGCTACGGAAAAAACTTTGTGCAAACGCACAACAGCGTAGCCCTTCCCTGCGGATTTGACAGCCGCCGCCGCTTTCGCCCATCTAACGCCGGCGCCCACATCGCGAAGGACGAAATGCAGAAGAGAAGCTCAGGCCTTACCTACGCCGGCGCCGGGGTCGATATCGACGCAGGAAATCGGTTCGTCGACATGATCCGCCCGGCCGTACGTTCGACGCGGCGCTCCGGCGCCGATGGCGAGATCGGCGGCTTTGGCGGCGTATTCGATCTCAAGGCGGCCGGATTTTCCGATCCTGTGCTCGTTGCTGCTAACGATGGCGTCGGCACCAAGGTGAAGATCGCGATCGAATCCGGGCTTCACGAGACGATCGGAATCGACCTCGTCGCCATGTGCGTCAACGACCTCATCGTTCAGGGCGCCGAGCCGCTTTTCTTCCTCGATTATTATGCGACCGGGAAGCTTGATCCGGCCGTCGCCGCTTCAGTAGTGAAAGGCATCGCCGCCGGTTGCGTCGAGGCGGGTTGCGCCCTGCTCGGGGGCGAGACCGCCGAAATGCCCGGCCTCTATGCGCGCGGCGACTATGACCTCGCCGGCTTCGCCGTCGGCGCCGCGGAGCGCAACCGTTTGCTGCCGCGCGACGTGCAGAGCGGCGACGTCGTTTTCGGACTCCCCTCCTCGGGCGTTCACTCCAACGGCTATTCGCTCGTGCGCAGCATTGTGAAGCACGCCGGACTTGCATGGAGCGCGACCGCGCCTTTCGCGCGGGACCTCAGCCTGGCGAAAGCGCTGCTGACGCCGACGCGAATCTATGTGAAGCCGCTTCTCGCCGCCTTGAAGGCGACGCCCCATATCGTCGCCCTCGCTCATATCACCGGCGGCGGCTTTCCAGACAATCTGCCGCGCGTGCTGCCGAGCGGACTTGGCGTGGCGCTTGATCTCTCCGCGTTCAATCCTCCGCCCGTATTCCGCTGGCTCGCGGAAAAAGGAGACATTGCGCAGAGCGAGATGCTGCGCGCCTTCAACTGCGGAATCGGCATGGCGGTCGTGGCGTCGGAGCCCAACGCCAGCGAAGTCGAAGCAGCCTTGCGCGCCGTCGGCGAGAAGCCCGTGCGCATCGGCGAAATCATCGAGGCGCACGACGCCGAGCGAGTCCTAACCCGCGGGACTCTGGCGTTGTGACGCGGCTGCGCACCGCGATCCTCATCTCGGGTCGCGGCTCAAACATGGACGCGCTGATCGCGGCGGCCACAGACCCCGGCTTTCCCGCCGACGTCGCGCTTGTGCTCTCCAATCGGCCTGATGCGCCTGGGCTCGCCAAGGCGAAGGCCGCTGGCGTCGCGACGGCTGCGGTCGATCACAAGATCTATGCCGGACGCGAAGAGTTCGAGCGTTCGCTGCAAATGGTGCTGGACACATACCGCATCGAGTTCATCTGCCTCGCGGGCTTCATGCGCATGTTCACGCCATGGTTGGTCGGCCGCTGGCGCGGCCGGATGCTGAACATTCACCCGGCTCTGCTGCCTGCCTATCGCGGACTCGACACGCATGAGCGGGCGCTCGCGGACGGCGTGAAGATACACGGCTGCACCGTACATTTCGTTGTGCCCGAAATGGACGAAGGACCAATCGTCGCGCAGGCCGCCGTGCCCGTTCTCGACGACGACACGCCGCAGACGCTCGCGGCGCGCGTGCTTGCGCAGGAACACATCATCTATCCGATGGCGCTGCGGCTGGTCGCGTCGGGCGTGGTGCGGGTCGACGGCAATCGGGTGATTGGCGCCCCCACGCCGCATGAGACGGCGCTTATCGTTCCTGAGCCCTCTGCGTCGGAGCCCAAGAGGATTTCATGACCATCACGCTTTTCTGTTTTCGTCCCGTTGCCGGACTGCCGGACGCGTCGCCATTCGTGATGAAGGCGATGGTTCTCCTGAAGATGGCGGAACTCGATTACGTCGAGGACCGCGGCGGCTTCTCGAAGGCGCCGAAAGGCAAGCAGCCGTACATCAACGACGACGGCGAGATCGTCGCCGACTCGACCTTCATCCGCTTTCATATCGAAAACAAATACGGCAAGGACTTCGACGCGCTTCTATCCGAGGAGCAGAAGGCCGTCGGCTGGTGCGTCGAGAAGATGTGCGAAGAACATCTTTATTGGGTCATCGTCCATATGCGCTGGATGGACGAGGCCAATTTCCAACGCGGTCCGGCGCGCTTTTTCGAGAGCGTGCCCGCCGTGGCGCGCCCGCTGGCGAAATGGTTCATTCGCCGCAAGATCGCAAAGAATATCTGGGCGCAGGGCATGGGTCGGCACACCGCTGCCGAAGTCGAGGCGCTTGGCGTGCGCGACATCGACGCGCTCGCGATTCTGATCGGCGACAAGCCCTATCTCTTTGGCGATACGCCGTGCGGCGCCGACGCGACCGTCTTCGGTTTCGTGGCGTCGATCCTGGCCCCAATGGCCGAGAGCGCGATTCGAGACGCGGCGCTCGCGAAGCCCAATCTCGTCGCCTATCGCGACAGAATGATGCGAAAGTATTTTCCTGAAAACGGATAGGGCGTGATGGGTGACCCCAAGCCTTCATGGCCGGGCTCGGCCCGGCCATCCATGCCAATTTGCGTCGCGCAAAAGAAGTGTGAGACGCAGTTGGTCATATCTCATCCGGATGCGCCGTGAATGCCCGCGACAAGCGCGGGCATGACGCTCGCGTTTAGCCGACGATCTCGTTGCCGGAGAAGAACTGCGCGATTTCGATCGCCGCGGTTTCCGGCGCGTCGGAGCCATGCACTGAATTCTCGCCGACGCTCAGCGCATGTTCCTTGCGAATGGTCCCCGGCGCGGCGTTCGCCGGATTCGTGGCGCCCATGACTTCGCGATAGCGCGTGATCGCGTTTTCGCCCTCGAGCACCTGCACGACGACGGGCTCGGAAATCATGAAATCGACCAGTTCTCCGAAAAACGGACGCTCCTTATGCACGGCGTAAAAGGCTTCCGCCTGCTCGCGCGACATGCGGATACGCTTCTGAGCGACGATGCGCAGACCCGCGCCCTCGATCAGCGCGTTGATTTTGCCGGTGAGATTGCGCTTCGTAGCGTCGGGCTTGATGATGGAAAAAGTGCGTTCGATCGCCATAGGAGCGCGTCGCCTCGTTGTTGGAGAATGGTCAGGCGCCGCGCTTATATCGGTCGCTCGCCGGGCCGGCAAGCCTACATCGCCTCGGCCTTTTCCACTTCGCCGCGCGTTGGCGAGGGCCTGAACCTAGTCGCCGGATCATTGCGATTGATGCGCCAATTGGGATGGTGGAAATGCAGGACGTGATCGCCATTGTAGGAGGCGACGGCGTTGTCGAATGTCAGCGCGCCGATCCGCCGCCAGTTGCGGAACGTCCCCTTCTTGAAGCCCGTGCGGCCGGTCACTTCGCCATCATCCGTAACTTCGATCGTGAACTCGATTTTGCGCCTGGGCGTCGGATCGCCTTTGTCGAACATCATCGCGAGCAATTCGTCGCGCGAATCGAGTTCCTCTCCTTCGATGCGGGGATGGCCCGGCGCAAGCTTCAAGCGCATGAACCGCGGCGCCCGCGTCGGAACGCCGGCAGGTTTGCCGAGCTCTGCGATCTCGTGGAGCTGGCGTTCGGTCGGATCCTTGTCGGTGATCGCGAATACGACGCCGGCGGTCATGACGATCGGCGACGTCGCCCAGTCATTCGACAGGGTGACATTGGGCGCATTCACGAAATCGACATCGTTGATGTAACGCGTCGACGCGCCGACGATGTCGTCGATCGTGAAGAAGTTCGCCGTCTGTAGCGGCTCCTGATGATCCGGGTCGGTCGTCGGGAAGAGCTTGCCGGCGATGCCCTGCCCGCGCGGTTTGCCGCGCTTCACCGCGCCGCCGTTGGAATAGCGCGCAACGACAAGCGCCTTGCTGCCCTTCTCGAAATAGCCCGTGCAGCCGCTGTCTTCGGTGATTTCCCAAAGTCCCGTCAGAACGACGCCCCAGGGATGCACGATGCGCCTGAAGCCTTTCCTGTAGGGTCCCCACCTCAGATCGCTGCGCGCGTCAACCGATCGCTCGGCGGCTTGCGTCAGAAAGTGCCTGCCCCTCCAGATCGCGCGCAGCATGTCGAAAAAGGTCGGCATCACGAAGGGAAGCGGCGGCTCTCCAGGCGCGCCCCAGACTTTTTGATAGGGATTGGCGAAAACCGCGTCGCGAACCTCGCTGAAACGCGAACCGGGATAGACGCGGTCTTCATCGACCAGTTCGATGACGCCGAAATCGTTCGGGCCCATGGCATGCCCCCTCATTCAATCAATTCAGAGAAAACCGGCCTCCTCCAACTGATGGACTTTATCGGCCTCAACCGGATTGTCCAGCTTGGCCCTCTCAGCGATAGGCGCTCGCGACGCCCATGAAATCCTTGGCCGTCAGGCTCGCGCCGCCGACAAGCGCGCCGTCGACATTGGCGACGTGCATCAATTCGCGGGCGTTCGACGGCTTCACTGAGCCGCCGTAGAGAATGCGCACGTCGCCGCTCTTGCCGCCGCCGAGCCGGGCTTCGATCCGCTCGCGCGCGAAGGCATGCATTTCGGCGACGTCGTCGACGGTCGGCGTCAAGCCTGTGCCGATCGCCCATACGGGCTCATAGGCGACGACAACATGCGCGGGCGCGTCAGCGGGAAGAGAGCCCTCGATCTGGGCGCCGACGATGCTCAGCGCGTCGCCCGCCTCCCGCTCGGCGCGAGTCTCGCCGACGCAGATGATCGGCGTCAATCCTGCGCGCAGCGCGGCCGCCGCCTTCGCCTGCACGTCGGCGTCAGTTTCGCCGTGGTCGGAACGTCGTTCGCTGTGGCCGACGATGACGTAGGACGCGCCGGCGTCCTTGAGCATTTCAGCGGAAATGTCGCCCGTATGGGCGCCGCTCGCCTCTGCGTGGCAATCCTGCGCGCCAAGGCCGAGGCGGCCGCGCGCCGCAACGTCCCGGGCGAGCGCGATGAGCGTCGCCGGCGGACAGACGATCAGCTCAGCGCGATCGCGCAACGCTTGGTCGTAGGCCGCGCCCATCGCCTCGATCTCGGCGAGCGAGGCGCGCAGCCCATTCATTTTCCAATTTCCGGCGACGAGCGGGCGGCGGGCCATGCGAAATGCTCCTGACAACAGGCTTGGGTAACAGAGGTAATGCCGGCCAACAATCTATTCGCGGCGCAGCGCGAAAATGTCATTGGCGCGTCATATATGTCGATATATCTGGAATTATGGAAATAGAAGCGGCGCTCGCCTGTCTCTCGGCGCTCTCTCAGCCAACTCGGCTCGAGGCGTTCCGGCTGCTTGTGCGGCATGAACCAAAGGGACTTCCCGCCGGCGACGTCGCCCGGGCGCTGTGCGTCCCGCAGAACACGCTCTCGGCCCATCTCAACGTCCTATCGCAGGCGAAGCTCGTGATGAGCGCGCGCTCGGGACGAAGCATCGTCTACCGAGCCGATCTTTCCCGGCTCAACGCGCTGGCCCGCTTCCTTGCCGAAGACTGCTGCGGCGGCGCGCCCTGCGCGCCAGCCGATTCTCTTTCACGCATCAAATGTGAGTCTCGCGAATGACAGACAGGGTCTACAACGTGCTGTTCCTGTGCACCGGCAACAGCGCGCGCTCGATCATGGCCGAAGCGTTGCTGCGCGAGCGCGGCGCTGGCCGGTTCAACGCCTTTTCCGCCGGCAGCCACCCGAAGGGCGAGGTCAATCCCTACGCGCTCGAGACGCTGGAGACGATGGGTCTGCCCGCCGCCGGCTATCGCTCGAAGAGCTGGGACGAGTTCGCCGGTCCCGACGCGCCGCACATGGATTTCGTCTTCACCGTTTGCGACAGCGCGGCGGGAGAAATCTGCCCGGCGTGGCCCGGCCAGCCGATGACCGCGCATTGGGGCATCGAAGACCCTGCGGCGGTCGAGGGAAGCGACATCGATAAGCAGCGGGCCTTCGCCACCGCCTTTCGCTATCTGCGCAATCGCATTGATCAGTTCTGCGCCATTCCGCTGCATCGTCTCGACAAGCTCGCGCTCCGCCGGCGTCTCAACGAGATCGGTGAGATGGAAGGCGCAACATCGCCGAACGCGACCGCGGAGTAAGTCATGACCATTTTCGAACGCTATCTCTCGCTCTGGGTGGCGCTCTGCATCGTCGCCGGCGTCGCGCTGGGGCATTTCCTGCCCGGCGTCTTTCACGCGATTGGCGAGATGGAGATCGCCAAGGTCAATTTGCCCGTCGCGGCGCTCATCTGGCTGATGATCACGCCGATGCTGATGAAGATCGACTTCGCCGCGCTTGCCGAAGTTGGCCGTCACTGGCGCGGCATCGGCGTCACGCTCGCCGTCAATTGGGCGGTGAAGCCATTTTCCATGGCGCTGCTCGGATGGATTTTCATCGGCTATCTGTTCCGGCCCTATCTGCCGGCGGATCAGATCGACTCTTATATCGCCGGCCTGATCCTGCTCGCGGCGGCGCCGTGCACCGCGATGGTGTTCGTGTGGTCCAATCTCACCAAGGGCGAGCCGCATTTCACGCTGAGCCAGGTCGCGCTCAACGATGCGATCATGATCGTCGCTTTCGCGCCGATCGTGGGCCTGCTGCTCGGACTTTCGTCGATCGTCGTGCCCTGGGACACGCTGTTTCTCTCCGTCGTCCTCTATATCGTCGTCCCGGTGATCATCGCCCAATTGGCGCGCAAGCGGCTGCTGGCGGCGGGCGGCGAGAAGCTTTTGGCGCAGACGCTCGCGCGGATCGGTCCCGCTTCGCTCATCGCGCTGCTCGCGACGCTCGTTCTGCTCTTCGGGTTTCAGGGAGAACAGATCATTCGGCAGCCGGCGATCATCGCCATACTCGCCGCGCCGATACTGATCCAGGTCTATTTCAACGCCGGGCTCGCCTATCTGCTCAATCGCGCGGCGGGTGAGGCGCATTGCGTCGCCGGCCCTTCGGCGCTGATCGGCGCGAGCAATTTCTTCGAACTCGCGGTCGCGACGGCGATCAGCCTCTTCGGCTTTGATTCCGGCGCTGCGCTCGCGACTGTCGTCGGGGTCCTGATTGAAGTTCCGGTGATGCTGAGCGTCGTCTGGATCGTCAATCGGACCAACGGCTGGTACGAGCGCGGAGCGCTTCGATCGTCCGATCGAGTCTCCGCGCGCCTTGATCTACCTTGAATTTAGCAGAGGCGGTAGCCGTAAGCCGCGAGCTGGCGGCCGGTGATGCGCAGCATCGGGCCGGGGGCCTGCTGCCCGTGGCGGCGCACGTGGGCCATGAAGGCGCGACGCAACGCCGGCTTATAATGCGAGGCGAAGACCGCGGTCATCCGGGGATCGACAACGCCGCCCTCGGGGCCGCCAAACCAAGGCGCGTGGAAGCCGAAAACTGCGCCCTCAGAAACGCACGAGTTGGGGTTGGCCAGATACAGCGTGCATGAAGAATCGCACTCCGTGGGGCCGATCCGGATGGGCTCGCCCCGCGCCTGCGCCCTCGCCAGCCTGGCTTCATACTGCTCGACGCGTCCGCCGTAGTCCGGCGCCATAACATCGAAAGCTTGGGCCGGCGCCGTCAAAAGTACGGCCGTCATCATTCCTGCAAGACCGAGAGATCGCAGCATAGGAGTTCCTTTTTGGGGCGCTCGATGAAAGGGCGGTCGCGCCGCCGAATGGCTGTCAGGGCTCAGTCGACCGAGCGCGCGTCTCGGGCCCATCGGGAAGGGGAAGAGCTTCGATTCGCGCCTCTTCCAGCTTCAGCGTCCCATTTTTAAAACAAGCGATATCTCAAGTGCAAGCCTGGCCTTAACTTTATGGTTAAATTTTTTTGAAGATGACGCTTGTCGGGGACAATTCGCGCCCTAATCGGCCGAAGCTCACGAAACCGAGAACACTTCTCCGACGGCGCCGGCTCCCGGACGCTCAGAGCCTGTTACATTCCTTCTCCGCC
Organism: Methylocystis sp. Uni0008; assembly: GCF_056838045.1. Classification (NCBI taxonomy): domain Bacteria; kingdom Pseudomonadati; phylum Pseudomonadota; class Alphaproteobacteria; order Hyphomicrobiales; family Methylocystaceae; genus Methylocystis; species Methylocystis sp. Uni0008. Next base: position 744,090 of record NZ_CM166370.1, read on the forward strand.
ATCCGCAAAGGAGCCAAAGCTTGAGACTTCTCCCGTTGCGCATCGCGCTTGTCGCTCTTCTCGGCCTCGCCTTCGCGTTTCTGCAGTTCGCAGAGCGGCCGGGAGTGGAGCCTGCGCAAACCGAGTGGCGAGAAGATGGCCGGCTGCATGTGTTCTTCTCGCCCGATTGCCCGCATTGCCACGAGGCCATCGCGTTTCTGAAGCGCCAGCGCAAGATCGACTATGTGCTTCACGACATTTCAAAGCCGTCGAGCGAAGCGCTCTTTCAAAGAGTCGTGAAGCGTTTCGGCATCGAAGATCCGGCCGTGCCCCTCTTCGTGCACGGCTCGCGTCATGTCATCGGTTTTGAGTCCGCGGAATCGACCGGGCGCCAAATCATGGCGCTGCTTTCCGACCAGGAAGCTGTCTCACGCCGCGCCGCTCAGTCGAAAATCGTCATTCCGCTCATCGGCGAAATCGATCCGACGCATCACTCGCTCCTCGCGCTTACAGCGCTGATGGGCCTCTCCGACGGGTTCAATCCATGCGCGATGTGGGTGCTCGTCTATCTGATATCGCTGATCGTGAACCTGCAGGACCGGCGGAAGATCTGGTGGCTGGTCGGCACGTTCGTGCTCGCGTCGGGAGTCTTGTATTTCCTGTTCATGACAGCATGGCTGAACACGTTTCTTTTCATCGGATACATTCGTCCGCTGACGCAGCTTATCGCGCTGACGGCGATCGGCTTCGGTCTCGACCATCTGATTGGCCTCGCCGCGACGCGCGGAGAGGTGGTCTGCGAAGTCGGCGACATCGAGCAACGTCGACGCACGATGCATTGGGGGCGCGACATCGTCGCTGCGCCGATCGGGATCGCCAGCTTGCTCATGGTGGTTGCGCTCGCCTTTGCGGTGAACGCGATCGAATTCATCTGCTCTGCGGCGTTGCCGGCGATCTACACGCATTTGCTCGCGTTGACCGATCTGCCGATCGCCCTGCACTACGCCTACATCGGGCTCTATGTGCTGTTCTTCATGCTCGACGATCTCGTTATCTTTGGCTTGGCGGCCTTCGCCGTGCAGAAGATCGTCAATACGCGCTATGCAGCCATCAGCCGAACGATCGGCGGAGTCATTCTCATTGGCCTCGGCGGCTGGATGCTGGCGCGGTGATATCACCCGCTACAGCGCTTCTCGCGGCGAAGCGCCGCATTTGACGTGCGCCGCCCGATGGCCGCTCGGCGCAGCGTCGGAACGCCGGAAGGTGGCGCTGCTGCGAAGCCTTCTGCAACCGGGTCAAGACTTCGCGCACTCTTGCGTCGCCGACTTGCGCCAGAAGCCGCTCATACATCGCCGCGTTCTCGATCTCCGCAGCTACCCCTGCCTTGCACGCCTCGGTGAGACTGGAGGGCGCCGGAACCTGTCCGGACCATCTGTCGTTCGGCGGTTCGACGCCGAAACGCTCGAAGAGGCGGAGAAGCGCGCTCGCATGGCGCTCTTCGGCTTCGATGATGTTCACGAAAGGTCTGACCGGCCCGAATTTGTCGATCACGCTCTGATAGGTTGCGCGAGCCTTATATTCGTCATCGAGCGCGTCGCGCAGCGCTTCAATCGTCTTTTCATCGACGGACATGCCGCATTCTCCATCGCTATGGCGCTACGGCTCAAATGGGGAGTAATGCGCTCTCGGCCAAGCAGCGTCCGACGAGGTGGCGACGTTGACGCGCGTGGCGATCGCAAACCTTGTCTCCATGGCGTCGATTCGTCACGGGAGACTCTCTCCCGCATCATAAGCGGCACGCTTGAAAATCCACCGTGCGGTGATTTAGTCCGTCAGATGCGCGGCTGCGCTTATAGAACAAGAATTTTTAGGGAGACGCATCGATGACGACCGATAAGGAGCAAAACCAGGTGCGCGAGGTGGTAGGCGTATTCAAGAACGCCGACACGCTCCAAGAGGCCATAGACGAGTTGATGTCCTCGGGCTTCGATCGCGCCGAGATCAGTCTGCTCGCAAGCGAGGAAGCCGTCGACGAAAAACTCGGACACAAATACAAGAAGGTAACTGAGCTTGAAGACGAGAGCGCCGCGCCGCGCACGCATTATGTGTCTGTGGAATCCATCGGCGATGCGCAAGGCGGCGTAATCGGCGGCTTGGTGTATGTCGGCGCCGGCGCGGCGATCAGCGCGATATTCGCCTCAGGCGGCGCCTTGGCCACGGTGATCGCGGGGGCGCTGCTCGCGGGCGGAAGCGCCGGCGTGCTCGGCGCCGCTCTGGCAAGGCTGATCGGCGAACATCACGCGAAACACCTTGAAGAACAGCTTCGCCACGGCGGCCTTCTCCTCTGGGTGCGCACGTGGGACGCGGAGCGCGAGCGGCTGGCCAGGGAGATCCTGGCGCGCCATTCCGGACGCGACGTCCACGCGCATGTCATGCAGGATTAGCGAATTGGCGCAGGCTACCGCTTGCGCTTTTTCTCGACGTCCATCGCAAGCGACTTGCCGAGAATGTGCTCGTCGCGGCCGATGACATGCGCGCTGGAGCCGACGATGAGCGGGTCGGGTCCATGGACGACGCTGTAATCCTTGTTCGGGTAGTCGAGGCTCGACAGAAAGTGCTGCATGCAGTTGAGCCGCGCACGCTTCTTGTCGTCTGACTTGATCACGACCCATGGCGCATCGGCGGTGTCGGTGAAGAAGAACATGGCCTCCTTCGCCTCGGTGTAGTCGTCCCATTTGTCCATCGAGGCGCGATCGATCGGCGACAGCTTCCATTGCTTCAACGGATCGTTCATGCGCGAATGGAATCTGCGCTGCTGCTCCTCGCGCGTCACGGAGAACCAGTATTTGTAGAGGCGGACTCCGGAATTGACGAACATGCGCTCCAGTTCGGGACATTGGCGCATGAAGTCGAGATATTCGTTCGGCGTGCAAAAATTCATCACCCGCTCGACTCCGGCGCGATTGTACCAGGAGCGGTCGAAGAAAACGACCTCGCCCGCCGCCGGCAGGTGCTGGATGTAGCGCTGGAAATACCACTGCGAGCGTTCGCGCTCGGAGGGCTTCTCCAGCGCGACGACCCGCGCGCCGCGCGGATTGAGATGCTCCATGAAGCGTTTGATGGTGCCGCCCTTGCCTGCGGCGTCCCGCCCTTCGAACAGCAGCACGATGCGCTGCCCGGTCTCCTTGACCCAGTTCTGCGCTTTCAGCAGCTCAACCTGTAGCGGCTGCATGTGCCGCAGGTAGATCTTTTCACTGAGGCGCGTCTTGTAGGGAAACTCGCCGGATTCGAACGCCCGGCGGATCGCCTCAGAATCCGCCCGAAGCCGCCGGACGTCCTGCTGCGGGACGTGAGGCTGCGGCGCGCGGCCGGCGTGCCGTTCGTGGGGAACGACGACGGTCTCGGCCTCGACCCTGGGCTCCGTCGCGGCTTGAGCGACGGCGTCGGCGGTTTCGTCCATTTCGGAGCCTCTTCACATGGGCGGCCCCTGCCGGAAGCCCCGGCGCGGGCTCGAATTCTCGCGAAAGTGCAAGCATTCGAAAATCAAGGCAATAGCTCATTTCGACGCGCGGCGATTGGTTCCCGGAGCGCATTGCCACGCGCCCGCCCCCTCCCTATAGTCCGCGCCAAAACCGGGAAGCCGGCTCAAAACGCACCCAAGGAAGCGATACTCATGTTAGAAGGCCTGCGCGTCGCCTCGCAGAACTGGATCGGCCGCGCCATCATGGCGCTGGTGATGGGCGTGATCGTCGTCAGCTTCGCGATCTGGGGCGTCGGAGACGTATTTCGCGGCATGACAAGCCAGCGGCTCGCCCGCGTCGGCTCCGGCGAAGTCTCGGTGGAGGCCTATCGCAACGCCTATCAGAGCGAGCTTCGCCGCATTCAGCAGCGCATGCGCCGCGCGATCACCAATGAGGAAGCCCATCAGTCGGGGCTGGACCTGCAGATCTTGGAGCGCCTCGTGACCGAGGTTGCGCTCGACCAGAAGGCGCGGCAGCTCGGACTGGCCGCCAGCGACGAGACCACCCAGCGCCTGCTTGCGTCGGAAAAAGTGTTTCAGGGCCCTGACGGCAAATTCGACGCCGCGCGCTTCAAGCAGATCGCCAATGACGCCGGCTTCAGCGAGCGCGGCTTCGTCGCCGATCAGAAGAACGCCTATCTGCGCAAGATGATCACCGACATCGTCGTCGCGGGAATTGAACCCCCCAAATTGATGGTCGAGGCGATCTATCGGTTCCGCAATGAATCCCGGACGATCGACTATCTCGTCGTGCCGCCGTCGCTCGTCGGCGCCGGCGCGACCCCGTCCGACGAAGAGCTGAAAAAATACTTCGACGAACGCGAACAGACCTTCCGCGCCAAGGAATATCGCAAACTGACGACGCTGGTCGTCAGCCCTTCGTCGGTTGGAAAGCCCGAGAGCGTTTCGGCTGACGAGGCGCGCAAGCTCTACGACGAGGTGAAGTCGAAGCGCTACGGAACGCCGGAAAAGCGCGACGTGCGGCAGATCGTATTCAAGACCGACTCGGAGGCGGAGGCCGCGCTCGCCAGGCTGAAGGCCGGCGCCGACTTCGACGCTTTGGCGTCGGAGCTCAAACTCAATCCCAAGGACGTAAACCTCGGGCTCGTCGAGCAGCGCGACTTCGGCGACCGCAAGGTGGGAGCGGCGGTTTTCGCGCTGGCGCAGCCTGGACTGGCCGAGCCGGTGCACACGGCCTTCGGCGTCGTCGTATCGCAGGTCAGGAGCATCACGCCTGCCGTCTACAACAAGAGTTTTGAGCAGGCTGAACCGGAACTGCGCGCGGAAATCACTGGACGGAACGCTACGCCCGAGGTCCGCCGGCTCCACGAGGCCGTCGAGGATCAGCGCGCCTCGGGCAAAACTCTGGGCGAAGCCGCGAAGGCCGTGGGCTTGGAGACGCAGACCTTCGAAGCCGTCGACGACGCGGGGAATGACCGGAGCGGCAAGCCGATCGCCGCCCTCCCCGCCGGCCCGGACCTCGTGAAGGCGGCGTTCGCGTCGGACATCGGCGTCGACAACGACACTGTCGCGACGCGCGACGGCGGCTATGTCTGGTACGAGGTTAACGGCATCGAGCCGGCGCGGCAGAAGACCTTCGAAGAGGTGAAGGAGGCGGTCGCCGACGCCATGCGCAACGAAGCCGCGCAGAAGGCGCTCGCCGCCAAGGCGGACGAGATCGTCGGCAAACTTAGCGCCGGCAAGCCGATCGAGGAGGTCGCCAAGGAGCTGGGCGTTCAGGCGCAGCGCGCCAATGACGTGAAGCGCCAGGCGCGTCCAGACTTCAGCACCAACGCCATCGTTCAATTCTTCGACGTCGCGCCGCGCCACGCCGGCTCCGTTGTCGTCGACAAGGGACGGCTGGTGTTTTTCGTGCGCGACGCCACGACCCCCGTCTTCGACCCGGACTCGATCGAGTCCAAGACGATCGCTCAGCAGCTCAAGCCCGCCCTGCACAATGACCTGCTGGAGCAATATGTCGGCGGGCTGGAAAAGACGCTCGGCGTCGACATCAATCAGCGGGCGCTCGAAGCCGCGACCGGAGCGGAACGCGACAGGTGACCGGCGCGCTTTTCGAGCCTGACTTCGACGCCTTCGGCGCCGATTACGACGCCGGGCGGCCGCAGCTCGTCGTCACGCGCCTCGTCGCCGACCTCGAAACGCCCGTATCCGCTTATCTCAAGCTGACGCGCGAGCGGCGCGGAGCCGCTTTCCTGCTCGAGTCGGTCGAGGGCGGCGCCGCCCGCGGCCGCTATTCGATGATCGGCCTCGATCCCGACGTGATTTTTCGCGCGGTCGGCGATCGCGCGGAAATCAATCGCGCGGCGCTTGAGGATCCCGGCGCCTTTGCGGCTTGCGAGGCGCCGCCGCTCGTCGCTTTACGCCAGCTCATCGCCGAGTCGGCCGTCCCGCTGGCGACAGGGTTGCCGCCGATGGCGGCGGGAGTCTTCGGCTATCTCGGCTACGACATGGTGCGCCAGATGGAGCGCCTCGCGCCGGCCAAGAAAGACCAGATTGGCGCGCCTGACGCGCTTCTCGTGCGTCCCACGGCGATGATCGTCTTCGACACCGTCCGCGACGAAATCTCCATCGTCACCCCCGTTCGGCCCAAGCCGGGGGTCGCGGCGAAGGCGGCGTACGAAGCGGCGCTGGCGCGCCTCGACAAGGTCGTCGCGACGCTGGAGGCGCCGCTGGAGCATCGCGACGCCGGTGCGGATGCGCCGCTTCTCGCCCAGGAGCCGGTTTCCAACACGCCGCAGTCGCGCTTTCTCGAGATGGTCGAGCGCGCCAAAGAATACATTCGCGCCGGCGACATCTTTCAGGTCGTGCTGTCGCAGCGCTTCACGGCGCCTTTCGCTTTGCCCGCCTTCGCGCTTTACCGCGCGCTGCGCCGCGTTAATCCGGCCCCCTTTCTGTGCTTCCTCGATTTTGGCGAATTCCAGATCGTCTGCTCGAGTCCGGAAATTCTCGTGCGCGTCGCCGACGGCAAGGTGACGATACGCCCGATCGCCGGCACCCGCTGGCGCAGCGAGGTGAAGACGGAAGACGAGCGTCTCGCGGCCGACCTCCTCGCCGATGAAAAGGAGCGCGCCGAACATCTGATGCTGCTCGATCTCGGCCGCAATGACGTCGGCCGCGTCGCAGCGACGGGCACGGTTCGCGTCACCGACAGTTTCACCATCGAACGCTACAGCCATGTGATGCACATCGTCTCCAATGTCGAAGGCGAACTCGACGCGCGTTACGATTGCATCGACGCGCTCGCCGCCGGTTTCCCTGCCGGCACGGTCTCCGGCGCGCCGAAAGTGCGCGCCATGGAGATCATCGACGAACTCGAGACGGACAAGCGCGGAATTTACGGCGGCTGCATCGGCTATTTCGGCGCCGGCGGACAGATGGACACGTGCATCGTGCTGCGCACGGCGATCGTGAAGGACGGCAAGATGCATGTGCAGGCCGGCGCCGGCGTCGTCTACGACAGCGAACCCGAATATGAACACCGCGAATGCGTCAACAAGGCGAAAGCGCTGTTTCGCGCCGCCGAGGAGGCGGTTCGCTTCGCAACGCGCGCGCGGCGAGGGCAATAACTATCCCGCAAAGTGCGCGGACAGCGACAAGGGCGACGGCGCTTCTGATGGACGGCCCAACGATCTACGACGACGGCGACGATCCTTACCGCGCCATCCGCGTCGGCGAGCCGAATGGCGGCGACGCCGCCAAATGGGGCGTCCTGCTTTCGCGCTTCATGCGCATCGTCGCGTTATTCTGGCTGGTGCAAGGCTTGATGCAGTGGCGGATCATTCTCGCCGCCGAACGCTCGATCTTTGAAACCATGCCGCAGAGCGCGGCCTTCGCCGTCATCTTTTTCGCCGTGCTCGATCTCATCGCCGGCGTGGGCCTGTGGCTGGCCACGCCATGGGGCGGCGTATTGTGGCTGCTCGTTGCAAGCGCGCAGATTTTCCTGACGCTGAGCATGCCCGGCTTTTTCATCGGCGGCTATTGGCTGATCGGCGTCAACGCCGTGTTGATCGCGATGTATTTCGGACTGACCTTCGAAGCCGGACGCGACGTCGAGGCGCAGCGCATGCGCGAACGCCGCCGTCGCCGCAGATTTGACAGAAAGCCGGCGAAACCGTCTTGAAGCCGCCTCGCGCGGGACGCGATTCCGTTAGGAACTGTTAGCGTAAATCGAAGCTTAGGTTCACCTCTCATTCACCGCAAACGGCCCTATCGGGGTAAACGCGAGATTCAGGCTGTTGTTTAAGCCGCCTTTCATCCGCCTCGATCTAATTTGATCCCATCGAAGGTCGAACAAGAGATGCGCGACGCATCCGCTGTGATGGAGAAGACGATGAGCGCCATGACGAACACCGCCCCTCAGGTCCGCGACGATCGCATCAGCGAGATCCGACCGGTTTATCTCGAAGCGCTCACGCTCGTCGAACGCCTGCACCGCCGCTTGCTCGACGTCATCAAGGATGAGTTCGACCGCCGCGATCTCGGCGACGTAAATTCGGTTCAGGCGCTGCTGCTCTACAACATCGGCGACAAGGAATTGACCGCGAGCGAGCTACGCACGCGCGGCTATTATCTTGGCTCCAACGTTTCCTACAACGTCAAGAAGCTTGTCGATATGGGCTACATGCATTACGCCCGCTCGCGCCTCGACCGCCGCTCGGTGCGCATCAGCCTGACCCCCAAGGGCAAGCAGATTCACGACATCGTCGCGCAGCTCTATGAGAAGCACGCGCTGACGGTCGAGCAGATCGGCGGCGTGTCCTGCGACGAGTTTCGCAACCTCAACACGTCGCTTTCGCGGTTGGAGCGCTTCTGGACCGATCAGGTCCGCTACCGGCTCTGATCCGGTCTCCGGATTCTTCCGTCTCTCGCCTGCTGTCTACCTGTCGCCGGCAAGCGCCCCAGGGCTGCTTCGCCGGCGCTTTTCATATCCGCTCCGCCCTAGCGCGGACCGCCCCTCGGTCCTATCTTACCAGCTGTTAACCACGAGCGCGGGAATCCACATGCGATGGTCCATCACGATCGGCTCCTTCATGGGAACCGCCGTGCGCATCCACGTCACGTTCCTGCTGCTGCTCGGCTGGATCGGCTTTGCGGCCTACCAGCGCGGGGGCGCGATCGCCGCCCGCGACAGCGTGCTGTTCATCGTGGCGATCTTCGCCTGCGTCGTGCTGCATGAATTCGGCCACATACTCACCGCGCGACGTTTTGGAATCGTCTCGCCGGTGATCACGCTGCTGCCGATCGGCGGCGTCGCCGACATGGATCGGATGCCCGACAAGCCGGGGCAGGAATTGCTCATCGCGATCGCGGGGCCCGCCGTCAATCTCGTCATCGCCGTCGCGCTGATCGTGTTTCTCGGCGCGGCCGATGTCTCGGACGCCATACAGATCGGCGATCCTTCCGTTAATCTTCTGAAACGCCTCGCCGCGGTGAATATTTTCCTCGCCGCCTTCAACTTGATCCCCGCCTTTCCGATGGACGGCGGCCGCGTGCTCCGGGCCGCGCTGTCGATCTGGATGGGCAAGGAGCGCGCGACGCGCATCGCGGCCCAGATCGGTCAGGGCTTCGCTTTCCTGCTCGGATTCCTGGGGCTGTTCGGAAATCCGCTGCTGCTCTTCATCGCCATTTTCGTCTATATCGCGGCGGCCGGCGAAGCGCAGATGACGACGATGTCCGAAGCGGCGCGCGGGCTGAGGGCCGCCGACGCCATGGAGACGCGCATCGCCTCGATCGAGCGCGGCTCCACCGTGCGCGAAGCGGTCGACGTCCTTTTGGCGACGTCCCAGGACGAGTTCCCGGTCGTGGACGCCTCGCGCCGCTTAAGCGGTTTCCTGTCCCGTTCCAATATTATCGAAGCCTTGCGGGATTCCGAGCCCGGCGCGCCGATCGCGCCCTTCGTGCGTCGCGAGTTGACCACAATCGACGGTCGCGAGAGCATCGACGCCGCCCTGCCCAAGCTCACCGGAGGCGAGGTGGTCGGCGTGACCGACGCCGAGGGGCGGCTGCTGGGTCTCCTCACCCGCCAGTCGCTGGCCGAGATCATGATGATCAAGGACGTGCGGCCTGACTGGCGCTTCTCGCCGCGCAACGACAGCCCTCCGACGGTTGCGTAAGCCCGCCCGGCGGCCTATTGCACTTCAAGACCCGCGCCGGGAGCGCCGAACCGCAGCCGAATGTCCAACGTCACGCTCATCGACAATTACGACAGCTTCACCTTCAATCTGGTCCACTATTTCGGCCAGTTGGGCGCGAACGTCACCGTCCACCGCAACGACGCCGTTTCGGTGGCTGAGGTATTGGCCGGCGGACCGGACGCCATCGTGCTGTCGCCGGGCCCTTGCACGCCGCACGAAGCGGGCATCTGCATGGAGCTGATTTCGGCCGCCGCCGAGACCGTGCCGATCTTCGGCGTGTGCCTCGGACATCAATCGATCGGCGAGGTGTTTGGCGGCGACGTCATTCGTGCGCCGCTGCCGATCCACGGCAAAATGGCGACGATCCTGCACCACGGCGACGCCGTGTTTCGAGGCATCGAAGGGCCCTTTCAGGCGACGCGCTATCACTCGCTGGTCGTCAACCGCGACACCCTTCCGGATTGCCTGCGGATCACTGCGGAGACGCCCGACGGCCTCATCATGGCGCTGTCGCATAAGACGCTTCCGACGCATGGCGTTCAGTTTCATCCCGAGAGCATCACCTCGCAGCACGGCCATAAGATCCTGCAGAATTTCCTGGATCTCGCGCGCGAATGGAACGAGGGCCCGCGCCGACGCGAGAAGGCGGCGTGACTGCCGGTTGCAAGGCCGCCCGCAGCGGGGGTCGTCCGACGACCCTGCCCCTGCTCAAGGGCGCTGAGCGGCGGTGAGCGCGAACTTCAAAAACTACATCGCGGCGCTGGCCTTGGGCGCGCCGCTTGCGCGTGACGAGGCGAGAGCGGCGTTCTCGCTGATTTTCCGCGGCGAAGCCACGCCCGCGCAGCTTGGCGCCTTTCTCATGGGACTGAGAATGCGCGGCGAGACGATCGATGAAATCATCGGCGCGGCCGAGGCGATGCGCGCGGCCATGACGCCGGTCGAAGCGCCGCCCGGCGCTATCGACATCGTTGGCACGGGCGGCGACGGCGTCGGCACCTACAATATCTCCACGCTGGCGGCGATCATCGCCGCCGGCGCCGGCGCCATCGTCGCCAAACACGGCGGCAAAGCGGCCTCGTCGCTGTCGGGCGCCTCCGACGTGCTCGGCGAGCTCGGCGTCAAGGTCGGGGTTTCTCCAAGCGCCGCGAGCGCTTCACTGCGCGAGGCCGGCGTCTGCTTCATGGCCGCGACGACGCATCATCCCGCCATGCGCCACGCCGCGCCGGTGAGAAGCGAACTCGGCGTGCGCACGATTTTCAATTTGCTCGGCCCTCTGTGCAATCCGGCGCGGGTGGAGCGACAGACGATCGGAGTCTTCTCCCGGGAGTGGCTCGAACCCTTGGCGAACGCGCTTCGCGAACTCGGCGCCAAGCGCGTCTGGCTGCTGCACGGCAGCGACGGCCTCGATGAGGCGACGACGACGGGCGTGACCCACGTCGTCGCGCTCGAAGACGGGAAGATCCGTAGCTTTGACCTGTCGCCGGAGGAGGCCGGATTGCCCCGCGCCACGACGCAGGCGCTGGTGGGCGGCGACGCGGCGCATAATGCGAGAGCCCTGCGCGCCGTTCTGGAGGGCGCGAAAAATCCTTACCGTGACATCGCGGTGCTCAACGCCAGCGTGGCGCTGATCGTCGCGGGACGCGCCGCTAACTTGCGCGAGGGGGCGGCGCTCGCCGAGGCGGCGCTCGATTCGGGCGCCGCGTGCGACAAGCTCGACGCGCTGATACGCTGCTCCAATCGGGACGCCTGATCCGCCTTCGCCTTCGATCGGGATAGGATTGCGCGCGTTTATCGGCTATTCATGAGCAGCCGGCAGTCGGCGGAACGAAATCGAGCGATGGCGGTCGCGGCCCGCCTTCCCGCAGGCGAGACGATGACCGACATCTTAAGAAAGATCGAAGCTTATAAGCGCACCGAGATTTCCGAGGCCAAGGTGCGCATGCCGTTCGCGACCCTCGAGCGCAATGTGCGGGACCATGATCCGCCGCGCGGCTTCGTCCACGCGATTGAGCAAAAGCTGAATGAGCGCCGCATCGCGCTCATCGCCGAGGTCAAGAAGGCGAGTCCGTCCAAGGGAATCATCCGGCCTGATTTCGATCCGCCGAAACTGGCGCGCGCCTATGAAGCCGCCGGCGCGGCCTGTCTTTCAGTGCTGACCGACGCGCCCTCGTTCAAAGGCAGGCTCGAAGATCTAGAGGCCGCGCGAAAGGCGACGCATCTGCCGGCGCTGCGCAAGGATTTCATGTTCGATCCCTATCAGGTCTATGAGGCGCGGGCCTATGGCGCGGATTGCATCCTGATCATCATGGCCGCCGTCGACGATGACGAAGCGAAGGCGCTGAACACCGCTGCGCATGATCTTCGCATGGACGTGCTCGTCGAAGTGCATGATGAGAAGGAGCTTGATCGCGCCCTGGCGCTGGAGACGCGCCTGATCGGCGTCAACAACCGCAATCTCCACGACTTCAAAGTGTCTCTCGAAGTCAGCGAACAGCTCGCCGAGAAGATTCCGCGGGACAGAATCATCGTCGCGGAAAGCGGCATCGCGACCCACGAAGATTGCCTGCGCCTGGAAAAATCGCACATCTTCACCTTCCTCGTCGGCGAAAGCCTTATGCGCAAGCATGACGTCGAAGCGGCCGCGCGTGAACTCCTGTATGGCGCTGCGGCCAATCAGAACTCCGGCGCGCACAAGTCGCCCGCCGGCGCATGACGTGAGCGCGCTGAGTCACATCGGCGCCGCCGGCGAAGCGCATATGGTCGACGTGTCGGCGAAGGCCGAGACGTCGCGTGTGGCGGTTGCGCGCGGGCGGGTGGCGATGGCGCGCGAAACGCTGCGCCTCACCCTCGAAGGTCAGGCCAAGAAAGGCGACGTTTTCGGCGTCGCCCGCATAGCGGGCATGATGGCGGCGAAGAAGACGAGCGACCTCATCCCACTGTGCCATCCGCTGCCCTTGTCGAGCGTATCCGTCGAAATCACGCCAGATGAGGCGCTGCCGGGCCTGCGAGTCGTCGCCGAGGCGTCGGTCACCGGCAGAACCGGCGTGGAGATGGAAGCGCTGACGGCCGTTTCGGTCGCCTGTCTGACGATCTACGACATGCTGAAGGCCGCCGACCGCGGCATGCGCATCGAAGGCGTCGAACTCGTGGAAAAGCGCGGCGGCAAGTCAGGCGACTGGCGACGCGCCGAATAGTTCGACTACGACCGCAGCGCTCTATATCGTAACCTAGCGACATATTTGATGATTGGTGGAGACGCCTGACGTGCGGCTTTTTCTTTCCGCCCTTGCGCTGCTGTTCATGAGCGCGCCAGCTCTCGCCGACCGGGCGAGCGAATGCCGCCGGCAGTGTGGCGCGGACGCCGCCTGTTTTCGTCGCTGCATCGGTTATTCTTACAGGCCTCACTCCGGCTGGGGCGGCGGCGGGTCACGCGCCTATCGACGCGCTCCATCTTCATTCAATGCGCCAAAAACCGAAGGACCGTCGGAAGGGCGCGGCGGCGGCGCAGACTCTGTCGCAAAGCCGAGCATTTTAGGCACGGCCTATGACTATCTTTACGCGCCAGGCGCCGAGACGCCCGGATATGGTCTCTATTCCTACGTGATCCTGCCGCGTCACAGTGAACGCGCGGTCGCCTTTCTCCGCGAACTCGTGGGCCGTTTTCCGGCGGCGTCCGACGTCGCTGCGTCGAAGGAGCGGATCAATATTCTCTACATGCCGACCAAGGCGAGCGCGCGCGGCCAGGCCGCCTTTCCCGCTGACGTCGACCTTGCCGCCGTCAAAACCTTCCTGAGCAGGAATTATGATTTCGCCATGGCGCAGCGCCTGCTGTTCCACCTATGCGACAAGCCGGCGGCGGCCGTGGCGCAGCTTTGCGAAAACGATCTTTCCGACGGTCCCTATCTCCTCACTTACGCGACGAAGATCAGCGATCTTTCGCCCTTGCCGCCGCCATTTCTATTCGTCGATCTGACCAATGTGCGCCCGCGCGCCTTTCCGCTGTTCGTGGACGCCTACGCCGCGCAGGTGAAGCGGCCCGATTTTTCGGACGGCGCGCGCCTCGCGGATTTCCGTCTCCACGTCGCCAACATCGTGCTCACTGCGGCGGACTGGGTCGAGCCCGTGAGCGCAGCGGTCGCCGACATTGCGCACTTTGCCGAAGCCAAGAAGAACGGCGGGGAGGCGCCGAAATGAAATTGTCCCTTGCTCGGATCATCGCGGTTTTTTTGCTGGCGATCGCTCTTGGCGCGGCGTTCTCCTTCGCCTATCCGACGGTCGACATTGACGCGGCCCTTGCGACGGTGATCGTGCTCGTCGCGCTCGCCGTCATAAGCCTGATGGCCTTCCTTTATCGCCGCGTCGCGAACCGGGGATAGATTTCGCGTGGATCAGCTTCTTTCCGTTTCGGACGCCCTTTCGCGCGTGCTCGCCGGAGCTGCGCGGCTGGGTGAAGAGTCAGCGCCGCTCGCACAGGCGCGCGGCCGCACGCTGGCCGCCGACCTCGTCGCGCGGCGCACCCAGCCCCCGGTCGCCGTCTCGGCGATGGACGGCTATGCGCTGCGCGTCGCTGACCTGACCGCTCCGCTACGCATCGTCGGCGAAAGCGCCGCGGGAAGCGCCTATGAAGCGGCGCTCAAGCCGGGCGAGGCCATTCGAATCTTCACCGGCGCGCCCGTCCCGCAGGGCGCGGACGCGATATTGCTCCAGGAAGACGCGCGCGTCGCGGACGGCGTTCTGACGGCAAGCGCGCCGCCCGGTCCGCATATTCGCGGAGCGGGGCTCGATTTTCTCGAAGGAGAGGTCGCGCTCTTCGCGGGCGACCGCCTCGGCCCCGCCGAACTGGCGCTCGCCGCCGCGATGAATCATGCTGCGGTTCCCGTCGCCCGCCGCCCGCGCGTGGCGGTCATCGCTTCGGGCGATGAACTCGTGCCGCCAGGCGCCGCGCCAGGCCCATCGCAGATCATCTCCTGCAACAATCTGGCGGTCGCCGCCATCGCCGAAGACGCCGGCGCCGAAGTGATCGATCTCGGCATCTTTCGCGACGATCTCGCGGAACTCGAACGCGGCATCGGCCTCGCCCGCGAGGCGCGCGCCGACGTTCTGGTGACGCTCGGCGGCGCCTCGGTCGGGGACCGCGACCTGCTTCGCCCTGCCCTGGCCCGGCAAGGCATGTCGCTCGACTTCTGGAAGATCGCGATGCGGCCGGGAAAGCCGCTGATCCACGGCGCGCTCGGGGAAGCGCGCATTCTCGGACTGCCGGGCAACCCTGTGGCCTCCTACGTCTGCGCCCTGGTGTTCCTAGCGCCGCTGCTGCGCGCCCTGCAGGGCGATCCCGACGCCGGCGCGGACAGGAGCGAGGCGGCGATCACCGGAAGCGATCTCCCGGCCAACAAGGGCCGGCGCGACTATATGCGCGCCCGGCTCGCCATCGATGAACGCGGGCGGCTCGTCGCGACGCCGCAGCCGCTGCAGGATTCGTCGCTTCTGACCGAACTGGCGGAATCCCAGGCGCTGCTGATCCGCGAGCCCGGCGCGCCGCCCGCGTCTAAGGGCGACCCCTGCCGCATCCTCCGGCTGCCCTGACGTCCGACGCAGATCAGTGACTTTGGCGCTGCAACATGGCAAAGGGAACGCGCGCTCATCGACGCGCCAGGAAAGCAGGCCCGCATGTCGATCATCGACTCCGTACGCAAATCGCTCGTCCCTATCCATCCGGAAGGCTATGTCTTCATCGCCGGTTTCGCGGTCGTCGCTTTCCTGCTCGACTGGCTGTCGCCGACGCTCGGCTGGATCGGCTTCATCGCGACGGCCTGGTGCGCCTATTTCTTCCGCGATCCGGCGCGGGTGACGCCGCTGCGGGAAGGCCTCGTCGTCTCGCCTGCCGATGGCGTCGTCAGCGCGGTCGGCTTCTTTCTGCCCCCCGCGGAACTCGGGCTCGGCGCGGAGCCGATGCAGCGCATCTCCGTGTTCATGAGCGTCTTTGACGTGCATGTGAACCGCGCGCCGATCACCGGCCGCATCTCCAGGATCGCCTACAAGCCGGGCCTGTTCGTCAACGCCGATCTCGACAAGGCCAGCGAAGACAATGAGCGCAGCGGCATGGTCATCGAGACGCCGATGGGCCGGTTTGGCGTCGTGCAGATCGCGGGGCTCGTTGCGCGGCGCATTGTCGGTTTCGTCAAGGAAGGCGAACAGATCGGGGTCGGCGACCGCTTCGGCCTCATTCGTTTCGGCTCGCGCGTCGACGTCTATATGCCGTCATCGGCGCGGCCCATGGTGGCTGTCGGCTCGCGCGCCATCGCGGGCGAGACGATACTCGCCGATGTGACGGCGGGCGCCGCCGCGCTGTCGTTCAAGGCGGGTTGAGAGACCTATGGCGGATCCCTTCTTCTCCGGGCGCGATGCGCAAGAGGGCTCGCTGACCCCCTCCGAACAGCGTCGGCTGCGCTTCCGCAACATTCCGCTGCGCATCGTTCTGCCTAATCTCGTGACGCTCCTCGCGCTGTCGATGGGGCTGACGGCCATTCGCTATGGCATCGAGGGTCGCTTCGAGACAGCCGTCACGGCCGTGATGGCGGCGGCGGTCCTCGACGGGCTGGACGGGCGCCTCGCGCGCGCCATCAAGGGCACCTCGAGATTTGGCGCCGAGCTCGACTCGCTTTCGGATTTCGTCGATTTCGGCGTCGCGCCCGGCCTGCTGCTGTATCTGTGGACATTGCATGAGATCAAAGGGCTCGGCTGGTTCGCCGTGCTGGTTTTCGCCATCGCCTGCGCTCTGCGCCTCGCGCGTTTCAACGTGACGATCGACGATCCCTCGAAGCCCGCGTGGCACGCCGAATTCTTCGTCGGCATGCCGGCGCCTGCTGGCGCGGTGACGGTGCTGTTACCGCTCTATCTGCATTTCTCTGTCTTGGAGCTGCCGGCGTCCAAGGCGATGACGCCGTTCTACATCGTCTATGTGCTCGGCATCGCCTTTCTGATGGCGAGCCGCATTCCGCATTTTTCCGGCAAGCGCATCGGGCGCATACCGCGCGACCTCGTCATCCCGGTGCTCTTCGGCGTCGGCGTGACGGCGCTGCTACTTGCGATCTATCCGATGGACTTGCTCGCCGTGCTGAGCGTCGCGTTTCTGGCGGCCATTCCGCTGAGCGTGCGGCGCTACAACAGGCTCGCGAAAGCCGAAGCGGAGAAGACCGCGCCGACAGAGGCGCCGCAGACGTAGTAAGCGCTGGACGTCAAAAATCATCGAAAAGAAGCTACCGCGCCGCGAGCGGCGCCAGCGGCTGGGACTCGACCTTTTGACTGAGTGGCGCCGGGGCCGCGTCTGGAGCCGCCGCGCCGCTTGCGTCGATCACGGCGTGCGTCTCGGCCTCGCCCGCGCGCGGCGCGGTCAGTTGCGCGCCGATCTTCCGAACCACGTCGGGCGCTTCGGCGAATGCGCCGTGGCCGACGAAATCGGTCGAGAAGGACGAGATGTCGTGCACGGCGACGCCCAGCCGATCGAGCTCCGACTTGTCCTCGAGGTTCGTCGGATTCATCGCGCCCAGTCGCGGACGATCGCCGGCGATGCGCGACGACAGCGACAGCGCGCGATCGTTGTTGGCGACGAAGATCGACACATGCCGCGGGTCGACGCGCGCGACCTGCTGACGGAAGACGTTGAGATCGATGTCAGGCGCCGCAAGCATGACTTCGCCGAGCTTCCCGTCGAGATCCGGATGGCCTGACTGCGCGACGCCGCGCAGCGTCTCCATCGTCAGCCACGCGCCCATCGAATGCGCGAGCACATGGATGCGCCCGACGCCCGGCGTGTGCGACAGATCAACGATGAGCTTCTCGAGCGCGTCGCGCGAGACCGTCGCCGCTTCCTTGTCGGACTCGTAGTTGAACAGCCCGCCGCGGGAATTCCAGGCAAAGAGCGCCGGAACGCCGGAGAAACGTCCGTCGGCGACGATCTGCGCCAGCCGATAGCGCGACTCGTCGATTCCGGTGTTGAAGCCGTGCACGTAAAGCAGCACGTCGCGCGAATTGCCGATGCGGCCGGAGACGTGCGAGGCGACCTCTCCGTAGAACTCCTGCTCGTCCATATTGCGCTTCGACAGCACGGTGAAGTGGCGGCGCCGATCGGCCCCGCCGAAGCTCGGACGCTCGACATTGCCGGCCCGATGATTGAGCGGAACGCCGATCGACGTCAGCGAAAAATGCGCGCGTCCGTCGTCCCTGGCGCCTTCCGAACGCCGGGTCGAAGCGACGAAAAGCGCGACATTCGCCGGCTCGCCCTCTGGTCCGGAGACGAGAGAGACGGCGTTGCCGACATGACCGTCGACGATGCGCATGCCGTCCGACAGGCAGCCGGCAAGCGACGCGGCGGCGAATAGCGCGCAAAGGCGCGTCAGTATGTTCATCCGAAAGCTGCGCAAATTGTTTGGCTCGATCCAGCGCCTGCCTGGAACCGCATTTGTCGGCGGCGCGCTTCGACCTGAGGCGCCTCGGCCTCGCCGCTGTCTTTTGGCCCGAGAAAGCGACCAAACCGGGGCGACTCGCCCGCAGAAACTGGGAAAAAGTCTCGATATTTCATGAGCGCCGCGCAAATCGGTCGCACTTGCGCGAAGGCCAGCCGCCTGCGCATAGTGCCGGGAAAATAACACTGGGGAGAAGCGACGTTGCGGCGCGCCGCGACGTCGAAAAACGCTCATGCGGATCAAGGTGTTGGGATCGGGCGCCGGCGGCGGCTTCCCGCAATGGAACTGCAACTGCGCAAATTGCCGAGCGGTTCGCGCCGGCGCGCCCGGATTCGCGCCGCGCACACAGTCCTCGCTCGCGGTCAGCGCCAATGGCGCGGATTGGTTGCTGCTCAACGCCTCGCCCGATCTGCGCGAGCAAATATCAGCCACGCCGGAGCTGGCGCCCGGCGCCAATGATGGATTGCGCGCGAGCCCGATCAAGGCCGTCGCGCTGACCAATGGCGATGTGGATCACGTCGCGGGCCTTCTCAACATGCGAGAAGCTCAACCGTTCAGTCTCTACGCTGCTGGGCGCGTGCTCGATGCGCTCGGGGCCAATCCGATTTTCACGATTTTGCAAACGCAACTCGTGCCGCGCATCGAGCTGCGCATGGATGAGGCGGTATCCGTGAGAGGCGCCGGCCTCGATCTGGGGCTCGCGATACGCGCTTTTCCGGTTCCTGGAAAGATCGCGCTCTATCTCGAGAACGCCAACGCGCCGAACTTCGGCACGAGCGCCGGCGACACGTTGGGGCTGGAGATCATCGAAACCGCGACCGGCGACTCGTTTTTCTACATTCCGGGCTGCGCGAAGCTCGATGCGCCGCTCGCCGAACGTCTTCGCGGCGCCAAGCTTGTCTTCTTCGACGGCACGCTGTTTCACGAAAACGAGATGATCGAACAGGGCCTGCTCGGCAAGACCGGTTCGCGCATGGGCCATATCAACGTCAGCGGCGCCGACGGCTCCATCGCCGCTTTCGAGCCCCTGAACGTGGCGCGCAAAATCTACGTGCACATCAACAATTCTAATCCTCTGCTCAACGAGTTCTCGGAAGAATATGCGACCGCGCAGGCGGCCGGCTGGGAAATCGGCGAGGACGGCATGGAGGTGAACCTGTGAACGAGATCGTAGCCATTGATTGGCGCGGCGCTGCGCCGCTCTCCCGCGACGACTTTGAAGCCGCGATCCGCGCCGTCGGCGCCGAGCGCTATCACGACAAGCATGAGTTTCATAAGCTGCTGCATGGCGGCAAGCTGAATAAGGATCAGGTCGCCGCTTGGGCGCTCAACCGCTACTGCTACCAGGAGGCGGTGCCGCGCAAGGACGCGGCCTTCATGAGCCGCGTGCACGACCGCGAACTGCGCCGTGAGTGGATACATCGCATCCATGATCACGACGGGCTCGGCGACGAAGGCGGCGGCATCGAGCGCTGGCTGGTGCTCACCGACGCGCTCGGATTCTCGCGCGATTACGTGACCTCCCGCCGCGGCGCCCTGCCCGCCACCAAATTCGCGGTCGAAGCCTATGTGCGCTTCGTCGTCGAGCAGCCGCTCACGGTCGCGGTGGCGTCCTCGCTGACCGAACTCTTCGCGCCGTCGATTCATCGCGAACGCATCGTCGGAATGCTCGAGAACTACGATTTCGTCGACGATCATGTGATGGCCTATTTCAAGCGCCGACTGACCCAGGCCCCGCGCGATTCCGAATTCGCGCTCGGCTATGTCCTCGACAACGCCAGCACTCGCGCCGAACAGGAAGCCTGCGTCGGCGCCGTGCGGTTCAAATGCGACGTCTTGTGGGCGCAGCTCGACGCATTACATCACGCCTACGTCACGCCCGGTCTGATCCCGCCCGGCGCCTGGCGGCCAGGAGATGTGAATGTCTAAGCCGCACGCCGCGCGCTTCGTGATCGGCCCCGACTCGCGTCCGGGCTTCACGCGCTACGCGCGGCTGCATGAGGACCGCGCGCGTTCGAGAACGGTCATCCTGGCGCCGGAACGCGCCTATGAACTCGATCCGATCGGGTTAATCGTCCTGCGCGCCATCGACGGCGAAACGCGCGTCGCGGATCTTTGCGCGCGGCTCGCGCAGCAATACGCCGCGCCGCTCGAAATCATCACGCGCGACGTCACGGCGCTGCTGCAAGGACTCGCCGACAAGCGGCTGCTGCGCGACGGCGCGGTTGAATTTTCGCCGCCGGCGCCTTCCGCCTTCGCTTCGTCGATCGCGCCCTTTGCGGGCGGTCCGGCGGGACTGCTCGCCGAACTCACTCATCGCTGCCCGCTGCAATGTCCCTATTGCTCCAACCCGCTCGAACTCGAGCGCTCGAACGTCGAGCTCACCGCCGCTGAATGGGGCGAGACCTTCCGTCAGGCAGCGGCGATCGGCGCGTTGCAGCTGCATCTTTCCGGCGGCGAACCGACCGCGCGACGCGATCTCGAAGACATACTCGCGCATGCGGTGGACGCCGGGCTCTACACCAATCTCGTCACTTCCGCTGTGTTGCTGACGCGTGAACGGCTGCAGCGTCTTGCCGAGATCGGCCTCGATCATGTGCAGGTCTCCATCCAGGACGTCGTTCCCGACAGCGCCGACCGCATCTCGGGATATCAGGGCGGCGTCGCCAAGAAGCGCGACGTGGCGCGGTGGACGCGCGAATTCGGCATGGGATTGACGATCAACGCGCCCATGCACCGGCAAAACATCGCGCATCTGCCGCAGATCATCGATTTCGCCGTCGAGGTGGACGCGCAGCGCATCGAGATCGCGCATATTCAATACTACGCCTGGGCGCAGGTGAACCGCGCCGCGCTGATCCCGACGCGCGAAACTTTCATGGACACCGTCGGCGTCGTCGAAGAAGCGAAGAAGCGTCTCGCCGGCGTTCTCAATTTCGATTTCGTCATCCACGATCATTACGCGACGCGGCCGAAAGCCTGCACGGGCGGTTGGGGCCGTTCGATCATGGCGGTGACGCCGTCCGGCAAGGCCCTGCCCTGCCACGCGGCGCAGACGCTGCCGGGATTGACCTTCGATAACGTGCGCGACACGTCGCTCGCCAATATCTGGCGACACGGCTCGGCATTCAACGCTTTCCGCGGCACGGACTGGATGAAGGAGCCCTGTCGCTCCTGCGACCGCCGCGAGATCGACTTCGGCGGCTGCCGCTGTCAGGCCTTCGCCATCGCCGGCGACGCCGCGGCGACCGATCCCGCCTGCCATCTCTCGCCGGAACATGCGCGCTTCGCCGCTTACGCAGAAGTCGAGTCGCATGCCCCGGCGCCGGAGTTCATCTATCGCCGCTATGGCGGCGCCGCGGCTTCGCCCGCGCGCGCCAAGGAGCCTGCATAGCTACCGCTGCGGCGCGCGCGGATCGTCGCGCGGATCGAGATAGGTGATGTTCCAAGGGCCGACGCCGGTCACTTGTATGACCGTGTCGTCGTCGAAGCTGACCCAATGGCCTGTTTCCGCGGGCGTCGCCGCGAAGCCGCCGGCTGCGAGCGTTTTCTCGGCGCGCGACTCGAGGCTGTCGCCCTGACCGTAGCGGACGGCCCCCGTCAACACAGTCATGGTTTCGATTCCGCTGTGCTTGTGCGGCCCGATTTTGTATCCCTTCGGCGCGCGCATCCGGAGGATGTACGGCCCGCCTTGCATCGGATTGCCGAACAGCATCGCGACTTCAGCGCCGCGCGGCAGTTCTGGCGGACCTGCCCGCCATTCAAGTTTGTCTTGCGAGAAAACGAAGCCTGGAGCTTCCGCCATCACCGCGCTGGAAGCTGCGAGGCTTATGGCCGCCCCCGCAAGAATTGCAGCAAGATTTCGCATAGCTTGGGCCTCCAAAGCGCCCCTCGCTTGAGATAGTGCGCGGAAGACACACAGTGGCGAAGAATTCAAAAATTCGATTTCGGTAACAAACGAGCAACTTCCACGGGGCATATTGAGGTCCGTCTCGCGGGGTTAAGGATTTGTTTCGCATAAGTCGCGTAACGGAGCTTGTCGCATGAAGTCGCGGGATACGCTTGTCCGTCTCAAACGGTTTCAGGCCGAGGAAAAACGTCGGCGAGTCGTTCAACTCAACGCAATGATCGGCGAATTCACGCGCATGGCCAATGAACTCGACCGTGAGATCGGTCAGGAAGAACGGCGCGCAAACATCAACGACCCCAACCATTTCGCCTATCCGACATACGCGCGGGCCGCGCGCTCCAGGCGCGACAACATCGTTGCGTCGATCGCTGAGCTTCGCGGCCAGCTTGAAGAGGCCGAAGCGCAGTTCAAGGAAGCAAGCGAAGACCTCGCCAAGGCGCAGAGCCAGGAGGCGCGGGATCGCGGCGCCGAGCGCATGATCGACGTCGTTGCCGAACGGCGCCATTCAGACATGCCCGAAGCGTTGCGCCGCGCCTAGAAGCGGAAAAGCCGCCAGCGCAGCCGGCCTCGCGGCATGCGCGCCCAGACGCCGAATGTTCTGCGGCGAATTGGGCTGACGTCTTCGCCTTTGGCGAGATCCTTGGCGATGGTCGCAACGTCGAAGTCGAACCGTCGAAGGATAAATGCGGCGCCTGAACCTCCCGCATCGATAAAGGCGCGTTCGAAGCGCGCGAGATCGGCGGCCCAGGCAGGGTCCAATTCGCACTTTGCGACACGCCGATCGAGAAGCTCGGCGAGCGCCGTCGCGTCGGAGCGACTTGCATCTCGCGCCGCGCCGCGGATCGCTTCCCGGAAAAGCGCGTCCAACTGATCCCCCAGCGCGCGCGCCGTGAGCGGCAGCGCCTTGCGCGCATAGAGCGCGCGCTTGCCGATCAGGCTCCGCGCGAACGCTTCGATTTCGCAAGCGTCGATTGCGGCGAGGCGCTGCGTATCATGCATGCTCAAACCGAAACGCGTGGCCACGGCGACCGGCGCATCAAAGAACTCGCGCCGCAGATCTTCCTCCGTGAAGAGCCGCGCGAGCAGCGCCTGCGTCTCGGCTAAGGCCATCGCCCCGTCTCCGTGAGCGTCGCGCGGGCGCGCGCCACTTCATCGATGAGTTCGCCGAACGGCGGCATTCTTTCGTCGCGTTCGAGGATGACGGCCTTGACCGGCGCGCGCGCGACAATGCGATCGTAGAGCGCCCAAACCTCATCGCTCGTGGCGGCGTCGTGGCTGTCGATCAGCACGCCGTTGCGTTCGCGCCCGCCCGCGTAGTGAATCTGCACAAGCCTGTCCCACGGCCAGCGCTCGAACGCCGCATCGAGATCGACGCCGAAATTCTGCGCATTCACATGCATATTGGCGACATCGCAGAGCCAGCCGCATCCCGTTGCTTCGAGCGTGCGCGACAAGAACTCCGGTTCGTCCATGTCGCCGCCCGGAATGCGCACGACGCAGGTGATATTTTCCAGGATCAGCGGCGTCTTGATGCGCCGGCGCAGATGTTCGACGTTGCGCGCGACGACATCGATCGCCTCTTGCGTATAGGGCAGAGACGCGAGATGGCCGATGCTCACGCCGCCCGCGCGCGTGAAGCACAGATGATCGCTCCACCAGGGCGGATCGATGCGCTCGATGAGCGTCGCCATCTTCTCGACATACCGCATGTCGAGGCCTTCTGCGCTGCCGATCGAGAGATCGAGACCATGCGCGACGAGCGGGAAGTGCGACTTTAATAGCGCGAGTTCGTCGAGTTTCTCTCTCGATGCGTCAAGATAGTGATCGGCGATGATCTCGAGGAAATCGATCTGATCGCGATGCGCGAAGAGTTCAGCGCGAAACTGCGGACGAAAGCCGACGCCCGACCCGAGCGCCGGCGCCTCAATCGCCGCCGCCACAGTCGCTTGCTCCGCCGTCGCCGCAGCTGCCGCCGCAGCTTGTTCCACAATCGGAGCCCTGGCTTCCCGAGCCGCGGCTGAAGGCTTCGGCGAACATCGACTCGGTCGTGCCTTTCAGCGGCGCAAAGCCAAACAGGCCGATGAGAAACAGCGCGGCGCCATGGAAGGCGCGCGCCTCCGGTCCGGGCGACCCGATGTGCGCCACCGCCTCTTTCAATCGGCCGCCATAGGCCACTCGCATCGATTCGAGATAGGCGTGGCCGCGACGGCTCGCATGCGTTCTGGTCAGCACATAGGCCAGCGCGAACAGCACGGCGACGGAAGCCGCGGCCAGGAAGATCAGATAGGCGACATTCGCCGGACCCGACATCAGCTCGACATAGATCTTCGCGAGCGCCAGACCGGCGATGATCAACGTGCCGCCGATCTGCGCACGCCGGCGCCAGATCTTGACGGCCGTAGGCTTGATCAGCTGCTCCGCCGCGAGTTTGGCGCGGATGGGCGCGAGAAGCTCCAGCAGCCGCCGGCGGAGGCTGCGATCTTCGAAGAGCGTGTGCGCCTTCGGCTTCGCCTGCACCGCCTCGAACAGGCGCGTCTCCATCGCGCTGAGTTCGCCGGGCTGCGGCTGTTTCTCGGTGGGAACGACATGATCCTCGGCGGCGAGCGCGACGAAGCCGCGCTGCGCAAGATCATAGATCAGCGTTCGAATGACCTGATTGACGCCGCCCTGCAGGAAGGCGACCTCCATGGCGTCGGGGTTTTGCGGCACGGGCGGCGGCGGGCGGCGATCCGTGCGGTCCGCGAAGCGGATGCAGAGATAGGTCGCAGCCAGCACGACGATGACGACAAGGCCGAATACGTTGAGGAACTCTGGCCCGGGAAGATTGAGGATTGGAATATTCTGCACGCCGCCGCCTTAGTTTCTAACCACGTCCTGCACAAGACGTCGCGCCTGTAATGTCGCGACCGCCAACACCGCCATGCCGATCGCCTGATGCGAAAGCGCCAGCGCGAGATGCGGCGCGCCTGCGAATGGCGGCTCGACCAGCACCAGCGTCGCGATGCCGAGCGCGACCTGCATCAGCACATGGCCGAACAGGATCACGGCGCCGCGTCGCGCGCGTCCTTCCGCATTCATCCATGCATCGAGAAGATGCCCGAGCGCCAGGACGAAGATCAGATAGGCGATCATGCGGTGGAAGAATTGGACGGTGACAGGGTTGTCGACGAGGTTCGTCCAGACCGGCTCCAACCGCCACAAGACGTCGGCCGGCGGGATGAAGGCGCCGTCCATCAGCGGCCAGGTGTTGTTGACGAGTCCTGCGCGCAATCCAGCGACGAGGCCGCCCGCGAAAATCTGCAGAAAAACGAAAGCGAGGATCGTCAAGGCGGCCGCCTTCAACCGGCCGGCGCCCTCATGCACGACGGAGACGGCGCGCGGCCCGAGACCGCCGGCCACCCACAAACATGCGGAGAAGATCAGCGCGGCGAGCAGCAGGTGGATCGCGAGGCGCTCCTGCGCCACCTCGATGCGATTGACGAGTCCGGACGCGACCATCCACCAGCCGACGCCGCCCTGAAGCGCGCCGAGCGCGAGAATGCCCAGGAGCTTTGGCTTCACTGAGCCGGGCAGACGGCCCGCCGCCCAGAACCAGATGAGTGGTACGGCGAAGACAACCCCGATCAGCCGTCCGAGCAGCCGATGCGCCCATTCCCACGCGTAGATGTATTTGAATCCGGCGAGATCCATGTCCGGAAACAGTTCCCTGTATTGCGGGATCCGCTTGTATTCGTCGAACGCGTCCTGCCACTCCTGTTGCGAGAGCGGCGGCAGCACGCCGGTGACGGGCTTCCACTGCACGATCGAGAGACCCGACTCGGTCAGCCGCGTCGCGCCGCCGACGACGACCATCAGAAAGACCAGCGCCGCGACGAGCCAGAGCCAGTTGCGCACGGCCGCGGCGTTCGCCTCAGTCGCGTGGTGTCTGATCGCCGGAACCGGATGGGGGAAGTGCAGCCAATCTTCCATGAGACGCCGAGGGTTGGGGGCTGGAATGACGGCGGCCAGTTAAGGGATGCGGCCCTCGCTTGTCCACACCCCGCCGCCGCCTCCGGCACGGCGGCGAATAATTTGAAATAGTCCGCTTAGAGACGAGGGTCTACGACGCACGCTCTTAAGAATAAAAAATCTATTTATCCAGTCGCTGTGCACTTTCACCGCCAATATCACGCAGGATAACCTCGTCAAGCTTTTCCCATTTTATAAAAACTTTTTTATTGTTAGGAGCACTGAGATACAGGATACCCTTCTCTCCTGCTCTTATAATTCTACCTAATTCATTGCCATTTTTAGTGATTATTTTATCGCTAAATCTGTTGTTTTCACGACTCCTGAACCAACCAAAGCCGAACCCCAATCCGAACGCGGCACTTAGCACCAAGATATATACCGACATTGCTACGATTGTCGCCTTGGTAGCGTGGGACACCTTTGGCGAAACAATGACCTCAGCAACAATTAAACATATAGTTGGGCACCTCCAATAACCTGGCTTTTCGTGACTGGGTGTTGGGCGTGAGGCGGCTCGAGGCCATCCTTCCGGGGAGAATCGGTTCATGGGCTTCGAAAGCGGCGTCGCCCGGTGAGCGGCGCCGTCTTTGCCGCTAATTTTGCTACGCAGGCGCCCCTCTCTCGCGCAGCCAGACGAAGCGGCGCATGTTGTAGGCGAGATTGGCGAGCCCGATCTTGAGCCGCGCCCGCGCCAGGCCGATTGTTCGCACGAACAGGCCCATCAGCCCTTTCTGATGCGCGAACACATGTTCGACGGCGCTGCGCACTTTCGACTTCTGCGCATTGGCGATGCGCGTTCGCTCCGGCATCGGCTTGCCCTTGGGCTTCTTGCGATGAATGCGCGAGACGAAGCCGCGCCGCGACAGCATCGCTTCATTCTTCGCCGAGCGATACGCCGTGTCCGCATAGACCTCGCTCGCCGTGTTGGTTTTGTCGAGCACATCCTCCAGCCGCGCGCCGTCATGCGCGGCAGCGTGCGTCGCCGTCCATTTGCGGATCAGCCCATGCGCCCGGTCGATCGACACATGGTTCTT
This sequence comes from Methylocystis sp. Uni0008, assembly GCF_056838045.1. Lineage (NCBI taxonomy): Bacteria > Pseudomonadati > Pseudomonadota > Alphaproteobacteria > Hyphomicrobiales > Methylocystaceae > Methylocystis > Methylocystis sp. Uni0008. The sequence continues at coordinate 771,161 of NZ_CM166370.1, forward strand.
GTATCCGAATGCGGGGATGGCGAGATCGACCGGCGGAACAGAGCCGTCCTCCTCCCGCACTTTGGCTTTCGTATATTTGACCGTCCAACGCGCATCGCGATCTTTCTGTGCGAGCTTCGCCGGCTTGTCCTTCCAGCCCTCTGGAATGCGGCCGTCCTTGATCGCCTGCTTCTCGCCGTTCGTATTGCGCTGCTTGGGCGCGGCGACAATCGTGGCGTCGACGATCTGGCCCGACATCGCGAGAAAGCCGGCCTCGCGCAGCGCTGCGTCGAACTGCTCGAACAAGCGGTCGGCCGCATTTGCCTTCTTCAGCGCCTCGCGGAACGTCCAGATCGTATTGGCGTCGGGAACCGCGTCGGCCAAACCCAATCCGAGAAAGCGCATGAACGACAGGCGGTCCTTGATCAGATATTCGCAGCGCTCGTCCGACAGAGAATGCATTGCTTGCAGGATCAGCACCTTGAACATGAATACATGATCAAATGGCGGACGCCCGCCCTTGGAGCGGTCGGCCCGCGGGACTGCCGCCTCCAGCGCCGCCCGGAACATCTCGAAATCGACAAGCGCCTTCACGCGCTCCAGATCGTCGCCCTTCGCCGACAGCTCAGCCAGCCGTTCGTCGACATCAAAAAATCCGGGCGTTCCCTTCGCCATGGCCGCGATCCCCTTGCGACATGACCAAGTGAATCAACTCAACGCCGATTTGGCCAGAGGTTTTTGGAGGCGTCCAGTTGCGTATATGGTCGATATTACGAAGTTAATTACATCAGATGTCGTATATACATGATACAAAAAAATTGCAAAAATAACAAAAACTGCTACTGCCAGTGCATGACGATATCTGATAAATATAGGATTTTCTGCAAACTTCGTTGCTAAGGTTTGGAACCATATAGAAGCTGTAGTTACTACTCCGAAAAAAAACAAAACTAGCGAAAGCGGCAGCCACTGAATGCTAAATAATATGTGCTCGGACAACGAAAAAAATGTAAATATATCAATATCGATGCCATAGAAAAACCCTACATCGAATGATACAGCTATCGAGAGTATAGTTGCAGACGCGACGCTAATAAATTTGGTAACATTTTCAACAAAGTACTTAGCTGAAGCCTCAATCATGCTGTATAACCTTCATTGAAGTCCAATCTATAACTGCGGCCAACGGGAAAGCGTTCTCAACCTGCTTCCTGTAATGAGTTTATAAACTTGCCGAGCAATAAAGTGAACCGAATAAGTGCGCAACGTTAGGCACCGGCAAAGCCTCAAAAACTTTTCGTGACAATGTTTCGAGTTGGCACTTTTTGCTGAGGGGAGCGCCGCGGCGGATGTAAGAATAGCGTGGCTTGAGTCGAGGGATCAGGTGTCGGGCAAGAGCGACGAAGCAATGCGCACGATCGGCGAGGTCGCAGCGAGCCTCGACCTTCCCGCGCATGTGCTGCGCTTCTGGGAGACCCGCTTCAAGCAGATCAATCCGTTAAAGCGCGCCGGCGGCCGGCGCTTCTACCGGCAGCGCGACATTGAGCTGGTGATCGCGATCCGCCGCCTGCTCTATGACGAAGGCTATACGATCAAGGGCGTGCAGCGCATCCTCAAGGAGGCTGGCGTCGAGGCGGTCCTCGCGGGCGCCGGGGGGCGGCAAGGCGGGGCGCCGATGAGCGAGCGGCCGTGGCCGCTAGATTCCGGAGAAAGCGACGAGGAGACGGACGAAGCGCTCTCCGCGGAAGACCTGGCGGCGCTACGCGCCCATGATCCGGATCTGGCTGGAATCGAGGCGCTGGACACGGCGCCGATCATCGAGATGGACCAGCCCCTCGCGCCGCCTGCCACCTCCGGCGGATCGCGGCCGCTCGCAGCGCAGGAAACGCGGATCCTGCGCGAGGTCCTGGCCGAGATCGAGGAATGCAAGCGCCTGCTCAAGCTTACCAAGCTGTAGAAGCGCACGTTGCCAGCGCCGCGCGGCCTGACTATAACGGCCCGAGTCGGAGTGTAGCGCAGCCCGGTTAGCGCACTTGTCTGGGGGACAAGGGGTCGTGGGTTCGAATCCCGCCACTCCGACCATTCGACGGCGCGCGCTTCTGCCCCTCAAGTCCGAATGACGCGGCGCTCGACGCGCCAGGGCGCATTGCTTTTATTGGCTTGAATTCGGCCGTAACGCTCGCCGCGCTGAAAAACCCGCTGACATGCTTTGCCGATTGATCATCCTGCGGCAGATCGCGCGCTGCGCGTCATCGGCGCTATGAGGGGATTTGATGTCGCGGCCGGCGCAGAGTTGAAGAGCACCCTGCGTCGGCGCATTTCGCTGATTAGAAGAATAGACCCAGGCACCCGCCAGCCAGGCCGCCGACCACCGCCGCAGCGATCGTGTTCTGCATCCCGCCGAGCGCGGCGTATGCAAGGCCGCCCAGAAGGACCGCGCCAATACCAGCGAAGATGTAGGTGTTAGGGGTGATTTCCAGTTCTCTATCAGCCATGATCGTCGCTCCTCCTCGTTTCGAGAGCGCGCCCAATTCCCTGTTTTGGGGCGCTTTTGCTCGTCCTTAAGCGGGGACGCGCGTCATATCGACGCAGGCGCATAGTAGCATGTCGCGTCGGCTTGTCCAGCCGAAACGCCTGATCCGATGCGCGAACGAGGCAGCCGTCTGGGCCGGACATGCGCCTGACGGTTCCGACGCCGGAGTCACGAATTTTCCCGCAGCGCGCGCTTTGGCGGCCGAGCCGCCCTAACTTGTGGCTTACGTCGATGAACCGGCTCGAGTCAGGCGATGGCGTCGCGCTTAGAACGGTTTGACCAGGTGGAGCTCGTGCATGACGCGCGCGCGATCACCGGTGAAAGCCCGACATGGTCCGAATGCGAGCAGCGCCTCTATTGGATCGACATCGAAGCGCCGGCATTACATCGCTTCGATCCGAATTCCGGCGAAGACCAGCGCTGGGTCATGCCCTGCCAGATCGGCGCCTTCGCGCTGTGCCGAAGCGGCGACATTCTTGCCGCGCTGCGGCTCGGACTTGCGCGGATATCGCTTTCAGACGGGGGGTTCGCGGCGCTCGACGCGCTGCCTTACAATCCGCTGACGCACCGATTCAACGAAGGTAAATGCGACGCGCGCGGGCGATTCTGGGTCGGCGCGAAATTCGATCCTCTGCCGAGCGCAACGGTAGACCGCCGCGCAGACGCCTCCGGCGCTTTGACAGGCGCGGCGCCAATTCAAATGCTTGGTTTCGGTGAGGCCCTGCGGCCGGCGCAAGCGCGCGCGGCGATCGCCAACGGCATGGCGTGGAGTCTGGACAATCGCGTCATGTATCTGGCCGATACGCCGACGCGAAAGGTGATGGCTTTCGATTTCGACATTGAAAGCGGCGCCCTTTCCTCTCCGCGAGTGTTTGCGCAGTTTCAGGGATCGGACGGAAAGCCCGACGGCGCGGCGATCGACAAGGAAGGGTTTTACTGGTGCGCGCTCTATGGCGGCGCCCGCGTCGTGCGCATCGCGCCGAATGGCGAGATCGAGCGCGAAATCCCTTTGCCGGTGAGCCAGCCGACGATGTGCGCTTTCGGCGACGCGGACTATCGTTCGCTTTATATCACCACCGCTTCGCAGGGCGTTTCAAAGCAGCGCGAGCCGCACGCAGGCGGCATTTTTCGTTGCCGGCCCAGCGTCGAAGGCCAGCCGCCGAATCTTTTCGCGGACGAGGCGGCCTCATGAGTCCGCTGTTCGATTCCACGCGCCCCGAAGAGAGGACGCCCTACGAAGTGGAGGCGGCGGCCGCTGCGGCGCGGCTCGACCCCAGCCCCGCAACGGTCAAAGGCACGCCGCGGCGCAAGCTCTACGCCGGGCATAGTCTCCAGCACGCGCGCACAATCGATGACCTTCGGGCGATGGCGCACCGCCGCCTGCCGGAATTCGCGATCGAGTATCTCGAGGGCGGCGCCGAAGAAGAGGCCACTCTGTCGCGCAATCTCGCGGCGCTTGCCAGCTACCGCTTGCTGCCGCGCGCCTTGGTGGACGTCTCCCATCGCGATCTCAGCGTGTCTTTGTTCGACCGCTCCATGCCGCTTCCGTTTGCGATCGCGCCGACAGGGTTGAATGGGCTGTTCTGGAACAAGGCGGATGTGCTTCTCGCCTCCGCCGCAGCGAACGCTGGCGTTCCATTCATACAGAGCAGCATGTCCAACGAGAGGATGGAGGACATCGCAGCGATTCCCGAACTGCGACACTGGTGGCAGCTCTATGTCTTCGGCGAGCGCCCCATACGCGACGCCTTGATCGATCGCGCGGAGAAAGCCGGCTGCGAGGCGCTTGTCGTGACGATCGACGCGCAGTTCTATGGAGATCGTGAATGGGAGCAACGCAGTTTTGCACATCCTGGACGACTCTCGCTCGCTTCACTCCTTGAGTCCGCGCTGCATCCGCAGTGGCTCGGGACCACGATGTGGCGAGGGATGCCAAGCTTCGCCAATCTCATCGATTACGTTCCGAAGGATCGCAGGAGCTTCTATGAAAGCGCCTTCTGGATCCGCGCGAATATGGATCATTCGCTCGACTGGAACGAGATGGCGCGCATTCGCGCAATTTGGCCACGCAAGCTGCTGATCAAGGGCCTGCTCAATGTTCATGACGTCGAGCGCGCGATGAAGATCGGCGCCGACGGCGTCATTCTCTCCAACCACGGCGGTCGACAATTGGATTGGACGATCTCGGGATTGGACGCGCTGCCGGCGGCGCGCAGCGTCATGCGCAAAGGCGCGGCGCTCATCGTCGACGGCGGCATACGCCGCGGAACAGACGTCATAAAGGCGTTCGCACTCGGCGCGGACGCAGTGCTGCTCGGCCGGGCCACGCTCTATGGCCTGTCGGCGGCGGGCCGGCCCGGCGTCGAACGGGCGATCGACATCTTGCGCGAGGAGATCGATCGGGACCTCGGACTATTGGGAGCCCCTTCCATGAGCGCGCTTGGACCAGATTTTCTCACGCGCTAGCGCAGAACACGGGAATCTTGGGATGGAAAACGTCACAGCCTCGAGCGAACGAAAAACTTCGCAGGACGAGGCGCCGGTCGTCGTCGTCACCGGCGCATCCGCTGGCGTTGGGCGCGCGATCGCCGCAGCCTTTGCGCAACACGGGTTCCGCGTTGGTCTCCTTGCGCGCGGCCAGGCCGGTCTGGACGGCGCGAAAGAGGGCGTCGAACGACGTGGCGGCGAAGCCCTCGCGATCATGACCGATGTCGCCGACCCAAAGCAGGTGGACGCCGCCGCTCGAAACGTCGTCGATCGCTGGGGCCGCATCGACGTATGGGTGAACGTCGCGATGGAGACGGTCGTCGGCCCTGTCGACACCATATCGCCCGAAGAGTTCAAACGGGTGACGGAAGTCACTTATCTTGGCTACGTGCATGGCACGCTGGCGGCGCTGCGCCATATGCGGCCGCGCGGCGCGGGACGCATCATTCAGATCGGCTCCGCGCTGGCCTATCGCGCGATTCCGCTGCAGTCCGCCTATTGCGCCGCGAAATTCGCCATCCGCGGATTTACCGACTCGCTGCGCACCGAGCTGATTCACGACCGCAGCGGCATTCGACTGACAATGGTCCAGCTGCCCGGCGTCAACACGCCGCAGTTCGACTGGTCACATATGCATTTCACTCATCGCCACCAGCCGATCGGCGCCTGCTACGAGCCTGAGGCGGTGGCGCAGGCGGTCGTCGATGTCGCGGTTTCGGCCCATCCGCCGCGCGAGCTCTGGCTCGGCTTGCCGACTTTGCAGGCGATTGCCGGAGCGATCGCCGCCCCGGGTTTCACCGATCGCTATCTCGCGCGTAACTCGTACGAACAGCAGATTTCCGACGATCCTGTCCTGCCGGGCGACCCCGACGTGCTGCTTGCGCCGGCGAGCGAGGACCACGGGGCGAGAGGCCGTTTCACGGCGACCGCCAAGAATGATCTCATCGCCGTCGACCCCTTCTATTTGCGCGGCGGAGCGTTGTTCGCGGGATTGGGATTGCTTGCGGGAGCGTTCCTCCTGGGCCAGTCGCGCGCAAACAGACATGCGCGCGCCTTGCGCCAGCCCAACGGGACTAGAGGCGTCCAGACGCGGCGAGGCTAGCGATGCGTTCGCCGATCCTGCAGGCGAGCGCCTGAATCGTCAGAGACGGATTGACGCCGCCGCAAGTTGGGAAAAGCGAACCGTCGCAGACCCACAAGTTCGGGATATCCCAACTGCGTCCGTCAGCGTCGACGACGCTCGTTCGCGGATCGTCGCCCATTCTGCAGGTTCCAAGAATATGACTCGTGTCGTCGTTGGTCCAAATATTGTAACCGCCTGCGGCCTCGAGCATCTCGCTCATGAACCGAATGGCATGACGCTGCAATCGCCGATCGTTTTCCGAATATGAAAAAGTCACGCGCGGAATTCTGAGGCCGAACTCATCCGTTTCGTCGGCTAGCTCCACACGATTTTGCCGCCGCGGTTCAGTCTCCGCAACAGGAACGAATCCGGCCGTGTGATTGTAGTTCAACATCTCCCGACGGAGATCTTCGCCCCACAGGCCGCGCGAGGTGGCGAGCACTTGCGCCCAGGCCATCGGCAAGGGTCCCTGACTCATGAAGGCATAGGCGCCGTGAAAGTCCTTGCCGTCGTCCGTGTAGTTCCAGTGCTCGGTCACCGCCATGTTCGGCGGCCCCTTGTACCAGCGGATCTCCTCGTCGAAGGTCGCCCATGCGCCGGGTCCGGCATGCGTCGTCAGATGTGTGCCGACGAGCCCGGAACTGTTCGCGAGGCCTTGCGGAAATTGCGGGCACGCGGAGTTGAGTAGCAGCCTCGGCGTTTCGATCGCATAGCCGGCGACGACGACATTGCGCGCCTTCTGAAAGCGCCACGCGCCTTCGCGAAAATATTCAGCGCCGTCGACGCGACCGCGCTGGTCGATCTCGATGCGCCCCGCCATCGCAAGATCGCGCACCTCGGCGCCGGCGCGAAGCGCACGCGGGATCCAAACGATCAGCGCGCTTTGTTTGGCGTTGGTGGAGCAGCCGAAGTTACAGAAGCCTCGATAAACGCAGGGAGGAGATTTGCCACGCGGCGCCGAGACGGTCGCGAGCGGCGTCGGCGCCCATTTCACGCCGAGCTTTTCTGCGCCGCGCGCTAGCACCAACCCCGCCGCGTTCACCTCGTGGGCCCGGTAGGGATAGCGCCGGCGCGGCGGTCCCCAGGGATAGTTAACTGGCCCCGCGACCTTCAACGCCTCTTCGACTTCAGCGTAATAGGGCGCGATCTCATCATAGGAGATCGGCCAATCGAATCCGTAGCCGAGTTGGCTGTTCGACTTGAACCACTCCGGTCGGAACCGGAGCGAGATCATGCTGAAGTGGATCGTCGACCCGCCTACCCCCCGGCCCGAGTTGTTGCCGCCCAGCGCGATCGGATCTTCGCCGCCGGTGATGCGATCGTCAGTCCAATAAAGGACCTGCTGCGCCAGCTCATCGGAGGCGAAATCGTCGAGCGGCCGCCAAAATGGTCCTGCGTCGAGCACGACAACTGAAAAGCCCTTCTCCGCAAGCTTGCACGCAAGCGTCGCGCCTCCGGCGCCGGCGCCAACGATGAGGAAATCGACCGGCTCGCTTTGCGGATATTGTCGCATCGGCGTCCAGCCGCCCGGCGTAAAAACGTCTGGCGCGCGCCCATCCTTCGCGCGCGGACGCTCGAATTTCATCGATCTTCCTTCGCTTCCCACGGATCGCGCTGGTCGAAGCCAAGGCGCACATAGCCGCGTGGACTTGCCGGGCCGCCAAATCCCATGTCGCTCCATGCCGATGGATGCGTATACGCAAGCGCCACCACGGTTTTCAGCACCGTGTGGGTGAAGAAAGTGGTCGCACGCAGACCGCGCCAGAGCGCGGCCTCCACCTCGCCCTTCTGAACGGCGCGTAAAATCGCATCCTTCTGAGACGCATCCAGCGCCGTAAAACCCGCCGCGAACAGGCGGCGGGCCTCTGCGTCCATCGCGGCCAGGCCCTTGCGCCAGCTCTCGCGCATCGGCGGCTCGCCATCGAACCGGAAGCCTTCACCGATATTGTTGTAGAGACGGTCGTCGATCCAATGTGCGATCGGCGGACGCTCGCCGTCGCTAAAGGCTGGAGTCAGCCGCTCGACGATCGCCGTCAGGAGATCGAATTCTTTCTCGCTCAGAAAGCGACGCGGAGGTATGTCGCGCAGCCGCCGCGTCAGCTCCTCGCGGGTTCGATCGTCGAAGGAGACAGTGTCCCATTTGGAGAGGACGTCGTAGCCTCGGTAGGGCGTGTCCATTTTACGGCCTCTGCGGCGTCTCCCTCAGGCGGAGCTCTCTTCCAAAATCGACAGCGCCGCAAGCGCGGACAGGGAAAGCGCGGAAAATGCCGGAGGCGCCGGCAAGGGCGGCCCGTCGATGACGTTTTGGCTCCAGTTCCGCCATCCGCCCATCGCCCGCGACACGCCATAGGCGTGGAACCCGACGCCAGCAAAGCCCGCGACCGCCGTCAGCCTGAGCCAAGCCCGCGTGACCGGATGATTGCGGTTGGATGAACGCTCGAGTGAAGCCTTCGCCATCAGAACAGACGCCACGCTCGGCAACGTCACCGGCACCCACATGAAGGGATTATGGAAGGCGCCCCTGAAATGCAGGAGCGCCGCTTCCGCAACGGTTCCCGCGAGGGAAAAGCTGCTCAGCGCCGCGAGCGCGCGACCCGCAGGAATTCCAAAAATGCGTGTCGCGCCGGCGCGGATGCGTTCCGCGCAAAGGCCAAGGACACCGGCGATCGAGAGGGCGGCCGGGGCGCCGAGCGGCGCTCCGTAGAAGAGATTCGACCAGCTCAGCCGGCCTGGCCGCCGGAAGACGTCATAGACATGAAAGGCTGCCCCGATCACCCCGACCGCGACAGCCATTGCGAAGGCGTTCCTGCGAAATGCGCGGGCGCGCGCGGAACCGAAGGCGGCGCCTTCTGCGCCCGCCAAAAGCGCGAGCGCCGAGCTGATCAGCGGCGCGAACATTCCCGGGTTTTCAAACGCCCCTCGGTAAGGCTCCACGGCGCTGTCGGCAAGGACGGAAGCAGCCAGCAGCCCCGCAGAGCTCTCAAGCACACGCGCTCTCCGAGGCAGCGGAGAAGCTTTGGCGGCGAGCGCGCGCTGCGAACCGACATCCGCGAGACGCGCCGTTTCCGCCAACACAGCTCCCAAGACGAAGGCGCCTGCGAACTTCGGCGCCGCGGCGCGCAACTGCGCCGTCATTTTTCTCGGCCAGGGAGAACCGACGCGAGAACCTGTCTCGCCGTGCCCGTTATCAGGCGGCTCTGCTCGGGGTCGCCCTTGAACAGAGTCGTCGCGAAATTGCGGGCCTGTTCGAACGAAATGTGAGCCGGCAGCGGGGGCACTTCGGGATCCGTTTTCACCTCCAGCACCACCGGCCGGTCGCTGGCCAACGCCTCTTCCCATGCCTTGGCAAGACGATCAGGGTCGTCGACGAAAATGCCCTTCAGACCGATCATTTCGGCAAAGCGGTGATAAGGCACGTCGGGAATGTTCTGCGTCGCCTCGAATTTTGGATTGCCCTCCATGACGCGTTGTTCCCACGTCACCTGATTGAGGTCCTCGTTGTTGAACACGCAGCAGACCCATGTCGGGCTGCTCCACTCCCGCCAATATTTGGCGACAGTGATCAACTCGGCCATGTTGTTCATCTGCATCGCTCCGTCGCCGACGAGCGCGATCACGGCGCGCCCGGGATGCGCCAGTTTTGCGGCGATGGCGTAAGGAACGGCCGCGCCCATCGAGGCGAGACCGCCGGAGAGCGAGCACATCATTCCGGGCCTGATCTTGAGGTCGCGCGCATACCAGTTGGCGCATGATCCCGAGTCCGACGTGATGATCGCATTGTCAGGAAGACGAGGCGACAATTCCCAGGCGACCTGCTGGGGATTGATCGGATGAGCGGGCGCCATCGCCCGCTGTTCCAGCAATTCCCACCAGTCCCGCACGCCGCGCTCGATGCGGTCACGCCAGCCGACATGGCTCTTTTCTTCAAGCAGCGGCAGCAGCGCCTCGAGCGTCGCAGCCGCGTCTCCATGAAGATTGACCTCCATCGGATACCGGATGCTGAGCATGGACGGGTCGATGTCGATTTGAACGCCCCGCGCCTGACCCTCATGCGGAAGGAACTCCGAATAGGGAAAGCCGGAGCCGATCATCAGCAGCGTGTCGCACTCCATCATCAGGTCATAGCTTGGCTTCGTGCCCAGCAGTCCGATGGAGCCAGTGACCCAAGGCAACGTATCCGGCAGAGCGGCCTTGCCGAGCAGCGCCTTCGCCACGCCCGCCTTAAGCTTTTCGGCCACCTCGACGACTTCCTTCGCCGCGCCGAGCGCGCCGGCGCCGATAAGGACGGCCACCCTCCGTCCGGCGTTCAAAACGTCGGCGGCGCGGCGCAGGTCTTTGCGCCGCGGAACGATCACCGGTCGCGAATAGCCGACGCCCGTTCGCACCGCGCCATGCTCGCGCGGCGGCTCCTCATATTCGAGGTCCTGCAGATCTGCGGGGAAGATGACGACGGAAACCGCATGTTGGGACTTGGCGATGCGAACCGCGCGATCGGTCAGCATTCGAACTTGCGACGGCGTCTCGGCTTCCTGAACGAACGCCGCGACGTCCGAGAACATGCGATCGAGGTTGAGCTCCTGCTGATAATGCGAGCCGCGCGCCGTTCTCGGCGCCTGACCGGCGATCGCGAGCACGGGCATGTGGTCGCATTTGGCGTCGTAGAGGCCGGTGATGAGATGCGCGGCGCCAGGGCCGCCTGTCGAGAGGCACACGCCCAATTCACCAGTGAATTTCGCATGCGCGCTGGCCATGAACGCGGCCATTTCCTCGTGTCGGACCTGGATGAACTCAATCTTGCCTTTGGCGCGCTGCAACGCGCCGAGCACGCCGTTGATGCCATCCCCCGGATAGCCGAAAATGCGCCGCACGCCCCATTCATGCAGCCGGCGGACAAAGAAATCGCCAACGGTGCCGCTCATGGCCGTCTCGCTTTTTCATGGAGGCTAGAGACGCTCGACGCGTCCCCATTGGCGATAACCGGCCGCCGGTCCGCTTGTTCCGATTGCGAATGCATTGCTGGATCAGAGACCGAAGGCAGCGACGCGCCGAATCGCGTTGGCCAACGCGTGAGCCTGCCGTCGGGCCGCCCTTCGCGGCTCGCCGATGCCTATAGCCCTGTGAACTCACGCTCGAGAATGCGACATCAGGCGGAGGAAACCGCCCCGCTATTCGCCGCAGCCCATTCGGCGCTCCTGCGCAGCGATGTCGCGCATGATCGCGTGCTGATAGGCCGAGAGCGGCACGTCGTTGATGTCGTCATAGCTGCAGCCCGCATTGCCGAAGGCGCGTATGGCGCGCGCCGTCTTGAAGCAATATCCCGCGTCCTTGTAGATCTGATTGCGCCTGTACCAGAGACTTGCGCACGAAGCCTCGGCGGCTTCGAGGCTGGAAACGGCGGCCGCCGCCACGAGCGCAACCTTCAGCACACTGAATTTCATTTTCTTCCTCCCCCATATCGCGCCCCTTCAAGGGACGCGATCCGCTCCAGCTTACCTCAAGGCGCAATGCGCGACATCGCCCATGCGAGACGCCGATGCGGCCAAGGGGAGGTCGTTACTTCCTCCTCGCTCAGCGAGTTGCTTGCGCGCCCACATTGTCGCCGGAGCTATCCGCGCTAGGTAGCTTTCCGCTCTGCGGTGCGCGTGCGCGAGGCGGCCATGGCTTACCAGCGAGATCCCAGCCGACTAGCCGAGACGGCGCTGATCGTGTTCCTGTTGGCGACGGTGAACGCGAGTCTCTTCGGCGTGATTTACCGAATGCTGCGCTAGCGGCGAGGAGGATCACTGCGTCGGTGCGCTGCTTTGAGCGCAAATGGCGCGCGATTGTCCGTCGGATCGAGGCTGACGTCTATCGGTTCCGTGCGGCGCAACGCGCCTGTACGATCACGCCCTATATGAAAATCCGGCGCGGCTTGCGCGCCAAATTTGTTGCGCACGAACGATAGGGCAGCGGATGAAAGTTCTTCTGATTGGAGCGACGGGCCTCATCGGATCAAGCATTCTCGCAAGGCTTCTCTCAGCGGGACATTCAGTGATCGCCGTCTCGCGTGGACGCGCAAGCGTCCGACGCCAATTCCCCCAGGCGCAATGGCTGTCGCTCGATCTGAGAGCCGTCGACTCGCCACAGCAATGGTCGCGCCATCTTGAAGGCGTCGACGCTGTGGTCAATTGCGCCGGCGTGCTTGGCGGCAGCGGCTCAGATTCCACCGACGCGGCGCATGCCAAAGGCCCCGCGACGCTGTTCGCCGCCTGCGAACAGGCAGGCGTCAAGCGCGTCATTCACTTCTCGGCCGTCGGCGTTGATCGGGAAACCCCAAGCGAATTTTCAAGGAGCAAGGCCGAGGGCGACGCCGCCTTGAAAGCGACGGCGCTCGACTGGGTCATTCTGCGGCCTTCTGTTGTGGTTGGACGCCGCGCCTATGGCGGCAGCGCATTGTTTCGCGGCCTGGCGGCGTTGCCGGTTCTTCCCCGCTTCGAGGACGCGGGCGAACTGCAGATCGTTCAGCTCGAGGACGTCGTGGCGACGGTTCTTTTCTTCCTCGCGCCATCGGCGCCGGCGCGCGTTGAACTGGAAGTCGTCGGACCTGAGCGTCTGACATTCAACGGCGTCGTGGCCACGTATCGCAAATGGCTCGGCTGGCGTCCGGCCAAACTCATCAACGCGCCCGACTGGCTGATCGACGCGATGTATCAGCTAGGAGATTTCCTGGCCTGGCTCGGCTGGCGGACGCCAATCCGCAGCATCGCCAAAAAGGAAATGGTTCGCGGCGCCATCGGCGATCCGACGCAATGGACGAGCATGACGGGCATCAAGCCGCAGTCGCTCGAAGCCGCCCTCGCCGCCGAACCCGCCGATGTTCGCGAAAAGTGGTTTGCGCGCATCTATGCGCTCAAGCCGCTGATTTTCGCCGTAACGGCGCTGTTCTGGATTTCGACCGCGCTGGTTTCTTTCGGACCCGGATGGGATCTCGGCCTCAGCCTGCTGTACGAAGGCGGACTGTCGGGGCCGATCGTGCCGCTCGCCGTGATCGCGGGCGCCTCATCCGATCTCATCATCGGCGTCGCCATCGCCTTTCGGCGCACATCGAAAGTCGCGCTTGTCGCCGCGCTCGTTCTATCGTTCATTTACCTCATCCTCGGCACGATTCTCGTGCCGCGTCTCTGGCAAGAGCCGCTGGGGCCGATGCTGAAAATCTGGTCGGTCATGGTGCTGAACGTCGTTTCTCTGGCGATCGTCGACGACCGGTGATCTATCTCCTCATCAAATATATCCACATCATCGGGGCTGCGGTCCTGCTCGGCACCGGCGCCGGGATCGCGTTTTTCATGCTGATGGCGCATTTCTCGAGGTCGGCGCCTGTGATCGCCGGCGTCGCGCGCATCGTCGTGATCGCCGACTTCGTTTTCACCGCTTCGGCCGTCGTCGTTCAGCCCATCACCGGCGTGGCGCTGACGTGGCTCGCAGGCCTCTCGCTCACCGAAGGCTGGATTGCGCTGTCGATCGGACTGTATCTTTTGACCGGCGCCTTCTGGTTGCCTGTCGTCTGGATGCAGATGCGCATGCGCGACATCGCGCAAGCCGCCGTCGCTGCAAATGAGCCGCTGCCTGAGAGCTACTATCGCTTTTTCTGGTGGTGGTTCGCCTTCGGCTTTCCCGCCTTTGGCGCCGTGATGACGATCATATGGCTGATGATCGCCAAGCCGCAGATTTTCTAGCGTCGCAACGGCGTCGCCGAACGCGGCGCGACCGCTTACCTCGTGTACCAGACGTAAATGAAGGAAAAAGCCAGAGCCAGCGCAAAGCCGATCATCATGTTGCGCAGAAAGCCGCCGCCGAATTCATCCATCTTGCTTCTCCAACCGTCCGCGCCGCGTCTGTAATTTGGCGTAAGCCTGCACATAGCGCAACAGCGGAGCGTCGCTCTGCGCCGCGCGTGTTTCGTCTTGCCACATTCTTCAGTATAGTCGCCAAGCTCAGGCGCTATTTCCATGGATCCCGCCGCGCCTGCCTACGCTAGCCCGCCGGGGGAAGGATGCCGCGATGAAAGACGATCTCGGCGCGCTGTCCGTCGTTCTGAACCGGAGCACGGAAAAGCCGGGACCCCTGTCCGGCGCAACCTTCGTCGTCAAGGAGAACATCGACGTCGCGGGACATGTTTCGACCAACGGCCATCCGAGATGGGCGGCGACCCATGCCCCGGCGGCCGAAGACGCGCCAGTCGTCGATCGATTGCTGGATGCGGGCGCGCGGCTCGTCGGCAAGACGCATATGGACGAGATGGCCTACAGCCTGCTTGGCGCCAACCCCTATTACGGCACGCCCATCAATCCGGCCGCCCAGAATCGTCACCCCGGCGGCTCATCCTCGGGCTCGGCGGTCGCCGTCGCCGCGGGCCTCGTCAATTTCGCGCTCGGAACCGACACCGCCGGATCCTGCCGCGCGCCGGCGGCCTTTTGCGGCGTCTTTGGCTTTCGCGCGTCACACGGCGCGATTCCGATGGCGGGCGTCATTCCGCTTGCGCCGTCATTCGACTCCATCGGCTGGTTCGCCCGCGATGTCGGCGTCATGGCGTCCGTGGGCGAAGCTTTGCTGCCGGCCGACGCAAAGGGAGCGGAGTTCGGCGAGGCCGTGCTGCTCACCGACGCTTTCTCGGGCGTCGAGATGGATTTCGCTTCAGCGGCGGCGGAGCCGATCGACGCCATAAAGGCGTTCGGCCCCTGGCGCGAAGCGACGCTCGGGGAAGATTTCTTCAAATCGGCGCTCGGGCATTTCCGCAACATGCAGGCGTTCGAGGCCTGGGCCGCCGACGGCGCGTGGATTGCCGCGAACGGCCCCACCTTCGGCAAGGGCGTCGAGCAGCGTTTCGCCTATGCGGCTAAAGTCACCGTCGATCAACGAAACGCCGCGCAGGCGTTCCGCGACGACGCGCGAAAGAGAATCGACGCGATCCTCGGCGAGCGAGGCTTTATCGTATCGCCGACGGCGCCGTTTCGCGCGCCGCTGCTCACCGAAAGCGAAGAGACGCTCGACGCCAAGCGCTATCAGATGATGCGCTTGTTTCTTATCGCGAGCTTTTTCGGTCTGCCGCAGATCAGCCTTCCCCTGCCGACGAGCGATGCGCCGGTGGCGCTCTCCTTCATCGGTCGGAGAGGCTCGGATCGCGCGTTGATCGCCCTTGCGCAGCGCTTCTGCGCACAGATGAAGAAGACTTTGTGAGAGTTGGCGGCGTACGCTGATCGGATTCCCAATCGCGCGGTAAGCGCGCCGGACGTGACGCGACGTCCGCCACGGCGGACAAGCTCATCCGCTCGGCTGGGGTTTGTGGCCAAGCAGATCCTTGATCCGGCCTGTCAGCCGCTCGCGCACGTCGCGATAGGCCTCGAGAATGGCCTCGCGCGAACCCTGCGCGGCGGTGGCGTCGGGCATCGGCCAATAGACGACATCGACGGCCATCGTGCGCGTAAACTCCAGCGCCCTGTGATGCGCCTCGGGCGACAGCGTCACGATCAGATCGAAGTTCGAATCCTCGAGGTCTTCGAACGTGTGCGGCTTATGGCCTGCGATATCGACGCCGATTTCGTCCATCGCCGCGATGGCGAATGGATCGGGCGCGCCGCGTTTCAACCCTGCGGAAGCGAAATAGATCTCGCGGCCGAAATAGTGCCGCGCGATCGCCTCGGCCATTGGCGATCGAACGGCGTTCAGCGTGCAGGCGAAGAGAATCGACTGAGGCCGCGCCACTGCTAACGCTGCCTCATCGTAGGCCCGGCGCCGACTGACGGTCTCGTTCGATGAACGCCGCAAGCTCCTTTGTCTGATCCATGAAGAGCTGTAGCGCCTTCATGTCGAGCGGCTCGCTCAGGCGCTGCATCAGGAGAAGATCGCGGCCTTCGGAGAAGGCGGGCGCCAGTCCGCAAAAGAAGAATCCCAAGCCGCGCGCGCTCTCGACCAGCAGCGGCAGACCCGGATCGTCGATATGCGCTGAGAGCTGCACGGCGCGCGCGCCGAGCCCGTCCACGTCGCTGAGCGCCTGCGCCAGTTCGATGGCGGCGTTCGAGCCGATCGTCTCGAAACGAATCCTGCCATAGGCGCCATCGTTGACGGCGATGCTCGTCATCGAGCGCGTTTGCGTCGGCGCCCTGCCCCCGCTCAACGACGCGCTGACGCCGAGGCTGTCATATATCGCGCGAATGACATCGCGATATTCCTGCGGCGCGAAGACTTCGCAGGCGCGGCCGGGCTGCAGAAAGCGGAATGTCAGCAGAAAGCTCTGACGCTGCCCTGCGGTCGGCACAGGCAAGTCTTTGGAATGCAGCGTCTCAGGCGCGGCGCCGAGCAGAATGGCGCATGTCGGCATGCTTGCGCGCTCGTCGTTGCGCTGTGAGAATGTATGCGTCGTGACGGGCTCGGCGTAGATTCCGACGAGACCCAGTTTGCCAGCCTCATCCGTCAGCCGTTCGGTCATGAGCTCCAGGAGATGACGCCCGCGGTAGGAGGGCAGCACGACGGCTTCGCCGCGTTCGGCGATGAGCGCGCCGGGTTCGCGCTCAAGGGCGACATGGCCGATGACTTCGCCGCGCGCGTCGCGGGTCACGACTGGAATGAGTTCGCCGCTTTCAACTTTCCGCCAGTAGCGGTGGGGCGAGAAGACTTCGCGGTGAATGTAATTATGCCCGTAGACGGCCAGGAAGCAGCGCGCGATCGCCGCGGAATCGCTTTGCTGAGGCGCATCGATCTGCAGCGCTTGCGTCGGCGCGGCCTCTTCAGCGACAGGCGCCTCCAAACTTTCGACCGCATCTTGAGATCCTTCGAAACTGCGATGGAGCGTCACCTCCCATCCATCGACGCCGCGCTCGCGATAGGATAGCCCGGCCTCACTCCGCGCATGCGCGCCCAGCGAAGAGACAATGGCCGAAAATCGGGAATGGCCATTGAGCAGAATCCGCACGCGCGCTTCACGTTTCGAAGAAGACAGACGAACCGCGGCGCGCTCCGTGTTCGCGCCCGGCTGACATAAAATGCGCCAGATTTTCTCCGCGTCAGCGGCGATCAGGCTCGCACTCATCGGCGGGACGCCCTCGATCAGAGACGCTTCGCGCACGAAGGCGCGGAGCAGTTCGCCGGCTTCCGCCTCCATCGACAGCCGCAGCTCGGCGAAATGATCCGAATTACCTTTGCCCATGCGGATGATTCCATGATGACAAACGCAGCGTCGCTTGCGCGGCCGCTCGCCATTCTCGATTCCGAGCGCTCCGCTAACCCTTCCAGTGCAGCGCCGTGATCAGCGTGAAAAGCCGGCGAGCCGTGTCCTGATCCGTTTCGATCTTGCCCTTCAAGCGTTCGAGGAGAAGCTGCGCGCCTTCGTTGTGGAGCCCGCGTCGGCCCATGTCGATCGCCTCGATCCTGCTGGGCGTCGCATGTCGAATCGCGGCGTAATAGTTTTCGCAGATCATGAAATAATCTTTGAGAATGCGTCTGAAAGGCGTCAGCGAGAGAATGTGGGTGACGAGACAGGCGCCCTCCGGATCGCAGACCCTGAAGACGAGCTTCGCGTCGACGAGCGAAATCACCAGCGCATATGGCCCACCTTCGTGGCCAATCAGCGCAAAGCTGTTTTCCTCGATAAGGTCGTAAATCGCGATCGCGCGCTCATGCTCCTGATCGGCGGAGCCGCGGCCGATCGAATTTTCGTCGAGCGTGACGGAGATCAGCCGCTTCGACTCATTTGAGACCACGCCTCACGCCCCGAGCTGATTGAGGCGGATCGAGACGGAGCGCGCATGGGCCTGCAGGCCTTCGGCCTCGCCGAGCGTCACGGCGGCGGCGCCGATGGCGCGCAGCGATTCCGCGTCACACTTGAGGATCGACGTGCGCTTGACGAAGTCGAGCACGCTCAGACCCGACGAGAAGCGCGCCGAACGCGCCGTCGGCAGGACATGGTTCGAGCCGCCGACATAATCGCCGACGGCCTCGGGCGTATAGGCGCCGATGAAGATCGCGCCCGCGTTCGAAACGCGCGCGGCGAGGCCCTCGGCGTCCTCGCTGATGATTTCGAGATGTTCGGCGGCGATGCGGTCGGCGAGCGGAATGGCGTCGGAAAGTGACTTCACGAGGATCGTCGCGCCGTAGTCGCGCCATGAGGCCCCGGCGATTTCCTTGCGCGACAGCGTCGAGAGATGCCGTTCGACGGCCGCGACGACCGCCTCGGCGAGCGCCGCGTCGTCGGTGATCAGAATGGACTGGGCAGATTCGTCGTGCTCGGCCTGCGCAAGCAGATCGGCGGCGATCCAGTCCGGGTTGGCGGTCGCGTCGGCGAGAACCAGCACTTCGGAGGGTCCGGCGATCATGTCGATGCCGACCTGGCCGAAGACACGGCGCTTCGCCGCCGCCACCCAGGCGTTGCCGGGTCCGACGATCTTGGCGACGGGCGCGATCGTCTTGGTGCCATAGGCGAGCGCCGCCACCGCCTGCGCGCCGCCCACGCGATAGATTTCGTCGATGCCGGAACGCTTGGCCGCGGCGAGCACCAGCGGCTCGACATGGCCGCCGGGCGTCGGAACGACCATCACGATGCGCTTCACGCCGGCGACCTTCGCCGGCACGACGTTCATGAGCACGGAAGACGGATAGGCGGCGGTGCCGCCGGGGACATAGAGCCCCACCGAGTCGAGCGGCGTCCAGCGCCAGCCGAGTTCGACGCCGGCGGCGTCGCGAAAGCGCAGATCCTGCGGCTTCTGCCGCTCGTGAAAGGCGGTGATGCGCTCGAGAGCGAGGTCCAGGGCGGCGAGTTGTTCGGCCGAGCATTTGGCTTCCGCCGCGGCGACCTCCTCGCGCGAAACGGCGATGCCGGTTTCCTCGAGATCGATGCGGTCGAAGCGCTTGGAATAGTCGACGAGCGCCGCGTCGCCCCGGGCGACCACGTCCTCGATGATGCCGCGGACGGTCGCGTCGACGTCCTGGGACGCCTCCCGCTTCATGGCGAGCAGTGACGCGAAACGCTGTTCAAAATCGGGCGCCGCAGCGTCCAAACGCAGGGTCATGATCCTCTCCAGCCGGAAGTCCGGCTGTCATGGCCCTCGGGAAGCGTTCTCGTCAAGTTCGCTGCTGAAATCATGCATCGGCCGGGCGGCGACCTTCCAGCGCGGCCCCATGTCGCAGAGCTGGGCCTCGACGCATTCGACGTCCAGGGCGATCGACGCCCCGCCGGCGAAATAGAGGCGGATGACCCCTGACGGCGGCTCGGCGTCGGCCTCGAAGGTGACCGCGAGCAGCTCCAGAATGGCGTCGGGCTTGTCACGCGCGACATGCTGACAGCGCACGCGCTGCACGCCCTCGAAGTGAACGCCGCAACGACAGCGCTCAAGCCGGCCGTCGAGCTCGGCCGCCCAGTCGAAACGTGATGCGATAAGCGCAAACCGGCGCTTATCGGGAATAAAGGCGATGTCGCCGACGCGCACCAGCGCGTCCTGCACATGCGCGGAGAGGAGCGAAAGA
The DNA here is from genome assembly GCF_056838045.1 of Methylocystis sp. Uni0008. Classification (NCBI taxonomy): domain Bacteria; kingdom Pseudomonadati; phylum Pseudomonadota; class Alphaproteobacteria; order Hyphomicrobiales; family Methylocystaceae; genus Methylocystis; species Methylocystis sp. Uni0008. Next base: position 790,777 of record NZ_CM166370.1, read on the forward strand.
TCTTCGCCGTCGAGCGCATGCAGTCGTAGCGCTTGCTCACAAGGCCAGCTGGGCGGTTCCATATCCTCTCCTCCTTGGCCCGATATGGCGAAGGAAGCGAAATGCCGCAACCCCGTAATCTTCCTTGGGCGGAGCTGGCGCACGATTTCGAGCTGATCGCTTGTCGAGACGCTCTACGCGCCGGGTCGGGCTCCGCCGGATCGCCTTCGGCGATCGACGTCCACACAATGGGGGAGGTATGCAAGCAGCGCAGGAGGATGAAATCATGCACAGCCCGCTTTTGGCGCCGCTCATAGCGCTTGTCTTGTGGACCTGCGTCATGTGGGCGTGGCTTTACGCCACACGCATCCCAGCGATCCGAAGAAACCGCATTCGCCTCGACCCGGAACAGAGCAAGGAAGCCTTCAACGCGCAGATACCGCCCAGGACGCGGTGGAAGGCCGATAATTACAATCATCTCCTGGAGCAGCCGACGCTATTCTACGCGGTCATCCTCTCGCTCGCGATGCTGGGCGCCGCCGATCGTATCAACATCGCGCTCGCCTGGAGCTATGTGGGGCTGCGCGTCGCGCACAGTCTCGTCCAGGCGCTGGTCAACGTCATCATGCTGCGCTGGTCGATCTTCATGCTCTCGTCGCTCGTGCTGCTGGCGCTGACGATCCGCGCCGCGCTGCTCGTTTTCTGACGCATGCAAAGCGGGTTATGACGCCGAGGCTTTCAATCCTGAAAGGGATTATGCACAAGGATCGTGTCGGCGCGTTCGGGACTCGTCGATAGCAGGGCGACCGGCGCCTCGATCAGCTCCTCGACGCGGCGGACATATTTGATCGCCTGCGCCGGCAGATGCGCCCAGGAGCGCGCGCCGCTCGTCGATTCCTTCCAGCCCGGAAAGCTCTCATAGACCGGCTGCACGCGCGCCTGCGCCGCCTGCGACGCGGGCAGGCGCTCGATGCGCCTTCCGTCGAGCGTGTAATGCGTGCAGATCTTGATCTCGTCGAAACCATCGAGAATGTCGAGCTTGGTCAGCGCGACGCCATTGATCCCCGACGTCTTCACCGCCTGACGCGTCAGCACGGCGTCGAACCAGCCGCAGCGGCGACGCCGCCCGGTGTTGGTGCCGAATTCGCGGCCGCGATCGCCGATCAATGTGCCGATCTCGTCATGGAGCTCGGTGGGGAACGGGCCGCCGCCAACGCGCGTCGTATAGGCCTTCGCGATGCCGAGCACATAGCCGATCGCGCCGGGCCCGAGGCCGGACCCGCTCGCCGCGGACGCCGCCACGGTGTTGGACGACGTGACATAGGGATAGGTGCCGTGGTCGACGTCGAGCAGCACGCCCTGCGCGCCCTCGAAGAGGATGCGCCTGCCGGCGCGGCGATTGTTTTCGAGCAGCTCCCACACCGCGTCCATGAACGGCAGGATGCGCGGCGCGACGGAGAGCAGCTCCTCGCGCAAAGCGCCCGCGTCGACCTCCGGCAAGCCGAGGCCGCGCCGCAGCGGATTGTGATGGGCGAGCACGCGCGCGATCTTGTCGTCGAGCCTGTCGGGCTCGGCAAGATCCATGAGGCGGATCGAACGGCGGCCAACCTTGTCCTCGTAGGCGGGGCCGATGCCGCGTTTGGTGGTGCCGATCTTGGCGCCGCCGCCCGCCTCCTCACGATGTGCGTCGAGTTCGCGATGCAACGAAAGGATCAGCGGCGCGTTTTCCGCGATCTTGAGGTTCATCGGCGAGATGTCGACGCCCTGCTCGCGCAGCCGGTCGATCTCGCCCACGAGGAAATGCGGATCAACGACGACACCGTTGCCGATGACCGAAAGCTTGCCCGGCCGCACGATGCCAGACGGCAGCAGCGCGAGCTTGTAGGTCACGCCATCGATGACGAGCGTATGCCCGGCGTTATGGCCGCCCTGAAATCGCACGACGACGTCGGCCTCAAGCGAGAGCCAGTCGACGATTTTGCCCTTGCCTTCGTCGCCCCACTGGGCGCCGACCACCGCCACATTCGCCATGGCCGTATCTCGATCTCCAACAGAAAAAGCCCCGCGCGGTAACGCCGGGGCTCGTTACTGCCGGGGTTTAGCGCATGCCGTGTTGGGGGTAAAGGCCCGCCGGTCGCGGTCCGAGAGTCAGGAACTTCGGGCCGACTTTGCGGTTGGGAAAGCAACAACGGGAGGTAGATCAATGCCGTCCACGGTCGCCCGCGTTCAGCAAAACACCGATGAGGACATCAACCGCGCCATCCGCAAGGAAACGCAGGCGCGCCTGGCGCTCTACGCCAAGCATCCGGAGAAGATCGACGAACGTCTCGAGGAGCTTGATCGCGAGTGGGACATCGAACGGGCGCTCGAAGCCAACGCGTCGTCCGTGGCGCTCGTCGGGCTGGCGCTCGGCCTGACCGCCGACCGCCGCTGGCTGGGGCTGCCGGTTCTGGTGAGCGGCTTCCTGCTTCAGCATGCGCTGCAGGGCTGGTGCCCGCCCCTGCCGCTCCTGCGCCGATTAGGTTTCCGAACCGCGGAGGAAATCAGCCAGGAGCGCAATGCGCTCAAGGCGCTGCGCGGCGATTTCGACAAAGTCAAAAAGGCCGGCGACAAGGTTCAGGAAGCTGCGCGCGCGGCCGGGCTTGGCGAAGAGACGCACGGACGAACCATGCACTAACGCTATCCCCACCGCCGCGGACTGGAATATTCTCGTCGGATCACGACCCGGTCAGGTGGCGGCGTATGCCCGGCGCCGCCATGGCGCGGTGGGGAAAAGGCTTGATGTTCAATCGATATCTCTTTGTCATTTCCGCTTTCGTTCTGCTGAACCTGCCGGCACTCGTCGCCGCGAAAGATCTCGCGCGCGTCGAGCGCGTGTCGTTCAGCGACGGCCGCGCGACGGTGAAAGGCCGCGTCAAAGGCTACGGCTACGTCGATTATGTTTTTCCAGCCGGCGCGGGGGAATCGATGCGATTGAGCCTCAAGACGAACCGGCTGAGCAATTATTTCAACGTGCTCGCGCCGGGCGCCGAAGCGGCGATGTTCATCGGCTCCGTGTCGGGCGCCAATTTCACGGGAACGGCGCCGATCGCCGGCGACTATACGGCGCGGGTCTATCTGATGCGCAGCGCGGCGCGGCGGGGAACCGCCGCGAACTACACGCTCGCCATCGCTTTGGGAGAGAAGAGCGCGACCGACGCCAAGGGACCCGACTATGCGGACGGACTGACCGGCGGCCCCGACTACTGGACAGTCGCCGGCATGGCTGACGGCGAACGCCTGAGCTTGCGCGAATCCCCTTCGGAAGCTGCGACGCGCGTCGCGGATCTAGCGCGCGGCGCCGTTCTGAAGAATCTTGGCTGCAGGAATGCGCGCGGCGAACGCTGGTGTCAGGTCGAGGACCAGGCAAGCAAGCGCGGATGGGTGAACGGGAGATATTTGCGTGAGTCCGCGGGACCGCAATGAATCAGGCCCTGTGATAGGGGTGGCCCGACAGAATCGTCATCGCCCGATAGATCTGTTCGGCCGCGAGGATGCGCGCCAACTGATGCGGCAGCGTCATCGCGCCGAAGGAGAAGACGGCGGCCGCGCGCGCGCGCACGCTCTCGTCGAGACCCTCGGAGCCGCCAATCACGTACCAGAGCGCCTTGCAGCCCCTGTCGCGTTCAGTGGCGATGAATTGGGCGAAAGCGGCGCTCGTCGCCGGCTTGCCCCGTTCGTCGAAGGCCACGAGACGCGTCTCGGCCGGGAGCGCCGCAAGCAGTTCGGCGCCTTCGCGCGACGACCGCTCCGCGGCGGACGCGGCCTTGCTCTCGTCGATTTCCTTGAGTTCGAGTCCCTCGAGCCCCAGTCGCCGGAACGCGCCGATGCGCTCGGCGTAGCGCGCGTAAAGTTCTCGCTCCGGACCGGCCTTGAGCCGGCCGACGCAGATCAGTCCGAGTTTCATCCAGCCGCCAGTGAGACGAGAGATCAACTGGCGCCCCCAGGGGGAACGCCCGCATCCCGTCAGACCAGGCGAATCTCCACCGGACGGTCGCCGCCCCACATCTTTTCGAGATTGTAGAACTGGCGGACCTCGGGACGGAAGACGTGGACGATGACGTCGCCGGCGTCGATCAGCACCCAGTCGCACTGGGCGAGGCCCTCGACGCGCGGCGCGACGACGCCCGCAGCCTTCAGCGCCTTGATCGCCTTGTCGGCGATGGCGCCGACATGCACGGTCGAGCGCCCGGTCGCGATGATCATGTCATCGGCGAGGGCGGTCTTGCCGCGCAGATCGATGGAGACGATGTCCTCGGCCTTGGTTTCGTCCAGGCTGGCGAGAACCTTTTGCACGATTGAGCCGGTCAACGGCGCTCTTGCGCCAATTTCCGGCCGGAGCGGACCAGGAACCGCCCCCGGATGAACACCTGTCGACAGCGTTGCAACCCTCATGCTTCGCGGCCCAGGAGCCCGCGAGAGAGCCGGCCGCCACACAAGGATGGGGCGCTTCCCGAAAAATTGCAATAGAAACTGCGGTGTTGCAGAGCGAAGACAAGAAAAAAACCCGGCTCGAGCGCCGGGCTTTGGAAGGCGGTTCGGGCTAATCGAGAGGCGGGAGGAACCTCAAAGCCGGAACATGCGCAGCATAATCGATTTGCACCCAAAGCGCAGGGCGAATTTCTCTTCCTCACCTTTCGGCGCGAGGAAAAGCGGGGAAAAGCCGCCGAATTGACCTGGGAAAGGCGCCTTGGCGCAGGCGAATCCAGCTTAGTTAACAGCGCGTTGCGCGGCGGCTCATCCGGCGAGTGCTCAAATTGCAACACATGTCAAGTTTGTTCCAGAGCCCCTGCTTTCACTGGTCGCATTATGGCGAAATCATGGAATTAGGACCATGGAGCCGCTGGTGGCGCGTGATTCGAGCGCGGCGTGCACCTTGGCGGCGTCGGCGAGCGGATAATGCGCCGGCTCGGCGAGCGTCACGAACCCCCGCTTCGCCGCATGGACGAGATCGTCCATCATCTCCTCGTAATCCCGCCGGCGCGCGATATGCGTGAAGAGCGACGGTCGCGTCGCATAGAGCGATCCCTTCAGCGCCAGCAGTCCGATGTCGAACGCGGCGATCGGGCCTGAAGCCGAGCCGAAACTGACGAACATCCCGAACGGCCGCAAACAATCGAGCGAAGCCGGAAAAGTCGCGCGTCCGACGCCGTCATAGACTACGTCGCACAGCTTGCCTTTCGTGAAGTCGCGCACGCGCTCGACGAATTTCTCCTCCCGATAGAGGATCGTGTGCCTGGCGCCGGCTTCTTCCGCGATTTTCGCCTTCTCGGGGGAGCCTACCGTAGCGATGACCTTCGCGCCGAGCGCATTCGCCCATTGGCAAAGAATCTGGCCGACGCCGCCGGCGCCGGCATGGACGAGCACGCGATCGCCTTTTTCCACCTTGTATGTCCGGCGGAGCAGATATTGCGCGGTCAGCCCTTTCAGCATCATCACCGCGCCCTGCTCGTAGGAGAACGCCTTGGAAAGATGAACCACCGAATCGGCGGCGATGTTGCGCGCTTCCGAATAGCCGCCGAGCGCGCCGACATAAGCGACCCGATCGCCGACCTTGAAATTCTTCACATTCGCGCCGACGGCGATCACTTCGCCAGCGCCTTCATGCCCGGGGATGAACGGATATTCGGCCGGGTAGGCGCCGGTGCGGCGGTAGACGTCGATGAAATTGACGCCAATGGCGCCATGGCGGATCTGCACTTCGTCGTCCGTCGGCGCCGGCAGGTCGACGTCCTCCATGACGAGCGCTTCCGGCCCGCCGGGCTGATGCACGCGAATCGCCTTAACCATCGACCTCTCCCTCCGCAATCGCGCCGCCCTCGCGAAAAAGCGGCAAAGCAAGAAAATAGCACCCGGCCGCGACAAGAACCGCCTTCACGCCGAATGCGGCGGCCGCGAGGTCCTGCGCGACCGCGAGAATGGCCGCAGCGCCCCAGATGAAGGTTACGGCGATCGTCGCGGCGCGCAGCCGTTGAACGCGCAGCGGATGAACAAAGACCACTGGAACGAACATTAAAGCCGCCGCCACGATGACGAGCGCGAGGCTCACGGCGGCCGGCGGCCGAAGCACGAGAAGATAGAAAACGACGATGTTCCAGAGCGCAGGGAATCCGCGAAACCAGTAGTCCTTCGTCTTCATTCGCCGGTCCGCGAAATAGAGCGCCGATGAGGCGCAGACGAGGGAGCAGACCGCGCCGGCGAGCGCCGGCTCCATAAGGCCGGAGCGCCACAGCGCCACGAGCGGCGTGACGACATAGTTGAGAAAGTCGACGACGAGATCGAGCGCGACGCCGTCGATGAAAGGCGCCGTTTCAGTCACTTTGAACCGCCGCGCGAGCGCGCCGTCAACGGCGTCGATGACGAGGGCCACGCCCAGCCAGGCGAACATCGCGGCGAAGCGGCCGTCGGCCGCGAGGAACAGCGCGATGAGGCCGAGCGCTGCGCCGCTCGCCGTGAAGAGATGGACAGAAAGGCCGATGAGGCGAGACGACGTCACGAGGCGCGCAAGCTGGAGAAGCGAGACCTGAGACTACACCGCCCCTCGCGCCGGGCAAAAGCGGCCCGCTCGCGCTCTGCGGAGTCTCCCGCTATAACACTCCGAGGAGATGGGTTGAGATGGAAGCGGCGCAGGAAAACAACAGATCTGACATTCTCGTGGCCGGCGCCGGGTCGACCGGCCTCGCCGCGGCGCTGGCGTTCGCGCGCGCCGGATTCAAGACGACGGTCGCGGGCCGAATTCCGCCGCCGCTGCCCGGCCGCACCGTCGCGCTGTTCGAATCCTCCGTCAGGTTTCTGGATGCGCTCGGCGCGCTGGAGCGCGTCAGGGCGCGCGGCTGCGCCGTGGAAGCGATCCGCATGATTGACGACACCGATCAGTTTCTGCCGGTGCCGGAACTCAGCCTGCGCGCCCGCGAGATCGGCCTGCCCGCGCTCGGCGTCAATGTCTCGAATGACGAGCTGGTGGCGATCCTGCTGGACCTCTGTCGCGCCTGCCCCGATGTCGAATTCGTCGACGCCGACATTACGGATTACGAATTCAATAGCGACGAGGCCGTCGCCATACTTGCCGACGGGCGGCGTCTGAAGGCGGATTTCATCGTCGCCGCCGACGGCCGCAACAGTCGCGCCCGCGCCGTCGCCGGGATCGACCTGAAGGAATGGACCTATCCGCAGATGGCGCTCACCATGCTTCTGCGCCACGAGTTTCCGCACGAAAATATCTCGACTGAATATCACACGCGCTCCGGCCCGTTCACGCTGGTGCCGCTGCCTGCGCGCGACGAAGCGCCGAACAGGTCAAGCCTTGTCTGGCTGATGAGCGTCGCCGACGCGCGACGGCGCCTCGCCAAGCCGCGCGAGGAGCTCGAATATGAGATAGAGGATTACGCCAAGTCCGAACTCGGCGCGATGCGCATCGAAGGCGACATCGGGCAGTTCCGCATGGGCGGCATGCAGGTGTCGAAACATGCGACGGGGCGCCTCGCGCTTGTCGGCGAGACCTGCCACATCTTCCCGCCGATCGGCGCGCAGGGACTGAACCTCAGTCTGCGCGACGTGGCCGATCTCGAGGATTGTCTGGCGAGCGTCGATCTCAAGAACCCGCGCGAATTGTCGCGCGCCCTTGCGCGCTACGACCGTCACCGGCGCGCCGACATCGGTTTCAGAACGCATGGCGTCGACCTGCTCAACCGATCGCTCATCATTCCCTATCTGCCGGTGGATTTGCTGCGCGGCGCGAGCTTCATCGCCATGGCGGCGCTCGGGCCGTTGCGGCGCGCGGTCATTCGGGAGGGCGTGCTGCCGCATCTCGTGCTGCCGCGGCTGATGCGGCGGCCGGCGCAGAAACAGGAAATCGCCGGCGCCTCCCAGCGACGCGCCGGCTGGCGATCTTAGCGCGGCGACGGTTGAGCGCGCGAAACGCGGCGCTACTTCGCCGCGATCTCGATCTTCTTTTCTTCCTTCTGGGATTCGGGCGTCTTCGGCAGCTTGATTTTCAGCACGCCCTTTTCGAAATCCGCGGTGATCCTGTCGGAGTCCACGCCTTCAGGAACCCGAAAGGCGCGGCGGAAGGAGCCATACCGACGCTCAGAGCAATAGTAGCCTTCCCGCTTCTCTTCCTTTTCTTCTTTCTTCTCTCCCGAGATCGACAATACGCCGTTTGAAAGCTTCACATCGACGCTCTTTTCATCGAGCCCGGGCAGTTCCGCGGTGATTTCATATTCGCCGTCCTTTTCGACGAAATCGACCGGCGGCGTCGTGCCCGACATGAGCCGGTCGAACGGCTGAAAATCGGCAAGGCTACGGCGCGACGGAAACTCGTCGAACAGACGATCGAACTGGCGTCGGAAGGACTCGAACGGATGCCAATCGAAAATGTCGGGCGCCTGCGTGCTCTCTCTTGACGCTGGCAGCTTGCTTTCTTCGGCCATGGTGATCTCCCTCGTGAACGGACGATCGCCGAGCAACCGCAATATTCAGCAACGATGGAGCTGGCGATCGAACTGGAAACGCTAGTGAAGTGGAGCGTCAGAGGCGCCACTTCAAGCCGCGCGTTTGCGCCAATTTGTCGCGATCAAGCTCGTCGAATTCTCCAAGAGACAATAGGCCTGCGTCGCCGCCCGATGATGATGTGTTGATCGTCAGCGTCGTCTCATGAAGAAAGCGGAGGAGATAATCCGGTCCCCCCGCCTTGGGGCCGGTGCCGCTCAGGCCAAATCCGCCGAACGGCTGACTGCCGACGACGGCGCCGATCATGTTGCGGTTGACGTAAATGTTGCCCGCCGGCGCTTCGCGCGAGAGCGCGCGAATGCGCTGTTCGATGCGCGTATGCATGCCGAGCGTGAGGCCATATCCGCCGCCTTCGATCTCAGCGAGCAATTGCGAAAGACGTTCGGACCGCCAGGTCACCACATGCAAAACGGGTCCGAAGATCTCTTCCTGCAAATCCTCGACGCGATCGAGTCTGACGATATGCGGCGCAACAAAAGTTCCTGTCGTCGGCGCAACGCCGGCGTAGAGAATGCGCCCCGCTTCGCGCTGACGTGCGAGATAAGCGTCGAGTTTCGCTTTCGCCTCAGCGTCGATCGCCGGACCGACATGCGTCCCGATCTCGCGCGGATCGCCGACGCGCAATTCGCGCGCCGCGTCGATGAGCGTCGTAAGACACGCGGGCGCGATCTCCTCCTGCAAACACAAAAGACGCAAGGCTGAACAGCGCTGACCGGCCGACCGGAACGCGGAGGTCAGAACGTCGTCGACGACCTGTTCGATCAGCGCCGTCGAGTCGACGATCATGGCATTGATGCCGCCCGTCTCGGCGATGAGCGGCGCAATCGGACCGTCACGCTCCGCGAGCGCGCGATTGATCCCATGCGCCACCTCGACCGAGCCGGTGAAAACGACGCCGGCCGTCAGCGGATCCGCGACGAGCGCGGCGCCGATGGCGCCATCGCCAGGCGCAGATTGCAGCGCGTCTTTCGGAACGCCGGCTTCATGCAGGAGGGCGATCGCCATGGCGGCGACGAGCGGCGTCTGCTCCGCGGGCTTGGCGACGACGGAATTTCCAGCGACGAGCGCCGCGGCGACCTGGCCGATGAAGATCGCGAGCGGAAAATTCCACGGCGAAATGCAGACGAAGACGCCGCGTCCATGGCGACGCAAAACATTGGTTTCGCCGGTCGGGCCGGGCAGCGGCGCATCGGCGCAGAAAATCCGCGCCTGTGCGGCGTAATAGCGGCAAAGATCGGCCGCCTCGCGCACTTCGGCGAGCGCGTCGTCGATTGTCTTGCCGCCTTCGCTTTGTAACAGGGCGATCAGGGGTCCGCGCTTGGCTTCAATGAGATCGGCGGCGCGTTCGATTATTCTCGCTCGCGCCTCGAATGGCGTCATGCCCCAAGCTGGAAAGGCGCGTGCGGCGGCCGCCATCGCAGCGCGCGCCGCGGCCTCATCCGCTTCGATCACCTCGCCGACGACCGCGCCGTCGATCGGCGACGAGACGGCGCGGGCCGCCGCGCGCGTCGCGACGCTCGGACGCGCGATTGGCGGTGAAAAAGGCTTGCGCGTTTCCTCGATCAGCGCCGCAAGGGCCGTCCGATCGCCGAACTCCACGCCTTTCGAATTGGCGCGAAGCGGCAGATAGATTTCGCTGGGCAGCGGCAGCCGCGGATGGCGCGAGCGATCCGGAGCGCCGACAGTCTCGTAAGGATCCGCGACAAGCGCGCTCTCCGGCGTGTCGGGATCAGCGGCGCGCGCGACGAAAGAGGAATTGGCGCCGTTCTCGATCAGGCGCCGCACGAGATAGGCGAGAAGATCGCGGTGCGGACCAACCGGCGCATAGACGCGAACCGCGCAGTCGCTGATCTCGGCAAGCGACTCGTAAAGCGGCTCGCCCATGCCGTGCAGGCGTTGAAACTCGAAGTCGCGCCGCGCGCCCGCCATCGTCAGAACGGCGGCGACGCTGCGGGCGTTATGCGTGGCGACTTGCGGAAAGAGCCGTGGCTGGCCGAAGAGCTGCGCCGCGCAGGCGTCGAAATTGAGATCCGTCATCGCCTTGCGCGTGAACACAGGATAGTCGGCGAGACCGCGTTCCTGCGCGCGCTTGATTTCGCTGTCCCAATAGGCGCCCTTGACGAGGCGAACCATGAAGCGCCGGTCGTAGGCGTCCGCGAGCGACGCGACATAGTCGATCACGGCCGATGCGCGCTTCAGATAGGCCTGCACGGCGAGGCCGAATCCATCCCAGCCCGAAAGCGAAGGGTCTGCGACGACGCGCGCGATCACGTCCAGCGAAAGTTCGAGGCGATCCGCCTCCTCCGCGTCGATGGTGAAAGCGAGATCGCGGTCCTTGGCGAGATGTGCGAGGTCGAGAACGCGCGGCGGCAATTCCCTCAGCACGCGGTCGCGCGAAATCGCCTCATAGCGCGGATGCAGCGCCGACAGTTTGATCGAAATTCCGGGGCGCGCCGGAAGAGACGACGTTCCCGCCGAGTCGCCGATGGCGCGAATGGCGTGGGCGTAGGCCTCGAAATAGCGCTCGGCGTCTTCCGCCGTCCGGGCGCCTTCGCCGAGCATGTCATAGGAGAAACGCTCGCGTCGGCCCTGCGCCCGGCCGATCGCCGCTTCGATCGTTTCGCCGAAAACGAAGTGAGCGCCCATCAGCCGCATCGCCTGGCGAGCGGCGGCGCGCAGCGCAGGCAGGCCAAGACGGCGCGCGAGATCGGCGACGAGCCCGCGGGGCTCGGGCACGTCGACGATGCGGGCGGAAAGTCCCAGCGCGAAGGCGCAGGCCTGGACCAGCAGCGCGTCGCTCGACGACTCGTGACGCGAAAAATCGCCCTCCGCGAGCTTATCCGCGAGAAGTTGATCGGCCGTGGCGTCGTCAGGGACGCGCAGCAAAGCCTCGGCGAGCGCCATGACCGCCAGCCCCTCGCGCGACGAGAGGGAAAATTCGTGCAGGAAGTCTTCGACGCCCCCCAGCGGGTCTCGCCGTTCGCGAATGCCGCGGACGAGCGTCAGCGCGTTGTCTTCTATAGCCAGTCGAGCGGCGGAGTCCGGCCGCGACCTGAGAAACGCTTCAGCGAAGCTCTCGTCTGGCGGCGCATAAGGCGCCGCGAAGGGCGCTGGCGGATCGTCTGTCCGATTCATTCGTCATAGATCGACCGCGCCAGTTAAGCCTCGATCAGATCTTGTCGCCTTCCGATCCCGGCCGGGCGCAGCGCCATTTGGTGACAGTCAGCTGCGGATGTTCGCCGCACCACTGAGCGATATAAGGCATCGCCTGCATCATGCAATTGCTGGTCGAGCCGGTGGCGGATTCGAGGACGAGTTTGCGTTCATCGCAGGCGGCGGGCTGCGCCAGCGTGCATACAGTAAGGATGAGTTCGACGAAATTCATCGCAATCTCCTTGCTAAGCGCCCGCTCGGCGGGCGTTTGCATCTAGCAAGGGTAATGCCCGTCACTCGGCGGTCAATATCTCGCCTTTGCCATAGACCGCCGTATCTCCGCCATAGCGACGGAGCTTGCGGGACAGGAGATCGGCGGCGGAGGCGCTGTGATCCCTCAGGCTGCGCGCGAAAAGCCGCGCGAAAGTCAGTTCATGCGCGCCGCAGTCGACATAGGTCGAGCCGAAGCAGCCGCCTCGGGCGAGGACGATAGAGCCGCGCTTGTTGAGGTAGCCGATCCGGCCCTTGGCCTCGCCCAGGCAGAAGATCGTGCCGGCGATGACGCGCGCCCCGAGATCTTCGCCAGCGTCTCCTTCGATGACGACAATCCCCCGGCGCAGGCGCTCGCCGGCGCGCGCGCCAGCCTTGCCGCGCACGATCAGGCGCCCGCCGGCCATGCCGGCGAGTTCGCCCGCGAGCGGTCCGGCGAGAAAATCGCCGGCGTCGCCCTTGATCTCGATGTCGGCGCCGAGATTGCCCGAAGCCGCATGCGGGCCCGCGCTCCCGGCGACAGTGATCTTCCCGCCCTTCGCGAGACGGCCGCACTGCGCGCCGACGTCGCCTTCGACATGGATTTCGAAGCCGGGGAGGAGTTTGGCGCCGAGGAGATCGAAGCGCGATGAGCCGCCCTCATAGCGAAGGTTCTTCAGATCGCCTGCCGAAATCTTGAAGACGTCGCCGACTTTCGTCGAAACGCGCGTGACGCCGATTTCGATCTCTTCGATTTCCGCGACGGACTTCCCCGCGAGGCGATCGGGCGTCAGCGCGGAAAGGTCGACGCGTTGCGACGGCTCCTGGCGAAGCGTGAAGGTGAAAGGCTTCACGGCAGCAAATCCTTCAAATGGTAATGGAACGGGCCGAGCTTCCCGCCGTAATTGCCGGCGCCGACGCGCCTCGCGCCCTGCTCCGGCCCCATCTCGATGATGGCGTGAAGCCCGGCGCGCATCGCCTCGCGCACGGCGTTGTCGGTAAGCCCGTCGATGACGATTTCGAGCACGCAGCCGATATCTTCGCCGAGCTCGCTTTTCGTGACGCCGCGCAGCGTCGGACAGTAAGCGTCATTGGTCGACGCGCTCATGCCCTTGTATTGCGAACCGACCTTGGAGCCCGAGCGCACGATGCCGCCGGGGAATGGCGCAATCGCGTCGGCGACGCCGTCGATCGCCGATACGGCGGCCTCCGTCGCGCGCATGGTCTTGTCCCAATCCGCGCCCATGATCAGAAGATTGCCGCCGCCGACCGACTTCTTCGTCAGGCCGACCTTGCCCTCGCAGAAGAACTCGCCGTCCATCACCGGCACGCGCCAGTAGCGCCGCCCGTCGACGACCTTCGACATCTGCCATTTGTCGCCGAACTGGCGCACCGCGTCGCCGACCTTGATCTCGAATTCGCCGGCGACCGTCGAATAGACGGCAGAGCCCGGACAGGTCAGCACGCATTGGCCGAGCCGGTTGACGAGCTGCTTCTCCGCGTCCTTCGACGACATGGCGAAAAGCAGCGCGCGCACGCCCGGACGCCCGTCCGGCGTTTCCTCCGGCGGCACTTCGCGATCGATCCCCGCCTCGCAGCCGCAGCCGATGACCGAGGTCGCGAAGCCGGTCATCGTCAGCGCCGCCTGCCGCGCCCATTTGGCGTTCGGCGCTGTGATGAGAATGCCCGTCCCGCTCATCGGAAAGGCTTCGGCGAAATTGTCGTCTATCCTCACGCCGTTGCGAATTATATCCGGCATGGAACCTCCGCAAAGGCGTCCTTGTGCGGCAGCGCGGCGTCAGGCACGTCGAAAATGCTGCGCGGCAGGCCGTAAAGATCGTCGTAATAGGAATCGAGGCGCTTCGTGATGTGCTGATCGTAGCGCGGACGAATGTGCAGCGTCTTGCCGCGCGTGTAATGCGAGACCTCGCCATCGCGCACGACGAGATTGCCATCCTTGAACACATAGGCCGCGCGGCGGAACATGCCGGCTACGTCGCGTCCCGGCTTGTAAACGGCGATGTCGGCGACGGCGCCCGCGCCGAGCCGGCCGCGGTCTTTGAAGCCGAAGAGCTTCGCGGCGCCGGAGCGGCTCATCTGCGCGATTTCGTAGAGCGTATATTCGCGCGAGATCGAGGGAAGCGTCGTGTGCTCCGATACGTCCGCCGGCAAGCGCGCGAGATGCTGCGCGCGAAGATCGGCGCTCATCAGCAGCGCGAAGAGTTCCGGATAGGTCGTGAACGGACCGCCGTTCGGATGGTCCGTCGTGAAATACACCTGCTCGGGATTATTAATCAGCAGGAAGAGCTCCAGCCCCGCCGCCCATTGGATGGCGTTGTAATAGTTGGAGATCTTATAGGCATAAGGGACGATGCCGCCGCCATTGGCGTCGCCGTCGAAGATCGCGCCCTTCTTCGGGATCGCGCCCGGCAGGCTGTTGAACTGCTTCAGAACGTCGGACGAAATCGTCACCGTGTCCGAGAACATCACCTGGCCGACGTCGACGGAAACATTCGGATTGGCGTTGATCTTCTCGGCGAAGAGCGCGCCGGCAGACGAAAAGCCGTTCTTGCCCTCCTTGCCATAGGCGTAGAACTGCACATGCGCGAGGTGGAGCGGCAGTCCCTGCGCCGCGTCGATCGTCGCGAGCGCGGTGTCGATGTTCCCAGCGAGGCCGAGATTGTTCATGTGCAGATGCAGCGGATGCGCGATGCCCACCGCCTGCGTCGACTTCTGCAGCGATTGGAAGATCTGGCGCGAGGTCAGCCCGTAAAAAGGCACAACGTCGTCGAGCCCGAAGGCCCTCATGTTTTCCTTAAAGGCGTCGACCCCGCCCGGATTGATGCATTTCAGCCCCAGCGAACGGGTGTTTTCGACGATCTGCGCGACATAATCGTTGATCGCGCCATCCTTCTCGCCGTCGCGCAACATGCCGAGCAGGAAGTCATCGTTGCCGAGCACGGTGAGCGCGCCCTTGTCGATGATCGGCACGTCGTTGAATTCGAGATGGGTCTGCAGCGCGTGATGCGGCGCCATCGCGGGTTCGACGACGGTGGTGAAGCCCATCTGCGCGTAGAGACGTCCGGTCTCGTAGCTCGACCATTTGGCGGTCGACAGCGGCGTGCCGGCAAGCCGGGCGCGAATCGCGCGGTGCAGCTCCGGCAGCAACAGTCGCGCCGTGTTCACATTGCCGCCGGCGATGTGAGAATGAATGTCGATCGCGCCAGCCATGACGATATGGCCGGAGACGTCGATCTCCTCATCGGCGCTGCGGCCTTCCGGGCGCTCGACGATGCGGCCATTCTCGAACCAGACGTCTCCGATCGCGTCCTGGCCGGTCGCCGGATCGACGATATGGCCGCCGCGCAAAACTGTCAGCGCCATGCGCCCTCCGAAACTTCCGCCATGATGGCGCCGATCGCCTGCGCGACGCTCGGCGCGTCGGTCGGCGCGCTGGCCTTGCGCAGCGTCATGCCGCCGGTTTCCTGAGTCATGAGCACCGCGTCATGGGTGACGCCCGGCTGACCGACTTCGATAAAGAGCCCGCGCGACGGCGCGGCATGCGCCGGCGCGAGCGTGACGAGCGGAATGTCAGCGCGGGACCAGGCGGGCTTCTCGCCGTCGAAGGCGGAAATCCACATCGCCGCATCGGCCTCGCCGCTGTCGACAAGCCGCGTCGCTTCGAAACGCCACGGATCGTGCTCCGGATAGCCGCGGCCAAAGCCCGTACGGGGCGGGAATCCGGTCATCCAGCCGGCCGTCTGGGTGACGCCCGAAGCGCCGCCGCGGCCGCCGATATGAACGCCCGTGAACCGCGTCTTCACGTTGAGATCGATCACCAGTCCCTGCATCATCTCGATGGCCAGAGGATCGAGCGTCGACGCCGACCAGACGAAAGCGCCGAAGCGCGCGTTGCGCAAGCTTTCCACCAGCCCGTCGATGAGGCCGACCTTCTCCGCGTCGAGCGCGACGGGACGTCCGCCGTAGCGCGCGCGCCATGCGGCCAGGACGCCAGAGAGCTCCTGCGCCGAGGCGGGAATCACTTTCGCGCCGGGCACGGCGCTCGCTTCGTCAGCCGCCGGTCCAACCCAGATCACCTTGCGCGGCTGCTGCGCCTGGGCGCCGCGTCGCGGCGGCTGAGTAAGCGCGAGCCGCTCCAGCATCCCGGGCCACGCTTTCGTCAGCCCGGGACCGATGAGCACGACGCAGTCGCTTCGAATGCGCGCTTCGTTCGCCGTCGTCGTGAACATGCCGAAGGAACGCTTGACGTCGATGTCGGCGAGCGTTTCGCGCGACGCCAGATGATCGAAGGCGCCCCTGAGGCTTTCGGCCAGGAGAATCGCGGCGCGGGCGCCGGCGATGTCGGCGCCCAGTCCGGCGACCAGCGGAAACGCCGCTCCGCTGAGAATTTTGGCGGCATGCCGATAGGCGTCGTCAAGCGCAATCGCCTTGCCGTCGAGCGTCGCTGTCCCCATCCCTACCCCGATTTGCAACCTGCCCCGGCCAAGCTCAGAAGCGGAGCGGCGAAGTGAACGCTATCCATTTGTTTTTTAGCGCCTACTCGCCGAGCCGGGCGGCTCCTCCCACGTTTCGCTATGCCTAGCAGCCGTCAAGTCGCCTGTCGAGACGTTCCGCTGCGTCATTTGCGTTGGAGCCGACGCGGCCGATTTCGGCGTCCTTATACAGCCGGATGCGTTGTGCGCCGCATCCCATTTGCGAAGCTCCGACGATCATGTTAAATGCTGCGCCGAGCTTAAACCTGCGGGCGCGACACGCCATATAAGCAGGCAGAGCCGTAGAGAGTCCCGAACGGAGGAAAAAATGGCCTGGACGACTCCCGTGATTGTCGAAGTCTGCGTCGGCATGGAAATCACCAGCTACGAATCCGCCGAGATCTAATTTCGGCGCTGCCTTCGCTCTGGCGAGGGCGACAAAGAATTCCCGAATCGAGCCGGCATGAAGAGCGCTGCACAATGCGGTCGCGCTTTTCGCAACGCCGGCTCGAATCATTTTGGCCGCACGGGCGGCTGAGAGCAGGAGCGTCCGTTTTGCGCTCGTCGTCCTTTTTCGTCGTCCTCGTCTCCCTCATGCTCGCCACGGCGACTGCACGAGCGGAGGGTGCGAACGCGAAAACGCGGCTTGAGGACGCGAAAAAGAATTTTCAGCCGATCGCCGTTCCCTCCCCCGTCAGCGATCCCGTCGCGGCAGCACGAATCGAGCTTGGTCGGCGGCTGTTTTTCGAAAATCGCGTATCGATGGACGGCATCGTCAATTGCGCCCACTGCCATCTGCCGGACAAGCAGGCGAGCGACGGTCTGCCGAAAGCGATCGGCGTCTTCGGCAAGGAAAATCCGCGCAACGCGCCGTCGATCTTCAACGCCGCGCTGAACATCAAGCAACACTGGCGCGGCGAGCGCGAGTCGCTCGAGGACCAGGCGGAGAAATCGCTGCTCGGCCCCGCGAGCTTCGGCAATCCCGATCAGGCGACGGCGATGAGCAAGCTGAAGGCCGTTCCGGCCTACGCGGGCGCCTTCGCCAAGGCGTTTCCGGGCGACAAGGACCCGATCAATTCGAAAAACTGGGGCGCGGCGATCGGCGCCTTCGAGCGCACATTGCTCACACCCTCGAAATTCGACGCCTTTCTCGCGGGAGACGCCTCGGCGTTGTCGAAGCAGGAACAGGCAGGGCTGCGCAAATTCATCGATCTCGGCTGCGTCGCCTGCCACAATGGCGCGGGCGTCGGCGGCAATTCCTTCCAAAAATTTGGAGTCGCGACGGACTATTGGAAGGAAACCGGCGTCGCGACGCCCGACAAGGGCCGCGCCGACGTCACCAAGAATGACGCGGACCTCTATGTCTTCAAGGTCGCTAGTCTGCGCAACGTCGCGCAGACGGCGCCCTATTTCCACGACGGCTCGGTCGCCGATCTCGCCAAAGCCGTAAGGATCATGGGCAAGACCCAGCTCGGACAGGACCTGTCGGACAAGGACATCGCCGACATCGTCGCCTTCCTTGGCGCGCTGACGGGTCCGGTTCCTGCGAATTATTCGGCGCCGGAGCCCTATCCGGACGCTGGCGGAAAGTAGGAGCGCACTCCCTCTCGCATAGGGAGGATGAATGCGCGCTTCACGTCAGCTTGTGTTCCAGCGCGATGCGCATCAGCTCCATCGGCGTGCGCGCGCCGAGCTTCCGTTTCATGATCGAACAGCTGTTCGCGATCGTCTTGTAGGAGACCTGAGTCGCGTCGGCGATCTCGGCCATGCCGAGACCGCGTCCGAGCATCCGCAGGATCTCCAATTCCCGCGCGGTCAGCGCAGAAAGCGGACTGGCCGCGGCGCCGCTCTTTTCGAAGGCAAGCTGATTGGCGATCTTGGGCATCAGAAAAACGCCGCCGGAAGCGACCTCGCGCACGGCGGTGAGCAACAGATAGGGATCGTCGTTCTTGGTCACATAACCCTTCGCGCCCATCTGAATCGCGCGCGCGGCGAAAATCGGGTCGTCGTTCATGCTGAAGACGACGATGCGGGCCTGTGGATCAGCCTCGAGAATCCGCCGCGTCAATTCGAATCCCGACACGCCCGGCAGACCAATGTCGACGACCGTCACGTCGGGCTTCTGCGTCACGAAAGCGGCGAGCCCCGTCTCCGCGTCGCGCGCGTCGACGACATCGATGTCTCCCTCGCCGGCGAGCATCGCCGCGCAGCCGGAAACGATGATCGGATGGTCGTCAACGATGAGAACGCGCATATTCGAGATGGCTCCACGAACTGGCCGGTTTCGGCGGCAAGCCGGACATTGACGGCATTGAGGCCTTTCGTAAAGCCGCCGCCTTCTCTAGAGAATTCGCCAATGCTTCGAAGGCTCTCCCTGCGCCTTCGCCTGTCGCTGCTGCTCGGCGCCGTGCTTGCGCTGGGATTAGCGCTCGGCGTCGGCCAACTCGTCTTGCATGCGGGCGCTCGCGTTCGCGCCGAGGCCGACGCCGCGACGCGCCTTGCGCGCGATCTGGTCGAAGCGACGCTGCCGCGCCTCGAGACGGCGCTGGATCCGCAGGCGGAGGTCGGGCGACTTCTCGCCGATGCGCGGCGGCTGCGCCATGTTCGCGTCACGCTCGCTGGAGACAAGCCGCCGGCCACCGAGAACGACGACCGCGCGCCGCAATGGTTCACCCGGCTCGTGTTGCCGAACTCGGCCGTAACGCAAATAGAAACCGGCCGCGGCGACGCCATCGTGATCGCCGCCAATCCGGCCGACGAGATCGCCGAGATCTGGCAGGAGATCGTCTGGCTGGCGATTGGCGGCGGAGGAATCGCGATCGCGGCCTTTGCCCTCGTTTCGCTCGCCGTGTCGAGGACGTTGCATCCGGTCGCGACCCTCGCCGATGGGCTGGACCGACTGGAACGCGGCGAACATTCGATGCGCGTTCCCGCCGACGGCTCTCCGGAGTTCGTCGTCATCGCCGAACGGATCAACGCCTTAGCGGCGACGTTGCAGCGGCTGGACGAAGAAAATCACCGGCTGGTGCGGCGCATGATCCATGTGCAGGATGAAGAGCGCAAAGACATCGCGCGCGATCTGCATGACGAGATCGGTCCCTTCCTGTTCACCGTGCGCGCCGGCGTCGGCGCATTGGCGCGCAGGGCGGCCGCGCCCGGCGCCGACCCTGCGCGTCTCACCGAAGATTGCGCGCGGATCGATGCGCAGATCGCCGCGCTGCAGCAGGTCAACAGGCGCATTCTCGGTCGGCTCCGCCCCGCAGCGCTCGAGGAGATGGGGCTCGCAGACGCCTTGGAGGCGCTGGCGCAAGGCTGGCGCGAAGCCAACCCGAGGGTCGCCATCACGCTCTCCTTGGAGGGCACCTCGGGGGACATCGAAGAAACGACGGCGCTCACCGCCTATCGCATCGTGCAGGAAGGCCTCGCCAACGCGCTCAGGCATTCGGGCGCAGATCGGGTCGATGTCAGCGTCAGCCGCCTCCGAGGCGCGCTGCATGTCGTCGTGCGGGACAACGGCGCCGGTCTCGACGCGACGCGCGCGCCGTCGTCGGGCGGCGGCCTAGGCTTGCGGGGCATGAGCGAACGCGTGGGCGCGCTCGGCGGCGCGCTCACGCTCGGGAACGACGCGAAGGGCGGCGCGCGCCTCGCTGCGTCGCTGCCGGTGCGCAATCCCGGCCTGGAGCGTTGCTAAGCGACGATCCACTCGCGCGCCTGAGCGGCTTGCGCGGTCGGAAACGATCTCAGATCGCCGGGCGTCAAAAAGCTGAAAAATTGCATCGTGTGCTTGATCCACTCGACGTCGGTGACGAGCGCAATCCGCTCCCAGCGCGTGAGATGCTCCATGCCGACCTTGAAGTCCTCCCACATCGCGCCCGGCTCGAACCCTGAAAAGTCGGGCGCGATTTCGTAATAGATCCTGACCTTGTCGTGCTTCTTGAACGCGTCCTCGACCGCGGGAACAAGAACTGAGTCGTAATCCGCTTTCGTGACGCGCTCCCGGCAGACGATGGCGACGACATTGTCAGGAAAATTAGAAAGTTGCTCGATCACCAGCGTCCTCCTGAAATATGAGCCGCTCGCGCGCAAAGCCCCCCAGACTTCGCTCTGAACGGCCGTGAGGGGAATTCGGACACAGCGTAATTGTGCTTGCCGCGAGGAATTTGAAGACGTGGCGAAATTTATGTCTGAGGAGCGTCCGCTGCAGGCGGCTTTGCGCTGCTCGGCGCAATTTAAGGCTCAAGCTGACGCTCCATTTTCCTTAACTCGACCTGTCTGGCGGCTCCTCTATATGCGGCTTTCAAAGGTCGACTCATCGGACACGAGGTGGCGCATGTATTCACAGCATGTCGATTATCTGCCTCTGCCGCCCATCGCCTATGCGGTCTTCCTGGGCGTGCTTTTCGCGCTTTTCCTGCTGATTCAGATTGGCGTTCTCCATTATGCCTATGGCCGCATCGGCCTGAGCTCGAAATCTGCAACGCTCCTGTTGCTCGCTTCGCTCCTGGGAAGCTACATAAACATTCCAGTCGCGCACTTCACGCAAGAACGCGTCGTCCCTCAAGAAATGATCGACTATTTCGGACAGCGTTACGTTGTTCCGGAGGTCGTCGACTGGCCGGGAATGATCCTGGCGGTCAATGTCGGCGGCGCCGTTATTCCACTCTTGCTCTCGATCTATTTGCTCGCACGCAATCGCATCTGGCTCGTCAGCGTGATCGCGACGGCGATCGTCGCTATTGTCGTTCATATGCTCGCGCGGATCGTGCCGGGCGCCGGCATTAGCGTGCCGATATTGGCGCCGCCGCTGCTCTCGGCGGCTCTCGCGATCCTGTTGTCCCGCGATTTCGCCGCTCCGGTCGCCTATGTGAGCGGCAGCCTCGGCACGCTCATCGGCGCCGACCTGCTCAATCTCCACAGGATAGAGGGAATCGGAACGCCAATCGTATCGTTCGGCGGCGCAGGAACCTTCGACGGCATTTTCGTCACCGGCATTCTTGCCGTGCTGATCGCCAGCATCCCCTTGCGCCGGAAAACGACGGGCGTTTCGGCGACGCCCTAGGGACAGGCGCGCCGCAACGACAGGGCGCGGCAAGACGCACCCGAATCTCTCTCGGAAGCGCGGCGCCCTTCAGCGGGATTACTCAAGTCGGGAAATATTCCCGAGAAACGCGGGAAGACGACCGCAGAATTCCGTTATTTTTCAGAAGTGTAGCTATCGCGCAACAGAACGGAATTATTGCCGTTCTTTCGCCTTCGTCCCCTACCGGCCGAGACCTGCGCCGATATAAGTCATTCAAACAGGTTCCAAGTGTTCAGGTTTCTCATGCGCTACGCCAAACAGGTCTCGCTCATCGCGCTTTGCGCCTCTCTCGCCACCACAGCCCACGCGCAGCAGGCGCTGCCGACGATCGAAGTGGGCGGCGCGCCGCTGCGTTCGACGTCGCGCCCGCCCGCTCCGGCGACGCCTTCGACCCCGCGCGCGGGGCGGGCCGCGGTGACGTCGGCGCCGGCGACGCCTGCGCCGCCGGCGTCTCCCATCGTGCGTTACGCCGTTCCAGCGGCGACCTACACGATCACCGGCAATGAGCTGCAGAACACGCGCGCTTTCAATCTTCCGGAGAATCTCGTTCGTCAGGCGCCCGGCGTCACCGTCAATGACGTGGCGGGCGGCCCGTTCCTGCCCGAAATCGATTTTCGCGGCTTCGTCGCCTCCCCCATCGCCGGCACGCCGCAAGGCCTCGCCGTCTATCAGAACGGCATCCGCATCAACGAAGCCTGGGGCGACAACGTCTTCTGGGACATGATCCCGAGCGTCGCGATCGACCGCTTCACGCTTGTCACCGGCAACCCGCTGTTCGGTCTCAACGCCATCGGCGGCGCCGTCACGCTCGACATGAAAAACGGCTTCACCTGGCAGGGATTCGAACTCGACGGGCGTTTCGGCAGCCGCGGCCGCCGCCAGGCCTCCCTGCAACACGGCATGATCTCGGGGCCATTCGCCACCTATCAGGCGCTGGAGGCGCTGGGCGACGACGGCTATCGGCAGTTTTCCGGCGCGCACATCAAGCGCTACTACGGCGACGTCGGCTATCGCGGCGACAGCGGCGAGATCCACGCCAATGTGACGCTCGCCAACAACAAATTCGGCGTTTCGGGGCCTGCGCCGGTCGATCTGACCAATATCGACGAAAGCGCGGTGTTCACCACGCCGCAGACGATCAAGAACACGCTCTCGATGTTCGACATCAATGGCGTGTTTCAGGCGACGCCGACCTGGAAGCTCTTCGGCGACATCCATTACCGCGCCTTCGATCAGGCGAGGGTCGACGGCAACACGACCGAATTCGAATGCGAAGAGGGCGAGGAGTTCTGCGAAACCGACATCGGCGGCACGAACATCCCCAATTTCTTCAACGGACAGGTCGCGCTAGGCGCGATCGATCGGACCTGGACGCGTTCGCGCACCGTCGGCGGCACGGTGCAGGTCACGAACGAAGATATCTATTACGGCTTCCACAACAAGATCACCTTCGGCGTCAGCTACGATCACGGCTGGACCGCCTTTTCCGCCAATGAAGAGCTTGGCATCATTCAGCCCAATCTCGTCGTCGGCGGCTTCGGCTACATTGTCGAGGAGCAGGCGACCGGCATCTCCAGCGTGTCCGTGCGCGCGGCTAACGATTATCTCGGCGTCTATGCGCTCGACTCGCTCGATCTGACCGACGATCTAAAGGTCACAGCGGGCGCCCGTTTCAATCGCGCCGGCATCGCGCTCTACGACATGAGAGGAACGACGCTCAACGGCAACGGCGTCTTCAACCGCATCAATCCCGTGGCGGGCCTGACCTATAGGCTTCTCCCAGGCGTCTCCGCCTACGCCAGCTACTCCGAAGGAAACCGCGCGCCGACGCCGCTGGAGCTCGGCTGCGCCGATCCCAACCGGCCCTGTCTGATCGACAACTTCCTCGTCGCCGACCCGCCCTTGAAGCAGGTCGAGTCGCAGACAATCGAAACGGGTCTGCGCGGCGACTTTGCCGCGCCTGCTGCGCTGCCGGCCTATGCGGACGCGCTTCCGGGCAACGTCAACTGGAGCCTTGGCTTCTTCCGGACCTACAGCTTCAACGACATTTTAAGCGTGCCAAGCGCGATCAACGGCCGCGGCTATTTCACCAACGCCGGCACCACGCTGCGCCAAGGCTTCGAGTCGTCATTTCGCTATACGACCGAAAGGGTGAACGCCTATCTCAATTACACGCTGACCGACGCGACGTTCCGCTCGACCATCGTGCTCGGCGCGCCCGACAATCCGCTGACGGGAATCTTCGGCACCGGCGGCTCGATCCTGGTGACGCCCGGCGCCAATCTCACCTCGGTGCCGCGCCACCGGTTCAAAGCCGGCATTGATTTCGCGGTGACGCCGCTGTGGAAGGTGGGCGCGGATTTCCACTATTCCTCGGGTCCGTGGATTCGCGGCGACGAAATCAACCTCGCCGGACGGCTGCCGCCCTATGGCATTCTCAATCTTCGCACCTCGTATCAGCTTGGCCCGAACGTTCAGTTCTATGGTCTGCTCGAGAATGTCACCAACACGCGCTCGCGCACCTTCGGAACCTTCTTCGACACGAACGACATCGCCTTCCTGGCGTTCAACAATCCGCGCATGGTCTCGATTGGGCCGCCGCTCGGCGTCTATGGAGGCGTGAAGATCACGTACTGACGCAAGAAAGGCGCGGGCGAGGGGCACTGCGGTCTTCGCTTGCCGCTAGTCGGCTTGGCGTCGCCCGCGCTATATTGCATGCGATGACCTTACCCAAAGGAGTCGCAAATGAACAAAGCATTGCTGCTCGGCGCCCTGGCGCTCGCCGGCGTTATCGCGCTCCCCACGACGGCCGCGCTCGCGAAGAAGGAAACGGGAGCCGTCGCCGCGCTCGACACTGACAACGACGGCACAGTGGATCTCAACGAGATCAATAAGTCGGCGCAGGATCTCTTCGGTCGTCTCGAGAAGGACGCAGACGGGACCGTCGACTTCAAAGAGATGAAGGGCCGCGTCTCCAAGAAGGATTTCAAGACGGCCGATCCTGACAATGACGGCACCTTGTCCAAGGATGAGTTTCTCGCCATGGTGTCCGCCATGTTCAAGGAGGCGGATCCGGACAACGATGGCACCCTGGACGCCAAGGAGTTCGCTTCCAAGAAGGGCAAGGCTCTGCTGCGCGTGACCCGCTAAGCGACTTGATCGCAGGCGCTCGAGCGCTGCGAAGCCCCTGCATGCGGTTGTTTTTTGTATCGGCGGCGCTTCCAGCTCCGAAGGCGCGCGCTAACTCACCGGCCTCCATCCTGAAGGAATGGAGGTCGGAAATGAAGACATCGCTTATCTTCGGCGTCGCGCTTGGCGTTGCGGGCGCTCTTACAGTTGGCGGCGCCTACGCGGGCTCGCCCGGCTCCAGCGACCGGCAAAGCTCTCAATATGAGCGGCAGGGCCAGCGCGGCGACGATTATTACGGATACGGCCGCGGGGACACGGAACGAGACAGTGTCTTGGATCTCGGCGACGTCAGGCGGTCGGCGCGCGACGCCTTCGATAACAAGAAGGAAAACGGCGTCGTCAGCCTCCGTGATTTCGGGCCCTCCTCCGCCTGGGAAAGATTCCGCTCGATCGGGCAGTCCGCCGACGAGAATTTGACCCGGCGCGAATTTCTCTCGGTGATCGACGAGATGTTCGACGAGGTTGACCGCAACGGCAATGGTGTTCTCGACCATGACGAGCTGGATACGCCCAGGGGTCGCGCCCTGCTCCGGATCATCGGCTAGGCCGAGCGTGGAACAGACTTGATCCGCTTGCGCTAAGCGGTCATCTAAGGCGTATGAAACGTCTGGTCGCCGCTTTCTGGCTGCTCGCCGCGCTTCCCGCGGCGGGCGATCCGCTGACGACGAAAGTCGGCGTGTTGCGCGAGCAACATTCCCAGGAGACTCTCTCCATCCTTGATATTCCCGCCTCCGACGACGCGCTCGCCGGCGCGCTGCTCGGCGCCGCCGACAACAATACAACGGGAAAATTCACCAACCAGCAGTTCGAAACCGTCGACGAGAGTCTCGACGATAGCGCCGACGTCGGCGCCGCCGTCGACGCGCTCGCGGACAAGGGCGCCCTCCTCATCATCGCCGATCTGTCGCCGGACCGATTGCTTGCGGCGAGCGACCGCGCCAAACAACGCGGCGCGCTTCTGTTCAATATCTCGGCACCCGACGAACGCCTGCGCGAGGAAGATTGCCGCGCCAATATCATGCATGTCGCGCCAACGCGCTCGATGCTCGCGGACGGTCTGGCGCAATATCTCGTTTGGAAGCAATGGCGTCGCTGGCTGCTGATCAAAGGGTCGCATCCGAATGATGAACTCCTCGCGCAGGCGCTGCGAAACAGCGCCAAAAAATTCGGCGTCAAAATCGTCGAGGAGCGCGTCTATGAAGATGCCGGCGGCGGACGGCGCAGTGACTCGGGCTCGGTGCAGACGCAGCGGCAGATCCCGGTCCTGACGCAGAACGCGCCCGCCTATGATGTTCTGGTCGCGGCGGACGAGAGCGAAGTCTTCGGCGGCTATCTTCCCTACCGCACCTGGGACCCGCGTCCGGTGGCGGGCGCCGGCGGGCTCACGCCGACGAGCTGGGACGCCTCACATGAGCAGTGGGGCGCGCGCCAGTTGCAGAACCGCTTCATTCAGACCTTCAGACGGCTGATGAACCGGCGCGACAATGCGGCGTGGGTCGCCATGCGCATGGTCGGCGAAGCCGCGACCCGCACGCAATCGAATGAGCCCGAAACGCTTCGCCAATATATGCTCGGCAAGGACTTCTCCATCGCCGCGTTCAAGGGCGTGCGACTCACCCTGCGGCCATGGAATCAGCAGTTGCGCCAGCCGATACTGCTTTCGGACGGACGGATGATCGTCTCCGTTTCGCCGCAGGAAGGCTTCCTCCATCAAACGAGCGAACTCGACACGCTCGGAGCCGATCAGCCGGAGACGAAATGCAAATTGAAGTGAAGAAGGCTCTACCGGTGCGCTCCCATTTCGGTCGTCATGGCCGGGCTTGTCCCGGTCATCCATGTGGGAATCTCCGCGGCGTGGATGCCCGCGACAAGCGCGGGCATGACGTGCGTAGCGCGATGATCATGACGATATCCGCCTTCATTTGCTCTACGCTGCTTGTCACGCCCGCGCAGGCCTACAAGGCTTACGTCAGCAATGAAAAGGGCAATTCCATCACCGTGCTCGATACGGAGAAGATGGAAGCGACAGCGACGGTAAAAGTCGGGCGGCGGCCGCGCGGCATCGAGCTCAACAAGGACGGCTCCGAACTCTATATCTGCGCCGGCGACGACGACGCAATCCAGGTGCTCGACACGAAGACGCTGAAAATCACCGGCAAGCTGCCGTCCGGCCCCGATCCCGAGCTTCTGGCGCTCAGTCCCCGCGGCGACGTCATCTATGTTTCGAACGAAAACGACAATCTCGTCACGCTCATCGACGTGAAAAAGAAAGAGATGATCGGCGACATCCCTGTTGGCGTCGAACCAGAGGGGATGGCGATCAGCCCGGACGGCAAGCTGCTCGTCAACACTTCCGAGACCACCAATATGGCGCATCTCATCGACACGCAGTCGAAAGAGATCGTCGCGAATATTCTCGTCGATGGAAGGCCGCGTTTCGCCGAATTCAAGAACGACGGTTCGGAGCTTTGGGTTTCTTCGGAAGTCGGCGGCACGGTCGCCATCATCGATCCGGCGAAGCGTGAATTGAAGCAGAAGATCAGCTTTGACATTCCGGCGATGTCGAAGGAAGCGATCCAACCGATCGGCATTGCGATGACGCGCGACGGCAAGCGTGCTTTCGTGGCGCTTGGTCCGGCCAATCGCGTCGCGGTGATCGACGCGGAGACGAAAAAGGTCGAGAAATATCTGCTCGTCGGTCAGCGCGTCTGGCATCTCGCTTTCACGCCGGACGAGAGATATCTGCTCACGGCCAATGGCGTCTCCAACGACGTATCGGTGATCGATCTCGCGTCGCTCAAAGTAGTGAAGTCGATCCCGGTCGGCTCCTTCCCCTGGGGCGTCGTCGTGGCTCCGCAATGAGCGTCAGTCTTCACGCCTGTCATTCCCGACGCGCGAAGCGCGGTCGGGAATCCAGAGCCGCAATCGGCGCTGTCGGCTGCGGCTCTCTATTCCCGGTTACTCGCTGCGTGAATGCCGGGAATGACAACCCTGTCGGAGCGCCAGAGTGACGCCCGCGCTCGCCATCAGAAATGTCAGCCATTCCTATGGCGCGCGCAAAGCGCTCGACGACGTCAGCTTTTCCGTCGCAGCCGGCGGCTTCACCGTGCTGCTTGGACTGAACGGCGCCGGCAAGAGCACGCTGTTCTCGCTCATCACCCGCCTTTACGCGGCGCGACACGGCGAGATCGAGATCTTCGGCCACAA
This sequence comes from Methylocystis sp. Uni0008, assembly GCF_056838045.1. NCBI lineage: Bacteria > Pseudomonadati > Pseudomonadota > Alphaproteobacteria > Hyphomicrobiales > Methylocystaceae > Methylocystis > Methylocystis sp. Uni0008. The sequence continues at coordinate 818,674 of NZ_CM166370.1, forward strand.
TGTGATGCGCGAGCCCGGCGCCGCGCTGCGCCAGCTCGGAGTCGTCTTCCAGGCGCGCACGCTCGACCTGGAGCTCAGCGTGATGCAGAACCTCCTCTATCACGCCGCTTTGCACGGCATCGGCCCGATCGACGCGCGCCGCCTCGGACAGGCGGCGCTGGCCCGCGCCGGCCTCGCGGATCGTGCGCAAGACAAGGCACGCGCGCTGTCTGGCGGACAGATGCGCCGGGTCGAGATCGCCCGCGCGCTGCTGCATGATCCGCGTCTGCTGCTTCTCGACGAACCGACCGTCGGTCTCGACATCAAGGCGCGCGCCGATCTCCTCACGCTCGTTCGCGGCTTGGTGCGCGACCAAAGCCTGGGCGTTCTGTGGACCACGCATCTGATCGATGAAGTCGCGGATGACGATCAGGTCGTCATTCTGCATCAGGGCAAGGTTCTGGCGACTGGACGCGCCGCGGACATCGTCGCGGCGCGAGGCGCCGCCAACATCGGCGACGCTTTCTCGCGCATCACGGGAGTCGATCAGGAGAGGCTTTCGGCATGAGCGAATTCGCTGCGCCTACGGGCTTCACCCTTCGCCAATATCTCATCTGCCTGTCGGGAGTCGTCTGGCGCGAGGGCTTGCGCTTCCTGCATCAGCGCGAACGCTTCGTCTCCGCGCTGGTGCGCCCGCTGGTCTGGCTCTTCATCTTCGCGGCGGGATTCCGCCAGGTGCTGGGCGTTTCGATCATCCCGCCTTACGAAACCTACGTGCTTTACGAGGTGTATATCGCGCCGGGCCTCATGGCGATGATCCAGCTCTTCAACGGCATGCAGTCGTCGCTCTCGATGGTCTACGACCGCGAGATGGGCAATATGCGGACGCTGCTCGTCTCGCCCTTCCCGCGCTGGTTTCTGCTTGGCTCCAAACTCCTCGCGGGCGTCGCCGTCTCGATTCTGCAGGTCTACGCCTTCCTGCTGATCGCCTATTTTTGGGAGATCGAACCCCCGACGAAATGGGGCTATTTGACGGTGCTGCCGGCGCTCGCGCTCAGCGGATTGATGCTCGGCTCGCTCGGCATGCTGCTGTCGTCGCTGATCAAACAGCTCGAAAACTTCGCCGGCGTCATGAACTTCGTGATCTTTCCGATGTTCTTCGCGTCTTCCGCGCTCTACCCGCTATGGCGCGTGAAGGAGTCGAGCCCCTGGCTCTATTACATCTGCGAAGTCAATCCGTTCACCCATGCGGTGGAGCTCATTCGCTTCGCCTTTTACGAGAAGGTCGCGTGGACCTCGCTCGCGGTGCTCGCCGCCTATACAAGCGCATTTCTCGTCGCCGCGATCATCGCCTACGATCCCGCGCGCGGCATGCTGATGCGCCGGGGCGGCTGAAAGAGTTCCGACGTTTTTCGCGACTAGCGTTGGCGATGCTCGCCGCGTCGCCTTTCGCTGCTATGCGCGCGACCTTCGGGACATTTGCCGTAGCAGTCCCAGCGTCCGTGCCGCGCGCCATGCTTGAACCACTCGGCCTGTCCTTCGGTCCAGGGGCTTGCTGCGGCGGGATGGGGCAAGAGGAGAATCGCCAGAACAATCGTCGTCGCGGCTGATTTCAACATTGAGCCCTCCCCTCGCGGCGTCTCTATTTCTTCTCGTCCTTCTTGGCGCTTTCGGCCGCGATCTCTTCGGCGACGCCCGGCGGCAGCTTGACGCCGGAGGCGAGCTGCGCGCCGAGCGCAATGGCCCGCGCTTCGGTCAGCCGCAAGGCGCAGTAGCCGAAATCCGGCTCTCGCGCGTAGGAGCGGCACACTTCCTCTCGCCAGGACGAGAAGCCCGCCTGCTGCTTGACGAGGAAGCTGCGGACGGCCTTTTCCTTCTTGTTCTGATCGTAAAGCGCGCGGAATGTGCTGCGCACCGTCTTTTCGACGCGCGCGCGGGCGCCGAGCATTTCTTCGCCCTTCTTGGGATCGATCTCATCCGCGCTCATCCCCCAGAGACCCTCGGGATCGGCGCGGCAGCCCGCCTCCTTCAGTTCGCAGGCCTTGCCCTCATTGGTGACGAGGATCGCCCCGTCGAGAACGTCGAATGTGAAGGCGCAGGCTGGGAAAGCGATCTGATAGCGACGTAGTCCATTATCGCTATCGCGCGCCGAAAGCTTCAGTGGCGTTCCGGCGACTTCCACTCGGCAGGCTTCGCCCGAGCGCCGCAGATCGTCCCCGACGAGCGTGAGCTTCGCCACCTGCAAGTCGGCGCCCGCGCGGGAGAATTCAATGGCGCTGGCCTCGCCGTCGAGCTTGAGGATTTTTCCGATAATCGCGTCTTCGGAGGGCGCCTTTGGCATGATTGCCGGCCCTGCGGCCGCGCCCATCTCGCCGCCGACGCTTCTTTTCTTGGCTTGCGGACTGGCGACCGTCCCTTCCGGGGTCGGGGCGACCGCTCCGGGGAGCACGAGCTGAGCTCCGGCGGGCGCGATGCAGGCGGCGATGGCCGCCGCCCCAAGAACACAGGCGACACGCCGCCGCGCGCTCGGTGTGCGAAACCCGGATCCAAACATGGCGATCGCCACCCCTCGGCCGCAGCCGGCCCCTGCCCTTGCGGCGAGGCGCGCGCTATCGAGGCGCGAGCACCATCACCATCTGCCGTCCTTCCATGGACGGTTCGAGTTCGACCTTGGCCAGCGCCGCGGTCTCCGCCTTCACCCGTGAAAGGAGCCGATAGCCGATGTCCTGATGCGCGATTTCGCGGCCACGAAAGCGAAGGGTGACCTTAACCTTGTCGCCTTCTTCAAAAAAGCGGCGGACGGCCTTCATCTTCACGTCGTAATCGTGGTCATCGATGCCGGGCCGGAGCTTTATCTCCTTAACCTCGACGACCTTCTGCTTCTTGCGCGCTTCGGCGGCCTTCTTTTGCTCGGCGAAGCGAAAACGCCCGTAATCAAGAATTTTGCAGACGGGGGGCGTGGAGTTCGGCGCGATCTCGACGAGGTCGAGCCCCGCCGTCTCGGCGATAGCGAGCGCCTCCGGCAATTGGATGACGCCGTGATTCTTCCCCTCGGAATCGATTAGCTGCACTTCTCGCGCGCGAATTTCCCGATTGATGCGCGGCCCTTCCTTCTGGGGGGCTGCGACGCTCTTCATTGGACGGCGAATGGATCATCTCCTTCTCTTGGCCAAAAGCCAGCCGCAGAGCCAAAGGCGCAAAACAGCGACCGCCGGACTCTCGGTCCGGGACCATGAGAGAGATTCCCACGCCTGCGCGCCAAGTCAACCGTTCCAGGCCCGCCCACCCCGCTTTTTACCGCTATGAGCGCCGATTATTTCAGAGGAAGCTCAAAATCAGCGCGTTAACCTTTTCCGGCGCGTCTTCGGGCGTCCAGTGCGACACGCACGGCAGACGTTCGATCCGGAGGCTGCGAACATAGCGCTCCGTGCCGCTCAGGCAGGATTCGCCAAGCGCCACATCGTTCAGTCCCCAGACCACAAGCGTCGGCGCATCTATCGGCCGCTCGAGGTCCTCCGCCTCGAGGATCTCGCGTCCAGCTGCGCGATACCAGTTCAGCATCGCCGTCGCCGCGCCAGGCGCCGCGACATTGGCGCGATAGATGTCCATGGCCTCCTTCGAGAAAACCCCCGCCCGCCCTGCAACCCGTTGCATCAGCCGCTCGGTCAACGCGCCGTGGGCCGCGGAAAGCAGCCGGTCAGGGAGCCAGGGCAGCTGAAAGAACGCCGCATAGGCGGATTTGAGCTTCTGTCTCCATTCCAGTTCGAGCGCGCGCCGGAAGCACAAAGGGTGTGGAATGTTCAAAACGACGAGAGCGTCGATCGGTCGCATATTCCGAATGGCGACGGTCCAGGCGATGAGCCCGCCCCAGTCATGGCCGATCAACGAAACCGAAGCGGGACGGGCGGCGTCGATCAGTGCGGCCACGTCCGTCGTCAGCTTCTCGAGCGAATAGGCGTCTGTTTCCGACGGCCGCGTGGTCGCGCCATAGCCGCGCTGGTTGACCGCCCAGACCCGAAACCCGGCGGCGGCGAGCGGCCCGACGAGATGTCGCCACATGACGGCGTGCTGGGGAAAGCCGTGCAGAAGCAGCGCGAGGCGATCGCCTGGCCCGGCTTCAAGGATCTCAAACTCGATTCCATTAGCTGGAACGACGATGCGGCGCGCCTCAAGAAGCGTCGCCGCCGAGGTCACATCTGGCCTGCTAGCGCCGGGCAACTCGGACAGGGCGCGCCGCCCGCCATCGCGCCACACGTCTCGCCCGACTCTCCGCCCGGGGCGGGACGCGCGATGAGCGACAATTGGCGCTCGACATGGGCCCCGCCGCAGGACGGGCATGCGGGCGTTTCATCGAAACGCGACAGAGTCTCGAACTCATGCGCGCAGTCGTTGCAGCGATAGGCGAAAAGCGGCATTAGCCCCCTCTGATGTGCCGAACGGAAGATCGTCAAATTTACCGGGCCAATCGCGTCGCGACAAGCCATATGCGTATTGGCGAGCATGGCCGCGCGGCGCCCGCGCCGCGCTAGATTCCATGTGACGAATCATATCAGGGAAATTCGAATGACCTATCGCGCGCCGCTCGACGACATACTTTTCGCGCTTCGCCTCGCGGCCGGCGAAGGCGCGATCGAGGCGGGCGGCGTTTATGGCGATCTCGCCGACGGCGTCGCTGATCAGACCCTGGCAGAGGCGGCCAGATTCGCGGAAGAGATTCTCCTGCCGCTCGATAAAATCGGCGACCGCGTGGGCGCGACATACGCCAATGGCGCCGTGGCGACCCCGCCCGGCTGGCGCGAAGCCTATGCGCAATGGAAGGAAGGCGGGTGGAACGCCATCGCCGCCGCGCAGGAATATGGCGGACTGGACCTCCCCGCCCTGCTCAACGCCGGCTGCACGGAGATCTGGAACGCCGCCAATATGGCTTTCGCCGTCTGTCCGCTGCTCGGCCATGGCGCCATCGAGGCGATGGAGGCGCATGCGAGCGACGCGCTGAAAGAGACCTATCTGCGCAAGATCGTCAGCGGCGAGTGGACGGCGACGATGAATCTGACCGAGCCCGGCGCAGGATCGGATCTCGGGCTGATGCGCACGCGCGCCGAACGCGCGCCAGACGGCGCCTACCGACTCTTCGGCCAGAAAATCTTCATCACCTATGGCGAGCACGATCTTGCGCCCAACATCGTGCATCTCGTGCTCGCGCGTCTTCCCGACGCGCCTCAGGGAACGCGCGGCATCTCGCTCTTCCTGGCGCCGAAATTCCTGCCCGACGACTCCGGCGCCTTTACGCGCCACAATGACCTTCGCTGCGGCGGCGTCGAGCATAAGCTGGGGATCCACGGCTCTCCGACCTGCACCATGATCTATGGCGATGAAGACGGCGCCGTCGCCTACCTCATTGGCGAGGAGAACAAGGGCCTCGCCTGCATGTTCACCATGATGAACAACGCCCGCCTGTCGGTTGGCCTGCAGGGCGTCGCGCTCGCCGAACGCGCGACGCAGATGGCGCTTCAATACGCCCGCGAGCGAAAACAGGGACGCGCGCCGGGCGCCAGGGAGACGAGCACGATCATCGAACATCCGGACGTCGCGCGCATGCTGCTGACCATGGCGAGTTCAACGGCCGCCGCGCGGGCGATCTGCTATGAGACGGCCGCGGCGATCGATCGTTCGCATCGCGGCAGCGCTTCCGCGCGCGCCGCAGAGGCGCATGAGCGCGCGAGTCTACTCACGCCCGTCGCCAAATCCTTTTCGACCGATGTCGCCAATGAGACGACGTCGCTCGCCATTCAGGTCTTTGGCGGCATGGGCTATATCGAAGAGACCGGCGTCGCGCAGCTGATGCGCGACGCCCGCATCTGCGCGATCTACGAGGGCACGAACGGCATCCAGGCGATCGATCTCGTTACGCGCAAGATTCGCGAGAGCGACGGCGCGGCGCTCGCGCGCGAGATCGAGGATATGCGAGTCATCGCGCGGAGTGCGGATTTCTCGCAGGAGGCGCTACACGCCGCTGTCGACGCGCTGGCGCAGGCGAGCGCGTTTCTCACGAAAGCGGAACTCGCTGGTGCCTTGGCCGGCGCGACGCCCTATCTGCGGCTCTTCGCGCTGGCGCGCGGCGCGACGCTGCTCGCCAAGGGCGCGAAGGCGGCGGCGAAGGAGAATCATCCAAGCGCCGCGCGCTACGCCGAACTCGCTCGCTTCTTCGCGGAGAATGTCGCCGTCGCCGCGCCCGGATTGGCGAAGACGGTGATCGACGGCGGCGCTTCGGTGAACGAGGCGCATGCAGCGCTTCAAGAATAATCGATTGCGCGCTCCGCTGGCCGGCGCGCCTCGACCACCCCACGGCGTCATGGCCGCGCTTGTCGCGGCCATCCACGCATGAGCAGTTGCATTACGGGCGGCCGATCCGGCATTGAGTTTCGCGACGTCTTGGCGTGGATGGCCGGCGCAAGGCCGGCCATGACGCGGAAAAGTCGTTAGGCGCCCACAAACTCCCGCAGCGCCTGCTGCTGCGCGTCGCTCATATGCAGACCGAGCTTCGAGCGGCGCCAGAGAATATCGTCCGCGGTGCGCGCCCATTCCTTTTCGCGCAGATAGGCGATCTCCGCCTCGGTGAGGCCGCAGCCAAAGTCGCGGCCAAGATCGCCAGACGCGCGCGCATTCTTCAGGATCTGAAAAACGCGCGTTCCATAGGCGCGCGCAAGGCGCAGCGCCAATCCGTCGCCAAGAAAGGGTTTGTCGCGTTTGAGTCCGTCGACAAAAGCGTCAAAGCCCTGCGGCATGTCGCCGCCCGGAAACACTGCGCCCGCCGTCCATGCTTCGCCCGGGCCGGGAAGAAAGCGCGCGAGTTCATTGAGCGCATGTTCGGCGAGCCGGCGCGCCGTGGTGATCTTGCCGCCGAAGATTGACAGCGAGGGCGCCGCATCGTCGGGCGCGTCGAGATCGAAGGCGTAGTCGCGCGTCACGACCGACGCTTCGAGCGAGCCGTCGTCATAGAGCGGCCGCAGCCCGGCGTAGCTCGACGCGATATCGTCGCGCGTCGCCGCTTTGCGCAGAAAATGGTTGAGCGAATTGAGCAGATAGTCCGTCTCCGCCTCGCTGATCGCGACGGCGCCGGGCTGACCATCAAAGGAGACGTCGGTCGTGCCGACGAGCGTGAAATCGCGCTCATAGGGAATCGCGAAAACAATGCGGCCGTCAGGGTTTTGCAGAATATAGGCCTGCGGACCTTCGAAAAGCTTGCGCAGAACGAGATGCGAGCCCTTCACGAGCCGCACATGTTTGCGCGAACGAATGCGCAGCGCGTCTTCGATCACCTTCGACACCCAGGGGCCGGCGGCGTTGATCAACGCGCGTGACTCAATCGTCTCGCCGCTCTCGAGCGTCGCGCGCCAGCAGTCGCCACGCCGTTCGGCGTGAACCAGCTTAGCGCCGACGCTGATCGTCGCGCCGCGCTCCGCGGCGTCGCGCGCGTTCAAGACGACGAGCCGCGCATCGTCCACCCAGCAATCGGCGTAAGTGAAGCCGACGCGGTAAACGTCGCGCAGCGGCGCGCCGAGCGGATCGCCGGCGAGCTTCACCATATGCGAGGCTTCGAGCCGCTTGCGGCGCGCGAGGTGATCGTAAAGGAAGAGGCCCAGTCGCAGCATCCATACGGGACGCAGTCCCTTCTCGTAGGGCAGAACGAATTTTAAGGGCCAGATGATGTGCGGCGCGGCGGCGAGCAGCAACTCCCGCTCGGCGAGCGCTTCATGCACGAGCCGAAACTCATAGAGTTCGAGATAGCGCAGACCGCCGTGGATGAGCTTCGTCGAAGCGGATGACGTGCCTTGCGCGAGATCGCCCTGCTCGACGAGCCTGACGGCGAGGCCCCGTCCGGCGGCGTCGCGCGCGATGGCGCAGCCGTTGATCCCGCCGCCGACGATGAGAAGATCGTAGATCATGGCCGTCCTCGATTCGAAGCGGCCATGACTATAGCGTCAAGCCTTATCCCTGCGGACGGCTCGCCTGCGCCTGGCGCCCGCCGCCATTGGCGCGCCGCTTGCGCCCGTCGAGAGGCGCCCCTGGACGCTTTCCGGCGGGACGCTGCCCGTCGCGCCGCGGATGCTGCGCGCCGTTTCGATGCGGCGCGGGCGACTGAGGCCCCCTCGGCGCCCGGCGCGCCGGCTCGTTATCGTCATGGCGGGCGTCTGCGCTTCGCCGGTCGGTGAAGGCGAGCGTCTGACGCGTCAGCTTCTCGATGGCGCGCAGCAGCGGCCGCTCGCCATTGTCACAGAGCGAAATCGCCCTGCCGGTCGCGCCGGCGCGCGCGGTGCGGCCGATGCGATGAACATAGGCTTCCGCGACCTCCGGCAGTTCGTAGTTGACGACATGCGTCACGCCGTCGACGTCGATGCCGCGCGCGGCGATATCCGTCGCGACAAGCACGCGCGTGCGGCCCTTGCGGAATGCGTCGAGCGCGCGCAGGCGCTGGCTCTGGCTTTTGTTGCCGTGAATAGCGTCGGCCCCGACGCCGGCGCTCTCCAGATGCTGCGCAACGCGATCGGCGCCGCGCTTGGTGCGCGTGAATACGATGGCGCGCGAGATCTCCCGGTCGCCCAGCAGCTCCAACAGCAAGTCCCGCTTGGCGTTGCTGGCGACAAGATACACATGTTGCGCCACGCGCTCGGCGGTGGTGGCCGCCGGCGTCACCGACACTTTGACGGGATCGCGCAGCATGTCGTCGGCGAGCGCGGCGATTTCCCGCGGCATCGTCGCCGAGAACAGCAGCGTATGCCGCTGCTTCGGCAGTTTCGCGACGATCTGGCGGATCGGAATGATGAATCCGAGATCGAGCATATGGTCGGCTTCATCGAGCACCAGCGCCTCGGTCGCCGCAAGCTTCAGCCTGCCACTGGCGATATGGTCGAGAAGCCGTCCCGGCGTCGCGACGAGCACGTCGAGGCCGCGCGCCAGCATGTCGATTTGCGGACGATGCGACACGCCGCCGACGATGACGCCGACGCTCGGACGGAAGAACTGGCCATAGGCCCGGAAACTGTCGGCGATCTGCGTCGCGAGTTCGCGCGTCGGCGCGAGAACGAGCGCGCGTGCGGTGTTGGGCGCCGGGCGACGCCGGTCGGCAAGCAGCCGGTGCAGGATCGGCAGAGCGAAGGCCGCCGTCTTGCCGGTGCCGGTTTGGGCCACGCCGAGGAGGTCGCGTCCCTGCAGGAGAGCGGGAATCGCCTGCGCCTGGACCGGCGTCGGCGTCGTGTAGCCTTCACGCGCAAGCGCGCGCAGCAGGATCTCGTTCAGGCCGAGATCTGAGAATGTGGTCACTTCAGTCGTTGCTTTCAGTTGTCGATTCGAGCCACGACGACCGCGCGCAGAAAGTCGCGCAGTCCTGGCCAAAAAAGAGTCGGCCCCGCGTAACGGGCCTCGGCGTGGGAAAGGGGGCGCTCGACAGCTCGTCGACGGATACGTCGACCATACGCGGCTGGAGCGCCTCATGCTGCGGCGCAGCGCAGCCTTCATACAGGAGCGCAGCGGCAAGGTCAAAGCAAAACCGCGCCGGCGCCGCCCGCGACAACTCGCGCCCGCGCTCCTATAAGCGGTCGCGCGACGCCCAGATGGATGAAGCTCTATGAACGCCTTTGCAAATTTCGACGGCGCGGAAATTCTCAATACATTTTTGTCGCTGCTCGTGGCGCTGGTTCTGGGGACGGCGATCGGCGCCGAGCGCCAGTATCGGCAGCGCACGTCCGGACTGCGCATCAACGCGCTGGTCGCCCTCGGCGCGTCGGCCTTCGTCGACCTCGGCATGCGGCTCACAGGCAATGACGGGGCGACGCGGGTGCTTGCCTATGTGGCTTCAGGCGTAGGCTTTCTCGGCGCCGGCGTCATCATCAAGGAAGGGATGAACGTCCGCGGGCTGAGCACCGCGGCGACGGTTTGGTGTTCGGCGGTGATGGGCGCCTTCGCGGGCGCCGATCGGCCCGCGGAGGCTTTCGTGCTCGCCGGCTTCGTGCTCGCCGGCAATACGCTGCTGCGGCCGCTCGTCCGTCTGATCGAGCGCGCGCCGATCGACGAGACCGCGACGGAGGCGGTTTTTGAGGTCCGCGTCGCCGCGAGTGAAACTAGACGAGACGCAATACGCGATCAGCTGATCGAATTGCTCGAAGCCGCGTCCTATCCGATCCGGGACATCGTCGAGAACGAACGCGAAGACGACGTCGAAATCGTCGCCACTCTCGCAACGACGAGCGCCACCGGCGCACAGCTCGACGCCGTGGTCGAATCGCTCGCCGCCCTCGCCGGCGTCTCCCACGCGACCTGGTCCTCGCGCACGAGCGATTGAGAGGGGCGCCGCGAGATCGCGTCGTGGGTCAAAAATGTGAATCTCAGCCTGTCACGCAGAGCGGACGTTTTCCGCCGAAGCTTGGGACGGCTCGCGGCTTGGACTGCTCTTCCGCCGGCGCGCCACATGGCCTAATGGCTACCCAAACTTTCCTTCCCGGGTCCCCTGCACACATGATTCGTCTCGAAAACATCGGCAAACAGAACGGTCACCAGATCCTCTTCATCGAGGCCTCCGCGACGCTCCTTAAGGGCGAGAGAGTTGGCCTCGTCGGTCCCAATGGGGCCGGGAAGACGACGCTCTTCCGGATGATCGCGGGACAGGAGAGCCCCGACGAGGGACAGGTGGCCGTCGACCGGGGCGTCACCATCGGCTACTTCAACCAGGACGTCGGCGAGATGTCTGGCCGCAGCGCCGTCTCCGAGGTGATGGACGGCGCGGGTCCGGTAAGCGCGGTGGCCTCCGAGTTGAAGCAGCTGGAGGACGCCATGGTTGATCCCGACCGGGCGGGCGACATCGAAGAAATCATCGAGCGTTACGGCGAGGTGCAGGCCCGCTTCGAGGAACTGGACGGCTACGCCCTGGAAGGCCGCGCGCGCGAAATCCTCGCGGGCCTGAGTTTCACTCAGGAGATGATGGACGGCGATGTCGGCGCGCTGTCCGGCGGATGGAAGATGCGCGTGGCGCTTGCCCGAATCCTCATCATGCGTCCCGACGCCATGCTTCTCGACGAGCCGAGCAACCATCTCGACTTGGAAAGCCTGATCTGGCTGGAGGAATTCCTCAAAGCCTATGAGGGCGTGCTGCTGATGACGTCGCACGATCGCGAATTCATGAACCGCATCGTCACCAAGATCGTGGAAATCGACGGAGGCGCGCTGACGAGCTATTCGGGCGATTACGTGTTCTACGAGCAACAGCGTGCGCAGAGCGAGAAGCAGGCGCAGGCGCAGTTTGAGCGTCAGCAGGCAATGCTCGCCAAGGAAATCAAGTTCATCGAGCGGTTCAAGGCGCGCGCGTCGCATGCCGCGCAAGTGCAGAGCCGCGTGAAGAAGCTCGAGAAGATCGACAAAGTGGAGCCGCCCAAGCGCCGTCAGACGATTTTGTTCGAATTCCCGCCGGCGCCGCGCTCCGGCGAGGACGTCATAACCTTGAAGAACGTGCACAAGAGCTACGGCGCCCGCAGAATCTACGAGGGACTGAATTTTCAAGTTCGCCGCAATGAGCGGTGGTGCGTCATGGGCGTCAACGGCGCGGGCAAGTCCACGCTGCTGAAATTGGTGGCGGGCTCCTCGCTGCCGGACGAAGGCGCGGTCGCGCAGGGCGGCAGCGTAAAGATGGGGTACTTTGCGCAACACGCCATGGAGTTGCTGGACGGCGAACGCACCGTGTTCCAGTCGCTGGAGAACTCCTTCCCCCAGGCCGGACAGGGTTCGCTGCGCACGTTGGCCGGCTGCTTCGGCTTCTCCGGCGACGACGTCGAGAAGAAATGCCGCGTATTGTCGGGCGGCGAGAAAGCGCGTCTCGTCATGGCCCAACTGCTTTACGACCCGCCGAACTTTCTCGTGCTTGACGAACCCACGAACCATCTGGACCTGGCGACCAAGGAGATGCTCATCACAGCGCTGTCGCACTATGAGGGCGCCATGCTGTTTGTCTCGCACGACCGGCGCTTCCTGGCGGCGCTATCCAATCGGGTGCTGGAGCTTACGCCCGACGGCGTTCACCTCTATGGCGGCGGCTACACGGAATATGTGGCCCGCACGGGCCATGAGGCTCCCGGTCTCCGAAGCTGACGACAGCACGGCCGGCGACAGAGTTCGCGCGGCCAGAATACCGGTCGAGGACCAACAGTTCCGACGACGGACGTTAGTCGCTCAGGATCTCGAAGCCAGCCAGGAGATGAGTCAGCGGCCTGGCGCGGGTCTACGCCCGCAGCTACACTCCCCGCTTCTCGCCCGAACCCGCCGTTCAGAGCCCGCGCCTGGCCGAAAAGGTGGGATATTTGTCCTTGCCGCAACCTGAGGCGGGCGTGAAGATCGCGCCATGGACAAGGACTTTTCACGCACCTTTGACGACGGTCACTTCCGGAAAATCGGGTTTCTCGTCTACCCGGACTGCCAGAGCCTTGATCTTAGCGGACCGTTCGAAACGTTCCATTGGGCGAACCTTATGTTGAGCGTGCTAAGAAAGCCGCCGACCTACCACTCCGTCGTGATCGCTCAAGCGGCCGGACTTGTCCCGACGATGTCCGGATTGCAGATCTTCGCCTCCCACAGCTACAGCGAGATGGTTGAGGGATTGGACACTTTGGTCGTGGTTGGCGGGAGTGGCTGCGAAGCGGCCGTCAAAGACTCCATGCTGATCGATTGGGTGCGGTCAATTGCTCCCAGGACACGCCGGATCGTTTCGATTTGCACTGGCGCAGCGGTTCTCGCAGAAGCGGGCCTCCTAGATCGTAGACGCGCAACAACGCACTGGGTTTATGCGGACCAACTCGCGAAGTCGTATCCGTCAATCGAAGTCGACTCGAGCCGCATCTTCGTCCGCGACGGAAACGTCTACACTTCAGGGGGGATTACAGCCGGCATCGACCTCGCCCTAGCTCTGGTGGAGGAGGATCTGGGTAGGGAAGCGATGCTGGGCGTCGCGCGCGCGCTGCTCGTATTTCCGAGGCGACCGGGCAGTCAATCGCAGTTCAGGGGCCATACGAGCGTATGGGAGAAGCCTTTACGAGCGGATGTCAGCGAACTTCAGACATGGATGTTGGCTCATCCCGAGGCAAACCTGAGCGTTCCCGCGCTCGCTGATCGCATGGCGATGAGTGAGCGCAGCTTCTCGCGCCTGTTCCGCAGCGAGACTGGTCAGACGCCGGCGGAATTCGCCGAACGCGCGCGCGCGGACGCAGCGCGCGCCAAGCTTGAGCACACGAAATCATCGATCGAGGTTATTGCCATGGAATGTGGTTTCGGAAACGCCGAACGGATGCGACGCACCTTTCAGCGCCTTTTCGACGCCAGTCCAGCTGACTATCGCGCGCGCTTCCGATCGACGCTAGACGCCTGACTCAGTCGCGCAGGCTGATTTCGGCGCAACGGTTTCTTTTAACCCGAACCGTCCAGAACATGGGAGGATCCCGTGCGCATTCTCTTTTTGACTTCCGCGCATAATAGTCTCAGCCAGCGGCTCCTTGTCGAACTCGCCGAACGCGGGCACGAAATTCGGGTGAAGGTTGTCGCGAGTGGCGCGCAGATGATCGAAGCCGCCGAGCGGCATGCTCCGGATCTGATTGTCGCGCCGATGTTGAAGATCGCGATTCCAACTGAGGTTTATACCCGCACGAGATGTCTGATCGTGCATCCGGGCATCAAAGGCGACCGAGGACCATCGTCGCTCGATTGGGCCATCGCCAACGACGAAAAGGCGTGGGGCGTCACCATTCTGGAGGCCGCCGAGGATTTCGACGCGGGCCCGATTTGGGCGTCTTACGAATTCGCGCTCGAATCCGATCCGCCGAGTAAGAGCAGTCTCTATCGCGGCCCGGTCACTGAAGCCGCTCTCCGCGGCGTGCTGGAAGCGATCGCGCGGATCGAGACGGGTGAGGTTCAATCCGGGGGCTGGCGTCCGGAGCCTCTCTGCGCGGCCATGTGCTACGCGCGCGGCCGCCTGCGCCCGCCGATGAAGCAGGCGGACCGTTCTATTGATTGGGAAAAGGACTCGTCGGCGACGATCATCAGGAAATTGCGCGCCGCCGACAGCGCCCCGGGCGTTCTGAGCAAACTGCTGGACATAGACTGCTTTCTGTTCGGCGCTCACGCAGAGGATCGCCTTAGGGGAGCGCCTGGTCAGATCATTTCGCGCCGTGATGGCGCGATCTGCATCGGCGCCGTCGATGGCGCTGTCTGGATTTCCCATCTGAAGGCGAAGAGCGATCAGGCGCACAAGGAAATCTGCCGCCTGGCTCAGATCGGCGTTGGCTGCGAACGATGCGCTGAAGAATTCTGCGCCGCGTCCGGCATCAAGTTGCCTGCAACTCAGGTGTTGGGTCCGCTCCTTCGCGACACGCCGGACACGCCGCTGGCTATCGATGCGCCCGACGACCATTGGACTTTCCGGGAAATCGTCTATCGGGAAGAGGACAAAGTCGGCTATCTCTCGTTTGATTTTTACAACGGCGCGATGAGCACGGCGCAATGCAAGCGTCTGCGCGACGCTTTCCTTTACGCCCGCTCGCGCCCCACCAGAGTCATCGTGCTGCTCGGCGGACGCGACTTCTGGTCGAACGGCATCCATTTGAACGTGATCGAAGCGAGCGCCGATCCGGCTGAAGAGTCATGGCGGAACATCAACGCCATGGACGATCTGGTGCATGAAGTCATCAACACCATGTCGCATGTCGTGATCGCGGGAATGCGTGGCAACGCCGGCGCAGGCGGCGCGATTCTGGCGTTGGCGGCCGATCAGGTTTTTGCTCGTCCCAGCGTCGTTCTTAATCCTCACTACCGCGGCATGGGCGAACTCTACGGTTCAGAATATTGGACTTATCTGCTCCCAAAGCGCGTCGGGCAAGAAAAAGCGCTGGAGCTTACGCAGGGTTGCCAACCGCTCGGCGCGCAGAAGGCTTGCGAGATCGGCTTTCTCGATGAGGTCTTCGGCGAAGACATAGAAATGTTTGAGAAAGAGCTGAGGCGGCGCGCCATGGCGCTAGCGCAGGGACCGGATTACGGCGCGCTGTTGGTGAAGAAACTCCAGCGGCGGCTGGAGGACGAATTGGCCAAACCACTGGCGAGTTATCGCGACGAGGAGCTCCAGTGGATGCGGGTCAATTTCTTTGGTCCTGATCCCGCTTACCATGAGGCCCGTCGGCGCTTTATCTTCAAGGGCGCTCCGCCGATGCCCCCTTCGATTGCACATACGTCGCCCTCCCGACCGGCCGACGAGCAGTCGGCGATTTGGGCCAGCGCGCCCGAGCGTCTGGTTCGCCAGCTCCAACCGGTACGGCCATGGGAGGATGATCGCGAGTCGTTCCCCCTTGCCCAGGCATGGACGGATCTGCTGCAGGTCACCATTCGGCGGCTCTTCGCCGTGGCGCGCTGACGATGGCGAACCGAGGGTAGCGGAAAATCCGGGCGAAACAGCCGAAAGGTTTTTTGCGCTGATGCGTCGCCGGCAAGACTGCTCGCCAGCGCCGCCAGGGTTCCTTCCCGCGTCTAAGGGAATCAATCGCTCCGCCCCCCCTTCTTCGTCTTGCTCCTGACTCTTTTCCCGCTTAGCGTTTCGCCCGAGTGCCGGTCGATTCGTCGAGTCAGCTGTCGCGAACGCTGTCAAAGTTCGCGCTTCCGAGGGATCAGGAAATGGATCGGGACACGCTCAGCGACATCGTCGAATCCGCCCCATTGGCGGATGAAGCAGCCGAATATCGCAGCTCCTCCGCCACCGCCGACAAAAACGCGTTCAGCGCGCCGGCGCAACTCGTCTGCCAGGGAAAGCACCGCTTCTACGCTCTGGTGCTGCCAAGCAGCCTGCTCGCCGAAACCTGCACGGTCGAGCCGCGCGTCGAGAACCCGGAGGAGGGTTTCCAGCGCCTGCTCGACGAAAAGCGCGCCAAATCCATCGCGCGCTATATCGACGCCGGATTCGGAACGGTTCCCGGCGCCGTCGTGCTGTCGGCGCAGTCGCGCGCGCATATGCATTATGATCGCGCCACCGGCGTCCTCGCCTTTCGCAAGGACCCGCGCGCGTTCCTGATCATCGACGGGCAGCACCGCGTGTTCGGCTTCAAGCTGGCGAAACACGCCGTCGACGTGCCGGTGGTGATCTACAACAAGCTGAAGCGCTCGGAAGAATGCCGGCTGTTCATGGACATCAACACCAAGCAGCGGCCGGTGCCCAACGAACTGCTGCTCGACATCCGCCGACTTTCGGAAGTCGAGACGCAGGCCGACGCCCTGCTGCACGACGTCTTCGATCTTTTCCACACGCGCGACGACAGCGCTTTAAAGGGCCTGCTGAGCCCGGCGGAGCGGCGCAAAGGAACGATTTCGCGCGTCACCTTCAACGCGGCGCTGCGCTCGATCAAGGGCGCGTTCGTCGATGCGCGCGCCGAGGAAGTCTATGCGGTGCTCAACGGCTACTTCCGCGCCTGCCGGCATGGCCTCGGTTTGCACAACGCCGACGAGCAGATCGCGCATCCGGCGCTGTTCAAGGCGCTGACGCTGCTGTTCACCAATGTCGCCGAGCGCGTAGCTGACCGCCATGGCGGGAAATATTCGGTGGCGAACTTCGAGGATGTGCTCATCCCATTCTTCAAGCGATTGAAGAAATCGGATCTGCCGCGCGCCGGCATGAGCCATGTCGCGCTGCATGAGCACTATGGCAAGGCGCTAAGCGCCGGTTTCCTGATCAAACAGTGGCTCTTCTCGTGAGGAGAACGGATCGACGGTCGTTTCCATGTCGACGACGCTGCGCGTGGTGAGGCCGTGCTCCGTCTTCTCCCAATGGAAGGGACGCCGCCAGAGTTCGTAGAGCGCACGCCAGGCGGCGATGCTCAGCATCATCAGCCATAGCGGCAGATAGATCAGCGCGCGACGGAGCCGCGTCAGGCTCCGCCGGCGCATGCCGATGGCGAGCGGCAAAATCAGGGAGATCGCTCCGGCGACCGCCAGAAAGCACCACAGCGTGCTCAAAGCGATGTCCAGCGGACCAACCGGCGACAGCAGCGCCCCGAAAATCGCGTCATATGTCACGCGCGCCGCCAGCAGCGGGCCCAGCAGAGGACCGAACAATCCGCTGGCGAACATGGCGAGCACTGCGAACGTGCGCCGGGCGCCGAGCTCGACGAAAAGCCGCACAGGCCTGCGGCAGTGCACGATGAACGTCTGCAGCCAGCCCTTGAACCAGCGCGTGCGCTGTTTCACCAGGGCGGCGAAAACCGCGGGCGCCTCTTCGAAGGTTTGCGAGGCGAATGTCCTCACCTCAAAGCCCGCGCGCGCCAGACGCAGGCCGAGATCCGCGTCCTCGGTGACGTTGAAGGCGTCCCAAAAGCCGATGTCCCGCAAAGGCTCGATGCGGAAATGATTGGACGTGCCGCCAAGAAAGAGCGGCAGTCCCATCGCGGCCAGGCCTTTATTGAAGACGTCGAAGAGCGCTGCGTATTCCAGCGCGAACATCGCGGTCATCCAATTGAGACCGCCGTTGTCGATGGCGAGGCTCGCCTGCAGACAGGCGACGTTCGGCGGCAGAGCGGCGAACAGCGTCGCCGCGCGGCGCAACTGGCGCGGCTCGGGCAGATCTTCCGCGTCGAACACGGCGACGAGAGATCCGCGGGCCAGCGGCATGGCGACATTGAGCGCGCGCGGCTTGGTGCGCGGCGCGCCCTCGGGGGCGACCACGATCTCATGCGGCGCATGCGGCGCGTGCGCCCACAGCGCGGCGGCGGTGGAGTCGTCGTCGGCTTCGATCACGAATTTCACGTCGAGCTTCGCTCGCGGATAATCGAGACGGTCGATCGCGCGGGAGAGTTGATTGGCGACCGCAGCCTCCTGGTAGAGCGCGATGACGATCGTGTAGATCGGCAGTCGCGCATCGCTCTCGAGCGGTTCGGCGTCCACGGCTTCCTGAAAGCTCGCCGCGCTGGCGAAAAGCCGCAGAAAAACGCCGCAAAGGAAAGCGCCTGCCAGGAGCAAGGCGGACGCGATGCGCAGAAAGAAGACCGGAGCGAAAAGGCTCGCCGACAGTCCGACCAGAGCGAGGAGCAGCCAGCCGACCTGTCCCCGACGAAGGCCGCCGCGCGCACACAAGTCCCTGTCGACGCGCTCGACCAGAAACGCCGCGTCGCGGGCGGCGTTCGCGGGATCTGCGCGGCGCACCGCCTCCAAAAACCGCGTCCGCGTGGTGATAGCGAAGAGCGACCGGCCTCTTGCGGCGCGGCGCGCGCTCATCAAGCGAAACACGCCGCTGCCGCTCGGCGCGAACAACCACAGCACGCCGCTCGACGCGTCGCGCACCCGCGCATAGCCGCATCCGGCTGTTGCAAGGCCAGAGGCGCTGACGTCGACAGGACTGTCGATGAAGTCGACGTCGAGATGCTTCGCCAGCGCTCGGTAGTAGACGTCCTCGGAGACGAGCCCTTCGGCGAGCAGCGCCTCGTCGGCGCAGACGCCCTGTCTGCGCGCCGTCGCTGCGGCGAAGTGCAGCACCTGTTCCGGCACGCCATGCGCCGAAAGGAAGGCGATTTCGACGGGAACGGATCGTGGCGCGGTCTCGCCAGACGGCGGAGGCCCCCGAATGGTCGCTGAGTCAGTAAGCGCCCGGCGTCTTAAAGGCTGAGGAAGATCGTCCTTGATCTGCGAAGCGGCGGAAGCAACACTATCGATCGGAACGAAATTCATGCAATAAATCCGGCAAGCGCAAGCAGCCTGCGAGCGACTATCGACCTCCAGCAAGGGCCACGCAATAATTTTATGCGTCGTTTCATGAAGCCGCGCCGATCCGCTCTCGTCGCCACGATTCGCTCCGCGCTGGCCGCCCTGCTCGTGACGTCCGGCGTCGCGGCCGCGGCGACTGATGGCGTTCCGCCCGCGCCGCAAGCGCCGGCCGCCAACGCGCCCTCGTTCTGGGACCCCAACCGCACCCCTGAAAAGCCCGACATTTCGGGATTGCGCCAGATCCGCTTCGTGACCGAGGACGACTACCCGCCGTTCAATTTCCTGCTTTCGGATGGGCAGGTCGCGGGCTTCAACGTCGATCTCGCCAGAGCGATCTGCGTCGAACTCGACATCCCCTGCACCATCCAGCGCCGGCGGTGGGATCTGCTCATTCCCTCGCTGAACGACAATAGCGGCGACGCCATCATCGCTTCCCTCGCGATCAACGACGAGACTCGAAAACAGGCGGATTTCTCTGGACCTTACATGCTGACGCCCGGTCGTTTCGTCATGCAGGCCGACACGACTTTGAAATCGGCGTCGCCCGCCGCCCTCGTCGACCGCCCTGTCGCAGTGGTCGCGGGCTCGCGGCATGAGGCTTTTCTCAAAGCCTTCTATCCGCGCTCGACGCTGGTGACGTTCGAGACGCCCGCCCTGGCGCGCAACGCATTGAAAAACGGCCGCGTCCAAGCGCTTTTCGGCGACGCGATCTCGCTTTCTTACTGGCTGAACGGCGCTGAGGCGGCGGGCTGCTGCGTCTTTCGGGACGGGCCTTTCACCGATCCGAAATATTTCGGCGAGGGCGTCGGCATCGCCGTGAAAAAAGGCAATGTGCCGCTGCGCCGGGCGCTCGACTATGCGCTCTCCCGGCTGGCGCAGCGCGGCGTCTTCGCCGAGCTTTACTTGAAATATTTCCCCGTCGGACCGTTCTGAGCCTGGCCGCCCAGCAACAGGGCGATGGCGTCGCGCGCGCGTCCTATCGCTGATCCTAGAATCTCCGATTTCTCGGCGGCGCGAGGATCGCCGCTGCGCAGCGCCTGTTCATAGGCCTCCGCCGCATGGCCGACCGCGAAGGCGCCCACCGCCCGCGCCGAACCCTTTATGGTATGAGCGAGAGCGATCCGCCAATCGGAGTCGCCGAATGCGGCCGGCGTCCGCAAGCGCGCCGCAAATTGACCCGCCTGCGCGTCGAAGAGCGCCAGCAGCTCCCGTTCGAGATCATGGTCGCCGAAAGTCTGTCGGGAGAGATGGACGAGGTCGATGGGGGACTCCACGTCGACGTCCGAAAAAGGCTGCGGCTGAGCTTCGCAGTTCGAAAAGGTCGAGTCCGCCAGTTTCGCCATCCCCATTCCTAATTCCCCTTGATATCTACCGCAAAGCCGATCGTTTTGCAGACCGGCCGATAGGCTGGCCGAATGAGCCCCAGCATGGAGACTGGCGCTTCGATCCTGAAGGGAGCGTTAACGAAGTTTCCCGATACGCCCCGAGCGCATGTTTCAATTGCCCGGGATGGGCTGTAAAGTTTGGTTAATCTTTATTCACCGGCGGTCGCCAGGCGGCGGGCCGTGAAATCGGCCAGACGTCATGCGTCTGCGCCGACTGGAGAGGGCGAATGGCGACATCGGGAAAGATCCAGGACGCGGCGTCCGCCGCTCTGACGGCGATCGAGGAGGCGCTCGATATCGGCGCCATGCCAGACGCCGCAGAGGCTGCGGATGAGGCGCACAGCCGATCCGGCCCGGCCGCCCATGCTGGAGACCAGCGCAGGTCGGGGAGCGCTTACGGCGAACAACTGAACCGTGTTCAGCCGCAGCAGGGAGCGATCGCGCCCGCCTTCGCGCCCGCCAACGACGATCGCCGCACGGTCGGCGAATTGCGGCAGGCGCTGCAGATCAAGCCCAACGGATCGATCATGGCGCTCACCTTCGCCTGCATGGCGTTGTGGGCCGCCTGCTGGGCCTTGTACGTATATTTCCACCAGGGGGAAATTCTCGACGCGGACGGCTCGATGCTCGCGCCGAAGCCGGTCCTGACGCTCGCGGCGCTGATGGCGCCGCTCGTCTTTCTCTTCCTCACGGGCCTGATGGCCCGCCGGGCGCATGAGATGCGCCTGATCGCCAACTCCATGACTGAAGTGGCCATCCGGCTGATCGAGCCGGAAACGGTCGCGACCGAACAGGTCGTCTCGCTCTCGCAGGCGATTCGGCGCGAAGCCGCCTCGATGGGCGACGGCATCGAGCGCGCGCTGGCGCGCGCCGGCGAACTCGAAGTGATCGTGCGCACCGAGGTCACCAACCTCGAACGCTCCTACACCGAGAACGAACGCCGTATTCGACTGCTCATCGACGAGCTGACGCGCGAGCGCGAGGCCATCGTCGTCAACGCCGACAACGCCAGGACGGCGCTCTTTGGCGCGCGCGAAATGCTTTCCCAGGAGCTCGCCACGACGTCCGTCCATCTCGCGGAAGCAGTGAGCCAGGCTGGCGCCCGCGTCGCCTCCTCTCTCGGCTCCAAAGGCGAAGAAATCCGCCTCGCGCTTGAGGAGGCGGGAGACGCCTTCGAGTCGACTCTGGCGAGTCATGGCGAAAGGGTGCTGTTCACTCTCAGTCAGACCGGCGATGAAGTCGCGCAGAAAGTGACCAGCGCGAGCGACAACGTCAGCCGCCGTTTCGCCGAGGGAGTCGAGGAAGTCGGCCTCAAGCTCAACGCGACCGGCGAAGCGATCACAGCCGATTTCGGCGCGCGCGGCGGCGATATGCTTGAGCGGTTTGAGGCGATCGGCGCGAGTTTCTCGGACGCCGTCGGCAACCAGGGCGAACGGATCATCGCGCAACTCGCCGAGACCGGCGGCGCCATTCGCGAAACCATCGAAACGCAGGGCGGAGCCTTCGAGCGGTCGCTCGCAGAAACTCAGGAACGGCTCACCGCGCGCGTCTCCGAACATGTCGAAAACGCAAAGACGACGTTCGAAACCGCGGAAACCCGAATCGTCGGTCTGCTCGAAGACACGCATCACAAGGCGCAGAATGAATTCGAGTTGCGCGGCCAAGCGCTTCACGACGCAATCTCGCGCAGCATGAATCAGAGTTCGGCGGCGCTTGTCGAGCAGGTCGACGCCCTGCAGGCGCGTTTCGTCGCGGTCGCCAGCGAAGCGGTGTCGGCCATCGGCTTGCATGGCGATCGGGTCAATGAAACGCTCGCCGGCAATTTCGAGGCCTTCGAACAGACCGTGCTCGGCCGCGGCGGCGAAGTTGCGGATAGGATCGCCGAACGCGGGCTTCAGATCGAGAGCAATCTCGCCGAGCGACTTGCCGCCTTCGAGGACGCCGTCGTGCGCAACAGCTCGGAAGCCGCCATGCGCGTCGCCGAACACGGCGACCGCGTCAGCTCCGTCATTTCGGATGGGCTCACGGCTTTCGAAGACGCCTTCGCGCGCCACGGAGAAGAAGTCGCATCGCGCGTCGCCGAGCATAGCGAGCGGGCCGCGACCGTCGTCGCGACGCAGCTCGCTGCTTTCGAAACGGCGGTTGCGCTGCGCAGCGGGGAAATCGCGCAGAGCGTCGGCGCGCACAGTGATCGCGCCGCGTCGGCGCTCTCCACACAGCTTGCCGCGTTCGAAGAATCAGTCAATCGCCGCAGCGACGAAATCGCCGAACGGGTCAATGACCAGAGCGAGCGCACGACCGCGACATTGTCGGCGCAACTCGCCGCCTTCGAGGAAGCGATCACGCAGCACAGCGACGAGGTCGCCGCGCGCGTCAATGAGCACGGCGGGCGCGCGACGTCGACGATCGCATCCCAGCTCGCAGCCTTCGAGGAGACGGTCGCGCGGCACAGCGAGGACATCGCGGATCGCGTCAGCGAACATGGCGAACGCGCGACGTCGACGCTTTCGTCGCAGCTCGCCGCATTCGAGGAATCGGTCGTGCGCCACAGCGACGACATCGCCGTTCGCGTCACTGAACAGAGCGAGCGCGCAACGTCGACGCTCGCCGCTCAGCTGGCCTCGTTTGAAGACGCGGTCGCGCGACATGGAGAACAGATCGCGCAGCGCGTAGGCGAACAGGGCGAACGCGCGACATCGACGCTCTCGACACAACTCGCCGCCTTCGAAGAGGCCGTCATCCGGCACGCCGATGAGATCGCCGAGCGCGTCGGCGAGCGCGGCGAACGCGCCGCATCGACCCTCTCGGCGCAGCTCGCCGCTTTCGGAGACGCCGTCACGCGCCACAGCGAGGAGATCGCCCACCGCGTCAGCGAACATGGCGAACGCGCCACGGCGGCGTTTTCGGAGGGCCTCTCGACGTTCGAGGACGTGGTCTCGCGTCAGGGCGAAGAATTGGCCGCCCGGGTCGCGGCCCGCACCGAACGCGCCGCCGCCGAACTTGGCGAAAAGCTCTCCGCGTTTGAAGACAGCGTGGCCCGCAACAGCGGACAGGTCAATGAGGCTGTCACGCAGAGTCTCGGCGCGATTGAGGACGTGCTCGTGCGTCAGGGCGGCGAGATCGCACAGCGCCTGCAGGCGCATGCGAACAGCGCCGAACTCGGCCTTGCTGAAAAGCTTGGCGCCTTCGAAAACGCCGTCAAGCGGCATAGCGAAAGCGTGGCGTCGGTCGTCGGCGAACATGCGACGCGCGTCGATGAATTGCTCGGCGAGCGGCTCAACGCGCTTGAGACGGCCGGCATGCTCGTCGCCAAGACGATGGAGACGACGCGCGAGCTGGCGCTGCAGGAATTCGATGCGCATGGCGCGGCGTTGCGCGACAGGCTTCGCCAGAGCGTCGCCGACGCCTCGTCGGCGCTTGCCGAGAACGCCTCGACGATGCAGGAGCGCTTCGCGAATACGGCGAGCGACGCCGTGCTGGCGATCGCCACCCAGGGCGAGCGGCTGCATGAATTGTTGAACGATCGGATCGGCTCCTTCGAGAACGCCGTGCTGGCTGACAGCAAGGAAGTGGTGGCGTCGCTGGCCGACCATGGCCAGCGAATCGCGCAGACGCTCGGCGAGCAGCTGACGCAGTTCGAAAATGCGTTGCTGCGCGAGGGCGGCGAACTCGCCGACCGGGTGGGCGCGCACGCCGCCCGGCTTAGCGAGGAACTCGCGCAACGCTTCGCCGTCGTCGAAGACGTGATCGGCGGCCAGGGAACGCAGCTTGTGGACGGCCTGGCGACGCGGACGGCGGACGCGGCCGCCCGGCTCGACGCGCAAGCCCAGGAGATCACGCATCAGATCGACGACCGGCTGCAGTCGCTCGATGAAACCATCCGCATGCAGGGCGGCGCCCTGGTCGAGCGGCTCTCGGCGCAGGTCGAGCACTATAACGCCCGCATTGGAGACAATTCCCGGCATTTCGCCGACGAGATCGACGCCAGACTGGCCGCCATCGACGACACGATCGAGAGCAAGGGCGGCCATCTCGTGGAAAGGCTTGGCGCGCGCGCGATCGACATTGCGTCGACGATGGCGAACAAGATCGAAGCCTTCGAGAGCGTCGCCAACGCCCGCACGACGGAAGCGGCTGACCGCATCGATGAGCTGGTTGGACGCGTTGACGCTGGCCTCGGCGTCGGCGGCCAGATGCTGCAGGAGGCGCTCTCCAAACATGCGGCCGAAGTTGCGCGCGTGATGGAGGACGGCGGCCGTCAGGTCATGCAGGCCCTCGACGCCAAGATCAAAGACGTCGACTGGGTGATGCTGTCGCGCTCCAGCGAACTCGCGCAGACATTGGCGTCAAGGACCGAGGAGATCAACGAGACGCTCGGCGGCCAGGCCAAGGAGCTCGAGTCGACCCTCGACAGCCGCATCGAGCTTTTCGAGACGAATGTCGTCAGCCGGCTCGGCGCCGTTTCGTCGGAGATCGACGAAAGAGGTCGGCTGGTCGTGGACACGATCAGCGCCCGGCTGCAGGACATCAAAGACATTCTGGCCGGCGCGCGGCATGAATTTGATACGACGCTGCATGCGCAGGCCGGCGATCTCGGCCAGTCGCTCGCGCAACGCATCGCCGAGATCAGCGGCGCGCTCGATGCGCGTCTCGCGCAAATGCAGTCGGTGCTCGACGAGCGCGGCGGGGCGGTCGCTCAAGAATTGACGACCATCGGCGACATGGTGACGAGCGCCGTCGAAAGCAGCAGCGCCGCCCTTGTCTCGCGCCTCGACGTCAAGCGCGATGAACTGGCGGATGCGCTCGATGCTTCCCGCGAGGCGCTGGCGCTGACATTGGAGACCAGCGCGCAGACCTCGATCGCCACTCTGGTGGAGACGAATGAAAAAATCCGCGCCGAGCTGCCCACCCTGCTGGATTCGCTCGGCCAGACCAACGCCTCGCTTCATGCGGCCATCGACGGGGCCGGCGGAAATCTGTTTGCGCTCGAACAAGAGCTCGGCAAGCGTCTCGCCGAATTCCACGGCGCGCTGAACGAGGCCTCGACCCAAATTGGCCACGTCACCGCAGTGGCCGGGGACACGATGCGCGACGCCGCCTCCATCGTCGACGCGCTCGACGAAAGGCAGCACACGCTTGCGCAGAGCGCGGAAAAACTGGCGCAGAGCCAGGAAGCGCTCGACGCTGTAATGGCCGCCCGTCGACGCTCGCTCGAAGAACTGGGAGCGCTCATTGAGGGCCAGCGCGCCGAATATGAAAGCGCCATGACCCGATTGAGCGAGTTGATGGATCGCTCGTTCCGCTCGATCGAAGCGCGTTCGCGCGACCTCGGCGGCGCGCTGAGCGAAACCTCGCGGCAGACCGCCGATCTGATCGAGGCGCGCTTCGCGGCGGTGCGCGCCTCTGCGGAAGGCGAACGCGAGCAGACGTCCGAGGCGCTTCGCGGCGCCTTGTGGCAGACGAATGAGGAGATCACGCATCTGTTCCAAGATGCACGCTCGAAATTCGAAGCCGCGACAAACGAGATTCGCGGACTCGCGCGAGAAATCCATCGCGAGATTGAGGAGACGCGCGAAGAGGTGCGCCGCGGCGCGACCGAGCTGCCGCGTGAAACGGCGGAACAGGCGGCCGCGCTACGGCGGGTCGTCGGGGATCAGGTGAAGGCGCTGAACGAGCTGACCGACATCGTCGCGCGCTCGGGCCAAGTCTATGACATCGCCGAACAAAGCGCCCCCCTGCTCCGCCAGACCATCGCTGATCAGGCGACGCGCACGGAAACGCCGGCGGCGCGCTTCGCCCCCAGTGGCCCCTCAGAGGGTAAGCGCGAGCCGCATGGCGGATGGCTGAGCGATTTGCTTGCGCGCGCCTCCTTTGATGACGCCGCGCCGCAACCGCCGCCCGCCGCGCGGTCGTTGGCCAATGCAGGCGCGCTCGACAGCCTGACGCTCGACATCGCACGGATGGTCGACAACGCCGCCGTGGCGGAGCTGTGGCGCCGTTATCAGCGCGGCGAGAAGGGCGGACTGTTCGGCCGCCGTCTCTACACGGCGCAGGGCCATCAGACCTTCGAGGAAATCCGGCGCCGCTGGCGCGCCGATCAGGATTTTCGCGCGACCGCCGATCACTACATCAAGCACTTCGAGGATCTGCTCGTCGAAACGAGCCGCGGCGATCGCGACGGCTCAAAGGCGCTTGATCTGCTAACGGGCGACGCCGGCAAAGTTTACACGATGCTCTGCCACGCCTCGGGACGCTTCGAATAGGCTGGGCTCATTCGATCGCCTCAGGCGGCTCGGCGCCGATGCGCGCTTCAAGCGCGGCTTCGGCGCGCAGATTGTCGAGGTCGCGGCCGATGGTCGCGACAGCCAGCAGCCTGTCGCCCTTGAAGTAGGACACGGCGCAATCGGCGGCCGCCGGATCGCCCGAGATCTCGACCCGGTCCCATGACGCGGCATGCCCGATATAGGAAATCGCCTGGTCGTAATGCTGACTCCAGAAGAAGGGCGCGGCGTCGAATTTTTCCCTGCGGCCTAGAATATTGCGGGCGGCCGTCTGACCCTGACGTTCCGCGACCACCCAATGCTCGACGCGAATCCGCTCGCCTGTGATCTTGTCGGGCCATGCCGCGATATCGCCGGCCGCGTAAATGTCGGGCGCGCTCGTCTGCAGATATTCGTCGACGAGCACGCCGCGGTCCACGGCGAGCCCCGCGGACTGGGCCAGCGAAAGATCCGGCCTGACGCCGACGCCGATCACGACGAGATCGGCGTCCAAAGCGGCGCCGCTTTTCAGTTGAAGCGAGCGTTCGCCGATTTCGGTCGCCGTGTCCTCCAGGTGGAACACGACGCCGGGGCTTTCGTGCAGCCGTTTCACATGCGCGCCGATTTCGGGCCCGAGAATTCGCGCCATTGGGATCGCCTCGGGCGCAATGACGCGCACCTCGAGGTCTCTGGCGCGCAGCGACGCCGCCACTTCAAGTCCGATGAAGCTCGCGCCGATGATCGCCACGCGCCGCGCGCCCGCGCAGGCCGCGATGAGACGGTCGGCGTCGGCGAGAGAGCGCAGATAATGGACGTGACTTCGTTCGGCGCCCGGAATGGGAAGCTTCACGGGGAACGCGCCCGTGGAGAGAAGCAACGCGTCGTAGGATAGCGCCGCCCCGTCGGCGAGGGTCAGGCGCTTGGCCGCCGGTTCGAGCGACTCGACCCGCTGTCCCAGCCGCAGTTGAACGCCATTGTCTCGATACCAGGCCGGATCGCGCAACGGCAGCCACTCCGGCTGCGCGGTTCCGGCCAGATAGTCCTTGGAGAGATTCGGCCGGTCATAGGGCTCGGCCGAATCGGCGCTGATGACCTCCAGAACGCCGTCGAAGCCCTCGGCCCTGAGCATCTGCGCCGCGGCGAAACCGGCGGCGCCGCCGCCCACGATGACGACGTTGCGCGGCTGAACGGCGCCCTTACGACTCGCCGGCGCTGCGGCTGGAAGCCGCTCGCGCGCAAACACCTTTCCGTCGACCTGCTCGACCCGCCACCGCGGCAGCGGATCAAACGCCGGGGCGCGCAACGCGCGCCCGCTGCGCAAACTGAAACAGGCGTGATGCCAGGGACACCGAATCGAGCCGCCGACCACGAGCCCTTCGGCCAATGGCCCGTGATAATGCGTGCAGTGGGCGCCGATCACGAAAAATTCGTCGCCCTGTCGCGCCATGACGGCCTCTTCCCCGGCCACGTGGCCGAGGAGCGGGCGTCCTTCCGAGACCTCTCCGGGAGCGACGCCCTGCGCGAAATCGGGGCCCTCAGGTTGATTACGCCCCTCTTCCGCCATGTCGCTCTCCCGTTTCGTTCTTGCCGCGCATTCTGTGCGATCATCTATTGCCACGCTTATTAAGAAGGGCGACGCCCGCCGATAGACAAGCCTCGGCCGCTCAGAGAAGCGAGGCTGATTCGGTGGAAAACGAACATTTTTGTCTCGTTTCGGACAGCTGCAGCGCCGGCGACATCAGCTGCAGACCGCTGGCGCCATCGAAAATTGTGGCATTGCCGCCACACTAATTAGAACAATTTTTCCTCAGGGCCCGTTTTGCCTAACAAATGGGCAGATGCGTGGACCTTGGGCTTGAACGAAGCGCGGGTCGCGAGTGATATCAATCAGATCTCGCCTCCAGACGGAGTTCCAAACAATGAAGTGGTACTATCTCTCCACCGCGGCTGCTCTGTCTCTGGCAGCCAGCATCACGAGCGTTCACGCTCAGTCGAAGCTGATGGAGGTCGATCCGACTCTCATTGAAGAGAACCAAGCCGCGCCGCCGCCGGCGGCAAAGCCGGCGAAGGCCAAGGTGGTTAAGGGCCCGGCCGTGCCGCCGCCGGCCTGGATCGATACGCTGACGATCGACGGCTATCTCGAAGGCGGCATCGCCCTGAACTTCAACCAGCCGTTCAACAAGCTGAACTGGGGCCATCTCTATACGGACCGCGCCAACTGGCCGACGTTCAATGGCGCCCTCTTGACGGTGCAGCGTCCGCTCGACCCTAAGGCCGAAGGCTACGACTTCGGCTTCAAGTTTCAGGGCATGATCGGCGAGGACATGCGCTACAACCACTACCTCGGCATTCTCGATTACGCGATGCGCACCCGCACGCAGATCGGACCGATCGAAGCGAATGTTCTCGCGCATCTTCCGTGGGTTAGCCCGATCAGCGAGGGCGGCGTCGACGTCAAGCTCGGCATGTTCGTCACCTACAATGGCGCGGAAGTCATCCCGGCCAAGGACAACCTGTTCTACAGCCACTCCTACATCTTCAACTTCGGGCCGTTCTTCCACACCGGCGCGATGGTCACCACCCACGTCAAGCCCTGGCTCGACGTCTACACCGGTGTGACCAGCGGCGTGAACACGAGCCTTGGATGGCCCGGCGACAACAACGCCGCGGCGTCGTTCCATGGCGGCCTCGGCTTCAACCTGCTCGACGGCAATCTGACCATTATGGCGATCACCCACACGGGTCCCGAGAACCAGCGGCAGACCGATCCGCTCGGCGTCGGCTGGCCGGTCGGCTTCGCCGCTGGCTTTCCATTCCTGCCGACAGGCTGGCCGAACGTGCTCACCGCCGGCTGGCCGTTCAATCAGGGCGGCTTCGGCGCGCCCGGCCTCTGCGCCTGCAACGTGAACACCGCCATCCGTTCGTTCAACAATCTCACGACGACCTGGAAGGCGACCGAGGATCTGACGTTCATCACCGACATCAGCTTCATGCTGGAAAGCGGATGGAACAATAGCTCCTTCGGCCTGCCACAAAAAGCCTGGGGCGCGGCCAACGCCATCACCGGCACTGGCTTCTGGGGCACGGCGCCGGCCTTCCCGATGGGCGCCCGCGCCTTCGGCATTGCGCAATACGCGTCCTACAAGGTCAACGATCTCCTCAAGGTCAACGCGCGCGCCGAATTCTTCCGCGACAACAACAACTTCTTCGTCGCCGCCTACCCTGGCTATTTCGACGCGGTCAATCTGGCGCACGGCTTCTGGTGCCCGTCCTGCATCAGCCAGAACCTAGCGACGGGCCTTTACGCCAACAGGCCGGTCTATTCGGGCACGAGCTATCTCGCCTTCACGCTCGGCGCGACGATCACCCCGGAACTACCGAAGATGCCGTATATTACTGGCCTGATCATTCGGCCGGAGTTGCGCTGGGATACCTCGGTCAATGGCACGGCGCCCTTCTTCGGCCGCAACGGCCTGAGCTCCTCGCAGGGCATGTTCAATATGGACGTGATCGTGCCCTTCTCGATCCTCTGAGACGCGGTTTTCAAGCGCGTCCCAAGCAAGCCGCCCGGTACGCCGGGCGGCTTTTTATTGCGGATGCTCGTCGCTGGCGTGATTGCGCGGCTGATCGCGCATAAGAATTTCGACGTCCGAGTCCTTGGTCGACTGCACGCGGAAAGTTCCTTGATAGGTTTTGCCCTCGTGACGCGCGATGGCGACATATTCGCCCTCCGCGAGCACAAGCGAAGGGAAAGCGCCGATCAGCTCGCGAATGACGTCGCCGCCAGGGGTGAGCACCGAGAAGCTCGTATTGGCGAGCGCCTCGCCGCCCGGCTGCTTGACGAGCTTTAAGGTCATGGTCGCCGCGCGATGGCGCAGCGTCGCCTCGATCAGCTTTCCCGCTGGGATTTTCAAATCCGCCGTAACGACGGAGTTCGTTTGATTGGCGCCCCCCTGAGCGCCCTGTCCCGTATCGAGCAGGGTGGACACCACGTGATAGGCGCCTTCGGGAAGGCAGATCACGTCGTCCGACTTGGCGTTGGAGAGGATGAGCTTCGCTTCGGAATTGCCGCGCTCCGGCACATAGATCGAAATCGACAGCCGCTGCGGCGGAATCTGCGCGTCGCCCAGCTTGTCGATGAGCTTCAGCCCGCCTGCGTTGAGAACGAGCCGTTCGGAAACATTGCTCCCCTCTATCCCGACGCGGCGCGTGACGCCGGCGAGCCCATAGGCGGCGTGGACGATATAGGCGCCGTCCGGCAGCGACAGCGCCGGAGCCGCTTCGTCGGACTCCGCCACGAGTTTATGCGAGCCATCCTGTTGGGCGCTCTCTTCGAAGACGCGCCAGACGACGCCCGAACGAACCGGCTGCGGGTCGTTGGCGGCGAGGGCGGCGCTCAGACGCAGCGTCGACAGCCTCTCGGCGGAGGGGGCGGCCGGTCCCACTTCGCCCGCGCCATGCGAGGGATGGGGGTGGCGTGGCGGCTGTTGCTGCGCTTGCGCCGGCTGCGGCAGAGGCGCGGCGGCGAGCGTCGCCGCGGCGATGAGGCCTAGCGCGTCCAGTCGGACTTTTTTCATCGATCTGTCTATGCCGACGATCGAGCTCTTTGTCGATTCTCGGCGGCCGGGAACATTTCGTGAATGGACCCGATCTGCGCCGGTTGCACGGCGATCGCGCCTGTAAAGCCGTCCGCGCGGCCCGCTGCCGCATAGGCCGCCTCTTCGCCTGCCGGAACCGGCGGCGCGAGCGCCGCAACGCCCGCCGCCGCCGCCGCAAGAATGACCGCCGCGCGCGCAAATGCGACGGCGGCGCCGCTCGGCTGGGGGAGACCGAGCGCCGCGCGCAATCCAGCTTCGTCGAAGGCCAGCGCCGTGAGCCGCGGCGAGGCGCCGGCCGTGGATGGCAGGGCCAGAACGCCGGCAGGATCGCCGCCCACAAAGGCGCCGATTCTGGTCGCGCCGTCCGAGACGCCAGCCTGCGCCTCGCGCACGGCGAGCTTCACCGCCAGACGCTGCAGGCCGGCGGCGCCGTCGCAGGACGGAAGAAAGACGCCGTCCGGTCCGGGACCGAACAGCGCGTCGAGGTCGGCCTCGATGAGAGCGTTTCCGACAGGCGCGACTTCGACGAAGAGCTTCGGCGCCCCGGCCTTTGCGCGCGCCGCGCCGATCAGCGCGCAGGCGCGTTCGCGGGCGCGGCGTCGCGCGTCGCCCTCGACGCAAGGCCCGAGCCGAAACAACAGCGCATCGGCGCCGCTACCCAGCGCCGCCGCGACACCCTCATCGTCGGCATCCGAGCCAAGGATCAAACAGGAGCGCATGTGTTTGAGCGTAGCATCAGGAACTCCGCCCAACTTCTACCATGTCTCGCCGCTGATCAGTCCTCCGCTTCGACCGCCTCCAGGACGAAGCGGACCAGTTCGTCGGCCGACGAATAGCTGATCCACTTTCCGCCAGGATAGACGACCGCGACAGGCCCGTGCTCGCATTGGCCGAGACAGCCCGACTGCGACAGGCGCACGCCCTCGCGCTTGGCGTAAGGCAGCGCCTTCACCGCCTCCTTGGCCTTGTCGAGCGCCTTCTTCGCGCCGTGATCCTCGCACGCCGGTTTGCCGTCGCGCTTGTTGACGCAGACGAAGACGTGGCGGCGAAAAGGTTTGATCTTGGAGCCAGGCATTCAATATCCGAACTGCTCGCGCAGGATTCGCTCCTCGAGCGAATGGCCGGGGTCGTGGAGCAGGATCAGGCTCGTGGCGTGATCCATCTCGACATCCACATAAGCGAGATCACGAAATTCGTCATGGTCGGCGACGACGGAGACGGGTCGCTTCGCCGCTTCGAGAACTTCGATGCGCACCTTGGCCGCGTCCGGCAGCAGCGCGCCATGCCAGCGGCGCGGACGGAAGGCGGAAATGGGCGTCAGCGCCATCAGCGGCGCGTCGAGCGGCAGGATCGGGCCGTTAGCGGAGAGATTATAGGCGGTGGAGCCCGCGGGCGTCGACACCAGAACGCCGTCGGTGATGAGCTCCGGCATGCGCTCCTGCCCATTGACCAGAATGCGCAGCTTCGCGATCTGCGAGGTCTGGCGCAGCAGCGAGACCTCATTGATCGCGTGCGCCGAGAATTCGTCGCCGCGCACATTGACGGCCTGCATCAGCAGCGGATGAACGATCGACGGCTTCGCTTCGGCGATCCGCTTGCGCAGACCTGTCTCGCGATACTGGTTCATCAGAAAGCCGACGGAGCCGCGGTTCATGCCGTAGATCGGCTTGCCGGTGTCCATGAAGCGATGCAGCGTGCGCAGCATCAGCCCATCGCCCCCGAGGGCCACGATGCAATCCGCCTCTTCGGGCGGGCACTCGCCGTATTTCTCCACGAGCCGCAGACGCGCGTCCTCCGCCTCGGGCGCGCCCGACGCGAGAAAGGCCAGCTTGGCGCAAGGCGTCTTGCCGCTTTGTTGTTGGTCACCCGCGGCGCCCATCGCAACTCCCCTCGCGTTCGCCCGCAGCCGCCGCGATCTTTTCGCATACACCGTTGTGAAGCTGGAGAAAACGGCGCCGACGCAAGCGCGTGCGAGCGCCTTCGCCAGTCGCCGCGCCCCCCGCTCAGCCGGTCTCCCCGGGACCCCACAGCCAAGCCGCGCCGCGCACCCCGCCTGAATCGCCATGCGCATTCGGCAGGATCTTCGTGTCGAAGGCGTCGGTAAAGGCGCTCTCCCCCACGCGCGCCGCGAGCCCTTCGTAGAGCTGCGAGATGTTCGACAGCCCGCCGCCGAGCACGATCACGTCGGGATCGATGAGGTCGACGACCATCGCAAGCGCCCGCGCCAGACGATCCCGGTAGCGCTCGACGCTTTCGCGCGCGCTGGCGTCCCCGGCTTCGGCCATTGCGGCGATTTCGGCGGCGAGCCGCCGCTCGCCCGAGCGCTTCTGATAGTCCCGCGAAAGCCCCGCGCCGCACAGGAACGTCTCGATGCAGCCGCGATGGCCGCAAAAACAGGGTTCGCCCGGATGTTCGTCCGCCGTCATCCACGGCAGCGGCGCATGGCCCCATTCGCCGGCGACGCGATTGCGTCCCTCGAGAATCTTGCCGTTGACGATGACGCCGCCGCCGACCCCGGTGCCAAGAATGACGCCGAACACCACGCCGGCGCCGCGGCCGGCGCCGTCGATCGCCTCCGACAGCGCGAAACAATTGGCGTCATTGGCGACGCGCACCGGATGTGCGAGCGCGTGCGCGAGATCGACGTCGAGCGGCTTGCCGTTGATGACGGCGGTGTTGGAGTTTTTCACGAGTCCGGTGTGGGTCGAAATCGCGCCCGGCGCGCCGACCCCCACAAGCCCGCGCCGGCCCGTCTCGGATTCGATCTCGCAGACGAGCGTCGCGACGGCGTCGACGATCGCCGCGTAATCATGCGCGGGCGTCGCGATGCGGCGGCGCGCCAGCGTCTCGCCCGCGGCGCCAAGCGCGATCGCCTCGATCTTCGTGCCGCCGAGATCGACGCCGATGCGGATTGCGTCGCGCGTCATTTCACGCGGGCGCGATCGATGTTCTGCGCGCCGGAGAGCGCGGCGCCAGCGGCTTTGTCGATCTGCGCCGAATCGAGGTCGAGGCCAGCGATCTTCGCGCCCGTCCAGTTCGCGCCGGTCAAATCCGCGCCGGCCGCGTCGGCGCCCTGCAGATTGGCGTTGGAGAAATCCGCGCCCGCCGCGCGCGCGAAACGGAGATCGGCGCTCGCAAGATTCGCCTTGTGAAAGCGCGCGCCCTCCAGCACGGCCGAGCGCAGTACCGCGTGCATCAATCCCATCGACTGGTTCTTCATGTCGGCGGAAAGATCGGCCTCGCTGAAATTGGCGCCGCGCGCCGAGGCGCCGGTCAGATCCCCGGCGAGCCGCGCATGCGCAAAATCAGCGCCGTCGGCCCGCATGCGCTGCATTTGCGAAGCGAAAGCGTGCGCGCCCTTCAGCGATGCGCCGGTAAGGTCCGCTTCGATGAGCCAGGCCTGATCGAGGATCGCGTCATCGAGCCGCGCGCCGGCAAGCGACGTCTTGTTCATGCGGGCGGCGCGAAAATCGACGCCGTGCAGATCGAGCCCCGAAAGATCGAGCCCGTTGAGGCTCTTCTCCGAAAGATCGACCTTATGTCCGCTTTCCCGGTGCTGCAGCGCCGCCTCGACGTCGCCGCGCGTCAGTTCAGCCTTGGAATACGCCGGTTGCGCAAGATCGACGCCCTGCAGCATGTCCTGCGCGCGGGGACCTTGAGCAACGAGCGACGTTGCGCAGAAGACGGCGAAACTCAGAACTCCAATACGCACGAACGCATCCCTCTTCCACGCTACGCCGCGTCGGCGCTCCGATCGGCGTCGCCGCTCAGCGCTTGCGCCTGCGCGACCCAGCCGTTGCGCTTCACCCGCCCCGCCGCGCCGATCGACGATTCGATCCACTTGACGTTGTCGTCGCTCCAAGCGGCGATCTGATCATAGTGGAAAACGCCGAGCGCGTGCAGCTTCTCGACGCTCTTCGGCCCGACCCCCTTGATTTTCGCGAGATCATCCGGCGCGCCGCTACGCGGCGCCGTCAGCATGGAAGGACGTTCGCCAGCCGCCGCCTTGCCGTTGGCGGCGCGCATTTGCGCGGCCTTTTCGCTTAACGCCTTCGCGGCTGACGCCGCCGCCTCCAGCGCCGGCTCGACGCTCGCCTGCGTGGGCGCCGCATCCGCGGCGCTCGCCTCTTGCGTATCAGGCGACGGCGCGATGATGGGTTCGCAGACTTCGCTCGCGACGCCGCGCAGCACGACCATCGGCCGCTTCACGGCATGAGCGGGGGCAGCCGACTGAGTGGTCTTGAGCACGCCGCCGACCGGCAGGCCGACGAGATAGGCGACCGCCGATATCAGCGATATGTCCACCATCAGCGCAACGCGGCCTTCAAGCAGTCCGAGCCATGAAGCGGCTGCGCCGACGGCCAGCGCCACCACAATCGCGATGATGTTCCAGCCGGGCGCCGCTGGGGCGTCCTTCGCTGGCGAGGTCGTGAGATAACCGATCAAAGCGCCCAGCGCGCAAGCGGCGGCGAACCACGGCCAGCCGAGCGTCAGCAAATAAGACATCCGCCCTCTCCTTCTCTGGCGTTACTTGACGACGATTTCGACGCGGCGATTGCGCGCGCGGTTCTCGTCGTTGTCGTTGGGCGCGATCGGGCGCTCGCCGCCGTAGCCCGCCGCGCTGATTTTGAACGGATCGATTCCAGCCTTTAGCAGGCGGTCGACCACCGCCTGCGCGCGAAGCTTGCTGCGCCCGAGATTCACTTCCGCAATGCCGACGTTATCCGTATGCGCCGCGACTTCGAGCGTTGCGCCCTGGCAGCGCAGCGCCGTCGCGGCGATCGCATCGAGGAGAGGCGATGATTCCGGAGCGATCGTCGAA
Organism: Methylocystis sp. Uni0008; assembly: GCF_056838045.1. NCBI lineage: Bacteria > Pseudomonadati > Pseudomonadota > Alphaproteobacteria > Hyphomicrobiales > Methylocystaceae > Methylocystis > Methylocystis sp. Uni0008. The sequence goes on from NZ_CM166370.1 coordinate 854,483, forward strand.
TCGTCGGGCGCGAAAGCCACCGGCGATTTGGCGAGGAGTTCGGACAGGGCGGCGCCGCATTGGGCGGCGTCGAGCGGCGAGCCGACAATGCGCGTCGAGAGCTGCGCATCGCCGTGGAAGTTTTGTGGAAGCGCTTCGGCGAACGCGGCCCCGATGTCCGAGCGCGCGCTCTGATGACGGGCGACGCCCGCGAGCGCAACATGCGAATCGCTGATCGCGAGCTTGCCTTCGTCGAGCCGTGCAAGCGCCGCAAGCGAACGATCCGTCGCTTCCGCGAAGTTCTGCGGCGCGCCCTTCGCGACGACAAGCCGATCGATGACTTTCGCGTCGAAGAAATTTCGACGCGCTGTTTCGACGAGGCGATGACGAACGGTCTCATCAGGCGCATAGCCGCTGAGCGTGACGTCTCCTCCGGCGCGCTGCGCGGTGAACAGGTAAGGCGAAATCGCGCCCGCCGCGACGTCGAGGCGCGCAATCTCGAACCCGGAAGGCAATCGCGCTTTCGCGTCGGCCTGGATCGTATCGCTCAATACGTTCTCGCGTCCCTGCCCTTCGATGATGATCTTGCCGTCTGACACGGCGACCTTGCCTTGCGACAATTTGCCGAGTTCGCCGACAGCGAAAGCGACAGCGCCGGAAAAATCTCCGGACGGCGCCCCGGCGCCAAGCTGCGTCGCGTCGCTGACCGCGGCGCCTGCGCCCGCGCTCGCCGCCATGGCGACGACCTCTTTGCGCAGGTCGTCGCTCGGCAAGTGTCCGGACAGGCTGATGACGCCGTCGCGCAGCGCGGCTGAGAACACGTAAGGAGAAACGCGCGGCGGCGAAACGTCGGCCTTTACGCCGGTCTCGCCGAACGGCGGCGCCTTGAGCGCCGCAAGCGTCTTTTCATAATCGGCCGCGCTGCGCGCTTCGCCTGAGACCGCCAGGGTCGCATCAGTAATCGTCGTCGTCGCGGGGTCGAGTTCCGCGAGACGACGCACGGCGAAAGAAGCCAGTTCGGCGAAGGATTGCGGCGCGCCGTCGGCATAGGCGGCGGAGTCCGTCACTTCCAGGCCTAAGGCTGCGATCTCTGCGCGCAACCTGTCGCGCGCGCCAGTCGGCGGAACATTGCCTGTGATCGTCGCCCTGTCGCCGCGGCGCTCGAGTCGCAGCACGAAGGGCGTCGCGCGAGAGAGCGGCCGCGTGGCGTCGATGACGCGCCGCGCAGGCGTTTCAACGCCCAGCGCCGTAAGAAGGCGGGCTTTCACATCAGGCGAAAGCGAAATGCCGGCAAGCACAATATCGCGGCCGGCGACGCGCACTTCCGCTCTGTCAATCGCGTCAGGCGACTGTGCGACGCGGGAAGAAACCGCAACGCGCAGATCGTCTTCGATGCGAGGCGTCAGCGACTCCTGCGCGAAATAGGCAAGTCCCAAAAGGACCGGCAGCCCAATCCACCATTTTTTTGGAAGGTGCATAGACGTCTTTGCCCCCCATCGAAGAGAGAATCAGCGAAGACGCGCATACTCTTGACGCACATGGTTCCTTTGCGCGGCGACATGTCAATATGATGGCCGACGCAAAAACGGGGAACGCGGCGGCGCCGCGCTCCCCGGAGGCGAAGAAGAGTCCTGGTTGGTTTTGAGATAGGGTTCGTTCGCGCTTCGACAAGACTATTTCGAAGGGGCGCGCGCCGCTCCAGGCGGTCTGCCGGGGATGAAGGGCGCCATGCCCGCGCGCGCCAGTTCGTCGGCGCGCTCGTTCATGTCGTGGCCCGAATGGCCCCTGACCCAATGCCATTCGACGTCGTGCCGCTCGGCTGCGGCTTCCAGCCTTTGCCACAGGTCCACGTTCTTTACGGGTTTCCGATCGGCGGTGCGCCAGCCGCGCGCCTTCCATCCGGCGATCCACGACGTGACTCCGTCGCGCAAATATTGCGAATCGGTATGGAGGTCCACGGCGCAAGGCCGCGTCAGCGTTTCGAGCGCCATGATCGCCGCCAGCAGCTCCATCCGATTATTCGTGGTGAGCGGCTCGCCGCCGTTGATCTCTTTCTCGCGGTCGCCAAAACGTAAGATCGCGCCCCAGCCGCCGGGCCCGGGATTTCCCGAGCACGCGCCGTCCGTCCAGATCTCGACGCCGCGCGTCATGACGCGAGGCCGTAGACGCGCGCGTCAGCGGCCAGCTGGTGAAAGCGCAGTTTCGCGAGATATTCGCGAGGATCCTTGGGCCGCACGAGCGCGCCTGGCGGCACGTTGAGCCAGTCGACATAGCGCGTCAGCAGAAATCGCATTGCGGCGCCGCGCGCGAGCGTCGGAAAGGCCGCGATTTCGGCGCCCGAAAGCGGTCGCAGGCGCTGATAGGCGTCGAGCAGCGCGGCGCCCTTCTCCGGCTGATAGCGATGCTCGGCGTCGAAGCACCATGCATTGAGGCAGATCGCCAGATCGTAGGCGTAGGCGTCGGTGCAGGCGAAATAGAAGTCGATCAGCCCCGAGATGCGCTCGCCGAGAAAGAAGACGTTATCGGGGAAGAGATCGGCGTGAATCACGCCGCTCGGCAGATCGCGCGGCCAGTCCCGCTCCAGATGATCGAGCTCCGCCGCAATGAGCGCGCCCAGTCCCGCCGCGACTTCCTCAGCCCGCGACGCGCAGGTTCCAAAGAGCGGCCGCCATCCCTCCACCGAAAGAGCGTTGCGGCGGCGCTGCGCGAAATCGGCCCCGGCGAGATGCAGTTGCGCCAGAGCCGCGCCGAGCGCGGCGCAATGCGCGGTGTCGGGATGATGGACGGAATAGCCGTCGAGAAAGGTGACGATGACGGCCGGCCGGCCCGCCAGACGTCCCAGCGCCGCGCCGGCGCGATTTTTCACCGGCAGCGGGCAGGTCACGCCCCGCGCCGCGAGATGCTCCATGAGGTTCAGGAAGAATGGCAGATCGGCTTCGGCGACGCGCTTCTCGTAAAGCGTGAGGATGAAGCTGCCGGCCTCCGTATGGAGATAATAGTTGGAGTTTTCGACGCCCTCCGCGATGCCCTTGCAGGACAGCAATCGCCCGAGATCATATGTCGCGAGAAAAGCGATCAGCTCCTCGTCGTCGACCAGCGTATAGACGGCCATGAGCGCCGACCGTTCACTGCAGGCTGCGCCCTCAGGCGATCGCCCGCAGCTCCTTGGGCAGAGGGAAGGAGACGTTCTCGTCGGCGCTGGAGATGGTTTCGACGATGATGTCGTAACGCTCCGCGAACGCGTCCATGATCTCCTCGACCAGAACCTCGGGCGCGGACGCGCCGGCCGTGATGCCGAGCGACGAAATGCTGCCGAAAATCTCCCAATCGATCTCGCCCCGGCCCTGCACGAGCTGCGCCGGCGCGCCGGCGCGCTCGGCGACTTCGCGCAGCCGCTGCGAATTCGATGAATTCGGCGAGCCGACGACGATCACGGCGTCGACATGCGGCGCGACTTCTTTGACCGCGGCCTGGCGGTTCGTCGTCGCATAGCAGATGTCTTCCTTGTGCGGGCCGATGATCTTCGGAAAGCGCTGCATCAGCGCGCTGACGATCTCCCGTGAATCGTCGAGCGACAGAGTCGTTTGCGTCACATAGGCGAGATTGGTCTCATCGTCGAATTGGAGTCGATCGATGTCCTCCACGGATTCGACCAACACCACCGCGCCCTCCGGCAGCTGTCCCATTGTGCCGACCACCTCGGGATGGCCGGAATGTCCGACGAGCAACACCCGTCGGCCGCGCCGCCAATGAATTTCCGCCTCGCGATGCACTTTGGTGACCAGCGGACAGGTCGCGTCGATGGCGAGAAGCCCGCGCCCGGCCGCCGCGGCCGAAACCTCCTTTGCGACGCCATGCGCGGAAAAAATCACCGGCGCGTTCGTATTCGGGATCTCGTCGAGCTCCTCGACGAAGATCGCGCCCTTGGCCTTCAGCGACTCGACGACGTAGCGATTGTGCACGATCTCATGCCGCACGTAGACGGGCGGGCCGAACTTGGCCAGCGCCCTCTCGACGGCGTCGATCGCGCGCACGACGCCGGCGCAAAACCCCCGCGGCGAGCAGAGGAGTATCTTGAGCGGCGGCTTCGTGGGCCTTGGGTGAACGTTCATCTTCGCGCCTTTGGCATAGGCGGCGCGAGGCGGCGAATCGCACAAGCGCCAAACGCGGCCATCCGGAGAGCCCGGCTGAATGCCGGCAAGCAATGTCGCGCATGCGTCACGCTGTCAAGCCGCCTGGAGCGGCGCCGCTCAACAGTGAAATCCGCATCCGCGAGCCCGGCCAATGCGTTGCAAACGCCGGACGCCGCCGATTGGTTTCCGCCCCGGCCACCGATTGGCGTCGCCGCCAGACTGTGACACGATGAGGCGGGGCACGGTCTAGGCCCCGTGAACGGAGCTGCGCGCATGTCGTATCTCGACGAGATTTTGCAGTCGGCGCAAGGCGGCCAATTGGTCGCCAATCTGGCTCAGCGCTTTGGACTCACCGACGAACAGATGGACAGCGCGATCAAGGCGCTGACGCCCGCGCTCGAAGTCGGCCTGAGCAACGCCGCCGAAGAGCCCGCGCTTTTCGAACGGCTCCTGGGCGATATTGCGTCGCCTGGGCGCGCCGCCGCCTTCTACGAGCCCAGCGCCGCGCACGACACGGAAAATGTCGCTCAATCGCGGCAGCTGCTCGACGATCTCTTCGGCTCTCCGGCGGCGGCCGGACGGGTCGTGCAGGTCGCCGCCCGAGAGTCGGGACTGCGCTCGGACATTCTTTCGCAATTATTGCCCGTACTGGCCTCCGTGCTCATCGGCGGATTGTTCAAGAATGTGAGCAATCAGGGGCTCGGGGGCGTGCTCGGTCAGCTTGTCAATTCCGGGGCGCTCGGCTCCATTCTGGAACAGATGCTGGGCGGCGGGCGCGCGCCGCAGCGCGAACCTGAACCAATGCCGGCGCCGCGTGGCGGAGGGATGGGTCCGCTCGGCGGCATCCTCGGATCGATATTGGGATCGCTGCTTGGCGGCGGCGGGCGGCGCCAGCCAGATCCTTACGGCGGAGGACCGATGGGGGGTCCGATGGGGGGTCCGATGGGCGGTCCGCAGGAAGGCCCGCTTGGCGGCGGCTATCAATCCGACAGGAGCTCCTCGGGACTACCCGAGGGGATGGATGAGGCTTCAATCCAACAGGCGATTGAAGAAATCAAAAAGACGCTGCAAGTCGGACGCGGCGGCGCTGGCGGAAGCCCCGGCCCACGCTCGGACTTCGAGAGCATCATCGGCCAGATGTTCGGCAAGCGCTAAAAGGCGGACAAAAATGCCGGCGGTCGCCTCGGTTCGGTGAGGCGGGCGCCAAGTCTTTAGAAAGAACGACGCTCTTTGGGTCGCCGCGCGCGTTTCGCCGGCGGAGCTGGAGGCTTGCGCCGCGCCCGCTTTCCTGCAATCCATCGGCGCGATTCCTCGATGGCGCGAGGCGCGTCCGCGCCGCAATCGCGCTCCTCCTCTAACACGGACAATTTCCTGTAGATGGCTCGCGACGTATCCGACACGACGCCGATCACGTCGCGCAACATGTTGGTCGAGTGGCTGGAGGCCGGCTGCAAGACCGGCGGCGCTCCGCTGCGGATCGGCACGGAACACGAGAAGATCCCTTTCTATGCCGCCGATAATGCGCCGGTTCCTTACGAGGGCTCCGCCGGCCGCGGCGGCGTGCAGGCGCTGCTCGAGGGCCTGGGCGACGCGCTGGGCTGGGCGCCCATCCTCGACCGCGACGCCCTGATCGGCCTCTACGAACCCGATGGCGGCGGCGCGATCTCGCTCGAACCCGGCGGACAATTCGAACTCTCCGGGGCGCCGCTGGCCGACGTTCACGCCACCCATGACGAACTCGACGCGCATTTTGCAGCGCTCGCGCCCGTCGCGCGGGCGCTCGGCATACGCTTCCTCGATCTCGGCTGCAGTCCGAAATGGTCGCGGGCGCAGACGCCGGCGATGCCCAAGCAGCGCTACGCCATCATGCAGGCCTATATGCCGAAGGTCGGCGCGCTCGGGCTCGACATGATGTTTCGCACCGCAACCGTTCAGGTCAACGTCGACTTCGTCGACGAAGCCGACATGGTGCAGAAAATGCGGGTCGGCCTCGCCTTGCAGCCCCTGATCACGGCGATGTTCGCCAACTCGCCATTTCTCGACGGCGCGCCCACCGGCCGGCTGTCGCAACGCTCTTACATCTGGCTCGACACCGATCCCGACCGCACGGGCATGCTGCCTTTCGCCTTCGAAGAGGGTTTCGGCTTCGAACGCTATGTCGACTACGCGCTCGACGTGCCGATGTATTTCGTCAAGCGCGGCGACGTCTATCACAATGTGGCGGGCGCGAGCTTTCGCGACCTGATGGATGGCCGCCTTCAGCAACTGCCAGGCGAGCGCGCCACAATGTCCGACTGGGCCAATCACCTCTCGACGATTTTCCCGGAGGTGAGATTAAAGACCTATCTCGAAATGCGCGGCGCGGACGCCGGCCCCCGCGCCCATTTCACCGCCCTTCCGGCGCTTTGCGCCGGTCTGCTCTACGACGCTGGGGCGCTCGATCAAGCGCGCGAACTCACCAAGGAATGGAGCGCGGCGGCCCGGCAGGCGCTGCGCGACAATGTCCCCGCGCTGGCGCTCGACGCGAATATCGGCGGCCGCACGCTGCGCGACGTCGGGCGCGACGTGCTTGCGCTGGCGAGGGACGGACTACGAAGGCGCGCGCGCCGTGACGCGCAGGGACGCGACGAGACCGTTTTCCTTGCGCCGCTGGAAGCTATTCTGGAGGACGGGCGCACCTTGGCGCAGCAGCGCCTGGACGCCTATTACGGCGCGTGGGGACGATCCGTCGACGACGCCTTCACCGACGGCGTTCTACCGCTTTAGGCCGTTTGAATACCGTAGCGGACTTCAGCGCGGGAAAAGGTCGTGCAGCCCGAAGGGCGCCATCGGCGGCAGCGCGGAGCGCGCCGCGGCATGCTGCATGCCGTCACGGTGCATTTCGGCGTAGCCCATGGGGGCGATCGGCGTTCGCGGCATCGTGACGCGAACGTGCCCGCCAAGCCGCACGCAGCCGTTGGACCCTGCAACCGCGACATAATCGGCGCCGTAACGCGCGCATTGGCTGACATTGTCAGCGCGCGCCGGCGCAACGGTGAACCCCGTGAGGGCGATCACGCCGAAAATGAGCGCCGAAAACTGACGGTCGCCGCGGCTAATGATGTCTAGGGTCATGAGTCCTTTGCCTCACTTCCGAAAATTCGCGCGGGTCGCACGAGATTTCAGGAGTCTTGCAATCCCGACAATACGCCGTCGTTACGCTGGCGGAGACGGGGCCCTCGCCTCGAAGCGAGCTTCGTTCCGCGGAACCCAACTAGAGCCAAACATCGTGGCAGGATCGTGTCGTTTAAGCCTGCGGGCCGCGCCGGCCGACCGCTCTTGATCACTACCCTTTATTTTCCGTTTATTTATTTTTGGTTTAGACGATCGTCGGCGGCGGCCGCCAGTCGCCAATCGCGGCCTGTACGATCGCCAGGGCCGCCACCGCGGCGGTGTCGGCGCGCAGCACGCGAGGTCCGAGCGAGAGACGCGCCACATTGGGCAAACGGGCGATAGCCGCCCTTTCGGCGTCGTCAAAGCCGCCTTCCGGTCCGATGAGCAGGCTGACGCCATCTTGCGCCGTGCGGCCGGCGAGCGCGTCCAAGGGATTGGCGAGCGCCGCGTGTTCATCGCAAAAAATGAGGAGCCGCCCGGCAGGCCAACGCGCCAGAAAGTCCAGCAATTCGACGGCCGCTTCGACGCCGGGCACGGCCAGCACGCCGCATTGCTCGGCCGCTTCGATGACATTGGACTCGAGCCGCTGCGAATTGACGCGGCGGACTTGCGTGCGATGCGTGATCACCGGCACGAGCCGGCCGGCGCCCATCTCGGTGGCCTTCTGCGCCATGTAGTCGAGCCGCGCCTGTTTTAAGGGCGCGAAGCAATAATCGAGGTCGGCGCGTTGAGTTTGGGCGCGCAGGCGCTCTGCGACGCGCAATCTTGCGGCGCGGCGCGAAACGTCGAAGAGCGTCGCGCGGAATTCGCCGTCCCGGCCGTTGAACAAATGTATTGCGGCGCCCTCGCGCATGCGCAGGACATTGAGCAGATAGTTCACCGCCTCAGCTGAAGGCGCAAATTCCACGCCCGGCGCAAGATCGTCGCGAACGAACAGGCGCTGCGCATTAAAATCGTAAGTTCCCACAACCGGTTCCCAGCGGAGACGCGAGCGCAACGCGCGCTTGCCATGAAGCCGCCGCTTTGTTGCGCGCAGGTTCGCCAAAACTTGCGTCGCCGGCAAGCCTGCTGGTAATGCTGCAAGCCTGATGAGCGGACCAAGAGACATGATCATCGGCGCTGTCGCTTTTCCTCGCGCTATCGCGCGACTTTCGCTTCTTTCGCTCGTGGCGACGCTCGTCGCCGCGGGCGGCGCCTATGCGCAAAGCTGTCAGGAAGACTTTCAGAAGCTCACCGAAAAGCGCATGGCGGGAATCCAGGCGCTCAACAATCTCGGCAAGGCGGGCAAAGGCAAGATGGATCCGGAATCAGCTTGCCCGGCCGCGAAACGTCTCGTCGCCATCGAGACCGAGATGATGAATTACATCACCAAGAACAAGGAATGGTGCAACATTCCGGACCCTGTCGTCGAGGGCTTCAAGGAAGCGCGCGGCAAAACTCAGGGCTTCGCCTCGCAGGCCTGCGCGGCCGCGGCGAAGATGAAAGAAATGCGCGATCAGGCGGCCGCCGGCGGCGGCATGATGGCGCCCCCGAAGTTGCCCGCCGGACCGCTGTGAGCATGGGGCGAAGCGGCGATTCGTCGGGAGCGACCGTGCTGCCCGACGCGATCGCCGACCATCCATTGCTGCGGCGCGCGCCGCCGGCGTTGCTGCCCTTCATCCAGCTTGCGCGACTCGATCGGCCGATCGGCTGGTGGCTGCTGCTGCTTCCCTGCTGGGAGTCGAGCGCGCTCGCGTCCGCATCGCTGCGCGAAGGCCCCAACCTCTGGCACCTCACGCTCTTCTTCATCGGGGCCGTCGCCATGCGCGGCGCGGGCTCGACGTACAACGATTACGTCGATCGTGAAATCGACGCGAAAGTGGAGCGCACCCGGCTGCGCCCGCTCGCCAGCGGCCGCGCAACGCCGCGCGCGGCGCTCGGCTTTCTCGTGGCGCAATGCCTCGTCGGGCTCGCGGTGCTCCTGTCGTTCAATGGTCTGACGATTGCGCTGGGGCTGATATCTCCGCTCATCGTGCTGATTTATCCTTTCGGCAAACGCTTCACCTCATGGCCGCAGGCGATTCTGGGATTGGCCTTCGCTTATGGGGCGCTGCTCGGCTGGACGGCGCGCACGGGCGAACTTGGCGCCCCGGCCCTGCTTCTCTATGCGGCCGCCATCGCGTGGACGATTGGCTTCGACACGATCTATGCGCTTCAGGATCTGCGTGACGACGCTATCGTCGGCGTGCGCTCCACGGCGCGCTTGTTCGGACGGCGCGTGCGTCTGGCGGTTGGCCTCCTCTACGCCGTCTCCGCCGCCAGCGCGCTCCTCGCTGTGTATCTGTCGGGCGGCGGCTGGCTCGCCTATCTCGGCGTCGGCGCCTATGCGGCGCATCTCGCCTGGCAGATTTCACAGACCAAGGAAGATGTCGCGCCAGCGACCGCGCTGCGGCTGTTCCGCTCCAATCGCGACGCCGGGCTGCTGCTGTTTGCGGGCTTTTTTGCGCAGAGCCTCGCGTACCTGCTCTGATCGACGCGCGACATAACGCGCAACCGCCCTACTTCTCGAGCTCCTTTTTGCGATCGATGCAGGAATCGATCTCAGTCTTGTTCAGCTCCCAATAGGAGTAGCCGCACAGCGCCTGGTAGCGGCTGCTGACGAAAAAGGACCAGACATAATATCCCGTCAGCAGCACCGCGGCGACCGCGGCGATCTTCATGATGATGTTGAATCGCGTTTCAGCGTCTTGAGTGTCGGACATGAGTTTTCTCCGCGCCGATGTTAGGCGGCTGAAAATTGCGCCGTCAACGTCAATCTAGCGTCTGCCTGAAACGCATCACCGCGACGCTCATCGCCACCAGCGCGAAGGCGGCGAGCGCGCCGGCGTCGACGGCGAGATCGCCGAAGTTCGACCCCTTCAACATCACCGAGCGCACGATGCGCAGATAATGGGTGAGCGGCATCACCTCGCCGAAATACTGCGCCCAAATCGGCATCCCGTAGAAAGGAAACAGGAAGCCCGACAGAAGCATGCTCGGCAGAAAGAAGAAGAAGGTCATCTGCATCGCCTGCAGCTGATTTACCGCGACGGTCGAGAAAGTGTAGCCCACCGACAGATTGGCGATGATGAAAAGCAGCGTCAGCGCCGTGAGAGTGAAGAGCGAGCCGACCACAGGCACCTGGAACAACAGCGACGCAACGATCAGGATCGTCGACATCTGCACGGCGCCCACGACCACATAGGGCGCGATCTTGCCGAGCATGATCTCGACCGGACGCACCGGCATTGCGAGCAGCGCCTCCATCGTTCCTCGCTCGATTTCGCGCGTCACCGACAGCGCCGTATAGATCAGCATCGTCATGGTGAGGATGGTGCCGATCAGTCCGGGCACGATGTTGCGGCGCGTCTCTCCCGCGGGATTGTAGCGCCGATGCACGCGGATCTCGTAAGGCGGCGCGCTCTGCGCAAGAGACGCCAATGGTCCGGTCAGTTCGCGGTCGAGCGCCTGATTGGCCGCGCCGAGCGCGGCGGCGACCGCGCCGGACGTCGCCGTAGGGTCCGTGGCGTCGGCGATGAGAAGCAGCCCGGGCTTTTCGCCGCGCACGAGCTGGCGCGAGAAATCCGGCGGAATCTGAATGACGAACTGCACCTTATTCGAAAGGATCAGTTTGTCGGCGTCCGTCTCTCCGCGAGCGATATATTTGATGTTGAAATAATCGGTGGCGCGCAACGCGCCGATCAGCGCCCGCGCAATCGGACTGTCGTCGCTTGTCAGCACGGCCGTCGGCAGATGTTTGGGATCGGTGTTGATCGCATATCCAAAAAGCATCAACTGAATGAGCGGAATGCCGACGATCATCGCGAAGGTCGGCCGATCGCGCCGAAGCTGAATGAACTCCTTGACGAACATGGCGACAAAACGCTGCCAGGATTGCGCAAGCGCGCCGCGCCGCGCCGGACGGGAGAAGACGCTTGGCAGGCTTTCCTGCGCGCTCATTGGTCAGCCTCGGCCCGTGTCATCAGATCGATGAAAACGTCTTCGAGCGTCGGCTCGTCGCGCGTCCAGCGCTGCGCGCCCGCGGCGCCATAGCGATGCGCGACGCGCGCCATCGCCGCCTCATCGCGCCCGCCGACGTGCAGCGCGGAACCGAAGCGCGCGACCATGTCCACGCCGGGCTCGCGTTTCAGATCGCTGCTCAGCGGATCCAGTCCCTCCCCCGTCACGACCCAGGTCGAAAGATGCGCGCTGGCGATAATTTCCGGAATCGTCCCTGAAGCGAGCAGCCGTCCGTTGGCGATATAGGCGATCTGATGACAGCGCTCGGCTTCGTCCATGTAATGCGTCGAGACGAGCACTGTTAAGCCTTGCGTCGCCAGATGATGGATCTCGTCCCAGAAGTCCCGGCGCGCCTTCGGATCGACGCCCGCGGTCGGCTCGTCGAGGAGGAGCAGCGACGGCCCCGGCAGGATGCATGCGCCGAGCGACAGCCGCTGTTTCCACCCGCCCGAGAGTTCGCCGGCGAGCTGATCGGCGCGCGCGACGAGACCCAAACGCTCAAGCGCCCCCTGAGCCGCATGCTCCGGCGCCTCGAGGCCGTAGATGCGCGCGACGAATTCCAGATTTTCGCGAATGGTGAGATCGCGATAGAGCGAAAACCCCTGCGTCATATAGCCGACGTAACGCTTGATCTCTTCCTGCTGACGGCGAATGTCGTAGCCGAGACATCTTCCTTCGCCCGAGTCCGGCGTCAGCAGTCCGCAGAGCATGCGGATCGTCGTGGTCTTGCCGCTGCCATTGGGGCCGAGAAAGCCCTGAATATGGCCGCGCGCCACCTGCAGGGTGAAATCGTCGACGACCTTGTTGCCCCCGAAAGATTTTGTCAGCCCGCGCACATCGATCGCAATATCGCTCTCGACGCTCATTGCGCCGCTCCCGTCGCTTCCGGCGCGGGAGTGACGGCGACCGGCATGCCGAGCGGCAGCGCGCGCGCGGCGCCTTCAAGGCGCGCCTCCGCCTTGAAGACGAGTTTGGCGCGCTCCTTGTCGCTGAAAATCACCGGCGGCGTGTATTCCTGACGGCTGGCGATATAGCTGACGCGCCCATAGAGATCATCGGCGCAACCGTCGCAGGTGACCCGCATCCGTTCGCCCAGCGTGATATTCGGCAGCTCCGGTTCGGAGACGTAGAAACGGACCTTGCGGTTCTCGGGCGGCAGCAGCGCGACGACCGGCTGACCGGCGTTGACGATCTCGCCGGGGCGGAAAAACACGTCCTGCACGGCGCCGTCGGCGGGCGCGAGCACGCTTTGGCGCTTGATGCGGATGTTCAGGGCGTCGAGTTGGGCGCGCGCCTGTTTCAGATTCGCTTCGGCGGCTTCGATCTCCTGCGAGCGGCTCGCCATGCGCGACGCCTGGACCTGCCGGCGCGCCTCCTCGACGCTCGCCTCGTCGCGCGCCAGAGCCATCTTGGCGCGGTCGAGCGCGGCCTTGGCGACGTGGCCTTTGGCGTAAAGCGCGCGCTGTCGGTCGTAATCAGCGCGGGATAATTGCAGCGCGGCCTCGGCCCGTTCGAGCGCGGCCTGTAAAACCGCGATCTGCTCGGGCCGGCTCATCGCCGCCTGTAGATTTTGGACCTGCGCCTCGAGTTGCGCGATGCGCGCCGTCGCCTCGTCGCGCGCGCGATCGAGAAGCGTCGTCGACATCGTGAACAGCGGATCGCCCTTCTTGACCTGGGCGCCGGCCGAGACCGCGAGATTGGCGACCCTCTCGGTCTCGTAGGGGCCAATGTAGAGTATCTCTCCCTCCACATAGCCCAGAAAGGAATCGTTAGGATTCGCCGGACGATAGGTGACGCGCCAAACGACGACCGCGAGAAGCGCCAGCGCAATGAGGAACGCGAGACTCTTCATGCGGCAGGGGCGTAGAGCGGATTGCGCATCGGTTGATTATGCACCTCTGTCGCCGCGCGGGGAAACCGCGCCGCGAGCGGCTCCGGCGAAGCCTTCCCTGAGGGCGAAACTCCTTTTGCCGCGGCGGCCCCAAAAAGGCTAGAATGCCTCCAAGAAAGGCAAAAGGGATTGAAAATGGCTGAAGATACGGAGCTGCCGCCGCGGGAATCGATGGAATATGACGTGGTCGTCGTCGGCGCAGGACCGGCCGGTCTCGCCACGGCGATTCGCTTGAAGCAAGTCGCGCCGGATCTCTCAGTCGTCGTCATCGAGAAAGGCTCCGAGCCCGGCGCGCATATCCTCTCCGGCGCGGTCATCGATCCAATCGGACTCGACCGGCTTCTGCCCGACTGGCGCACGCGCGAGGACGCGCCGCTCAAGACAAAGGTGCATACGGACCATTTTCTCCTGCTGTCGGAAAAAGCCGGCATTCGCATTCCCAATATGTTGATGCCGCGGCTGATGAACAATCACGGCAATTTCATCGGCTCGCTCGGCAATGTCGTGCGCTTCCTTGCTTCCGAAGCCGAAAATCTTGGCGTCGAGATCTATCCGGGCTTCGCCGGCGCTGAAGTTCTTTATGGCGACAGGGGCGAAATCGTCGGCGTGGCGACCGGCGACATGGGCGTCGGCCGCGACGGCGAACCGAAAGACAGCTTCACCCGCGGGATGGAGCTTAGGGGCAAATATACGATCTTCGCGGAGGGCGCGCGCGGCTCGCTCACCAAGCAGCTGCTGGCGAAATACGATCTTTGCGCCAACAGCGAGCCGCAGAAATTCGGCATCGGCTTCAAGGAGCTTTGGCGCATTCCGAAGGAGAAGCATAAGGACGGGCTTGTGCAGCATTCCTTCGGATGGCCGCTTTCGGCCGACACCGGCGGCGGCTCTTTCCTCTATCATTTCGACGACGATCTCGTGTCGATCGGTTTCGTCGTGCATCTCAACTATTCGAATCCGACTCTCTCGCCGTTCGATGAGTTTCAGCGCTTCAAGACGCATCCGCTGATCGCGCCCACGCTCGAAGGCGGCGAGCGCCTTTCCTATGGCGCGCGGGCGCTGACCGAAGGCGGATGGCAGAGCGTGCCAAAGCTCGTCATGCCGGGCGGCGCGCTCGTCGGCTGCGCCGCGGGCTTCATGAATGTGCCGCGCATCAAGGGTTCGCACAACGCGATGCTCTCGGGAATCATGTGCGCCGAGCATGTCGCGGCGGCGATCGCGGAGGGTCGCGCGCATGACGAAGTGGGCGCCTATGACGCCGCCTGGCGCGCCTCCGACATCGGCCGCGATCTGAAGCCCGTGCGCAACGTCAAGCCGCTCTGGTCGAAATACGGCACCTATGTCGGCGCGCCGCTCTTTGGCCTCGACATGTGGACGAATGAGCTGTTCGGCTTTTCGTTCTTCGGCACGCTCAAGCATGGCAAGGCCGATTACGAAACCTTGAAGCCAGTCTCGGAGGTCACGCCGATCGTCTACCCGAAGCGCGCGAGCGCGGTTGTGTTCGACAAGCTGTCGTCGGTGTTTGTCTCGAACACCAATCATGAGGAGGATCAGCCGGTCCATCTGAAGCTCGCGGACCCTGCGATCCCGATCACGCGCAATCTTCCGATCTATGGCGAACCTGCGCGGCTCTACTGCCCGGCCGGCGTCTATGAAGTCGTCTATGCCGATGAGGAGACGCGCCGCGATCCGCGCTTCGTGATCAACGCGCAGAACTGCGTTCACTGCAAGACTTGCGACATCAAGGATCCGGCGCAGAACATCACCTGGGTTCCGCCGGAAGGCGGCGGCGGACCGAACTATCCGAATATGTGATCGTTCCCGGCGATGCGCCGTCATTGGCGAAGCGAGGCGTCCGCGAGGACCCTCGCTTTTGGCGCAAATGACGCGACGTGGAGTCGCATGAACTGATGTTCTTCATCATCTCGAAGATCGGCGAGTTCTTCCTCGCGCCGGCTCACTTCTTCATCTTCGTCGCCGTCGTCGGCGCGATGCTGCTGTTCACCAGTTGGGAAACGCTGGGTCGGGCGCTCTCGATTGTGAGCGCGCTCGCATTGCTGCTGATGGCCTTCGGACCGCTCGGCAGTCTGTTGGCGGGTCCGCTGGAGGCGCGCTTTCCGGCGCCGCCAGACGACATGCCCGCGCCCGACGGCGTGATCGTTCTCGGCGGCGTGATAGACGAGCGGCTGAGCGCCAGCCGCGACCGCCCCGCGTTGGTCGACGCCGCCGAACGCCTTACTGCGCCGATTGCGCTCAAGCGCAAATATCCGAACGCGCGGCTGGTCTTCACCGGCGGCTCCGCCGCGCTGCGCGGCTCGACGTATGCCGAAGCCGACGCCGTTCAGCGCTTCTGGCGAGAGATCGGACTCGATGACGGCGGCGTTCTATACGAACGCCGGTCGCGCAACACTTACGAGAACGCCGTCTTCACGCGGGAGCTGCTTCACCCGAAGCCGGGCGAGCGCTGGTTGCTCGTCACCTCGGCGATTCACATGCCGCGAGCCGTCGGCGTATTTCGGCAGGCCGGCTTCGACGTGATCGCCTATCCGGTCGACTACCGCACCAGCGGCGCGTCTGGGTTGGAGTTTCCGCGTTTTGCGACGAAGGCGCTCAACCTTGTCGAATTCGCCGCGCATGAATGGGCGGGACTGGTCGCCTATCGGCTTTCCGCCAAAAGCGACGCGCTGTTTCCCGCGCCATAGATCGACGACTGAAGCCGCGCACGCGTCAGTCGTTGCGATGCCGGCGTCCGCGCGAGGAGCCCGCCGGCTCCATGCTGCGCCCGCCCGCGCCGCCCGGATAGGCGCCGTGCTTCATCTCCAGAAAGAGCGCGATCGCCTGAGCGCGGTTGCGCACCTCGAGCTTCTCGAAAAGATTGCGCAGATGGAATTTGATCGTGTTGATCGAGACGCCGAAGTCCTTCGCGAGCTGGCTGTTGGTGTGGCCGGAGCCGAGCGCCGACAGCAGGCTGCGCTCCCGCAGGGTTAGGTTTTCCAGCGGGTCGCTGCGCATCTTGCGGATGTCGACGAAGGGAAACACCATGTCGCCCGCCGCCACTGCGGCGAGCACGTCGAGGAGCCGTTCCGGCGGGGCGCGCTTCGATACGAAGCCGGCGCCGCCAAGCTGCAGCGTCTCGGCTGGCGCGGCGGGATCGTTGGTGCCGCTGTAAACGACGATCTTGGGCGCGGCGACCTGACGCGACAGCGCGCGCAACACGTCGCGGGCGTGCAGCGTCGGCAATTGCCAGCCGATGACGGCGATGGTGAATTTCTGCTGGCGCGCCGCTTCGAGGAACTCCTCGCCATCGGTCAGCTTCGCCACGAGGTTGAATCGGCGGTCGTCGGAGAGCAGCTTGTCCAGTCCGGCGAGGATCAACGGGCTCTTGTCGGCGATGGCGACGTCGATGCGCTCCGCTTCCGCGACCGACTGGGCGCCATCCGCGCCGTTCGGCCGCGCGGCGCGGGCGCCGTCCTTATGGTCGTTCGCCGCCCTGATCGAAGAGGTAGGAGCCATTCAGCCTCCGCCGCCGCGCCGCCCGCAGCTTGTTGGTCGTGATCGCCCCGCAATAGCGTTGAACGCGCGCACATCCTGCCCGGCGGGTCGGAACGCCCTGCCCATTAGAGGTGGGGCGCGAGTCACAATACCGTAGGCGCCGACGGATGCAAGCCTCTTTGCGCGCCGGCTTGGCGGCCGAGTTGGCAAACAAAAACGGCGCGCTGACCAAGTCAGCGCGCCGCCTGCTAAACGCTTTGTGAAGCTTGCCTTAGTCGCTGAACACCCAGCGGGCGGCGAAATAAGCGGCCGCGCCGATGACGATGATCGCGATCATGCCGACCGGGGTCGCTGCATAGCTCGTCAGTTCAAGAATAGCGCCCATAAGTTTCCTCCTTCTGTCACACACCTATGCCGGATTGCCACAAGCCGAGATTCACGCTGCAATCCGCGAAAGCGGCGTTGCGTTCGTCGTCGAATTGGTCAAGTGGATAGCATGGCTGACGCCGGCCCACCTCGGTCTAAGTACAACGTCGACCTCACCTAGGCGGGAACGCGTCTGCATCGCTTGTTCGGCCCTAACCGCGCCCGGAGAGCCATAATGCTCGCAGCTCTCGGCCGCGGTTCCGAAATGCGGTGTTTTCGGAGTATTGCAGACGCAGAGCGCTGTCAAGCGATTGGCGGCGCCGCCGCTGCGCTGCATCGCCGCATCCAAAGCTCGACGGCGGGCGCTCAGTTTACGCTTGCGGGCGCCGTGAGCCGCCGACTATCTATCGGAGCGCGGCAGAAGTCCATCTCGTGAGCGGGCAGTCAATGTTCAAGTTCTTCATCATCGCCATCGCAGTCGTGGCCGCAGGATTTTCAGCCTTTTACGCGTTCCGGCGCGCGCCCGTCTGCTCCGGCGACGGCAAATATATGGCGACGCAGAAGGACTGCGAGGCATGGGGTTTCGACGCGGAAGTCTGCAAGCAGGCGATCGAGAAAGCGCGCGCCGTGGTCGCGCGGGCGGCGCCGAAAACCGAAACGATGTTTCAATGCGAAGTGCGCTTCTCGGACTGCTTCGAGGCGCCGGGCGGAGGCTTTTCGCCGCGCCCGTCGTTCTGTCTGCGGCCGGACAAGGGCGCCGAGCCTCTGGAAGTCAGATATCTCGAGTATGAATCCGATCGCATGAACCGGAAGAAGACCAAGGAAGTGCGCGTCGACTGAACCCGAACGGGATCAGCGCCTGAAATCCGCGCGGCGTTGTTCGATCTGAAATTCCGACGCGTCGATGACCAGCTTGCCGGCGGCGGTGCCGATCGCGATGTGGATCGGCACGACGACATGGGCGTCGGGGAGCGGCGCGAGCCAGACGCTGATGTCGTGATTATTCGCCATATAGCGGGTGGACGAGCTGTCCGGGCGATGACCGGCGATCGGCGTATAGCGCGCCGAGCACACGGTGACGGGGCCTTCATAGCCTCTCGTCTGCGCCGTATGAGCGCCGGCGTAGGCGAGTTCAACGTCGAAACGCGTCACGCCGTCAAACACCGAAATGGTTCGGTTGCACGCCGCAGGACCGGTGAGCTCCTCTCCGGCCGGCACGCGCATGATCAGCGCGCTGACCGGATCGACGATATGCCGCTTGGCGCTTTCCGTCACCGGCACGCGCGCCTCGACGTCCCAGGGCGCGGGCCTCACGTCGACCGATCGCACCGCATTTCCGGCGAGCGACATGCGCACCGTACGCGTCTCATCGCTGTTCGATGTCGTGTTGGCGTAATTGGCCGGGGACGGACCGCCGGCTGTCAGGCCGCCGCTGGCGCTGGCCGCGCCCTTTGTGTTGTTGATCAGATTGGCGAGCCCTGACGTCCGCATCGCGATCTCGACGCGGTAATTCTGCGCGTCGACAATGCCGGAAGCGGATGCGCTGCCGATAGAGATCCCCATCAGGCTCAGGGCGTAGTGGGCTTTGAGAGATTCAGCCGCGGCCGGCGCGCAAAATGCGAGCAAGGCCGCGACCACTACGCAGCCGCGTCGCGCCGAAAGGCGAGTGCGCAAGGCCGCTCTCATGGTTGCGTCGCGTCGCCCGGCGCAGGCGACTTGTCGTCGGCCGTGGTCTTCCTGGCGCGCATAGCGGCCTTCAGGCTCAGGCCCATTCCTGCCAATGTCCGTCTTCGAAAATGCGCCATGACCGCAACCCCGCCTTTGCGACGACGAGTCGTCCCGCCTTCGCCTCGGCGACGAGATGCCGGAATACGAGAGGATTGCGCCAGGAAAACGGCTTTTCCGGGTCGCAGACCGCATGGTATTCGTCGCTGTCGGGGTCGTCCATCAGCAGCGTGCCGACCTTGTCCGGCCGCAGTTGCGGAGAGAAGCTGCGCTCGTCCTTCCAACGGCAGTAATACTCGCGGCATACCTGCGGCCGCGTGTCGTAGACGCCGCAGCCGCCGGTCAGCGCGCAGTGCTCGCAGAGCTTGCCGGCAGGCTTCTTGAACTCTTCGATTTCAAGAACCTTGCAGCAGAAGTAGCAGGAACCGCAGGCCTTGCCTGGAATGTCGAGCATGTCGGTCGAGCGCCGATGGCGTGAGAATCGAATCGGCGTATTGTGAACGCCGGACGGCCGGATGCAAGCAGCGTCAGGCGCATAGCGGGCGGAGCATGACGCATACGATCGATCCGGAAAAACTGTTCGTCTCCCCCGAATGGCTCGCCGAGCGTCTCGACGCGCCGGATATCGTCGTCTTCGACGCGTCGTGGCACATGCCGGCCGCCGGCCGCGACCCTCGCGCCGAGTTTCTCGCCGGGCACATTCCCGGCGCTCAGTTCTTCGATATAGACGCGATCGCCGACCCGTCCACCGGTCTGCCGCATATGCTGCCGAAGCCGGAAGTCTTCGCGGCGGAGATGCGACGACTCGGATTTGGCGACGGCATGCAGGCCGTCGTCTACGACTGCGTCGGCCTGTTCTCCGCGCCGCGCCTGTGGTGGACGCTTAGGGTCTTCGGCGTGGAAAAGGCGTCCATCCTGGCGGGCGGCCTTCCCGCCTGGAAGTCGGAAGGGCGGCCGCTCGAACAGGGCGAGGCGCGAAGCTGGCCTGCGGCCGCTTTCACCCCCCGTTTCGACGCGAGCCTCGTCGCCGACGCGGACGCCGTGCGGCGCGCCCTCGATCTCGGCGGGCCGCAGGTGGTCGACGCGCGCGGCGCGGAGCGTTTCCACGGATGGGCGCCGGAGCCGCGTCCGGGGCTGCGCTCCGGCCATATGCCAGGCGCGCGTAACCTTCCGTTCGGAAATGTCCTGGAAGGCGGAAGGATGAAGGATCGCGCTGGGCTCGAAGCGGCCTTCGCCGCCGCGGGCGTCAATCCCGACGCCCCCGTCATCGCCTCCTGCGGGTCCGGGCTCACGGCTTGCATCATCAGCCTGGCGGTCGCCGCCGCTGGCCGTTCGCCCGCTGCAGTGTACGACGGCTCCTGGTCGGAATGGGGCGCACGGGAAGATCTGCCCGCGGTTGTGGACGATCGCAGCGACGCCTAGATTTTGAGCGTATCGCTCGAAAGATGCGCATACAGTATATTCGATAGGCGCCGGACGACAGTTTGGCGCCAGAACTTTGGCCATGGCGCGACCAACGCGGCAATGTTAGAAGCTCGGCGGCTCTCAGCCGAGCCAAAGTCGCTAGCGGGCCGGGGCTTAAGCTAAGCGCGCGGGGAAATTTGATGAAAAAGGTCGAGGCGATCATCAAGCCGTTCAAGCTCGATGAAGTGAAGGAAGCGCTGCAGGCGGCGGGACTCCAGGGTATCACGGTCACTGAAGCCAAGGGCTTTGGCCGCCAGAAGGGCCACACCGAGCTCTACCGCGGCGCTGAGTATGTCGTTGATTTTCTACCAAAAGTTAAGATCGAGATCGTTCTCGCGGACGACGCCGTGGAGCGCGCCGTCGAAGCCATTCGCACCGCCGCGCAAACGGGCCGCATCGGCGATGGCAAGATTTTTGTTTCCAACGTCGAAGGCGCGATCCGCATCCGCACCGGCGAGACCGGCGCGGACGCCATCTAGCACTGAGCCCCCGCCACATGAGCTTTCTAGCCAACATCTTCAGACGCTCTGCCGCGCCCAATACGAAAACGGCTAAACAGCATGATCAGCAAAGAGAGGCATCAAACCACATGACGACGGCCAAGGACGTACTCAAGCAGATCAAGGATAATGACGTTAAATACGTCGACTTCCGTTTCACCGACCCGCGCGGCAAATGGCAGCATGTGACGTTCGACGTTTCGATTGTCGATGAAGAGGCTTTGACCGAAGGCATCATGTTCGACGGCTCGTCGATCGCCGGCTGGAAAGCGATCAATGAATCGGACATGACGCTGCTTCCTGATCTGAGCTCCGTCGCGCTCGACCCGTTCTTCGCAGCGTCGACGCTGTCGATTGTCTGCGACGTCATGGAGCCCTCGACGGGCCAGCCCTACAACCGCGATCCGCGCGGCATCGCCAAGAAGGCGATGGCCCATATCAAAACCGCCGGGGTGGGCGACACCGCCTTTTTCGGTCCGGAAGCCGAATTCTTCGTTTTCGACGACGTGCGCTTCTCCGTCGAGCCTTACGACACCGGCTTCTCGCTCGATTCGACCGAGCTGCCCTCCAACACCGGCACGGCCTATGAGGGCGGCAACCTCGGCCACCGCGTGCGCACCAAGGGCGGCTATTTCCCGGTGCCGCCTGTCGATTCGGCGCAGGACATGCGCGGCGAGATGCTCGCCGCCATGGCGGCCATGGGCGTCAAGGTCGAAAAGCACCACCACGAGGTCGCGTCGGCGCAGCACGAACTCGGTCTGAAGTTCGAAACGCTCGTCACCGTCGCCGATCATCTGCAGATCTATAAATACGCCATCCACCAGGTGGCGCATTCCTATGGCAAGTCGGCGACCTTCATGCCGAAGCCGGTCTACGGCGACAACGGTTCGGGCATGCACGTCCATCAGTCGATCTGGAAGGACGGCAAGCCGGTCTTCGCGGGCGACAAATACGCCGGCCTCTCTCAGGAGTGCCTGTGGTACATCGGCGGCATCATCAAGCACGCCAAGTCGCTGAACGCCTTCACCAACCCGTCGACCAACTCCTATAAGCGTCTGGTCCCGGGCTATGAGGCGCCGGTGCTGCTCGCCTATTCGTCGCGCAATCGCTCGGCGTCGTGCCGCATCCCCTTCAGCTCCAGCCCGAAGGCGAAACGCGTTGAGGTCCGCTTCCCCGATCCGACGGCGAACCCCTATCTCGCCTTCGCGGCCATGCTGATGGCCGGCCTCGACGGCATCGCCAACAAGATCGATCCGGGCGGACCGGCCGACAAGGATCTCTACGACCTGCCCCCGGAAGAGTTGAAGGCGATCCCCACGGTCTGCGGCAGCCTGCGCGAAGCGCTCGACAGTCTCAAAGCCGACAACGCCTATCTGACCGCCGGCGGCGTCTTCGACAAGGACTTCATCGACTCCTACATCGAGCTCAAGATGCAGGACGTGATGCGCTTCGAGATGACGCCGCATCCGGTCGAGTTCGACATGTATTACTCCTACTGACGTAGGAGGCGGCCGTTTCGGCCGTCGACATCGGATATGATCCGGGAGGCGATCCATCGCCTCCCGGATTTTTTTTGCGCATTTCATCGAGCTGCGTATCGCGCCGCCGCTGTCGCACAGGCGTCATGCGCCTGTCATTCCGCCGAGCGAAATTGCGGCAAAACCAAGTACGACTTGCTGAACGCTCGCCGTGCGGCGCCTTTCGAGCTGCTCCCGTCGGCGCACGCTTCCCATGGCGAGTTCGTTCGGCCGCAATGATTGACGCTACGGAGAGACACCATGAAATTGCGCGCCTTGTTCGCCGCCGTCGCCGCCGTCGCGGTTCTGACCGCCGGCGCGGCCGCGCTCGATATGGAGCTTTCTCCCTACAAAGCGGTCGGCGATCTTTCTGGAACGCTCAAGTCCGTCGGCTCCGACACCATGCTTCATGAGATGGAGCTGTGGGCCGAGGGATTCCGCTCGATTTACCCGAACGTCGCAATCGAAATCGAGGGCAAGGGGTCCAACACCGCGCCGCCGGCGCTGCTCTCGGGCGCAGCCCAGCTGGGTCCCATGTCGCGACAGATGACGCCGGACGAGATCGGCGCCTTCGAGACCAAATTCGGCTACAAGCCGACGGCGGTTCTCGTCGCCATTGACGCTCTGGCGATCTATGTCCACAAGGACAATCCGCTGCAATGCGTCAGCATGGAGCAGTTGGAGCGGGTCTTCGCCGCCGACCCCAAGAGCGGCGGCGGAAGAAGCATACGCACCTGGGGAGAACTCGGTCTGACCGGCGAATGGGCGGCGAAACCCATCGCGATGTACAGCCGCAACACGCTCTCCGGCACCTACAAATTTTTCAAACAGAACGTGTTGAGCGGCGGCGACTTCAAGGACGACATCAACATGCAGGCCGGATCCGAGGCGGTCGTGAGCGCCGTCGGCGCCGACAAATTCGCGATCGGCTATTCCGGCATCGGCTACAAGACCAGCGCCGTGCGCGCCGTTCCCGTGGGAGCCGTCGGCAAAGGCTGCTACGACGCCTCCTTCGACAACACCTATTCTCGAAAATATCCGCTGGCGCGCGGCCTCTATGTCTACCTGCTGAAGGATCCCAAGAGGCCGATGGATACGTTGAGCGGCGAATTCGTCAAATACGTCCTTTCGAGAGACGGCCAGACGCAGGCGAAGAAAGGCGGCTATTACCCGATCACCCGCAACATCCGTGAACACGAATTGACGCGGCTCGGCCTTCTCGCGTCAGCGAGGTGAACGCCAGCACGCTGAATCGCGTATCCGATCGCCAGCTCAGGGCTCCAGCGTGACGAGCCTGCCTTCGTCAGTCTCGACATGGACATAACGGGGCCCAAAAGACCTATAGCGACCGCTCGCGATCGTCACAAACTCGCATAGCGGCAGTTCCGCCGCGTCTTCCGCGGGACGAGAGATATAGAGATCGGCGTGGTAGAGGCCTTCCCCCTCCAAGCCATGCGTGTCTTTCCCGAGCGCCGCAAGCGTCTGCAACGTATGTTCGAATTCGTCCCGGTTGCGGAAACGCCGCTGTATGAAGGTTGCTCCGTCCAAGTGCTCCGTGACGTAACCAAAGTCGCTCAGCGCCTGTGCGACGCCGTCAAAGGGGAACATGCGCAGCACGAAGGAGATCACCCATGGTCGGCGCTTCGCCTGCGCGAGCAGCTTGCGGAAAGTCGTCTCTCCCAGGTAGCCGATACAGCCGGTCGAAAGAATGACGTCCGCGCGAGAAACGATGCGCGCGGCGTCTGCGTGCAACTCGCTTTCCTCAAGATCGGCGACGACGCCATCCTGGAGCAGACCGACGCTCGTGGCGTAACGGATCGCGGGCTCGGAGACGTCAAGACCGATGAAGCTCGCCAGGCCGCGATCCGGCCACGCCGCAAAATAGTTGGCGTCAAGCCTCAGCAGATCGTCCGAGGATAATTCCACCAGTTCGCGTCGGGCGTATCGACGCCTCAACGTATCGAAGGTGAGTGGGAATCGATGCACTGCGGCGTTGATGCCGTAAGAACAACCGACGTCGAGAACGATGGGCTTGTTCCCGCCCGAAGCCTTCGCTGCGAGCACCTGCCGAATGACAGGCTCAGCGACGTCAGGGATCATGTAGTCTAAGCCGCCCAGAACAGAATAGTAGGATCTGGGGTCATCCATGATGTAGATTTCGTCGAAGTTCGCCTTGGCCATATTGATCTGGCCATAGTCGTCGATCACGATTCCACGCCTCCCTTGTCATCCATCCGGAGCGACGACGCTGCACTTTAGAGGCGTGTCCGCCGGCGCGCTGGGTTCATCGTGTGGCTAAGCGACACCTTAGCGCTTCGCTGCAGAAAATTCTATGTTTTTCGGCTATTGGCAGATTCGATAAGCGCCATTCGATCCATGCCGCTCAATATCGAAATGCAGATGACTCGCGTGATAGGGATCTGATCCAGGCCCAAGCACGGTAGTGAACCAGCCGCATGCGGCCGATCTCAGGGCTTTGACGTAAGCCGCCGACTGAGGATCAGGCTGCGAGTCGACCGCTACTTTACGCCCGTTCGAGAAAACAAAAGCGCCAACGTCGAGTGCGAGTCCCTTGCCGTGCGCGCTGAGCTTGGCTGCGGGATCCTGATTGCGGCCGCGGCATTCGTAGCCGGGTCCAGTGTCGATCGACGCCAGCGATCCGTCCAATGTTCCGGCGCCGAGCGGCGCGAGCAGATTTTTGGTGAAATCCGAAAACTTCAGCGCGAAGGCGCAACTGAGCATCGGCTTCGCATTGAGCATAACCTGCCGCTTGCCGACAGTGATGGCGACGAGACGAACGGGACCGTTGATCGCGCAACCATTCAGTCCCCCGAGAGGCGCTTCGACTGTCTCGAAAACGACTTCCGCCGCGCGCAGATTCGTCATGCAGTCCAAGTCGGGCTGCGCGTCGACTTGCGGCGGTTTCGCGTCCGACGGAGGCTTTGGTTGGGGAGCGGCTTCGTGAAAATCGGGTCTTCGCGGAGGCGACGGCGCCTCAAGCGCCGCCGCGCGATTCGCCGGCGCGCTCAAACTGGAAATGAGCGCAACCTCGACTGCCCTGTGCACCAGCCATCGAGAGATCAACGTCGCCCCGCCTTTAGCCGCGCCATTCTTCTCTTCGGGCGTTAGGGCGCCTACATTGGGACCAGTGGAGGAAGCCATGTCGAACGCCATTACCGTCACCGTTCCGCACGATCTCGGCGTCGAAAAGGCGAAAGCCCGCGTCTCCGAACAGCTGACCATGATGCAGCGCGAATATATCGACAAGGTCGCGCATTCCGAGGTGACCTGGGCTGGCGACGTCGCGACGGTTCACGTGAGGGCGCTCGGACAGGCGGCGTCGGCGCAGATCACGGTGTTGAAGGACCTGCTACGCATCGACGTTCAGCTTCCGTGGCTGCTCGCCGCACTGGCCGGCAAGGTGCAGCAGGTCATCGCCCGTAACGCCAACGACGCCTTGCGCATCGGTCACGAGCCGAAAGACGATTCTAGCGGCGCGCGTAAAACACCGTGAAGCGATGGCGTTTCCAGCCTATGTCCGCATAGCGGAAGCCCGCCTCCTTGAGCCAGGCGATCTGGTCGGCGAAGGTCGCGCTGCGATCGAGTTCGGCGCGCTTTCTGGCCGCCGAGAAATCCTCGTCGCCGACGCCTGACCGTTTGACGTCCGCCTCCCAGCGGCGCTGATACGCGTCCTCGATTTCACTCGTCGCGCCAAGCGACTGGTCGGCGTTGACGAAGACGCCGCCGGGCCGCAGCGCATCATGGATCCTTTGGAAGAGGCGGCGCTTCGCCTCATGCTCGAGATGGTGGATGGACAGCGCCGAAACGACGGCGTCGAGCGGCCCTGCAAGCGGCGCGGCCACATAGTCGGCGAGCGACAGGCGCACGCGCGCGCCGTAAATGGCCAGCCGTTCTCGCGCGGCGTCGAGCATCTTCGGCGCCGAATCGACGCCTTCGACCCGCGCGCCCGGAAAGCGTGCGAGAATCATCTCCGACAAAAGTCCGGTGCCGACGCCAAGGTCGACGCATCGGAACTCGCCGGCTCCAACGGTCTCTTCGAGAAGGTCGAGCGCTGTCCCGTAGAAGGCGTCGAAATGCGGAATGAGTTTGCGTCGCAGCGCGTCATAGCCTGGAACGGCGTTTTCGAACGCAGCGCGCACGGCGTCGGAATGCGGTTCGGTCATAGGTCGTCCAGCATCGCCCGCGGCGGTGAAGCGGCTCAGCGCCCTTCCGCTCGCCTTCCGAAGTCGGGCGCAGACGTGTCCTGGCCCTGTTCGATGATCGAGCGGCGAATTTCGCGCGTGCGCGAGAAAAACTCCAGCAGCCCCTGCCCGTCGCCGCGCCTGATCATCCGCTGCAGCGCGCTTAAATCCTCATTGAACCGCCCGAGCATCTGCAGAACGGCGTCCCGATTGGCGAGAAAAATATCGCGCCACATGATCGGGTCAGACGCCGCGATGCGCGTGAAATCGCGAAAGCCGGAGGCCGAGAATTTGATGACCTCGGAACGCGTCTCATCGCCGAAATCATCCGCCGTGCCGACGATGTTGTAGGCGATGAGATGCGGCAGGTGGCTCGTGAGCGCGAGCACCGCGTCATGATGCGCGACGCTCATCGTCTCGACATTGGCGCCCAGACGCTTCCAGAACTCTGTGAGCTTTCCCACGGCCACGTCGTCGGCGTTCTCAGGCGGGGTGAGAATGCACCAGCGATTCTGGAACAGGGTGGCGAATCCTGCGTCGGGTCCGGAGAACTCCGTGCCCGCGATCGGATGCGCGGGAATGAAGCGCGCTGGCTCGGGAAGATGCGGCGTCATCTGCGCGACGACTGCGCCCTTCACCGAGCCGACATCGGAAACGAGGGCGCCTTTTTGAAGATGCGGCGCAATGGCCTGCGCGACCTCGCCGCATGCGCCGACCGGCGTGCACACGATGACGAGATCGGCGCCGGCGAGCGCCTGCGCATGATCCTGCGTCGCGAGATCGGCGAGGCCGAGTTCGCCGGCGCGGCGGACGATCTGCGGCGATGCGTCCATCACGGCGATGCGCCGCGCCGCGCCGAACTGACGCGCGGCGCGCGCGATCGACGACCCGATGAGCCCGACGCCGATCAGCGCAAGGCGTTCGCAAACGACGTCAGCCATGGACGCCTGCTCGCGCGTCTTGCGGCGCCCCGGCGCTCTGCATGAATTCTGCAAGCGCGTCGACGACGCGTTCATTCGCCTCCTGCGCGCCGACTGTGAGCCGCAGAAACTGCCCCATGCCGTAAGCGCCGATGGCGCGCAGCACGAGGCCGCGCGTCGTCAGAAAACGATCGGCGTCCGCAGCCGTTAATGGCGGCGCGTCAGGAAATCGGATGGCGATGAAATTGGCGACGCTCGGCAGAACTTCGAGGCCGAGCGCGGAAATTTCTCGGGTAAGCCATGGCAGCCACTGGGCGTTATGC
Organism: Methylocystis sp. Uni0008; assembly: GCF_056838045.1. Classification (NCBI taxonomy): domain Bacteria; kingdom Pseudomonadati; phylum Pseudomonadota; class Alphaproteobacteria; order Hyphomicrobiales; family Methylocystaceae; genus Methylocystis; species Methylocystis sp. Uni0008. Next base: position 882,183 of record NZ_CM166370.1, read on the forward strand.
GCGATCGCGGCGTCGAGATGGGCGCGGTCCGACAAGGCGGCGATCGCCGCAACCGAAGCCGCGCTCGAGACATTGAAGGGCGAGCGAATGCGATTGAGCGCATCGATCACATGCCGCGGTCCGTAACCCCAGCCGACGCGCAGACCCGCAAGGCCATATATTTTCGAGAAGGTGCGCGTCATCACGACATTGTCGTGCGCATCGACGAGCGCGACGCCCGCTTCGTAATCCTCGCGCAGGACATATTCGGCATAGGCGGAGTCGAGCACGAGCAGCACATGCGACGGCAGCGCGCGCGCCAGCCGCGAGACCTCTCTCGCAGAAAGGAACGTGCCGGTAGGATTATTCGGGTTGGCGAGGAAAACGATTTTCGTTCTCTCGCCCACACAGCCCAGCAGCGCATCAACGTCCGCGGTGTAGTTTCTCTCTGGCGCGACGACGGGCGTTCCGCCGGCGGCGAGCGTGACGATCTTGTACTCGAGGAAGCCGTACTGGCTGTAGACGGCTTCGTCGCCTGGCCCAAGGTAGGCGAGCGCCAGCAGCTCCAGAATGTCGTCCGAGCCGGCGCCGGCGATGATCCGTTCAGGATCAAGCGCGTAACGCGCGCCGACCGCCTCGCGCAGGGCGCGCGACGAGCCCTCCGGATAAAGCGCAATGTCGCCAGCCATGTCGCGCACCGCTTGAACGGCGCGGGGCGATGGGCCGAGGGGCGTCTCATTGGCGGACAGTTTGAAAACGCGCGCCGCCCCGGGCGCGGCGCTCTTGCCCGGGACGTAAGCGTCGATGGCGAGAACGCTTGGTCGAGGAGTGGGACGCGTCATGATCAATCGCCGGGAGCAAAGACGCCGCTGCGGGCGTCGTTGAGCTGGAAACGCATCGCATGGCTGCCGATCACGTCGACGCGCGCGCCTTCGACCCCTGCTTCGGCCATCGCTTTGGCGAAGGATTGGGCGTCGGCGTCGCCGGCCGCTGCGACGAGCAACGCCAGACCTTCCGGATGTGGCGCGCTCGCGAGGATTTCGCCCTTGAGCGCCTGAAAAGCCGCTGGCAGCGCATGAGTCCAGCGCGCGAGGCCGACTGCATAGAGCGTCACGCCATGCGCCATCGTATCGGGCGCCAGCCGCGCGACGACGAACACCGGCAGGCCCGCTGGATGATTGGGCCGCTCCACGAAAGGCAGCCGGGCGATGATTTTGGGCGCATCCTCGCCGACGAGGCGCATCCACCAGGCGCCGTCCGAGAGCCCGCCCGTGGCGCGCAACATGCCCAGATCGCCTGCCGAGGCGGCGACCGCGTCAATGACGGCCCCCGCCCCGTGATGCCCGACATAGGGAACGGTGAAGCCGAAATGGAATCGCGCGGAATCCCGGATCTGCGCGTCGCCGCCGCTGTCGTCGGCATGCACCGAATAATTCGCCTGCACATAGGTGAAGGTCGAGACGATGACGCGCCAGACGCCCTCGACCGCGTCAAGCGGCAAAATCCCCTCGTGGCGCTCGACCAGCGCGCGCATCATCTGCGCCTCGCGATCCGGCCGAAAGGCGCAGCCGCCCCCCTGCGCGCGCTTGACGGCGATCAGCCGGTCGATGATCTCGCCGCGCTGCATCAACAGCCGATGCATGTCGCGATCGATGCGGTCGATCTCGGCGCGCAATTCGGTAAGCCTGTCAGCGGCAGGCGTGAGCAAAGGCGCATTCTGCATGGCGCTCTCTCTTAGGCCAGCGGGCGACGGGAGGCAATGAAAGGGAAGACAATCATACGATGCCGAGAAAGAGCGCCAGCGCCCGGTTCACGCGCAACAGCAACTCATCGTCAGCTTCGCCGATCACCTCTCCAATCTTTGACGACGGCACCACGGTCAGCTTATCGACCGCGATTTGGGATGCTTGTCGGACTCCATTGCGAGCCGATGGCTGGACGTCCAGGCGGAACAAATCTGCATCGTCGCGCAGCGTGGTGGTCAGCGGACAAATCACGACCGACGGCAATTCTGCAAATAGATCGCTCTGAACGATCAGCGCGGGGCGCGGCTTACCGTAGTCTCCAGGCGTCGCCACCACAACGAACGCGCCGCGCCGCATTTAGTGCTCGGGCCACTCGTAAACGCTCGCCACGAATCGCATGATCTCGTCGCCGCCCGGATCATGCTCGGCGACGGCGCGAGCCTGCCGATGGCACCTTTCGACAACCTCGGGGGACCGCGTATCGGGCGCCCAAATCTGCACCGGGCGCAAGCCCGAGGCCCGCATCCTCTGTCGGTAGTTGGCCATCCGGTTCCGTGGCGATACGGGCTTGGCGCTCTTGGGCGTGCGAGGCATTTAGAAATCCGGGCTTGCGTAACATGTTACATAACGCTCAAGACCTTGTCATCAAGATTGCGGGCGAGGTTCTACCCCGCCCCCTCCAGCAGCCGCGCCGCCGCGGCGCGCGCCTCTTCGGTGATGGCGGCGCCCGACAGCATGCGGGCGATCTCCTCGCGCCGCTCGCCCTCGGCAAGCACGGCGACGCTGGTCGCGACCCGCCTGTCCTTCCCCGCCTTCGCTGGCGCGCCCTTGCTGATCCGCAGATGCTGGCCGGCGCGGGCGGCGACCTGCGGCGCATGGGTGACCGCGAGCACTTGCGCGCGTGCGGCGAGCCGCGCCAGCCTTTGGCCGATGGCGTCGGCGACGGCGCCGCCGACGCCGGTGTCGATCTCATCGAAGACGAGCGTCGGCGCCGAACCGCGATCGGCGAGCACGACCTTCAGCGCCAGCATGAAGCGGGCAAGCTCGCCGCCCGATGCGACCTTGGTCAGCGGACCCGGACGGGACCCTGGATTGGTTTGCACCCAGAATTCGACGCGATCGATCCCTTCCGGTCCTCCAGACTGAGGATCGCTCGTCACCTGCGTCGAAAAATGCGCGCCATCTAACCGCAACGGCTTCAACTCGGCGTCGACCAGCGCATCGAGTTTTCGCGCAGCTGATTTTCGCGCCTGTGAGAGCGCCAGGGCCGCCTCGTCGTACGACAGCTTTGCGTCCGCGAGCGCGCGTTCGAGCGCGACGAGCCGCGCCTCGGAAGCGTCAAGCGATGCGATGTCATCGGCGAACTTCTCCGCAAGCTTTGCAAGATCCGCGACCGCCACCTGATGCTTGCGCGCGACGCCGCGCAGAGCGAACAGCCGCTCTTCGATGCGCTCCAGTTCGGCTGAATCGAATCTTGTCTCGGCGAGCGCCTGTTCGAGCGCTTCTTCAGCGAGGCCCAGCGCGTCGACCGCCTGCGTCAGCGCGCGCGCAGGCGCGTCCAGCAGTTGCGGCGCCTGCGTCAGACGCCGCTCCAGTCGCCGAGCCGCCTGAGCGATTTCCCGCGCCGGCGATCCGTTATTCGCAAGTGCCGCGAGCGCGTCGGAGATGTCGGCGGCGACCTTTTCGGCGCGTTGCATGAAGAGCCGGCGTTCGGCAAGCGATTCTTCCTCGCCTTCCTGCGGCGAGAGCTCCGAGAGCTCCGCGTATGCGTGGCGTAGATATTCAGCGTCTGCGCGCGCTCTGGCGACGCGCTCTTCTTCTTCCGCCAGTTCGCGCCGCGCGGCCTGCCATGCGCCATAGCGCGTGCGCACGTCATTCGCCTGTGCGACCAGGGCGCCATGCGCGTCCACGAGCGCGCGATGCGCGCCAGGATCGACGAGCGCGCGTTCGTCATGCTGACAATGGATCTCGACGAGCTCGCGACCGATGGCGCGCAGCGCCTGCGCCGTCGCGGGCTGATCGTTGACGAACGCCCGCGTGCGGCCGTCCGCGGCCTGCACCCGGCGCAACACCAGTTCGTCCGCGCTCGCCAGTCCGAATTCGCGCGCCGCAAGATGCGCGGGATGGTTCGCGGACGTATCGAAAACCGCCGTCACCTGCCCCTGCTCGCAGCCGGCGCGAACCAGCGACGCGTCGCCGCGTCCTCCGAGCGCCAGCACGAAGGCGTCGAGCAGAATTGATTTTCCGGCACCCGTCTCGCCCGTGAGCGTCGTCAGACCCGGCGCGAATTCCAGATCGAGCGAGTCGATCAGAACGATGTCGCGAATCGAAAGACGAACCAGCATGAGGCTTCGCTCAAATGCCCTTGGCGCACGCATACGGCGGAGGCCGCGCCGGCGACGCACGGACGCGCCTGGATTATAGTCGCGAGCGCCCTTTTCCAAATGGAGATTTTCATGGCCGATGTCGGGATCGAGGACATACGCGCGCTGTTGGGCGCCAAGCCGCGACCCGTCGGCTGGCCGGCGCGGCGCGCCCGCATCGAGGAAGTCGGCGCTGTCTGGCCGACGGCGCCGGACATATCATTGGAGCCGGCGTCGATCGACGGCAAGGCCGCCGAATGGTCTTGCGCGCCAACGAGCGATCCGTCGCGCGCACTCCTGTTCTTTCATGGCGGCGGATATTGCTCCGGCTCGATCGTCAGCCACCGCCGAATGGCGACCGAAGCGGGCCGCGCGGCGCGCGCCCGCGCGCTTGCGATTCAATTCAGACTCGCGCCCGAGCATCCGTTTCCCGCCGCCTACGACGACGCGCTCGCGGCCTGGCGATTTCTGCGAGAGCAGGGATTTGCCCCGGGGCGGATCGCGATCGGCGGCGACAGCGCGGGCGGCGGACTGACGCTTGCCTTGCTCATGCGGCTGCGAGACCTCAAGGAGCCGCTCCCCGCCTGCGCTTGGCTTGTCTCGCCGTGGACTGATCTCACCCTCTCCGGCGAGACGCTGACGACCAAGGACGGCGTCGATCCGCTGATTCACAAGCCCTATCTGGAGGAACTTGCGCAGGCTTACGTCCCGGCCGGCGTGGATCGCCAGGACCCGCGCGTTTCCCCGCTCTTCGGCGATCTGAGCGGCTTGCCCCCGATGCTGATTCAGGTTGGCTCGAACGAAACGCTGCTCGCTGATTCGACGCGGCTCGCTGCGGCCGCCGGCGCGTCGGATGTCCCGATCACGCTGGAGGTCTGGCCGCGCATGATCCACGCCTGGCTGTTATGGAATGCGCGGCTGGAAGAGGGCCGACGCGCGCTCGCGCATGCCGGCGCATTCATGCAGGAACACTTTGCGGCGCAGGACGGCTAGATCGCGTGAAGCGTCTTGCCGATCTTCGAGAGCCAGGAATCCGTGTATTCGTGCGGCTCGAGACCATCGGTCTTCAGCAACGCATGCGCGTCCTTATACCACTGCGAATCCGGGTAATTGTGGCCCAGGATGGCGGCGGCCGTCTGCGCTTCGTTGGGGACGCCCATGGCGAGATAGGCTTCGGTGAGGCGATAGAGCGCCTCTTCGGTATGCCGCGTCATCTGATATTTGCCGAGAACGTCATGGAAGCGATTGATCGCGGCAGGGTAATTCTTGCGGAGGAGATAGAAGCGTCCGACGTTCATCTCCTTGGCGGCGAGCTGATCTCGCGTCACCTGCATTTTGTATTTCGCGTCGTTCACATATTCCGACTTCGGGAACTTCTGAATGAGCTGGGAGAAGATCTCCAACGCCTTCTCAGCCGACTGCTGGTCCCGCATCACGTCCGGCACCTGATTGTAGAAGGACATGCCGGCGAGATAGTAGACGTATGGCGTGTCGGGCGAATTCGGGTAAAGGCCGATGTAACGCTGCGCCGACTGCACCGCGTCGTCATATTTGGGCTGCTCGTACTGAGCGAAAGTGGTCATCAGCAGGCCTTTGCGCGCCCAGTCCGACGACGGATATTGCTTCTCCAGCTCGCCGAATTTTTTTGCAGCGCCTTCGTAATCCTTGGCCTTCAGCCGCGCCAATCCGGCGTTGTAGAGATCGTCGGCCGGAATGTCCGGCGTGATCTCCGTCTGGTATTTTGTTCCGCCGCTGTTGAAGAGGCCGAAACCGCTGGTGATCGAGTCCATGAGGTCGGCGCGCGCCGGCGCAGCGCCTATCGACAAGGCCGACGCCAAAGCCAACACACTGAATGAACGAGCGAAAACCGACATTTGTTGCCCCGTTGCGGCGCTGCGCGACGCCCGCGCGTCCCAACGCCTTCTAAAGCTGATCTGCCAATCGCCGCCGCAGGCAGCCCCCTGCCCTGCGCCTGAAAGGCGTGGCGGCGCGCCGATCCCGCCTTGCGGTCGGCTGAAAGAAGAACCTTCATCTGGCGAGATTATGGCGAGTGGCTTGGCCTCGGCCCTGGCGCGCTTTCATTGCGCGCGTCTTCGACTTCCGGCGCCAGGGCGCCGCTGCGCGCCGCAGCTTCGAGCAGCGCGATGTTGAGGCCGTGACCGCCGCGATAGGAGCGGAAGGCGCCGATGATCGGCGCCCCTGCGAGCGCCAGATCGCCGACCACGTCGAGCATCTTGTGACGCACGCATTCGTCGGCGAATCGCACCCCCTGCGGATTGATTGCGCCTCCCTCGTCAAAGACCAGCGTATTGTCGAGATCGGCGCCCAGGGCGAGGCCTTCTCGCCAAAGTCGTTCCGCATCGCGCACGAAACCGAAACTGCGGGCGTCCGCCAGCTCGCGCCGGAACGATTCGGGCGTCAGGCCCATCGCCAAACGCTGGCGGCCGACAGGCTCCGGAAAGGCGATCTCCACATCGAGTTGAAGGCCCGTTTCTGCGGGACTCAGCTCCGCCCAACCGGCGCCGTCAGCGACGCGCGTCGGCTTGATGACGCGCCAGCGGCGACGCGGCGCCGCAAGCGCGATGACGCCGGCCTCGTCGATCGCCGAGACAAAGTCGCGCGCCGAGCCGTCCATCGCCGGCACCTCGTCGCCGTCGAGCGCAATGAGTGCATTGTCGACGCCAAGCGCCATGAGCGCCGCCATCAGATGCTCGACGGTCGACGCGCTGACGCCGCCCTCAGCGAGTCGCGTGCGCAGTTTCGACGCGTCGACGCGTGACCAGTGCGCTTCGATCTCGGCTCCGGCGACGGAAAACACGATCCCGGCGTCGGCGCCTGCGGGCGTGAGCGTCGCCCTCGCGGGACGACCGCCATGCACGCCGGGGCCCACGAGCGTAACGCTTCGGGTGAGCGTGTGCTGAACCGCTGGCGCGTGGGAGCCGTCAAGTCGCGCAGCGCGGCGCGCGCGCGACGCATGTCGGCGTGAATCCGAGCGAATGGCGCAACCCTCCCTAAAGCCCGAATGAAAGATAGCAAATTCAGGCGCGAACGCTCCAGTCACGCTTTCTTACAGTTTGTTACAGGGCGACGGCCAAAGGAAAAGGGCCCGCGCGAGGGCGGGCCCTTTGCCGATTGTCGAGACGCTCAGTGATTGGCCTGACGGCGCAGGAAGGCCGGAATCTCCAGATGATCCTCCTCCGACGGGCGCGGCTGCAGCGCGCGACGACCATGCGGATCGAGCGTCGCGTGTCCGCCGTGCCCAACCGGCGGCGGCGCGACCGGGCGCTTGCCGTATTCGGCGTGCGTCGCCGAAGGCTGGGGGCCTCCTGGAGCCATCTGCTGGCGCGGCGCAGGCGCGGGAGAGCCATGCATCGAATCTTCCTGGCGGCTCGCTCCGAAGGAGGCGAGGCGCTCGAAGATCGATTTGCGGCGATGATCCCCGCCGCCCATCTGCTGGCGCAGCTGGTCCTGGATCGGCTGGGGAAAATCCTCAATCTGCGGCATGCGCGGCGCGCGCGGCTGCTCGGGCGCAGGCGGCACATAGGCGCCGGCCGGCATGTCGTGGCGCTCAGCCTCGACCCGCGGCGGCTCACTGTAGGCGAGACGCGGCGGAGCCGGCTCGAGGTAGACGCCGTGCGCCGGCGCCTGCTCGGCGTAATAGGCCGTGGCCTGCGGCTCCTCCCGAGGACGCAGGAGCGGCGCGGCCTCGACCGCGGCCGCCGCCTGTTGGGCGCGCGCCTGATGCAACTGGGCGCGCAGCCGCTCGGCGGCCTCAGCGAGACGCGATTCGCTCGTCGGGTCGTCGGCGGTGATCGCGGCGAGATCAATGCCGGTCGCAACCACAGAGACGCGCACGACGCCCTCGAGCGACGAATCGAATGTCGCGCCGAGGATGATGTTGGCGTCCTCGTCGACCTCCTGGCGAATGCGGCTCGCCGCCTCGTCGACCTCATAAAGCGTCAGGTCGTGGCCGCCGGTGATCGAGATCAACAGGCCGCGCGCGCCTTTCATCGACACTTCATCGAGCAGCGGATTCGCAATCGCGGCTTCCGCGGCAAGATTGGCGCGATTCTCGCCCGTGGCTTCGCCGGTGCCCATCATCGCCTTGCCCATGCCGCGCATGATCGAACGCACGTCGGCGAAGTCGAGGTTGATGAGGCCTTCCTTGACCATCAGGTCCGTGACCGAAGCGACTCCCGAATAGAGAACCTGATCGGCCATGGCGAAGGCGTCGGCGAAGGTCGTCTTCTCCGTGGCGATGCGGAAAAGATTCTGATTGGGGATGACAATCAGCGTGTCGACGCATTTCTGCAGTTCGGAGATGCCCGACTCGGCGATGCGCAGGCGACGCTGACCTTCGAAGTGGAAAGGCTTCGTGACCACGCCGACGGTAAGAATGCCCATCTCGCGCGCGATCTGCGCGATTACAGGCGCGGCGCCGGTGCCCGTGCCGCCGCCCATGCCAGCGGTGACGAAGCACATATGTGCGCCGCCGAGATGCTCGCGGATTTCTTCGCGCGCTTCTTCCGCGGCGGCTCGGCCGACTTCCGGCTGAGCGCCGGCGCCCAGTCCTTCGGTCACCTGCAGACCCATCTGAATGATGCGTTCCGCCTGCGACGACGCGAGCGCCTGGGCGTCGGTGTTGGCGACGAGGAAATCGACGCCGGACAGGCCGGAGGAGATCATGTTGTTGACGGCGTTGCAGCCGCCGCCGCCGACTCCGCAAACCATGATGCGGGGCTTCAATTCCCTTAGTTCGGGAGCTTTAAGGTTGATCGTCATTTGCCAGGCCTCTCACCATTGCGTTCACGACTCGGCGCCCGTTGTCCTTCGCCCTTGGACGCCCGGTCGCCGAACGCGTCGTCCTCGGCAATCTTGCTCGTCCCTCCGCCGTCGAACGGCGCACCGGGTCGAAAGAATCACTCTCACGCGATACTAGAAGCTTTCTCTTAACCATCTCCCTACGCGCGAGATGTATCCGTCAGTTCCCGTCGCCGCGCGCTCCACCCGGCGCGGCTCGAAATATTCATGCGCCGCGACCTGCGGATAGACGAGGAGGCCGGCGGCGGCGGCGAAGGCGGGGCTCTTTGCCGACTCCGGCAAGCCCTCGACGCCGACCGGACGTCCAACCCGAACCTGGCCGCCGAGAATGCGACGCGCCGCCTCCGCGACGCCTGTGAGCTGACTCGCGCCGCCGGTGAGCACAACGCGGCGTCCGGGGCCGCTCGGATGCCCGGCTTTCGCCAAGCGATCGCGCAGGAATTCGAGGGTTTCCTCGACGCGCGGGCGAATGATGCGCACGAGATGCGATTTCGGCGCATGCGCCTTGTGATCGCTCTCGCCGACATGATCGAAGGAGATGGTTTCGCGCTCGTCGGAGGTCGACGCGATCGCCGAACCATGAAAGGTCTTGAGCCGTTCCGCGTCGGAGAGGCGCGCGTCGAGACCGCGCGCGATGTCCATCGTGACGTGACCGCCGCCGAGCGCGACAGCGTCAAGATGGATCATCTCGCCCCGCGCGAAGACGGCCACGGACGTCGATCCGGCGCCCATGTCGACCACGACGACGCCCATCTCGGCCTCGTCCGGTTCGAGCGTCGAGAGACCGGCGACATAAGGCGCGGCGGCCATGGCTTCGACGTTGAGATGGCTGCGCTCGACGGCAAGGAGCAGATTGCGGACCGCCGCCTGGTCGCAGGTGGCGACATGGAGGTCGACGCCGAGCTCCTCCCCGATCATGTCCTTGGGTTCGCGGATTCCGGATACGCCGTCGAGCGAGAAGCCCATGGGCAGCGAGTGCACGACGACGCGGCCGCGATGAAGATGATGCGCGGCGGAAGCCTCGAGAACCCGATGGATATCGTGTTCGGCGACTTCACGGCCGCCGATGGCGCGTTTCGCCTGAAAGTGCTCGGAAGACAGCCGGCCGCCCGCAGCGGTGACGATGACGTGCTCAACCTGCATGCCGGCCATGCGCTCGGCGGCGTCGACGGTCTGCCGAATGGCGGCGTCGGCGGCGTCCATGTCGACGACAAGTCCGTTCTTCACGCCGAGAGAACGCTGGTGGCCGATGCCGACGACGCGAACGCGATGCGTGCGCCAATCGCCGGGCGCGACGGCGCCAAGCGGCGTCAGCCGCGCGATCAGGCAGGCGATCTTCGACGTGCCGACGTCGAGCGCGGCGAATGTCGCGGACCGCCGGGGCGAGAGCGGCTTCATGCGCGGCGGGGCAATGGGCGAAATCATACGGCTAACCACCACTCTTTGACTTGCGCGGCGCGAGCTGCGCTTCGCGCGCGGCGGCGGCCTCTTCGGTCAGCCGTACGCTCGCCCGATCGGGAATGCGCAGATCGATGAACATCACGTCCTTGTCGAGAATGCGCGCCTCCCGCTGCAGGCGCGCGAGCGCCTCCAGCGCGCCGGTTGGATTGACCTCGGGCAGCTTCACGGTGACGCCATTGGTCATCTCGAAGTTCCAGCGGCGTTTGGCGACGAGCACGCCGGCCTTGATGCGATGCGCGAGATCGCCGGCCTTGCCGAGCAGCATGTGGAATTCGAGCAGGCGCTTCTGCGCGCCTTCGCCGACGACGAAAGGCAGTCCTAGATAGCGCTGATCGCGCAGCTCATCGATCGGCACGCCGTCCTCGGAGATGACGGCGACGCGGCCGTCGCGCTGCCATAGCGCGCTTGGCTGCCGCTCTTCGATCGCAATGACCAGGCGATCGGGATAGAGCTTCATCACACGCGCGGATTTGACCAGAGGGACCTGCATCAGCCGCTCGCGCACCGCCGTCGCATCGAGAAACGACAAGGAGTTTCGCGGCCCGACGCCCGCGGCCTCAAGCAGTTCGCGTTCGTTCAAGCGCGACTGGCCGGTGATGGTGACTGCGGAAATGGGAAAGCCGACGGCGCGCGCCGCTATGTCGTAAAGTTCGCCTTCGCTCGCGACGAGAGCGGCGTAGCCGCCATTCTCGACGAACCCCGCCGCGCCAACCGCGCCAAAGAGCGCGAGCATCGCCAGCGTGCCGACGCCGGGCCGGCCCAACAGGGTGAGACGTGAAAGAAAGCGTTCGCTGCGGCTTCTGCGAGACTGCGCGCGCGGCGCGGCCGCCGCCGCAGCCGCGGGGGAAGAAGATGCGGCGGGCGGGACCGACGTAACGGCGGCCGCCGCCAGCGCGTAGGGAGCTTCTCCGGGAACGATGGGGACGAGCGAATGCCGAGCCGAAAACGACTCCTTCAACGATCGCAGGACGCGTCTTCCACCATCCATTTGACCAGCTCGCCGAACGAAAAACCTGCGTAAGCCGCCATTTCTGGCACGAGCGAGGTCTCCGTCATTCCCGGCTGGGTGTTCACTTCCAATACGACGAGCTCGCCCGTACCTCCGGGGCGGTCGTCGTATCGGAAGTCCGCGCGGCTTACGCCGCGACAGCCGAGAGCTCGATGAGCCTCGAGGGCCAAATGTTGGACCTCTTGGTAAATATTCTGTTTAAGATTCGCCGGAAGGACGTGTTTCGAGCCGCCCTTGGCGTATTTCGCGTGATAGTCGTACCAGCCGCCGTCGGCGGCGAGGATTTCGATCACGTCCAGCGCCTTGTCGTTCATGACGGCGCATGTGAGTTCGCGTCCGGCGATGAACTTCTCGGCGAGCATCAGGTCGCCATGCGTCCAATCCTCGCGCCATAATTCCTGCGGCGGACGCTCTTGCCCCTCGCCGACGATGAAGACTCCGAAGGAGGAGCCTTCGGATACCGGCTTGAGCACGTAAGGCGGAGGCAGCGCATGCTCTTTCGCCGCGTCCAACCTGTGCAGAACGCGGCCTTTCGGCACCGGGACCCCCGCCGCCGCCATCACCGTCTTCGCGACGTCCTTTTTCATCGCCACCGAAGACGCGAGCACGCCCGAATGCGTGTAGGGGATGCAGAGAAGCTCCAGCGCGCCCTGGATGCAGCCGTCCTCGCCGAACTTGCCGTGCAGCGCATTGAAGGCGACGTCGGGTTTGAGCGCCGCGAGCACATTCGCGACGTCATGGCCGGCGTCGACGCGGCTCACTCGAAATCCCTGCTCTTCCAGGGCTTTCGCACAGGCTTCGCCCGACCGCAGAGAAATTTCGCGCTCGGCGGAAAGTCCGCCCATCAGAACGGCGACGTGTTTGGTCATGTGCTCTCGACTTGAAAAATGCCAACTAGAGATCCGAATAGGCGGCTTCGTCGGCTTCCGAAGCCCATTCGGTGAATGTGGCGAAAGGACAGAGCGAGTCGCTTGACGCGCTTGACGCTCGCGAAACTCGATCTTCGACCAAAGGACTCTTCTTCGGTCCCTGCTCGTCGCCGCTTTTCGACGTGGCCGCCGCTTCGATAGCGTCCGAGAATCTGTGCGATTTTTTTCGAAGCGGCACGGCGGGAATCTCCTCAAGCGTCCACGCTAAGATCTCAGCAGCGACGACGCAATCTACTCGCGCCATTCGCCTCAAGCGACGCCTATGCGCTTGATCTCCCAATGCAGTTCGACGCCGCTTGTCTCACGCACGCGCCGGCGCACTTCTTCGCCAAGCGTCTCGATGTCTGCGGCGGTCGCATGGCCGCGATTGATGAGAAAATTGCAGTGCATCTCGCTCACCTGCGCGTCGCCGACGACAAGTCCGCGGCAGCCGGCGGCGTCGATCAACTGCCAGGCCTTTGCGGCCTCAGGATTCTTGAAGGTCGAGCCGCCGGTCTTTTCCTTGATCGGCTGCGAGGCCTCGCGCGCCGCGGTGATGCGGTCCATCTCGGCGATGATCGCCGCCGGATCGCCGGGCCGTCCCTGGTAAAGCGCCTGGGTGAAGATCACGTCATCGGGCGCGGAGCAATGGCGATAGGCGTAGCCCATATCGGCGTTGGCGAAGACGCGGATGTCGCCGCTTCGGCCGACGCCGCGCGCTTCGATCAGCGCATCCCTGGTTTCTCCGCCATGCGCGCCGGCGTTCATGCGCAGCGCGCCGCCGATCGCGCCGGGGATTCCGCGATAGAAGGCGAGCCCATCAATGCCAGCTTCGGCCGCGGCGCGGGCCGCCTTCACATCCGGAACCGCGGCGCCAACGCGCAGCCTGCAGCCCTCTTCGGCGACGATCTCGCCGAAGCCTTTGGCCGAAAGCCGGATGACCACGCCTTCGACGCCGCCGTCGCGCACGATGAGATTGGAGCCAAGGCCGATCACCGTGACCGGAATCTCGCGCGGCAGTCGCGCAAGGAAATAGGCGAGATCGGCCTCGTCCGCCGGCATGAACAGAATCTGCGCCGGCCCGCCGACCCGAAACCATGTATAGGGCGCAAGCGGCTCATTGGCGGAGATCTTGCCGCGCAGCTCGGGCATTTGTGCGCGGAGATCGGCGGAGATGTCGGGGAAAGTCACGTCATGCCCCCTCCCCAACCCTCCCCCGTTTCACGGGAGAGGGAGAAGATCGCGCGCTTTGTGCAAGCTGCGTAGGAAGAGCTCGTTAGCGTCCCCTCTCCCGCTTTAGCGGGGGAGGGACAGGGAGGGGGTGAAAACAACATCACTGCCCCTGCCCCGCCGCCAGCTGCTCCGGCAGCGCATAGGCCCACTGCGTGATATTGCCGGCGCCAAGACACACGACGTAATCGCCTGGCGCGACGATCTCGCGAACCATCGCGGGAAGAACTTCCGGCGAGGGAAGCCCTAACGCGCGGCGATGGCCGTGGGCCTTTATGGCCGAGACGAGAGAGTCGCGATCGACGCCGGAGATCGGCTGCTCGCCAGCGGGATAGACGTCGGCGATGATGACGACGTCGGCGTCATTGAAGCATGTCGCGAAGGAATCGAAGAGCGACTGCAGCCGCGTGAAGCGATGCGGCTGCATCAGCGCGACGACCTTGCCCTTGGTCGATGCGCGGGCGGCGCGCAGCACAGCGGCGATCTCGACCGGGTGATGACCGTAGTCGTCGAAAATCTGCACGCCGTTCCATTCGCCGGTCTTGGTGAAACGGCGCTTCACGCCGCCAAAACCGGCGAGCGCCCTGCGGATCTGCTCCGGCGACATTCCGAGCTGATGCGCGACAGCGACGGCGGCGGTCGCGTTCAGCGCGTTGTGGTGGCCCGGCATCGGCAGGACAAGATCCTCGAGATAGATCGCCTGCGACGTCTTGCGGTCGCGCAACAGCACGTTGAATTTGCAGACTCCGCCCTCGAGATTCACGTCGAGGAGACGCACATCAGCCTGCGGATTTTCGCCATAGGTGATCACCCGGCGGTCCTCGATGCGGCCGACGAGCTCCTGCACCGTGGGATGGTCGAGACACATCACCGCGAAGCCATAGAACGGCAGATTCTCGATGAAATTGCGAAAGGCGTCCTTCACCGCATCGAAGCTGTGAAAGTGGTCGAGATGTTCCGGATCGATGTTGGTGACGATGGCGACGTCCGCCGGCAGTTTGAGGAATGTGCCGTCGCTCTCGTCAGCCTCGACCACCATCCACTCGCCGCCGCCCAGACGCGCATTCGTGCCATAGGCGTTGATGATGCCGCCATTGATCACCGTCGGATCGAGACCGCCGGCGTCGAGCAGCGTCGCGACGAGCGAAGTGGTCGTGGTCTTGCCATGCGTGCCGGCGATCGCGACGCATTGCTTCAGGCGCATGAGCTCGGCGAGCATTTCGGCGCGACGCACCACGGGGAGGCGTTTCTCGCGCGCGGCGACGAGTTCGGGATTGTCGCGCTTGATGGCGGTGGAGACGACGACGACCGCGGCTTCGCCGAGATTCTTTGCGTCATGACCGATGCTGATCGTCGCGCCTTTCTCGGTCAAACGCTTGACATTGGCGTTTTCGGCCGCATCGGAGCCCTGCACCTTGTAGCCGAGGTTGAGCAGCACTTCGGCGATGCCCGACATGCCGATGCCGCCGATGCCGACGAAATGAATGGGCCCGAGTTCGCGCGGCAGTTTCATGCCTGTCTCCGTTTGGCGGGGTCCGCTCGCGCGACGCCGATGATCAGATCAGCCAAGCGATCGGCTGCGTCGGCGACGCCTGCGCGTCTGGCCGCTTCGGCGCGCGCGGAAAGCTGCGCCGGCGCGGCGATGAGTTCCGAAAGGCGCCGCGTCAGAAATTCCGGCGTGAACCCGCTCTGCGGCACGGTTTCGGCGCCCCCGGCCTGTTCGAGAAAGGCGGCGTTCGCCGCCTGATCCTGGTCGAGCGCGTGCGGCAGCGGCACCAGCATCGCCGGTCTGCCGATGACCGCAAGCTCGGAAACCGTCGAGGCGCCCGCGCGGGCGATGACGTAATGCGCCGCGGCGACGCGCGCCGGAAAATCGGCGAAAAAAGGCGCGATCTCGGCGCGCACTCCTGCGCCGGCGTAGATTGCTTCAACACGCTGAATGTCTTCCGGCCGCGCCTGTTGAACCACGGCGATTTTTGTCCGCAGCACATCGGGAAGCGCCGCGACAGCCGCCGGCACGATATCCGACATGACGCGCGCTCCCTGCGAGCCGCCGGCGACAAGCAGCCGGAAGGTTCCGTCCTCAAAGCTCGGATAGGACGTTTTCGCGGCTTCGAGCACATTGGGACGCACCGGATTGCCGGTGACGACGACCTTGCTTTGCAACTCCGCCGGCATGGAGAGAGTCGTCAGCCCGGCGGCGATCCGGTCGACGCGCCCGGCGAGGAAGCGATTGGCCTTGCCCATGACGCCGTTCGCTTCGTGCAAGGCGCTCGGCACGCCGAGATAGGACGCCGCAAGCAAAGGGGGCACGGTAGGATAGCCGCCGAACCCGATCACCGCCGCCGGTTTCACCTGTTTAAGCAGCGCGACCGCCTGCGCCGTGCCGATCGCGAGGCGCGCGACCGCCTGCGCCTTGGCCAAGAGCGAGCCGCCGCGCGGCGTTCCGGCAGGGATCACATGCATGGCCCGCGCCGGAAAGTCGCCGCCATAGCGCAGCGCGCGCTCTTCGGTGACAAGCTCCGCCGCCACGCCCCGCTTAGCGAGCGCATGTGCGAGCGCCTCGGCCGGAAAGAGATGGCCGCCGGTGCCGCCGGCGGCGAGGAGAATCGGCGAATCGCTCATGGACGCTTTTATCACGGACGCTTTTGTCACGCGGCGGCGGGAGCGCCCGTCGCGGCGAGCTCTGTCAACACGCGGGACCGCGGCCGCTTACGCGTGACGGCAAGCAGAAAGCCCATGCCGAGCGACAGCGATATGAGCGAGGAGCCACCGTAGGAGACGAAGGGCAGCGTCATGCCCTTGGCAGGCATGAGATGCACGTTGACCGCCATGTTGATGCAGCTCTGCAGGCCAAACAGCATCACGAGTCCCGCAGTCGCGAAGCGGCAGAAAGGGTCGCTGTTGCGCGCCGCCGAGAAAAGCCCGCGCACCACCACGAAGGCAAAGACGGCGGCGAGCGCGATGCAGACAAGCACGCCGAATTCCTCGCCGATCACCGCAAAAATGAAGTCGGTGTGCGAATCGGGCAGGATGCGCTTGACCACGCCTTCACCAGGCCCCTTGCCGAACCATGATCCGGCGATGAAGCTATCCAGCGCCGTCTCTGACTGAAAATTGGCCGGAACGCCCGCGACCGGCGGCGGCGGCTCGAGAAAACTCTCAATGCGCGCGTGGACGTGCGGCACGAACTTATAGGCGAGCAGCGCCGAGACGCCGCCAAGGCCGCCCAGTCCGGCGACCCAGATCCAGTGCAGGCCGGCCATGAAGAACAGCGCCGCCCAGACGATTGAAATCAGCATCGTCTGGCCGAAATCGGGCTGCAGCATCAGCGGCACGATCGCGATCGGCAGCAGCAGAAGCGCGATCAGATTTCCGGGAACGTCCTTGCGCCGCGCCCCTTCCGAAAACGCCCAGGCGACGAGCACGACGAAGGCGGGCTTGAGAAACTCCGAGGGCTGAATGCCAAAGATCCAGCGCTTCGCGCCCTTCACTTCCTGGCCATAGAAGATGGTCGCGAAGACGAGCGCGAGAGAAACGACGAAGATCACGAGCGCAAGCCGGCGCACATGACGCGGCGAAAGAAAGGATGTCCCGATCATCACGGCGAGCGCCGGCAGAAGATAGAGCACCTGCCGGTTGACGAAATGAAACGTCGGCAGATGTAGCCGCTCCGCAACCGGCGGGCTGCCGGCCATGGCGAAGACGAGTCCGGCGACGATCAGCAGGGCGAGGCTCGCGAGCAGCCAGCGATCCACCGTCCACGCCCAGTCGGAGAATGGCGTTCGTTCCGCGCGCGAGATCATGTCAGCCCTCCTTGTCGCGCCGCGATGACGGCGGGAAGCCCCTCGACGAGGCGGCGAAACGCGTCGCCCCGCGCCTCGAAATTGGCGAACTGGTCATAGGACGCGCAGGCCGGCGACAGCAGCACTACGGGCTGCGGCGCGCCTTCGGCGAGCGCATCGAGCGCCGCTTGCGTCGTGGCGACCTCGAGCGTTTCGCAGCGCTCGAAGGGCAGCGCGCCTTCCAGGGTGCGCGCAAAATCATCGCTCGCCTCTCCTATGAGATAGGCTTTGCGAATGCGCGAGAAATGCGGGCGCAGCGGCTCGACGCCGCCCTCTTTCGACCGTCCGCCAAGGATCCAGTAAATGTCGGTGAAGCTCGTGAGCGCCTTTTCGGCGGCGTCGGCGTTGGTGGCTTTCGAATCGTTGACGAACAGCGCGCGCTCGATGCGACCGACTTCCTCCATGCGATGCGGTAGACCTGGGAAGCTCAACAGGCCGCGCAAGATCTCGTCGTCGTCCAATCCGCATTCCCACGCCGCGGCGGCGGCGAAAGCGGCGTTCTGCGCATTATGCGCGCCGCGCAGCGCGCGCGCGCCTTCAAGCGAGCCGATCAGCTCGGCTTCTTCGGGCGGACGCCCCTGCTCACGGAAATAGACGCTGCGGTCCTCGACATAAAATCCCCAGTCGAGCGCGCGCTTTCCGGAGACTGGCGTGACGCGCCGTTCAGAGGACGCCGCTTCGGTCAAGCGCGCGCCGATCGCATGGCAGAAGGCGTCGTCAACGCCGACGAGCGCCACTTCCGCCGCAGCGACGAGCCGCTCTTTGATCGCGGCGTAATTTTCAATGTTCCCGTGGCGGTCGATATGGTCCGGCGTGATGTTGATCAGCACGCCGATGGTCGGCGCCAGCGATGGCGCGAGATCGATCTGGAACGACGAGCATTCGATGACGTGAATGCGCTCGTCCGACGGCGGCTCGAGATCGAGAATCGGCACGCCGATATTGCCGCCGAGCTGCACGTCGCGGCCGGCCTCGCGCAAGATGTGCGCGATGAGCGCCGTGGTCGTCGACTTGCCGTTCGTGCCGGTGATCGCGACGAAGGGCGACCCGCCCGCGCGCGCCTCGCGCTCGCGGCAGAACAGCTCGACGTCGCCGATGATTTCGACTCCGGCGGCCTTCGCCGCCTGCACGACCCAGTGCGGCTCGGGATGGGTCAGCGGCACGCCGGGGGAAAGGACCAGCGCATCGAAGCCGCTCCAGTCCGCAACCGCGAGATCCTCAAGCGCAACGCCTTGCGCAACGGCTTTGAGGCGTCCGGCCTCGCCGTCGTCCCAGGCGGAAACCTGCGCGCCGCCCGCGATCAGCGCACGCGCCGTGGAGAGGCCCGAACCGCCCAAACCGAAAAGCGCGACACGCTTCCCACTGAAGGTCTCGACCGGCGTCATCGTCACCTCAGCTTCAAGGTCGAGAGGCCCATCAGGGCCAGGACGAAAGCGATGATCCAGAACCGAATGACGATCTGCGGCTCCTTCCACCCCTTCTGCTCGAAGTGATGATGGATCGGCGCCATCAGGAAGATGCGCTTGCCGGTGAGCTTGTAATAGACGACCTGGAGAATGACCGACGCGCCTTCGAGGACGAAAAGGCCGCCGACGATGACGAGCACGAATTCCTGCTTCACCGCCACGGCCACCGAGCCGACGAGCCCGCCCAGCGCCAGCGACCCTGTGTCGCCCATGAAGATTTGCGCGGGCGGCGCGTTAAACCACAAAAAGCCCAGTCCGGCGCCGATGAAGGCCGAACAGACGATCGTCAGTTCGCCGACGCCGGCGACGTAATTGACGCCGAGATAATTCGAAAAGATCGAATTGCCGACGAGATAGGCGAAGATCGCAAAGGCGCCTGCGGCGATCATCGACGGCACGATGGCGAGGCCGTCGAGGCCGTCGGTAAGATTGACGCAATTGCCGGCGGCGACGATGACGAAGGCGCCAAAGAGAATGAAGAAGGGGCCGAGCGTCACGACATAGCCTTTCACCATCGGAAAGGCGATCTTCGACATGTCGTCCCCGCCGATTCTCGTCAGCGCGTAACAGGCGAGGCCAGCGATCATGAACTCGAGCGCCAGCCGCAATTTGCCGGAAAAGCCGGCGTGCGACTGCTTCGTCACCTTGAGATAGTCGTCGTAAAAGCCGATCAGGCCGAAGCTGACGGTGACGAAGAGCACGATCCAGACATAGGCGTTGCGCAAATTGGCCCAGAGCAGCGTCGCCGCGACCAGTCCCGACAGGATCATCAGGCCGCCCATGGTCGGCGTGCCCTTCTTGGTCACGAGATGCGAAGCCGGTCCGTCTTCGCGGATCGGCTGGCCTTTGCCCTGTTTGATGCGCAAGGCGGCGATCACGCCCGGCCCGAAGAAAAAGACGAAGAACAGCGCCGTCGCCGCCCCCATGGCGGCGCGAAAAGTGATGTAGCGGAAGACGTTTAGCGGACTGTAAAGGTAAGAAAAGTCCGCAAGCAGCGTCAGCATCGTCTCTCCTCAGCTCGCCATTTCGCGAGCGAATGCGCTCTTCAAGGCCGAGACGATCCGCCCCATGCGCGAACCATTGGAGCCTTTCACCATGACCACGTCGCCAGGGCGAACCGCGGCGAGCACCGCCTCTTCAAGCTCGAGCGGCGTCGCGCGATGCGCGCCGCGCATCGAATCAGGCGCGGCGTAACTCAAGCGCGACATCAAAGGTCCGGAGGTAAATAGCAGATCGACGTTAGCGTCGATAAGGTCCTGAGCGAGATCGGCGTGCAGTTCGGCCGCCCGAGGTCCGAGCTCCAGCATGTCGCCCAGAATGGCGATGCGCCGGCCGCCGGGTCCTGTCGCCGCGGCGCTGAGCAACTGCAGCGCCGCGCGCATGGAGGTCGGGTTGGCGTTGTAGCTTTCGTCGATGAGCGTAAACTCGCCATCCCGCGTCGATATTTTCTCACGCTGGCCGCGTCCGGACGGCGGCATGAAGTCGGCGAAAGCCGCAGCGGCCTGTTCCAGATCCACATCGAAAATCACGCCCACAAGCAGCGCGGCGAGCGCGTTCATGGCGATGTGCTTGCCGGGGGCGCCGATGCGAAACCGCAGGCGCCTTTCTAGGATATCCGCCTCGACCAGCGCGCCTTCCCCGGCAGGCTCGTATAAGAGAAGCCGCGCGTGCGCTCCCTCCGTCTCGCCGAAACCGAACACATGGCTGGCGGTCGGCGTCGCCGCGGCGGCGAGACGCTCGTAGAATCCATCATCGCGGTTGATGATCGCGACGCCGCCGTCGAGCGCAGAGAAGATTTCGGCCTTTGCGTCCGCGATCTTTTCGATCGTTCCGAAATATTCGAGATGAACCGGCGCGATGCGGGTGATCACCGCGACGTGCGGACGCACCTGAGCGACGAGCGCGGCGATCTCGCCGGCGTGATTCATGCCGAGTTCGAAAACGCCGAAGCGCGACTCCGCGGGCAAGCGCGCAAGCGTTAGCGGCACGCCCCAGTGATTGTTGTAGGATGCGGCCGACGCATGGGTCTCGCCGAAGCGCGACAGCATCAGCCGCGTCATGTCCTTCGTCGAGGTCTTGCCGACCGAGCCGGTGATCGCGGCGATGAAGGCCGTGCTCCGCTCGCGCGCTCTCTGGCCGAGCGACTCGAGCGATTGTTGCACGTCTTTGACGACGAAGAGCGGCCCGGCGCCGGAAAGCTCGGCCGCATGCGCTTCGTCGATCACCGCCGCCGCCGCGCCTTTCTCGAACGCCGCGCGCACGAAGTCATGGCCGTCGCGCGTCTCTCCCTTGATCGCGAAGAACAGGTCTCCGTCCTGCAGCGTGCGCGTGTCGATGGAAACGCCAGTCGCTTGGCGCGCAAGACCGCCGCTGGCGCGCGCGCGCAGCGCGCCGACCAGCGCCAATCCCGACCAAAGCGGTCTCCCGGTCATGGATGATGCTCCTTTAGCGCCTGCGCGATCGCCTCATGATCGGAGAAAGGCAAAACGCGGTCGCCGACGATCTGCCCGGTCTCGTGGCCTTTTCCCGCCACGACGAGCGCGTCGCCGGTTTGAAGGTCCGCCACGGCGTTGGCGATCGCCGCGCGACGGTCTGCGATCTCGATGATCCGCGCCGCGCCGCCGCGGGCGCCTTCGAGAATTTCCGCGCGAATCGCGGCGGCGTCCTCGCTGCGCGGATTGTCGTCCGTGACGATGGCGACATCCGCGGCGCGGGCGACGATTTCCCCCATCAGAGGGCGCTTGCCGCGGTCGCGATCGCCGCCGCACCCGAAGACGACAATCAGGCGTTTTTTTGTCAACGGCCGTAAAGTGGCCAGCACTTTCTCCAGCGCGTCGGGCTTATGCGCATAGTCGACGAAAATAGGCGCGCCCTGGCGCTGCCCGACAAGTTCGAGCCGACCCGGCGCGCCTTTGAGGTCTTCGAGCGCCGCAAAGACCCGACGCGGGTCATCGCCGCTGGCGATGGCGAGGCCCGCGGCGACGAGCGCGTTGGAGACCTGAAACGCGCCGGCGAGCGGCAAATTCACCTCGTATTCGGCGCCGCCTTCATGGGCGAGCCGCAGCGACGTCGCCAGCGCCGATGGCTTCGACGAAACGAGCCTGATGGCCTCGCCTTTCGATCCGACGCTGAAAACCCTGAGCCCTCTTGCGCGGCAGATGTCGACGACGCGGGACGCGACATCGCTGTCGGCGTCGATCACCGCCGTCTGACCGACGTGCAGCAGCGTCTCGAACAGCCGCATCTTCGCCGCGAAATATTCCTCCATGCTGGCGTGATGATCGAGATGGTCGCGCGAGAAATTGGTGAAGCCGGCGACGTCGACGCGCACGCCGTCGAGCCGCCGCTGATCGATCCCGAGCGACGACGCCTCCATCGCGAGATGCGTGACGCCGCGTCCGGCGAGTTCGTCCAGCGTGCGATGAAGTTCGACCGGTCCGGGCGTCGTCAGCGCGCCATATTGCGCGCCGTGCGAATCCACGATTCCCACCGTGCCGAGCGACGCCGCCTCATGTCCGAGCGCGGCCCAGATCTGCCGCAGGAAGGCGACGACCGACGTCTTGCCGCTCGTGCCCGTCACAGCCGCGATCGTCGACGGCTGGCGAGAAAAGAAGCGCGCCGCGGCGAGCGCCAGGGCGCGCCGAACGTCGTCGACGACGACGAGCGGCAGTGGACTGTCTGCTCTTCGCTGGGCGACGACGACGCTGGCCCCGCGCGACGCGGCGTCGGGGACATAGGACATGCCGTCGCCGGCGTGGCCGGGAATCGCAAAAAAAACGAAGCCGTCGCGCGCCATTCGACTGTCGGCCGTCAGGCCGGCGATCTTGAGCCCGCGCAAGGCGGGCTCGAGGTCAGGCGTCGCAAGCAGTTCCGATAGCAGCATCAATGTCCTCCCCCGCCGCGGGCGGGAACATTGGCATAGCCATAACCCAATTTGGCGAGGAGGGGGAAAGGCTGATGCGGCGGCTCGAAACGGGGGGCGAGACCGAGAATGGGACTGACGCGCTCAATAATCTCGCCCGTCACCTGTCCCGCGTTATAGGCCGCCGTGGCGTAGCCGCCGGTTTCCGGCAGTCCCTGCGGTTCGTCCATGATGGTCAGGAATAGATATTTGGGTTTGTCCGCCGGCGCGACGGCCATGAAGGTGTTGAACAGCTTGTTCTTTGAATAATGGCCGTTGACGACCTTTTCCGCCGTGCCGGTTTTGCCGCCGACGTAATAGCCAGCGACGTTCACCTTCCGCGCCGTGCCGATCTCGGCGTTGAGGCGCATGAGATAGCGCATCGACTCGCTCGTCTCAGGCTTCACAACGCGCTCAGCCCCCGCTTTGGCTTCCTCCTCGCTGCGCTTGATGAAAGTCGGCGTGATGAGATAGCCGCCGTTCATCAACGCGCCGACGGCCATCATCGCCTGCAGCGGCGCCACTGCGAGGCCATGCCCGAAGGCGATGGTCATCGTGTTCAGCTCGCCCCAGTTTTTAGGAACGATCGGCTCGGCGCTTTCGGGCAGTTCGGTGCGCATGCGCGTGAGCTGTCCCATCTTGCGCAGGAACGACTTGTGCCGCTCGACGCCCTGGCCCATCGCCATGCGCGCGGTGCCTACATTCGAAGAATAGGTGAAGACTTCGGGCACGGTGAGCGCGCGATTCTGCGCGTGATAGTCGTGGATCTTGAAGCGCCCGAACGAGAGCGCGCCGCGGGCGTCTAGCCTCGAATTGAGATTGACCTTGCCGGAGTCGAGCGCCATCGCGATGGTCAGCGCCTTGAAGGTCGAGCCCATCTCATAGACGCCGACGTTCATGCGATTGATGTGCAGCGGGTCGAGAGCGTCCGTCGGCTTGTTGGGATCATAGTCGGGGAGCGACGCGAGCGCGATCACTTCGCCGGTGTTGACGTCGAGGATCGCCGCGGCGCCCGCCTTCGCCTTGAAATGAATGACGCCCTTCTCGAGTTCGTCGCGCAGCGCATGCGTCGCGCGAATATCGAGCGAAAGCGACACGGGCTTCAGATCCTCCGGCGTCACCCCGAAGCCTGCGCCGTGCAGATCGGCAAGGCCCTGCCCGTCGATGTATTTCTCGATGCCGGCGATGCCCTGGTTGTCGACGTTGGCGAAGCCGAGCACATGCGCGCCGATCGGCCCATTTGGGTAGACGCGCTTGTTCTCGGCGATCAGGCCGACGCCCGGCAGACCCAGATGGAAAACCTCGTCGCGCTGATGCGGCGTCACTTCGCGCTTGACCCAGACGAAGCCCTTTCTGGAGCCGAGCCGCTCGCGCAAGTCGCGGGAATCGAGGCCCGGCAGAACGGCGGTCAAAAGCTCGGTGGCTTCATCCTTGTCGATGATGCGGCGCGGCTCGGCGAAAACTGACATCACCTTGACGTCGCTCGCGACCACTTCGCCATTGCGATCGACGATGTCCGGACGGGACGCGGCGACCGCCTCCGCCGCGGCGCGCCGCGACGTCGAAGCTTCGGGCTTGAAGCCGAGATAGACGAGCTTGATTGCGATGACCCCGTAGAGCACGAGGAAACCGAGCGCCGCGAGCCGCATCCGCGACGCGCTCAGCGCGAGGCTGGTCGAAAACAAAGCGCGCAACACCGCGCGCAACTTGCCCTGCGGCGGCGGCGAAGGTTTCGTGTCTGGCGTCGTCTGCGTCATGGCTTGCGTCGCTCTTGGCTTTGTCCCTGCGCTTTGGGCGTCGTTGTCGAAGCGGCGCCGGAGACGGGCGGCGTCGCGGGCATGCTCAATCCGAGCGAGTCGAGCTTCTTGCCGATGGAATCGACGCGCGGCGATCTCTCCGGAAGCGATTGCGCGGTGACGAACTGCGTCGCATCGAGCTGCTTCATGCCGGGCAGATAAGCGTCGGCGAGCTGCTGAATGCGCTCGGGCCGGGTCATATAGGCCCATTCGGCGCGCAGCACGGCAATCGCGTCGCGTTCCTGCCGGATCTCGATCTTGGTTTTTGCGATCTGCTCGGCGCGATAGCTCGTCTGATATTTGATCGAATAGGCGTAAACCGCCGAACCGACGAGCACGAGAACCGCGACGATGTTGAGGAGCCGCAGCATCAGATTTTTCCCTTCTCGCGGTCCGGCAGGCGAACAAGCCGCGCGAGCCTTTCGTCGAGCGGGAGAGGCGCCGCCGCCGTGCGCGTCGCGTGGCGCAGTTTGGCCGAACGCGCGCGCGGATTGGCCGCCGTCTCGGCGGGCGTCGGCGTCACCGGCTGGCGCCCTTCGCAGACAAAACTCGGCGCGGTCGGCGCCGTTTCCCCTGGAAGTCGGCGCGAGCCGGTTTCGCCGCGACCGCAGCGTTCGGCGAGAAACTGCTTGACGATGCGATCCTCAAGCGAATGGAAGGTCACGACGACGAGCCGGCCGCCTTCGGCGAGGAGTCGTTCGGCGCCGAGCAGTCCATTCAGCAATTCGTCGAGTTCGCTGTTGACGGCGATGCGGAGGGCCTGAAAGCTTTTGGTCGCCGGATGAATGTCGCTGGCGCGGTTGGGAACGACGCGAGCGATCATTTCCGCCAGCGCTCTCGTCGTCGTGAAAGGCGCAATCTCCCGGTCGTGGACGATGGCGCGGGCGATGCGGCGGGCGGCGCGCTCCTCGCCGTAGAAATACAGGATGTCGGCAAGCGTCTCTGCATCCGCTTCATTGACGATGTCGGCGGCGCTGCGGCCACGCCCCTCCATGCGCATGTCGAGCGGGCCCTCGGCGCGAAAGGAAAATCCGCGCGCAGCCTGGTCGAACTGCATCGACGAGACCCCGATGTCGAAGACGACGCCGTCGAGGGGCGCGAATCCTTGCGCACGCACGATGTCCTCGAGCTGAGAGAAGCGCGCTTCGACAAGCATGAGCCGTCCGCGCATCTCTTCGACGAGCGCCTGACTGGCCTTGACCGCCGTTGGATCGCGGTCGAAGGCCAGCACGCGCGTTTCCGGATGCCCGAGTATGGCGCGCGTATACCCGCCGCCGCCAAAGGTGGCGTCCACATAGCGGCCTCCGCGGTGGACTCCGAGCGCGGCGATCGCCTCCTCCCGCAGCACCGGAATATGCGGCGGCGACGTCATCATCATGCTCCTCATCCGCCGGCGCGCGGCGCGAGACCGACATCGGCGCGACGATCCTGTGCGCTCAGCGGGCCCGGGCCCGTCGAGACGACTTAAGTGCGGCTGGGCGGTCTTCATCGACATGGAACCGCGAGGCGCCGAAAGCAGGCTGGTCGCCGCGCGCCGAAAACCGGCAACCGCATTTATTAGGCTTTGTTACCGTTAAGGGAGCGTTTACGGTGGCTCGAATTCGGCATTCTTACGGCCGGCGCAAGGCGGCGACGCATAGCTTCTTGATCAGCGCGACGCCGCCCGCAGCGAGTATTCCCAATATGAGCGCCAGTCGGCCTGTAAGCCGGGTTCTGTACGTCCTTTGCAGAACGTGACGACCATTCCTCTGGGACGGACGTTGCCGCCCGCCTCTAGCAACCAACCCGGGCGACAGTCCCGGAGACGGGTTTGAAGGCAACAAGCTCACGCTTGAGGCCTTCCGTCGCCCCTATTCGGTTTTGCTCCCGGCGGGGCTTGCCGTGCCCCGAACGTCGCCGCTCGGGCGGTGCGCTCTTACCGCACCCTTTCACCCTTACCGCTTGCGCGGCGGTTTGCTTTCTGTGGCGCTATCCCTGGGGTCGCCCCCGCCGGACCTTATCCGGCGCCGTGTCTCCGTGGAGCCCGGACTTTCCTCTGCGTTTCGGCAGCGGCCGTCCAGCCGACTGGCATAAACAGGGATAGGCGGCTCTGGGCCCGAATGCAAGAAGGCGTCAAATCGTCGCCTTGGAAGGCGAGGCCATACTCGCCATTTCATAGCCCGGTTCTCGCTTAGCGTCGGCGATCGGCGGCAAGCGAATCCGTAATAAAGAGGTCCAAGGGAGTGATATTTATGCTGGCACGTCGTTCAGTTTTCGCCACTCTGGCCGTGATGGCCGCCCTGTTCGTGGCGCCGCATATGGCGTTCGCGCAAGGCCAAAGCGAGCATCTGACGCAGGCGATCGAGGAAACGAAAGAAGCGATCAAGGAAGGCAAGCAGCATAACGCCTCCTCTTTCGCCGAACATGCGCATAACGCCTGGGATCACGCCAAGGCCGCGAGCAGCGAAGACCCCAAGGGGCATGTCAAGACGGCGATGAAGCATCTCAGCCAAGCGCTCAAGACAGCCAAGCGCACCCACCACGCGAGCCGTATCGCCAAGGGCGTCCGTCAAGCAGAGATCGCGCTTATTCATTTGAAGGTGGCGAACCAATAATGCGGGTCGCCGCGACGCGCGTTCTGCGGGTCGCGGCAATCACGGCGCACACGCGCGCCGCCCTTCAGAAATCGCAACTGAAAGCGCTACGCGAAGGGATGGCGGCAAGGCGCCTGAGCTGACGCATTGCGCGCCCCATCGGCTGGCCCCAGACACGCTTTCGTCGGCGAAGGCCGAGTTCCGGAACCTTGTAGGCGTTCGTCGGCTTAAAGCCGCGCGAGGCGAGGCTCGTCGCATCGACGCCTCGGCCACGGAGGTTCATCATGCAGCAAAACGGCGCGGACCGGCGCAAGCCTCGGGTCGTTATCGTAGGCGGCGGCTTTGGTGGAATCGCAGCAGCTCAGGCCCTCGCGGGCGCAAAGGCGCAGATCCTGATTCTCGACACCAACAATCATCATTGCTTCCAGCCCCTGCTCTACCAGGTTGCGACCGCGGCCCTCGCTTCGCCTGACGTCGCCTGGCCGATACGCCATATCGTTCGCCGCCAGCAGGATGTCACCGTGCTGATGCTCACGGTGGAGGGCGTCGATACGCAGCGCAAAGTCGTAAAGACCGACAAATGCGAGATCGGTTACGACTTCCTCGTCGTCGCGACGGGGGCGACGCACTCCTATTTCGGCCACAACTGGGCGCAACTCGCGCCGGGGCTGAAGACCATTTCCGACGCGGCGATCATCCGCCGAAAACTGCTCCTCGCCTTTGAACGCGCCGAAGTCAGCGACGATCCGCTCGAACGCGAGCGGCTGCTGACCATTATCATCGTCGGCGGCGGTCCGACGGGCGTCGAGCTCGCCGGCGCCATCGCCGAACTCGCGCAACGAACGCTGCCGCCGGAGTTTCGCCGCGCCGACCCGAGGAAGGCGCGCATTATGCTGCTCGAAGCGGGTCCTCGGATACTTGCAAGCTTTCCTGAACGGCTATCGAACTACGCGCGCGATTCGCTCAAAAAAAGCGGCGTCGACGTGCGCACGGGCATGCCGGTCGATCAGGTGTTCGAGGACAGACTTGTCGCTGGAGACATAGAGATCCCCGCTGGCGTGATTCTATGGGCCGCCGGCGTGCGGGCGTCGCCCGCGGCGAACTGGCTGGGCGTTGAGGGCGATCGCGCGGGGCGAATTGCCGTCAACGCGGATTTATCGGTTCCAAGCCTGCCCGACGTCTACGTGATCGGGGATCTCGCCTTTCTGACGGGACCAGATGGCGCGCCGGTTCCGGCGCTCGCCTCGTCCGCCAAGCAGATGGGCAAATACGCCGGGCGCGCAATCGCGCGCCGATTGGGAGGACGCTCCCCGCGCAAACCCTTCCGCTATCGGGACTACGGCAATTTGGCGACGATCGGCCGCAATTCGGCGATCGTCAAACTTGGCCAATTGGAGCTGACAGGCTTCCTGGGGTGGCTCTTCTGGAGCGTCGTCCACATCTATTTTCTCGTGAATCTGCGCAGCCGCATCTTCGTGGCGATGAGCTGGATCGCCACCTATCTGACGAGCAATCGCGGCGCACGGCTGATTACACGATGACAAACGCGCCTGGGTAAAGCCTTAGCTGCGCTCGATGGCCGTATCGCCCAGAAGCGCGCGGGACGTCATCGCGCCACAGGCCAGCCCGACCGCCAGCGCGGCGAAGGCGGCGACCATCGAGCGCTGCGATAACGCTAGTGTCCTGATTCAGAAGTTTCTATCCAGCTTTGGCTTGGAGGTCGAGGGTGCGACGGCAGAAGCGTTCGATGGAGGCCAGAATGTCGTCGGCTGACTTGGTCCAGCGCAGCGGCTTCGGATCAGCGTTCTGTTGGGCGAGGAAAGCCTTGATGGCGGCGATGAGGTCTTTGACGGACTTGTGCGCGCCTCGCTTGATCTGCTTTTCGGCCAGCAGCGCGAAGAAGCGTTCGACCTGATTGATCCACGACGACGATGTCGGCGTGAAATGCATGTGCCAGTGGGGCCGCTTGGCGAACCAGTTGCGGATCACTTGCGTCTTATGGCTCGAAGCGTTGTCCATCACGACGTGAATGTCGAGGCCGGCGGGAACGTTGCTCTCCACTTCGTCGAGAAACTTGCGGAACTCCTGCGCGCGATGGCGCGGCATGCATGTGCCGATCACACTGCCAGCCTTCACGGTCGTCTCAGCCGTGACAGCAGCGATGAAGCCGGCAAAGAGCGTCGTAGTGCCGTGGCGGTCGTAGTCGTGCGTGCGCCGCTCGACTTGTCCAGGGCGCATCGGCAGCAGCGGCTGCGTTCGATCAAGCGCTTGTATTTGGCTCTTTTCATCCACGCATATCACCAGCGCCTTGTCGGGCGGATCGAGATAGAGGCCAACGATGTCGCGCACTTTCTCGACGAACTGCGGGTCGGTCGAGAGCTTGAAAGTCTCGGTGCGATGCGGCTGTAGGGAGAATGCACGCCAAATGCGATGAACCGACGAAGTCGACACGCCCGATGCTTTCGCCATGCCGCGCGTGCTCCAGTGCGTCGCGTTCTTGGGCTGCGTTTCGAGTGTCCTGGTCACGATCTCCTCAACGCGGTCGTCGCCGATCTTGCGTGGCGCGCCACAGCGCGGCTCATCGTCGAGACCATCGAGACGGTGCTTGGCGAAACGCTCGCGCCATGTGCGCACGGTCTGCCGCGTTACACCGACCGCAGCCGCGATCTCGCAGTTGTTGAGCCCGTCAGCGGCCCGCAACACGATCTCCGCGCGTTGCGCATGCCCACGCGCCACCTTGCGTCGCCGGACGAGCCTTTTGAGGTATTCCCGTTCGTTCTCGCTGAGCTCAATCTTGCTCGCTTTGGTCGCTCCGTCCCTCGCCATGCCGCCCTCCCGAATCCCGCCTGGGCCGAAGGAATCACAATCGCGAAAACGTGGCTAGTAATTTCTGGGACAGGACACTAGCTCCCAGCCGGGCGTGATGCGCTTCGGCGCGGCGCCGTAGTCGACTGTCGCGGCGACCGCCGACATCATCGCGGCGTCCCCGATCAGCTCGATCGTTGAGCGCGGCGGCTGCGTCGCGAGCCAAGCCTCGAAGGGGAACGCCCAGAAGACGGCGGAGGCGTGATGCGTCGCGTAGCCCACGGCGGTGTGCGCGGCGTCGACGTCGCGCCGGCCGCGCGATTTGCGTCCCCAAAGCCAATGGCTGGTGGCGTTCGTCGGCTCGAGCGCGCCCTTGCCTTCGAGCTTCGCCAGCGCCGCCAGCGCAGCGGTAGAGACGACGCTGGCGACGCTTCCCGTGACAAGCGCTGATAGACCGATCCGCGACCAATTTTCCATAGGAGCCTCCGGGGAGATGTTGAGCGACTCGAACCCCCTCGCACGCCGCTTCGTTCCAGAAAATTTCCGCTGCAGATCGGAAATGCATTAAGCCCAAGGCATGAGCGCGGCGCATGATGAGGAAGAAATAGCGCGAGTCGTCGAGATTCTGGCGCCCGTCGCTGTCGACGCGACCTATTCTTATTTCGCGCCGCCGGCGATGCGGCTTCAGCCTGGCGACAGCGTCAGAGCGCCGCTTGGCAGACGCGAGGCCTATGGCGTCGTCTGGTCCGTGGACGCGGGCTCCGGCCCGGGGGGAAATCTGAAGACGGTCAGCGCGCGCCTCGACCGGCCGCAGCTTTCGCAAAAACTGCGCGACTTCATCGACTGGCTCGCGCGCTACACGCTGACGCCCCGCGGCATGGCGCTGCGGCTCGCCACCCGCGCCGCGGAGGACGCGGGGCCGGAGTCGCCGCGCACGCTCTATCGCGCAAGCGGCGCCGCGCCTGAACGCTCAACGCCGACCCGCGCGCGCGTTCTCAATGCCGCGGAGGGCGGCGTCGCCTTTTCAAAGAAAGCGCTCGCCGAAGCCGCCGCCTGCTCGACGGGCGTGATCGACGCACTCGTTGACGAGGGCGCCCTGGAGACGATCGCCGCGCCGCCGGAGCCGATCGCGCCGCCGCTCGATCCGATGTTCGCTGCGCCGGCGTTAGAGCCCGCGCAGCAAGACGCCGCAAGCGCATTGAAGGCGTCGCTCTCGTCGCACGCGTTCAGGCCATTCCTGCTCGAAGGCGTCACCGGCTCGGGCAAGACGGAAGTCTATTTCGAGGCGGTCGCCGAGACGTTGGAGAACGGCGGACAGGCGCTCGTCATGATGCCGGAAATCGCGCTGACGACTCAGTTTCTCGAGCGATTCGCCGCGCGCTTCGGCGAGAAGCCAGCCGAATGGCATTCCGGCGTCAGCGCGCGAAAACGCGCGCGCATCTGGCGGGGTTGCGCGACGGGCGAAGTGCGCGTGGTCGTCGGCGCGCGCTCGGCGCTCTTCCTGCCCTTCTCGGATTTACGGCTGATCGTCGTCGATGAAGAGCACGAAGGCGCATACAAGCAGGACGATGGCGTCAGCTATCACGCGCGCGACATGGCGGTCGTGCGCGCGCGGATGGAGCAGGCGACGATCGTTCTCGCCTCCGCGACGCCGTCGATCGAAACCCGCGTCAACGCCATGCGCGGACGCTATGGCTATCTGAAACTGAATTCGCGCGCGCGCGCGCGACTGATGCCGACGCTCGAAGCGATCGACATGCGCAAGGAAGGCCCGCCGCGCGGTCGCTGGATCGCGCCGCGGCTGGCTTTGGCGGTCGGCGAAACGATCGCGCGCGGCGAGCAGGCGCTGCTCTTTCTCAATCGCCGGGGCTATGCGCCGCTGACGGTGTGCCGCACATGCGGCCATCGCTTCCGCTGCGAGAACTGCGACGCCTGGCTCGTCGAACATCGCTTCCGGCGGGCGCTGATGTGTCATCATTGCGGCCACGTCGAGCGCCGTCCGGACGTCTGCCCCGAATGCGGCAGCGAAGACTCGCTCGCCGCCTGCGGTCCGGGCGTCGAGCGACTCGCCGAAGAAGCGGCGACGCTGTTTCCAAACGCGCGCTTGCTCGTCCTCTCGTCCGATTTCCCGGGCGGCGCCGAGCGGTTGCGGCGCGAATTGGAGGAGATCGCCAAAGGCGCCTTCGACATCGTCATCGGCACCCAGCTCGTCGCCAAGGGCCACAATTTTCCTTATCTGACGCTCGTCGGCGTGATCGACGCGGATCTGGGCCTCGGCAGCGGCGATCCGCGCGCCGCCGAACGCACGTTTCAGCTGCTCAATCAGGTGACAGGGCGCGCCGGACGCGGCGACATGCCCGGCCGCGCGCTGATCCAGACCTTTCACCCCTCGCATCCGGTGATCGAGGCGCTGCTCTCGGGAGACGCGGAAAGGTTCTACGCGCAGGAGATCGCCGTGCGCGAGCGCGCGGGGCTCCCGCCCTTCGGGCGTCTCGCCGCCCTGATCGTTTCGGCCAAGGACGCCGCTACGGCGGAAGCGCATGCGCGCGCGCTCGCGCGCGCGGCGCATGAACTGCCGCTATCGCCGCGTTACAGAGTCGCCGCCGCCGGCGCCTGGCCGGATGAAAATGAGATTGCGCTGCTTGGTCCTGCGGAAGCGCCGATTGCGCTCATCCGCGGCCGTTACCGGTTCCGATTGCTGGCCAAAGGACCGCGCGGCGCCGACATGCAGGCGTTTCTACGCGACCTACTCGCGGCCGGACCCAAGGAACGAGGCGGCGTTCGCGTGCAGGTTGACGTCGATCCGCAAAACTTCTCGTAAGCGGCGTCGAGATCTTCGACCCTTCAGCCGCCGACGACCCGCGCCACCACCTTCGCGGTATAGTCGACCATCGGCACGATCCGCGCATAGTTGATGCGGGTCGGACCGATGACCCCCAGCGCGCCGATGATCCGGCGTTCGCTGTCGCGCAGAGGCGCGGCGATCATCGACGAGCCCGAGAGCGAGAAAAGCTTGTTCTCCGAGCCGATGAAGATGCGGACCCCTTCGCCCTGCTCCGCGCGCTCCAGCAGGTCGATGACGTCCGTCTTCGTTTCGAGATCCGAGAACAGCAGACGCACGCGTTCCAGATCGGCGGCGGCGGTCAGGTCTTCGAGAAGATGCGCCTGGCCGCGGACGATCAGTTGCCGCGATTCGCCCATCGCGCCCGCCCAGGTCGCGAGCCCCGCTTCGACGATTCGCGCGGCGAGTTCGTCGAGCTCCTTCTGCGCGGCTCGACGCGAGGCTTCGATGTTCTCGCGGGCTTCCGCGATGGTCCGACCGGAGACGCGCGCATTCAGATAATTGGCGGCTTCGGTCAGCGCCGACGCCGGCAAATCGCGCGCCACGGGAATCACGCGGTTCTCGACAGATCCGTCGTCGGCGACGAGAATCACCAGAGCCCGCTCCGGCTCGAGCCGCACGAAGTCGATCTGCTTCAGCCTTACGTTGTCCTTGGACGCGACGACCACGCCAGCGACCCGCGTCAAGCCCGAGAGCAGGCTCGTCGCTTCGGCCAGAATGCCGGGAAAATCATGGTCTTTCGAAGCTGCTTCGACTTCGGCGGCGATGCGCGCGCGCTCATTCTCCTCGAGATCGCCGATCTGCAGCATGGAGTCGACGAAAAAGCGCAGGCCGAGCTCGGTGGGCAGCCGTCCCGCGCTCGTATGCGGCGCATAGATAAGGCCAAGCTCCTCCAGGTCCTGCATCACATTGCGCACGGATGCGGGCGAGAGCGTCATGGGCAGCAGCCGGGCGAGATTGCGCGAGCCGACCGGATCGCCGGAGGTGAGGTAGCTGTCGACGATCTGCCTGAATATTTCGCGGGAGCGCTCGCTGAGTTGGGCGAGGCTCAGCGCCGAAGGGTGACCGAGCGGGGCATTGCGGATCATGCCCTAGAATATCGCATCGGAGCCGGAACGAAAAAGCCCGGCCGCGAGGCCGGGCTTGGTCGACGTCGGGGAGGACGGTCGATCAGATTCCCAGATTGTCCATGCCGATCAGCGCGCCGAAGCTCTTGACCTGATAATTGACGCCGATGCGCGCGATGTGCGTATCGAGATAGTTGCCCTGGATCATGCGGTAGGCGAAGGGAAAGCCGATGCTCGCCCCGGACGCGCCCTTCATGCGGGTGAAGAGATATTCCGCCTTGACGGTCCAGTTATCGAGGATGGCGTATTCCAGGCCGGCGCCCACGGCGAAGCCCGCCTGCCACACGGACTGGCTGGACGGGAAGACAAATCCGTTCGCCCATTGCTGGCCGTAAGGCCGCACCTTGCCATAAGCCAGACCGCCGGTGATGTAGGGGAGGAACCGGCCGAAGGCGTAACCAAAGCGCAGACGCTCGGCGCCGAACCATTGCATGCGGCTGCTGGCGCCCACGCCAGCGAGGAACGCGCCGGAATTCGTCGCGCGAACGTCGGCGTAGTTGAACTCGCTTTCGTAGCCGACCACGAGACCGTTGCCGAACACCCAATTGTAGCCGTTCTGGTAGCCGACCATAAATCCGCTCGTGCCGATCGACGTCGTTGTCGGGAACACGAGGAAGGGGCCCGGCCGGAGCGTGTAAATGCTCGAATAGTGGCTGGAGACGCCGCCGGCGTAGGAGCCGCTGATGCCGATGTGGAACCCTTCCCAGCTGAAGGCGGGCGGCGGCGGCGGAGGCGGAGCCTTGTAGCTCGGAAGGTCAGCCGCGGAAGCGGCGCCGACCGCCAGCACTGACGCAAAGGCGCCGAAAATAAAGTTCCTGAAAGTCATCCGAGCGCCTCCAATGAGCTCGTCCGCTTGGGACGAACGGCAGTTTCAAATGCAAAGTATCACCATCAAACCTAAGACGTAATTAGCGGCGGGCGCTGCAACGGCGTTTTTCCGGCGCCGTTGCCGATCGGACACACCTCCACGCAACGCTATGAATTCACGGAGTGAACTCGCCCGAACGCGCGCTGATAAGCGCGGCGGTCAGCACGCTCAGGCTCGCCTTATAGGCGGCAAGCGAGAAGCGCGCCTCGTAATAGCGGCGCGCCGGGCTGGCGCAGCGTGCGGATTCGTCCAAGGGCGCGGCGGCGGCCGCTCGCCGCAGCGCATCCGCGAATTCCGCAGCCGAATCGGCGATGGCGACGCCGGGCAGACGCAACGCTTCCTCGTCCATCCCCCGCATCGCCTGCGTCGTCGCGATCAGAGGCAGACCGCTCGAAAGCGCTTCAACCGACTTGATCGAAAGTCCGGTGCCGCTGATGGTCGGAAGCAGCGCAAGGCGGGCGTTCGCATAGACGACGCCGGGATCTTCAACGCGGCCCAGGAACCAGTCCTTGTAGGCGGCGTATTGCTCAGGCGCCTTGGCGCGAACGGCGGCGTCGACATTGCCGACGATCTTCACCGTGACGCCCGGGGCCTTGGGCGCGACCTCGCGCAGAAACCAGATGACGCTTTCGACATTGGCGGCGTTGTTGCTGGCGACAAGAATGATGTCGGGGCCGCCGGGTCCGGTCGGAGCCTCGGGCGTCGCCGGATAGAGCAGCGCATGCGCCTTTTCCGGGAGCAGGACGCGAAAGTCTTCGGCTTCCTGCGCATTGAGATGCAGCAGCAGATCGGCGCCGCGCATCGCTTCAAGTTCCTGCGCCAGCATCGACTCATACGTCGCGCGGGGCTTGAGCCAAGGCATGGTCTCGTTGATCAGCGCGAACTGGCGCGCCTGCAGATCATGCGTGTCGAGCATGATCGGCGCGGAGCCGCGCGCGAGGCGACGCGCGACGGGCATCAGAAAAAAGTGATTGCAGTGAACGAGATCGAAAGTCGCGTCCTCGAGGTCGGCCGACAGCCGCGTGCGTTCCGCCATCCCGAGACGCACCACAGCTTGATCGCCGTGGATGTAAGGCCACAGCACCTCGCGAAGAAAACGGGGCGAGAGCACAGCGGAAAACGGCGCGCCGCCGTAATATCGCGGTGCGCCGTCAAGTTCAGGAGTCGCCTCGTTGAAGGACTTCCAAATCCAGCTTCTTCCCGGAACAAATCCCGGATCGGAACTGATTGCGACAGGAAATACTTCAGCGCCTAGCGCGCGATAGGCGGCGATTTGGCCAAGGACGACGCGATAGGTGCCGCAGGAGTGCCACGCAGGATGGACGAGCGCGATGCGCCGGCCAAGAAGCGGACGCCGGGCGCAGGCCAAGCACTCACTTGATGCAACGCTCAACCCGATCCTCCAGCCGCCGCAAGCGGCAGCCTAAGCAGAGTTCGACTGTCGGGACAATGTCGCTTCTCGCGAAACTGGCGGCGCGCGGGCGTGTTTGGAACAGTTCGCATAAGCCGGAGAGCTTCGATATCTGCATCGATCGGCGCCCGCGCAAGATGTACGCACTGCCCGAGCGATCGGCGTTACGCGCAGCTGTCATCACCGTGTGCGACGCTAATGGGCGTTAAGTTTCAGGTCTGCCGGCAGAGCTCTGCGGCGGCGCTCGCCAAGGCGCGCGCATAAGCCTGCGGACTGAACGCGTCTTCATACAGGCGGCGCGTATCGCTTTGCGCCGGGTCCGCGTGACCTCCGCTTTCGGCCCGCGCCTGGGCCTCACGCCACAAACCGGCGAATTGCCTGGCGTCCTCGGCGAGCGCGACATTTCCGAGTTTGGACGGATCAACCTGCATGCCGCGGAAGGCAAGCGGCGTCGCAACGAGCGGCGCGCCGCAGGAGAGCGCTTCGACGGCCTTGATCGACAGGCCGTGGCCTTCGACCGTCGGGAGCAGCACGCAGCCCGCATTGGCGTATACCGCGCCGATGTCGTCGACGCGGCCCTTGAACAAGTCGCGGTGCGATTCATAGAGCGCAGGGTCGCGCCTCTTCACGCCGCCGTCGATGTTGCCGTAGATCGCGACTCGGGCGCCGCCCGCGTGCGGAACGACCTCCTGCAGGAACCAGCGCAGGCTCACGTAATTGCCGTAATTGTCGCTCGCGACGATGATGACGTCGCGTCCGCGCGCCAGGGGCGCGGACGGCACCGCCGGATAGATGAGCGCGTGACGGGACTGCGGCAGGAGCTTCTGAAAATCGCGATGCTCCTCCTCATTGAGATGCGCGCAGAGATCGGCGCGGCGCATCCATGAGAGCTCCACATCGAGCATGTCGTCGTAAGTCGCGTAGGGCGGAATGAAAAAGCCGCCTTGGTTGCGCAGCATATATTGGCGCGCCTGAATGTCCTGCGTCTCCAGAACGACGGGAACTTTGCGGCCGCGCTGCAACCGCTCGACGAAGGGCAACGTGAAATAATGGTTGGTGTGAACGAAGTCGACTGTTTCGCTGTCGAAACCTTCGGGCAAGGGCGCGCGCTTGGCGAGTTCAATGAGCCATGACGCCTGATCGCCGTGGATCAGTCGCCACCAGCCATCGACGAGAAGTCGGGAGGCCAAGGCGGAAAACGGAGCGCCCGAATAGAAGCGACGTTCGGCGCCGATGTCGCGCGACGCTTCGATATAGGCCGGCCAGCGCGATCCATGCGGCGGGCGGGGCGCGACATCGTCCATCATCGCGACGGATATGACGCGCGCGCCAAGCGCCTTGTAGGCGGCGATCTGACTGACGTTCACCTGATAGCTGCCGCAGCTGTGCCAGGCGGCATGGACGACGGCCACGGTTTTGCCGGCGAAAGGCCGCGCGCTCGTCCCCGTGGTCCCGGCCTGGCGCGTCGCGGATGAGGGAATTTGGCGCGTGACGTCAGACATCGTGCTGCAACATTGTGGCTGATTCTCAAATATCTTACGAAAATCGCGCGCTCGGCCTCTTGGGCGCGCCGACTCGCTGCTGTTTCACATTGAGGCGTTCCGACCCATCCTCGCCCGAACCGGGCCGCCCCTTGCTTTTGCCCGCCGTTTTCAAATACATCCCCTATATGAGGCTTCGCTTTCCGAATCCAGTCTTATCGCCCGAGGGCGCCGCGGCGCCAAGCGCGGCCACGACAAAGCGCTACGGCGTCGCCATCGTCGGCAACG
Source organism: Methylocystis sp. Uni0008 (assembly GCF_056838045.1). Classification (NCBI taxonomy): domain Bacteria; kingdom Pseudomonadati; phylum Pseudomonadota; class Alphaproteobacteria; order Hyphomicrobiales; family Methylocystaceae; genus Methylocystis; species Methylocystis sp. Uni0008. Next base: position 920,102 of record NZ_CM166370.1, read on the forward strand.
ACAAGATCATCGACTGGCTGCTGCCTTTTCTCGAAAGCTACCGAGACACCAATTCTTCGCTGCCGCTTTATCTCATTCCCTATGACGACAATGTCGCCATGACGCGCCGCGCCGCAGAGATTTACGGCGCGCATTATGTCGGCGAAGAGCCGACGGAAATTGACAAGCTCTCGCATGAACTCTACCCCGGCATCTTCAACACCAATCGCCGGCGATTGAGGAAGCTGCAGGCGCTCGCCCTGCCGCTCGATGAGGTCGCCTATGTCGACGTCGACGTCATCCTGTTTCGCGACTTCACCCCACTGTTCGGGCGGCTTGAGAAGGGCAAGACCGAACTCATCGTCGCCTCGCCGAGCTTCGAATATGTGTATAACGACAGGCGCGACCGCTATCCCTTCTTGAAGGAGGCGCTTCTCTTCAATGATGGCTTCTGGGTCACCTCTAACCTGTATCTGAGACTGTCAGATTTCATCGAAACGATCCGCGACGACGCGGCGATCTTCCACGACGTGCGCAAACGCGGCCAACTCTTCGCCCAGCCCCTGGTCAATTTCGTCACGCACCGGCGCGGCGTCAAAATCGAGCTCTTGCCGAATGTGATCTCTGGCGCATCGCACGAAAGCTTCTACAAGGCGCCCGGGGTCGAATTCAGGAACGGCAAGCCGGTCGACTACGAAGGCAAGGAGATCTATTTCGCGCATTGGGCGGGCGCGACGGCGCTGCCAAAAAATGGCGTCTTCGACGAGGCGTGGACCCGATATTCGCAGGCCGCCTGGGCGAGGTTCAAGCGGTGACCCGCGGCGTTCCGCTTCGCGCGCCGCGGCGCGTTCTCTTGCGTTTCGAGACGCGAAGGCGCTTCGCCGCTCGAAACGCCTTAGAGCGATAGCGCGGACGCGCCGCCATGCCGCGCCTGCTGTTCCTCTATCTCTTCAAGCGCATCGGCTATGGCGTGCTCGTCGTGCAGTTCGCGCTCTCCATTCCCGTCGTCCTGTCCTATCTCCTTTACCAGCTGCCGCCCGCCGCGGTGCGCGGCGGCCTCGTCATCCCGGCGATGATCGGGGTGACCCCGACTGTGGCTTATGTGACCCTGCCGATGGCGATCGGCGTCGCCACCGCGCTCGAGTTTGGCCGCATGGCCGGCGAAGGCATGATCGCCGTTCTATATGCGCTGCGCCTTTCCGTCTGGGCGATCTGCCGCCCGGCGCTGGTCCTGGCCGCCGGCGTCGTGGTCATCGGCTATCTGCTCGCCAATTTCGCGGCGCCCTATTATTCGAGCGGCATGCAGGACGTCCTCAACGTCGTGCGCAATTCGCTCAACCATCGCATGCTCGACGCCGCGCATTTCTACACGTTCGATAATGGCGTGAAGACGCTCTACATCGAGCGCTGGGAGACGCCTGACCTCGCGGTCAATTTGTTCGTGCGCCAGCTTTCAATCGAAAAGATGCAGGAAGAGACGGTGACCGCCGCGCGCGCCGAATTCCGGCGCAACGAGTCGGGCGTCATCGTCGCGCTCTCCAATGGCAGCATTCAGACGCGCTCATTGAACAGCGGCGAAGTGCGCATCGCCAATTTCGACGAATACGCCATGGCCCTGCCGATGCAGGGCAGCTCTGCGCTGCCCGACCGAGGCTGGAAAGGCGTCTACGAACTGTCCGCCGGCGATTTTCTCGTCAATTACGCGTCGGCCAGGCGCGATCCGCGCCAGCTCGGAGAGTGGACCGCGGAGGCCGCGAAGCGCTTCGGCGTTCCAGCGCTCGCCGTCGCGCATACGCTGCTCGCGATGGCGCTCGTCCTGACGTTCGGGAACATCACCGGCCGGCGCGGCGCGGCGGGGGGCCTCACCACGATCGCGATTCCAGCCGTTCACATCGGCTTTCTTGTCGCGCTTGAATCGCTGCTGCGCATCAACGGACTGTTCATTTTGCTGCTCGCCGCGCTGGCGCTCGCGGAAGTCGGCGTATCGGTATGGCTTATCGCGCGGCTCAACTGGAGCCCCAAACCGAGGCCACTTTTCGGACTGCGCGCGTCGACCGGCGCGCCGGACGCCTACGCGACGCCGCTCGCCTGACCCTCTTCGGCAAGCATCGCGCGACGGTAGTCGGCGATCACCTTGGCCGGATCGCCGATCTCGCGCACGACGCCGCCTTCGAGCCAGAGCACGCGGTTGCAAAGCGTAGCGAGAAAATTGAGGTCGTGCGAGACCATCAGAATGGTGCCGGTCCTTGCGAATTCAGCGATGTATTTTTCGCACTTGCGCTGAAAAATCTCGTCGCCCACCGATAGCGCCTCGTCGACGATGAGCACGTCCGCCTTGGCGTGGGCGCAGATCGCGAAAGCGACGCGCGCGATCATGCCCATCGAATACGTGCGCATCGGCTGTTCAAAGAAGGGCCCGATGTCGGCGAAGGCGGCGATGTCGTCAATGCAGGCGTCGACCTCCCTGCGCGAGAGCCCCAGAATCGCCGCGCCGATGCGGGCGTTTTCGCGTCCCGTCAGCAGGCCGTCGAAGCCCGACCCGAGCGCCAGAATGGGCGCGATCCGGCCGGCGACCCTGAAGTCGCCTTTGGTCGGCTGGGTGATGCCGCACAGGATCTGCAGGAGCGTCGTCTTGCCGGCGCCGTTGCGCCCGACGATTCCGACGCGCTCACCTCTCTCTACCGTGAAATTGACGTCGTGGAGCACCCATTTGTCCCTGTAGAACTTCTTCCACAGGCCGAACAGGATCTGCTTCAGCTGATCATTCTGATGCGAATAGAGCTGAAACGCCTTGCCGACGCCGACGCAGCGGATTGAGGGCTCAGATGACATCGACGATGACCGATTTGTAACGCATGAAGAACTGATAGCCGCCAAGGAACACGGCATAGGAGACCGCGACAAGCGCGAGATAGCCGAAGACGTTTGGAACCGTTCCATCAAGCGCGAGCCCGCGCAGCATCTCGATGTAGTCGCCGACGATGTTGAGCCGCAGCCACAATGCGACCGACCCCGACATCGCCGCGATTTGATCAAGGCGATAGAAGATCGGCGTCGCGAACATGAGCACCGGCACGATGGACGCCATGATATGGGCGACGTCGCGCGTGAACGCGCCCAGCGCCATCAGGAACCAGACGATTCCCAGAACGAAGAGGAAGAAGGGCGCGACCAAAAACGGCGTGAGGACGATCGTCAGGGGGATCGTTCCCGCCGTCAGCAAGCGAAAGACGATGTAGACCGCGAAGGCCACGCCGCCATAGGTGAACGCGCGAATGGTCGCCGTCCAGGCGATGGTTTCGCTGGGGAAAATCGACTTCTTCACGAAGTTGACATGCTCGTGCAGAAGCATGGGCGCCCGATAGGCAAGTTCGCTGAACAGATTGAAGACGATCAGCCCGATAAAGATCGAGCTTGCATAATCGGTGACGCTCATGCCTGCGGAAAGCTGCGGAACGGTCACCGAGAACAGCGCCGTGTAGGTGAGCAGCATGATGAGCGGCGAGAGCACCGCCCAGAGAGGTCCGAGCGCCGAACCGCGAAATCTGGAAATAAACTCGCGCCGCACGACGGCGCGGATAAGCTCCCGATTACGCCAGGCTCGTTCGAAGGGCGCGACATATACGGGAGGGATCGAGGCGAGCAAGTGTCGGCGCGTCCTTTCAGGTCTGGAACATGCTCTCGAAAAAGCGCGAGGTGTCCCTGAGACAGGATCATGCGCCGATCGAGCGCTTCGCGCCGGGCGCGGCGTCGCCCGCATAGACCAGTTCAGCCTGCCTCATGTCAATGGCGGCGCTCAACCCTGGCCGGACGGAAGGGATTATCGGGCGCTCCGCCCCCGCAATCGGCCATGCTGACTCGTCGCGAGGCGATCGCCGGCCTCGCCGCTCTGGGAACGCAGTTCGTCCTGCCCGAGACGGGAGCGGCGCAAGAGCTCCGCTACCTGCTGGGCGAATGGACAGGCGACAGTTTCGCGCCAATGCACGCGATCCGCGACGGCCTCTGGCGCGCTGCGCCGCCCCCGCCAGAGCGACGCGTCGACGTCGCCGTCATCGGCGCCGGAATAGCGGGACTCGCCGTCGCGGCGCTGCTCAAGGACCGCGACCTGCTCGTGCTGGAGCGCGAGTCGGAGCCCGGCGGCGTCGCCAAATCCGGGCGCTGGCGCGATGTCGATTATGCCCTCGGCTCCGCCTATATCGCTGAAACTGATGGTGGCTTCGGCCAGTTTTACGAGTCGCTCGGCCTCGTCCCCCGCCCAGTCAGCGCACCGGTCGATCGGGTGCTGACCGGCGCGGCCGGCGCAGGCGATCCGCGGGACGGAGAAGGGCGCGCCGCATACGAGCGGCTGAAGGCGCTCTTGCGCCGGCTAAGCGCGAGCCCGGACTTCCCCAAGATTCCGATCGCAAATGCATCCGAGCCGGCGCTTGCCCTGGACCGGCTGTCGCTCCTCGATTTCCTCGCGCGCGAGCAGATCGACGCCGAGCTCTTTCGCCTGCTCGACGCCTACTGCCTTTCGGCGCTCGGCGCGCCCGCGGCGCAGATCTCAGCTTATGCGGGGGTCAATTTCCTGTCGGAGATCAACGCGCCGATCTACGCCTTTCGGGGCGGCAACGCGGCGATCGTCCGCGCCATGGCGGCGCGCATATCACATGCAGGCGAAGGGCGGATCCTCAAGGGCGCCGCGGTTTACGCCGTCGAGCCGGCCGAAGGCGGCTATGCCCGGATAGGCTGGTTCGACCCGCAACGCCCGGACGAGCCCCGCTGTCTCGAGGCGCGCTGGGGCAGTCGTCGCCGCGCCTTACTTTTTCGCCGGCCGTGTTCTGCGCGGCGTCGATCCCGCCGTCACGGAGCAAATGACCCGACTCCGGCAGGGGAGCTATCTCGTCGCCAACTGCTGTTTCGAGGGACCGCCGCCGGACCTGCCCTACGACAGCTGGGCGCTCGGGGCGGAGTGCTTCAGCGACGCGATCAGCGCGACGAGGATCCTGCCTGCCGGCGAGCGACCGAGGGACCACAGCGTTCTGACGGTCTACGCGCCGTTTCGCGATCCGCGCGCTGGCCGCGCGCGCCTGCTGGCGAGCGACCGCGCCGGCTTCGCCGCGCCGATCGTGGAAGAATTGCGGCGCTTCATGCCGGAGGCGTTCGGCAGGGCGCGGCTCGCGGAGGTGCGGCTGACGCGCTGGGGGCATCACCACCTCATCGCCGCGCCGGGGATCGTCGCGACCATGCGCGCGCTGCCCAAGCGCTTCGGCAATGTGCTGCTCGCCCATTCCGACGGACAGGGCATGCCGGCTGTCGAGAGCGCCATCGTTGAGGCGCTCAGCGCCGGCGACATCATCCAGAAGGGCTGAACGCCCTACTCCACGGTCACGCTTTTTGCGAGATTTCGCGGCTGATCGACGTCTTTGCCCATGAAAGTCGCGACATGATAGGCGAGAAGCTGCGCGGGAACGGCGTAGACAATGACCGCGAACGGGCCCGCGACGCTTTCCGGCATCTCGATGAAGCCGGCGAGGTCCGCGGCCGCGGCGTCCCGCGCGTGCGGCGAGCCGATGAGAATCAGATGTCCGCCACGCGCGGCGACTTCCTGGAGATTAGAGACGGTCTTCTCCAGGCTCGCGTCGGGCGGCGCGAGGACGATCACCGGCATGGCGTAGTCGATGAGCGCGATCGGCCCATGCTTCAGTTCGCCCGCCGCATAGCCCTCTGCGTGGATGTAAGAGAGTTCTTTCAGCTTCAGCGCGCCTTCCAGCGCCAGCGGGAAAGCCGGTCCGCGGCCGAGATAGAGCACGCTGGAGGCTCGCGCCACGTCGCGCGCCACGGGTTCGATCTGCGCCTCGCGCGCAAGCGTCTGCGCCATCTGCCCCGGCGCGGCGACGAGTTCGGCGACGAGTTCGCGTTCGCGTTCCTTGCTCAGCACGCCGCGGGCCCGTCCGAGGGCAAGCGCAAGACAGGCGAACACCGCCAGCTGGCAGGTGAAAGCCTTCGTCGAGGCGACGCCGATCTCCGGGCCCGCCAAGGTCTGCGCGACAGTGTCGCTCTCGCGGGCGATCGTCGAAGTTTCGACGTTGACGATCGAGAGAATGTGCTGGCCCTGCTCGCGGGCGTAGCGCAGGGCCGCTAGCGTATCGGCGGTCTCGCCGGACTGCGAGACGAGAATAGTCAATCCGTTCTCGGGCAGCGGCGCCTCGCGATAGCGAAATTCGGACGCGATATCGATGTCGACCGAAAGGCGGGCGAAGCGCTCCAGCCAGTAGCGCGCCACGAGGCCGGCGTAATAGGCCGTGCCGCAGGCGGAAATCGTCACGCGCGAGAGGGCCTGCGGGTCGAATTTGAGCTCGAAGGGCAAGCGAACGACGCCCTCGGCGAGATCGAGATAATGCGCCAGCGTTCGACCGACGACCTCCGGCTGCTCGTGAATCTCCTTCGCCATGAAATGGCGGTAGTTGCCCTTGTCGACCAGCAAGGATCCGCCGAGCAACGGCTGGAAGCGCCGCTCGACGAGATTGTCATTGGCGTCGTGGAAGCGCGCGCCTTCGCGCGTGAGCGTCACCCAGTCGCCCTCGTCGAGATAGGCGATGGACGTCGCGAATGGCGCGAGCGCCAAGGCGTCGGAGCCGAGATAGGCGCCTTCGTCGCTCCAGCCGACGGCGAGCGGCGATCCGCGCCGTGCGCCGATCAGAAGATCGTCTTCGCCCTCGAAGAGAAAGGCGAGCGCGAAAGCCCCCTTGAGCCGCTTCAACGCCGCCGCTACGGCCGCCTCCGGCGTCGCGCCGTTGCGCAGCTCTTCGGCCACGAGATGCGCGACAGCCTCGGAATCGGTCTCGGTCGAGAAGATGTGGCCTTTCGCGGTCAGTTCGGCGCGCAGCTCGCGAAAGTTCTCGATGATGCCATTATGAACCACCGCGACGCGGTCATTGGCGTGCGGGTGGGCGTTGTTTTCGGTGGGCCTGCCATGGGTCGCCCAGCGCGTGTGGCCGATGCCGACCGCGCCGGAAAGCGGCGCGCTCGCGAGTTTTTCTTCCAGATTCTTGAGCTTGCCGCTCGCCCGCACGCGGGTGAGCCTACCGTTCTCCAGAGTGGCGATTCCGGCGGAATCATAGCCTCGATATTCGAGACGCTTGAGCGATTCGACGATTTTCCCGGCGACCGGACCTGTTCCAATAATTCCCACAATGCCGCACATGACGCCCTCCAAAGCGATTTATAGCAAGAGCGCCGCCAAAGCGATGAGGTGAACTTGGATGAATAGGCGCAAAACCCGATGTCACCCCTTTTTGGACTTTTTCGCGGCCTGCGTTTCGCGGAAGCTCGCCGCCCAGCCCGCCTTCTCCATCTGCCGCCCGCGGGCCACGGCGAGCGCGTCTGGCGCGACATCTTTGGTGATGACTGAGCCAGAGCCGACATAGGCGCCCTGCCCGATCGTCACCGGCGCGACAAGGGATGAATTGGAGCCGATGAAGGCGTTGTCGCCAATCGTGGTGCGATATTTGAGAAAGCCGTCGTAATTGCAGGTGATGGTTCCTGCGCCGATGTTGGCGTTCGCGCCGATATCGGCGTCGCCGATGTAGGTCAGGTGATTGACCTTGGCGCCTCGCGCGACATTGGCGTTCTTGATCTCGACGAAATTCCCCACCTTGGCTTTTTCCGCCAAAGCCGCGCCCGGACGCAGTCGGGCAAAGGGGCCGACCGTCGCGCCTTCGCCGACGCGCGCGCCTTCGAGATGCGAGAAGGCGTGGATCGCGGCGCCGTCGCCGATCTCAACGCCCGGCCCGATGACGACATGCGGCTCGATCACGACATCGCGGCCGATCACGGTGTCCGCCGCAAGAAAAACCGTTTCCGGCGCGATCATCGTCGCGCCTCTCGCCATGGCGGCGCGGCGAAGACGCGCCTGCGCGACGGCCTCCGCCTGCGCAAGCTGAAGTCGATCGTTGACGCCGAGCACTTCGGTTTCGTCGGCGATGACTACTGTGGCGTCGCGTCCGTCCGCGCGCGCGAGCTCCACCACGTCGGTGAGGTAGAACTCGCCCTTGGCGTTCTTGTCGTCGATCTTCTCGAGCAGACGCAGCGCGCAAGCGCCGTCTATGGCCATAAGACCGCCGTTGCAGAGCCTGACGGCGCGCTCTTCCGCGCTTGCATCCTTTTCCTCGCGGATCGCCACGAGGCGGCCGGCGGCGTCACGCAACAGCCGCCCATAGCCGAAGGGGTCAGCGGCTTCAAAACCCAGCACCGCGACGGCTGCGCCCCCCGCCAGCGCGGCCCGCAGCGCGCCGATCGTCGGCGCGGTCACGAGCGGCGTATCGGCGAAGAGCACAAGGAGGTCGTCGCCGCCTTTGGCGATGGCGTGGCGGGCGGCGAGAACGGCATGCGCCGTGCCGCGCCTTTCGCTCTGCACGAAGATTTCCGCCTCAGGGACAAAGCGGCGCGCCTCCGCGCCGACGTCGTCGCGGTCCGGCCCGACGATGACGGCGACGCGGCCGACGCCCGCCGCCATGGCGCTCGACAGCACATTGCCAAGCATCGAGCGCCCGGCGACTTCGTGCAGCGCCTTCGGACGGTCGGATTTCATCCTTGTGCCTTCACCGGCGGCGAGGACGATCGCGAGCGCGCTTCTTTCTGTCGGCATCAGGCGCCCAGAGGCTAGTCGTTGCGCAAAGAGCCGGCGAACGGGCCTGCTCAGGCCGGGGTTCTGGCAGATTCGCGCGGCGGAGCGCAAGCCGCCGCGGCTTTCGCGCGCAGCCCTCAAAAACCGCCAAGAAAACCATTTTGTCTCCCTAGCTTTCTTGTATAGAGGGGCTGTCGCCCGCGGCGTAAAAACGCTGAATCGCCCATTCTGGGCCGCGCGGATCGGCCTCCTTGGTAGCTCATGTTTGAACGTCGAGATGTGTTGAAAGCGGGCTTGGGCGCAATCGCGGCGGGGTTCGTCCCGCCGTCAAATGCGGGAGCCGCTGGCCAGGCGCCCTCGACGATTCAAAAGGCTGCGCCATTCTCGCGCGACATGGTCGTCGAACTCGCCCGCGCGCTGGCCACGAAGCCGTATACCCCGCCGCGGACCGACCTGCCCGAGCCCTTCGCCAATCTCTCCTACGAACAATTCGTAGGGATCAAGACGAAGCCGGACGCCGCGATTTGGCGCCATGACAATACGGGTTTCTGCATCGAGCCGCTTCACCGCGGCCATATTTTTGCGGCGGCGGTCGACATCTATCTCGTCGAGAACGGCGCCGCCGCGCGGCTGCCTTACGAGTCGAGCCGCTTTGACTATGGCGCGCTGAACATCCCCGAGGCGCTTCCCGACCTCAGCTTTTCGGGCTTTCGGGTCCTTCACGCCCAAAATGGCGGCGCGGAGGCGGAACTCGCCATATTCCAGGGCGCAAGCTTCTATCGCGCCGTCGCCAAGGGACAGAATCTCGGCGTTACGGCGCGGGGGCTTTCAATTCGCACCGCCGATCCGCGCGGAGAGGAATTTCCCGCCTTCCGCAGCTTCTGGATCGAAAAGCCGGCGCTTGGCGACCAGGCGCTCGTCATCCATGCGCTGCTCGACTCGCCCAGCGTCGCCGGCGTCTATCGCTTTACGTTGCGGCCGGGCGAAGCGACCCTCATCGACACTGAACTGACGCTCTATCCGCGCACCGCGGTCGATCATTTCGGGCTCGCGAGCTTTGCTGCGACCTCGTTCTTTACGCCCCTCGATCGCCCCAAGTCCGACGATTACCGTCCGATGGTGGCGGACATCAACGGCATTCAGATGCTCACAGGCCAGGGCGAGTGGCTCTGGCGGCCCGTGTCGAACCGCGAAATTCTGCAGTTTTCCTCCTTCGTCGACGACAAGCCGCAAGGCTTCGGCGCGCTGATGCGGCAGCGCGACATCGACGACTATGAGGACGACCAGCAGCATTGGGAGCGCCGCCCGTCGCTGTGGATCGAACCGCTCGGGGAATGGGGCGAAGGCGCCCTGCAGCTCGTCGAGATCCCATCGGAGTCCGAAGTCAACGCCAATATCGTCGCCTATTGGCGGCCCAAGACGGCTCTCGCCGGCGGCAAGGAGACGGCTTTCGCCTACCGGCAGTTCTGGTGCTGGGAGCCGCCCACGCGGCCGCCGCTGGCGATCGCCAGGAGCGCGCGCTCGGGCCGCGCGCCGGGCGGCAAGCTCCGCCGTTTTATTGTCGTTTTTTCCGGCGACGTGTTCGCCGATCCGCAACGCACGGCGCAGCTGAAAGCGGCGTTGACGACATCCCCGGGATTGGCGACCAATATTCGGACCTATCTAAATCCGTCGGCGAAGTCCTGCCGCGTCGCCTTCGACGTCGACCCCGCCGGCGAGAACTATTGCGAGCTTCGGCTCGTTCTGCAGTCGGACGAGCGCCCAATCAGCGAGACCTGGCTCTACAGATGGACGTCGTGAACTTCGCCGCCTCAGACGAACCGCCGCAGGCAAGCGAGTGGCGGACTGCGCAGGCCGATGCCGCGGCCGCGCCGCCAACGCCGATCGAGAACCGGCTGTCGATGCCGGCGCAAAACCTGTTCAAATTCGACAAAAGGCAGCGGCGCAAGACCGAAGCGCCCTGGCTGTGGCGCACGCCGTGGTCCGCCCGGCTGGTGACCTTCGGCGGCGGTTTTGCGCTGACCGCCTACGGCGCCCACGAAATGTACAAGGTCATCGACGTCGGCGGGGTGACGACGTTGAAGTGGGCGCTGCTGGGGCTGTTCGTCCTCAACTTCTCCTGGATCGCGCTGTCCTTCGCAAGCTGCGTCGTGGGCTTCGCGTTGCTGATGCGCCACCGTCGGCGCCCGCCTCTGCCGTCGGCGCTCGCCGAGACGACGGCCGTCGTGATGCCGATCTATAACGAGGCGCCGAGCCGCGTCTTCGCCGCCTTGCAGACCATCTACGAAGACGTGCAGGCGACCGGCCTTGGCGCGCATTTCGACTGGTTTTTCCTCTCAGACACGACCAATCCCGACATCTGGGTCGCCGAAGAGCGCGCCTTCATCGGCATCCGCCGCCGGCTCGGCCCGCAGGCGCGCATCTTCTACCGCCGCCGCGAAAAGAACACCGGGCGCAAGGCCGGCAATATCGAGGATTTCGTCTCGCGCTGGGGCGGCGCCTACAAGCACATGGTGGTGCTCGACGCGGACAGCCTGATGAGCGGCCCGACCATCGTGCAGCTCGCCGCCGCCATGGAGGCCGATCCCGACAGCGGCATCATCCAGACGCTGCCGCTCATCATCAATCGCAATACCCTCTTCGCCCGCGTCCAGCAATTCGCCGCGCGCATCTACGGCCCGGTCATTGCGATGGGACTATCGGCCTGGATGGGCCGCGACGGCAATTACTGGGGGCATAACGCGATCATCCGCACGGAAGCCTTTGCGAAGCACTGCGGTCTGCCCGACCTGCGCGGCCGGCCGCCCTGGGGCGGCCATATCCTCAGCCATGATTTCGTCGAGGCGGCGCTCATTCGCCGCGCCGGCTACGCCGTCTACATGATGCCGACGCTCGGCGGCTCCTATGAGGAAAGCCCGCCCTCGCTGATCGACCTGTCGATCCGCGACCGTCGCTGGTGTCAGGGCAATCTGCAGCATTCGCGAGTCCTCGTGGGCAAAGGCTTCCACTGGGCGTCGCGGCAGCATTTCCTCACCGGCATTTTCGGCTATCTGACCTCGCCGCTGTGGCTGCTGCAACTGCTCATCGGCATCGTGATCGTCTTTCAGGCGAGCTATTTCCGGCCGGAGTATTTTACCGGCGAGTTCGCGCTCTTTCCCACCTTCCCGCGGTTCGACGCCGAGCGCTCGCTCGAACTGTTCGGACTGACGATGGGCATTCTGCTCGCCCCCAAGCTGTTCGGCCTGATCGTCGCCATTAACGAGCCCGAAACCCGCAAAGGTTCGGGCGGCGTGATCATGCTGCTGATCTCGACGCTTTTCGAAGTCGTGCTGTCGGCGCTGCTGGCGCCGATCATGATGCTGATCCAGACCGGCCACGTGCTGCATATCGTCTTCGGCTTCGACACCGGTTGGGATCCCCAGCGGCGGGACGACGGCTCGGTGCCGTTCACCGACATCGTCCGTCGCCATGTCTGGCATGTGGCGCTGGGCCTCTTGAGCCTCATCGCCGGCATGTTGATTTCGCCTTCGCTCGTCGCCTGGATGTCGCCGACGATCGCCGGCCTCGTGCTCGCGATCTTCATTTCCTGGGCGACCAGCCAGCGTTGGCTCGGCCTCGTGTTTCGCCGCGCCGGCGTGCTGACGACTCCCGAGGAAACGACGACGCCGCCGATCGCCAAGCGCGGCAAGGCGCTCTCCAAGGCGCTGGCGCGGGCGGACGAAGACGACGTCAACGGTCTGCTCGCCATTCACGCAGATCCCGAATTGCGCGCGCTGCATGAAAACTGGCTCCCGACGCGCCGTTCCAGGCAGCGGGGCCAGATCAGCGCCGACCGGGCGCTGGCGGAAGCCAAGATCGCCGACGCGGAGACCATCGAGGACGCGATCGCCTGGCTCAATCGCGGCGAACGGCTGGTGGCGCTCTCCGATCGCGCACTCATCGGCATGATCGCGCGTCTGCCGCGTCGAGCGGCGCTCGCGGCCGCTGCGCAGCGGCCGGTGCGCGCCGCCGAATGACCGCGGCCTGAAACGGGAGGCTGGCCGGCTCTTGACGCCTATCTACAAGATCGTTTCGCAATCTGATTGGCGCGCGGCTGAGGCGTCGGGCGTTTTTGCCGGCGCGGCCGTCGATCTCGCCGACGGCTTCATCCATTTTTCTGCTGCGGATCAGGTTGAGGAAACGGCCGCGAAATATTTCGCCGGTCAAACCGACCTGCTGCTCGTCTGCGTGGACCCTGCCGCGCTCGGCGACGCGCTCAAATGGGAGGTTTCGCGCGGCGGCGCGCTCTTCCCGCATCTTTACGCGCCGCTTTCTTTCGATGCGGTGGCGCGCGTCGAACCGCTGCGTCTTGGCGCGGACGGACGGCACGATTTTTCCAGCCTCCGCAAATGACGGATGCCTTCGCGATCGCGTCGCCGCTCTTACGCCTGCTCGACGCCGAAACGGCGCATCGCGCAACGATCGCGGCGCTGAAACTGCTGCCTGCTCGCGCGCCGAAGCCGGACGACGCGCTTCTCGCCGTTTCGGCCTTCGGCCTCGACTTTCCCAACCCGATCGGCCTTGCCGCAGGCTTCGACAAGAATGCTGAAGTCCCTGATGCGATGCTCGGCTTCGGATTCGGCTTCGTCGAAGTCGGGACGCTGACGCCGCGCGCGCAGCCCGGCAATGCGCGTCCGCGCGCCTTCCGTCTCGTCGAAGACCACGCCGTCATCAATCGTTACGGCTTCAACAATGACGGCCATGCGCCCGCGCTGGCGCGTCTGGAGCGCCGAACTCAGGGAGGAATCCTCGGCGTCAACGTCGGCGCCAATAAGGACGCGACAGATCGAGTCGCGGACTATGTCGCGGGCGTGCGCGCCTTCGCCGAAGTCGCCAGCTATTTCACGATCAACGTCAGTTCGCCGAATACGCCGGGCCTGCGCGACCTGCAGGAGCCCGAAGCGCTCTCCGAACTTCTCGCGCGCGTGATCGAAGCGCGTGACGGCGCGCGCGTGAGGCGTCCCCTGCTCCTTAAAATCGCGCCGGATCTCTCGCTCGCGCAGCTCGACAGAATCGTGCGCGTCGCGCGCGATCAGCGCATCGACGGCATGATCGTGTCGAACACGACGATCTCGCGCCCCGCAACGCTGCGCTCGCATTTTGCGAAGGAGAGCGGCGGCCTCTCAGGCGCGCCGCTGTTCGATCTCTCGACGCGCATGCTCGCGCAAACATTTTTGCGCGTTGAAGGACAGTTCCCGCTGATTGGCGTCGGGGGCGTCGACAGCGCGGAAGCGGCGCGCGCCAAGATCGAAGCCGGCGCGACGCTGGTGCAGCTTTATTCGGCGCTCGTCTATGAAGGGCCGAGCCTCGTCGCGCGCATCAAGCGCGGGTTCCTTGACATGCTCGCGCGCGACAAAGATGCGCTGACAAATAGGATCGGCAAGCGCGCAACGACATTCTGTCGCACGCAATGATCGCTCGGCCGCGAGCCTAACGCGTCGTCTTCCAAATAGGGGCACGCGATGCTATCGAGCGCTCACTCAACGCAACGAGGAACGACGATGACCGAGCATATCTGGCTGGCGACGGGCGAAGCGACGGTTCTGGCCGCGGACGGACAATATACCGACGCGATGCCGGAAGTGATGATCGGCAACGTCAAGGGCCCGGTGGGGCACGCCTTCGCCAGCATGGCGGGTCAGGTCGCCGGCCATCCGCGCATGTTCGTCATCCGCGACCTCAATCAGCAGGTGCGGCCGGCGACGATGATGACCACCAAGATGACGGTCAAGTCGGAAGACTATGTCGAGCTTCTCGGCGGCGTCGTGCAGGCGGCGACCGGCGACGCCATCGTCGACTGCGTCGCTGAGGGGATTCTCCCGAAGGATCAGCTCAACGAGCTCTGCATGATCATCATGGTCTGGCTCGATCCACGTTGCGCGACGCATACGGAGCTCGACAAGAAAGATCTCTATCGCACCAATTACGAAGCGACGAAGCTCGCGATCTCTCGCGCCATGAAGGGCGAGCCGACGGCCGACGAACTCATCGCCAACCGCAAGAGCGTGCAGCACTACGCGCTTGAGGGCGTGTTCGAAGACTGATCGTCGCTCTGGACGCGCACGCCGATGATCATGCCGTCCTCGAACCAGCTTGAAAGACATTGCGCCAGCCGCTCTGGCGCAATCTCGCCCGACTGCTGGAACGCCGCCATCTGACAGATGTCGCCGAAGACGTGTCCCGCGCGCGCTTCGTTGAGCGCGACATATTCGTCGGGCTCGATCTGGCGATAGGCGGATTCGAGGTCGACCCGCCACACGGCCGCATATTCGAGCCGATCGCTCGACGCGGACTTGTCGACCTGCGCCGGCGCCTCATCGCCGACCGCGGCGTCATAGGCCTCGACTGTCCCCGCCGTGAGTTCGAGCAGCGTCAGGCTGGGATCGAAAACGAAGGCGAGACGCGGCCAATCCTCGGGCGGAAATTCAGCCAGCGCCTGCACTGGCAACGGCGTTTCGTCGCGGGAGTCGAAGGCGTCGACCATCGCGCGCTCGAACAGCGCCATCGATATGGCCGCAGCATTCTCACGCCAGCGCGCACTTTCCCGCATGAAATCGGGCAGTCCGGTCGTAAACCAGCGGGCGTTTGGATCGTGCGACGGACGCTCGTCGATGTAATCGTCGACCAGCGCGTCAAATGTCTCGTCTCCGAGAATCGCCCGTAGGCCAGGGTGATCCTCCGAAACGAAGTCAGCCAATCGTATTCGATAGCCGCTCTGATAGACGCCGAGCAGCGTCTCCGGCGTTGCGCCGCGCGGCGACGACTGAAGCTTATCGAGGAGAGGCTTGTCGGCCTCTCCAGAGCCGGCCAGCACGCGCGCCTGAAACAGCGATTGAAAGTCGGCGAGCTTCATGCGGCGGTGAGCGCCTGTTCTTTTGAGATGCGGGCGTCGATGTCGCGCATGTGCTGGAGTTCGTCGAGCAGTTCCGAAAGCGGCGGGTAGTTGTCGTCGCGCTCGATCATCGCGGAGACGTCGCCGCAGCGCCGGCGCGCGTGTTCGTAAAGCTCCCAGACTTCCGCGCAGACCGGCTGGTCATGCGTGTCCACGCGATGCGTCTCGTTATTGGTGTGCCCCGCCATGTGGAACTGAACGACGCGCTCGGCCGGAACGCCGTCGATGAAGGCGATCGGATCGAAACCATGGTTGAAGCTCGAAACGAAAACATTGTTGACGTCAAGCAGCAACAAGCAGTCCGCGCGCTCAGCCATCTCGCGAACGAACTCGTGTTCGCTCATCTCGGAGCCGATAAAGGAAACATACGTCGACGCGTTTTCGACGACGAGCTGGCGCTTGAGGAAATCCTGCACCCTCTGAATCCGCTCGACGATATGCGCCAGCGACTCGCGCGTGTAGGGGATCGGCAGCAGATCATGAAGCGTGACGCCGTGAACCCCGGTCCAGGCGACGTGATCCGAAATCCAGGCCGGCTGAACACGCTCGGCCAACGCCTTCAGCTGCCGCAAATAGTCGAAGTTGAGCGGATCGGTGGAGGCGAGCGACATGGATACGCCATGCATCACGACGGGATAATCGGCGCGTATCCGGTCCAGCATCGCCATTGGCCGGCCGCCGGCGAGCATGTAATTTTCGGAAATGATTTCGAACCAGTCGATCGGCGGGCGCGACGAGATAATCTCGTCGTAATAGACGGGCCGCAGTCCCAAGCCGTAGCCGAGCGGCGCGGGCTTTTCCATATTGCATTCCCCTCTCAGGCATCGCCGTTCATGCCGGAGCCTCGCAGCGTGGCGGGGACGGCCTCAAAGCCGCCCCCGCGCAACCCGCTTACTTGGTGTGGCAGCGGCTCTTCATGTTGCAGTGGCCCTTGTGGTGGTGACACTGGGCCTTGTGGTGGCACTTCGCCATGCCGCGGCAGGTGCCCTTTGCGCCGCAATGCGTCTTGGCGTGGGTCGACTTCGCGGAATGCGCATGAGCCGGCGCAACCGACGCGCCGCTCAGAGCAAGGGCGACGGCGGCGGCGGCAAGAGCCGAACCTGAAACAATATTAGGCTTCATTTCTTTCTCCTCTTATATCCCTATCGCAACGACGGGAAGTCGACGCTCTCGCCGCCTAAGCGACTCGAGCGAAGTTTTGCTGCGCTCGCTAAGTTTTTGGCTGGCCGCGGCTTCGCTGAGAACGCCGCTGCTGCGAGCGCCAGCTCTACCGGACGCCCCGACGCTGGAAACGAACCTGGCATTCATTGGTTCCCTGACGCTTGAGCCGAGCTGTCGCGCCGAAGCTTAGCAGCACATGAACCTATGCTTGAGCCTGCGATTCTGCTAGCAAGAATTTCGCCAATGAGCGCACGCTTTCTGTTAGGTTTAATATATAAAAACAGTATATTGTTAACATATTGCGGTGCAATATCATGGCTTTGCTTGTAGCAAGCCTTGCCGCTTCTCTTGCGAACGCGCTTGCGGCGGCGGCGCGCCGCTGATAGATAGGCCGCGCGCCGGAGATCAAGCCGGCGCATTCGCTTTGGTTTTCGACCTCGGGCCGCGCCGGCAGTTCGCTCACGCGAACTTTTCGTCCAGCCTCGCGTTTTAGCCGCGGGGGACGTCCGATCGCCGAAAGCCGATCTGCAACGCTAACCTTTCGCCGGCGCCGTCCCTTCGGGGGCTCCCAGGAGAAAAAATGTCCGCTACTACCGATCGCGCGCCGACGCGCGAAGACTTCGCCGCTCTGCTCGATGAGAGCTATGGCCAGAACGAAGCCTTTGAAGGCTCCGTTATCAAGGGGCGCGTCGTCGCCATCGAAAAAGACGTGGCCGTCATCGATATCGGCCTGAAGACCGAGGGCCGCGTTCCGATCAAGGAATTCACCGGCTATGGCCGTGACCCCGCCCCGCAAGTGGGCGAGGAGGTCGAAGTTTATCTTGAGCGCGTCGAGAACGCGCTCGGCGAAGCCGTCATCTCGCGCGACAAGGCGCGCCGCGAGGAGAGCTGGGTCAAGCTCGAAAAGGCCTTCGAGACCAATGAAAAGGTCGACGGGGTCATCTTCAATCAGGTCAAGGGCGGTTTCACCGTCGATCTGGACGGCGCCGTGGCCTTCCTGCCGCGCAGTCAGGTCGATATCCGACCGATCCGCGACGTCGGCCCGCTGATGAACGTGCCGCAGCCGTTCCATATCCTGAAGATGGACCGCCGCCGCGGCAATATCGTCGTCTCGCGCCGCACCGTGCTCGAGGAGAGCCGCGCCGAGCAGCGTCACGAGATCGTCGCCAACCTCGAAGAGGGACAGGTGATCGACGGCGTCGTGAAGAACATCACCGACTACGGCGCCTTCGTGGATCTCGGCGGCATCGACGGCCTGCTGCATGTCACCGACATCGCCTGGCGGCGCGTCAACCACCCCTCCGAGGTGCTGACGATCGGCCAGACCGTCAAGGTCAAGATCATCAAGATCAACCACGAGACGCACCGCATCTCGCTCGGCATGAAGCAACTCCTCGAGGATCCGTGGCAGGGCATCGAGGCGAAGTATCCGATCGGCGCCAGATTCCATGGCCGCGTGACCAACATCACCGACTATGGCGCTTTCGTCGAACTGGAGCCTGGCATCGAGGGCCTCGTCCACGTCTCCGAAATGAGCTGGACGAAGAAAAACGTTCATCCTGGCAAGATCGTCTCGACGAGTCAGGAAGTCGACGTTCAGGTGCTCGAAGTCGATCCGGTCAAGCGCCGCATTTCGCTCGGCCTCAAGCAGTGCCTGCAGAATCCCTGGGAGGCATTTGCCGAGAAGCACCCGGTCGGCTCGTCCGTCTCCGGCGAGGTGAAGAACAAGACCGAATTCGGTCTCTTCATCGGCCTCGACGGCGATGTGGACGGCATGGTCCATCTGTCGGACCTCGACTGGAACCGTCCTGGCGAACAGGTGATCGAGGAATTCAAGAAGGGCGACATGATCAACGCCCAGGTCCTCGACGTCGACGTCGAGAAGGAGCGCATTTCGCTTGGCGTCAAGCAGCTTGCGGGCGATCCGTTTGCTTCGGTCAGCGCCGAAGAAGGCGGCGAACTCAAGAAGGGCGTCGTCGTCACCTGCGAAGTGATCGAGGTCAAGGAATCCGGAATCGACGTCAAGATCTCCGGCACCGACCTCACCACCTTCATCAAGCGCAGCGAACTGGCTCGCGACCGCGCCGACCAGCGCCCCGAACGGTTCGCCGTCGGCGAGAAGGTCGACGCCCGAGTGACGCTGTTCGACCGCAAGGCGCGCAAGGTCTCCGTGTCCATCAAGGCGCTCGAAGTCGCCGAGGAGAAGGAGGCGATCGCGCAGTACGGCTCTGCCGACTCCGGCGCTTCGCTTGGCGACATTCTCGGCGCGGCCCTCAAGGCCCGCGAGGAAACCCCCAAGAAAGGAAAGAAGTCGGAGGAGTAAGATCTCCCGACCGCTCAGATTCGAGCCCGCGCCGCAAGGCGCGGGCTTTTTTCTTGAGCGCGTTCATGGGCGCGGCGTGAACCATTCATTTACCAAAACTCGATTCATGCAAAACCGTTAACCCTAAGTTCTGAAACGACGGCGCAATCTCTGCGCGTTTCCCGCCCGCGTCTCCCGCGGGCCGCCGGAGTCGCGTCATATGAGCGTTGCCGACCTCGACCCCCACTACAGGCGTTATGCGCAGCCGCTGCGCGCCCGCCCGGCAGGCGCGCGTGCGGCGATCGGAATGGGCGTCGGTGCGACGCTGATTCTGCTCGCCGCGCTGACTCTTTCTCCGCGCGGCGCCGCGGTGACGGAGACGAAGGTCGTCGCGAATGTCGAGCGGCCGCGTGCGGCTGTCTCTGCGGCGGGCAAGATTTCCGCGAAGATATCCGTTGAAGCCATTGAAGCTTCCGCGCTGATGGCGAAGCCGTTCGGGGCGTTCGACATCGCCGCTCCGCAGTTCGACGGGGAGAAAAAGACGATCGCCGTGCGCGACGGCGAGAACGGCTCGGGCCGCATCGACACGATCGCCATCGGGCAATTCGCAATGGGCGCGCCGTTCATCCGCGTCGACATTCATCAGGACATCGTCGCCAAGGAGAAGACGTCGGACTTCTTCCTCGACATGACCCGGCATGCCGCCCAGGCGGGCCTGAATGTCGCGAAAATCGGCCAGCCAAGCGCGCTCATCACCAAATTCGGCCCGTTCGAGACTGCTGAAATACGCCTGTCGCAACCCGCATCCGAAGGCGTCGCCGCCAGCGAACGCAGCTGTTATGCGACGCGCTTCATCGATGGGAAGCTGGCGCTCGAAATCGCCGGATTGGCGTGCGGGGAAGCGTCGCGCCCCCTCGATCGCGTTGCGCTTGGCTGCTTGCTCGACGGCGTCGATTACACGGTGAGCGCCGACAACCCTGCCCTGAAAGACTTCTTTGCGCAGGCGGCGTCGACCAGCAGCATCGGTTGCGCGCACATGTCTCGCGATGACCTGACGGCGACCATCCCGACGCAAAAGAACGCCAAACGCCCGGGCTCGGGAGCGCGCCGCGCGCATGCGAAAACATCGCGGCAAGTCCTGCAGCCTGCGAATTAAGCGTTCTTCGAGCGGACGCATTCACCCTGACGGCGGATTGCCGGCGGGAAATGGCTGCTTCAATTCGCTTTTGCAAAACGATCCGCTATTATGATCTCCAGCGTTCAGTCCAAAGGGGATCGCGATGCGCAAGAATGAGATGCTGTCGGCGGGGCTCGCCTGCCTGATGTTGTTTGCGGCGGGCGACGCGCTCGCCAAGTCGCGCTATCGCGTCGCCTCCGGCGCCCCCGTTTGCTGCGGTCGCGGCCCGATCGACATCGAGCGCCGCAGCTGGCTCGATCCCGGCACCCAGGTGCCGGTCGGCAGCACCAATCGCTATATGGTCCAGCAGACCTACCTCAATCACGATCCCGTCGAACGCAACCAGCGCAGCTGGTATATGCAGGAGACGCTGCCGCAGCGCCCGCCCTACAACGCCAGCATGATCGTGCCTTACGACGAAGGCTTCCCGTTCTGGTGGCCGTAAGCCCGGCTTATTGCATCAGTCTTGACTTGAGGAGCGTCTTCCTTTAGCTCCTCGCCAGCCTGACGCGACCCCATCGCGCCGGGCATGCACCCGTGGCGTTTGCTCTCAAACGCCTGTCGGCCGGATCCCGGCAGAGGAGGGCGCGTTCTTGAGACCCCGGCGCTGCCGGGCGGACGAGAGACGCGGAACTGGGCGACGCTCGAGCGCAAGGCTCCGGGCGATTTTTCGTCTTTTCCCTCTCTCGCGCCAAACGCGACGATGAGAGGACGATAGTTAAGTGACGAAGCGCGCAGAAGCAAAATACAAGCTCGACCGCCGCCTGGGCCAGAACATCTGGGGCCGTCCGAAGAGCCCCGTGAACCGCCGCGAATACGGGCCGGGACAGCACGGCCAGCGGCGCAAGGGCAAGCTCTCGGACTATGGCACGCAGCTGAAAGCCAAGCAGAAGCTGAAGGGCTACTACGGAAACATCTCGGAAAAGCAGTTCCGCAAATACTATGCGGAAGCCATCCGCATGAAAGGCGACTCGGGCGACAATCTGATCGGCCTGCTGGAGCGCCGCCTCGACGCCATCGTGTATCGCGCGAAGTTTGTTCCGACGGTTTTCGCCGCCCGGCAGTTCGTCAACCACGGCCACATCCGGGTCAACGGCAAGCGCGTCAACATTCCGTCCTATCAAGTGAAGGTCGGCGACGTGATCGAGGTGAAGGAAGCTTCCAAACAGGCGGTGACCGTTCTCGAATCCGTTCAGCTCGCCGAGCGTGACACGCCGGAATATTATGACGTCGACCACTCCAAGATGGTCGCGAAGCTCAGCCGCGTGCCGCACGCGACGGAAGTGCCCTACCCGGTGCAGATGGAGCCGAATCTCGTCATCGAATTCTATTCGCGCTAAGGTCCAACGAGCAAAACACGCGAAAACAGCCGCATTGAGCGGCTGTTTTTTTATGCCCAATTCTTGACTGTCCCCGCCCGATCGGAAAGTCTAAGCGCAAAAGCGCGCCACTGAACGCAACTTTCAATAGACGTTCGGAACGGCGCGGAAAAGTAAGGGAGAGCAGCTTGTCCGGGCTATCGAAGAAGCGGCCGGAGGAAAGAGAACGCAGTCAGCGTCCGCTCTGGATAGCGATCGGCGGATTGCTGGTCAGCGTCATCAGCTACACCATGAAGGACCTGATGCTCGGCGACGTCGTTTTCTGGTTCGGCGTCGTTCTCGCGTTTATCGGCGTGCTCTACTGGTTCATCAAACCGAGGCACGGCATGTAGCCTCCCGTTGGTCAGCGTCGCCTCGGGCCAGATTTGAATTGCCACAATTGCCGAAGACGGTATGGTCTTCCGCGTCGCAACAATACGGACTGCACATGCGCTTCGCTCTCCTGCCCCGCCGTCGTTTCCTTGTCGCCGCCGCCTGCGCGCTTATCGCCGCGGCGCCCGCCTACGCCGACAAGTCGCCCTCGGGCAAGGTCTCCACCGACGAGCTGATGGCGCCTAACGCGCTGCCGGACATCGTTGAAGGCTCTGCGAACGCGCCAGTGACCATCGTCGAATACGCCTCGATGACCTGCAGCCACTGCGCGGCGTTTCATAAAGACGTCTATCCCGAGCTGAAGAAGAACTACATCGACACGGGCAAGGCGAAATTCATCCTGCGCGAATTCCCGCTCGACCCGCTGGCGACGGCCGCGTTCATGCTCGCGCGCGAACTTGGCGACAAGCGCGACGCGGTGGTCGACCTGCTGTTCTCTCAGCAGAAAAACTGGGCGTTTTCAGATAAGCCGCTCGATGGTCTGGCGAACGTCTTGAAACAGGCTGGCCTCGGCCAGGAAAAGTTCGAGGCGGTTCTCAAGGATCAGACCCTCTACGAGAATGTGAACAAGGTGCGCAATCACGCGGCCGAGAAATTCGGCGTCAACTCCACGCCGACCTTCTTCATCAACGGCGATAAATACACGGGCGAGATGAGCGTCGCCGACCTGGACCAGATCATCGCGGCGAAGTCCGCGGCCAAGCCAAGCAACTGACGCAGGCGCGTCGCCGGATCAGTTTATTTGGAGCGGCGCGATTGCGCTAGAACGCGGTCCGCCGCTCCAGCGCCGCTGCAAGCGTTCCCTCATCGAGATAGTCGAGTTCGCCGCCAACTGGCACGCCATGGGCAAGCCGCGTCACTTTCACGCCTGACGGCGACAGCAAGTCGGCGATGTAATGCGCGGTCGTCTGTCCGTCGACGGTGGCGTTGACGGCAAGCACGACTTCGCGCGTCTCCCCGGCGCGCGCGCGCGCGACGAGGCTTGCGATGGCGAGATCGTCGGGGCCGACGCCATCGAGCGGCGACAGCACGCCGCCGAGCACGTGATAGCGCGCATTGAGCAGCCCTGCGCGCTCCAGCGCCCACAGGTCGGCGACTGTCTCGACGACAACGATGATCGAGGCGTCGCGGCGCGCGTCGCGGCAGATCGTGCACGGATCGCTCGTATCGATGTTGCCGCAGACCGAGCAGAGAACGATGCGCTCCTGCGCCACGCGCATCGCTTCGGCGAGAGGCGCCAGCAGTTCTTCGCGTTTGCGGAGGAGATGCAGCACTGCGCGCCGCGCCGACCGCGGACCGAGCCCTGGCAACTTGGCCAGGAGCTGCACCAGCTTTTCGATTTCGGGGCCGGCGACCTTTTCAGCCATGGCCGGATCAAGAGCCTCATGAAGGTCGCGTCAGGCCCGCGCTTTTCACGAGAACCCCACGCTAGAATGCTGCGTGTAAGTGGAAGCCTTGGGCGGCGCCATCGCGGGGGAAACGCAGCGATGCGCCAGATCAGAACGGCAGCTTGAGACCCGGCGGCAGCGGAAGCCCGCCAGTCAGCGCTTTCATTTTCTCGGCCATCGCCTCCTCGGCCTTCGCGCGCGCCTGCATATGCGCCGTGAGGATCAGGTCCTGGAGAATCTCTTTCTCGTCAGGCTTCAACAGGCTCGGGTCGATAGAGACGCTTTTCATCGCGCCCTTTGCCGTGAGTACGACCTTCACCAACCCGCCGCCCGCCTCGCCCTCGACGACCGTCTGTTCGAGCTCCAACTGCGCTTCGGCCATCTTGGCCTGCATCTGCTGCGCCTGCTTCATCAGGCCCATGAAGTCCATCATTTAAGCTTCTCCGTCGTCTTCTTCGATTGGCGACGCGTCATCATAGAGCGTTTCGGCGGATGCTGCGCCCTCGTCCCTGCCCCGCACGGCGACGATCTGCGCGCCAGGAAAACGCGCCAGCACGCTCGCCACCAGAGGATCAGACTCGAGCGACGAGCGGCGCTCGCGTTGTTCAGCTTCGCGCTGCTCCTGCAGCGTCGGCGCGCCGCCCGAAGCGACGATCGACACCATCCAGCGCTCGCCGGTCCAAGCCTGCAGCTTCTGCATCAAGGTCGAAGCGAAATCGCGCGCGCCGCCGGGCGCAAGCTCGAATTCAATCTGCCCAGGCTCAAAACGGACCAGCCGCACTTCGGATTCGAGTCCGATCTTGAGGCGCATGTCCCGCTTCTGCGCGGCCAGCGCCACAAGCGCGTCGAAGCTTTCAATCACGGTTCTTGAAGCCGGCGCCGGCGACGGCTGAGGAACTGCGGCGCGCGGAGCGGCCGCGAGTTGCGCGCCGCCGCGCGTAGGCGCCGCTGCGCCAGCGCCGGAGGGCGCCCCGCTTCGCGCGGACGGCGACGGAGACTCGGTCGCGGGCGCGCTGCCACCAAAGCCCAGGCGCCGCAGCGCCTCCTCCGGCGTTGGCATGTCGGCGGCGTAAGCGAGCCGCACTAGAACCATGTCGGCCGCAGCGAGCGGCCGCTGCGCGCCGCGTAATTCCTCGACGCCTTTCATCAGGATCTGCCAGGCGCGGGTGAGCGCCGGAACAGAAAGGCGCGCCGCCGCTTCTTCGCCGCGGCGCTGCTCTTCGGGGGTGAGCGCCGCCGATTGCGCAGTCTCCGGCGCGAGCTTCAGGCGCGTCGCCAAATGGGTGAATTCGGCGAGTTCGAGCAGCACCTGCGCCGGATCGGCGCCGCCATTGTATTGATCCTCGAGAATGGCGATCGCCTTGGCGACGTCGCCCGACATCGCCGCTTCGAACAGATCGATGACGCGCGCCTTGTCGGCGACGCCGAGCATCAGCCGCAGATCCTCCGCGGCGATGGCGCCGCCCGCCGAATGCGCCGCGCCATACGCGATCGCCTGATCGAGCAAGGACAGCGCATCGCGCGCCGAGCCTTCGGCCGCGCGAGCGATCATGGCGAGCGCTTCGGGCTCGATGGCGACCGCCTCGGCCTTGCAGACGCCCAGCAGATGATTGGCGAGCAGACCAGCGTCGATACGGCGCAGATCGAAACGCTGGCAACGCGAGCGCACCGTCACCGGCACCTTGTCGATTTCCGTCGTCGCGAAGATGAACTTCACATGCTCCGGCGGCTCTTCCAGCGTCTTCAAGAGGCCGTTGAAGGCGGCCTTCGAGAGCATGTGCACTTCGTCGATGATGTAGACCTTGGTGCGCGCCATCACCGGTCGATAGCGCGCGTTGTCGATGATCTCGCGGATATCGTCGATGCCCGTGTGTGACGCGGCGTCCATCTCGAGCACGTCGACATGGCGCGAATCGATAATCGCCTGGCAGTGAACGCCAAGCTCCTCCATATGGATCGTCGGCTGATTGATCGCGGGCCGGCCGTCGCGCGCCGGCAGTTCATAGTTGAACGCGCGCGCGAGAATGCGCGCCGTCGTCGTCTTGCCGACGCCGCGCACGCCGGTCAGCAGATAGGCCTGATGAATGCGGTTGAGATCGAAGGCGTTTTCGAGCGTGCGCACCATCGGCTCCTGGCCGATGAGGTCCGCGAAGGTCGTCGGTCGATATTTGCGCGCCAGCACGCGATAGGCGGACGACTGCGCCTGATCGGCGCCAAAAAGCGAAGGTCCCTCGTCGGGTGCCGGCGATGGCCTCGGCGGATCGTGCTCGTGGTCCATCTGCATCCATCCGGCGACAGACGAGCGGCGAACAGCGCCATGATTGCGCCACGCCATCCGCTGCTCGCCGAAAGAAGGTGGGAGGCTGAACGAAGACCCGCCCAAGCTCGTTAGGGCTGCTTCCTTCCGGACCTGACCCGGTTGGCGAGTGAAGCGTCCACCGCCAACCTCCCGGCCCTTATGTGGCAGACGAGGACGGGGGATGCAAGGCTTTACATGGGGAGATCCGGCGCGAGCCAGCCACCCTACTCAAGCATGCTTTCGAACCGGATGCGGACGCTATCATCAACTGAAACCTAGGAATTCCCTAGCTCACCTCTCGGAACAGAGCCGAGCCCGCCGGCGTTTGAGGATCATCACAGGCCCGGAGAACGGCAATGGCCAAGCAAGCCCGTAGAACGTCGCAAGCGCGAGGCGGCGGCTCGAACGAACAGAGCAGACGCGAAAGCGCCGATCAGGCGAGAGGCGAATCCGAAAAGACGGCCGACGCCATCGAGATGCTGAGCGCAGATCATCGCAAGGTCGAGCAGCTTTTCGAGCAATACAAGACGGCGAGACGGCGCGCCGAAAAGTCGAAGCTTGCGCGCGAGATCTGTAAGGAACTCATCATTCACGCCGCACTCGAAGAAGAAATCTTCTATCCGGCCTGCCGCGAACACGTCGAGGACTCGAAAATCGATGAGGCGATGGTCGAGCACGACGGCGCAAAGATACTGATCAGCGAAATCGCGGTCGGCTCCCCGTCTGACGAATTTTTCGACGCGAAGGTCGCGGTCCTCACCGAATACATCCGCCACCACGTGCAGGAAGAAGAGAAAAGCTCGGAAAGCATCTTCGCCGAAGCCAAGGCCGGCGGCCTCGATATGGCGGCCCTCGGCGCCAGAATGCAGGCCCGCAAGGCGGAGCTGATGAAGGAAATGGGGCAGGAACTTTACCTGCCGCAGCCGATCACGATGGACGTCACGATCGGCGAAGAGGAGGAAATGCAAGAGGAGATGTCCGGTCGTGGCGAGGCCGGCCGAGGCCGATGGGAAGACGAGGACCGTTGGGGACGCGGGGCCGATCGCGGCGGGCGCATGCCCGAGCGCGACGAATACGGCCGCTTCATGAGCGAAGAGGAAGACGAGCGCTCCTCCCGAGGCGGTCGGGGCGAAACCCATGGGCGTGACGACGAACGGCGCGGCGGCGGCCACGGCGGCTGGTTTGGCGACGCCAAGGGCCATTCGGAGGCCTCGCGCCGCGGATGGGAAGAACGTGAGGGCCATCGCGGGCGCGCCAGCGACGAGGGCGACAGGCGCGGTTCGGCTGGGCGCGGCGAGGGCGGGCGTTCCGCAGCTTCGCACCGCGGCCGGGAACATCGGCGCTAACCGTTTCGCGTTGTTCACAGCCAAGGCCGCAGCCTCCGGACTGCGGCCCTTGGCATGCCATTCACCCTTCCGCGCCAGCGGGGGTGCGCGCCAGCGGCGCACTTGCTAAAGAGAGCGCAAATTTCGAGAGGATTTGCGCTTGAACGCCGTCACCGCCACGTCAGCAGAACGCGAAGCCACCAGCCTTGCGGCGGTTCTGGCGCATTTCGAGCGCCAGGGGTTCGCCCGCCATGAGCCGCGCCTTCTGCAGCCGGCGCATGTCTTTCTCGATCGCTCCGGAGAAGATTTTCGCGGCCGACTCTATCTGACGAGCGACGGCTCGGGCGCCGAATTCTGCCTGCGCCCCGAATATACGATTCCGGTGTGCCTCGATTACCTCGCCTCCGCTCAGGCGGGCGCGCCCGCAGCCTTTGCTTACGGCGGCTCGATCTTTCGCGCGCCGGAACATAGCGCGAGCGGCGAGGGAGAGTTCCTCCAGGCGGGACTCGAGAGCTTCGGCCGACAGGACCGCGAAGCCGCGGACGCTGAAATTCTCGCCGCTGCGCTCGACGCGGCGGCGGCGGCCGGCGCTAGCGCGCTCAATGTTCACATCGGCGACGCGGGCCTCGTCGCCGCCTTTCTCGAGAGCCTGGAGCTGCCGCCCGTCTGGCGCCGGCGCCTTGCCGCCGGCCATGCGCGCGGCCAAAGGATCGCGGAGATTTTCACGGCGCCCGGGCGCAATGGCGGTCCGGAACAGTCAGGCGTGCTGGCGGCGCTGACGAAAGTCGATCCGGCGGACGCGCGTCGTCTCGTCGAGGATCTGCTGTCCATCGCCGGCATCACTGCCGTAGGCGGGCGCAGCGCGGCGGAAATCGCCGAGCGCTTCCTCGATCAGGCGACGCTCGCCGAAGGCGCAGGGGTTTCGACAGAGACGCGCGCGTTGGCGGAAGCTTTTTTTGCGATTGAAGGGCCGCCCCAATCTGCTTCTGCCGCCATGCGCCGGCTGGCCGGCGAAGCGCAGCTCGATCTCACCGCCGCCCTGGACGCTTTCGACGCGCGCGGGCGCGCCATCGCCGCACGCGGCCTTGCTCTTGA
This sequence comes from Methylocystis sp. Uni0008, assembly GCF_056838045.1. NCBI lineage: Bacteria > Pseudomonadati > Pseudomonadota > Alphaproteobacteria > Hyphomicrobiales > Methylocystaceae > Methylocystis > Methylocystis sp. Uni0008. The sequence goes on from NZ_CM166370.1 coordinate 948,118, forward strand.
CGAGATGCGCTTTTCCGCGAGCTTTGCGCGTCATCTCGATTATTACACCGGCTTCGTGTTCGAAGCCCGCCATGGCGCCGGCGGGGAGCCGGTGATCGGCGGCGGACGCTACGACCGGCTGCTCAAGACGCTCGGCGCGGCTTCCGACATACCGGCTGTCGGCGCCGCCATTTGGATCGATCGGCTTTCGCCGAGCCCCGGAGAGGCATGATGTCGCCCGTCCAAAAACTTATCGTCGCGTCGCCTTCGAAGGGCCGGCTACAGGAAAACGCCGCCGCGTTCTTCGCGCGCGCCGGCCTGGAGCTGACGCAGGGTCGCGGCGCGCGCGACTACCGCGGCGCGGTCGCCGGAGTCGAAGGCGCCGAAGTCGCCTATCTGTCTGCGTCCGAGATTACGCGTCGGCTTGCCTTGGGCGAAGCGCATCTCGGCGTGACCGGCGAAGATCTGGTGCGCGAGGAGATCGCCGACGCCGAGAAGACGGTGGAGCTGCTCGCCCCGCTGGGGTTTGGCGCCGCCAATGTCGTCGTCGCCGTCCCGCAAGCCTGGATCGACGTGCGCTACATGAGCGATCTCGCCGATGTCGCCGATGGTTTTCGCGCACGTCATGGCCGAGGCCTGCGCGTCGCGACGAAATACGTCAACACGACGCGGCGCTTCTTCGCTGCCCATGGCGTATCCGACTATCGCATCGTCGAAAGCTCCGGCGCCACAGAAGGCGCGCCCGCCGCTGGTTCAGCCGATCTCATCGTCGACATCACGACGACGGGCGCGACGCTCGCGGCGAACGCGCTGAAGGTCATCGAGGACGGCGTGATCCTGCGCTCGCAGGCGAACCTCGTCGCCTCGCTGACGGCGCCATGGAGCGAAACGGCGCGCGAAGCGGCGCGCGTCATTCTTTCCCGCATGGCCGCAGAAGAAGAAGCGCGCATGACCCGCGACGTGCGCGCCAGTCTCGCCGCGCCAAGCCAGAAGATCCTGCAGGAAGCGGCGGCCCATTTCGGCGCCGCATTGCGCGACAGGGCGGACGACTCGCTGACCTTCGCCTGCCCCGCCCAAAAGGTCGCGGCGCTTGCGGATTGGCTGATCGCCCAAGGCGCCAGGAGCGTCACGAGCTCCCGGCTCGACTACGTGTTTCAGGCGGAGAACGCCCTCTGGAGCAGGCTGGCCGCGCGGCTCGGCTGAGGGCGCCATTGTCATTCCCGACGCGAAGCGATGGGGAATCCAGAACCAACCTAAAGACTCCGTCATCGCCCTGGATTCCCGGTCAGGCCTCCGGACTGCCGGGAATTACACACATGCCGTTGTGAGTCGTCGCCGCTGATTCACGCTTCCATCAACGCGCCGACATGCGCGGCGACGCTGCGCGCGAGATCTTCTGGCCGATAGCCGCCTTCGAGCAGCGAGACGATGCGACCCTTGCAGCGGCGCGCCGCAATCTCCATCACGCGCAGCGTGACGTCCCTGAAGTCGTCCGCGACGAGGCGCAAGCCGCCGAGCGGATCATGCAGATGGGCGTCGAAGCCGGCGCAAACTATTATGAGATCGGGCGAGAAGGCGTCGACGCGCGGCAGAATGCGCGACGCGAGCGCCTCGCGAAATTGCGCGCCGCCATCTCCTTTGGCGAGCGGCGCATTGACGATAGTGTCGTGCGCGCCGGTTTCGCCGACTGCGCCCGTGCCGGGGTAGAGCGGCATCTGATGCGTCGACGCGTAAAGCGCGTTTCTATCGTTCCAGAAGATCTCCTGCACGCCATTGCCGTGATGCACGTCGAAATCGACGATCGCAACGCGCGAGGCGCCATGCGTCGCGCGCGCATGCAGCGCCGCTATGGCGGCGTTGTTGAAAAAGCAGAATCCCATCGGCGTATCGCGCGTCGCATGATGTCCCGGCGGCCGCATGGCGACGAAGGCGTTTTTTACATCGCCGCGCATGACCGCGTCGACGGCGGCGATCGCGCCGCCCGCCGCGCGAAACGCCGCCTCCTGCGTGGCGCCGTTCATGACGACATCCGGTCCGATGCGCGCGTATCCATCGGAGGGCGCCGACTTCACGAGACGCGACAGATGTTGGGAATTATGCGCGCGCAGCAGAGCCTCCTGCGACGCTAAAGGCGCATCCGCGCGCATGAGGCCTGCGAAGCGCGCGTCGTCGAGCGCACGCAGAATCGCGCGAAGGCGCTCCGGCCGCTCGACATGCGCCGGTCCCATGTCATGCGCCAGCGCCGCGTTGTGTGAAACGAGCAGCGTCGAGGCCGTGCCCGCCCGCGCGTCGAAACAGGCAAGGCTTGCGCTCGCGCCCGCGATGGCCGCTCGGCGCGTAAGATTGGCGGCGTAGCGTTCCTGCGCCATCTCGAGTCCTTAGCGTCCGACGCGCAGCATAGGATTAACGACCGGACATGTCAGTCTACGGATTTGACCGCAAGAATCGAATTGCGGCGGCCGGCGGGAAAGTTGGATGATGCGCGGCATGCAAGCCGAAGACATGACGCCGGGGTATCCGCTCGAACTCGACGAGGCCCGCTGGGCGGCCGTCGTCACGCGCGACGCCTGCCGCGACGGCGAGTTCTACTATTGCGTCGCAACGACCGGCGTTTATTGCCGCCCCTCCTGCCCGTCGCGTTCGGCGAAGCGCGCGAACGTGCGGTTCTGCGACACCGCGGCGGAGGCCGAGGCTCAAGGCTTTCGGCCCTGTCGTCGCTGTCGGCCGGATGCGCCGTCCCAACAGGAGCAGGATGCGGCGAAGGTCGCCCGCGCCTGCCGGATGATCGAAACGGCCGAAGTTCCTCCGACGCTCGCAGAGTTGGCGCGCGTTGCCGGGCTCAGCCGCCATTACTTCCACCGACTGTTTTCGCGCATGGCCGGCGTCACGCCCAAAGCCTATGCTCAGGCGCATCGGCGCGCGCGTCTGCGCGATGAACTCAAAGAGAGCCGTACAGTGACAAAAGCGATCTATGGATCGGGCTATAATTCGAGCGCGCGATTCTACGCGACAGCGCATGAGACATTGGGCATGACGCCAAAAGCCTATCGCGCCGGCGGCGCTCGCGAGACGATCCGCTTCGCGATTGGTCAATCGTCGCTGGGCGGCGTGCTCGTCGCCGCGAGCGCGAAGGGCGTTTGCGCCATTTCGCTCGGCGACGACCCCGAAGAGCTGCTGCGCGATCTGCAAAGACGATTTCCGCGCGCGACGCTTATCGGCGGCGATGCAGAATTCGAACGCTATGTCGCCGCGGCGGTGGGAATGGTGGAGCGGCCAAAATCGAAGTTCGATCTGCCGCTCGACATGCGCGGAACCGCCTTTCAGCAGCGCGTCTGGGCGGCGCTGCGCCAAATTCCGGCAGGCGAAACGGCAAGCTATGCCGAGATCGCCCGGCGCATCGGCGCGCCAAAAGCTACCCGCGCCGTGGCGCAGGCATGCGCCGCCAATCCGGTTTCGCTCGCGGTGCCTTGCCATCGCGTCGTGCGCAGCGACGGCGCGCTCTCCGGCTATTACTGGGGAGTCGCGCGCAAGCGAGAACTGCTCGAACGAGAGCGCAAGCCGTAAAGGGCGACGCTCTATCCGCTGCGAAGCGCCGCATACGCCTCGTTGATCGCGTCGTGCAAATCTCTCCACATCGGATTGTTGCGCACGTCCGGTCCCCAATTGTAGATCGCCTTGGCGACCTCCGCGATCGTCTCATTGAGGGGTTCGCTCGCGCCTTCCTCAAGTTCGAAGGAAAAGAGCTTCGGCGGCGTATCGCCTTTCCAGGCGTCCCAATGTTCGTTCGAATAGTTGGAGACGCCGCGTTGCGCCGCGAGCAGTTCCGGCGCGTATTTCGCGAAGCGCTGGTGCAAGGGCCCGTCCGCAGGCTCTGCGCGATAGGCGTCGCGCACCGCGAAATAGCGCGCATGCTGCAGTTCATGCGCGAGGCAACAGCCAAGACGCGCTTCGCTCATGTGCGGATCGTAATAGATCTCGATGCAGCCGTCGGGGAAGGTCTGGCCTTCGGACGTGAAGCTTTGGCCGAGATAGTCGAACGTCTTCGTTTGCGGGCTGAGCGTCACTTTGCCGACGTCATAGCCGAATTCGCGCGCGAGTCTTGCGAGCGTCTCCCGCTTCTTCAAGAAGCCGGGGGAGTTTTCGATCTGGGACCCGGTCCGCTCGGGCGCCGGCGACGCGGACGGATATGGTCCGCCAAGCCAGCGGCGCAGAAAGGACAGCGCAGCGAATTCCCGGCCCTCACATGCCGGGCGCGCTTCCGAACGGCTCTTCATGCGTAATAACCCACTCGAACTCCGGATGCGCTGCGGCGACATGCTCCCACCATCGCCGCCCATCCTGCAAGCGGGGGGAAAGATCATTGACCCGGAGGCGCCCGAAAGCGCCCGTCCGCTCCTTCACGCCAGCGATGACCGCCTCGACCATGGCCCGCCCCAGTCCGCGCCGCAGAGAGTTGATCTGCTCGAAAACGAGCGTCGGCGGCTCATAGCCGCCAGCGAGCAGGAGCGCGATTCCGGAAGCCTCAGTTCCATCGGGCGTGGTGATGAGCTTTGGCGAAGTCGAAGCTTTGATCTCGACGAAGCCGCGCCCGTAATGCCGCGCGTCGACATGCAGGCCAAGGGCCGCAAGATTGCGCGAGATCGCCTCGGCGATCTCCGTCATCGCCGGGTCGGCTTCGGGAGCCGCCGCCCCCCTCCAGAACCGCCAAGCTTCCCACAACCCCACGCGCGCCCCCTCACCCTTGCGAGGCTTTCGAATCGGCTCTGCCGCCGTGCCTTTTTTCGCCATTCCATGCGATAAGGGACCATGGCGACACCGATTCGCAACGCTTTCGATCCAGGCTTTGGCGTTTATGTCCACTGGCCGTTCTGCCTGTCGAAATGCCCCTATTGCGACTTCAACAGCCACGTGAGGCGCGGCGACGTCGACGAGGACCGCTTCGTCGAGGCCTTCAGCGTCGAGCTTGCGCATCGCGCCGCGCTGACGCCCGGACGCGAGGTCCGTTCCATTTTCTTTGGCGGCGGCACGCCGTCGCTGATGTCGCCTTCGACGGCCGAGGCGATTCTAACCCGGATTTCGAGCCATTGGGCTCTCGCGAAAAACTGCGAGATCACGCTCGAGGCCAACCCGACGAGCGTCGAGGCTTCGCGCTTCAAGGGCTTCAAGGCCGCAGGCGTCAACCGCGTCTCGCTCGGCGTGCAGGCGCTGAACGATATCGACCTGCGCGCGCTCGGGCGGCAGCACTCCGTCGCCGAGGCGCTGATGGCGCTCGACGTCGCCAATTCGGTCTTCGAGCGGACCTCCTTCGATCTGATCTACGGCCGATCGGGCCAGACGCCCGCCGCCTGGCGCAAGGAGCTGGAGCTGGCCCTCGCCCGCGCGCCCGAACATGTCTCGCTCTATCAGCTGACGATCGAGCCCGACACGATGTTCGAGCGCATGGTCAACACCGGAAAGATGACTCTGCCCGAAGCCGACGTTCAGCGCGCGCTCTGGGACGTCACTCAAGAAGTCACCGCCCGCGCCGGCCTGCCGGCCTACGAAGTCTCCAATCACGCGCGGCCGGGCGCCGAATGCCGGCACAATCTGGTCTATTGGCGCTATGGCGAATATGTCGGCGTCGGACCCGGCGCTCATGGGCGGATCGTCACGCCGCGCGGACGGCGCGCCCAGGCCGCTGAGCGGCACCCAGAGATGTGGCTCACCTGCGTCGAGACGGAAGGCCACGGCCTTGTCGAAGACGAACTGCTCTCCCAGGAGCAGGAAGGCGACGAATTTCTGCTGATGGGGCTGCGGCTGCGCGAGGGCGTCGATCCGCAGCGCTATTTCCTGCTGACCGGCAAGCGCCTGTCGCAATCGCGCATCAGCGAGCTGATCGGCGACGGTCTCGTCGAATTCACCCGCGAGAACAGGCTGCGCGTGAGTTCCGAAGGCTTCCCGGTGCTCGACGCCGTCGTCGCCGACCTCGCCGCTTAGCCGCCCTCACGCCAGGGGTTTGGAGTCGGAACGCGCGACGCCTACTCCGACGGAGCGCCCAGTTTGGCGGGAAGCTGCGCCCGGATCACTTCCAAGATTTGCTCGATGGCGGTCTCGGCGTCATATGCGCGCCGTTCCGACGCAGCCAATTCCGCCGTCATGGCGGCGAGCTGCGACTGCAGGATCTCGATGTCTTTGTCCGCCTGCTCGGCGGCCGCCAGCATCTGCTCGATTTGGTCCTCGGCCAAACGCAGCATTGCCTCTGCGCGCTCGGCGCGCAGCTCGGCTCGGCCCAGTTCTTCCCTCACCGCGTCCGCGACCTGATGCGCGCGCACGAGCGCCTGCGCTGACTGGGCCTCGAAAGCTTTGATGGCCGCCGCGGATTCAGAGACAAGACTCAGCGCGGCGGCGATATCGACGCTCTCGCCAGCGGGTTGATGCGCCGAACCCTCGCTTCTGCGGACGGCTTCGGCTGTCGCTTGATCCAAATCGGGCGCATTCATGGACGCCTCCGCGTCGTTTGGGCTGTCGAATGGTCATCAACCACGGTCGCGACCCGATGGAAAGCCGCAAGAAACTCGACGCCAGCTAGGACGTTGCCTTCCCCCCTCGGCCGCGTATGCTCTTAACCTGCTGAATTCCCCTTTGACGAAGGAGCATGAACCATGACGACGACCAGCGAAAGAGAGACGCTTGCCATTTCCGGAGCGGCGGTCGGCGCGACGGCGGGCGCCCTGGTCGGTTCATTGTTCGGCCTGATTGGAATTGCGGTCGGAGCGTTCTTGGGGGCGACGCTCGGCGCCGCCGCGCGCCTCGCGAAACAGGGTTGATCAACGGCGACTCGCTTCGAGCTCCGCCAAATCGCCGACGGGTGACGTTGGATTCGGAGGAATGTTGAAAATTGCAGAACATCCCGAAAGATATCTTCACGGAACCCCAGTTCTCGCCCGACACGCTCGCTAATCTCGGCCCGTTGAGCCGTTTGGCGGGCGTGTGGGAGTCGGATCAGGGCGTCGACGTAAATCCCAAGGTGGATGGTCCGGAGAGGCGCGCATTCCGGGAGCATGTCCGGATGGAGCCCATTGATCCGCAGACGAACGGTCCCCAGCTCCTATACGGGCTTCGTTACCACATCCATATCAACGCTCCGGACCAAGCAATAACATTCCATGATCAGGTTGGGTATTGGCTGTGGGAGCCATCCACGGGCCTGATCATGCAGAGCATCGCCATTCCGCGCGGACAAGTCGTGTTGGCGGGCGGAACGGCGAAGCCGGGCGACGCGCGCATTTCAGTGGAGGCCCGGCGCGGCGATACGCGCTTCGGCATCTGCTCGACCACCTTTCTCGAAGAAGCGTTTCGCACCGACTATTACCGGATCGACATCACTTTCAACGCGGATGGCAGCTGGACTTATGTGACGCGCACCGATCTCGTGCTGCCCGGCAATGCGCCGCCGTTCAACCACCACGACACCAATACTTTGCGGCGCATCGGGGCGCCGACGCCGAACCCGCTCCTCGAGCGGCTCAAGGATGGTCAGGCGAGCTAGGCTCTGGGGGCCGACCCGATTATGCGCAAAAGAGCCCGCAGCCTTCGTCGAGCCGCGGGCAAGGCACATGACGCCTGCCGGTGCGATGGCTCACCTGAAGCAGGCTTCGCCCAGGATAGCCCCAAACGGAACCGGGGCAAGCTTGGCAGTTCCGGGACACCTAAAGCGCAGCTGTGCACAACCGTTGGCGCGAACACGCTCCCGCGCAAGCTATGTTCGATCTTTCCGATCGAGGCTGGCCTCTAATGCGCTCAAAAGGTCACGAATTTCGGCCGGCAGCGGTTCAGCGACGATTTCGGCGAGTTTGCATCGCAGTTGCTTGCCGAGCGCTTCCGGCGCGGCCAGCGGCCCCGGATGAGAGCCGCGCGCAAACATACCTTTCCAGTCGTCCATTGCTTTTTTCGACATGACGCCCCGCCTGAGGCTGAAACTTGATTTCTGACGGGTTTGTTCCCAAGCGCCGCGTTGACGAATTGTCGCGCTTGCTCGACGCAGGCGCCGCGGCCGACGCTCCGTGCGGGCGAACAACAGAGCCTGAGTCCAACGAACCAGCTATTCGCGGCGCATGTCTCTCGCGCGGCGATCTGAAGCGCGGCTCCGGCGCCCGATGAAGCGGGCCGATTTCGTTCATCTGAAGGTCTAGGAAGATCGGCGCCTCTTCCCGGGAAGATAGACTTCACGGGCGCTGCTCAAAGAAGAACTCGTAGCTTTACGCGTACGCTTCCTCGTCTCGCAAGAGAACCGCGCGAACGGAGAGCTACGCTTTATGAATCGCGCGCGTTGATTGGCTCCAAACGCAGAACGACGATTGGCCTCATCATTGAATCTTTTGAATAGCGCAATGAAAAAAGTTCATTTTACCGCTCGCGTCGCACGTCTTACGAGCTTCAGACGGCATCGTGACGAACTTCGCGGATTCGGCGCGATGCTGGAACATGGAGGGTTACGCATGAGCATAACAACAGAAAGAGCCGGCGCAGCCGGCGTCGCCGCGGAGGAGAGGATCGTCGATCTCAAGGGCATGTGGATTGGCCTTGCGGTTCTGAACGGGTTCTATCTGGTCGTTCGCATTTACGAGCAGATTTATGGCTGGCGCGCTGGCCTGGACTCGTTTGCTCCTGAATTCCAGACGTATTGGATGTCGATCCTTTGGACCGAGATCCCGCTCGAGCTGATCTCGGGCGTTGGCCTTGCCGGCTTTCTTTGGAAGACGCGCACGCGCGATTTCTCGAAGCTGACCCCGCGCGAAGAGCTGCGCCGGATCGTTGTCGAGATTCAGTGGCTGGTGGTTTACGCAGCCGCCATTTACTGGGGCGCGTCGTTCTTCACGGAGCAGGACGGCACCTGGCACATGACGGTGATTCGCGACACGGACTTCACGCCGTCGCACATCATCGAGTTCTACATGAGCTACCCGATTTATTCGGTTATCGCGGTTGGCGGCTTCTTCTATGCGAAGACGCGTCTTCCGTATTTCGCGAAGGGGTACTCTGTCGCGTATCTGATCGTGGCGATTGGCCCGTTCATGATCATCCCGAACGTCGGCCTGAATGAGTGGGGCCACACGTTCTGGTTCATGGAAGAGCTGTTCGTTGCGCCGCTGCACTGGGGCTTCGTGTTCTTCGGCTGGATGGCGCTCGGCGTGTTCGGCGTCGTGCTTCAGCTGCTGCTCAACATCGGGCGCCTGATCGGCAAGGACGGCGTCGCCCTCCTCATCGGAGAATGACGCTTAACAAACGGAGCGCGGGCTTTTTCCCAGGAGCCCGCAGCGCCGCAGAATAACTCCCACAATCGTCGAGCTCACTTGGCGCCTTCCGTCTTCACTGACGGAAGGCGCCTTTTCTGTGATGGAGGCGCGACATGGCGTCTGCGCCGATGCACGGATATTCCGTTTGGATGAGGCTAACGTTGCTGCGCGGAGCGGCAGCTTCGGCGACGTCAGTTTTCCAGCATCCTGACCGAGTCGAGAATCTGCTGTCTCAGCCAACTATGGGCTGGCTCCTTATCCTTCAGCGGGTGCCAGGCCATCGTCGCGACGCAGTCGGGAAATTCGATCGGAACCGGCATCATCTTCACGGGCGCGAGATGCGCAAAATGTTCTCCGACGCGTCGCGGCGCCGTAAGAACGAGATCCGTGCGCGCGACGATCGAAGAGGCGGAAAGGAAGTTGGGAAGAATGACCGATACTTTCCGTTTCTTGCCATGCTGCTCAAGCCAGTCGTCGACGAGACCAGTTCCGTCCTCACGATGCGAAATCAAGAGGTGGCGGCTTGAGAGAAATTGCTCAAGCGTGATGTCGGACTGCGAAAAATCCGGATGGTCGCGGCGAACCATCGTCATCAATCGTTCATGGAAAAGCGTTTCACGCCGCAAGTAGGAAGCATTATTGCTTGCGACGTTCAAGGCGATGACCAGATCGATTTCGCCTTCCTCGATACATGCCTCCGCCGAGGCGCCGCCAAGCTGCTTTATGTGAAGCTCAACATTTGGCGCGCTCTTGTTGAGTGTCTCACAAAGACGGTGCAGCAGCGTGAATTCGAAATAATCGCTCGTCGCGATCGCAAATCGGCGCTCGCTCGATTCAGGAGAAAACTCTTCTGGAGGCTGAACGATATTCTCAATGTTTTTCAGCACTGCGCAGATTGGATCGAACAAATCGAGGGCCCGTTGCGTCGGGCGCATTCCTCTCGGCGTCTTGATGAGCACCGGGTCGTCGAGCTGCTGCCTCAATCTCTGTAGGACATGGCTCATCGCCGACTGACTGATGAACATTTTCTCGGCGGAGCGGGACACGCTCCGTTCTTCCAGTAGATGTTTGAATGCGATCAACAGATTGAGATCGAAGTTTCGCAATTCGCTCATTCGTGCGCACCGTCAAAGCGCCAGAGTCGCCCAGCCGCCCGGTTCTGGCTCATGAAGGCAGGTTTCCGCTTCTTGCCCTTGCTGTGGTCCACCTTCGCGGGCGAAGGAGAAGCCGGCGGCCGGCCAGCGTCCTCCGGCATCCCTAAATCGCTCCGCCGTCGCCGGGGAGTGCCGCCGATCGAAGAAAGCAGGAGTCCAGTGTGTGTCGGATTGACGCTGCCAGCTGGAGCGCGACGCCGACGCAGCACTCCGGCGCACAGCCGCGAAACTAGCGTTCTCCATGCAGCTCAGGAGAGTTCACAGCGGTTGTTGCGCCTGAGCTTTTAAAAAAAAGCTCAGCCACGCTTGCGTCTGCCCTAATATTTGTAGTTCACGCTCGCCGCAATTGAGCGCGGTTCGCCGTGATAGAGGGCGCCGTTTGAGGTGAAGTTCGGGCGGTTGGTGAGGTTGGCGGCGGCAAGTTCCAATTTGAGATTGTCGTTGATGTTGTATGCGAGCGTGGCGCCGAAAATCTGTTGCGGCGCCAGCGTGAAGCCGTAGGTGTTGGGGAGCGTCGCCTCGACGCGGCTGGCGTAATAATAGCTGACGCCGAGTTCGAGTCCTTTGACGTCGCCGGAGTCAAAGGCGTAACTGGCGTTGAAATTATAGACGCGGCGCGGCGCGCCCAAGAGATCGCTGCCCTGCTGCGACGGGATATTGTCGTCTTTTGATACCAGCGCATGCAGGAAGGTGGCGACGGCGTTGATCTTGAGGTTGGGCAGGATCTCGCCGCCGAGATTGACCTCGATCCCGTGGCTGTGCTGCTGGCCGGTGACGACGGAATAGAAGCCGCTCGGATTGGCAGGATTGGGAATCGCGACATTGTCGCGGGTAATGTCGAAGAGACCCACTTCAAAGCTCATCTTCCGGTCCATGAACTCGCGCCTGAAGCCGAGTTCATATTGCGTGTCCTGCTGCGGCGGCGGCGCTTCGCCGCTTTGGATCCGCACGCCGGTGTTGGGGATCAACGATTTGCCGTAGGCCGCGAAGAACTGCGTCTCTTCGTCCGGCCGGTAGAGAATGCCCGCGCGAGGCGAGAGATAACCCTTGGTCCCCTTGCTCAGGCTCGACGTCGGCTCTCCTGTCAGCGCGCCGAAGGGATCGAAGACGCGTTCGCGCTGCGCGAGCAGATCGTAACGGCCGCCGATCAGGACGCGCCAATTCTCGTTCAGATCGATGAGGTCCTGGGCATAGATCGAGCGGCTGACGGCGCGGGCGACGCCATTCGACCAGAAGGCGCCGGCGTAACTGACGCCCGGCGAATAGACCGGCGCGAAGATATTGAGCGGCGCCGCCTCATAGCGCGCGACGTCATTGTTGTAGCCGAAATAGAAGTCCCATTGTTCGAGGCCGAGAAAGACGTGGTGGAAGAGAAAGCCCGTGTCGAAGCGGCCGTTCAGGCGCAATTGCGCGTCGAAGCTGCGGTTGGCGGTGCGCGCGCGCACCGGATTGCCGAAGACGACCGACTGGAAGCCGTCATAGCCCCAACCCGTGAACCAGCCCCAGCGGCTGGCGGTGAGGAAATAGTCGACGACCGCTGCGACCTTCCAGTCGGCGTTAAAAGCGTGCTCATAGCTCAGCGTGACGTCGTCGAAGAAGGGCGTCTCATGTTCATTCGCCGGCAGGCCGGCATAGAACTCGCGCGGAATATGCAGAAACACCGGGTCGGCCGGCACGCCGTCGCGCCAGACGAGCCTTGCGCCATTGTGCTCGGCGCGCAGCGTGATCCGATCGCCGTTGTCGGCGGTGAAGGCGAGCATCGGGGCGACGTCGAAACTGCGCGTGCGCGTGAAATTGACGAAGCTGCCGAGGCTCTGCGCCGAGCCGGTCATGCGAAACAGCAGGGTCTTCTCGTCATTGAGCGGCGCGTTGATATCGGCGGTGAACCTTGTGACGTCGAAACTGGCCTTGGTGGCCACAGTGCGGGCGAAACGCTCATCGACCGGCGCCTTGCGGAAGTAATCGGCGGCGCCGCCGTAGCCGCCGAGCGCCCTGCCGAACAGCATGGCGCCCGGGCCTTTGTAGAACTCGACATGGTCGACGGTCGAGAGATCGACGTCCTGGGCGGTGAAGCCATGCGAAGCGCCGTCAAAGAGCGTGACGCCCGCGGGAAAGCCGCGCATGACGAAGCTCGGCGAATAGGCGCTGTTGGCGGCCGGCGCATTGACATAGACGCCGCTCTGATCGCGCCCGAGCGTCTGCGCATTGGGGGCCGCGACGCCGCGCCGATCGACCTGGCTGCGCGCGCTGCTCTGCGGTTCGCTCCGCTGCCTGTTTTCTTCCTTGACGCCGGTTTGCTCCTTCCCGCGCCGCTTATCCGCGTTTTGCAGTTTCTCCTTTCGCTCGTCCTCCCGCACGTCTTTAGCCTGCGCCTGCGCGGCGCCGACGCATAGGCAAAGCAGAGCGACGAGCGTCGCCTTCATGCCGCGCCAGAAGGCGGCGCCGATCGCCGGCGCCCGGCGCGCAAGCGAGCAGGATGTCGCCGCTCGAGCGCGACTTGCGCGAGCGGCACAATGAAGTTCGAGGAATCGCTATTCTCTGCAACGGCGAAGCGGCACATGAGTCCGCCCACCTCCCCCGCATTGAAGACGTCGAGAATGACGAGCCGCGGCGCGCCGCGCGTGACGACGCCGCGTTCGCGCAGAAAGACGGTCAGCGCGGGCCTCGCGTGCGCGGGCAGCGGCAGCGCGCGGCGCAGTTGATGAATGAATTGACTGCTTGTGATACGATTGAAATCCATTCGTCGCTCCATCAATATCAACAACGCTCCGCATAGAAATCACGCGGGCGTTCGCTCCGCCGGCGCAGGCCGAGCCGTACTGCGCCGCAGATGCGCAAGCCGCGCCGAACGCTTCTTCCACCAGATGTAGACGCCGGTGACGGAAAGCATCGCGATGAGGAGCCCCATCCCGCAGACGAAGATGCGATAGGGAAGTCCGAAAAGATTGGCCGTGTGCAATTCGACGAGCCAGGTGGTCAGCGTCGTTCCGCTGCGCTGGCCCGTCGGCAGGCTGAGGCTCATCAGTTCGCCCGAGCGTGAATCGAACAGGATCGAGGTCGAGCCGGCTTTGTCGCCGATGTCGCGCGACGAGCGCACGCGATATTCGTAAAGACCCTTGTCGCGCAGATGATAGAGCGCGAGCGGGCGTTCGACCGCAAAGCCGTGCTGGCGCGCTTCTTCGGCCATCAGCCGCGCGCCGGTCGCCTGCGCCGCCTCCCATGTCATCGGCGCGCGCGGATCGCTCTGCGGTGTTCCTTCCTGCGCCCAGACGGGCGTGTCGTAATCGAGAACAAGCCGCGTCGCGCGCGTATAGAAATTCGGCAGCGTGAAAAAGACAGCGGACCAAGCGAAGATGAGCAGCATCGCCCAGAGCCACAGGCCGCTCGCGCGATGCAGATCGAAGTTCACGCGATAGAAGGAGCTTTTGAACTTCACGAGCCATGATGGCTTCCACCGCGCGAAGAAGCTCTTGCGCGAGCGCTCGCCGCCCGTCGGCAGCGTCAGATAGAAGCCGACGAAACAATCGAGCGTCCAGACAAGCGCGACTGCGCCGAGGATCCAGTCACCGATCCCGCTCATCGCGAGATACATGTGCAGCCCATAGACGAAGGGCATGATATCGTTCTTATGTCTCGGCAACCCATGCCATGTCAGGCGCCCGAGTTCACGGCCGTCGATCGGATCGAGATGGATGTATTGGAAGTCGAGCGGCGCGCCGTCGTGCGACTCCATGCCGATCGAGGCCGAGCCTGGATAGCCCATGTAGACGGTCGTCGCGCGCGCCTGCGGGAGGATGGATTCGGCGCGGCGCGCCAGCGTCGCCGCGTCGAGTTCTATCCCGGCGCGCGGCGCGGGATAGAGCTCCGGCGTCAGCAGATCATTCAGTTCGCCATAGAAGGCGAGCAGGCTCCCCGTCAGCCCGACCACGATGAGAAAACCGGCCATCGCAAGCCCGGTCCAGCGATGCAGCCATACGAAAAGCGCGCGGGGCATGGCGTACTCCTGGTTTCAAGAGGGCTTCCCCGCCGCAGCGAGGGGGAAAGCTCGTTCGCTACGTCACCACTCAAATCGCAGCGAACCCACCACGGTGAACGGCTTCGCCGGGAAGGCGCTGACGGGCAGCGTGAAGTTGTTGAAGAAGTTGTCTGGTCCGGTGAAGTAGCGGGCGTTATTGATGTTCTTGAGATTGATCTGCGCGGTCACCTTGTGGCCGTAGAGCAGCGTCGCATAGCTTCCAAAAGCGTCGAGACGCGCCCAGCCAGGAAGTATGAAGGTGTTCTGAATGTCGCCCCACGCGTGCGAGGCGCCGGTAACGCCGCCGCCGACACGAAAACCAAGGCCGTTCTCGCCGAAGTCGTAGGTGAGGAACACTTTGCCAGTATGACGCGGCACATTGTCACGATGGTTGCCGAGCAGGCCGCTCGGCGGGCCTTAAACCGCCGGATCCAAGAGCCCGAACGGGTTGAGCCGATTGACGACATCGTCTGAGATCACCTTCGCGTCGATGTGCGAATAGTTGGCGATGATGGCGAGGCGGTCGGTGATGGCGCCGATAACGTCAAGCTCGACGCCACGGCTGCGTTGCAGGCCTGATATGACAGAGAGGCCAAATCCCGAGGCGAGCGTCGGCACCGGCACGCCTGAGCGCGTGATCTGATAGAAGGCGAGCGTCGCGGTCAAGCCCGGCAGCGGCTCGGCCTTAAGGCCAACTTCCCACTGCTGACCGCGTTGTGGCGGCAACGGCTCGCGATTGGTGCCTAGACCATTGTTCAGCCCGAAGGACCTGGAGTAGCTGCCGTAGACGTTCAACTGAGGAAGAATGTCGAAAACAATGCCGGCTCTAGGGGTCCATGCTCTGTCGATCGCCGTCGGCGCGTCCAGTCGGTTTCGTATCGCTTCATCTTTCGTCGCGCTGAAATCGAAAGCCGGATCGCCGGAGCAACAGGTGAAGGCGCTACCGTTCGTCTGATCGGCGACGTCATATCTGACGCCCCCTAACAGATGCACGCGATCGAAATACGTCACATAGTCCTGAACATAGAAGCCTTTTTGTCGCGCGACCGAGGATAACTGAAATTTGTAACCCGAACCGGCGATTCCCGCCCAATAGAAAGTGGGCGGCACGAGCCCATAGACCGGCGCGAAAGGATCGAGTGGAACGAGGTTGAATGGAACGTTCGGCGGCGAGAAGCCGTCATATGTCGTCCCGGCGTAGTAGTTGGAATTTCTGCTAAAGTAGTCGAGGCCCATCAGGAATATGTGATCTCCGCCAAGCACCTGGAATTTGCCCTCGAGGTCGATGTTGGTCGAGAACGAATATGCGTCGATCGACTGAGCCGCGGCCTGTCTCTGGAATTGGAACGTCGTCGTATCGAGACAGAAAAACGGCTGGCAAGCGGCCGTCAGCACAGCATTCGCGGGCGATCTCAATTGCGAGAAGAGAAACCGATTTGTCACCTTCCAGTCTTCGGTCAAATTCTGGCGGAAGCGATAGCCGACATAGAGTTGATTGCTTTGGGACCTCGGCTCATTGGGTTCGTTGAGCGAAACATTGAGCGGAATGCTCGGCAAATTAGGGCCAATCGGCGGCAACCCGACTTCGGGTCTGACGCTTTGCGTCTGGAACTGGGCGTCGGCGGTGAAGTCAGTCCACTCGGTCGGCCGGTAGCTCACGACCGGCGCGATGAAGAATCGCTCAGAACCGTTTTGAAAGTTGCGGAACGATCCCCAGTTCTGGTAGGCGCCTGTAACGCGATACGCAAGTCCCGGCGCTTGTTCGATCGGAGCGGAGACATCCCATTGCGTGCGGTACCAGTTGTAGTTGCCGACCTGCTGCTCGATAAGGTAGCGCGGCTGGGCTAGGGGTTCTTTGGTGATGATATTGATCAGCCCGCCGGGCTCTGCGCGACCATAGAGAACTGACGCAGGTCCTTTCAAAACTTCGATTCGCTCGATGTTCGCCGTGTCGAAAACAAAGGCTTCGGTGCGCAGATTGTTTCGATAAATGTTGAGGCTCTGGAAACCCCGAATGTTGAAGTTATAGCCCGCGACGTCATTGCTGTTCGACGTCACGCCGGAAACATTTTCGAATGCGTCTTGAACCTGAGTAATGTTCTGGTCTTTCAGAACCTGCTTTGGAATCACCTGCACCGATACAGGCAGTTCCCGTATCGGGATGTCCACCTTGGTCGCGGTCGTCGCTTCCGTCACCACATAGGCTTGCGTCGGCGTCTTTGGTTCGCTGCGGAATTGGGAAGGGACGACGGCAACGCCGCTCGTCGCCGGACCTGGCGCTTGCGCGCGGCGCGGGGAAGGCGCCGGGCGCCGCTGGCCGCCGATGTCGATCGTCGGCAGCGATTGCTGCGCATAGGCTAAAGTAGTGAAGGCGAGCGTCAGAGCGCCGGCGGAAACGCCGCGCGAAAGCAGGGCGGGCAACATTGTTCTATTCTCCTGATGCGGCGCAAAGGCCGTCGTGATCGCAGTGCGCCAAAGCGCGAGGCCGACTGGCCGAGTTCGATCAGGAGAAGAGCGGCGGCGCCTGCGACGACCAGGATGTCGCCCAGCCGGACGGCGCGCCTATCGGGATTTCAAAAATGCGCGCCCGAAGGTGGGGGCTGCCTTTCAATGACGCGAATGGCGTGAGCGCCCAAACCGCGATCAGTCCAAGCAACACAAAAGCAGTGGGACAGAAGATGCAGCAAGCCGCGTGGAGGCAGCCGCCGCTTCCAGCGTTTCCGTTGATGTCGTTGTCGGCGCAGGGACGATCGTCGGAGGAGAGGGCGAATCCCGCCTCCGCTCCCATGACGCCATGGGCAGGTCGCAGACCCGCCAGAGCAACAATGCTCTGCGTCAGAAACAGAAGCGCGAAGAGGACGGCGAGCGGGCGCGGCAAGGCCGTGCGCCAGCTGCTTCCTCTCTCCTCTTTGATCATTTGACCCGCTCCTGCGCCGGTCCGCCTCCCCCGCCGAGGGCGCGCGGCCGATCTGTCTCTTCCATGCATAGCGATGAAAGGTCGCGGGAACCTCGCAAAGGGAAGAAAAGCCAACAAATGCGGGGAGTGTTGCTCAAGCGCAACAGTAAGACTGGGGGAGCGTGCGCATGCCACGGCGCCGCCGACTTGAGCTTGCCAGCGGCGCGCGCTTGGCTATGAAATGCATCGACGCCCTCTTGCGGCGGCGTTTGGGAGCGGCGTCCCATGAGAATTCTTCTGGTTGAAGACCAAGCCAGCTTGGCGCGCCAAGTCGCCGAGAAGATCCAGCGCTCGGGTTACGACGTCGATCAGGTTGAAACGATCGAGGAAGCGCTCCGAGCGCTCGATAGCTGCGCCTATTCGCTCGCCCTGCTCGACCGGCGCCTGCCCGACGGCGACGGCGTGTCGCTCGTTCCCCGCATTCGCAAGATGCGGCCCGAGACTCGGATTTTGATGCTCACGGCGCTCGACGCGATCGACGATCGGATCGAAGGGCTGGACGCCGGCGCTGACGACTATCTGACGAAGCCGTTCAATCTCGATGAAATGATTGCGCGGATCCGCGCGAACCTGCGCAAGCACGGCGCGAGCCCGGCGCCGCCGGTCGCGATTGGCGCCATGTCCTTCGATCTCGAGAGAAGGGAGGCGTTCGTCAAGGATCGTCCCCTGCTGCTGTCGCGTCGCGAGCTGATCCTGCTCGCGACTCTCGTCAGACGCGCGAATTGCGTCGTATCGCGCGAGGCGTTGAACGCGGAGCTTTATGGATATGGCGAGGAGGTTCAGGATCACGCGCTGACCTCGCTCGTTTCGAGGCTGCGCACGCGACTCGCCGCCTCCGATGCGCGAGTCGAAATCTATTCAGCGCGCGCTCTGGGCTATATTCTGCGGGAGACGAAGGAGAGTGAGGGGGACGCGTGACGCGGGGCTCGTCTCTGGCGCGCCGGACGGTCGGTTACCTCATGCTGGCGCAGATTTCCGCCTTCGTTCTTGCCTGGGCGGTCACGCTCGGCCTCGGCCTCTCTGGCGTTGAAAGATTTACCCAGTCTTGGGACGAGCTTGCCGCCTTCCGCGCCGCCAATCTCGTGATTGATTCGCTCAAACCCGACGAGGCCGGCGACGTCCATATCATTCCTACGCCCCAACTTGACTCCGAGCTGAACCGGCTCCCCGCATTCAGATATGCGGCCTTTGACTTCAGGACGAAGCTGCCTGTCCCCGGCTCCTCGCCGGAGCTCGTCACGACGCTAAAAAATGTGGTCGCGGTGAGCCCCACGCATTCGCATTTCGTATTGCCGGGCGATCCCGATACGCCGACGCTGGGTTTCATGGGACCGCATAGGACGCCCTATGGGCGGTTTCAGATCGCGAGCTATCGGGCGAAATTTCGCTGGGAGGATATTTTCCTGTCGATGCGCGAAGATCTCCTGAGCGTCGCCGCCTATCTCGTCGCCGCCGCCCTGCTCTCCGGCGCGACCGCATGGCTCGCGGTCCGTCAGGGATTGACGCCCCTGCGCAGCGCCGCCGCCCAAGTGGCGCAAATCGACATGAATTCATTGAACAAGCGACTGCTGTCCGATGATGTTCCCGTTGAAGTGGCGCCTTTCGTCGACGCGGTGAACGAAGCGCTCAAGAGACTCGACGCCTGGGCGGCGCGTCAGCGCCGTTTCACGGCCAACGCCGCGCATGAACTGCGCACGCCGCTCGCGATCATGCGCGCGCGACTGGAGAATGCGAAAGCCTCGCCTCTCAAGAGCGAATTGCTCGGCGACGCAAGCCAGCTGCGCTCGATCGTCGAGGAGATGCTGGTTGCGGCGCGTCTGACGGAAGGTCAGGCGCCGCTTGACCAGCGCGTCGATCTCTCCGTCGCCGCCCGCCGGGTCGTCTCGGACTTGCTGCCGCTCGCGATCGACCGCGACCGCTTCATCGATTTCGACTGCGCCGCCAACGCAGAGACGCGCGGCAATCAGCGCGCCGTCGAATGCGTGCTAACCAATCTCATCGACAACGCCCTGCGCGCCGAACCGTCCAAGGGATCGGTCGTCGTCCGGATTGATCGCGATAAAATCGTCGAGGTCATCGATCACGGCGAAGGGATCGCCGCCGCCGATCGAGAGATGATCTTCGAGCCCTTCTGGCGAAAGAGCGAATCCAGTCCCGGCACCGGGCTCGGGCTTGCCATCGCCAAGGAAATCGTCGACGCGCACGGCGGCCGCATATGGGTCGAGGACACGCCCGGCGGCGGCGCCACCTTCAAGTTAGCTTTTCCGTAGGAACATTGCTCTCGTCGCAGCCGCGACGCAACTCCAGCGCCGCGGCCGTTCGCGCGCTACGCCGCCGCGCGCAGTTGCGCGACGCGCACCGGCACCGGCGGATGCGAGAAGTAGAAGGTCGCGTAGAGCGGGTCCGGCGTCAGCGTCGAGAGATTGTCGCGCGTCAGCCGCGTCAACGCCGAGATCATCGGCTCCTTCCCTACGAGATCGCGGGCGAAGGCGTCCGCCTCGAACTCGGCCCGCCGCGACCGCCATGCGAGCAACGGCGTCAGGACATGTGAGATTGGCTCGCGGGCGAGCAGCAGCGCCACAAGCACGACGCCGGGATCGTTCGGGAGACCGAACCAGCCGGCAAAAACGTCGGAGCCGAAGGCCCACCAGAGCACTGCGAAGCCGACGAAGGCGATCGCCGCTCCCTGCAACAGCATCTGCCGCACATGGCCGAATTTGAAGTGGCCGAGCTCATGCGCGAGAATCGACTCGATCTCTTCCGGCGAATGCTTTTCGAGCAGCGTGTCGAAGAAGACGATGCGTTTCGCCTTGCCGAACCCGCTAAAATAGGCATTGCCATGCGTGGAGCGCGTCGACGCGTCCATCACGTAAAGGCCTTTCGACTCGAAGCCGCATTTGGCGAGCAGCGCCTCCATGCGCCGCTTCATCGCGCCCTCTTCCAGCGGCGTGAATTTGTTGAACAGCGGCGCAATGACCGTCGGGTAGATCACGGTCATGGCGATCGCGATGGCGATGAAGGCGACATAGGCGAACAGCCACCATGTGTTGGGCGCGGCGCCCAGCAGCCAGAACATCCCGAAAAGCAATGGCGTCGAAACGGCGAGCTCAAGCGCGCCGCTCTTCGCCTGATCCACGAGGAATTTTCGCGGCGTCAGGCGATTGAATCCGAAACGCTCCTCAAGCCAGAACGCGCGCGCGGCTGCGAAGGGCATGTCGATGAAACTGCCGATCAGACCGAAAGCGAGAACAAAGAGCACGCTGCGGACAAGGCCCGGTTCGACGAGCGCGGCGATCGCCGCGTAGAGCGGCGCGAGCCCGACCGCGAGCCACAGAATTGAAATTGCGGCGTCGAAAACCGATTCCGCGATGGAAAACTCCGTTTTCGCAATCGTATATTCCGCAGCGCGTCGATGATCGTCGAGCGTCACTTCTCGCGCAAAATCCGGCGGCACCTGGTCGCGGTTGGCCTCGACCATCGCCATCTGCCGCAGGCGCAGATAAACGCCGAGGCCCGCCGAGGCGGCGATCGCCAGACAAATCAAGACGCCGATTGCGCTCATTTCGCTCTCCCGCAATTCTCTCGCGGCAATATAAGTGCGCTTGGCGGCCTTTGCGAGAGCGCCGCTTTATACAATACAGCTCGAGCGCGACATTGGCGGCGGCTGCGGCGCGATCGCGATCGGTTCGGGCGGCGCCGATCAGTCCCACACGCGCGAGATCGTCGGGCGTGAGCAAGACCCGGCGCCCTCTATCGCCGTCGCGCGCGACGAGGACCGCCCCGTCGCGCTGCCGCCTGTCTGCGTCGAGTCGCGAGAGCCGTGAAGCATTTGGCTGAAGATGATTTTTCCGGCCGCGAGCAGAAACGCGCAGAGCGTCGCGAAACCTGCAATCGCAAATGTTCTAGACAATAATGGCAGTCGCGACGGCACGGCGCGTCGAACAATGCGCGCGTCCGCCCGCGCCGCCTTCGGACCTTCGCGCGCGAGCGCCTGCTGATAATTGGCTGTCTCGGTCTGCAACTGCTGCTTGAGCAGCTTTGCGGCGCGTTCGAGCGCGAGCACATCCCCTTCTGTCATCGGGGCGCCGTCACGATCTTCGGAACGCCGTGAGATCTCAGCCTGCTCGCGAGCAGCTTTTTCGAGCGCACGCGCCGTACGCTCGGCAGCCAAACGCAATTGCCCATCAACATCGGCGAGCTGCGCGCTCAGCTCTTTGATAAGCGGATGCTTCCACAGCAAAGTCCGCGATTCAAAGGCCAATTGCGCGCGAAGCTCGGCGCGCCGCAAATAGAGGCGACGCAGCGGCTCGTCATCCGCGACATCCACAATCGCATCGATCCGGCCCTGCCGGAGCATCTCTCTCAGCATTTCGGCTTTCGCTTGCGGATCGGCGCGCGCTGTTCTCCGCGCCGCTGACAGCTCGGCGTTCAAATCTCCAACGTTCTGTGGAGAAATGCCGGCGTCATTCGACTCCGTCAGAGAAGGCGAAAGGGCGCGAAACGCTTCTACGCGCGCCTCGGCGTCGGCGACTTGCGTCTTCAGGTCAGCGACCACAGCTGCAAGCGTCTGCGCTGATGCGTGGGCCTTGGCGCGGTTGGCCTCCTGCTGCATCTCGACGAAGGCTTCGGCCACGGCGTTCGCTGATCGAGCCGCCAAATCAGCATCGCGCGACCAGAACTCGATCGATAGCGCCGGCGAATGGACGGACGTGCGAATGGCGAGCCGTTCCGAAAATCTTTCGAGAATCCGCTCCTCTGGCGCAACGAGCGTCGGATCGCGAACGACTCCGAGCGCCATCATCACGCGGCTCAGCACGCTCTGCCCATGTGCGAGCGGGTTGAATTCGTCGGCGTCGCCGAGGCCGAGCGACTTGATCACGCGTCGCGCCAGATCATGCGATGTGAGCAGTTGCACGCTGCTCTGCACGTTGTGAGCGTCGGGCGGGGACTGATCGATCCGCTTGCTCTTGCCGGCGCGGGTGAGAACGCGCTCCTGGCTTTCCAACAGCAAACGGGTTTGGGCGCTATAGCGCGGCGCAACGATGCTGACGAACAGCAGCGCGCCAATGAAGGCGGCGAGCGTCGGTCCGATCAGCCGCCAGCGGCGCTCGAGCAGGACTTCGCCGACTCGCGCCAGGTCGACGCCGCTGACCACGCCGTCGCCGCTCGCTGCATGACCGCGTCGCATCGCTCACTCCGCGTCCAGCGGAGTGATAATGAATTCATGGTTTAAGAGAAGTTAACCGGCGCCGGGCGCAGAGGTGAATGTTTGTTAACCATGTCGCATTAAAAAGACGAGGTCGCGCTGCGACGAAAAGCGAATCTTAATTGAAGAGTCAGGTCAGGAATGGCCAGGAAGGTCGCCCTCGCGGTCGCCGCGCTCACAGGCGCGTTGCTTTCGGCATGCGCGGCGCCGGGCGACTACCGTCCGGAACTCCTATACCCCGAGAAAGTCTACGAGGCCTATACGCTCGGCCCCGGCGACCGACTGCGCGTGATCGTGTTTGGTCAGGACGCGCTGTCCAACGCCTACACGGTGGACGGAGTCGGCCGCATCTCCATGCCGCTCATCGGTTCGGTAAGGGTGCAGGGTCTTCACGCCAGCGCGGTCGAGCGGCTGATCGCAGCGCGGCTGCGCAACGGCTATATCCGCGACCCCCACGTCGCCGTTGAAGTCGAGGCGTTTCGGCCGTTTTTCATACTGGGCGAAGTCGTCAACGCGGGACAATATCCCTTTGTGGACAGCATGACCGTGCGCACCGCCATCGCCATCGCCGGCGGCTTCAGCCCGCGCGGTTTCGACGGCGGCGCCGACCTCACGCGCGTCATCGACGGCTGCCCGGTGACGGGACGGGTGCCGCTCGATTATCCGGTGCGGCCGGGCGACACGGTCACCGTGCTGGAACGGATATTTTAGCCGCAGCGACTCCGTCAGGAGAGAACTGGTCGACCCTGCGCCGCGCCTATATCCTTCGCAGGACGCGTCTGGCGCGCCTACAGGCGAAGAAAGTCTGTTGCGAGCACGCGGAAACGGAGTTCGCTGTTGAGATTAGCTTTTGTCGTCGCCGCCATCGCCGCCCTTCAAGGAGCCGCCGGCGTCGCTCTGGCCGCTGCGGCGGCTCACGTCGACGCGAGCCCTTTGCTTGCGACGGCGAGCCAGTTTTTGATGATCCACGCCGCCGCCGGCGTCGGCCTCGCTTCGCTCGTGCGCACGACGCCGAAGCGGGAAGCGCGCTGGCTCGCCGGCATCGCCCTGGCGCTGCAGATCGGGGTCACGCTTTTTTCGGGCGACCTTGTCGCCAGGGTCTTTCTCGCCGGGAAACTTTTCCCGCTCGCCGCGCCGATCGGCGGCGGATTGACGATACTGAGCTGGTGCGCGTTCGCAGGGTGGGCGGCGTTCGCCATATTGCACGCAAATTCGCGCCAAACGCCGCCCGAAAGCTAGACAACCGTGGGAAACCGCCCCACCATTCGTTTATGTCGGTTTCGGGCTCCACCGACCTTTCGTCTTCGGCTCTGCCGAGCGACGAATCGCAGCGCGCGAGCGATCCTTTGCTCGGGCGGCGGCTGCTTATTGTCGAAGACGATCCCTATATCGCATTGGCTCTCGAAGAGACCCTCGCGGAATTCGGCTTAGTTATCGCGGGGATGGCCCGCAGCGTCGAAGACGCGGTGCGGCTTTCGTGCGAGGACGGCCTCGATCTCGCGCTGCTGGACGTCAATATCGGCCACGAAAAGATCGATCCCGTCGCAGACGCGCTCGCCGCCCGAGGCTGCCCTTTCATTTTCACGACGGGGTGCGGGCGCGCGGGATTGCCCGAGGCGCATCTCGAACACGCCATGGTCGAAAAACCATTTTACGTCGAAGAGATCCTGGACGCGCTGCGCGCCGAACTGGCGCGCGCCGAGGAGCGCTAGGCTCGGCCTTTCGCCACTTTATCGCCGCCCTTGGCCGCGAAAAGCGATGCGAAAGAGACTCGCTTCAGGAGAGCACACGGCTTGCCGCCGTCCGCCGTAACCGACAAGACCTCATCAGCTCTCAACGCCCGCCGCTACTCCGGCGCTGCGTTTCGCCGGCTGGCGATCTCAGTGGCGACTGCCGCGGCCCTCGCGGCGACGGCGGCCGCGATCGCGCCATGGCTCTTCTCGCCTGGCGCTCTCATGGAGGCGGTCGCCGATCAGCTGCAAGGCTCTTCCGGGCTCTACGTCGCTGCGCGCGGCCGAACGACCTTCTCTATTTTTCCTCGGCCAAGCATCAAGGTCGAAGGCGTCGCCTTCGCCGATCGCAACGGCGCGCTGCTGATCGAGTCGAGCGAGCTTCGCGGCGACGTCGACGTTCTGCCGCTGCTCACGGGACGGCTCAAGGTCGCGGCGGTCAAACTCATTCGACCGCACGCGCGGATCGACTTCGACAAGACGCCGTCGGGCGCGCCGGCCGCGGCCGCTCGGGCTGCCGCTGCAAAGCCGGCCACGCTCGAAGCCGCGGCGGCCGACAATGTGCGATTTGGCGTCGTGTCCGTCGTCGACGGCGAGGCGCGCATCACCTATCGCGGTCGCGTGTATGCGCTTGAGAGACTGAACGCCAACTTCGAATGGCGCCGTATCGGCGAGGCTGCGGCTCTCACGGCCGCGTTCGATTTGAACGGCGAACGGCTTGAAGCGATCCTGTGGGTGGCGCGTCCCGGCGCGCTGCTGCGCGGCGAGGAGTCCGTCGTCACTTCGCGGCTCGACGGCAAGACCTTCCAGTTCGAGGCGCAGGGCGTCGGCCAGCTGGGCGCTAACGCCCGCTTTGCAGGCCATGTCGCAGCCGCCGCCGCTTCGGCGCCTCACGCGCTCGCGCTGTTCGGCGTCGCCGCGCCCCTGCCCGGACCCTTTACCGATGCGCAATTTTCGGCTCAGGCGACGCTCGCGCCCGGAGAAGCGCACTTCAAGGACGCGCGACTGTTTGTCGACGGGAATGAATTTCACGGCGATCTCGACTTCCAGAAAGAAGATGGCCGGCCGACGCTGACCGCGTCGCTCAAGAGCGAATTCCTGTCCCTGCGGCCGTTTCTGGCCGACGCGCCGCCGCTGGTCGCCGAGAACGGACAGTGGAGCCAGCAGCCGTTGGCACTGCCCGATCTGTCCGGCGCCGATATCGATGTGCATCTTGCGGTCGGCCACGCCCGGCTTGGTCGGCTGAAGGTCGAAGACGCCGCGTTCGAGGTCACTTTGCGTGATGGCGCGGCGGAGTTCGCGATAAGCCAGGCGAAAGCCTACCGCGGCGCCCTCAAGTTTCGGGCGTCAATCGCGCCGGGGCCCGACGGGCTCGTCCTGCGCGCCAACGCCCAGACGACCGCGGTCGAGGCAGGACCGCTCTTATGGGACGCTTTCGGAAAGCCCATTCTCGCTGGAGCGCTCAACGCGACTTTGGCCCTCGACGGCTCTGGCGACACAATGGCGACGCTGATGCAAAGTCTGAACGGACGCGCGAGCGTCGCGCTCGTTGACGGCGAGATCTCCGGCGTCGATCTCGAGAAGGCGTTGCGGCGACTGGAGAAGCGCCCGCTGTCGAGCGCTTTCGACATCCGCTCCGGGCGGTCGGGGCTCGACGCCGCGAGCGCGACCGCGAAAATTGAGAACGGCGTGGCCGACATCGCCGAAGGCGTGGCGCGCGGACCGGGCTTCTCGCTCGCGTTCAGCGGCGCGGCGCGCCTGCCGGATCGCAGTCTCTCGGTCAGAGCGGTTGCTCGCGAGGCCGACAGCGCCGGCAAGACCGCCGATTTCGCGCCAAGCATCGCCCTCGAGCTTGCCGGCCGCTGGGGCGAACTGGCGCTGGGCCTCGACACGCAAGCGTTTATCCGCCGCTCGGACGCAGCCGCGCCGCTGCTGCAGCGCCCCGATGCGCCGGAAGCGTCGCCCGCGCGCTGACGGGGAAGGGCTAGACCTCCTCGAGCTGCGTCTCGTGCAGCAGCCTCGTCAGTTCGTCCGGTATGTCGAGATAGCGAAAGCGGCGAAGCTCGAAACCGACCTCAACCACGCCCCACGGCGGCGCATATGTCCGCCAGGGCGACACTTCCGCGACGATAACGACGTGACCGCCGTCGATGCCGCGGGCGATTCGCGCAACTGTGTAAATCGCGCCACGAACCAAGCCATTGCAACGTCCGTAGGGTCCCGCTGTCGCGTCTACGCAAATCACCTCGGCGCCAGGAGGCGTTTCAGGACTGATCATTAGCGACCTCGTTCTGCAGCGCGATGAACGCGCGCTCCTAATCAATTATGGAGCGCGCGTCGGCGGGCGAAAGAGCCCGCGCGCCGCATGAGGGTCACCAGAACTTCAGAAACCCGAACAGGCCTCTTCTCAGCTTTTTGCGATCCAGCGCGCTGAGTTCGTCATAGACCCGGCGCGTGGCGGCCCGCATTTCCAGAAGCTTGTCGTCCGGAACCTCGAAATCGAGAACGGCGGATTTCAACTCGCGCCGCGCCTGATCCAGCCGCGTCTGCGCATCCGCAATCAACGCATTCAGCATCCTTACCCTCTTCGATGTTTATGTCGCCTGAACTATAGCGCAACCGTCGAGAAACCTGACCGAAGTGCGCTGCGCGCCCCCGCGCGGCCCTTTTCCGTTGCGTTATCCTTAGGCGCGCCCTTGAAATGACGCCGCCAATTCATCGCCTGAAAAAGCGCGAGGCCTCGGAGGGAATCGAACCCCCGTACAAGGATTTGCAGTCCTCTGCGTAGCCACTCCGCCACGAGGCCGTAGCGCGGCGTGCGCCGCGTGCGCTCGCTCTTACAGGAGGGCGTCATGGCGAGCAAGAGCGTGCGTTTTGCCGCGACTTCAATATGGCCTGCCGTCCTTATGAGAGAAAGTCCAGCGGCCGTCGGGGCCGAGTTCCGCCATCAGATCGTCGTCCGGATAGCTCGCCGCATCGCACGCCGAGCGGTCGCCGATCTCAAGATAGACGACGTCCCGATCGGTGCGGTTGATCAGACAATGCGCCGCGCCCGCCGCCGGGAAGCCGGCGCACATGCCGGGCCGCAGGACGGTCTCGTCATCGTCGAGCAAGAGCGTCGGCTCTCCTTCCAGAATGAAGACGAATTCGTCCTGCCGGCTATGACGGTGCTTCAGCGCGGACTGCGCGCCGGGGGCAAGCCGCGTCAGATTGACGCCGAAATTCTTCAGGCCGAAGACGTCGCCTAAAGGCCGCTTCTCGCGCCCACGCATCCTTCCCGCGAATGGCTCCGGGTAGCTCGACGGCCTGACGCGCGCGGCGACGGAGGCCGCCTCGACGGCAGACAGCCGAGGCGGAATTGGCTTTTCCATGACGCAGCTTCCGTAAAGTCCGGGGGTAGCCAATTTGACAGGCAGCGCCCATTTTGACCATCTTCCGCCGCTCGCGCCTCACCGGCGCACCTCCTGGAATTGTCGCGATATGAACGTCGTTATCGTCGAGTCGGCCGCCAAAGCGCAGACGATCAACAAGTATTTAGGTAAAGATTTCAACGTTCTAGCGTGCTATGGCCATGTCCGCGACCTTCCCGCCAAGGACGGTTCGGTCGATCCCGACCAGGACTTCTCCATGGTCTGGGAAATGGACGCCAAGGGCGCGAAGCGCGTCTCGGCCATCGCCGACGCGGTCAAGGGCGCGGACAAGGTCATCCTCGCGACCGACCCCGACCGCGAGGGAGAAGCCATCTCCTGGCACCTTCTCGACATTCTGAATAAGAAGCGCGCGCTCAAGGACAAGAAGATCGAGCGCGTCGTCTTCAACGCCGTCACCAAGGACGCGATCAAGGAAGCCATGGCGCATCCGCGCCAGATCGATCAGGCGCTGGTCGACGCCTATCTGGCGCGCCGCGCGCTGGACTATCTCGTCGGCTTCACCCTGTCGCCGGTGCTGTGGCGCAAGCTGCCCGGCGCGCGTTCGGCCGGCCGTGTGCAGTCGGTGGCGCTTCGCCTCGTCTGCGACCGCGAACTCGAAATCGAGAAATTCGTTCCGCGCGAATATTGGTCGCTCGTCGCCCATCTGAAGACCAAGGCTGGCGAACCGTTCACGGCGCGGCTGGTAGGCGCCGACGGCAGGAAGATCCAGCGGCTCGACATCGGCGCCGGCCAGGAGGCCGAGGACTTCAAGAAGGCGCTGGAGACGGCCGCCTTCGTCGTGCGCTCGGTCGAGGCGAAGCCGGTCAAGCGGCACCCCTATGCGCCCTTCACGACCTCCACGCTGCAGCAGGAGGCGTCGCGAAAACTCGGGCTCGCGCCGGCGATCACCATGCGCATCGCCCAGCGGCTCTATGAGGGCGTCGACATCGGCGGCGAGACGGCCGGTCTCATTACTTATATGCGAACCGACGGCGTCGACATGGCGCCCGAGGCCGTCGCCGGCGTGCGCAAGGTGATCGGCAAGGAATACGGCGACCGCTTCGTTCCTTCCGTTCCGCGCAAATACACGACGAAGGCCAAGAACGCGCAGGAAGCGCATGAGGCGATCCGTCCGACCGATCCCGCGCGCCTGCCCAAGCAGGTCGCGAAATATCTGGAGCCCGAACAGGCGAAGCTCTACGAGCTGATCTGGACGCGCACCATCGCGAGTCAGATGGAGTCGGCCGAACTCGAGCGCACGACCGTCGAAATCGACGCGAAAGCCGGCCCGAGGAATCTGGAGCTGCGCGCAACGGGTCAGGTCGTCCGCTTCCCGGGCTTTCTCGAACTCTACCAGGAAGGCCGCGACGACGGAGAGGACGAGGACGGCGGTCGCCTGCCCGCGATGGCGCAGGGCGAGCCGTGCACGCGCGACAAGATCGACGCGACCCAGCACTTCACCGAACCGCCGCCGCGCTTCACCGAGGCCACGCTCGTCAAGCGCATGGAGGAGCTCGGAATCGGCCGGCCGTCGACCTACGCCTCGACGCTCGCCGTGCTGCGCGACCGCGACTATGTCCGACTCGACAAGAAGCGGCTCGTGCCCGAGGACAAGGGCCGCCTCGTCGTCGCCTTTCTCGAAAGCTTCTTCTCGCGATACGTCGAGTTCGACTTCACCGCCGACCTCGAGGAAAAGCTCGATCTCGTCTCAAATAATGAGATCGACTGGAAAGAGGTGCTGCGGGACTTCTGGAAGGATTTCTCCGCCGCCGTGGACGGCACCAAGGACCTGCGCGTCAGCGAGGTGCTCGACAGTCTGAACGAGCTGCTCGGCCCGCATGTGTTCCCGCCGAAGGAGGACGGAAGCGATCCGCGGCTTTGTCCGGCGTGTAACGCCGGCCAGCTCTCGCTGAAGGTCGGCAAATTCGGCGCCTTTGTCGGCTGCTCGAATTACCCCGAGTGCCGCTACACGCGGACGCTGTCGCCGCCGACGGGCGACGCCGCCGACGCCGCGCGGCCGGGCGTCAAGGTGCTGGGCGTCAATCCCGAGACCGGCGCTGAAGTCACGCTGCGGGATGGCCGCTTCGGCGCCTATGTGCAGGAAGGCGAACAGGAGGAAGGCGGCGAAAAGCCCAAGCGCGCCTCGCTGCCCAAGAACATCCGGCCCGACGATCTGACGCTCAATCAGGCCATCGCCCTGCTCTCCCTGCCGCGCGAGGTCGCGAAACATCCGACGAGCGGCGAGCCCATCGTCGCCGGCATCGGACGCTTCGGTCCCTATGTGCAGCATGGCAAGACCTACGCGAATATCGGCCGCGACGATGATGTGCTGAGCATTGGCGCCAACCGCGCCATCGACCTCATCGTCCAAAAGGAGTCGGGCGGCGGCTCCCGCTTCTCGCGCGGCCCCGCGGAGCCGGCGCGCGTGCTCGGCGATCACCCGGAAGGCGGCTCGGTGAGCGTCAAATCAGGCCGCTTCGGCCCCTATGTGAACTGGGGCAAGGTCAACGCCACCATCCCGAAGGGCGACGACCCCGCGGCGCTGACGCTCGAAGCTGCGCTGGCGCTGCTCGCGGCGAAGGCCGCTGGCGGCGGTGGGGAAGCGACCGGCGGACGCTTGCTCGGCGATCACCCGGATGGCGGCAAGATCACTGTGCGCGCCGGACGGTTCGGCCCCTACGTCAATTGGGGCAAGATCAACGCGACGCTGCCCAAGGGCGCTTCGGCCGATGAGGTGACTCTCGAAGAGGCGCTGCGCCTCATCGAAGCCAAGGGCGAAACCGCGACGAAGGGCGGCGCGCCGAAGAAATCGGCGAAAAAAGCGCCGGCCAGGAAGGCGCCGGCGAAGAAGGCTCCGGCGAAAGCCACGAAGAAGATCGAAGACAGCGACGAGACGCCTTTCGACGACTCCCAGCCTGTAAAGAGCACGGTCAAGGCGACCGCCAAGAAGACGGCGGCGAAGAAGCCGCCGGCGAAAAAGACCGCCTCGAAGGCGAAGAAGGCGGCCGCGAGTTAGCGCCGTCTCGAATTTCGCTGATGGTCAAGCGGCGTTTCAACATCGCCGCCGGCATCCTATATGTTTGCCAACGAGTCCGGTCGAGACGCTCGGACGTCATCTCCGACGGACTCTTTAAGACAAGCGCGGCATCGTTCCGCTTTTTCTGCCTCTTTTGAGCGAGTCCTTGGCGAAAAAAGACACTAGAGAAAAACACGCGCCCTCCCGCGAAGACATCCTCGCCCTCATCGCCCGCGAAACCGAGGCGGGCGGACCGCGCAAGATCGGCGTGCGCGAAATCGCCCGCGCTTTCGGCCTCACCGGCGACGATCGGATCGCCGTCAAGCGCATGCTCGCGGAACTCGCGGACGAAGGCGTTCTCGAAAAGCGCGGCCGGCGCGTGACGCGCAAGGGCGCGCTGCCGCCCGTCGCGCTTGTCGACATCGTGGCGCGCGACCGCGACGGCGAGATGATCGCCGCGCCGGTCGAATGGGACGAAGACGAATTGGGGCCGGCGCCGCGCATTCGCATCCAGGCGCCGCGGCGCGCCCGGCCGGGCGAACCCCTGCCCGGCGTCGGCGATCGCGCGCTCGTTCGCGCCGAACCAGATCGCGACGCAGGTCCGGACGAGCCGCCCTATGTCGGGCGCGTCGTCAAACTCCTCTCACGCCAGCGCCACCGCGTGCTCGGCGTGCTGCATGTCGAGGCGAACGGCGCCGGCCGTATCGAGCCGATCGACAAGAAGCAGGCTGGCCGCGAACTCGCCGTCGCCGCTGCCGACATCGGCGAAGGCAAACATGGCGACCTCGTCTCGGTCGATCTCGTCGGCAAGACGCGCTTTGGCGCGCCGCGCGCCCGCGTGCGCGAGACGCTTGGCTCGGTCACCGGCGAAAAGGCGGTGAGTCTCATCGCGCTGCGCGCGCATGACATTCCCGACGTGTTTCGCCCCGAGGCCACGGCGGAGGCCGAGCGCGCGCGGCCGGCGTCCCTCAACGGGCGCGAAGACTGGCGCGACCTGCCGCTCGTCACGATCGATCCGCCGGACGCCAAGGATCACGACGACGCGGTGCACGCCGCGCCGGACGACGCGCCTGACAATGAGGGCGGCTTCGTCATCACCGTCGCGATCGCCGACGTCGCGCACTATGTGATTCCGCGGTCGGCGCTCGATCGCGACGCCTTGGAGCGCGGCAATTCGGTCTATTTCCCCGACCGTGTCGTGCCGATGCTGCCCGAGCGCATCTCCAACGACCTCTGTTCATTGCGTCCCAGTGAAGATCGGCCGGCGCTCGCCGTGCGCATGCGCGTCACGAGCAAGGGCAGGAAGATCGATCACAAGTTTCATCGCGTGATGATGCGTTCGCACGCCAAGCTGGCCTATGCGCAGGCGCAGGACGCGATCGAAGGCCGCACGGATGAAACGACGAAGCCGCTGCTCGCCTCGGTGCTCAAACCGCTTTACGCCGCGCATGAAGCGCTGCAGCACGCGCGCAATCTGCGCGCGCCGCTCGATCTCGACCTGCCCGAGCGCAAGATCCTTTTGAAGAAGGACGGCTCCTTCGATCGCGTCGTCATTCCGCCGCGGCTCGAAGCGCATCGGCTGATCGAAGAATTCATGATCCTGGCGAATGTCGCCGCCGCAGAGACTTTGGAGCAGCATCGCCAGCAGCTGATCTATCGCGCCCATGATGAACCCTCGCGCGAAAAGGTCTCGGCGCTTTCGGAATTTCTCGCGACGATCGGCGTCAAGCTCGCCAAAGGCCAGACGCTGCGCCCATCACATTTCAATGTGATCCTCGATCGCGTGAAGGGCATGGAGCACGAGAATATCGTCAACGAGATCATTCTGCGCACGCAGGCGCAGGCGGAATATACGCATGAAAACTATGGGCACTTCGGCCTCAATCTGCGCCGCTACGCGCATTTCACCTCGCCCATTCGCCGCTACGCCGATCTCATCGTGCATCGCGCGCTCATTCGCGCGCTGAAGTTCGGCGAAGGCGCGTTGCCGGAAATGCCCGCTGGCGAACTTGCGGAAATCGCCGCGCGCATCTCGGCCGCCGAGCGGCGCGCCATGGCGGCTGAGCGCGAGACCGTCGATCGGCTCATCGCGCATCATCTCGCCGATCAGATCGGCGCGCGCTTTTCAGCGCGCATTTCCGGCGTAACGAAATCGGGGCTCTTCGTGCGCCTGCTCGAAACCGGCGCCGACGGCTTCGTGCCGGCGGCGACATTGGGCCGCGAATATTACGCCTATGACCCGGCGGCGCATGCGCTGACCTCGCGCTCCGGCGTCAGCTACCGACTCGCGGATGTGATCGAGGTGCGGCTCATCGAGGCGGCGCCGATCGCCGGCGCCTTGCGTTTCGAGATCACGAGCGGAGGCGAACGCCGCGCCCCGCCGCGCAATGGCGCGAAAAAGGAACGCGAGCGAAAGCCCGCGCGTCGCAAACGGTAGTTTGGCTTGCGATCGCCGCAGTCCTCAGAGCGACATCCGAACGGACCCGCCATCGCGCGACCGCTGGCATTCATACCCAGCGTCGATGCGCGGTTGGCATAACCGCAACGCGCCTGCGGCAATAGCGAACGCTCAGCAGGATAGATATGCGCATTGCGGCTTAGGCGCGTCTTGAGAATTCGAGACCACGCAAGTTCGACGCAAAGATGCAACAGGCGCATTCATGAACATCCGCCGTTCTTGCGCGTTGAAGGTGCTCAACTCCGGGAACGAACAGTGGAGATCAGATCCCACACAGCGGAGGCCCCTATGCGCTTAATAGTCTTTGCGTCATCGACGATCAGCGCGCTGGCGGTCATTGTCGCAAGCGCCTCGGCCCAGACTCAGGCGCCGTCGGCTGGGGGAGCGGGAGAATCCGGCGCAAAGCCGTCGATCGGGCGAACTGCTCCGCGCCAAGCGCCGCGCATTGGCGCGCCAGCAGCCGGACGCGATATGCGCGCGACCAAAGGTAGAAGCTCGACAAAGGAAGCCGACGACGCTTCCGGCCGGCGAGGCGCGCAGAAGACCGAGGCTCAGGGCGATGCCTCACCCGATGGCAAGGCCGCCAGCCGAACTGAGCGAACGCGCCAGCACGCCAACGAAGCGCGCCGGGACAAGGCTGAACGTAAGAGCAAGGCCATGTCGCCTTCCGCCCGCGATCAAGCGGCCCCGCGTCGCGGCGCGGCCGGACAGGCGGACCGGGACAAAGCCGAAGATGCGAAGCCCGCCATGCGTGGCCAGGCGGCGCCTTCTCGTCAGACTCCATCGGCTGAAACGCGTCCGGGCGCCGACCAAACGGGCCGTTCTAGGGCGGAGCGACAGGATACGCCGGCCGCGCCTTCCGCGCGCGATCAGGGCGAAACGCGCCAACCCTTTGCGACGCCAAGGTCTGGCTCGGAGACAGCTGCGCAGACGCGGGGTCGGGGCGCCGGTTCGGTCCAGACCGGCAGCGTGACGCTTGACCGAAGGCAGGCGCGGGTGGTCCGGAACATCCTGCAACGACGAAACGTGCAGACTTTCTCTCGGTCGGATTTCTTCGTTGGGATCGGCGCGCGCTTGCCGTCCCATGTCAGGCTATATCCCCTCCCCGCGGCCTTCGTGAGCATTGTTCCGCAATATGCCGGCTACGATTACGTCGTCGTGGAAGATGAAATCATCGTCGTCGCTCCGGAGAGCCGCGAGGTGGTGGCGACCTTCGACGAAGGCGGCGGCGCCATAGTCGCGGAGGAGGATAGCGTCAGGTCGCTGGATCGTGGACCTCGCGGGTCCATCGATCGGAACGCCATCGACCGGAGCGCACAAGGATTGAGCCTGAACCGTGAGCAACAGCGCACGGTTTACCAGGCCGTCATGCGTGACATTGTCGGCAACGAACGCGAGACCTGCACATTGAGGATCGGTGAACGCGTTCCACAGGCCATAACTCTTACCCCATTGTCTGTTCCGGGCGTTCCGGGCGCAGCGCGATACAGTTACTTCGTCGTGAGCCGACAGGTGGTTCTCGTCGATCCACAGACTCGCGAGGTCGTAGAAATCCTCGGTGGGGAAATAGCGGGATGACGCCGCGGTAATCCGTCATCGCAGCCTTCGAGAGAGAAACGCAACAGCCCCGCCGCTGACGTTCGGCGGGGCTGTTTGCATCCAAAGTCGCGGCGCGCGCCGCCGCGCCCGAAGGCTGCGTTTACGCGCCCTTGGCGCAGATGAAGACCTGGCGGCGCCGGCCCCAGCACTCGCCTGTCCGATACACCTTGCCGAGGTTGCGGCCGCCCAGGCTCGCCGTCCACGTCCGTCCATGTTCGAGCGTCAGGACGACGGCCTCGTCGCCGGCGTTGAGCGTGAGCATGGAGCGCCTGGGCTGACGCAGCATGCAGCCGCGCTCGAAGAGCACGTGGCCATCCACCTTGACGAAGCATTTGCCACGGCGGCCCTCTGCCGCGGGCTCGTCGTCACGCTGGCTTTCGCGCGCCGCAGCTGGCGCCGAAGGCGCCTCGTCGTCCGGCTCCGCCAGCGCGGCCGTGTCGACAGGCGGTGCTGCGTCGAAGGCGGTTTTCGGCCGCGCGGCGTCGAGCGGCGCGACCGCGGCGGCCGGCGCGTCCGCTTTTGTCGGCGGCGGCAGCGGCTCGGGCAAGGGTGCAGCCGCGGCCTGGGCTTCCAGAAGCCGCTCCTTCAGCTCCTTTGAGTCGGCTGCCGGCGGCATGGGCGGCGCAATCGAGTCCGTCGCGACGCTGACGGCGGGCGCCGAGGATGGCGCGACAATACTGGCCTGAGCGGTCTCGGCCACAGGCGCAGGAGTCGTCGGCTGCTCGATCCGCGCCGGCGTCGTCGGCGTTTCGACCTGACGGAGCGTCGCGCCGTCGGCGCGGGGCGCGTGCGCGCCTCTCCAGGCGAGATGTGCGGCGAAGCCGCCGCCGCTAAGCAGGATGACGCCGGCGACAACGTAAAACCACGCCGGGCGCCTCGACGACGCAGCGTGACAGAGCGCGCGCCACTCGCCCGCCATGTCGCTTGAGAAATTCTTGATCCAACGCGGCGCTCGGGTGTTGCGGAAAGGCCTTTCCAGGCTTTCCAGCTCCCTCAGCAGGCGCCGCTTCTCCTGCAGTATCCGCCTTTCGAAGTTCTCCAACTCCGCGACCTTGCGCCGCTTCTCGAGTGTTACGCTCATACTACTCACTCCAAGCGCGTCGGCGTGAAGACCGAGGGAGAAGTTCTTCACGTCGATACATTCGGCTCTGCGCAGAACGACGCGCGAGAGCATCGGCTCCTTTAGAAGATATTTCTCCCCGCCTGAGTATTGCCGCGCGATTAGCCGGAGATCCTCCCGCCATACGCCGCTC
This sequence comes from Methylocystis sp. Uni0008, assembly GCF_056838045.1. NCBI lineage: Bacteria > Pseudomonadati > Pseudomonadota > Alphaproteobacteria > Hyphomicrobiales > Methylocystaceae > Methylocystis > Methylocystis sp. Uni0008. The sequence continues at coordinate 984,169 of NZ_CM166370.1, forward strand.
CTCTTGCGGATTAACCAACAAAATTATGGCTGTTCTTTGCCGCTTCGCTTGACGAAGCCCGAATCGTTCGAATCTCAGATGGAGCCGCAGGGCGCCTTCTTGACATCGCTCGCGCCGCACGTATGTTGCCGGCCAATTCGTTCCCGGCGCGCTTAGGCGGCCGGGACGATTTCGTTTCTCTGATAGACTGGAATGAGCGATGGCCAAATCCGCCATGATCAAGATCAAGCTCCTGTCCACGGCGGATACGGGCTATTTCTACGTGACGAAAAAGAACGCGCGCACCAAGACGGAAAAGCTCGTCTTCAAGAAATACGATCCCGTCGCGCGCAAGCACGTGGAATTCAAGGAAACGAAGATCAAGTAAGCGCGTCGCGAACGACGCGCGAGATCATCGTCACAGCCGAACAGCTGAAAGGAGCGTCGCCGCTGGCGCGCTCCGGAGATTTGTTGGTTGAGGGGAGACCGCCTTCAGGCAAGGCGGCCGACTGACGATGGCTTCAAGGAGGCCACTCCAACCACCGCCAGTCGGCCAACCCCACGGACCCAGGAGATGCGGCGGACCTGAGCACTCCGCAGGGTATTCAAAGTTGTGCCGAATACGCATCAAACGCTTACGCGCGCCATGGGTCTTCTTACAGGCCCTTCGACGCCGCCAGACGCGCAACTCATTTGGCGCAGTCACGTTACTCCGGCTGCACAAAAATGCAACTATCTGATATGAAATTTCACAGATAGGGAGTTGCGAGGCGCTTGTGCGCCAGTGCAGGCAATAACATCGCGCTGCGATGAACGTGGCGCCGGAGGAATAGATGGCATCTGGATTCCGATTTGTTCTCGGGCTCGTGGCCGGCGTCTCGGTCGCCCTGACGCTTTCCGCCTGCGGCGAACACATGCCGGGCGACGCCACCGGCGCCAAGGTCCTGCGCAATCTTCTGGAAAAGAACGGCGTCGACGCCAAGCTGGTCTCCTTCAAGAAGGTGCAGGGCCGCGAAGTGAAGCGTGAAAACGTCGACGCTTACGAATTGATGTATGAGGCTGAAATTCAGTTTCCCGAGGGCTTCGAAGCCAAATGCGCCGATGAGCGCGAGCGCGGTAAATGCGCTTTTCTCGGCCTCGACGACGACCGCACATTCGCGAAAGCCGAAGTGCATACGAGCGAAGGCACGCTGCATTTCGTGAAGAGCGAAAAGGGCTGGATGGCCGAGGACAACAACGCCTATTAACGCCTTCGCGCCGGCGCGCGCGCCGATTGTCATCATCCCGGCGCGTCTTGGGTCGACGCGTCTGCCCGGCAAGGCGCTCGCCGACATCGGCGGCCGTCCGATGGTGGTTCGCGTTTGGGAGCGCGCATGCGCGGCGGCGCTGGGGCCCGTCGTTGTCGCGACCGACTCTGACGAGATCGCCCGCGCCGTCGAGGCGGCTGGCGGACAGGCGACGCTGACGCGCGGCGCTCACGCCTGCGGCAGCGATCGCGTCGGCGAGGCGCTGCAAGCCCTCGACCCGCAGGGGCGCCACGACGCCGTCGTCAATCTACAGGGCGATCAGCCCTTCCTTCCGGACGGCGCCCTGAAAGCGGCGCTCGCGCTTCTCGGCGACCCTGCCGTCGACATCGGCACCCTCGCCTGCGCGGCAAGCGCTGACGACGCCGACGACTCCAACGCCGTCAAGCTCGTCGCCGCCTCGCTCACGCCCACCCGTCTGCGCGCGCTTTACTTTACGAGAGCGCCAGCGCCCTATGGCGACGGGCCGCGCCTGAAGCATGTCGGCGTCTACGCCTTTCGCCGCGCCGCACTGGAGCGGTTCGTCGCGCTGGCGCCCTCTCCGCTCGAACTGCGCGAGCGCCTCGAGCAGCTGCGCGCGCTCGAGGCCGGCATGCGCATCGACGCCGCGCTGCTGGACAAAGGCGCCGCATCGGTGGATACGGAACGCGATTTGGCCGCGCTGCGCGCAGCAGCGCGCGAACGGGACGCAAAGTGACGAAATATATCGCCTATCAGGGAGAGCCCGGCGCAAACTCCGACCTCGTCTGCCGCCAGGCTTTTCCGCATCTGACGCCGCTGCCTTGCGCGAGCTTCGAGGACGCCTTCGCCTCGGTGACCGAGGGCCGCGCCGCGCTCGGCATGATCCCGATCGAAAATTCGATCGCCGGACGCGTCGCGGATATTCATCATTTCCTGCCGCATTCCGGTCTGCATATCATCGGCGAGCACTTCCTTCCGATCCATTTTCACCTGATGGCGCCCAGGGGCGCGACTCGGCAGGGGCTCAAAAGCGTCTACAGCCATGTCCATGCGCTCGGCCAGTGCCGGCGCGCCATCCGGCAGTTCGGACTTGAAGCGCATACCGCAGGCGACACCGCCGGCGCGGCGCGCGAAGTCGCCGAATGGGGCGATCCGACGAAGGCGGCGATCGCGCCGCGGCTCGCCGCCGAGATCTACGACCTCGACGTGCTGGCGGAGAACATCGAGGACGAGGCGCACAACACGACGCGTTTCATCGTGCTCTCCAAGACAAGGCAATGGGCGGCGCCGAACGCGGGTTCGACCATCACCACCTTCATCTTTCGCGTGCGCAACGTGCCCGCCGCGCTCTACAAAGCGCTCGGCGGATTCGCCACCAATGGCGTCAACATGACGAAACTGGAAAGCTACATGGTTGACGGCGAGTTCGCCGCGACGCGCTTTCTCGCCGACGCCGACGGACATCCCGAGCAGCCGGCGATGGCGCGCGCCCTGGAAGAACTTCAGTTCTTTTCCAAGGAAGTGGAAATTCTCGGGGTTTATCCGGCGAGCGATTTCCGCATCACCAACATCCGCGCCTTCGCTTTTGGGGATTGACAGGCCGTAGAGGCAATTGCTTTCCTTGCCGGCCTGCTTCAGTGCGAACGGGAGTGTCGCCGCCCGGCGATGATCCGCTCGCGGCGCCGTCCTTTGCGACGCAAGCGCCCGTCGAAACGGCCAAAACGATATTCAGGAGCAAGCGCTCGAAGGGAACAGCAATGGCCGTCGCGTACGATCCCAACAATATTTTCGGCAAAATTCTGCGCGGCGAAATTCCCGCGCATAAGGTCTATGAGGATGACATCGCGCTGGCGTTCATGGACATCATGCCGCGCGCCGAAGGCCATGTCCTGGTAATTCCCAAGGAAGGCGCGCGCGGACTGCTCGATGTCTCTCCGGAAACCCTCGGCGAATTGATGAAGCGCGTGCAGCACGTCGCCAAGGCGATCGAGAAGGCTTTCGTCGCCGACGGCTTGACCCTGCATCAGTTCAATGAAAGCGCTGGAGGACAGGTGATCTACCACCTGCACTTCCACCTGCTGCCGCGCTGGGACGGCGTCGCCTTGCGCCCTCCGGGGACAATGGCCGAGGACGCCAAGCTCGCCGAACAGGCGGAAAAGATCCGCAACGCGATGGAGCCTTTAACGGTCTGACGTTAAAGGTCCGATATCAAGCCGTGCGGGCCCCGAGGGGCCCCCGGCCGAACGGCCTCCTAGTCTTCCGCCACCTTCGCCGGCCTCAGCGCCACTGGGCGCAGCAGGAAGGACGGCACATGGTCGCCCAGTCCGATGACGGGCGGCCCATCGTCCTCATGACGGCGCGGCCGGCGTTCGCGGCGCTCTGCGCCGGGCGCGGCCGCATAGGCCGGCGCCATTTGACGGGCTTCCCCCTCGGCCTTGGCCCGGCCGCCGCGCGGCCGGCCCATGCTGACCGGCGCTTCGCGATCGGACGCGGCTGGCCGGCGGCTGACCGGCGCTTCCCGCTCGGCGGCTGGCCGGCGGCTGACGGGCGCTTCCCGCTCGCCAGCTGGTCCGCGGCTGACGGACGCTTCGCGCTCGCCGGCTGGTCTGCGGCCGCGTTCGCGACGCGATCCGCGTTCGGCGCGCTCTCCGCGCCGCTCCTGGGGACGACTCGTCTCCATCGGCGGCGGCAGCGCGTCGAAGCCGGGGCCCTCCCACTCGATCGCCTTGCCGATGAGACTTTGGATCTGATCGACGTATTTCATGTCGTCTTCGGTGACGATCGTCAGCGCCACGCCGGAGCGCCCGGCGCGGCCGGTGCGGCCGATCCGGTGCACGTAGTCCTCGCTGTGCGTCGGGACGTCGAAATTGAGCACATGGCTCACGTCAGGAATGTCGAGCCCCCGCGCCGCGACGTCCGAACACACGAGAAGCGATACATCGCCATTCTTGAATGCGTCGAGCGAGGCCATCCGCGCGAGTTGATCCATGTCGCCATGCAGCGCGCCGGCTGAAAAGCCGTGCTTGACGAGCGAGCGGTGCAAGATCGCTACGTCGCGCTTGCGGTTGCAGAAGATGATCGCGTTCTTGAAGCTTTCGGCGCCGCGAATGAGATTGCGCAACGTCTCGCGCTTGTCGGCATGCCCGCGGGACGCGACGAGCGCCTGTCTGATCGTCGTGGCTGTCGTCGCGGCGCGGGAGACTTCGCAGCGAATCGGGTTGTGCAGAAAGGCTTCGGTCAGACGGGTGATTTCGGGCGGCATCGTCGCGGAGAAGAAGAGCGTCTGCCGCGTGAACGGGACCAGTTTGCAGACGCGCTCGATGTCGGGAATGAAGCCCATGTCGAGCATGCGGTCCGCTTCGTCGATGACGAGAATCTCGATGCCTGTGAGCAGCAGCTTGCCGCGGTCGAAGAAGTCGAGCAGGCGGCCCGGCGTCGCGATCAGCACGTCGGCCCCGCGCATGATCTTGGCTTCCTGGTCGCCGAAGGAGACGCCGCCAATCAGCAGCGCGACATTGAGACGATGGTTCTTGCCGTATTTGGCGAAGCTCTCTTCGACCTGCGCCGCAAGTTCGCGCGTGGGCTCGAGAATAAGCGTTCGCGGCACTCTTGCACGGGCTCGGCCGCTCTCGAGGCGGCTCAGCATCGGCAGGGTGAAGGCGGCGGTTTTGCCCGTGCCCGTCTGCGCGATTCCCAGGATATCGCGCCCCTGAAGGGCGGGTGGTATGGCCTGCGCCTGAATCGGCGTGGGGGTCGTATAGCCAGAGGCTTGGACAGCTGCGAGAACCTTTTGGGAAAGGCCCAGTTCCTCGAATGTCATCAATTATCCTGAATTACGGCTCGCATATGCGGAAAACCCGCTTGCGCGCCAGCCGTAAAGAAGCGCGCGAGGATGTGAGAGAAGCGCCGTCGTCTTTGCGACGACTATCCGGCCCGCCGACGGTCCGCCGCAAAGAAGCGCGGGCGATAGCCACGGGAATGCTTTACGTGCAAATCCCAGATTGTCAATGACTATATGTGCGCGCACCGCCTCGACTGCGAGGGCTCTGCCGAAAAAAGCTAATGGTCGGCGGTTTCCGCAGCGTCGCCGCAGGGCGTCAGGGTCTTCCCGCTTTTCAACCGGTTCGGAATCGTTCCCGTCGGCAGACGATCGACGTCGGGTTGTAGCGTAGGCGCCGGCGCCTCGACTTGCGGCGCCGACCTGCCGAGGTTGCGCGCGGCCGCCTCCGCGCGCCCTTCCGGCGCTAGCGACCCGGGAGGCTCGAACATATTTGAGAGCAGCTTTGCGCCGAGCACGCTGCACAAACAAGCGGCGACCGACAGCGCCGCAAGACTCCACACGCCCGCCGGCAGCCCGACGCGCGGTTGGGTTGAACGGCGATGCTCGTCGGTGGGACGCACTCAGCAGCCTGAAGGTTAGCGGCGCGGATGCTAGTCGCGCGAAGGTAAACTTTTCGTTGACGCCGCCCGGACAAAGCCCCACGCCGGCGCGCCGTACGACCCCTTGCCAAGCCGCGGCGAAAGCTCAAAACTGTCGATCTTCTTGATTTCCCTCACCATGGAAGTGGCCCAGATTCTGCGTGGCGACCCTAAAAGAACCATTGAGCCGACCTACATGGAAAGGACCGAAAGGGTAAGGACGTGGCGGCGGAGGATTTGACTCTTTTGACGGCGAGCCTCCGGCGCGCGCCGCATGCGGCCAAGGAGCCGCGCAAGGGAGGGGACGTCGGTCCTGGCTCCGGCACCGCGCTCGTCACAAGAACGCGCCCTCAGACGCGCAAGCCCAACATGTATCGGGTGCTGCTGTTGAACGACGACTACACGACGCAGGAGTTCGTGGTCATCGTGCTGCGCAAATATTTTAACAAGTCGGTGGAGGAAGCCACGCGCATCATGCTCCACGTACATAATCACGGCGTCGGCGAATGCGGCGTCTACACCTACGAGGTCGCGGAGACCAAAGTCACCCAGGTCATGGATTTTGCAAGGAAGCACCAGCATCCTCTGCAATGCATCATGGAAAAGAAATAGGACGAGCGCATGCCGACCTTCTCGCGCAATCTGAAGCAGACCCTCGACCGCGCTCTCGCGTCAGCCCGCGAGCGGCACCATGAATATGCAACGCTCGAGCACCTGCTGCTCAGCCTCGTCGAGGACGTCGACGCTTCGGCCGTGCTGCGCGCGTGCTCAGTGGACCTCGACGTTCTGACCAAGAACCTGCGCGATTACATCGATCGCGAGCTCGACAATCTCGTCAATGAAGAAGCCGATGAGTGCAAGCCCACGGCCGGATTCCAGCGGGTCGTGCAGCGGGCGATCATCAGCGTCCAGTCGTCTGGCCGCGAAGACGTCAGCGGCGCCAATGTTCTCGTCGCGCTGTTCGCCGAGCGCGAAAGCCACGCCGTCTATTTCCTGCAGGAGCAGGACATGACGCGCTACGACGCGGTCAATTTCATCAGCCATGGCATCGCCAAGCGTCCCGGGCTTTCGGACGCCAGCCGCACGCCGCGCGGCGTCGAAGACGACGGCGAGCGCAGCGAGGGCCGTGAAGGCCGCGACGGCGAGAGCCGCAAGAAGGAAGGCGCGCTCGAAGCCTATTGCGTCAACCTCAACAAGAAGGCGCGCGACGGCCGCATCGACCCGCTGATCGGCCGCGAGCCGGAAGTGCTGCGCACGATTCAGGTGCTGTGCCGCCGACAGAAGAACAATCCGCTGCTCGTCGGCGATCCCGGCGTCGGCAAGACCGCCATCGCCGAAGGCCTGGCCCGCAAGATCGTTTCCGGCGAAGTGCCTGACGTTCTCTCCGGCGCGACCGTCTTCGCGCTGGATATGGGCGCGCTGCTCGCCGGCACGCGCTATCGCGGCGATTTCGAAGAGCGCCTGAAGCAGGTCGTCAAGGAAATCGAGAATCACAAGAACGCGATTCTCTTCATCGACGAGATCCACACTGTGATCGGCGCCGGCGCAACCTCGGGCGGCGCCATGGACGCCTCTAACCTGCTGAAGCCGGCGCTGGCGCAGGGCGTTCTGCGCTGCATCGGCTCGACGACCTATAAGGAATACCGTCAGTATTTCGAGAAAGACCGCGCGCTCGTCCGCCGCTTCCAGAAGATCGACGTCAATGAGCCGTCGATCCCGGACACCATCGAAATCATGAAGGGCCTCAAGCCCTATTTCGAGGAGTTCCACAAGATCCGCTACACGAATGACGCATTGAAGGCGGCGGTGGAGCTTTCGGCGCGCTACATCCACGACCGCAAGCTTCCGGACAAGGCGATCGACGTGATCGACGAAACCGGCGCGGCGCAGATGCTGATCGCGGAGAACAAGCGCAAGAAGACGATCGGGCTCAAGGAGATCGAAACCACGATCGCCACCATGGCGCGCGTGCCGCCGAAGACGGTCTCCAAGGACGACGCCGAGGTTCTCGCCCATCTCGACGAGACGCTGCGGCGCGTCGTCTACGGGCAGGACAAGGCGATCTCGGCGCTCACTTCGGCGATCAAGCTCGCGCGGGCGGGACTGCGCGACCAGGAGAAGCCGATCGGCTGCTATCTCTTCTCGGGACCGACCGGCGTCGGCAAGACGGAGGCCGCGCGCCAGCTCGCGACTTCGCTCGGCATCGAGCTCGTGCGTTTCGACATGTCGGAATATATGGAGCGCCACACGGTCAGCCGGCTGATCGGCGCGCCTCCCGGCTATGTCGGCTTCGATCAGGGCGGACTCCTGACCGACGCCATCGACCAGCACCCGCACTGCGTGCTGCTGCTCGACGAAATCGAGAAGGCGCATCCCGATCTCTACAACATCCTGCTGCAGGTGATGGATCACGGGAAGCTGACCGACCATAACGGCAAGACGATCGACTTCCGCAACGTCATTCTCATCATGACGACGAACGCCGGCGCGCAGGATCTTGCGCGCACGCCGATCGGCTTCACCCGCAGCCGGCGCGATCTCGACGACAGCGAGGCGATCAATCGGTTGTTCGCGCCGGAGTTCCGCAATCGTCTCGACGCGATCGTGCCTTTCGGCCATCTGCCGGTCGACGTCATTAAGCGCGTCGTCGACAAATTCATCATGCAGCTCGAAGCGCAGCTTGCCGACCGCAACGTCACGATCGAACTCACCGACGAGGCGCGAAGCTGGCTCGTCGAGCACGGCTACGACGAAGCGATGGGCGCGCGGCCGATGTCGCGGGTCATACATCAGCACATCAAGACGCCGCTCGCCGACGAGGTGCTGTTCGGCCGACTGAAGAACGGCGGCGCCGTGCGCGTCGTCGTCGTCGGCGACGAGAGCGGAACGAAGACGCTTGGCTTTGTCTTCCCGGAAGGACCGGTGCTGCCGCGGCCTGAGCGCGACATCATCGAAGCCGGCAAGAAACGCGCCGCCGAAGAGGCCGCATCCGGCGACGAGGCGCTTCGCGACTCCGACGAGGAGCGCGACCAACGCCCGGCGCCGCTAAAGAGCTGAGACTCGGCGACGAAAGCTCGCCAAACAAAAGGGGCCGCTTCGCGTTCAGCGCGAGGCGGCCCTTTTCTTCGGCGACGCCCGCGAAGCGCCGTTACAGCGAACGCGCCTTTTTGGTCTTCTTCGCCGGCTCTGCCGCCGCCTCGGCGGGCCGTCGCGCGATCGCTTCGGCGAGGTAGCGGCCGGTGTGGCTGCGCTCCTCCTTGATGATCTCCGACGGCGGGCCGGCAGCGACGATTTCGCCGCCGCCGTCGCCGCCCTCCGGGCCCATGTCGATGATCCAGTCCGCCGTCTTGATCACTTCGAGATTATGCTCGATCACGAGAACCGTGTTGCCCTGTTCGACGAGTTCATGCAGCACTTCGAGAAGCTTGGCGACGTCGTGGAAATGCAGACCCGTCGTCGGCTCGTCGAGAATATAGAGCGTGCGGCCGGTCGAGCGGCGCGACAGCTCCTTGGAGAGCTTCACGCGCTGTGCCTCGCCGCCCGAAAGCGTCGTCGCCTGCTGGCCGACATGGATATAATCGAGGCCAACGCGCTTTAGCGTCTCCATCTTGTCGCGGATCGACGGCACCGCCTTGAACAGATTCGCCGCCTCCTCGACCGTCATGTCGAGCACGTCGGCGATGGATTTCTCGCGATATTTCACTTCGAGCGTTTCGCGATCGTAACGCTTGCCCTTGCAGACGTCGCAGGTGACGTAAACGTCGGGCAGAAAGTGCATCTCGATCTTGATGACGCCGTCGCCCTGGCAGGCTTCGCAGCGCCCGCCCTTGACGTTGAAGGAGAAGCGCCCCGGCGCATAGCCGCGGGCCTTCGCCTCGGGAAGACCGGCGAACCATTCGCGAATGGGCGTGAAGGCGCCCGTATAGGTCGCGGGATTGGAGCGCGGCGTGCGCCCGATCGGCGACTGATCGATGTCGATGATCTTGTCGATCTGCTCCAGGCCTTCGAGGCGATCGAAAGGCGCAGGATGTTCATGCGCGCCGGAGAGCCGCCGCGCCACGGCCTTGTAAAGCGTCTCGATGATCAGCGTCGACTTGCCGCCGCCCGATACGCCGGTGACGCAAGTGAAAAGGCCGAGCGGCACTTCCGCAGTGACGTCCTTCAGATTGTTGCCGCGAGCGCCGAAGAGCTTGAGCCAGCGGCCCGGCGTCGGCTTGCGCATCTTATGGCGCAGGATCACCTGCTTCTCGCCGGTCAGATACTGGCCGGTGAGCGAAGCGGGATTGGCCATAATCTCCTGCGGCGTTCCCTCCGCGACGATCCTGCCGCCGTGAATGCCGGCGCCAGGTCCGACATCGACGACGTAGTCGGCGGCGAGAATCGCGTCCTCGTCGTGTTCGACGACGATGACGCTGTTGCCGAGATTGCGCAGCCGCCGCAGCGTATCGAGCAGCCGGTCGTTGTCGCGCTGATGCAGGCCGATCGATGGTTCGTCGAGCACATAGAGAACGCCGGTCAGCCCCGAGCCGATCTGCGACGCAAGGCGGATGCGCTGGCTTTCGCCGCCCGACAGCGAGCCGGAATTTCGCGAGAGCGTCAGATAGTCGAGGCCGACGTCGACGAGGAAGTTCAGTCGATCGCGGATTTCCTTGAGGATGCGGAAGGCGATTTCATTGCGCTTCTTGTCGAGCGCGTCAGGCAGGGCGCGAAACCAGTCGAGCGCCGCGCGCACGGAAAGCTCCGACACTTCGCCGATATGCTTGCCCGCGACTTTGACGGCGAGCGCTTCCGGCTTTAAGCGAAAGCCTTCGCAGGCGAGACAGGGCGTCGCCGACATATAGCGGCCGATCTCTTCGCGCGCCCATTCGCTGTCGGTTTCGAGATAGCGCCGTTCGAGATTGATGACGACGCCTTCAAACGGCTTCTTCACGTCGTAGGCGCGAAAGCCGTCGTCGTAGGAAAAGCGCACCTCCTCCTCGCCCGACCCGTAGAGAATGACGTTCTTCGCCTTGTCGGCGAGCGTCTCCCACGGAACGTCGAGACGAAATTTGTAGTGCCTGCCGAGCGCCTCAAGCGTCTGCTGGTAGTACGGTGAGGTCGACTTCGCCCAGGGGGCGATCGCGCCCTTGCGCAAGGTCAGCTTCGGATTCGGCGCGACAAGGTCGGCGTCGACCTTCTGCTCATGGCCGATGCCGCCGCAGACCGGACAGGCGCCGAACGGATTGTTGAAGGAAAAGAGCCGCGGCTCGATCTCTGGAATCGTGAAGCCCGAGACCGGACAGGCGAATTTCGAAGAGAAGACGATGTGGCCGGGAGCGTAATGGGTCGAGACGTTCGCGACGGTAGTCGGCAGGTCGGCAATCGGCAGTCGGCCGTCATTCGCCGACTGACCCCTGCCGACTGCCGACTGCCGATCAGCGAATTCGACGACGGCGAGCCCGCCCGATAATTCCAGCGCCGTCTCGAAACTGTCGGCGAGGCGCGCGCTCATGTCAGGGCGCACGACGATGCGGTCGACGACGACGTCGATGTCGTGCTTCAGTTTCTTGTCGAGCGCTGGCGCGTCGGCGATCTCAAAATAGGCGCCGTCGATCTTGAGGCGCTGAAAACCTTTCTTCGTATATTCGGCGATCTCCTTCTTGTATTCGCCCTTGCGGCCGCGCACGACCGGCGCGAGCAGATAGAGCCGCGAGCCTTCGGGAAGCGCCAGCACGCGATCGACCATCTGCGAAACGGTCTGGCTCTCGATCGGCAGGCCGGTCGCCGGCGAATAGGGCACGCCGACGCGCGCCCAGAGCAGACGCATGTAGTCGTGAATCTCGGTCACCGTGCCGACGGTCGAGCGCGGATTTTTGGACGTCGTCTTCTGCTCGATGGAGATCGCCGGCGAGAGCCCATCGATCTGATCGACGTCGGGCTTCTGCATCATCTCGAGAAACTGCCGCGCATAGGCGGACAGCGACTCGACGTAGCGGCGCTGGCCCTCGGCATAGATCGTATCGAAGGCGAGCGACGACTTGCCCGAGCCCGAGAGCCCGGTGAACACCACGAGCTTGTCGCGCGGGATCGTCAGATCGATGTTCTTGAGATTATGTTCGCGCGCTCCGCGAATGGAGATGGTTTTGGAGTCTGCGCTGGAGTTAATTGATGCGCCCGCTCGCGCGCCCTTTTGCTTGATGATCGCCATTCACAAAGGCCGGAAGGAGAGTGGAAGCGTCATTTAGGCGCCACGCAAGGTGAATGCCATGCGGGCCTGCATAAATCCATCGGCTCCATGCTCAGAAATGCTTTGAGATTAGCATTTCGGCCCATGCCCAAGCCTTTAGCAACAATTTTGGGTATTGTATGACTCCAACTATAATAATGAACGTCAACAACGTGAGCGCGCGCCAATCAATCCGCAAGCTCCAACAATTGTGTTCCTTTGCATGCCGGAGCTGTTGGTCATAATATACGCTTCTACTGCGCTCCACGCAGGCAACAACGAGTGGCTTGTTCGACGCTGGATCAGTCATTATTTGCCTCGCAGTTTCTTTGGAAACTGTGGGCCGACTCTTATAGTGAAATAGTTAATAAATGGACAATACGAGGCTGCCCACGTTAACTTTTTAGGGCAACGCCTCAATAATTCACTGAAAACATACATTATTTTTTGACCTTGATATCCTGTCAATTTGTGATATCATTGATATCACAATAGGGTCTGAAATGCCTGATATTTTGCTCCGCGATGTCCCCCCCGAATTGAAACGCCAGATCGAAGATCTCGCGCACGGTCATAATCGCAGCCTTTCCAGTGAGATCAAGATGCTGCTGAAAAGCGCGCTTTCGCAATCGACGCGGGCTCAGGGCGTAAGACTAGCCGGCGGACTCGGGACAAAACTGAAGGGCCTCATTGCAGCAGAGGACTGGACCGACGACTTCGTCCAGCCGCGCGACAAGAGCGAGCGCCCCCTGCCGACATTCGAATGATCCTTCTCGACACAAATGTCGTTTCGGAAATGATGAAGCCGACCGGCGACGCGAAGGCGCGCCGATGGGTCGATTCTCACGCTGAAATCGATTTCTACATTGCTACTCCTGTCATAGCGGAATTGCGCTTTGGACTTGCGCTGCTGCCGTCGGGCCGCAAGAAGGATGCGCTGACCAAGGCCTGCCAGATAATCGAAGAAGAGATTTTCGCCGGCCGCATATTGGCTTTCGACCAACGCGCCGCGCATGCCTTTGCGCGTCTGCGCGCGAGACGACAAACTCTGGGCAAGCCGCTCGCCGTCATGGATGCGATGGTCGCGGGCATCGCCTCGGCGCACGCCATGACGCTCGCGACGCGGAATGTCGCGGATTTCGTCGATCTCGAACTTGCTGTGGTCAACCCGTTCGCGTTCCAATAATGCCGCTGTGCATTCCCGTCAGGAGCAACGCGCGTGGCGCTCGAAGCAAAGAATAGCGAAGGAGCGACTGCGGCCGACGCGCGCCCATTGACGACGCCGAAGAAGCCCTTCTACCGCCACCTCTATGTCCAGGTGCTCGCGGCCATTGCGCTCGGCGCGCTGTTCGGCGGGCTCGCCCCCGAAGCGGCGGCGCAGGACTGGGTGAAGGCGCTCGGCGACGGCTTCGTCAAGCTGATCAAGATGGCGATCGCGCCGATCATCTTCTGCACGGTCGTCTCCGGCGTCGCCCACATCGAGGACGCGCGCAAGGTCGGCCGGGTGGGCCTCAAGGCTCTCGTCTATTTCGAGATCGTCTCGACATTCGCCCTGGCGCTCGGCCTTCTTGTTGGAAATCTTGCGCAGACCGGCGCGGGGTTCGCCGGCAAGCCTGATCCTTCCGCCGTCGCGAAATATACGGCGCTGGCCGAGAAGCGTGGGGGCGTCGATTTTCTGCTCGACATCATTCCCGACAGCGCGATCGGCGCCTTCGCCAAAGGCGACATTCTGCAGGTGCTGCTGTTTTCGCTGCTTTTCGGTTTCGCGCTCTTAACGCTCGGCGAACGCGGCCGTGCGCTGCGCGTCATCATCGACGACGTTGGCCACGCCATGTTCGGCGTCATCGCCATCGTCATGAAGGCCGCGCCGATCGGGGCCTTCGGCGCCATGGCCTATACGGTCGCCAAATATGGTTCAGCCGCGCTCTTGTCGCTCGCCGGGCTGATCGGGCTCTTCTACCTGACGGCGGGTCTCTTCGTCGTCTTCGTGCTGGGCGCCATCGCGCGCGCGGCGGGATTCAGCATCTTCAGCTTTCTCGCCTATTTGCGCGACGAGCTGCTGATCGTGCTCGGGACGTCGTCTTCTGAAAGCGCCCTGCCCGCGCTGATGGAGAAGCTGCAATGGCTCGGCTGCTCGAAGTCGGTCGTCGGTCTCGTCGTGCCGACCGGCTATTCCTTCAATCTCGACGGCACCAACATCTATATGACGCTGACGACGCTGTTCATCGCTCGCGCCATGGGCGTCGAACTCGATCTTTCGCATCAGGCGACCATTCTCGTCGTCGCGATGCTGACGTCCAAGGGCGCGAGCGGCGTTTCCGGCGCGGGATTCATCACGCTGGCGGCGACATTGACGGCGGTCGATCCGCAACTTGCGCCAGGCATGTCGCTCGTGCTCGGCGTCGACAAGTTCATGAGCGAGTGTCGCGCGTTGACGAACTTTATCGGCAATGGCGTCGCCGCCATCGTCATCGCCGCATGGGAAGGCGAGTTGGACCGGGCGCGCTTGGCGGCGGGACTCGCTCGCGAGATCGATCCCTCCGATATCGAGATTGGCGTCACGACGGATTGAGACGCCACATTCGAAACGCCGGCGCCGTGTCATAGCGGCGCCGCACAACACATGCGAGATTGCCGCATTAGGCGCCCCGGCATGATCCATGCTGAGAGGATTATCGATGTCTCCGCCTACGACGCCTGATTGCCCTGTCACCGGCCTTCCCGCCGTTCGCCTCGTCCAAACCGTGCCCGCGCGGCTGCTCGGGCGCTTGTGGAAAGTCGAATTCGGCGCGAACGCCTGGCCGAGCTTTGGCGCAGTGGATCAATTCGGGCTCTGGGAATCGCCGACCGGACTTCTGTTCTTTGATCCGCCTGTCGAAGGCGATCACGAATTTTATGACGGATTCTATTCGCGCCTCAAGAAACTCGGACTCTATTCCGATCGCTTCATTCGGCCCGAGTTCAATCTCGCCGCGCGACATGTGCCGGCCGGCGCGCGCGTGCTCGATGTCGGATGCGGTCTGGGCAATTTCCGCCACTGCGTCACGCACGCCAACTACACGGGCCTGGATCCGCATTTTGCCGAGCATGGCGGCGACCCGTCGATCCGCAGTGAAACGATCGCGGATCATCTCGTCGCGAACGCCGCATCCTATGACGCCGTCTGCGCGTTTCAGGTTCTCGAGCATATCAGCGCGCCCGTATCGCTCTTTCGCGAGATGTTGCGCGCCGCCAAACCGGGCGGTCTGGTCTGCATCGGCGTGCCGCATGTTCCGTCGGCGCTCACGCGGATTCCGAATTTTCTGATGAACGCCCCGCCGCATCACCTCAGCTGGTGGACGAAGGAAGCGCTCGCGGTAATGGCGAAACGCGCCGGCGCGACCGTCGAGAGCGTCGAAAAAGTCCCCTGGGGCGAGGACGACGCGCTGCTTTACTGGATCAGCCGGTGCAGTCCGATCAAATGCGGCGGCGACGCATATTATCGGGAAGCGTTTTCCTGGCACGCCTCCGCCGCGCTCGGCCTTCTCGGCGGCCTGGCCGCGCGGCTAGCGCTGGGCGTTCCTTCGCGGGAAGACGAGGGCACAGGCCTGCTGCTCGTGGCGCGTCGCCCAAGCGTGAACTGAAAAGAGAACAAAAAATTCCGTAGCGCTTGCATGAGTTTAACGCGGGTGATAGAACAAAATACGAACGTTCCAGGCTCGGCGGGCGCCACACATCTGTGGACAAATCGCGTCGGCGCGCCAGACGGACAGGCCTTTGCACTAGAGTGCCACGCGTTGAGCAAGTGGAGAGCGACATGGCGGGCAGCGTCAACAAAGTCATCCTGATCGGCAATCTCGGCCGAGATCCGGAAGTGCGGACGCTGCCGTCTGGCGATCGCGTCGTTTCCTTTTCGCTGGCGACGACGGAATCCTGGCGCGACCGCAACACCGGCGAGCGCAAAGACCGCACCGAGTGGCACAACATATCGATCTTCAACGAAAATCTCGGCAAGATCGCCGAGCAATACTGCCGCAAGGGCTCGAAGATCTATCTCGAAGGCCAGCTTCAGACTCGCGAATACACGGACAAGGACGGCAATCAGCGCAAGGCGACCGACGTCGTGCTGCAGCGTTTTCGCGGTGAGCTGACCCTGCTCGACAGCAAGGGCGGCGGTCGCAGCGAAGGCGACTACGACAGCGGCTACGGGCAGAGCGGCGGCTCCTTCGGCCGCACCTCGCCGATGGAGCGCGGCCCCGGCGAGCGGCGTCCCGCTCCCGCCGGCAAGCTGTCGGACGCGCTGGACGACGATATCCCGTTCTGACCGGCTTACGTCCGCCGTCGCGACGCATACTCCAGGACGACGTCCGCCGACCGCGCGCTGGGCGTTCGTCCTGCCTCCAGCAACCGCTCGCGGACGCGCTTGAACGCGGCGAGCTGCGCATCTCGCGCGGCGCTGTCCCGCAGGAGCGGCCGCAGCGTCTCGGCGAGCGCGCGCGGCGTCGCCGCCTGCTGCAGGAATTCGGGGACGGCTTTCTCGCCGATGACGAGATTGGGCAGCACGATCGAATCGACATTGATAAGAAAGCGCAACAGCGATTCAGCGGGCGAGACCTTGTAGGCGACCGCCATCGGAACGTCCGCGAGCGCCAGTTCCAGCGTTGCGACCCCCGACGTGACGAGCGCGGCGCGCGCCTTGCGAAAGGCGGCGAATTTTTCCGTCTGACCGATCAGGCGCGGCGTCATCGGCCAGCTTCTCAGCTCCCGGCGCAGCGGCTCCTCCATGTTCGGCGCGACAGGAATGGAGACGTCGAAATCGGCGCGTTGACGCAGGAGAAGCTCGAGCGTCTCGCCATAGACCGGCATCATGCGCCGCACTTCGGCGAGACGTGACCCCGGCAGAACCAGCAACGATCGCGCGCCGCCGCGATCATGGAGATGCGGCGTCAATTCATCCAGCCGCTCGACGAGCGGATGGCCGACATAGACGCATCTCGGCCCGCCCAGCTGCACATGCGCCCGAGGCTCGAAGGGCAGCAGCGCCAGAACACAGTCGATGTAGTCGCGCATCGCGCGCGCCCGGCTGGGCCGCCACGCCCAGACGGTAGGGCTGACGTAATTGACGATCGGCACGTCAGGGCGCGCGGCGCGCACGCGGCGCGCGACGCGGTGAGTGAAGTCGGGCGCGTCGATGATGACGAGGCAATCAGGCACCTGATCGATGACGAGGCGCGCCGTCAGTTCGATGCGCTTCACAAGACGCGGCAGCCGCGCCAGCACCGGCAAGAGGCCCATCACCGCGATGTCTGCCAGTGGAAACGCCGAGACGAGGCCTTCACGCGCCATCGCCTCGCCGCCGACGCCCGTAAAGACCACCTCCGGACGCGCTGTGCGCAAAGCCCGCATCAGGGCTGCGCCGAGCTGATCGCCCGAAGCCTCTCCCGCGACGAGAAAGATGTGCGGCCCGCTCATGATCAGCGCGCTCGAGGCGCACACAGCTGGCGCGCGCCGGGCGCGCGCAGGAACTCGACGATAGCGGCAACGTCCGCGTCGCCGCCGAAATCCAGCGCCAGAGCGTCGATCCGTTCGCTGAGCACGCGCGCATCGTCTCGCGCGAAGAGCAGGTCAAAGGCGCGGCGCAGGCGCTCGATCCGGTCCGTCGCGAAGCCACGCCGCTGCAGGCCAACGCGATTTAATCCGAAAAGATGGGCGCGATTGCCCGACGCAAGCGCGAATGGGATGACATCGCCTTCGACGCCCGACAGGCCGCCGACAAAGGCGTGTGCGCCGATCCGCACATTCTGGTGCACCGCTGTGGCGCCGCCTATCATGGCATGGTCCCCGATCTCGACGTGGCCGCCCAGCAGAACCTGGTTCGATAATATAACGCCGTCGCCGAGCCGACAGTCATGGGCGACATGCGACGACGCAAGAAAGACGCAGCGCGCGCCGATGCGCGTGCCCTCGCCCACGCCTGCGTTGATGGTCACGCCTTCGCGAATGACGCAGTCGTCGCCGATCGTCAGCGCGCCCTCCGCGAGCTCCGCCTTTAAATCCTGCGACGGCAGTCCCACGGCCGCGAAAGGAAAAACCTGGGTTCGCGCGCCGATGCGAGTCCGGCCGGAAACGACGACGTGAGAGTGGAGCGTCGCGCCATCGCCGATCTCGACGCCGGCGCCGATGTGGCAGAAAGGACCGACGGCGACGCCTGCGCCAAGCCGCGCGCCGGCTTCCACGACACTGGATGGATGAACCGAAGGGTCCATTGTCGCACTCGCCGCGGCGACGCTCACCCGCCCATCATGACGCTGATCTGCGCTTCGCAGACCAGCGCGCCGTCCACCAATGCGCGCCCGGAATACCACCAGATGTTCCGCTTCTGCGCGGTTTTGGTCATGTGGAATTCGACGCGGTCGCCGGGCGTCACGGGCTTCCTGAACTTCGCATTGTCGATGGTGACGAAATAGACGAGCCGGGAACGGTCGCTTCCATTTAGCGCCCGGATGGCGATGACTCCGGCGGTTTGCGCCATGGCTTCGATGAGCAGGACGCCGGGCATGATCGGACGCTCGGGGAAGTGTCCCTGAAACTGCGGCTCATTCACCGTGACGTTCTTCACGCCGACGCAGGATTCGTCGCCGCGGATGTCGTAGATGCGATCGACGAGCAAGAACGGATAACGATGCGGCAGCTGGCTCATGATCTGCAGAATGTCGGCGCTCTCCAGCGTCGCGCCGGCCGCTGATTCGGCCATAGTTTCCTCCTCCCAAGGCATGGCGAAGCCATGCCCGAATGCTCTCCCATGGCATGGCGAAGCCATGCCCGAATCTCTTCCAGGGCATGGGGAAGCCATGCCTGAATTCTTTCGCCCTGTCTTACGTCGGCTCGTTCCTGCGCGCGAGTCGGTCGAGCAGCGCCGCGCCGCGCAGAAAGCGCCGCAACGGGCGCGCCGGCGCGCCGCCGACCCGCTGCCCGTCGGGCACATCGCGCATCACGCCGGATTTCGCCGCGACCGCGGCGCCTTGCCCGATCGTCAGATGCCCGGCGACGGCGGACTGTCCGCCAAGCGCAACGAAATCGCCGATCTCGCAGGAGCCGGCGACGCCTGACTGGGCGGCGATGGCGCAAAAGCGCCCAATCACCACGTTGTGGGCAATCTGCACGAGATTGTCGATCTTGCTCCCCTCGCCGATGATCGTGTCGCGCGAGGCGCCCCGGTCGATCGTCGTGTTGGCGCCGATCTCGACATCGTCCTGCACGATCACCCGGCCGATCTGCGGCGTCTTGAGATAGCCCTTGCCGCTTCGCACGAAGCCGAAACCATCCTGCCCGAGCCGCGCGCCCGGGTGGATGAAAACGCGATCGCCGATCAGCGCATGAGTGAGGCTTACATGCGCGCCGATCGAACAGTCGCGGCCGATCCGCACATTGGGGCCGATCACCGCCTGCGGCCCGATGATCGTTCCCGCGCCGATCTCGGCGCCCGGCCCGATCACCGCGCCAGGATCAACGATGACCCCGGGTTCGAGCCGCGCCTGCGGATGCACCGCCGCTCCCGGAGAGACGCCGCTCGACTGGAACAGAGTGCCGGGCCGAAGCGCCTCCGGAAACAGATGCGCGGTCGCAAGCGTCATGGCGCGCGGCGGATCGTCGACGACGAGCGCGACAACGGCCCGCGGCAGCAACGCAATGTGACGTTCGCTTAGGAAGCACGCGGTGGCGCGACACTGCGAGAGCGCGGCGCGGTAACGCGCGTTGTCGTAGAAGCAGAGATCGCCCGGCCTGCTCCAGTCGAGCGGCGCGACGCCAATGATGAGCGGCGGCGCCATTTCCGCGCCCGCGGACTCGCCGTCGGCGCGCTCGCGGATTTCCGCCCCGGAGATCTGCGCAATTTCGCTTAACGGCGCGGGATGCGCCAAGGGAAAGAAAGCCGCCGCGCTCACCCTACGTGATCCTTCGCGGCGCACGCGCAGCGGGCAAACTGCGCGTCGCTACTGTTCGCCGGGCGCAGTCCGCCCGGCGATTGTCTCTGATCATTAGAAGTTGGTGCCGCCGCTGAAGCGGAAGTTCTGCGTGATGTCGCCGTAGACCTTGGACGTCACGACCGCATAGTCGAAGCGGATCGGTCCCATCGGCGAATTCCACAGCACCGACGCGCCGACCGACGAGCGAATGGCGAACTTGTTCGCGATCGGCACGACGCAGTTGCCCTGTCCGAAGCCCGCCTGCGGCGTATAGGCGCCGATGCAGGTCACGCCGGGAATGGTCGGCAGATTGTTCGCGTAATTCGTCCGTCCGCTGAAATTCCAAAGCGAACCGGCGTCGGCGAAGAGCGCGCCTCTCAGCCCCAAATCCTTGGGCAGGTACCAGAAGGGGAACTGAACTTCGAGCGACGCGCCGACATAGTTGGAGCCGCCGAGCGAGTTGCCGCGGTTGTTGTTGAAGCTCGTCAGAATGTTCGAGTCGCGCGGGCCGATGCCGCCGGGCGCGAAGCCGCGCACGAGACTCGGACCAAGATTGAAGTTGTCCTGAATGCGCGGCTTGTAGCCGCCGAAGGTCGACAGATCGCCGCCCTGCAGACGGGCGATGCCGACCACGTCGTCAAGGTAGGGGATTTCCTTGAAGTAGCGGATGTCGCCGGTCGTGCGCAGATAGCGCGTGCCGCCGCCAAGGCCCGCAATGTCCTGGTTCAGCGTCGCGAGCCAGCCGTTATGCGGATTCTTGAAATTGTCGATCGTGCTGTAGTTCAGCTGATAGCCGACGAGCGACGTGAGCAGGCCGCCCTGCGACTCCTTGATCGCCAGCGAGGCTTCGCCGTTCGACTGACAGTTGACCAGGAGGTTCGGATAGCCGGGCTGCGGGAAGAAGGGGCTGAACCCCGGCGTGTAGCCCGGAATCGGCACCAAACAGTCATTATAGGGACGCCTCTGATCGTTCGGGATCGAGATCGTCGTCTGATAGATCGAGTAGTGCGGCGAGAAGCTGAGCTCTTCGGTGATCGGTATGCCGAAGCGCAACGTGCCGCCGTAGGAGGTCGAGCTGTAGATCGAGTAGTTATAAGCGTCCTGCCGACGCACGAAGATGTCGAAGCCGGCGGCGATGCGCTGGTCGAGGAAATACGGCTCCGTGAAGCTGAACGTGACGCCGCGGGCGATCTGACCGGCCTGCACCGAAAGGCGAACCGCCTGGCCGCGACCCATGAAGTTGCTTTCCGATACGGACACTTCGGCGATGAAACCCTGGTTCGTCGAGTAGCCGCCAGAGATGCCGAAGTTGCCGGTGGGCTGATCTTCAACGTCGACGTTCAGGATCACGCGGTCGGGCGCGGAGCCCGGCTCGTTGGTGATGCGCACCTTCTTGAAATAGCCCAAGCCGTTCAGGCGGCGCTCGGCGCGATCGATGAGGACGCGGTTGTAGGCGTCGCCCTCGCCGATATCGAATTCACGGCGGATGACATAGTCGCGCGTGCGCGTGTTGCCGCGGATGTTGATGCGTTCGATGTAAACGCGCGGCCCTTCCTCGAGCAGGAACTGGATGGCGACCGTCTGATCCGCCGGGTTGCGTTCGCCGCGCGGGCGCGCCTGAGTGAAGGCGTAGCCCTTCCTGGCGATTTCGCGCGTCAGAGATTCGACCGTCTTCTCGACGGCGTCGCCGTTGTAGACGTCGCCCGGCGCCAGGCGCAGCAAATCGTTCAGCGCGGCGCTGTCCACGTCAGGCAGATGGGACTCGATGCTCACGGAGGACACGTGATACTGCGGGCCTTCGTTCACGACGACGGTGATGATGTAGCCGCCGATCGTCGGATCGAACTGCGCGTCTGAGCTGATCACGCGGAAATCGGCGTAGCCGTTCTTCAGATAGAATCGACGAATGAGTTCGAGGTCCGCGGCGATGCGGTCAGGATCATAGACGTCGCTCGTCTTGAGGAACGACAGGAAGTTCATTTCCGTCGTCTCCATCATGCCGACAAGGCGCCGCGTCGAGTAGACCTCGTTGCCGACGAATCGGATTTCCTTAACGCCCGTCTTGTCGCCTTCGACGACCGTGAAGACGAGATCGACGCGTCCGTTTGGCAGATCGACCGTGCGATAGCTCACCTTCGCCGCGGCGCGCCCCGACCGGCGATAAACTTCCGTTAACCGCGCGGCGTCGGCGGCGGCGAGCTCGGGGTTGAAGGGCGTCCGCGCGCGCGAGCGCACTTGCTCCTGCAGAATGTCGGTCTTGACCTTGCTGTTGCCCTCGAATGCGACGCGATTGATGTCAGGCGCGGCGAACGCTGGAACGCTAAAGGCCAACATGGCGGCGACAACCGCGAACAGGAACGAAGATTTCCAAATGCCGCTGATTGAGCGCATGTAATGCAGGTCCTCGTCGCAACGTCGCCGCCCGGGCCGCGGCGCGAACTTCATGTAAAACAGCTGGCGAACAGCATATCGCCAGCGTTGAGCGATTCCTTCTACAAGGTTTACCCCACCCTGCAAATGCAGAATAAATGTTGTTTCTGCAAAATGTCGAAGGCGTGACGTTAAAGCCACGATTCATGGTCAGCGCATGGTTAAGGGATGGCGTCGCAGGCGCGATCATGTCCAAAATGCGTCGGGATTGGCGCGCTTCCGCGGCGTCATGCGCGCCGCGCCTCTCGTCGTCGCTGTGCGCTTAAGAGCCCGAGCCGGTGAGCTTGTGAATGAGTCGCGCGATGTCGTTATAGGTCGAGAAAATCATCAGCGCGCCGACCATCGCGAGACCCACGCGAAAGGCGACTTCCTGCGCGCGCTCGTTTAGCGCGCGGCCTCGCGCCGCTTCGATCGCGAAGAACAGCAGATGCCCGCCGTCGAGCAGCGGCACCGGCATAAGATTGAGAAAGCCAATCGAAACCGAGAGAATCGCGATGAGGCTCAGCAGAGGCGCGATGCCGACCTTGGAGGCCGCTTGCGCCATCTGTCCAGACACTTGCGCGATGCCAATCGGACCGGAGAGCTGATCGGCGCTTTCCCGCCCCATGACGAGTCCGCCGATGTAGCTCCCCGTGCGGCGAATGACCGTCCAGGTTTCCTGCACGCCCATCGCAACTGCGTCGGCGGGTCCGTAACGTTCCCGTCGCACATCGGCGGCGTCTTTCGAGGCCTGTATGCCCAGCATGCCGATGCGGACTTTGCCAATCGCGCTCTCGACTTCCCGCAGGGCGGGAACCGCGGGGATCGTCAGTTCCTGATCGCCGCGCCGAACCACGAAGACGAGCTGCTTGTCGGCAGAGCCGGAAACGATTTCCTGCAGCTTCGAGAAGGACTCGATCGGCGCGCCATCCACGGTGAGCACCAGATCGCCGGGCTTGAAGCCGGCGGCCACGCCAGCGCCCCCGGGGGTAAGGGAGCCGACGCGCGGCGCATAGACCGTGCGTCCGTAAACGCCGAACAGTATGGCGAAAATCGCGATCGCCAGCAGGAAATTCGCGAAAGGTCCGGCGAACACGATCGCCGAGCGTTTCCAGACCGGCTGCGCGGCGAAAGTCACTTTACGCTCGACTTCCGGCATCGCGCGCACGGCGTCCGGATCCGGGGCGCTCGCGGCGTTCCCGTCTCCGTGGAAGGTGACATAGCCGCCGAGCGGAATGCCGGCGATGCGCCAGCGCGTGCCGAGACGGTCCACCCGGGACCACAGTTCGGGTCCGAAGCCGATCGAGAAGGCGTCCACCTTCACGCCGCACCAGCGGCCGACGATGAAGTGCCCGAACTCATGCACGAACACGACCAGCGTGAGAACGAGCACGAAGGGGATCAGGTAAAAGGCGAAGGTCGTCAGGAGGTCTAGCAAAGCGCCTCTCGCAGGTGTCGTTTGCGCCCCACCCTGCGGCGGCGCGCCATGATCACTGGAGCGTCAACATGCCCGATGCGGCGCGCCCGGCCAAGGCCGCTCGTGATCTTTCTCTGACAATATGGTCCACCGCGAGCGCCTCCTCAACGCTTGCGGGCGCATTTGCCGTTCCGTCGCGCAGCGCGGCCTCGCAGGCATCGGCGACGTGCCGGGCGATCCCGTCGAAGGCGATGCGCCGGTCGAGGAAGGCCTCGACGGCGATCTCATTGGCGGCGTTGAGCACCGTCGGCAGGCCGCCGCCGGCGCGCAGCGCTTCAAGCGCCAGTCGCAGGGCCGGGAACCGTTCGAAATCAGGCGCTTCGAACGTCAGCGTGGCGATTTTCGCCAAATCCAGGCGCGGCGTCGGGGCGGTCAGCCGGTCCGGATAGCCGAGACAATGCGCGATCGGCGTGCGCATGTCGGGCACGGCCATGCCCGCGGTCACCGACCCGTCGGCGAAGGCGACGAGTCCGTGGACGATCGACTGCGGATGGACGACCACGTCGAGCTTCTCGGCCGGCACGCCGAACAGATGATGGGCCTCGATCAGTTCGAGCCCCTTGTTCATCATGCCCGCCGAATCCACCGTAATCTTCGGGCCCATCGCCCAATTGGGATGGTTGAGGGCCTCCTCGACGCTCGCCTTAGCGATGCGCTCCTTGCTCCAGGTGCGGAAGGGGCCGCCCGAGGCGGTGACGATCATGCGCTCGATGCGGGAGGGATCCTCGCCGCCGAGCGCCTGGAAGATGGCGTTGTGCTCGCTGTCCATGGGCAGCAGCCGCACGCCGGCCTCGGCCGCCGTCCGCATGAAGGGCACGCCGGCGCAGACGAGGCATTCCTTGTTGGCGAGCGCCACGTCGCGGCCTGCGGCGAGCGCGGCGTAGGTGGGCTCCACGCCGGCCGCGCCGACAATGGCCGAGACGACGAGATCGGCATCGCGCAGCGCGGCCTCGATGACCGCCTCGCGGCCGGCCGCGACCTGGATGTTGGTCCCCGCGAGCGCCTCCTTGAGCGCCCCATAGGCGTTTTCGTCGCGGATCGCGGCGAATTCAGCGCGAACCGCGCGGGCGACTCGCGCGAGCGCCTCGACGTCGCGGCCGCCGGCCACCGCCGAGACCGAAAAGCCTTCCGGATCACGCTCGAGAAGGTCGACCGTCGAACGGCCGATGGAGCCGGTTGCGCCAAGGAGCACGAGACGGCGCGGGGCCGGCGCCCGCGGCTGCGCCGGGGCGTGAGCGTGGAACTGTCCGTTTGCTGATGCCATCCGCTCCGCCCTACCAGAAGAAAAGACCGGCCGCCACCGAGGGCGCGCCGCGCAGCAACCCTACCGCAGCCGCGAATGCGGCGGCGAAGATGAAGCCGTCCAGCCGATCCATGACGCCGCCATGGCCGGGAATGAGTTGGCTCGAATCCTTCACGCCGAAGCGGCGCTTGACGGAAGATTCGACAAGGTCGCCGACCTGCGAGAAGGCGGCGGCGGCGAGCCCGACCAGGAACACACGCCAGTTCGCAAGTTGCGGACCGCCGCCAAGGTAAACGGCGGCAAGCCCAAGAAATGCGCCGGAGAGCACGCCGGTGATGGTTCCCGACCATGTCTTGCCGGCCGAAACGCGCGGCCAAAGCTTCGGTCCGCCGATCAATCTGCCGCCGAAATAGGCAAAGATATCCGTCCCCCAGACCACGGCGAAAAGGAAGGCGATGGCCAGCGCCCCGACGTCGGGCGACTCGCGCAAAAGACAAACTGAGGAGGCGAGCGCCCCGGCGTAGACCACGCCCGTCGCAGCCCAGAGGCGGCGCTCGCTCCCGGCGAGCGCCCCGTTAGCCAGCGCGAAGAGCGCGATCGCGAGCGCGGCGGCGCCGGGCATGGAGACGCGTCCGAAGGCGGTGGCCGCCGCCACCGCGGCCCCGCCGACCGCGATTCGGGCGCTGCGGCGCTCGCCGCCGATGAGGCTTTGCCACTCCCAGTTCACGGCGAAAGCGGCCGCGAGCCAGAAGAGCGCGAAGACGTCGCCGCCGACATAGAGCGCGCCGAGCGCCGCAACGACCATCGCTATCGCCGAGGCGACGCGCGGTCCAAGGTCGGCGAAGCCTCCGGGACGCGCCCCGGCGGGCGCCCCATCCGGGCGGCTGACGCGTTCCCCTCGTTCCGACGTCATGAGGCGGTCTTTGCGCTGCGCGCCGCAGCCTCAAGTCCGCCAAAACGCCTGTCGCGGTGGGCGTATTCGGCGATGGCGGCGGCGAGCGCGCCTTCATCGAAGTCGGGCCAGAGCACTGGCAGGAAGACGAATTCCGCGTAAGCCGCCTGCCAGAGAAGGAAGTTCGACAGCCGCTGCTCGCCCGACGTGCGGATGATCAGGTCTGGGTCGGGAATGTCGGCCGTGTCGAGACGCCGCGCGATGGCGTCGGCGTCGATCTCGTCGGGGGCGATCCGGCCCTGCGCGACCATTTCAGCGAGGGCGCGCGCCGCGGCGGCGATCTCCTGCCGCGCCCCATAGTTGAAAGCGACGACAAGCGTTAGCCCCGTGTTCGCCTGAGTCATCTGCTCGGCTTCGCGCAGCAGGTCCGAGATGTCGGGCGCGAGGTCGGCGCGCGCGCCGATAACGCGCACGCGCACGTTGCTGGCGTGCAATTCGGCGAGATCATTGCGGATGAAGCGGTGAAGCAGCGACAGAAGGCTTTCCACCTCCTCGCGCGGACGCGACCAGTTCTCGGCCGAGAAGGAATAGACCGTCAAATAGCCGATGCCGAGCTTGATCGCCGCCCGCACGGTGCGGCGCAGCGCTTCGACGCCGCGCCGGTGTCCTTCGAAGCGCGGCAGGCCCCGCTTCGCCGCCCAGCGGCCGTTGCCGTCCATGATCAGCGCGACATGACGCGGCGCCGCGCGCGCTCTCAGCGCGTTCGCTTCCGCCTCCAGAATGTCGCTTTCCGTCATAGTCGGGTTCCAAAAAGCCATTGGTCTGCGCCGCGAAGCCGCGGTCTCTAAAGCAGTTCTCCTAGACCTGCATGATTTCCTTTTCCTTGGCGGCGAGCGCGGCGTCGATCTCCTTGATCGTCTCGTCCGTCGCTTTCTGCACCTCTTGTTCGTGGCGCTTCTCGTCGTCTTCAGGAATCGCGTGATCCTTGAGCAACTTCTTGAGAATGTCGAGGCCGTCGCGGCGCACGTGGCGCACGGCGACCCGCGCCTCCTCGGCGTATTTATGCGCGACTTTGACAAGCTCCTTGCGGCGCTGCTCATTGAGCTCGGGCATGCGGATGCGCAGGGTCTGACCTTCCACGGTCGGCTGGAGGCCGAGATTGGCCTCGCGGATCGCCTTGTCCACGGCGATCACCAGAGCCTTATCCCACACCTGCACCGAAATAAGACGCGGTTCGGGCACGCTGACGGTCGCCACCTGATTCAGCGGCGAGATCTGCCCATAGGCGTCGACGTGAACCGGATCGAGCAAGCTCGTCGACGCGCGTCCGGTGCGAAGCCCGCCGAATTCGTGCTTGAGCGTCGCGAGCGCGCCTTGCATGCGGCGCTTCAAATCCGCAAGGTCAAAAGTTTCCGCCATGATGTGCACAACCTGTCTTTAGATCTCGCCGCGTCATCAAACGCGCGCGCGGCTTGCCTTCTTGTAAGCTTTCGAAACTGGCGTGGCGAAAACCGGCGCACGCCGCCGCCTTCGCCAGCGCTCCGGCTCCGCGGCGCATGATTTATTGCACGATTTCCCGCCCCGCGCGAAAGGGTCTCACGGGGCGACCAGGGTGGCGCGCGCCTTGCCGGAAAGCGCTCCGTCGATGGCGCCCGCCTCAGCGATCGAAAACACCAGAATCGGAATTTTGTTCTCGCGCGCGAGCGCAAAGGCGGCCGTGTCCATCACCGCCAGATTTCTTGCGATCGCCTCGTCATGGCTCAAGCGGTCGTAGCGCTCGGCGGCAGGATCGCGTTTCGGGTCTGCCGTGTAGACGCCGTCCACCTGGGTGGCTTTGAGCACGGCGTCGGCAGAGAGCTCCGCGGCGCGGAGCACCGCGCCGGTGTCCGTGGTGAAGAAGGGATTGCCGGTGCCGCCGGCCGCGATGACGACGCGCCCCTTGGCCAGATGATGCAGCGCCGCGCGGCGCGAAAAGGATTCGCATACCGACGGCATGGGAACTGAAGAGAGGCAGCGCGCCTGGCGCCCCTGCCCTTCCACCGCCTGCTCCAGCGCCAGCCCGTTCATCACCGTCGCCAGCATGCCGATCGAATCCGCTCGCGCGCGCTCGATTCCGGTGTCGGCGCCCTTGATGCCGCGAAAGAAATTGCCGCCGCCGACGACGACGGCGATCTCATGTCCCGCTTCGGCGGCGGTGGCGAGGTCTGCGGCGATGCGGGCGAGCGTGCCGGCGTCGAGCCCGTGCGGCGCCTGACCCTGCAAGGCCTCGCCCGACAGCTTGACGACCACACGCTTGAATCTTCGCGTCGACGTGGGGTCGGACATGAGGCGTCTCTCGCTGGCTGAGGCAGGGGCGCAGCCTTCATACGGACGCGGCGCGGCGCCGGCAAGTGACGGGCGTCACCTCAGCGCGGCGACGCAGCCGCCATTGGGCGGCTAACGCAAACATCTCAGGACACAGGATCGCAGACACTCACGGAGTCGAAGCGACGTCGAGGTCTGCGGAAGATCACGGTCCAGGTTCGCCGCCGGTCGCGCCGAACACCTGTCCCGTCATGAAGCTCGCTTCGCTAGAGGCGAGAAGAACATAAAGCGACGCGATCTCCGCCGGCTGGCCCGGTCGGCCGAGCGGCGTATCGGCGCCGAAATCGGTCAGGTGATCGGGGAACTGTCCGCCGCTCGGCTGCAGCGCCGTCCAGAACGGGCCTGGCGCGACGGCGTTGACCCTGATGCCCTTGTCGGCGAGCTGCTTCGCCAGGCATCGGCTGAAGTTGAGAATCGCGGCCTTGGTGGCGGCGTAGTCCAGAAGCTGTGGCGACGGATCGAAGGCGACGATCGAACTCGTATTGATGATCGAAGATCCCGGCTGCAGATGCGGAATCGCGGCTTTGGTGATCCAGAACAGCGCGTAGAGATTGGTGCGGAAGGTCCAGTCCAAATCCTCGGTCGAAATGTCGAGGATCGATTTATGCGCATGCTGGCGCGCGGCGTTGTTGACGAGAATGTCCAAGCCACCGAGATCGCGCGCCGCATCGTCGACGAGCTTGCGGCAGAAGCCTTCGTCGCGAATGTCGCCGGGCAGCGCGACCGCATTCACGTCGGCCTCGCCCATGAGGTCCATGACCTCCTGCGCGTCGGCCTCCTCTTCTGGCAGAAAATTGATGGCGACGTCGGCGCCCTCTCGCGCAAAGGCGATCGCCGCGGCGCGGCCGATGCCGCTGTCGCCGCCCGTGATCAGCGCCTTGCGGCCAAGGAGGCGCCCCGAGCCGCGGTAGGATTGCTCGCCGTGATCGGGACGGGGCGTCATCTGGCCGGCGAGGCCCGGCCACGGCTGCGTCTGCTGCTCGAAAGGCGGCTTGGGATAGAGTTCGCGCGGATCGCGAAGCTGCGGCGCCGCCGAGGACTCATCAAAGCCGAGGACCGAAGTGGCGGACAAGATGGCGCTTTGCGCGCGCGGTCCCCGAATGGTTTCGTCAGCGGCGGTTTTTTTGCGCGCATCAACTGCTCCTTCTCCTCGATCTTCGCCACGGGGCGCGAAAACCAGCGTCAGGAGCCTAAACGCCGCGCGCCTGCGATTGTTTCGCCGACGATCCGACACCCGTCATGGCCGGGCTTGTCCCGGCCTCTCCACGCGGCGCCTGCGCAGACTTGGCATGGATGCCCGCGACAAGCGCGGGCATGACGCGGAGAGATGTCGCGAAATAAAAGAGACCTCGCGCAAATAAAAAGGCCGGGGTCAAAGCCCCGGCCTTCATCCTGACCCTTTCCCATCAAGCGGGAAGAAGGGTGATT
The DNA here is from genome assembly GCF_056838045.1 of Methylocystis sp. Uni0008. Lineage (NCBI taxonomy): Bacteria > Pseudomonadati > Pseudomonadota > Alphaproteobacteria > Hyphomicrobiales > Methylocystaceae > Methylocystis > Methylocystis sp. Uni0008. The sequence continues at coordinate 1,013,793 of NZ_CM166370.1, forward strand.
TACCCCTTCACGGCGGCCGCGACCTCGGCGGCGAAGTCGCTCGTCTGCTTCTCGATGCCTTCGCCGAGCGCGTAGCGCACGAAGCCCTTGATGGCGATCGGCGCGCCGGCCTTGCCTTCAAGCTCCTTGACCGCCTGCGCCACGGTCTTGCCGCCGTGGTCCGGATGGTTCGACACCTGATCGAGCATGCAGACCTCCTTCGCGTAGGTCTTCAGGCCCGAATCGATGATCTTCTGCAGCACGTTCTCCGGCTTGCCGGCGTTCTTCTCGGCCAGCAGCTTCTTCTCGCGCTCGACCGTCGCGGGGTCGAGGCCCGAAGCGTCGAGCGCCAGCGGATTGGCCGAGGCGACATGCATGGCGAGCTGGCGCGCGAGCGCCGCCAGCACCTCCTTGTCGCCTGTCGATTCAAGCGCGACGATCACCGCGATCTTGCCCTGGCCGTCGACGACCTGCGCATGCACGTAGCGGCCGACGACGCCGTCGCCGACGCTGAGCGCCGATGCGCGGCGCAGCGTCAGGTTCTCGCCGATGCTGGCGATCGCGTTGGTGATGGCTTCGCTCACCGTCCCGCCGCCGGGATAGGCTTCCTTGCCGAGCGCCTCGACGTCGGTCTTGCCGCTCTTCAGCGCCACTTCGGCGATGTTCTTGACGAGCGTCTGGAAGTCGGCGTTGCGCGCGACGAAGTCGGTCTCCGAATTGACTTCGACAAGCACGCCCGACTTGTCCGCGACCAGCGCGGCGACAAGGCCCTCGGCGGCGACGCGATCAGCCTTCTTCGCGGCCTTGGAGAGGCCCTTCTTGCGCAGCCAGTCGACCGCCGATTCGAAATCGCCCTCCGTCTGGGTGAGCGCCGCCTTGCAGTCCATCATGCCGGCGCCGGTGCTCTCGCGCAGTTCCTTCACAAGGGCGGCGGTGATCGTAGCCATGGTCGAAATTCCTTCTCAAGGGGTCATGCGACGACGCCGGCCCAATGGACCGGCGCGCGCGATTTAAGCGTAGGACTTGACGGAGTTGATCAGGCGGCGAGCAGCGCCTTCGCCTGATCGACCCAGCCGTCACGCGCAATGCGGCCGTTCAGCTTCAAATCCGCGTCGAGCTTTTCGACGTCGCCCGGCGCCATCGCGGCGATCTGCCAATAATGATAGACGCCGGCGTCGTTCAGCTTCTTGACGAGCTGCGGGCCGACGCCGTGCAGCTTCGCGAGATCGTCCGGCGCGCCGCGGGGCGCTGAGAGCAGTTCGAACGGCTCGCCGGGCGCTTCGAAATCCGCGCCTGCGCTCTCAACCGCTCCCGGCGCGCCGGCTTCGAGCGCCGGCTCCAGCGCCGGCGCTTCCTCGGCGCCGATATCGATTCCCATCGCGCCCTGACTGCGCGAAATGCCGTCGATCGCGGCGCGCGCCACAAGATCGCAGTAGAGCGCGATGGCGCGTCCGGCGTCGTCATTGCCAGGGATCGGATGCGTGACGCCGTCCGGATCGCAATTGGTGTCGAGCACCGCGACGACCGGGATCTTCAGGCGATTCGCCTCCTTGATCGCGAGCTGCTCCTTATTGGTGTCGATCACGAAGATCAGGTCCGGCGTGCCGCCCATGTCCTTGATGCCGCCGAGCGCTTTTTCGAGCTTGTCGCGCTCGCGGGTCAGCAGCAGGCGCTCTTTCTTGGTGATGCCGGAAGCGCCGGCCGAAAGCATCTCGTCGAGCTTGCGCAGACGGTTGATCGATCCGGATATCGTCTTCCAATTGGTGAGCGTGCCGCCCAGCCAGCGGGAATTGATGTAATATTGAGCGCTGCGCTTGGCGGCGTCGGCGATCTGCTCCTGCGCCTGGCGCTTGGTGCCGACGAACAGCACGCGTCCGCCCTTGGAGACAGTGTCCGAGATCGTCTTCAGCGCCTGATGGAGCAGCGGCACCGTCTGGGCGAGATCGATGATGTGGATGTTGTTGCGGGCGCCGAAGATAAAGGGCGCCATCTTCGGGTTCCAGCGATGCGCCTGATGGCCGAAGTGGGCGCCGGCCTCGAGAAGGCCGCGCATATTGAAGTCGGGAAGAGCCATGTGTCGTTTCTCCGGTTGAGCCTCGGCGAAAGATGAAGAGGCCGGACAACCGGCCACCGGAGCGACGTCTTGAGGCAGACGCCGCGTAACCCTCGCCTGTGGAATGGCGGGCTTATAGGCGATGCGCCCACGTGGGGCAAGGGCCGTGGCCACTAGGCGTCGGCGCCAGCTGGCGGCCGCCCCAGGTCGTCCGGCGCGCCGCCATTCACAGTCGCCGCGCGAGAGGCGCAGGCGCTAAATTTTTGCCTCGTCCGCGACCTCTTGTCGCAGATTAAAACATTGTTTTTTATTGAAAAACTAGCTTTTTTACCAGACGTTTCCGCCTTCGCATGAGCGCATTGCAAACCGCTTAGAAACAAGCTAGGCTCCCTCTCGATGCGGCAAGCATTCACGTAAAATCAAGAACAGGGGGAAAACGCATGGCCGTCAACGTTCACAGCTCTGGCGATATCGGCAAGATGCTGCTTTGGATCGCTGCTTTCGTCGCTTTCGTCGTTGTCGCTCTGACCTGGGTTCCGGATTGGATCTCTCCCCAGGGCACCAACGGCACGGGCAACCGCAACGGCATCGAGGGCAGCGGCACCGGTTCCACTGCCCGTATGATTCAGTAATACCCCTGCCGAACGACTTGCCGGGTGCGCGAGCTCCCGGCCTTGTCTTTTGGGAGGATGATTTGCCCGGTCACGGCGCAGATCACTTTGGAGCCGACGTTCTCGAACTCTCGAGCGTCGGCTTCCGCTTTTTGGGGCTGCTGTCGCGTTAGAACTGCTATCGCGCCCTGCCCCAGACCTGCGACAGCCAGCTTCGATATTGCGATGGCCAGAAATTTTGCAGCGCCGGTCCAGCTTCGACCAAGACGACGCTGAATAAAATCAGAACGCCGCCTGCGATCGCGCTTCCTGTCAGCCGCTCCGAGAGCAGGATTGCCCCCGACAACGCGGCGAAAACGCTCTCCAACGACATGATGAGCGCCGCTTCGGACGCTGGCGTATATCTGAGCGCAACGATCTGAAGCGTAAAGGCGACGCCTCCCGAGCAAAGCCCCGCATAGAGGATCGCCGGCAGCGCCGAGATCATGCCCTCATGCGAATAAGGCTCGAGGCCGAGACCTATGATCGCGCCAAGAACGCCCACGACGCCGAATTGCGCGAACGCCAGAAAATACGGCCGATCGGTGCGCTTCAGAAAGGTCGGCACGAGGCTGATCCCCGCGGCCCAGGCGATATCCGCGATCAACACCAGGCCGTCGCCCGACGTCCAGCTCTGCAACTGCGCGCCGTCGGTCAGCAGCCAGGCGCCCGCGACCGACACGATGGCGGCGACGAGAACGACCTGTCGCGGCCTCACGCCGGTTTGCTCATAGACGAACACGGGGACGAGGACGACATAGAGCGCCGTGAGAAATCCGCCGTTGCTCGCCGTCGTCGTGGCGAGGCCGACTTGCTGCAAAGCCGCGGCGGCGAAGACGCAAAAGCCGATAAGGCCGGCGAGAGGCAAATCGCTCTTCTTCAGCGGCGATGCAGTCTGGCTCCGCTCATAGAGCGCGAAAGGCGCCAGCGCGATGCACGACAGCAGAAAGCGGACGCCGACGAAGCTGATCGGCCCCATGAACTCGCCAGCATTTTTTTGAGCGATAAAGGCGGTTCCCCAGATGAAAGCCGCCAGCGCGAGCAGCACGTCGGCGCGAATGCGGCTCATAAAACGCCCGTGCTCTTGGGCCTCTGGCGGCGCTGCTCCATTCGCTCCAGCAATGCGCTCCATGCATCGACCAGCGCGCGCCAGAGCGCCAGAGCGGCTTTCGCGATCGGGACCGCCAATATGCCGACCACCGAATGCGGATCCGCGCCTTCCTCTTCGACGCCGTATTTGAGACGCGGATTGTCGGTCGAGGGAATCTCCAGGGACCCGAACATCCAGTCCCAAATGGCGAGGACGCTGCCGAAGTTGCGGTTAAAATGAATCGGATCTGTGGAATGGTGGATCTGGTGATGCGCGGGACTCAAGACGACGTGTCCCAATACGCCGCGAAACGGAATCCAGAACTGCGAATGCTGAAGATGGCCGATCGTCCAGAGGAAGAAGATGAACAGGATGTTCTTTCCGTCGACGGTGAAAGACTCCGTGGTTCGCCCAAAGAGCCAGGCCAGAACGCCAGAGGCGGAGCCGATAAAGATCGCCAGCATGTAGCCGAAGAAGATGTTGTCGATCGGATGATTGCGAAAGTTCGTCACCGGCGTCAGCACCTCGGCGGTGTGATGCACCTTGTGGAACTCCCACAAGAACGGAATGCGATGTTTGAGGTAGTGGTCGACCCAATAGCCGATCTCATACGCGAGAAAGAGCACGACGGTAGAGAAGATCTTTATCGACAGGCTGCAGCAAGCGACCGGCGCAAACTCGCCAAATGAGTTGCGCAGCGCGGCGCTCACGACTGTCGCGACGGCGTTCGACGATATGACAAGCGCGCCGACCACGACCGGCATCAGAACGACGCTCAAGGCGAAGAGCTTGACGTCCGCCGCGGATGATTTGGTGAGCAGGAGTCGCTTATCGAAGATCGCTCGGGCGATGGCGCGGAGATTGACGCGCCCCCGGCGCATCTTGCGCCGATAGGCCAGCGCGCAGACGGCGATGAAAAACGTCGTCGCCAGGGAATAGACAGAAAAAATCGAGCCCGCCGAAAACAGTTCGCCGGAGACCTTCGCAGCGGAAAAGCGGAGCGCGCCGTAGATGTCCATCGAGCTTTCGATCCGTCGATTTTGAGCGTTTGTCGGGCGGACGCGCCTCGCAACTCTCTGCCTGCAAAGCGTATTCGCTACGCGGGCCGCTGCCAAGAGCGACATGCCGCCACGCGTGAGCGCCTCCGTCCGAATTAGAATTCTATGCCTTCCTGCGCCTTCACTCCCGCAGTGAAGTGATGCTTGACCAGCGTCATTTCGGTGACGAGATCCGCCGCGGCGATGAGCTCCGGCTTGGCGTTGCGCCCGGTCACGACGACGTTGAGGTCCCCCCGCCGCGCGGCGAACGCCGCCAGCACCTCGTCGAGCGGCAGATGCTCGTAGCGCAGCGAAATGTTCAGTTCATCGAGCACGAGAAGACGCACTTCGGGATCGTCCATCAGTTCGCGCGCCTTCTCCCACGCGCGCCGCGCCGCGGCTTCGTCGCGGGCGCGGTCCTGGGTCTCCCAGGTGAAGCCTTCGCCAAGCGTGTGCCAGGAGACTCGACCGAACTCCTGGCCAAGCTTTTCGAGCATATTGCGCTCGCCGGTGCGCCACTGGCCCTTGCCGAACTGCACGACGCCGATCTTCCAGCCATGGCCGAGCGCCCGCAGCGCCAGACCGAACGCGGCCGTCGATTTGCCCTTGCCGGGTCCGGTGTGCACGACCAGCAGGCCCTTGCGCGCGATCGTCTTGCCGGCGACCTCGGCGTCCTGGACCGCCTTGCGCTTCTCCATTTTGAGACGATGCCGGCGCGCCTCGTCGTCTTCGTTCATCTCGGTCACGCGGCGCTCCTTGGCGGTTTGACGGAAGCATAAGCCGCGCATATGACTAATCGGGACGGTCCTTCGCAAGAAGTCAAAAGGGAACGCGGCGCGGGCGTTTTGACCCCTATCCGCGGCTGCCCCCGCAACTGTAGCCGGCGAGGGCTGCGCCATCCGCCACTGAGCCTAACGCTTGGGAAGGCGGCGCGGTCCGACGAGCCGGAAGCCAGGAGACCTGCCGTCTTGGCGATCGCTTCCGATCGCCGCACGCATCGCATCGCCGCCGGTGGGGCGGCAGGGAGACCGATATGAACGCCAAGTCCGCCGCCAATGTCGCCGCTCTTGCAACTTCCAGATCCGAAGCGCTGAGGGCCGCCGCCGTCGCGCTCATTCTCGGCTTCGGCTTCGTCTGGCTTTCAGGCTTCGCTTATCCCGAAAGCGTGCATGACGCGGCGCATGACACGCGACACGCGCTCTCCTTCCCCTGCCACTAGGCTCCAACGCGCTTGATCGCGCGCGTTTTGATGACCGGCCTCATCGCCGGCCTTGTCGCCGGGCTTGCGGTCGCGGCCCTGCAGCACTTCACCACGACCCCGCTCATCCTCGCCGCCGAGGTCTATGAGGCGGCGCCGCATGCGCATAACGCCGCCGAGGCGGGCCCGACGTTCTCGGGCCTGAGCCGCACGGCCGCGACCAGCGTGGCGACGATCGCCGTTTCGATCGGCTATGCGCTCATCCTGCTCGCCGCGATGCTCCTCTCCGGCGACGCCATCGCGCCGCGCCGCGCCGCCCTTTGGGGCGCCTGCGCCTTCGCCGCGACGGGGCTGGCGACCGCTCTCGGGCTCGCCCCGCAGCTTCCCGGCATGGCGGAAACCGAACTCGGTGCCCGTCAGATCTGGTGGCTCGCGACGGCGCTGTCGACCGGCGCCGGTCTCTACGCCCTGCTGCGGCTCGACTCGGCGGCGGCGAAGCTCGTCGGCGTCGCGCTGATCGTCGCGCCGCAGTTCTTCGCGCCGACGCCCGCCACGCCCGAGAGCACGGCGCCGGCGGAACTCGCCGCGCGCTTCGCCGCCTCATCGCTCGCCGTTCAGGCGATCAGCTGGGCGCTCGCGGGCACGCTTGTCGGCCTCGTCTGGCGCTTCATGTCGCGCGAAGGAGAGTCGGCATGAGCGGCGCCAAAATTCCTGCGACGATCGTCACCGGCTTTCTTGGCGCGGGGAAGACGACGCTCATTCGTCATGTGCTCGAAAACGCCAGGGACCGGCGTCTCGCGCTCGTGATCAATGAGTTTGGCGATGTCGGCGTCGACGGGGAAATCCTGCGCGCCTGCGGCGTGGAAAATTGTCCCGACGAGAACATCGTCGAACTCGCCAACGGCTGTTTGTGCTGCACCGTCGCCGACGATTTCGTGCCGGCGATCGAGGCGCTGCTCGCGCATGAGAATCGTCCCGATCACATCATCATCGAAACATCGGGGCTGGCGCTGCCGAAGCCGCTCGTCAAGGCGTTCGACTGGCCGGCGATCCGCTCCAAGCTGACGGTCGACGGCGTCATCGCCGTGATCGACGGAAAGGCCGTGGCGGAAGGCCGTTTCGCCGACGATCTCGACGCCATCGCGCAGGAGCGCGAAGACACGCAGACGATCGATCACGACAATCCGCTCGAAGAAGTGTTCGAGGATCAGCTCGCCTGCGCCGATCTGATCATTCTCAACAAGACCGATCTGCTTGACGCGGGCGAGGAACGCGCGGTCGCCAATCGTCTGACGCAAGGCGCGCGTCAAGCCGCCAAAGTCGTGCGCGCGAGCGGCGGACGAGTCGATCCGCTCGTGCTGCTCGGCCTTTCCGCGGCGGCCGAGGACGACATCGCGAACCGGCCGTCGCATCACGACGCCGAGCCGGAACATGACCACGACGACTTCGACAGTTTCGTCGTCTCTCTCTCTGCGGTAAGCGATCCAACGGCGCTGGTCGCGAGACTGGCCGAGGCGGCCCGCGTTCATGACGTGCTGCGCATAAAGGGGTTCGTTGAAGTCGTCGGCAAGCCGATGCGCCTGCTCGTGCAAGGCGTCGGCGCGCGCGTCGAACATCACTTCGATCGCGCGTGGAAGCCCGACGAGCAGCGCGTGAGCCGTGTCGTGATCATCGGCGAGAAGGGCCTCAATCGCGACGCCGTCATCGCCACGCTGGCGCAGCCGTGACGCGAGATGCATCTTCTCCCGCGCGATCTCCATAATCTCGACGACGCCGGCGCGGCGGTCGACCTCGGACAGTCGCCCGCGGACATTGTGTTCCTGTCCTTCTCGGATTCGGAGCTGGGGCTGCTCGCGCGGCTCTATGAGCAAAGCGGCGCGACGCTTCCGAGCCTGCGCTGCGCGTCGCTCGCGCAGTTGAAGCACCCCTACTCCGTCGATCTCTATCTCGACGCCGTGGCGCGACATGCGCGGCTGATCGTCGTTCGGCTGCTCGGTGGCAAGGACTATTGGGCCTATGGCGTCGAACAACTCGAGGCGCTCGCGCGCGCCAATCGAATCGCGCTCGCGATTGTGCCCGGCGACGCCCATGACGACGCGCGGCTGAAGCAGGCGTCGACGCTCGATGCGCAGACGCTCAATCGTATCTGGCGCTTCTTTCAGGACGGCGGGCCGGACAATCTGCGACCATTCCTCGGCTACGCCGCGACGCTCACCGGCCATCCGGCGCCGTGGCGCGAAAGCGCTCCCGTCGGCAGCGCCGGGCGGTTCGAGGCCGCGTGCCGCGCGGGCGGCGTCTTGCGGGCGACGATCGTCTTCTATCGCGCCATGTTCCTCGCCGACGACGTCGCGCCGATCGTCGCGCTCGCCGAGGCGCTGGCGCAGCGGGGTTTCGCCGTTGAAGCGCTTTATGTCGCGAGCTTGAAGGAAGCTGAAAGCGAAGCCTTCATGTCGCGCGCGCTCGAAGCTTTCGCGCCCGACGTCATTCTCAACGCCACCGCGTTTTCGGCGCGGCGCGATGGGGGAAGCGTTCTCGATCTCGCCGACGCGCCGGTGCTGCAGGTTGCGCTCGCGACCGCCTCGCGCGACGCGTGGGCGGCTTCGATGCGCGGGGCCAACGGCGCCGATCTCGCGATGAATGTCGTTCTGCCGGAAGTCGACGGACGCATTTTCACGCGCGCGATTTCCTTCAAGGAGGAAGCGCCGCTGCGCCGCGCGGCGCAATTCAGCGAGGCGCATCACGCGCCGGAGCAATCGCGCATCGACTTCGTCGCGGACCTCGCGCTGAGCTGGTCACGGCTGCGGCGCAAGCCCAATCGAGAAAAGAGCCTCGCGCTCATTCTCTCCGACTATCCGGCGCGGCGCGGCCGCGGCGGCTACGCCATCGGTCTCGACGCGGAAGCGAGCGTGCATGAGATCGTCGCGGGGCTGCGCGAAGCGGGATATGACATTGGCGCGGCGCCCGCAGAGAGGACGATCCGCGCCCTCGAAGACGCCGCACAAACGATCGAAATTTCGCTCGATGATTACCGAGGCTGGCTCGCCGCTCTTCCCGCCGACTTCGTGGCGAGCGTCAATGTTGCATGGGGCGCGCCGCAGGACGATCCGGCAGCCGTCGACGGCGCCTTCCGATTTTCTTGCCTCAACGCCGGCAGGCTCATCGTCGCGCTGCAGCCCGACCGCGGCGCGCGCGCCGAACGCTACGAGACCTACCACGACGTGCAGCGCCCGCCGCGCCATTCCTATCTCGCCTTCTATCTCTGGCTGCGGCATGTGCGAGGGATCGACGCGCTCATTCATCTCGGCGCGCATGGCACGCTCGAATGGCTTCCCGGCAAATCCGTCATGCTGTCCGAGTCCTGCGCGCCGGAAGCCGCGCTCGGACCGACGCCGCTCATCTATCCGTTCATCGTCAATGATCCAGGCGAAGCTGCGCAGGCGAAGCGCCGCGCCTGCGCCGTGACGATCGGCCATCTGACGCCGCCGCTCGTCGACGCCGAACTGTTCGACGCGGCGGCGAAGATCGAAACGCTGCTCGACGAATACGCGACAGCGAACGCGCTCGACGCGCGCCGAGCCAAACTCATCGCCGGCGCGATCATCGACGAAGCCGATCGCAGCGGCCTTGCCGCGGAATGCGGCGTCTCGCGCGATATGGATATTGCCGAGACGTTGACGCGGCTCGACGCGTGGATGTGCGATCTGAAGGAGATGCGCATCGGCGACGGTCTGCATGTCTACGGCCGCGCCGACGACGATCCGTCGCGCGACGCCTGCGCGCGGACCGAACGTGAGGCGCTTCTGTCTGCGCTTTCAGGCCGCTTCATCGAGCCAGGCCCGGCCGGCGCGCCCTCGCGCGGACGCGCCGACGTTCTGCCGACTGGCCGCAACCTCTATTGCATCGATCCGCGCCATGCGCCGACGCAGACGGCTTGCGACATCGGCCGGCGCGCGGCGACGGAAGTGATGACGCGCCATGCGCAGCAGCATGGCGAATTTCCGCGTCACATCATGCTCGATCTCTGGGGCAGCGCGACGATCCGCACCGGCGGCGAGGATTTCGCGCAAGCGCTCGCGCTGCTCGGCGCCGCGCCGCGCTGGGACGCCGCAAGCGCCCGCATCATCGGCTTCGAAATCCTGCCCCAAGCGCGGCTCGACTTTCCGCGCGTCGACGTGACGCTGCAGGTTTCGGGACTGTTTCGCGACATGTTCCCCAACCTGATCGCGCTGTTCGACGACGCCGTGCGCGCCGTCGCCGCGCTCGATGAAGACCCCGCGTTCAATCCGCTTAAGACCGCCGACGATCTGCGTCGTGTCTTCGGCGCCGCCGACGGAACTTACGGGCTTGGCGTGAGCGATCGCGTGGTCCGCGGCCTGTGGTCGAACCGCGACGATCTTGCGCGCGCTTATCTTTCCGCCGCCGGTCACGCCTATAATCGCTCGGGCGAAAGCAACGAAGCCGTCGCGGCCTTCAGCGCGCGCGTCGCGGTTGCTGACGCGCATGTCCATGTTCAGGACATGGCGGAGGTCGACGTCCTGATCGGGCCGGCTTTCGCCGATTGTGAAGGGGGCTTCGCCGCCGCCAACGCGATGCTAGGCGGCGCGGCCGACCTGCTGCATCTCGACGCGACGCGGCCGGATCGCCTGCGCACGCGAGCGCTCAAAGATGAGATCGCGCGCGTCCTGCGCATGCGACTCGCAAATCCACGATGGCTGCAAGGCCAGATGCGGCATGGCCACCGCGGCGCCGGCGAAATCGCTGAAACGATTGATAATCTCTATGCTTTCGCCGCGACAAGCGGCCTCATTAGCGACGCGCAATTCGATCTCGCTTTTAACGCGACCTTGGGCGATGATGCGACCCGTGATTTTCTCGCCGGAGAAAATCCCCGCGCGCTGGAGGCGATCGCGCGCGTTTTTTGCGAAGCGCTCGCGCGCGGCTTGTGGAATACGCAACGCAACAGCGTGCGCGACGCCTTAAGCGCTATCGAACGCCAAGAGGGAGGGCGTTTTGCAGCCGAGGCCTGAAATCAAAGGCTGGTGTCCTGGAGCTTTCGCGCCCATGCCGAGCGGCGACGGGTTGCTGATCCGCGCCAAGGCGGTCGGCTCTCGCATGGACGCGGCCCAGGCGCGGGAGATCGCGCGAACTGCGGAAGCCTGCGGGAATGGGTTGATCGATCTGTCGCAGCGCGCTCAGTTGCAGTTGCGCGGCATCAGCGAGGCGACGATCGCCGAAGCGCTGCGCCGGCTTGAAGGCATCGGCATGCTTCCGCAGAACGCGGACGCCGAACGCGTCACCAATATCATCGCGTCGCCGCTCGCCGGTCTGATTCCCGGCCTGTTCGACGCCAACGCGATGGCGGCGGAGCTCGCCGCCGAATTGCAGCGCGACGCGGCGCTGCGTGCGCTGCCGCCGAAATCTCTTTTTCTGCTCGATGACGGCGGCGCGCTGTCGCTTGCCGACGTCGAGGCCGACATCCGCATAGAAGCGGCCGCAAACGGACAGATCGCGGTCCGCATCGCCGAGGTCCCCGATCGGGCGATATTCGTCGACGCTGAACGAGCGCTCGACGTTGCGCTGCGATTGGCGCGCGCCTTTGTGGAGCTGCGCGACCAGCATGCAAATCGATTCAGACGCGTGCGCACACTGGTCGAAGCGCTTGGCGCTGAAGCGCTGGCGCGCGCGTCTGGTCTCGTCATGCGCGTCTCCAAGGAAGCGCGCGCCCCAGCGCCGCGCGCGCATATTTTCGGGGCGCAACGCCGCGGCGCCGTCGCTTACGCGGGCGTCGGCGCGCCTTTCGGCCGCTGGCGCGCAGATGAACTTCACGCGGCGGCCGATTGTGCGCGCAACGAAGGAACAGGCGAATTGCGCCTGACCCCGTGGCGCGCCTTGCTGATCGTCACGCATGACGAAGACGCTGCGCGACGCGTCGTCTCCTGCGCGCGAAAGCACGATCTCATCACGGCGCCAGACGACAAGCGCCTCGCGGTCATCGCTTGTCCCGGCGCGCCGGAATGTCCCCAGGCGCTCGGCGAGACGCGCGCGCATGTCATGGATCTCGCGCCGCTCGCGCAAAAGATCGTCGGCGCCGACGGCGTCGGGGTGCATCTTTCGGGCTGCGCCAAAGGCTGCGCGCGGCAGAGCGCCTCGCCGGTCACGCTGCTTGCCTGCGCCGACGGGTTTGACCTTATCGAGAACGCCGGCGCCGATGGCGCGCCGCGCCTCAGGTCGCTGACTTTTGAGGACGTCGTTCGCGAACTTTCCGCGCGCGCGAACGAAAGACCGCAATGAACAGCCGCTTCGACTATATCCACGACGGCGCACAGATCTATGCGCGCTCCTTTGCGACCATTCGCGCGGAGTCGAATCTCGCGCGTTTCACGCCGGAGCAGGAAAAGATCGCGGTGCGCATGATCCATGCTTGCGGCATGGTGGAAGTCGCGGACGACATCGAGTTCTCGCCCGATTTCGTCGCCGCGGCGCGCGACGCGCTGCAAAGGGGCGCGCCGATTCTATGCGACTCCAACATGGTCGCGCATGGCGTGACGCGTTCGCGCCTGCCGGCAGAAAATCAGGTCGTCTGCACGCTGCTCGAACCGCGCGTGCCGACCCTCGCGGCGGAGATCGGCAATACGCGCAGCGCCGCAGCGCTGGAGCTGTGGCGTAACCGCCTCGACGGCGCGCTGGTCGCGATCGGCAATGCGCCGACGGCGCTGTTCCGCCTTCTGGAAATGATCGACGAAGGCGCGCTGCCGCCCGCCGCGATCATCGGCATGCCGGTTGGTTTCGTCGGCGCCGCGGAATCCAAGGAGGCGCTGCGCCAGGACGGGCGAGTCCCGTTCGTCATCGTGAAAGGCCGCAAGGGGGGCAGCGCCATGGCCGCCGCCGCCATCAATGCGCTGGCGAGCGAGCAGGAATGAACGCGCTCGCATCGACATCGCATGAGGGCGTCGCGGCGCTGGGGGCGCTGATCGGCGTCGGCCTCGGTCCCGGCGATCCCGAGCTCGTGACCGTCAAGGCCGCGCGCCTCATCGGCGCCGCGAAGGTCGTCGCCTTTTTCGCCAAGCGCGGACGCGCGAGTCACGCGCGCGCGATCGCCGCGCATTATCTGTCGCCCGGCTGCGAAGAGATTGCGCTGCTTTATCCGGTGACGACGGAGATCCCGTTCGATCAGCCGGAATATGTTCAGTCGCTTCAGCAATTCTATGAAGACTGCGTGATGCGCATTCGCGCCGTGCTCGAAGCCGGCCGCGACGTGACGCTGCTCTGTGAAGGCGATCCGCTGCTTTACGGCTCATTCATGCATATGTTCGCGCGGCTCGACTCGCGCTTCCGCATCGAGATTTGCGCCGGAGTCTCCGGCATGTCCGGCTGTTTCGCAGCTGCGCGCCAGCCGATGGCCTGGGGCGACGACGTTCTCACCGTTCTGCCGGCGACGCTCGACGAAGATTCCCTCGCCTCTCGTCTGTCCGCCACTGACGCCGCCGTGGTGATGAAGCTCGGCGGCAATTTCGCCAAGCTGCGCCGCGCCATGACTCGCGCCGGCGTCATCGACCGCGCGATCTATGTCGAACGCGGCGCGATGCCCGGCGAGAAGATCATGCGCTTTACCGACAAGCGCGACGATGACGCGCCCTATTTCTCGATGGCGCTGGTGCCGGGGCGAGGCCGGCGCCCTTGAGCGGCGCGCTTGACATCGTCGGCCTCGGTCCGGCCGACGCGCGATGGCTGACGCACGAAGCGCAAGACGCGCTCGGCGAGGCGCAGGACATCATCGGCTATGCGCCTTATGTGGCGCGCGTTCCGGAGCGCGCGGGCCAGATGCGGCTTGCTAGCGACAATCGCGTCGAAATCGACCGCGCCCGGGAGGCGCTCGCGCGCGCCGCGCAAGGACGCCGGGTCGCCGTTGTCTCTGGCGGCGACCCTGGCGTCTTCGCGATGGCGGCTGCGGTGTTCGAGGCGGTCGACGGCGGCCCGCGCGAATGGCGCGATCTCGACATTCGCGTGCTGCCCGGCGTTTCGGCGATGCAGGCGGCGGCGGCGCGTCTTGGCGCCCCGCTCGGTCACGACTTCTGCGCGATTTCGCTCTCCGACAATCTCAAGCCATGGGACGTGATCGCCAAGCGGCTCGAACACGCCGCGCAGGGCGACTTCGTCATCGCGCTATATAATCCCGCGTCGCGGGCGCGGCCGACGCGCATCATTGACGCCTTCGCGCTGCTGCGCCGCCATCTTCCGGGCGAAACCTTCGTCGGGCTCGCGAAATCCGTCGGCCGCGAGAATGAAGAAATCATTCTGACGCGGCTCGACGAGGCGGAGAGCGAGAAGGTCGACATGTCGACGCTCGTCGTGATCGGCGCGAGCGGCACGCGCCGCATCGCGCGCGAGGGCGCCCGCGACTGGGTCTATACGTCGCGGAAGGCGACATGAACACGCCATGGCTGTCGCTGATCGGCGTCGGCGAGGATGGCGCCGAGGCGCTGACGCCCGCGGCGCGGGCGCTCATCGCGCGAGCCTCGCTGATCGTCGGCGGCGCGCGCCATCTCGCCATGATCGACGCGCCAGCCGAGAGACTGCAGTGGCCGTCGCCGCTCTCCGACGCGATGCCGCGCATTCTCGCGCAGCGCGGCAAGCCCACCGTCGTTCTCGCCTCAGGCGATCCCTTCTTCTACGGCGTCGGCGATCTCGTCGCGCGCCATGTCGCGCGCGACGAAATGTTCTGCATTCCGGTGCCCTCGGCTTTTTCGCTCGCGGCGGCGCGGCTCAAATGGAGCCAGCAGGACTGCGCGCTACTCTCGCTGCACGGGCGCGCCTTCGAGCGCCTCACGCCGCATCTGCAGCCGCGCGCGCGGCTCCTCGCGCTCTCCTGGGACGAAACGACGCCCGCGCGCCTCGCGCGGCATCTCGTCGAACGCGGCATGGGCGGTTCGCGCGTTCATGTGCTTGAACGGCTCGGCGGTCCGCATGAGCGCGTGCGCGACGCCCGCGCCGACGCATTCGCGCTCGACGACATTGCGCCGCTCAACACGGTCGCCATCGAAGTGGAAGCTGATGGCGACGCGCCAGTCATTCCGCTGACGCCGGGTCTTCCCGACGACTGGTTCGAGCATGACGGGCAGCTCACCAAGCGCGACATTCGCGCCCTGACGCTCTCGGCGCTCGCGCCGCGCAGGGGCGAATTGCTCTGGGACGTCGGCGCGGGCGCTGGCTCGATCGCGATCGAATGGATGCTGAGCGATTCCGCTAACCGCGCGATCGCCATCGAGCGCGATGGGGCACGCGCGGCGCGCATCGCGCGCAACGCGCTGTCGCTCGGCGTTCCGGACTTGCGCGTGGTCGATGGCGAAGCGCCGCAGGCGCTTGCCGGGCTCGAAACGCCGCAGGCGATCTTTATCGGCGGCGGCGCCGATGCGGCGACGCTTGCCGCCGCCTGGGACGCCCTCCCCCGGTATGGGCGCATCGTCGTCAACGCCGTGACGATCGAAACTCAGGCGCTCCTCGCCGACGCATATCGCGACAAGGGCGGCGAGCTGCTTCATCTACAGATCGCGCATGCGCGCCCGATCGGGCGCTTTCATGCGCTCGACCCCGCGATGGCGGTCATGCAATGGCGCGCGGTGAAGCGATGACAGCGCGCTACGCCTTCGGACTCGGCGCAAGGCGCGGCGTCGCGGCGCAGGACGTCGTCGAACTCGTGCGCCGCGTCGCGCAGACGCATGACGTCGATCTACGCGATGCAAAACTCTGCGCCCTCGAAAGCAAGGCGCAGGAAGCCGGGCTGCACGACGCCGCGCGCGAGCTCGGCGTCGAACTCGTCTTTCTGCCACTTGCCGAACTGCGCGCACGCAAGGGCCCGTCGGCGACGCATTCGCCGCGCGTGCAGGCGCTGTTTGGCGTCGGCAGCGTCGCCGAGGCTGCGGCGCTCGTCGGCGCCGGACCGAACAGCCGGCTTGTCGCGCCGCGCGTGATGACGCCGGTCGCCGCCTGCGCTCTGGCGAAACGCGTCGAAGAGGAAGATTCATGACCGTGCATTTCATCGGAGCTGGCCCAGGCGCCGCCGATCTGCTCACTCTGCGCGGCCGCGATCTCATCGCGCGATGTCCGGTGTGTCTTTACGCGGGCTCGCTCGTGCCTCCCGGCGTGCTGGCGCATTGTCCGCAAGATGCGCGCATCGTCGACACGGCGCCGCTGTCGCTCGACGACATCATCGCTGAGATGCAGAAGGCGCATGACGCCGGCTTCGACGTCGCGCGGCTGCATTCCGGCGACCTCTCGATCTGGAGCGCCGTCGGAGAGCAGATGCGCCGCCTCGATGCGCTGCAGATCCCCTACACGATGACGCCGGGCGTGCCGGCCTTCGCGGCGGCGAGCGCGGCTTTAAAGCGCGAACTCACCCTGCCCGAAGTCGCGCAATCGCTGGTGCTGACGCGCACCTCGGGGCGCGCGTCGTCCATGCCCGAGAGCGAGAGGCTCGCGACATTCGCGCAATCCGGCGCGACGCTCGCGATCCATCTCTCGATCCATGTCCTCGCGCAGGTGGTCGAGGAGCTGACTCCCTATTACGGCGGCGGCTGCCCCGTCGCCCTCGTCTACCGCGCTTCATGGCCGGACGAGCGGATCGTGCGCGGCGCGCTCGCCGACATCGAAGCGCGCGCCGCCGAAACGCCGATGGAGCGCACGGCGCTCATTCTCGTCGGACCGGCGCTCGCGAGCGAAGATTTCCGCGAGAGTGCGCTGTATGATGCGGGCTATGATCGGCGCTTTCGGCCGAGAGGCGAAAGGTGAACGCGCCCGGCCTGCTGATCGGCGCCGCTCGTTCGTCGTCAGGCAAGACGACGCTGACCCTCGGCTTGATGCGGGCGCTGACGCGGCGCGGCTTGCGCGTCGCGCCAGTCAAATGCGGGCCTGACTACATCGATCCCGCCTTTCACGCGGCGGCGACGGGGCGTTCGAGCGTAAACCTCGATTCCTGGGCGATGAACGCCGATCTGATCGCGAGTCTTGCCGCGCGCACGAGCGAAAACGCCGACATCGTCATCGCCGAGGGGGCCATGGGGGTCTTCGATGGCGCGCCGGGTGGCGTGGCAGGCGTCGGCGCCAGCGCCGACATCGCCGCCCTGCTCGGCTGGCCGGTCGTTCTCGTTCATGACGTCTCCGGCCAGGGGCAGACCGCGGCCGCGATCGTGCGCGGGATCGCCGCGCATGATCCGCGCGTGACAGTGGCGGGCGTGGTGCTGAACCGCGTCGGCTCCGAACGACATCGCACGCTCGCCGGCGAAGCGATCGAGGCGCTCGGCATGCCGGTGTTCGGCGCGTTGCCGCGCGACGAGAAAATCATGCTGCCCGAACGCCATCTCGGTCTGGTGCAGGCCGGCGAGACGGAAGGACTCGACGCGCGCCTCGACGCGCTCGCGGATTTCGTGGAAGCGCATGTGGATGTGGCGGCGATCGTCGCGGCCGCCACGGCCCACACCTCCCCCTTGATGGGGGAGGTCGTCGGGCGAAGCCCGACGGGAGGGGGTGAACTTTCACCCCACCCCGCATTGCTTCGCAATGCGACCCTCCCCGTCAAGGGGAGGGTGGCGCCCGCGCAGCGCATCGCGGTCGCGCGCGACGACGCCTTTTCCTTTTTCTATCCGCATCTCGCGCAGAGCTGGCGCGAGGCCGGCGCGGAGCTCCGCTTCTTTTCGCCCCTCGCCGACGAAGCGCCGTCCGAGGATTGCGATCTCTGCTGGCTGCCGGGCGGTTATCCGGAGCTGCACGCCGGCAAGCTGTCCGCAGCGCGCCGCTTCATGCAGGGTCTCCGGCGTTTCGCCAAGGAGCGGTGGGTTCACGGCGAATGCGGCGGCTACATGGTTCTCGGCCGCGCGCTGATCGACGCCGCCGGCGAGGCGCATGAAATGGCGGGCCTGCTCGAACTGGAAACGAGCTTCGCCCGGAGGAAGCTGCATCTCGGCTATCGGCGCGCAAGACTGGCGGCGGACCATCCGCTGGGCGGCGCCGGCGCTCGCCTGCGTGGGCACGAATTCCACTATGCGACCGTTCTGCGCGAAGAAGGCGAACCTTTCGCCCTGGCGAAGGACGCCTATAGCGACGATGAGCGGCCGGCGGGACTGGCGAACAACGGCGTTTCCGGCTCTTTTTTCCACCTTATGGCGTAAAAAAGGGCCGCCGGAGAACCAGCGGCCCAAGTCAAGGGAGGAAACGCCCAAGGAGGGCTACGAAGCGAGACAACTCTCGCTGCGTCGCACTGTTATATTGCTGCGGCGCACAAGAGTCAAGATCAAATTTGGGCGAATAGCGAAGCCGCAGTTTTACCCGGAGCGCCGCGGCCGCGAGAAAAGAAAGCCGCGCCAGGGCGCGGCTTTAAGTTCGCTCGAAGGATCTGAGATGACTAAAAAGATCTGGACGAATGAACGGCGGCGGATCTCCTGACGCCGATCGAGGCCGGCGGCTTGGGAATGTCTGCCGCCGCGGCGTCCTTATGGGGACGCGATAATTTCTTCACGCCGTTGGTAGGGCTCGGGTCGGAAGCGGCCAGAGCGGACATTTCGTGACGGTCGCCGCGCATCGGCGCGAGCGCGACGACGCGTGGGGTCTGCCGGCTTTCGTCAGCGGCCTTGGCCGCCGCGACGGTCACGACCGGCGATTTGGCGGCGAGCTGGACGGCGGCCTTGCCGGCGGCGCGGCTGGACTTCTCATCGAGGGCGATTTCCGTCGGCGGAACAATCGTCTCGGGCCGGCTGACCTCGGCGACGCGCGACGCAAAGGCCGGGTGCTGGCCGCCATCCTCGTAAACGACGCGGACCGGCTTCATGCCGCTCTGCGCGAGTTCGGCGATTTTGGCCTCGTCCTTCGATCTCTTCTCGGCCACGGCCTGGGCGATCTCCGGATCCTGCTTGAGCGGCGGACAGGCGGCGTTGGGATCGAGTTGCGCCGCGCCGGCGGCGTTGAAGACGTAGCGCCGATCGCAGAAGGCGACCTGCGGCTCCTGCAAAGTCACCTCGAAATGATCGGAGCCTTCCTTGAGCTGCTTCCAGAAGTCGATGTTCGGATCGAGACGATGCTTGGCGAGATTTTCCGCCGTCATCTTGAAGGGTAAGGACTGCATCTGGATCGCGCGCTGACCGCCGGCGAGGGACGAACGGGCGATGGCGTAGATCTCGGCGATCTGCTTGTCGGTCATGGAGAAGCAGCCCGCCGAGGAGCAGGCGCCATGCACCATGATGTCGCCGCCGGTGTGGCCGAGGGCGCGGTCAAGCGCGTTCGGATAACCGACGTTGAACGACAGATAATAATTCGAGTTCGGATTCATCTGCGCCGGGCCGATGGCGTAAAAGCCCTCCGGCACCTGGCGATCGCCCTGACGGCGCTTGGGTCCGAGTTGGCCCGACCAGCGGCACATCGGATAGGTCTTGAGATGGACGTAGCGGCCATCGGGCCGCATCTTCCAGATTTCGAGCTCCGCTTCCTTCTTGTAGGCGCGGATCAGCATCGGCGCTTCCTTGGACGTGCCGGCTTGCTCCATGAGGGCGACGGTCTCGGCGGGGATTGGCGCGAGCGAACGATGCGCGAGACCGCTCTGCTCGCAGGCCGAGAGCGCAAAGGCGGCCAGGACGGCAAGCCCCAGCGCAGGCGCTATGCCTCGAGTCATCATGGTGTCCCCTCCGGCGACGCAGCCGCCGCCGCGATAACCTCAGATGCGAGGCCGCCGCGCGTGACTACACAAAACGAACAATGGGACGAGAACGTGTCCGAATCAGCGAGAATCCCGCGTCCATGCGCGTTTAGCGTCAATCTTCTGGAATTTACCTTAACGCTTCTCTTCGAGTTTCCGGCCCATGGCCAGAAACTTGTCGGCGCGGGCGTGTCTCAGCTGCTCTCGCGAGTAATTTGCCAGATCCGCAAGCTCCTTGGCGAGCGCGTCGCCCACTGCGCCGATGGCCGCTTCCGGATCGCGATGGGCGCCGCCCGGCGGCTCGGTGACGATCAGGTCGATGATGCCGAACTTCAGCAGATCCTGCGCGGTGATCTTCATGCTGGTCGCCGCTTCTTGCGCCTTCGCCGAGTCCCGCCACAGGATCGAGGCGGAGGCTTCGGGCGACGCCACGGTGTAGACGGAATGCTCGAGCATCAGCACCTTGTTGGCGGCGGCGATCGCGATCGCGCCGCCAGACCCCCCTTCTCCCACCACAACGGCGACGTTGGGCACGCCGAGCGAGAGCGATACGTCGGTGGAGCGGGCGATCGCCTCGGCCTGGCCACGCTCTTCGGCGTCGATGCCCGGAAAGGCGCCCGCCGTGTCGACAAGAGAAACCACCGGCAAGCCGAACCGGTCGGCGAGCTCCATCAGGCGGACGGCCTTGCGATAGCCTTCCGGCCGCGCCATGCCGAAGTTGTGATGCAGACGGCTGGCGGTGTCGGAGCCCTTCTCCTGGCCGATGACGCAGATCGGCTCGCCCCGAAAGCGGCCGAAGCCGCCGACGATCGCGGAGTCCTCGCCAAACAGCCTGTCGCCGGCGAGCGGCGTGAACTCGTCGACGAGCCGCCGCACGTAATCCGAAAAATGCGGCCGCTGCGGATGCCGCGCCACCTGAATCTTCTGCCAGGGCGTGAGGCCGGCGTAGAGATCGGCGAGCGCCTTGGCGGCTTTGGCCTGGAGCTTGTTCAGCTCCTCGCCAATCGACACGGCCTCGCCGTTTTCGGCCAGCGCGCGCAATTCATCGACCTTGGTTTCGAGTTCTGCGACAGGCTTTTCGAAGTCCAGATAGGAGCGCATTGAGGCGGCGATTTTCCTTTAGGCGAGGGGCGCCTCGCGGTCGCGCGCAAACTCGCCGCAACCGGGTTTGAAGTCAAGGAACGGAAAGCGCCAGCGGCGCAGTTGCGGGATCGCATCCATCGCGTAAATGTCACAGTCGATACGGCGGATTTCGTTAGACAGGAATGGTCATGGCGTCTGCGCAAGAACCGGTTAGCCATTACGTTTCCGCGGCCGACGGGCTCCGCTTGCATTATCTCGATCACCCCGCGCCGGCGGACGGCGGCGAGAGCTTGCTGCCGATCGTCTGCCTGCCGGGGCTGGCCCGCTCGGCGGACGACTTCAACCGCATCGCCCGGGCGCTGCAAGCCGACGGCCGGCGGGTGCTTGCCCTCGACTATCGCGGGCGCGGACGGTCCGACTGGGATCAGGACTGGCGCCGCTATGACTTCGACGTCGAGCAGGAGGATATCCGGGTTCAGCTGGCCGACGCGGGCGTCGAACAGGCGGCGTTCATCGGGACGTCGCGCGGCGGCCTTCACACCATGCGCATCGCGGCTCGGCGGCACGGCGTCGTGCGCGCCGCCGTGCTCAACGACATCGGACCGAAGATCGAGCATTCCGGCCTGCTCCGCATCAAGCGCTACGTCGGCAGGCTGCCGCCGATCCCTTCCATGCGCGAGGCGATCGCCTTGATGCGAATGACCGCCGGCGTCGATTTTTCGAGCGTCTCGCCGCAGGAATGGGAGGAGTATGCGCGCCTCACCTTCGTCGAAAGGGACGGCAAAATTCAGCTGCGCTACGATCCGGAACTGTCGCATACGCTCGATGGGGTAGAGCCCGACGTCGAGCCCGCCGAATATTGGGACGACTTCGAGGCGCTCTCGAGCGTTCCCCTTCTCGCCATTCGCGGCGCGAACTCGGACATCCTCTCGCCCGAAGTGTTTGACGAAATGGCGCGGCGCGCCCCGCGGCTGGAGCGGGTGTGGGTCGACGGCCAGGGGCACGCGCCCTTGCTGCTCGATCAGCCGACAATCTCGCGCATCGCCGCCTTTATTCGCGGCTGTGCCTAGCGGAGATCGCCGCCGCGTGGATCGCGCTAAGGGGCGTAACCGAGCGCTTGATTGAGGCGGGAGATCGCCACGCCGACATTCACCTCGGCGTTCGCCTCCATACGCTGCGCCTCCAGCTGAATTTGACGTACGCGGTAAAGATCGAAAGCGCTGATCTCGCCCAGCTTGAAGGCTCTGCGCGACAGTTCGAACTGATCGTTGGCGACGGAGAGACGGCTGTTCGCGAGTTTGGCGGCGCTCTGCGCCGCCGCCAGCGCCACGCGCGCCGCCTTTATTTCCGCCAGCACGACGCGTTTCGCGCGCTCATATTCTGCGGTGGCGCGATCCATGTCGGCGAGCGCCTCGGCGCGTCTGGGCTCGTTGCGACCAGCGGTCGGCAGCGGGATGCGCAAGCGGACCCCGACGGTCGTCGCATCGGTGCGTTGATTGGTGATCGGATCCATAGGATCGAGCGAACGGTCCGTCGCATATTGATCGTTATGCTCCTGCCGTCCGAAGATGCCGATCTCAGGATTATCGATCGGCGTGGCGTCGACAAGCTCCGCCTGCGCCCTGGCCCGCGCCAGCGCGGCGCGCGGCGCGCGCAGCGCAGGATGATCCTCGATGTCGATCGGCGGCCGCACGGACTCAAGCCGCCCATCCGGCTGGGCGCCGCCGGTCAAGCCCGCGTAATTGACCCGCGCGACCTTGAGCGCCCCCTCCGACTGCGCCAGTTCCGTTTCCGCGGCGAGCGTTTCGTTCTTTGCGAGCAGCGCATCGGTTTGGGCGGCGTCGCCAAGTTCGACGCGACGCGTCATGTCCGCGCCGATGTCGCGCGCCGTGGCGACGCGGTTGCGCGCGACCGAGACGTCGCGCGCCGCGCGCTGCGCACTCCACCACGCGTCGCGCAGAACCCCCGCGACTTCGAGCCGGCGAAGCGCCAGCCGCTCTTCAACCTCGAAAAGGCCGGTCGTGACGGTCCCTGCGTAAGCGTCACGCTGCCCTGGCAGCCACACCGGCATGCCGACCTCGAGTTCGGTTTCGTTGTAATTGCGCAAATTGCCTGCGGCGGCGTTGCGCTGATAGCCGGCGACATAAGGCGAGCCCGGCGTAATCGAATTCGCTGTCGCGTAGCGCGCGGAGATGGCGCGAAACTGCGCTTCGAGCGACCGGCTCTGCGCGTCGATCAAAACGGCCATCTGGAGATGGTTCGGCAGCACGCCTCCGCGTTGCTGCTTGGCGGCGGCCGGCCGTTTTTTCTGGGCTTTCTTCGGCGATGGTTTGACCGAGCCCGCAATCTCCATCGGCGCCGGCTCGCTCTGCTCTTCAGCACAGACTCTCCCCTCAAAGGGCAAAGCGAGCGCCAGTAGTGAGAACGCCGTGAAGACCGCGCCAACCCTCATGCGCGGGCGCCCTCGCGCGCCCGCGTTTCCGCGGGCCGCCGTATCGCGCGCCGGCTGAACTTCTGGCGAATGATCATGCCGAGATTGGCAGTGCGATCGTAAAGGATCGGCAGCAAGATCAGCGTGAGCACCGTGGCCGAGATCAAGCCGCCGATGACGACGACCGCCAGTGGGCGCTGGATCTCGGCGCCGGGCCCATGGGCGAACAGGAAGGGGATCAGGCCGAAGGCGGCGATGGTGGCGGTGAGCATCACAGGGCGCATGCGGCGTCGCGCGCCTTCAAGCACCGCTTCCCGCGTGCTGCGCGTGCCTTCGGCGACAAGCTTGTTGATATACGAAATGAGCACCACCCCGTTAAGAACCGCGATTCCAATGAGCGCAATGAAGCCGACCGAAGATGGCACGGACATGAACTCTCCCGAAAGCCACAGGCCCAGAATGCCTCCGATGGCCGCGAAAGGCACATTGCAGAACACCAGCGTCGCCTGCAGCACCGAATTGAACGTCAGATAAAGCAAGAGAAAGATCAGCGCCAATGCGATGGGCACGACGATCGCCAGCCGCGCGGAGGCGCGCTGCTGATTCTCGAACTGGCCGCCCCACTGATAACGGTATCCAGGCGGCGTCTTCACATTCTTGGCGACGGCTTGCTTGGCTTCATCGACGAATCCCACGAGGTCGCGTCCGGTCACATTGGCGAGAACTGTGGCGAAGCGACGGCCCTCCTCGCGAATGATCTGGATCGGCCCGTCCTCGACCTTTACGTCGGCGAGCTGCGACAATTCGACGACCTTGCCTTCCGACGACACCATCGGCAGACGCGCAAAATCCACCGACGAACGGCGGGAGGTCTCGGAGCCGCGTATGACGAGCGGCGTGCGGATCGGTCCTTCGAGGACGATGCCGACCGGCTGACCGTCGACCCAGACGCGCAGCGCATCCTGAATCTCGCCGGCGTTGAGGCCAAACCGTCCCGCGGCGAGCCTGTCGACGCGCGCCGTCAGATAACGCATGCCGTCATTCTGCAAGCCAAAGACGTCGCGCGCTCCTTTGATCTTGCGCAGCGTCGCCGCCACCTCGCGGGTGAGGCGATTAAGCTCCTGGATATCATCCCCGAATATCTTGACGACGACATCGCCGCGCGCGCCGATGATCATTTCCTGCACGCGCATGTCGATCGGCTGCGAAAAGGCGTAGGAGATCCCCGGCATGCTGTCGAGCACGGCGCGGATCTCGCCCATGAGCCAATCGACGTCCTTATTGCGCCATTCGCTTTGCGGCGCCAGCAGCAGGAAGTTATCCGTCTCATTGAGGCCGACGGGATCGATGCCGAGTTCGTCAGCGCCGGCGCGCGCCATCATGCCCTTGACCTCCGGCACGCGCTCCATGATCGCGCGCTGAATGCGCATGTCGGTTTCCGCAGCCACATTGACGCTGATCGAGGGATGCTTGCGAATCGTGATGACCGGCGTGCCCTCATTCATCACCGGCATGAAGGTCTGGCCGATGCGCGCATAAGCCGTAAAGGCGATGACGAGGCCGAGCACGGCGGCGCCGCCGACGATCAGCGGCCGGTCGAGCGAACGCTTGAGCAGAGGCTCATAGATCGCTGCGATCTTGCGCACGAGCCAGGGTTCGTCGGAATGACCGGGCTTGAGCAACGTCGCGCTTAGCGCCGGAACGACGGTGAGCGACAGCACAAGCGCCGATCCGAGCGCGAAGGCGATGGTCAGCGCCACAGGCGCGAACAGTCGGCCCTCGAGCCCCTCGAGAGAGAGCAACGGCAGGAACACCGTGACAATGATGACGACGCCAGACGTCAGCGGGACGGCGACTTCACGGGTCGCTTCAAGCGTCATGAAGATGCGATCGGAGAGACTGACGTCATGCGCATGCGCCATGCGGTGTTCGACGTTCTCGACGACGACGACGGCGCAATCGACCAAGAGCCCGATGGCGATCGCGAGACCGCCGAGCGACATGATGTTGGCCGAAAGACCCCACCAGCGCATGATGCCGAATGTCGAAAGCGCGGCGAGCGGCAGAATGAGCGACACGACGATCGCCGCGCGCAGATTGCCCAGAAACAGCATCAGAAGGATGACGACGAGGACGATCGCCTCGATCAGCACCTTCTGCACGGTCCACACGGCTTTGCCGATCAGTTCGCTGCGATCATAGAAGATCTCAATCTTGGCGCCGTTCGGCAGCATCGGCTCGATTTCAGCAAGCCGCTCCTTCACGCCATTGACGACCTGCCGCGCATCGGCGCCGCGGAGGCCGAGAACCAGTCCCCACACCGCCTCTCCCTCGCCGTTGCGCACGACGACGCCGTTGCGCGGAAGCGCGCCATTGCGCACCTCGGCGACGTCGCCGACGCGCACGATGCCAGTGCCCCGCGCGGCGATGACGACGGAGCGTATTTCCTCCAGGGACTTCAGACGCCCCTCGGCGCGCACCAGCAGAGCTTCCTCGCCGTCGCGCACGCGCCCGGCGCCGTCGTTCTTGTTGTTGTTGGACAGCGCCGACTGCAGCATTTCCACGGTGACGCCGCGGGACGCCATCGCGGAGGGCGACGGCGCGACTTCAAACGTGCGCACGAAACCGCCAAGCACGTTGAGGTCGGCGACTCCGGGAAGGCCGCGGATCGCCGGGCGAATCGTCCAGTCGATCAGCGTGCGTTGTTCGGTCGGCGTGAGATCGCCGCCGACGATGGTGAACATCAGCATCTCGCCGAGCGGCGTGACGATCGGCGCGAGGCCGCCGGAGACGCCTTCCGGCAACTGACTCTGCGCTTGCGACAAGCGCTCGTTCACCTGGGCCCGCGCCCAATAGATGTCGGTGCCTTCTGAAAATTCGAAGGTGATCAGCGTCACGGAATAGCGCGTGGTCGAGCGCATCCGAACGAGGTTGGGAATGCCTTTCGCCGCAAGTTCGATCGGCACGGTGACGCGCGCCTCCAATTCCTCGGGCGTGAGGCCCGGCGCGCGCATCGCGACCAGCACCTGCACCGGCGCAACGTCTGGAAAGGCGTCGATTGGCAGCTTGAAATAGCTGACGGCGCCCCAGGCGGCGAGGCCGAGCGCGCCGAGAAAGACGAGCAGCCGCTGCTGGAGGGCGACGCGGATCAGTCTTTCAAGCATTGCTTTTCGTCACCTTTCAGCCTCGGCCAGTTCCGCCAGCAAGGTCAGCAGGCCGCGCGTGGCCACGCGGTCGCTTTTCTTGAGCGCGCCCTGCACCGAGGCGTATTGCGGCGTTTCGGAAAGTAGCGTTACAGGGGTTGCGACAAAACCTTCCGGCGTGCGTACGAACACCCAATTGTGGTTCTTGAAGTTGACGAGCGCGTCGGCGGAAACGCGCCACTGCGCCGAACCTCCGCCTGACATGCGGATGATCGCCTGCACCGCCTGGCCGGGGCGCAGGGCGCTGCGTCCGGGACGGAACTCGGCCACGGCGGTCACCGATTGGGTCGCCGCGTCGACGGTGCGGCCGATGCGAATGAGCCTGCCGTCCACTCCCGCCGAAGGCAGATGCACCCGGTCTACATTGTCGAGGCCGGCGGCGCGGCCAAGCGGCACCTGCAGATTGACCCAGATGGGGTCGAGCCGGGCGATCGTGAAGAGCGGCGCCGACGCCTGCACGCGCTCGCCGGTCGTGCCGTGGCGCTGCAGGATGGTCCCGGCGATCGGCGCGCGCACGACAAGCGAGCTTGCGAGCTTGCGATCGCGCTGAAGCGTCTCGATCTCCTGATCCGTCATGCCGGCGAGAGAGAGAATTTGCTTGCGTTCCTCCAGAGCCGAGCGCGCCTGCGTCGCCTCGGCGCGCGTGACGATCAACCGCCGCTCGGCGATGATATGCTCCTTGAACAATTGCTCGTCGCGCCGCAGCTTCTCGGTCGCGAGGCTGGCGTCCGAGACGGCGTGCAGAAAGGCGCGCTGCGCCTCCACGAGTTCAGAAGACTTAAGTGTCGCAATCGCCGCGCCTTGCGTGACGTCCTCGTCGATCGCGACGAGCAAGGTCTCGACGAGACCGGCGGCGGGCGCGGCCACGATGCGCAGCTGCTGCGGCGGCACGGCGACGACTCCCGGCACCACGAGCTCGCCCATGCCCGACTCCTGCTCGATCGGCTGAGTCTCAACGCCGGCGACGCGCATCTGATCTTCGCTGATCTTGACCAGGATCGGCTGCAAACTCGGCGTTTCAGCCGGCTTCTGCGTCTCGGCGGGCTTTTGGGTCTCGGCTGGCTTGCGCGTCTCGACTGGCGCGTTTGGCGCGCCCTGGGCGCTGAGAGTCAGAAAGCCGCCGATCGCGAAAAGGCCAATGAAAGGAGCGAGCGCCCGCCGCATGTGCTTGATCATAAACCTTCGCTTTACAGGCCGGCGCCTGCTTCCGCTGTCGAACCAGCGGGATCGTCCCAAGGGCGAAGCGGCGCGCGCTGGATTGGCGCGTGCGGCGGCGGCCGCCATGTTCTTGGCGCCGCGACGGCGCTGATTTTGCCCTTATGGGGCGACAGGCTCAAGCCAATTCGGCCAATCGCCGGAGATTTTCCAGAAAAAACAGACAGCGCCGCCCGGTATTTGAGGCCTCCGGCCGTCGCAAACGAGCGCGCGCGTTCTATAATCCCGCAGAAACCGTGGCCCTAGCCCTGAGGACGAAATGCGTCATCCTTCGACCGCCGCCATCCGGCTCGCCGACTACCGTCCTGCCGATTTCGCGATCGATTCGGTCGAACTCGACTTCATTCTGCATCCGACCGCGACCCGCGTCTGCGCGCGGCTGACGCTGCGCCGCAATCCGGCCGGAACGCCTGATGCGCCGCTCGTGCTCGACGGCGACGATTTGATCCTGCTCGGCGTCAAGCTCGACGGAAAGGCGCTCAGCCCCGGCGAATATGAAGCGACGCCGGACCGCCTCACTCTCGCCGCAGTTCCCGACGCGCCTTTCACGCTGGAAATCGACACCGAACTCAATCCGAGCGGCAACACGCAGCTTTCCGGCCTCTATCGCTCCGGCTCGGCCTACTGCACGCAATGCGAGGCGGAAGGGTTTCGCCGCATCACCTATTTTCTCGATCGGCCTGACGTTTTGAGCGTCTATACGACGCGCATCGAAGCCGAGAAGAGCGAGGCGCCAATCCTGCTGTCGAACGGCAATCCGGTCGAGCATGGCGACATCGCCGGTTCAAACCGCCACTACGCCGTGTGGCGCGATCCTTTCCCGAAGCCCTCCTATCTCTTTGCGCTTGTCGGGGGGGATCTGGGCGTCGTGCGCGACAAATTCACGACGATGACGGGGCGCGCCATCGATCTCGCCATCTACGTCGAACACGGGAAGGAAGCGCGCGCGGGTTACGCGATGGACGCTCTGAAGCGCTCCATGCGTTGGGACGAAGAAAAATTCGGGCGCGAATATGATCTCGACGTGTTCAACATCGTCGCCGTGTCCGATTTCAACATGGGGGCGATGGAGAACAAGGGCCTCAACATCTTCAACGACAAATATGTGCTCGCCTCGCCGGAGACCGCGACCGATGGCGATTACGCCGGCATCGAGGGCGTCATCGCGCATGAATATTTCCACAATTGGACAGGCAATCGCATCACCTGCCGCGACTGGTTTCAGCTTTGCCTGAAGGAAGGACTGACGGTTTTCCGCGATCAGGAATTTTCGGCCGACATGCGCTCGCGCGCGGTTGAGCGCATCGGCGACGTGCGCGGACTGCGGCTCGCGCAATTCCCGGAAGACGGGGGTCCGCTCGCGCATCCGGTGCGTCCGCAGGTCTATCATGAGATCAACAACTTCTACACGCCGACGGTTTACGAGAAGGGCGCTGAAATCATCCGCATGCTGCGCACGCTGATCGGCGAGGAAGCTTTCCGCTACGGCATGGATCTCTATTTCGAACGTTTCGACGGAACGGCCGCGACGGTTGAAGATTTCCTCTCCTGTTTCGCTGAAGCGTCGCGCCGCGATCTGACGCATTTCGCGCTTTGGTACAGTCAGGCGGGAACGCCCATCGTGACGACCTCGAGCGACTATGATCCGATCGCGAAGACATTCACTCTGAAGTTACGTCAGGAGACGGCGCCGACGCCGGGTCAGAGCGACAAGAAGCCGGTCGTCATTCCCCTGGCGCTCGCGCTTTTTGGCGAGAACGGACAGAAGCTCGATCTCGTGAGCGAAGACGCTGCGTCGACAGAACTCGCGCGCGGTTTGATCGAACTTGACTCGGCTGAGCGCGTCATCCGCTTCCGCGAGATTCACGCACGGCCCGTCGTCTCGCTGCTGCGCGGGTTTTCCGCGCCTGTGCGCCTCGATCCCACGCCGTCGAGCGAGGACCTCGAGCGCCTGCTCGCCTACGACGACGATCCGTTCAATCGCTGGCAGGCCTCGCAGAACCTCGCCCTGCGCGCGATTTTCGGGCGGCTTGAAACGGGCGCTCTGGACGCCAGGGGACTGAGCGAAGCGCTGCGCCTGCTGTTGGCCGGCGCCGAGGACGATCCGGCGTTTGTCGCGCAGGCGCTGTCGCTGCCGTCCGACATAGACCTCGCGCGCGAAAAGGGCGCCGATGTCGATCCTGACGTTCTGTTTGAAGCCCGCATGGCGTTACGTGCAGAACTCGGCAGGTCGCTCGGCGCAGAGCTTAGCGCGACCTACGCGACCCTTTCGGTAGCCGCTCCCTATTCCCCTGATGCTGCGAGCGCGGGCCGGCGCGCGCTGCGCAATGTGGCGCTCGATCTCCTGGCCGGCGGCGATCCCGAGAAAGGGCGCGCGCTCGCGATGACGCAGTTCGAGACCGCGGGCAATATGACCGACAAGCTCGCCGCGCTCGCGACGCTGGCGCTCCTCGGCGGTCATGCGCGCGAGGAGGCCTTCTCTCGCTTCTATGCGCAATATGCCGGAGACGCGCTCGTCATCGACAAATGGTTCTCGCTGCAGGCGATGATTCCGGAAGCAGCGACGACGCAGCGCGTGTTGGGTCTGATGACGCATCGGGAATTCTCGATGACCAATCCCAATCGCGTGCGCGCCCTGATCGGCGCTTTCGCGAACGGCAATCTCACGCGCTTTCATGCGCTCGACGGATCAGGATACGACTTATTGACGAGCGTCGTTCTCGAGCTCGATCCGAAGAATCCCCAGGTGTCGGCGCGGCTTCTCTCGGCGCTGCGATCCTGGCGCACGATGGAGCCGCGACGCCGTGACCTCATCGAAGTCCGGCTCAAGCATATCGTCGCGCAGGACAACCTCTCCGCGGACCTGCGCGATATCGCGACGCGGGCGCTCGGCTGAGGGCGCCCAAAAAAGAGTCGTTAACGTCGCGTTAAGGTCTGGACAATCGCGCCTCGAGAGATTCGAATGAAGGTGATTCGGGCGTCAAGCCGCGTTCGCATCACAATCATCTCGGAGGCTCAAGATGGCGCGCGCTCCCGCTGCCCGCGTGAAGACTCACGCCCATACGGTGTGGGGAGCGTATCGGTTCGATGAGGATGACGCGAAGGGATCGAAGGAGCTCGCCTGGCTGCGTCCGCTGGCTTTCGCCGTCTGCGCGGTCTGCCTCGTCTCTCTCGCCGCCTTCGTTGTGTCTCTGACCGCCGCGATGCAGGACCGGCTGGTCGAGCAGGCCGTCGACGATCTCGAGCTTTTCGCGCGCGCCGTGTCGCTCGATCTGCGCGACAAGATAAAGACCGGCGCGCAAAAGCAGCCGTTTGGCGCGCCGCTCGATCAGCTGCTGCCGCAGGGGGCGCTGGCGCGCGGACGGCGCATTCTGGTGACGGACGAGCATGGCCGCGTCGCCGCGGCGTTTCCGCCAATTCCCACAAGAGACCTCACGCTGTCGCAGGCGCTCGGCGCCGAACAGGCGCTCGTCGACTTCGCTGATAATTCAGGCGTGATGCGCGTCATACTGCCCGAAGGCGTCCCCGCGCTCGTCAGCGTCAGGAAGCTGCCGACGCCATTTGGCCAAGTGGCGATGATCTATCCGGTCGACAATGTGCTGGGCGAGTGGCGCGTCATCGCCGCGCGATATGCGCTGATTTTCGCCGGCGCCACGCTGCTGCTGCTTCTCATCGTCGCCGCCTACATCCATCAGACCCGGCGCCGGGAGGAGCTCGAACGCGCCAACACGCTGATCCGTCGACGTCTCGAAGCGGCGCTGTCTCGCGGCAGGTGCGGACTCTGGGAGTGGGACATTACGCGCGGCCGGATTTATTGGTCGGACTCCATGTATGAAATGCTGGGGCTGCCGGCCGAACGCCGTTCTCTCTCCTATGCCGAATTGAGCGAGCTGCTGCATCCCGACGACGGCGATTTCCAGACGATGGCCGATATCGTCGCCACCACGCGGACGAGCAGCGTCGATCACGAGTTTCGGCTCAAGAACGCCGCCGGCGAATGGATCTGGCTGCGCGCGCGGGCGCAGATCGTCGAAGACGGCCGCGAAGCCGGCAGGCATCTCATCGGGATCGCCATCGACGTTTCGGAGCAGCGCGCGCTGGCCGAGCAAACCAGGATGGCCAATCTGCGCCTGCGCGATGCGATCGACGCGATTTCCGAGGCCTTCGTGCTGTGGGACTCCAAGAATCGACTCGTGACCTGCAATTCGAAATTTCTCGCGCTGCATGGGCTGTCGGCGGACGCCGCAACCGCCGGCGCGAGCTATCGACAAATCATGAGCTGCGCCACCGCGCCGCTGATCCGCACCGAAGTCGCATCCCCGGACGGTCCCTCCCCAGACGCGCGCACGTATGAGGCGCAGCTTGTCGACGGTCGCTGGCTGCAGATCAACGAGCGCCGCACCAAGGACGGCGGCTATGTGTCGGTTGGCGCCGACATCACCGCGCTCAAGCGCAATGAAGAGAAGCTTCGCGAATCGGAGCGCCGCCTGACGGCGAGCGTCGCCGATCTTACCCGCTCGCGACAGACTCTGGAGATGCAGGCGCAGCAGCTCGCGACTCTCGCCGAACAATATCATCACCAGAAGGCGGAAGCGGAAGCCGCTTACGTGGCGAAATCGGAGTTCCTGGCCAATATGAGCCACGAACTGCGCACGCCGCTCAACGCCATCATCGGATTTTCGGAGATGATGGAGGCGGAGCCCTTCGGCGCTCTCGGTTCGCCGAAATATCTCGAATATTGCAGCGGCATTCGTCAGGGCGGCAATTACCTCAACGAAGTGCTGTCCGACATTCTTGACATGTCGCGTCTCGAAGCCGGCCTCGTCCGTCTCGCTGAACGCGAGTTCAATGTCGCGGAAGCGCTGCGCAAGGCCATCTGCGCCTTTCGCGCGCGCGCCGAGATCAAGAACATCGAACTCGTCGCCGACGCCGGCGAGAACCTGCGTTGCGTCGGCGACGAGGCGGCGATCGTCAAGACGCTGAGCATTTTTCTCTCCAACGCCGTCAAATTCAGCGACAGCGGACGTGTCGTGCGGGTGCGCGCGCGGTCGCACGGCGGCGCGATCGACGTCTATATCGAGGACTCCGGACGCGGCATTGACCCCCGCGCCATTTCAAAGCTCGGCAAGCCGTTCGAGCAATGCGCCGACCTGATGGAAAACGGCATGCGCGGATCGGGGCTCGGCCTCGCCATCGCCCGCGCGCTCATCGAATTGCATGGCGGCGCGCTACGTTTCCGCTCCCGTCTTGGAGAGGGCACCGTCGTGATGATGCGTCTGCCGGCCGCCTCGGCGACAGTGACCCCGCTGAAGCCGCGTCTCATCGAGCAATCCGGCGCGCCCTCACGAGCGGCGTCTTACGCGCGCTCCATTCGCGCGGGCGGGCCGACGGTCGTCCGCATCGCCGGCAGCGACAGCACGACGCGCAATCCCGGCGCATTATCCTCTATCCGCAACGCGCCGTGATGCATTCGCGCGACCGCCGCCGCCAGCGACAGCCCAAGACCTGAACCCGGCCGCGAACGCGAATTCTCAAGCCGGACGAAACGTCCGACCACTCGCTCGCGATCCGCCGGCGCAATGCCGGGTCCCCGATCAGAGACGACAATTTCCACCCGGTCGCCGACGCGCCCCGCCTCGATGGCGATACGCGGTTCGTCGCCGCCGCCGCCATATTTCAGCGCGTTGTCGACGAGATTGACTAGCGCCTGGCCGAGCAATTCGCGGCTACCGGTGATCGCGAGCCCCTCCTGCGCCGCGACGTCGAGACGCACGCCCTGCTCTTCCGCGACGGGCTCATACATTTCGGCGATGTCGCGAACGACGGCGTCGGCGTCAAAGACGGCCATGTTGTCGCTCGAATAGCCCGCCTCGGCGCGCGCGATCATCAACAGGGCGTTGAATACTCTGATGAGACTGTCGGACTCTTCAATCACCGCGGCGAGCGCCTCGCGATGCTCGCCGTTGCTGGAGCCCGCACGCAAAGCCGCCTCGGCGCGGTTGCGCAGGCGGGTCAGCGGCGTCTTCAGATCATGCGCGATATTGTCGGAAACTTCGCACAAGCCGACCATCAGCTCGCTGATGCGCTCGAGCATGGCGTTGAAATTTTCCGCCAGCCTGTCGAGTTCGTCGCCGGCGCCGGAGACCGCCAGGCGCTCATTCATGTCGCCCGCCATGATGCGCCGCGCCGACGCCGACATCACGTCGACGCGTTCAAGCATGCGGTGCGAGACGAACAGTCCGCCGAGCGCGCCAACGAGCGCGAGCCAGAACAGCGAAACGCCAAGCGCCCGGCGCAGAATGCCGCGAAGCACCTCGTGGTCTTCGATATCGTGGCCGATGAGCAGGCGAAAGCCGCCGGGAAGGAGGAACAGCCGAAGCAAGGCCGGATGTCTTATTCCCGGTTCGCCGCGCCGCTCATAGGTCGTCTCGACGAGTTCGGTGCCGCCGGAGGGCGTAAAAATCGGCTGCTCGATATTGCCGACGATGACTTCTCCGGAATGACTTGAGAGCAGATAGAGCGAACTGCCGGGCGCGCGCACGCGCCGCTCCACGGCGTTTGCCAGCTGACGCAAGCCGCCCTGTGAATATTGTTCGGAGAGCGCTCGGATTTCGGCGTCGACGGTCTGTTCGATCTGCTCGTCGAGCACTTCCTTGACGCGCGCGCCAACGCGCGCGAGCACGAGCCCCGCGCCGATCGAAAACAGCACGAGATAGGCGATCGACAGTTTGAACGCCGTCGTTCGAAAAAGCTTACCGAGCGCCGTCACGGATCATATACCCTGCCCCGCGGATCGTGTGCAGAAGCGGGTTCTCGCGGCCTTTGTCGATCTTGGAGCGCAGGCGGGAAATGTGCACGTCGATGACATTGGTCTGCGGATCGAAGTGATAATCCCAGACGTTTTCGAGCAGCATGGTGCGGGTCACCACCTGGCCCGCATGCTTCATGAGATATTCCAGCAGCCGGAACTCGCGCGGCTGCAGCGCGACCTCCTGCCCGGCGACCGTCACCTTGTGCGACAGGCGATCGAGCTCCAGATCGCCGACCCGATATTGCGTTTCTTCGCCCTTCGGGCCAACGCGACGGCGGGCCAGCGCTTCGACGCGCGCGAGCAGTTCCGAGAAGGCATAGGGCTTCGGCAGATAGTCGTCGCCGCCGGCGCGTAGGCCCTTCACGCGGTCGTCGACCTGGCCGAGCGCGGAGAGAATGAGCGCGGGCGTTTGGACGCCCTGTTCGCGCAAGCCGGAGATCAGCGAGAGCCCGTCCATCTTGGGCAGCATCCTGTCGACGATCAGCACGTCATACTCGCCTTCGCTGGCGCGCCCATAGCCGGCCAGCCCGTCGGGGGCGTGTTCGGCGACGTGGCCCTGCTCCCGGAAAGCCTTGACGAGGTATTCGCTCGCTTCGCTGTCGTCTTCAATGATGAGGATGCGCATGTTTCAGTATAGCCGAGATTGCAAAAAAACGGCAGGCCGGCGCATGACGCGCCAGCCTGCCCGCGATCGGGAGCCAGGAGGGGACTGGCTCTGCCCGACGCTCTTCATTGCGGAGACCGGCTGCGGGCGGGTGCAGTGTGTCGGCCTCGACGCAAGAAGTTCCTTGAGCCGGCTTAGCCGGCGCCCTTCACCGGGACGGCGATGAATTTCGCGCCGTCCGCAGACTTCACTCGAAGCAGCACCGAACGCCGACCTTCCTTGCGGGCGGTCTCGAACGCGCTGGCGAGCTGCCCGCGAGAATTGACCGGCTGCCCGCCGGCCTCGACGATCACGTCGCCTCTGCGCAATCCCTTTTGAGCGGCGACGCCGGACGGATCGAGGTCCGCGACGAAGAGCCCTTCCCGGCCCGCGCCGCGAACATCGGCCGCCGGCGCCAAGTCGAGCCCGAGGCCGGATAATTCAGGACCGCGCTCCGAGAAGTCTTCGTCGTCGGCGCGCGCCTCGCGTTCGTCGGGCAAGGCGCCGAGTTTGAGCTTCACCGTCCTTTCGGCGCCCGAGCGCAGATAGGTGATGTCCACCGTCTTGCCGGGGCCGAGCGCGGCGATGCGGCGCGCGAGATCGCGCGAGGTTTCAATCTTGTCGCCATTGACCGCGGTAATGACGTCGCCAGACTTGAGGCCGGCGTCTTCGGCCGGAGCGCCACGCTGGGGCTGCGCAATCAGCGCGCCCTTGGTGGACTTCAAGCCCATGCTGTCGGCGATTTCCTGCGTCACGTTCTGGATCTTCACGCCGATCCAGCCGCGCGACACCGTGCCCTTCTCCTTGAGCGCCGCGACGACGTCCTTCGCGACTTCCGTGGGAATGGCGAAGCCGATGCCGACCGAGCCGCCGGACGGCGAGTAGATCGCCGTATTCACGCCGATCACATTGCCGTGAGAGTCGAACGCGGGACCGCCGGAATTGCCCCGGTTAACGGGCGCGTCGATCTGAAGAAAGTCATCGTAAGGCCCCGCGCCGATGTCGCGTCCCCTCGCGGAGATAATGCCGGCCGTCACCGAGCCGCCCAGGCCGAAGGGATTGCCAACCGCGATCACCCAGTCGCCGACGCGCGGCGCCGCCGAGCCCCAGTCGACATAGGGCAACTTCTGGCCGTCGCTGATCTTGAGCAGCGCCAGGTCGGTGCGCTTGTCCGTTCCGACGACCTTGGCCGGAAGCGTTCTGCCATCGTCGAGCGCGACCTCGACCTCATTCGCATGGTCGACCACGTGATTGTTGGTGACGACATAGCCGTCGGGGCTGATGATGAACCCGGAGCCCTGCGACATCGTCATGTGCTTCTGCGGACGACCGGCGCCCGGCTCTCCGAAGCGCTTGAAGAAGCGGTACATCGGGTCGTCCGGCGACATCTCAGGCACCTCGAAGATGCCGCCCTGGGAGTCGTCGACAGCCTTGACCTTGATGGCGACGACGGCGGGCTTAACCCGCTCGACGACGTCGGCGAAAGACGCAGGACCGGCGACGACCGACCCTGAAAGCGGCGCTTCGGCGAAAGCCGGCGTCAGCGGCGCAGGCGCGATCGCCGCGCCAAGCGCGAACGCCGCGGCGGCGCCCATCAGCGTCAGGCGGGAGGCCCGGCGGGGCGCGGCGGCGGCGCGGTCGCGAAGATTGATTGCGATAGGCATTTCTCGAAAATCTCCATCTCTGAGCGACGCCCCGCGGAGGAGAAGCGTAACGTCGCTGCGAGATGAAACATGGAGATCGTCGCTTTGCCGTCCAATGGCGGCGGGATGAAACTTTCGTAAGGCGGTGGGCCTCAGAGGCGTGGCGAGGGGCGGCCTATGCCGCTGCAGCGCCGTTTCGCCCTGAGCGAAAGAAAGCCGCGGCCTGCCGCAAGCAGCGGTCGAAGCCCTCAAGATCCGTGAAGCTGCGCTCCGGGCTCACGTCCCGCACGACGATCTCCCAGCCCTGCGAGCGCACCGCTTCCGCGATCATGAGATTGTCCACGAGGCCGAAATTCTCGACGCTCATGCCGTCGCCGGCGAATTCGCGTCCCTCCGCCGGGGCGCCTGCGCCAAATGCTTCGACGACGCGATCACGGTAATTCGTCGCCACATTGGTGTAAGCGAAAACCGGCTTTCCCAACGCGAAAGCGAAACCGACTTCGAAGGCCGTGCCGGGATCGACGCTCAGGCCACGGAAAGGCGTGATGTTCGCGACCACCGCCGCGCACTGGCGCATCAGCGTGACATTCGCGTTGAATATGCGTTCCGATATGCCATCCTGACGCGTAAGCGCGAGTTCCGCGTCGAGGGGAAACACGCCGACCAGTCCGTGATCGCTGCAATGCGCTTTCTTCACGCGCCCGACGTCGATCGCATCGGCGAGGAAAACGTCGGGCCCCGCCAGATAAACGGCCGCCATCGGCGCGCCCCCATGGATTCGTTCGAAATATTATAGCGGCAGCGGAGCCTCATTGCGATGACGAATAAAGCGACAAAGAAGATAACGGACTTCGATCTCAGCAAACTGGCCGATCCCGCCGAGCCGCGGACCGCGCAAATCCTCATCGCGTATAATGCGCTGCGCGCCTTCGAAAGCGACTACGACAAGGCGCAAGGCCAGCTGCGGACCATCGCTTCCGCCTGGCTCCTCGCGGGCGTGGGCGCCTGCGGCTTCCTTGTCAACGCGGAATTCGCCAAGGATGGCTGGGACCATTCCGCTGCGGCGGTCGCGCGGCAGGCGGTCATCTTCGTCGTCGCGTTCGGCGTGTCGGCGCTCTGGCGGCTCGATCAGAAGGTCTATCAGCAACTTCTCCATACCGTATTCGCACTGGGTCATCGCATCGAAAGGGAATACCCCTGCGTCCCGCCAACGCGCCATGCGCTCTATGAACTGAATAGCGACATCACTGGCGAACTCGGCCATTTCTACGTTCGGCCGCTCGAACTGATCTTTATTGCCGGTGTAATAAATGCGGTCGCCGCGCTCCCACCTTTCTTCAAGTCGATTTCTCAGACGGTTCAGATCAACGCAACGGAAGCAGGTTCGGCCCTCGTGCTGTGCTTCATGATTCTCGCAGCCCACTACGCATATTGGACTTCGATAAAGAACGAGTCGCTCGGCTGGGGGACGCTGCAGCAGCACGTGAAACGCGACGACTAGCCCCATGCCAATTTGTTTGACCCGGCAGGACGCCAGTCGCGCGCTACAGCCAGCCGGCGCGGCGGAGCCGGTAATAGAGATAGCCGCAGATCGTCGCCGTCACGCCGATGACGACGTAATAGCCGTATTCCCATTTGAGTTCTGGCATGTGCTCGAAGTTCATGCCGTAGATTCCGGCGACGGCCGTGGGCACGGCGAGAATCGCCGCCCAGGCGGCGAGCCGGCGTGAAATATCAGTTTGCTGCATTTGCGCGTTCATGAGGCTCGATTCGAAGGCGAACGCGAGCGTTTCCCGCATCGTGTCGATGCGCTCCTGGACGCGGCGCAAATGATCACGAACGTCGCGGAAATGCGGCCGCATCTGGCGATCGATGGCGACGACGTCGCTGCGCTCCAGACGGCGGCAGACGTCGGCAAGCGGCGTCGCGGCGTTGCGCAAATGCAGGAGGTCGCGCCGCAGACTGTAGAGCTGCTCGATTTCCGGCTTGCCCATTGTCGTTGCGAGAACATGATCCTCGATGTCCTCGACCTCATCGCTGATCGCGTCGAGGACCGGAAAGTAATTGTCGACGATGAAATCGAGAATTGCGTAGACGATGAAGTCTTCGCCTTCGGAGAGGCGCTCCGCGCGGGCTTCGCAGCGTTCGCGCACATGTGCATAAGAGCTGGACGCGCCGTGCCGCACGCTCACGACAAAGCCGACGCCGACGAAAAGATGCGTCTCGCCGAAGGCGATGCGGCCCTCGACCATCTGCGCCGTGCGCGCGACGATGAAGACGCTGTCCTCATATTCTTCAAGCTTTGGGAACTGATGCGCCTTGAACGCGTCTTCGATCGCGAGGTGATGCAGTGAGAACTGGCGGCCGACGCGCTCCAGCAGATCCTTTGACGGTTCGTGGAGTCCGATCCAGACGACATAGCCTTCACGCTTCGCCCACTCTCCCGCCTCATCGACCTCGATGTCGGCGATCTTTCGGCCGTCCTGATAGACGGCCGCCGCGACAACGCCGGCTTCCTGAATCGTTGTCGCTGCCGCTCGATCGTCCATGCGCGTCCCCGGCCGCTGATCAGGACGGCTTCGATCCGCCGCGCGTCACGCCGACCTTTGCGGGGCGCAGCACGCGTTCGCCGATCATGTAGCCTTGCTCGACGACCTGAGCGACCGTGCCCGCCGGCTGCGTCTCGTCGGGGATCTCAAACAGCGCTTCGTGTTGATTGGGATCGAAGCGCGCGCCCTGGGCTTCGATCTTCTTCACGCCGAAACGCGTCAGCCGGGCGAGAAAATCGCGCTCCATCACCTCGACGCCTTGGAGGAGCGACGCGACCGCCGGATCCCCGCGCGAGCCTTCGGGCACGTTCTCGACCGCGCGACGCAGATTATCGGCGAACGACAGCATTTCGCGCGCAAAATTGGCGACGCCGTAAGCCTTCGCGTCGGCGACTTCGCGCTCGGCGCGCCGTCGCACATTCTCGACTTCGGCGAGCGCCCGAAGCAGCTTGTCCTTTAAGCCTGCATTCTCGGCATAAAGATTTTCCAGCTCGGTGAACGGCTCCGGCTGCGCAATATCGGATTCAGCCGACGGCTGCGATAAGGACGAAGGCTCCGCAACGCCTCGATTCTCCGTCGCGTCGGCCTTTTTGTCCGCGTTCCTTGGATCACTCATGCTGTCACCATCGTCATTCGTAAAGGTCTGGATATCTGCGCGCCAAACGTCAAAATCAAGTCGCGGCGACCGTGGGCGTTCTGGCTCCTCGCACGCCCGGGCCGCGAAACACATCGAGGAGCTGGCGCTTGATCGCCGCCTGCCGCTGCGGCGAGGCGATCTTCGTTCCCGTCAGATCCGTCACATAGAAAGCGTCGACCGCGCGTTCGCCGAAGGTCACGATATGGGCGGAGGCGATGTTGAGATTGAGCCGGGAAATCGCATTGGTGAGTTCGAAGAGCAGACCTTCTCTGTCAAGTCCCGACACCTCGATGACCGTATAGACGTTGGAGAGGCTGTTATCGACGACGACCTCGGGCGCGACCGAGAAGGCGTCGGTCGGCAGAACGGCTTTGGCGCGCGCCTTCAGCTCTTCCGACACGACGACCTCGCCGCGCAGCGCCCTCGCGATGAGATCGGCGATGCGTCGGGCGCGGCGCAATTCATCTTCATCATAGTCGAAAGCGCGCGAGAAAAAGATCGTGTCGAGCGCGAGACCGTCCGCGGTGGTGAAGATATGCGCATCGACGATGTTGGCGCCGCCCGCCGCGCAGCCGCCGGCGATGATCGACAATAGGCGCGGGTTGTCCGGCGCAACGACGGTCAGCTCCACGGCGCCCCGCGTCCTGTCGAGTTCGACCGATGTCGCCAGCGGCGCCGAGGCGCCGGTCATCTTGCGAAGCAGCTCCGCGTGACCGCGCTTGCGCGCGACGTCGACCTTGAGCCAGTAGGCCGGATAGTGGCGCTTCGCGTAGGCGTCGAACTCCTCGTCGCTCCACTCGGGCAGCGCCGCGCGCAGTTCCGCTTTGGCAGCGGCGACTCGGCTCTTGCGATCGACCGCCGAATGGCCGCCGCCGAGCACGACCTCGGTCTCCCAGTACAGCACGCGGAGCAGCTGCGCCTTCCAGGCGTCGAGCACGCCGGGCCCGACCGCGTTGATGTCGCAGACGGTGAGCACGAACAGCATCTTCAGCCGCTCCATCGTCTGAACGATCGCGGTGAAATTCTCGATGGTGACGCGGTCGGAGAGATCGCGGCTCTGCGCGAAACTCGACATGGTGAGATGATGTTCGACAAGCCAGGCGACGGACTCCGTCTCTCCTGGCGTGAATCCCAAGCGCGGACACAGGCTGCGCGCCACCTCCATGCCGGCGAGCGAGTGGTCCTCCTTTCGGCCCTTGGCGATGTCGTGGAGAAACAGGCCGAGATAAAGAACCTTGCGGTTGACGATCGTCGGCAGGATTTCGTCGACGAGCTGCTGATGCTCCGGCATGCGTCCGGCTTCGAGATCGGACAGTCCGCCGACCGCGCGCAGCAGATGTTCGTCGACCGTATAGTGATGATACATGTTGAACTGCATCATCGCGACGACTTTGCCGAACTCCGGAATAAAGCGGCCGAGCACGCCGGTCTCGTTCATCCGGCGCAGCGTGATTTCGGTCATGTTGCGCGAGAGCAGGATTTCGAGAAACAGCCGATTGGCTTCCTTGTTCACGCGCAGATTGGCGTCGATCAGGCGCAGCGAGAGAGTGACCGCGCGCAAGGCGTCCGGGTGCAGCGGCAGGCCGTGATGATCCGCCATCCAGAACAGCCGGATGATATTGACGGGATCGCGCTTGAACACGTCGGCGTCGACGATGCTGATGCGATCGTGATCGACGATGAAATCACCCTGCGGCGCGCGGCTGCGCCGGCGCCGGAACGGCTGCAGAAAGCGCTCAAAGATCGCGCGCGGCTTCGCCTGCTTCTCTTCGAGCGCCGCGCAGACGATCGCGGTGAGATCGCCGACTTCCTTCGCGACGAGGAAATAATGCTTCATGAACCGCTCGACCGGCGACAGTCCGCTGCGGTCGTGATAGCCGAGTCGCCTGGCGATCGTCGGCTGCACGTCGAAGGCGAGCCGTTCCTCGGCGCGCCCCGTCGCGAAATGCAGATGGCAGCGCACGCGCCACAAAAACTCTTCGCAGCGTTCGAAGAGGCTGAGTTCGGCCGCGGTGAACAGGCCAGCGGCGACGAGCTCCTTCGCCTCGCGCACCCGATAGACATATTTGGCGATCCAGAACAGCGTATTAAGATCGCGCAGGCCGCCCTTGCCTTCCTTGACGTTCGGTTCGACGAGATAGCGCGAGGCGCCGGCGCGCATCACCCGCGCGTCGCGTTCCGCGAGCTTGGCGGAGACGAATTCGCGCGTGTCCAGCCGGGCGATTTCGCGGTCGAAGCTTTCGCGAAACTCGCTGAACAGTTCGGCGTTACCGAGAATGAAGCGCGCTTCCAGAAGCGTCGTTCGAATCGTCATGTCGGCGCGCGCCTGACGCATGCATTCGGCGACCGAGCGCGTCGCATGGCCGACCTTCTGACGCAGATCCCAGAGAATATAAAGGATCGCCTCGATGACGCTTTCGCCCCACGGCGTCTGTTTGTAGGGCACGAGAAACAGAAGATCGATGTCGGAGCCCGGCGCGAGCGCGCCGCGCCCATAGCCGCCGACGGCGACGATGGAGAGACGCTCGGCGAAGGTCGGATTGTCGACGACGTAAACAAAGCGCACGACATAGTCGTAGATGGCGCCGATCAGCTCGTCTTCGAGCGCCGAAAGCAATCTGGCGCAGGCGAGGCCGGAGCCGCGCGCCTCGAGCCGCGCGCGAGCGATCTCGCGTCCTTCCGCCAGCGCGGAGCGAAACAGTTCGACGATCGCCGTACGCCGCGAGTGGCCGCGCTCCTTTTTGCAGATCGCCTCGACCGCAGGGGCGAGCGCCTGGCGCAAGCCATGAAACTGCTTCTCGGGGTCGAGGCCGGCGAAGACGCTGAGCGACGCCACTTCGTTCATGACGTAAATTCCGGCGATCGGCCCAGGGAGCGCAGGGCGCGCAGACGCGCCTCGATGGCGTCGAAGAGCGGCGGCGCGAGATTTGGCCCGCCGACTCGCTTCAGCGCGCGCAGCCCGGTTGGCGAAGTTACATTGATCTCGGTCAGCCAGCCGTCAATCACGTCGATGCCGACAAAAATCAATCCGCGCCGCTTCAGTTCCGGCCCGAGCCTCGCGCAGATCTCCTTCTCTCGCGCATCGAGTTCGGACGCCGCGGGCGCCCCGCCGCGCACCAGATTCGAGCGAATGTCGTCATCGGCGGGAATGCGATTGAGCGCGCCCATCGCCTCGCCGTCGATGAGCAGGATGCGCTTGTCGCCCTTCACGATCTCCGGCAGGAAGCGCTGCACGACCCAGGGTTCGCGGAAGGTCGTCGCGAACATGTCGAAGAGCGAGCCGAAGTTCGGATCGCGGCGCGTGACCTTGAACACCGCGGCGCCGCCATGACCGTAGAGCGGCTTCATGACGATGGCGTCATGCTTGGCGCGAAAGCGCTCGATCGCCGCGCGGTCGCGCGTGATCAGCGTCGGCGGCATCAGGTCGGCGAACGCCATCACGAAGATTTTTTCCGGCGCGTTGCGCACATGCGCGGGGTCGTTGACGACGAGAGTCCGCGGCGCGAGCCGCTCCAGAAAATGCGTCGAGGTGATATAGGCGAGATCGAAGGGCGGATCCTGGCGCAGCAGCACGACGTCCATCGCGCCGAGTTCAAGATCGGTCGCCTCGCCGAGCGCATAATAGCGGGAGGGATCGTCGAAAACGTCGATGCGATGCGCGCGGGCGGTCAGCCTGTCGCCTTCGAGCGACAATTGGTCGGGCGTGTAAAACCACAGGCGATGGCCCCTGAGCTTCGCCTCCAGCATCAGCGCGAAGGTGGAATCGCCAGCAAAATTAATGCGTTCCAATGGGTCCATCTGGACCGCTATCTCGAGCATCGATCCCCCTGCCGCGGCCGGGCGCCCGTCCGTGAAGCGAGCGCGGCGCCGGTGGACACATAGCAGGAGAATGGCGGGCCCGCGCAAGCCTCAATCGCCGCCTGGCTCGGCGTCGGGGCGCCCGGCTCAGATCACATAATCGAAGGAATCATAGGCGAGGCCGCGCAGGATCTGGTCCATGTCGCGGGCGGGCTCGGCGCGGCTTTCCACGCCGACCACCTTCGCCGGAACGCCGGCGACGATCGAATTCGGCGGAACCGACTTCAGCACGACCGAGCCTGCCGCAATGCGCGAACAGGCGCCGATCTCGATATTACCAAGGATCTTGGCGCCGGCGCCGATCATCACGCCGCGCCGCACCTTCGGATGACGGTCGCCCGCCGCCTTGCCGGTGCCCCCTAACGTCACATTGTGCAGGATCGAGACG
The DNA here is from genome assembly GCF_056838045.1 of Methylocystis sp. Uni0008. NCBI lineage: Bacteria > Pseudomonadati > Pseudomonadota > Alphaproteobacteria > Hyphomicrobiales > Methylocystaceae > Methylocystis > Methylocystis sp. Uni0008. The sequence goes on from NZ_CM166370.1 coordinate 1,057,939, forward strand.
TCGTCATCGACGACCGCCGTCTCGCCGACCACGAAGCCGGTGCCGTGGTCCAGAAACAGGCCTTTGCCGAAGCGCGCCGCGGGATGAATGTCCGCCGCGAGCGCGTCCGAGGCGCGGCTCTGGATGTAGAACGCGAAATCGTGACGCCGCGCGCGCCACAGCGCATGCGCGAGCCGCGCCGCCTGGATGGCGTGAAAGCCCTTGAAATAGAGCAGCGGCTCGATCATCCGCCCGCAGGCGGGATCGCGCTCGACATAGGCGGCGAGATCGGCGCGGAAGGCGGCCGCGATCGTCTCATCCTCGCGCACCGCCTGCAGGAAGGCGTCGGCGATCGTCTCCGCGTCCATCGCAAAGGCGCCGAGTCGCGCGGCGATGCGGTGGACCACCGCCTCTTCGAGCGATGTGCGATTGAGGATCGCGCCGAGCATCAGCGGCGTCAGCGACGGATCGAGGCGCAGCGCCTCCTCGGCCTCCCGGCGCATATGCGCCCACATTGCGTGCGCCTCGGTCGAAAGCGCGCTCAAATCTTCGCTCGGCGCGCCGGCGTCCATCTCTAGAACTTCACTTCCGGCGGCGATTGCGCCGCGCCGGCGGCCGCGAATTCCGCCATCGGCTTCGTTCCGGCGAAGAAGGTCTTCGCCCAGAGAAGCGTCGGGAAGGTGCGCAACGAGGTGTTGAATTCTCGTACCGCCTCGATGTAGTCGCGCCGCGCGACATTGATCCGGTTCTCGGTGCCTTCGAGCTGCGACTGCAGGGCGAGGAAGTTCTGGTTGGATTTCAGATCGGGGTAAGCTTCGCTCACCGCGATCAGGCGGCCGAGCGCGCCGGTGAGCTGGTTTTGCGCCTCCTGGAACTGCTTCATCTTTTCAGGGTCGGTCAACGAGCCCGCGTCGATCTTGACCGACGTCGCCTTGGCGCGCGCCTCGACGACGGAGGTAAGCACGTCCTTCTCCTGCTTGGCGTAGCCCTTCACGGTCTCGACGAGGTTTGGAATGAGATCGGCGCGGCGCTGATATTGCGACTGCACGTCCGACCATTTCGCCTTGGCGTTTTCCTCGAGCGTCGGAATGGTGTTGTAGCCGCAGCCTGAAAGACCGATGGCGAGGAAAATCGCGGCGGCGACGGCGCGCCAGCGGACAAAGTCGCTCATATATTTCTCCAAGGAATATCGCTCCAGGCGACGGCGCGGCGCGCCAGCCGATCATCGCGATGAAATGTAAGGCGTCGCTCTGGGCAAGGAAAGGGCGCGGCGCGACCGCGAAGTTGCGCTAGAATGCGCCCGGAAGGATGCGGGTAAATGCAAATCGACGAGATCAAGGGCAATTTCGAACTGCTCGATGAGTGGGAGGACCGCTACCGCTATCTCATCGAACTCGGGCGCACGCTCGAGCCGCTGCCGAAAGAGGCCTATACGGACGCCAACAAGGTGCGCGGCTGCGCCAGCCAGGTGTGGCTCGAAACGACCCGGGCGCGCGACGCCGACGGACGCATGATGCTGTCGTTTCGCGGCGACAGCGACGCGCATATCGTGCGCGGCCTCGTCGCGCTGGTGCTGGCGCTTTATTCGGCGCGGCCGGCGCAGGAGATCGTCGACACGGACGCGCAGCCGCTCTTCAAGGAGCTGGGCCTCGCCGAACATCTGACGCCGCAGCGCGCCAACGGCCTTCGGTCAATGGTCGAGCGGATCAAGAGGGAAGCGAAAGAGGCGATGGCGGCGTAGCGCCCCCACCCCAACCCTCCCCCGCTTCGCGGGAGAGGGAGTCAGATGCGGCGTTTCAGCAACGTTGCGGTATTGCAATCAACATGCGCGGCGCTTGTTGTTTGCGTCCCCTCTCCCGCGAAGCGGGGGAGGGACAGGGAGGGGGAGGGGGCCGCGGGCCTCACACCCTCGGCCGGTAATCCTGCGCGCCCCAATGCAGCAGCGAATCGGCGCGCTCGCGGCCGCGCGCCTCGACTGAAAGCCCGTAGTGGCGCGCCAGCCGATCGAGCGCGATTCTGAGCACGACTTTCGCCGAGCGCGGCGGCCAGCCCCTCTCGCTTTCGACGACCTCCAGTCCCTTCAGATAGCCGCAGACGTCGGTCACCAGCCCGGCCATTTCCGGCCCCACGGCGTCGAAGGCGCGGGCGAGCCGCCGCCGCGCGTCGATCGCGACTTCGGAGACGGCGCCCGCGTCGGCGCCGCGGCGGGCGGCGTTGATCGAGGCCTCCCAATTCGCGGTCACGCGCTGCAACAGCTGCGCCTGCTCGATGTCGCGGCGGAAGCGCTCGCCGGCTTCGAGCTGCGCGGCGTCGAGAAAGTTTTTGCCCTCGCGATCCTTCCGCCGCGCCAGCCAGGCGAGCGGGCTTTCGGCTTCATTGACGAGCGTCGGCCGAGCGCCCTTCTCGAGTTGGCACAGCGCATAGGACGCGTGCTGCGCGCGAAAGGGCTCCGCCTGCTCTGCCTCGGGCGCGGACAAGCGGCGAAGGTGGGCGCGGCCGGCGTCGGTGAGCGCCAGCCGGCGTTCGCCGCCCTCTTGCCCCCATCGCACGAGCCCCTCGGCAAGCGCCGCCTCGCCCGCCGCGGCGGGCAGCCGCGCGCGCACGACGGTGACGCCTTTGCTCGCCGCCACCACGACGAGCGTCGACGCTTCGAGCCCGCTGAGCGCGCCGCGCGCGCCCGGCTCGCCGAGCGCCTGCAGCAGCCGGCGCATGGCGCGGCCGCTTTCTTCTCGGGCTGAGCGCCCCCCATTCTTCCTCATCGTGGGTCCCCCTGGGCCAGGAGGTCGCAGATCATGTCGCGCTGCGCCGTAAGCGCGGATTCGAGCCGGCGCGCGCCGGCGTCGAAACGCGGGTAGTCGCGCAAATCCTCGATCGTCGCGCAGGCGTGACGGATCGTGGCGCGATCGCGCGCGAAAGCCCGTGCGCAGGCTGAGACGCTGGCGCCGAGCGCGACATGGTGGAGATAGACGGCCAGCTGACGGGCGCGGGCGACTTGGACGCGAGAACGGCGGGGCGAAAAGAGAGCGGCGAAGGGCGCGCCCTGGGCGGCGGCGGCCGCCGCGGCGCTAAGCCCCGGAATAAGCATTGGATCGGCGAACATCGGACTCTCTCCAGCAGGCAAAGACGAACCGTAAGCTGGAAAATAATCCTATTCAAGGATAAAATACTTATCCTCATCCATTCGAGGGAGAGCATTCTTAACGTCATGGAGGATGAGCCATGACGCGCAGAGAAATCTCTCAGGCAACCGACGCCCGACCCGCCCGCATCGCGACAGCCGCCGGCGCGGCGCTCGACGCCGCCCTCGCGGCCGGGCTCAAAGGCTACGATCGGGAGCGCGCGCTGGCGCGATTTCATCGCCTGTCTCCGGAGACGATCGCGAGCGCTTCGCCCGAGGCGGCGCGCGCCGCGCTGAAGGAAATCGAACGCGCGATGCGCGCCGAACGCGCCCGGCGCGGCCACTGGAGCTATGATCTCAACCGGCATATCGGCCTGCTGATCGCCCATCGCGCCGAGACGGCGCGGCTCGGCCGGCTGCTCAACGGCGCTTGAGCCCACGGCCGCGCTTCCGCCCCCTCGCGCAATGCTTTAAGCTTCGCGCTTTCCATCAGCCCATCAGAGACGCAAAGGCCGGCGATGTATCTGGAGAAAATACTGGCGCTGTTGGCTGCGGCGCTCGTCGCGATCGGGGCCGGCATCGGCCTGACGTGGTTGGCGCTCAACCCGTCTCCGCACATGGCGGACGCCAGCGCCGTGACTCGCGCCAGCGCCCCGGCCGACAAGGGAGGCGCGCGCCAGCAGATCGAGACTCTGATCGCCTCAACGCCGGACTACGCGCGCTATTTCGCGCGGCTGCGCGAGACTTTCACCGCCGATTACGAAGCCGCGATCAACGACTTCGCCGCGCGCCTCGCCGAGACGAAGGAGGAGCAGAGCGTCGACTACTACCTCTCCGAGGCGGTGCGCCGCATTCGGACCTCGCATGGCGCGCTGGCGGCGAAAGCCGAGCCTGAGCCGATCGCCCGCGTCTTCGAAAAGCAGCTCGAAGTGCTGCAGGCGGTGGCGCGCGAGGACAAGCGCATGTGCGTCGCCTTCCTCTACGGCGCGACCAATCTGGACTTCCAGCGATTCGCGGCCTCGCGCCGCCAGATCGTCTCCGATATGGCGCTCGCCGGGCTCGAGGCGATCGTCAGCGGACAGGCGAAAAACATCGAACGCGCCGCGCCGACCGACGCCGATTTCCGCCTGCTGGAGACGGCGCTCGCCTCGCGCGGTCTGGGCAAGGTCGAGATCGACGCGCTGCTCGACGGCAAGATGCCCAATCCCCCGCTCGAAGACGCGCGCATGTGCGGCGCCGGGCAGACCTATTTCGAAGTGCTGAAGACCCTGCCCGAACCCGCGCGGACGAAAGTCTACGGGCTCGCGCTCGAGCTGATGGCGCGCTCCTGAACTAAGCTCACCGATCTGCATGCGCCGGAGGCGCCTGCGCCGCCGCGGGCGTCGGCGTCGGATCGCCTGCGGGCTTGGCGGCCCCCTCCAGCACCTGGCGCAGCTGGGCGACGGCGATTTTGATCAACCCGTCTCGCGGCCGGGCCGGGCCGATCTCGACGGCCGCCATATTGGCCATCACCTTGGCCAGATTCTCGGTCGGCAGGCCTGCGGGCGTGAACAGCGCCAGATCCTCATTCGGCCCGCCGACGACGCCCTGGGCGATGTTGGCCGCATAATTGGCGATCCGCGCGAACTCGCCGGCGCAATTTGACACGAGCGGCGGCGCCCGGGGCGCGGGCGCCGGCGGCAGGTCGGCGATCGTTGTCTGCGGCTCCGGCCTGATAAGCTCGGCGAGCTTTTCCCGCCGCGCCGGAATCTCGGAGACGCCGGCCATGATCGACGGCGCCGGCAGCAGGTCCGCCGGCTTCGCGAGGGGTCGTCGGGCCGTTTTCGGGTTTACGCCGCCCCGTCCATGCGACGCCAGCCAGCGCGCCCGCAGCGTATTCTGAAGGCCGCGAGGCGCCAGCCCCATCGGCACGATGCGCTGCGGCAGCATGCGATAGATCCCGGCTCCCGCCCTCGGCGGCGATTTCCCTGAGGCGACCTTCGTCGACGATGCCCCTGATGCCCCTGCGCGGCTCCGCGACGGCGGCGTGGGGATGGACGCCTGCGGCCGGGGCGCTGGGGGCGCATAGACGAGCGAACATTGCGCCGGCGCCCAGCGCTCGACGATGGCGCGGGCGGTGCGCCTTCCGTAATCGACATAGTAGCGGCGCAGCAGCAGCGCGGCGACGGCGGCGCCCTCCTCCGCCGAGGCGAAGGCGACATGGCCGTCGGAGTCGGCGGCGATCTCGCCGTTCCAGCGGGCGCTTTTGATGCACCAGTAATTGTTGAGCTTGACGCAGCGGGCCGGTTCGCCCGAGTCGGCGCCGAGCGCGCGCCGGGCGGCGGCCACCGGCGCCATCTCCAGCGACAGCGCGCTTTCGACCCGCCAATTGTCCACGGCGCGAACTTCGGGATGGTAAGCCGGCGTCGGCGTCGCGGAAAAAACCGACGAGGGCGCGACGACGGCCGCAGGCGCCTTCTGTGGCGCAGCCACGGCCAGCATCGTCAGGAGCGCTTCGATCAGCATGGCCGCCTTGTGAGTTGCGGACTCGGCTAGTCGGGATCTTCCGTTTCTTCGCCCCTCAGAATGCCGGGCGTCACGAAGCGCGCAAGGCGGGCCCCGCCCCTGCGCACGTCAGACCAATGATCGGTATCGAAGTCGAGCATCGCAAGCGCAGCTGTCGGGAACTTAGTGCGCATCAGCGCCATTTCATCCGCCTCGCCCGAGCCGGCAAGCCAGCAGGCGAGTTCGGCGAAACCCGGGTTATGGCCGACCGCGAGCAGCGTCGCGACCTTGTCCGGCGTCTGGCGCAAAATCTCGACGAGATGATCCACCGTGGCAAGGTAAATCGTGTTTTCGATCAGATGCGTGACATGGCCCGGAAAAACCTCGAGCACCTGATCGAGCGTCTGTTTGGCCCGCCGCGCATTGGAAGCGACGGCGAGGTCTGGCGCGACGTCGGCGTCGCGCAGGAACTCCCCCATGCGCCGCGCATCATCCATTCCCCGACGGGTGAGCGGACGTTCGCGGTCGCCGCCGGCCGAGTGCCGGTCGGCCTTGCCATGGCGCAGGAGAAGGAGTCGACGCATGCGGCCTCTCTATCACGGCGTCGCCGCGCCGCCACTCCCGTCCCGCCAAAGGCCGGCTGCGACCAAACTACGCGCCTCTTTACCCTGAGAGACGCGCCGTGCAAGGTGCCGGCCGTCCCTCTCCCCAGGGTTTTTCCGATGCGCAGATCCCTCGCCGCCCGCGTCGCGATGTCGCTTTCGCTCACCTGTTTCGCCGCGCCAGCGCCGGGCGCCGGCGAAAAGCCGCTGACATTCGACAATCTCGTCGTGACCCTCGGCGCTACGACCTACCGTATTCCGCGCATCGAAATCGAAGGCGCGAGTCTGCCGCCGGCGGAGCTCGCGAAGTTCTTCCTGAACGGCGGCGTAAACGCCGCGGCGCTTCTCGCGAGCATTTCCGCGCGGCGCATCACCGTGCCTTCCATGTCGAGCGAAAGCCGCAATGATTCGCGCGTCGAGCGCGCCGCTTATCGCAAGCTCCTCTTCGAGAACGTGGTCTCGGGTCGCGCCGCAACCGTGCGCGGCGACGGCGGCGAGGAAACGATCGAATCCGCGAAGCGCGGCGTGCAGCGCTTCTTCTGGGGCGCCTCCGTCGCGAAAGGGCTCGATCTCGCTGAACTCGCGCGGTTTGCGCTCTCCACGCGCGGCGAGGCCAACGCGCCTCTGAAAACTTTTGTCGATGAGGAGGTCGTCGAGTCTTCGCGGCTCGAAGACGCCAGCGCCAATCTCGTGCTGACGACGGGCCGCCTGAAACTCGAGGGCGTGCGCGGGCGCGCGCTGCAGACTCCCGCCGGCAAGCTCATCGAACGGTTCGAAAAGCTCGACCCGTCGAAGCCAGAAGACGATCCCGCGCTGATGCGCGATGCGCTCGATGCGCTTCGATCCATTGAAGCGGCGGCGATCGAGGTCGACAACGTCGTCGCCTCGGGCAAAGGCGACTCCGCAGGCAAGCCGTTCGCCGCGAAGATCGCGCGCGCCGGCTTGCGTAAAGTGGCGGGCGCTGGCGCCGCAGAAGTGTTTTTCGACGATTTCTCGCTCGCCGCAGCGGACGGCGGCAATCTGACGGTGAAGCGAATTGCGCTGAACGAATTGCAGCTCGCGCCGGTTCTGGAGAGCGGCGCCTATCCCAGGCTCGCGCGCGTCGACTTGCAGGGCGTCGCCGCTGATCTACCGGACCCCAAAACCAGCGAAACATCGCGGATCAAATTCAGCGTCGAGAACGCCAACGCGACTTTCGCAAATTTCGTCGAAACGACGCCGACGAAATTCTCCGGCCGCATCGACAAGTTCAACGTGGATCTCGCGGCGCGCGGCGACACGCAGACGACGTCGCATTTCCTCGCGCTCGGCTATCGCGAGCTTGCGCTCTCCGGACTCGCGGCCGGAGAATGGCGCGAGAAAACGTCGGAAGCGGCGTTGGAGCCCGTCGAGATCGACGCGAAGAACATGGGCGTCGCGCATTTGTCGGCGCTCTTCGGCAATGTGTCACGCGCGGCGTTTTCGCCCTCCCCGCTCATGTCGCGCGCCGCCATGCTCACGACGTCGGTCAAAGCAATCGATCTGACGCTCGAAGGCGAGGGTCTCGTCGATCGCGTGCTCGCGCTCGAAGCCAAGGAGCAGAAGACCTCCGTCGACAAGGCGCGCGCCGATTACGCCAGGGCGGCCGCGGCCGCGATCACGACTCTCGGCGGCGCCGGCGCCAACGCCAGGCGAGTCGCCGACGCGGTTTCCGCCTATATCCAAAAGCCGAAGCGGCTGCATTTGCGTTTCGTCTCGCAAAGAGGCGTCAATGCGCTCGACGCGCTGGCGCGAAAGCCGAGCGAGATTTTGGAAAGCCTCGAGGTGGAAGCAAGCGCCGACAGGTGACGGGGCGCGAAAGCGCGCGCGAGCTTCTTTAGCGGCGAGAGTTTCTATCCGACTTGGAGCCCCCGAAACCTGTTACTTCGGCCGCGGAATTCCCGGTCCAGCCTTCGTCAGCGCTTCAGGCTCATACTTGGTATAGGCATCACCTTGTCTGAGATAGAATGGCGCTACTTCACTTATCGACACAGCCGACTTATTGCGCGTCGCAATCTGGTCCAAATAGCGGAGCCTATAAGAGACTTCTGGCGTTCCGCTTGCGTCCATACACTGCGGCGCTAAATCCTTCTTTTTCCTATCCGCTGTTCGGTAAAGTTTAACATTAATGGAATGGTCCATTTTATCGAAGGGTTGCTTTTCCGCCGGCAATCTGCCGGGAAAACCAAACGGCCTTACAGGTAGTTGCTCGTCTACGATGATTCTCAGGCGAAATCCGTGGTATTTCGTATTACATTCCTTGCGCCACAATTTTTTCTCTTCAATAACGTGCACATCTTTGAAGGCGCAATATTTTGTATTTTCTCCCACCGAGATGTACGCCAAGTCCTTCGAAGTCGACGCGTCCTTTACAGAAATGACGTTGTTCTTGAGAACGAACTTGATATCAGCATATTTGGTCGAACCTAGCGAAACGCCCGGCGGCGTGGAAAATCGGTTGAGGATGCTGTAGTCCGAACCGCACTCATATGAGTCGGGATCATCGCCCCTATAGGTCTCCGCCGCTCCGGCCGGCGCGGCGCTGCCGACAAGCATCGCCGAATAGACAAGCGCGCCAAGGCGCAGCCGCGCCCCGATGGCGGACAATGATCTGCGCAAACTCCTGTTGAAAAGCCTCAAGACAATCCGTCCCGTCATTCGCCGCTATACGGGGATAGGCGTCGCCAATCGTCGCTGAAACAGTAACCGCTATGCCCACGCCGTCAAGACGACCTGCATAAGCAACAGGGCTCCGAACCAGGTTAACAAGGCGCACTCTCACCGCGTCATGGCCGCGCTCGTCGCGGCCATCCACGCAACGCAATGTGTGAGACACGCCGTCGCCGCGCGATGCGTTTCGCGACGCCCCCCGGCGTAGATCCCGGCGCAAGGCCGGGCATGATGGCTGAGAGAGAGCTGCGATGCTGCGCCAGTCCTGCCAGCCGAGGCGCGTCATCGCCCGGTAAAATTCGGCTCGCGCTTCTCGAGAAAAGCGGCGCGCCCCTCCATGTAGTCCGCGCTGTCGAAACAGGCGCTCGTCAGCGCTTCGCATTGCTCTTGCGACGGCGCGCCGGGCAGCCGGGCGGCGGCGCGAATCGCCGCTTTGGCGGCGCGCAGCGTTAGAGGCGCGCCAGCGGCGATGTTTTCCGCGAGCGCATGCACGGCGCCTTCGAAACTTTCAGTCGCGAAAAGACGGCTGACGAAGCCGCGCTCTTTCGCTTCGTTCGCGGTGAGACGGCGCGCCGTGTAGAAGAGATCGAACGCGAGTTGAGGACCCACGGCGGCGACGACATAGGCCATCGCCGAAGGCGGATAGCCGACGCCGAGCTTCGCCGCCGGGATTGCAAACACAGCTTGCGCATCGGCGATGCGCAGATCGCAAGATGCGGCGATTCCGAATCCGCCGCCCATGCAGAATCCCGAAATGGCGGCGATCGTCGGCTTGGAAAGATTCGAGATGGCGTGGAACGCCTCGACATTGGCGTGCTCATAGGCGCGTCCGCCGTCGCTCGTCGCGCGCATGGTGGAGAATTCGCTGATGTCGGCGCCCGAACAGAACGGCAGACCCGGCGCGCCGCTGATGACGCAGACGCGCGCTTCCTCCTCGGCGTCGATCGCGCGCAACAGCGACGGCAGCGCGCGCCACATCTCGAAGTCGAACGCGTTGCGCTTGGCCGGATTTTCGATGCACAGGCGCGCAACGCCGAAATCCGTCGTGACGCGCAGCTTGGGAGTCGGAGATACGATCGCCATTGTTCCTCAAAAGCAGAGTTTTGACGGCGCCTATCGATTGATCAGCGACCGTCCGCAGCACATTTGCTGCAATCCGGACCAGACAGATCCGCCAGCGTGAGACCACACATACGCAAAGCGACGAACCAGACGACAACGCGCGTTCAGATCGGCCAAACGCGACGTAATGCCGCGGCGTGAGGCGCTCTCCGCGACCTCATGACACAACATTTCGCGTCACTGTCGAGATAAGGTCGACGTCGCCTATTCAAAAAACCTCCCCGCAAAATCGGAGCACCAATGGCGATGGGAACGGACAAATTCGCGTCGCCGGGAGCGCTGCGGCTGACTTTAGCCTTTGCGGTCTTTGTCCACCACACGACCAGTTTCAACCTCGGCATGTCCGCGGTGCTGATCTTCTTCGTGCTCAGCGGCTATTGGGTCGCGGTGATGTGGAAGAAGACCTATTCGAAGACGACGTCAGCCTATTTCACCTATCTCGTTTCGCGCGTCTGGCGCGTCGCGCCGGTCTTCGCGCTTTGCTCGGCGATCACCTGGGCGCTTCTGTTCTGGCGCGGCGACGCGCCCGTGGCCGTTGGCGGGCTGATGCATCAGTTCTTCTCCAACGTCATGATCCTCGGATACAACTCGCTGCCCTACCAGGCCAATCTTCCCGGCTGGTCGCTCGATATGGAGATGCAGTTCTATCTCATCGCGCCGGCGGTCGTCTTTCTCATTTCGAAAAACATTCACCTGCTGGTGATCTGCCTGCTGATTTCGGCCTTCGCGCCGTGGATCGGCGGCTCCGCCACCGTCGCGCCGTTCCTGCTGTTTTTCGGCGTCGGCGTCGCGGCCGCGAGCCATGAATTGAAGCCGAGCCGCGCCTTCGCCTACCGCTCGCTTTACGCCGCAATGGCGGTGCTGGTCCTCGGCGCCGCGCTGCTCGCCAAGGAGCTTTACGTCGGCTCCGACGCGACCGCGCTCGCGTTCGGCAGCAAGGCCAATCTGATCATCGCGGCGATGATGACGCCTTGGGCGATCTACACCACTCAGCAGTCGAGCGGCGCGAAGGACCGCATGCTCGGCGAGCTTTCCTACATCTTCTACCTGCTGCACTGGTCGGTGCTCGGCTTCATGAAGACCGGCGAAGGCTCCTATCTCGATCGCGTCCTGCTCTGCTCCGAGGCGCTCGCCATCATCTTCGTCGCCTCCTATCTGATCTGGCGACTGTTCGACCGGCCGATCAACAAGCTGCGCGCCTCCTGGGTGTCCAACCGGCTGCTGACGCCGGCGGCGCTGCCGCAGGCGATTCCGGCGAACGCGGCGCCCGCGCTCGCCTGATCCCGGTCGCGCTGGCGGGCTGCACCGCCAGAGGCGCCGCATCGGCCAGCTGGCGGACCCGCCACAGCTCGACATTTGCTTGAGTCCAGCTAACCGGGATATGGGTGCGCCATGTTCCCCGGAGCGCAGCGACTGGCGTTTGTTCTGGCCGTGACAGGCGGGCTGGCGCTCGTCAGCCTGAAACGGACGGACGAGCCGACGCTCAATTGCGCGACAGTGAACGGCGGCGAAGACGATTTCCGCGTCCTTGTCGTGGGCGAATCATGGGCCTCGGACGGCAAGCTTCTGCCCGAACTGCCGCGCGCCGTGTCCAGGCGGCTCGAAGGCCGCGGCGTCAGCGCCTGCACCCTCGGCTTTGCCGGCCGCAACTCGCGGTTGCTCTACACCGAACTGCGAGAAAAATTCCCCAAAGAGAAGCTCTATCGCATATTCGCGGACAGGAAGCCCGACAAGGTCGTTCTCATGAACGGCGTCAACGACGAGATCCAGCACATCGGCGCGTCAGCCTATGTCGAATACACCAAGAAACTCGTCGAATATTTCTCCGACGTCGACGACGTCGAAATCATCGCGATACCGCGGGTGAACGAGCGAACGTTCAAGCCGCCGAATCTCTACAGCGCCGTCAAGCGCGCGATACTGGCCTGCTTTTACGATCACTGCGTCCGGCAGGTGAACGACATCTATCGCGTGGCGCTCTGGCGCGACCATCCCGAACTCAACATCCTCGAATTTGACGATTTCATCGAGCGATACGAGGGGAACGAGCGGTTTTACACGGCCGACGGCGTGCATTTGACCAACGAATATTTCCACAAATACGGAGCCTTCATCGGCGGCGCCGTCTCGCTCGGGAAGGCCGCGCCCGGCGGGAAATAGCGCCCTTTTAGCGCTCTCGCTGCTATAAGCCGCCGATGGACCTTCTCTCTCGCCTGCTCCACCGCGACGGGCTGATGCTGATCATCGACAAGCCCGCCGGCGTCGCCGTTCATCGTGGGCCGAAAGGCGGCGCAAGCCTTGAAGACGCCTTCGACCAGCTGCGCTTCGGCCTGCCGCGCCCGCCGGCGCTGGCTCACCGGCTGGACAAGGACACATCCGGCTGTCTGGTGCTCGGGCGCCACCGCAAGGCTCTGGAGCGGCTCGGCCGCCTCTTCAAATCCGGGCGCATCGGCAAGACCTATTGGGCCGTGGTCGAAGGCGCGCCGACGGCGGACGAAGGCGAGATCGACCTTCCCCTCGGTAGGCTGGACGCGGCGCGCGGCTGGTGGATGCGGCCGGACCCGCTGGGCCTGCCCGCCCGCACGTCCTGGCGCGTGCTTGGCAGAAGCGGGAACGGCGATCGGGCGTTCATCGAGTTCACGCCGCACACCGGCCGCACGCATCAGATCCGCGTCCATGCGCAGGCGATGGGCTGGCCGATCCTCGGCGATCCGATTTATGGCACAGGTCGCCGCGAGGGCTCAGCCCCGCTACATCTCCATGCGCGCGCGATCGCCGTGCCGATGCAGGACGGCAAGTCGCCCGTGGAAGCCGTCGCCTCGCCGCCCGCGCATATGCTCGAGGCGCTGGCCGGCTGCGGATGGGGCGGCGAACCGCAACCCTAACGCGGCGATTGCAAATCGTCGTCGAAACGACCAACATAATGAGCGAATTTGGAGCGACCAATGGTGCCCGCCGCCACGCCTTCGACCATCGAAGCCTCCTGCTGCAAGGGCCGCCGCGCCTTCGCGCTGGATCGCGCGCTTCTCTACGATCTCGCCGATATCGCGCTAACCGCCGCTAAGCAAAACGGCGCCAGCTACGCCGACGTCAGGATCGGCGAGGCGCGCCGCGAATACGCCTTCGCAAAGGACGACCGCCTGGAGAATTTCGACGAACGAACCTCGCAGGGCTTTGGCGTGCGCGTGTTGCTGGACGGCTGCTGGGGCTTTTACGGCGCGCGGCGGCTCGATCCGCAGAGCCTGCTCGACGGCGTCGAGCGCGCGCTCGAGAACGCCCGCGCAGTCAAGCCGATACAGTTCCAGCCGATCGCGCTGGAGCGTCTTCCCGCGCATGAGGCGGAGTGGGTCATGCCGATGGGCGTCGATCCCTTCGAGGTGTCGGCCGGCGAAAAGGCCGACTTGCTGCTCTCGATCATCGCCAGCGCCCGCGACCATGGCGCGGATTTCTGTTCGGCGTCGCTGTCGGCGACCTGCGAAGAGCGATTCTTCGCCAATAGTCTTGGCAGCCGCATCCATCAGACGCGCACGCGCGTCGCGCCGAACTTCCAGGCGACGGCCATCGACCGTGCAAGCGGCCGTTTCGCGACGCGCGACTGCTTGGCGCCCGCGCGCGGCGCCGGCTGGGACTATGTCGTCGGCGCGGGCCTCGTCGAAGAAGCGGCGCACGCCGGCGAAGAGGCGCGCGCGAAGCTCAACGCGAAGCCGGTGACGCCGGGCGATTACGACGTCGTGATCGACCCTACGAATCTTTGGCTCACGATTCATGAGACGGTCGGCCATTCCACCGAACTCGACCGTGTGCTCGGCTGGGAGGCGAATTTCGCCGGCACGAGCTTCGTCAAACCCTCGATGCTCAACAAGCTGCGGTTCGGTTCCGAGCTGATGACGATCGTCGCCGACCGTGCGCAGCCCGGCGCGCTCGCCACGATCGGCTATGACGACGACGGCGCGCCGGCGCAAGCCGCGGAATTTCCCATCGTCGAAAAGGGCGTGTTCAGGAATTTCCAGATGGCGCTGGGACAGGCGCATCTCATCGGTCTGTCGCACTCGAACGGCTGCGCCTATGCGGACAGCCCTACGACCTTCCCCATTCAGCGCATGCCCAATATTTCGCTTAAACCCAATCCTCAGAAGTGCTCCTTCGACGATCTCATCAGCGACGTCGAGAACGGCATTTACGTCGTCGGCGCCGGCAGCTGGAGCATCGATCAGCAGCGCGACAATTTTCAGTTCGGCGGACAGCTCTTCTATGAGATCAAGAACGGCAGGCTCGGCGATCTTTTGCGCGACGGCGCCTATCAGGGGCGCACCACGCAGTTTTGGAATTCGCTCGCGGGCCTGTGCGACGCGAGCGCCTATCATCTCGACGGAACATTCACCTGCGGCAAGGCTGAACCGGTTCAGGTCGCGCCCGTCTCGCACGGCAGCCCGCCAGCGCTCTTTCGCAATGTGCGCGTGCTGAATACGAGCGAATAGCGCGGCTTGGCAGCATGAACACAATCTTCACAATTGGATACGAAGGAACCGACATAGATCGGTTCATGGCAACGCTCCAAGCTGTGCGCATTGCGGTGCTTGTCGACATCCGAGCGATTGCAATATCGCGCAAGAAGGGATTTTCGAAGACTGCGTTGAAGACGAGACTAAACTCCGAAGGCATCGCGTACCAGCACATGAACAAGCTCGGTGACCCAAAGCCGGGGAGAGACGCGGCGCGCGCTGGTCGCATTGATGAATTCCATCGAATGTACGACGAGCATCTCCATGGCGCCGACGCGCAAGCCTCCCTTAAAGAACTGGCGGAACTAGCGCTGAAGCAATCAGTGTGCTTGCTCTGTTTTGAGCGCGATCCGAAGCATTGTCACCGCTCGATCGTGAGCGATCAATTGATTCCCATGGGACTCAAACCTCTTGATCTCTACGGCGATCTCCCGAGGCGTTATGACGATTTCTTCCCCATCCGAGCGCATAGTCATTCTGATCAAAGCCTTGCCACAGCCGAGTAAGAAATACGGAGAAACCGTCTGTTGCGCAGGCGTTACTGCGGATCGACGATGGAAACGTCTTTTTCCAGTTCGATTCCGGCATTTGAAAGGTGACAGCAGTTTTTCGCGATGGGACTGGGTCAACTTCAAATATGGTCGGCCGAAATCTGACCCCCGGAAGGAAAGTTGCCATGTGCACGAAGAGTCAATCGCAATAGATGGCAAACTAAAGGAAAGCGAGCGGGCCAGACTCCTGGCGTCCATGCTCTTGGGATCAGCGAAAGCCGCGGCTCAGCAAGGCGACTCACTTGCGTTGATTAGACCTCGGAACACTCGCTTCCTATGGAAGGCGAAAACAGCTGAAGAAATCTCTGAAGAACGTGAGGTTTTCCGCCTTGCCGCGCGTCAGCACGATTTGCTGGACGACCAAGAACTCGCGGAACTTGAGCCAACTCCGTATACGTTCAGCTTCAAGTTTGAGGATGAGGACGGTGCGCACCACTATCACAATGGGGATTGGGAAGCGCACGCTATGTTTTGGCGACAGAGCCAAGAATCTTCGGAGATAGATGTGCTGCAATGGATGAACCACGTGTTCAATGAGGACTACCCCAAGAAGGGAATGGCATTCGCGTTGGGCAACATGGCAAAGCGGCCGCAGACGTGGCAGTTGCTGGGGGTGTTACGACTCAACGAAACAACTCAAGGCGAGTTGTTTTAATGTTTATTTCTTCAGACGACGCCAAGGCGATCGCCGACAAGGTTCTCGCACATTCCAAGGCCGACGCCTGCGCCGTGCAAATTCAGGGCGGCCTCGACCAGAGTCTTCGCTTCGCGCGCGGCGGCGCGACGACGAATATCACGAGCGCCGAAGCCAATCTGCGCATCTCTTCGCATATCGGCGGACGCATCGGCTCCTGCAGCACCTCGCGCTTCGATGACGAGGCGCTTGCCAAGGCGGTGGCGCGCTCGGAAGAGATCGCACGCATGCTGCCGATCGATCCGGATTATGTCGCGCCGCTCGGCCCGCAGAATTACGGCTATTCCAACCGCTACGATGAAGCGACCGCGAATTTGCGTCTCGACGCGCTCGCCGGCGCGGCGGCGCGCGTGATCGAGGAAGGCGCGCGCCTTGGCGTCGACACTTTCGGCTGCGCGACGGCCGCGAGGCGCTTCGACGCCTTCGCGACGAGCGCCGGCCTCTTCGCCTATGAGCGGCGCAGCGAAATCGATCTTTCCGCCACCGCCCGCAATCGCGCCGACACATGGTCGGGCTGGGCGGGCGCGCATCAGTTCTTCGGGGACCGGCTCGACGCCGAGGCGATCGGCCGCGTCGCCTGCTTCAAGGGCGCGCATGACGCAGCGCCGGTCGATCTCGACCCCGGCGTGTACACCGTTGTCCTCGAGCCCGAAGCGACGGCTGAGCTCGCCTTTTGGCTCATCCGGGCGATGGAGGCGCGCGCCGCCGACGAGGGCAGAAGCTTTTTCACGCGTCCCGGCGGCGGCGCGCTTCTGGGCGAAAGGCTTTTCGACGAGAAGCTCACGATTCGCGTCGACCCGGCCGATCCGCTCGCGCCGGAAGCCGCGGTCGGCTTCGAGGGCGTGCCGCATCGCGCACGCGCCTTTGTCGAGAACGGCGTCGTGACGACGCTCTATCGTTCGCGCGCCTGGGCGCAAAAGACCGGCGCCGAGGCGATCCCCTTTGCGCGAAACTTCGTCATGTCGGGCGGCGACGTGTCGATCGACGATATGGTGCGCTCGGTCAGGCGCGGCGTTCTGGTGACGCGGCTCTGGTATACAAACATCGTCGAGCCGAAGAGCCTGCTGCTGACCGGACTTACGCGCGACGGCAATTTTCTCATCGAGAACGGCCGCATCGTCGCGCCGATGCGCAACATGCGCTTCAATCAGCGGCTCGGCGATCTGTTCGGCAAGATCAAAGCGCTCGGCCCAACGCGTCGCACCTGGCGCGCGGCCGGCGAAGGCGGCGCGCCGGCGGCGCCGGCGATGCTCGTCGAGGGCTTCAATTTCTCGTCGAAATCGAGCGGGATATAGAGCTCGCGCGCGTTCATGTATGATGGGCGCTTCGCAGTCGGAGCCGCCTCATGCGCGTCGTCGCCTTGTTCATCGCCCTCCTCATCGCCGCGCCCGCCCTCGCGCTCGACAAGGTGCGCTTCGCCACCAATTGGCGGGCGCAAGCCGAGCACGGCGGATTCTATCAGGCCGTCGCCGACGGCGCTTACGCGCGCTACGGGCTCGACGTGATCATTATGCAAGGCGGGCCGCAGCTCAACGCGCGGCTGCTGCTCGCCGCAGGCCGGGTCGACTTCGCGATGGGCGCGAACACGATTCAGATGTTAGAATCCGTGCAGCAGAACGTTCCGGTCGTCACCGTCGCGAGTCTGTTTCAGATCGATCCGGTGATATTCATGTCCCATCCCGGCGTGGGTCTCGATCGCTTCGAAGATCTGCCGAAGGCGACCGCCTTCATCGCCAGCGACATGCGCGCTTCCGTCTGGCAATGGCTGAAGCAGGCCTATGGGTTCAAAGACCAAAACGCTAAACCCTACAATTTCAATTCGGCGCCTTTCCTTGCCGACAAGACATCGATTCAGGAGGGGATTCTCACCTCGGAGCCCTACGCCATCGAACGCCAAGGCGGCTTTACGCCTAACGTCTTTCTTTTGCATGACCACGGCTATGACGGCTATTCGACGACGATCGAGACGCGCGCCGACACGATCGCCAAGTCTCCCGACCTCGTGCAGCGCTTCGTCGACGCTTCGATCATCGGCTGGTACAATTATCTCTATGGCGACAACGCTCAGGCGAACGCGCTGATCAAACGCGACAATCCGGAAATGACCGACGGCCAGATCGCCTATTCCATCGCCAAAATGAAGGAGCGCGGGATCGTCGATTCCGGCGACGCGCTGACCTATGGCGTCGGCGTGATCACCGATGCGCGGATGAAGAGCTTTTTCGAAAAGATGGCGAAGGCCGCCGTCGTTCCTGCCGATCTCGATTACAAGCGCGGCTACACGCTGCGCTTCATCGGCAAGAAAGTCGGCATGGAGCTGCGGCCGAAATGACTCCAAAGGACGCGACATGAGCGCGCGTGACGTCGCGGACGCGCAAACGACGGCGCCGGCGCTCGTTTCGCTGCGCGCCGTTGGCAAGACATTCCCGAGCGGGCTCGTCGCGCTCGCCGGCTATGATCTCGACGTGCGCAAAGGCGAGATCCTGACGCTGCTCGGACCTTCAGGCTGCGGCAAATCGACGGTGCTGCGGCTGATCGCGGGACTCGCGAGCCCGACCGCGGGCGCGATCGACTGGAGCGCGCCCCAGATCAAAAGCAATATCGGCTTTGTTTTCCAGGACGCCACGCTGCTGCCCTGGGCGAGCGTCTTCGACAACGTCTTTCTGCCGCTGCGGCTTGGCGGACTATCGCGCAAGGCGGCGTCGCCGCGCGTCGACGAGGCGCTGGCGCATGTCGGCCTCCTTGATTTTTCGCGCGCGCTGCCGCGCGAACTTTCCGGCGGCATGAAGATGCGCTGCGCCATCGCCCGCGCGCTGGTGACCCAGCCCGAGCTGATCATGATGGACGAGCCTTTCGCCGCTCTTGACGAAGTGACGCGCTTCAAGCTCAACGACGATCTGCTCGCGCTCAAACGCCGCTTCGGCGCGACGATCGTCTTCGTCACTCATTCGGTGTTCGAGGCCGCCTATCTTTCGACGCGCATCGTGGTGATGTCCAGACGCGCCGGCAGGATCATCGACGAAATCGAAGTCGACCCGGCGCTGGCGCGCGACGAGGATTATCGGTCGAGCAAGACCTTCGCCGACATCTGCCGGCGGGCGTCGCAGGCGCTTCGCGTCGCAATCGAAGAAGCTGCGCCATGAGCGGTAAGCGGCAGTCGGTCCAGTGGCGCGACATCGGCCTGCCGTTCGCCGTCTTCTTCGCAGCCCTCGCGCTATGGGAGGGCGTCGTACTCTGGAAGAACATTCCGCCCTATATTCTCCCGGCGCCGAGCGTCATTCTCGAGAAGCTCGTCGAAGACCGCCAACTCCTGTTCTCTTCGCTGATGGTGACGCTCGGAGTCACCTTCGAAGCGCTTGTCGTCGCCACCGTCTGCGGCGTGGCGCTGGCGCTGCTCATCGCGCAGTCGAAATGGCTGGAGCGCGCGCTTCTGCCCTTCGCCATCACCTTGCAGGTGACGCCGATCATCGCGATCGCGCCGCTGCTGCTCGTCTATATGCAGCCCGGCAACGCCGTGCTGGTCTGCGCCTTTCTCGTCGCCTTTTTTCCGATCCTGTCGAACACGTCGCTCGGACTCGCCTCCGTCGACTTCGGCTTGCGCGAGCTGTTCGAGCTCTATCGCGCGTCGCCGTGGCAGAAACTGATTTATCTGCGCCTCCCCTCGGCGCTGCCGCAGTTCCTTACCGGACTGCGCATCGGCGGCGGATTGGCGCTCATCGGCGCGATCGTCGCCGAGCTCGCCGCAGGCGCGTCGGGTCAGGGAACCGGGCTTGCCTACCGCATCGTCGAGGCGGGCTTTCGTCTCGACATCCCGCGCATGTTCGCGGCGCTGGCGCTTATCTCGCTGAGCGGCCTGGCGATCTACGGCGCGCTCGCCGCGCTCTCCTATGTGCTGCTGCGCGGCTGGCATGAAAGCGCGCGAGAGAGCGAAGAATGACGCATGTGCGGGAGATTCGCGCGGCTGACGCCTCGTCCTGGCGCAGGCTGTGGGACGGCTACAATGATTTTTATGAAACCTCTGTGCCGGCGGACGTCACGGAATACACTTTACGCCGGCTGCTCGATCCGACATCGACGTTAATTGGACGGATCGCGGAACACGACGCGCGCGTCGCCGGGTTCTCCGTGTCTGTGCTGCATGAAAGCAGCTGGACGTCCTCGCCGGTCTGCTACCTCGAGGACCTTTTCGTCGATCCCGCCCTTCGCGGCGGCGGCGTGGGGCGGGCGCTCATTCAAGACCTCATTGATCTGGGACGCATGCGCGGCTGGTCGCAACTCTACTGGCTGACGCGCGCAAACAATGAGACCGCGCGGCGGCTCTATGACAGGATCGTTGAAGCCGACAGTTTCGTGCGCTACCGCCTGACTCTGTAGCTCAAGACGTCACCATTCCGCGATGCCGGAGGCCTCGTCGAGATGATAGACGTCGTCGCGAAAATGCACGACGCCATCCGCCGACGCCCAGCCGGTCATATAGACCCAGGCCACCGGCACGTGCTGCGTCAGCCTCACCTCCTCGCGCTCGCCAGATGCGATCTTTTGATCGATCTCGTCCTTGCTCATCTGCGGACCCGACGCGCCGTCAAGCAGCCATGCGGCGAGATCGACGACGCCCTGCACGCGCACGCAGCCGTGCGACAGAAAGCGATAATCATTGGCGAAGAGATTCCGCGACGGCGTGTCGTGCATGTAGACGGAGTGGGGATTGGGCATCGAGATGCGGATCGAGCCCAGCGAATTGTCGGCGCCGGAATCCTGACGCAGCGTGTACTGCGTTGCGCGTTCGCTCGCCCAGTTGATCGAGCGCGCATCGACCTCTTCCCCGCGCGCGTTCAGCACGCGAATGTGCGAGCGCTGAAGATAGGTCGGATCCTTCAGCATCTTCGGCGCAATCTCGTTTTTTATGATCGAGACCGGAACCGTCCAGGTCGGATTGATGTTGACCGCGACAACCTTCGCCTGCAGCTCCGGCGAATGATGCTCGGGATCGCCGACGATCGCAGCGTAGCGGCGCACGACGCGATCGTCCTCCACCGCATCGACCGCCGTCGACGGAATATTGACGACGATGTAGCGCGGACCAAAGGCGAAATCGAAGGCGGTGAGCCGCTGCGCGGTCGACGACAACTGGAGAAAGCGGGTCGCCGCCGGCACGTCCAGCGCGCGCAGAGTCGCCCCCGCGACGACGCCGGTCTGTTTGAGCCCCAGGCGAAACTGAAAGCGCTTCACCGCCGCGGTGAGATCGGCGTCCCATTTCTCTTTCGCCGTGTCGACGAGGCTGTCGTCTTCGGCGGCGAGACGCCGGCGCAGCGTCGACACCGCAGGCCCCTTCGCGCCGGGCCGAAGAGCGACGCCGACCCGCGGCCATCCGCCAAGATCGACGATCTGCCGGTAGCGATCCGCCGCCTTCGAGGTCGTGTAGAATGTTTGTGGCTGCAAAGCCGGCGTCGGATCGTCGGAGAGCGCCGTTTCCCGCGGCGGCGCGGGTTTCGGCTTTGGCTTTTTGGCCACGGCCTGAGCCGGCGCTGACTTTGTCGGCGCCGCCGCTACGGGCGCGGCGTCGACCGGCGGAGCCGGCGTCGCAGGCATGGCCTCGGAAGGCGCCGTTGGAGACGGCGCCGCGGGCGCCGGCGTTGATTGCGCGGGAGCTGGAGCTGGCGGCGTTTCGGGCGCGACGGTTTGCGCGCAGAGCGGCGCGCCTGCCGCGAGCATCGCTGAGAGCGCCACAATCAGAAGAGGAAGGCTGGAGGCGAAAGACGTTCTCTTCATTCTCATGCCGTCTCTCGACGTGCGCATATGGCCAATCGGGCCGCGCTTGCCCATTGAGAATCACGCGCGCCTATGTTCTAGTTTTCATCGCATATTCTATTTCTTTGGGGGAGCCATGATTGCAAACAAATCGATGCGCGCGCCTATGACGGCGCGCGCCGCCGCCGCTGCCTTGCTCACACTCGCCGTGGCGTTTCCTTCCTTAGCCGCCGAACTGAAATACGCCGACCAGGGCGCCCATTGGACGCCGGCGGAGCGCAAGGAATTCTACAGTCTCGATCAGGGCGCGCGCATCATGCCGTTCGACTGGTTCAAGGCTCTGAAGCGTTCGGACGGCTCACACTTTCTCGACGACGGGATGGTCCGCTACGGCTATCTTCGCAATCCTGATAGCGCCGCCGGATTGCCGGTTGGATTTCTTGTCGCCCCCGATAGCAACACGCTGAGCATGACATGCGCCGCATGCCATACGCGCCAGATCGATGTCGGGGACGTCTCCTTGCGGGTGGACGGCGGCCCGGCCATCGTCGACATTCAGCAATTATTCTCAGACCTCGACACGTCCGTCGACGCGGTCGTGAATGACGCGCCCACATTCGCCGAATTCGCCAAGCAAGTGCTTGGCCCACATGCAACGGAGCAGGAACGCAAACTGCTACACAAGCAGGTGGCTGACTGGTTCAAACCCTATCATGTGCTGATGAAAGAGTCCTTGCCCCCCAAGGGATGGGGCGTCGGGCGCCTCGATGCGGTGTCGATGATCTTCAACCGCGTCTCGGGATTGGACATCGGGACCGGGCCCGATCACATGATTCCGGAGAACATCAAAAGGGCTGAAGCGCCCGTGCGTTATCCTTTCCTCTGGAACGCGCCGGTACAGGATATGACCCAATGGCCGGGATTCGCCGAAAACGGGAACGGCATTCTCGGGCTCGCCCGCAACGTCGGCGAAGTCTACGGCGTATTCGGCGTTTTTCATCCCCGGAAGGATGTTCTGTATCCGGACGGAGTCGAATATCTGAGCGGCTCTTCACTCAATATGCCGGGCCTCATGCGGCTCGAAACGCTCATAAGGCAAATTCAGCCGCCAAAATGGCAGTGGCCCGTGGACAAGGGACTCGCGGACGCTGGAAAGAAAATCTACGACCGCGAATGCGGAGCGAACTGCCACAAGATCAACACCGAGGACGCCGCCAAGCGGCTGTGCGCCAAATTCACCTGGAAAACGCCGATTCAGGACGTCGGAACGGATGTTGCGGAATATGGAGTGCTCGAACGGGTGGGCAAAACCGGCGTGCTCGAGGGTCAGCTGATCCCAAAACCCCCGTTCAATAAGAGATTGAAGCGCGAGGGTGAGAGCCAATTTAACATTTTAACCGTGGCTGTCGTACAATCGATCCTTCGCGCGCCCATACATTTCAGAGACATCACGCTTTATGAGCCTCTGCTGCGGGAGTGCTTGGAAAATGAGTCCGATAGGCCGGATGTATCGGCGCAGGCGCTGCGAGAGAACTTCCTCGACGTCATAAAGAAAAGTCTGGCCACTCTATATCAAAAGCCGGAGGAAAAGACCCCTCCCGCTTATGAGTCGCGGGTAATGGAGGGCATCTGGGCGGCTGCCCCCTATCTGCACAACGGGTCGGTGCCGACGCTCGCCGATCTCCTGAAAAAGCCGGCCGACCGTCCGCCGTCTTTCAAGGTCGGCCCCGCCTATGACATTGAAAACGTCGGACTGGCCAAGGAGCAGACGAAATTCAACTACACCTACCAGACGACGGCGAGTTGCGACCCCAAGAACCGCGACGCGTCCGGCAACAGCCGCTGCGGCCATGACTTCGGCACGTCGCTCCCCGAAGCCGACAAGAAGGCGCTTCTCGAATATCTGAAGAGCCTCTAGCCGCGCGATCGCCGCTGCAGCACAGACGAGGGGGACCGCGCGTCCCCCTTGCCTTTTGGCGCGCCGGCCCGCATACCGCGCCGCAACGCGCAATCGAAAACCGGGACGGATATGGGGTTCAAATGTGGCATCGTCGGCCTGCCGAACGTCGGCAAGTCGACCCTCTTCAACGCGCTCACGCAGACCGCCGCGGCCCAGGCCGCCAACTACCCGTTCTGCACGATCGAGCCCAATGTCGGCGAGGTCGCCGTTCCTGACCCACGGCTCGAGCAGCTCGCGAAAATCGCCGGCTCGAAGGAAATCATCCCGACCCGGCTGACCTTCGTCGACATCGCCGGCCTCGTGCGCGGCGCCTCGAAGGGCGAAGGGCTCGGCAACCAGTTCCTCGCCAATATCCGCGAATGCGACGCCATCGCCCATGTCGTGCGCTGCTTCGAGGATGGCGACGTGACGCATGTCGAAGGCGCCGTCGATCCGATCCGCGACATCGAGACGATCGAGACTGAGCTGATGCTCGCCGATCTCGAAAGCCTCGAGAAGCGCGTCGTGGCGCTGGAAAAGAAGGCGAAGGGCGGCGACAAGGAGGCGAAGGAACTCGTCGATCTGATGAACCGCTGCCTCGTGCTGCTGCGCGAGGGCAAGCCCGCGCGTCTCGCCAAGATCAGCGCGGACGAGCGCGACGCCTTCAACGGGCTCGGTCTCCTGTCATCGAAGCCCGTGCTTTACGTGTGCAACGTCGAAGAGGCGTCAGCGGCGGAGGGCAATGCGCAGTCGGCGAAAGTCGCGGCGCGCGCCGCGGAAGAAGGCGCGGCGGCGGTCGTGGTTTCAGCGAAGATCGAGAGCGAGATCGCCGTGCTGCCGGCCGATGAGCAGAAGGATTATCTCGAAGCCGTCGGCCTCGTCGAGCCCGGGCTCAATCGCGTGATCCGCGCCGGCTACGACCTCCTGCATCTCATCACCTATTTCACCGTCGGCCCGAAAGAGGCGCGCGCCTGGACCATCGAAAAGGGCGTGCGCGCGCCGCAGGCCGCGGGCGTCATCCACACCGATTTCGAAAAAGGCTTCATTCGCGCCGAGACGATCGCCTATGACGATTACGTCGCCAACAAGGGCGAGTCGGGCGCGCGCGACGCCGGGCGGCTGCGTTTAGAGGGCAAGGAATATGTGGTCGCCGACGGCGACGTGATGCATTTCAGGTTCAATACGTAGGACTTTACCTCTCACACGGAGCAAGGGGTAACAGGGAATCGGAGTTTTCCTCACCCTCATCCTGAGGAGCCGCCGCAGGCGGCGTCTCGAAGGACGAGGGTGAGGAAAAATACGCGAAAACGGGCTTCCTCGTCCTTCGAGACGCGTGCTGCGCACGCTCCTCAGGATGAGGAAGCCTTCACCCGATCGCTCTATGCGTTAATCCAGCCGAAACTGTATGCCATCGCGGCCCGAGCCTGATGATCTCGGAAATTTACGATGCCGCCATCGCCGCCGGCGCGGCGGAAGAAAATGCGCGCAAGGCCGCTGAAGTTATGACTGTCCAGGAAAACCGCTTTTCGAAAATCGAAAGCGAGCTGCTTGTCTTGAGTGGATAGTCGGCTTGTGCTGGCGCCGCTGTCAGCGGTGGCGCTGACCTCTCTCGACACTGACGGTCTAGCGCCCGCAGCTTCACCCCTGCTTCGATAAATTGTCGATCCGCTTGTTAAGCTCGTCCAGCTGGCGCTTCAGCTCGGCGACGTCGCCGCCGCCTTCCTTGCGCACGCCGCCGGCCTCATGCTCGTCCAAGGTCGGGCCCGTCGTCATTCCTTCCGTCGGCACGCCGAACGGGTTGAACATGGTGAGCGCCTGGCGGAACACGGCCATGTTCTTGCGCGCCTGCTCTTCCAGCGACTGGAAGGCCGCGCGGGTCGGCTCGGTGAAAGGGCCGGCGCCCACGCCGACGCCAAGCACGGAGGCGAACTGGTCGCGAAACTTCTGCTGCTCCTTGGTGAGCTTGTCGATCGAGAATTCGAGATAGCTCGGCACCAGCATCTGCATGGAGTCGCCGTAAAAGCGGATGAGCTGGCGCAGGA
Source organism: Methylocystis sp. Uni0008 (assembly GCF_056838045.1). Lineage (NCBI taxonomy): Bacteria > Pseudomonadati > Pseudomonadota > Alphaproteobacteria > Hyphomicrobiales > Methylocystaceae > Methylocystis > Methylocystis sp. Uni0008. The sequence goes on from NZ_CM166370.1 coordinate 1,083,408, forward strand.
AGGCGATCGGCAGCAGGCTCTGGCCTTCTTTTCCCTCCTGCTCGAAGATGATCTGGGTCAGCACCGGGCGGGTGATGTCCTCGCCGGTTTTTGCGTCGCACACGACGAAATCCTCGCCGCGCTTGACCATGGCGGCCAGATCTTCCAGCGTCACATAGGTGCTCGTTCCGGTGTCGTAGAGCCGGCGATTGGCGTATTTCTTGATCGTTGTGGGTTTTTTCTCGGTCGCCATACGCCTGACACGCTCCCCTCGCCCCACGGCCGCCGCCCGCCTAAAAACAGTCGTCTAGCGTTGAACGATACGCGCAAATTGGCGCCTGCGGCAATATTTTCGTGCCGCAAGCCTTTCGCTAAAGCTCGATTCCGTGCAAAACGGGCCGCGGCTTGCCCATCGCAAGCGCGAAAGCACCGACAATTCGCCCCCTGGCCGGCCTGAGGCGGTCCGGCGGTTGGACTATTTTCTTAAGGAGAGCGACAGATGACCGATATCGTGATCGTTTCCGCGGCGCGCACCGCCGTCGGATCGTTCAACGGAGCCTTTGGAGCGGTTCCCGCCCACGAGCTCGGCGCTGTCGCCATCAAGGCCGCCCTCGAACGCGCAAAGGTTGAGGCCGGCGAGGTCAACGAAGTCATCCTCGGACAGGTGCTCACCGCCGCCCAGGGCCAGAACGCCGCGCGCCAGGCGGCGATCAAGGCCGGCATTCCGGATAGCGCCACCGCCTTCGGCATCAACCAGGTCTGCGGTTCCGGCCTTCGCGCCGTCGCGCTCGCGGCGCAGCAGATCCAGGCGGGCGACGCCAGCATCATCGTCGCCGGCGGCCAGGAGTCGATGTCGCTGTCGACCCATGCCGCTCAGCTGCGCACCGGCACGAAGATGGGCGACGTGAAATTCGTCGACACGATGATCGTCGACGGGCTCACCGACGCTTTCAACAATTACCACATGGGCGTCACCGCCGAGAACGTCGCCAAGCAGTGGCAGATCACCCGCGAGCAACAGGACGAATTCGCGGTCAAGTCGCAGAACAAGGCCGAGGCCGCCCAGAAGGCCGGCAAGTTCAAGGACGAGATCGTCCCCTATACGATCTCGACGAAGAAGGGCGACGTCGTCGTCGACGCCGACGAATACATCAAGCATGGCGTGACCATGGAAGGCGTCTCCAAGCTGCGCCCGGCCTTCGCCAAGGACGGCACGGTGACGGCGGCGAACGCCTCGGGCATCAATGACGGCGCCGCGGCGCTCATCGTCATGAGCGCCGATGAGGCCAAGAAGCGCGGCCTGACGCCGCTGGCGCGCATCGCCTCCTGGGCGACCGCCGGCGTCGATCCGTCGGTCATGGGCTCCGGGCCGATCCCGGCGTCGCGCAAGGCGCTGGAGAAGGCGGGCTGGAAGGTCGCCGACCTTGATCTCGTCGAGGCGAATGAAGCCTTCGCGGCGCAGGCGCTCGCGGTCAACAAGGACATGGGCTGGGATCCGGCCATCGTGAACGTCAACGGCGGCGCGATCGCCATCGGCCATCCGATCGGCGCGTCCGGCGCGCGCGTGCTCACCACGCTGTTGCATGAAATGGCGCGGCGCGGCTCCAAGAAGGGCCTCGCGACGCTCTGCATCGGGGGCGGCATGGGCATCGCGCTGACGGTAGAGCGGTAATCACAGGCAGTCGGCAGTCGTGAACAGGTAGTCGGCGTTTGTTTGTTCCGACCGCCGACTGCCCTTTGCCGACTGCCGTTTCAAACGATCAATCAATTCTGGAGGAGACTCTTTAGATGGCAAGAACTGCAGTTGTGACGGGCGGCACGCGCGGCATTGGCGAAGCGATTTCCAAGGCGCTGAAGGCGGCGGGCTACACTGTCGCGGCCACCTACGCGGGCAATGACGAAGCCGCTAACAAGTTCAAGGCGGAGACCGGCATTCCGGTCTATAAGTTCGACGTTTCGGACTATGACGCCTGCGCCGCCGGAATCGCGCAAATCGAGAAAGAGATCGGCCCGGTCGATATTCTCGTCAACAACGCCGGCATCACCAAGGACCGTCTGTTCCACAAGATGGAGCTTGCCCAGTGGCAGGCGGTGATCAACACCAACCTCAATTCGCTCTTCAACGTCACGCGCCCGGTGATCAACGGCATGCGCGACCGCGGCTTCGGCCGCATCATCGTCATCTCGTCGATCAACGGCCAGAAGGGCCAGGCCGGCCAGACCAACTATTCCGCCTCCAAGGCCGGCGACATCGGCTTCGTGAAGGCGCTCGCGCAGGAGAGCGCATCGAAGGGCATCACCGTCAACGCCATTGCGCCGGGCTATATCGCCACGGAAATGGTGAAGGCCGTTCCGCAGGACGTGCTCGATAAGCACATCATCCCCTACATCGCCGTCGGCCGCCTCGGCGAGCCGGAGGAGATTGCGCGCGCCGTCGTGTTTCTTGCCGCCGACGACGCCGGCTTCATCACCGGCTCGACGCTGACGATCAACGGCGGCCAGTATCTGCACTGAGCGGACGCTGTTTCCGATAGAGAATGGCCGACGGTCACCGCGCCGGTCATTTTTCCGCCTCGAAGGCGGCGCGCTATTCCGCGCGTAGCGAGATGGCCATGAGCGTAGAGGACGAACGACTTCGACCCACGCGTTTCGCGCGCGAATTTCGCTTCAGCGAAATCGTCGCGCCCGCAGGCGACGGTCGGCCCTCGTCCTTGGACTCCGGATCGCCGTTTGAAGCCGGTCCGACGAAATTCATCGCTCAGCGCGGCGGATATGTCGCCCTGTTTTTGAACGCGATTTTCTTTGGTTTCATCGGCTATTGGCTCTACTACAACATCGAATTCGCCGATCTGACGTCGCAGCTGAAGCAGATCCCCTTAACGGCGATCGCGCTCGCAATGACGATGAATGTGTTCGTCCTGCTGTTCTACGGATCGCGCCTCTCGACGCTGCTCGATGGCGGACTTCTTTCCGGTTTCCTGATCGCCACGATGGGCTTCACCTTCAATAGCCTCATCCCGTTCCGGGCCGGCGAAGGCGTGAAGATCTATTTCGGACATTCCTATTTCGATTACGCGATCGGCGGCATCAGCGCCGCTGTCCTGCTGGAAAAGCTCTACGACGTCACCGCGATCATCATCCTGTCGCTGCTGATTCTGGCGAGCACGGATTCGAGTCTGGTCGAACCGCGACTGCTGATCCCCGCGGCGGTGATCATCACGATGATCTTTGCCGCCGTTTTCGCCTTGCGGCGAAGAGGCGTCGTCTGGAGCCTTCCGGATTGGGGCGTCGTCAGAGCGGCGCGCCTCGACATATTTCTCAAGCAGGCCGAGCGGCTGGTCGCCCATCACCGCGCAGGGAGAACCGCCTTCTTCACGGCTTCGATCTGGATGACCAACGTCTGCCTGGTCTACGTCGCGTTCCGAACGCTGCTGCCCGAAATCGATTTCACGCTTATCCATGCGGTGACGCTGCTGATCATCGGCGCGCTGGCGATCGCGGTTCCAGCGAGCCCCGCCGGCCTCGGCCTCTTCGAGGCGGGCATCGTCGCCTATCTCGTCAACGCCTATGGCGTGCAGAAGGAGCGCGCCATCTCCGCGGCGCTGGCCTACCACTTCTCGATCACCGCGCCGCACACGCTGATCGTCGCCGGCTTCCTCGGCATCGCATTTTTCCGCTGGCTGAAAGCGCGATCGAAGACGTAATCGCAAGCGGGGGGCCGCGCCCGCAGGGCGCCGCGCTGATGCGCCAGGCCTCCCTCGGCAAGCCTCCGAAATTCGGCTAATTACTTTCCCGCGTGCGCCGGCGCACGGAAGGCCGGCCGCGCCTCTTCTACAACGCGCTCATCGAGACACCGAACGCCGAGCGCAAGAAGATGAAACCGCAGACTTCCAGGATCGCCCAGATCGCTTTCGCCGCCGCCCTGATCGGCGCCGCTTCCGCCCCGCAGGCCGCCGCCGCCCGCGAATTCGTGCACTATCACTCCGAGCTCGAGCCCGGCTCCATCGTCGTCAGCGAGCACGAACGCAAGCTCTATCTAATCGTCGACCAGGAAGACGCTATCGCCTACAAGGTCGCCGTGCCGAAGCATGGCAAGGAATGGACGGGAGTCGTGCAGGTCAACGCCAAATTCGTCGAGCCCGACTGGACGCCCCCGGAAGACGTGAAACACGATCATCCGGAGCTGCCCGAGGTGATCCCCGGCGGCGCGTCGAACAACCCGATGGGCGCCCGCGCCATGACGCTCAGCGAGGGTCAGGTCGCGATCCACGGCACGACGCAGAAGATGCGCAAGTCGATCGGCTCCGCCGCGTCCTATGGCTGCATTCGCATGCTGAACGAAGACGTCGTCGATCTCTACGACCGCGTCGCCGTCGGCGCGACGGTGGTGATGGAGCCGTAAGCGGCTCCCTGGGGCGGATACGGCGCCCTATTCTTGCGGCAGCGGAATGAACTCCGAATCGCCCGGCACGGAGGGGAACAGTCCCTCCCGCCAGTCGCGCTTCGCCTGCTCGATGCGATCCTTGCGCGACGAGACGAGATTCCACCAGACGAAGCGTCGTCCATCGAGCGGCGCGCCGCCGAGCAGCATCATGCGCGCATCGGAAAGCGCGCGGACCGAGACCGCGGCGCCCGGCCTGAAGATCAGCAATTGCGGCTCCTCGAAACGCTCGCCGGCGATCTCAATGGCGCCATCGACGAGATAGAGCGCGCGCTGCTCATACTCGGCGTCTAGCGGCGCGCTAGCGCCGGCGGCGAGACGCAGCTCGACGTAGAACCACTCCGACAAGGTCTCGACCGGCGAGCTTGCGCCGAACGCCGCGCCGGCGATGACGCGGGCAAAAACGCCTCGATCCTCCACCACGGGAAGAACGTCGGCGCCAAAATGCTGGAAGCTCGGCTCGGTTTCTTCATGCTCGAGCGGCAAAGCCAGCCAGCTCTGCACGCCGAGCATCTTTTGCCCCGCGGCGCGTGGACCGGGCGGCGTGCGCTCGGAATGAACGATGCCACGTCCGGCGGTCATCAGATTCATCGCGCCTGGCGCGATTTCCTGCACATTCTCCAGACTGTCGCGATGCAGAATGCGCCCATCGAAGAGATAGGTGACGGTCGCGAGACCGATATGGGGATGCGGACGCACATCCATCCCCTGCCCGGGCGCAAATTGCACGGGCCCGAAATGGTCGTAGAAGATGAACGGACCGACCATCTGGCGGCGGTCATCGGGCAGCGCCCGCCTGACGCTGAAGCCGCCGAGATCGCGCGGTCGCGGCGCGATGCTCAGTTCGATCGTCTTCGCCGCCGTTTCGGCGCCGCCAAAAATGGACATGCTCAGGCCTCCGTGCATGGGGTTGCGCAATAGCTAAGGCCGGCGGATTGCGGTTCAAGAAGGCCGAGAACTATGCGTCGCGGCGCTTGCCTTTCACGACGCAGACGCCGGTCGCCGCCTGCCGCATTTTCCTGCTCTTGAGGCAGCGCGGCTGAGGAGCGGCCTCGACGCTCGTCGCCTGCGGCGCTGTGGTCGACGCGCGCTTCAAGCCGCCGGCGCTGGAATAGAAGCTGAACGACATGGCGAGAACGGCGGCGACGAGAAATATGAACATCCGCATGTCATTTTTCCTTTCTGACAATTGAATCGACGAAGTCGGGCGCAATCCTCCCTAGCAGCGGCTTCGCGCGCTGTGCCGCCGCGCACAGGCCGGTCCGCCGGGCTTGACGCGCGGCATAAAGGGGCATATACATGTATTATGACTTCGTTGGATCCAGCCGACGTCAGGCTCTGCGCGCAGAACTGCGCCGCGGCGAATATTCGCCGCGCCAGCCGCGCCATCACGCGGCTCTATGGGCAGTTCATGGCGGCGACGGGTCTCGAGCCCACGCAATATTCGCTGCTCGTCGCCTGTTCGCTCACCGGCGGCGCAACGGTGAGCAAATTGGCTGACGCATTCGCGCTTGATCGCAGCGCGCTCGCACGGAATCTCGCGGTTTTGCAGAAGCGAGGGCTTGTCAAAGTCAAGGCGGGCGACGACCGGCGCACGCGCAAGATCGCGCTGACGCCCTTCGGCGAAGCGACGCTCGCCAACGCCCTGCCGCATTGGCGCGAAGCGCAGACCGCCGTCGAGACGAAATTCGGCGCCGAGCGGCTGCAAAAGCTCATATCGGAATTGCGCGCGCTGATGGAGGCGACCTCGAACGTCTGAAACGAGCGGCGCCGATTTTCGCGCACGCAGAAAGGGGTATATGCAATGATTACCCGTCCCAGCCTTTCCCTTGCGCCAGACGTCGCCGAGTTCGACGCGGACGCGATTCGCGAACTCGCTGTTGCAGCCGGCGCCGATGACGTCGGCTTTGTCTCGCTTGGCGACGCGGCGCTTGACGATCAGCGGGAGGACATCCTCGCCGCCTTTCCGTTCACACGAACGCTGATTTCCTTCGTCGTCCGGATGAATCGCGACAACATCCGCAGCCCCGCGCGCTCCGCCGCCAATGTCGAATTTCATCATGCGGCCGATGATTGCGACGAGGTCGCACGCCGCATCGTTCACGCGCTTGAAGCGCGTGGCGTGCGCGCCGCCTACCCTTCGATGGGCTTTCCGATGGAGGCGTCCAAGTGGCCGGACAAGATATGGATCATCTCGCATAAGCCTGTCGCGGTCGCCGCAGGCCTCGGCCGGATGGGAATCCACCGCAACGTCATCCACCCCAAGTTCGGCAATTTCATTCTGCTCGGCACGGTCGCTATCGACCTCGCGCTTGAGGCGCCCGCCGCGCCGCTCGACTTCAATCCGTGCTTTGAATGCAAGCTCTGCGTCGCCGCCTGTCCGACGGGCGCGATCGCGCCGGACGGCCATTTTGATTTCAGCGCCTGCTACACGCACAATTATCGCGAATTCATGGGCGGCTTCGGAGACTGGATCGAATCGGTCGCCGAGGCGAAAAGCGCGCGCGCCTATCGCGCCAAGGTCAGCGACGCGGAAACCGTCTCGATGTGGCAGAGCCTCGCCTTTGGTCCCAACTACAAGGCGGCCTATTGTATGGCGGTCTGCCCGGCGGGCGCGGATGTGATCGGCGCCTATCAGGCGGACAAGAAGCGCTATCTCCAGGAGATCGTCGATCCGCTGCAGAAGAAGGCGGAAACCGTCTATGTGACCGGGGGCTCCGACGCGGAGAGCTATGTGGCGCGGCGGTTTCCGACCAAGAGCTTGAAACGCGTCGGCGCGCCCTTTCGACCCCCGACGATCGAGAGCTTCCTGTCGGGACTGAGACTCGTCTTCCAGCGTGGCCGGTCAACGGATCTCGACGCCGTCTTCCACTTCGTCTTCACCGGCGCGGAACGCCGCAGCGCCACCATCGCCATCGCGAACAAGTCGCTGAGGATCGACGATGGCCTTATCGGCGCCCCACGATTGACCGTGACCGCCGACGCCGAGACCTGGCTGCGCTTCCTGCGCAAGGAGACGAGCCTCGTCTGGGCGCTGCTGCGCGGCAAGATCCGGCTGCGCGGCGATCCGCGCCTGCTTCTCGCCTTCGCGCGCTGCTTCCCAAGCTGACGTCTATCCTCCGTTCGCCTTCGCCGCATGGGCGGCGACGATGTCGCGCGCCTGTTTGCCGACGACTTCCGCAAGGTGATCGAAGCGCGCCTGGTAAAAGCCCGCGCCCGCCGTCGCCGAGCGCAGCTCAACGATCAGATTGTCCATTTCGGCCTCGGGGATCAGCGCTTCGAGCTTGTCCCAGCCTTCCCAGCCCTCGCGCGGGCCAAAGCCCATGATCTGGCCGCGCCGTCCCGACACGATGCCGGTCGCGCGCGCCATGGCGTCGCTCGGCACGAAAATGTCGACCGCGAGCACCGGCTCGAGAAGGATCGGCTCGGCCTTTTCCAAGGCTTCGCTCATGCCGATGCGCGCCGCGGTGCGGAACGCCATGTCCGAAGAGTCGACGGAATGGTACGAACCGTCGGTCAGCACCGCCTCGACGTCAACGACCGGAAAGCCCAGCGGGCCGTGCAACAGGGCGTCCTGACACCCCGCCTCGACCGAGGAGAAATATTGCTTCGGCACCGAGCCGCCGTGCACGCGCTCGCTGAAGGCGAATCCTTCGCCCCGGCTGCGCGGCGCGATCTCCAGCACCACGTCGCCGAACTGGCCGTGTCCGCCCGACTGTTTCTTGTGACGGCCGCGCACGGTGACCTTGTGGCGGATCGTTTCGCGATAGGCGACCGTCGGCTTCGACTGTTCAACCGCGACATTGAAGCGCGAGGCGAGACGTTCGAGCGCGACGCGCAGATGCATCTCGCCCTGGCCGAAGAGCTTGATCTGCGACAGCTCCTGATCGTGAACGAAGACGAGCGACGGATCTTCTTCGATGAGCTTCGCGACGGCGGCGGCGAGCCGCATCTCGTCCTTTCGGTCCTTCACACTGAGCGCGAGCGCATGCACCGGATCGGGAGCGGGCGCGCGAGTCTGCTTCAAATCCGCCGCGCCGGCGCGGGCGTCGGCCACCACATTGTCGCCCGTCTGCGCATGATCGAGACGCCCCAGAGCGACCACGTCGCCAGTCTTCGCCTCGGTCACTTTGCTCGTTGTCGCGCCCATCAAACGCGACATGCCCGAGATGCGATCCTCGCCTTGCGCAGACGTGACCGTCTGCCCGTCGGCGACGGAGCCGCGCAGCACGCGCGCGACCGACATCTTGCCGCCGTGTGGCGTGTGAATCGTCCGGATGATGCGGGCGAGCGCAGGGCCGCTTTCGCCGACATCAAGACGCACGCGGGTCGCTTCAATTCCCGGCGCCTCGTGACGCAGCGCCTTCAACAGCCGGGTCACGCCGGCCCCCCTCTCCGCCGAGCCGATGAACAAAGGAACGACCAGCCCCGCGCGCAATTCCTTGGTGAGATCGTCGAAGACTTGATCGCGGGGCGGCTCGATGTCCGAGATCAGCTCCTCCATCAGCGCGTCGTCATAGTCGGCAAGGCGCTCCAGCATCGAATAGCGCGCCTCCTTCTCGGTCGCGGTCTCGCCCTTGGGAATGTCGATGACCTCTGAGGGCGCATGTTCGCGATAGACATAGGCGCGCTCCAGCGCGAGATCGATGAAGCCGACCGCGACGCCATTGTTCCAGATGGGGATCTGGCGCAGCAGCAACGGCGTCCGCGAGGACGGCTGCAGAATGGCGAGCGCGTCCCGCACGTCTATGGTCGCGGCGTCGATCTTGTTGAGGAAGATGAAGTGCGGGACGCCAAACTCTTCAAGCTGACGCAGAATGAGCTGCAGCGCAGGAATCTTGCGGGGGTCGGCCTCGCAGACGACGACGGCGGCGTCGACCGTCGGCAGGATGTTTCGCGATTCATGCGCGAATTCGACGGAGCCCGGAAGATCGACGAAAGTGTAGCGGTCGCCCATGTAATCGACGGTCGCCACATTGGACTCGACGCTCATCTGATGGGCGCGCGCCTCGGGACTGGAATCGCCGACGCTCGCTCCCGCAGTGACGGAGCCCTGCCGCGGGATCGCGCCGGCATGGGCCAGAATGGCCTCGAGAAGAGTGGTCTTGCCGCATTGGAAAGGGCCCACCAGCGCAATCAGCCGGGGGCCCTGTGCTCTCGCCTCGTGCGAATGCGCTCCTTGGGACGACGCTTGGTCCATCACTCCCTCCTTATCTGTCGAAGCCTGGTTTCTCCGGCCCCGTTAGCTCATGGTTTCACCATGCGGGCGCGAGCGCAAGACGGCGTCGTCGCTGGGCGCTTCCACCGCCGCCGAAAGCGCGTTAGAAGGCGCGACCTATACGTTAACGGAGCTGTTATGCGCCCCAGCAAACGCGCGCCCGACGAGATGCGCCAGGTGAGTTTCGAGCGAGGCGTGGCCCGCTATGCCGAGGGCTCCTGCCTGGTCAAGTTCGGGAATACGCAGGTGCTCTGCGCCGCGTCGCTCGAGGACAAGCCGCCGCCATGGCTGCGCGGCCAGGGTCGCGGCTGGGTCACGGCGGAATATTCCATGCTGCCGCGCGCCACGCACACGCGCACCCGGCGCGAGGCCGCCACCGGGCGGCTTTCGGGACGCACGCAGGAAATCCAGCGCCTGATCGGCCGCTCGCTGCGCGCGGTCACCAATCTCTCGGCGCTCGGCGAGCGGCAGGTCGTCGTCGACTGCGACGTGATCCAGGCCGATGGCGGCACCCGCACCGCGTCGATCACCGGCGCATGGCTCGCGCTGCATGATTGCTTCGATTGGATGCGTTCGCGCTCGATCGTCAAAGAGAGCCCGCTCCGCGATCATGTCGCCGCGGTATCCTGCGGCATCTTCAACGCGACGCCGGTCATCGATCTCGATTACGCCGAGGATTCGACGGCGGAAACCGACGCCAATTTCGTCCTCACCGGCTCCGGCGGCCTTGTTGAAATTCAGGCGACCGCCGAAGTCGCGGTGTTTTCGCAAGATGAGCTGTCGGCCATGCTGGCGCTCGCGCAGCAGGGCGTCGCCGAACTTATCGCTCTGCAGAAGGCGGCGCTCGCGTGAGCTATCTTGTCCGAGTCAGCAGCAGGAACGCCGCGATCGGATTCGTCGTCAGATAGCGCTTCAAGAGCCGACGCGGCTCGAGCCATAATCGGAAGGCCCATTCAAGACCGGCGTCCTGCATCCATTGCGGGGCGCGCCTCTTTGCGCCGGCGACGAAATCGAACAGGCCGCCGGAGGTCTTGATCATTTTCACGTTAGGTATGCGCCGGGCGTGATCGGCGACGAACCGCTGCTCGAGCGGCACGCCCATGGCGAGCCACAGAATGTCGGGCGCAAGCGCGTTGATTTCATCGAGCTTCGCTTCAAGCGCCGGTCCCTTGAGATAGCCATGCGAGCGGCCGCGAATAGCGAGGCGCGGATAATCGCGCTTCGTCGCGTCATAGGTCGCGCGGTTGACGTCTTCGCTCGCGCCGAGAAGATAGAAACTCGCGCCGGTCTCCTGCGCCATGCGCGCGACGGCCGGATAGAGATCCGTCGTCGCGACCCGCTCCGGCAGCGGCCGCTTCGACAAGAGACGCGACGCCGCGACAAGCGGCTGCCCATCGGCGCTGATGAGATCGGCGCTGTCGACCAGCGCCGCAAAGGCCGTGTCCATCGCCCGCCGGGCCAGGACCTCGCCGTTGACGGACGTGAGATAATAGGGGCCTTCAGGCCGCGCCGGGGCGCGCGCAAGATCGCACATGAGCCGCGCGGTCTCGTCGACGTCGAGCCGCGCAACCTGCGCGCCGCCGACGCATGTCGTCTCCACGCCGACGATCGTCATCACGCGCCCGGCCTAGCCCGCCGACGGCGGATTGATCGGCTGGGGATCAGTCTCCAAGAGGGCATACAGCAGATGGTCGCGCCACTGGCCATTGATATTGAGATAGGAGCGCGCATAGCCCTCCTGCTTGAAACCCACGCGCTCCAGCAGCCGCTTGGAGGGCTCGTTCGTCGGCAGGCAAGCCGCCTCGATGCGATGGAAGCCGCGCTTTTCGAAAGCATAGGCGCAAGCGGCGCGAACGGCGCGGGTCATGTAGCCCTTGCCCGCATAAGGTTCGCCCATCCAATAGCCGAGCGTCGCCGCCTGCGAGACGCCGCGCCGCACATGGCCGAAGGACAGACCGCCCAACAGCGTGTCGTCCTCCTCGCGAAAGATGAAGAAGGAATAGGCCTCGTCGCGCGCCATTTCCTCAGCGTGGCGGCGCACGCGATAACGAAAGCTCGCCCGGGTGAGATCGTCGATCGGCCAGAGGGGCTCCCAGGGAGTCAGGAAGGAGCGGCTTTTCTCGCGTAGTTCGGCCCACTCGACGTAATCGCGCATCTCCGACGCGCGCAGATAGAGTCCGTCGGCTCTAATCGGCAGGTCGCGGCGTCCGATTACGCTGAAGATCGCCATCGTGCTCCTTGCCAGACCTTATCAGTTTCTCGCCGCGCGCGCTCGCGACGAAATGAATTCGGCGACTCGCGCGCCGTCATTTTCAAGAATCGTGAATCGTTCCGGCGCGTCAAGACGCGCCGCAATATTTTCAGGCGGCTGCGGGCGCAGTCCGATCGCGCGCTCGATGGCGTCCGGAAACTTCGCCGGATGCGCGGTCGAAAGCGCAACGACCGGAGTCGAAGGGTGCTTCGCGAGGCGCGCGCGCGCCGCGCTGACGCCCGTCGCCGTATGCGGATCGAGCACGTAGCCGGTCTCGCGCCACGTGCGACGGATCTCATCCGTCGTCTCGGTTTCTCCAGCCGACTGCGCGTCGAATTCGTCGCGAATGGCGGCGAGCGCCGCAGCCGGAATCTCGAAGGCGCCGGATTGATCGAGCGAGGCGAAGGCGGCGCGAACGACGGCAGGATCGCGTCCCGCCGCGTCAAACAACAGGCGCTCGAAATTGGAGGAGACCTGAATGTCCATCGACGGCGACTGCGTTGGCGTGACGCCGCGCGGCTCGTAGCGCCCGCACTCAATGGCGCGCGCGAGGATATCGTTGGCGTTGGTTGCGACGACGAGTCTCTCGACCGGCAGACCCATGCGCTTTGCGACATAGCCGGCGAGCACGTCGCCGAAATTGCCCGTCGGCACCGCGAAGGAAATATGCCGGTGCGGCGCGCCGAGAGCGACGGCGCTCGTGAAGTAATAAACCGTCTGCGCGACGACGCGCGCCCAGTTGATCGAATTGACGCCCGCCAATCCGACGCGCGTGCGAAAGTCGGCGTCGCGAAACAGCCGCTTCAGAATCGCCTGCGCATCGTCGAAAGATCCCTGCAGCGCGATCGTATGGACGTTGTCGTCAGCGACGGTCGTCATCTGCTTGCGCTGCACGTCGGAGACCCGCCCGTGCGGAAACAGAATGAAGACGTCGACGCGATCCAGTCCCTTGAACGCTTCGATCGCGGCGGCGCCCGTGTCGCCCGAAGTCGCGCCGACGATGGTGGCGCGCAGATTTCGCTTTTCAAGCACATGATTCATCATGCGCCCGAGGAGCTGCATCGCCAGATCCTTGAAGGCGAGCGTCGGCCCGTGGAAAAGTTCGAGAACGAAAAGATTGTCGCCGATCTGCGTCAGCGGCGCGATGGCGCGATGACGAAAGCCCGCATAGGCGCTTTCCGTCTGCGCGCGCAAAATCTGAGGCGAAAAGGTTTCGCTGAGGTAAGGCGCAACCAGCTGCGCCGTGGCTTCGGCGTAGGGGCGCCCGGCGAGCGCGGCGATGTCGGAGGGCGCCAGGCGCGGATAGGCGAGCGGCGTGTAAAGGCCGCCGTCGGTCGCCAGACCGGCGAGCAGAACATCGTCAAAGCCAAGCTGCGCGGCTTCGCCGCGCGTTGAAAGATAGCGCAACCGTCAATCCGTCTATGGGGAGCGCGCGCCGCTCACGACGCGCATGTCAGTGCGCCTTTTCATAGCATATTCGCCATCGGCGCAAGGCGGAGGCTACGGCGCGTCCATTGGGTCGGCGCGCCCCAGGACGCCGCGCGCGTATATCGCGAAGATGACAAGGAGCGCGAGCGACAGACCAAACCATGTCACGGCGTAGGAGAAATGATTATTGACGATCGTCGGCACGCCGCCGAGCGGCCGCGGCCAATCCGTGGCCTCCGCGGGAGCGGCGTCCAGGACGAGCGCAAAAGGCGCGGCGTCGGTCAGGCCGAGAGCGGCGGCGATCGCCGCAGGGTCGCGCGCGAAGAAAACGCGTCGATCCGGCTCGTCGGAAGGCGTGAACGGGTTGCGCCGCTCCGGCGCGCGCAACAGGCCGACGAGCGTCGCTTCGCCGGGAGGCGCAGCGCGCAGAGCGGGGTCGTTTGCTCTCGACCCGGGCAGAAATCCCCGGTCGACAAGCACGACGCCGCCGTCCGTCAGCTCGAAAGGCGTAACCAGCGCATAGCCCGGCTCCCGACTCGCGCCTTCCGGCGGCGCGGCGAACACGAGCGCGTCGTGGCCTTCGAGGTAATGGCCGTTCGCGCGCACATGCGTGAAGTCGTATTCCTCGGCGCGGAGGGCCGCCCATTTGTCGCGCGGCGGCATTGGCTGGGGCGCTTGCGTGGCGCGCTGTTCGACGCGCGCGATCAGCGCTTCCTTTTCGCCGAGCCGACGCACCTGCCAGAATCCGAGACTGAGCAGCACGCTAAAGAGCAGCGCCGTCGCGACCGCCGGCCACAGCAGCGCACGGGCGGCGCGGCTCACGACTGATGACGGCTTTCTTCAGCCTTGTTGAAATATTGCAGCGCGATCAGCAGGCCTTTCGTCGGCCGCAGCAACGCGAGGCAGAGAATGGCCGACAGGGGCGCGAGGATCGCCGCGTGCACCCAATAGGCGGGCTGATACGTCACTTCGACGTACCACAGCACGGCGATCGCGACGAAGCCGACGATGGTCATGACGAAGATCGCCGGCCCGTCGCCGGCGTCGGCGAAGGAAAAATCCAGCCCGCAAACTTCGCACTTCGGCGCGACCGCGAGCAGTCCCTTGATCATGTGTCCCTTGCTGCAGCGCGGACATCGGCCGAGCAACCCGTCGACATAGAGCGAAACGGGCGGATAGACGTGCTCTTCTGACATGTTGGGCCTCCAACGAAAACGGTCACGGGCGCGCCCGTGACCGTCAAATGTTCAGCGCGAGGTCGACGCGCTACTCCATGGTCCCGCCCCAGTTCCCCCACACGTAGATGCAGGCGAACAGGAACAGCCAGACGACGTCGACGAAGTGCCAGTACCAGGCGGCGAACTCGAAGCCCAGATGCTGGTCCGGCGTAAAGGCGCCTCGGAAGACTCGGAACAGGCACACGATCAGGAAGATCGTGCCGACGATCACGTGGAAACCGTGGAAGCCGGTCGCCATGAAGAAGGTCGAGCCGTAATTCGTCGCCGCCGGCTTCGCCGGATCGAAGGCGAAGGCGAAGGGAGCGTGGATATATTCGTAGCCCTGGACCATCGTGAAGATCAGGCCGAGCGCGATCGTCGCGATCAGGCCCTTCTTCAACACGTCGCGCTTGTTTTCCAGGAGGCCGTGATGAGCCCAGGTCAGCGTCGCGCCGGAGCTAAGCAGGATCAGCGTATTGAGCAGCGGCAGCTTCCAGGGGCTCAGGACTTCGATGCCCTTCGGCGGCCAGACGCCCTGGAACAGTTCGGTGCGCATGACCTGCGCGGCATCGGCCGGAAACAGCGCCGAATTGAAGAACGCCCAGAACCACGCGACGAAGAACATCACCTCCGAAAAGATGAAAAGGATCATCCCGTAGCGATGATGCAGCCGAACCACCGGCGAGTGGAATCCGCCGACGCTCGCCTCCTGAATGATGTCGCTCCACCAGGCGTACATGACGAGCAGCACGCCGGCGAGGCCGACGAAAAACACGATGCCGCCGAAGGTCATCCCGCCGATGGGCGCGCCTTTATGCTGCGCCATCCACATGACCGCGCCGATCGCCGTAATGAGCGCAGCGGTCGCGCCCACGATCGGCCACGGACTCGGATCGACCAGATGATAGTCGTGTTCGGGTTTCGCGTGTCCGTCCGCCATCTTGCTCTTCCTTGTCATCGGCCGGCGGTCCCGGCCCATCCCCTAGTTTGCCGCGCGTGAAGCCGCGCGGCGCGTCAACCCTTCGGCCTCTCGGCCGCCGTCTCACTCGTCTTCGAAGGCGCTGAGTCCTTGATGGCGAAGAAAGTGTAGGAAAGCGTGATCTCGCGAACGCCGCGCATGCCTTCTTCTTTTTCGAGCGCCGGATCGAGATAGAAAACGACCGGCCATTCCTCGGTCTCGTGAGGTCCGAGCCGCTTCTCCTCGAAACAGAAACAAGCGACCTTCACGAAGAATGCGCCCGCCTGTCCCGGCGTGACATTGTAGGCGGCCTGCCCGCTCGTCTCGCGATCGGAAAGATTGGCGACCTTGTAATAGACGGTTTTCGTCTCGCCGGTCCGCAGAGAGACTTTCGCGACCTCCGGCTCGAAGCGCCAAGGCAGATCGCGCGCGACATTGGCGTCGAAACGAACGGTGAGCACGCGCTCGCCTGGAGTCGTCGTCGCAGCGACATCGGTCCTCGGCGTGCCGCCAAAGCCGGTGGCCGCGCAAAATGCGCGATACAGCGGCACGGACGCAAAGGACAGGACAAGCATCGCCGTCGCGCCAACGATCAGCGCCGCCGCGATGAGCCGCGGGCGGTTGCGTGAACGAGGCGCCGGCGCGTTCATGGCTCAGATGGTCCGGTTAATGACGGCCGCGCCGAACTTCACGAGCGTGACCGCGTAGAACAGCACGGCGAGAAACGCGATCGTCGCGCCAATCGCGATATTGCGCGCCCGGCGGCTGCGCGCCTGCTCTTCCGTCAGCACGACGCCAGGGCCGCTGAATCCGCTTGCGAGATCTTTCATCTTGTCGCCTGTGTCTGTCATTTCGTTCACCACTCGCTTGGCCGCCTAGATCAGCGCGAAGATATGCGCCGTCTGTTCGACGACGAGGACCAGGAACAGCACGAAGAGATAGAGGATCGAGTACAAGAACATCCGGCGCGCGGCCGCGCGGGCGGCTTCACCCTCGCGCTGCCTGAAGACCGCCGCCGCGACGGCGACGAGCGCGATCCCGCAGCCGATGGAGACGAGCCCATAGGCGAGCGACGCGAAGCCCAGCAGCCATGGCGCGACGCCAAGCGGCGCGAGCGCCAGCGCGTAGATCAGAATTTCCAGACGCGTGCGGTCTTCGCCGGCGACATTGGGGAGCATCGGCACGCCGGCGCGCCCGTAGTCCTCGCTCTTCAACAGCGCAAGCGACCAGAAATGCGGCGGCGTCCACATGAAGATGATCGCAAAGAGCACCACGCTGGCGAGATTGATCTCGCCGGTCGCGGCGGCGAAGCCGACCATCGGCGGCAGCGCGCCGGCGGCGCCGCCGATGACGATGTTCATCGGCGTCCAGCGCTTCAACCACATCGTATAGATCACGACATAGAAGAAGATGGTGAAGGCGAGCAGCGCCGCCGCGAACCAGTTCGCGACATAGCCGAGCGTGAAAACGGAAAGCGTCGCCAGGACGAGACCGAAGCCGAGCGCCGCCTCGGGCTCCAGCCGTCCGGCGGGAATCGGGCGCTTGCGCGTGCGGGTCATGACGGCGTCGACGTCGGCGTCGTACCACATGTTGAGCGCGCCCGAGGCGCCGGCGCCGACGGCGATCGCCAGGATCGAGGCGAAGCCGATCAGCGGATGCGGCGGAGTCGGCGCGAGCAACAGGCCAGCGAGCGCGGTGAACACCACGAGCGACATCACGCGCGGCTTGAGAAGCGCGAGATAGTCGGACGGCGACGCGACCGAGATGCGCGGAGCCTGTTGGTCGTCGAGATAGGATGCGTCGCTCATCGCGTTCACTCAATCCCTTGCAGGTTGAAGCCCGCTGCGCGGCGAAAGTCGCCGCGTCGCCTTGGCCGGCCTGATCGGTCGGCGCGAGTTCGCCCGCGCCGACGCTCTATTGCGTTACCGTCCCGGCCCCGTGATCCGCGGCAGCACCTGGAACTGATGGAACGGCGGCGGCGAGGACAGCGTCCACTCCAGCGTCGTCGCGCCCACGCCCCAAGGATTGGCGCCGGCCAGCCGCTTCTTCATGAAGGCCTCGATGATCGCGTAGAACCAGACGATCAGCGAGAGCGTCACGAAGATCATGCCGGCCGAGGACACGAGGTTCCAAAGCGCGTAAGCGTCGGGATAGTCGATGTAGCGGCGCGGCATGCCGCCCAGGCCAAGGAAGTGCTGCGGGAAGAAGACGACGTTGACGCCGATGAACAACAGCCAAAAGTTCGCCTTCGCCAGCGTCTCCGAATACATGTAGCCGCTCATTTTCGGGAACCAGTAATAGAATCCCGCGTAGAGCGCGAAGACCGCGCCGAGCGACAGCGTGTAGTGGAAGTGCGCAACGACATAGTAGCCCTCGTGGAACTGCTTGTCGGCGCTGGCGTTGGCGAGCACGACGCCGGTGATCCCGCCCATCGTGAACACGAAGATGAAGCCGATCGCCCAGACCATCGGCGCGCGGAACGAGATCGATCCGCCCCACATCGTCGCGATCCACGAGAAGATCTTGATGCCGGTCGGCACCGCGATCACCATCGTCGCCAGCGTGAAGTAGCGCTGCGCATTGAGCGACATGCCGACCGTATACATGTGGTGCGCCCACACGATGCTGCCGAGCACGCCGATGCAGACCATCGCGTAGGCCATGCCGAGATAGCCGAACACCGGCTTCTTGGAGAAGGTCGACACGACCTGGCTGATGATGCCGAAGCCCGGAAGGATGACGATGTAAACTTCCGGATGGCCGAAGAACCACAGCAGGTGCTGGAACAGCAACGGATCGCCGCCGCCCGCCGGGTCATAGAACATCGTGCCGAAATTGCGGTCGGTGAGCAGCATCGTCACGCAGCCCGCGAGCACAGGCAGCACCAGCAGCAGCAAGAAGGCGGTCACGAGAATCGACCACACGAACAGCGGCATCTTGTGCAGCGTCATGCCGGGCGCGCGCATGTTGAAGATCGTCGTGATGAAGTTGATCGCGCCCAGAATCGACGATGCGCCGGCGAGATGCAGCGCCAGGATGACGAAATCCATCGCAGGGCCAGGCGAGCCGGTATTCGACGAAAGCGGCGGATAGAACGTCCAGCCGCCGCCAAAGCCCTTCATGCCGGGAGCGCCTTCGACGAACATCGAGATGACGGCGAGCACGAGCGAGGAGACGAGCAGCCAGAACGAGATGTTGTTGAGCCGCGGGAAGGCCATGTCCGGCGCGCCGATCATGATCGGAACGAACCAATTGCCGAAGCCGCCGATGAGAATGGGCATGGCCATGAAGAAGATCATGAGCACGCCGTGCACCGTGATGAACACGTTGTAGAGGTTCTTGCCCGCGTCCAGCGCCATCGACGGATCGGCGCCGTGGAGCCACTCCGCAAGCGTCGGGAAGATCTGCACGCCCGGATAGGCCAGCTCAAGCCGCATGCCGAGCGACAGCAGGAAGCCGATGACGCCGCCAATCGAGCCCAGAATGATGTAGAGCGTGCCGATGTCCTTGTGGTTGGTGGAGAAGAGGAAGCGGCGCAAACCCCTCGGATGATCATGCGCCCCGGCCATCGTCGAACTCGCCATCGTCATGTTCCTTAGAAAAACTAGTGTGTTCCGTTGGTCTCGTTTCTGCGGCTTCGTTAGTGGCTGTCGGCGGCGACCCGCACGCGCGATTCGGCGCCGGCGAACTTCTGCTTCGCCTCGGCAAGCCACTCATTGTATTTCTCGCGGGTGACCGCGCGGATCACGATCGGCATATAGGCGTGGTCCTTGCCGCAGATGAAGAAGCACTGGCCGTAGTAGACGCCTTCCTTCTCCACCTTGAACCAGGTTTGATTCAAACGACCCGGAATGGCGTCCATGCGAATGCCGAAGGACGGGATGCCGAAGGCGTGGATCACGTCGTTCGACGTGATGTGGACGGCGACGACCTCGTTGATCGGCACCACGGCCTCGTTATCGACCGTCAGCAGTCGAAGGTCGCCGGGCTGGAGTTCGGACTCGGGCTTGAGCATCTGATCGAAGCCGAACCCGCCGCCCTGGTCCTCCGGATATTTATACGACCAATACCACTGGTTGCCGGTCACTTTGATCGTGACCGACGCTTCCGGCACTTCGACCTGCGCCGCGAGCAGCCGCAGCGACGGGACTGAGATGAACAGAAGGATCAGGACAGGAATCAGCGTCCAGATGATTTCGAGCGGGGTGTTGTGCGTCAGCTTCGACGGGATGGGGTTCGCCTGCTCGTTGAAGCGATAGGCGACATAGACCAGCAAGCCCAGCACGAAGAGCGCGATGAACGAGATGATCGGCATCAACACCATGTTGTAGAACTGCTGAGTCTCCACGCCGACCGGCGTGACCATGTTCGGCAGGCCGAGGCCGCCCGGGACTGGCTGCCCATTCTCTTGTGCGAGAGCGAAGCCGGCGAACATAATCGCGGGAACCGCCATGGCGGCCGCCAACGCGCCGCGTGTCAGCATCTTTCGATTGACGTTAAACATCAAAGCCGCCTTTCGAACCCTTCGCAGCCAGTCATTGTTCTTTCTGTGATTTCCGTGCGAAGCCCGCCCAAAGCCCGCCCCGCTCGGTAGTCGGCCGGTTCAATCACAAACTGTCGGCCCGCGCAATTGTCGCGGCGCCAGATTCGACAGACAAATCGTCGCGTCAAAGCTTTTGCCAAACAATGCGGCGCGCATGGCGGCGACCTTGACAGTTGAAGTCCATTTGGTAGGCAACGGCGTGTCGCGCCGAACGGTCCGCGGCGACCGGCCACAATCCCTGCGTTGCGAAATGGAACGGCGATGGCGCCGTCCGCGAGGAGGCACGATGAAGCCACTGCGCGCTGCGAAAATTCGTCGCATGTTGCGACATCACGTCGCGGCTGCGGCGTCCGCGGCCCTGCTCGCAGCCGGGTCCCACCAGGGCCATGCGCAAACCGGACCCGCAAAGGCGAAATTCGGCGACTGGGAAATGCGCTGTGAAAAGCCCGCGGGCGCGTCGGCGCAGCAATGCGCGCTGATCCAGAGTCTCGTCGCCGAGGACAAGAGCAACGTCAATCTCGTCGTCATCGTCTTGAAGACAAGCGACGGAAAAAGCCGGTTGTTGCGTGTGATCGCGCCGCTGGGCGTGCTGCTGCCCAATGGTCTCGGCTTGAAGATCGACCAGACCGACATCGGTCGCGCCGGCTTCGTCAAATGCCTGCCGACGGGATGCGTGGCCGAAGTGATGATGGACGACAAGCTGATCGATCAGCTGAAGGTCGGCAAGACAGCGACCTTCATCATTCACCAGGTTCCGGACGAAGGCATCGGCCTGCCGCTGACACTGCAGGGGTTCAAGGATGGATTCGCAAAGCTGCCGTAACGTTTCGATGGATCGCCCGGCGGGGGCGTCGGCCGGCAAGTCCCTCAAGACTGCACGGCGCAAGCGCTTCGCCATCGCGATTTCGGCGTCGATCGCGCTTGCGCCGGCCACGGTCGCGGCGTTCGAATTGCCGAAGCTGCGCGTTCCGAGCATCTTCGGCGGCGGCGAACAGAAGGAAGGCGAGCCGCAACCGCTGCCCCCCGGGGCGACGGCGGACTGCCCCGAAGTGTTTGTCGAAAGCGGCGCGGCGATGCTGCGCTCGCCGCCTGACGCCGATGGCGCCAACGTGCGCTATCAGCTCTCGCTCGGCGAGACGGCGCGCGAATGCGTCATCGACGGCGACAAACTGACGATCAGAGTTGGCGTTGAAGGTTCCGCCGTGCTCGGCGCGCTCGGACAGCCCGGCGCTTATGGCGCCAATCTGCGGGTGGCGATTCGCCGTCAGAAGGACGACTCCATTGTCGCCACGAAGACATACCGCGTCAGCGCGTCGATTCCGAAAGGCGGCGCACGCAGCGAATTTCAGGTGATCGCCGACCCGTTCACGGTGCCTGTCATGAGCCCGCGCGCGCAGGACGATTACGAAATTCTCGTCGGCTTCGCGCAGGGCGGAGAAAAGCCCGCCGCCGAAAAAAAGCGCCGCGGCGGCGGCTAGCCGCGGCGCCGGATTAGTGCGCGAGAGATTTCACTTCATTGATGCCGTCGGCGACGAAATCCTTGCCCGCGGCCGCGCCGCTGGAAAGGGCACGCTCGGCGATCTTGACCGCGGCGTCAGCGGCGGCGGCGCGCACTTCGGCTGAGGCCTGCGCCTCCGCCTGAGCGATTTTCTGCTCGACCTGCTTGACGCTGCGCGCCATGAATTCGTCGAGACGACGACGTCCTTCCGCGGCGATCAACTCGGCCTCTTCCTTCGCCTGCGCGACGATGGCCTTGGCCTCGGCCTCGGCTTCGGCGCGCTTTTGCTCGAAGGACGCGAGAAGCGTCTCCGCTTCGTTGCGCAGGCGTTCCGCTTCCGCGAGTTCGCCCTTGATGCGGTTGATGCGCGCGTCGATGAGCGCGGCGAATTTCGAATGCGCGCCGACCCAGATCATCAGCAAGATGAAAATCGTAAAGCCGACGGCGACGTAAAATTCCGCGTCGAAATGCATTGCCGGTCTCCTCAGTTCGACGACGTCGCGTGATGCTTCGCGAGCGCGGCCTGATCGATCTTCGCGCCGGTAAGCTTCTCGACGATCGCGGCGGCGGCGTCGACGGCGATCTGCTCGACATTCGACAACGCCTGAGTCTTGGCGCTCGCAATGCGCTCGTCGGCGGCGCGGATCTTCTCAGCCGATTGCGATTCGGCGAGCGCGCGCTGTCTTGCCGACTCGGCGGCGATCTTGTTCTGCGCCTCCCGGCCGATGGCTTGCGCCTCCTCGCGGCGGCGGCGAAGATTTTCGTCATTGGCGGCCGCGGCGGCTTGCGCCTTCGACTGCATGTCGCGCGCGGCCCCGAGATCGGAAGCGATCTTGGCGCTCCGGTTTTCGATGATGCCGCCGACGCGCGGCAGCGCGATGCGCGACATCAGCACGTAGAGCAGGCCGAAAATGATGACGAGCCAGAAGATCTGCGGCGCGAAGTTTTCAGTCTGAAAGGGCGGGAATGCGCCCTCGTGGTGCGCTTCGCCGGCGCCGACGGTCTCGTGCGTCGTCTGCTCGCCCTCGGCGGCGAAAGCGGAAGAGATGATCGCCATGGACATGATCCAAGTCTCGGACAGGGGCCGCACGGCTGTCGCGCGGCGCGCAAGCGCTGGGAAAGAAGCGCCCGGCCACGGAAGGCCGGGCGCGAAAATTCACTGCTTCAGGAAGAGCAGGATCGCGATCAGAAAGGCGAAGATGCCCAGACCTTCGGCGAGCGCCGCGCCGATGATGGCGTTGGTGAACTGGGAAGCGGCCGCCGACGGGTTGCGCAGCGCTCCGTTGACGAAATTGCCGAAGATGATGCCGACGCCGATCGCCGCCGCGCCGGTGCCGATCGCCGCGAGACCGGCGCCGACGAGTTGCATTTCTGACATGTCTTACTCCTGCTTGATGAGGGCGACGTTTATTGTTCGATTTTTATCAGTGGCCCGGGTGAATAGCGTCGTTCAGATAGACGCATGTGAGAACGCTGAAGACGAAGGCCTGCAGACAGGCGACGAGCAGCTCGAGCGCATAGAGCGCCACGATCGCGAGAAGCGGCACGGGCGCGAGCGCCGCCCAGACGCCGGCCCCGAGCAGCATCATCACGAAGCCGCCGAACACGGCGAGGGTGATGTGGCCCGCGAGGATATTGGCGAAGAGACGGACCGACAGCGACACCGGCCGCGACAGGAAGGAGATGATCTCGATCGGCACCAGCACGACGAGCACGGGCAGCGGCACGCCATGCGGCACGAAAAGGTTCAGGAAGCCGAAGCCGTGGCGATAGACCCCGTAGAATACGACGAGCGAGATCACCACCGCGGCGAAGGAGAAGGTGACGACGATCTGGCTCGTCACCGAATAGGTGTAGGGGACCAGCCCGATCAGATTGGCGATGAGAATGAAGGAGAACAGGGTGAAGACGAAGGGGAAGAACTTCATCCCTTCCGTCCCTGCCGTCTGTCGCACCATGCCCGCGACGAATTCATAGAGCATCTCGGCCAT
This sequence comes from Methylocystis sp. Uni0008, assembly GCF_056838045.1. Taxonomy (NCBI): domain Bacteria; kingdom Pseudomonadati; phylum Pseudomonadota; class Alphaproteobacteria; order Hyphomicrobiales; family Methylocystaceae; genus Methylocystis; species Methylocystis sp. Uni0008. The sequence continues at coordinate 1,106,932 of NZ_CM166370.1, forward strand.
CGACTGGATGCGGCCCGGCACGATGGCCTTCTTGGAGGTCGCGAGGATCATCAGCGCGACGACGCCGAGCGCCGCGAGCAGCATGAACAGCGAGGCGTTGGTGAAGGACGTCTCGACGCCGCTGATCTCGAAAGGCCAAAGCCGATGCAGTTCGAATTGCTCGATGGGATTGGGCTTTGCGGCTGCTTCTTCCGGATTCATCGCTCTTTCCGGACGTCGCCGCCCGGCCCCGCTTGGCGCGTCGAGGCGCGCCCTGTCCTGATTCAGTCCTCGCCTGGCCCTTTCGGTTTCGCCACGCGATAGACGTTCCAAAAACCCGCCGCAACGCCCAGTCCCAGCATGACGATCAAGAGCCAGGGCGTCGTGCCAAGCCACTTGTCCGCCTGCCAGCCGATGAACGCGCTGACCAGCACCGCTCCCACGAATTCCGAGAACGCGTTGAGCCCGACGCGCATGGCGCGCGTGAAGCCTTTGCGCTCCGTCCGCGGCGCTACGTCGGCGGCGGCCTGCTCCTCATCGACCTTGCGCAAGGCCGCGTTGAGCTTTTCGAGCCGCGCGTTGAGCGCCGCGCGCTCCGCGTCTTCCTCGTCCTCGTCGCTCATCGGCGATCTCCGCCCCGCAGATTGCGCCACGCGCAAAATTTAACGATGGCGCGACGCCGCGCGACGGGAAAGTCGAACCGTTCGGGAGACGGCGCGAAATTCTTGGCTTTGCGGCCAGTCCTTTCGAGCCGCGCGCAACATATTTGCGGGCCTGCATGAAGTCAAGGCGCGGCTTGCTCAGCTAAGTAGCTGAAAAATCGTTACATTTTTTAGCGTGGGTCCATCCGTCGCGGAAAAGGCGCCGCAGCGCGTCAGCCGGCCGCCGCCTGGCGTGCGGAACTGTGACAGCCCGGAATTTGTTACGCTTTTATGACGCGCACGCTACGCTCCCATGGGCCGCTGTTCGGTTTCGTCGCTTTGTTGCTCGCGCCGAGCGTTGCGATGGCGGTCGGCGCGCTGTCGTTTCATCTGCGCTTCGAGGCGCTGCTCGCCGTCTCGGTTCTTTGCATCGCGGCCTGCGTGCTGGGCGGCTATTCCTTCGCCGAACTCGGCCTCGGCGCCCCCAGGGGCTACCGCGCCTGGGTGATCTGCGGCGCGCTGACCTCACTTCTGCTGGCGGCCATCGTCGTCGAGGCGCAGTTCCTGACTCATCCGCAGGCGCCGCCGAACTGGATCGCCTTCGCGCCCTTCTATGTGCTCGTATCGAGCCCGTGCCAAGAGGTGGTCTGCCGCTCGATCCCGAAGCTGATCGCCGACCGGCTGCAGATGAGCGGACGGCATTATGTCCTGTTCTCGTCGGCGGTCTTCTCGCTGATGCACGCCGCCTATGGCGATCCCGTCCTGCTCGCCAACACCTTTGTCGCCGGAATTGCGTGGAGCACCGCCTATCTCTTCACGCGCAATGTCTGGCCGCTCACCGCCTCTCACGCGGCGGTCGGCTCCTTCGCCTTCTGGATCGGACTCGCCTGATCGTCGCCTCGCCGCCCGGCGACAATCGCCGCGCGCATGAGCAGCCACAGCACGCAGGCGTTCAGCACATGCCACAGGAAATGCGCGCCGAGCGGAAAGGCGCCGCAGATCGCGCGGTCGATCGTTCGAAAGACAAGCGAGATTGCGAAAATGAGCGCCGCCGCGGCGAGCGCGCGCGCAGTCTCGCGCTGTCCGCGTGGCCAGAGCAGCGCGGCGAAGATCGCCAAGGCGGCGAGCGCCGGCAGATAGCCGACGGAACCGTTCAGCGCGTCGATCGTCGTCGCGAAAAGCGAGCCGACGGCGAAGACGAGCGTGATCGCCGCCGCTGGCGCCGCTGACAGAGCGAAGAAGCGGCGAAGCGCCAGCAGGAAATAGCCGTAGATGAAGATCCCGATCGGAATGACGTCGAGCAGCATGGCGCCGCGCGTCGCGACCGTGTGGAAGATGAAGCTGCCGACGCCGACCGACGCCGTGACGATAATGAGCGCGAGCGCGGGATAATCCGTAACGCCGCGTCGCCGCCAAAGCAGGAGGGCGCTCGCGGCCGCGATCACGAAGGCGAAATTGCTCAAGGCGTTTACTGGCTCCGCCCAGAAGGCCGAACTCTGCCTCTCGCAATAACCGATCACCGGCGCGCGCCAATCCATGAGCGGGTTCTCGCAGTCGATTGCTACGGCGCGACGACGCTCCAGTCACACGAATTCCGTTTGTACGGCTCGCGCGTCATTCCCGACGCGCGAAGCGCGATCGGGAATCCAGAGCAAGACCAACATTCTTGAATTGGCTCTGGATTCCCGGTCAGGCCTCCGGCCTGCCGGGAATGACACTCTCCGAGAGAAGAGATCAGCCGGAAGGCGGATCACACGTCAACGTCGCATGGCGGCGAGGCGTTGCGCTCGAATTCGGCGCCGCCGGGAAAGGACAATAGCAGATCGGCGAAGCCGCGCGCCTTCTGCTGACCAAGCTTTCCCGCCTCGTCTATGGGCCCCAACATCGCCAGGGCGACGCCGCGCCGATCGATCATAGTCGGCCGCTCCGGCGCAGGGTCTTCGACGAGCGCCAAGAGAGTCACTCTCGCTTCCGTGATCTTGATCGTTTTCATAGGCCGCATCCTACCACAGACTCAAACTTATGGAGCGCCGGGCAGGCTTTTTGGATGCGCCTTCTCTCCCGGCAGCGGCGTCGGCTCGCCCAGCGTATCGCGCAGATAGAGTTTGATCACCGCGACATAGATGATGACCGTTAAAGGCGCGGCGAAGATCGTTGCGCCGAGGCCGAACAGCGTGCCGAACAGCGCAATCGAAATCAGCATGAGCGCCGGCGGCACGCGCACCAATTGCCGCTGAATGAGCGGCATGATCATGTTGCCGTCGAGCTGATGAATGGCGAGATAGGCGAGGATCGTCCAAAGCATGGCGTAGGGTCCGACCGTCGCAGCGACCGCGACGGAAGGAAAGATCGCCAATATCGGCCCGATGTAGGGAATGAACTCCGACAGCCCCGATATCGCGCCGAGCGCGAAGGGCGACGGCAGGCCGATGAGCCACACGGCGACGCCGGCCATGACGCCCACCGTCACCATTTCGATCATCTGACCGAGCAGCCACCGGCGCAGGGCGGTGGAGACATGGCCGAGCGTTTCGCGCGCTCTATTTCGCCAGCGCGGCGCGAACAGCAGCGTGAATCCTTCGCTGTAGAGCTTCGGCTCGCTCGCCAGGAAGACGCCGGCGAAGAAGGCGACGAGGCCGCCGAGGACGGCTTCGACGCTGATGGTGAATGAACGTCCGACGAGATCCGACAGCGAAACATTCTCGCTGAACGATTTCGGCAGGTAGTCGGAGAGTCCGGACCGGCTGATGGCAAGCGAGATGGCGTCCGCCGTGTCTTCGGCCCGGCGCAGCACCTCGTGAAACTCCGCCGCCATTGTGCGGCCGAAGAGATAGAAGGTTCCACCGATGACCGACGCGATCAGCAGGCCCGACAGCGCGAGCGCCACGCCGCGCGGCAATCGCAGCTTTAGGAACGGCGTCGCGACGAGATGAATGAGCGTCGCGACGAGCACCGCGCCCGTAGTAAGCACGATGACGTTGAAGAGCAAGTAGACGAGAAAGGGCGTGAGGGCGAGCGCGATGAAGATCGCCGAACGCAGAACGAATTCGCTTCTGGTCATTTGAGTTTCGTCCAATCGCGCTTTCAAGCGCCAAAAAACCGAAGGCTAAGCGCATTTATTGGAGATATTTAGAGGCATTTCTCATAGCTGTAGCATTGCTAAGGCTGGGAGTTGGGCAGAGGGATCGGAGAAGGTAAAGACAGGTCGTCCTAACGTCGCCAGGTTCGGATCCGGAATCCAGATAAGATGGCGAACAATACGAATATCCGTTGAACCTACTTATTTTCTATAAATTTCTATTTACTTCATGCGCTGCACAACAAAACGCTGGGCGTCGGGAAACAAGTTGATTTTTACTAAGGCAAGGCTAAGCTGAGTCGCGGCGTTCGGCGGGCTTAGGGGGAAGCAGAATGCTGACGAGGCCAAGGCGGCTGATAACCAGCACTATTATGGGCGCAAGCTTATTGGCGGCGCCGATTGACAATCTCCCGCGGCCAATCGCCGTATTGGCGGGCCCAACGGTGGCGCATGCTCAATGGCAAGCGGGGGCGTGCCGCGCCATCTGGGTGGCGGGACGGTGGGTGTATAGATGCGCTCCGACAGTCGGACGGCGCGTTTGGTCGTGGTGGTCGCACCCAAGGACGCAGGCTCAGGTATTTACGGGGCTCGGCGTAGGAGTTCCAAGCTACCTTTCCGGCAACCGGCCGCGCTCCGCGCATGCGCCCGGTTACCACACGCCGGGTTCCTACTATCAGTATCGCTATGCCGGGCCGCGTGTTTCCCCCTATCAAGCGAACTGGATGCGCTATCACGCTTACCGGCAGCAGCAGCTGGGCCACAGATACGGTCCGGTGCAAATGCCCGTCACGCGGTATCAGTCGATGGGCGCCTATCGCAGACCCTCTGGAGGCGCGTCGTCAGGGCACAGCGGCGGCGGCGTCTTTTACGATCCGCCTAGATAGTCGCCCACGAGTCTTCCACTGAGCAGACGGTCCAATCAAGCCAAGTCGCCGAGGCTAATGCTTCAGTTGAAAGCCTGGCCCATGACCTCTCCAGCCGAGTGAAGGCGTTCACAACTGCATCAATCAAGCGAGGCGACACAGGCGGGTTGACGGTTGATAGCCGCCATTGCGCGCCGCTCAAGCGACAAGCACAATTAACTCGCCAGCGCGAATTTCTCCGCCTGTTCGAGATCGACGGAGACAAGCTGCGAAATCCCGCGCTCGGCCTGCGTCACGCCGAACAGCCGGTCCATGCGCGCCATGGTGATCGGATTATGGGTGATGGTGACGAAGCGCGTGTCGGTCTTCTTGCGCATCTCGTCCAAAAGATCGCAGAAGCGCTCGACATTGCTGTCGTCGAGCGGCGCGTCGACCTCGTCGAGCACGCAGATCGGCGACGGATTGGTGAGGAAGACGGCGAAGATGAGCGACATCGCGGTCAGCGCCTGCTCGCCGCCCGAGAGCAGCGTCATCGTCGTCGGCTTCTTGCCGGGCGGACGGGCGAGAATGTCGAGGCCGGCTTCGAGCGGATCGTCGCTTTCGACGAGCTGCAGTTCGGCCGCGCCGCCGTCGAAGAGCAGCGTGAACAGCTCCTTGAAATGTTCATTGACCTTGTCGAAGGCGGCGATCATCCGCTCGCGGCCTTCCTTGTTGAGGCTGGCGATCGCGGCGCGCAATTTCTTGATCGCCTCCGAGAGATCGTCGCGCTCGGCGATCATCTTTTCGCGCTGCGCCTCGACGTCGGTGAGTTCGTCCTCGGCGCGCAGATTGACCGCGCCGAGTCGTTCGCGATCGGCGCGCAGATTTTCGAGCCGACGCTCGATCTCGGCGATCTCCGGCAGATCGTCGCCGTCTCTGACCTCGGCGAGTTGAGCCAACGCCTGCGGCGTCGATTCGAGGTCATGCGCGATGGCGCGCTCGACGTCGGCGACGCGCTGGCGCGCGGCGTCCAGCTGCGCCTCGCTGCGCGCCATTTCTTCGCGCGCGGCGCTCATCGCCTCGAGCGCGGCGCGGGCGGCGCGATCCGTCTCCGCGAGACGCGTTTCGGCGCTGGCGCGCGCGTCGGAGGCGTCGCGGCGCGCGGCCTCCGCCTCTTCCAGAGCGTTCATCAGCGCGCGGCGCTGGCCGATGAAGGCGTCGGGCGCATCGCTCAAGCGCCCATGCTCCTCCTGCGCCGTCGCCAGCCGCTCTTCCAGCTCGCCGATGCGGTCCTGCGCGCGGTCGCGCCGCTGCGCCCATGACGAGGCGTCACGCGCGATCGCCGCGAGCCGCGCGGCGCGCGCCGCTCTCTCATGGCGCAAACCGGCAAGCGCGGCCCGCGCCTCGCCCGCCTGCGCGCGTTCGGCCAAGGCGCGGCCGCGCAAATTTTCCAGCGCGCCGGCCAGGAACGCCGGCTCCTCGAGTTCGTCGAGCGCCTGCGTCACGCTGGCGCGCTTCTGCGCCGCCTCGTCGCGATTGGCGAGCGTCTGCGCCTTGGCTTCCTGCAGCGCCGAAAGCCGCTGGGCGATCTGCGCCTGACGGCGCTCCGCCGTCGCATGGCGTTCGCGCGCTTCCTCCAGACGGGCGCGGGCGCGCCGCTGCGCGTCGCGCGCCTCGACGTCGGCCTGCGCCGCCTCGCGCGCGGCTTCCCGCGCGGCGTTCAGCGCTTCGCTAAGCGCATCTGCGGTTTCGCGGGCGGCGGCGGCCTCGACGCGCAGATCCGCGAGCCGGTTCTTCTCAACGAGGCGGCGCGCGGCGGCGGTCGGCGCCTCGGCGGCCTGGGTGAAACCGTCCCAGCGCCACAGATCGCCTTCTTTGGAGACGAGCCGCTGGCCAGGCTTCAAGAGCTTGCGCAGGCTTTGGCCTTCGGCGCGCAGCACGACGCCGATCTGCGCCAGGCGGCGCCGCAGCGCCGGCGGCGCGTCGACAAGCTCGCCGAGCGCGCGCACGCCGTTCGGCAGGGCCGGGTCGCCCTCGCTTGGCGTCACGGACCAATGCGCCGGCGCCGAATCTTCGGCCGAGGCGTCGAGATCGTCGCCGAGCGCCGCGCCAAGCGCCGTCTCGTAACCCTTCTCGACGGTCATGCTCTCGACCACCGGCGCCCAAAGGCCGCCGGAGCCCGATTGCAGCAGACTTTCGAGCGTGCGGGTCTCCGTCTCGAGCCGCTGCGCGCGCAGCGCCGCCTGCTCCAGCGGCGCCCGGGCGGCGGTCTCGGCTTCGCGCGCCTGACGATAGGCGGCTTCGGCCGCCTGCGCGGTCTCTTCCGCGCCGCGCGCGTCCTGCGCCGCCTGTTCGAAGGTCTGGGCAAGCCGCTCGACCTCGTCGGCGCCGCCGCCCTGCCCGGCGATCAGCGCGAATTCCGTCTCGATGCGGGTCAGCTCGGCCTCGAAGCGGCCGACCCGCTGATTCTCGTCGCGCAGCGCCGATTCGAGCGCCGCCCGCTTCGCGTTGACGCCGGCGAGCTGCTCCTGCGCGCTCGACAGCTCGGCCTCGGTCGCCGCCAAGGTCGATTCGATCTCGGTGAGCCGCGACTGCGCTTCCGCCTCACGCTCGGCGTCGCCGGCGTCGCCGCCCTGCAGCTCGGCGCGCTCATGCTCAAGCCGCTCGGCGACTTCCGCGGCGTCCTGAATCAGCGCGCGCTCGCGTTCGAGATCGCGGCTGAACTGCTCGATGTGCCGCTGGAGTTCGGCGATTCGCTCCTTGGCGCGCTGCTCGTCGGCCTCGAGCGCCTGACGCGCCACGACGAGCCGATGCATCGCGGCGCCGGCCTCAGCCTCTTTCTCGCGCAAGGGGGGCAGCTCATGCGCGGCGATCGCCTGGAACTTCGCCGCCTCCGCCTGCTCCAGCGTGCGCTCCTGGACGCCGGCGCGGCTGGCGTCGAGCTTCTCCGCCGCCGCCTGCAGCTGTTCGGCCGCGAGCTGATAGGCGACGAGCGCCGCCAGCGCCTCATTCTTGCGGATCTGCGCCGCGAGGCCGCGATATTTCGTGGCCTGCCGCGCCTGCCGCTTGAGGCTGTCGGCCTGGCTGTCGACCTGCTTCAGCACGTCTTCGAGGCGGGTGAGATTTTCGGAAGCCGCGTTGAGGCGCAGCTCAGCCTCGTGCCGGCGCGAATGCAGACCGGCGACGCCGGCGGCGTCCTCGAGGATGCGGCGGCGCGCCTGCGGCTTCGCCGAAATGATCTCGCCGATCTGGCCCTGACGCACGAGCGAGGGCGAACGCGCGCCGGTCGCCGCGTCGGCGAAGAGAATCTGCACGTCGCGGGCGCGCACCTCGCGGCCATTGATGCGATAGGTCGAGCCCTGCTCGCGCTCGATTCGGCGCGTCACCTCGATCGCGTCGGCATCGTTGAAGGCCGCCGGCGCGGTGCGCGCGGAATTGTCGAGGACAAGCCCGACTTCGGCGAGGTTGCGCGCCGGACGCGAGCCGCCGCCAGAAAAAATCACGTCGTCCATGCCGGACGCGCGCATGTTCTTGTAGGAGTTCTCGCCCATCACCCAGCGCAGGGCCTCGACGAGATTCGACTTGCCGCAGCCATTGGGGCCGACGACGCCGGTCAGGCCCGGCTCGATGAGGAAATCGGTCGGCTCGCAGAAGCTTTTGAAGCCCAAAAGGCGCAGGCGCTCGAATTTCATGCTCAGAAGACCGCCACAAAGTGCAGGGGAAAGCAAGAAAACCGACGCGATATGTTGTGGGAAGACGGCTCCCTAACGCGTGCTTCGCCGTAGGTCCTTTAAGCTGCTCGGCTGCGAATCACGATTTTTGATTGCATCGCAGAAATGCGGCGGAAACAATAGACGCGCGGCTCATTCATACGAACGCAGGGCGAATGTTTCCTCGTCCTTCGAGACGCCTGCTCCGCAGGCTCCTCAGGATGAGGAAACCCCTTGCGGCGCGAAGGATGAGAAACGACCGCTTGCCTCGACCTCATCCTGAGGAGCGCCGAAAGGCGCGTCTCGAAGGACGAGGTCGATAGAGAAAAATTGGGCGCTGCGATTCGGCCGCTCTTAAGAGAACGCGAGGCCCCAAGGCGAAGCATGGGTTCAGCCAGTCCGCAGGACGAAGATTTCTGGGTGTTCGGCTACGGGTCGCTGATGTGGCGGCCGGGCTTCGACTTCATCGACAGCGCGCTCGCCTGGGTGCATGGCTACCACCGCGCGCTGTGCATCTTCTCGCATGTGCATCGCGGCACGCCGGAGCGGCCAGGACTGGTGCTGGGATTGGATCGCGGCGGCTCCTGCCAGGGCGTCGCCTTCAAGGTCGCGGCGCGCGACCGCGACAAGACGATCGGCTATCTGCGCGAACGCGAACTCGTCACGTCCGTCTACCTAGAAAAGACGCTCGGCGTGCGATTCGCCGACGGCGGCTGCGCGAGGGCCATCGCTTATGTCGTCGACCGCACGCATATCCAATACGCCGGACGACTGCCGGAAGACGATATGATTCGTCTGATCGCCGAAGGCGTGGGGCTGAACGGCGACAATCCCGCCTATGTGCGCAACACCTACGAACATCTGCTGCGGCTCGACATCCATGACGCCGAGCTCGCCGAGGTCGTGCGCCGCCTCGATCATGATTCGTGCCGAGCCGGACCCGCGGCCGGCGGCGCCGGCGACGAGCCGACGCCGCTTTGACGCGACGCGTTTACGCAACAGTTCGCGCCTATACGCGCGCGACGCAACGCTACGCCACTGACGGTGGTCCGCCGGATCAGTTGAGCAGCGACGCGGAAAGATCGCGCAGCGTCGCGGCGTCGGCGCAAAAATGCACATGCCATTCGGCGACGCCGAGCTCCTGCGCCATTTTGCGCAGCGCGCGGCGGTCGCATCGAGCGCGCTCTAAACTTCTGGAATCGATCAATTCATCTGCATTTGGGCGATTCCGCCCAAATGCAGCGTGATCTCCCATGCGCTCCTGCGCGAGAAACACGCAGACCGGCCGCGACGCCGCGCCCTCCCGCGCGACGCCGATGACGACGCCATTCGTCACGTCGGCGATGAAGGATTCCTCGCCCGACTGAAACACCGAGCAGACATAGCGGCGGCCGGAAGCGCCCCGCCAGGAAAAGAAACGGCTGCGCAGCGAATCCGTCGCGGCGAGCGACTGAAGCGCTTCGCCGCGCGGCGCGGTTTCGCCAATGACTCTGGAGACGCTGAAAGATGGGCAACGAGGTTGATACATGACACGATCCGCCAATCCGAAGACGAACACGGAACATGACTAGAACGAAACAGGCACATAGTCAACAAGCGCGCGCCCATCCGCATCTTTTGGGTTCCTGGCAAAAGACAGGACGGGCGCGCACGCGCCGCTACTCGCCAACGGCGCAAGACGGTTGCCCGTCTCACGCACTGTTATGCATGGCTTCGATCTTGGAAGATGTGCGCCAACGCGCATGACAAACGCTGTTACCTCTTACGAGGTGGGCGCCGCCTCGAATTGTCGCAAGGGCTGCGGCGCGCCGCCGCAGTACTTCGCAAAACGCGCGCGAACCTATCGCTTGCAGTGGACGGTGCGCACGGCGCCCGTGGCCTGATAGGTGAGCTTGGCGTCCTTTTTCGACTGATAGGGCGGCGGCTCCGGCGTGCAATTCACATATTGGCTTCCGAACACCGCCGAGAAATAGACCGTATAGGGCGTGCCGTCGGTCATCCCGGCGACCGGAAGTTTAACGCACCCCGTCTGCCCGATATTGAACTTGTCAGACCCGGCGACGGGACGACCGTTCAACATCACGCCCATCCGACCCGCGAAGCCGGCGCCCACCTTGATGTGCACGCATGCGGCCGTCTGAGCCAGGCAAGGCTGCGCCAGGAGGGCGAGGAGGCCCGCGCCGACGAGGCGCATTCTTTTGCCAACGCTGAATGAAGAGCCAATAGTCATGAAATATCCCCCAGTTAAACGCGGTCGCCCGCGCTGGAGGACTGTGAGCCAAGCCAAAGCTTTCGGCAAGGCCGACGCGGGCGCTATCCGTTGGCGCCGCCGCCCGCCGTGCGCAGCCAGGCCGCGCCGCAGGCCTTCGCGAGTTCGCGCACGCGCAGAATATAGCTCTGGCGCTCGGTCACCGAGATCACGCCGCGCGCGTCCAGGAGATTGAAGGCGTGGCTCGCCTTGATGCATTGGTCATAGGCGGGGAGCGCCATGAGATGATTCTCGTCGCCGGAGCCCGCGCCGAAATGCAGAAGGCGCTCGCATTCCGATTCGGCGTCCTTGAAATCCTCGAAGAGTTTTGACGTGTCGGCGGCCTCGAAATTATGGCGCGAATATTCCTGCTCGGCCTGCAGGAAGACGTCGGCGTAGGTGACTTTCTCGTCGCCGTCGCGGCCGTTGAAATTCAATTCCATGATGCTGTCGACGCCCTGCAGATAGCAGGCGAGACGCTCCAGCCCATAGGTGAGTTCGCCGGCGACCGGCGCGCATTCGAAGCCCGCCACCTGCTGAAAGTAGGTGAACTGCGAGACCTCCATGCCGTCGCACCAGCATTCCCAGCCCAAGCCCCAGGCGCCGAGCGTCGGGCTTTCCCAATCGTCCTCGACGAAGCGGATGTCATGGAGTTTCGGGTCGATCCCGATCGCTGCGAGCGAAGCGAGATAAAGCTCCTGCAGATCCGGCGGCGAGGGTTTGAGGATCACCTGGAACTGATAATAGTGCTGCAGGCGATTAGGGTTTTCGCCATAGCGGCCGTCCTTCGGGCGCCGGCAGGGCTGCGCATAGGCGGCGCGCCAGGGTTTTGGGCCGAGCGCGCGCAGCGTCGTCGCCGGGTGAAAGGTCGCCGCCCCCATCTCCATGTCATAGGGCTGCACGATGACGCAGCCCTGCGCCGCCCAGAAATTCTGCAGGGTGAGAATGAGCCCCTGGAAGGAGCGGATCGGGGAGAGATAGGGAAGATCGGGGAGCATGGGGGTCCTGCGAGAATTGCGCGCAAGGTATGGATGGGACGTGAAAGCGTCAATCGGGGTAGGAGAAAGGAGTCAGTGCTCTTCGAACTAGGGTGATTGCAGCGAAAGCATTTGTAACGAGGAGCGAAAGCCTGACTAAAAGGGGAAATCGTCCTGCTTGTCATGCGCCGGCTTTATCCCGTGGACCTTGATGATCTCGGACTTCGTGTCGATCAGCTCTCCGTTCTCGTCGTAAGTGTAGACAGTCCGCATTGTGCAGTGGAGAGCATCCTGCGCGTAAATCCCGATCTCGCGATCGTGTAGCCGGCGCAGCCAGCCCTCGTCCTTGATGGAAGCATTGACGGTGGCCTTGCCATGCGAGAACTGCCACATTGTGTTCTTGATCAGATCGGGCTTGCGGATGGTCAGGAACACCTCTGAGAAGTTTTCCTTCTCGATTGGCCCGTGAGGCACTTCCTCCAGCGTCTCGCTGGGAAGCCACGTCTGTGAAATATCGACCTTGTATTCGCGCGGCCCAAGATCGATTGCCATTTCGTCGCCAGTTTCGAGTTCTGCTTTGGCCTTCTGGACCTTGTCCATCGCGGCGATCAGGCGCCCCTGATGTACGGGGGGATAGTCGGGAAGATGGCGGACGTCGGTCCGCCGAGCAAGAGCCTGTAATTCGCCGCTTAGGGCCGCAATGTTTTCCTTGGCTCGCTGTTCGTCGTCGAGGTATCCCAGCATCGCGTATTTGGCGTCAATAAGAAAAGTCCCGATCACCTTCTTGATGTCTCCCGACCGCAGCGCTTCATCGTCAACCTTTTTTAGGAAGGTGCGAAATACGGCCTTCATCGACCCAGACTCTACCTCCTCTAGGACAATGGTGGTTTCTATCCCGTCCTATTCAGCCAGCCGACGGTCTTTCCCGAGTTTTTTCCGCGGTATGATCGCGGACGCGCGTCCGCTTTGCGGTTGATCGCTGAGTAATTTCTACACTTTTGGAACGCGTTGGAGTTGAAAGGACGGGCTCTCTGGGGCTTGCGGACGCGGTCTCTGCCCCGTCGTTCACGGTCCTGCCGGCTGTAACGCGCTGGCCAGACGTCGGAATAGCTCGGCTTGTGGGCAGGCGCTTGCGAGCGCAAGCCTGATGCGGCTTGCGGTCTCGACAATGCGCGCGCCGATCTTGAGCAGCTTCTCGCGCAAGGTGGCAAATTCGGCGACGGCGAGCGGATGGGGTTTTGGAATGGCGTCGCGCAGTTCGAGCATCAGCCAATAGGCGGCTGTATGCAGGAAGAGCCGCATCTGATTGGCGAGCGGCGCCCGACAGGAGGTGCGATCCGACGCCAGCTGGCTCTTGTGCAATTTGATCAGATTTTCCATCTGGCCGCGCGCGCAATAGAGCGCGTCGTAGACATGCTCGGGCGAGCCATTTGCAATGCTGGTGACGACATAGCGAATATCGAGCCCCATTTCCGTCGCTTCGATGCGGGCGCAGACGCGGCGCTCAGCCCGCCAAGATTTGGCGGCGTAGTTCGTTTGCGCGTAGCCGCGCAGGACAAGTATCTGTTCCAATGCGCGACGGGTGCGGATGTCGTCGGCCTTTTCTTCGACGGCGGCGGCGAGAAGCTTATTGCCGGACAGGCCGAAAACATAATCGAGGCCATTGTCCTCACACCAATCCATCACCTCGCGGCGGCCATAGTGGCCGTCGCCCCGAATGGTGATCTTGGTCGTCGGCCAATGCGCGCGGATGCGGCGGACGATCCGGCGCAAATGACAGCGCACTTCCTTGCCGGTCGGCGTCTTTCCCGGACGTAGAATGATGGCGACAGGGCGTCCGGTCACGGTGTCGTAAATATGGATCGGCAGGAAGCAGCGCTCATCGTAATGCGCATTGAACAGCGACAGTTGCTGATGTCCATGCACGACGTCGCAGGTGTCGTCGATATCGAGCGTGACGGCTTTCGGAGGCGCAGCGTAGCTGGCGCAATAAAGATCGATCAGCACGCCGCCAAGCTTCACGATTTCGCGCAAAGTCGGCGCATTCTCCCAACGCGACATGGTCGGCTGCGAGCACAAATCGTTCCCTGTATCGGGCAAGCGCCCGCAGGCGATCTTGAAGGCCGGGTCCTTGCGTAGATGATCGAGATCGTCCGCATCCTCGTAACCGCAAGCGATAGCGAGAATGCGCGCACGAAAAATGGTGGCGAGCGAATGGGTGATCAACAAAGGATTACGCGGATCGGCAATAACGGCGGCGAGCTTGTCCGCCAGCCCCAGACGACGTTCGGCTTGCCCCAGCAACATCACGCCGGCGTCCGAGGTGATGCGTCCGCCGTCGAATGCGGCGGTGATCTTCTTGCGGCCAACGGCTGGAAACGAAAATGGCAGGGGGGTATCTTCGGTCATGGCGCGCGTGGCGTCGATGCGATAGCGTGAATGATCGGCTTAGACAACCGATCCATACACTAAATCAACATTTTACGCTACGCTCGCCAGCCCAAAATTACCCCATCGCTGAATAAGGTGGGCTATCTTGGCTCCAAGGGACGGCAAGATGGCCTTGTCGAATGCCTGAAAGGCGTCGATCAATGCACTTGCAGCGTCGAACACACGCCGGGGATTGCCCTCCCCCTTCTTGAAATCAATAATGAAGCTGAAATCGCCTGTGCGGTCCATGAAGGCTCTCCCTCAATTACCGGTTGATGTGAGCCGATTCCCCAGAAAATCGGTAGACAATGACTCTGCATTTGGAAGAGCTATCGGATTCTACGCGACTTGATAGAAACTGCTGTACTCTAGAGATAAAAGACCGAAGTACAAAATGGAGTCGCACGTAATCAATGGCTTTTGCTTGGGATCGTCCGCCATGCGCCCCGTGTCGTGAAGGCAACAAGGCTGCAAGGCCGCTTTATGAAGCAATCGGACGCGCCATATCCAACTGGGAAGGCGTAGAAGTCGCCTCGCTAATCCTGTTCAAGTCACTTGTCAGCGACGATGCGCGCATCGATCGCTATGCCAAAACTTTCAGAATTAACGAAAGGGCGCGTCAGCTTACAGAGGCTGTGGATGGATGCACGTTGCTGGGCTTGGTGCTGGCGCAAGAGGCCCATGACGTCATCGTCACTTATCAGGGATGGTCAGAACGTCGGAATGACGTCGCGCATGGCTACGTAACGCCGATGTGGTCTCCAGACTATTCAAAGGACGACGCGCCAATTGTGAAGACGTTTTCGCTTTGCCCCTCGCATACCAATCCTTCGAAGTGGTTGAACGCCGAGCCGATCTATAATCTGAATGCATCGGAAGTTCGTGCGTTCGCGAAAGGCTTTGCATTACTGCACAAGCAATTTCAAAGTTTGGCGGCGCGGATAAGCGTAGTCACAGGTATCGCGCCGACCTAATGGCAATTGTAAACGCACGCCAGCAAGCACTTTTGAAATGGCTGGTCGGCCGCGCATGGCGGTCGCTTCCCCCTCAAAACTCCTGCGCGGTCGGCCGCACCACGATCTGGTTCACATCCACATCCGCCGGCTGTTCGATCGCGTAGCGAATCGCGCGGGCGATCGACTCGGCGGGGATCGCCTGATTGGCGAGCGGCTCCAGGAACTCCAGACTGCCCTTGTGCGAGGTGCCGGCGCCGATGAGTTCGGTCGCGACCGCGCCCGGCATGATCGTCGTCGTGCGGATCTTGCCGCCGACCTCGTGGCGCAGCCCTTCCGAAATCGCCGCGACCGCGAATTTCGTGCCGCTGTAGACCGTGCCGCCGGGGCTGAACACCTTTATGCCGGCCACCGAAGAGATGTTGATGAAATGGCCTGAGCCCTGTTTCTCGAAGACGGGCAGCGCGGCGGCGACGCCATAGAGCAGGCGCTTGTTGTTGATGTCGATCATCCGGTCCCATTCGTCGGTTCGACGCTCCGACATGGGCGCGATCGACATCACCCCGGCGTTGTTGATCAGCACGTCGAGCCGGCCGAAGGCCTGAACCGCGCCGGCGATAAAGGCGTCGACGTCGGCCTTCTTCGTTACGTCCAGGGTGATGGCGACCGCCTTTGCGCCGCCGGCGGAGAGTTCATCGGCGATCGCCTCGAGCCGCTCGACCCTGCGCGCGCCGAGCGCGACGGCGGCGCCATGGGCGGCGAGATCGCGCGCCGTCGCCTCGCCAATGCCGCTCGACGCGCCGGTGATGGCGACGACCTTGCCTTCGATTGCGCTGTTCATCTTTAAGATCTCCCTGCCCCCATAGAACGGCTTGAAGGCGCAAAGGTTTCGTCGCCCGGGCCTAACCCGGCCGCCCTGCGGCGCGGCGGCAAATCAGGCGGCGAAGCGGCGGCAAACTTGGCCGCTCGGCGCCGCGACGCTTCGCGAAAGCCGGCGTTTTCAAAGATTTAACTATTCGCCTTTACCGTAACGGCGAACAAGAATTCGCCCCAAAGCAGCCAAAGCAAGGCCCTTTAGTTCTGTTGTGAATATGCGTGGGCGTTCCGCGCAGTTCTGGCTTTCGCCGAACTTTGACGCGATCTCGCGTAAATGTCGGCGAAGATCAGAAGCCTGCGATGGAAGATCAGTTCGGAGGTAGGGGCGGATGATGCAAGGGATCGGTGCGCCAATCGACTTCGTTTCTTTGGATAGGCGTATTTATTCTCGCAAAAGCTCATCTCATCTGGTGATCGCCGGCGTTGCGCTCGCCGTGAGCCTTTCCGCGGGATATTGGGCGCTGTTGCAGCGCCCGGCGCCGCGCTCAGAGACCGCCGCGGCGCCTGCCGCGCCGCTCGCGCAGAATCCTTACGGCGCCATCGTCGGCCTCGGCGTCCGGCCGCAGTCGCTCGCGCTCGCCGAAACGACCGCGCGGGGAACGCTCGACGCCAGCATTCAGCCCGCGGCCCACACGCCGTCCGCCACCGTGCCCGAGCGCCAGGACCTCGACGACATGCAGGTCGCCTCGGCGGTCGAGGGCGCGGAGGGCGCGCCGCTGCCGCCCCGCCGGCCGGTCGAACTCACCGTCGCCAATCGCGGCCTCTATGAAGGCTCGCTGCGCCGCATGGCCCGCACCACCGTCGTGCCGGCGTCGCCGTCCGACGACCGCTCGATCTTCGAGAAATTCTTCGGCCTCGGCGACGCCGCGCAGGAGGCGCGACAGCAGCAGCAGCCGCGCGGACAGGCGCTCGCCTATGCGGCTCCGGACGGCGGCACGCTTTCGGATCTCAAATCCGGCATTCTCGGCGGCGCCGCCGGGGCGGCGGTCGGACCCGCGTCGCGCTACGATCGCCAGACCGCGATCTATGACATCTCCGCGCACACGGTCTATCTGCCGAACGGCACAAAGCTCGAGGCGCATTCCGGCCTGCGCGAACATCTCGACGATCCGCGCTTCGTCCATCTGCGCATGCGCGGCGCGACGCCGCCGCACCTATACGAACTCACGCCGCGCGAGGCGCTGTTCCATGGCGTCGAGGCGCTGCGCCTCACGCCGGTCGGCGGCGAAGGCGCGATCTTCGGCCGCGCCGGACTTCTCGCCCACACCTTCATGCTCGGACCGCGAGGCGATTCGAACGGCTGCGTGTCGTTCCGCGACTATCAGGCCTTCCTGCGCGCCTACAAGAACGGCGAGATTCGCCGGCTTGCCGTCGTCGCTCATCTCTAAGCGTCTATTCTTACGCGGAAAACAAGGAAGCGGCCCCGGCGGGCCGCTTTTTTGTTGGCCCGCGCGCCGGTCGCGCAACCTGGAACGATGACAAGTTTTCTTGTCGCGATTGCAAAGATCAACTACCGTGCGCGCTTGAAGCGCATGAGGGGTTTTGCATGACGGTTTCGATGTATCTCATCAATCCTGCCGGCGATTTTCCAACCTATTTCGGCGGCGAGGCGCTGGCGGCGTCAGGCGCGCCGGGCGGCGTGATGATGGCGGACCTCGCCACGGCCACCGTGGCGGCGCTTGCGCCGAGCGACTTCGAATTGGAGCTCTGCGAAGAGCAGATCGAACCGGTGAATTTCAATCACAGCGCGGACTGGATCGCCATCACCGGCAAGGTCAGCCAGCGCGGCCGCATGATCGCCATCGCCGACGAGTTTCGCCGCCGAGGCAAGAAGGTCATCATCGGCGGCCCCTATGCGAGCCTCTCCCCGGCGCGGCTGCGCGATCACTGCGACGTGCTCGTGAGCGGCGAGATCGAGGAAATTGCCGCCGATCTCTTCTCCGATCTTCGCGCCGGCAAGCCGAAGGACAGCTATGTCGGCGACAAGCCGTCGCTCGCCTCCTCGCCGCTGCCGCGCTGGGATCTCTATCGCAATGACCGCGCGATTCTCGGCGCCGTGCAGACCTCGCGCGGCTGTCCGTTCGAATGCGAATTCTGCGACGTCATTCAGTATCTCGGACGCAAGCAGCGTCACAAGCCAATCGCCAATGTCATCGCCGAGATCGACGCGCTGTGGAACGCCGGCTATCGCACGGCTTTCCTCGCCGACGACAATTTCACCGCCTATCGCGCGCACTGCAAGGAGCTGCTGGCGGCGATGGCGCATTGGCGCCGCGATCGTCCGATGGAGTTCGTCACGCAGATCTCGATCGACGCGACGCGCGACGAGGAGCTGCTCGACATGTGCGTCGCGGCGGGCCTCACTCAGGTCTTCGTCGGCATCGAGACGCCGAACATCGAAAGCCTGCGCGAGACCGGCAAGCGGCAGAATTTGAAGATCAGCCTCGTCGACGAAATCCAGAAGCTCGTCGACAAGGGCATGTCGGTGATGGGCGGCATGATCGTCGGCTTCGACCATGACGGTCCGGGGGTCTTCGCTCAGCAGTATGATTTCGCCATGGCGACGCCGATCCCGATCTTCAGCCTCGGCGCGCTGATGGCGTCGGAAGCGACGCCGCTCTTCGACCGCATCGCCCGCGAAGGCCGGCTGATCACTGGCGGCGTGGAGACCCAGGCGGTGCCGTGGAGCTCCAACATCCAATGCCAGACGATGAGCATGGAGGAGCTGCATGACGGCATGCAGAACCTCTGCAACGCGCTCTACGCGCCGGCCGCCTTCGGCGAGCGCATGCTGAACATGATCCGGACCTTCGGCCGCACGCGCAGGGGCCCGGCGCCCGAGCCCTTCGACGCCAAATCGCTGCGCGAAGTCGAACAGCAGGCGATGCAGGTCGGCATGGACGTGCGCAAGATGGGCGAAGCGGAAGGCCGCATGTGGAACCGGGTCTGGGGCGCTGCGGTGCGCAAGCCCGAGACCATCACCATCGTCGCGCGCATCATGTTCCAATATGCGCAGGCGCGGCACATGTTCGACAAGGGCAACTATTGGGAGCCGCAGCTCTCCAGCCCGCCGGTCGCGCCGCAGCGCGCGGCGTAGTCCTGCACGCAAGCCGGCTTCTTGGATCGCGAGCGCCAAGCGAAGCTCCCGTGAGCCAGCGAAATAGAGATCGCAGCGCATACTGCTTCCTCATCCTGAGGAGCGAGCGAAGCTCGCGTCTCGAAGGACGAGGAAGCTATAGCCGTTCCTCTCACCCTCGTCCTTCGAGACGCCGCTTCGATCTCAGATCGAAGCGGTTCCTCAGGATGAGGGTGGTAATGCAGCGCTGTAGAACCGCCAAAACGCCGTTAGACGACGATCGCCTTTAGAATCGACAGCGGCGCTTTCGAGCCTTTGACGCCGCGCAGAAGAATGCGCGTCGCCGGCGCGTCGGCGCGCGTGTGAATCGGCTCGATCGAGACGCCCCCCAACCTTCCCTCGATCGCGGCGAGACATTCGGCGAGCGCGTCGGCGCGGTGGATCATCACGAAGGCGCCGCCCGGCGCGAGCAGCGCGAGACAGGCGCGCATCCAGTCGGCGAGCGGCGCGCTGGCGACATGGGCGCGCGCCTTGGCGGCGTCGGGCGTCACGCGCACCTTGCCCGCGTCATGAAACGGCGGATTGGTGAGAACGAGCGCCGCGCTTTCATCGATCAGCCCGGCGCTGCGCCGCGACTTCGCGGAGAGAACGTCGGCTTCGTAGACGCTCACGCGCGCCTCGAGCGCGTTCGCGGCGACATTCCCGCGCGCCAGCGCGCAGCTCTCGGGGTCGATCTCGACAAGGCCGACGCTCGCGGCAGGGGCGCGCAGCGCGGCGATCAGCCCCACCGCGCCGACGCCGGCGCCGACGTCGAGAATGAGTCCCCGCTGATCTTCCGGCGTCGCGGCGGCGAGCAGCACCGCGTCCGTGCCGGCGCGATGGCCGGCGGCGCTTTGACGCAGGCGCAGGCGTCCGTCGAGAAAATCGTCCAAACGCGCGTCGTTCATGGGCGCCGAAAACTCCCATGATGCAGCGCGGCGAGCAAGGGCATTCGCGTCAACCTCCTCCCCAGCCCTCCCCCGCTTCACGGGAGAGCGAGCAGACTCGACGCTTCAACGATCGTGGCGCTTCATCGCTATCGCGGCGTTCCTCCATGGCGCCGCTCATTGGCGTCCCCACTCCCGCGAAGCGGGGGAGGGATAGGAAGGGGGCTCTACCGCGCGCCGCCTCTGCCGCCGACTTGCCGCCTCCATCCCAAAGCCGTAAGTTCGCGCCGACAAAGCGCAAGGCTTAAGGGGGGTCCGTGGGTATCGTCATTCCGCTAGATGAGAAAAAGGACGCCGGCCTCGACAGCCTCCTCGAACTCATCAAGCCCGACCTGGAGCGGACCAATCAGCTGATCATTCAGCGCATGGGCTCCGACGTTACGACGATTCCCGAGGTGGCGAACCATCTCATCTCCGCCGGCGGCAAGCGTCTGCGGCCGATGTTGGTTCTCGCGACCGCCGGCATGTGCGGCTACAAGGGCGACGGACATCTGAAATTCGCCGCCGGCATTGAGTTCATGCACACGGCGACGCTGCTCCACGACGACGTCGTCGATGAAAGCGACATGCGCCGCGGCAAGATCGCCGCGCGCATGCTGTGGGGCAATCAGACCTGCGTGCTCGTCGGCGATTTCCTGCTCGGCCACGCCTTCAAGATGATGGTCGAGCCAGGCTTCATCGCGCCGCTCACCGTGGTGTCACAAGCCGCGGCGGTGATCGCCGAAGGCGAGATCATGCAGCTCAACGCCGCGAAAGACACGACCACGACCGAGGACGCCTATATGGGCGTCATCCGCCGCAAGACGGCGGAGCTTTTCGCCGCCGCGGCCGAAGTCGGGGTGATGCTCGGCGGCAAGCCGAAGGCCGACGAGGCCGCGGCGCGCAGCTATGGCATGAATCTCGGCATCGCCTTCCAGCTCATCGACGACGCGCTCGATTACGGCGGCTCCTCGGCCAAGCTCGGCAAGAATGTCGGCGACGATTTCCGCGAGGGCAAGATCACGCTGCCCGTCGTGCTCGCCTTCCGGCGCGGCAATGAGAAGGAACGCGAATTCTGGCGGCGCACGCTGGAGAAGGCCGAGATCAAGGACGGCGACGTCGAGACGGCCTGCGGTCTGATGAAAAAGCACAAGGCGCTCGACGACACCATCGAGCGCGCGACGCATTACGGCGCCATCGCGCGCGACGCGATGGAGATTTTTCCGGCGTCGCCGTGGAAGAGCGCGCTGCTCGAAGTCGTCGACTTCTGCATCGACCGCGTCTACTAGACCAGCGTCCAAAAAGAACCTGCTGCGACGCTTTTGTTTCGAGCGACACCTTATCGATCACATTATTTCCATGTGATCGATAAGCGCTGTAGCGCGCCGCCGGCCGCCCGAGGCGACCGGCGGATTTATCATCCCTTCAGACACTCCGTTTTGAAGTGCTTGCGCTCCTTGCCGTGAAGCCCTTTGGCGTCGGCCTGCGAACGGCAGTCCTTGTCCTTCTCCGCATGCGTTTTCGCCGCTGGAGCGTGCGTCGCCGGCTGCGTCGCGGCGGGCGCTTCGGCGCTCGGCGCAGCCGCTTCTGACGGCGCGGCGGCCTTCGGCGCAATTTCCGCGGGCGGCGCCCAGGTGGTCGGCGCGGCGTCAGCGGTCGCTGAGGGTTTCGGCTCGGCGAGCGCGGCGGCGCCGACCGAAAGGCTGGCGAAAAGGACGCCAGCGGCAATGCTCTTCATGCTCGTAAACATCTACGCTTCTTCTTTGCTGGAAGGCGCGCCGCGACGCCGTGTGGTGCTCAGTCGCGGCTCTGAGTCCCTCATGCGCGAAGCGCGCATCTTCCTCGGCCGCGGCTGAAGCTTAGGCGATTTCGCACAGTTTGTCTTTGATGCACCGCAGCAGCGCCGAAAACGTCCCTAACGCCGCCACCAGACGTAGATGGCGACGCCCGCGATGAAGCTCGAATAAACGATCTTCCATGCCAGACGCCGCGGCGTCGATATGCGGCGAACGGGGACGCCGCGAGCTTGGGAGTGTCGGCGCTCGCCGACGGAAACCGGATTGAGCGCCGCGTGGTAGTAACGCATGAATCGCTCCTCATCCAAAGTGGACGGGTGGTTTACGGCAAGGCTAAGGCGCGATTGATTTACAAATTGCTTCGATTTCAAGCCGCGCGAAAGATCTCTGCGCTGCGCTGCGAAGCAGTGATAAAAAAGCCTCCAATGACAATGGCGGAGATTGATCGCATGACACGCGATTCGGCGAAGAAAATATCGGATTGCCGGTTCGATCTCGCCGGCGCGGCGCCGCCCGTCGCCGCAACGCGCCACACGCGGAAAGTCGTGCACGGGCGCGTGCTCGACGATTCATACGAATGGCTCGCCGCGAAGAACTGGCGCGAGGTGCTCCGCGACCCCGAGACGCTTCCCGATGAGATCGCCACGCTGGTCAAAGCGGAGAACGCGTATTGCGATCAGGTCATGGCGCCGCTCAAAGACCTGCGGACGGCGCTCGTCGCCGAGATGCGCGGGCGCATCAAGGAGGACGACAGCGACGTTCCCGAGCCTGACGGGCCTTTCGCCTATTACGAGCGCTTCCACGAAGGCGCGGAACATCCGCTCTACTGCCGGACGCCGCGGGAAGGCGGCGCCGAAACCGTCCTCCTCGACGGCGACGCGCTCGCCAAAGGCCACGACTTCTTCGACATCGGCGATGCGGCGCATGCGCCCGATCACGCGCAGCTCGCCTGGAGCGTCGACGACGCGGGTTCGGAATTCTACGACATCCGCACGCGTGCGCTGAGCGACGGCGCCGATCGCGACGACATCGTGAGCGACAGCGACGGCACGATCGTCTGGCGCGCCGATTCGAAAGCCTATTACTACGTGCTGGTCGACGAGAACCATCGCACCTCGCAAATCTTCCGGCACGAAGTCGGAACCGATCCCGCCGACGATACGCTGGTCATCGAGGAATTGGACAGCGGCTGGTTCGTCGGACTGCACGAAAGCCAATGCCGGCGCTTCGCGATCGTGTCGATCCACGGCCATGACGCGTCGGAATGCTGGCTTATCGACCTTCGCGTCGACAGTCCCGCGCCACGCATCGTCACGCCGCGCGAACCACGGCTGCGCTACGACGTCGAGCCGCATGGCGAGATGCTTTATATCCGCAACAACGCCGATGGCGCCGATGATTACCGCATTTCCGTCGCGCCGCTCGCCGAGCCCGGCCGCGAAAACTGGAAGGACGTCGTTCACTGCCGCCACGGCGTCATGATCGACTCCTTCACGGTTTATGCGCGCCATCTTATCTGGCTGCTTCGGGAAAATTCCCTGCCGAAGATCGTCATCCACGCGCTATCGAGCGGCGATGAACATGCGATCCATTTCGAAGAAGAAGCCTATGCGCTGTCGATCGATCCTGGGCTCGAATTCGACACCAATATCCTGCGCTTTGTTTATTCGTCGATGACGACGCCCGACGAGACCTATGATTACGACATGGATGCGCGCACGCGCGTCTTGCGCAAGCGCCAGGAGATTCCCTCCGGACACGATCCGAAGAACTATGTGACGCGGCGTTTTTTCGCGACCGCCCGCGACGGCGAAAGCGTGCCGATCACGCTTTTGCATCGCGCCGACTTTTCGCCCGGCGGCGAAGGCGCGCCGCTGCTGCTCTACGGCTACGGCGCCTATGGTTACGCGCTTTCGGCAGGCTTCAACGAAGACGTGCTGTCGCTCGTCGATCGCGGCTTTGTCTACGCCCGCGCCCACATTCGCGGCGGAACGGACAAGGGTTGGCGCTGGTATGAAGACGGCAAGCTTGAAAAAAAGCAGAACAGCTTCGCGGACTTCATCGATTGCGCGCGCCATCTCGTCTCGGCCGGCTATACGAAGGAAGGCGGCGTCGTCGCTCAGGGCGGATCAGCGGGCGGTCTGCTGATGGGCGCCGTCGCCAATGAGGCCCCGGAGCTCTTCGCGGGGATCATCGCCGGCGTGCCCTTCGTCGACACGCTGAACACGATGCTGCGCGAGGATCTTCCGCTGACGCCGCCCGAATGGCTGGAATGGGGGAATCCCGTCGCCAGCGTCGAAGCCTATGACCTTCTTGCGTCCTATTCGCCCTACGACAACGTACGCGCACAGTACTATCCGCCGATTCTCGCCATCGCCGGAATGACCGATCCTCGAGTCACCTATTGGGAGCCGCTCAAATGGGTCGCGAAGCTTCGCGCGACGATGAGCGACGGCGGGCCCGTGTTGCTGTTCACCCATATGGGCGCTGGCCACGCGGGCGCCTCGGGCCGGTTCGAATCGCTTGAAGACACGGCGCTTGAATACGCCTTCGCGCTCGCCTGCGCCGCGCGCGCGTTTAAAGACGCCGGCGATGTCCCGCTGGCGTCCTGACGCATCGCAATGTCGGCGCTGAAGTGAGCGAAAGCGTCTTCGTGCGACGCTTTGATTCGCGAACCGCTGCACTTCCCGCGAACGGGAAATGCAGCGAAATGGATTACTTGGTGGGATGCACCCATTCCGAATCCGGGGGAATGACGGGCTTGCTCTCGGCGGCCGGAGCGGCGCTCGGTTCGGGCGCGGCGGGCGCCGCCGTCTCAGCCGGCGCAGCGCTCATCGCAGCGGGCGCTTCGCTCTGATCCTCGGCGCGCGCCGGCGCGGAGAAAATTGCGCCCGCAGCGATCGCGGCCGTCAACAGCAGTATTTTCTTCATTTGGCGATTCCCCCTTTGGAATTTGGCCCGAGTCGCGGGGTTGCGCTCATTTCTGGCCCGGGCGGATTATAGTCGGCGAGTCTCTCGACTCAAGAAATAACGCTCAGCTTGGATTTGCATGTTCACTCGCGCGCCTGTTGACGCGCGATCGGCGACTGTCACGACGTTGAGCGCAGTCGCACAATCGTCGCGAAGCCGCCGATCGATTCACAAATAGCAATTGCCTGGCGTTTTCTCTGCGCCCACCGCAGCCTGCACGGACGCTATGAGGTCGGCCCCTTCTTCGGCCTGATCTCTTCTGGCGGAACCCATTCCTTGCCGCTCTGGGTTCCCTTCTTTCCCTCGACGGCAGGCGCGCCGGCGGAAGTTCCGCTTGGACCCGAGACGCCCGTCGGATTGACGTCCTCCGCCTTGGGATTGTCCTTCTGCACAGAACCCGAGGGCTCGACCGGCGTGCCTGCGGCGGGTCCCGACGTAACGCCCTGCTCCTGCTGATGCTGCGTCTGTTGCTGCGGCTGCGTCTGCGGCTGTTGCTGAGTCTGTTCTGGCTGCTGCGCCTGTTGCTGCTGCGGCTGCTCCTGCTGTGTCTGCTGCTGTTCTTCGGCCAACGCCGCTGGCGCGAAACAGACGACCGCAAGGCTTGCGACGACGGCGATTCGTTTCCTCATGTCGAACTCCTGGGCGGCTTGCGATTGCGCGAAGGATCAGCCCCGCCCGTAAATGGAGGAGCTCGTAAAACTAGCAATGGGACGCAGCATGTAGCGCGCGCGGGCGCTTTCATTTATTGAGCTTACGCTCACGCCGGGAGAAAGATGATGGCCGTCGACAGCAAGCACGCCGAAACAATTGCGCTCCACGCCGGATGGCGCGCGGATGAGACCAACGGCGCCGTCGCCGTTCCAGTCTATCAGACGACCTCCTATCAGTTTCGCGACACCGAGCACGCCGCCAATCTTTTCGCGCTGAAGGAACTCGGCCACATCTATACCCGCATCGGCAATCCGACGACCGGCGTGCTCGAGGCGCGGCTTGCCGCGCTCGAAGGCGGCGTCGCGGCCCTGGCGCTTGCGTCCGGACAGGCGGCGTCGGCGCTGTCGCTGCAAAATCTCGCGCGCGTCGGCGACAATGTCGTATCGTCAACCGATCTTTACGGCGGCACCTGGAATCTCTTCGCCAATACGCTGAAGGACCAGGGGCTCGAGGTGCGCTTCGTCGATCCGGCCGACCCCGAGAATTTCCGCCGCGCCACCGACGAACGCACGCGCGCCTATTACGCCGAGACGCTGCCCAATCCCAAGCTCACCGTGTTTCCAATCGCCGAAGTGGCGGCGATCGGACGCGAACTCGGCGTTCCGCTGATCATGGACAACACCGCAGCGCCGATTCTCTGCCGGCCGATTGATCATGGCGCCGCGATTGTCGTCTATTCGACGACGAAATATCTCGGCGGCCACGGCACATCGATCGGCGGCGCGATCATCGATTCCGGCAATTTCGACTGGGAAAAATTCCCGCAGCGTCAGCCGGCGCTCAATACGCCGGATCCGAGCTATCACGGCGCGAAGTGGGTGGAGGCGGTGAAGCCGATCGGGCCGGTCGCCTACATCATCAAGGCGCGCGCGACGCTGCTGCGCGATCTCGGCCCCGCGCCTTCCCCGTTCAACGCCTTTCTGACGCTTCAGGGCGTCGAGACGGTGACGCTGCGCATGGAGCGCCATGTGCAGAACACGCAGAAGGTCGTCGACTTCCTGAGCAAGCGCAGCGAGGTGACGCGCGTCATTCATCCGTCGCAGCAAACCGGCGAGACGCGCCGGCGCGCCGACGCCTATCTGAAGGGCGGCTATGGCGCGCTGCTCGGCTTTGAACTGAAGGGTGGCCTCGAAGCCGGCCGCAGATTCATCGACGCGCTGGAGATGTTCTATCACGTCGCAAATATCGGCGACGCGCGCAGCCTCGCCATTCATCCGGCGACGACGACGCATTCGCAGCTCGCCGAGGAAGCGCAGCTCGCCTCGGGCGTCACGCCCGGCTATGTGCGCCTCTCGATCGGTCTCGAGCACATCGACGACATCATCGCCGATCTGGAGAAGGGACTAAAAGCGGCGGGCGGCTGACTGCTCGACTCCTGCTCAGACTCCGCACTCCTCGTGCTTCGAGACGCAGCTTTCAGCGGCTCCTCAGCATGAGGAGTGGGTAAGATCTCCATCCTGAGGAGCGGCCGAAGAAGGCCGCGTCTCTGAGAAAGGACTGACCAGCGCCTGACTCACGGCTTCGTCGCGAGCCTGTCCACCATCGCGCGAAGGGCGGCGATCTGCGGTCCCTTCCTGGTGTGGTGCTCGGCGCTGTCATAGCCCCACCAATCCCAGCAGGCGTTGGGATTCAGCACGAAATTCAACGTGTAGAAGGGCCAGCCCCAACCCCAGCGGCTGATCGTCTGCGGATAGACCACGATGATGTGGTTCGTGTCCGCCCAACGATTGTAGCCGACATGCTTGTAGAAATCGTCGCCGATCTGGGCCGCCTGCTGCTTGCAGCCATGCAGCGCGACATGCACGCGGCATGTCTCGAGCGCGCAGACATGCGGAATATAAGCGTAGCCGACGTCGCTCATGCTGTGATTATAGGCGCTGCCGTCCGGCAGAAATTCCTTTTGGTCAAACTCCAGATATTTCCCCGCGGGCTGCGCGCTCGGCGGATTGAGCGGACCGTAAATCTGTTCGAGCAGGGCTTTGGCGGCGTCAAAATCGCAGTCGACGATGAAAGGCGCCTTTGTCGCGGCGCAGTCCTTGTCGCCAAAATCCTCGGTCACCATGGCGTGGCCCGCGCCAATGTCCTTGCGATAGACGATGCGGTCCGGCGGCACGTAATGCGCGTAATAATCGCGCGTCGCATCCATCACGACAGGAAGCACCACCCCATCGTTACGGCCGGAAAACAGCCAGACGCGCGCGTCGTTGAGATTGGCGACGTCGTCGATGGCCCCGGCGCGCGCAAGCGAATCGGTTAGCCCCTTCAGATGCGCGGGATCGGGGACCGGATGGGCCGCGTCCGGCTTCATGCAATTGCTGGTGGCGCGGCTGGAACTCTGCTCCGCACAGTCATAAGGCACGCCGGCGAGGATCCCCGCGCCTTTCACGACGCCGGAATGCGCGACATGAAATTGTACGGCCATGGCGGCGCCGGACGACAGCCCCGACACCGAAGTCTCGGAGAGATTCGCGCCATAGGGCGCCAGGCGCTCAGCGGCCGACGCAGCGTTGACTGCGAGAAAAGCCGTCACGGCGGCTGCGATAAGCTTGCGTGCGATCTGCGAATGACGCGTCATGAAGTTTCTCCTTGAAAATAGCTGGCAAAAATTTCTGCCTGCGTCATGCGCAAGCAGATCAGAGGATCGGCGGCCCCTTCGCCGTCAGCGGATTGCCTGCGACGACAAGGACGACCCTGCCCGCAACCCGCGAAATCGCTTGATGCAATTCGCCTGCCGCATCCCGAAAGGAACGCGCCAGCGCATTGTCTGGGACGATGGACAGTCCCACCTCGGACGAGACGGCGACCGTCGGCGCGCAGCGGCGTGATAACGCATCAACGAGAGCGGCGCGATCAGCTGAAAGATCGGCGCCTGCCAGCAACCTATTGCTGAGCCAGAACGTGAGGCAATCAACAAGCAGCGGGCGATCGGCCGGTGCGTCGCCAATCGCATGGACAAGCGCCTGCGCCGCTTCAATCGTGCGCCAGCTCTCGGCGCGTCTCGCGCGATGCGCGTCGACGCGCGCGCGCATTTCATCGTCAAGAATCTCTGCGGTGGCAATGTAGGTCCAAGGCGCCGGATGCGCGACGATGAGGCGCTCCGCATAGGCGCTCTTGCCGGAGCGCGCGCCGCCGAGCACAAGGGTCAGATGCGGATTGTCGTTCATGTGTGAACTCTTTGAAACGGCGTGCGCGCCAGCAGCGCGCCCTCGCGATCGAAGATGATGATCTCCAATTCGCTCTCCGCCGTATCGAGCGCGCGCGCGGCGGTTCTCCATGCGCCGCGCGCGATCGGCGTTGCGAGATCGACGCCCGCGCCCTGCGCGATCTGCAAGGCTTCGAGCGCGCTATTGGCGCTGGCGATGAGCGGCGCGATCTCTTCGCCCGCGCCGGCTTCGCGGGCGGTTTGCGCCAATTGCGCAAAATCGACGCTCGAGCGCCCCGAGTGAAGATCGAGCCGTCCCTGCGCAAGTTTGGTCATCTTTGCGAAACCGCCGCCGATCGTCACCCGCGCCACCGGATGCGTGCGAAGATATTTCAACAGCCCGCCGACGAAATCACCCATTTCGATGAGCGCCGTCTCGGGCAAATCATAGAGCCGCTGCACCGCGGCTTCGGACGTGGAGCCCGTCGTGCCTGCGACATGGGTCAGCCCGCTGGCGCGCGCCACGTCGACGCCGCGATGGATGCTGTCGATCCAGGCGGCGCAGGAAAAAGGCGTGACGATTCCGGTCGTGCCGAGAATGGACAGGCCGCCGACGATCCCCAGGCGCCCGTTCAGCGTGTGTTTGGCGAGGTCCTCGCCGCCAGGGACAGAAATCTCGACGTCCGCGTCCGCGTTAACGCCGAGCGTGGCGCTCGCCTCCTTGATGGCCTCGGTCATCATCTTGCGCGGCGTGGGATTGATCGCAGGTTCGCCGGGCGGCACCGGGAGTCCGGGACGAGTCACCATGCCGACGCCTTCCCCCGCGAAGAAACGCACGCCGGCGCCGGGCGCCCCACGTTGCACGCGCGCGCATATGAGCGCGCCGTGCGTGACGTCGGGATCATCGCCGGCGTCCTTGACGACGCCGGCGCGGGCGAAATCCTCGGCGCGCTCGAAGGTCGCCAGCGCGAAGGCGACGCGCTTTCCCGAAGGCAACGCGATCTCGACCGGATCTGGAGGCGGCCCGCCCGTCGCCAGCGCCTCGAAGGCGGCGCGCGTCGCCGCCGTCGCGCAGGCGCCCGTCGTCCAGCCGCGGCGCAAGGCATGCCCACTTCCCGCATCGCTCATGCGCCCTCTTTAGCGCGAAGCGCGGACGCGCGACACCGCCGCGCCGATCCGCTAAAATATGCGGCGATTTCCAGATTTGAGGAGCACTTATCCATGTTGCGCAGAGTTACGTCGTTTCTCGGCCTTATTGCGCTGGCCGCCGCGGATTCGAGCGGCGCCCACGCATTCGAACTCACGAGCCCCGACATCGCCGAAGGCAAGAAGATCGACATGAAGCATGTCTATGATTCCATGAGCTGCACCGGCGAGAACGTCTCGCCGGAGCTGAACTGGAGCGAACCCCCGGCGGGCACTAAGAGCTTCGCTGTCGCCGTGCACGATCCCGATGCGCCGACGGGCGGCGCCGGCTTCTGGCACTGGCTCGTTGTCGATATTCCGGCCGACGTTCGGGGCCTGAAGCGGGGCGCCGGCGAGGCATCTGGGAAAAACCTACCGCCCGGCGCGCATCATCTGGAGACGGACTTTGGCGACAAGGCCTATGGCGGCCCCTGCCCGCCGCCCGGCAAGCCGCACCGCTACGTGTTCACCGTCTACGCGCTGAAGACTGATAAGCTCGGCGACGCCGCCCATGGCCGCACCGCCATCGCCGGCTTCACGATCAATCAGAACGCGCTCGCCAAGGCGTCGATCACCGCGCTCTTCGGGCGGTGAACTTCGGGCTTGCGCTCCTGGCGCTCGCCATCGAGGCGGGCTCCGGCTACCCGGACGCGCTCTTCCGCAGGATCGGCCATCCCGTGACGTGGATGGGCGCGTTCATCGATGCGCTCGACCGAGAGCTCAACCGGGAGAGCGATTCCTTTGCGCTCAGGGGGCTGAAGGGCGCCGGCGCTCTTGCGACGCTCCTTCTCGCAGCCGTGGGAATTGGCGTCGTTGCGCAGCGCGTGGCGCTCGCGCTTCCGCTCGGCTGGATCGCGCTCGCGATCGCCGCCTCGAGCCTTCTCGCGCAGCGCAGCCTGCATGGCCACGTGGCCGAAGTCGCGCACGCCCTGGCGATTTCTGTCGAAGAGGGTCGAAAGGCGGTGGCGAAGATCGTCGGCCGCGACGTGTCCGCGCTCGACGACGCCGGCGTCGCTCGCGCGGCGATCGAAAGCCTTGCCGAAAATTTCTCCGACGGCGTCGTCGCGCCGGCGCTCTGGCTCGCGATCTTCGGACTGCCTGGAGCGCTCGCTTATAAGGCCGTGAACACCGCCGACAGCATGATCGGGCACAAGTCGGCGCGCTATTACGCCTTCGGCTGGGCCGCGGCGCGCTGCGACGATCTGATGAACTTCATCCCCGCTCGAGCGGCCGCCGGCCTGCTGGCGTTGGGCGCCTTTTCGCTCAGCGGAGCCTCGCCTTCCAAGGCGTTCGCCATCGCCTGGCGCGATGCGCCGCATCACGCCTCTCCCAACGCCGGCTGGCCCGAGGCGGCGGCCGCCGGAGCCCTCGGCCTCAAGCTTGGCGGGCCACGCGAGTACGGCGCCGTCACGGTCGACGGCGCCAGTCTCGGCGAAGGCAGGCGCGAGGCGAACGCCGCCGATATTGAGCGCGCCCTCGCGCTCTACCGGCGTTCTGTTGCCATGCTCTGGTTTGCGCTTGCAATCGGGGCCTTGGCTGAGAGAGTATGACGGAAGTGCGAATATTGGCCGCGGCCGCGAACGGCTCTGCTGGTCTGATTTTTAAATTTGCCCATCTTGAATGTGTTATACGGCAATTGTGCAGTGCAACATGAAACACGTAGCGCGGCGGCTGCGGTGGGGGTGGCGGGAGAAGCGTGCAGATGGACCGGATGTCGTACCAGCTCTACGAAATGATGCACTTGGCCTTCGCGCCGGCGCGAGCGGCGACGGACGCGATGCTGCACGCGGTGAAGAATCCGCTCAACCCGTTGCACCATACCTCGATGGGGCGGAGCATCGCCGCCTCGGCGGAGCTCTTCGAGCGAATGACCCGCCGCTACGGGAAGCCGCTGTTCGGCTTGGACACGACCGTTGTCGACGGCGCAGAGGTCGAGATCGTCGAGGAGATCGTGTGGAGCCGGCCCTTTTGCGGCCTACTGCATTTCAACCGGCAGTTTCCGGGCGCCGCCCCCAAACAGTCGAAGTTGCTGATCGTCGCGCCGATGTCCGGCCATTACGCTTCGCTGTTGCGCGGCACGGTCGAAGCCTTCCTGCCCACCCATGACGTCTACATCACCGACTGGAGCGACGCGCGCACGGTGCCGCTCGTCGACGGCTCCTTCGATCTTGACGATTACGTCGACTATCTCTGCGACATCATGCGTTTCTTCGCGCCGAGCGCGACCGAAACGCCGGTGCATACGCTCGGCGTCTGCCAGGCCTCCGTGCCGCTGATCTGCGCCATCGCGGCGATGGAGGCGGAAGAGGATCCCGACGTTCCGGAATCCATGGTGCTGATCGGCGGCCCGATCGACACGCGGGTCAATCCGACAGCCGTGAACAAGCTTGCGCAGCAGCGCGGCATCGATTGGTTCCGCAGCCACTGCATCCACACGGTGCCGTTCCCGCACGCCGGCATGGGACGCCAGGTCTATCCGGGCTTCCTGCAGCTCTCCGGCTTCATGTCGATGAACTTCGAGCGGCACATCTCGGCGCATCTCGAAATGTTCAACCACCTCGTTGAAGGCGACGGCGACTCCGCCGAGAAGCACCGCGATTTTTACGACGAATATCTCGCCGTGATGGATCTGACCGCGGAATTTTACCTTCAGACGGTGGATCGCGTGTTCATCCGTCACCAGGTGCCGCTCGGGCTGTTTCGCCACCGCGGCCAATTGATCGATCTCAAGGCGATCAGGCGCACGTCGCTCTTCGCCGTCGAGGGCGAAAAGGACGACATCTCGGGAGTCGGCCAGACCGAAGCCGCGCTGGATCTGTGCGCCGGCATACCCGCGGCCCGCAAGAGCCATTACGTGCAGAAAGGCGTCGGCCACTACGGCGTCTTCAACGGCTCGCGTTTCCGCGAGGAGATCGCGCCGCGCATACGCGCCTTCGCGGCGGAGATGGAGAGGATCGACGGCGTCGGCGTCGTCCGCCCTCGCCTTGCGTGGAGCGCGGAATAAAGGCAAACTCCGGCCGTCGCCGCGATAGCGCGCGCCCGCTTTCGCGCGCCTGACGCATCAATTATCCAGGGAACATTCGATGGACGTGCAGGACGCAGCTTCGCGCGAAGCGCTGCAAAAGGAAATTGACTCGATTCATTGGTACCATGAATTCGATTTCGGCGACGGGCTGCGCGCCGTCAGCGTTTCGCAGGCCGAGGATCACCGCCGCATCTGGCGCTTCATCGAAAGCGAACTCGACAAGATCGATTTTACCGGCAAGAGCGTGCTCGAAATCGGCTGCTGGGACGGTTTCTGGAGCTTTTACGCCGAACGGCGCGGCGCCAAGCGCGTTCTCGCCACGGACGACGTGAGCCAGAACTGGGCGAGCGGCGCGGGCCTGCGTCTCGCGAAGAAACTTCTGAAATCAAATGTCGAGATCAATCAGAGCGTGTCGATCTACGAAGCCTCGAAGCTCAACGAGACCTTCGACATCATTCTCTGCCTCGGCGTCTACTACCATCTCGTCGATCCCTTCGCGGGCTTCGCCGAAGTGCGACACCTGATGCACGACAACTCCATCGCGGTTTTCGAAGGCGACGGCACGCTCGAACTGCGGCCCGACACCTATTACTGGGACATGTCGGATTCGTCGAAATCGTGCTTCGTGCCGACGCAGTGGGGCCTCAACCACATGCTGAAGACGGCCTATATGGACGTCGTCGCGCAGAGCTGGATGCGGCCCCCGCCGGGGTTCAAGGTCAATATCGATCCCGCGCACCTCCTCGGCTTCACCGGCGCGCTGGAACCTTCCGGATTCGCGCCCCTGAAACATCGCGAGCGCATTCTCACGGTGACGAAGCCCTTCAGCGGCGAAAACCCGCTGCACCCCTACAAGCCGCCGTTCAACCTCGCGAGATTCGACACGCGCTGGTAAGGAACGAGGCCTGTCATTCCAGGCAGGCCCACGGCCTGACCGGGAATCCGGAAATCACGACAGCATCATGAATGTGGCTCTGGATTCCAGATCACGCGCGTCCGCGCGTCGGGACTGACGCAAACGGTTCAGACCGGAATCGTAGCAAGCGCTCACAGCGTCGGCGTCAGGCCCGCGACGAAATTCTCGCGCGCCAACCGCATCAGCAATCCGCTCGTCGCCTCGTCGGCGAGCCAGGCGTCGACGCGCGCATTGCTGAGCTGCGACGCATCGTGCTTGCTGTAGATATTGTAGCAGGACGCGATGTACTGCGGCAGCGTCAGGAAGTCGCCGACCGTCGTCGAGATATGGTGGTTCTGCAGCTTGAACATATAGCCGCCCTGCGCCCCATAGCGCTTGGCGATCGGCGGATAGATCGGGAAGATCTCGCTGCGCGCGAGATCATGGATGGCGTAATAGTTGAAATTCACGGTCCGCGGCTTCAATCCGACCTTCTCGAAAAGCTTCCTGGAGAGATCGAACAGCACGAAGCTCATGGGATGCACAGTGCTGTACATGAAGACGCCGCGGCGCGACCAGTTCATCAGCTCGGCTGACAGATCGAGGCCGAATCTTTGGAGCGTCCCGTCGAGCAGTTCGCGCGAGGCGGCGTTCCACATGTCGAAATAGCCAAGCGCGTCAAAGACGTTCTCGTTGAAGAGCGCGTTCGCCATCTCGACCGACAAGCCCTTGCGATAGGCGAAAAGGGCGATCGCCGAATGATAGGGGCCGATCGGCCCGCAGACGAATCCGTGCATGCGCGACAGATCGTGGATATAGACGAGATCGGGATGAAATGCCGCGAAGGTGATCGCGGGAAAGATCATCGTCTTCGGCAGACGCCTGCACAATTCCTCAGATCCGCCGCCGCGCACGTGACCGTCAAGGAAATCGTGCGAGAAGACGTAGTCGTAGGTGTCCAGCGTCTTGGCGAAGAGCCCCATCGTCGAGCGCGCGCGGGCGATCATCGAGAAATGATCGACCGTCGCGCTTGGATCGAGCACTTTCATCGCATAGGCGACGCCGAAACTCTGGCAGTTGCCGATGATGGCGATCCGCGGACCGGTGTTGCGCATGACGCGGCCGGTGAATTTCGCGATCCTCGGCTCGACGGCGTATTGCCGCCAGGATTTTAGAATCTGTCTGTCAACCTGCGTTAACATGCGGTCTTTCACGGATTGGCGACGGCGCGGGCGTTCTCAGCGGCGCCGCCGGGTGACAAGCGGGCGGGCGCCGTCTATGTTGCGACGCCAGAAGGCGGCTCGCGAACACGCGAGAAAAAACGCGATCCCCGACCGAATCGGCGGATCAGAAAGGAGTGCGACCATGGCGGAGAACCCCTATAGCTCCCTACCCGACCATCGCTTTTGGCGCAAGGCGGTGACGTCGCTGCCGCCCTTCGCGCTCGATCCGATCATTCGCACGCCTTTCAAGATTTCGCCGCAGGACAAGGTCGCGACCGCGGGCAGCTGCTTCGCGCAGGAGATCGCGATGCGCCTGCAGGCGAGCGGTTTCCATTATTACCTCGCCGAGCAGCCGCCGGCCGGCATGTCGGCCGATGAGGCGCTGCGCCGCAATTACTCGATGTATTCCTGCCGCTACGGCAATCTCTACACCACCGCTCAGCTGTTGCAGTTGATCGATCGCGCCTATGGGCGATTCACGCCGCAGCTCGATTTCTGGAACCGTCCGGAAGACGGCCGCTTCGTCGATCCGTTCCGGCCGCGCATCGAGCCCGACGGATACGCCACGCTCGACGAGATGCGCGCCGATCGCGAGCGGCATCTCGCCGCAGTCCGCCATATGCTTGAGACGATGGACGTCTTCGTTTTCACCTTCGGCCACACCGAGACATGGCGTCATAAGCCGGACGGCGCGATCCTGCAGCTTGCGCCCGGCGTCGCCGGCGGCGAATGGGACCCGGGCGTCTACGAATTCTACAACATGACGGTCAGCGAGGTCGTGCGCGATTTCACCGCCGCGGTCGACCGCATCCGTGAGGTCAATCCCAAGGTTCGAATCGTGCTCAGCGTGTCGCCGGTCGGCATTATCGCGACCTATGAAGACCGGCACGTCATTGAATCGAACTGCGCCGTCAAGGCGATCCTGCGCGCCGCCGCCGACGAAGTCGTCCGTGCAAGGCCGAACATCGCCTATCTCCCTTCCTATGATCTCGCCACCGTTTCCCCCAACGTGCCGATGTTCTATCGGGAGGACACACGACGCATCAATCCTTACGGGGTCGATCGCGCCATGAGAGTGTTCTTCGACCATTTCACCGATCGCAACAAAGAGAAGGACGCGGTGAAGGCGGTGAAAATCGACGTCGCCGCGGAAGCCGAGAGCAGCTCCCGCGTCGTCTGCGACGAGGAAGCGATCGAATCGGCTTAAGAGAAGCTGCGGCGGGTCGGCGGTCGGCGGTCGATTCGCCAAACCGCCGAGCCATTCGCCCACCGCCAAAGGACGCTTGAATGATTATTGGTTCGCTTGCGCTCGCGACGGCCGGCGCTTTCACCGGCGCTTCGCTCTATGTCAACTATGTTGAACAACCAGCGCGGCTCGCCTTGAGCGACGATGCGCTCATCAAGGAATGGGAGCCCTCCGATCACCGCGGCTTCATCGTGCTCGCGAGTTTCGCATTTCTTGCCGCATTATTCGGCTTCATCGCCTTTCGCGAACTCGACGACATCCGATGGCTGTTCGGCGCGCTCGTCGCGATCGCCAGCTGGCCGTACACCTACCTCGCCATCGTGCCGCTCAATAATCGCATCCTGGCGCTGATCGAGGCCAATGCGGCGCATGAAGCGCGCAAGGTCATCGACCTTTGGGGGCGTCTCGAGATCGGTCAGACGGCGCTCGGCGTCCTCGCGACGCTCATTTTCGTGTGGGCCGCGGGCTGATTCCAAGGAGCGGCGTTTACTGAAGGTTCATCTCAGATGCGTTGGTCTGAGCAACCAAACTCGTTGGCGGCGCCATTTTTGAAATGCGGATGACATGACCTACGATCTTATCGTGATCGGATCCGGTCCGGGCGGTTACGTTTGCGCGATCCGCGCGGCGCAACTCGGATTGAAGACGGCCGTCGTCGAAAAGGACCCGACCTTCGGCGGCACATGCCTCAACGTCGGCTGCATTCCGTCGAAGGCGCTGCTTCATGCTTCGCATATGTTCGAGGAAGCGGCGCATGGTCTCGCGCCGCTCGGCGTGATGGTCGATCCGCCGCGGCTCGATCTTCCGGCGATGATGAAGCACAAGGACGACACCGTCGGCGCGAACGTCAACGGCGTCGCCTTTTTGTTCAAGAAGAACAAGATTGACTCGTTTCGTGGCGTCGGACGCCTAAAGGGCGCCGGGCAGGTCGAAGTCACGGCCGCGGATGGGGCCGTCCAGACGCTCGAAACGAAAAACGTCGTTCTCGCGACGGGGTCGATCGTCGCGCCGCTGCGCGACGCTTCCGGCAAAGAGATCGCGATCGACGAGAAGCTCATTCTCTCGTCGACCGGCGCATTGGCGCTGGCAAAGCCGCCCAAGCGCCTTGTCGTGGTCGGCGCGGGCGTTATCGGACTTGAGCTCGGGTCGGTCTGGCGGCGGCTGGGGACCGAAGTGATCGCGATCGAATATCTCGATCGCATCCTTCCCGGGTTCGATCTCGAAATCGCCTCCCGCTTCCAGAAGATCCTTGAAAAACAGGGCTTCCAATTCCGTCTTGCCTCCAAGGTGACGGGCGTTGAACGCGCGGGCGCCGGCAAGAACTTGCGCGCCGTCGTTTCCTATTCTTCGGTGGACGGCGCGACGTCCGACAAGATCGACGCCGACGCGGTGCTCATCGCGACGGGCCGCATCCCCTTCACGCAGGGTCTGGGGCTCGAAGACGCCGGCGTCGCCCTGGAGCGCGGGCGCGTCGTCATCGACGAAGGCTTCGCGACCAATGTTCCCGGCGTCTACGCCATTGGCGACGTCGTGCGCGGGCCGATGCTCGCCCATAAGGCCGAGGATGAAGGCATCGCCGTCGCCGAAATCCTCGCCGGACAGGCGGGGCATGTGAATTACGGCGTCATTCCCAGCGTCGTCTACACAATGCCGGAAGTCGCCGCGGTCGGCATCACCGAGGAAGACGCGAAGTCGAACGGGATCGCCGTCTCGATCGGCAAATTCCCCTTCACCGCCAATGGTCGCGCGCGGGCGATGCGCGCGACCGACGGTTTCGTGAAGATCATCGCCGACGCCGCGACCGACCGGGTGCTCGGCGTCCATATTCTCGGCGCGGCGGCGGGCGAATTGATCGCCGAAGCAGCTGTCCTGATGGAATTTTCCGGCTCGGCGGAGGATCTCGCGCGCACCTGCCACGCCCATCCGACCCTCTCCGAAGCGATTCGCGAGGCCGCCTTCGCCGTCGCGAAGCGCGCCATTCACATTTGAACTGGTCTATGATCGGGCGACGTCATTCGCCCGAAGCGCCGGTCTTTCAGGAAGCGCTCGTGGAGGCTCGCCGCAAATGCGATTGATCGCCGCCGCTTTGTTTTTCTCGCTTGTCGCCGCCTCGGGCGCGGCGGCGCCGAAGAACGCCCTGCTTGGCGATTGGCGAGTCGAGGCGTTGGACGACGCGGCTCCGGCGTCCGGTTCGACGGTCTCCCTGAGATTTGGCGCCGACTCTCGGCTTTCCGGCAGAGGTCCGTGCAACCGGTACCAGGCGGCCTACAAGGCCGACGGCGAGAACCTGACGATCGCCGCTCCGGCGACGACGCGCATGGCCTGCCCTCCGGCGGTCATGCGGCAGGAGACGCGCTTCCTGTCCCTGCTCGCCTCCGTGCGACGATGGTCGGTCGCTGGCGATACGCTTTCGCTTTACGCTGAAGACGGCGCGCCGGCGCTACGCGCCCGCCGGATGTGAGAGGAAACGGTATGGAAGATTGGAAACGGCGCCTCAAAGACGCCTTGTGGTTCACGCTCGCGGTCCTCTTCCTTATCGAAACCTGGCTATGGGACCATTTCAGCCAATGGCTTCACGATCTGGGCCATGCGCTTGGTCTGGAACGCTACGAGCAGCAGTTCAAAGAATTCGTGGCGACGCTGACGCCGGTGAAGACTCTGGGCGTGTTCATCGCGCCGCTCGTCGCTATCGTGCCGGCGAAGCTGGTCGGTTTCGAATTGATTGCCCACGGACATGTGCTGAGCGGGCTTTTCGCGATCCTTGTCGCTAAAACGGTGGCGCTCGGCGTCATGTCGTTTCTTTTCGACATCTGCCGAGACAAGCTGATGCAGATGGAGCGCTTCCGCCAGCTCTATTCTGTGGTCCTCGCCATTCGCGCCTGGGCGGGCGAGCTGGTCGCGCCCTTCAAGAAGCGCGTTTATGAGGCCGCCGACATGATATGCAGGCGAATAGAGGCGTTTATCGGCGTCGAAGCCGGCGCGCTGACGCGCAGCGTCGCGCGGTTGCGCGAGTTGGCGCGTCAAAAACGTTCCGCCTGATTATTCGCAGATCGCGTATCCGAAGCAGAAGTCGTCGCCGCTTGGCGACGGACGGCCAAGGACCGTCGTGGCGCTCGCCACGCCAGCCGCAAACAGGAATAATAGCAGCACATATAAAATCAGATTGCGCATGACGGGCCCCGCCTTCCGCCTTTTGCTGCAGCTCTCGAAAATTGAAAGGCGCGGCGCTCCTGATCTCCGCTCTTTCGAGCATTGATTTAGGGCGCGCCGGCCTTTCGATAAATAAACGCGGAGCGAGGGCGCGCGTTCCAAAAAACTTGCGCGAGGCGCCAAAAATTTATTGGCAAATCGCATAGCCATAGCAAACGTCAGAAGGATTGGCTTTCGCGGACGACGTCAGATAAACGCCCGCGCCCGCGAATTCCAGAAACAGAACGCAAACCACTAGGACTAAGCCGCCCATGCTCTTCGTCGGACGCATGATCATTTCCCCCTCTTCCGTCGCCCGCACCCTGCGAGCATGGCGACCTTAAGACCGACTTAACCAAGGCGCCGTGCGACGGCGCACACTTGCGATCGGCAGGGTCGAGCGGCTCCGCTGCGGTTGGCCACGCAAAGCTCGGCGCCGCGCGCCAGCGGCAAAAAAAAGACGACGCCCTCGCGCAGGAGCGGAGGGCGTCGCAGAAACGTTGAACGGGTGAAGTCTTAGAGCACCACGACCTTGGTGCCGACCTTCACGCGGTTGTAGAGATCGATCGCGTCGATGTCGCGCATCCGGATGCAGCCGGAGGAAACGGCCTGTCCGATCTTGTCCGGCTCATTGGTGCCGTGGATGCGGTAGAGCGTGTCCTTGCCGTTCTGATAGAGGTAGAGCGCGCGCGAACCGAGCGGATTGTCGGGGCCGCCAGGCAGACCGCCGGCGTCGGCGGTCGGCTGCAGGTGCGGCCAGCGCTCGAGCATGTCCTTCGGCGGAATCCACCGGGGCCATTCCTGCATGCCGCCCACATAGGCGCGTCCGGTGAAGGCCATCGCGTCCTGGCCGGTGGCGACGCCATAGCGCACCGCCTTGCCGCCCGGCATCACATAGTAAAGGAACTTCGAGCGGTTATCGACGATGATCGAGCCAACGGGCTCATTCGTCTTGTAGTCGACGAGGTAACGCTCATATTGCGAACTGACGGACGCCTTCGGCGCAAGCGCCATGAATTCAGCGTCGCGACCGCTCAGCCTCGGATCCGGAAGCGGCGAGCCCGCGTTGCACCCAGCCAGAACGGCAGCGAGAAGCGCTGCCGCCGTCACATGTCTGAAACTCATTTCCGGCACTCCTTTCCGCCGCAAAACAGTTGTTACGATTTTCTTATCATGAACTTTGGCGCTGGGATCACGTCTTCGGAATTATTCCCTTACTGTTGCGCGGGCGCCACGCAACCGACCCGGGGCTGTCCTTGACCTTTACCGTTTCTTTTTCGTGGACAGGAAGCTGCGGAATGCCGAAAATCAATACCTTGATTAGCGTAGCGCCGCTCGTCTGGAGTGCGTCGCAGCATTGAAAACCCTTCTCGTCACACATGAAAGCGGGCTCCATCATGAGATGGGTCCCGGCCATCCGGAGCGGCCCGAGCGGCTTCGCGCCATTCAGCGCGGCCTGGAGCAGCCACGATTCGACCTCCTGACGCGGATGAGCGCCCCCAGAGGCGCGCCGGATATTCTGCAGCGCATCCATCCGCCGTCCTACCTGACGGCGCTCGAGCAGGCGGCGCCGCGCGAGGGCTATTCGGCGCTCGACAGCGACACGCTGATGTGTCCCAGGACGGTCGAGGCGGTCTGGCATGCCGCAGGCGGCGCCGTCGCCGCGGTGGACGAAGTCATGTCGGGAAAAGCCGACAACGCCTTCGTCGCCGTCCGCCCGCCCGGACACCACGCCGGCACGCGCAATCCGATGGGTTTCTGCTTCGTCAACAATGTCGCCGTCGCCGCGCGCCACGCGCAGGCGGCGCATGGCGCGGAGCGGGTCGCGATCGTCGACTTCGACGTGCATCACGGCAATGGCACGCAGGAGATTTTCTGGGCCGACGACACGGTGCTGTTCTGCTCGACGCACCAGGCCCCCTTCTATCCCGGCACCGGCGGGCGCAACGAGACGGGCGCTCACGACAATATCGTCAATGCGCCGCTTTTCGCGGGCTCGACGGGGGACGCTTTTCACGAGGCGTTCGCCGACCGGATCCTGCCGCGGCTGCGGGCTTTCGCCCCCGATCTGATCCTGATTTCAGCCGGCTTCGACGCTCACGAGCGCGATCCGCTCGGGGGCCTGCGGCTGCGCGAGGTCGATTTCGGCGACGCGACGAAAAGAATCATGGAGATCGCAGACCAGCGCTGCGGCGGCCGCGTCGTCTCGATGCTGGAAGGCGGCTACGACGTCGACGCGCTCAGCAGCAGCGTGAACGCCCATGTGCTGGCGCTGATGGGGGTTCAGGGGCACGCCAGCCCCTAGCCCGCCGACTTGCCAAAATAAAAAGGGCCTGGAGCTCTCGCTCCGGCCCTCTTCCTTGCGCCTCAATCAAAAGGCGGACGAAACTTAGCCCTGCCGCGCCTTGTAGCGGCGCTGCACCTTATTGATCACATAGACGCGGCCCTTGCGGCGCACGATCTGGTTGGCGCGATGGCGCGAACGCAGAGATTTCAGAGAGTTGCGGACTTTCATCGGTCTATCCCCGGCAATGGTGAACTGGCCGGGATGACGCCCAGCGCTTCGTTGGCCCGGCTATGCCCTATTTCGCCCCCGCGATCAAGCGCAAACGCCTCGTAAGCGCTCAAAAGCGCGCGTTGACGAAGAAGCGCAGATTGGCGCCGGGCAACAGCACCTCATCCTTCCTGAAGGAGACGCTGTTACGGATGTCCTCGTTCAAAAGATTGTCGCCGACGAGTCCCAGCCGCAATTCGCGGCTCAGCGGATCGCCCGGATCGAACAGCATCCGATAGCTGAGTTCGGCCCTCAGCAGATTATAGCCCTTCGTCGCCGTCTCGTTGGTCGGGTCAATATTGCGCTGCGCGAAGGCGTGCAGAAGGTTGACGCGCGCCAGCCAGTTCGCATCACGCCAGAACAGGCCCCCGCCGAGCCGCACGGGAGGAATGCGGGGGACGTTGCCGCCGCCCACGAATGTCGCCCGAACCACGTCGAACTGATGCTCCAAGCCAAATATGCCGCCTGCCAGCGGCGCGACGTCGAGCTGACTTTGAAATTCGCCGCCACGAAAGACCGCATTGCGCTGCGCATAAAACGCCTGGCGCAGATCGCCCTCGCCATCGAAGGCGCAGCTGGCGATGTCGCCCTCGCAGACCGCGCCGGTGAGATTGCGGAAGATGAAGCCGTCGAAGCGCGTGAGGTAAGCCGTCGCTTCAAAGCGGAACGGGCCGATCGGACGGCGCAGACCGATTTCGATCGTCTTCGCCGCTTCGATCCCGAGATTCGGATTGCCGATGTCGAAGGTTCCCGTCGCTTCATGGATGCCGCGCGAAAAAAGCTCCGGCGCGCGCGGCGCGCGTTCGACATATTGCGCGGTCAGACTCGCGACGACTCCTTCCGGCAGATCCTGCAGAAATCCAAAGGCGC
This sequence comes from Methylocystis sp. Uni0008, assembly GCF_056838045.1. Classification (NCBI taxonomy): domain Bacteria; kingdom Pseudomonadati; phylum Pseudomonadota; class Alphaproteobacteria; order Hyphomicrobiales; family Methylocystaceae; genus Methylocystis; species Methylocystis sp. Uni0008. The sequence goes on from NZ_CM166370.1 coordinate 1,149,514, forward strand.
CGCTCTTGGGCGTGAAATTGCGCACACGGGCGACTTGCAGCCCAGGCTCGATCAGAAATTCGGGAAATTCCCCCGAGACGAGGAGTTCCGGAAAGGCGCCGGAGACGGTCGCATGTTCTATGCGCCCGGCAAGCTGCATGCGCGATGTGTCGGTCAGTCTGAACTCGTTGAACCAATAGCCGGCGACGCTTCGCGTGCGATTGGGATCGAAGAGCCCGCCTTCGCGTCCGGGCGACGTCAGGATCTGATGCATGCCCTGAACGCCGAAGGCGCTCGTCACCGTCGCGAAGGGCAGGTCGAGGGGGCGAAGCTGCGTTTCGACGCGCGCCTCGAGATCCTTGTTGGTGAAAGTCTGCTGAACGCCGTCGAAGCCGTCTTCATTGGCGAGTTCGTGATGTTTGTAGTCGGTGAGACCCGCCCAGAAGCGGACCGCTTCGATGTATGCCGACTGCGGACGGAACTCGCCCTTGGCGGTTGCGCGCGTCTGGCGAAGCTCGATGCGCGTATTGGTCTCCGTCGGCTCGACGCCGGGAATGTGATAGCGCGAGTTGAACTGCGTCACCGCGACGCCGACGAAGCCGCCGTCAAAGAAATAGGAGCCGCCGACCGAGCCGCCCGCCGAGCGCATCGACGAGTTGGGCTGGCGTCCGAAAACCGGCGGGGGCGGATCCGGCGGAAAAAGATAGGGATAGCCGGGGATGAGGTAGTCGCTGCTGCGACGCCCGTGCACATCCATATGGAAGGCGACATTGCCGCGGCGGACGTCGAGCAACGTTGCGTTTTCCAATGCGTTGTCGACGGTCATTGCCGCGCCGCGGGTTTCGACGACCGAGCAGCCTCGCGTTTCGGCCGTCGGAACGAGCGCCAGACGGCAGGGCAAGGCGGTGGGGATGCGGTTGTTCTCGACGTTCACGACGCCGCCGATCGCCTGCGACCCCCAGCGCAGCGTGGCGGGGCCGCGCACCACCTCGACCTGGCTCGCGGCGACGGGATCGAGCGGAACGGCGTGGTCTTCGCCAAGCTCCGAAACGCCGCTGTTGCTGACGCCGTTTTCCTGGATCCGGACCCGGTAATTGTCGAGACCGCGCACGATGGGGCGGCTCGCCGCGCCGGGCGCGAAGGTCGATCCGGTGACGCCCGGCTTGGCGAACAGCACGTCGCCCAGCGTCGCGCCCGGCGAGCGCCGCAGCTCTTCATTGGTGACGACCGTCACTGTCGCGAACTGATCGGCGACGATGGGGAGGACGCCTTGCGGCGCCACGGCCGTTTCGCGTGGCTCGGGTCCGCTCGAGCCCGCGACGCTGCGGTTGCGCCCGCCGGGCGCTTGGGGAGTCTGTGGCGGAGAGACGATCCTGGCGCGCTTGATCGGGCTGACGGCGCCGACCTCGATCGGCGGCAAGGCCTGCTGAGCCGCGACGCTCGCATTGACCAGAAACGCCGCCGCGCCGAAAAAAACGCGTCTCCACATCTACGTCCGCCTCGTCTGATAATGTTATAACATAACATATCTCGGCCGGGCGGCAGGCTGTCAATGCGCCGGAGCTTCACCGGCGCAGGTCAGCGTTTGGTGTGGCGGCTGCGCCACACCGGGATCTCCGGAACTACGAAGGTCTCAGACGGTCGCGCGAGCCTTTTCCGCGCGATACTTCTCCCAGCCGTGCGCCCGCAGCTTGCAGGCGGGGCATTCGCCGCAGCCATAGCCCCAGTCGAAACGGTGGCCCCTGTCGCCGAGATAGCAGGTGTGGGTTTCCTCGACGATGAGCCGCACCAGCGGTTCGCCGCCGAGCGATTCCGCCAGCCGCCAAGTGTCCGCCTTGTCGATCCACATCAGCGGCGTATGGATCGTGATGCTGCGGTCCATGCCGAGACTGAGCGCCTGCGCCATCGCGCGGATCGTCTGGTCGCGGCAGTCGGGATAGCCGGAATAGTCAGTCTCGCACATGCCGCCGACCAGCTCGGCGATCCCGCGACGATAGGCGAGCGCCGCGGCGAAGGTCAGAAACAGCAGATTGCGCCCCGGAACGAAAGTATTGGGCAGCCCATCGGCGGCGAAGGCGATCTCGGCGTTGCGGGTCAGCGCGGTCTCGGATATGGCGCCGAGCGCTTCGATGGAAACCGTGCTGTCTTCGCCGAGCCGCTCGGCCCAGGTCGGCGAAAGCCGCGCAAGCCCCTCGCGCAAGCCGGCCCGGCGCGAAAGCTCGACCAGGTGGCGCTGGCCGTAATCGAATCCGACCGTCTCCACGCGCTCGAAGCGCGACAGCGCCCAGGCGAGACAGGTCGTTGAATCCTGTCCCCCCGAAAAGAGCACGAGCGCGGCGGAGGGAGTCGGGAGGTCGTTCGTCGGGAGGTCGTTCGTCATCGGGCCTAACTTACGCTACGGCTGCGAAACTGCGAGCCGGGCGGCGGGCGACGCCTGTTGAAAGTTTGACGGCGCCCTCACCAATCGCGACCCGTCCACCCATATTCGAGCCGAAACCGAGGCGGAGATGCTGCTCTATAATACGCCGCTGGCGCCCAATCCCCGGCGGGTCCGCATTTTCCTGGCTGAGAAGAACGTCGCGATCCCCATTCGCGACGTCAACCTCATGACGCATGAGCACAAAGAGGGGTCCTATGCGGCGGTCAATGCGCTGGAGGAGGTTCCGGCGCTCGTTCTCGACGACGGCGCGACGCTCACCGAGTCGGTCGCCATCTGCCGCTACATCGAATCGCTCCACCCCGAACCGCCGCTGTTTGGCCGGAACGGGCGCGAACAGGCCTTTGTCGAGATGTGGCAACGCCGCGTGGAATTGCGCCTGTTCACGCCGGTGGCGCTTGCCTTCCGTCACAGCCATCCGGCGCTGGCGCGGCTCGAATCGCCGCAGCTGCCGCAACTGGCCGAACATCAGCGGCCGCGCGCGCAGCAGATGATGCGTTTCCTCGATAGGGAACTCGTCTCGCGTCGATTCATCGCCTCCGACGATTTCACCATCGCCGACATCACCGCCATCGTCGCCATGGATCTGACGAAGCTCGCCCGGGTCGAGATCCCTGACGATCTGCCGAATCTCTCCCGTTGGCGGGCGGAAGTCTCGGCGCGACCAAGCATCATCCCATAAATGTCGCAGCGAGCGTCGAGCAGAAAGCTGCAAGAGATCACGGCGCGCATCCGCGCCTGTCGCTTTTGCGCGGAGACGCCAGAGGGCGCGATGCTGCCGCATGAGCCGCGGCCCGTGCTGCGCGTCTCGTCCACCGCGCGGCTGCTCCTCGCGAGCCAGGCGCCCGGCAATCTCGTCAACCAGACCGGCGTTCCCTTCAACGACCCTTCCGGCGATCGGCTGCGCGATTGGATGGGCCTGGATCGTGAGACCTTCTACGACGTCTCGCGCATCGCCATCGTGCCGATGGGTTTCTGCTTTCCAGGTTACGACGCCGCCGGGGGCGACCTGCCGCCGCGCCGCGAATGCCGGCCGCGCTGGCACGACGCGCTGTTCGCCGCGCTGCCGCAGATCGAAACGATTATCGCGATCGGCAGATATGCGCAGGACTATCATTTCGAGCGGCTCGGCCGGACGGTGCCGAGAGGCGCGAGCGTTTCGGAGATCGTCGGTCGCTGGCGCGAATTCCAGAACGCCTCGCCGCTGATCTTCCCCATCCCCCACCCGTCCTGGCGCAACATCGGTTGGCTGAAGCGCAATCCCTGGTTCGAAGCCGAGGTCTTGCCCGCGCTACGCGCAGAAGTCGCGCGGCTCGTTAAAACGTGAGACAAGGCGCCGTGACGAGAGTGCTCATCGGACATGGCGCGCGGCGCGTCGAAATCGGCGACGATCTGCCATTGACGCTGATCGCCGGCCCTTGTGCGCTCGAAAGCGCAGACGTGGCGCTTCACATCGCGGTAGAACTCGCCGGCATCGGCGAGCGGCTCAACATCGGCGTCGTGTTCAAGGCGTCCTTCGACAAGGCGAACCGCACGAGCGGCCAAGCGGCGCGCGGCGTCGGCCTCGACGCCGCTCTGCCGATCTTCGCCGCAATCAAGAAAGAGACCGGACTGCCGGTGACGACCGACGTGCATGAGCCCTGGCAATGCGCGCGCGTCGCAGAAGTCGTCGACCTTCTGCAGATCCCCGCCTTCCTCTGCCGGCAGACCGATCTCATCGTCGCCGCGGCGAAAACCGGACGTCCCGTCAATATCAAGAAGGGGCAGTTTCTCGCGCCCTGGGACATGGTCCACGCCGTCAATAAGGCGCGCGACGCGGGCGCCGCCGGCGTCCTCGTCACCGAGCGGGGAACGAGCTTCGGCTATAACGCGCTCGTCGCCGACATGCGCGCGCTGCCGATTTTGAGGGAGACCGGCGCGCCCGTCGTTTTCGACGCCACGCACGCCGTGCAACAGCCGGGCGGGCATGGCGCGTCATCGGGCGGCGATCGACGTTTCGTCGCGACCCTCGCCCGCGCCGCGGCCGCCGTCGGCGTCGCAGCGCTTTTCATCGAGACGCACCCTGATCCAGACGCGGCGATTTCCGACCGCGCGACGCAAGTCCCGCTCGCCGAGCTTGGGGCGTTGGTCGAAGAATTGATGGCGTTCGATCGGCTGGCGAAGGCGCGGTCTAAAAGACCAATGGACGCCATCATTCCCGACAGGCCGAAGGCCTGATCGGGGAACCAGAAGTCGCAACACGAGACAAACGATTGCTCTGCATCCCTTCGCTTCGCTTGAAGAAAAGCGCCGGGAATGGCGGTCGCGCCAGCTGATCAGCCGGACTCCGCGTAATCCGTGAGCCAGCCGACCACGATGATCACAACACCCATTCCCGCGAAAAACGCGAACGCCGGCTTGACGCTGAAGATATCGGGAAGAAAAGCGATGGCGATGAGCGCCGGGCCGACGATCCTTTCAACCCAGCCATGAAGCGCGAAAGCCAGCCGCCGAAAGACTCCGAGCGGAAATCTCGTCACGAGCGTCATCGCCAAGTGCACGCCCGCAAGCAGCCACGCCAGCATCGCCGGCGCGCCGCCGAAACCAAGCACGGCTGGCGCGGCGAGGAAGATCAAAACCGTCAGATAATCGAGATAACCATGCAGTCGCGGCGCAATGAATGTCATCGTCGCTACTCCTCGCTGGCGGCCGGATCGGCCGCTCGCCCTCGCTAGCGCGAAGTGCGGAGACGGTCTGTCATCTTGATTACAGATCGGCGGACTTTTCTTTCGCAAGGGATCGCAGCGCAACCTCGTTGACGCAGATGAGGTCTCGCCGATAGTCGAGCGCCCCTTTCCGTCTCAAGGCGTTCATCATCCGGGCGACGACGGGACGGCTCGCATGGACGAGATCGGCGATGTCCTGCTGCGTCAGCCTGATCTCGAGCGAATAGCCATGCGGACAGGGCGCGCCAAAGGCGAGCGCCAGCTCTCCCAGCGTCTCGATGAGCCGCACGGCGACCGCCTTGGTCTGGCGATCGATCAGCCTGCGCTCGGCCCGTTCCCGCGACGCCTCTAGTCCAGCGCTGAGGAAGCTCGAGAACGACGCGCTTTTCGCGAGGAGACAGGCCACGTCCGAAGGGGCGAACATCAGGACGCGCGCTTCCCCGATGGCGCTTGCCGCGTGCGCCGACGGTCTTCCCGGCGAAACGCGCCCGAAGAGATCGCCCCTCCCGGCGATCGCAAGCGTGATCTGCGCGCCGCTTTCGGCGACATGAGAAAGCCGGACGACGCCCCGCATCAAACAATAGAGATAGCCCGGCTCCTCGCCCTGGCGGTATAGCGTTTCGCCGTCGGAGAACTCAGCTTCCCGGAGCGATGGCGCGCAAAGCCGCCACTCGGCGATGTTTTCTTCCGACAGCATGTCGTCACTCAACATTTCCGCTGATCGCGCATCCTATCGAAACAGACGCCAGGGGACGATCTCGCCCCAACGAGACCGGCTGGCGAATAAGATCCGCTAGTCGCTTCGCGCGGCCAAAGGATGATCGAGAAGCGCGCGATCGACGGTCACCAGGCGCAGCGCCTCGATCTTGCATTGCGCCAGCAACAGCCGGTCAAACGGGTCGCGCGTGCGTGGCTCGGGTTCGACCGCTGCGAGCGCGTGTTGCGCATTGATCGAGAGTATCTCCATACGCATGGCTTCCAGCAGTTCTGGAAGGGCTTCGAGACCTATGGCGAGAGCTAGCTTTCCCAGCCGCCACTTGACGGCGATCTCCCAAAGACTCGCGACGCTGACGACGAATTCCGCATCTTCATTCTTCAGCAGAAACTGCACATGCGATCCGAAGTCGGCGGTGCGCTTTTCAAGCAGCGCCAACAGAATATGTGTGTCGAGCAGCAGTCTCATGCGTCATCGGGCAGAGGGTGCAGCAGGAAATCTTCCGGCAACGGAGCGTCAAAGTCCTCGGCGACGTATGTAACGATCGTCTTTAAGCCATGTCGCTGCTTGAATTCGTCGACGGCTTCGAGCCGCAAACCGCGCTTTGGCCGATGCGGAACCAGGTCGAACACCGGTTTCCCGTTCCGCGTCACGACGACCGTCGCGCCTTTCTCCACCTGTCGAGCGAGTTCGGTCAGGCGATTTTTCGCTTCTTTTATTGAGACGATTGTCATGAGCTAATAGTGGCTACCTGTAGCCACTCAGTCAAGGGGGCGTTGCCCTGTGGCGCGAGTATGAACTTCCATAATTAAGCGATTACGGTTAAAAGTCTGTATTGCTCAGCCGGGCGGGGTCATGGCGCTCAATCCTTTCGATGACGAAGGCGAGAACTTCACAGCCAAGGCCACGGCGACCTATGTGCTCGTGCTTGCGGCCAATGTCATCGCCTGGACCTGGGCGTGGATAGCCTTCTCCGATAGACCCGGTCTGATGGGCGCCGCCATTCTCGCCTTTGTGCTCGGCCTTCGCCACGCCTTCGACGCCGATCACATCGCCGCCATCGACAATGTCGTCCGGAAACTGATGCAGGACGGCAAGACGCCGTTCTCCGTCGGATTTTTCTTCTCTCTCGGCCACTCCATGTTCGTCACGCTCGCCTCGGTCGCAATGGCTGCGACGGCCGCGGCGATGCAGGGCGGCGGGCATGAATTTCAGACGCTGAGCAGCGCCGTCGGCACGATGGCCTCTGCGTCGTTCCTCCTCGTCATCGGCCTCGCCAACCTCCTCCTGCTCCGGGGCGTCTGGTCGGCTTACAATCGCGCGCGACTCGGCGAGCAGGTCCACGAAAAGGATCTCGACCGGCTGCTCAATGGGCGCGGCCTGCTGGCCCGGGTCTTCCGGCCTCTGTTTCGCTTCGTTTCGCGGTCCTGGCACATGTATGTGGTGGGGTTTCTGTTCGGCCTGGGCTTCGACACCGCGACGGAGATCGGCCTGCTCGGCATATCGGCGACGCAGGCCGCGCAAGGCCTGTCATTTTCCACGATACTGGTGTTTCCGGCCTTGTTCACCGCCGGCATGACGCTGATGGACACGACCGACAGCATCGTGATGACGCGCGCCTATGGTTGGGCTTTCGACGATCCGCTGAGAAAACTCTGGTACAATCTGGTCATGACCGCGATGTCGGTCATCGTCGCCATCTTCATTGGCGGCGTGGAGGCGCTCGGCCTGATCGGCGACAAGCTCGGCTTTGAAGGCGGCCTTTGGCGAATCGTTCAACGTCTGAACGACAATCTCGCCAGCTTCGGATTCGCGATCGCCGCGATCCTGATCGCGAGCTGGCTCATCTCGATGCTCATTTATCGAAGCCAGGGCCAAACGAAGGTCTATCCCGGCGCCGTCGGGATGGCGTATCGCCCGCGGCGCTAGCCTCGCCCGCGATAGGAGGGCACGCCCTGGTCGGGTAGCCACAGCCCTTCTGGCGGCGCGCCGGTCTGCCAAAAGACGTCGATGGGCATGCCGCCGCGAGGATACCAATAGCCGCCAATGCGCAGCCATTTGGGCGACATCGCCGCAACGAGGTCGCGTCCGATTCGCAGTGTGCAGTCCTCGTGAAAAGCCCCGTGATTTCGGAAGCTGCCGAGATAAAGCTTCAGCGCCTTTGATTCGACTAGCCATTCGCCGGGCACATAGTCGATGACGATATGCGCGAAGTCGGGCTGTCCGGTCACCGGGCAGAGCGAGGTGAATTCGGGCGCCGTGAAGCGCACGAGATAGGCTGCGTCCTTGTGCGGGTTCGGCACGAGGTCGAGTTCCGCCTCGTCCGGCGACGCGGGCATGGCCGCGTGTCGGCCAAGCAGCGCGCCACCCTTATGCGTTTTGGTCATGCGCGTAACAAAGGCGCGATCGCCGCCGCGTCAAGCGACAAAACGGCTCACGGGTCGCGCGAGTCGGGACATTCGCCCGCGCGCAAGGTGATCGGATGCGCCGACATCCAGCCCGAGAGAAAGCGATTCTCGGGGCTCTCCAGGGCCTTCAACATCTCGACGCGCACGATTTCCAGCCACTTCTCGCGCCTGTCGGGCGTGTTCATCTCCGCCGGCACGCCAAGATCAATGGCCTTCACGGCGAATTGATAAGGCATGGTGTTCCAGAAGGCGACGCCGCCGCGGTCGAGCATCGCCGTGACGTCCTTCTCCGGCATATGCGAGATCGTCTCCTGTTCGGCGATCGGCACGACGCCCGGCGCTCCGCTGTTCGGCGCGACGATGGCGACGCCGTTGCGATAAAAGCGGTTCTGTTTCGCGCCCTTACGCGACGTTATCAGATTGCCGCCAACGACAAAGACGGCGCCGGTGCTGTCGAGCGCGCATTTCAGGGTCCGATCGAAGCAGTGGCCGGCGCCCGCCATGAGCGCGCTGCATCCGGTTTCGACCCAGCGCGCCAGAGTTTCCGGCTTCACGTCGAGCACATAGGCGAGGCCCGGCATGTCCTCGTGCTGATATTCGCATCTCTGCACGAGATTAGCCGGCCAGCCGAGGAAGTCCTCCTGCACGGGCGCGCAATTGCCGTGGACGGGGGATTTCTCCAGGGCCGCCTTGGCCGCGGCGATGTGCTCCGGCGACTGCGCCGACGCGCCGCCCGGAAGGCATATCGCGAGACATAGGCTGAAAAAGACGACGCCGCGCGCAAACGCATTGATGAAGGCCATCGATCCTCCCGCCGGCCCGGTCGCGCTTGGCGGCGAACGCCCGCTCCATTGATGAAGCTCAAGGATAGGGAGGGGCACGCGCCCGTCAACGGAATTCGCAGGCTGCCGTCGCTGCGACGCACCACAGGTCCCGCAAAACCATGTGGCGAATGGACAAGCTTTTTACGGCTGAGGCTTTTCCGGACGCCGCAATGGGTCTAAGAAGTCGCGCCCGCCCGCGCCGCATCATCAAGAGGCACCAATGACCGAGATCGTCGACATCCACGCCCGCGAAATCCTGGATTCCCGCGGCAATCCGACCGTCGAGGTCGACGTCACCCTGGAAGACGGATCTTCGGGACGCGCGGCGGTGCCGTCCGGCGCCTCGACCGGCGCGCATGAGGCGGCGGAGAAGCGCGACGGCGACAAGTCGCGCTATCTCGGCAAGGGCGTGCTCGCGGCGGTCGACAACGTCAATGACGAGATCGCCGGGGCGCTGCTCGGCTTCGAGGCGGAAGACCAGGTCGCCGTCGACGAGGCGATGATCAAGCTCGACGGCACGCCGAATAAGGCGCGGCTCGGCGCCAACGCCATTCTCGGCGTTTCGCTCGCGGTCGCCAAGGCGGCGGCCGAAGCCTCGGCCCTTCCCCTCTATCGCTATGTGGGCGGCGTGCAGGCGCGGGTCCTGCCGACCCCGATGATGAATATCGTCAACGGCGGCGTGCATGCCGACAACCCCATCGACTTCCAGGAATTCATGATCATGCCGACCGGCGCGCCGAATGTGCGCGACGCCATCCGCTGGGGCGCCGAGATCTTCCACACGCTCAAGGCGGCGCTGAAGAAGGCGGGACTCAGCACTTCGGTCGGCGACGAGGGCGGCTTCGCGCCCAACCTTCCGTCCGCGGAAGCGGCGCTCGACTTCATCATGAAGGCGATCGAAACCGCCGGCTTCAAGCCGGGGGTCGACGTCCATCTCGCCTCCGACTGCGCCGCGACGGAATTCTTCAAGGGCGGCAAATATGTCTACGAGGGCGAGGGCGTGACGCGCTCGATCGACGAACAGGTCGACTATCTCGCCAAGCTCGCGGGCGCCTATCCGATCGTGTCGATCGAGGACGGCATGGCCGAGGACGATTGGGAGGGCTGGAAGAAGCTCACCGACGCGATCGGCGATAAGGTTCAGCTCGTCGGCGACGATCTCTTCGTCACCAACGTCGTGCGCCTCAATGAGGGCATCAAGAAGGGCGTCGCCAACTCGCTGCTGGTGAAGGTCAATCAGATCGGCACGCTGACCGAGACGCTCGCCTCGGTCGAAACCGCCCATCGCGCCGGCTACACGACGGTCTTCTCGCACCGCTCGGGCGAGACCGAGGATTCGACGATCGCCGATCTCGTCGTCGCGACGAACAGCGGCCAGATCAAGACCGGCTCGCTCGCCCGCTCCGACCGCACCGCCAAATACAACCAGCTCATCCGCATCGAGGAGGAGCTGGGCGACGCGGCGATCTACGCCGGCAAGGGCGCGCTCAAGGCGCTGTCGTAACCCCCTCCCCAACCCTCCCCCGCTTCGCGGGAGAGGGAGTAGATTCGAGCCTTCACTGACGTGCGACGAAACGCCGATCGTTAGCGTCCCCTCTCCCGCGAAGCGGGGGAGGGACAGGGTGGGGGCCAAAAGGCTCCCGCCCAATGACCATGGAAAAAACCTTCAATCCCGCCGCAATTGAATCGCGCATTCGCGACGCGTGGGAAGCGGCGCAAGCCTTTCGCGCCGGACGGCCCGAACGCGTGGGCGCCAGCCCCTATTCCATCGTCATCCCGCCGCCGAACGTGACCGGCAGCCTGCACATGGGCCATGCGCTCAACAATACGCTGCAGGACATTCTGGTTCGCTATCGCCGCATGAAGGGCGACGACGTGCTGTGGCAGCCCGGCACCGATCATGCCGGCATCGCGACGCAAATGGTCGTCGAGCGCCAGCTGATGGAGCGCCAGGAGCATCGCCGCACGCTCGGCCGCGAAAAATTCGTCGAGCGCGTGTGGGAATGGAAGGCGGAATCGGGCGGCAAGATCGTCGAACAGCTGAAGCGCCTCGGCGCCAGCTGCGACTGGTCGCGCGAACGCTTCACGCTCGATGAGGGCCTGTCGCGCGCGGTGGTCAAAGTCTTCGTGCAGCTCTATCGCGACGGCCTGCTCTACAAGGACAAGCGCCTCGTCAATTGGGACCCGGCGCTGCACACGGCGATCTCCGATCTCGAAGTGCTGCAGCAGGAAGTGAAGGGCCATCTGTGGCGCTTCAAATATCCGATCGTCGATGACGCGGGCGAGGAGACCGGCGCGTTCATCGTCGTCGCGACGACGCGGCCAGAGACCATGCTTGGCGATACGGCGGTCGCCGTGCATCCGGAAGACGAGCGCTATCAGGCGCTCGTCGGCAAGCGCGTGCGTCTGCCCTTGGTCGGCAGGCTGATTCCGATCGTCGCCGATGAATATTCCGATCCCGAAAAGGGAACCGGCGCGGTGAAAATCACGCCCGCGCACGACTTCAACGATTTCGAGGTCGGCAAGCGGCACGGCTTGCGCCTCGTCAATGTGCTCGACCCGCAGGCGCAGATGACGCTCGCCGCCAACGCTGATTTCCACGAAGGCGTCGACCCCTCTCCCGAACTTGCAGCGACGGTCTCCGCGCTCGATGGGCTCGACCGCTTCGCGGCAAGGAAGCGCGTCGTCGAAATGATGGAGGAGCGCGAACTCCTCGACGGCGTTGACGACCACAAACACATGGTGCCGCATGGCGACCGCTCGGGCGCGGTGCTCGAGCCGCGCCTCACCGACCAATGGTATGTCGACGCCAAAACTCTCGCGCAGCCGGCGCTCGCCGCCGTGCGCGACGGCCGCATGACGTTCGTGCCCAAGAATTGGGAGAAGACCTATTTCGAGTGGCTGGAGAATATCCAGCCGTGGTGCGTGTCGCGTCAGCTCTGGTGGGGCCACCGCATTCCGGCCTGGTATGACGAAGACGGCAACGCCTATGTCGAAGAGACCGAAGAGGCGGCGCTTGCCGCGGCGCGCGCCAAGCTCGGAGACGGCGTGACGCTCACGCGCGACGAAGACGTTCTCGACACCTGGTTTTCCTCGGCGCTCTGGCCGTTCTCGACTCTCGGTTGGCCGGAGAAGACGCCGGAGCTTGCGCGCTATTATCCGACGAGCGCCCTCGTCACCGGCTTCGACATCATCTTCTTCTGGGTCGCCCGCATGATGATGATGGGCCTCCACTTCATGGACGAAGTCCCCTTCCGCGATGTCTATATCCACGCGCTCGTCCGCGACGAGAAGGGCGCGAAGATGTCGAAGTCGAAGGGCAATGTCATCGACCCGCTGCATCTCATTGACGAATATGGCGCCGATGCGCTGCGCTTCACGCTCGCGGCGATGGCGGCGCAGGGACGCGACATCAAGCTCTCGACGCAGCGCGTCGAAGGGTATCGCAATTTCGCGACGAAGCTCTGGAACGCTTCGCGTTTCGCGGAGATCAACGGCTGCGCGCGTACCGCCGGTTACGATCCGCGCGCCAACAGGATCACGCTGAACCGCTGGATCGTCGGCGAAGCGGCGCGCACGACCGCCGACGTGAGCGCGGCGATCGACGCCTATCGCTTCAATGACGCGGCGAACAACGTGTATCGCTTCGTCTGGAGCGTCTTCTGCGACTGGTATGTCGAACTCGCGAAGCCGCTGCTGCAAGGCGCGGACGGCGCCGATAAGGACGAGACGCGCGCGACGACCGCCTTCGTTCTCGATCAGATCTACGCGCTGCTGCATCCCTTCATGCCCTTCCTCACCGAGGAGCTCTGGGCGATCAAGGGTTCGGAAGGCCCCAGGCGCGAGAGCCTGCTCGCGCTCGCTTCATGGCCGTCGCTCGAAGGTTTGGAGGACGCCGAGGCCGAAGCCGAAATCGGCTGGGTCGTCGACCTTATTTCCGAAGTGCGTTCGCTTCGCGCCGAGATGAATCTGACGAGCGAGACCGAACTCCTGCTGGTCGGCGCCGATGACGCACTCAAGGCGCGCGCGACGCGCTGGGACGAGACGATCCGCAAACTCGCGCGACTCTCGCGTCTCAGTTTCGCCGACGCCGCGCCGAAATCCTCCGCGCAGCTTCTCGTGCGCGGCGGCGTCGCCGCAATGCCGCTTGAAGGGGTCATCGACCTTGGCGCCGAACGGGCGCGACTGGCGAAAGAGATCGGCAAGCTCGAGGGCGAACTGAAGAAGCTCGACGCCAAACTCGCCAATGAGGGTTTCCTCGCCAAGGCCGACGAAGAAGTGATCGAAGAGCATCGCGAGCGCCGCGAAGAAACCGCCGCGCGCATCGAGAAACTCAATGCGGCGCTTACGCGCCTGAGCTAGCGATCCGACTTCTCGACGACGCCGACGATCGGCCCCATCGCCGGCAGGAAGCGATCATGTCGCGAGAGCGACGGCGCATAGAGTCCCGATGCCGAGCCGCCGTCGAGAAACAGCGCGTCCTTGCAGCGCAGGCGATCGCGAAACAGTCGCGCGAATTCGTAGAATGTGACCGGCTGGTTGGAGATCGCGAAGCGCGCGATATGGCCATCCTGAACGCAGACGCCGTTGCGGAACTTCTGCGAAACGCCGTCCGCATGGATGCGCGTATGCATGCGCCCGCCGACGACGAGCATCGGCCCTGATTGCGTGGCGAACTGCGCGCGCTGGCGGCTTTTCAAGAAGCGCGCGGTCTCGGTCACGCCGGCGCGCGACCCATCGATCCAGAAGACGCCGTTCGGCCTCATGTGGAAATTGCCAGGACCTGGACGCGTGTTGGCGCCGTTCAGCGTGCGGCCGTTCTCGACATAGAGGCCGACCGGCGCGCGGTCTTCGGCATACATGCCGGCGTTCATCGCGAAGACGAGCGTCTCGCCCTTGCCGGCGAGTTCGCTCGAGAGACGCGAGAAGTCGCCATAGGTCTCGCCCTTTCCATCGCGCAGGAACAGCCGGATCTCGCTCTTGCGCGCGTCGAAATCGCACACCGTGTAGGTTGCGCCGCCCTCTTCCACCGCGGCGCAGGGCTTTGCGCCTGCGATCGCGGGCGCGGCGGAGAACGCCAGCGCGGCCGAGAGAGCCCTCAAGACGCGCTTCTTCAGTTCGGCGTCGAGCAATGAAGCCTCCCTTCTTCTTCGCCTTGCCGCACTGTCATTCCCGACGGGCCGCAGGCCTGACCGGAAATCCAGAGCAACGTCAGGAACGCTCGAGCCTGGAGGCCCGAGGCGCTTCGCGCGTCGGGGAATGACATTCCCCAACAAAAACTGTCTCAACCGCCGTTTGAAACCTCGCCGCGCCAAGGCTAGATAGGCGAGGCAGTCGCCGCAAGCGGCGCGTTCCGGAGATCTCATTGTCCCATTCCATCACCGAAGCCATCGAGGCCGTGGCTCGAGGCGAAATGGTCGTCGTCACCGATGACGATGATCGCGAGAACGAAGGCGATCTCGTCATCGCCGCGTCGCTCTGCACGTCGGAAAAAATGGCCTTCATCATCCGCCACACGAGCGGAATCGTTTGCGCCCCGCTGACGATCGAAGAGGCGCGCCGCCTGCATCTCGCGCCGATGGTCGCCGAAAATGACGCGCCGCTCGCGACCGCCTTCACGGTCTCGGTCGACGCGCGCCACGGGCTCACCACCGGCATCTCCGCCGAACAGCGCTGCAATACGGTGCGCGCGCTCGCCAACGGCAATATGGGCGCGAGCGATTTCGTGCGGCCAGGCCATGTCTTCCCGCTGATCGCCAAGGACGGCGGGGTGCTGATGCGCTCCGGACATACCGAAGCCGCCGTCGATCTCTGCAAACTCGCCGGCCTGCCGCCGGTCGGCGTCATTTGCGAACTCGCCAATGACGACGGCACGGTGATGACCGGCCGCCAGATCGAGGAATTCGCCCGATCGCATGAGCTCAAACTCGTTTCCGTTTCCGATCTCATCGCCTTCCGGCAGGCGCGCGAAAAGCTCGTCGAGCGCGTCGCGACTTTTCCCGTCGAGACCGACGCCGGGGAGATGATCGGCCACGCCTATGTCACGCCATTCGACAGCGTGCAGCATTTCGCCTTCGTGCTCGGCGCGATCGGCGACGGCCGCGACGTGCCGACGCGCCTGCATCGCGCCGACATCATCTCCGACGTGATGTGCGGCGCGCCGACGATCAAGAAGACTCTCGCCCGATTCGCGCGCGAAGGGCGCGGCGTGCTGGTTTATCTGCGCGACGGCGCCGCCGGCGTGCCGGCGAACATCGTCGGTCGCGGCCAGGAGGAAAACGCCGAAGAGACGCGCAAGCGGCAATGGCTCGACGTCGGCCTCGGTGCGCAGATTCTGAAGGACCTCGGCGTCTCGTCGATCAGGCTGCGCTCCTCCTCCGCAAAGCCTCGCGCCTTCGTCGGCCTTTCGGGTTTTGGCATCGAGATTACCGCGGTGGAGCCGGTGGAGTGAGCGGCTTCCGGCGGCGACGCCAGACAAGAAACGCGAAACCAAGAATGAAGAGAGACGTCGCGCCGGCGATGAGATAATCGGACTCGGCGGAGGCGATGACGAAGAAAATGTGTTGGCCGCGATAGGTCGCGCCGCCCGAGTTCTTTGCCGCGACCGTGACGATATATTTGCCGTCTTCGGCGAAGTCGTAATCGAAGCTGACCGGCGTCAGGCCCCGTGACGTCTCGATCTTCAGAAGCTCCGGGGGCTTCAGCTCATTCTTGCCCCAATAGAGCGCGACCTCGACCTCCAGTTCCTGTGAAGGCGCGTCCGCGTCGCCGACGCCGGCGCCGATAAATTCCACATTCAACCGTGTTGGACCGAAACCGGGGATCTGCCGGTGGACGCGTTCGGCGTCGCCCTCCTGGGTCGCGAAGAACTGAAGCTGGTAAGGGCCGACCTCGAAGAGGCCTTTGCACGGGCCCTCGACGCAGTCGCCCGCCCCTGCCCCGGCGCCGGTCGCGACGCCTGCAGCCATGACGATGATCAACAGCGCTCGTCTGAGCATTCGCTCCCTTTCAGATGCCCCCCTCGCAAGCGCCTCACTCGGCGCGCGGATGTGCCGACTTATAGGCGTCGAGGAGCCGCGCCTTGTCGACGGCCGTATAGATCTGGGTCGTCGACAGCGAGGCGTGGCCGAGCAATTCCTGGATCGTGCGCAGATCACCGCCACGGCCGAGAAGATGCGTCGCGAAGGAATGGCGCAAGGCGTGCGGGGTCGCGGTCTCGGGCAGGCCGAGCGCCCCGCGCAGCCGCTGAACGGCAAGCTGAACGATGCGCGGCGAGAGCGGTCCGCCGCGCGCGCCGACGAAGAGCGGACCGCCGGCAAGATCATAGGGACAGAGCGCGAGATAGGCCTCGATCGCCGCGCGGACCGGCGCGATGACCGGCACGGTCCGGCTCTTGCCGCCCTTCCCCAGGATCGTCACCCGGTCGATGGCGCCGACGGGCGCCGAGGCGCTTGCGATCGAAAGCGCCTCCGAAATCCGCAGCCCCGCGCCATAGAGCAGCGCCAGCACGGCGGCGTCGCGGGCGATGACCCAGGGCTCGCGCGCCTCGCCGGCGCGCTGCTCCGGGTCGACGATGTCGCGGGCGTCGGGAACGGCGAGCGCTTTGGGCAGGCTGTGCGGTCGCTTGGGCGGCCGCACAGCGCCGAACACGTCGGTGCGGGCGAGGCCCTTCTTTTCGATCAGGCGCAGGAAGTTACGGACGGCGGCGAGCGCCCGCAGCAGCGAGCGGCTCTCCAGTCCGTCGCGGCGACGCTTGGCGAGAAAGGCCCGAAGATCAGCCGCTTGAAGAGACTTGAGCGCCGCGGCGTCGGGCCGTCGCCCGAGATGACCCGTGAGAAAAGCCAGGAAGGCGGCAAGGTCGCGGGCATAGGCCTCGACCGTGTGCCGGGAAGCGCGGCGCTCGCCAGCAAGATAGCGCAGCCATGAGGCCGCTTCGTCGGCGATCTCCGTCGCCGCGAGAAAATACGACGCGTCGGGAAGCGGCTTTGCTCGGGGCGCTCTGGGAGGGGATTCGCGCATAGGCGCGACTATCCCCCCGCGAGAGTGAATAAATCCAGAAGCGCGACTACTGGCCGGCCTTGATCTCCGCTTTAGCCTTAGTCAGCAGTTCGTCCATGGTGCGGCGGATCTGGTGCTCGGACTGGTTCACCCCAGCCGCTTCGAAATCCTTCTTGATCTGAGCCACGACGCGTTCATCGGCGTCGGCGTTCACTTCCGCCACGACGAGCGACTCGGCGTAGGCCTGCGCCTCTGCGCCGGACTTGCCAAGCTTTTCCGCCGCCCAGAGGCCAAGCAGCTTGTTGCGGCGCGCCTCTGCGCGAAACTGCAGCTCCTCTTCATGGACAAAGCGTTTCTCGAAGGAATCTTCGCGCTGGTCGAAAGTGCTCATGTCCATCCTCGGCCGGGGTTGTTCTTTAAATTAGGGCTCGGCGATCATGCGCCGCATCGGCGTCGGCTCGATATATGCGTATTTTGGCGCAAAGCCAATGCCGGAAAGCGCAGTCCTGGCCGCCACGAAGGCTCCCCTGCCCCCAGGCCGCAAGCGTGGACAGAACCCGCGCGACGTGCTGATTTGCAAAACGCGCATACGCGGCTATTTGTCGAGGCGTAGGTTTCCCGTCCGGCGATCGGACACGTAAGGGGCGCTTCATGAAGAAATTTACATGCGCTGTTTTATTCGCCTTGGCCTTTGCAGGTTCGGCCTTCGCCCAGACAATGACGAGCGACGACCTCAAATGGATCAATCAATGTATCAACGATAACAAGGGCGAGGAAGGCGGGACGCCCGAAATTGTCCGCGCCTATTGCATATGCATGAACGAGAAGATGGACGACAACGAAACTCGGTCGGTCACTCAGTGGGAAAAGGCCAATCCAGAGGCCCAGCAGGATTGCGAGAAGAAGGCCGGTTGGAAGTAGTCCCGAGCGCCCTGAGCGGCGCAGGTGAGGAACGGGCGACATCGAAGAGCAGACGACGGGATGCTCAAATGGCGGGCGCCCGCGCGTGGGAGTGGAACGGCGCGGCCACGGCTATGCTGCGCCGCGGCGCTCTCAGTTTCATTGTGTCGTCTTTCCCTTTGCGATAGAGTGTGATGTCGGCTTGTCACTGGCCGCCAAAGACGCTAGGACCGCCGTTATCTGCGGCCAGGGCGCGCGCCCGCCGCCGCTCCTGAGGACCGCGCCCAAAAGCCGGCATGCGTTCACACTGGAGGAGCGACGACCCGCCATATGGACTTTCTCAAGCCCCGGTTGATCCCAATGAACCGCCGACGCCGCATCTACGAGGGCAAGGCCAAGGTCCTCTACGAGGGCCCGGAGCCCGGCACCTTGATTCAGCACTTCAAGGACGACGCCACCGCCTTCAACGCCAAGAAGCATGAGGTGATCGACGGCAAGGGCGTGCTCAACAACCGGATCTCCGAATATATCTTCCAGCACCTGAACAGCATCGGCGTGCCGACCCACTTCATCCGCCGGCTGAACATGCGCGAGCAGCTCATCCGCGAGGTGGAGATCATCCCGCTCGAAGTCGTCGTGCGCAATGTCGCCGCTGGCTCGCTCGCCAAGCGCCTCGGCATGGAAGAGGGCACGCAGCTGCCCCGCTCCATCATCGAATTCTACTACAAGAACGACGCGCTCGACGACCCGATGGTGTCCGAGGAGCACATCACCGCCTTTGGCTGGGCGACTCCTCAGGAGATCGACGACATCATGGCGCTCGCCATCCGCGTCAACGATTTCCTCTCGGGGCTGTTCCTCGGCGTCGGCATTCGTCTCGTCGACTTCAAAATGGAATGCGGCCGGCTCTGGGAAGGCGACATGATGCGCATCGTCGTCGCCGACGAGATTTCACCCGACAGCTGCCGGCTGTGGGACATGAAGTCGAACGACAAGCTCGACAAGGACCGCTTCCGACGCGATCTGGGCGGGCTTGTCGAAGCCTATACCGAGGTCGCACGCCGGCTCGGCGTGATGCAGGAAAACGAAACTGTCCGCACCGGCGCGCCGAAGCTGGTGCAGTAGGAGAGTTCCAAGGGCCGCCATGGGCGTTCCCCATTTCGATTCAGGTCCGATGCGCGCGGAGGAGTTCTTCGCGTTCACGGCCACGCGCCCCGACGACGAGAAGTGGGAGCTGATCGAGGGGAAGCCGATTTTGAACGCCTCGGCCAGTTTTCTTCACCAGATCGTCGCCAGCAATTTGATCTTCTTGCTCGGTCAGCGCGCCCGGGATGCAGATGCAGATTGGCTCGCGGTCCCCGGAATTGGCGTACGCGTCTCGCCGCTGAGCGTACCGGTCCCCGATGTGATGGTTCGCCCGCGTTCGCTCGCAGGCATCGAATGCGACGACATGATCATCGCGTTCGAGGTCCTTTCGCCGTCGACGGCGAACAAGGATCTGCGTTGGAAGCGGAAAGCTTATGCGACGCTGCCGTCGCTCAGGCAGTATGTGGTCATCGCGCAGGACGCGGTCGAGGTCGTCTCCTTCGATCGCGCCAATGGTTTCGCCGAGCGCCGTTTTGAGGCGGCTGAGAGCGAACTCGACCTGCCCGTCATCGGCGCGCGGCTGACCTTGCGCGACATCTACCGCGATACAGGTCTGCTCTGACGCGCGGCTTGCCCTTTACGCGGCAAGCCAGTAACCGTTCCGCACCTTCTGAAATGGAACTGCGCATGAAAGCCCGCGTCGTCGTCACCCTCAAATCCGGCATTCTCGATCCGCAAGGCAAGGCGATCGAAGGGGCGCTGAAGTCGCTCGGCGTCGAAGGCGTAGCCAGCGTCAGGCAGGGCAAGGTGTTCGATGTGGAGCTTGCCGGCGCGGACGCCAGCGCCGCCAAGGCGCAGTTGCAGGCCGCCTGCGAGAAGCTGCTCGCCAACACCGTGATCGAAAACTATCAGATCGATCTGTGACGCGATAAGCGGCAGTCGGACTTCGGCAGTCGGCATTACGCGTTTCCGACCGCCGACCTGCCGACCCGCCGATTAGGACACGCCCATGAAAGCCGCCGTCGTCGTTTTCCCCGGCTCCAATCGCGAAGGCGACATGGCCCGCGCGCTGCAACAGGCGACGGGGCGCCAGCCGGCCATGCTATGGCACGCCGATCACGAATTGCCGCCGGGCACTGATCTCGTGGTGTTGCCGGGCGGCTTCTCCTACGGCGATTATCTGCGCTGCGGCGCGATCGCCGGCCGCGCCGCCATCATGGACGCGGTGCGCGCCCACGCCGCGCGCGGCGGTCTGGTGCTGGGCGTCTGCAACGGCTTCCAAATACTTTGCGAAAGCGGCCTTCTGCCGGGCGTGCTGATGCGCAACGCCAATCTGCGCTTCGTCTGCCGCATGCAACATCTCAAAGTCGAGCGAAACGACACCGCCTTCACCCGGCATTACGTTAAGGGCCAGACCGTCGAAGTCTGCATCGCGCATGGCGAAGGCAATTACGAAGCCGACGACGCCACGATCGAGCGCCTTGAAGGCGAAGGCCTCGTCGCGTTTCGCTACTGCGATTCCGCCGGCAACGTCGGCGCCGACGCCAATCCCAATGGTTCGCGCAATGACATCGCCGGAATCTATTCGGCTGGACGGAACGTGCTGGGCCTGATGCCGCATCCCGAAAATCTCATCGATCCGCTCGTCGGCGGAATCGACGGTCGCGGGCTTTTCGAAAGCCTCGCGAGCGCGGCGTAACGAACGCCGCAGGTTTGCGATCATCGCCGACGCGCGCTTTGCGCCTGATCGGGAATCGAGGAAAAAACAATCGTTCGTGACGCTGCTCTGGATTTCCCGATCAGGCCTGCGGCCTGCAGGGAATGACAGGTCCCGCGAAGGCGTCAACTGGACTCTTCGTGAATTTCATATCTTCGGCGGCAGGGGAAAGAGCCCGGTGAAGCGCTCAGCAAGCGCGCGGTCGCCTTCGACGACAAGCGCCTTTTCCGCTTCGAGCGCCTCGAGCGGCGCGCCGCCATAGACGGCCGCCGCTATCGCCGTCGCCTCTCCCGCAAAGACGACGTCTGCGGCGTCGAAGGCCTGCCGCGCGGCGTCGCATCTGCCGTCGTGGAGTCGCACAAGAAACGTCTCGTCGCCGATGCGAAAGCCGATGCGCGCGTTCAATCCCTTCGCCCGGCGCGCGTCGAACATTGTCCTGAAGGAGAGCATGAGAGACGCCGCGCTGAGCGGCAGCCTGGGATCATGCAAGGGCGAGCGCGCCGCCCAGCGGCCGAGAACGCTGAAGACAGGCTCGATCTCATACCCCCACGGCGTCAGTTCATAGACATGGCTCGCCGCCGGCGGCGGCAGCCTGCGCCGTTGCAAGGCGCCGATTTCCTCCAGCCGCTCCAACCGTTGCGTCAGCACATTGGCGCTTATCCCCGGAAGATCGGCGCGCAGGTCGCTGAATCGCTTCGGGCCGAACATCAGTTCGCGCATCACCAGCAGCGCCCAGCGCTCGCCGATCAGATCGAGCGCATGGGCGGCGCCGCAGGCGTCGTCATAGCTGCGCGCGGAGGGCGGGACTCGTTTCGCCGCGGCCTTTTTGGTTATTTTTTCTAACTTCATTGTTGCATTTTATAACTTATGAGGTAGGTTCCACAATGGCTGGTTTGAGAGGAGCGTCCATGTCGAGACTTATTTTCATAAATCTTCCCGTCGCCGATCTTCCAAGGGCGACCGCGTTCTACGAGTCGATCGGGGCGAGGAAAAACCCGCAGTTCTCCGATCACACCGCCTCCTGCCTCGTCTTCTCGGACACCATTCACGCGATGCTTTTGACGCATGAGAAATTTCGACAATTCACGACGAAGCAGATCGCAGACGCGCACAGGAGCGCCGAGGTTCTGATCTGCATCTCCGCTGACAGCCGCGCCGATGTCGACGCGCTCGTCGAAAAGGCGACGCGCGCCGGCGGCGCGGCGGATCCGACGCCCACCCAGGATTTCGGCTTCATGTATGGCCGCAGCTTCGAAGATCTCGACGGTCATATCTGGGAGATTATGTGGATGGACGCCGAGGCGGCGTCAAAGGCGTGCCAGCAGGAAGGAGCGGCGCAATGAGCTATGTCGACGGTTTCGTGATTCCCGTGCCCGAGGGCAAGAAGGAAGACTACCACAAGGCCGCCGCGCAGATGTGGCCCATCATGAAGGAGTGGGGCGCGCTGCGCGTCGTCGAATGCTGGGGCGACGACGTGCCGGACGGCAAAGTCACCGACTTCAAACGCGCGGTCGCCGCCGAGAACGGCGAAAACGTCGTGTTCTCGTGGGTCGTGTGGCCGTCGAAAGCGGTGCGCGACGCCGCCCACAAGAAAATGCACGAAGATCCGCGCATGAACGACATGCCGATGCCCTTCGACGGCAAGCGCATGATCTTCGGCGGATTCAACGTTCTGCTCGATGAAAGCGCGTGATGACGCTCGCGCTGTATGGGCATCCGTTTTCGTCCTACACGCAAAAGGCGCTGATTGCGCTTTATGAGAACGACACGGCTTTCGAGTTTCGGTCGCTCGAGGACAAGCAAGCGGAAGGCGAATGGGCGGCGCTCTGGCCGATCAGACGCTTTCCGCTTCTGCGCGACGATGAGCGCAGCATTATGGAGGCCAGCGTCATCGTCGAATATCTGGACCTGCGCTATCCTGGCCGAATAACGCTCGTGCCGCGCGATGCGCATGCGGCGGTCGATGTCCGCTTCATGGACCGGTTCTTCGACAATTACATCATGACGCCGATGCAGAAAATCGTGTTTGATCGTCTGCGCCGTGAAGGAGATCGTGATTCCTATGGAGTCGCGCAAGCGCGTCGGGCGCTGGACACCGCCTACGGCTGGCTCAACGAAAAGATGAGAGATCGGGAATGGGCAGCGGGAGAGGATTTCTCTCTCGCGGATTGCGCGGCGGCGCCCGCGCTTTTCTACGCGGACTGGACGCACCCGATAGACGACGCGCTGGCGAATGTTATCGCGTATCGCCGTCGTCTCCTCAGTCGCCCCTCCTTCGCGAGAGCCGTCGACGAAGCAAGACCTTATCGCGCTTATTTTCCTCTCGGCGCGCCGGATCGGGACTGACGCGGCGCTCTTATCGCCGCGCCGCGCGCGCGACGTTCCACAGCGCGCGCTCGGCTTCCATCTGCGCCACGCCGGCGTTGGCGCGCGCCCGCGTCTGCGCAGCGCGCAGCGGTTCGATCAGCGCGCCAAGACGCCCTGACGACCATTGCTTCAGCTGCTCCTCCATCAGCGCGCGGTGCATGAAGCCAAAGCCCGCGCGCATCAGCGCCGAGACGCCGGCGTCGGGCCGCCCGCCCTCACGTTCCATCGCGAGACGGGCGCGATGCAGCGCAACCGCGTAGCGCAGCGCGCCGATGAGAAGCGGCTGCGCATCGCCGTCCTGCGCAAAATAGTCGTCGAGCGCTGCGCCGACTTCGGCGCGTCCCGCGAACGCCGTCGCCACGACACGGTCAGACGCGATGTTGGAGGCATGCGCGACGATCGCTTCGACGTCCCCGGCTTCGACATGCTCGCGGCCGTGCATGTAAAGCGCGAGCTTTGACAGTTCGGCGCGGCTCATCAGCCGGTCTTCCCCAAGCGCGCCGAGCAGAAGGGCGCGCGCCTCGGGACTCGCGACGAGGCCGGCATCGCGCAGGCTGCGATCGATGAGCGCCTGCAAGTCCGCTTCGGCGTCGGGCTGGCACTCGATCGCGGCGCCCTGCTTTGCCCCCTCGACGAGCTTGCGCAGCGGCGAGTCGCGCCTGAGCGCGCCGGCGGTGAGAACGACGGTGCAATGCGCGGGCGGCGCGGCGATGAGCGAGGCGATCGCCGGGATCACGGATTTGGCGCCGGTCTCGACAAGTATGGCGCGGCTTCCACCAAAGAGTGGCGTCGTGTTCGCTTCATCGAGCAGCGCAAGCGGGTCGCCGGCGACCACATCGCCGCTCATCTCGACGAATTGGAACGGATCGCGACGATCGTCGACGCGCTTTTCGACGAGAGCAAGCGCGCGCTCGCGCACCATGCCGGCGTCCGAGCCGAAGACGAGAAAAAGGAAAACGCCCGGAGGCGGCGCGGCGACAAAGCGTTCAGCGTCGCGAGTCCTGACCGCCGTCATGATGCGGGAGCGTCCGCCTCCGCCGTCAATAGCGACTGACGACGGGGGGCGGGACGGCCGACAAGCGCGCCGCGAGCACAGTCGCGATTCTGGTGCGGATCGATTCCGCGATCACCCGCGCGCTGCGGATCTCCGAGTCGCGCGCGGCGCGCACATTGGAGAAACGATTGGAGAATCGGTCGTAGCTCGCGATGTTGAAGGCGATGCCCTTCGTCACCTCGACCTCATCAGGCAAGGTCACCAGCCGGTATTCGGCGTCGACGATCACCGTCGCCGAAGTCGCGCGGCCGGTCACAGTGTCGAGGATCGGCGTCTGCACGCGCTCGCGAAGAACGACCATCAGCCGGTAGCGCGGCGGCGGCTGCGAGCCGGTGCCGTTCAATCCGAAGATCAGGTCGTTTCGGACATAATGTCCCAGCCGCTGAGGAATCTCGTCGACCGCGATCGCCTGCATCTCGACGGCGAGCGGGGAGGAGTCGAGCCCCATGCCGCCCGGCGCGTAAAGCGGCTGCAGGCAGCCGGCAAGCGGCAAGGCCAGCAGCGCCAGGCAGAGAACCGTCACATGCCGGAATGCGGCGGTCGGCAGTCGGCCTTCGTTCGTCGGATGAGGCCCGACTGCCGACCTGCCGACCGCCGCTTTGCTAAACGACCACATTGACGATCCTTTTCGGGACGAGAATGAACTTCTTTAGCGGCTTGCCTTCCATGGCGCGCTGAACCCCATCTTGCGCCAAAGCCTCTTTGCGAATCGTTTCCTCGTCGGCGTCATGGGCGACAAGAATTTCGGCGCGCTTCCTGCCGTTGACCTGCACCGGCAGGCTTATCATCTCCTGGGCGACCAGGGTAGGATCGGCCACAGGCCAAGGCGCCTCAACAACCAGACCTTTGTGGCCCAAATCGGCCCAGCATTCCTCGGCGACATGCGGCGTCATCGGCGCGACGAGGCGAATGAGCGCGTCCGCCGCCTCGCGGAAGGCGTAGGCGAGGTCGGCGGGGACCGGCGTTTCGGTCACGGCGTCGAGCGCGCTCGTCAGCTCATTGGCGAATTCGCGGATGCGGGCGATGGCGCTGTTGAAGCGCAGCCGCTCGATATTTTCGCTCGCCTGCGCGATCGACCGATGCGTCGCCTTGCGCACGGCGAGCGCGAGATCGTGAAACGCCGGCGGCGGCTCAGACCCGACAGGCGCCGCTACGCGTCCCAGTTCGCCGGTCAGCCGCCACAAGCGCTGAACGAAGCGCCAGGCGCCCTGCGCGCCCTCATCCGACCAGATGACGTCGCGATCAGGCGGGCTGTCGGAGAGAACGAACAGGCGCGCCGTGTCGGCGCCATAGCTCGCGACGATGTCGTCCGGGTCGACCGTATTCTTCTTCGACTTCGACATTTTCTCGATCGGGCCGATCTCGATCTCGACGTCGCCGTCGGTGAGAAAGGCGCGGCGACCGCCCTCCCTCACTTCGATGCGCACATCGTAAGGCGCGACCCACTGGCCGTCGGGCGCCCGATAGGTCTCGTGAACGACCATGCCCTGAGTGAAGAGCCCCGCGAAAGGCTCGGCGACCGCGGCATGGCCGCTGTCGCGCATGGCGCGGGCGAAGAAGCGGGAATAGAGCAGATGCAGAATCGCGTGCTCGATGCCGCCGATATATTGATCGACCGGCAGCCAGCGCGCGAGCGCCTCGGCGCTCGCCGGCGCCGTCTGATTATGCGGGTCGGCGAAGCGCGCGTAATACCACGACGAATCGACGAAAGTGTCCATCGTGTCGGTCTCGCGCCGCGCCGGCGCGCCGCAGGAGGGACAGGAAACGTTCTTCCAGGTGGGATGACGGTCGAGCGGATTGCCGGGCTGATCGAAGGAGACGTCCTCCGGCAGCCTTACCGGCAGATCGCCCTCGGGAACCGGAACCGGCCCGCAGGTGTCGCAATGGATGATCGGGATCGGGCATCCCCAATAGCGCTGGCGCGAAATCCCCCAGTCGCGGAGCTTGAAATTGACCTTCCGCTCGCCCTGCGGCCGGTCGAACAGCGCGGTGGTCTCCAGCCGCTTTGCGACCTCGTCCTTCGCGTCGGGCACGGTTAGCCCGTCAAGGAAATAGGAATTGAACAGTCGCCCGTCCCCGTCGAAGGCTTCGCCAGTGTTTGCAATTTGCGCCGTTATATCTCCCTCGTGCATACCCTCGGGACGAATAACCGGCACAAACCCCAAATTATATTTCGTGGCGAAATCCAGATCGCGCTGGTCATGGGCCGGACAGCCGAAGATCGCGCCCGTGCCGTAATCTATCAGGATGAAATTCGCGACATAGACCGGCAGCGTCCAATTCGGATCGAAGGGATGAATGACGCGCAGCCCCGTGTCATAGCCCTTCTTTTCCGCGGTCTCGATCGCTTCGGCGGACGTCGCGCCGCGCCGGCACTCCTCGGCGAAGTCGGCGAGCGCCGGGTCCTTCTGGGCGGCCGCCCTCGCCAGCGGATGGTCGGCGGCGAGGGCCACGAACTTCGCGCCAAACAGCGTGTCGGCGCGGGTGGTGAAGACCTCGATCTCCCGCGCGTCGCCAAGCGGCTCGGCGAGCGCGAAGCGCACCAACATGCCTTCCGAGCGCCCGATCCAGTTGCGCTGCATGAGGCGCACCTTTTCGGGCCAGCGATCGAGCTCGTCGAGCGCCGCGAGCAGCTCTTCGGAATAGGAGGTGATCTTGAAGAACCACTGCGTCAGTTCGCGCTGCTCGACGAGCGCGCCCGAGCGCCAGCCGCGCCCGTCGATGACCTGCTCATTGGCGAGCACGGTCATGTCCACCGGGTCCCAATTCACCTTCGACTTCTTGCGGTCGACGATGCCGGCTTTGAGGAAATCGAGAAACAGCTTCTGCTGGCGGCCGTAATATTCGGGATCGCAGGTCGCGATTTCGCGCGACCAGTCGAGCGAGAGCCCCAGCGTTTTGAGCTGCGCCCGCATCGCCGCGATGTTCGCGTAGGTCCATTGCGCGGGATGCGCGCCGGTCTGCGCGGCGGCGTTTTCGGCGGGCAGGCCGAAGGCGTCCCACCCCATTGGATGCAGGACGTCGAAACCCCTGGCGCGCATGAAGCGCGCGATCACGTCGCCCATCGAGTAATTGCGCACATGGCCCATGTGCAGCCGGCCCGAGGGATAGGGGAACATCTCGAGCACGTAATATTTGGCCGCGCCCAGCCGAGCGCCTGCCTTAAACGACTGTTTCTCTTCCCAGATCTTCTGCCAGCGCGGCTCCGCCTCGGCGAAATTATAGCGTTCGGGTCTCATCTGGCTGGCGCGTCCGGTCAAAAGGCTTTCTGGATTGCGCCTCTAATGCCGGGCGGTCAGGGGGATGTCAAAGGGCGGAGAGGAATCCGCCTAGCGCGAAAAAGCTAGGGGACCGAAAGATCGGCCCCCTAGAGTTCCCCATGAATTCACGCCTTCGCCGAAAGCCCGACGGTGATCCAGCTGATGCCCTCGAAGATCAGATTGATCGCAAGGAAAAGGCCAAGGACGTAAATGCCGGAATAAGGCCACTGCGCCATGATCATGCCGCCGAGGACGATGCTGATCACGCCGGCGATGGCCAGAAGCGCCCAAGGACCGACGTCGCGAAGGTGCCAGGCGAGGATCAGCTTGAAGAGGCCGGCGACGATCAGCGCGACGCCGATGATCGCCGTCAGCGACACCGCCGCGAGCAGCGGATCGCGAAACACCAGAAAACCTGCAACGACGGTGATGATCCCGACGACGCCCCACAGCAGCGCCCTGCTCCACGGCCTGATCTGAACGGCGGTGATGATCTCCATCGCGCCGGCGACCAGCATCACCGCGCCGACATAGAACACCGTCACGAGCGTGGCGGTCGTGACGTCATAGAGCGCGAAAAGCCCGCCGATCAGCATGAGCGCGCCAAGCGCGACGATCCAACCCCATTTGCGGCGCAGATGGTGCAGATGCATCGTGCGCCCTTCGTACATCAGGCTTTCATTAACCATTGCGGCCTCCAATGCTGTGGGAACGATCACTGGTAGGGCGGGATGCGTTTTTCTTTGATGAAGATTGCGACGGTCCCGCATGCCTTCTTGCCGCAAGCTTAACGCGCCGCGCTGCACGAAGTTCCGCACTGCGAAGCCACAAAAAGATTCGGCGCTTGACCCTGCGGCGGAAATCGCGATTTTCGCGGGCTATGGGAGCCGCTGAACGCCTTGAATCGACGCGCGACGCGATAGACCGCGCCGCGCGAGACTGCGGCCGCGATCCTGCCGCCGTGCGCCTGGTCTGCGTCACCAAGACCTTTCCGGCCGAGGCGGTCGTTCCTCTGCTCGAGGCTGGCCACCGCATCTTCGGGGAAAACCGGGTTCAGGAGGCCGCGACGAAATGGCCGAAGCTGCGCGAGCAATATCCCGACATCGAGCTGCATCTCATCGGCCCCCTGCAATCGAATAAGACCCGCGAGGCGGTCGAGCTTTTCGACGTTATCGAAAGCGTCGATCGGGAGAAGATTGCGAAAGCGCTTTCCGAGGAGATGACCCGGACCGGCAGGCGCCCGCGACTTTTCGTTCAGGTCAACACCGGGGCCGAGCCGCAGAAGGCTGGCGTTCTCCCCGAAAGCGCCGACGGCTTTCTGGCCGCCTGTCGCGACGCGCATGGGCTGCAGATCGATGGGCTGATGTGCGTGCCGCCGGTCGACCAGCAAGCCTCGCCGCATTTCGCTTTGCTCGCCGACATCGCCGCGCGCAATGGGATTGCGGAGCTCTCCATGGGCATGAGTTCGGATTTCGAACTCGCCATTCAGCTGGGCGCCACCTATGTCCGGGTCGGTTCGGCGATCATGGGCGAACGGGATTATCCAAGCGGCTGACGAACCCTCGACCGCGCCGAGCCCGCTTACACGGCTTGCCGCACGGCCGCACGCCGCGCGGCGAGCCCCATCGCCAGCCAGCCTACCCCCTCGAAGAGCAGGTTAACGCCAAGCAGCAGGCCCAGCACATAGAGACCCGCATTGGGCAATTCGGCGAGGATCAGCAGGCCGATGACGAAGCTCAAGGTCCCCGCGATCGCGATGTATTCCCAGCGGCTGAGATCGCTCAGTTTATAGGCGAGCAACAGCTTGATGGCGCCGCCGGTCACGAGCAGCGCGCCGATCAGCGCCGTGAACGAAACAGCCGCAGGGATCGGAAAGCGGGCGGCGGCCAGGCCGGCGACGAGCGTGAGGGCGCCGACGACGGCCCACAGCGCGGCCCGGCCCCAGGGCCGGATCTGCAAAGCGGTGACGATCTGCCAGCCGCCAGCCACCACCATCGCCGCAGCCACATAGACGATCGCCACCACCGTCGCGGCCAGAGCGTTGAACAGGGCGACGACCCCGCCCATGATGAACAGGGCGCCGAGGGCGACGATCCACCCCCACTTACGCCGGCAATGCGCGGTGTGTCCGACAGAGGAACGGGTGGGGAGAGCCTCGCTGCTGGTCATCGTCAACCTCCCGGCGCGGTCGCAATTTCATGGGCGGCGAAACTGGGCGAGAGAGCTTCGCCTACCATTTCCAGCTTGCGGCGCGCCCTGCTTTCAGGGGCCGCTGGCGCCGCGGCGAGAGCGCGCAACGCCGAATATGGCGCCATATGGCCAACGCCGGGGAAAGCTCCAGCCGGCCGCGGAGGATTTCGACGGCGCAGGCGGCTCCTTCCTTTCGCAAGGCCTTCAACGTCCCACCTCGGCCGATGTTTCCCCCTCTGCGGCGCCGTCTGTCGCCGGACGCTCAAGCACCCGCTTACTGGATCAATAGCGCGGCCCCCTGCCGCAACCTCGGGAGGAGCCGCGCCATGTCGCGCGCCCGCAACGCCACGCAGCCGGCGGTCGGCGAAAAATCTTGCGTGACGATGTGAAAGAAGATCGCGCTGCCGCGGCCGCGCACGCGGGGACGAAGATTGTAGTCCATAACGCCCACGACGTTATAAAGGGCGTCCTTGCGCCACATTTCCTCATGGCCGAGGCGCGACGGCGCGTTGAGCGGTTTGTTATAAAGGAACGAGCGCGGATCGTCGCACCAGAGGTCGCCCGGCCGCGTGCGGCGCCACGGCAGGCGTAAGGGAACTGGCGCACGCAAGTAAAAATAGAGGAGCGGCCATTGGCCCGCTGGCGTCGCGCCGTCGCCCTCGCGCTTGTTGCGCGTGACGCCGCTGCGGCCGAGCGCGCAAGGAAGAACGAGGGTTCCGGCGACCAATCTGCCGTCGTGCGGACGCCCGCCGATACGCCGCGCGACGCGCAGCAACGCCAGTCCGCTAGGTTTCGCCCGTGTCGCTCGCCGATGCATGATGGTTCAGATGCGCCGCGCGCGGGCGCGTTTGACCCGCTATAGCAGGAATAGCCTTTTCGACGCGAGGAGCGATCCCGGCTCATGTCCCTTTCGCGCACGCTTAGCGTCGACGCCGAGGCTCAACTGCGGGCGACGCTCGTCGAGCAATTCGCCGCCCTCGGCCGCTATGCGCTGTGCGAAGGCCAGCTCGGCGCGCCGGGAGAAGACTGGCCCGACGCGGCGATCCTGGACGACGCGCATTGCAACGCTGAGGCGCTCGCCCGCGCCCGCGCGCGGGGCTGCAGGACGCGCGTCGTGCTTATCGCCGATGCGCCGAAGTCGCCGCCGACGGGCGTTGACGCGGTCATCGCGCGTCCGATCCGCTTCGGGGAGCTCGTCGCCCTCATCGACTCCTTATGTCCTCCGGCGGCTGTGGGTCCCTATCGTTTTGAAGCCGGAGAGCTGCGCGCAGCTTCCGGCGCGCGCTTGAAGCTGACCGAAAAGGAAGCGGCGATCGTCGCAAGGCTGGCGCGCGCCCGCGGCGCGACGGTCTCTCGCGAGGCGCTGCTTCACGATGTGTGGGGCTATGGACCGAACATGTCGACCCGTACGCTCGAAACACACATTCACAGGCTGAGACGCAAGCTCGAACCGTCTCCCGGAAAGCCGCGGTGGCTCAAAACGGAAGGCGACGGCTATCGGCTCGCCGCAAATGAGGAGGATGCGCTTCGTTGACGCTTACGCGGCGCGGCCCGCGTGTATAGAGATGGCGAGGGGGACGGCAAACAAAATGACATGACGCTGGACGACGATATCGCCAATCTCTCGCGCATTCCCCTCTTTGCGTTCTTCGAGCCCAGCGCTTTGCGCATGCTTGCCCTTTCCGCCGAAGCGCGCCTGCTGCGCGGGGGCGACGTCCTGTTTCGACGCGGTGAAACGTCGGACGGCGGTTATGTGCTTACCATCGGATCCATCGCTCTCGATCCATATGATGAGCGAGGTCCCCGATCCTTGATCATCCGGCCCTGGACGCTGATTGGCGAAACCGCGCTCGTCGCCCCGTCGACGCGGCGCGCCGCGGCCATCGCGCGCGAGCCGGCGACGGTGCTCAAGATCTTGCGGCCGACGTTCCATGTGATTCTGGAGCAGCATCCGGCGACCGCCGCGCGCGTGCGCGACTTTTTTCGCCGCAGGCTTGTGCATTTCATCCGAGAAGTCGGCCTCGATGAGTCCACGTCTGACATCGACCTCGGCCCTTAAGGTAAACGCCGAAAAAAGTCGCGTTTCAGCCTCTCGAAAAGGATCAAATCGCGCCTAACTGAGTTGTTCGTCCGGCGTGAGCTCCAGGGGAGTTCGCGAGCATCGCGGCTGAACGCCGCGCCAATGGAGGCGACGGAACGCCGCGCCCAAAGGAGGATGTAAGATGCGTAAAGGCATGAAATTGGCGCTTTCCGGCGCGCTATGCAGCGCGACTTTCGCGACCGCCGTTCCCACCGAAGCGCTCGCCGGCCCAATGAGCGCGCCGGATCGTTCGGTCGTTGCGCCTTCGAGCCCGGTCGAAAACGTCTGGTACCGCCGTGGCGGTTGGGGCTATCGGGGCGGCTGGGGCTGGCGTCGCGCCGGCTGGGGACCGCGGGGCTATCGGCGCTGGGGCGGCTACAATCCGGGCGGCGCCATCGCGGCGGGCGTCGGCCTCGGTCTTCTGGGCGCCGGCCTCGCGGCCTCGAGCGCTTATGACTATCCCTACGGCTACGGCTACGGCTGGGGATATCCCTACGGCGGCTGGGGCGGCTGGGGAGGCGGCTGGGGCGGCGGCTGGGGCGGCGGCGGCTGGGGAGGCGGCTGGGGCGGCTGGGGCTGGTAGGCCCGAAGCTCTCCGACAATTGTGAAAAAAGGCGGCGCGGGACTCCCGCGCCGCCTTTTTGCCGTCCACGCCGACGAATTGTAGAAGCTGACGCCGCGCCGATCGCGCGTCGACACCAACGCAGGGCCTCCGTCCAGATGGGGAATACACACGCGACGACGATCGCAACGACGCCTTTCGCCGATCAACGCCCGGGAACGTCCGGCCTGCGCAAGAAAGTCGAGGTCTTCAAGCAGCGCCACTATCTTGAGAACTTCATTCAGTCGATTTTCGACGCTTTGGAGGGATATCGGGGCGCAACGCTCGTCGTTGGCGGCGACGGCCGCTATTTCAACCGCGAGGCGATCCTGAAGATCCTGAAGATCGCCGCCGCCAATGGCGTCGGCCGCGTCGTGATCGGACAAGGCGGCATATTGTCCACGCCCGCGGCTTCGGCGCTGATCCGCGCGCTCGGGGCCTTCGGCGGGATCGTGCTGTCCGCCAGCCACAATCCGGGCGGCCCGCATGGCGACTTCGGCGTCAAATACAATGTCGCGAACGGCGGTCCAGCGCCTGAGAAGGTGACGGACGCCATTTATGCGCGCACGCGCGAGATCGCGTCCTACAGGATCGTCGAAGCGCCGGACGTCGATATCGACCGGCTCGGCGAGACGAGGATCGGCGACATGCGCGTCGACGTCGTCGACAGCGTCGCCAATTACCGCGCGCTGATGCAGACGCTCTTCGACTTCGACCGCATCCGCGACGCGTTTCGCGCGGGCCTCACCATCACATTCGACGCGATGTCGGCCGTCACCGGCCCCTATGCGCGCGTGTTGCTGGAAGAGGAGCTTGGGGCGCGGCCGGGCAGCGTCATCAATGCGACGCCCCTGCCCGACTTTGGCGGGCATCATCCCGATCCCAATCTCGTCCACGCGAGGCATCTTTACGACCTCGCCATGTCCGACAATTCGCCCGATCTTTGCGCGGCGTCGGACGGCGACGGCGACCGCAATCTCATCATCGGACGCGGCCGTTTCGTCACGCCGTCGGACAGTCTCGCGATACTGGCCGCCAATGCGACGATCGCGCCGGGCTATCGCAGGGGCGTCGCGGGAATCGCCCGTTCGATGCCGACGAGCGGCGCCGCCGACCGAGTCGCTGAAAAGCTCGGCGTGCCGCTTTACGAAACGCCGACGGGCTGGAAATATTTCGGCAATCTGCTCGACGCGGGACTTGTGACGATCTGCGGCGAGGAGAGCGCCGGCGCCGGCTCGGACCATGTGCGCGAGAAGGACGGTGTGTGGGCGGTGCTGTTCTGGCTCGACATACTCGCGGCGCGCAAGGAGAGCGTCGACGCGATCGTTCGCCAGCACTGGACGACCTACGGGCGCAACTATTATTCGCGTCACGATTATGAGGAAGTCGCGAGCGACGGCGCGCATGCGCTCATGGAAGCTCTGCGCGCGCGCCTTCCGGCTCTCAAGGGACAATGTTTTGGAGGTCTCGAAGTCGCGACGGCCGACGACTTCGCCTATCACGATCCAGTCGACGGCTCCGACTCGATGCATCAAGGCCTGCGCGTGATGTTCGCCGACGGATCACGCATCGTCTACCGGCTATCCGGCACCGGCACCGCCGGCGCGACGCTGCGCGTCTATATCGAGCGCTACGAGCCGGATCCCGCGCGGCAATATCTCGAGACTCAGACGGCGCTCGCCGATCTCATCGCGCTGTCGCGTGAACTGGCCGCGATCGAACGCTACACGCAGCGCGCCGCGCCAAGCGTCATCACCTGAACGCCAGACATGAGGGGCTGACCGCGCTCGCGCGATCCACATCAACTACTTGCGTCTGACGAAAGGAATGGATTTCGCGCGGGCGATCGTCTCTGATGAGACTCCGCTGAGCAGAGCCGTGCGTATGGCGTAGGCGGCAGGCGGCTCCGCGTCGATTGCGATCACGCCTAATTCGAGCGCCGCCTGGGGCGCAAGCGCGCCGTCGAGCACCGAGGCGAGCACCGCTTCATTGGTCACGATCACGACATCGCCGGGCGTCGGTCCGGCGACATGCATTTCGATATCATAGCCCTGCCCGCTTGAGACCAATCTCGACCACAGCTGGGATTCGATGAAGAGAACCGAGATTCTCGGCGCCCGATCCAGCATCGCGTGAGTCGCAGCAAGACGACGCTCGAGGCTCTGGATGTGGCTCGCAGCGCGCCAATAGCCCTTCGCCCCCGGTTCGATCGGCGCGACCGCAGCGCGATTGACGACGCCGCTCGCAACAGCGTCGCTGATCGCAAAAGCGACCGCAAGCGACTTCGGGTGCATCGCGCCGAAACCGGCGCCGAGCGGCCCATCGAAGCCGCAGGCCAAGCCCGCCTGAGAGCCAACCGAAACGGCCCAAAGTAGCGAGTAGCGGGCGATGGAGCTGAACCGCGGGCGCATATCGAGCCTTGCTCCGACGCTCAAGGCGTCACGATGTGGAACCAGAACGGGAATTTGTCGAGCAATCCGACGAACTCCACAAACACCTCCCGCTTGCCGTCGACTTTCAGCTCTCCCGAGGCGATCGCCTGTTCGGGCGTCAGGAGGCCAAGCTCGATCCGATCGAGCGTCGATTTTTTTAACGTGGCTTTCGCGTCCGGATTGGGAGCGGGCTTGTCCGAATAATTCAGCACGCCATTTTCGACCGCCAGCCGATAGAGCTTTTTGAGATCGGTGAACTCGACATTCAGGATCAGCTTTTTTCCGGTCGCCTTCGGGCCGTTCAAGCGCACGGCGAGATAGTCCCAGGTCATTTCCGGAGGCATCGCCTCGATCGTATCCGCGCTTGCCGTGTTCAGACCGCCGGACTCCGGAACGCCATTGCGCAATTCGAACGCCCCCTGCAGATAGATGGCCCGCCACGGCCCCGCCTCCGCCTGGTAGCCCATCTGTTCATAGGCGTCGGCGAGCAACTCCTTGGCGTCCCTATCGTCCGGATCGGCGAAAACCGCATGGGTGAGCGCCTCGGCGACCCAGCGATATTCACCCTTCTCGTAATCCGCTCTGGCGCGTTTCAAGATCGCCGGCGCGCCGCCCATGTATGCGACGTATTTCTTCGCCGCTTCGGCGCGCGGAAGCTGGTCCAGCGTCGTGGGGTTGCCGTCGTAGAAGCCCATATAGCGCTGATAGACCGCGCGCGAATTGTGTTTGAGCGAACCATAGTAACCGCGGTCGGCCCATGTCTTGTCGAGTTCCGGCGGAAGCCGGATCATGTTGGAGAGTTCAACGCCCGTGTAGCCCTTGTTCAACAGGTTCACGGACTGGTCGTGGATATATTTGTAAAGGTCGCGTTGCTTCTTGAGGTAGTCGACGATCTTTTCTCGTCCCCAGAGCGGCCAGTGATGGCTCTGAAACTTGACGTCGGTCTTGTCCGCGAAAAGATCGATCGTCTCATCGAGGTAGCGCGCCCATTTCAGCGCATCTCGCACCTGAGCGCCGCGCAATGTCAGAATGTTGTGCATCGTGTTGGTCGCATTCTCCGCCATCCACATGGCGCGGAACTGCGGAAAATAGGTGTTCATCTCCGCCGGCGCCTCGGTGCCGGGCGTCATTTGGAACACCATGCGCACGCCGTCGATCGTGACGGTCTCCCCGGTTTTCTTGATCTCGCGCGTCGGCAAAATGAGCGATATGACGCCGGTCGACGTCGTCTGGCCCAATCCTGCGCCCACGCTGCCGCGTTCGCCGCGCGGCAGCATCGCGCCATACATGAAAATGGCGCGGCGGCTCATCGCGTTGCCGGCGATGACGTTTTCGCTCACCGCATGTTCGGCGAAATGTTCCGGCGCGAGGACCTGGATCTTGCCCGCCTTCACATCGGCTGCATCAACAATCCCGCGCGCGCCGCCATAATGATCGACATGCGAGTGGCTGTAGACGACGGCGACGATGGGACGCTTGCCGAGGTTCTGCGTGACGAGTTCGAAGGCGGCCTTGGCGGTTTCGGTCGAGATCAGCGGATCGAAGACGATCCAGCCTTTGTCGCCCCTGATGAAAGTTATGTTCGATAAATCATAGCCGCGGACCTGAAAAATGCGGTCGTGAACTTTGAACAGCCCATAATTCATATTGAGCTGGGCGTTGCGCCAAAGGCTCGGATTGACCGAATCGGGCGCTGGCTTATCGACGACAAAGGACTTGAAGCTTTCCATGTCCCAGACGACTCTGCCCGAAGCGTCCTTGATAGTCAGCGCGTCGGGCCTGGCGATGAGACCGCGCGCGGCGTTGTCAAAATCCTCACGGTCGTCGAAGTTGAGGACCTGCAATACGGCCTGATTGGCGGCCTTCGTCGCTTCCGTGGCGGGCTTTGGCGCCGTTTGCGCATGTGCCAGGGTGGCGGCGATAGCGACGAACGCGCTCAGGATCGGTAAGAATGATTTGCGTCGCCCGTCCAACATGCGGCCCTCCATTCGGCTTGCCTTGTCGAATGTGACGGAAAAGAATTGTCTGGAATAGAATTTATGGCAACCAAAAACGGACGCGGCCTCCGCCGTCATTGCGCCGACCATGGCAGACCGGCGTGGGACGTCGATGATTCGCGTGGCTGCGAGTAGAGAAACGCAATGGACATCAGCAAAGACAAACCCGCAATTTTCAGCGAGCATCCATTCCGCCAAGCAGTCCTCGCGGAGCTGCACGCGCGGCCGTTCCTGCCGCTCGACGCGCCGCGGCGCGTCTATCACTACGCCTTCGCCACCGATCACGAAGCGGCGGCCAGGGATCGCGAAGCGATCGGCGCGCTCGCGCTCTCGCATGGCGTGCTGGCGCCGGATCCGGGCGCCAGATTCCACTACTTTATCTTTGGCGACTGGCGGCTCCGCTGGGAGCAGCACAGCGAATTCACCACCTACAGCTGGTCGACCGGCCTCGGCGCCGAAATCCCCTTCACGCATGCCGATCCGTTCAAAGCGGGCGAAATCTCCTTCAAGCCGCCGGGCGTTCTCATCGTCGCGACGCAGCTCTGCGTCGTCGACGGCGCGCAATCGGTCGAGGAGCTTGCGTCCTATTTCAATTCGCAGAGTCTCTGCGTCATCGGCGTCAAAGATCGCGATGCGCAGGTTCTGACCGACTTCGCCGTGGATGCCTATGGCTTCACGCGCATGCTGATCCGCGGCAAGGCGCAGCCGCGCATCGAAGCGGGCCGCCTCGCGCAGCGCGTCCTCGAGATCGAAACCTATCGCACGATGGCGCTGCTCGGGCTGCCGCTCGCGCGGGAAGTGTCGCCGCAGCTCGCCAGTATGGAGCGAGAGCTTTCGGGCATCACCGAAGCGCTGAATGACGCGCATGACATGCGCGTCAATGATCGTCTGCTGAAGCGCCTCTCGGACCTGCTCGCGAGCGGTCAGGCGCTGTCGACGCGCACCGCCTTCCGTTTCGACGCGAGCCGCGCCTATCGCGCGCTGGTGAAGAACCGGCTCTCCCAGCTGCACGAGCGGCGCGAAGGACAATATGCGACGATCTCAGATTTCCTCAATGCGCGCCTCGATCCGGCGATCGAGACCTGCAACGCCGTCGAAGCGCGCCAAACCCGCTTTTCAGCTCAGGTCGAGCGCGCGACTGATCTGATGCGCACCGGCATCACGCTGCAGATGGAGCGGCAGAACGGCGCGCTGCTCGAAGAGATGAACCGCCGCACGCGTTTGCAGATGCGGCTCAACCGCATCGTGCAGGGGATCACCATCGCCGGGCTCGCCTATTTTCTTACCGGGCTCTTCAGCTTCGTCGCCAAAGGGCTCAAGGCCGGCGGCGCTCTGCCGCCGCAGGTTTCCGCCGATCTCGTCGCCGCTCTCGCAATCCCCATCGCCGTGCTCATCGCCATGGCGTTCATGGCCCGCGTTCACAGATTGTCGCGAGAGGCCGCGGAAGAGGAGCAGCTGGATTAACGTCTATTCGACGTCGAAGGGCGCGACTCCTGTCGGCTGGCCGTTTTCGCCAAGCGTGATTTTCTCGATGCGGGCTTCGGCCTCGGCGAGCAGCGCCTCGCAGCGCGCCTGCAGCGCCTTGCCGCGCGCATAAAGCTTCACCGACTCGTCGAGCGACACGGCGCCCTTCTCAAGATCGCCGACGATGCGCTCGAGTTCCTGCATCGCCTGTTCGAACGGCATCGAGGCGATGTCTGCGGCGGCGTCCGGCTCCTGCGTCATGGCGTCTCTCATAGATCAAGCGCACGTCCTTGGCTATCGGCCGCAGGCTCGGCCCGGCCGACGATGCGCAGGATCGCCGGGAATTCCTCGCGCGTGCGGCGCTCGATCTCGTCCAGCGCGTCATGAGCGCCTTGCACCGACGCGGCCGCGTCGAGGCGGCAGCGGAAATTGACGACCAGGCCGCCCGGCGTTTCCCGAACTCTCACGTCCTGCACATGCGCCGGCGGCCGGGTCCGCGCGGCGACGCGCGCGAGCGCCGCCTCGATCGCGCGAGCGACTTCCGGATCGGCGGCATGCGCCGCCAGCAGATGCATTTCGAGCGGTTCGATATGCGTCTCGACCTCGGCGTCGGCGCCGAATTCGTCGCGCAGGGCGCTTTCGAAATCGGCGGCGACCGCGTGCGCGCGGCCAAGCGGCATCGCGCCGTCGAGTTCGATGTCGACGCCGATCGACAAGCGGCCGTCGATCTGTTGCGCGATGACGTGGTGTGCGTGGATGTGGCGGCGCGCCCCGACGAGGAGGATGCGCTCCGCAACGGTTTCGTCATCGAGCGCGCGCGGTTCGACCGACAGCGTGATGCGGGCGCGCGGCGTCACGTCGGCGATCGCTTCGGTCACCGCCGACTTGATGCGCGCCGCCTGCTCGACTCGCAGGCCGCGCGAAACGCCGATCGTCGCCTCGCCGACGATCTCCGGTCCAAGCGTGCGCAGCCGCAGCGATTCGATCGCGATGACGCCCGGCACGTCGGCGATCGCCCTCTCGAGATGCGGCGCGAGCTCCCTTGGTGCGGCGTCGAGCAAAGTGTCGATCGTGCGGCGGCCCAGCCGAAAACCCGCGACCGCGATGAAAGCGGCGACGCCAAAGGCCGCGAGGGCGTCGCCCCGTTCAAACCCGTAATGCGCCGCAATGAGACCGATGAGCACCAGCGTCGACGAGACAAGGTCGCTTGCAAAATGAAGCGCGTCGGCGGCGAGCGCGTCGCTGCCCTCCTCCTTCGCGATCCGGCTCAACTGCCGCGAGCGCACGTAGTCGACGGCGATCGAAACCACGAGAACGCCATAGATAGGCCAGCCGGCGTCGATCTCGACGTTCCTCTCCTGCAAGCGCCGCCAGGCCTCGGCGACGACGAACACGGCGAGTCCGAACAGGAAGCCCGTTTCGATCAGCGCCGCCAGCGCCTCATATTTGCCATGGCCATAGTGATGTTCTTCGTCGGCTGGCTTCTCCGCCTCGCGGACGGCGAAGAAGGTCAGCACCGTCGCGCCGGTGTCCACGAAGGCGTGCCCGGCCTCGGACAAAAGCGCAAGCGAGCCAGACCACAGCCCGGCGGCGAATTTCGCGGCCGCGAGCAGAGCGCTCGCCGCGATCGACGCCTTGGCGGCCGCCAGCTTGGCGCTTGTCGCCGCTCTCGGAAGAGCCTTGGTCTCGGTCACGTCAACGCGCCATTTATCGTCTGGGAGAGCCAGCCCTCTAGCAGAGCGGCCAGCGTGGGCGCAATTTTGCGCCGCCCGACGTTAGCCGATGAAGGAGATAGGAGCCGCATATGCGATTTTTGCACACCATGGTCCGAGTCGGCGACCTTGATCGCTCGCTGGAGTTCTTCTGCGGCGTCCTTGGACTTCAGGAGGTGCGCCGCACCCAGAATGAAAAACACCGCTACACGCTCGTCTATCTCGCGGCGCCGGAAGACGCCGCGCAGGCCAAGGAAAAGGACGCCCCACTCATCGAGCTCACCTATAATTGGGACGAGCACGATTATGCCGGCGGACGCAATTTCGGACACCTCGCCTTCGCAGTTGAGAATATTTACGAGGCCTGCGCGCGGCTGCATGCCGCCGGCGTCACCATCAACCGGCCGCCCCGAGACGGCCACATGGCCTTCGTGCGAACGCCCGACGACATTTCGATCGAGCTGTTGCAGAAGGGCGCGCCGCTGCCGCCGCAGGAGCCATGGGCTTCGGCGCCCAATATCGGCAGTTGGTGAGAATTTCTGCGGCGCAGTGCGCGATCTATTGCGCCGCAGCTACGAATTTTTCAGCTTCTCGGAACTATTGCTCCACCGGCGAGTTAAATCCGAAGTCGGGCTGTGGCCTCAGCTCGGCTAATCATTATGTTGTTGATATGCTGGCGAACTTTCGTCGCGAAGCTGTCACGCCTTTCAGTTAGAAGGCTCAGGCGCGCGGCATGGGGAGCGAAGGTCTCTCGGCTCTTGCGCCGATAGCCTTGTTCGCTGGCTTGAGAGCCTGATCCCTTGGCCGGGATGAGGCGTTTTCAGCAATTTTATACAGAAAAGGTTCAGCTTGCATGGCTAGCTTAGCGGGACTGCGCCGCTCAGCGCGAATAGACAAATGTCGCGGGCGACCGCGGCCAATGAATGGTCCTCAGGGATCTGAAACAGGGCTCAAGGGCGGAGGTCGTCATGGTCATCGTGGATCTGATCAATTCCTGCTCTAACGACAAGGTCGCCCAGGCTGCATTGGCGTGCATCGGCGGCGGATTCGCCGAGCGCGTGCGCGCGGCGGCAGGGGAAAAAGGCGTCAGCGTCGGCAAGTTCGTCGCATTGGCGGTACGCGAATTCGCGACCCGGTCCGACGAAGCCGCGCAAGAGGCGCTCCGCGCCAAGATCGTGCGTGACGACCAGCCGCTGCTCAGAGGCCTTCGCGAGGTCCTCGAAGCAGCGCTGGAGCGGGATCCCTTCTTTCTGGACGGCGACGCGATGACCGCGACGCCTCCCTACGCCTACACCGCCGCGCGGGAGAATGCGCTCCGGTATCACTGACCTCATCAGGTTCATCACGCCTGCAAGTGGCGGCGTCGCGTCGGCGATGTCGCCATTTTTGCGTTGAGGCCTAGATGAAGCGGGAAGAGCCCTCTCTCTTTCCTGGCCAAGGATGACTCATTTTCTCGATCAGGCGCAGATCGCCTCAATCCTGTCGACTTACGGCTATTGGGCGATCTTTATCGTCGTAGCCCTGGAGAGCGCCGGCATTCCGCTGCCCGGCGAGACCATGCTGGTCGGCGCGGCGATCTTCGCCCGCCTCTCGGGGGCGATCGCCATCGAGAATATCGTCGTGGCGGCGGCGGCCGGCGCGATCGTCGGAGACAATGTCGGATACTGGCTTGGACGCGAATACGGCACGAAGCTTCTCGAACGCTACGGCCATCATGTCGGGCTCGGGCCCGAGAAGCTGCGACTGGGGCAGTATCTGTTCTACCGATGGGGCGGCGCGATCGTGTTTTTCGGCCGCTTCGTCGCGCTGCTGCGCATTCTCGCGGCCTCGCTTGCGGGCGCAAATCATCTGCCGCCGGGCCGCTTCTTTATTTACAATGCGAGCGGGGGCGTGGTCTGGGCCTGCGTTTTCGGCTTTGGCGCCTATTACCTCACGGCAGGTTTTGAAAAAATCGAGGGGCCTATTGCGGCGGCGCTCGCTGGCGGGCTCGCGATCGGCTTGTTCGTGCTTTGGCGCTACTACAAGCGGCACGAGGCGCGGCTGATGCGGGAGGCCGACGCCGTGCTGAGCCAGCGCGACGCTAGCCGAAACGCGCGCCCATTCGCGCGTCGATGAGCGCGCGATTGAGATCGCGCGCCAGCTCCGCTTTCTGATCGGGGCCCAAAAAGGCGCCGATCTCGACGCTTTCGCCCCGCGAGACCAGGGCCACCCGCTCGGTGCCGAATTCCTCATGCACGGTCTGTTCGAGCCGCACCCAGGACGGGTTGAAACGCCACTCCTTTCGCTGTCCGCGCGCGCCGATCTGCGCGAAAACCAACTCCAGCGGCGTAAGATCGACCGTCTCATGACTGCGCGCGGCGTAGAAGCTCAGACGAAAGGCGAGATAGAGCCCGAGCGCGTCGAGACCCATGAATCCGGCGACCGGCCAGGCGCCCATGAAAAAGAAAGGCAGGGCGAACAGGACCTGCCCGACACAGAAGATCATGATGAAAACGTAGAACGCGTGCCGCGTCATCGACCGGTGCGGCGTCAGCCGCGCTTCGTAAATTTTCCGCTCGAAAGGGTCGGACATTTCTCCTGCCGGCTTTCTCCTTCAGACTCTGAAAGTTATAACGCGTCCATGGCGGAAACAAACAGTCAGAGCGCGCGCGTCGCCAAAAAACCGGTACGCCGACGGCGGCTGCCCGCCGCCGAGATCGCGCGAATCGAAGAGATTTTCGCGCGTCTTTCAGCCGCCAATCCTGACCCCAGAAGCGAGTTGCACTACAAGAACCCCTTCACCCTGCTCGTCGCGGTCGTGCTGTCGGCGCAGGCGACCGACGCCGGCGTCAACAAGGCCACTCCGGCGCTGTTCGCGCTCGCCGACACGCCGGCCAAAATGGCGGCGCTGGGCGAAGAGCGCGTGCGCGACCTCATCAAGACGATCGGCCTTTATCGCGCCAAGGCGAAAAATATCGTTGCGCTGTCGCGACTGCTCGTCGAGCGCCATGGCGGCGAAGTGCCCCGCACGCGCGAGGCGCTGACGGCGCTCCCCGGCGTCGGCGGAAAGACGGCGAATGTCGTGCTCAATGTCGCCTTCCATCAGCCGGTGATCGCGGTCGACACGCATATTTTCCGAGTCTCCAACCGGCTTCCGCTCGCGACAGGCAAGACGCCCGAGGAGGTCGAAG
The DNA here is from genome assembly GCF_056838045.1 of Methylocystis sp. Uni0008. NCBI lineage: Bacteria > Pseudomonadati > Pseudomonadota > Alphaproteobacteria > Hyphomicrobiales > Methylocystaceae > Methylocystis > Methylocystis sp. Uni0008. The sequence continues at coordinate 1,192,610 of NZ_CM166370.1, forward strand.
CGGGACTGGAGAGGATCGTGCCTCAGCAATATCTCCTGCACGCGCATCACTGGCTCATTCTTCACGGACGCTATGTGTGCAAGGCGCGCAAGCCGGAGTGCCCGCGCTGCATCATCGCCGATTTATGCCGCTTCAAAGCGAAGACGATCTAGTGTCCTGATTCAGAAGTTTCTATCCAGCTTTGGCTTGGAGGTCGAGGGTGCGACGGCAGAAGCGTTCGATGGAGGCCAGAATGTCGTCGGCTGACTTGGTCCAGCGCAGCGGCTTCGGATCAGCGTTCTGTTGGGCGAGGAAAGCCTTGATGGCGGCGATGAGGTCTTTGACGGACTTGTGCGCGCCTCGCTTGATCTGCTTTTCGGCCAGCAGCGCGAAGAAGCGTTCGACCTGATTGATCCACGACGACGATGTCGGCGTGAAATGCATGTGCCAGTGGGGCCGCTTGGCGAACCAGTTGCGGATCACTTGCGTCTTATGGCTCGAAGCGTTGTCCATCACGACGTGAATGTCGAGGCCGGCGGGAACGTTGCTCTCCACTTCGTCGAGAAACTTGCGGAACTCCTGCGCGCGATGGCGCGGCATGCATGTGCCGATCACACTGCCAGCCTTCACGGTCGTCTCAGCCGTGACAGCAGCGATGAAGCCGGCAAAGAGCGTCGTAGTGCCGTGGCGGTCGTAGTCGTGCGTGCGCCGCTCGACTTGTCCAGGGCGCATCGGCAGCAGCGGCTGCGTTCGATCAAGCGCTTGTATTTGGCTCTTTTCATCCACGCATATCACCAGCGCCTTGTCGGGCGGATCGAGATAGAGGCCAACGATGTCGCGCACTTTCTCGACGAACTGCGGGTCGGTCGAGAGCTTGAAAGTCTCGGTGCGATGCGGCTGTAGGGAGAATGCACGCCAAATGCGATGAACCGACGAAGTCGACACGCCCGATGCTTTCGCCATGCCGCGCGTGCTCCAGTGCGTCGCGTTCTTGGGCTGCGTTTCGAGTGTCCTGGTCACGATCTCCTCAACGCGGTCGTCGCCGATCTTGCGTGGCGCGCCACAGCGCGGCTCATCGTCGAGACCATCGAGACGGTGCTTGGCGAAACGCTCGCGCCATGTGCGCACGGTCTGCCGCGTTACACCGACCGCAGCCGCGATCTCGCAGTTGTTGAGCCCGTCAGCGGCCCGCAACACGATCTCCGCGCGTTGCGCATGCCCACGCGCCACCTTGCGTCGCCGGACGAGCCTTTTGAGGTATTCCCGTTCGTTCTCGCTGAGCTCAATCTTGCTCGCTTTGGTCGCTCCGTCCCTCGCCATGCCGCCCTCCCGAATCCCGCCTGGGCCGAAGGAATCACAATCGCGAAAACGTGGCTAGTAATTTCTGGGACAGGACACTAGTCCCCATTGCTGTAGCGGCCGCGGCGCCCATGCGACAAAGAGGACAAAGTCACAGACGGGCGTCGGCGTCCGTGGGATTCTCCGCGTCAAGCCGAAGGACAAACGCCGTCGAAGAGAACCGCTAATGAACTACAAAATGATCATCATCATCATGGGCGGCCTGCTGATGGTCGCCGCCATGATCCCCTACGCCTACAAAGCGCGATGCGTGACAGCGGAATGCATGCCGGAGCGGCCATACTAATCAGCCCGAAGACGGCCCGAGGCGCCCGCTCAGCCGGGCGCCTCGCGGCGCGCTCGCGGGTCAATTGACCTGGCAGGTCGACTCATATCTGGCGCAGGCCCGCCCGTCGCCCCTGTCGCAACTCTGTTTCCAGGTCCGGCAGCCCGGCTTTTTCCACGGCTGGCTCTCGAATTCGCCAACCCGTTTGCGCACCGGCGCGCAATTGTCCGTTTCCGGAATGGGCCGCGTGCCCGGCGGGCAGCCATGCATCGAATGGCCTTCCTCCCCGCGCGCCGGCCGCGCGCGCTGGCCGCCGTCGACGCAGAAGTTCTGAGAGATGAAGCAGGTCACCCTCCCGCCTTCGCGGCACGAAGAGGTCGCGGGCCGGTAGTGAATGCCGCCGCGCCCGTAATTGGCCTCGAGCCGTCGAACCTCCACAAGTCCCTTGTTGTTGGCCTTTGTGAGCGCTTCCTCTCTGGAATAGCCGCTGGCCGAAGCCTGCAGCACGCCACAGAACGCGAGTGCGCTTCCAGATAGAGAAACCACCCACAGGACCATCGTGGTCGTGATCAGCGTGATGCGTTTGAAGTTCATGCAGCCCCCCTTTCATGCCCCAGCTCAGGCTAGGCCTTAAGCAGAGCGAAAGATAGCGCGCGCGAAAAATAAACCGGCGCGGTTGGGAGCGGACGCGTAAACGCCCAAGGGCCTATGACAAACGTTTCCCCAGTCGTCCCGCGAGGTCCTGCACAAATTGCCAGGCGACGCGGCCGGAACGGCCGCCGCGTGTGATCGACCATTCCAGCGCCTCGGCGCGGATCGTCGCCGGCGGCGCATCGAGGCCGAAATGATCGGCGTAGCCGAAGACCATCGCCAGATAGTCGTCCTGGCTGCAATTATGAAAGCCGATCCAAAGCCCGAAACGGTCCGAGAGGGAGATTTTCTCCTCGATCACCTCGCCGGGATGAATCGCTGTGGCGCTTTCATTCTCCACCATGTCGCGGGGCAGCAGATGCCGCCGGTTCGACGTGGCGTAGAACAGGACATTGTCCGGCCGTCCTTCGACGCCGCCTTCGAGAGCGGTCTTGAGCGCCTTGTAGCTCGTCTCCGAACCGTCGAAGGACAGGTCGTCGCAGAAGACGATGAAGCGGAACGGCGCCTGCGCCAGCGCGCCAAGCAGCGCAGGCAGCGCCTCGATGTCCTCGCGATGAATCTCGACGAGCTTCAGGCCGTGCTCGGCCAGCGCGCCATGGACCGATTTCACCAGCGAGGATTTGCCCATGCCGCGCGCGCCCCAGAGCAGCGCATTATTGGCGGGCAGCCCCTGCGCGAAACGGCTCGTATTGGCGAAGAGCATGTCGCGCTGGCGGTCGACGCCCTTGAGCAGCGCGAGATCGACGCGATTGACGCGGGCGACCGCATGAAACGCGTCGCCTGCGGCGCGCCAGACGAACGCCTCGGCGGCCGAAAAGTCCGGCGGCTCAGGCTGCGGCGGCGCCAGACGCTCCAAAGCCCCGGCAATGCGGGCAAGCAGCTGCGCGACATCCTCCTGCGACATGACCCTCCCCGCAGCTCTCTTGGAAAATCAGTTCTCCCGGGCCAGCGGGCCGATGGGGCTGATTTGCGCGACGCCGAGGATTATACCGAAGGGCCAGCGCCGCATCGACGCCAAGCCGGGAAAAGATTTTGACGCAGACGGGACATTCGCTCATCGACCGCGCCAAGGTCTTCATCGCGCCTCTCGACGCCGGGAAGGCCGAGGAAGCGCTCGCCCGCGTTCTGGAAAACGACGACGCGGCCGATGGCGCGCTCGCGGCGCTTCTGCGCGAACGGCCAAAAGCGCGCCAACTGCTCCTCGGCGTCCTCGGCGCTTCGCCTTATCTCACCGATCTTGCGGCGCGCGATCCGGCGCGGCTCGCAAGAGCGCTCGACAGCGATCCGGCGCAGCGCATCGAAGCGCTCATCGAAGAAACGCAGAACGTCGCGACTGACGACGAAGCCGAGCTGATGCGCCTGTTGCGCCTCACGAAGCAGGAAGCCGCGCTCGTCATCGCGCTCGCCGACCTTTCCAAAGTCTGGGATATGCCGGAGGCGACGCGGGCGCTCACGCGAATCGCCGACGCGACGCTTTCCGCCGCCATTCGCTTCACGCTGCGCGCCGCCGCGCTTGCCGGAAAAATCGAACTCGCCGATCAGCGCGATCCGGAACGCGGATCGGGATGGATTTTTCTCGGCATGGGCAAGGGCGGCGCGTTCGAGCTGAACTACTCTTCCGACATCGACCTCATCGTCTTCTTCGACCGCTCGCGCGCGCGCCTCGCCGACCCCTCAGAGGACGTCGATTTCTTCGTCAGGCTGACGAAGCGAATCGTCAAAATCATGAGCGAGCGCACCGCCGACGGTTATGTGTTTCGCACCGATCTGCGGCTGCGGCCGGATCCTGGCGCGACGCCGATCGCCATCCCGCTCGAAGCGGCGCTGAGCTATTACGAAAGCATGGGCCAAAACTGGGAACGCGCCGCCTTTATCAAGGCGCGGCCGGTCGCCGGCGACATATTCGCCGGCGAACAATTCCTGCAGGAGCTCGCGCCCTTCATCTGGCGCAAATATTTCGACTTCGCCGCCATCGCCGACGTGCATTCGATCAAGCGGCAGATCCACGCGCATAAGGGCCACGGCAAGATCGCCGTCGTCGGCCACAACATCAAACTCGGCCGCGGCGGCATTCGCGAGATCGAGTTCTTCGTGCAGACGCAGCAGCTCATCACCGGCGGCCGCGATCGGCGCCTGCGCGGGCGCGAGACGCTCGCGATGCTCGACCAGCTCGTCGAAAGCGGCTGGGTGGCGCCGCAGGCGCGCGACGATCTGCGCGAAGCCTATCTGTTTCTGCGCGACGTCGAGCACCGGATTCAAATGGTCGCCGACGAGCAGAAACATACGCTGCCCGAGACAGAAGACGGCGTCGCGGTGATCGGCCGCATGATGGGCTTTTCGGGTTACGCCGATTTTGCCGAGGCGCTGCTGAAACGGCTCGATGTGGTGCAAAGCCACTATGCAAAGCTCTTTGAAAGCGCGCCGCAGCTCACCTCGTCAGCCGGCAATCTCGTCTTCACCGGCGACGACGACGATCCGGGCACGATCGAGACGCTCGCGAATATGGGCTTTGCGAATCCGAAGACAGTGACAGCGACCATTCGCGGCTGGCATTTCGGCCGCTACGCGGCGACGCGTTCGACCGTCGCGCGCGAACGGTTGACGGAACTGACGCCCATCCTGCTCGAAGCGATCGCCGCGACGGAGAACGCCGACGCCGCCTTTCTCGCTTTCGACAGTCTCATCTCGAAACTGCCGGCGGGCGTGCAGCTCTTCTCGCTGCTCGTTTCGCAGCCGCGGCTTCTCAAACTTCTCGCGGCCATTACCGGCGCCGCGCCCAAACTCGCCGAAACGATCTCCCGGCGCCCGCGCGTGCTCGACGCGCTCATGGAGCCGGCCTTTTTCGAGACGGTGCCGACGCAAAGCGAATTGGAGGAGCGGCTCGCTACGCAATTCGCCGAAGCGCGCTCCTATGAAGACGCGCTCGATCGCGCGCGCATCTTCGGACAAGAGCAGAAATTCCTCATCGGCGTGCGCATCCTGACCGGCTCGGTGTCCGTGGCGGAAGCCGGCCTCGCCTATACGCGCCTCGCCGAGACGGTCATCGCCCGGCTCTTCGCGCGGGTCTGCGAGGAGTTCGCCCGCACGCATGGAACGATCGAGGGCGGCGCCGCCGCGGTCGTCGCCATGGGCAAGCTCGGCGGACGCGAGATGACTGCGGCGTCCGACCTCGATCTGATGCTGCTTTACGACGCCGATCCCATGGCGGAGTCGAAAGGCGGCGAACGGCCGATTTCAACGCAGCAATATTACGCCCGCCTCACCCAGCGGCTGATCAGCGCCCTTTCCGCTCCGACCGCCGAAGGGCTGCTCTATGAAGTCGATTTTCGCTTGCGCCCTTCCGGCAACAGCGGGCCGCTCGCAGTGAGCCTCGCCGCTTTCTCGGATTATCAGGCCAATGAAGCCTGGACCTGGGAGCAGATGGCCTTGACTCGCGCCCGCGTGGTGGCGGGCGCCGAGGCGTTCGCGACCCGCGTCGAAGCGGCGATCCGCCATGCGCTGACGAGCCCTCGCGACGCGCGGAAATTGAAGGACGACGTTTTGTCCATGCGCCGGCGGATCGAAAAGGAAAAAGGCTCGACGAGCCCCTGGGAGGTCAAGCAGGTCGCGGGCGGCCTGATCGATATCGAATTCATCGCGCAATATCTGATGCTGCTCCACGGCGTGCAGCGGCCTCAGCTCTTTTCCACCACCACCGCCGTCGCCCTTGGCCATCTGAAGGACGCCGGCTTTCTTGGCCCCGGCGCGGCGGAGGCGTTGACCGACGCCTCGCGGCTCTATCAGGGCCTGACGCAACTGCTGCGGCTCGCCGTCGATGACGCCTTCCGTCCGGCGGACGCGCCGCGCGGACTGACGGACCTTCTGCTGCGGATCGGCGACGCGCCGGATCTCTCCAATCTCGAAGCGCTGCTCGCCGACACGCAGAAGCGAACCCGAGAAATATTCACGAGCGTCGTCGGCGAGGTGGCCGAGCGCCCGGTTTCCGCGTGACTGGAGTTGCAGAACCGGCCGCTCGGGCATAGATACGCCGGATTCCTCGCGCAGGAGCTTTCCCGCCGGCCGACGGCCGCTTTTGTTCAGGGCCGCCTGGCCCATTTTCTGGAGCACATCATGTCTCACGCCCGCAAGAATGCGCGTACACTCGCCCGCGCCGCGCTTGGAGCGACCGCGCTCGCCGCCCTGCTGGCGATGGGCGCCGCCGGCGTGACGTCGGCTGAGGCGAAAGTTCTCGCCAAGGTTAATGGCGTGGAGATCACCGACGAGGATCTTAAGCTCGCGATGGATGATCTCGGCGCCGGCATTCCGCGCCAGCTCGAAGGAAAGGCGCGCGAGTCCTATGTGCTCGACTTCCTCATCGATGAGCAGCTCGTCGTGCAGAAGGCGCAGGCCGACAAGCTCGCCGAAACGCCGGAGTTCGCCAAGAAGCTCGCCTATCTCCGCGACAAGGCGCTGATGGAGACGCTGCTCGGCGACGTCGCCCAGAACGCGGCGACCGAAGCGGCGATCAAGCAGACCTATGATGAGGCGGCGAAGAACCAGAAGCCCGAGACTGAATATCACGCGCACCACATTCTCGTGCCGACCGAGGACGAGGCGAAAGCCGCGCTAAAGCGCGTCAAGGCGGGCGAGGATTTCGGCAAGGTCGCGACTGAGCTCTCCAAGGACCCGGGCGCCAAGGGCGGCGATCTCGGCTGGTTCACCAAGGACCGCATGGTGCCCGAATTCGGCGACGCTGCGGCGAAGATGGAGCCGGGCCAGGTCTCTGATCCCGTCAAGACGCAGTTCGGCTGGCACATCATCAAGCTCGACGAGAAGCGCCCGAAAGTCTTCCCGCCGCTCGACCAGGTGAAGGATCAGGTCGCGCGCTATGTCGTGCAGAAGGCGCAGAGCGAACTCGTCATGAAGCTGCGCGAAGGCGCCAAGATCGAGCGCTCGGACCAGCCGGCCGAGGCGCCGAAGACGGCCGAGCCGCCAAAGAAGGCGGACGAGAAAAAGAAGAAGTAAGCGTCCAGGCCTCACCCTCGTCGAGGGCGAGCCGACTTGGACGGAGAGGACAGCAGATCAAGAATGGGGCTGGCCGGGCAGCAGCGCGGCCAGCCCCATTTGCCTCCTACGCGCAATCCGGTGCGACATGAGTCCTCGATGCGCGAGGTAGATGGGCTGGTCCGCCGCCAGTCACAGCCTTGACGCGCGACTCGCGCAGGGTCCAAACCCCGCAGGTCAACTCCAATTCTCAGGCTGAAAATGGCTCACGACGCTCCCCTATCGCCGCTCGCGCCGACATCCGCGCCAGAAATCCCGCCGCTCGAGGGCGTGCGCTTCGCCGTCGGCGCGGCGGGGGTGCGCTATGCCGGACGCACCGACGTGATGCTTGCCCTGCTCGACGCCGGAACGACCGTCGCTGGCGTCTTCACGAAATCCAAATGTCCCTCCGCGCCGGTCGACTGGTGCCGTGAGAGGCTCAAGGGCGGCAAGGCCCGGGCGCTGCTCGTCAATTCCGGCAACGCCAACGCCTTCACCGGCAAGACCGGGGCGCAGGCGGTCAAATTCTCGGCGAAGCTCGCCGCGGCCGCGACGGGCGCGCCGGAGCGGCAGATTTTTCTCGCGTCCACGGGCGTCATCGGCGAACCGCTCGACGCGCATAAATTCGACGGGCTGCTGGAGAAGCTCGCGGAAGAGGCGCGGCCCGACGGCTGGCTCGACGCCGCGCGCGCCATCATGACCACCGACACCTATCCGAAGCTTTCGACGCGCAAGGCGACGATCGGCGGGGTCGAAGTGACGATCAGCGGCTTCGCCAAGGGCGCGGGCATGATCGCGCCCGATATGGCGACGATGCTCGCCTTCGTCTTCACCGACGCCGCCATCGGCGCCGAGGCGCTGCAGGCGATGCTCGAAAGCGGCGTCAAGGGCAGCTTCAACGCGATCACGGTCGACGGCGACACGTCGACCTCCGACACGCTGCTGCTCTTTGCGACAGGCGAAGCGAAGAAACGCGGCGCGCCGAAAATCGAAAAGCCCGGCGACAAGCGGCTCATCGAATTCAAGCGCGCGCTCGACGCCGTGCTGCGCGACCTCGCGCATCAGGTGGTGAAGGACGGCGAAGGCGCGCGCAAATTTGTCGAGGTGACGGTGACGGGCGCCGACAGCGCCAAGGCGGCGAAGCGCGTCGCCTTCTCGATCGCCAATTCGCCGCTCGTCAAGACCGCGATCGCCGGCGAAGACGCCAATTGGGGCCGCATCGTCATGGCCGTCGGCAAGGCCGGCGAGAAGGCCGACCGCGACAGACTTGCGATCTGGTTCGGCGGCGTGCGCGTCGCCCATAAAGGACTGCGCGATCCCGACTATGACGAAGCGGAGGTTTCGCAGATCATGAAGCGCGACGAGATCGTCATCAATGTCGACCTTGGAATCGGCAAAGGCGCGGCGACAGTGTGGACCTGCGACCTCACCAAGGAATATGTCGCCATCAACGGCGATTACCGCAGCTGATCCGCCGCATGATCCTCCCCAATGCGGTGCGCGCCGCAATCTTCGACATGGACGGCACGCTTCTCGACACGGAGCGGTTCTATCTGCGGGCGATCAGCGAGGCGTGTTCCGCGATGCAGCTGCAAGCCGACGAGGGCTTCTTTCTGCAGATGCTCGGAACGCCCTGGTCGAACTGCTACGCGCTGATGGAGCGCCGCTTTGGCGAGCGTTTCGCGCGGGCGCATTTCGATCCGCTGTTCGATGCGCGCTTCGCGGCGCTCACCCGGGACGGCGTTCCGGTCAAGCCAGGCGTGCGCGAACTTCTGGCGTATCTGCAATCGCGCGCTATGCCGATGGCGGTCGCGACGTCGACTCGCGGCGAGATCACAAGACGCCATCTCGAGCGCGCTGGCCTGCTGAACTATTTCGCGGTGCAAATAACGGCCGACATGGTGAAGGAAGCCAAGCCGGCGCCGGAGACGTTTCTGAAAGCCGCCGAGCAGCTGGATATGGCGTCCAGACATTGTCTCGCGCTGGAGGACTCGCCCGCAGGCGTCCGGTCCGCGGCGGCGTCGGGCGCGATGACGATCATGGTTCCCGACCTCGCGCCGGCCACGGCGGCCGAGCGGGCGCTGTGCGTCGCAGTCGTCAGGACGATGCATGACGTGCTAGATTGCCTGATCGCCGCCGAGACCGCCGCGCCGGCGTGATCAGCGCGCGTGCGGCGGCCAAGGTTCGCGAACTGCGTTCTCGTGGAGCGTTCTTGCCATGCGTTGCGTGCAGCTTCTCATCGTCGCGCCGCCCCTCGTCGCGCTTGCGGCTTGCAACACCGCGCGCGGCCCGGCGCCCGGCGTCGGCTTCGATCCGTCGCAGGCGAACTACATCAGGGCGCCAGGCAAGGGCGTCATCACGGGCGAGGCGTTTCTGCGCGACGGCTCAGCGCAGTCGAACGTGCGTTACGCCGCCGGCCAAACCGTGAGGCTCATCCCCGCCACGACTTACGCGCAGTCGCGCATCAAGAATTTCTACGGCTCGGTGAAATTCCTGCCCGCCGGCTCAATCCCCAAAGTCGAGCCGGATTCGCAATACGCCTCGCTGACCCGCACGACGACGACGGAATCGAACGGGCGGTTCACATTCGAGAACGTCGCGCCGGGACATTATTATCTCACCACGCAACTCGTCTGGCAGCCCAAGGACTCACCCAAGCCCGAAGGCGGCGCCATGTATGAGGAAGTGACGCTCACCGGCAAGGAAAACGGCCCCGTGAAAGTCGTTCTCTCCGGCAATTGAGCGCGCCCGTGAACATTCTGCTCGTCGTGGCGGCGGCGCTCGTCGACGCCGACAATCGCGTGCTCATCGCGCAGCGTCCCGAAGGCAAGCAACTCGCCGGCCTTTGGGAATTTCCCGGCGGCAAGCTCCATCTCGGCGAACGTCCCGAGGACGCCCTCGCGCGCGAACTCGAAGAGGAGCTCGGCGTGCGCATCTGCGCGCCCTGTCTCGCGCCGCTGACGTTCGCGAGCCACGCCTACGACGACTTCCATCTTCTGATGCCGCTTTACGTCTGCCGAAAGTGGGAGGGCTTCATCACGCCGACGGAAGGACAGGCGGTGAAATGGGCGCGCGCCCGCGATCTGCGCAACTATCCAATGCCGCCCGCCGACGCGCCGCTGATCGGCCCGCTGATCGATCTCCTGGGCTGAGTTGGCGGACCCGCCGCCGATCGGCCCTATGCTTCCCTGACCGTCGCGTAGCTCGCCGGGATCGACAGAGTCCAGATCAGCCCGTCGGGCGGGAAATTCAGCGTCGCCGTTCCGTCGAGCGCCTGCGCGACGAGGCGCTTCACGACCTTATGGCCGAAGCCTTCGCGCGGCGGCATTGCCACCGCCGGACCGCCGCTCTCGCGCCATTCGATGTTGAGCCTGCCGTCCTCGAAGCGCCACGTCAGCGACACGGCGCCGTCCGGACGCGACAGCGCGCCGTAGCTCAGCGCATTGGTCACCAGCTCGTGCAGCGCGAGGCCGATATTCTGCGCGGCCTCCGGCTTCAGCATGATCTTCGGGCCATCGATCTTGGCGCGGGTCGAGAAGTCGATCTGCGGCACGTCCATGCAATAGGCGAGCTGCGCGCGCACCAATTCGCGCATCGACGCGCCGCGCCAGTCCTGCGAGACGAGCAGATCATGCGCCATCGACAGCGCCTGCAGCCGCGCGGCGAATTTGCGCTGATATTCTTCAAGCGACGGCGAACCGGCCGCCGTCTGCCGCGACATCGCCTGCACCACCGCGAGCAGATTTTTCGAGCGATGCACGAGTTCGCGCAGCAGCACGCGCACATGCTGTTCGCGCTGCTTGCGCGGGGTTATGTCGCGCGCGGTGCCGAGAATGCGCACCGCCCGCCCCTCCTCGAAAAAGGTGCGCCCGCGCACCGAGACCCAGCGTTCGATGCGGTCGGTCTGGCCGATGACCCGATATTCGATCTCGTAATCGCCTTCGTGCGTGGGATCGAGCGCGACCCCCACGGCCTCCTTCGTGCGCTTTTTGTCCTGCGGATGCAGCGCGCTGCGGAAAATCTCGAAGCTGGCCGGCACGCCCTCGGGGAGCCCCCACAGACGGCGCACGCGCTCGTCTATATGCACCTCGCCGGTAATGAGATTCCAATCCCAGATGCCGGTGCGCCCGGCGTCGAGCGCGAGCTGCATACGCTCCAGGGCGAAGGCCTGCTCGTCGCAGAAGGAACGCGCCTGGCGCACGTCGTCGGTTTCTGGGCGAATTTCCGTGTCGGTCATTCGGCGCCTATCGTGTGTCGAAAGGCCGGCAGCATACTCCCAGACGCGTCCGGGCGCGAGGGGCTAAAGGGCTTCCTCATCCGAAGGAGGCCTCATAGAGGCGTCTCCTCAAAATGAGGGCGAGGAAATAGTCCTTCACCCGGTCGCGGGCTTAGATATCGACCAGCTCCGTCGCGAAAGCGGCGCGCTCCTGAATGAATGCGAAGCGCGCTTCCGGCTTGTTTCCCATCAAGCGCTCGACGCAGTCCGCTGTCTCCTCGCGATCTTCCGGCTCGACGATCACCTTGAGCAGCGTGCGCTTGCTCGGGTCCATCGTCGTCTCCTTGAGCTGAGCCGCGCTCATCTCGCCAAGCCCCTTGAAGCGGCTGGTCTCGATTTTTCCCTTGCCGGTCAGTTCCTTGGCGATCAGTTCTTCGCGGTGTTCATTGTCGCGCGCGTAAACGGTCTTCGCGCCCTGCGTGAGTTTATAGAGCGGCGGCTGCGCGAGATAGAGATGGCCGTTCTCGATGAGCCGCGGCATCTGCCGATAGAAGAAGGTGATGAGCAGCGACGCGATATGCGCGCCGTCGACGTCGGCGTCGGTCATCACGATCACTTTCTCGTAGCGCAGATCCTCGTCGCGGTAATGCGCGCCCAATCCGCAGCCGAGCGCCTGCGTGAGATCGGCGAGCTGCTGGTTGGCGAGGAGCTTGTCCTTCGTCGCCGAGGCGACGTTCAGAATCTTTCCGCGCAGCGGCAGGATGGCTTGCGTCGCGCGGTTGCGCGCCTCCTTCGCTGAGCCGCCGGCGGAATCGCCTTCGACGATGAACAGTTCCGACCCTTGAGCCGAATTGTTCGTGCAGTCGACGAGCTTGCCGGGCAGCCGCAGCTTGCGGGTCGCGGTCTTGCGGGCGATGTCCTTCTCCGCGCGCCGGCGGAGACGCTCCTCCGCGCGCTCGACGGCGAAGTCCAGGAGCTTGTTGGCCTGCGACGGCGCACCGGCAAGCCAATGGTCGAAGGCGTCGCGCACCGCGCCCTCGACGATGCGCGCCGCCTCGACGCTCATCAGCCGGCTCTTGTTCTGGCCTTGGAATTCCGGCTCGCGAATGAAGACCGAGATCATGGCCGCCGACTGTCCCATGAGATCGTCGGCGGCGACGTCCTTGGCGCGCTTCGCCTGCCCGACGCGCTCGGCGTGATCCTTCAGCGCCTTCAACAGCGCGGCGCGAAACCCCGCCTCATGCGTGCCGCCGTCCGGCGTCGGAATGGTGTTGCAATAGGAGTGAATGAAGCCGTCGTCCTCGGCGAGCCAGGAGACCGCCCATTCGAGCGAGCCATGGCCGCCTTCGCGCGTGATCTTGCCGACGAAGGGCTGGTCAGTGACGAGTTCGTGGCCATGAATCTCGCGCGCCAGATAATCCTTCAGGCCGCCGGGAAAGCGCAGCACCGCCTCATGCGGCGTGTCGGCGCCGGGCTCGATCAGCGACGGATCGCAGCGCCAGCGGATCTCGACGCCGCCAAAGAGATAGGCCTTGGAGCGCGACATGCGGAAGAGCCGCGCCGGCTTCCAATGCGCGCTTACGCCGAAAATCTGCGCGTCGGGCTTGAAGCGCACCTTGGTGCCGCGCCGATTGGCGATTCGACCGACCGATTTGAGCTTGCCGAGCGGTTCTCCGCGCGAAAACTCCTGCCGGTAGAGCTCGCCGCCAATCGCGACTTCGACGTCGAGCTTCTCGGACAGCGCATTGACGACCGAAACTCCGACGCCGTGCAGGCCGCCCGAGGTCTGATAGGCGCCGCTGTCGAACTTGCCGCCCGCGTGCAGCGTGGTCATCACCACTTCCAGCGCCGATTTCTTGGGGAACTTCGGGTGCGGATCGACGGGAATGCCGCGGCCATTGTCCACGACCGTCAGCCAGCCGTCGGGCTCCAGGTTCACTTCGATGAAGGTGGCGTGGCCCGCAACCGCCTCGTCCATGGCGTTGTCCAGCACCTCGGCGAAGAGGTGATGCATCGCCGCTTCGTCGGTGCCGCCGATATACATGCCCGGGCGGCGCCGGACCGGCTCGAGACCCTCCAGCACTTCGATCGAGGCTGCCGAATATTCGGCAGGAGCCCGCTTTGCGGCGGGTTTCGCTACGGGCGCCTTGCGCGGCGCACCGCCGAAAAGGTCAGGTTTTGAAGCCATGGGGCGATATTAGCGCGATTCGGGATCGAGTGGGCCGGTCCGGCGCAGGCGTCTTCGCCTGGCCGACATAGGGAGTTCACAAATCAGGCGGAGGACGCCTTGCCTTGTCGCACGCGCGACGCTGGGGCATCCTTCGGCCCGACAATTACTGACCTGGGATTTATCGCTCAATCAAAAAATTCGGGGCAATCCATGGCGCATGTTCAGGAATTGGGGGTGTATCAGGTCGACGTCGCGCCGCCGGCCGGCGAAACCTTAACGCCCGCTTTCTTCGTCGAAAGCACAGCGCCCGACAATATCGACGACAAGGAATGCGTTCTGCCGACGCCGGAGAACTGCAAGGTTTCGAATCTAGACACAATCGTCGAGACTCTGGCGAAGCAGAAAAACCCCAAGCTCTTGATCACCGTGCACGGCTTCAATACGCCGCGCAAGAAAGTTCTCGACACATTCAGGGAGTCGTTCATTGCGCTAAACGACGATGACGCGCTGGAAAACCGCGGTCTCGTCTGCGTGGGCTACCGCTGGCCGTCGGAAGCCATGGGAACGCCCTGGCGGAGCGGACTGAACGCTGCGCCATTGTTCCTCCTCGGCATTCTCTTCGTCTCGCTCGCCGCCGTATATCTCGTGAACTTCTATTTTGAGATCTGCGACTGGTGGAAGCTCGCGCGCGTCGCGGTGACCGCTGTGACGGCGGCGATGGCCGTCATTCCCCTCACCCTTTTCGGCTTGCGGCTCATCGTCTATTTTCGCGACGGCTTTCGCGCGACGAATTACGGCGTGCCAGACCTCGTCAATCTCATTCGCGATATCGACGACAGGCTTCCCAAACGTCCGAACGCTGACCCCGACGATCTGATCGGTAGGGTCGACCTTTCCTTTATCGGTCACAGCATGGGCGGCTTCGTCGTCACCAACGCCGTGCGCATTCTGTCCGACGTGTTCTCCCCGCTCGCAATCGCCGCCATGCGTAGCGTGGAAGCCGCGGGCAGCGAAGAGGAGCGCAGGCGCCGGGAGCTCAGATCAAAGATCGGCAAGAATTTTCTCCTGCGCCGCCTCGTGCTCGTCTCGCCCGACATTCCGGCTGAGGTGCTGCTGTCCGGCCGCAGCAATGCGCTGCATTCGTCATTGATCCGCTTTCAGGAGGCGCATCTTTTTTCCAACGAAGGCGATGAAGTTCTGCGCAACATTTCGACGACGGCGAACTTCTTTTCGCTGCCGACGAAGAGCCGCAGCTTCGGCTACAGGCTCGGCAATGTCGGCGTGCTGACCGCATGGGGGCTTTCCGAAGAGCTGACGCTCGGCAATCTGCGCGTCGGCTCCCGAACGCTTCACGAACTTTACGAGGAACTGGGCGCCGTGCAGCCGGAGGAATCCTTCGCGCAGAGGCTGACCTATTTCGATTGCACCGACAGCATCGACGCCGACGGGCGCGGCGTCGTGACGGACGCGGCCCGGGGGACGGCGCCGAACCTGTCCTGGCTCGGACATCTCCGCCTGCTTTGGATCTATGTCAAAGGCGAGGCCGACGTGCACTCCGGCTATTTCCTGAAGCCCAGCCTGGTGCGCCAGCTGATCTATCGCTTCGGCGCGATCGGCTATGGCGACGCGGAGAAGCTTTATGGCGGTCTCCCGGCATTGAGCGCCATGTGTGAAGAGTCTCAGATCAAGGCGCTGAAGCCGAGCGCTCGCAGCGTCGCCGCCGCCGCCGCGGCGGACGCGATTCAGGGCGCGCCATGATCGCCTTGGTCGTCCCGCTTTTGAGCGTGCTGCTACCGCTGGCGCATCTGGCGCTCAGCAAGGCGCCGATAACCCGCGTTCGCGTCATTCGCCTGCTGCTGCTTTACGCGCTGGTTCTCGACGTCGGCGTCATCGGTCTGCCGCTCGGCTTCATCCCGCATGTGTTCTTCCCCGATCAAACGGCGCGGATGATCGGCTGGCCTCCGGGCAGCCCGTTCCAGTTCGAGGTCGGCGTTCACGACGGCGCCTGGGGCGTTCTCGGCTTTCTCTGCATCTGGATTCGCGGCGCGTTCCGGCTCGCGACCGGGCTTGGATGGTCGCTGTTCATGCTGGGGGCGACTTATGGCCACGTCATGCAAACGATTCGCGCCGGCGATTACGCGCCGTACAATTTCTTGACGATCTTCTCCGACGGCTTCGTCGCCTTCTGGCTGCTCCTGCTTCTCTATCTGTGGCGCCGCTGGGACGCCACGGACGATGAACGCAGATAGGAATCGCGGCAAACGATACGCGGCGACTGAATTGAGCCTGAGGTTGAAGATGGAAACGAAGGTCGATGAAATCGCCGAGCGCATCTACCGCTTATCGACCTTCGTGCCGGAGGTCGCGGCGCCGGCCGGTTTCACCTTCAACCAGTTCCTCATCGACGCCGACGCGCCGCTGCTCTTCCATTGCGGGCCGCGTTCGCTGTTTCCGCTCGTGTCCAAAGCCTTGGGCGCGATCATGGCGATCGAGCGGCTACGCTGGATTTCCTTCGGCCATGTCGAAGCTGATGAATGCGGCGCGATGAACCTTTGGCTCGCCGCGGCGCCAAAGGCGCAAGTGGTCCATGGCCAAACGGCGTGCATGGTGTCGCTCAATGATCTCGCCGACCGGCCGCCGCGCGCCCTCGCCAATGGCGAGGTTCTGGATATCGGCGGCAGGCGCGTGCGCTACATCGATACGCCGCATGTGCCGCATGCATGGGAATCGGGGCTGATCTACGAGGAGACGACTCGCACGCTGTTCTGCGGCGATCTCCTCACGCAAATCGGCCAGGGGCCGCCGATCACGGGCGAAAGCCTGCTCGAAGCGGCGATTACGGCGGAAAACGCCTTTCAGGCGACTTCACTGACGCCTGCGACAGGCCCGACCATTCGCATGCTCGCGGCGCTGCAGCCGCGCCGCCTCGCCGTCATGCACGGCTCGAGCTACGAGGGCGATTGCGCCGCCCTGCTCTCGCAGCTCGCCGACTATTACGAAACGGCGCTCATGGCGAAGAGCGCCGCGTCATCCTCCACTTGACGGCAAGCCTTTCGATGCCCCTCGCGTGCTGCAAAGCGCGGAGCGACGCCGCGTGGATGCCGCGACCCGCGCGAGCATGACGAAGAGAGTCTGCGCCAGCCTTCAGCGATAGGCTTCCCGCATCGACGCCACATCGATCCTGCGGTAAGACATTCAGGCAAAATCCAAGGGAAGAAATGCCACGCTTCTTCGTCACGCTCGCCGCCTGTCTCGCCAGCGTCGCCCTTTTCGCGGCGCCGGCGCAGGCGGAAAAACTGCGCATCGCGCTGCAAAAGACCGGCACGCTGGGCTGGGAGCTCGCCGTCGTCAAGGCGTTCAACCTCGACAAGGAAGCGAAGCTCGACATCGAGGCCACTGAACTCGCCTCGACCGACGCCGGCAAGATCGCCATTCAGGGCGGCGGCGCCGACATCATCATCTCCGACTGGCTATGGGTCGCGCGACAGCGCGCTCAAGGTCAAAAGCTGACCTTCTACCCGCACTCGTCGGCGATCGGCGCGGTGATGACGAAGAACCCCGCGATCAGGAGCGTCAAGGATCTCGCGGGCAAGAAGCTTGGCGTCGCGGGCGGGCCGCTCGACAAGAGCTGGCTGATGCTCAAAGCCCATGCGCTCAAAGAGGGCGTTGATCTCGACAAGACCGCCACCGTGCTCTACGGCGCGCCGCCGCTCATCGCCGAGAAGGCGCTGCAGGGCGAGATCGACGCCGCGCTCGAATTCTGGAATTTCGCCGCCGATCTCGAAGCGCAAGGCTTTGCGCGCGCCATCGAACTCACGGAGGTCGAGAAGGCCCTCGGCGCCAAGAGCGACGTCGTCGTCACGGGCTATGTTTTCGACGAAGGCTTCGCGGCGAAAGACGAAGACGCGCTCGCGCGCTTCTTCACAATGACGAAGAAGGCGAAAGAGCTGATCGCCACCTCCGATCGGGCCTGGGATGTGGTCAAGACGCAGCGCCTCGCCGGCAAGGACGCGCGAACACTCGATGTCTACCGCAAGCGCTATGTCGCCGGCTTGCCGAAGCGCCCGATCGCACAGGAAGAAGCCGACGCCCGCACGCTCTATGGCGCGCTCGCCGCGCTCGGCGGCGAAAAGCTGGTCGGCCCTGCCAAGACGCTCGATCCCGGAACCTTTTACAAGGACGCCAAGGGCACGCCGCATTGATCCGTTTCGCCTCGCTCGCCGCTCTGCTCCTGCTTTGGCAGATCGCGGCGTGGCTGTCCGATCCGCATCGCTTCCCCGGACCCGCCGCCGTCTTCGAGAAAATCTATGAAGAGGCGGTCTCCGGGGCCCTCTTTGCCAATCTCGCGATCACGCTTGCGCGCGTCGTCGCCGCCTTCGCGCTCGCCATGAACTTCGGGACGGCGATCGGCTATCTTATGGGCCGCAACAGACTCGCGGACCGGCTGCTCGACCCGTGGCTCGTCGCCCTGCTCAATCTGCCGGCGCTGGTCGTCATCGTGCTCGCTTATGTCTGGGCAGGCCTCACCGAGGTCGCCGCGATCGGCGCCGTCGCGCTCAACAAGCTGCCGAACGCCATTGTCGTCGTGCGCGAGGGCGCGCGCGCGCTCGATCCTCATCTTGAGGACATGGCGCATGTGTTTCGCTTTTCTCCCGCCACGCGTTTCAGGCATCTCGTCCTGCCGCAGCTCGCGCCCTATCTTGCCGCGGCGACGCGCTCCGGCCTGTCGCTCGTCTGGAAGATCGTCCTTGTCGTGGAGCTGTTGGGGCGCTCCAACGGCGTGGGATTCGAAATCAACATGGCCTTTCAGCTCTTCGACATGAAGCTGCTGCTGGCTTACGCGCTTCCCTTCGTCGCGCTGATGCTCGGCGTCGAAACCTTTCTGGTGCAGCCTCTTGAACGACACGTCTCACGCTGGCGGCGCGGCGTCTCTCAACGTCTCGATCGCGTCTAAGGATTGTCATTCTGCAAGCGGCGGGCCGCTTCGCGCGCTCGAAGATCTGCGGCTGACTCTGCCGGCAGGAAAGGCGGGCGCCGTCGTCGGCCCTTCCGGCTGCGGGAAGACCACCTTGCTGCGGCTCATCGCCGGCCTTGACGCGGATTACGTCGGAACGATCGCTCTGCCCGAGCACGGCCGGCTCGGCATGGTCTTCCAGGAGCCGCGACTGCTGCCCTGGCGCAGCGTCATCGACAACATTCGCATCGCCGCGCCGCATGCGCGCGACGACGAGATCGCCGCGCTTCTCGATGAACTCGGTCTCGCCGACCACGCGGCGCATTTTCCGCGCGAACTATCGCTCGGCCTCGCCCGGCGCGTGGCGCTGGCGCGCGCCCTGGCGGTCAAACCCGACCTTCTGCTGCTCGACGAGCCGCTTGTTTCGCTCGACGCCGTCCTCGCACGGGAGCTGCGCGACATGATCGCGCGGCTCATCGACGAGCGTCGCATTACGACGCTGATCGTGACTCACGATCTGCACGAAGCGCTTGCGCTTGGAGACAGGCTGTTTCTGCTGTCGACGCGCCCCGCCCATGTCGTCGCGACGATCGATGTGCCGGCGCCGCGCAGACTGCAGAAGGACGCCGCCGATGCGCTCGAGGCGCAGGCGCGGGAAGCGCTCGCCGCCGCGCGCGCAGCATCGTCGGAGCGAACGTCAAGAGACGATCCCTGAACGCGCGCCGAAGTTTTTCTCCGACGTGCGAAAACGCACAGAAAACCAGGCGCATTCCATTCATCATTTGTCAGTCTCGCGAAAGAGATTTGAAACATTTCGGGCGAGACGAAATTTCAGAGGAGATATCGAGATGACATTGCTTTCGAAATCCGCCGCCGCCGCCTTCGTTGCGGCAACGCTTCTCACGCCTTCCTTCGCGTCGGCCGGAGTTTCGGTGGGACAAGCTGCTGAGCAGAGCGCGTCCGTGCGCCGAATCGGCTGGAGGCCGACGATTTCGAGTCGCGACCGGGCCAATATCTGTCCGCCGAACTTCAAATGGATAGACACGAAGTGCGTGCATTGGCCGCGGTAAGCAAGGATTGATGCCCTACAGTGACGCCGCCGCCCAAGTGCGACGGCGTCAGCCGCGCGTTCGAAAATCTCCTGTTCACCAGGGAAGGTCTTCGCCGCGATAGTCGAGATAGCGGCGCGTGTCGGCGAGCGTCAGAGACTCGGCGACTCGGATTACGCCCGCCACGCTGTCGCGCACGTCGAGCGTCGCATCCGGTCCGCCCATGTCGGTGCGCACCCAGCCGGGATGCATCGCGACGACGATGACGCCTTCCGCCTTCAGATCGGCGGCGAGACATTGCGCGATCTTATTCAGCCCAACTTTTGAAACGCGGTAGGCGACGTTGAACGTCCCGTCGAGCGACATCGAGCCAAGTATGCTCGACATCAACACGATGCGCGGCCGAGCGCCGCGTTTGACGAGCGGCAGAAACGCCTGGACGACGCGCAGCGGACCGAGCGTGTTGATGGAGAGTAGATCGAGCGCGCCCTCGAAATCCATGTCGGTGGAGGACTGGCGCTGTGGCCCATAGGCGCCGGCGTTGACGATCAGCACGTCGACCGGATCGGTTATTCGCGCCGCAGCGGCGCGCACCGCCCGCTCGTCGCGAACGTCGAACTGCAACGTGGTCGCGTGCGGCGCGGCGGCCTTCAACGCCGCCAGACCGGCGGCGCTGCGGACGCTCGCGGTTACGCGATCGCCCCGCGCCGAAAGCTGACGCGCAGCCTCCACGCCAATGCCGCGGCTGGCACCGACAATGAGCCAATGAGACATGTCGCCTACCTAGGGGTTTCTGAGGATGGATCGATCTACTGGCCTGAATATAGCGTCGGCGCGGCGGCGGACAGCTTGCCGGGCGCGATGCCGCGGTGCAGTATTCTTGCTATTCAAGGGGGCTTTTCATGAACGATGTGGCGATTAGCGCGGCGCAAGACGCGCCGGAGACGGGCGATATTGTTTTCACCGGCCGCGACGATGAATTTCGCGACATCCTGCGCAAGGGCGCGCTTCTCGAAGTCGTCACCTTCGGCTTCTACCGATTCTGGCTCGCGACCAAAATCCGCCAGCATCTGTGGTCGCATACAATTCTCGACGGCGACGCCTTCGCCTA
The DNA here is from genome assembly GCF_056838045.1 of Methylocystis sp. Uni0008. Taxonomy (NCBI): domain Bacteria; kingdom Pseudomonadati; phylum Pseudomonadota; class Alphaproteobacteria; order Hyphomicrobiales; family Methylocystaceae; genus Methylocystis; species Methylocystis sp. Uni0008. The sequence continues at coordinate 1,213,386 of NZ_CM166370.1, forward strand.
TCTCGGCACGGCGCGCGAACTGCTCATCGGCTTCTTTTTCGCCATCGCCATCCTGGCGCCGATCTATCTCGCCTCCTTCCTGCTCGGCGTCGAAGCCGAACGCGAGATGTCTTTTGCTTCGTTGCTGGTCGGCGTGTTTTTTCTGGCGTTCTGGCAGTTCGCCATCTATCGGGCGCGGCGCTATCGCCTGCACCGCACGGCCTGGCGAGGGCTGCGCTTTCACATGGAGGGCTCCGGCCTTGCCTACGCGCTAAACGCCATGGGCTGGGGACTCTTAACGGTCATATCCCTCGGATTGGCCTTGCCATGGATGCAGGCCGGGTTGGAAGGCTACAAGATGCGCCATACATATTACGGCGATCTTCCCGGCGATTTCGTCGCGACCGGTGATGATTTCTTCAAGCAGGGCTGGCGACTTTGGGTCGGGGCTGCACTCACCGGGACCGCTTACCTTGCGGGTCCAGTCCTCACTGAAATAACGAAGGAAGCGGTCTGGCTCCTGTTGATGCTGCCGACTCTTGCCGCCACCGTCTTCATATATGCGCGGTTTAAGGCATTGCAGTGGAAGTGGTGGCTCGAGGGCGTACGCATCGGCGACGTGCGGGCGAGCTCGACGCTGGAAGCTCATGCGCTGACGGGAAATTACTGGACTTTTGTCGGCCTTCTCTTTGCTTCGGGAGTGGCCGCGCTGACAGTCGGACTCGCCATTGGGCTCATGCCCAAAATCCCCGGAATCATTTTGGGCGTGCTGATCTATCTTGCGCTGATCGTGCAATATTCGATCCTGTGGCGAACCTTACCACCCCTCAATGTTTCTTGATTGCGCGGAATCTGCTGTGATTCAAGGAGTCTCCATTGATTCTGGAGGCTCTGATGGTCGAGCGTTCGGCGCTGATCGCGGCGATCGAGGAAGATTTCAAGCAACGGCTTCCCAATTACCACAAGTCGCGGCGCGAAGCGCTGACGACGCTGGCCGGGGTGATGCTGGAGACGCGCAGCGCCAATCTGATGGAGTTGGCGGCTGCGCTACCGCGTGAGATCGGAGCGGCGGATCATCGCTATCAATACATCGAACGGCAGTTGAAGAACGAGGCGATCGACGCCGGCGCGACGATCAAGCCTTATGCTCTTGCGGCGCTCGAGCGTCTGGCGGCGCGCGGGCAGACCGTCGTCTTGCAGATGGATCAAAGCCACATCAACGACGCGAATGAAGTCTTGATGCTGTCGGCGCGCTTGCGCAAACGCGCCGTTCCCGTGGCGTGGCGCGTGCGGTCGACGCAGGGGAACATTGGCTTTTCCATTCAAAAGGAACTGCTCGACAGCGTGCGCACGTGGTTGCCGAAAGACGTTTCCATCATGCTGGCCGCCGACCGTTTCTATGGAACGGCGCAGTTGATTGGATGGTGTCAAAAAGCCGGCTGGTCCTATCGCATTCGCCTCAAGGGCAACTTGACCCTTGCTCACGAGGGCGGCGAACTGACGACCGGCGAGGTCGCCCAGCGCTTGCCGCAAGGCGTCATGGGCGCCGAGCTTTACGGCAGCGGCGTCTCCACCAACATCGGCATCCTGCACGAGAAGGGCCACAAGGAGCCCTGGATCATCGCGATGGACGCCAACCCTGGCAAATACACGGTTCTCGACTATGGAATGCGCTGGGGGATCGAGAACATGTTCTCCGACTTCAAAAGCCGCGGCTTCGGCCTCATGCAAAGCCATATCCAAAAACCCGATCGTCTCGAACGATTGATCCTGATCATGAGCATCGCCCTCTACTGGGCGATCTCCTGTGGAATGTTCGCCGAGCGCCAGGCCGTCGCCGACGGCGTAAAAAAGGGACTCTGATTATGCGAGGGCGGCGCAGTTATCGCCTCGTGGTCCTATGCCGACGTTCGGCGCGTTCCGGCTCCGTCCGACGTGATGCGGCTGCGCGCCATCGGTGCTGCGGAACTGGCGCAACTCGAGGTTCGCGATCCTGAAGCGCGACGCGAAATCGAACGCCGCTGCCCGATGCTTGCGGCGGACGAGTCGCGGCGCGCCGACGGCTCGACTCTTAGAATCGTCGGCTGGTCGCTCGCCGCGGCAGCTTCGATCGCGGGTCTGATCTGGTTCGGCGTTCCTTTCGCGGCTGACAGGCTCGCGCCGCTCGTCCCCGTCGCCTGGGAGAAACGTCTCGGCGACGCGGCTGAACGGCAGATGCGGGAATTGTTTGACGGCAAGAGCTGCGCGTCGCCCAAGGGCGCCGCCGCGCTGGCGAAGCTTTCCCAGCGCCTGCAGGACGCGTCCGGCCTTCGCCTACCTGCGACGATCGAGGCGATCTCCTCGAAAACGCCCAACGCCTTCGCCCTGCCAGGGGGCAAGGTTTTCATATTGTCCGGACTGTTGGAGAAGGCGCAGTCGCAGGATGAAGTCCTGGGCGTGCTGGCGCATGAGTTCGGCCATTTGCAGAACCGCGATCATCTGCGGCGCCTTATCGCCGACAGCGGCATCGCCTATCTCTTCGGCCTGCTCTTTGGCGACGTGGCGGGCGGCGGCGCCGTGGTCTTCGTCGGCAAGACTCTGCTGAACGCCGCGAACTCACGCGAGGCCGAGGCGCAGGCAGACGCATTCGCGGCGAAAACGCTTGCCGGCCTCGGCCGGCCAGCGAAGCCGCTGGGTGAGCTGCTGCTGCGCGTGACGGGCAAGGAGAAGGACGGCTTCCTCACCATCCTCCACGATCATCCCTTGAGCGAAGACAGGCTCGCCAAGCTATCGGCCGCCGACAAGGCTACGGCGGATCCGGTGCTCACAGACGACGAGTGGAAGGCGTTGCAGAAGATCTGCGACTAGCCTCGCCTACATCGCCGGCGCATGCGTCGACTCGATGCGGGCAACGCCGTCGCGCACCGCCGCCTGCACCTTTTCGAAGGCGCGCACCTCGATCTGCCGCACGCGCTCGCGCGAGACGCCGAATTCCTCGGACAGCGTTTCGAGCGTGACAGGATCGTCCGACAGACGCCGCGCCTCAAAGATGCGCCGCTCGCGCGGGTTGAGCACGTCAAGCGCGCCGCGCAGCGCCTTGAGCCGATTGTCGCTCTCTTCCTGGGCGACGAGCAGACGCTCCTGATCGATGCTGTCGTCGACGAGCCAATCCTGCCATTCGCCTTCGCCTTCTTCGCGCAGCGGCGTGTTGAGCGAGGCGTCGCCGCCCATACGGCGGTTCATCTCGATGACGTCCTGCTCGGATACGCCAAGCCGATGCGCGATGGTCTTGACGTTCTCAGGCTTGAGATCGCCTTCCTCGAAGGCGGAGATGCGGCTCTTCGCCTTGCGAAGATTAAAGAAGAGTTTCTTCTGGCTGGCCGTGGTGCCCATCTTCACGAGCGACCAGGAGCGCAGAATATACTCTTGAATGGAGGCGCGGATCCACCACATCGCGTAGGTCGCGAGACGGAAGCCACGGTCCGGCTCGAAGCGCTTGACGGCCTGCATCAGGCCGACGTTGCCTTCCGAGATGATCTCGCCGACCGGCAAGCCATAGCCGCGATAGCCCATGGCGATCTTCGCCACGAGTCGCAGATGCGAGGTGATCAGCTCCTGCGCCGCCTTAGGATCATCATGCTCGCGCCAACGCTTGGCGAGCATATATTCCTGCTGCGGCTCCAACATAGGAAACCGTCTGATTTCAGATAGATAGCGGGCAAGGCCGTCTTCTGAAACGATGGGCAAGGCATTCGCCATAAGTCCCTCCTGGCGAACCCCCTGGATGCGGCGGGTTCGCAATGCGCGGTCACAAACGCCGACCGCGACAGGGAAACATTATAGGGCGCCCCCCAAGGGCTGGAAAATGACGATTGCGTGAAGGGAGGCTAAAGCGCGGATTAAGTTTCAGCAATGTGAACAAAGCGCCCGAGGGAGGTTACGCGACTTTGGCGATTCGAAGAGGCAAGGAAATCGTCTCAAGCGTGGTCAGGTCCAGCTTCTGCGAGGCGCCGTCAATATCGAATCCAACGACTTCGCCAGAGGCGTCGAGATCCACATTGAGGCCAGACACGATCTCGCGCGTCTCCGTACCGGGGCCGGACTTCAGCTCTATGTAGAGACTGTCGGTATCGGAGTAGTAGTGGCGTTTCATGACGTGTCTTTCCTGAAGTTTCGGTCGAAAAAGGCATTGTGCAAGGTTTCGCCGTCCTCGAGCGTGACGACCCTCAACATACGCTCAATTCCGTCCCGAATGTCGATCACAGGTCCCCAATACCGTAGCCGACCATCAGGCTGAACGATTCGCTCAAGCGGCGACGCTATGACAGCCTCACACATTGACTCCTTAATATACAGCCTCACACATTGACTCCTTAATATAAGGTCGTTTGCGCAAGACCTGTTCGGAAAAGTAGACCATGGAGTCAGACGGACCTCGCCATGACCTTTCACTTGGACATTCCGCCGAGCACGCCGCGAAGAATTTGACGCGCGATCTGCGTGCCGGCCGAGCGCGCCGCCGACTGGATCGCCGAGCGCGCCGCGAGTTCCGCAGGCGACATGCGCTTCTTGTCGCCCTTGCCGAAGATCCCGCCCAATATGCCGCCGAGCGTTCCGAGCAGACCGCCGCCTGCGCCGCTCGCCGACGCATCCTTCGCGGCGCGCGCCTGCAGCATTTCAAAGGCCGACTCGCGATCGACCATCGTGTCGTATTTGCCCGCAAGCGGACTCGCGGAGATGATCGCCTGGCGCTCCTGTGGCGATATCGGTCCGACGCGCGCCGACGGCGGCGCGATCAAGGTCCGATCGACGACTTCGGGCGTCCCCTTGGCGTCGAGCATCGAGACCAGCGCTTCGCCGACCCCGAGCTGCATGATCGCCTCGGCTTCCTCGATGGCGTGATTGTCGCGAAACGTCTCGGCGGCCGCGCGCACCGCCTTCTGATCGCGGGGCGTGAATGCGCGCAGCACATGCTGGATGCGGTTGCCGAGCTGACCCAGAACCGTATCCGGAACGTCGAGCGGATTCTGCGTGACGAAATAGACGCCGACGCCCTTCGACCGGATGAGACGCACGACCTGCTCGATTGCGGACAGCAACGCTTTCGGCGCATCGCTGAACAGCAGATGCGCCTCGTCGAAGAAAAAGACGAGCTTCGGCTTGTCGAGATCGCCGACTTCCGGAAGCGTTTCAAAAAGCTCCGAAAGCATCCAGAGCAGAAAGGTCGCATAGAGCCGCGGCGCGCGCATCAGCCGATCGGCGGCGAGAATGTTGATCACGCCGCGCCCGTCGCGATCGACGCGCATAAAATCCATGATGTCGAGCGCCGGCTCGCCAAAGAACTTGTCGCCGCCCTGGCTCTCCAGCACCAGCAGCTGCCGTTGAATGGCGCCGACGCTCGCGGGCGCCACATTTCCGTATTTTTGTTTATAGGCCGCGGCGTTCTCGGCGACATTCGCCAGCATCGCGCGCAGGTCCTTCAAATCGAGCAGCAGCATCCCCTGCTCGTCCGCAACCTTGAAAACGACATTCAGAACGCCCTCTTGAACGTCATTCAAGTCGAGCAGTCGAGAGAGCAGCAGCGGTCCCATTTCGGAGATCGAGGCGCGAACGGGGTGACCCTGTTCGCCGAAAACATCCCAGAAGGCGACCGGAAACCGGTCGGGCTCGTAAGCAACGCCAATCTCCTTGGCGCGTGCGACGAAGGCGGGCTTGCCTTCGCCCGGCTGCGACAGCCCGGCGAGATCGCCTTTGACGTCGGCGAGAAATACAGAGGCTCCAGCGTTGGAGAAGCCCTCGGCGAGCCTCTGCAGGGAGACCGTCTTGCCGCCGCCGGTCGCGCCCGCGATCAAGCCGTGGCGATTGCCGAGCGCCAGCAAAAGATAGCGGTAATCGCGCGGTTTGCCGTCCTTCACGCTTGCGCCGACGAGGATTTTGCCGGGAACGGCGCCTGGAGTTTCGCTCATGGTGAAAGCGCTTTCGCAATCAGGAATCGAACGCCGCAACGCTACACCATTGGCGCAGGACGCGCATGTCCGGCCTGTTCGGCGCGCTGCTCAGGTTGCGAACGACGCTTGGCGAATGCAAAACGTCGGGATAAGTTCCGCATCGGGGAGAGGGTCCATGACGCTACGCTTGGCGATGATCGGCGTCGTCGCCGCCGCCGGCGTCGCCCAGGCGGTCGGCGCAACCAAACCGCGACCGGCGAAGCTGGCGCAAACCGTCAATCTGGAGAACCAGCGTTTCGTGCCGCTGAAGAGCTTCGAGATCATCATGACGGCGAAAGGCGCGGCGCCGGAGATTATCGTCGGCAAGCTTGATCAGCCGCTGGCCGCCGGCGCCAGCGCCCGATTTCCGCTCACCGGCGCCAGCGGCTGCAGATTTGAGGCGCGCTGGGCGTTCGACGACGCGAAGGTTTCAGGCGACGTGGACTTGTGCAATGACGCCCATATAGTTTTCGCGGACTGATTTTCTTCGCGATCCGCTTTGCGGACGCGCTGCGGCGACGCGCCGCCCACGACAACAATCGCAGGAAACGCACGATGGCGAACGGAACCAAGAATGGCGCAAAGGGAGTCAAGCGCGGCGCCAAAGGGGCGCAATCCGCCAGTGGGCCGGGCGTCTCAAGGCCGCTGCTGATCGGCGTTGGAGCCGTCTTCGCGCTGGTCTTCGGGGCTTTCGTCTATCTCACCAGCGGCAAGCCTCCGGCTTCGACGGAAGTCATCGGCGGACCGTTTCAGCTCACCGCTCATACTGGCCAGCAGGTGACTGAACAGGATTTTCTGGGCCGGCCTTTCCTTGTCTTCTTCGGCTATACGCACTGTCCCGACATCTGTCATACGACGCTTTTCGAGATGTCGGAGATCCTCAAGGCGATGGGGCCGGATGCGAAAGTGGGCGCACTGTTCGTCACCGTCGATCCGGAGCGGGATACGCCCGAAACTCTCAAGGATTACCTCTCCAATTTCGATCCACGAATCATCGGCGTCACGGGGCCACGCGCGTCGATCGATCCCGTATTGCGCGAGTATCGCATCTTCTCGAAGCGCGCTACCGGCAAGGATGAGGACTATTCCGTCGACCACACCACCGTCGTTTATCTGATGGACAAGAGCGGCCGCTTTGTAAGTCCGTTCAACGTCGCGCGCCGCCCTGCCGAAGCCGCGCGCGAGCTCGGACGCTATTTGTAGCGTTGACGGCCGCCGCATCACAGACGGCGCGAAAAGCGCGACGCAAGGGAAATTTTTGAGCAAGCCGCAATTTTCCAACTCGCGACTCATATGGCCTTTGCGCTAGCATGGTCGCTATGCTTCGACTCCTGCGCGAAGGACCGGCGCCAACTGGCGGCGCGTCGACTCTCACATTGGTTCACGGCGGCGAAACAATTCTCGTCGCCTTGCGTCGGTCGCAGAATGCGCGGCGATTCACATTGCGGGTGCGCTTCGCGGCGCGCGACGCGGTGTTGACGATGCCGCAGCGCGCGTCTTTGCGCGACGCGCGCGATTTCGCGCAGCGCCACGCCGCCTGGATCGCCGCGCGTCTCGACAGGCTTCCCGAGACCATTCCCTTCGCGCATGGTTCGGTTGCGCCTCTGCGCGGCGTCGATCATCTGATCGACCATCGTCCGGAGCGCCGCGGCGTCACCTGGATCGAATCCAGGGACAACGCCGAGGTTCCGTTCGCGCTTTGCGTCGCCGGCCAGACCGAACATGTGCATCGACGCGTTCAGGACCATCTCAAGCGGGAAGCCCGCCGCGACCTCGAAGAAGCTGTCGCCCGTCACACCGCCGCGCTCGCACTGCCGCCGCGCGGCGTCGGCCTGCGAGACCCGATCAGCCGATGGGGATCGTGTTCGGCGTCAGGCTCGCTGAACTTTTCCTGGCGGCTGATTATGGCGCCGCCGTTCGTGCTCGACTATCTCGCGGCGCATGAAGTCGCGCATCTCGTGCACCTCGATCACTCGCCACGATTCTGGAAGCTGACCCGGCAGCTTTGCGCCGACACCGATCGCGCCGAAGCCTGGCTCTCCGCCCATGGCGCGCATCTTCATAAGTATGGAGCCAAGGCGCGATGATCGGCCGCCGCAGACTGTTCGGACTCGCTCTGCTCCTGCCGCTGTCCCTAGCCGCCTTCCAAGCCGCCTTGGCCGAAGAGCCGCGCCGGCGCCTGCTCGTTCTCGACTTCGAGCTGATCGACACCTCGAAAGAGCCCGTCGACCAAAGCGCCGAACATGCGAAAAGACTGGCGCGCGCGCGTGATGAGATCGGCGCGGGACTCGCCGCGCGGGGAGTCTATGACGTCGTCGACAGGGCCGCGATCGCCGCGGACCTCGACGCGATCCTGAAACAGACCTACATTCGCACCTGCAACGGCTGTGAACTGTCGCTCGCCAAGAAGGCTGGCGCTGATTTCGTTCTGACCGGCGTCGTCAACAAGGTCAGCACGCTCATTCTCAGCATGGGCGTTTCAATCGCGCGCGTCTCGACGGGCGAAACGATCTATCATCAAGGGTTCGATTTTCGCGGCGACAATGATCAGTCCTGGGCCCGCGCGGCGAAATTCTTCGTCGACCGCATCGCCCGCGATCCGCCGTCTTAAGCGAAGGGGGCGCGCATGAGCCAAAGCGCTGGCTGCGAACCGACGGCCACGTCGCGTCCGCCATGGTCGATGATGGCGCAAGCGCGCACGCACGGCGCGTTGCTCGATGCGCTCGTGCGGCGCGCGCAGGCGCTGCCGCCTATCCGCATGGGCGTCATTCACCCCTGCGACGCGCGCTCGGTCGAAGGCGCGATCGCCGCGCGCGATCGAGGGCTGATCTTGCCCACCTTCATCGGCCCGCGCGCGAAGATCGAGGCCGCCGCCCGGGCGAGCGGCGTTTCGCTCGAAGGCGTCGAAATCGTCGACGCGCCGCATAGCCACGCCGCCGCCGATCAGGCGGTGGAGCTCGTGCGCCGTGGCCGGCTGCATGCGCTGATGAAGGGCGCGCTGCACACCGACGAAGTCATGACCGCGGTCATACGCGAGGGCGCCGGGCTGCGCACGGACCGGCGGATCAGCCATGTCTTCGTGATCGACGCGCCGTATTATCACAAGCTGCTGCTCGTCACCGACGCCGCGATCAACATCGCGCCGACGCTGGATTTCAAGCGCGACATCGTTCGCAACGCGGTCGATCTCGCGCATGCGATCGGCATCGAACGGCCAAAGGTGGCGCTGCTTTCGGCTGTGGAGACGATCGAGGGCAAGATTCCGTCGACCATCGAGGCGGCGGCGCTGTGCAAGATGGCCGACCGGGGCCAGATCGCCGGCGCCGTGCTTGACGGCCCGCTGGCTTTCGATAACGCCATTTCCCGGGACGCGGCCGACGCCAAGAATATAGAGTCCGAGGTTGCAGGCGACGCCGACATTCTCGTCGCGCCTGATCTCGAGGCCGGCAATATACTCGCCAAGCAGCTCGTGTTCCTCGGCGGGGCCGATACGGCGGGGCTGGTGCTCGGCGCGCGCGTGCCGATCGTGCTGACGAGCCGCGCCGATGACGTCGACTCCCGCGTCGTCTCTTCCGCGCTGGCGCAGATTTTCACCCATCGCCCCCGCGTCGCGCCTTAAGGCGCGTGATCTAGCGTTCTCGACAGAACGCCGCTCGCGTGGCAGAACGCGGCGCCGCCCGACAAGATTTCCCGAAAAGGGCGGCTGACCTTCGCCCACATGCTTCGAGACGGCTCCTGCGGAGCCTCCTCAGCATGAGGGCGCAGGCGGCGCGCTTTACGTTTCCTCATCCTGAGGAGCCCGCGGAGCGGGCGTCTCGAAGGACGAGGAAACGTCCACATTAGAAACCGCTATGACCGACATCGCCAAACTCGAAGAAGACACGCTGCGCCAGATCGACGAGGCCGCCGACGAGGCCGGGCTCGAAGCGGTGCGCCTTGCGGCGCTGGGCAAGAAAGGCGCGATTTCGGCGCTGCTCGCGACGCTTGGCAAAATGTCGCCCGACGAGCGCAAGACAGAAGGCGCGAAGATTAACGCCCTGAAGGACAGGGCGGCCGAGGCGATCGCCGCGCGGCGCGAAGCGCTTGCCGAGGCGGCGCTGGAGAGCCGCCTGAGGGCCGAAACGCTCGACATGACCTTGCCTGCGCCGGCGGGTCCGCTGGAGCGCGGGCGCATCCATCCGATCTCGCAGGTCACCGACGAACTCTCGATCATCTTCGCCGACATGGGCTTCGCCGTGGCCGAGGGGCCGGACATCGAGAGCGACGATTATAATTTCACCAAGCTCAACTTCCCGGAAGGGCATCCGGCTCGGGAGATGCAGGATACTTTCTTCCTCGCGCCGGAAGGCGGCGAGAAGCGGCTGCTGCGCACCCATACGAGCCCCGTGCAGGTGCGCACCATGCTTTCGCAAACGCCGCCGATCCGCGTGATCTGCCCCGGCCGGGTCTATCGCTGCGACTTCGACCAGACCCACACGCCGATGTTCCACCAGATCGAAGGGCTCGTCATCGACGAGACGACGCATCTTGGGCATCTCAAATGGACGCTGGAAGAATTTTTAAAGAGCTTCTTCGAGGTGAAGGGCGTGAAGCTGCGCTTCCGTCCGTCCTTCTTCCCCTTCACCGAGCCGTCGATGGAGGTCGACGTTCAGTGCCGGCGCCAGGGCGGCGAGATCCGCTTCGGCGAGGGCGAGGACTGGATGGAGATTTTGGGCTGCGGCATGGTTCACCCCAACGTGCTCAGAAACTGCGGCATCGATCCCGACCGCTATCAGGGCTTCGCCTTCGGCGTCGGCGTCGACCGGCTGGCGATGCTGAAATATGGCATGTCGGACCTGCGCGCCTTCTTCGACGCCGATGCGCGCTGGCTGGAGCATTATGGATTCAGGCCGCTCGACTTCCCGACGCTCGCGGGCGGGTTGAGCGGCTAACGACAAACTCTCCGCGTCATGGCCGGGCTTGTCCCGGCCATCCACGCAAAGACCAACAATAATAGAGACGCGAAACGAATGGCTCCGCTAACTTTCATCATTCCGCAGCCCAGCGGCGTGGATGCCCGCGACGAGCGCGGGCATGACGAGCCCTTGGCGACGGCGCTCAATAACTTCAAAGTTCGCGCCAAATGAAATTCACCCTCTCCTGGCTCAAGGAACATCTCGATACGTCGGCCTCGCTCAGCGAGATCGTCGAAACGCTGACGCGCATCGGCCTCGAGGTCGAATATGTGCACGACCCCGCCGCGCAGCTGAAAGACTTCACCATCGCCAAGGTGATCGAGGCGAAGCCGCACCCGAACGCGGATCGCTTGCGCGTCTGCATGGTCGATACAGGAACGGGCGCCCCCGTGCAGGTCGTCTGCGGCGCGCCGAACGCCCGCACCGGCATGAAGAGCGTCTTTTCGGCGCCGGGGACCTACATTCCCGGTAAGAAGATCACGCTCGGCAAGGGCGTCATTCGCGGCGTCGAGTCGCTCGGCATGCTGTGCTCTTCGGCCGAACTCGAACTTTCCAACGATCATGAAGGCATCATCGATCTGCCCGAGGACGCGCCCGTCGGCGCCGTCTATGCGCAATGGGCCGGGCTCGACGACCCAATCGTCGAAATCAATCTGACGCCCAATCGCCCCGACGCCGCAGGCGTCTATGGCGCCGCGCGCGATCTCGCGGCGGCGGGACTCGGCGTCCTGAAGAACAAGGACATTCTGCCGGTCGAGGGCAAGTTCCCCTGCCCCGTCGGCGTCACGCTCGACTTCGCCGAAGCGGACAAGCATCTCGCGCCCTTCTTCGGCCTGCGCCTCGTGCGCGGCGTCAAGAACGGCCCTAGCCCCGCCTGGCTGCAGGCGCGGCTGCGCGAGATCGGCCTTCGCCCGATCAATGCGCTTGTCGACATCACCAATTTCCTCACCTTCGACCGCGCGCGCCCGCTTCACGTCTTCGACGCAAAGAAGGTGAAGGGCGATCTCGTCGTGCGCCGCGCCAGGAAGGGCGAGACGCTGCTCGCGCTCGACGGACGCACCTATGAGCTCGACGAGGGCATGGTCGTCATCTGCGACGACAATGGCCCTGAATCGCTCGCGGGAGTCATGGGCGGCGAGGCGTCGGGCTGCGATGAATCGACGACCGACGTGCTGATCGAGACGGCGCTCTGGGACCCGATGAATATCGCGCACACCGGCCGCAAGCTCGGCATCGTCTCCGACGCGCGCTATCGCTTCGAGCGGGGCGTCGACCCCGCCTTCGCGCTGCCGGGCATTGAACTCGCGACGCAGTTCGTGCTCGAATTCTGCGGCGGCGAGCCGTCGGAGCTCAAGCTTGCCGGGGCCGTCCCGCGCGAGCCGCGCGTCATCGATTTTCCCTGGAGCGAGATCAAGCGGCTTGCCGGTATCGACGTCGAACCCGCGCAAGCGGCCGTCATCCTGGAACGCCTCGGCTTCACCGTCGAGAAAGCCGGCGACGGTCAGGCGCGCATCGCTGCCCCCTCCTGGCGTCCGGACATCGAGGGCAAGGCCGACATCGTCGAGGAAGTCGTGCGCATGATCGGCGTCGATAATGTGCCCTCGACTCCGCTGCCGCGCGCCGAGGGCGTCGCGCCGCCCGTGCTGACCATGATGCAGAAGCGCGCGCGCAACGCGCGCCGAGCGCTCGCCGGCCAGGGCCTCGTCGAAGCGGTGACCTGGTCCTTCGTCTCCAAGGAGCAGGCGGAGGCCTTTGGGGGCGGCAAGCCGGCGCTCGCGCTCGCCAATCCGATCGCGGCCGATCTATCCGACATGCGGCCGAGCCTGCTGCCGGGCCTTGTCGCGGCGGCGGGCCGCAACGCCGCGCGCGGGCTCGGAGACCAGAATCTGTTCGAGGTGGGGCAGATCTTCTTGGATGCGACCGAGACCGGGCAGCGTCAGGCGGCGGCGGGCGTCAGGCGCGGACTCGCCGGCGCGGGGCGTCACTGGTCGGCGCCAGCGCGCGAGGCGGGCGCCTTCGACGCCAAGACCGACGCCATGGCGCTGCTCGGCGCGCTCGGCGTTCCGACCGGCGGTCTGCAGATCGTTCCCGGCGGCCCGCCGTGGTTCCATCCCGGCCGCTCGGCGACCCTGCAATTCGGGCCAAAGACGATCGTGGGTCATTTCGGCGAATTGCATCCGCGCGCCTTGAAAACGATGGACGTCGAGGGGCCCGTTGCGGCGTTCGAGATCATTCTGGACGCGCTCCCCGCCCCCAAGGCGAAGCCCACCAGGATCAAGCCGAAGCTCGAGATTTCCGATCTGCAGCCGGTTTCGCGCGACTTCGCCTTCATCGTCGATCGCGCCAGCCCTGCCGGCGATCTGGTGAGAGCCGCGCAGGGTGCGGATCGGACCTTGATCGCCGATGTCGCGGTCTTCGACGTCTATGAGGGGAAGGGCGTGCCCGAGGGCAAGAAGTCGATCGGCCTCGCCGTCACGCTGCAGCCGCGCGAGAAGACGCTCACGGACGCGGAGATCGACGCGGTGGCGCAGAAGATCGTCTCTGAGGCGGAAAAGAAGTGCGGCGCGGCGCTGCGATGACCGGCAATATTGCGGCTTGCGCACCGCGCGGCGGCGCTTTGATGATCGCGATGGTCGCGTGCCTCCTGAGCGTTCCCGCTCTCGCGGCGCCGCGGAGCATCGACGATTGCGAGGCGATCAAGGACGCCGACGCCTATAACCGCTGCCTCGCCTCCTTCGGGCCGACGCGCGGCGAGCGCGGCGCGAGCTACCCCGGCGTCGCCAGCGAAGGCGCCCGCAGCGGCAAAGCCCCCGGCCGCGGCGCCTATCGCCCGCGTCCGCGCTTTGGCGGGGCGCAGCTGTCCTCCGGACGGGGCGGTCGGATGCGGATGGAGTTCACGCCCGGACGGCGGTGATCGTCGGCGCAAGCGCCGCTGGATTGGGCGAAAAAACGTGATTTTTTCCCTTGGCAAACCGCTCCAGCGCCCTTAAATAAGGCCCTCCGGGGCTGGCCAATCGACCTGCGGCCCCGTTTTCAGATTTGAGCTTCCGCCTCGACCCAAGTCGCTTCAAGGACTTAGGAAAAGGCGGTGGATAGGCCGGCGGACCCGGGGTTCTCCCTCGTGTCCCGTCCGGCCATGTCCTGTCCGAGACTGCCGGCGCACGCAAGGGGTTAACGCCCTGCAGCGGCTCAATCGGCCCGATGGAAGGGAGCGATCCATTCCGGAAGGCGGCCTGCATAGACGGGGAAACCGGAATTTTAAAGGCCGTAAGCGGGTCTCCTGCAAGCGTCCTTCGAATTTGGTTCGCGCCCCTTCAACCGCCGCGGCTCGCCCGTGACGGGGACAGGATCTACGGCGCCGCTTGCCTCACGCAAGCGGCATGTCGCAGCCGGCGGGATTTTCCCGCCAGTTAGAGAGAGCAACCGTGGACAGAGCGGAGAAACAGGAAGCAGTCGCGGCGTTGCGCGAAGTCTTTTCGAAGACCGGCGTCGTCGTCGTCGCTCACTACTCCGGCCTGACCGTGGCCCAGCTGCAAAACCTGCGCAAGCAGGCCCGCGCTGCCGGCGCCACCGTTCAGGTCGCGAAGAACCGCCTCGCCAAGATCGCTCTCGATGGCGCCGACGTCGCCTCCATCGCGCCCCTGCTCAAGGGGCCGACCCTGATCGCCTATTCGGACGATCCGGTGGCGGCGCCGAAAGTCGCCGTGGCCTTCGCTAAGGATCACAACAAGTTTGTCATCCTCGGCGGCGCCATGGGCAAGACTGCTCTGAATCCGGACAGCGTCAAGTCGCTCGCGACGATGCCGTCCCTTGACGAACTGCGCGCGAAGCTCGTGGGCCTCATCCAGGCGCCCGCGACCAAGATCGCTCAGCTCTCCACCGCGCCGGCCGCCAAGCTTGCGCGCGTGTTCGGAGCCTACGCCAACCGAGACGCGGCCTAAGAGGCCATCACTCAGAACCAAATTCAAAGGACGTCAATCATGGCAAATCTGGAAAAGATCGTCGAAGACCTCTCGGCTCTCACCGTCCTCGAGGCGGCTGAACTCGCCAAGATGCTCGAAGAGAAGTGGGGCGTCTCGGCCGCCGCGGCCGTCGCCGTCGCGGCCGCGCCTGGCGCGGGTGGCGGAGCCGCCGCGCCGGCCGCCGAGGAGAAGACAGAGTTCAACGTGATCCTGGCCGCGGCCGGCGAGAAGAAGATCGAGGTCATCAAGGAGGTCCGCGCGATCACCGGCCTCGGCCTCAAGGAGGCCAAGGATCTGGTCGAAGGCGCGCCCAAGCCGCTCAAGGAAGGCGCGAGCAAGGAAGAAGCCGAGAAGATCAAGGCCGCCCTCGAGAAGGTCGGCGCCAAGATCGAACTCAAGTAAATCCTTTCGCCGCCAAATTAACGGCGGCGCCGCGATCGCCGCAGTCCCGGGCTCCGGGGCTGCGGCCAACAAACAAGAAGGCGCTCACGGACGCGGAACCCACGCCGCACGCAAGAGCGCCTGACGGGCAAAGGACCTCTCGCAGCGGGAAGGTCGGCCCTCAGAAAAAAGAGGCTCGAAAGGCGACATGGCTCAGACGTCGGCGAGAAAGTTCACCGGTCGCAAGCGCATCCGCAAATTCTTCGGTCATATCCGCGAAGCGGCGGAGATGCCCAATCTGATCGAGGTCCAGAAGGCCTCCTACGATCAGTTCCTCCTTGTCGACGAGCCGAAGGGCGGCCGTCCTGACGAGGGGTTGCAGGCTGTCTTCAAGTCCGTCTTTCCGATCTCCGACTTCTCGCAGGTCTCCCTGCTCGAATTCGTGCGCTACGAGTTCGAAGCGCCGAAATATGACGTCGACGAATGCCGCCAGCGCGGCATGACCTTTGCTGCGCCGCTCAAGGTGACGCTGCGCCTGATCGTGTTCGACGTCGATCCCGACACGCAGGCGAAGTCGGTCAAAGACATCAAGGAGCAGGACGTCTACATGGGCGACATGCCCTTCATGACGTCGAACGGCACCTTCATCGTCAACGGCACCGAGCGCGTCATCGTTTCGCAGATGCATCGCTCGCCGGGCGTGTTCTTCGACCACGACAAGGGCAAGAGCCATTCTTCCGGCAAGCTGCTGTTCGCGGCTCGCATCATCCCCTATCGCGGGTCCTGGCTGGACATTGAGTTCGACGCCAAGGACATCGTCTATGCGCGCATCGACCGCCGCCGCAAGATCCCGGTGACGTCGCTCCTGTTCGCGCTCGGCCTCGACGGCGAAGAAATCCTGTCGACCTTCTACAAGACGATCACCTACACGCAGGACGGCGAGAACTGGCGCATGCCGTTCGACGCCGAGCGCATCAAGGGCGTGAAGGCTGTCGCCGATATGGTCGACGCCGACACGGGCCAGGTGATTCTCGAAGCCGGAAAGAAGCTCGCCGTGCGCGCCGCGCGCCAGCTCGCCGAGAAGGGCGTGAAGGCGATCCGCGTCGCGCCCGAAGAGCTTTACGGACAGTATCTCGCCAACGACCTCTTCGATCCCGCGACCGGCGAGATCTTCGCCGAGGCCGGCGACGAGATCACGGCGAAGACGCTGCCGCTGCTGATCGAAAAGGGCTTCGACGAACTGCCGGTGCTCGACATCGACCACATCAATATCGGCCCCTACATCCGCAACACGCTCGCCGTCGACAAGAACTCGAACCGCGAAGAAGCGCTGTTCGACATCTATCGCGTCATGCGCCCGGGCGAACCGCCGACGATGGACACGGCGGAAAACATGTTCCACTCGCTGTTCTTCGACGCGGAGCGCTACGACCTCTCGGCCGTCGGCCGCGTGAAGATGAACATGCGTCTCGATCTCGACGCGCCGGACACGACGCGCACGCTGCGCCGCGAGGACATTCTCGCGGTCGTCAAGGCGCTCGTCGATCTGCGCGACGGTCGCGGCGAAATCGACGACATCGACCACCTCGGCAACCGCCGCGTGCGCTCGGTCGGCGAGCTGATGGAAAATCAGTATCGCCTCGGCCTACTGCGCATGGAGCGCGCCATCAAGGAGCGCATGTCGTCGGTCGATATCGACACGGTCATGCCGCAGGACCTGATCAACGCCAAGCCGGCCGCGGCCGCCGTGCGCGAGTTCTTCGGCTCCTCGCAGCTGTCGCAGTTCATGGACCAGACCAATCCGCTGTCGGAGATCACCCATAAGCGCCGTCTCTCGGCGCTCGGTCCGGGCGGCCTGACGCGCGAGCGCGCCGGCTTCGAGGTGCGCGACGTGCACCCGACGCATTACGGCCGCATCTGCCCGATCGAGACCCCGGAAGGTCCGAACATCGGCCTGATCAATTCGCTCGCGACCTTCGCCCGCGTCAACAAATACGGCTTCATCGAAGCGCCTTACCGTCGCGTGCGCGACGGCAAGGTGACGGGCGAGGTCGCCTATCTGTCGGCGATGGAGGAGGCGAAATATCATGTCGCCCAGGCGAACGCCCAGGTCGACAAGGACGGCAATCTGACCGAGGACCTCGTGCTCTGCCGTCATGCCGGCGACGTCATGCTCGTGCCGCGCGAGAAGGTCGACGCGATGGACGTGTCGCCCAAGCAGCTCGTCTCGGTCGCCGCCGCGCTGATTCCGTTCCTCGAGAACGACGACGCCAACCGCGCGCTGATGGGCTCGAACATGCAGCGTCAGGCGGTGCCGTTGGTGAAAGCCGACGCGCCGCTCGTCGGCACCGGCATGGAGCCGGTGGTGGCGCGCGACTCGGGCGCCGCCATTTCGGCGCGTCGCACCGGCGTCGTCGACCAGATCGACGCGACGCGTGTCGTCATCCGCGCGACCGAAGAGCTCGACCCGGCCAAGCCCGGCGTCGACATCTACCGGCTGATGAAGTTCCAGCGTTCGAACCAGTCGACCTGCATCAACCAGAAGCCGCTCGTTCGGGTTGGCGATCTTGTGCAGAAGGGCGACATCATCGCCGATGGTCCGTCGACCGATCTCGGCGATCTGGCGCTCGGACGCAATGTGCTCGTCGCCTTCATGCCGTGGAACGGCTACAACTTCGAGGACTCGATCCTCCTCAACGAACGCATCGTCAAGGACGACGTCTTCACCTCGATTCACATCGATGAATTCGAGGTGATGGCGCGCGACACGAAGCTCGGTCCGGAAGAGATCACCCGCGATATTCCCAACGTCTCGGAAGAGACGCTGAAGAATCTCGACGAAGCGGGCATCGTCTATATCGGCGCCGAAGTGCAGGCGGGCGACATTCTCGTCGGCAAGATTACGCCCAAGGGCGAAAGCCCGATGACGCCGGAAGAGAAGCTGCTGCGCGCCATCTTCGGCGAAAAAGCCTCCGACGTGCGCGACACGTCGCTGCGCGTGCCGCCCGGCGTTCAGGGAACCATCGTCGAAGTGCGCGTCTTCAACCGCCACGGCGTCGAGAAGGACGAGCGCGCCCAGGCGATCGAACGCGAGGAGATCGAACGGCTCGCCAAGGACCGCGAC
This sequence comes from Methylocystis sp. Uni0008, assembly GCF_056838045.1. Classification (NCBI taxonomy): domain Bacteria; kingdom Pseudomonadati; phylum Pseudomonadota; class Alphaproteobacteria; order Hyphomicrobiales; family Methylocystaceae; genus Methylocystis; species Methylocystis sp. Uni0008. The sequence continues at coordinate 1,231,753 of NZ_CM166370.1, forward strand.
GACGAGCTCGCGATCCTGGACCGCAACGTCTATGCGCGTCTCGCCGAGACGCTGATCGGCAAGGTGGCCATCGCCGGCCCCAAGTCGTTCAAGAAGGGCGAGAAGCTGACGCAGGCGACCCTCGACGAATATCCCCGCTCGCAGTGGTGGACCTTCGTCATCGAGGACGACGCGCTGATGGCGTCGATCGAAGCGGTGCGCAAGCAATATGACGAGTCGAAGAAGGGGCTCGAGAACCGCTTCCTCGACAAGGTCGAGAAGCTGCAGCGCGGCGACGAGCTGCCGCCCGGCGTGATGAAGATGGTGAAGGTCTTCGTCGCGGTGAAGCGCAAGATCCAGCCGGGCGACAAGATGGCCGGCCGGCACGGCAACAAGGGCGTCGTCTCGCGGATCGTGCCGCAGGAGGACATGCCCTTCCTCGAGGACGGCACGCCTGTCGACATTGTGCTCAACCCGCTCGGCGTGCCGAGCCGCATGAACGTCGGACAGATTCTCGAGACGCATCTCGGCTGGGCCTGCGCCGGCCTCGGCAAGCAGGTGTCCCGTGCGGTCGACGCTTACTATCGCGACAAGGACATCAAGCCTTTGCGCAGCAAGCTGACCGAGATCTACGGCGACGATCAGGAGCTCGCCTCGCTCGACGAGAGGAGCCTTGTGGACGTTGGCAAGGATTTGAAGCGCGGCGTTCCGATCGCGACGCCCGTCTTCGACGGCGCGCGCGAGAAGGACATTGTCGACATGCTGGAGAAGGCGGGACTGTCTTCCTCCGGCCAGGTGACGCTCTTCGACGGGCGCACCGGCGAGACCTTCGACCGAAAGGTGACCGTCGGCTACATCTATATGCTGAAGCTGCATCACCTCGTCGACGACAAGATCCACGCGCGCTCGATCGGCCCCTACTCGCTCGTCACTCAGCAGCCGCTGGGCGGCAAGGCGCAGTTCGGCGGCCAGCGCTTCGGCGAAATGGAGGTCTGGGCGCTCGAAGCCTATGGCGCCGCCTACACGCTGCAGGAGATGCTGACGGTCAAGTCGGACGACGTCGCCGGCCGCACCAAGGTCTATGAGTCGATCGTGCGCGGCGACGACACCTTCGAGTCGGGCATTCCGGAGAGCTTCAACGTGCTCATCAAGGAAATGCGCTCGCTGGCGCTGAACGTCGAACTGACCAATGCGGCGCCGGAAGAGGAAGCGCCGCCGACAGCCCCCGCAGAGGCGGCGGAGTAGACGTCATCGCGCGCCAAGCGAAGCCATTCAGAAGACGCAAGCTCTTCATGGCTTCGCTCCTCGCCATGACGACCCGAATTGAGATTTCGGCGCGCGGAACGGACAGAAGCCGCTCCGCAGCGCCTTAGGAGAAGACCATGAATCAGCAAGAGGTGATGAATCTCTTCAATCCGGTCGTGGCGACGCAGGCCTTCGACCAGATTCAGATTTCGATCGCGAGCCCGGAGAAGATCCTTTCCTGGTCTTACGGCGAAATCAAAAAGCCTGAAACGATCAACTACCGCACGTTCAAGCCCGAACGCGACGGACTGTTCTGCGCGCGCATTTTCGGTCCGATCAAGGACTATGAGTGCCTGTGCGGCAAATACAAGCGGATGAAATACAAGGGCGTCATCTGCGAGAAGTGCGGCGTCGAAGTGACGCTCGCCCGCGTGCGGCGCGACCGCATGGGCCACATCTCGCTCGCCGCGCCCGTCGCCCACATCTGGTTCCTGAAGTCGCTGCCCTCGCGCATCGGCCTGCTGCTGGACATGACGCTCAAGGATCTCGAGCGCATCCTCTACTTCGAGTCCTACATCGTCATCGATCCGGGCCTGACGCCGCTCAAGGAGCGTCAGCTGCTGTCGGAAGAGGAATATCTGCGCGCGCAGGACGAATATGGCCAGGACACGTTCACGGCCATGATCGGCGCGGAGGCGATCCGCAAGCTTCTCGAGTCGATGGACCTCGAAGCGATCGCGGCGTCGCTGCGCATCGAGATCGCCGAGGCGAAGACCGAACTCAAGCCGAAGAAGCTCGCCAAGCGCCTGAAGATCATTGAGGCCTTCATCCAGTCGGGCAATCGCCCGGAATGGATGATCCTCAAGGAGATCCCGGTCATTCCGCCGGATCTGCGCCCGCTCGTGCCGCTCGACGGCGGCCGCTTCGCGACCTCGGATCTCAACGATCTCTACCGCCGCGTCATCAACCGCAACAATCGTCTGAAGCGGCTGATCGAATTGCGCGCGCCGGACATCATCATCCGCAACGAGAAGCGCATGTTGCAGGAGGCCGTCGACGCGCTGTTCGACAACGGCCGCCGCGGACGCGTGATCACGGGCGCCAACAAGCGTCCGCTGAAGTCGCTCGCCGACATGCTGAAAGGCAAGCAGGGCCGCTTCCGCCAGAACCTGCTCGGCAAGCGCGTCGACTACTCCGGCCGCTCGGTGATCGTCGTCGGTCCCGAGCTGAAGCTGCATCAGTGCGGCCTGCCGAAGAAGATGGCGCTCGAGCTGTTCAAGCCGTTCATCTATTCGCGCCTCGACGCGAAGGGCTATTCGGCGACCGTGAAGCAGGCGAAGAAGCTCGTCGAAAAGGAGAAGCCCGAAGTCTGGGACATCCTCGACGAGGTCATTCGCGAGCATCCGGTGCTGCTCAATCGCGCGCCCACGCTGCACCGTCTCGGCATTCAGGCGTTCGAGCCGGTGCTGATCGAGGGCAAGGCGATCCAGCTGCATCCGCTCGTCTGCGCCGCCTTTAACGCCGACTTCGACGGCGACCAGATGGCCGTGCACGTGCCGCTGTCGCTCGAGGCGCAGCTCGAAGCGCGCGTCCTGATGATGTCGACGAACAACATCCTGCATCCGGCCAATGGTCAGCCGATCATCGTGCCGTCGCAGGACATCGTTCTCGGCCTCTATTATCTCACGCTCGACCGTGACGGCGAGCCGGGACAGGGCATGGCCTTCGCGAGCCAGGGCGAGATCGAGCACGCGCTCGCCGCCAAGGCGATCACGCTGCACAGCAAGATCAAGGGACGCGCCTGGACCTGGGACGAGAAAGGCAAGCGCGTGTCGAAGATTTTCGACACCACGCCCGGCCGGATGATGCTCGGCCAGCTCATGCCCAGACATAACAAGATCCCCTTCGACGTCGTCAACAAGCTGATGACGAAGAAGGAAATCTCGAACATGATCGACACCGTCTACCGCAACTGCGGTCAGAAGGAGACGGTCATCTTCTGCGACCGGATCATGGCGCTCGGCTTCCGCGAAGCCTTCAAGGCGGGCATCTCCTTCGGCAAGGACGACATGGTCGTGCCGGAAAACAAGGAGAAGATCGTCTCCGAGACGCGCGCCGCCGCCAAGGAATACGAGCAGCAGTATAATGACGGCCTCATCACCCAGGGCGAGAAATACAACAAGGTCGTCGACGCCTGGATGAAGTGCACGGACAAGCTCGCCGAAGAGATGATGGTTCGCATCTCCTCGGTGAAGAAGGACGAGCACGGCCGCGACATGCCGATCAATTCGATCTACATGATGTCGCACTCGGGCGCCCGCGGCTCGCCGCAGCAGATGAAGCAGCTCGCCGCGATGCGCGGACTGATGGCCAAGCCCTCGGGCGAGATCATCGAAAGCCCGATCATCTCGAACTTCAAGGAAGGGCTCACCGTCCTTGAATACTTCAACTCCACGCATGGCGCCCGCAAGGGCCTCGCCGACACGGCGTTGAAGACCGCGAACTCCGGCTATCTCACGCGCCGTCTGGTCGACGTCGCGCAGGATTCGATCATCGCGACGACGGATTGCGGCTCCGAGAACGGCATCCGCATGCGCGCGATCATCGACGCAGGCCAGGTTGTCGCCTCGCTCGCCTCGCGTATCCTCGGCCGCACCGCCGCCGAGGATCTGAGGTCGCAGGACGGCAAGACCGTGATCGTGCCCGCCGGCGAGATGATCCAGGAGGAGCACATCGAGGCGATCAACGCCGCCGGCATTCAGGAGGTGAAGATCCGCTCGGTTCTGACCTGCGAGGCCAAGAACGGCGTTTGCGCCAAGTGCTATGGACGCGATCTCGCGCGCGGCACGCCCGTCAACATGGGCGAGGCGGTCGGCGTCATCGCGGCCCAGTCGATCGGCGAGCCGGGCACGCAGCTCACCATGCGCACCTTCCACATCGGCGGCGCGGCGCAGCTGGCTGACCAGTCGTTCATCGAGTCGAACTTCGAGGGCAAGGTGCATGTGCGCAACCGCCACCTCGCCCGCAACTCGGATGGCGATCTGATCGTCATGGCGCGTAACGTCGCCATCGTGATCCTCGGCCCGAACGGCGAGGAGCGCGCGGTGAACCGCATCCAGTACGGCGCCAAGATGAAGGTCGATGAGGGCGACAAGGTGAAGCGCGGCCAGCGCCTTGCCGAGTGGGATCCCTATACGCGGCCGATCATCAGCGAGATCGATGGCGTCATCGGCTTCGAGGACCTGGTGGAAGGCCAGTCGATGTCGGAGACCGCCGACGAGTCGACCGGCATCTCCAAGCGCATGGTCATGGACTATCGCCTCAACCTGCGCTCGGCGAGCCTCAAGCCGTCGATCGTGATCAAAGGCCCCGACGGCAAGATCGGCAAGCTGCAACGCGGCGGCGACGCTCGCTACCTGCTGCCTGTCGACTCGATCATCGCGGTCGAGCCCGGCGGCACGGTGAAAGCGGGCGACATTGTCGCGCGTATTTCGGTGGAGAGCGCCAAGACGCGCGACATCACCGGCGGTCTGCCGCGCGTCGCGGAGCTGTTCGAAGCCCGTCGTCCGAAGGATCACGCGATCATCGCGGAAATCTCCGGCATCGTGCAGTTCGGCAAGGACTATAAGAACAAGCAGCGTCTCACCATCGTCCCGCAGGAGGATGGCGCCGAGCCGGTCGAATATCTGATCCCGAAAGGCAAGCATATCCACCTTCAGGACGGCGACGTCGTCGAGAAGGGCGATTACATCGTCGACGGCAATCCGGCGCCGCACGACATTCTGGCGATCAAGGGCGTGGAGGAGCTCGCGGCTTACCTCGTCAATGAAATCCAGGAGGTCTACCGGTTGCAGGGCGTCAACATCAACGACAAGCACATCGAAGTGATCGTGCGTCAGATGTTGCAGAAGATCGACATCGTCGATCCCGGCGACACCGGCTTCCTTGAAGGCGAGCAGGTCGACCATATCGAACTCGACGAGGCGAACGCCAAGGCGATCGAGAATGGGGGCAAGCCTGCGACGGGCACGCCGGTGCTGCTCGGCATCACCAAGGCCTCGCTGCAGACGCGCTCCTTCTTCTCGGCGGCGTCCTTTCAGGAGACGACGCGCGTCCTCACCGAGGCCGCCGTCAACGGCAAGATCGACCCGCTCGTCGGCCTCAAGGAGAACGTCATCGTCGGCAGGCTGATTCCGGCCGGCACCGGCGCGGCGATGTCGAAGTTCCGCTCCATTGCGGGCGGGCGCGATGAGCTCATCATCGAGCAGCGCGCCGAATCGGCCGAGCCTGCGCCGGCCCTTCCGCCTGCGGAGTGAGCGCAGTCGGGCAGACGCCGAAAGCTAAAAGAAGGCCGCCCCACGGGCGGCCTTTTTGTTAGCAGGTGATAATGAAGTTCATTGCCCTACTGATCTCTGCGTGGACGACATAGATTGGCGCCATGTCCTCCGTGCAATCCCTCCCCGCCCGCGCGGCGCGCGCGCTGATCCTGGTCTATCGCGTCACTTTCTCGATGATAGCGGGGCGTTTCTGCCGCTACGCGCCGACCTGCTCGCAATACGCCGATGAGGCGATTGCGAAACACGGCCTGTGGGCCGGGGGCTGGATGGGCTTCGCGCGAATCTGCCGCTGCCGGCCCGGCGGCGGCTCCGGCTTCGATCCCGTGCCCGAGACCTTGCGCGCCGACGCGAACCCGCTCACGCCCTGGCGCTATGGCGTCTGGCGCCAGCGCCCGGTCTGCGAAGCGGTCGCGCCCGAGGACGAGACCAACTCCAATCGCGCTTAATTGAGCACGACGACTTTCGTCCCGACCTTCACGCGGCTGTAAAGGTCGACGACGTCCTTGTTGGTCATGCGGATGCAGCCTGACGATACTGCGGCGCCGATCGTGTCCGGCTCATTGGAGCCGTGGATGCGATATTGGCTCGAGCCGAGATAGAGCGCCCGGGCGCCAAGCGGATTGTCCATGCCGCCCGCCATATGGCGCGGCAGATCCGGTCGGCGCTTGAGCATCTGCGGCGGCGGACTCCAGTCCGGCCACTCGCGCTTGCGCGAAACCGTCTTGACGCCAGACCAGGTGAAGCCCATCCGGCCGACGCCGACGCCATATTCGATGGCGCGTCCGTCGCCGAGCACATAATAGAGCCGGCGATCCGTCGTCGAGATGACGACCGTGCCGCGCTTGTATTGCGGATGGCGCCAGTAAACGATCTGCCGCGGTATCGCCTGCTCGCGAAACACATTGAGGAAATCGGCGAGCGGCCCGCGATTGATCGGGCTGTCGAAGGCGATCGCCGGCGCCGCGGTCACGAGAAGCGCGGCGACAGCTATCGATCCGCTTTTTTTGCGCATGGCTGATCTCCCAAAAGCCGCGCGCAGAGCTTTTTGGGCGATTATGGCTGATTTCGGGTCGGCGTCGTGCAACTCATGAGTAGCGAGCGAGCTCCGCTATACGACTTCTATCACAACCCCCTCGTCGCCGCGAAGATCGAGTTCGCCGTCGACGCGTTCGCCGCTTCTGTCGCCATGCGTCGATAGCGCGATTGCGACGGAAAGCCCCTCGGGCAGCGTGAAGCGTCGCGCGTCATGACAAAAATTCAGCGCGACCAGACGCCGACCGGCCCCGTGACGCCGCTCATAGGCGAGAACCTCATCGCTGGCGTGAAGCAGTCGCTGAGAACCTGTGCAAAGCGCGGCGTTCGCACGTCGGTAATGCAGCAGCTTGCTGGTGAAGCGGAGGATAGACGCGTCGTCCTCGCGCATGACCGCGACGTTGCGCGTCGCAAAGTCTTGCGTGAGCGGCAACCAAGGCGCGCGCGTCGAAAATCCGGCGAAGGCGTCTGCGTTCCATTGCATCGGCGTTCGTGACGGATCGCGACCGACGCCAAGACCGGGCTCACGCTTCCCCCAGGGATCCTGCGCGCGCTCGGACGGTATATCGACATGGCCGATTCCGATCTCGTCGCCGTAAAAGAGCGTCGGCGTGCCGCGCAGCGTCAATAGCAGCATCGTCGCGACCCGCGCTTGCGCGGCGCCGACGCGCGCCGCGATGCGCGGCCTGTCGTGATTGCTCAGCACCCAGTTCGGCCATGCGCCGGGCGGCAACGCCGTTTCATATTTTTCGATGATGGCGGCGATCGTCGCGGCGTCCCAGCGCGCGTCGAGCAACTGAAAATTGAACGGCAGATGCACGCCGCCGAGTTCTCTGCCGTAATAGGTGATGAGCCTTTCAATCGGCAGATAGATTTCACCGATCAGCACGCGGCCCTGAAATTCATCGACGACGCGCCGCATCTCGGCGATCACGTCGTGGACTTCGGGCTGATCGGACGAATAGGTTTGAGCGAGACGGGCGATGTCCGGCCCCTCGCCGATGAAATCCGGATTGACCGGATTATCCCTGAAGGCGGCGTCCTTAACGATATGCGAGATGACGTCGACGCGAAAACCGTCAACGCCGCGCCGCAGCCAAAAGCGTAGCACGTCGTACATCGCGGCGCGCACGTGCGGATTGCGCCAGTTGAGATCGGGCTGCTCCGGCAGGAACGAATGCAGATAGTATTGGCGTGTTCCCTCGTCCCAGCTCCAGGCGCTGCCACCGAAATGGCTGAACCAGTTGTTGGGCGGTCCGCCGCCCGGCGCAACGTCGCGCCAGAGATACCAATCGCGCTTGGGATCGCCGCGCCTGCTTCTGCTCGCACGAAACCACGGATGTTCGTTGGACGTGTGGTTGGGCACGAAGTCGATGATGATCTTCAAGCCCTTCGCATGCGCGGCCGAGACCAGCGCGTCGAAATCATTCAGCGATCCGAACAGCGGATCGACGTCGCAGTAGTTCGAAACGTCATAGCCGAAATCATGCATGGGCGACGGGTAGAAGGGCGAAAGCCAGATCGCGTCTATCCCGAGCCAGACGAGATAGTCGAGCCGTCGACGCACGCCATTGAGGTCGCCGACGCCGTCGCCATTCGTATCTTGGAAGGAGCGCGGATAGATCTGGTAGATCGCCGCCGCTCGCCACCACTCATCGGACATGACGCGTCTCCCGCGGCGCTATGTGGAAACAATGCACAGGCGAACTGAAAGCAGTTTCTCCGCATCGGCGCTGAAACCAACGAAAATATCAACGTCGCCGGGCTCAACGATCGGCTCCATGTCCTCGCCGGGAAACTGGAACGTCTCCGCGTGGAGAAGGAAATCGACCTTCGCGCTTTGTTGCGGCTGCAGCGTGATCTTCGTCCAGTCCTTCAGCTCCAGCAGCGGGCGCGCCACGCTCGCAACCCTGTCATGCGCGAAGAGAAAGATCGTTTCCTCGGTCGCGATGTCGCTCTCGTTGCGCACGTCGACGCTCAGCCTTGCCGGTTGGTTTGCGCTCAGTTCGGCGCGGTCGATGCGCAAATTCGACAAGGTCGTGCGCGCAAACGAAAGACCATGGCCGAAAGGAAACTGTGGATCGTTCGGACAGTCGAGATATCTGCTTGTGTAGAAATTGGCGGCGTCGAAAGGCCGGCCGGTCGATCGCGCGGAATAGAAAATCGGAACTTGTCCTGCATCGCGCGGCCAAGTGACGGCGAGTCGCGCGCCAGGATTGAAGCGGCCCGTCAGAATGTCGGCGATCGCCTCGCCTGCCCTGTCGCCGAGAAACCAGGTCGCGACGACGGCCTGCGCGCGTTCGAAAAGCCAGGGGAGGGTCAGCGGTCGCCCACAGGACAGGAGCGCGACCGTCGGGGCGCGGGCGCTCATGACGCGCTCCGCAAGCGGGCGCTGCTTGCCGGGAAGTCCAAGAGCGGCGCGGCAGGCGGCCTCGCCGCTCATGCCCGCTGACTCGCCGAGACAGAGCACGACGGCGTCGGCGCCTTCCGCCAGAGCGCAGGCGGGCGCGATCCCGCTCTCATCGTCGCCCTCTATCGCGACGCCGCTGTGATGCGCGATCTCGCAATTGGGGAGAGCGCGGCGCAGCCCTTCGAGGATCGTGATGCAATTCTCGGCGGCGCCCGCCGCCGACCAGGGGCCGAGCATCTGCGCGCTGGCGTCCGCCAGAGGGCCGATGACCGCAAGGCGGCGCACATTGGCGGAAAGCGGCAGAAGCCCGCGGTTGGTCAGGAGAGTCGCCGACCGCCGCGCCGCTTCGAGCGCAAGCGCGCGATGCGCTTCCTTGACGTCGCCATCGAGCCGAGCGGCGCGATAGGGATCGTCGAAAAGCCCCAGCCGCTCCTTCAACCGCAGCACGCGCGCGACCGCGGCGTCGACGTCACGCGCCTCGATGAGGCCGCGCGCCAGCGCCTCCGGCATGTGCGCGAGATAGACGCCGCTGACCATATCCATGTCGACGCCGGCCTTAAGCGCGATCGCCGCCGCTTCGACCGGATCGGCGGCGACGCCATGCTCGACGAGTTCGGCGATCGCCGTGTAGTCGCTCATGATGACGCCGTCGAACCTCAGCCGGCCCCTGAGATATCCGTCCAGCAATCGGCCTTGCGCCGACATCGGCGCGCCATTGACATTGTTGAACGCCGTCATGATCGCCGCGCAGCCGGCCGCCACGGCGGCGCGAAACGGCGGCAGATAGACTTCATGCAACGCGCGTTCGGAGACGTCGACCGCGGCGTAGTCGCGTCCCGCCGTCGCCGCGCCCCCCGCGCAGAAATGCTTGGCGGTGGCCGCTAGCGGATAAAACCGCGAAACGTCGTCGCCCTGGAAGCCTTTCACTTTCGCCTGCGCGAATTTCTCTCCCACCAGGGGGTCCTCGCCGGGGCCTTCCGCGATTCGCCCCCATCGCGGATCGCGCGAGACGTCGAGCATCGGTGCGAAAGTGAGATGGATTCCCTCGCTCGCGGCCTCCAGCGCCGCCGCACGCGCCGTGCGCTCCCATAAATCAGGATCGAAGGCGCAGGCTTCCGCGAGCGGAATGGGAAAAATCGTCCGAAAGCCATGCAGCACGTCGAGACCGAAGAGCAGCGGCACGCCCAGCCGGCTCTCTTCGATCGCGCAGCGCTGCGCGCGCATGAGCGTCTCAACGCCCCAGAGATTGAAGACGCCGCCGACCCTGCCGGCGCAAATGTCTTCGCTCGTATTCCCGCTGACAACTGGTCCGGTGATGGCCTGGCCAGCCGTGACGAGGTTGAGCTGGCCGAGCTTTTCGTCGAGCGTCATCGCGCGCAGCAAGGCATCGATACGGTTCAAGTAAGTCGCCCGCCGTTTGGCGTGCGCCGCAGCGAAATATGAGCCTCGCTTCGGCGCAACGATCCGTTCTAAGCTGAAGCTATCATAAGCGGATTGTTAGACCGCAATGTCACAAAGCAATCGCGGTCGAGACGGAAAGCGGGGCGATCGGTCCTGAGATGGCGAACACAGAAGCTCAGCCCGTAAACACGCGCAGGACTGCGGCCGACGATCTCCCGTCGCACCTGAGATTGGTTGTCGCCGCGCTGAAATGCTCGCGCCAGCGGTCGGCGCTGATCTGGCTGGGCGCCGGTCTTGTGGTCATCGTCGCCGCAACGGCCTATGGCCAGATTCGGCTCAACGCCTGGAACGAGCCCTTCTATGACGCGCTGGCGCGCAAGGATCTCTCCGGCGTCCGCGACCAGCTTATCGTCTTCGCGATCATCGCCGGCGCGCTGCTCGTCCTCAATGTGTCGCAGACCTGGCTCGCGAGCATGACCAAGCTGAAACTGCGAGAGGCGCTGACCCGCGACCTGTTCCTTCAGTGGCTGACGCCGCACCGCGGTTTCCGCATTGCAGCGATGGGCGAAATCGGCGTCAACCCCGACCAGCGCATACATGCCGACGCGCAGCGTCTCGCCGAAGTGTCGACCGATCTCGGCGTGGGTCTGTTACAGGCGACATTGCTGCTCGTGAGCTTTATCGGCGTCCTCTGGGCGCTGTCAGCAGGCGTCACCTTCGACATTGCCGGAACAAGAATCGCCATTCCCGGCTACATGGTGTGGAGCGCGCTGCTCTACGCGAGCATCGCTTCCTTCGGCAGCTGGAGGGTCGGCCGGCCGCTCGTCGAACTCGGCGCCGAGCGCTATGGACGAGAGTCCGAGCTGCGCTTCGCGCTCATGCGCGTCAACGAGCATGTCGAGGCGATCGCGGTCTGCAGGGGCGAGGATGTCGAGGAAAGCCGTCTGCATCGGGAATTCGATCGCCTGCTGACGGTGCTGCGCCGGCTCGTCACGGCGACGACGAATCTGACCTGGGTCACCGCAGGATACGGCTGGTTCACCATCGTCGCGCCAATCATCGTCGCATCGCCGGCCTATTTCGCAGGAAATCTCACATTCGGCGGCCTGCTGATGGCGGTCGGAGCGTTCACGCAGGTGCAGCAGTCGCTGCGCTGGTTCGTTGATAATGCGAGCGTCATCGCCGACTGGCGCGCCACCTTGCATCGCGTCGCTGGCTTTCGCGCGGCGCTTCTGGAAGCCGACAGCGTCCCTCCCCGCGCGCCTCGCATCTCGTTCGAGCGGACTGACAAAGATCTTCTAGTCATCGACGAGCTGCGAATCCTGTCCTATGCCGGCCGCACAAGCTTGAGCGAATCCCACGTCGAGATCGCGCCCGGCGATCACGTGCTGATCGTCGGCGAGCGCAAGTCGGGCAAGACGCATCTGTTCCAGGCGCTCGCCCGTCTGTGGAACGTGGGGAGCGGCGTCGTGCGCGCGCCGCCGCCCGAGCACATGCTCTTTATCCCTAAGCGCGCTTATCTTCCCGATCTTGCGCTGCGGAGCGCGCTTTCTTATCCGCTGCCCCCGGCGAGCTTTGCCGATGACGCCTATATCGCGGCGCTGACGCAGCTTGATCTAGCGCATTTCACGCCTTGGCTCGATCGGGTCGCGCGATGGGAACAGGAGCTGACGGACGTTGAGCAGCAGGAGCTGGCCTTCGCCCGAGTGGCGCTTCACAAGCCGCGTTTCGTCATTGTTGATGAAGCGCTCGACTCGCTATCGTCGCACGCCCGCCAGCTTTTCTTCGACGCGCTCGACAAGGAGCTCGCAGATACGGCGCTGGTGCATATCGGCGGACCAAAGAGCCAAGACCTGTTTTTCCGCCGAGTCCTGCATTTGACGCTCGATACGCGGCTTGGTTCAGCGGAAGCGGCGCCTAATCAGCCAACCGACGAACTTCCCGCCGCCGCTGGTCTGCGATCACCTTCCTGACGCAGTGTTGCAAGCGCGCCCCACAAACCGCCGCAATCGCCAAGCTTCGCGCGAACAATATCGGGAAGCGCCGGGTTCTTGTGCGGCAAGGCCCGTAAATGCGTCGCTATGCGATCGATCGAAATGCCGATCTCGCTCATCATGGCGCCGCCCATGACGATCCGATCCGGCGACCAGTGCGCAATCGTGTTATGCAGCGCGCGCGCCGTTATCGCGGCGAGTTCATCCCACACTGGATGATCCGCGCCGAGGGTGCGCGGCTCCGCTCCGAAGCGGCGGGCGATGGCGGCTCCTGAAACCAGCTCTTCGAAGTTGAGCGCGCCGCAGTCGATAAATTGCTCACCGATTTCAAAACCATATGTCGCCCTGTCGATTCGCCCGTCGACGATGCGCACGCCATTCACGCCGGTCGAGATCGTGACATAGGCGAGAATGGCGGAGCCTTTGCCCGCTCCGACGCTCGCCTCGCCAAGCCCCACCAGCGCCGTGTCATTCTCCAGCAAGACCGGAGCGCCGAGCCTGGCTTCAACGTCTTCCGCCAGCGCGGCGCCATTCCATTTTGGAAGGTTGGCCGCATTGACGAGAATGCGCTTGTCCCGCGACAACACGCCCGGAACGCCGATGGCGACCCCGCGAATCCGCGCGCCCGCCGCCGCCTTTGACGCCGCCGCGCATAGGAACTCCAGCGCGTCGCGATAATCGCTCGGCGTTTCCGCGATGGCGGGCTCGGCGAGTTCGGCGTGATCCAACGCGCCGGCGACCCGCGTCTTGGTTCCCCCCACATCGGCGACGACATACATCCATCTGCTCCGATGTTCAGGTTCCGGACTTCGGCGCGCCGGCGACTTTTCGCGCCTGCCGATTGAGGATTTCGATCACTTCCTCGTCGCTGATCTGACGAAAGTCGCGGTAGAAAAACCCGATCGCGCCAAAAGCGCGGTGCGTCTCGAGGCAGACGATCTCGTCAGCCTCGGGCGCGAGCGACTCGAGCGTATCCGGCGGCGCGACCGGAACCGCCAGCACAAGCTTCTTCGGCGCGCGTGCGCGAACGGCGCGCAAGGCCGCGCGTGTGGTCGCGCCTGTGGCGACGCCGTCATCGACGACGATCGCGACCCGGCCTCTCGCCTCAGGACGCGGACGCCCGCCGAGATAGAGTCGACGGCGACGCTCGATCTCTTCAAGCTCGCGTGCGCATACCTCCTGAAACGCCTGCTCGCTGACATCCGCCATGGCGATCACATCCTCGTTACGCACGACGACCGGATCGCCGCCATCCGCCACGGCGCCCATCGCAAGCTCCGGCTGAAAGGGCACGCCGATCTTCCTGACGAGCACGAGATCAAGGGGCGCATTGAGCGAAGTCGCAATCGGCTCTGCAACCGGCGCGCCGCCGCGCGGCAGGGCGAAGACGACGACATCCTCGCCCTTGAATTTCTCAAGCTCGGCGGCGAGGCGGCGTCCTGCGTCGGTTCGGTCGTAGAAGGACATGATGACCCCTCGCCTTCCCTGTCTAATTGTCTGCAGCCAGCGCCGATTGCGCGAGATTAAGATAGCGCGTCGCCAGCGGCTCCCATTTCGCCGGCTCGCGCGGCGTATCGTCAAGAAGATGCGCCACGGACTGCCGCGCGCGCAGCATCGCGCGCCAAGCGGCGTAGAGTGAAACTAAACTTCGCGGCGCTTCGCAGGAGAGCCGCTGCGCGACTTTTTCGGCGATGTCGGCGCCAAGCGTCTTCGCGCCAATGAGCGCGCATTCGACGCCAAGATAGGCGAGTTCGTCGAAGGGATCGACCTGACGCAGCTCGGCGTTGAACTCCAGACAGTCGAATATGGCGATGGGATCGCGAAAGCAGATATGCTCTGGCCGCAGATCGCCATGTCCATCGACGACGCGGCCTTCAAGCACGCGGTCCTGCAACTGCGATCGGCTGGCCGCGAGTCTCGCGTCGAGAAGATCGAGCAGAATGGGCGTGCGTCCATGATCGAGCGCGAAATCCCGCCGCGTCAGAATATCCCGGTTCTTTTCCTGCTCCCGGAAGAAACGCAGCGCATAATCCTCGGCGCTGATCGAAGAGCGCTCCACACGGCGATAGAAATCCGCCAGCGTATCGGAGAGCGCGTCAATCTGCGGCATGGTCAGCCGATCTTCAGCGATCAGCCGATCGAGCATCGCTTCCTGCGGCAGACGACGCATCGCGACGAGCCAGTCGACGGCGGCGGCGTCGCCGCCAAGCGCCATGCCCCGCTCCAGACTATAGGTCAGCGGAACGACTCCCAAATAAACATCGGGCGCGAGCCGGCGGTTGAGGCGCACCTCCTCGCGACAATTGTGTTCGCGGGCGCCGAGCGTCGAGAAATCGAGAAAGGGATAACGGACAGGCTTCTTGAGCTTGTAGACCCTCTCGCCTGCGAGAAAAACATAGGACATATGCGTTTCGAGCACGGTGACCGACGCCGGCGCATGCGGATAGGCCTCGGGCGCGCTGAGAAATCGAACCTTGTCCGCGGTTAGGGGCGCGCCCCTGTCGCAAACAGCGCTTGCCCGGTTTTGCGGGATCGACTGCATCGTCGCGCCGCTCATCAGCCCTTGACGCAAATGAGCGGCTTCAGAAAGGCGACCTTCCTCGCCAATCCTGCCGCCTCCGCGGAATCCACGACCGCGCGCACGTCCTTGTAGGCGCCGGGCGCCTCTTCAGCGACGCCGCGCAGCGAGGGACTCTTGACGATGATTCCTTGAGCGCGAAGATCGTCAACGACTTGGCGACCGCCCCAGGCGCGCGTCGCCGCATGGCGGCTCATGCGCCGTCCCGCGCCATGACAGGCCGAGGAAAACGCCTGCCGTTCGCTCGTCTGCATGCCGGCGAGCACATAGGAGCCTGCGCCCATGCTGCCGCCGATCAGCACCGGCTGGCCATGTGGCTTGAGCGCCTCGGGCAGACGTTCATGGCCGGGGCCAAACGCGCGCGTCGCGCCTTTGCGATGAACGAAGAGCTGGCGTGTCTCGCCGTCGATCGCATGACGCTCCACCTTGCAGGTGTTGTGTGAAACGTCAAACATGAGCGGCAATTCTCCATGCGCGAAAAACCTGGCGAAGACCTGTCGCGCCAGATGGCCGATAATCTCGCGATTCGCGAGCGCACAATTGATCGCGGCGCGCATGGCCCCGAGATATTTTTGCCCAAGCTCGGATGTGATCGGCGCACAGGCCAATTCGCGATCCGGCAGATCAATCCCGTAGCCTTGCGCCGACAGCACCATCTCGCGAAGATATTCCGTGCCGATCTGGTGACCGAGGCCGCGCGAACCGCAATGGATCGTGACGACGCATTCGCCCTTGACGAGGCCATATGCGGCGGCGGTTTTCGCATCGAAAACCCCGGCGACTTCCTGCACCTCGAGGTAGTGATTCCCCGACCCCAGCGTGCCCATTTCGCGGCGCTGCCGCTTACGTGCATGTTCCGACACCGCCGCCGGTTCGGCGCCGGCGGCGCAGCCTTCCTCCTCGATGCGATCGAGATCCTCCGTGCGGCCCAAGCCGCGCGCAACCGCCCATTGCGCGCCGCCAAGCAGCATGGCGTTCATGTCCTCTTCGTCGAGGGAGATCTCGCCCTCCGAGCCGACGCCGGCCGGAACATGTTCGAACAGCGCGTCGGCGAGCTCCTGCTGAACGGAGACGACCTGTTCGCGCGTCAGATGCGTGAGATGCGTCCGCACGCCGCATGAGACGTCGAACCCGACGCCGCCCGCGGACACGACGCCGCCTTCATCCGCATCGAAGGCCGCAACGCCGCCGATGGGGAAGCCGTAGCCCCAATGCGCGTCGGGCATGGCGTAGGAAGCCCGCACGATGCCCGGAAGTTTCGCGACATTCGTCACCTGATCGAAGACCTTGTCGTCCATTTCCTTCATCAGGTCTTCAGTCGCGTAAATGATCGCCGGGACGCGCATGCCCGCGAAGGGCTCGATCCGCCAGGCCGTGTCCGAAAGCTTCTCGAAACGTGAAACGTCCATCGCACCCTCCCGCGGCTAAACGTCAATCACGCATTGCGCCCGCCATAGTCCTGGCCGATCCTCGACGAAGGCAAGTTCTGTGTAGGTCGCGCCCTTCGCTTCGACGGCTGGCGCATGTCGCGCGCGCGACACGCCTTCGCCGAGAGCGCGGCCCTCGAGACGATTATTCTCGATCTTAACGTCGAACGCGCCAAACACCATGCGGCGCTCCGCCATCTCGTATATGAGCGCATTGAGCCAGTCGACGAGCAGCAAGTCGAGGCGCGGCGCTTCCACCGCGACCTCGACCGCCTCATCAAGCCGGACGGTCGCGGGATCAAGGATCGTCGCCATCATGGCGAGGGCGGCCTGTTCACAGGCTTCGCCGGGCGTCGCGCCATAGCCGCGCACGCCAATGTCGGCGTCGTGCGGAAAATGCTCCCAGCGCGCGACCGCTGAGGGATCGCTGACGGCGGCGATCGCCGGCATCACGCGGCGTCGCGGCCGAGAGGCGTGACGCGGCTCGCTTGCGGGCCTTCCTTGCCGTCCTCCTCCCGGTAGCGAACGCGAGCGCCGGGCTTCAATGCGTCAAAGCCGGGATCTTCGACGCTGTTGCGGTGGAAGTAGATCTCTCGGCCATCGGGGCCTTCGATGAAGCCATACCCCTCCTCCGCCATCATTTTCTTCACGACGCCGGTCGGCGGCGACTCGTGATGCTTCACCTTGCCGCGCATGCGCCGCACCTGGTCCTGCAGCCGGCGCCGCGCGCGCTTGAACGCGTCATTGAGCGCGAAATCGAAATCCTGAAAACGCTCGTCGAGTTGCGGCGTGCGCTCGATCGCCACCTCGCGCTTGTCGGGAAGGACGAGATGCAGGTTGATCTCATAGAGCCCGCCCGTATGATGATGCGCGCCAGGGCCCTTGACGACGACGCGACAGGCTGTCGCACGTCCGTAGCGCTCCTCCAGCTTCTCGATCAGACGCATGATTTTGTCTTGCCGGTCGGATGAAGGCTCAACGCCCTGAAAATCAATCTTGGGCTGCGTTTCCATCGAAAATCCTCCCAGAGCTAAGGCGCACAGATGAGCGTCCCAAGAGAGATATGGCGAGGGCTGAGCGGCTTCTCCAGATAGAAGACTCATAAAGCAACGCCATGTAGGCTGAATCGTCCAGTTCACACGAGGTCCGACCATGTCGAGCGACTTCACCACCGCTGACGTCGCGATTGCGCCGCATCGGCTGGAGGGATCGCTGTACCTGCCTCAGTCGCCGCGGGGGCTGATCATCTTCGCGCATGGCAGCGGCTCTTCACGCTTCAGCCCTCGCAACAGACTCGTCGCCGAGCGTCTCGCCGCCCGGGGCTTCGCCTGTTTGCTGTTCGACCTGCTGACCGCCCAGGAAGGCGAACTTCGCCGCAATGTCTTCGACATCCCGCTGCTCGGCGCGCGCGTCACTGAGGCGATCGCCTGGGCCGGCGCGGAGAGCAAGACTTCCGCCCTGCCGATCGGCCTGTTCGGGGCGAGCACGGGCGCCGCGGCTGCGCTGGTCGCCGCCGCCGACGAACCGCGCGTGGCCGCCGTCGTCTCCCGGGGCGGTCGGCCGGATCTTGCCGGCGACGCGCTGGAGCGCGTTCAAGCGCCGACATTGCTGATCGTCGGCGGACTCGACTATGGAGTCATCGAACTCAATCGCAGCGCGCAGCAGCTGCTCAGATGTCGGAACCGCCTCGACATCGTGCCCGGCGCCACCCATCTCTTCGAGGAGCCCGGCACGTTGGAGAGCGTCGTCGAGCGCGCGACCAATTGGTTCATCGAGCATGTTTGCGCGACGCCGAGCAGTGCGAGCGAATAGTTTCGCCGAATTTGCACGATGATGGAAGGTTTGACGAAATGACGACCATGGCGCTGACCGATCCGCCGCTCAAACGGCTTTTCGAGCGACTGGATTTTGCGCCGCAGCCGCAAGGATTCGAGCTCGATCTCGTGCATGAACGCTGGGAGGCGGCGCGCGACCGCGCCGTAGCGCCCAAAAGAAGCGCGATCAGCTTCGCGCCGCAGGATCGCGCCGCCGCGGAGGCGCTGTTCGTACATCGCTTCGAGGCGGGGAACGACGACGGCGTCCTGACCGAAGGCGCGTCTGCCGCGGCGGCGATGCTTGGCCCCTGCAAAATCGGCGACAGATTGAGCGGAGCAGCCAATCGCCGCGGCGCTGTGCGGCTGCGCCGTCTGTTGACGGAAGTGCGGCGTACAGGCCAACCCGTGCTCGCGCAATATACGCGCGTCGAAAATGGACGCGATCGCGCGATCGTGGAAATTCTGGCGGCGCCGCTCTCTGAAGACGGGCGCACGATCGACTCGGCGCTCACCGCAATCTCAGCGCAGGTTCTGGATGGCGCGCCCGCCTGGGCGCCGCGTGCGGCCGCGGACCGCAGCCTTGCGATTTTTGCGCTGGGCGCAAGCACGTCATTTGGCGAAGATGTCGCCCAATTGCTCGGCGCTGAGCTGACGCCGCTCGAAGACCGCGAGTTCGAAGACGGCGAGTATAAGATCAGGCCGCTCGAAAACGTGCGCGGCCGCGACTGCTATGTCGTCTTCACCCTGAATGGCGATCATGTCGCGAGCAGCGCCGACAAGCTGTGCAAGCTGCTATTCTTCATCGGCGCGCTGAAGGACGCCGGCGCAGAGCGGGTCACCGCCGTCACCCCCTATCTTTGTTTCGCGCGCAAGGACCGACGCACGAAGCCGCGGGATCCCGTCACAACGCGTTATGTCGCGCAGCTCTTTGAAGCGCTCGGCACGGATCGTCTGGTCTGCATCGACGTGCATAACATCGCCGCCTTTCAGAACGCCTTTCGCTGCGAAACCGTCCATTTGGACGCCCAGGCGCTCTTTGCGCGTCATGTCGTCGCAAATATCGGAGACTCGCCGGTCGCCGTCGTTTCACCGGACCTCGGCGGCGAGAAGCGCGCGGAGCTTTTTCGGCTCCGGCTTGAGCGCGTGCTGAAACGGCCGGTGTCCAAAGCCTTCATGGATAAGGTTCGCAGCGAAGGCCGCGTCACTGGCGAGATTTTCGCTGGCGACGTCAAGGATCGCACCGCAATTATTATCGACGACCTCATCGCCGGCGGCGGCACGGTGGCGCGCACCGCTGCGGCCTGCCGAAAGAATGGCGCGGCGCGCGTCTGGGTCGCGGCAACGCATGGCGTCTTTTCGGAGCAAGCCGCGTCGACTCTCGCGAACGCCCCGATCGATGAACTAATCATCACCGATTCGGCGCCGCTGCAATCGGCCGTGGCGACCGCGCTCGGCGATAGACTGACGCTGCTCAGCGTCTCCGGCCTCGTCGCCGAAGCGATCCGTCGACTGCACGGAAACGGTTCGATCACCGACCTTCTCGAAGGCGCCTAGTGTGCGCGCAACGCTCAGGTTGCGTCCGGAAGGAACTCGCGCCACAAGCGTTGCATGAACCTTGAAGACGTCGTCATTCGCCGAATGTCCAAAGGCGAGCTTGCTGTGGCGCTGGATTGGGCCGCTGCCGAAAGCTGGAACCCCGGACTTTACGACGCCGAGTGTTTCTATGCAGTCGATCCGGAGGGCTTCTTTATCGCGGAATCGGCGGGCGAGCCCTTGGGCTGCGTTTCGGCAGTCGCCTATGACGAGAGCTTCGGTTACGTTGGACTCTTCATCGTTCGTCCGCCCTATCGCGGACAGGGCGTCGGTCTTCGCCTCTTCGACGTCGCGCTGCGCCATGTGCAGGGACGCAATGTCGGTCTCGACGCCGCGATGGGCATGCAAGAAACCTATGCCCGCTATGGGTTCAAATATGCCTATCGCGTCATACGTCATCAATGCGTCGGCGGCGGCGAGTCGCCTTCCGAGTTGACGGAACTGGCGTCGACGCCCTTCGACGAACTCCTGCGGTACGACCAGACGATTTTTCCCGCACCGCGTTCGCAATTTCTTGCGAGCTGGATTTCTCAGCGGCGCGGCGCATCGCTCGCCTATATGAGGCAAGGTCGGCTCGCCGGCTATGGCGTGCTGCGCGCCTGCCGCGAAGGCTACAAGATCGGACCGCTGTTCGCGGACGAGCCGGCGATCGCCGACGCGTTGTTTCAAGGCTTGTGCGCGCGGGCCGCAGGCGCGCCGGTGTTTCTCGATGCGCCCGAAGCGAACCCCGCCGCCATCGAACTGGCTCAGCGGCGGCGGATGGCCACCGTGTTCGACACTGCGCGCATGTATACGAGAGGGGCGCCGCCGGGCCGCATCGACCGCTGCTACGGCGTCACCACACTCGAACTCGGCTAACGCGGCGCGGCGCGCGCCTGCGTTCAATCCGATCTTTCATGCGACAGTGACGCTCGGCTCGATCAGCGTCGGATCATCATCGGCTTCGCCGGAGCGGTTGACCCGCGGCGACACGATCCATTCCTGCAGAGCGTCTTCGGGCGGCGGATGGAGCAATGCGTCGGGGTTCTCGCCCCTCATCCATGCGTTGGCGTCGCGCCAATCGAGGATGACGGACATGCGATCATGAAAGCGGCGCATCCACCGATTCGCCGGACCGACGATGATCGTCGCTGAATTCACCTTGGCGTCGCTCTCAATATTGCGACAGCATTCGTACAAGCCGGCGAAAGCCAGCGGACGGCGGTCGGAGGCCAAAAAATAATGCGCCGTCTTCGCGCCTTTCGCGCCCGTCCACTCATAGAAACCCGACGCCGGAATAATGCAGCGCCGCGCGGCGAAGGCGGAGCGAAACATCGGCTTCTCGGCGATCGTTTCGGCGCGCGCGTTGAAGGTCGCGGGAAGTTCGCGCAAGGGCTTCTTCCACCATGACGGCGCCAGGCCCCAGCGCATCTGGACGAGTTCATTTCCCGCGGACGACGGTCGGATAACTTCGATCGTCGTCGTGGGCGCCACATTGTAGCGCGGCTGCAGATTGCGCGGCTGGCCGATCAGGTCGGCCAGCCGTTGAAGTTCTTCCCAGGAGAGATGCTGCGTGAAACGCCCGCACATTGGGCGAGACCGTCCCGCTCAGTAATAGTGACGCCGATGACGGTAATATGGGCGCGGCGCCGTCGCGGCGCCAACGAGCGCGCCGCCCGCCGCGCCAACCGCCGCCGTCGCGAGCGTCGGCCCCGCGAGGCCGCCCGAGGCAAGCGCGCCGATGCCCGCGCCGCCGAGACCCCCGATGACGCCGCCGCCGAGAGCGCGCTCCGCCGGCGTGTAGCAGCCGTAAAGCGGCGCTGAGGCCATCAGAAGCGTCGCAAGGACGAAGACTTTCCTGGCGCGGCGGGGCGTGGCGATGCTGTTCATATTCGTTCCCTTGTTCATGGTTTTCGCCGCATGGCGCTTAGGCCAGACCTTTGCGGCGCATCGCCAATCACCCCAGATTTGCGCCAGAACGATGGCCTGACGGATGACGGCCATGCCGCCGGAGGCGACGTGGCCGACGACACACTGCGGCGGGCAATTCTTTCAAATAAGAATAGTTTGAAAGACGCTATCTGAAAGATTTCCGATCAGGGTTGGATTGTATTGACGCACGAAGTTGCTTGCTAAATCTTACCGCAATGCACGCGGCGTCGATGAGATTTCGTCATCGGAGATTCCCCGCCTCTGAGCTGGATGCTCGTCCTCAAGCTCTGATCCTTGAAGGAGAGAACAATGTGCGAAATTGCGCACGAGAGAAAACGCATTGACTCGATTCTCGCCGAAGCGATGAACCAGAACTCGGTTCGAACATCGATCGATGAAATCGAACTCGCCGGGCACGGACTTGCGGCGCTGCGCAGCCATTATGCGCTGTCCTGTTCGGATGAATGCATGCGCAAGAGATGCGACGAATTCGCCGCGCTCGTCGTGCTGTCGCGCCGCGCGCAGCAGCACGCCCTGCAGACGTCCTGAGCCATTTGGCCGCGGCAAAGAGGGAACGCGCGATGTTCATGGCGTCGAACCAGTTCAAGGTCGTCAAGGGCTGCGAAGACACGTTCGAATCAGCTTGGAAAGAGACAAGCGTCCGGCTGCGGGAAGCGGCCGGACTCATCGGCTTCCGCTTCCATAAAGGGAGGGAGATCGGCCCGCACGTTCTCTACTTCTCGGTCACCATGTGGGAGACGGAAGAGCGCTTCATTGATTGGCGACGCGCCGAACTCTATGGCGCGCCCGGCGGAAGCATTGGACCGCGCTGCGCCTCGCGGCTCGAGGAGTTCGACGCGAATGTCTCCAGAGACAATCCGCAATAGCGCGCCGACGGCGCTCGCAGGGAGAAGGTTATGTTAGGAATCGGCGACAGCCTGCCGCAGTTTTCCATAATTGGCGTCAAGCCCGGGTTTAACGAGATCGAAGAAAATGGCGATTCGGCTTTCGAACCGCTCAGCGAGAAAAGCTTTCCGGGAAAGTGGAAAGTGATTTTCTTCTATCCAAAGGATTTCACCTTCGTTTGCCCGACTGAAATCGCCGCCTTCGCGCGCCTGTCGAACGAATTCGCCGCGCGCGACGCCGTCGTTCTCGGCGGCTCAACCGACAATGAATTCGTGAAGCTTGCCTGGCGGCGCGATCACGCGGACCTGAAGAATCTGCCGATCTGGCAGTTCGCCGATCCCAAGGGCAATCTGATCGATGGGCTCGGCGTGCGCGCGCCTGCAGGCGTCGCCTATCGCGCCACCTTCGTCGTCGATCCCGACAACGTCATTCAACATGTCTATGCGACGAATCTCGACGTCGGCCGCGCGCCGGAAGACACGCTGCGCGTGCTCGACGCGTTGCAGACCGGCGCCCTGTGCGCCTGCAACCGGCCGGTCGGCGGCGAGACGCTCAGCCCTGCCGCGTGACGGGGGAGGCGGCGCCGGGCAGACGCAACGTCAGGCATTTCGCGGCGCCGCCCGCCTTCATGAACTCCGATAGGGGCGTCACGACCGGCGTGAAGCCGGCGTCGATAAGACGCGCGCGAAGCTCGTCGGAACAGGCGTTGAGGAAAATCCGGCCGGCGACTTCAACGGCGTTGCAGGCGAATGCGAGCGCGTCCTTCTCGCCGACTTCGATTCGCTTCTCGGCGGGAACGATCGCGCGGATCGCTTCCAGTGACGCGATGTCAAAGGCCGCCGGATAATACATCACCCAGCCGCCGCTCAGCGGGCAGAAGCAGGTGTCGAGATGATAGAAGCGGGGATCGACGAGCTTCAGCGCGATCGCGCGACGCCCGAAGATTTTCTGCAGATGCCTGGGCGACTCTTCGCCTGAGCGCCAGCCGTAGCCGCACCAGATGACGCCTCGCGCATGATCGAGAAGCGCGTCGCCGGCGCCTTCGAAGGGAATGTCGCGCGGCCACTGCGCGATCGAATAGCCCTGCGCTTCGAACCATTCACAAAACAGACGCTCTTCGGGCCGCCGCTCCCTGGCGTGGAATCGACTGACGACGGCCTTGTCGCCGATCGCCAGTCCCGCATTGGCAGTGAAAACCATGTCGGGCAGGCCAGGCGTCGGCGCGACAAGCGCAATATGGCTATGCGCCGAAAGATTACGGCGCAAATTCTCCCACTGCGCCCGGGCGCGCGGCAGCGCCGCGCGTCCGACCTGATTCTCCATCCATGGATTGATGATGTAGTCGACGCCGAAATAGTCCGGCGCGCACATTAAAAGCCCGCCAGGCGCCGGCGCGCGCTTCGGCGCCGCGTCTTCTCGCGCAAGCGCGTGCGGCACGTCCCCAAGGACAGCGGCTTCAGCGTCGAAGTTCATCAGCGGTTCCTTTTGCGTTGAACGACCGTCAGTCACGCCTTCTACTCCGCGCTAAGGAGAAGCGCGGCGTCTTCCTGTTCCGCGTCGAGCGGGTGCAGCAGCGAGAACAAATCTTTCGGGTTTGCGGGTTCCGCGATCAACTCGATCTTGCGACCGACGCCCGTCTCGTTCGCGGCGTCTCGCAGCAGACGCAGCACCGAAAAATCCTCGACGGCGAAGCCAACGCTGTCGAAGACGGTCACGGCTTCAGTGGACGTGCGTCCGGGCCGATCGCCGGCAAGCACCTCGCGCAGTTCCGTCACCGGATGATCGGCGGCAAGCTGCTGGATTTCACCCTCGATGCGCGTCTGCGGCGCATATTCGACGAAGATCTCGGAGCGCAGCAACAGCGCGCGCGCAAGCTCGGTCTTGCCGGGGCAATCGCCGCCCACCGCGTTGATGTGCGTTCCGGGGGCGACCATGTCGTCTTCGAGGATCGTGGCGTATCGTTTGTCCGCCGTGATCGTCGTAATGATGTCTGCGCCCGCGGCGGCGCTGCGCGCATCGGCGCAACGAATGATCGTCACGCCGAAGTCGGCCATGTTGCGTTCGAATTTGTCGACGGCCGCAGGATCGACGTCAAAGACGCGAAGCCGATCGACGCCCAGCGCCGCGTTGAAGGCGCAGGCTTGAAACTCCGACTGAGCGCCAAGACCGATCAGCGCCATGATCTTGCTGTCGGCGCGCGCCAGATGCGTCGCCGCCAGAGCAGAGATCGCGCCGGTGCGAAAAGCGGTGGCGAGCGTCATATCCGCGATAAGCGTCGGATAGCCGGTTGCGACGTCGGCGAGCGCGCCGAAGGCGATCACGGTCTGAAGGCCGAATTTGGTGTTGCCGGGATGGCCGTTAACGAATTTGAAAGCGAAAGCCTCGCCGTCGCGCGTCGGCATCAGCTCAATGACGCCGCCCGGCGAATGGCTGGCGTATCGCGGCGATTTCTCGAACGCGTCCCAGCGTGTAAAATCCTCTCGCAGATAATCGACGAGCCGCAGCCAGAAGCGGCGCGCGCCGACCTCTGAGACGACGCGGGCGATGTCTCGCGCGCTGAGAAACGTGACCATGCGTTCTCCACTGATTGCGAACGCAGAAAGCCTAAGTCGCGGCGGCGCCAACCGAAATCGCCATAAATTGTCAAAATGAATCGCTTTTTGTCGTGTCAGCCATAAGTATTGGCAAAAATCACAACGGCGTTGCGCCATGGACGACCTCGACCATCGACTGATCGCCCTGCTGCGGACCGACGCGCGCGCCTCCCTTTCGCAGCTCGCGAAGGCGCTGGGCGTCTCGCGCGGGACGGTTCAAAACCGGCTCGACAAGCTGATCGCGTCCGACGTGATCCTTGGCTTTACCGTTCGGCTCAAGAACCCAGCCGCGCCTGATCGCATCCGGGCGATCATGATGGTCGAAGTCGCCGGCAAGAATTCCCGCCGCGTGGCGCATGCACTGCGCGGACTGCCGCAGATCCACGCACTCTACAGCACCAACGGGCCATTCGACCTCATCGCGGAAATCGAATGCGCCAACCTTGAGGAGTTCGATCGCGTGCTGTCGAGCGTGAGAATGATCGAAGGCATCGCGCGAAGCGAAACGAGCCTGCTGCTTGCGCCCGCCTGAAGATCTCGCGGCCTGGAGTGATCGATTGGTTATCGGAAAATGGATTCCGTCGCAGTTCAATTCCCGTGCATGTGCAGCAGGTTTTCCGTGCATGTGCAGCAGGCTTTCTCGCGCTCCAATCATGCGTCTTGCGCAACTAGCTTTTGCGTTGCAGCAGGGCGTTCATTGCAACGGCGCTCGTCAGAACTCTGTCGGTTGCGCTGCAAAAAACGTGGCGACAAATTTGCAACGCTTGACGAAATTCGTCGATCAGTACGGCGAGAAGTTCGGAACAGAGCTTGATTTCAATCGTTGTTAGGATGACGCTCGATAAATCGGTTGTTTCTGTGGTCCGTCTCTAAAGAAGGAGATTTCCAATGACCAGCAGAAGGCTTCAGCGAAGGCGAAGCGCCATCAGGACGCTTCTGCAAAACCTCGAAATTCGCCCGTTCTGCGAAGATAATCTGCCGCACTCAGGCGGCTGGTTGAGCCAGCCGCGGCCGAGATTGTCGCGCAGTTCATCCGGCCTCAATCACCAGGGCGATCGCCGATAGATTACGGCGCGGCGGATGCGCCGCCGCACCTTCAGGACCGAAGCGCCGACGGCGCTTCCGGAAAGCGCCCCGACCGTGGATGTAACGGCGGGGCGTTCTTCGTTGAGAGCGGCAAAAGAGCCCGCAGACCACCGCCGACCGAGCGCTCCTTGTTGCGGCGGCGCGCCATAGGCGTCGGCTTCCTCTCATGTCGGCTTGCTTGGATTGTCAGCCCGCCAGCGTGCTCGAAACGCTCTACGCCGGCGTCACGCCTTCGGAAACGCCGCCGCCTCCAGCACATTCTCGACCGGACAGTCGAACTCCCAAAGCACGCCCGAACTGTCGTATTCCAGCCGTGCGTCGCCTCGAAGGTTCAATCTGATCATGTCGCGAATGACGGTGGAGCCAAAGCCGCCGCGCGCGGGGGCGACAACCGCCGGGCCGCCCGTCTCGCGCCAGCGCATGGCGAACCGTCGGCTTGCGTCCCCCTGCGTCTCGATGCCCCATTCGATGTCGACGCGACCATCCGAATTGGACAGCGCGCCATATTTGACGGCGTTGGTCGCAAGTTCATGCAGCGCCATGCTGAATGATTGCGACGCCGCAGCCGATATGGTGAGCGGCGGGCCGCTGATCGTGACGCGGCCGTCAAGCAGATCCTCCAGATGCGCCAGCTGCGAACGCACGAGATCCTGCAGCAGGACGCCTTGCCAATTGCTGGCGACAAGCAGGTCCTGGTTCGTCGAGAGAGACAAGATCCGTTCCTGAAATTTGTCTTCGAAGTCGCGTCCCTGTTTCCCCGTTGTCGCCCGCGCGATGGCCAACACGATGCTCAGCATGTTCTTCGAGCGGTGATTGAGCTCCCGCATGAGAAGGCTGCGCTGCTCTTCGGCGCGAACACGCTCGGTCACGTCCCGCGACAGGATCGCGACCCGACCGCTTTTCCATCCCTCGACGCGGAAGACGAAGGCGTCGAAAATCTTGCCAAGCGATCGCGCCCTGCGAAGGACGCGTTCGGCTTTGCCGGTCGCGGCGACTCTGCCGATTGTGTCGATCCAGTCCTTTTCCAGGCTGGGGATGAGTTCGCGGCCGGTGCGGCCGACCGCGTTCTTCAGTCCGGTAATCGCTTCAAACGCCGGATTGACCTCGATGAAGCGATAGTCGACAGACTGTCCCTCCTCATAGAGCGGCTCGACGACGGTGAAACTTTCGTCGATTGATTCAAATAGGAAGCGATAGCGCGCTTCGCTCTCGCGGAGCGCCTCTTCACCCTGCTTGCGCAGTTCGGCTTCTGCGTGTCGGGCGATGATGATGGCGGCGGTCTGGGTGATCAGCCCGGCGAGTTCGATGTCGCGCGTGGTCGCCTGTCGCGGGTGGGGCGAATAGACCGCGAATGACCCTACGAACGCGCCGGTCCTGGTATAAATCGGGAAGCTCCAGCAGCCTCGATATCCGAATTTTTCCGCCAGCCAGAGCCATGACGCCCAGCGTGGCTCCTCGGCGACGTCGCTGGTGAGGACCGGCGACCGGGAGTAAGCGGCGAGCCCGCACGCCAAAGACTCCGGACCGACTTTCAGTCCATCGACCGCCACGGCGTAGTCCGCGGGCATGCCGACGACATGATGGATTTCCGTCCGCTGAGGGTTGGCGAGGTAAAATGCGACCCGGGCGTTCCCTCCCAGCCGCGCGGTCGCCATGCGCGCCAATACCCCAAGCGATACGTCCAAGGGCGCGTCGTTCAGGGCCGCTTCGAGCGCCTCCCGCAATCCCGCGAGCCGCGCTTCGCAATCGCGCAGCGCCGTTTCCGCCCGGGCCCGCGACATGGCCGGCCAGGCGCGGCCGGCGACGTCCTCCGCAATCGCCGCCTCAGACGCGCTCCACTTTCGGGGCGCGCCGGAATGAATGGCGAGCGTCGCGACAAGCCGGCCGTCCTCGAGCACGGGAACATCGATCAACGCCGAGACTGACCGATTCTCAAAGCCGCGGGCGATTTCCGCCGACGCCGTTCGCGGGTCGCTGTGGATGTCGTCAACCACGACTGTCCTGCCGCGCTTCAGATCGCCGATGAACGGCACGACGAGACTCGCGAGCATGTCGCGCCCGGCGCTATCGGGCGATGCGCCGTCTTGGGTCCGCTCGCATCCGCCCGCCTCGTCGATCTCGGCAAAGGCGACCTGCTCCGCTCGAAGATGGCGGGCCAAGATCTCGCTGCCCCTGGCCTGGATCGCGTGCGGATCATGGAGTGAACGCAGCCCGTCGTTCAGCTCTTGGAGCAGCGTCTCTCGGGACTCGCCTTCGCGGCGCGTGGCCTCCCTGCCCCGCTGCTCCGTGATGTCGCGTATCGCGAGAATGATGAGACCGATATCATCGAGCCGGCGGACGTTCAGCAGCATCACGCGACGGCCGATGTGCGCGAAGGCATGTTCGATTTCGAGATCATCGAAACTTGATTGCCGCGGGAGAATTTCTTCCAGCGCGCGCCGCAGCTCCGGAATGTCCCACTGACCGTCGCAGAGCGCATAGACGCGTCGGCCGACCGCCTCCTCCCGCGTGAGGTGAAAATGTCTTAGAAAGGCGTCATTGGCGACCTCGACCCTGAGCTGTGGGTCAAGCGCCAACAAAGGCAGGCATACGGCCTCCAGGATCGAACCCGCATAAGAGGACATGTCGCTTTTGCTTGCCATGCCTTTTCAGCTCGGGGCGGCAACTCCGCGAAAGGTAACGCGCTTGGGCGCGAGAGGAACCCCGGAACGCGGGACGGAGGGCGAAATCTGACGACCGTCCCGGCCGTCAGAGGGAGCGCCCCCACGTTGACGGGGATCGTCGCTTTGGCGACCGGTTGGGAGCGCGCGCGTCGATACCCTCCACAAGTCTCCATCCGGCGTAAGGGACGCGCGATCTCGCGGGAAATTCGATTAGGATGTCTCCAGGCCGGGGCTGTCGATTCGAGGGGACGCGTGCTCTTAAAATTCTGGATGTCGCAGACGACCTTCGTCATGGGTCTCATGCTCACGGGGGCGATGGCGGCCTTTGCGCTCTTGCTCTGCTGGCTGAGCTTCGCTTCGCGCTTTTCAGCCTATGCGCAGAACTGGAAAGGCGTCGTTCCGCCCTTCGTCGCCGTTCCGGCGACGCTCTTCGGCCTGATGATGACGTTCCTTTCGCAGGACGTCTGGGAGGCGAATCGCAGCGCCTATCGCGCCGTCACGCTGGAGCGTGAACAACTTGCGATGCTCACGGCGCTCTCCAGCAATGGAGATAACACGAATGACATCCCGCGCGCGGTGCGCGACTATGTGGAGACCGTCGTCGGCCTCGAATGGAAAACCATGGAGGACGGCAAGGAGGCGCCCGAGACGGAGGCCGCGCTGAACAGGCTCACGCGCGTCGTCGCCGACGCTAAAATCGAGCCCGTATTCCAGCGCACGCTGATCGATACGGTGATGCGTCTGCGGTCAGCGCGGGAACAGCGGCTCGCGCTCGCGGGCGGCTTTCCCGACGATCGCAAATGGGCGGCGGTGATCATCATCGCCTTCATCACGCAAGTGGCTATCGCGGTCGCGCATCTCGATCGACCCCGGCCGCAGCTTCTCGCGCAGGCCATCTTCGCTCTGGCGGCGATCGTGCCGATATCGCTCGTCGCCTCCGTCGATGAACCCTATTCGCCGCCCAATGCCGTGAATTCCGAACCGCTCGCGCAATTGCTCGAGCGCTATCCTCAGAAATGACTTCGACGGCGAGCGGTCAGATCGGGAAGCCAGATGACCAGAATACAAAAGGTGGTTGGAACCGCTTTCGTCGTCGCCGAATACCGCAATGACGAGAACAAAGAGGCGCATCCGCTCTACCGCGATCCCTTTGTCCATCTGTTCCTTGATGAGGATTCGAAAAAAGCCGCGGATCGCATTTCGCAGTCGTTTCCGCCGATAAGGAATAATGTGCGCTTAAGGACGCGCTACATCGACGACCGGCTTCGCGATCAGATCGCGCAGGGGGCCCGGCAGGTCGTCATACTTGGCGCCGGCCTCGACACCAGGCCGCAACGGATCGCGGACGACGGCGTCACCTATTTCGAGATCGACGCCCCCGGAATCCAGGCGTTCAAGGAAGCGAAACTCCAAGAAGACGGAGTCGATCCCAACACCCGATACATCGGGGCTGATTACGTGACCGACGGCATGCTCGATCTCCTTCAGCGAAGCGGATGTCGGTTCAACCTTCCCACGCATGTCATCTGGGAAGGCAACACGATGTATCTGAACGAAGCTTCCGTTTCGCAGATCCTGACAGACCTCATGCGCCATATCGGAAGCTGCTCGGCGTCATTCGACTATCTCGCCGAGGAGGTGATTGAAAACACGACTGGCGACCCTGAAATCACGGACGTCGTCGGAAGATTCGCCGCGATGGGAGCCCCCTGGACGTACGGCTTCGACGATCTTCCCGAACTCGCCGCTCGTTGCGGCGCGAGCGTGCTGGATCACGTCACGCTCGCCGACCTGCATCGAACCTATTGGCCGACCGAGCCGTTGGCGTCGCCTATTTACGGGTATTATTCAATTTGCACGCTCAGGAATGCGACGCCTCAAGGCAGTTCCAGCCGCTAGCCGCCAGACCCCGGCGAGCGCAAACCTGCCAAGGATCGCCGTCAAGCGCTCCCGGCGCTACATGATATCGAAATCTGATTTAGGAGGCGCTCTATGGCCCAAGGCATCCAGTTCACCGGCGCTTATGATATATCCGTGTTGACGGCGCTTATTCCAGGCAGCTGGTATATCGGATTTGCATGCAAGCAGTGCCACCAGCACTTCGCCATCTTGAGCGAACCGACAGGCACGGGAGCCTTGGAGCTGTCCGGAACCGCCACATTCCGCGTGACCTGCCCAAACTGCAATGCAAGCGGCGAGTATTCGGCGACTGAACTCAAGCAGTTTCAGGCGGCTCAAGGCGGACCGTCGTCGACGGCCTGAGCGGCGACGCAACCTCGCGCATGCTTCCCGCAGTTTGCGGGCTCAACCGGCCTGTGCGTAATGCGCCGTGAAGTGTCTTAGGAATGGCGCTTGCTCAGTGATCCGATAGGCTTTGATCGCGGCGCGCTGGCGCGCGATGACATCCAGCACTTCGATCAGATAGTCGAAGTGGCTCTGCGTATAGACCCGGCGCGGAAACGCGAGGCGCACCAATTCATGCGGCGCCGCGATTTCCTCTCCGCCGCCCGGCGCGGGTTTTCCGAACATCACGCTGCCGAGCTCCACGGCGCGAACCCCGCCTTCGAGATAGAGCGCGTTGACGAGCCCGATTCCGGGATAGTCGCTTGCCTTTAGATGCGGACAGAAGGCGGCTGCGTCGATGAATATGGCGTGACCCCCGGCCGGACGCACGATAGGGATGTCGCGCGCGACCAGCGCCTTGGCGACATATTCGACGGTCGCGTGACGATAGCGCTGATAGTCGTATTCCAGAGCCTCCATGAGGCCGACGGAGATCGCTTCGAGGTCGCGCCCCGCCAAGCCGCCGTATGTCGGAAATCCTTCGGTGAGGATGAGCAGGTTGCGGAAGTCGGCGGCCCAGGAATCCTCGTTGCAGGCGAGAAACCCTCCGATATTTGCGAGCCCGTCCTTCTTTGCGCTCATCGTCGCCCCATCTGCGAATGAAAACATCTCGCGCGCAATCTCCAGCAGGCTTCGATCGGCGAAGCCCTGCTCGCGCTCCTTTATGAAGAAGGCGTTCTCCGCAAAGCGGCAAGCGTCGATGATCAACGGAATATTGTGCTTCTCGAGCGTTTTCTTGACGCGAGCCACATTCTCCATCGACACCGGCTGGCCGCCGCCGGTGTTGTTGGTCACGGTGATCATGCAGAAAGGGATATTTTCGGCGCCTTCCGCGTCGATCACTCTTTGCAGTCGGTCGATATCCATATTCCCCTTGAAGCGCTTCTCGGACTGGAGGTCGCGCGCTTCGGTCGACGGCAGATCGGTCGCGATCGCGCCGACATATTCGATGTTCGCGCGCGTCGTGTCGAAGTGGCCGTTGTTGGGAATGACGTTGCCTCTCTTGAGACGCGTGGCGGCGAGGATTCGCTCGGCCGCGCGCCCCTGATGCGTGGGAAAAATGTGTTTGAATCCGGTAATCTCGCGCACGGTTTGCTCGAAGCGCCGCCAGGAGCGGCTTCCGGCGTAGCTCTCGTCGCCAAGCATGAGCGCCGACCACTGACGGTCCGACATCGCGCCCGTGCCGCTATCGGTCAGCAAGTCGATGGTGACGTGGTCGGCGTCGAGGAGGAAAACATTGTTGTGCGCCCTGGCGAGAAGCGCCTCGCGCTCGCTGCGCGTGGTGATCGGCAGCGCCTCTGTCATCTTGATGCGAAACGGCTCGATGATCGTTCTCACGGGAATGCTCGCCTCGTTGAAAGCCGCAACCGATCGTTCCTTCGACAATGGATTGTCGGGCGCGTTGCTCTTCAAATGGGCATCGTCGCGCAGCCGGTCCACATGACGCCGTGGCCCCGAGCGCCGCTGGGCGCGCTGTCCTGCGTCGTAGGTTATCTGACCGCTCGGATTCGGCGGTTCGTCACGCGCTGCGGTGACGATCTTGAGCGCGTCGAGCGTTGGGCTGTACTTTAAACGACGGCCTCGCGCGCCGGCGCGCTACTGCCTTTCGCCAAGGCGTCCGAAAAATTTGCGAACGGAGTTTGCGGTTCGCTTCAGAAAGGTGGTGAGCCCGTCGGCCTTTCGACCCGCGTGTCGGCCGGCGTTCTTTTCCTTCGCCTGCTGTTTCGGTTTGGCGTCCACATTCGATCGGCGCTTGGTCTCAGAGGCGTTCTGCTCGTGTTCGGGCTTGATCTGCTCACGCGCTCTTTCTGGCGCGACGGCCGCAGGCTCGGCGTTTGGCTTCTTCTCCGGCGGCGCGGCGCCTGTGGCGGGACGCGGGAAGGGGGCAGGCGGAAGCGCCTCGGGCGCTGCGCCATTCTCTTGAACAGCCTTGTCGCTTGGCTCCGCTGACGGAGCCTGCGCTTTGCTGTCCTCCTCGGCGCGCGGCGTGGCAGGATTCGGCTCGGACTTTTCCGGCGCTTGGGATGCTGGCGCAGGACCCGTCAGGGCGTCGCTGGCCGTCGGCGGCTCGACGTCGCGGGGATGGGCCGCCGGACCATCCGTCGGCGCACTCTCTTCCTTCTTCTCGGGCTCTGTCTTTGAAGGCGCTGATGTCTCGACGCTTGGAGATACGCCTGGCACCGCGTCTTCGAGCTTAGCCGGCGGCGCCGCGCCTGGCGCATCGCCTCGATCGAAGCCTCGGGAAGACTCGGGAGGGCTCCAAAGCGCCGCTTTGAGCCCGATGTAGGAGATCACCCCGCCCACCGCGAGCAGACCGGCGATTGTGGTCCAGCGGGCGGCGCGGCCCTGCCGCCGGTCGACCGCTGCTCGATCGAGGGGGGCGGACAG
This sequence comes from Methylocystis sp. Uni0008, assembly GCF_056838045.1. Lineage (NCBI taxonomy): Bacteria > Pseudomonadati > Pseudomonadota > Alphaproteobacteria > Hyphomicrobiales > Methylocystaceae > Methylocystis > Methylocystis sp. Uni0008. The sequence continues at coordinate 1,265,454 of NZ_CM166370.1, forward strand.
GGGTGCGGCGCCTCCCACCGGCGCCTCATCGTCGGCGTCCGGCGCCAGCAGCCGGCCGGCGAGATCCGAGGACAGACTGACCTGCATCGCGGCCACGACATCCTGCGAAGCCGACGGCTCCAGGTCCAAGGTCGAACCGTCATCCGGAACAGCCGCGGATTCGTCTAGGGGAGGAATCGCTTCCCGTCGCCGTTCTTCTTCCTGGTGACGCTTGAAGCCTTCGATGAGCCAATTGTCGACAGGAACTTCCCTGTCCGCCGCATCCGCGCGCCCGCCGCCACGAGACAGTTGACTCGCCGCTTTTCTCCGCTCTTCCTCCTGTCGGCGCCTGAAGGCTTCAGCGATCCAACTATTGCCCGATAGATCGCGGGCAGGACGCGCTGGCGCCGCTTCGACATCGGTCGGGGCTGGGGCGCGCTCGCCCTTGAGCCGCTCCTCTTCGCGACGCTTGACGGCGGCGAGCGTCCAATCGCTTTCGAGAATTTTTTCCAAGCTTTTCCCCACTCACCGGCTCCGCCGCCGCGCATCGCGCAGCGACGATCATCCGGGAACGCATGAGGTTTACAGACATGCGATGCTAGCCGACTGAGAACGAGCGTCAATCATCCTCCTTTCAGCGGCCAAGCCCTGGCATGGTCCGAGACTGTCGAGCTTAGGGCGCTCCACGTGACGGTTGCGCAGAAATGAGGGTAAGCTCTCGCTGGCCGCTGGAGACAAAAACGAAAGGCCGCGTTAGCCAAAGCTGCAGCGAGCGTCCACGGGCGTCGCCGAAGAGAGTAAAAGAGATAGCCGAGATCAAGGGGAAACAGCTATGCGGACTGCCCTCACAATTGCGATTGCGCTCGCGTTTACTGCGGGCATTCATCCAGCGACTGCGGCCCAGTGCGGACGCTCGGCGGCGGGCTTTGACAATTGGAAACAGGAGTTCGCTCAGGAGGCGCGCGCGCAAGGCATCGGTCAGGCGGGAATCAGCGCGCTCATGGGCACGCACTATAACGCCCCAACGATTTCGGCCGACCGCGGGCAGAAGAGCTTCCATCTTTCGCTCGATCAGTTTCTGGCGAAGCGCGGCGGCCCCGCCATCGTGGCGCGCGGCCGCGCGCTCAAGCGCTCATACGGCGGACTCTTCGCGCAAATCGAGCAGCGCTACGGCGTGCCGCCGGGACCTCTGCTTGCAATCTGGGGGATGGAGACCGGCTTTGGCGCGGTGCATGGCAATCAGCACGCGCTGTCGGCCGTGGCGACGCTGGCTTATGACTGCCGCCGCTCCGACTATTTCACCGATCAGCTCTACGCCGCGCTGACCCTGGTCGATCGCGGGGCGCTCTCGCCGAGCGCGCGAGGCTCAATGCATGGGGAAATCGGCCAGACGCAGTTTCTGCCGAAAAATATCCTCAACTATGCCGGCGGCGGCAATCTCGACAATTCGGCGGCCGCGCTCAACGCGACGGCGAATTTCCTTCACGCGCACGGGTGGCGCGCGGGCGGCGGCTATCAGCCCGGCGAAAGCAATTTCGCGGCGATCCAGGCCTGGAACGCCGCCTCGGTCTACCAGCGCGCCATCGCGCAGATCGGCCGCCAGATTGACGGCGGCGGCGGCGCTTCGCCCTATCAGCAATGAGCCGTTAGGCCAGAAAAAAGCCGGCGCGATCCGCGCCGGCGTCAATTCAGACAGCGAACCAGAGTCGACACTCTTCATTCCGCTGGGGTGGCCTCGGGACCATGATCCTCATCCGGCGCGCTCGGCGGCGGCGGCGGCGGCGGTTTCTGAGCGTTGGTCGCGGCCGTTTCGCGGCGGCGGTGCACGAGGTAGATGGTGAACGCGGCAAGCGTCCCGAGCCCTAGCGTCAGGTAAACCGGCAGGTCGCGCATAAAGCTTTTCCCCACCGAGAAGGGGAATCGCGACACCCAGCGCTCGCCGTGATCGCCCGTGACCGTGACGATGCCGACGAAATAGCCCGGCTCATTAAAAGTATGCTCGAAATTGATCGTGCCGGTCGGATAGCTCTTCGGCTCGCGATAGGCGACGGTGACGGATTCGAGATTCTCGTTCTCCTTATCCTCGCCGCCGACATCTTTCACGATGCGCAATTCGACCTTCATGTCGCGAAGTTCGTCCTGCTCCGCGTCCAGGACCATGATCATCGGCCCGGTCGCCGGAATGTCCTCGCAGAATTCGTTTTTCGACGCTTCCGGCAGGTAGCCGGTGAAATTCATGATGTCTGGGCCGATGAACAGCCGGCACCGGCCTTCCGCCGCGCCCAGGCGCCCATGCGCCTTCGCCGGAGTCGGAGCGCCGGCGACCGCCGCTATGACAAGCGTCGCGGCGGACAAAACAGCAAGGCGAAGCCCTCTGGCAAGACGCCGAACGTCTCGCCGAGCGAAACAATCTTCGCTCAAATTCGGCGCGGAATACGCATCCGGATTTCCATCACGCATGATGACCTCCTGGGTCTTCGTGTGACAAGAACACGCGACTCTCAGAAATGTTGCCTTTGCGCCGCACAAGCCGGTCCGTCAAGCTGACGCTCGAGCAGGCCGCTCCCCACAACGTCTCAGCTTTGATGTTAGCGGATTCCAGCGTATCAGCAAGGGTGCGACGATCGGTCGCTATTCCGCGTCGCGCAATGAATCCAACCGCCTTCGTGCGCGGCTATTTCCGGGGGCCAGCGACCCAAGGGAAAGCTCGGCTGAGGAATGGATTTTGCAGCGCGCAATAGAATTGACACAGATCAGAAAAAAACGTCGAGGATCAGGTCGGACTCAAAAAAACCCCTAATGAGACCACCTTAACAAGAGTTCATTCGCGGCCAGCTTGCCACCCAATTAAGGCGGAGCCATATTCAGCCCCGAGGCCGGGAGCGCCCGGAAAGCGCAACCAGCCAGCAGACCAAGAGGATCACATGTCCAATTTCGACCGCAACACCAGCTTCGGCTACGGGCGCGGGGTCGCGCGGCCGACGACGGCTGAGATCGACCAGGGCCTGCGCGCCTATATGCTCGGCGTCTATAATTATATGACGCTCGGCCTCGGCGTGACCGGACTCGTCGCGCTCGGCACTTATATGCTCGCCGTGTCAAAAGTGGCGCCCGGCGCGATCGAGCTGACGTCCTTCGGGCACATGCTTTACGCCACGCCCCTGCGCTGGGTGGTGATTCTGTCGCCGCTCGCGTTCATTTTCTTTATCGGCGCCCGCGCGAACACGATTTCGGCGGCCACCGCGCGCAATCTCTTCCTCGCCTTCGCGGCGGTGATGGGATTGTCGATGTCGTCGCTTCTGCTCGTCTTCACCGGCGTATCGGTCGCACGCATCTTCTTCATCACGGCGGCGGCGTTCGGCGGGCTGAGCCTTTACGGCTACATGACCCAGCGCGATCTTTCGGCCTTCGGCTCCTTCCTGGTGATGGGCGTCTGGGGTCTCGTGATCGCCGGCCTGGTCAATCTGTTCCTGCAGTCGACGGGCTTGCAGTTCGCGCTGTCGATCATCGCGGTTCTGGTCTTCGCCGGCCTGACGGCCTGGGACACCCAGAACATCAAGGACATGTATTACGACAGCGACAGCTATGAGGTCGCCCAGAAGAAGAGCATCTTTGGCGCGCTCTCGCTTTATCTGGACTTCATCAACATGTTCCAGTCGCTGCTGTTCCTGTTCGGCCAGCGCAACGACTAACGCGCGATCCGCCTGACAAAAGCCCCGCTCCGGCGGGGCTTTTTCTTGCGTAAGCCTTTGCCCGCGCGCCGGCTTGTGGCAGAAGGCCGCAAGCGATCCAATGAGGACCCTTGATGGCGGACGTCACATTCCCGGCGGCGGCGGCGGCGGGACTTCTATCCTTTCTCTCTCCCTGCGTACTGCCGCTGGTGCCGCCCTACCTGACCTATCTCGCCGGCGTCAGCATGGAGGACCTCGAGATCGAGACGCGCTCCGCCGCGCGGCGCGACATTCTGCTGTCGTCGGTTCTGTTCGTTCTCGGCTTTACGACGGTCTTCGTTGCGCTTGGCGCGACCGCCAGCGCCTTTGGATCCGTGCTGCGCGCCAACCTGCATATTCTGTCATGGATCGCGGGCGGCATCATCATTCTGATGGGCCTGCACTTCATCGGCCTGCTGAAAGTCGGCCTTCTGTATCGCGAGAAACGGGCCGAGATCACCAAGCCGATGGGGCTTTTCGGCTCCTATGTCATGGGGCTCGCCTTCGCTTTTGGCTGGACGCCGTGCATCGGGCCGATTCTCGCCGCGATCCTGGCCGTCGCCGGCACGCAGGAGACGGTCCCTCTCGGCGCCGCCTTGCTGGCAACCTATTCGCTCGGTCTCGGCCTGCCCTTCATCGGCGCCGGCTTGGCGCTTGGCCGCTTCCTCGCCTTCGTGGCGCGCTTCCGCCGGCATTTCGGCAAGGTCGAAAAGGTCGTCGGCGTGCTGCTCGTCTTCACCGGCGTCGCCTTTCTCACGGGCGGCGTGCAGGAGATGTCCTATTGGCTACTGGAGCTGCTTCCCGGCCTCGCCAAGCTCGGATAGGCGAGGGTCAAAACCCGCTCTATGACGAACATCGGCTGCCGGAGATCGACCGGCTGCGCGGGCTCGTCATGGTGCTCATGGCGCTCGACCACATGCGCGATTTTTTCGACGCCGACGTCATGCGCTTCTCGCCGACGGATCTCGATCGCACCTATCCCTTGCTGTTCTTCACGCGCTTCATCACGCATTTCTGCGCGCCCACCTTCACCATTCTCGCCGGCGTAAGCGCCTATCTCTACGGCGTGAAGGTCAAGGATCCGGCGGCGCTGTCGAGATTTCTCGCCGCGCGGGGCGTGTGGCTGATCTTGCTGGAGGCCGCCCTGATAAGCCCAGTCTGGGGCATGGGCTGGGGACGGATCGAACTCGCGACGCTTTGGGCGATCGGCTGCAGCCTGCTGGCGCTCGCCGCCCTGTCGCGTCTGTCGCCGCGGACGGTGCTGCTCATCGGCGTCGCGATCACCTTCAGCCACAACCTTCTCGACGGCGTTCACGCCGCCGACCTCGGCGCGTTCGGCCCGTGGTGGAGCCTTCTGCACGAACCCGGCAAGCTGCCCTTTGATGTGCCGGGCGGCGTGCTTTATCCGGCCCTGCCCTGGATCGGCGTCGGCGCGCTCGGCTACGGAATCGGACCGCTATTCCTTGATCCAGCGAAGCGGCGCGACCGTGTGCTGCTTCTCGCCGGCGGCGCGGCGCTGGCGCTTTTCGTCGCGCTGCGCTTCTCGAATCTTTACGGCGATCCGCGGCCCTGGACCCCGCAGCGCGACGCCCTTTTCACGCTGCTCTCCTTTCTCAACGTCACCAAATATCCGCCCTCGCTGCTCTACCTTCTCGTGACGCTCGGCGGCGCGGCGCTGGCGCTGCCCGCCCTCGCCCGGGCCGGCCGAAGGCTCGGCGCAGCGCTGACGGTCTTCGGCCGCACGCCGCTTTTCTTCTATGTCCTGCATCTTTATGTCGGGGTCGCCGCAGCGCTGGCGCTCACGCTGGCGCGCGGCTATTCCCTGGAAGACGTCGCGGCCTGGGCGAAAGGCGGAGGACCCCCGCCGGAATTCGGCGCGGGGCTGACCGGCGCCTATGTCGCCTGGATCCTGGTCGTCGTCGCTCTTTACCCGCTGTGCCGCTGGTTTGCGGACGTAAAGCGCCGACGCCGCGATCTCTGGTGGCTGACCTATCTGTAACGACGCCGCGTCAAATTGACGCATCATGTCCCTGTTAAGGTTTCGACGTAAGCCGCCTTGGTCGTCGCGCAACGCGCTTGTATAGAGGGAGCCGACCGTAGGGCGCCGGTTTCCCGCTCATAAGAGGTCTTATCGCCAGAAGGCGGGAAAAAACGAATGCTCGAAAAGCTGGTCGCCTTTTGCCTCCGCTGGCCATGGACAGTGGTTCTGCTCACCCTCGGTCTGACGGCGGGGGGCGTATACATCACCGTCGAACGATTTGCGATCGACACCGAGACCGGGAATCTCTTCTCGCCGGAGGTCGCCTGGCGGAAGAACGAAGCGGCGCTCTACAAGGCTTTCCCGGACCTTCTTGACGTCATTGTCGTCGTGATCGACGCCAAGACGGGCGAAGAGGCCGACAGCGCCGCGAAACGTCTCAACGACGCCCTGCAGGGTCAGCCGCTCCTGTCGCGGGTATGGCGTCCGGACGAACACGAATATTTCCGCAAGAACGGGCTGCTGTTCCTCCCCGCCGCCGACATCGAAAAACATGTCGGCGTCATGATCGGCCAGCGCGACGTTCTGCAACCGCTCGCCGAGGATCCCAGCCTGCGCGGACTGTCGAACGTCCTCGTCGGCAACTTCAAGTCGGCGTCCGGCAGCGAACGCGCCTTGAACATGTACATTAGCGGCGTCGAGGAGTTTTCCGCCGCCATCGAAGCGGCCCTCGCGGGAAAACAGTCGGAGGTCGACTGGGGCAAGCTGCTGGCCTCTGGCGGAAGCGCGCCCGCCACGCCGGAACAGGATAAGCGAAGGATCGTGATCGCCAAGCCGATCGTCGACTATTCCGACCTGCAGCCCGGCGGCGATGCGATAAAGCTGGTGCGAAAGACGGCAGCCGACCTGCATCTCGACGAAGAGCACGGAATCAAGCTGCGCCTGACGGGTCAGATCCCGCTCGCCGACGACGAATTCGCCACCATCTCGGAAAACATGGCCCTGAACACCACCGGCACGCTCGCGGTGGTGACGCTCATCCTGTTCGCCGCGCTGCGTTCTCCAAAGCTGATCCTCGCGGTTCTCATCACGCTGCTCGCCGGACTCGCCATCACGTCGGGGCTCGGCATCTTGATGATCGGCCGTTTCAACCTGATCTCGGTCGCCTTCGCCGCGCTGTTCATCGGGCTCGGCGTGGATTTCGGCATTCAGTTCGCGACCAAATATCGCGAGGAGCGCCACAACGACGACAATTTGGAGCGCTCGCTGCTCTCGGCCACCAGCGGCATCGGCGGCTCGCTCACTCTAGCCGCCGTGTCCCTGCTTGCCGGCTTCTTCTGCTTCCTGCCCACCTCGTTCAGCGGCGTGTCCGAACTCGGACTCATCGCCGGCGTCGGGATGATCGTCGCCTATATCGCGACGCTTACCTTCCTGCCGGCTGCGATCAAATTGCTGCGCCCGCGCGCCGAACATATTCCGATTGCGACGACATCCCTCGCCGCCGTCGACCATTGGATCGCGCACCACCGCGCCGTCGTGCTGATCGGCACGGCGATCGTCGTGCTCGCCGGCATGCCCGCGCTGCTGCATCTGACGTTCGATTCAAATCCGATGAATCTGCGCGATCAAAGGGTCGAATCGGTCGCGACCTTCCTTGATCTCTCCAAGGACCCCAAGACCGCGCCGAACAAAATCGAGGTCTTGGCGCCGTCGCTCGAAGCCGCGCGCGAACTGCAGAAAAGGATCGCGGCGCTGCCTGAAGTCGATCACGTCGATACGATCGATTCCCTGATTCCGAAGGAGCAAGACGACAAGCTCGCCCTCGTCGACATGGCGGTGTCGCAGCTGCGCGGCGTGTTGAATCCCAAAGCGAAGGCGCCGCCGAGCGACGCGGAAACCGTCAAAGCGCTGACGAACGCGGCCAAGGCGCTGCGCCGGGCCACTGCAAAGAAGCCGCTGCCCGCCGTGACGCGCTTCGCGAACGACCTCGACGCGCTCGCGAAAGCAAGTCCCGAGACGCGCGCAAAAGCGCGTCAGGCGGTGTTCGGCGGCTTTGACACGATGCTCGGCGAAATCCGGCAAGCGCTGCAAGCGCAACGCGTGACGATCGACACCCTGCCCGAGGATCTGCGCCGCGACTGGATTTCTGAAACTGGCTTGGTGCGCGTCGAGGCGACGCCGAAAGGCGACAGCAACGATCGCGTCGTCATGACGGAATTCGCCGAGGCGATTCAGGCGATCGCGCCCGATGCGAGCGGGCCGCCGGTGATCGTGTCGGAAGCGCAAAAGACGATTACGCGCGCGTTTCTCGAAGCCGGTCTCTACGCGTTCATTGCGATCTTCATCATCCTGGCGGTGGCGCTTCGCAATCCTCTCGACGTCGCGCTGACTCTGGGCCCGCTGGTGCTCGCCGGAATCATGAGCCTCCAGGCCGCCGACCTGCTCGGCATGTCGCTCAATTTCGCCAACATCATCGCGCTCCCGCTGATGTTCGGCGTCGGCGTCGCCTTCCACATTTATTACGTGATCGCCTGGCGGAAGGGCGTTGTCGACATGCTGGCGTCGAGCCTGACGCGCGCGATCTTTTTCAGTTCGCTGACGACAGGCACCGCTTTCGGCAGCTTGATTCTGTCAAGCCATCCTGGAACGGCGAGCATGGGCCAACTTCTCGCCATTTCCCTGTTCTTCACATTGCTCGCCGCCTTCATTATCGTGCCGGCGTTTCTTGGTCCGCCGCGCGCGCCTGCAACGGATGCGGGCGACACGGCTTGACGGAGTCGGCGTACCGCCGTTCGCTACCTTGAGCGAATCGCATTTATCGCAACCAGACAGGGATCCGGCGTCATGAGAAAAGCACTTCTACGCATCGCGATGGCGACGGCCCTCTGCGCGCCCACCGCGGCGAACGCCGTCGACGCCATTTACGGCGTCTGGGTGCGCGAAGGACATCCGACAGACAAGCTCGAGTTCTACGATTGCTCTGGCAAGCTTTGCGCCAAGGGCATCGAGCCGATGCCGGATGGTTCGCCGCCCCCGCAAGTCCTGCGCAACGCCGCGAAGACCACGCCCAATCACTGGGAGGGCGAGATCAATGATCCCGAAAGCGGCAAGACCTATATCGGCAAGATCGCGCTCGATTCTCCGACCGCGCTGACGATGACAGGCTGTCTCGTCGCCTTCCTGTGCCAGAGCGAGACCTGGACGAAGGTCTCCGGCCCCACGAAGCCCGCGGCCGACGCCAAGCCGTCGGCGCATGAGCCTGCGGCCAAAGCGGCCGCGCCGGAAGCCAAGGAGACCACGGCCAAGGAGATCACGGCGAAGCCCGCCGCTCATGAGCCTGCGGCGAAGCCGGCGGCCAAGGCCGGCAAGGCCGGAAAGGGCAAGTCCGCCGCCCCTGCGGGCGAGGCGGAGTAGAATCGCGATTCGGGCCGCCGCGGGCGGCCCGATCTTACCGATAGGTAACTTGACCCTGGCTCTGTCCCGCGCGAGCTTCAATTCACAGCTTTTCGCGCGGTGACGGCCATCGCGCGCCTCCCCGCCGCCGCTCAGAAGGCTAGCGACTCGCCGCTCGTCAGAGTTCAGACGAGCGAAGCCGAGCCGCAGAGACAACCGGCGGGCCTTCCCGGCGCCTTCGCCGGCGCTTAAGGAAGGGGACGCTCGGGCCGTTCCGCGGGCCCTCCGGAGACGTCTGCTACTTGACCGCGCCCGCCCTGTCTCGCACCTCTCGCTCGGCGCTGGCGGCCGCGATGCTCGCCGCGGCGCTTGGCGGCTGCGATCTCGAGTGGGACAAGCCTGATCTGTCGGCGCCTCCGCCCGCGCGGTTCAAGGAAGCGAAGCCGCATCCGCAGCCGCCGATCCCCGGCGGCCGAGATTTTGCCGAAAAATTCGGCTCGAAGGAGCTGACGGAGCTCGTCGAGCGGGCGCTCGACGACAACCTCGACCTCGCCGCCGCCATCGGCCGCATCGTCCAGGCGGACGCGCAGGCCCGCGTTTCCAGCGCCGCGCAATGGCCCTCGGTCAACATGACGAACATCGCGCGCTCGACGCGCGTCCCGGGAACGACGATCAACGTCGGCTCCGCCGGCACGGGCTTTAACCCGGCGACGTCCAACACCGGCTCGCAGCCGGTTTTCGACGCCCGCACCTTTGGGTTTTTCCAGCTCGGCCTCACGGCGAGCTATGAAATCGATTTCTGGGGCAAGAATGAAGACGCCTCCAAGGCCGCCCGCATTCTCGCCAACGCCTCCCGCTTCAACCGCAACGTCGTCGAGATCTCGACCGTCGCCGCGGTAATGAACGCCTATTTCCAAGTGCTCACGGCGCAGGATCGCTTGCGCATCGCCTACCAAAACGTCGCCATCGCACAGGGCGTCATGGACGCCATCAACGCCCGGCTCGAAGTCGGAACGGCGACCGTGCTCGACACCTCACAGCAGGAAACGATCCTTGCTCAACAGCGCGCGACCATCCCTCCGCTCGAACAGACTCTGCGACAAACGCGCAACACGCTTGCGGTGCTGCTGGGCCAGACGCCCGAAAGCATGACCATCAAGGGCGGGTCTTTGACGAAGCTCAAGTTTCCGCCCGTTGCGCCGGGGCTTCCATCGGAAGTTCTGCTGCGGCGGCCGGACGTGGCCGAGGCGGAAGCGCGGCTCGCCTCGCAGGAATTCTCCGTTCTGCAGGCGCGGGCCGCCTTTTTTCCCTCGATCACGCTCACGGGTCTTTACGGCTTCCAAAGCGCGCTGCTCTCGACGCTGGTCATGAGGCCGGACGCCATCGCCTGGCAGATCGCGGGGACGCTCACCCAGCCCGTGTTCGACGGCTGGAACCTTCAAGGGCAATACGACCTGCAGAAGGGTCGCTATTCGGAACTCGCGGCGCTTTATCGCAAGCAGATTCTAACCGCGCTGTCCGATACTGAGAATGCGCTGATTGCAATACGCGAAACGGACCGCCAGATGAAGCTCCTGGGCGTCGCCGTCTCGGCGGCCCGCCGGGCGCTGGACGCCGCAGAGATGCGTCTGCGGGAAGGGACAATCGATATCGTGACGCTGGCGCAGACGCAGACCAGTTATTTCCAGACGCAGGATCAGCTTGCGGTCGCGCGGCTTTCCTATTTTCAGGCGGCGACGAGCCTTTACCAGGCGCTCGGCGGCGGCTGGTCGCCGACGACGCGCGAAATCGAGATCGCGCGCTCCAACGCCGCCTATGAGGCTGACAGAGGACCATGGCCATGACCCGCGTCAGCCGAAGGGTGCTGCTTGCGATCGGCGCGCTCGCGCTCGTCGGCGCCTTTGCCTGGGCGTATCAGGCCGGCAAGCTGCCGGGCTTCCCCGCCAAAGACCAGGGCGCGCCGACGGCGCGCAGCGGCGGGTCCCGCGGCGACCAGATCACGACCGTCACCGCCGCCAAGGTCCACGTCGACGACGTGCCGGTGACCATCGACGCCGTCGGCACCGTGCAGGCCCTCAACACAGTTACGATCCGCACGCAGGTGGACGGGCGGCTGATGCGGCTCGCTTTCACCGAGGGGCAGGACGTCCGCAAAGGCGACATATTGGCCGAAATCGATCCGGCGCTTTATCAGGCGCAGTATGATCAGGCTGTCGCTAAAAAGGCGCAGGACGAGGCCAATCTCGCCAACGCCCGCGTCGATCTCGCGCGTTATGAAAAGCTCGTCGTCGGCAATTACGCGTCCAAGCAGCAGCACGCCACACAGAAGGCGACCGTCGCCCAGCTCGAAGCGCTGGTGCGCGCCGACAAGGCGGCGATCGACAACGCCAAGACGACGCTCGACTACGCGACGATCCGCTCGCCGATCGACGGGCGCGCCGGCATCCGCCTCGTCGACGTTGGCAATATCCTGCACGCCTCCGACCAGACAGGCATCGTCGTCATAACGCAGCTGAAGCCGATCTATGTGGTGTTCACTTTGCCTCAGCAGGCGTTGCCTGCGGTGCAGAAGGCGCAAGCTCAAGGCAGGGCCAAGGTCGTGGCGCTTGGACCGGACAACGCCACGGCGATCGAAAACGGCGAACTGACCGTCATCGATAACCAGATCGACCAGCAGACGGGCACGGTTCGTCTCAAGGCGACCTTTGCGAATCCGAAGCTGTCGCTCTGGCCGGGGCAGTTCGTCAACGTCCGGCTGATGCTCGACACTCTGAAAAGCGTCGTCGTCGCGCCGAGCCCGGCCGTGCAGCGCGGGCCGAGCGGCGCCTTCGTATATGTGTTGGGGCCTGACGACATCGCCATCATGCGCGAGGTGACGACAGGCCGGCAGGATGAGAAAATCGCCGTCATCGCTTCGGGACTGCAGCCGGGGGAATTCGTCATCACGAGCGGCTTCTCGCGTCTCTCGGACGGCGCGAAAACGCGCGTGATAGACGCGCCGGCGCCCGCGAACGCCCAGAATGAGGCCGTCGCCGGCGAAGACGACCGCCGCGCGCGCGGCGCGCGCAGCGACGACGCGCGTGGAGGTGATCGGACGACGCGATGAACGTATCGGCGCCCTTCATCCACCGGCCGGTGGCGACGTCGCTCTTGGCGTTCGCCGTGCTGCTGTTTGGCGTGATGGGCTATCTGAAACTTCCCGTCTCGCCGCTGCCGCAGGTGGACTTCCCCACCATTCAGGTGACGACGCAGCTTCCAGGCGCCAATCCCGACACGATCGCGTCACTGGTGACGGCTTCGCTCGAACGCCAGTTCGGCCAGATTCCGTCGCTGACCAGCATGTCGTCGCAAAGCTCCTTCGGGCTTTCGCAGATCACGCTGCAGTTCGATCTCGACCGAGACATCGACGCAGCCGCGCAGGACGTTCAGGCGGCGATCAACGCCGCCGCCTCGACGCTGCCGCGCAATCTTCCCTACCCGCCCGTCTACGCCAAGGTTAATCCCGCCGACACGCCGATCCTGACCCTGACGCTGCGCTCGAAAACCGCGACGTTGCGGGATCTGAGCGATCGCGCCGATACGCTGATCGCGCCGCAGCTCTCGCAGGTCACGGGCGTGGGCCGCGTATCGGTGCAGGGCGGCGTGCGTCCGGCGGTGCGCATCCAGGCCGATCTCGCCCGGCTCGCCGCCAATCGCATCAGCATGGAGGATCTGCGCCTTGCGATCGCGGCGGCGAATATCGCCGGCGCCAAAGGCTCGCTCGACGGCAGGCGGCAATCGTACACGCTCGACGCCAACGACCAGATCCTGCGCGCGCGGCAGTACAACGATATCATCGTCACCTGGCGCAATGGGGCGCCGGTGATGCTGCGCGACGTGGCGCAAGTCATCGATGGCCTGGAGAACGCCCGCGTCGGCGGCTGGCACAATGGCGAGCAGACGGTCCTGCTCGACGTGCTGCGCCAGCCGGGCGCCAATATCATCAACACCGTCGAGCTGGTGAAGGCGGAGCTGCCGCAGATTCAGCGGGCGCTCCCCGCCGGCATGTCGCTTGAGATCGTCAACGACCGCACCGTGACGATCAGGGCCTCGATTTTCGAAGTGCAGTTGACGCTCGTCATCGCCGCGGCCCTGGTCGTGCTCGTCGTGCTGATGTTTCTGCGCAGCTGGCGCGCCACGATCATCGCGGGCGTCAGCCTGCCGCTCTCGATCATCGCCACTTTCTCGATCATGTGGGCCGCGGGCTTCTCGCTCGACAATCTGTCGCTGATGGCGCTGACCATCGGCACGGGCTTCATCGTCGACGACGCGATCGTGATGATCGAGAACATCGTGCGCAATATCGAGCAGGGCAAACCGCCGCGTCAGGCGGCGCTCGACGGCGCGCGCCAGATCGGCTTCACCGTCGTATCGCTCACCGTTTCGCTGATCGCCGTCTTCATTCCGCTGCTGTTCATGACCGGCATCGTCGGACGGATGTTCCGCGAGTTCGCGCTGACGCTGACCATAGCGGTCGTCGTGTCGGCGGCGATCTCGCTGACCCTGACGCCCATGCTTTGCGCGGTTCTGCTGCGATTCGCGCCGCACGGCCGGCGCCGCGAACGCTCCCGCTGGGAAACGCTTTCGCTCGCGCTCGATCGCGCCTATCACGCGTCGCTCGACTGGGCGCTCAAGCGCGAGACGTTCATGCTCGCGCTCACCGTCGCGACGCTCGCGCTCACAATCGCGCTCTACATCGTCATTCCCAAGGGATTCCTGCCGCGGCAGGACACGGGCGTGCTGTCGGCCGTGCTGGAGGCGTCGGCGGACGCCTCCTTCGACAGGATGACGGAGCTGCAAGCGAAGATCGCGGAGGAATTTCGCCACGACCCCGACGTCAAGGCGGTGACTTCCGTGCTCGGCGTTGGACCGCTCAACGCGACCACCAATGTCGCGCGGCTTACCCTGATGCTGAAGCCGCATGGCCAGCGCCACGATAGCTCCGAAAAGATCGCAGACCGGCTGAAAGCGGTTGGCGAAAAGACGCCTGGCGTCGCGCTTTACATCCAGCCAGTTCAGGACATTCAGATCACGACCAAGCCGAGCCGCTCACAATATCAATATACGCTGACCTCCGCCGACACCGGGGAATTGCTGACCTGGTCGAACCGCCTGCTTGATCGCCTCCGGGAGTCCCCTGGTCTGCGCAATGTCGCCGCCGAAACGCAGGACGGCGGCCTGCGCACGCTGATGCACATCGACCGCGAAAAAATGGGGCGGCTCGGCATTACCGCGCAGATGGTCGACGACGTGCTCAACGACGCTTTCGGCCAGCGGCAGATCTCGACGATCTATACGCAATCCAACCAGTATCGCGTCATTCTCGAAGCCGCGCCGCAGTATCAACGCGATCCGTCGGCCTTGCAGAAGCTCTATGTCGCGCCGCTCGGCGGCGGGCCGCAAACGCCGCTGGGCGCATTCGTGCGGTTCGAGAATCTCTCCGCGCCGCTGTCGGTCGCGCATCAGGATCAATTCCCGGCGTCCACGATCAGTTTCGACCTTGCTCAGGGCTACGCGCTCGGCGATGCGGTGAAAATGATCGCCGACGCAGAAGCCTCCATCGGCATGCCGTCCTCGATCATCGGCGTGTTCAGCGCCGACGCCGCCGAGTTCAACAAGTCTCTCGCGAGCGAACCCTGGCTCATTCTCGCGGCGATCGTGTCGATCTATGTGGTGCTCGGCGTCCTCTATGAGAGCTTCGCGCACCCGTTCACGGTTTTGACGACGCTGCCGTCGGCGGGCGTCGGGGCGCTGCTCGCGCTGCTCGCCTTTAACATCGAAATGTCCATCGTCGCGCTGATCGGCGTCGTTCTGCTGATGGGCATCGTCAAGAAGAATGCGATCATGATGATCGACTTCGCCCTGGACGCCGAACGGGACGAAGGACTCTCCGCGCGCGATGCGATCGTGCGCGCCTGCCATCTGCGTTTCCGCCCCATCATGATGACGACGCTCGCCGCCCTCTTCGGCGCGCTGCCGCTGGCGCTGTCTCACGGGCCGGGCAGCGAGCTGCGCATTCCGCTGGGGGTCGCGATCATCGGCGGCCTGCTCCTCTCGCAGGCGCTGACTCTTTACACGACGCCGGTCATCTATCTCGCCGTCGAGCGTCTGCGCGTCCGTCTTTCAGGGCCGACCGAGTCGCAGACGGCGGAGGAAGCACAAGGCGACCTTGAGCCCGCCGACGACTTGCCGAAGCCGCCCACCCGGGAGGCGGCCGAGTGAACGTCTCCGCGCCCTTCATCAAGCGGCCGGTCGCGACCACGCTGCTTGCGAGCGCGTTGTTTCTGCTGGGCGCCGTCGCCTACTTCTTCCTGCCGGTGGCGAGCCTGCCGGCGGTGGATTTTCCGGTCATCGGCATCTCCGCGGCGCGGCCCGGCGCCGATCCGCAGACCATGGCCGCCTCGGTGGCGGCGCCGCTCGAACGGCGCCTGGCGACCATCGCCGGCCTGAACGAGCTGACATCGTCGAATTCGCTGGGTTCGACGCAGATCATCGCCCAGTTCGACATCTCGCGGCCGCTCGACGCGGCGGCTCGCGACGTTCAGGCGGCGATCAACGCCTCGATCACAGACCTGCCCTCGGATCTGCCGACCGCGCCGACCTATCGAAAGGCGAGCCAGTCGAGCATGCCGGTGCTCGTGCTGGCGATGACCTCGGACACGCTGCCGACCAGCGCGATTTTCGACGCCGCCGATTCCGTGATCGCGCAGCGCGTTTCGCAGGTTCCCGGCGTCGCCGAGGCGCGCCTCGCCGGCGCCGAGCAGCCGGCCATCCGCGTCCAGGTGGACAGCGCGCGTCTTGCGGCCATGAGACTCGGCGTCGACGCGGTCGCCAATGCGCTCAACGCCGCCAACGCCCACTCCGCCGTCGGCGCGCTCAGCGGCGATGCGCGAGAAATAACGCTTGCGACCACCGATCAGCTGTCGACGCCCGAGGACTATCGCAACATCGTCATCGCGTCGAACAACGGCGCGGTGGTCAAGCTCGGCGACGTCGCCACGGTTGAGCTCGGCGTAAAAAACCGCAACGCCGCAGGCTGGTTCAATGGCAAACCGGCCGTGCTGCTGATCGTCACGAAGCAGCCCAACGCCAATGTGATCGAAACCGTCGATCAGATTAAGGCGCTACTGCCGCGGCTGCGGGAATGGGTGCCGAGCGGCGTCAAGATCGACGTGCTCGCCGATCGCACGCAGACGATCCGCGCCAGCATTGAAGACATTCAGCGCACGCTGGCGATCTCCGTCATGCTGGTGATGATGGTCGTCTATGTGTTTCTGCGCCGGTCGACGCCGGTGATTGCGGCTGGCGTCACCGTGCCGCTTTCTCTGGTCGGCACCTGCGCGGCGATGTGGGTCGCCGGCTTCTCGATCGACAATCTGTCGCTGATGGCGCTGACCATCTCGGTCGGCTTCGTCGTCGACGACGCCATCGTCATGATCGAGAACATTCAGAGCAACGCCGAGCGCGGTCTCAACCGACTCGAAGCGGCGCTGGTGGGCTCGAAGCAGATCGGCTTCACGGTCGTCTCGATCAGCCTGTCGCTGGTCGCCGTGTTCATTCCGCTGCTCTTCATGGAAGGCGTGATGGGGCGGCTGCTGCGCGAATTCTCCTGGACGCTGACCTTCGCCATCGCGATCTCGACTGTGATCTCGCTGACCGTGACGCCGATGATTTGCGCGCGCTTGCCGGCGCCGCGCGAGAAGGCGCCTTCGCGCTTCGACCGGATCATCGAAGGCAGTCTCGACTGGGTGGTGGATTTCTATGCGCGAAGCCTGAGGCCGGTGATCGATCACCCATGGGCCACGCTCATGGTGGTGGTCATCGTCATCTTCTGGACCGTCCGTCTCTATGAGACGATCCCCAAGGGCACCCTGCCACAGGACGATATCGGCCTGATCAACGGAACCACCGAGGCGTCCGGCGATGTTTCATTCGCGGAGATGTCGCGCTTGCAGCGGCTTGCTTCCGAGACGCTGCTCGCCGACCCCGACGTCGTCAATGTCGGCTCCTTCATCGGCGCGCAGCATCTGACCTCATCGATGAACCAGGGCCGCCTGTTCGTCGCTCTGAAGTCGGCCGACGAGCGGCGCGCGTCCAGCAAGGAAGTCATCGCGCGCCTGCGTCGGGAATTCGCGAAAATCCCCGGCCTGGCCGTGTTCATGGTGCCTTCGCAGGATTTGCGATCCGGCGGTCGGCTGAGCAAAGCCCAATATCAGTTCACCCTCTCGAGCCCCTCGATCGAAGTGCTGGAGACGTGGCGCGACAAGGTGCTCCAGCGACTAAAGCAGGAGCCGGAGCTCATCGACGTGACCTCCGATCAGGAGCGCGGAGGGCTGCGCGCCAAAGTCGTCATTGATCGCAATGCCGCCTCCCGAATGAATGTCCAGATCGCCGCCATCGACGCGGCGCTGAACAGCGCCTTCGGCCAGCGGCAGGATGCGATCGTCTACACCCAGCGCAACCAATATCGCGTCGTCTACGAGACGCCGCCCGAACGTCAGCGCGACATTCGCGATCTCGCCGGAATTTACGTCACGTCGATGTCGGGCGAACAGATTCCGCTCACCGCGCTCGCTCATATCGAGCGCAGCTCGATGCCTCTTGTCGTCCATCATCAGGGCGTGACGCCGGCGACGACGATCTCCTACAATGTCGCGCCGGGCTACAGTCTCGACGCCACCGTCACGGCCATCGAGAAGGCGATCGCCGAACTTAATCCTCCAGGCGATCTGCGCACCGAATTCGCCGGCGACGTGGCGGATTTCCGCAAGGTGGCGGCGGGCATGGCGGTGCTGATCCTCGCCGCGCTGCTTTCGGTCTACATCATTCTCGGCATTCTTTACGAAAGCCTCGTCCATCCGATCACGATCATCTCGACGCTGCCCTCGGCGGGCCTCGGCGCGCTGCTGTCGCTTGAACTGTTCGGCGTCGAATTCACTATCATCGCCTTCATCGGCATTCTGCTGCTGATCGGCATCGTCAAGAAGAACGGCATCATGCTCGTCGATTTCGCGCTGCAGGCCGAGCGCGAAGGCGGCATGTCCGTGCATGACGCCGCGCTCGCGGCGGCGCGCGAACGCTTCCGCCCCATTCTGATGACGACTCTGGCGGCGACCTTCGGCGCGCTGCCGCTGGCCTTTGCGACCGGGATCGGCGCCGAGCTTCGGCGTCCGCTCGGCATCACCATCATTGGCGGCCTGCTGCTCAGCCAGGCGCTGACGCTCTACACGACGCCGGTGATCTATCTGTTGATGAGCAAGCTTCGGCGCAAAAAGCCAGCGGCGCCCCCGCACGAGCGGGTGACGCCGCTAAAGGCCCACGGCGTATAACCTATTGCGCAGGCGCGTGCGGCGGCGCCTCGAAGAAGAAACGCAACACCTGGGCCGCGCCGCAGTCCTCGATCGGCACATGCCAGAATTTCGAGTCGAGGTCGGGGAAGCGCTCCATGGGCAACTGGATCTGCGTCAGCCGCGCATGATTGTCGAACCCGCGCAGCATGGCGCGCTCGAACAATTTCAGCAGCTGCTCTTCGCAGTCTGGCACTTCCGTAACGGTGAGGATGGTGTTGTTGGCGAGCGGGAAAGCTTTCTCGAACAGCTGTTCCAAATTAACCGGCGCCATGTTCGCGTCTCCGACGCCCCCGAAATGGAGCTTCGACTATCCGGCGATTTCCTAACGCTGCAACCTCTCACGCGTCACGCTAAAAAGACGAGCTACGCTAACAGGTTGTCACCAGGAGTCCACAGGAAAGCTGGGCTCAGCCTTTCAGTCATTTAAGGCGGGTTTGTGGACGCGGCCAGTTCTCCCCAGCCGTCCTCGAAGATCAGATTCTCTAGCGGAAGGCGCGACGCCCAGCGTTTAACTTGGAGTTCGGGGAGCCTGTAGGCCTGCGCGACATAGCCAACGCAGAGATAGGCGACGATCGCTATCTCATTGGGGATCTTCAAGATCCGTCGGAGATCGGCGTCCCGGACAATGCTCACCCAGCCAACGCCGACGCCTTCCGCGCGCGCCGCAAGCCACAGGTTCTGAACCGCGCAGGCGGTGCTGAGAATATCCGTGTCGGGCTGCTGCGTTCGTCCGAGCCCGGTCGCGCCGAACCGCGACCGATCGCAGGTGACGCAGATATTGAGCGGCGCCTTCAGGATGCCCTGCAGCTTCAGGCTGCGATAGAGCGAACGACGCTCCGGCTCCAGCGCTTGTTCTTCGGCTTCGCAGGCGTCCCGAAAGGCGGCGTAGGCGGCGCGGCGCTTCTCGACGTCCTTGATGACGATGAAGTTCCATGGCTGCATGAAGCCGACGGACGGCGCGTGATGCGCCGCGTCGAGGATGCGCAGCAAAACGTCGCGCGGCACGTCGTCGGGAAGGAACTCGTCTCTTACGTCGCGGCGCGCGTGGATGACGCGATAGATCGCCGCGCGCTCAGCTTCGCTGAATGCTGCGGCGGGCGCCAGATCCGCCGCCTGCGGCGCGTCGCTTTCCTTGGGCGCTTCAGCCGCCATTGACGCTCTCCAACGCCGCGGCGAGGCGCGCCCAGACGGCCTCGCTTGGCGGCAGGCCGAACCGTATCCAATCTGGCCGCTCGGCGAAGTTGCGGGTCAATATGCCGCGGGCGGCGAGATGCGCAAACCATCGGGAGGCCTGCGGATGCGCCGTCAGCCGAAATAGCGTCGTTCCGCCCAGGATCTGGAATCCCAACGGGCTCAACAGCGCGTCAAGGCGCGACGCCTCCCGCACGCAGATCTGCGCGGCGCTCCTGCGCCAGGCGTCATCGGCGAGCGCTCGGGCGCCGATGGCGAGCGCCGGACCCGAAACCGCCCACGGCCCCAGCGCGCCGCGAAGCGCCGCCGCGCACGGGCGCGAACAGAGCGCAAAGCCGAGGCGCAATCCAGGAAGCCCGTAAGCCTTGCCGAAAGAGCGCAGCACGAGAAGACTTCCGTCGTGAGCGAAACGCGCGACGCTATGTTCCGGCGTGAAGTCCATAAAGGATTCGTCGACCACCAGCAGGCCGCCGCGCTGCGACATTTGCTTGGCGGCGGACAGAATTTCGTCGGGCGAGACGATGCGTCCGTCCGGGTTGTTGGGATTGACGATCACGCCGACGTCCGCCTTCGCAAACGCGTCCAACGTCTCCACCCTCTCGACCCGCGCGCCCGTCGCGGCCCAGCGGGCGGCGTGCTCCGCATAGGTGAAGCCGAGAATCGCGACCCGCTTCGCCGGAAAGACGCGGGGCAGCATCTGGATGAACGCCTGCGCGCCGCCGCCCGCCACGATCTCGACGCCGGCAGGCGCGCCATAGGCGCCGCGCGCGGCGCTGTCGAGCGCCGCGAAAGCGTCGTCGTCGGGAAGCCGCGTAAAGACATCATCGGCGAGCGAGGGGAGCGGATAGGCGCGGGGATTGACGCCCGTTGACAGGTCGATCCAGGGTTGCGGCGCGTCGGGATAACGTCGACGCGCCGCGTCGAGTCGCCCGCCATGCGCGACGATCGGCGGCGCGCCGATTGCGGGATGCGCCGTCATCGCGCCATCTCCCAAAGCGCGTCGAGATCGATATGGCGCGCGCAATGCGCGGCGAGCGCGTCGAGCGTCTCATCGATCGACTCTTCGTAGCGCAGCGCGGACGGCGGCGCGCCGAGGATGCGCAGCAGCGACGCGCGCAAGCCATCATCGGCGAAGATCCCATGCGCATAGGCGCCCGCCACACGCCCGTCGCGCGACGTCGCGCCATCCGCGCGCCCCTCTGCAAGCTGCAGCGCCGGTCGTGCGCAGTCGGCGCCCGAGGTTTCGCCGACATGCATTTCATAGCCGCTGAACGGCGCGTCGAAGATCGACGCATGGCCGCTCACAGGCGACAGCGTCTTTTCTCCGGTCAGCGAGGTCGCGACGTCCAGTAAACTCAACCCCTGCGCTTCTCCCGCGGCGCCTTCGACGCCGAGCGGATCGCGAATGACGCGGCCGAGCATCTGATAGCCGCCGCATATGCCGAAGACGCGGCCGCCGCGGCGCGCATGCGCGAGGATGTCGATGTCCCAGCCGTTGGCGCGCAGAGCCGCAAGATCGGCGATCGTCGCTTTCGATCCGGGCAGGATCACAAGTTGCGTCTCCGGCGGCAGCGGCTCTCCATCCTTCAGAAAGATCACGCGCACGCCCTGCTCCGCCTTCAGCGGATCGAGATCGTCGAAATTGGCGATGTGCGGCAATAGCGGAACGGCGATGACGACGCCGTCGCGCCGATCGCGGCTTTTCGCACGCAGCCCGAAAGCGTCCTCCGCCGGCAGCCGACCGGCGGCTTCGAAATACGGCACGAGACCGAGCGATCGCCAGCCGGTCCGCGCTTCGACAAAGCGCAGGCCGTCGTCGAACAGCGAGGCGTCGCCGCGGAACTTGTTGACGATGAAGCCTTCGATCATCGCCGCATCTTCCTCGTCGAGCGCCGCCTTGCAGCCGACGAGCTGCGCGATGACGCCGCCGCGGTCGATATCGCCGACGAGCGCGACCGGGGCGTCGACTTCGCGCGCGAAGCCCATATTGGCGATGTCGTTCCTGCGCAGATTGATCTCGGCGGCGCTGCCGGCGCCTTCGACGATGATGATATCGGCCTCGGCTTTGAGGCGCTCGAAACTTTCGAGCACCGGCTGCATCAGGCGCGGCTTCAATTCCTGATAGTCGCGCGCCTTCGCCTGCCCGGCGACGCGCCCCTGCACGACGATTTGCGCGCCCGACGCGCCTTGCGGTTTGAGCAGCACGGGATTCATGTCGATGCGAGGCGTAAGCCGCGCGGCGCGCGCCTGCAAGGCCTGGGCGCGGCCGATCTCGCCGCCGTCTGCGGTCACTGCCGCATTGTTCGACATGTTCTGCGGCTTGAACGGCGCGACCTTGACGCCGCGATTGGCGAAGGCGCGCGCGAGACCGGCGACGATCAGCGATTTGCCGACGTCGGAGCCTGTGCCCTGGATCATCAGCGTGCGGCTCATGACGCGAGGAAGGCCATCGCCGCGTCGATGCTGTCCGTCGTCGCCGCGTCACCGCTCGCCGGCCGCGCGATCATGACGACCTCGAGGCCCAGCGTGCGCGCCGCCTCGATCTTGGCATAGGCAAGCGCGCCGCCGCTGTTCTTGGTGACGACGAGCTCGATGCGCTTGTCGCGCATCAGCGCGATCTCGTCCTCGAGCGTGAAGGGACCGCGGCCGAAGATCACATCGCAGGAGGGCGGAAGATCGTCGGCGTTCGGCGGTTCGATCACCCGCAGGAGATAATCATGCTGCGGCGCGAGACGGAAATCGGCGACGCCTTGCCGGCCAATAGCGAGAAATACCCGGCGGGGCTCCGCGCCCAGCGCGCGCGCCGCCTCGGCGTTATTTTTGACATCGATCCAGCGATCGCCGTCGCCAGGGACCCATGGGGCGCGAGTCAGCACAAGCAGCGGCGCGCCGGCGGCGGCGCAGGCGGCGCGCGCGTTGGCGGAGATTTGCGCCGCGAAAGGATGCGTCGCATCGATCACATGCGAAATGCGCTCCTCGATGAGATAGCGCGTCAGCCCTTCGACGCCGCCAAAGCCGCCTGTGCGGGTCGGCAGATCATGCGCGAGCGGCGCGCTGGTGCGGCCGGCGAGCGAAATCACGCCGTCGAGACGGGCGTCGCCGGCGATGCGCGTCGCAAGCTGGCGGGCTTCGCTCGAGCCGCCGAGAACGAGCACGCGGCGGCGTTCGGTTGGCGCCGACGACAGAAGCGCCGCCGAACCCGCATCTCTCACGCCATTGCACGTTGAGTCATTCACGCCACAACAACCAATCAAAGTTTTCGCATGTCATTCCCGACGCGCAACGCGCGCGATCGGGAATCCAGCTTCAAAGGTTCCCGTAGCTGCTCTGGACGGTCGGACCTTCGGTTCGCCGGGAATGACAGCCCTGAAGCGGCGGTTGGAGCGCTTATATCACAGCGCCGTCGAGCGCGCGGCTCACTCGGCGGCGAGTTTCACCGCCGCCGGGTGGCGATATTCGGCGATGAGCCGTTCGCGCTCGGCATCGGCCGCCGCGATGTGGCGCGCCTTGACATGGCCGAAGCCCCGAATGTGCTCCGGCAGTCGCGCGAGCGCGACGGCGCTGGCGTAATTTTCGGGGGTCAAAGTAACCGAGAATTCGTCGAGCAGGGCTTCGTAATCGCTCAGGAGCCTGCGCTCGACGACGCGGTCGTGATCAAAGCGGAACACGTCGAGCCAAGTGTTGCGCAAGCTCTTCATCCGCGCCAGCACCCGCAGCACCTTGAACATCCAGGGCCCGAAGGTGAACTTGCGCGAGCCGCCGAAGTCGGTCTTGCGCTGGAGCGCTGGGAGATTGGGCGCGAGATGCAGTTCGAGGCGCAGATCGCCTTCGAAGGTTTCATTGAGCTGGCGCTGGAAGGCGCCGTCGGTGTAGAGCCGCGCGACTTCATAATAGTCCTTCGCCGCCATCAGCTTGAAGAGGTAGCGCGCGACCGCGTCGGTCAATTCGCGGGAGCCCGGCGCGCGCGCGGCTTCGAGCCGCTTGATCTGCTCGACGCGGGCGCGATAGCGGCCGGCGTAGGCGTCGTTCTGATAGTCCACGAGGAACGCCGTGCGACGTTCGATGATCTCGTCGAGAGTTTTGGACTTCTCGCGGCTGCGGTTGGGTTGGCGCAGCGACTCGACGACGGCGAGCACGCTCTTCAAATCATGTGCGGCGCGCCGGCCCCAAAGAAAGGCCGATTGATTCATCGGCACGGATTCGCCGTTCAGTTCGATCGCGCGCAGGATCGCAGCGTCGGAAAGCGGCAGCAGGCCCTTTTGCCAGGCGTAGCCGAGGATGAAGATATTCGCGGCGATCGAGTCCCCGAGCAGCGCCTGCGAGAGCGCCGTGGTGTCGATGAAGGTCGACTCCGGCCCGCCTGCGCGGCGGATCGCCTGTTTGATCTCTTCCGACGGCAGAACGAAATCGGGATTGCGTTCGATGTCGCCGGGGAACACCTCGGCGCAGTTCACGAGCACCGCCGTCTTGCCCTGCTCCACGGCGGAGAGCACCTGCTTGGCGCCGGCGACGACAAGATCGCAGCCCAGCATCAGATCGGCTTCGCCGGCGGCGATGCGTATGGCGTGAACGTCCGCGGGCGTGCGGCCGATCTTCACATGGCAGTAAACCG
Organism: Methylocystis sp. Uni0008; assembly: GCF_056838045.1. NCBI lineage: Bacteria > Pseudomonadati > Pseudomonadota > Alphaproteobacteria > Hyphomicrobiales > Methylocystaceae > Methylocystis > Methylocystis sp. Uni0008. The sequence continues at coordinate 1,289,706 of NZ_CM166370.1, forward strand.
CCCCGCCCTTCTGCGCGAGGCCGGCCATGTCGATGACGCCGACGCCTTTGCCCTCGAGATGCGCGGCCATGCCGAGAATGGCGGAAACGGTGACGACGCCGGTGCCGCCGAGGCCCGCAACCAGAACGCCATAGGGCGTTTTGCCGATCTCGGCGATGCGCGGCTCCGGCAGCGCCGGCTGTACGCTGGCGTCTTCCTTGGAGGGTAGCGGCGCTTTTTTCATTCGCCCGCCATGTACGGTCACGAAGCTCGGGCAGAAGCCCTCAAGACACGAGAAGTCCTTGTTGCAGGCGGACTGGTCGATGCGCCGCTTGCGTCCGAATTCGGTTTCGACAGGCTGCACCGCGACGCAGTTCGACGCCGTGCCGCAATCGCCGCAGCCTTCACACACGAGTTCGTTGATGATGACGCGGGAATCCGGATCGGTCATCAGGCCGCGTTTGCGCAGGCGGCGCTTTTCCGTGGCGCAGGTCTGATCGTAGATCAGCACGGTGACGCCTTCCGTCTGCGCCAGATCGCGCTGCACCTCGTTGAGGACGTTGCGGTGGTGAATGGTCAGGCCAGGCGGCCAGACGATCGTCGGCGCATATTTGCCGGGCTCGTCGCTGACCAGCGCGATCTTACTGACGCCTTCGGCCGCGACCTGGCGGGCGATCGTTTCGACCGTCAATTCGCCTTCATGCTTCTGGCCGCCGGTCATCGCGACGACGCCGTTGAAGAGAATCTTGAAGGTGATGTTGGTGTTGGTCGCGACGGCGAAGCGGATGGCGAGCGACCCTGAATGATTATAGGTGCCGTCGCCGAGGTTCTGGAACATATGCTTGCGCGTCGAGAACGGCGCTTCGCCGATCCAGTTCGCGCCCTCGCCGCCCATATGGGTGTACCCCTCGGTCGAGCGGTCCATCCATTGCGCCATGTAGTGGCAGCCGATGCCGGTATAGGCGCGCGAGCCCTCGGGCACGTGGGTCGACGTCGAATGCGGACAGCCGGCGCAAAAATGCGGCACGCGAACGGTGACGTCCGTCATCGTCCGCCGGCGATCCTGCAGTTTCTCGAGCCGGCGCACGCGGGCCTCGAGCTCCTCGAGCGGATGATATTTCAGCAGCCGTCGCCCGATGGCGATGGCGACGTCATTGGCGTCGAGCGCGCCCTTGACCGGGAACAGCCATTCGCCGCGCTCGTCCTTCTTGCCGATGCAGAGCGGCTGATGCGGCGCGCCGTATAATTCCTCGCGCAGCTGCACTTCAATGAGCGAGCGCTTCTCTTCGACGACGATGATCAGATCGAGTCCGCGCGCGAATTCGCGCAGGCCCTGCGGCTCCAGCGGCCAGGGCGCGGCGATCTTGTACAGGCGCAACCCGAGATCGTTCGCCTTCACCTCGTCGAGCCCGAGATCGTCCATCGCCTGACGCACGTCGAGATAGGACTTGCCGACCGTGATGACGCCGATCTTCGGATTGGCGCCGCCCGACGTGATGATGCGGTTCAAGCGATTGGCGCGAATGAAGGCGAGCATCGCGTCGCGCTTGCTCTCCTGCATGCGCTCTTCCTGAGCGAGCACCGGATCGCCAGGCCGGATATTGAGGCCGCCCGGCGGCATGAAGAAATCCGCGGGCGCTATCGGGCGGATGCGACCGAGCGACGCGTCGATCGAAGCCGTCGATTCGACGGTGTCCTTGAGGAGCTTCAGTCCGACCCACACGCCGGCGAAGCGCGACAGAGCGAAGCCATAGAGCCCGTAATCGAGGATTTCCTGCACGCCGGCCGGCGACAGGATGGGGATCATGACGTCGACGAAATGATAATCCGACTGATGCGCGGTCGTTGAGGATTCGGCCGTGTGATCGTCGCCCATGAGCGCCAGCGCGCCGCCATAGCGCGAGACGCCGGCGAGATTGACGTGCCGGAACGCGTCGCCGCTGCGGTCGATGCCGGGACCTTTGCCGTACCACAGCGAAAAGACGCCGTCATATTTGCCCTCGCCGCGCATCTCGGCCTGCTGCGCGCCCCAGATCGCGGTCGCCGCGAGGTCCTCGTTAAGGCCCGGCATGTAGAGAATATTGTTGGCGTCAAACAGCGCCTTGGCCTTGTGCATCTGCGCGTCGACGCCGCCCAGAGGCGAACCCCGATAGCCGGTCACAAAGCCCGCGGTGTTCAGTCCGGCGCGGCGGTCGGACTCCTTCTGCATGAGGAGGAGACGCACAATCGCCTGGGTGCCGGTGATCAGCACACGCGATTTGTCGAGATCAAATCTATCGGAGAGCGACGCCTCGGCGAAGGCGGAGCCGGTCTTTGCGTCGCCGGCGGCAATTTCCGCCATTACTGCTCTCCTGCGCGAAATCGGCGAAGCGCGCTTTCGACTCTTGCGCTCACACGCTAAAAGACAAGGATCAACCCGTGAACGAATACGGATTAACGACCCAGCCGCTCGCGGCCTGCCGCCGCACAGCGCCCTCAGGCGCCGACTCTGCAACTTCCACCTTATGCCACAGGGAAGCGCCTTTTCAAGAATGGATCTGCTAACATACACAGGCTCATATGGGGAGCCTGTGCGCCGCGGTTTTGCCGCCTTCGTCGCCTAAGCGCGAGACTCGCATGAAGTTGAAATTCAAGACGATTCTCATCCTTTTGACGACCGCTGCAGGAATTGGCGCGGCCGCCGCCCACCCCCACGTCTGGGTGGCTGTGCGCAGCGAAGTCGTGTTCGCCCCCGACGGCAAGATCACCGGCGTCAGGCACGCCTGGGAGTTCGACGAGATGTATTCGGCCTATGCCGTACAGGGACTCGGTAAGGACGGCAAGCCGCCCACGAAGGAAGAACTTGCGCCGCTCGCCAAGACGAACGTCGAGTCGCTGGCTGAATTCGAGTTTTTCACCTTCGCCAAGCAGAGCAGCGCCAAGCTCGCGTTCAAGCCGCCGGAGAATGTGACGCTCGAAGCCAACGACAAGAAGATCGTCACACTACACTTCTTCCTGCCGCTGGAGACGCCGGTCGCGGCCAAAAAGCCATTCTCATTTCAGGTCTATGACCCGACATATTTCGTTTCCTTCGGACTCGAGAAGAAAGATCCGGTGACGCTCGCAGGCGCGCCCTCCGGATGCTCGCTCAGCCTCGTCGACCCCGCGCCGCTCCTGGCGAATGAGAACCAGAAGCTCAGCGAAGCATTCTTTCAGAACATGTCGCCGGGCGCCGATTTCGGCGTGAAACTGGCCACGCGCGCGATCGTGGCCTGTCCGTGAAGATCAGCCGGTGGGCGGTCGGGCTGGGCCTGATCGCGATCTTCGCCGCGGCCGCCGTTTCGCCTGCCTGGTGCGCGCCGCGCCATCCATTCGCCGTCGGCGCTCAGGAGTCGACAGCTGCGGCGACAGGCCTCGCCGGGCTCATTCTGGCGTGGCAAGCCAAGTTCCACGCCGAGCTGCAGGCCGCCGTCCGGGCGCTCAAGACCGACCCTTCAGCCTTTCTTGCGCTCGCGGCGGCGAGCTTCGCCTATGGCGCCTTTCACGCCGCGGGACCGGGCCACGGCAAGGCGGTGCTCGCCTCCTACATGCTCGCCAATGAAACGGCGCTGCGCCGGGGCTTGCTGCTTGCGGCGCTCGCCGCGTTGCTGCAGGGGGTCGTCGCGATCGCCGTCGTCGGCGCGGCGGCGGCGTTCTTCCGCGCAACCGCGAGCCAGATGAGCGACGCGACGCGGCTGATCGAACTTGCAAGCTATGCCGCGGTTGCGGCGCTCGGCGCGCGGCTCGCCTGGGTGAAAGGCTGCGCGCTGGCTGCGGCGCTTCGCGCGCCCGCGATCGTTCCGTCCGCGCGGGGCTTCGTTTGTGAGGCGATCGACGATCCGACGCATGTGCATGACGAGACCTGCCGGCATGCGCCGGACCCGTCGACTCTGGGGGGGCCGAAGTTTCGGCTCGCCGACGCGGCGGCGACGGTGATCGCCGCCGGACTGCGCCCCTGCTCCGGCGCCATTCTGGTGCTTGTCTTCACCCTGTCACAGGGACTGTTCGCCGCCGGCGCCGGGGCGGTCATCGCCATGTCAGCCGGAACCGCGATCACCACGGGCGCCCTCGCCGCCACGGCCGTTTACGCAAAGAGCGCCGCGGCGCGGCTTGGCGCGAAGGACTCGCGACGCGCCCTCATCATCGCGCGCGGCGGCGAGTTCATCGCCGCAATGCTTGTTCTGGCGCTCGGCGTCACGCTGCTCTTCGGCCTTGCGCCGACGACCGCGGGAGCCGCGTGACGCGGCTCGCGGCGACGCAGCATGATCATTGCGGCGGGAGATGGCGTCATTCGGCGCCGGACGCGCTATCTTGAACAAAAGCAGTTAGGCGCGCGCGCGATTCGCAGCGCGCGTTCACGCCCGCTCGCGGAGGTCCAAAGCGACATGACAGGCGCAGAAAAGAAAGAGGACCCCTACGCGAAGCGGCCCTGGCTTTCCTCCTACCCCGCCGGCGTTCCGGCTGATATCGACGAATCGTCATATTCGACGCTCATTCGGATCTTCAACGCAAGCGTCGCGGAATTCGCCGACAGAACCGCGATGGAGAGTTTCGGCGCGACGCTCACTTTCGAAGAGCTCGGCCGCGCCGCCGTCGCCGTCGCCGCCTGGCTGCAGACGCGCGGACTGAAGAAGGGCGATCGAGTCGCGATCATGTCGCCGAACGTCCTCGCCTATCCGGCCATCCTCTTTGGCGTCCTGCTCGCCGGCGGCGTCGTCGTGAACGTCAATCCGCTGTACACGCCGCATGAACTCGAACATCAGATGAACGACTCGGGCGCGCGCTTCTTGTTCGTCTTTGAAAACTTCGCGCATACAGCGGCGACCGCTTGGCCGCACATGAAAATCGAACGTGCGGTCATCGTCAAACCCGGCGATCTGATGGGACTGCGCGGAATGATCGTCAATTTCGTTTCGCGATGGGTCAAGCGCATGGTCCCGGCCTATCGGCTGCCCGGCTGCGTCGGCTTCGCGCAAGTGCTGCAGGCGGGCGCCGAGGAGCCGTTCAAGCCGCCGCCGATCGGACCCGACGACGTCGCGTTCCTGCAGTACACCGGCGGCACGACCGGCGTCGCCAAGGGCGCCATGCTGCTGCATCGCAACGTCGCCGCCAATGTCGAACAGTCATGGGCCTGGCTGAAACCCTATCTCGAAGGCAAGCCGCTGATCATGGTGACGGCCTTGCCGCTCTATCACATCTTCGGACTGACGGCGTGCCTGATGCTCGTGGTGAAGACCGGCGGCTGCTGTCTGCTGATCGCCAATCCGCGCGACATCAAGGGCCTGATCGCGACGCTGCGCAAATCGGATTTCACGCTGTTCTCCGGCGTCAACACGCTTTATGCGGCGATCGCCGACCATTCGACCGCGAAGTCCGTCGACTATTCCAACCTGCTTCTCACCATCTCCGGCGGCATGTCGACTCAGGAAGTCGTGGCGCAGAAGTGGAAGGCGCTGACCGGAAAGCCGATCGTCGAAGGCTATGGGCTGACCGAAACCTCGCCGATCGCCACGGTCAACAAGCCAACGATCACGGAATTCACCGGCGCGATCGGCTATCCCGTGCCATCGACGGAAATCTCGGTGCGCTCGCCCGAAGGCGAGCCGGTTCCGATCGGCGAGCGCGGCGAACTCTGCATCAAGGGGCCGCAACTGATGGGCGGCTACTGGCGCAGGCCGGATGAAACCGAAAACGCGCTGACAGCCGACGGCTTCCTCAGGACAGGCGACATTGCGGTGATGTCGCCTGACGGGCTGATCAAGATCGTCGACCGGCTGAAAGACATGATCCTCGTCTCGGGTTTCAACGTCTATCCGAACGAAGTCGAATCGGTGCTGGTCGAGCATCCCAAGGTCAAGGAAGCGGCGGTCATCGGCGTGCCGAATGAACATTCCGGCGAAGCGCCCATGGCCTTTGTCGTGGCGCGCGACAGCAGCCTCACGCGCGAGGAGTTGCGGGCTTTCGCACATGAGCAGCTCACCAGCTACAAGGTGCCGCGCTATTACGAATTCCGCGAGAGCCTGCCGAAGACCAATGTCGGCAAGATCCTGCGCCGCGCGCTCAAGGAGGAATTTCTCGCGCGCAAGAATACCGTCGCGGACGAAGGGCGCGGCAAGAGCGTGCGGACCGAACTCGGCCGCTAGCGCTCGCCGAAACGGTCCGCCGCCTCGCTGATCGCATCGTAAACGAGATCGAGTTCGGACGCCTCGACGCAGTACGGCGGAAAGACATAGAGCGTCGGCCCCAGCGGACGCAGCACGAGCCCGCGCTCGTTGAAGAAGCGCATCAGATCGAGCGCGATCGTCGCAAGATAGCCGCTCTGCGCGATCTTCAGATCAAGCGCCGCAACGATGCCGAGCCGGCGTGCGTTGGAGAAACGCGCATCGTCCGTAAAGCGCGCGATTCGCGCCGCCTGCATGTCGCAGAGCGCCGCGACGCGGGCGGCGGGTTCTCCAGTCGCCCAGACGTCGAGATTGGCGAGCGCTGCGGCGCAGGCGATCGGATTCGCCGTATAGGAACTCGAGTGAAAAAAGGCGCGGGCGCGCTCCGGCGACAGATGCGCCTCGAAAATCTCGCTCTTGCACATGGTGACGGCGAGCGGCAGCGCGCCCCCGGTAAGTCCCTTGGCGTAGCAGGCGATGTCGGGAACGAATTTCGCCTGCTCGCAGGCGAAGAGCGTTCCGGTGCGGCCGAAGCCGGTCATCACTTCATCGGCGATGAACAGCACGCCGTAACGCGCGCAGATGCGCTGCATCTCCGCGAGCGTATCGGCGCCATACATGAGCATGCCGCCCGCGCCCAGAAGCAGCGGCTCGACCAGCAGGGCGGCAGGCGCGTCGCGACAGGCGCGCTCCAGCGCGTCGAGCGTGTCCTGCTCACGGCCGCGCGTAGGGAAGGGAATGCGCGAGACCTCATAAAGCAGCGGCTCGTAAGGCGCATTGAAGGGCGAGCGCGCGCCGACGGACATCGCGCCGATCGTGTCGCCATGATAGCCGTGCTCAAGCGCGACAATCCGCGTGCGCGATTCTCCGCGGTTGCGCCAGAAGCCGAGCGCCATCTTGATCGCCACTTCGACGCAGGTCGAGCCGCCGTCGGAATAGAAGACATAGTCGAGGCCGGGCGGCGTCAGCGCGACGAGACGCCGCGCCAGAGTTTCCGCGGGCTCATGGGTGAAGCCGGCGAAGATGATCTGGTCGAGACGCCCGGTTGCTTCGCGGATCGCCTGCATGACCGCGGGGTGGCGATGTCCATGGGTGATCACCCACCACGACGAGATGGCGTCGAGAAAACGCTTGCCGTCCTCGGCTTCGAGCCAGGCGCCTTCGGCGCGCGCGATCTTGAAGGCGCCGGGCTGTAGCGCATGCTGCGTGAACGGCCGCCAGACCGGCGAGTCGGTGACAAAGCTCATGCGTCGCTTCCGAAGGCGTCGCGGTCGATCGCGGCGTCAAACGCCGCGCGCAGCGTTTTCTGAGTCAGGGGATCGAGTCTCGGCAGCCGGCCGAGAATGCGCGCGCCGCCGATCGTCTCGATCGAATGCTGCGCATCGGCGTCGGCGTCTCCCGAAAAGACGATTCCCGTTATCGGTATCGCGCGTCTGCGCAGCGCTTCGAGCGTCAGCAGGCTGTGATTGATCGTGCCGAGGCGCGTGCGGGCGACCAGTATGACCGGCAGTCGCCAACGCTCAAGCAGATCGATCGTCAGCGCGCGGGTGCTGAGCGGCGTCATCACGCCGCCGGCCGTCTCGATGATGAGAGGTCCGTCGCAGCGCGGCGGGTTGAGCGCGACGACGTCGATTTCAACGCCTTCGTCGCGCGCGGCGAGATGCGGCGAAGCCGGCCGACGCAGTCGCCATGCTTCTGGAACAATTTGGCGAGGCGGCGCATCCGATAGCCGCGCGACGGTCTGCGAGTCCGTCTCGCCGTCGAGCCCCGACTGCACCGGCTTCCAATAAAAGGCGTTAAGCGCGCCGACGATCGCCGCCGAGACGACGGTCTTGCCGACGTCCGTATCCGTGCCAACGATGACAAATCGGCGGTTCATGCTTCAAGCCTCGCCAGTTCTTCGCCAAGATGCGCGACCATGCGCGTCATATCTTCCGTGCTTGCATTGAGCGTCAGCGCGATGCGCAGGCGAGCGGAGCCGTCTGGCACGGTCGGGGGACGGATGGCGCGAATGTCATAGCCATGCGCCTGCATGCGCGATGCAAGCGTCGTCGCGCGAACGTCCGAGCCGACGATGATGGGCTGGATCTGGCTCCCCGATGGTTCGATGGCGCAAAGGCGACGCAGCTCCGCGCCGACGCAATCGATGCGCGTCATGAGTTCCGCGCGCCGCGCGTCAGCCGCCGCGACGATCCTTAGCGCAGCGCGGACGCAAGCGGCCATAACCGGCGACGGCGCGGTGGCGAAGATGAACGGCCGGCAGCGGTTGATCATGAAATCGCGCAAGATGCGCGGCAGACAGAGAAGTCCGCCGACGACTCCCATCGCCTTGCCGCAGGTGTGCAGACTGATGACATTCTCCGCGCCTTCGAAACGCGCGGCGAGTCCACGCCCGCTGGGGCCGTAAACGCCCGTGGCGTGCGCCTCATCGATCAAGAGAAAGGCGTCGCTTTTTGCGGCGAGCGCATAGAGATCCTCGAGAGGCGCCTTGTCGCCGTCCATGCTGTAAAGGCTTTCGACCACGATCCAGACTTTTCCGCGTCCGCCCTTTTCGCGCCAGAGGCGGATCGCGTCCTCGGCGGCGCCCACGTCATTATGCGCAAATCCCGCGTTCGGCGCGCGCGCCAACCGCATGCCTTCATGGGCACTCGCATGCGCAAGCGCGTCATAAAGAATGAAATCGTCGCGCTGCGGTGCGGTGGAGAGCAGCGCCTCATTGGCCGTAAAGCCGCCGCTGAAATAGAGCGCGCTTTCCGCGCCAAAGAAGCGCGCCGCCTCCTCTTCCAGGGCTTCATGCTCCGGATGATTGCCGCGCAAGAGCCTCGAGCCGCCGGCGCCGACAGGAACGCCGCGCGCGAGCGCCGCCGCCAGAGCCGCGGCGAGTTCCGGCGACTCGGCGAGCCCAAGATAATCATTCGAAGCGAAATCGATTCCGGCGCGAGGCGCGAGCGCGCGCAGCCTGCCGCGCGCGGCGAGGCTCGCGAGATCCTGCGCGTAGCGATCGAGCATCGAGGGCCGATCTTCGATCAGGAGAATCGCTCCCAGGCCGCCTGCCTCGAAACGCCGAGAGCCTTGCCGATCGCGGTCCAGCTCACGTCGCGCTTGCGGAGCGCCGCGACTTGCACATGCATGAGCGACTGCAGCGCCGCGACGCTGGCCTCGCTGGCCTTGACTGACGACAGCAGCTGCTCGTCGGAAAGATCGTCCCAGCTCTTGAAAGGCGAAGGCGAAGCGTCGAGAATCTTGTTGCAGACGCCGACGCAGTCCTCGCAGATGTAGCCGCCGGCGGCGCCGCCGATCAGCCGCGAGACTTCGGTCTCCGACTTCTTGCAGAACGAGCAGCGCAGTTTACGTTTGGGGACAGTGAGCATGGCCAGCGTCTCCGTCAAGATCTTCTTGACAGCTTGCCCGAGGATCGTCAAGTCGGTCTTGACAGCCCACTTGAAACCGCCACGCTGAAACGCGATTTAAGATTAAAGTTTCCCACGGAGCAGCTGCAATGCACGCGCCGGTACGCTCCAGCGCCCCGCCCTCGCCGATCCCCTGGCCCCCGATCCTCATGGCGGCGACGCTCGCGGCCGGGATGGCGCTCGACGCCGCCACCGGGGCTTCGCTCGTCGATCGCGCTTCCTCCTTGCTGCCACATATCGCGGGCGTGGCGATCGTCCTCCTGGCGCTGGCCAATGATGTCTGGTGCTTTCGCATTCTCTCGCGACATCAAACGACGATCATGCCGCACCGCGCGGCTTCCTATCTCGTCACTGAGGGGCCGTTCCGCTTTTCGCGCAATCCCATCTATGTGTCGCATGTCGCGCTGATCTTTGGACTGGGTCTGTTCCTCGGCTCGCCCTTCACGCTGTTGTTGACGCCGCTTCTCGCGATCGGGCTGACAAAGCTCGCCATCGAGCCCGAAGAGCGGCATCTTCTTGGGAAATTCGGCGACGACTATCGGTCGTATATGGCGCACACGCGGCGGTGGCTCTAAACTGACCGCAAGGGCGTTGTGAACGAGGCGGCAAACATGAACGCTCAAACTCCTCTACCGGGCGGCGAACGCCTTGACTTCACCGTCCGGGGCATGACCTGCGCCTCCTGCGTGTCGCATGTCGAGAAGGCGCTTGCGCACACGCCCGGGGTAAACGCCGCGAGCGTCAATCTCGCGACTGAACGGGCGGAGGTTTCTCTCGCGCCCGACGCAAATCTCGCCCGGCTCGTCAAATCCGTCTCCGACGCCGGCTATGAGGCTGTCGTCGAGACGATCGAGATCGGCGTCGGCGGCATGACCTGCGCCTCCTGCGTCGCGCATGTCGAGAAGGCGCTGAACGCGGTTCCAGGCGTTCTCGAGGCGAAAGTCAATCTCGCGACCGAGCGCGCGTCCGTGCGCGCGCTCGCCGGCCCCGGCCTCACCGACCGGCTGCGCCGGGCCATTTCGGGGGCCGGCTACGAGCCGCGCGCCATCGAAGCGGATTCCGCCGGCGCGGATCGCGAACGGATGCGGCGCGAGGAGGAGATGCGGGCGCTGCGCTTCCGTCTGGCGGTCGCCGCCGTTCTGACGGCGCCGATCTTCGCGGTCGAAATGGGCGGTCATCTCATCCCGCCGGTCCATCACTGGGCGATGAGCACGATCGGCGAGGCGAGGATCCGCGAGATTTCCTTCCTGCTCACGACCGTCGTGCTGTTTGGCCCCGGCCTGGTCTTCTTCCTAAAGGGCGTTCCGTCGCTGCTGCGGCGCCAGCCCGACATGAACGCGCTCGTCGCCACCGGCACGCTCAGCGCCTATCTCTATTCGGTCGTCGCAACCTTCGCGCCCGATGTGCTGCCGCCCGGCTCTGTTCATGTCTACTACGAGGCCGCGGTCGTCATCGTCACCCTCATCCTGTTCGGCCGCTATATGGAGGCCCGCGCCAAAGGCCGCACCTCGGAGGCGATCCGCGCGCTCGCGCGCCTTCAGCCGAAGACCGCCCGCGTCGAACGCGACGGCGCGACCGTCGACGTGGATATCGACGACGTGCGCGTCGGCGACATCGTTCTGGTGCGGCCGGGCGAACGCATTCCAACCGACGGCGTGGTCACGCAAGGCGCATCCCATGTCGACGAGTCGATGGTGACGGGCGAACCGACGCCGGTCGCAAAAAGACCCGGCGCCGCCGTCACGGGGGCGACCGTCAACGGGTCCGGCGCATTCTCGTTCCGCGCGACCCGCGTCGGCGCGGATACGACGCTCGCCGGCATCATCCGCATGGTCGAGCAGGCGCAGGGCGCCAAGCTGCCGATCCAGGCGCTGGTCGATCGCGTCACCGCCGTCTTCGTCCCCGCGGTTTTCGCCGTCGCGGCGCTGACCTTCGTCGTCTGGATGCTGATCGGACCTGAGCCGCGCCTCACGTACGCGCTCGTCAACGCGGTCGCCGTGCTGATCATCGCCTGCCCCTGCGCCATGGGGCTGGCGACGCCGGCGGCGATCATGACCGGCACGGGACGCGCCGCGGAGCTCGGCGTGCTGTTCCGTAAGGGCGAGGCGCTGCAGACGCTGCGCGACGTGACGCTCATCGCCTTCGACAAGACCGGCACGCTAACCCATGGCAAGCCGCGCCTGACCGATCTCGTCGCCATGCCCGGCAAGAGCGAGCAGGAACTGCTGCGGCTCGCCGCGAGCGTCGAATCGCAATCCGAACACCCCGTGGGCGCGGCGCTCGTCGCCGCGGCCAGGGCCGCGGATCTTCCGCTTTCGCCCTGCGCCGACTTCAAGTCCGTCGCCGGCATGGGGGTCACGGGAACCGTCGACCGCAAGAATGTCGCGATCGGCGCCGAGCGCTTCATGACGTCGCTCGGGCTCGACGCCGCGTTCTTCGCAGCCGACGCCCAGCGACTCGCCGAGGAAGGCAAGACGCCGCTTTACGTCGCGATCGACGGCAAGCTAGCCGCGATCCTCTCCGTCGCGGACGATCTGAAGCCGACGAGCCGCGCCGCCATCGACGCCATCCATTCGATAGGCGTGAAGACGGCGATGATCACCGGCGACGACGCGCGCACGGCGCAGGCCATCGCCCGGAGATTGGGAATCGACGAGGTCGTCGCGGGCGTGCTGCCCGACGGAAAGGTCGCGACGCTGGAGCGCCTGCGCGAAGCCGATAAAATTGCCTTCGTGGGCGACGGCGTGAATGACGCGCCGGCCCTCGCCGCCGCCGACGCCGGAATCGCCATCGGCACGGGAACCGACATCGCGATCGAGGCCGCCGATGTCGTGCTGATGTCGGGCGATCTCGCCAAGGTGCCAGCGGCGCTGGCGATCTCTCATGCGACGATGCGCAACATTAAGCAGAATCTGTTCTGGGCCTTCGGCTACAACGTCGTGCTCATTCCCGTCGCGGCTGGCGCGCTCTATCCTGTGAACGGCATGCTGCTCTCGCCGATGTTCGGCGCCGCGGCCATGGCGCTCTCGAGCGTTTTCGTGCTCACCAACGCGCTGCGCCTGCGCCGCTTCGAGCCGCCGCTTGTCGCGGCCGCGGAAATCGCCGATCAGACGGCGCCGATCGAAACGGAAGCGACGGATAAAGAGATCAAGGAGGAAGCGATGACGACGTTCAATGTGAAGGACATGACCTGCAATATGTGCGTGAAACATGTCACCAAGGCGGTGCAGGCGGTCGAGCCGAACGCCGACGTCAAAGTCGATCTCGCCAGCGGCAAAGTGGACGTGACGCCGGCGCCCAGGGACGCCGAGGCGCTCGCCAAGGCGATCACCGAAGCCGGCTATCCGGCGCAGGTCGCCGCGTGAGGCGGCGCCCTTTCTCGCGGCCAATGACGGCATGCGCGCGCCATGACTGACGCCATGACTGACGCAGTGACGCGCTCGCTCGCCGGCAAGACCCTGTTCATTACCGGCGCGAGCCGCGGCATCGGCCTCGCGATCGCCATGCGCGCCGCGCGTGACGGCGCGAATGTCGTCATTGCGGCCAAGAGCGTGATCGAAAATCCGAGAATTCCCGGCACGATCTATACCGCCGCTGCGGAGATCGAAGCGGCGGGCGGACAGGCGCTCGCCGTCGCCTGCGACATTCGCTTCGAGGATCAGGTCGAGGCGGCGATCAATCAGGCCGTATCCTGCTTCGGCGAGATCGACATCCTCGTCAACAACGCCAGCGCCATCGATCTGCGCGGCATCGACGCGCTGGAGATGAAGCGCTTCGATCTGATGCATCAGATCAATGCGCGCGGAACCTATCTGTGCTGCAAGGCGGCGCTGCCGCATCTCCGCAAATCCGCCAATCCGCACATATTGACGCTATCGCCGCCGCTCGATCTGAACCCGAAGTGGTTCTCGCCCAATCTCGCCTACACGATGTCGAAATATGGGATGAGCCTCGTGACGCTTGGACTCGCGAGGGACCTCGAGTCCGACGGCGTCGGCGTCAATTCGCTGTGGCCCGAAACGGCGATCGCCACGGCCGCCGTCGGCAATCTTCTCGGCGGCGACGAGCTGCTGCGCCGGTCTCGCAAGCCGGAGATCGTCGCGGACGCGGCGCACGCCATTCTCATTCGCCCGGCAAAGAGCTGCAGCGGCAATTTCTTCATCGACGTGCGCGTGCTCGCGGAAGAAGGCATGACCGACTTCTCCGCCTACGCCGTCGACCCGCGAGAAGACGCCGTGCTCGACTTCTTTCTCGACGCGCCGATCAGCGCGAAGGTGACGAAGTCAGCCTTTCATCTCCGCAAATAGACTTATCCGAGCGCGGCTGCGCCGGCCGCGATCGTATAGACGCCGACAGCCGCGACGAGCGCGCCCGAAAAATAGGGCGCGCGCATCGCCAGCGCATTCAATCCGGGCCAGCGCGAGGTTGCGTGGCGCATGCCGAGCGCCGCGGCGACGCCAACGAGCACGAGAGTCAGCGCGAGACCGATGCTGAAGCACAGCACGAGCAGCGCGCCCAGTCCGATGCGTCCGACCTGCAGGCACAGGAGCAGCACGGTTATCGACGCCGGACAGGGAATGAGACCTCCGGTCAGGCCGAAGAGAATGATCTGGCCGGTCGTCGCCTGCCGATTGGCGAAACGCCGCTCGATCTCGAGCGCATGTTCGCGCTCATGCGCGTCGGCATAGACGGTCGGATCCACGTCGAGAAGCTCGCTCTCGAATTCCTCTTCCTCATGTGTGTGCGGAACGCCGCCATCGTGCTGATGGCTGTGAGCAACGCTGGCGTCATGCGCATGAACATGGGCGCCGAGGTGCGTGTGACGATGACCCGCGTGTCCATGACCCGCGTGGCCATGATCCGTGTGGCTGTGATCCGCCTGGGCATGACCCACGTGGCCATGACCCGCGCCTGCGCCGAGCGCGATCAGGCCATCCTCCCGCGCCGACGCCGTCGCGGCTCGGCCGGCCGCCACCTCTCGCCAGCTTCGCCATGTCATCCAGAGGGCGACGGCGACGATCAGCGCGCCAGAGAGGATCTGGAGATAGGGCTCGTTCGCTTCGACGTTGAGTTGCGCGCCAAGATAAAGGCCGGTCAGCGCGACCGCCCAGACGATCGCCGTGTGGGAGATTGTCGCCGCCACGCCGAGCAGAATCGCCTGCGCCACAGTGCCGCGAACCGCGACGATGAAGGCGGCCATCATGGTTTTCGAATGGCCGGGCTCGAGCCCGTGCAGCGCGCCTAGAGCCACGGCGCTCGGCGCAAAAATCCAAGCATTCGCTGCGCCGGCGCGGAAGACTTCGGAGAGATCGGACATCGAATTCGCCGTGAGCTCCAGGCGTATGTCGGAGGTGACGGAGGGGCCAGCCTTGCGGCGGCGCTCGACGCTCCGCCTTCACGAGAACGTCTGACTCTGTCTACTTTATAGTCAGCGTCCCCCAATGAAACAAGCTCTTGCGGGACTCGAACCGACGAAGCGGGGCGCGCGAACGCTCGAAGCTTCGGAGCGCTTAGGTTCCCGTTTGGAGCGCTGCCCGCGCAGTCAAGACAGGCGCGGCGCATGCGGCGCGGGCGCCTGTGAGCGCGGCGCCTCCTCAAAAAGAAAACCCCCGGCTTTTTGGGCCGGGGGCTTTTGTCCTAATTCTTCAGTATCGCTTAGGGCATATCGCCGGCGACGAACTTCGGAATGACCGGACCGCCGATTTCGGCCGCGAAGCGGCGTCCCGACGGCGAGAAGAACATCAGGAGGCCGCCGATCTGGCTGTCGGTGTCGTAAGCCAGGTCAGACAGACGCTCGATGTCCCAACGCGCGTCCTGCACCTTCACGGCGATTTCCTTGGTCTCGCCCGGCGCGATCGGCGTCGGGTCCGTCGACAGACCGCGGTCGGCCAACAGATAGTCCGGGAAGTCGGGCTTCGTCGTGAACACGTCAGGGTTCAGGAAGCGCAGGCCGGCCGCCGTATATTCGCCAAGGCGAAGCGGCTCGGAGGTCGTGTTCGTGACCTTGACGTTGATCGTCAGCTCACGGCCAGGGACCTTGTAGACGCCGCCGTTCAGCTCAGCCGACACGCGCTCCTTGCCGACGCCCGCCGTGCCGTCAGTCACGATCGGCGTCAGAGGCTTCTGCAAGCCCGCCTGAAGCGGGATCGTGCGCGGGAAGGTCGAGTTCGTCACGGCGTAGCCGACGATCGTCGCCAGGATGGTCAGCGCGAGAACAATCGCGCCAATGCGCTTGTCGTCGTCCGTCACCTGCTCGTCGACCTTGCCGGTGGCGACGCGCAGATAAGAGGCGATGACGCCCTTACGCACGAACCAGAACAGGATCCACGCAGCGCCGACCGCAAGCCACGGCAGATGCCACGCATAAACGCGGCTGATGCCATAGGTCTCGAGATCGACCGTCGAGCCGTCAAGCAACGTCACCGGATCGGTGAAGTCCTTCATGTCGCCCTTGATCTCGATCCACTGGCCGGGGCCGATGATCGGACCGCCGCCCTCGACGTTGATCTGAGCGTGAACATGCCAACGGCCGGCGCGACGACCGCGCAGGTTGATCGAGAAGGCGTAGTCGTTGCCGGGAACCAGCGACACCGAACGCGGCGCAAACTGCTCGCCGATGAACTGCGCCGTGCGAACCAGAACCGGACCGGGCTCGCCGGCGTTCAGGAACGACACGCGCGGATTGGCGACCGCCTGCGGCCAGGCCGAGAACACATGGATCTTGCCCGACAGCACCATCTCTTCATTGACGTTCACCGTCGTCTTCGACCACTGAACGTCATACCAGTTCAGCGTGCGCATCCGAAGAAACGCCTGCTGCGACTTCTCGCCGTGGGCCGACGCGGGAGCAACCGCTCCCAGGGTCGCCGCCACAGCCGCCGCCGCGCCAATCGCGGCGAGCTTGACGAACTTTTTCATCGATAAACCTCCCAGGTTCCTCTTCACCGGCCGCCGCCTCGCGCGCCAACCGGTCTTGCTTCTCGCAGCGGACTTAAAGCCAACAGCCACAGTCCGCCGCTCTTCTTTCCTTGCAGGCCGCCGCGGCGCCCCTCTTAAAGCGCCGCAGCAAGCGACGATGCTTAGATCGTGTCGATGATCTTGGTCGTCGAATACCAACGACCCATGAACCACCACAGGAAGTAAACCATCATCGACACGAAGCCCGAGAAGAACGCCGCAACCGGCACAACGTCCTTACCGAAGGTGCGCAGCGTGCCGCGCTCGACCATGCGGATATATTCCGGCATCGACGTGCGGACGAAGTGGAAGCCGATCAGATCCGCAAGCGTCATCAGCTGACCATGCTGCTCCGTCGCCTGGTGGAACGCCGCAATCGCCGGCCAGTTGTTCGGGTAGAACAACAGACCCCAGCCCAGCGAACCAACAATCGCCGTGATCACATAGGAGCCCGACAGAAGCAGGATCACGTCAAGCCAGATCGCCGGAACGATCAGAGCGGACGGGAACACAAGGCTGATCGGGAAGTAGGTCCAGCCCCAGAAGTTGACGTAGCGGTTGATCCACTCGCCAATCAGGAGGCCGAGAGCCGCGAACACCGCGCCGAACGGCAGACGGAAGTTCACCCACCAGAACGCCTGCGACGCCGCGCAGAAGGTCACGCCCAGAATCGGCACGACCGTCGGCCACATACGACGATCCTTCCAGTCAACCCAGAAGTCCCAGTCGCCCGCCGTCAGCATGAAGTGGACGTGGTAGCCGCCAAGAACGGCGAAGAACAGAAGAACAAGAAGCATCCAGTCGACCGTCTGGACGCAACCCGCCGCCTCAGCGACGGAGTTGAACGGACCGACCGCCCCCCCGCTTTTCGATTGTGACATCACTCTTCTCCTTGGTGTTTCTCGAACCCGTAAAAGCCCGAGTTCTTTCCTTATGGCTCCCGGCAGCCTTCCCGCCGCCGGCGCCCGGACGGCGGATCGCCCGCCGCCCGCATCCTTCAAAGCCTTCGCCCGCCAGGGCTCCTAACCGAAACCCCCGATCCAGGCCGCAGAAACCCAACCCACGCTCACAAAGCGAAAGGCGAAGATCTCTGCTTTTAGCGAAAGCTCAGAGCCGTGACGCCGCCCGCCGCGAAGCGGGCGGCGCGGGTCTCGATTACTCGGTCAGGAGGGCGACGCCTTCCTTGCCGATCAGACGCTGAATGTTGATCAGCAGCTGAAGCACGACGCCGAACACGCCAAGCGCCATCCAGCCGAAGAACACGAAGCCCCAGTGCAGCGGCGCAACGAACAGCTCTTCCATGAACCAGAACGTGTGGCCCCACTCATTCAGGCCGACGTTCGGGATGATCATGAACGGGCCAATCGCCACGATCAGATACGCGACAGAGTACCCCTTCGCGAAATACGGAAGACGAGTCTTCGCATAGAAGAAGCCGCCAACCGCGATAACCGAATAAATCGGGTAGCTCATGTAGAACTCGATGATGTGCGACGGCGTGAAGTCCGTGTCGCGAATCACCGTCATGTGCCAGGTGCCGTCCTGCTCAGTGAAGAACGACGCGCCCCAGTAAATGGCGGCCGCGTAAACCACCAGCCACTGAACCTCGACCACAAGCCGGCGCATCTCTTCGCGGGCCGTCAGGGTCGAGAAATCGCGCGTGCGCGTCTTCCAAAGGAAGCCGGCAAGGCCAACGCCCGAGATCAGCTCGAGCGGGATCTCGGTCCAAAGGATCGACATCCAATACGTCTGGAATTCAGGAGCAAACGAGTCAAGGCCAGCGCGCCAGCCGTAAATCTGCTCGTAAATCCGGACAACAAGATAGAAGCCGTTCAGAACCGCAAGGCCAATCCACATGCCCTTAAGGTCAACTACAGCTTCCGTGCCAGCAGCAGCCCGGGCTGCTGTGTCAGTCGTCGAGCTCATACCTTTCTCCTCCTAATGTGCTCCCAGGGAATTGCGCGTGACCGGTATCGCTCCGCCTCCCACAACGGAGCCGCTTCGTCCTCGTTTCTTGCATAAAGCGAAAGCGCGTCTTCTTGCTAAAAACACGCAAACCCGCCCTTGTCTTGCCGCAGCCTTCCCGGAAATCGCGGAATCCCCGGAACCCGGCTGCTTGTTGTTATCGGACGAACACCGACGTCGCCGCCTAAGCCAAAATCCAAACCCGCCCCCTTGAAAGGGCAGACAACAGACCCAGCTCAGCGTGCCGCAACAATTCCAACAACGCCCCCCTAACCACAATACCCCTTGGTATAGAGCAAAACAATCTATCGAATAGCCAATGCAACCCTAGGGGATAGTTAAAAGCCCACCCCTACGGAGCTCCGCGAAGAATCTCAGCGCAGCGCATCATTTCATCCATGTCGCTGGAACAACGCGATATTTACGATCAGCGTATCAGCGTTCGCCGGCGCGATCTCGTGAATTGCTGCGCCGCGAAGAGCGGCAACCATCCGGGGTGGGCGGCTATTTCTCCGACCATGGGCGCACGCCGGTCGCGTCGGCGCCGGCGAGCGCATCGCGCATCGTGACGCCGTCCAGCTCGAGGTCCGGCGCGATCTCCGCGAGCGGCGCGAGAACGAAGCCGCGGCGGAAAAGCTCCTTGTGCGGCAGCGTCAGCTCGGGATCGTCGATCGCATGCTCGCCGAGGAAGAGGATGTCGACGTCGATCAGCCGCGGCCCCCAGCGCCGCGTCGGCGCGCGGCCCATGTCGGCCTCGATCTTCTTGACCCCCGCGAGCAGCTCATAGGGCGCGAGCGCGGTGTCGCCGATGGCGCAGGCGTTGGCGAAATCGCCCTGGTCGAGGTCGCCCCACGGAGGGGTGCGATAGATTCGCGAGACTCTCTCGAGCCGCGCCAGCCCCCGCGCCTCGACCAGCCGCAGCGCCTCGCGAATATTGGCCGGCTTGTCGCCGATGTTGCTGCCAAGACCAAATCCGACTCGCATCGTCTCTCAACCTCCCGGACGCGCGCCGAGCGTGCGCAGCACTTCGAAGGCGGCGCGGTGCTCGGCGGCGTCATGCACGCGGAAGACCTGCGCGCCGTCGCGCGCCGCGAGCAGATTGGCCGCGAGCGTGCCGACGAGCCGTCCCTCGAGAAGCCCCTCGCCCAGGCCCTTGAACAGCGATTTGCGCGAGACGCCGATCAGCAGCGGAAAGCCGAGCGTCAGCAGCTCCGGAATGGCGCGCAGCGCATCATAGTTCTGCTGGCGGCTCTTGCCGAAGCCGACGCCCGGATCGAGCAGAATGTGGCGCTCCGGCACGCCGGCGCGGCGCGCGATGTCGAGCGAGCGGGCGAAGAATCGCTTGATATCTGCGACGATGTCGATCTCGGGCTCGGTCGTCTCGCGGTTGTGCATGATGACGACCGCCGCGCCGGCCTGCGCGATCGTTTGCGCCATCTCGGGATCGCGCTGCAGGCCCCAGATGTCGTTGACGAGGCAGACGCCGAGGCCGAGCGCGCGGCGCGCCGTCTCCGCCTTGTAGGTGTCGATCGACACCGGCGCGCCCGCCTCCGCGACCAGCGCGGCGAGCAGCGGCGCGAGGCGCGCCCACTCCTCCTCGGCCGTCAGCGGGGTGTGGCCCGGGCGCGTCGACTCGGCGCCGACGTCGACGATGTCGGCGCCCTCCCCCACGAGCCGCTTCGCCTGCGCCAGCGCCGCTTCGCGACTGGCGAAAAGCCCGCCGTCCGAGAAGGAATCGGGCGTGACGTTGACGATGCCCATGATCACCGGGCGCGTCCCGATCAGCGAAAGGAAGCGATCGCGCTGCGTCGCGATCGCCTGCAGGTCGAAGGCCAAGCCGGGTCCCGTCAGTCGTCGTATTTCACATAGGCGAAGCGCTGATCGGTCTCGGGCGTGCCTTCGAGCGCGCCGCCGGCCTTGCCGGGCCGCCAGGAGACGACCTCCTCGATCTTTCTGGCGAGCTCGAAGTCCTTGTCGGTGATGCCCTTCGCAGTATGGGTCTGAAGCTTCACCTCGACCCAGGCGTAGGAGGCGGCGATGTCGGGATGGTGCCAGGCGGCCTCGGCGAGATGGCCGACCGTATTGACGACCATCAGCGTGCCCTTCCAGCTGTGCGTCTTGAATCTTCGCCGGATCCAGCCGTTCTCGTATCGCCAGTGCGGCAGTTCGCTCTTCAGCCGCGCGGCGATCTCGTCTTCGGAATAGGCGCGCTCTTCCTTTGCCATGACGGCTCCCCTCCTGCGCTTGCGACGCAACATTCTTTCGTCGAGACGCGTTATAGCCTAAACCGGCCCGAAGTCTTCCCTCCGACACAAGAGGCGCCATGCCGGCTAGTGTGAGCGTCGCGGCGAGCGCGCGGCTGCATCTCGGTTTTCTCGACATGAACGGCGGCCTGGGACGCAAGTTCGGCGGCGTCGGCCTCTCGCTCGACGCGCCGGCGACGCGGCTGACGCTGACCCGCGCCGACCGGAATTTAGTCGAGGGCCCCGAAAGCGCGCGCGCCTCTGCTCTGCTGGAGCGCGCGCAGGAGGCGCTTGGCGTCGCGCGCCGCCACCGGCTGACGCTGGAGGAGGCGATTCCCGCCCATGCCGGCTTTGGCTCCGGCACACAGCTGGCGCTCGCCGTCAGCGCGGCGCTGCGCCGCCTCGAGGACCTGCCGCATGATCCCGCCGCCGACGCGGCGCTGATGGCGCGCGGCGCGCGCTCGGGGCTCGGCGCCGGCCTGTTCCAGCTCGGCGGCGTCGTCGTCGACGGCGGCCGCGGCCCGCACACGATAACGCCGCCGGTCGTCGCCCGCGCCGCCTTTCCCGAGGACTGGCGCGTGCTGCTGGTCTGCGATCCCGGCCATGCCGGGCTGCATGGGGCCGACGAGCGCGACGCCTTCGCCGAACTGCCGCCCGTCGACGCGGCGATGAGCGGCGAAGTGTGCCGGCTGGTGCTGATGCAGATCCTGCCGGCGCTCGCCGAAAAGGAGCTCGCGCCCTTCGGCGCGGCGCTGACGCGCATCCAGGCGCTCGTCGGCGACCATTTCGCCGCGGCGCAGGGCGGACGCCGCTTCACCAGCGCCAGGGTCGAGGCGACCGTCGCCCAGCTGCTCGCCGACGGCGCGACCGGCGGCGGCCAGACCTCATGGGGGCCGACCGGCTTCGCCTTCGTCGACAGCGACATGGCGGCGCGCCGACTGCTCGGACGCCACGGCGCGAAGGCGCGCGAGGAAGGGCTGGACATTTCGATCCATCGCGGCCTCAACCGGGGCGCGAAGATCGACGCGGTCTACGCGCAGATCGCCTAGAGCGCGCTTCAAACCGCACGCGGCGCCGACCCACTGGCGCCGCATTTTTATGGCCTGCTCGCCGCCATGAACTACGCGCGCATCGCCCTTATTCTGATCGCCGGGCTCGGCCCCGCCGCGGCCCTCGCCCAGGAGGCCCCGCCCTCGAGCGGCGGCGCCTTCATCGGCCGCCTGTTCGACGCCACCGGCTTGCGCAGCCCGGCGCCGCAGGCGCAGGATTTCGTCCGCGCCTCGCGGCCCGACCGGCTCGAGTACCGCGCCTTCGATCCGACGCCGCCGAAGGACCCCAAGAAGAAATCCGCGGCCGACGTGCGCGCCCTCGCCGCCGGACTCGAAGCCGCCGCCGCCGAGAACCGCCGCCGGGCGGCCGGCGTCGCCCGGCCCGAAGCGCCGGCGAAGCCCGCCCGCTAGCGCGGCGCGACGCCAACCGGCGCATCGCGCCGCAAGACTGCTGCGGCAAGCGCCTTGCATGTCGCGCCGGGTTCTCCCCCACGGTTGCGTCCCCATGGCCTTTGAACCCGATTCCGCGTCCGACTTCGGACAAACCGATCCTGGCCTCGCCGTGCTGCGGATGGCGGCGCTGATCGCCGAATCGGGCGCCGGCCCGGATGACGAGACTCTCGATCTCCTCTTCGAACAGGTCGAGGCCGGCCATCTCGTCGACGCCGCGCCCGAAAAAATGTGGCCGGAGCTCGTGCGCGGGCTGATGAGCCCCGCGCCCTCGAAGATGATCAGGACGCTGCGCGAATGCGGCGCGCTCTTCGAAATCCTGCCCGAGGTCGCCGCGCTCGTCGGCGTGCCGCAGATGTCCGACGGCGAGGCCGAGGTCGATCTTGGCGAACACCTGCTGAAGACGCTCGATGAAGCGGCGAAACGCGGCGCGCCGTTACCCGTGCGTTTCGCGCTGCTCGCGATGCATGTCGGCAAGTCGGATTCGCCGCGCGAGCATCTGCCCGTGCATTACCGGCATGTCGAGCGCGGGCGCCCGCGCATTGAAGAAATCTGCGCGCGCTTCGGCGCGCCGGCCGAATGCCGCGATCTCGCGCTGCTGGCGCTTGGCGAATGCGAACGCGTGCACCGCGTGACGAAAATGCGCGCGGGCCCCGTCGCCCTGATGCTGGAACGTTTGGGCGCCTTCGACGCGCCGGAGCGCTTTCGCGACTTGATGATCGTCTGCGCCTGCGATTTTGGCGCCCACCCCGGTCGCGAGGGCCAAAACTATCCGAAGGCGGCGCTGCTGGAGATCGCGCTCAAGGCCTGCGCCGGCGTTACGGAGAACGAGTCAGCCGAGGCGCGCCAGAGCGCCCGCGCCGAGGCGATCGCGCTTGCCTTTCGCTCGGAGCGCTGGTCGAGCGAAGTGGGGTAGGAAATAGTGATTCGCCTTCTCAGAGACTTCCGTACGCCCATGATCGATGTTCTTGCGAGTCGTACATCGATCCCGTCGACCGAACCTCTCTAATTGAGCGGACGTTTTGAAGGGGACTGGCCCAACGTGGTCGAGTTAAGTTCATACGAGGGTGTTGACGTCGCCGTTTTGATTTCTCTTAATTGTTTTAAGACCATTTTGAATGCTCACAAATCACCTAATCTTTGCGCTATTTGATGTTTCCAGAGAGTTGAAAAATGATTGAAGGCTCCGAAATCACCGGGTTACTACTAACCAGCGATGTCTTGTTCGATGAATTTAGAAATTTGCACCCAGACGAAGTCAATCGCATAACGGTGCCCGACGCCAGTAAACAGAAAAATGCGCGCCATCGAAGCGAAGAAGAAGAGAAGCGGTTACAGGACGTTTACAACGAAGCGGTCCATAGCCTAAAAAAAAACGACAAGCATGCTGGGCAGACCGCGCTTTGTTTGTCTGGCGGCGGCATTCGAAGCGCAGCGTTCTGTCTTGGAATAATGCAGGGTCTTGCTCGTCTCAAATTGCTTTCCCAGTTTGACTATCTGTCAACAGTTTCCGGCGGTGGTTACATCGGCGGCTGGCTGTCGGCCTGGGCCACACGGGAGTTCAGCCTGCGCGAAGTGCAGCTCGGTGAAATCGAGAATCAACTCGCGAAGACCTGCGGTGCAAGTGGGTGCCGCACTGGAATCGAGCCGAAGCCTCTCGTTGAATTACGACAGAATCACGCATTCATCACCCCAAAGATTGGTCTGGGCTCCGCCGATACCTGGGCAGCAATGTCTATTATCATCCGAAACATGCTCCTGAATTGGCTGGTGTTCCTTCCGCTCGTTGCTTCAATCTTGTTTGTGCCCAGAGTGGTTGAATGGCTACTGGTCGCCTGGACAAAATCGAAGGAAGGCGCAGACACGTTTCTCCTCGCGGTGGGTTATCATTTTTGGGATCTCGCCATGGGAAAAATACCGCAGCAGCAGCCGCTGCAGTTTTTTTGGGACTGGCATTATTGGCTCGATTCGATAGGAGTAGTTCTCGTCATCTGGGGTCTTGTAAACTCGATCGTGAATCGATCCCGGAATGCGACGGAGGCTCTCGACGAAGATGGCTTTAGAAATTGGGTGATGCTTCCGCTCGTCGTGGGGGCTTTCCTGCTCGTCATGCAAAGTTGCTACTGGGTGCCAAACGGCTCCCTCCCCGATGAGAAGCAGTTTCTCGAGTGGGTTACCTATGGTGCAGCAGCCTTCTGCGTCGCTTACGTCCTCGCCTTCGCATGGATGGCTGGAATCATCTTCTGGGTGCGTAAAGAGAAACTCAACTTCGGTAAGCTTAGGAGAGCGGGGCTAGAGTTCTGTGCACAGATAGTTGCAGGAGCCGTTATAGGTCAGGGCTGTTCAGTTCTCTGAACTGTGAGGCATTTTCCCGATTCCCGGCTCGGTAGATATGTGAATCTATATGCGACAACCCGAATCGGAGGTTGTCGCATGCAGGCGTCGCTGCTGGAGATTTTGCGCGAGATACCGGACCATCGTCGGCGAGAAGGCAAGCGGTTCGATTTGGCGACCGTGCTGCTTTACTCGATCCTCGCCATGGTCGCCGGCGCGAATTCCTACCGGCAGATGCATGAGTTCATCCGTGCGCATCTGCAACGGCTCAATGCGGCGTTTGGCCTGGAGCTGCCTTATTCTCCGTCCTACACCGGATTGCGTCTGATCCTGCAAAGCATCGACCCGGCGGCGCTGGAGACGGCGTTCCGTCGTCACGCCGCGAGCTTGCCGCGTCCGCCGCAGGCAGAGGAGCTGACCGCAATCGCCGTTGACGGAAAAACGCTACGCGGCAGCTTCGACGCCTTCGCTGATCGCAAGGCCGCGCATATGATGTCGGCGCTGCGTCACGTCGACCAGATCGTGCTCGCACATGTGATGGTGGCGGAAAAGAGTAATGAAATTCCTGCGGCGCCCGAATTGATCGAAGCCTTGGGGCTGAAGGATTGCCTGTTCACGCTCGACGCCGAACATTGCCAAAAAAATTGTTCGAACGCGTGATTGCATGCGGCAATCATCTGCTGACCCAGGTGAAAGACAATCAACCCAAGCTGCGGAGCCGGCTCGAACTGGGCGCCGCGGGCCGCAAGCCGAGCGGCTATGCCAAGAGCATGGCGAAAGGCCGCAACCGTTGGGAGACGCGCGAACTGACGGTCTTTCCCGCCAAGGCGTGGTTCCGCCATACGCCTTGGGAGCCGCTGATCAAAACCGTATTGCGGCTTGAGCGCACGGTTTGCCGGCGCAATCCGGCGACCGGGCTTTTCAAACAAACGACGGAGATCGTCTTTTGGGTTTCTTCCGCCGTCGGCTCGCCGCCGGAACAATGGAACGAATGGATCAGAGGCCATTGGCGCATCGAGAACGGCAGTCATTATGTGCGCGACGTCGCCTTCGCCGAAGACGCCTCGCGCATCCGCAAAAACCCCGACATCGTCGCACGCATACGCTCATTCGCCTACAATCTGCTGCGCGCAGACGGCTGCCAAAACATCAAAAACGCCAGATGGCGCAACGCTATCGATCTCAACGAAGTCCTAAAAATGCATTGGATTTGTTGAGAACTAAACAGCCCTGCGTTATAGGTGCCCTTATCTGGTCGGGACTTTGGCTAAGGCATGTAACAACTCGTGGTCATCCTGAAGACGCAATCAAGTATGACGCAGTGTTTGGCGTCCCATGGTATTTGATGGCCTTCCTTCTCGGCCAAGTTCTCTTGGCCGCATTGACGAGCAGGTTGTATCCCAAGGCCGGCGATCGGCACCGAGAGTGGTGGGCGCGAGCCAGCGGCTACTACGGGGCGTGGGCCGTTATGTGGGTCGCGGCGTTTTGGCTCGTGATATTTGGTTGGGACGCGGTGAAGCATCTGCAAACCGAGATGCTCGCCGTCGCAGGAGGATCCGGCGCGATTAGCCTTCTCGGCGCCAGTCCAATCTCAGGCACATTGGGCGAAACCTTGAAAGGAATCAAGCTTTCCGTCGCCAAATTGCTTACCCTGGCGTCGATCGTCTTCTTGCTCTGCCTTGCAATTTGGATCGCTCATTCGTCAATGCTATTGCTTGAAGCGATGTCGCCAGTTCCGTTTTTGGAGTTGGATCCTGAGACACTACCAAATGCTACGACCGCCGAGGTTAACCTCAAGTCGACCGTTCTCGCCACATTAGCGCTTTTCATTTTCAGCCTCGTAACGTCATTCTACGTCAACGTGAACTATTTTTCTTTAAACGCGATGTATCGTAATCGCCTTGTACGGGCATTCCTCGGTGCCTCGAACGCAGGCGCTAAGGATCGCAGCTCATTTGATGGCTTTGCGGACAGTGATAATCTTGAGATGCACGAACTTCGTCGCGGCCCCAAAGCCAAACTGTTCCACGTCGTCAACATCACGCTTAACTTGACTGCTACTGATAATAGGGCGTGGCAAGAGCCCAAGGCCGCATCTTTTATATGCACGCCTCTGCACACCGGCGGAAATCTTGTCGGGTATCGGAGTTCGAAAGCTTACTGCAACGGTATAACGCTCGGAACCGCTATGTCGCTGTCAGGTGCCGCGGTCAGCCCCAATTGGGGCTACCATTCCTCCACAGCGACGAGCTTTGTCATGACGATTTTCAACGCCCGCCTAGGCGGGTGGTTTGGCAATCCGAAAGATCCCACGGGTTGGAACAAGAACGGCCCCGATGCTAGTTACCGGCGCTTCATACAGGAGGCGCTAGGATTCGCGTCCGACAAGCAACCTTTCGTTTATCTTTCGGACGGCGGGCATTTCGAAAACTTGGCCCTCTATGAAATGGTTAGGCGCCGATGCCACGTCATCGTTGTCTGCGACGCGGGCGCTGACTTTGATTGTACGTTAGAGGACCTCGGCAACGCAGTAAGAAAGATTTACATTGATCTCGGGGTTGAAATAGATTTTGAACGGATTGATGTGCGAGCACGTGAAAAGATGCTGCCGAAGACAGGAATATATGCAGCTGTTGGCCGTGTACGATATCCGGAGAAGGGCGCGAAAGATGGCAAAATTATTTACATCAAGCCCGGTCTCTACGTCGACGCCCCCGCCGACGTCAAGGCCTATGCCGCTGCCAACGCAAAGTTTCCACACGATATAACCTTGAACCAGTGGTTCACTGAATCGCAGTTTGAAAGCTACCGAGCACTCGGTGAACATGCGATCAAAATGATGACTGGGCTACGCGATCCTGCCGCAAAGACGACTAATTGGCCTCCCCAATCGCCCGAGATTGTGGATCTTCTCGATTTTTGTGAGCACGTCGAGCATTACCTTGATGTCAACAAAGAACTCAGCAGGGTGTAACACGTCTATAGGCGAGCAGTGTTTGTGCAGAACGCCCGTAAGATACATTGGCGATTTCCTTCGCCCCCTTGCTTTTGAAGCCGCATAACCGACGCGATTAAGAGAATTTTTTTGGCAGGTGGCACTGAATGCACACCGCCCTGCCCTCACAGCTTCCCCTCATCCGTCAGCGACATGACGTCGGCGACGATTCCGCGCTTGACGAGGCAGCGCCAGGGCGCGCGGTCGGGTCCGACGCCGATCGTCACCGTATTGTTCGCCTCCGCGGTTTCGACGTTGAGAACGACGACCTTCGGATTGTTGGTCTTGCGCTTCACGGCGAGCAGGCAGGCGGTCTTGTCGCCGCGCAGCCCGCCAGCGCCGGCGGGCGACGCGCCGTCGGCCGGCTTCGTCGCGGTCCCTGCTCCCGCACCTGCCACGGCTCCGGCGCCCTCCCCTGAACCGGCGCGCTGATCCTCGGCGGCGCGGCAGCCCCTCTTGTAGGATTCGCCGTGCTGGTTCTCGTCCCAGCGGCCGGCCTTGCAATCGGCGTAGCCGCGCTTGTATTCGCGCTGCGCGGCGGTCGAGGCCGACGCGCCGGCGCCGGCGAGCGCCAGGGCGATGAAAGCGGCTGCGGCGACAATGCGATGTTTCATATGCGCCTCTCAAAAACGGCGAGAACGGCCGAATGCTAATCCCGGCGAGGCTGGCCGCGCCAAGGGATTCTCATTCCCGCCGCGCGACACATCCGCGCTGCGGGCGCCCGCGACGCGTTGCCACGCCTTCCGCGCGCAACCTTATCGAATGCAGCGGCGCGGAGCTTGTCTCCGATCAGAGATCCGCATCGCGCCGATCGCGGACCGTCATCCGCGGCGCGAAGAGCCGCCGCGGCAAACCCGGCGCTCGATCTTATTCCGCACGCCGGATCGGCGGCGGCGCCCAGCGGCCATCGAGCGCCGGCGGCTTTGGCGCATAGAGGCGCATCGTGATGTTCTCGCTGCCGCTCGCCGGGGACGGAAGCCAGTTGGACTCCTTGTCGGGCCCGGGATTGGCGCTCTGAATGTAAAGATCGAGCGAGCCGTCGGCGTTGTATTTCAGCGGATCGCGGTCGCCGATCGCAAAGCGGTTCAGCGCATTGGCGACTTGAAAGCCGGCGCCGTCGTAAAGCGTGATCGACCAGAAAGCGTCGACGGGGGGCAGCTCGGCCTTCGTGAAATGCAGGACGTATTTCTCCTCGCCCTTGAGCGGCTTGCCGTCGCTGTCGGCGAGATTGAGCGGGTAGATCGCGTCCTCGGGCTGGTTCGCGCCGAGTCCCACCTGCGCGACGATGGCGCGTTTCAGATAATAGTTCCCATAGACGCCCATCGTATCGGTGTTCATCTGCCAGCCGTTCACGACGCGCGCCAGCGTCGGCGTCTTTTCCTTCATCAGCGCAAGACCATCTGTGCGCGCCTTCTCGAGCGCGCGCTTCACGGCGGGATCGGCGGAGTCGAAATTGAAGCTCTTGCCGCGCTCGACGCCGATGCGCTTCAAGCGCGTGAGCTGCGACCAGTCCGTCCCATGCGGCGGGTTGGCTTTCATCAGCTCGGCGCCATGGGCGAAGAATTTGGCCGCCGGCATCGAGTCGACCTGCTCGAGCGGCGGCGTCTTCATATCGACGTTCGGGTCGATCTTCGTCGCTGCGGGCTTTGCCGGTTTGCGCCAATGCGAAAGCGGAGTGAGCCTGTAGCCGTCCTGAACGGCGTGGACGGCGTCATAATCCTTGGGACCATCGTTTGCGTGCGCCCGACGATCCAGACATAGGGCGTCGGCGAATCGATCCGCTTCACGCCGGCGGGGAGTCGCCCTTTCCAATTCTGCGGGACGATGGCGAAATCGCCGGCGCCCGCGCCGCTGGTGCGCTTGCCGGGGACGGCGAAGACGTCCGTCCACATGTCGAGCAACGGCAGCAGGTAGTAGCGCCCCTTGGTGTCGGGCGTCGAAAGGATGATCGGCTCCTTGGTCAGATCGAGCCAGGCGATGGAGTAGAGCGTATCGAAATTGGGGCGCACGACGTCGCGAAAGTCCGCCGGCGGATAGGTCCGCACGTGGTGGAATTCGTTCATCGGTCCTGCGCCCGGCTTCTTTCCCGCCTCGATGTTGGTCATGACTTTTCGCGTCACGTCCATGCTGATCAGCGGATAGAAGTAGAGATAGGCCTCCTTGCCGATCTCATAGGCTTCCTGTTCAGTGATCGGCTCGGCGGCGCGGGCGGCGTGCTGAAAGGCGATCGATCCCAGCCCAAGCGCCGCTATGGCGACAATCTGAATTCCAAAATGCAGACGCACTGGCCGCCTCCTTTTTATGGACGCGACAGAGAGCGCAAACAGAGCCCGGCCGCCTCGCCATACTAGCCGATTCCACTCGGGGCGAAACAAAGACGGCGCGGATAGCCGGCGCGCGAACGCGCTTCGATCGGCGCGGCCTTACGCCGGCGCCAACAAAATTCTCGATTGCGCATCGTCGAAAGAATCGGCGCCCGCGCGAAATAAAAAACGGATTCAGCTACTTCGTGATGGCGCCGCGCGCCATATCGAACGGCGGCGGGAAGAGAGCGCGCGACCGTTCCGGCTGACTATGCCGGCAGCATGATCACTTTCGTCTTGACCGGCGTTCGCGAATAGAGGTCGAGCATGTCCTGACTGAGGAGGCCGGTGCAGCCGCTCGTGATGCCCTGCCCGAGCGTGTCGGGGTCGCTGGTGCTGTAGATCGTGTAGACCGTGTAAACGCCGTTCTTATAGAGATACAGCACGCGCGCGCCGAGCGGATTCTCCAGACCTCCCGGCATGCCGCCGGCGTATTTGCGCGCCTCCGGCTGGCGCGCCATCATCTCCTTGGGCGGCGTCCATGTGGGCCATTCGGCCTTGCGCCCGACATAGACTTCGCCGCTCCAGAGAAACCCGGGTCGGCTGACATTGGCGCCGTAGCGCGTCGCCATTCCATCGCCTTCGATGCGGTAGAGATGGAACTTGCCGGGATCGATGATGATCGTGCCCGGCGCTTCCTTGCTGTCGTAGCGCACCTTCTGGCGAAAATATTTCGGATCGACTCTGCTGATGTCGACTGCAGGGATCGGGAATTTCTCGCTCGGCACGGCCGCGTAAAACTTCGCCGCCTCGGCGCGCAGCAAGTCGTCGGACGATACGCAGCCGGCGAGGCCGGCGGCGCCTATGCCGGCGGCGGAGCCGACCAGAAACGACCGGCGGCTGAGGCGCCCCGACGCAAGCCCATGTTGAGCTTCATCGCTGCTTTCGCCGGCGCCGGCGATCCCGTTGTCCATGTTCATGATTTTGGAGTCCCCACCCCTGTCGCCGATCAGAGAATGCTCCGGCATAAACCCGCTGAGCGTTTTGGCTGAGCCGAGATAGCCATAACTTGCTTTTCGGAATGTAAAGAACGTCGGCTTTGCCGCGTGATTTCGGTCATTCTGTGGCGCCGTCCGCCACGCGCGACGAAGCGCATCGTCCTGCCGCCTACCCCGTCCGCTCATGGCGCCGCGTCGGCTGAGAAATTGCTTTGAAGAATTATGATGTTGCGCGGATGCGTCGCCCCGAGGCGGCGCTTCCGCGCATTTCAGGCGCGCGGGGGCTCCGAAGATCGATCGCGCCCTTCGTTGGCGAAGCAGGCCGCTCGCGCGCTTCGTTCGCTATGCAGCTCGGTCGAACTGGCGTGGCATAGCCGCCGCCTCTCCCCGCTTGCGGGGAGATTTGCGCCACGATCGCGGAGAACCGTCGCCGCACAGTCAAGCCTGCGAATGCATCCGTCTCGTCGCGATGAAGGCCGCGGTCAAGAAGCGTTGCGAAGTGCGACATTGTCGAATAATTCCGGTGCTGTACATTGGTCAGTCACGATTGTCGGGAGCGCGCCTCATTGTCCGTGCCCATAGAGTCCACTCCGCGTTTTCCGACAGGCGTTCCGGGACTCGACAGAGTTCTTCACGGCGGTCTTCCGCGCTGCGCGCTGATTCTCATCGAAGGCCCGCCCGGCAGCGGCAAGACCACCATGGCGCTGCAGTTCCTGTTCCAGGCGGTTCGCGCGGGTGAAACCTGCCTGCTCGCGACAAGCGCCGAGTCGCCGCAACAGCTGCGCTCGATCGCCGCCTCGCACGGATGGAGTCTCGACGGGGTCAATATCACGGGCCTGTCCGAGCCGCCGAGCGCCGAAGACAAATGGCTCGATTACACGCTGTTCCCCGAAGCGGAGGTCGAGATCGGCGAGACGTTCGACCATCTTTTTTCCGAAGTCGAACGCTTGAAACCGAAGCTGCTGGTGCTCGACACCATCTCGAGTCTGCGCATTATGGCGCCGACGCCGGCCTTCCACCGGCGCCAACTGAAACGTATTCGCGACTTCATGGCGGCGCGCGACTGCACGACGGTCATGCTGGATGAAGCATCGACGGGGGAAAAGGATCTTCGCAGCCAGACGATGTCCGACGGCATCATCGAATTGCGGCAAAAGCCGTCTGCATACGGCGCCGACCGCCGCGCATTGCGCGTGAAAAAGCTGCGCGGCTGCAGCTATGTGAGCGGCTCGCATGACGTGACGATCGCCGCAGGCGGGCTGACCGTGCACCCTCGCCTCGTCGCGCAGAGCTTTCCGAGCCTCACGGCGGGGCCGCCGCTCGACTCCGGCAATCCGGAGATTGACGCGCTTGTCGGCGGCGGGCTTCCCCGCGGTTCGAACACGCTCGTCATCGGACCCGCAGGCGTGGGCAAATCGACCATTTCATCTCTCTACGCAATGGCTGCGGCCAAGCGCGGCGAAAAATGCGCCGTCCTGCTGTTCGATGAGAGCGAGGAGAGCTATATGAAGCGCAGCGAGGGATTAGGCCTCGACATGCGCGCTGAAGTCGAAGCCGGACGCATCGACCTCAGGCATCTTGATCCGGCCGAACTGAGCGTCGGCGAGATCGCCTCCCTGCTTGTGGATCGAATCGAGAAGCAGGACGTGAAGCTCGTCGTGATGGACACGCTGAACGGGTATCTGCAATCCGCGATGGAAGAACCGAGCGTCATTCTTCACATCAGGGAGCTGCTCTCCTTTATGAGCCGTCGTCAGATTGTCACCCTCATGACGCTGACCCAGCACGGACTCTTTGGAACGGAACTCTCCGCGCCGCTGGACTTCAGCTTCCTGGCCGACAATGTGTTCCTGCTGCGCTTTTTCGAGCTTGACGGCGCCCTGCACAAGGCTTTGTCGGTCGTCAAGAAGCGTGGCGGCCGACACGAGCACACAATCCGCAAGCTGACGATGAGAACGGGAGGCGTCGACGTCAGCGAGCCGCTCATAGGCTTCACCGGCGTCCTGACGGGCACGCCGATGTATCATCCCGAAGCCATCGCGCCGATTCGATAATGGCGGTGCATAGCGCAGCGGAGATTGTCCCGAGAGCCGACGACGGCCTGCGCGTTCTGATCATGACGCCCGCCGGACGCGACGCCGCCCTTGCCGAAGACGCGCTCAATCGCAGCGGTCTTCGCAGCTGCGTTTGCAGCGACGAAGAAGAGCTGCGCCGAGAGATCGCGAAAGGCGCCGGCTGCATTCTGATCGCGGAAGAGGCGTTGCCGCATGGTTGCGCGGCCACATTGGAAGATTTGATCGGTCCTGAACCGGCGTGGTCCCGGCTGCCCATCGTGCTGCTTCTCGCCCGCGGCCGCGCGCACAAAGACCTGGCGTTGCTGCGAAAGGTGGAAAAGCGCCCCAATGTCAGCTTCATCGAACGCCCGGCGCCGAAACGCTCACTGATCAGCGCGCTCAAGAACGCGATTGAAGCCCGTCGTCTACAATACGCCATTCGCGACGCGCTGGAGGCGCTGCAGACCGCCAATCGCCGCAAGGACGAGTTCCTCGCCGTGCTCGCGCATGAGCTGCGCAATCCTCTGGCCGCGATCAGCTCCGCAGCTTACATCAAGCGACGCTCGGCCGGCGGCGATGGCGACGCCATGCTGTCGGTGATCGAGAGGCAAACGCAACAGCTCACTCGGATCGTCGACGACCTCCTCGAGGTTTCGCGCATCACCCACGGCAAGATAGAGCTTCAAAAGGAGCGCCTGGATCTTGTCGCGCTCGTGCGCGAAGTGTTTGAAAATGGGGCCGACAAACTTCAGGCCGGAAAACATCGCAAACAGCTCTCCGCGAACTCGACACAGCTTTTCATCGACGGCGATCCCGTGCGTCTCAACCAAGTGTTCGCCAATATCCTCAACAACGCCGCGAAATACACCGCGGATGACGGCGCCATCGATGTGACAGTGACGCGGGAGGACGGCTTCGCGGTGGTCGTCGTCAAGGATACGGGCGTCGGCATTCCGCCCGACATGCTGACGCGCATTTTCGACATCTTCGCCCAGGTCGACAGCAACCTCAGCAGAGCGCAAGGCGGGATTGGCGTCGGGCTGTCGCTTGCCCGCAGCCTCGTAACGCTGCACGGAGGCACGATCGACGCCCGGAGCGGCGGCGCGGATAAGGGCAGCACGTTCATCGTTCGGCTTCCGTTGAGCGAAGCGCCCGTCGCCTCCAACGCTGCGCCCCCGCAAGCGACAATCGAGCGCCGCGCATCGCGAACGAAGGTCTTGGTCGTGGACGACGACCGCCTTGTCGGCGAACTCACCGGCGAGCTGATCGCTTCTTCGGAATGAACGTCCGGGTCGTCGCTGGCGGCGCCGAGGCGCTGGAAATCATTCCGCAGTTCAAGCCGCGCATCGTCTTTGTCGATATCGGCATGCCCGGGCTCGATGGTTACGAGACCGTGCGCCGAATCAGACAGCTTCCGGACGGAGAGTCGCTCTTCGTCGCAGCCTTGTCGGGCTGGGGCCAGCCCGAGGATTGCAGGAGAAGCGCCGTAGCCGGCTTCGATCGGCATTTCGTCAAGCCCATCAAGATTTCAGAACTGGAAAAATTATTCGCGGAGTCGCCAGCCTAAGCAGACGGCGCGTGATTCGTCGCAGGGGATTGCACAGGCAAACGAGCCCCCGCAGGGCGTCTTCCTGATCACTCAGGCGCCGATTGGATGTGACGCGCCGCACTTCTCCAGTCCAGGCGTTCGTGCTACCCGCCGTCTATTGTTCGTGGACCTTGGGGGGCCATGTCATGACGATCACTTCGATGCGCCGACGCGAATTCCTGGGCGGCCTGCTTGGCGCGAGCGCCGTCATCATCGGGCGGCGCGCCTATGCCGCCGACGCGATGGAAGACATCGGCCGGCTCAAGCCGGGCGAATTCATCTGGCGTCCCGAGCTCTCCGCCGCGGGACCTGTCTCCGTCGTCGTGTCGCTGCCACAGCAGCGCGTGCACGTCTATCGCAACGGCGTCCGCATCGCCGTCTCCACCTGCTCGACCGGGAAGCCCGGACATTCGACGCCAACCGGCGTCTTCGTCGTGCTGGAGAAGGACAGGAACCATCACTCGTCGCTTTACGACGACGCACCGATGCCCAACATGAACCGCCTTACCTGGTCGGGCGTCGCGCTGCATGCCGGCAATCTGCCCGGCTATCCGGCGTCGCATGGCTGCGTGCGGCTGCCGATGAAATTTTCCGAACTGCTGTTCGGCGTCACCCATATCGGCACGCCGGTCATCATCGCCGGCGCGCACACCGATCCCTGGGAGCTGACCCATCCGGGCATGGTGCTGAGCGGCTATGCCGAACAGGAGTTCGAGCAGGTGCTTTCCGGCCTCGAAGGCAAGAAGCATCCGTCCGACTGGACGGAGTCGGAGAATTATCCCGTCACCAGCGTCATCGCCTCGTCGGCGGACCATGTGATCGAGTTGATCGAGAACGATCATGTGATCGCGAGATCGACGCTCGGCCTCGAGGGCGGCGACAAGCTCGGCTCGCACGTCTTCGTGCTGAACGGCGCCGACCAGAATTCGCGCGGCATGCACTGGAGCGCGATCACGCATCATCGCGACGATACGGCGCTTGCGCCGGACGGCAATGTGATTCAGCGGATTCGCGCCGAGCCGTCCTTCATCTCCGCCATGCAGACGCGCATGCATCCCGGCATGACGATGGTGCTGACCGACGCGCCGCTGTCGCCCGACAGCCGCTCCGGCAAGGATTTCGTGATCGTCACCACCGATTGATTCGGATTGCGTAAGGGGCGCGCCGGCGCGGGATCGGCGCGCGTCATAGGCGAACGGCTGTCGCGCGCGCCGCGTCGCGAGAGCGGCGGCGCAAAGCCGCCTTTTTGACCCATTCCTTTCACACAATAGGCCTGAGCAATCGGCGGCCGCGCAAGGCCGGCCATCGCGCCAGCGGCCTGATTTTCCGCCAACTCCGTATCCTGCACACCGGCCTCTGACGGGCAAAACGAGTCGAGGACGGTCCAAGAGAGGGGGT
This sequence comes from Methylocystis sp. Uni0008, assembly GCF_056838045.1. Classification (NCBI taxonomy): domain Bacteria; kingdom Pseudomonadati; phylum Pseudomonadota; class Alphaproteobacteria; order Hyphomicrobiales; family Methylocystaceae; genus Methylocystis; species Methylocystis sp. Uni0008. The sequence goes on from NZ_CM166370.1 coordinate 1,325,608, forward strand.
CAAAAATGATTCCAGCGCGACGTTTCGCTGCATCGCTGACAATCTCAGCCGCAATTCTTGCGTGTCTTTTTCCGCTGTCGCAGGCGCAGGGCCAGGAGTCGTCGGGCTGCACGGAAACAGCCGAGGTCGCGGTCCTTGCGTCGCCAATCGCGCCCTGGAAGGGCGCGCCGCTGCGCGTTCTCGTCGCCGCCGAAAAGCCGCACGACGGCGCGCTCTCGCTGATTTCGCCCGATGGAAGCGTCGCCGCCACGGGTCGCCGCCAGCTGGGCGGACCGCCCTATGTCTGGTTCGCCGAAGTCGCCGCGCCGGCCGCCGGAACCTGGCGCGCGACGCTCTCGGGCGCCGCCGTGTCCTCCGGCTGCGGCGCGGTCGCTAAGGACATTACGGTAAGCGCGCGCAAGCCGGCGGGGCCGCACACGCCGGAAGGCCGTGTCTGGGAGCTGCGCGACACATGGGATCGCGCATCGGAGAATTTGTATTCGGCGTGGGTCGCCAAGCTTTTCGACGCGCCGCTCGAAGCGGAACAGTCGTGGAAGGCGTGGCACGAAGTGGTGCGCGACCGGTCGCGCAACGTTTTGTTCAATCATCTCGGCATGGGCGAAGACAGCGTCGCGCTGTCGCTCAAGCCCGACTGCGCCGATTTCGTCTACTTCCTGCGCGCCTATTTCGCGTTCAAGATGGGTCTGCCCTTCGCCTATTCGAACTGCTCGCGCGGGGCCGGCGGCGCGCCGCCGCGCTGCAATGAGCGGTTCGACATGCTGCATCCCGAAGTGACCCGGCCCGCGCCGCCGCCCGAGCAGGCCGTGGCGTCGGCCGCCGTGCCGCCGGCGCCCACCCGTATCGCCGCCGCTCCTCCGACGAACTTCCTCCAGCAGCTGTTTTCGCAGCCTCAGCAGACCCAGCCGGGGGCGCCAGCCGCGCCGGCTGCGCCGGTCGCTCCCGCCAGGCCGCCCGCGCCGAAACGGCTCGGGCTGACGGCGGGGTTTGGCGCATTCGCGCGGGCCGTGGGCGACGTCGTCCACTCCGGTTCGGCGCGGACTTCGGCAAACAGCGACAAGACGGATTTCTACACGGTGCCGCTGTCACAGGAGGCGCTGCGTCCCGGCACGGTCTACGCCGATCCCTACGGCCACGTCATGATGCTCGTGCAGCGCGTCCCGCAGACGGTGGACGCCGCGGGCGTCTTTCTCGCCGTCGACGCCGAGCCCGACGGCTCCATCACCCGCAAGCGGTTCTGGCGCGGCAACTTCCTCTTCGTCAACGAACCCTCGCTCGGCAGCCCCGGCTTCAAGCGCTTTCGGCCGGTCGTGCTCGAAAAGGGCGGGTTGCGGGCGCTCTCCAACGGGGAGATCGCCAGGAATTCGGACTATGGCGATTTCTCGCTGGAGCAGACGCAGCTCGGCGCGGAGGAGTTCTACGACCGGATGGATGAGGTGATGTCGCCCGAGCCGCTCGATCCGATGCGCGCGATGACGGCGGCGATCACGGCGCTCGAGGAGCAGGTGAAGACGCGCGTCACGGCGGTCGAAAACGGTCGCAAGTTCCAGAACGGCGGACGCGGCGAGGCGTCCATGCCGGATGGTCCGGCGATCTTCGCGACCGCCGGGCCGTGGGAGGATTTCTCGACGCCGGCGCGCGACCTCCGCCTGCTGATCGCGATCGACGTGGTGCGCGGCTATCCCGATCGCGTCGCGCGGCGCAGCGACCGCTACGCGATGCCGAACGGCGAGAGCCCGGCCAGCGTCAAAGCGCAGCTGCAAAGCGCCCTTGCGCATGAACTCGCGGCCCGCACCTTCTCCTATACGCGCAGCGACGGCTCCGCCTGGACGCTCTCGCTGAAAGACGTCCTCGACCGCGCGGCCGACCTGGAGATGGGCTACAACCCCAACGACTGCGTCGAACTGCGGTGGGGCGCGGCGGAGGGGAACGCCGAGGCGGCGACCTGCGCGCGGCGGGCGCCGGCCGGGCAGCGCGCAAAGATGAGCGACTATCGCAGCTGGTTCCGCGAGCGCCACTGGCCGCACGCCTAGCGAAAGCGCGCGGGTTGCGCCATGTCGTTTCGCCCCCTCCCTCGCGCCTGCAAAATAGGCTAGAGTCGCAGCTTCGCGCTTTCCGGAACAAAGTCAGAATGTCGGATTTCTATCGCATCAAGCGTCTGCCCCCTTATGTCTTCGAGCAGGTGAACCGCCTCAAGGCCAAGGCGCGGGCCGGCGGCGCCGACATCATCGACCTCGGCATGGGCAATCCGGACCTGCCGGCCCCCAAGCACGTCATCGAGAAGCTCGTCGAGACCGCCGGCAAGCCGCGCACCGACCGCTATTCGGCGAGCAAGGGCATCGCCGGGCTGCGCCGCGCCCAGGCCGGCTATTACGCGCGCCGCTTCGGCGTGGCGCTCGACCCCGAATCGCAGGTCGTCGCGACGCTCGGCTCCAAGGAGGGCTTCGCCAATATGGCGCAGGCGATCACCGCGCCGGGCGACGTGGTGCTGGTGCCGAACCCCTCCTACCCGATCCACGCCTTCGGCTTTCTGATGGCCGGCGGCGTCATCCGCTCGGTGCCCTCCGCGCCGACGCCCGACTATTTCCGCGCGCTGGAACGCGCGATCCTGCACTCGATCCCCAAGCCCATCGCGGTCATCGTCTGCTATCCGTCCAATCCGACGGCGGAAGTCGCCTCGCTGGATTTCTACAAGGACCTCGTCGCCTTCGCGAAAAAGCACGAGATCTTCATTCTCTCCGACCTCGCCTACGCCGAGGTCTATTTCGACGACAATCCGCCGCCCTCCGTGCTGCAGGTGCCGGGCGCGATGGATGTCACCGTCGAATTCACCTCGATGTCGAAGACCTTCTCGATGGCCGGCTGGCGCATCGGCTTCGCGGTCGGCAATGAGCGGCTGCTGTCGGCGCTGGCGCGGGTGAAGAGCTATCTCGACTACGGCGCCTTCACGCCCGTGCAGGTGGCGGCGGTTGCGGCGCTCAACGGCTCCGACGACTGCGTCAAGGAGATGCGCGCGATCTACAAGCGGCGGCGCGACGTGATGGTCGAGAGCTTCGCGCAGGCGGGCTGGCCGATCCCGGCGCCGCGCGCCTCGATGTTCGCCTGGGCGCCGGCGCCCGAGCGCTTCCGCAACATCTCGACGCTGGAATTTTCGAAGCTGCTGATCGAGAAGGCGGATGTCGCCGTCGCGCCGGGCGAGGGCTTCGGCGAACATGGCGAAGGCTTCGTGCGTCTGGCGCTGGTCGAGAACGAGCAGCGCATCCGTCAGGCGGCGCGCAATCTGCGCCGCTTCTTCGAGACGGCGGATGCGCAGCTGCACAATGTCGTGCCGCTCGCCGCGCGGGGGTGAAGCCCCAAGCCGTCATGGCAGTCCTGGAGCGGCGCCATCGACGTGATGCCGTTCGCGGCGACTTTCAGCCGCGTCGCGGGTGGGGGCGCCTCCAAGCCGTCATGGCCGGCCTTGTGCCGGCCATCCACGTCAAGCCGCGCCACGATCATTACGTCACGTCATCGCGTGGATGCCCGCGACAAGCGCGGGCATGACGTGGTTGGTCAGCCCGCGAAATAGCGCTCCAGCACATTGAGATACACCGCGCAGAGCCCGTCGATGTCGGCGACGCGGGCGTTCTCGTCGACGGCGTGGATCGTCTCGTTGGTCAGGCCGAATTCCAGCACCGGACAATAATTGACGATGAAGCGCGCATCGGAGGTGCCGCCGGTCGTCGAGAGTTCCGGCGTATGGCCCGTCGCCTGCCGCACGGCCTCGATCACGAGTTCGGTGAAGGCGCCGGGCTTGGTGATGAAGGATTTGGCGTTCGAGGGCGGAAATTCGACTTCGACATTGGCGTTCGGCGCCGCCTGCTTGATCACCTGCCGAATACGCTCTTTAAGCGAGTCATGCGTCCAGACGTCGTTGAAGCGGACGTTGAACTCGGCGCGCGCCTCGCCCGGAATGACGTTGACCGCCTTGTTGCCGATGTCGATCGTCGAGAATTCGAGATTGGAGCGCTCGAAATGCGTCGTGCCTTTGTCGAGCTCGTGGCCTGAAAGCGCGGCGACGATGTGCGCGATGATCGGCGCCGGATTTTCCGCGCGCTGCGGATAGGCGACATGGCCCTGCTTGCCGATGACGCGAACGCGTCCGTTAAGCGAGCCGCGCCGCCCGATCTTGATCATGTCGCCGAGCGTCGAGACATTGCTCGGTTCCCCAACGATGCAGTGATCGAAGCGCTCACCGCGCAGGCGCGCCCATTCGAGGAGCTTCGCGGTGCCATTGATCGACACGCCTTCCTCATCGCCGGTGATGAGCAAGGACAGCGTCCCTTTCGGCGCGCCATGCCGCTCGACATAGGCGAGCGCCGCTGCGACGAACGCCGCGATCGCCCCCTTCATGTCCGAGGCGCCGCGGCCGTAGACGCGGCCGTCGGCGATCTCAGCGGCAAATGGATCGAAGCGCCAGCGCGCCGGATCGCCCGGCGGCACGACGTCGGTGTGGCCGGCGAAGGCGAGATGCGGCGCGCCTTCGCCGATCTTGGCGAAGAGATTGTCGATGTCGGGCGTGCCGGCTTCCGAGAACACGACGCGGTGCGTCTCGAAGCCAGCGGCCTTCAGCGCATTTTCTACGACGTCGAGCGCGCCGGCGTCGGTCGGCGTCACGGATGGACAACGGATGAGTTCGCGGGTAAGCGCAACCGCGTGGGAATGAGTCATTTTAGAAGGCTTTCGGGAGTCCGGCTTGTTTCAGGACCTCGTTCGCCGTATGGCGCGATTTCGTTGTCCGAGGCAATGTGAAGTTGCGGTTGGTAATCGGACTATGCCAGATCTCGTGGCTGCCTTTTCCAGGACGCACCAGCTTGCATCCGGCGGTGATAAGAAGCGCTACAATCTGCGGATAGAAGCCCGCCATCAGCCGGCGGCGAGCGCGAGATGCGTCTCCGCCTTGAAGGTGAGAGAAACTTCCCGCACGCTCTTCCCATCGAGATCGAGCAAGTCCGGCAAGACGGATCGAACTTCATCGATCATCGACGGCCAGGAAGGCGCCTCGACGACCAAACCCGGCGCATCGTGGCTAGTGGCGATCCAGACGTGAGCTTCGTCGTCCCAGCGGGCGTCAATTTGGATTGGCGTTGTCATGCGGAGAAAGGTCGGTCCGCGTCGGCGGCATGTCAAGAAGCCCCTGCGGCCAAGCACTTCCTCATCGCCCAGCAGAATCATCCTCCCGCCAGCCCAATTCATAGATGGTCCAGAGCGCGGCGGCGACGAAGAGCGCATCGGCGCCCCAGACATACCAGCGCGACATGACCTCGGCGGCGCGCGGCTGCCAGAAATGCGCGGCGCCGGCGACCAGCGCCAGCAGCGGCGCGACGCTCGCAAGGCCGAGCGGCGGCGCCCGTCCGCGGTTGCGAAAGCGCTTCGTCGAAAGATTGATGAAGCTCACGACGATGAGCATGACGGCGAAGGCGTAGAAGATGACATAGGCATAGGCCAGCACCGTCATCGGCGCGAAGAACGGCGTCGTCGCGAGGTCATGGACCGAATAGGGCTGAAGCGCGAACCAGATCAGCGTCAGCGCCAGAAGAACCGCGGCGAGCGCGCCCGCGCCGCGCAACCAGGTGGCGCGATCGATGCGGCCCTGTTCCGTCTGATAGAGAAAGCGCAGGCGCTCGCGGTCCATCAATCCCTCAGGAGTTCGTTGATGCCTGTTTTGCTGCGCGTCTGCGCGTCGACCGTCTTGACGATCACCGCGCAATAGAGCGACGGGCCAGGCGCGCCGTCCGGCAGGGGCTTGCCCGGCAGGCTGCCGGAAACGACCACCGAATAGGGCGGCACATAGCCCATGTGAACCTTGCCGGTGGCGCGATCGATGATCTTGGTCGAGGCGCCGATAAAGACGCCCATCGACAGCACCGAGCCTTTGCCAACGACGACGCCCTCGACGACCTCCGAACGCGCCCCGATGAAACAATCGTCTTCGATGATCGTTGGGTTCGCCTGCAAGGGCTCCAGCACCCCGCCGATGCCGACGCCGCCGGAAAGATGCACATTCTTGCCGATCTGCGCGCAGGAGCCGACGGTGACCCAGGTGTCGACCATCGTCCCGCTGTCGACATAGGCGCCGAGATTGACGAAGGAGGGCATGAGGATCGCGCCCGGCGCGACATAGGCCGAATGGCGCACGATCGCGCCCGGCACGGAGCGAAAGCCCGCCGCCGCGTGCTCGCCAGCGCCCCAGCCGACGAATTTCGAGGGGACCTTGTCCCACCAGGTCGCGCCGCCCGGCCCGCCCGCGATCACCGCCATGTCATTCAGGCGGAAGGAGAGCAGCACGGCCTTCTTGAGCCACTGATTGACCTTCCAGCTCTCGGGGCCTTCTTGGCCTTCGATCTTCTCGGCGACGCGCAGCTTGCCGGCGTCGAGCAGACGTAGCGCGCTGTCGACGGCGCGGCGGATGTCGCCCTGCGTCTCCGCGGTGATATTGGCGCGATCCTCGAAAGCGGCGGTGATGAGCGTCTCAAGTCCCGTGTGCGGCATGAAATTCCCGAAAATGATGCGGTGAAGGCTGGCGCGGTTGTAGGGGTCTGGCGAGGGGAGTCAACAAGGGTCGGGGAGCAACGCCCGCCCCCTCTTCATCCGCATGCCGAGGAGTCGCGACCCTCTCCGCGTCATGCCCGCGCTTGTCGCGGGCATCCACGTGGCGCCGCGCTACGAATGCCGGCAGCATTGGCGGAACGTCCCGGCGTGGATGGCCGGAACAAGCCCGGCCATGACGCGGGCATGTGGGTCGCTTATTGAAGCAGCCCTTCCAAAAACCCCACCAGATCATCCGTCACGAAATCCACATGCGGCTCGTCGCCGGTGGCGATCTCCCAGGCTTCGCGCTCGGGACCTTCGTCATGCGGCGGGACGACCAGCACCGTGGTCATGCCGCGCGCATGCGGCACGACGAGATTGCGGTCGATGTCCTCGAAAATCGCGGCGCTTTTCGGCTCGATCTTCAGCTTCTCGAAAAACCGCATATAGGCGCCCTCGTCGGGCTTGGCGACGAAGTCCGCGGCGATAATGTCGAAAATGTCCTCGAAAACATGATCGATGCCGAGCTGCTTCGCGGTTTCGGTCGCATGATGACGCGAGCCATTGGTGAGGATGAGCTTGCGTCCGGGCAGCGCGGCGATGGCGTCGGCGAGCGAATGATTATGCGCCAGCGACGAACGGTCGATGTCGTGCACATAGGCAAGATAGGCCTCGGCGTCGATCCCGTGTTCGGTCATCAGCCCGCGCAGCGTCGTGCCATAGCGGCGATAGTAATGCTTTTGCAGCGCGCGCAGCGAAATCGCGTCGAGCCCGAACAGCCGCATCATGAACAGCGTGATGCGCGCGTCGATCTTCGGCCAGAGATCCGCCGTCTGCGGATAGAGCGTATTGTCGAGATCGAACACCCATGTGTCGATCTCCGTAAAGCGCGATCTGTCGGGCAGGAGTTTGGTCATGCGAATTGGCGCAGGACGCGCGCTCCCCTCCCCCTTGCGGGGAGGGGTTGGGGGTGGGGGGCGCACTCGAATACAGTTCGCGAGATGCCCCCCCTCCCTAACCCTCCCCCGCAAGGGGGGAGGGAATAACCGCGCGCCGCTTTGTCGTTCCGCATCACTTCGCCAATATCTCCGTCACCCATGACGGGACGATCTCGCTTGCTGGGCCGTAACGCCTGTCGTCGAATTCTGCGGCATTGTCTGATGGCTCGAGATTGAGTTCGCAGCAGCGTAAGCCCCTTGCGCGCGCTTCGCGCACAAAGCCCGCCGCCGGATAGACGGCGCCCGACGTGCCGATCGCGGCGAAGAGATCCGCCGCCGCCAGCCCGGCGTATATCTCCTCCATATAGAGCGGCGTTTCGCCGAACCAGACGACATGCGGACGCAGCGCGCCGGCGCAGCCGCAGCGTGAATCGGTCGTCAGCTCTTCCCGGCAATCGCGCACGGCGCCGCAGGAGGGGCAGCGCGCTTTGAGCAATTCGCCATGCATGTGAATGACGCCTGTCGAGCCAGCGCGTTCGTGCAGATCATCGATGTTCTGCGTGACGAGCGTGAGTGCGCCGCCATGCCGCGCGAGACCTGACTCAAGACGCGCCAGCGCGACATGCGCGGCGTTCGGCGAAGCGGCGAGGAGATTGCGCCGCCGCGCATTATAGAAGTCGTGCACCAGCGCCGGATCGCGCGCGAACGCTTCCGGCGTCGCGAGCTGCATCGGATCGTAGCGTTTCCACAGCGCCGCGCCCGGCCCGCGAAAGACGCCGAGGCCGCTTTCGGCGGAGACGCCGGCGCCGGTGAGAACGAAAATGTTCATCGCCGTTCTCCGCGCGTCATGCCCGCGCGCGTCGCGGGCGTCCACGCCGTGCGGCCGGAGCGTCAAACTCGATCGTGCATCCCTCGTGACCGCGCGGCTTCTCGGCGTGGTGGCTGGCACAAGCCCGCCATGACGCGCCGACGAGGATCCGATGTCGCTTACTTTCACCGAGTGATCAGCGTTCCCGCGCCGTGGTCAGTGAGCAATTCGATCAGCACGGCGTGCGGCAGTTTCCCGTCGAGAATTACGACGCCCTCGACGCCCCGTTCGATGGCGTACATGCAGGTCTCGACTTTTGGAATCATGCCGCCAGTGATCACGCCTTCGGCGATGAGGCCTGGAATGTCGTCGACCTTCAGCTCCTCGATGATGTTTTTGTCCTTGTCGAGGACGCCCGGCACGTCGGTAAGGAAGATGAGACGCTTGGCGTGCAGCGCGCCGGCGATCGCGCCCGCGAAGGTGTCGGCGTTGACGTTATAGCTCGCGCCGTCCGGCCCCTGCGCGACGGGCGCCAGCACCGGAATGAGTTCGCGGCCCAGCACCTGATCGAGCACGGTCGTGTCGACCTTCTCCGGCTCGCCGACAAAGCCGAGATCGACGCCGTCGGGGCGCTCGAGCTTCTTGGCGGTGACCATGCGGCCGTCCTTGCCGGTCAGGCCGATCGCGCGGCCGCCCTCCGAATTGATGAAACCGACGATCTGTTTGTTGATGGCGCCGGCGAGCACCATTTCGACGACGTCCATCGTCTCCTCGTCGGTGATGCGCAGGCCATCCGCGAAGCGCGACTCGACGCCGAGCCGCTTCAGCATCGCGCCGATCTGCGGCCCGCCGCCATGCACGACGACGGGATTAACGCCGGACTGTTCGAGCAGCACCATGTCGCGCGAGAAATCACGCGCGACCTGATCGTCGCCCATGGCGTGGCCGCCGTATTTCACCACGACGATGGCGTCGTCGTAGCGCAGCATATGCGGCAGCGCCTGCATGAGGATGCGGGCTTGCTGGAGCGCGTTGTCGACGGCGTCGGTCATGGTGGAGCCTCGCGGGGCGCAACTCTCTCAGGGTGATCGGGTGAAGGGCTTCCTCATCCTGAGGAGCGTGCGCAGCACGCGTCTCGAAGGACGAGGAAGCCCTTCACCCGATTCCCCAGGCGCTGCCCTCTCCCAGGGTTGACGCGCCCAACTAGCGCGCGGGGCCCGTCGCATTCAAGCGTTTCGTTCGGCGATGAGCCTGGCGATCGCTGCGCGCAGTTCGGCGATTCCCTCGCCGTCATGCGCCGAGGTGAAAATGACCTCGGGATAGGCGGCGGGACGCTTCTCCAGCGCCTTTAAGGTGGCGGCGAGGACCTCCTCGCGCTCCGCCGCCTTCAACTCGTCGCGCTTGGTCAGGATCGCCTGATAGGAGACGGCCGACTGATCGAGGAGGTCGAACATCTCATCGTCGAGAGGCTTGACGCCGCGGCGACCGTCGACGAGAACGAAGACGCGCGCGAGGCTCGCCCTGCCCTTGAGATAATCGCGCATCAGCTGCGACCAGTTCGCGACCTTTTCCTTGCCGACGGCCGCGTAGCCATAGCCCGGCATGTCGACGAGACGCAGCCGCTCGGCGCCGGGCGCGCCGCCAAGCGCGAAGAAATTGAGCTGCTGCGTCCGGCCCGGCGTATTGGAGACGCGCGCAAGCGTCTTGCGGTTGGTCAGCGCGTTGAGAAGCGAGGACTTGCCGACATTGGAGCGTCCGGCGAAGGCGATCTCCGGCGGGCCGAGCGGCGGCAGATCGCTCGCCTTGGCGCTCGCGAAAATGAAGTCGCAGGGGCCGGCGAAGAGAAGGCGGCCCTGTTCCGGAAAGTCTGTCTCTGCGGCGTCTTGCATAGGATCGGCAGTCGACGGTCGGGCTTCGGCAGTAGATCATACGACTGCCGATCGCCGACTGCCGCGTTTACGCCCTCTGGAACGTCTTGCGCAGATTGTCCCAGAACTCGAACTTCACGCCGGCGCGCTTCATGATCACGCCCTGCTGAACGATCGACAGGAGATTGTTCCACGTCCAGTAGATCAGCAGGCCCGAGGCGAAGCCGCCCATGGTGAATGTGAAGATCACCGGCATCCAGGCGAACATCGTCTTCTGAATCTCGTCGGCGGGCTCCGGATTCATCTTCATCTGCAGCCACATCGAGACGCCCATCAGCAGCGGCCAGACGCCGAGCGCGAGATAGGGGCCGAAGATGGCGATATGGGTGGGATCGAAGGGCAGCACGCCGAACAGATTGAAGACGTTGGTCGGATCGGGCGCCGAAAGGTCCCTGATCCAGCCGAAGAAGGGCGCGTGACGCATTTCGATCGTCACGACCAACACCTTGTAGAGCGAGAAGAAGACCGGAATCTGCACGATCACGGGCAAACAGCCGCTCGCGGGATTGACCTTCTCCCGCTTGAAGAGCTCCATCTGCTCCATGTTGAACTTGTGCTTGTCGTCGCCGTATTTTTCCTTCAGCTCTTTGATCTTCGGCTGAATCGCCTTCATTTTGGCGATCGACTGATAGCTCTTGTTCGCCAGCGGCAGGAAGGCGAGCTTGACGATCACCGTCACCGCCAGAATGGCGAGGCCGAAATTGCCGAGCAGCTTGTAGAGGAAGTCGATGAGCCGGAACATCGGCCGGGTGATGAAGTAGAACCAACCCCAGTCGATCAGGAGATCGAAGCGCTTCAGGCCAGGATTTTCCTTATAGGCGTCGAGCACGTCGACGACCTTGGCGCCGGCGAAGACAAAGGTCGTCGCCTCGGACGACTCCCCGGGAGCGACCGTTTTGGGATCGCTGACCGTGTCCGCCTGATAGGTTTTCAGCGCGCCGCCCATCGACGCGTAGCGCGCCTCCATCGGCGCATTCTGATCGGGCGCGACGACCGCCGCCCAATATTTGTCCGTCAGTCCAACCCAGCCGCCGACGCCCTTGAACGTCTTGACCGCGTTGTCCTCCTTCTCGATCTTGTCGTAGGTGACTTCCTGCCCGGCGTCGCCAACGACGCCGACGAAGCCTTCGTGCAGCGCCGCATAGCCGGCGGAGGGCGGGTGGCCGACGCGGCTCACGCGCGCGTAGTTGTAAACCGTGATGGGCTTGCCGGCCTTGTTTTCAACGCTGTCCTTGACGGTGAAGAGATATTCGTCGTCGAGCGAGATGACGCGCTTGAAGACGAGGCCCTGGCCATTGTCCCAGGTGAGCGTCACCGGCTTCGCTGCGGTCAGCCTGTCGGCATCCGCCGTCCACAGCGTCTCGGTGGTCGGCAGAGCCGGCGCATTCTCCGTCTCGGCGGTCAGATAGCCGAGTTCAGCGTAGTAGGGGCTCGGACCGTCTTCGGGCGAAAGCAGCGTGATGATCGGACTCGAGGGGTCCACGGTCTCGCGGTAGTTCTTGAGCGAGACGTCGTCGATGCGCGCGCCCTTCAGCGCGATCGAGCCGGAGATCGACCGCGTGTCGATGGCGATGCGCGGACTCAGCGCCAGCGCCTCGGCGCGAGTCTTGGGCGCGGCCTTGACCGGAGGCGCGGCAGCCGTCTTCTGCTCGGGCGCGCCGAGTTTCGGAGTCTGGGCGAGGCGCGTCTGCTCCGATTGCGACTTGCGCTGCCTGTCCATCTCGGGGAAGGCGTAGAAATAGTCCCACAGGCCGATGAAGACCAGCGACAACGCCGCGGCGAGGAGCATGTTCTTGGTGTTTTCATTCATGGCCGCGTAAGCCTGTCTTCCTGTTTGCGTCTCGAACCCGCCGCGCCGCGATCATTCAGTCTGGCGAGTCCTTCGGTCATCTGCGCGAGCAGTTCGGCGAATGGCGCGGAGAGGGCGGCGCGCCGCGCGACGAAGACGTAATCGCGACCGGGCTTCGCGCCAAGGGCGCCGCCAAGCCGCAAGGCTTCGCGGAGCCGGCGGCGAATGCGGTTGCGCCCCACGGCGCCCGCGACCTTGCGCGTAACGGTCAGGCCGAAACGCGCCGGCGCGTGCGGCTCCGTGAGTTCCCGCGGCGCCATCTGCACCGTGAAGGCGGGCATTCCAACCCGCGCGCCGTGCGACGCGCGCACGAAATCGCCGCGCCGCCGCAGCGTCTCGGGGCGCGAGGACTTCTCGTTTTCGGCGGGGACTTGCGCCATCATGCAGTCATCCGCCTCATCCGCTTCAGAAGCCGGATCAGGCCGAGAGGCGCTTGCGTCCACGGGCGCGCCGCGCGGCGATGACGTTGCGTCCGCCGACAGTGGCCATGCGGGCGCGAAAGCCGTGACGCCGCTTGCGCACAATCTTGCTGGGCTGAAATGTCCGTTTCACCGTTCTTCTCCGCTGGCGAAAGGGACGTTACGCCCGCTCCCGCGCTCGTCTAGACAGCCGGTCGACGGCTGAGCCGCAGACGAGGCTTGGAAATGGTTCGGCGCCCGCGGCGGCGTGCAGCCGCCACAAAACATTCGCCGCCCCTTTTGGAGCGGCGCCGATCGCAGGCATATAGGAGAAAGCGTGCGTTCAAGTCAATGTTTGTCGGCGCAAAGTCTCGGTTCAGAGCGCCTCGAGAAAGGCGACAAGCGCCGCCCTTTCTTGGGCAGTCAGGCCCAGGGGACGGATTTTGGGATCGAGCGCCGGATTGGGCCCTCCCCCGCCATCGTAAAATTCGATGACCTCCGGAAGCGTGCTGAAGCTTCCGTCGTGCATGTAGGGCGCGCTCTCTGCAACCCCGCGCAGCATCGGCGTCACATAGGCCCAGCGGTCGCCGGGCCTATTGGTGATCTCGAAACGGCCGAGGTCGGTCGGGCCCCTGGCTTGAGCGAGGCCGATTGCGGCGATGTCGACGCTCTGGAAAACCCCGGGCGCGAGCTGCACCTGCCGTTTTCCGTTCGTCGCCCCCGACCGGAACGCGACGCCGGTATTGTGCCAGGACTGGTCGGTGAACAGCGCCGTCTCTGGTCCAACCGAATGGCAGGCGGCGCAGCCGGCATTTCCGACGAAGAGTTCATAGCCCAGCCACTCCTGCGGCGTCAGCGCGTCCTTCTCGCCGCCGAAAAGCGCGCGGTCGAAACGGCCGCCGCCGCGCAGCAGCGAAGCTTCATAGGCGGCGATGGCGCGCCCGAGCGTCGTCATCGTCGCGCCTTCGCCGGGAAAAGCCGCTTCGAACAGCGGCCCATAGCCGGCGTCGGCGCGAAGCCGGGCGACGAGCGGGCCAATGCCGCCGTTGCCCATTTCGTCGGCCGCGAGCAGCGGTCCCCAGACCTGCGCGGCGAGATCGGTCTCGCGTCCGTCGTGAAAGAGGAAGTTCTTGAACACGACATTATACAGCGACGGCGCGTTACGGCGCAGCGACCGCCCCTCCATGCCGATCGAGAGCGCGCTTTGATTTGACGCGAAGCCCTGCCCCGGAATGTGGCACATGGCGCAGGACAGCGTGCCGTTGGCGGAAAGGCCGCGGTCGAAGAAGAGCTTCTCGCCGAGCCTGCGCATGGCCGGCGTGCCGGCGGCGTTCGCGGGAACCTGCGGCAGTCCCAGAGGTTGTTTAACGTCCTCGGCCGCGGCTTTTCCCGCGCAAACCAACATCGTCAGCGCGAGCAGCACGCGCGCGAGACCGCCCCCTTGCAGGGAGGTCGCGACGCGCCGCCGCGTCGGGGGTGGGGAAAAAAGTCGCCCCACCCCGAACCGCTTCGCGGTTCGATCCTCCCCGTGAAGGGGAGGGATAACGCGCCTTGCAACAACGAACGGCGCGCCGATCATCTCATCGCCGCCGAATTGCGCGCGTCGGGAAACTCCAGCGCGAGCGTGCGCGCGTCATTGAGCAGGGCGTCCGGCGTCAGGAACGCCGCGCTGTAAATCTCGCGCACCCAGCCTTCTGGATCGATGAGGAACACCTTGAGCATATGGTGGATCGCGCCGGTGCGCTTGCCGGCGCGACCCGTCTCATAGGCGACATCCTGCCCAATGGCGGCGAGGAGCGGCGTCATCTGCGCTTCGCTCGCGCCGGTCAGAAAGACCCAGGGCACCTCGCCGCCCTTCTCTTCCGTCTCCAGCATGCGCATAACGGAAGGCGTGTCGCGCGCCGGATCGAGGCTGACGAAGACGAGACGCAGCCTGCCCTTCAGCAGCGGATCGGCTTCGGCCTGTTTTCGCGCCTGTTCGAAGGTCGACCAGGCGACAGGACAGCCGAGGGGATCGGCGCAGCGCGAATAGAAGAAGCCGAGCGCCGTCACGGCACCCCGCGTGAAGGCGGCAAGCGGCGCCGGCTTGCCGTTAGAGTCGAGCAGCGACGCCTCGGGCATGCGCTGGATCGGGCGCAGCACATAGCTTCCCGGCGCCGGCAGCCTCGAGGCCGCCGGCTCCATCGCAAAGGCCGAAGCCGCTGCGAACGCCAGCGTCAAAACGCTGGCGACGCGCGCCAGTTTGCGCCTGGTGCTCACGGCAGCTCCGCCTTCTGGGCGCGCGCGGTGAATTTCATATGATGCGCGCGGCCGAGTCCCTCCTTGTGGAAGTCGACGACGAAATCCTCTTTCAGCTCCTTGCCGTCCCAGGAATAACCTTTCAGGAACTGCTCATTGTCGGCGCCCTTCTTGTCCCAATTGGCGAGCAGCGACGTGGTGAAATAGACGCGCTTCCCGTCCCAGCTCTGTGAGACCATGTTCACCTGAGCGCCGATCTTTTTCGCATAGACCTGCTTCGGCGCTTCGGGATTGGAGAGATCGAAGAGCCGCGCCGTTCCGTCCATGAAGGTGTTGACCCACAGCGACGACGCGTCGGAGGAAATCGAGATGTCGACCGGCAAGGGAATTTTCGACGGATCGCCGACGTCGGCGACGGCTTTCGCCTGCCACTCGTTCTTGTCGTCCTGCTTGATCAGGTAAAGTTTCGACGTGAGCGCGCCGGCGGTGATCGCCCAATTGGCGCCGGGCTTCAGCGCCCAGCGAATTTCGAGCGGCGCGCCGGGAACGGAAAACACCTTCAGCGGCTTCATCGCCTTCAGATCCCACATCACCATCGTGTTTCCGAAATTCTTCATCGCGGAAGAATCCTGGATCAGCTGGGAGAGATCCATCATGTAATTGGTCCAGCCGGTGAAGCTCGACGTGAGCATGCGGTTCTGCGCCGGATCGATGGCGATGTCGTAACCATAGCCGTCGCCGCCGTCATTGAGCGGCATCGGCGTCGTCGTCACGAGATCGCCGGCGTTGTTGTAGGTGATGAGGCCCGTGACGCCGCCGTGATCCCGCTTGTTGGACAGCGCCTGCACGAGCATGCGGCCGGGCAAGGCGTAAAACGTATGCGGGCCGACATAACCGGTGCTCTCGGCGAGATTGTCGATGGTTTTGACGAGCTTCGGCGTCGACGGATCGGAGCCAACGTCGAAGATGAAGATCTTGCTGTCGTCGAGACGGCCGGCCCAGAGATATTTGCGGTCGTCGGTGAATCCCATGTGATGCGCTTCGCCGCGCCCGCCGACGGAGATCGCGTGGATCACCTTGCCGTAGGTCGCGGAGCCGGGAATGACGTCGATCGTGACGAGTTTGTCCGATCCATCGCCGACGCCCTTCTCGCCGAGCGTCCAGACATGGAGATACTGCTCCTGTCCCTTGATCAGCCCGGTCATGAACGGCGAGTTGCAGGTCTCATCCGCGACAGCGGGCGCAAGCGCAAAGGCGGAGACAAGCGCGCACAATGCTGCGCATATCGGCAAGCTTTTCATTCAACCACTCTCCCTTATTCAGTCGGTCTTTGGTCAGGCTGTCGCAGGGTCTATGATCGCCCTGATTTCGCTGATCCGGTTGGCCGGAAAGCCTCCTTGTTCCGCATGTTCTTTGATCGCCGCCGCGTTCTCGGCGATGTAGACGCAATAGACCTTGTCGTCGGTGACGTAGCTTTCGATCCATTGCGCGCGCGGGTGAAGCGCGCGCAGGACGGCGCAGGAGCGCTGCGAGATCGCCTGGAGATCGGCCTGCGTCATTTTCCCGGCGCCGGGAATGTCCCGTTCGATAATGAATTTCGGCATCGTCTTCTCCCTACCTAGCGTCGATACTGATATGACCGGTCGTCTCATTTGGCCGCAAATCGATCACGCCTTGAAGTAGCCGTTGAGCAGCATGTCGCAGAACTGCGTCAGCGGGCGCACCGAGCGCTCGATCTTCATGCGCAGCAACGCCCCCTGCCAGAAATTGACGAGAAGGTCGGCCATCTCCTTCGCGTCCATGTCGGCGCGGAAACCGCCTTCCCGCTGAGCGCGGGCGATTCCCTCGCGCAGCTTGTCGCGATAGCGGTGCACGGCCTCGCGCAGCGACGTCTGGCAAAGATCGCTCGTGTCGCCGATCTCGCCGATGAGATTGCCGAGCAGGCATCCGCCCCGGAAATCCGTGCGTTCCGTCTCTTCGATCAGCTCGTCGAAATAGGCGCGCAGCGCCGCCGCTGCGCTTAGATCCTTGCGCTGAAGCTGTCCGTCGAGGCGTTTGATGAACGGATCGATGTAATGTTTGACGACCTCGGCGCTGAAGGCTTCCTTGCTGTCGAAATAATTATAGAAGGAGCCTTTCGGCACGCCGACGCTTTTGACCAGCTCCTGCAGCCCGGTGCCGTGATAGCCCTGCTCCATCAGCAGGACGACCCCCCGGTCCAGAAGCTTCTCTCTCAGCTCTTTGACGTCGCGTCGGCTCATGGCGACGCGATAATATGACCAGTCGTCTCAGTTTGGCAAGCGGCGGTCGCGCGACACGGCTGCGCCGGCTCGGACGGCGCGGGAGAGATGTCGATGGCGCTTGTTCTCCGCCGCATGGCGATCGCTGCGTCGCACAGCCTCATTCGCGCCGCGCATGGGACCGAATCATGTCGCGGATGCGGCGAGGAGCGCGTGCGCCAACCTCATTTGGAGGTCCGCGCATTTCGTTACGCGTCGCGTATTTTGTCTTTGCCCACCTGACTCACGACGGCGTATAGATTGGAAACGACGCGTGATTCGCGTCGCAGTCCGTATCCTTCCAGACGTAGCGTGTCGCGTCCGCCTTGCTTAGCGCCCAAGATTAAGACTTTGGGCCGCGTTTGAGGCGTAAGTGAAGGTTTATTAACCAATTCCGCTTACCTTCGCTGGAAGGTCGGTCAGGTCGCTGGGGCGAGGACTCTCGCCGGCCGCTGGCGCGCGTCATTCGCACGCGTCGGTCGCGGACGATGGAGCTCGGTGGGGAACCAACATGCGCGTTTTATTGATCGAAGATGACAGCGCGACGGCTCAAAGTATCGAGCTCATGCTCAAATCCGAGAATTTCAACGTCTATACGACCGATCTCGGCGAAGAAGGCATCGACCTCGGCAAGCTCTACGATTACGACATCATACTTCTCGACCTCAATCTGCCCGACATGTCCGGCTATGAGGTGCTGCGCACGCTGCGCGTCGCCAAGGTGAAGACGCCGATCCTCATTCTTTCCGGGCTCGCCGGCATCGAAGACAAGGTGAAGGGTCTGGGGTTCGGCGCCGACGACTATCTGACGAAGCCCTTCCATAAGGACGAGCTTGTCGCGCGCATTCACGCCATCGTCCGCCGCTCCAAGGGCCACGCGCAATCGGTCATCATCACTGGCGACCTCGTCGTCAATCTCGACCAGAAGACGGTGGAAGTCGGCGGCGCCCGCGTGCATCTGACCGGCAAGGAATATCAGATGCTCGAGCTGCTTTCGCTGCGCAAAGGCACGACGCTCACCAAGGAGATGTTCCTCAATCATCTCTATGGCGGCATGGACGAGCCGGAGCTGAAGATCATCGACGTCTTCATCTGCAAATTGCGCAAGAAGCTCGCCAACGCGAGCGAAGGCCGCAACTATATCGAGACCGTCTGGGGCCGCGGCTATGTGCTGCGCGAGCCGAGCGAAGCGGACGAACGCATCACAGCCTGAACGCGCGCGAGCGCCAGCGCTGAAGCAAAGGCGCAATCACAAGCACAAAAGAAAACGCCGCATCCCGAAATGCGGCGTTTTCTTTTGCGATACCGAGCGTCTTGCGGAACAGGCGTGTGCGCGATCGGTTTACGTGCGGGGGGCGAACGTCCAAGGAGACGAAGATGAGACATCCCCTGCTGGCCGGCGCGATGGCGCTCGCGCTTCTGGCGCCGAGCTACGCTCTCGCCGCGTCCTGGTCGAAATCAGGTTCACCGGCCACATCAGGTTCAACCGACACGATGACGCGGCCGAACAGAGCCGACGCCGCGACCCAGAACTTCGTGGACAAGGCGTGGAACATCAACAATTTCGAGATCCAGGCCGGACGCGAAGCGCAGAACAAGGCGAATACGCGAGAGTTTCTGGATTACGCCCGCATGATCGTTCGCGATCATACGAACCTGGACAATGAGCTCGGGCCGATGCTGCAGCAAGGCGGCCTCAAGACTCCGGCTGGACTCGACAAGGAACACCAGGCCCTGTTGCAGCAATTGTCCTCGGCGACCGGCGCGCGTTTCGAAGAGCGCTTCCGGACCCAGCAGATCGACGGGCATGAGAAAGCGGTGAAGCTTTTCCAGAACTATGCGAAGAGCGGCACGGACGCCGAGCTGAAGAGATGGGCGGAAAACGCCATTCCCTCGCTCGAGCAGCACCTGCGCGACGCCAAGGCGCTGCCGCGCGCGACGCAGCGCAGCACGAGCGCCGACAGGTAGATGGGCCGATAATTCGCTCGGTGAAGATTGCAGGACCCGCGCTCAAGTCTGGCGCGGGTCCTTGCGCGGATGATCAGGGAATTTGCTCGCGCGATGCCGGCGCATCGCTTCCTGCGTCCGGAGTTGACCTGTGCCGTTCCCATGTGGTCACCTTCGGCATGACCAGGCACATCGCATTGCTGCGGGCGGTGAACGTCGGAGGAACCGGCCAGCTCCCGATGAGCGAATTAAGGGCGATGTGTCTCGAAGCTGGGTTCACGCATGTCGAAACATACATCGCCAGCGGCAACGTGGTCTTCCAAACGAAAGATTCCGCCCCAAAGGTGAAATCCGCGCTGGAGGCGCGTTTGCTCGCCTACGCCGGAAAGCCGGTCGGGGTTTTGGTCCGAACGGCCGCTGAGATGAAAGCCGTGTTGGAAGGAAACCCCTTCCAAGACCATCCGGCGAATCGCACCGTCGCCATTTTTCTCGACGCAAAGCCGCCGTCGGATGCGCTGGATCACGCTGTCGGCAAGGCAGACGAGGAGATGCGCCTGGGCGCGCGGGAAATTTACGTCCGCTACGGCGCTGGCATGGGGCGCTCAAAACTAAAAATTCCAGCGGCAAGCCAAGGGACCGCGCGAAACATGAACACGGTCGCGAAACTCGTCGGCATGGCGCTCGGAATTTGAGAGGCTCTCAGGCCGCGGCGCTCTCCGCGGAAGCGTCCGTGGCTTGAGCTTGCGGGACCGCTTCGATCGTCACGAGTTCGGGCTCGCTCGAAACCACAACCTGCATGCCGCAGGATTTGGCGACGAGGCCGGCGTAATAGGCCTGAATGGAGCGCGCGTCGATCGCGCCCTCTTCCGATTCGCCTTCGAGCAGGCGCGGCACGTTCGACGCGACGCGCGCATTGACGCCTTTCGCCTCGATGCGGAAAACCACCCTCTCGTCTTCGCCCGCCGAGCTCACGGAGATGACGCCGCCGCGCGGAATGGCCGCGTCGGCGATGATGCAGAGGTTCAGCAGCAGTTTGACCTTGTTCTTGGACATCAGCACGCGCGGGACGCTCCAATAGAGCTGCGTGCGCTCGTCCGCGATGAGCTGGCGCGTCACAAGCTCGGCGTCGCCCGTATCGATCGACGCGCCCTTGGACCCGGCGGCGCCAAAGGCGAGCCGGCAGAACTGCAGCCGCGCCGAGGCCTCATTGGCGCTCGATTTGATCAGCGCGAGCGCATGGCCGCGCATCTCGGCGTCCTTCTCCTCCTCGAGAACTTCGAGACCATTGACGATCGCGCCGACAGGCGAAATGACGTCATGGCAGACCCTTGAAGAAAGGAGCGCAGCAAGATCGAGAGAGTCGAGCGAGAATTTGGTCATGATGCCATCCAGATCGGGCGAAGCGGCGATGTCCGAAGGAAGTTTGATCCAGTCTTCCCGTAGCTGCGCGGCGGACTGACGCGTCGCGCGAATCACTGCAATCAGGCTAAACGAAACTAGCGGGCGCCGCGCGGATTGCAAATGACGTGAGGCCTGATTTCGCAAACGGATGTTGAGGGAATTGAGCGATGGCTGCGGAGAATTTTTTTCAATCGGCAGGGACGTCCAAGGATATCGAAGAACTCGCCCGCCTGTTCGCCAACATCGCGATCGCCGCAGGCGCGCTGGCGATGGAGACGCTGGCCAAATCCAGCATCGAATCGCGCCTTAAGGGCGATACGTCGCCGGTGACCGAGGCAGACGAGCGCGTCGAGGCCTATTTGCTGCGCGAGCTGGAAACGGCTCTGCCTGGCGTGCCTTTTCTGGCCGAGGAGAGCGTCGCGCGCGGCAAGACGCTCGATGCAGGCGACGCCTTTCTGCTGATCGATCCCATCGACGGCACCCGCGAGTTTCTCGCCCGCAGCGCCGATTTCACGATCAATGTGGCGCTCGCCGAGAAGGGCGCGCCGCGCGTCGGCGCGGTTTACGCGCCGGCGCAGTCTCGCGTCTGGTTTGCCGGCGCCCATGGCTGCGAGGCGCAGGCGGCGCCCGGCGGCGCCCTGCCCCCATCGCAGGACTGGCGCGCGCTGCGCGCGCGGCCGCGGCCGGCGGAGGGTCTGGTCGCGCTGATCTCGAAGTCTCACCTCGACGATCAAACGAAGGCGTTTCTCGCCAAACAGAATATCGCGCGCAGCGTGCCGGTCGGCTCTTCGCTCAAATTCTGCCTGCTCGCGAACGGCGAGGCCGACGTCTATCCGCGTTTCGGGCCGACGATGGAGTGGGACACCGCCGCTGGCGACGCCGTGCTGCGCGCGGCAGGAGGCGCCACGCTCGATCCGGACGGCGCGCCCCTGCGCTACGGCAAGCGGGCCGCCGACTACCGCAACGGCCCCTTCATCGCCTGGGCGGATGCGGCCGCGCGCGAGGCCGCCGCAACGCTTCCTTAACTACGGCGCGCGACTTTAGCGGGCGCAACGCCGCGCGTCGCCTTTGCGACGCAACTGCGCCGCGCGTTGGCCATCCTTGACGCCGACGCATGGCCCTCAACACGTTCGTTCCGGAGTTTCGTCGCCATGAGCAAACCTTCGTTCGACGCCGCCTCGCGCCGCGACCTGTTTCGTCTCGCCGCCGCCTCGGCCTGCGCGTGGGCGGCTCCTGCGTCTTTCGCGCGCGCCGCGCAGCGGCCCGAAACTTTTTCGAGTGGCGAGATCGTCGAGAACGGCCACCGCTTCTTCGGTTCGATCTCCCGCGGCCTCGCGGAGGGCGTCGAGCGCGCGTCGCACCAGTGGGGCAGCCCCAACGCCTACATCCTCGGCCAGGAGGCGAGCGGCGCGTTCGTCGGTGGGCTCCGCTATGGCGAGGGCACGATGTATACGCGCAACGCCGGCAAGCAGCGCGTCTTCTGGCAAGGTCCTTCGATCGGCGTCGACGCCGGCGCCGACGGCGCCCGCACGATGATGCTCGTCTATAACCTGCCGGCGGTCGACGCCATCTATCGGCGGTTCTCCGGCGCCAATGGCTCGGCCTATCTCGTCGGCGGCTTTGGATTCACCGCGCTCAACAATGACGAGGTCGTCGTCATGCCGGTGCGCTCCGGCCTTGGCGCGCGGCTTGGCCTCAATCTCGGCTATCTGAAATTCACGCCGGAATCGACCTGGAACCCGTTCTGATCCGACGGCCGCGCCGACGCAGATGAGCGAGCCGGCTTCGCGGGATTAGCTCACGACGAAACCGCAAATGCCGCAGGCCGCATCGCCACGCTGGCGGCGCCACTGGCAATCCTGGCGAATGCTGCAATCATGAGCCGGACGCGGCTTCACCGGCGCCTCCGCTTCGGCGAGCAGCTGCGCGATGCGGCCCAGCAGCTCGCATCCGCCAACCTTCCAATGCGCGCAGTCGTTCTCGATACAGGCCGGCGCGAATCGGTGGCGCGACTCCGGCGCCCCCTGCGTTAGCGCGGCGGCCAGAAAGCGTTCGTCAGCCGCCAGCGTCGTGGCGAAGTCCCCGGCGCTCGCGGCATGCGGGCGCTGATCGCGAGAGTCGCCGAACAGAGGCGCCGGAGCGCCGGGACAACGCCTGACGCGGATCGGCGCCGGCGCCGAATGCGGCGCCCCGCTTTCGCGCCCACTGCAAAAATAGCCAGTCGATAACGACATATGCCTCTCTCCCGCCGGTCCGCGAGCAGCGCTCGCGCCGCCTGCCTCGGCGTGTTCTGCGGTCCGCGGGCAAGAAAGTCCTCATCCAAATGAACGAAGACGGAAGCCGCGCCGTGGGCGCCGCTTCGGCGTATGCGACGGTCGCAGCTCGTGCTTTGCGTTCCACTTCATTACGTGGCAAAATCGGCGGCGCCGTCCGCCTTGAGACGGATCAAGGATTGCTGCGTCTTGATCGAACAAGCGATGTATTTCGCGCTCGGCTTCCTCGTCGCCGGGCTTTTCGCCTTGATGTTCCTGCCCGCTTTCTGGCGGCGAGCGATGCGTCTTTCGATGCGGCGGCTGCAAATGTTTGCGCCGATGTCGATGGACGAGGTCGTCGCCGAGCGCGACCTGCTGCGCGCCGAGTTCGCTGTCCGCGAGCGGCGCCTCGAACAGGCGATGGAGGCGACCCAGGCCGCGCGCGCCGACGATCTCGCGACGATCGGCCGCCACCTGGCCCGAATCGTCGATCTCGAAGCGCAGCTTGAACGCGCCGAAGCTGACATGCGCGAGATGAACGCGCGGCTCGGCGAAGCGCAGAAAGTCCTCGCCGAGCGCACCGAGCTCTTGAGTTCCACGGAATTGGCGCTGCACGAAATGACCGACCGCGCGGAAAGCCGCGTCGCGCGGCTGCGCCTGGTCGGGACGGAGTCCGCGCCGCTCGACGAGACCGAGGCGCAGCCCGAGGGACTCGTCGCCTATGAATCGCGCGTGGCGGCGTTGCATCAGCACAATGGCGAGATGCAGCGCGCGCTTGAGGCGTTGCGGGAAGAACATGCGCGCGCCGCGCAGTCGGCCGCGCGGGCGACGGAACTCGAAGATCAGGTGGCGCGCCTTTCCGGCGAACTCGCCGCCACCCGCGCGCAGGGCGAGACGCTTTCCGCGGAGCTCAATGAGACGCGAGCGGAGCTCAAAGCCGCCCAGGATCTCCAGACGAGCGGCTCCGATCAATTGGAAGGCGCGCTGCGCGTCGCGCGCGCCGCGGCGAATGACGCCGCCGGCAAGCTCGAATCAGTGCGCGCCGACAACGCCATGCTGCAAGGCGCGGTCGAGGCGCTGCGCGCCGAGCGCGCCAATCTGCGCCGCGCCGTCAACGGCGCCAAGGGACTGTCCGTCGTTCCCGTCGCGGCGAGCGACGCGGAAATCGCATCGCTGCGCGAAGCGATCGTGGATTTCGGCGACCGCGTCATCGCGCAGGAGCGGCAGGCGCCGGCAAAGCGCGCCTGACGCGCGTCCGTCGCGCGCCGGACAGCGCGCCTCGAACGACCAAGCGGGAATATCGCCTCGGCGCTGTTGACCGGCGGCGCGCGCTTTGGAACAAGTTGCGCGTTCGTCCCTCTCACGCGAGGCCGCTTGTGCTCTTCGTCGCCCTTTGCATGGATAAGCCCGGTCACGTCGACCTGCGCATGTCGACCCGCGCCGCGCATCTCGCCTTTCTCGACAAGCACGCCGCGCGCGTAAAGCTCGGCGGCCCGTTTCTCGACGGCGAGACGCCGGTCGGCTCCATGCTCATTCTCGATTGCGAGAACGAGGCGGCCGCCCGCGCGCTGCTCGGCGAAGACCCTTACGCCGCCGCCGGCCTCTTCGCCTCGGTGGAGCTGAGACCCTGGAAACGCGTCGTCGGAACGCAGTTCTGATGGCGCACTGGCTGCTAAAGAGCGAGCCGTCGAGCTGGTCCTGGGACCAGCAGGTCGCGGCGGGCGCAAAGGGCACGTTCTGGAACGGCGTGCGCAACCACTCGGCCAAACTCAATCTGATGGCGATGAAGAAGGGCGAGAAGGGCTTCTTCTATCATTCCAACGACGACAAGGCGATCGTCGGCATCGTCGAGATCATCAAGACCTATTATCCCGACCATACGGACGAGAGCGGCAAATTCGGCATGGTCGACGTGAAGGCGGCGAAGCCGCTGAAAAAGCCGGTGACGCTCGCCGATATCAAAGCCGAGCCGCGCCTCAAGGACATGGTGCTCGTCAACAATTCGCGACTCTCCGTGCAGCCGGTGACCGACGAAGAGTGGCGCGTCATTCTGGAGATGGCGGGCGAGAAGGGCTAATCACCCGCCGTTCTGCGCCGCCTTGTCGCTGACGACCGTCGGCGCGTCCGACATGCCGTTCTTGATCTTGTCGAGGATCTTCGGCAAATCGTCCGGATCCGGGTTGAGGTCGCGCGCATGGTTCCACTGGAAATGCGCTTCGAGCTTGCGGCCCACGCGCCAATAGGCGTCCCCGAGATGATCGTTGATCACCGGATCCGAAGGCTTCAGGTCGATCGCCTTCTCCAATTCGCGCACGGCGTCGTCATAGCGGCCGAGCCGGTAATAGGCCCAGCCCAGACTGTCGACGACATAGCCGTCGCGCTGCCGCAGATCGACGGCGCGCCGCAGCATCTTGAAGGCTTCGTCGAGGTTCGAGCCCTTGTCGACCCATGAATAGCCGAGATAGTTCAGCACCAGCGGCTGATCGGGGTTGAGCTCCAGCGCCTTCTTGAGGTCGGCTTCCGCTGACGGCCAGTCCTTGCGGCGCTCATTGGCGATGCCGCGATAATAATAGAGCAGCCATTGGCCCTTGTCGGCCTTGGGACGCAGATCCAGCACGCGCGTATAGGTCGCGGCGGCGTCAGCGAAAGACTTGCGCGAGCGCTGCAGATTGCCGAGCGCGGTCAAGGCTTCCTGATTCTTCGGGTTCGCCGCCACGATCGCGGTCAGCGATTCGGTCGCCTCCTTGGTCTTGCCGAGAGTTTCGAGCAGCAGCGCCGCCTGAACGTCGGCGTTGACGCGCAGCGGGCTGTCCTTCGGCACGGTCTGATAGAGATCGATCGCCGCCTCTTCCTGCTTCATGCGCTCATAGACGTCGCCGAGCGTGACGAGGGCGAGCGCATTCTCCGGCGCGAGGAAGAGCGACAGGCGCAGATAGATGAGCGAAGCGAGTTCGTCGCCCTGGCGGCCGCCGACGGCGCCGAGCCCATAGAGCACTTCGCCCGCGCCTTCATCGGCGGTGCGCACGAAGGGCGGCAGCGGCTTGCCTTCGTCGAGCGCCGCGAGGCCGGCGACGACGATCGGGTGATTTGGCGCGACCTCGTCAAAGGCCAGATAGAGCTGTTTGGCTTCGTCGCGCCGCCCGCGCGTCGCAAGGAAGCGCGCGTAAGCGTCGACGAGGCGCAGCGTGTTCTTCTCGGCGGTATAGGCCGACTTGAAGCGCTTTTCGGCCTCAGCCTTGTCGCCGCCCATGTCGGCGATCAGTCCCGCGTGATAGTCGCGGAACACCTGAAAGGCTTCGTCGTTGAGCGTGTCGAGCGTCGCCAGCGCGCGACGGGTGTCCTTGGCGCCGGCGTAGCTCCAGGCGGAGAGCAGCGTCGAGGTGATGTCGCGGCGGCGATCGCCCCCGCCCTTGGCGAGCTCGGCGCGCGCGGCGGCGTATTTGCGGTTCTTGATCAGATCGACGCCGCGCGCCAGATGCGCGAGCCCGTTCGTGCGGTCATGCGCGATGACGCGCCCGGTGAGCGACAGCGCCTCCGACATATTGCCGTTGGCGAGCGCGGCGACGAAGGCGCGATCGGCGAGATCCGAGTTCTTGGGGTCGTCGCGCAAGGCCTCCCGGAAGAAGGTCGAAGCGGCGAGCGTGTCGCGCTGCGCGCCGGCGACGATCGCCGCGAGATAATTGCCCGAAAGGCTCGAGCCGACCTCGAAGGGCCGGGCGACGATCAGATTTTCCCGCGCCGCGAGGCTGCTGTCGCAGGAGAGCGCGAAGGCGCCGCCTCCGGCAATGAGGACGCAAGTCAGACGCGCCAGAGCGCGTCTCGCGCGGCTGGCCGGGGACGCAGGCAGAAGAGCTGATTTGGGCACAGGCGCTTCCCTAAAAGGCGGCATTCGCGCGCATTGGCCGCCCTCACTCGGAAGGCGGCCTAAAAGTTGAAGGTCGCGCCCAAAGATGGCCCTTTTGAGCCGCCGACGCAAGGCGGAGCAACTACTACAATGCTCGGTTTGAGTTTTTATTGCTGAGTTTCTGCCAAGTCGCGTGGACGCGATGTAGCTCATCGACCCAGCATTTCAAAATGTCGCTCGTGTCGCGACCTAGGCTTTTCGCTAGTTCAAAAAATCCAGGGCCAGGTTGCATGTCTCCAACCTTGTGGACGACAATAACAGTCAACATCCCGCGCCCTGCTTCGTCCTCTTCGCTCGAAATTTGTCCGAGTAGATGGAATAGACGAGGATCATGCGCGACCAATCTGACCGAACGAATTTTAGAAACCAGATCAGAGTAGGCGATCATTCCGCGCAACCGTGCGCGCTCAATCATGATTGCCTTAGCCTCGGCCTTTGCAGCTTCCCATTGCTCTTTTGGGACATCAAAATTTGAATCGCTTAGCATAATGTCTCGCAAAATTCCCGAGTTACCCTGTTGGTAATTTCTATTGACTCCGTCCATACACTTCCGAATGGGCACTGCGGCTTCTCCCCTACGCGGGGAGAAGCCCAAAGGAAAGGTTACGCCTGCCGGATCGCGGCGACGATCTTCTGCGCCGCGTCGTCCAGATCGTCGGCGGGAATGACGTTGAGCCCCGACTCATTGATGATCTTCTTGCCGAGATCGACGTTGGTGCCCTCGAGGCGCACCACGAGCGGCACTTTGAGGCCCACTTCCTTCACGGCCGCGATCACGCCTTCGGCGATGGTGTCGCAGCGCATGATGCCGCCGAAGATGTTGACGAGAATGCCCTTCACATTCGGGTCGGCGGTAATGATCTTGAACGCGGCCGTGACCTTCTCGGTCGTGGCGCCGCCGCCGACGTCAAGGAAGTTCGCCGGGAACTCGCCGTAGAGCTTGATGATGTCCATCGTCGCCATGGCGAGGCCGGCGCCATTGACCATGCAGCCGATGTTGCCGGGGAGCGAGATATAGGCGAGGTCGTATTTCGACGCCTCGATCTCCTTCTCGTCCTCTTCGCTCTTGTCGCGCAGGTCGACCATGTCGGGATGACGGTAGAGCGCGTTGTTCTCGAAGCTGACCTTGGCGTCGAGGCAGCGCAGCTTGCCGTCCTTGGTCACGATCAGCGGATTGATCTCGAGCAGCTCCATGTCCTTGGCTACGAAGGCCGCGTAGAGCTTTTCGGTGAGTTCGCCCGCCTGCTTGGCGAGATCGCCGGTGAGGCCCAGCGCGGCGGCGACCTGGCGGCCGTGATGCGGCATCAGCCCGGTCGCGGGATCGACCGAGAAGGTCACGATCTTCTCGGGCGTGTCATGCGCCACCTTCTCGATGTCCATGCCGCCTTCGGTCGACACGACATAGGCGATGCGAGACGTCGAGCGGTCGATCAGCATCGAGAGGTAGAATTCCTTGTCGATCGCGGCGCCGTCCTCGATGTAGAGGCGGTTGACCTGCTTGCCGGCGTCGCCGGTCTGCAGCGTCACCAGCGTCGCGCCGAGCATCTGCTTGGAGAAGGCTTCGGCCTCGTCGATGGATTTCGCGATGCGCACGCCGCCCTTGTCGCCGGCGCTCGCCTCCTTGAACTTACCCTTGCCGCGCCCGCCGGCGTGAATCTGCGCCTTCACCACATAGACCGGGCCGGGCAGCTTTTCGGCGGCGGCGCGGGCGTCCTCGGCGCGCAGCACCGCGAAGCCGTCAGCGACAGGCGCGCCAAATTCGCGCAGAACGGCCTTGGCCTGATATTCGTGGATGTTCATGGGCTTGTGTCTCCCTGGCGCAATTGGCGCGCCGGCGCGGCGAAAAAATCGCGGCCAAAAGGCATGAGCGTCACGGTTTCGTCAAGGCGGCGCGGGGTCGCGGACGGGGCGAACCGGCTCGGCGCCGCCGACCTAAGCAGGCGCCGGCTGCGGTCGCTGAGAGGCGTGAGCGCGCGGCCTGGAACATTTTCCGCCCCCGGCGGGTTTCATCGACACGGAGCTCCCCTCTCCCCCCTTGGACTGCCCGGCCGACCTGGCCGGGCTTTTTCTTTGCCCCGAGATTTGGCGCGTGGACCGACGCCGTCCCGCCTTGCCGGGGAGCGATCCATGGGATCGAGCGCGGGGAGCGGCTATGCTCGCGTCATGACCGGGACGGACAACCCCTTCGGCGACGGCGCCCAGAAATATTGGGATCGCCGCTACGAGCTGTTTTCAAAATGGGATGAAGGGATTGCAACCGATGAGGTCGGCCTCTTCTCGGTGAAGCCGGAGCGCTTTGCGCTCGAGATCGGCCAGTCGCTCAGCGGCGCCGTCGTGCTGGACGCCTTCTGCGGGATCGGCGGGTCGGCGATCGGATTCGCCAGATGCGGAAAGCGCGTCATCGCCGTCGACATCGATCGCGACCGGCTTTCCATGGCGAAGCGCAACGCCGAAATCTACGGCGTCGCGCATCGGATCGAATTCATCCACGCCGACGTCATGGAAGCCTGTTCCAGCCTGTCGTTCGACGCGCTGAATATCGACCCGCCCTGGGGCGGACCGGATTACGCCAGAAAAGCGCGCTTCGGCTGGCGAGACTTTTGCCCGAACCCGCTGCCGCTCATCCGGCGCGCAATCGGCTCAGGGGCCGCCGTCGCGATCGGACTGCCCGCGAATTTCTCAAAGGACGAGTTGCGCGAGCTCCCGCCTGAGACCTCCCTGCGCGAATCGAGGGACGCCACGCGCGTCTTGTTCAGAACGGCCTATTATCCGCCGGTCGAATGCGCCGCTTCGTGACAAGGACTAAGTCGCGGCTGATGGCGCCTTACGACGTGACGTGACAAAGCCCGTGCAAAGCTCTTATCGTCAACGACGGGCACAAGATGGATCCGATCGTCGTCGTCACAGACCTTACGAAGAAATACGCCAGCGGCTTGCAGGCGTTAAAGTCGGTCAATCTCGATATTTCGCGCGGGGAGATCTTCGCGCTTCTCGGACCGAACGGCGCGGGAAAAACCACGCTGATCGGCGTCATCTGCGGCCTGGTGCGACCAACATCGGGAACGGTGACCGTCGACGGCCACGACATTCTCCGCGACTACCGCGCTGCACGCTCAAGGATTGGGCTCGTTCCGCAAGAACTGGCGACCGAGATGTTCGAGCGAGTCTGGGACACGGTGAGCTTCAGCCGCGGTCTGTTCGGCAAGCCGCCAAACCCGGCGTATGTGGAACGCGTGCTGCGCGCGCTTTCGCTGTGGGACAAGAAGGATACGCAAATCATTGCACTCTCTGGCGGCATGAAGCGGCGCGTATTGATCGCCAAAGCGCTTGCCCACGAGCCTCAGATCCTGTTTCTCGACGAGCCCACCGCGGGCGTGGATGTGGAGCTCAGGCACGATATGTGGGCCTTGATGCGCCGACTGCGTGAAGACGGCGTCACCATCATACTCACCACGCATTATATCGACGAAGCCGAGGAAATGGCCGACCGCGTCGGGGTGATGAACAGCGGCGAGCTGGCGCTGGTCGAGGAGAAGCATGCGCTCATTCGGAATCTCGGCCGGACGCGCGTCCTCATCGGACTGAGGCGCCCTCTTCCGGCGCCGCCGCATGATCTTGCAGCGTGGCCGGCGGCGCTGTCGGAAGACGGACTGACGCTATCCTATACAATCCCTGGAGATAGCGAGTCTGCCGACATCGGCGTCTCCGATCTCGTGAAGCGCCTGGTGGAGAGAAACATCGACTTCAGGTCCATCAACATGACCCGTTCGTCGCTCGAGGAGATATTCGTCGATCTCATAGGCAAGCGCCCATGAACATATATGCGGTCCGCGCCATTTATCTTTTCGAGCTGAAACGCACATGGCGAACGATCATTCAGAGCATCGCGACGCCCGTCATTTCGACGTCGCTGTATTTCATCGTTTTCGGCTCCGCCATCGGAAGCCACATGTCGGCGATCGACGGCGTCCCCTATGGCGCCTTCATCGTGCCGGGCCTCGTGATGCTGACTCTTCTCACCGAGAGCATCGCGAACGCTTCGATCGGCATCTATCTGCCGCGCTTCACAGGCGCCATCTATGAGTTGCTTTCGGCCCCGGTCTCCGTGTTCGAAGTTCTGCTTGGTTACGTCGGCGCCGCGGCGACCAAATCGATCTTTCTCGGACTGACGATTCTTTTGACCGCCAATCTGTTTGTGAGCTTCGACATCCGTCATCCGGTCTGGATGATCGCGCTGTTGGCGCTGGTGTCCGTCAGCTTCAGTCTCTTCGGTTTCATTCTCGGCGTCTGGGCGGACAATTTCGAAAAATTACAAATCGTGCCGCTCATGATCGTTTCGCCGCTGACTTTCCTGGGCGGCGCGTTCTATTCGATCGACATGCTGCCTAACGGCTGGCGCACGGTCGCGCGATTCAATCCGATTGTTTATCTCGTGAACGGCTTTCGCTGGACCTTTTACGGCGCGGCCGATGTTTCGATCTTGACGAGCCTTGCCGTGATGGCGGGATTTTTCCTCGGGTGCGTCGCCGTGATCGTATGGATCTTTCAAACGGGTTATCGCCTGCGCAGCTAGACGCTCTGACGCGCGCCGGCGCGTTTCCGTCGCCCGCGAAATGTGCGCCTATTGCCAGATCAGCACATTGGGCAGGTCATCCGCGATCTGCCGCAGGCATGTGTATCCGACGCCGGAAAGTCCGCGAAACAGTCCCAAATTGAACGGCCTTTCCCCGTGGCTCCATCGATAGTCGCCGGCCGACGCCGCATTCGCAAGGATAGAAGTGAGCCGATCCGAGGCGAGGGTCGAAAGATCCTGACGACCGAGCGCCGCGCCCGCGTCGCGAAGGAATTCGACATTGCCCATTGCGCCACAGCAGAGCGTGTCCACTTCGCTGGGCCAGCCTCGCTCAGCGCCGGCCAGCGCGCCGCTGATGTCGAGCGCGCGCTTCTCCATAAAAGGCGACGCCGCGCGTGTCATGGCGAGGCGCGCGAGACCGATGCCCACCGCGCCATGGCACCACTGGCTGCGCCATTGCGGAGCGGCGTAACGGAAATCCGGCCAATTCGCGCGCCCGGCGTCATATTTTGATTCTTCGTAAGCGATGCATTCCATTGCGGCGCTCGCAAACTCCTCGCGACCTGTCGCGGCGGACAGCGAAGCGAGCGCGTAGGCAAAGCCGGCGGCGCCATGTGACATTCCGGTTAGCGCGTCATCGCCCGCGCCGAGGACGGTCCAGCTCCTGCGCCCTTCCGCGCCCACGCGCGGCCGCGAGAGCAAGTGCTCGCCGCATGCGACCGCTCGTTTCAGCACATCGGCGGAGTTGGCGTCGCGATAGAGTCGGAGAAGGCCGAGAATGGCGCCGGAACATCCGTTGATGACGTCGAGTTGCCGGTCGGCTTCGATCAGGTCGTCGCTGATCAACGCTGCGGCGCGGTGCGCGTCTTCGAGCAGATCGCTGCGGTCGAGGAGTTTCGAAACCGTGCTAAGCGCATAAACGATGGAGCCGAGGCCGGTGGCGCCACCCAAGCCCAGCAATCGCGCCAGACGCGGGGCGTTGCGGCTGCGCAAGTCGCTGCGCAGCCGTGAAATCCCGGCGAGCGCCAGATCGGCTGAAGCCTGCGGTCCACGAACCGCGGCGTGCGCGGCCAGAAAGAGCGCGATGCCGCATGCGCCGTTATAGAGGTCGTGTCCGAGCACGACGAGCTGCGAAACATCGGAATTCGCGAGCCAGCTCAGGCCGATCCAGGCGGCGTCCCGATCACGGCGAATCGCATGGCCGGAGAGTTCTCTGGCGATCGCATCCGCCTCATCGCCGAAGGATCGTGGCCTCCACTCGGCGCATAGCTTGAGATTGGGAGAACGCATTGGCGACGACTCTTTCGGCGCCGCGTCCGAGGGTTCCGAAAGCATGTTCAGATTTTGCCGAATGACCTGAACCTGCCACGCGATTTCCTGTTTGCTCAAATGCCCGATTCTGTCACGTGCGCGCGCAAGCCCAGACTCCGCCTCGATGCGAGCCGCCGCGCCTGCCCCGTCGCATATTTCGCCACCGTCGCTGCGCATGACGAAATGCGGCACATTCAGCTCAAGGAGCGCGGCCCTTTCAGCCCGCTGCAATGGCCAACGCTGATCGTCATCGTTCTCCGGGTCCGCGAACCTCGCCAGAAAATCCGCCTGCGCCGACCACAGAACGCCATCGTTCATAAGCTGGTGGTTCCGCAGGCGATGGAGGAGCATCGTATAAAATTGGGTCGGGCGAAGAACCTTGCGCGCCTGCAGACCGGGGAATGCGTCGCACAGGACTTCGGCGCCGTGTTCGCGGCTTTGCGACAGAATGAACTCCGCATATTCCTCGAAGCCGGCGACAAAATCGTCGACATGATCGCGCAGTTTAGCGTAGCGGCCGTCGACGTGCGGCAGATTGGGAGTGGAAGCTCCCGTCTCCTTGATCATTTCAGGACGCATCGCGTTCGTGTTCAGATTTGTCCACACGCGCTTCGTTCCAGCCGTCCATTCGGCGGCCATGCCGCCCACGACGAAAACGTCGTTGTCTGCAGATTTTCCGTAGGCCGGCAGCAGACCGACGGAGATCACGGAGTTCGCGATGATTCTCTTCGCGGATTCGAAGGCGCTCGCCTCGACCCCTCGGCGAGGCTGACCTTCGTCTGCCGCCTGCAGGATCGTTTCGAGATCGATCGGCACCGGGTGTTCGCCGGCGGCGATGATGTTCTCCTGATGCATGTCGCCTCCGGCGAAGCTGTAAAACAGCGCGAGCCAGGCGCCCGCCCGCCGGTAAAATCTCTTGCAGCCATCCGGATCGGCGCAGCCGACGTGCTCGATATGCTCGGTCCAGCCATAACCCTCTCGCGCAATCGCGATCGGCGTTCTAAGCTTGATCGGCGCGCCGGCGCCATTCAGTCGCGCTATGAGCGCGCGCCAGCGAACGTCCAGCCGCAAGTCTTTGGGTTTGTAGAGAACCCGCGAGCCGTCCTCGAACTCAACAATGACCACCGAACGACCGCCATGGTGCGGATCGGAAAGCCCCGCATCGATCTTCCTGACCGCGCCGCTCGGCCGCGCGCGAAGTATCTCTTCATGGATCGCCGACAGATCGGCGTTGAGGCGGAGGACGAATTCTCTTGACGAGTCGAGCCACTGGCGGGTGATGACCGCGATCAACCGCAGGAGCACCGGCTTCTCGTCAAACAGGCGCCGCAATCCGCCAGACCGCATCTCGCAGATAAACTGTCGATAACACGACGCCAGGTCGCCCTGTTGCGCAGCGGACTGCTCTAACAATGATGGGTCTTGCCGCAGCTTCGCGAAGCGTTCGTACAAAACCGGCGCGCAAAGATCGCAAAGCTCCTTTAGCAGCTGGCGCTGCAGACATTCTGACGCCGACGTCGCGAAAATCGCGGCGCCGGAAGCATCGATCGACTTCCAAAGCCTGACGGCCGCTCCAACAACCAGCGGCATGAACAGATGTTCGAAGGGAGCCGCGCCGGGTTCGGCAGTTGACGGATGGGACACGGCCGCGTTCGACAAGGCCGACTCGATCCAGACCGCGTCTTCAACCCACCCGGGCAGGGGCGCGGACGCGGCGCGGCGCACCGTTGCAAATCTCTCGAGCGCTTTGGCCAGTGGAATTTTATCGCGTGCGAGGCGCTGATCGAACAGCGCCCAGTCACCGCTTGCGCAGGAACGACACCACGCGGCGAGGCGCTGCGCGGCGAGATCGGCATGCGCTTTTTGGCCGGTAAGCGTCTCGAAAGCGTCAGAAAGGAGTTCGTCGATCGTCGCAGCGCGAACGATCAGGCGCTCGTAAAAGGAATGCATAGGCGGCTCGGCCAAGGGTCGCCCGCCTAGGGCGTTCGAGCGGCGCTGTGCTCGTGCGAGACAGGCACGATGACGTCGAAATCCCTATAACGGCTGGGCGCGCCGTCTGGGACCGTCTTGGAGGCTATCCAAGACTTCCAGCGCACTCAGAAGAAGCCGTCCAGGAAATGGATGGCTGCTCGCGTCCTACTGAAGGCGTCAGTGCGGTTTCAGCGGCAACACCTGTTGTAGGCTGAGGTCTGATGCGTATACGACATCGCGCTTACATCAGCCGCGGCCTCCAGCGCTTCGTCTGAGACGATGTAGTTGAGAATTTCCTGTTCGGTGGCGTTTAATTGAACACTGTCGTTCATGACTGCACCTTGGGTTTGCAATGTGCGAAGAGATAACGCCATGCTCGTGAATTCGTTCCTTGTTGGAATGCTTCAAGCCTGTTTAGACCGCGCAATTTTGAGCGATGTACTCGAAGATCTCGAAATTTTCCAGTTATATCTTCGTATTAGCCAAACGCAGCGCGGGATGGAAGTTTCAGGGTCCGTGAACAAGCAGCGTCTTCAATCGCTGTTCCATGATTCCACGCCTCTTTGATTTGTCGCTTGAAGCATTTCGGACCCAATCACGATTGGCGCTCGCCTGCCGGGCGACGACTCAAACATGCGCAAATCGCGTGAGAAATGAAAAAGATGAAGGCGCTCTTGAAAGAGGGGCTCGTGGTGCTGATCCCGCAATCGGACGAGGACGCGCGCGTGCTCGCCTCATGGAAATCGGCGCACGAAGATCATGTGCTGAATGTTCGGGCTGACCGGCCGGGCGTCAGCTCTCTGGAGCTTCATGACATGGGGCGTCGGCTCGAAGCGTGCCGCGAACCGCTCAATGTCGTCAGCTCGAGTTCGGATCCCCTCGCCAAAGCGATCAGCAATCTGACGACGACGCCGTTCGAGCTGGACGGAAGACTCTACCGCTCGGTAGAGTCCTTCTGGCAAGGCCTGAAATTCGAGGATGATTCCGACCGCGAGAGGTTGGCTGCGCTTGACGGCCCCCATGCGCGCGAACTCGGCAAAAGCCGGCGATATGGCGCGGCGGTCAGCTACGGCGGCCGGGACATACCGGTTGGCGCGTGGGAGCATTGGCGCTTGATGGAGCAGGCCTGTCGCGCGAAATTCCAGCAGAATGAAGAGGCGCGCGCCGCCCTCCTGGCGACGGGAGAACGTCCGCTCGTTCACATTGTGCGTCGAGACAGCCGGACCATTCCCGGCGTCATCCTGGCGCAGATATGGATGCGTCTTCGCAAGGAACTGCGGAACAAGACCGATCCGAATATCTCATCCGTGAGCTGTGATGTGCGTTGACTGGATTAGCGCTCGGCCAGTCAGCGCATCGCGCCGCGTTGGGCGGCTCTCGCCGATTGGCTCAAGACAACGCCGCAAGAGTCGACGCCGCCTGTGTGTCGTCCCGCGGCGGCGCCGATATAAGACCGGCTAAACCGTATGCTCCTGTTCGGGCTTATCGAAAACGGTGATATCGAACACGACGTCGAGCGGCGTTCCCCATTCAACTTGGGCGAAGAACTCGACGCCATTCGCCTCGACATTGCTGCCGTGCGGGCGAATGTTCTTCACGAAAATTGGCGCAGCGCCGCGGTGTTTGCTTTTGCCGCCGATCGTCGTGCTCGGCTTCCACTCACAGGCGGCAATATGAACGACCGATTGCGACGTGATCGGATCCCAGTTGAAATTCAGCCAGCCTGTGGCGACGGACTTCCACCACACGCGAATGGTTCTATTCGCCATTTTCATCACTCCCTTTGCAATAAACCTGGTCTTGACGATCGAGATCGTCATGGCCGAACACTCAAAACTCTGAATAACCTGTTTCATTGGGTCAGTAGCATGCTGGCTTCTTCGACGCCTGCTCCGTTCGGATGAGGGCCGAGTAAACTCGTCGGCTCCGCGTTCAGTCCTCGATAGCGGAGCGCTTCACGACTGCCCGCCCTTCGCAGCTCAATGGCGCGGCGATGCGGCTAGAAAATTTAGCTGACTACGATCATTAAGGCGAATAACGCGGGAGCATCGACGGGGCAACTGGCCGACTGCCGTAGAACTCCTTGGGTGCCGAAGTCCTCGTGGCACTCGTGGTAATCACCTGCTCTCTTCGAGAAAGGCTAATCAGGGCACGTTGTTGCTTATCGCCGCCATCGTGGGGCTAGAACATCGCCTAAAACGAACAGCGGACAATAAGCTCGTCATACCGGTAAGACTAAGACGCTCCGCCGAAGAGGTGATTGAGCATTATGCAAACCTACTATCGATTTCTAATTTCAGTCGTCGACAAATTTCTTCTCCCGCGCCGAGCGTTGCCTTGATTTCGGAAACGCCTCTGGACGACGCGCTGTTGCAAGGAGCGACTGGCTTCTTCTTTCCAGAAGCTAATAATGCGGTTCCCAGCGGAGCGTTTGAGCTGAATCTGGAGAAGCATCTAAATCAGCTCGAAGATCGACTCGATGGCGTCGCATTGCTAGCCGAAGGGATTTGCCATCAGCATAGCACCGGACGCTTCCACGAATCGATTCGACTTTATGAGCGAGCATTTGGAGTTGGTGGACATCGCTTGATCAGACCGTTAGCAGACTTTCTAGCCGGCTCAGGTCATGGTTACTCGGCATGCGAAGTAAAACGCTGGATGGTCATCAGAGACGGAACCATTCACGCAGATCGACGAAACAATATATTGTTCGAAGGTGACGTCACGTGGATCGTTGAGCGCGTAATGCAGGCGAATTATGACGTACTGTTAAACAAGCTTGTTTGGCGAAGCGACTGCACCAATCGACGAAACGTTTGGCAACCGGTCTGCGGAACATCGTCTCCCGGCTGTAATATTTTTGGAACGCAAGGCTCTGACTTTAAAATACGCTTCAAACTTTTCGACCAATTCAATCGCTTCCCTCTAAACTTGGGCGTCAGTTTTCGTACCTTGCCGCCGCAGTGGTGGGCCGGGGCTCCTGGCGCGGCTGATCAGGCAGGACGAACGCCAAATCGCTAGGCTTTCGACAGGCCCGAAATCCCATGTCAGCCGAAAAATTATGAGGGGCGAAGCGTGCGGGGGAAACACGCGATAGGGGTCGGCGACCGGTTTTTCCTGCCCCCCCGGCCCTCGCGCGAGAGGCCCCCGGGGGCGCCGCGCGGACTGCGCGATTACGCGGCGAGGTCGGGCTGGTCGGCGGCCTCGGCAATCTTGCGGACGCGGGCGTCCACGCGGTGAAGAGTCCGCGATGCAGCGGAGCGCTTCGTGAGTGACGGGATCAGCGCATCGTTCGCAACCAGCGTGAGCCGCAGCCCGAGCACGGACAGGAGAGACGACAAGGCAAGGTCGCCGATCGGCTCGGACTCCTCGAGCATGTGCGGCGCATCTTCGAGCGCGACGACGAGCTTCAGGCCCAACGCGCCCAGGAGGGCCGCAAGCGACATATGGCCGAAGTTCTTCATGCGGCTTGGCCCGAGAAGCTTTGCCGCATAGCCCGACTGAGTCCCCGCTGCGTCGTCCAGTTCGAGCATCGTGAGGCCGAACTGGCGTCTGCGCTCCTCGATCGCGCGGCGTAGGTCGGACGTTGTCCGGACGATCGTGTAGGGCTCCACGAGGCCTCCGCTGCAATCGGTCGCGCGGAAGTCTATGCCGAGCGAGTCACGCTCAGCAATGCATTTTCCGTATTTTTCCGTATGTCTGGGGAAACCGCGGGGCCTGACGATGCAAGCCGCTGAATTTATTGGCGCTCCCTAGGGGACTCGAACCCCTGTTTTCGCCGTGAGAGGGCGACGTCCTAGACCGCTAGACGAAGGGAGCGGGAAGGAGCGTTCTATAGACCGCCGCCGCCCGCCGCACAAGCGCGCAGGCAAGGAAGGAAAGCGATCGCGAGCGCGACGATGGGGCGTGTCGCGAGCGCCCAAACGGTGAGGCGCGCCGCTGCTGCGCCCGGCGCCACTCTCGCCCTGGCTGACGTCGCCACCCCCTAAACGCCGAGCAGCCGCGCGACGCTCCTGCGCTGCTGCGCGCGTCCCTACTCTCGCCCGAGCTGACGTCGCCAGCCGACGCCTGCCCAACCCCCGCCGCCGCGCGCCCGGTTCGCGGCCCTATGGCTCAGGCGCCTTTGCGGCCGATGAGCGCGCGCGTTCCGCCGCGCTTCTCCTCGCCGTCGGCGGCGAGATAGAGCGCGCCTTTGCCGCCCTTGGCGCTGCGCACCGCCTCATTGATGCGATCGATCGAAGAGGGCTTCGGCAGCGCGCCGATGATCTCCACGCGCTCGATTCGGTCGGCGGCCGCTTTGGCCGCCGGCGCAGTCTTCGCGGCGCGATAGTCTTCGAGCGCGGTCAGATCGCCGGCGACGACGGCGCCCCTCGCGAGTTCGATCTCGCCATAGGTCACCTTGCCCTCGACGCGTCCGGTGGCGCGCACCACAAGCAGCTGCTTGACCTCGATCTGATCTGAGATCCAGCCGCTGACGTCGGCTTCCGTCGCCCTGACAGTGCCGCGGATCACGCCCCCCTGCCCGACCTGGACGAATCGCGCCGAGACGTCGCCCTCGATCGCCCCGTCGACGATGATGATGTCGGGGGCCGAAATCTCGCCCTTCAGCGTCACGCCGGCGCCGATATAGGCGACATTCTCTTCCTCGGGTCGAAAGTCCATCGCGTTCTTCGCCATACCAAGCTCCTCGATCCCGCAAATGCGTGGAAAAGCTTACGTTGAGCGCCTCTCAACATTCAATGGAAAAAGCGCTCAAGCGCTCAGCGCGGCTTCTCCGCCGCATCGGAGAGCGGATGCAGATCGCGCACCATCGCCCGCATGCGCTCGTCGAGCACATGCGTATAGATCTGCGTCGTCGAAATGTCGGCGTGGCCGAGCAGTTCCTGCACGACGCGCAGATCGGCGCCGTTCTGCAGCAGATGGCTGGCGAAGGCGTGGCGCAGCGCATGCGGATGCATGTCCGCCGCAGGCAGGCCGGCGGCGCTCGCGAGCGCCTTGAGATCGCGCGCAAAAGCCTGGCGCGTCAGATGGCCGCTGTCGCTGTCGGCGGGAAAGAGAAAGCTGGAGTTCGCGCGCGCGGGGTCGGCCGCCTCGAGCAGCTTGCGATAGGCGAGAAGCGCGCGACGCGCGCGATCCGTCAGCGGCGTTAGACGCTCGCGCCCGCCCTTGCCGCGGATGGCGATGAAGGAATCGCGCGAATGCGCGGCGCTTTTCGGCAGCGAGACGAGTTCGGAAACGCGCAGACCCGTGGCGTAAAGCGTCTCGAGCAGCGCATAGAGGCGCGCCGCGCGCAGACGCTCGCGCACGGGCCGGCTCTCATCGTCGAGCCCCTCGCTCGCCACGGCGAGCAGCCGATCGATTTCCGCCGTCGAGAAGACGCCTGGCGCGCTGCGCCGCATGCGCGGTCCATCGAGCGACGCCGCAGGATCATCGTCGCGATGGCGATCGACGTAGAGAAATTTGTGGAACTGGCGAATCGCCGACAGGCGCCGCGCCACCGTCGCGGCAGACATCCCGCGCGGCTCCAATGAGGCGAGATAGGCGCGCACGTCTTCGCTCGACGCTACGCCGGGGTCGCGCGCGTTCGCCGCAAGATAAGCGACGTAATCGGCAAGATCGCGCCGATAGGCGTCCTGCGTGTTGCGCGCCGCGTCACGCTCCGCGGCCAGCATATCGAGAAAAGCGTCAAGCTGGCGCGCCGCATCGGATCTCATGCGCTCAACTCCGCGGCGTTATCAAACGCAGGCGTCGCGAGCGACGGGCGTCACTTGTTCAGCCGCTGCGCGGGAATCGTATAGGTCATCTGGCGCGGCTGCGGCGTCACGTAACTGACGAGCGCGACCATGACGCCATAGACGATGCCGGCGATGGCGCCGACGACGATCAGAAAGCGGATGAGACTGGGCAATGATTCGACTCAGCCCCCTGTAAGCCTGCGACTCTATTCGCCCGAACGGGCTGCGATTGCAACCCGGAGTCGGTCGATGGCGCGCGCGCCCCGGGAATCTGAGGCGCGGCGCCGCGCGCAATCATGAAAAGACGTTCATGTTCGAGCGCCTGCGAACGCTTCAGCGATTCGCAAGAACGCGCTTCCGCTGCGCCCGAGCGGGCGTGCGCTGGAAAACGCGCGCGCGACGCCAAACGTCAAAAATGCGCTTCGGGATCTTCGTCCTCGGGTCGGATTTCATGACGCATGATCAGCGGCGCCTGAGTGAGCGCGAAGATGAGCGTCAGCGGCAAGATGCCGAACACCTTGAAGTTGACCCAGTCGTCGGTCGTCAGCACGCGGCGCAGGACTTCATTCAGCCCGGCGAGGGCGAAGAAGAACAGACCCCAGCGCACCGTGAGTTTGCGCCAGCCGGCGTCGTCGATATGGATCGCCATGTCGAAAACGATCGGCAGCAGCAGCTTGCCGAAATAAAGCGCGCCAAGGAGGCCGGCGCCGAATAGCGTGTATAGAATCGTCACCTTCAATTTGATGAAGGTTTCGTCGTGCAGAAAATAGGTGAGCGACCCGAAGACCAGGACCAGCAGCGCGGTGACGACCGGCATCGCCGGCAGATGCCGGGTGATCGCCCATGAGACGACCAGCGTAAGGACCACGCCGGCCATCAGCACGCCGGTCGCGGCGAAGATGCCATATTTGGAATTGGCGACGAAGAACAGCAGGAGCGGTCCCAGCTCCAGCGCGAGCTTCAGCCAGGGATTGAGCTTCTTCTTTGCCGCGACGGCGGTTTCCTGCGTCATCTCTCTTAGCTTTCCGCGTCTGACGTCTCTTCAAGTCCCGCGATCGCCCGCGCGAAGTCGCGCGCCGCGAACGGCTCCAGATCCTCGGCGCTTTCGCCCACGCCGATGAAGTGGATCGGGAGGCCGTAAGTCTCGGCGATCGCGACGAGAATACCGCCCCGCGCGGTGCCGTCGAGCTTGGTCATCACGAGGCCGGTGACGCCAGCGACGCGCTCGAAGACGTCCACCTGCTGCAGCGCGTTCTGTCCCACGGTGGCGTCGAGAACGAGCAGCACCGCATGCGGCGCCTCGGCATCCGCTTTTTTCATGACGCGCACGATTTTTTCAAGCTCGGCCATCAGCTCGGCGCGGTTTTGCAGCCGCCCTGCCGTGTCCATGAGCAGGATGTCGGCTCCATTTTCCTTGGCGCGCTTGATCGCGTCGAACGCGAGGGCCGCCGCATCGGCGCCTTCCGCGCCCGAAATGACCTCGGCGCCGAGCCGCGCGCCCCAGACCTTGAGCTGCTCGACCGCGGCGGCGCGGAACGTGTCGCCCGCCGCAAGCATGACCGTCCTGTCCTCGCCCGTCCATCTCGCGGCGAGCTTGGCGATCGTCGTCGTCTTGCCGGAGCCGTTGACGCCGACCACGAGGATGATGAAGGGCTTTTTGCTGTCGTCGACGATCAGCGGCGCGGCGACCGGCGCGAGCACGCGCTCGACTTCGCGCGCCAGG
Organism: Methylocystis sp. Uni0008; assembly: GCF_056838045.1. NCBI lineage: Bacteria > Pseudomonadati > Pseudomonadota > Alphaproteobacteria > Hyphomicrobiales > Methylocystaceae > Methylocystis > Methylocystis sp. Uni0008. The sequence continues at coordinate 1,367,430 of NZ_CM166370.1, forward strand.
ATTTCGCGCACTTCCTCCGGCTCGATGTCGCGCTCATAGCGCGCCTTGCCGACCGCCTCGGTGATGCGCGTCGCCGCGCCGACGCCGAGATCGGCGCGCAGCAGCACGTCTTCGAGTTCTTCGAGGGTGAGCGCGTCGAGCTTGCGCTTGGTGAAAACGTCGGCGACGCCCTGGGTGATCGCCTGCGAAGTGCGGGAAAGTCCGCCGGACAGGCGCGACCACCAGGAGCGCTTTTCTTCCTCGGGCGGCGGCGCCTCGGGCGCCGCTTCCTGCGCCGGTTCGCTCTTGCCGCCGAACAGGCGGGAAAACATGCCGCGCTTCTTCCCTTCCGCTTCCTGGCTCATTCGCTCCCCGAATTTACGAATTTGCCTACACGACTTGCGCCAAAAGGGCCAGCGGCGCCGCTGGCCGCCGCAGCCTCTCGCCCCGGCGCCGCGGGTTATCGCCGGGCGCCTGCCGACGACGGAGTCCTCGGGGTCGCAGCTCGGGGCGCGGAACATCGCATCGGGGGCCGGGTTGTTCTTACATCCGATAACTGGACGGGAGGGAACAATGCAACGCAACAAGCGATCTTTGCTTGCGAGCCTCTTAGCCTTGGCGATGGCTATCGCGACAGGAAACGCCGTCTTTGCTCAATCCTTCGGCTACGAAGGCCGGTCAGGCTGGCGTGGCAGGGATCTACCGAGCTACGCGGGAGACTGTAAGTTCCCGTATCCGCCGGGTTATCGTTACGACCTCAAGGACTGGCGCACCGGCTTCACCGATCGCGACTTCTCCTGTTACCGGCTGGACCAGGACTGAGCGTGCAGCCCTACCGAGTTCCTCGCCGCGCGGGGCTTGGAGTGGAGTCACAGGAGATTGCCTCTCCCCGCCTGCAGCCGCAGTAGGGCTGTGACCAGCGCGTCTACATCTGCGCAGGTGTTGTAGAAAGCCAGCGAGGGGCGCACGGTCGCCTCGAGGCCGAAGCGGCGCAGGATCGGCTGGGCGCAGTGATGTCCGGCGCGGACGGCGATTCCATCTTGATCCAGCGCTTTGCCAACCTCCTGCGGGTTGTGCCCATCTAGCGTGAAGGAGAGCACCGAGGCTTTTTCCGGCGCCGTGCCGATGAGGGTCAGCCCAGGCACGGTTCGCATCTTCTCGGTCGCATAAACGAGAAGGTCATGCTCATAGCGCGCGATCACCTCCATGCCGATGCTCTCGACATAGTCGAGCGCGGCGCCGAGTCCGACCGCGTCGGCGATATTGCCGGTGCCGGCCTCGAAGCGCTCGGGCGGCCCCTGATAGATCGTCTTCTCGAAAGTGACGTCGGCGATCATATTGCCGCCGCCCTGCCACGGATCGAGATGTTCGAGAACGGAGTCCTTTCCGTAAACGACGCCGATGCCTGTCGGCCCGAACACCTTATGCCCCGAGAAGACGAAGAAGTCGCAGCCGATCGACTGGACGTCGACGGGCATATGCGAGACCGATTGCGCGCCATCGATCAGCACGCAGGCTCCGTAGCGATGCGCAATCGCAGCGATCTCTTGAACGGGCGTTATCGTGCCCAGCGCGTTCGAGACCTGTGAGACGGCGACGATCCGTGTTTTCGGATTGAGGAGCTTCTCATATTCCTCGAGAATGAGCGCGCCGCGATCGTCGACAGGCGCGACCCGGAGCTTCGCGCCCTTCTCCGAGCACAGCATCTGCCAGGGCACGATATTCGCGTGATGCTCGAGATGCGAGACGACGATCTCGTCGCCCTCCCGCACATGGCGTCGTCCCCAGCTCTGCGCGACGAGATTGATGCCCTCCGTCGCGCCGCGCACGAAGATAATGTCCTTGACGTTCGGCGCCTTCAGGAAGCGGCGGACTTTCTCGCGCGCTTCCTCATAGGCGTCGGTCGCGCGCGCCGCGAGCGTATGCGCCGCGCGATGAATGTTGGAGTTCTCATTCTCGTAGAAATAGGCGAGCCGGTCGATCACCGACTGCGGCTTTTGCGTCGTCGCGGCGTTGTCGAGCCAGACGAGCTGCCGTCCGTTGACGCTTTGATTGAGGATGGGGAAATCGCGCTTGACGCGATAGGGATCGAACAAGTGACGCGTTGCGAGGGATTCGCGACGCCGGTCTTTCGGCGCCGCATAAATCTCGTCGCCGCCGTGGAGCGCGTGGCTCACGCCCCGTGTCTCTCCACTGCCCGACGCGCCGGGAAACGCATGCGCCACCGTCTCGTATTCGGTCGCGCGTCGCGGCGCCGGATCAGGATGCCCGCTGGAGGCGCCCGGCGTCTGGCGCGCGCTATGCGCATAATCGGAAGCGCCGCCGCCTTGCGCAAACTCGCCTGGGTGAAGCGGATAAGAGCCTTGCGTGGCGCCGCCTTGAGAGTGGCGCGACACGATTTCGTCGCCTTGCAAGGCTCCGCGCGTCTGTCGCGGCGAGAAAGGATCGGGATGGCCATAGCCAGCGCCCGTCGGCGACGCGCGCGTTTCATACCGCAAGGGCTCTGTGGACCCCGGCGCCGACACGGCGGGAAGAAAATAATAGTCGCCTGCAGAGCGAACGTCGCGGTTGTTCTCGACCAGCGAGAACTCCTGCGCCAAGCGCCGGGTCGGCTCGCTGTAATCCAATTCGCCGGGGATCGACGATGTCGCGCCGCCAAGCGAAGCGCCGGGCTGCGGAATGTCCGCGAGACCCAGGGGACGCGTCGCCGAATGCAACGTCTGCGGCGCTGACGGCGCGGGGACATTCGGAGTGGGAACCACGGAGGGAATCGTCGTGGGCGGAAAGTCGGCCGGACCGAAGGGCGCCCGCGCCGGCGCATGCGGAGCGAAGGTCGTTACGATCGATGGCGCCGGAATATCGGTCAGACTGGGCGTCACGGCGGGAATGGACGGCAAGGCGCCGGCAAGCGCCGGCGCGCCGGTCTGCTGCGTCACCGAGCCGTTTGTCGGCAGAGTCGCATGGGGCAGCGCGCGAAAGAAGCCGTTCGCCAATTGCGCGACGATCTGCGCGTCTGGCGCGGCGGCGTCATGATGCGTGAACGCGTCCTGCGACGGCGCGCCGTCAACGGGAAGCTCGACAAGTTGCGGCGTCTGCGGCGCGATCGGCATCTGTTGCACACCTCATGAGAATGAGGATCGGCGCGCTCGCGCCGATCCCGTAAGGGTCACCGATATTCGTCGGGATATTTGTGGTATTTGCCGACATCGACGTCTTCGAGCACGCCGAGCGCGTCATGCGTCAGCACGGCGGCCGAGCAATAAAGCGAGATGAGGTAGGAGGCGATCGCCTTGCGATTGATTCCCATGAATCTCACCGACAGGCTCGGCGCCACTTCGCCCGGAACGCCCGGCTGGAACAGGCCGACGACGCCCTGTTTTTTCTCGCCGGTGCGCAGCAGCAGAATATTCGTCTTTCCCGCTTCATCGACATAGAGCTTGTCGCTTGGGATAAGCGGCAGGCCGCGCCAGGTGACGAAGGGGGAGCCGAACAGCGTCACGGTTGGCGGCGGAACGCCGCGGCGCGTGCATTCGCGCCCAAAAGCCGCGATGGCGCGGGGATGCGCGAGAAAGAAGGCAGGCTCCTTCCACACTTTGGCGATCAGATCGTCGAGATCGTCAGGCTGCGGCGCCCCGGTGCGCGTGCTGATCTTCATCGACGGATGCGCATTGGCGAGGAAGCCGTATTCGGCGTTGTTGATGAGTTCGGCTTCCTGCTTCTCCTTCACCTTTTCGGTGAGGAGACGCACCTGCTCCTGAATCTGGTCGTAGGGGTGGTTGTAGAGATCGGAGACGCGGGTCTGCACGTCGAGGATCGTGGTCACCGCGTTCATCGAATATTCGCGCGGCGCATCCTCGTAATCGACGAAAGTCTCCGGCAAGTCGGCGTCGCGGTCGCGCGCGGGGCTGCACTGGACGTCGGCGTCGCTGAGCGCCGTCGCCTCCTTGACCCGGTTCAGTCGATAGATGCCCGCTTCAACCGGCACCCAGGGCAGGAACGACACCAGCCAGCGCGGCGTGATGCCGGACCATTGTGGGCGCGTCTTCGTCGCGTTCGCGAGCTGGCGGGCCGCCGACTCGCTCAATGTCCGGCGAACTTCGGGTTCTGCGGTCATAAATGCTTATCCCCTCAGCAAGATTGCTCCGCCCGAGGCTAGGCCTACGGACGTCGCGACTGGAAAACTATACCTTGTCGATAGACTATACCTGTTTTATGGTCAAGTTAGGGTTCGGCGCCTCTCCCTGACTTTGAAAGCGATTGACAATGCTGCTTGAGACTCTCTCGAAGGACCATGACATCGACGCGATCGTCTCCGGATTGAGCGCGCTGCGTCGGGCTGCGCAGACGCAGCGTTATGGCGTCGGAGCGCCTCCGCAGCTGCCGTCAAAATTCGTGATGGCGTCGATCGTCGATGGGATCACCGCGGTCCTTTACCCGCGGCACTACGGACCGCCCGAACTGCCCTCCGACAGCACGGACGAGTTCATCGTATCGACGCTGAAAACCTGCCTTGCCGGCCTGCGCGAACAGGTCCGGCGCGAATTCGCGCTGATGTCCAGCGGCGCGCCGCAGGACGAACGACGCCCTAAAGACGTCGTCGACGCCTTCGCCCGCGCGATTCCCTGCGTGCGCCTTCTGCTCGACGCCGATATTCGCGCGGCTTACGCCGGCGATCCGGCCGCCAAGAGTCTCGATGAAATCATCTTCTGCTATCCCGGCGTCTCCGCCCTGATCAAACATCGGCTCGCGCATGAGCTGTATCTGCTGGGCGTTCCGATGCTCGCGCGCATCATCGCGGAAATCGCCCACTCGCAAACCGGCATCGACATTCATCCGGGCGCCGAGATCGACCAGGGCTTCTTCATCGACCACGGCACCGGCGTCGTCATCGGCGAAACGGCGCGGATCGGCAAAAATGTGCGGCTTTATCAAGCAGTGACTCTCGGCGCGAAGCGATTCGACATCGACGAAAACGGCGCCCTCGAGAAGGGCAAGCCGCGACACCCGATCCTCGAAGACGACGTGGTGATCTACGCCGGCGCGACGGTGCTCGGGCGCATCACCATCGGCCGGGGATCGACCATCGGCGGCAATGTCTGGCTCACGCACAGCGTGCCGCCAGGCAGCAACATCACCCAGGCGAAAGCGCGGATCGAACTCTTCGATCACGGCGCCGGAATCTAGATCGATCGCCGCCGCGCCGGCCGAAAGCGTGACGCTCTTGCAAATATATAGTAGTCCTATATATTGCTGTGCATGACGCAGCCGCCCACCCTCGCCCGCAAATTGCGCGACGGCCTCGAACGCCTCGGGGCGGCGCTGCGCGCCGACCAATGGGAGGCGCTGGCGCAAACGCCGCTCAATCCGACGCAGGCGCAGATTTTGAGCTTTCTCACCCGCCGCGGCGGCGCGCGGGTCGGCGCGGTGGCGGCGGCGATCGGCGTCAGCCAGCCGACGGCGACCGATTCGATCGCGGCGCTGGAGCGCAAGGGATTCGCCGAGCGGCGCGCGGAGGCGCAGGACGCCCGCGCCACGACCGCGCGCGCGACGGCGCCGGGCCGCGCGCTGGCGGAGAGCGTCGAAGCGCGCGTCGGCGCGACAGAGCGCGCGCTGGCGGCGCTCGAGACGGGCGAACAGGCGCAGCTCCTGGCGCTCGTCATCAAGCTGATTCGCAACCTGCAGCGCGAAGGCGCGATCGCCCCGCAGCGCATGTGCGTCGCCTGCCGGCATTTCCGGCCCTACGCCCATGACGACGCCGCGGCCCCGCACCACTGCGCCCTCGTCGACGCCGCCTTCGGCGCTGAGGCGTTGCGGCTCGATTGCGCCGATCACGAAGCGGCGCAGGACTCAGATGAGCTTTGGCGACAGTTTTCTTGCGGCCCGGCGCCAGGCGCGGTCGCGAGAGAGACGCGGTCCGGCAGGGCCGCAGAACCGGCGCCCTCGGGCGTCAAATGAAGGGACGGTCCGCCGAGTTGGCGCAGCGAACCGCCCCTGTCCCGCTTCGCAGCACGAAGAAGGAGCCTCACTATGTCAGAGAAAGCGATTTTTTACCACGCCGGATGTCCGGTCTGCGTCGACGCCGAGCGCAAGCTTGCCGACAGCCTCGACCCGAAGAAATTCGACGTCGAGATCGTCCATCTGGGCGAGAGCAAGAACCGCATCGCCGAGGCGGAGCGCGCCGGGGTGAAGTCGGTGCCGGCGCTCGTCATCGCCGGGCAGCCCTATCACATCAATTTCGGGGCTGATCTTTCGGCGCTGAAATAAGCAAGAAGAAGCGGGCCGGCATTCCGGCCCGCTTTCCTTTATCAGGCCGTCGCCTCGGCGCAGCCCTTCGCCATCGCCTCGCGCCCCGCCTCCAGCATTTCCTCCGGGGTCATGTCGCGCACATGCGTCGCGATCGACCATTCATGGCCGAAGGGGTCGACCACCTTGCCATAGCGGTCGCCCCAGAACATGTCGGCGACCGGCATTTTCGCCGCCGCGCCGGCGGCGACCGCGCGCGCGTAAACCTCGTCGACATTGTCGACCATGAGATGGATCGTGACCGGCGAGCCGTTGAGCGCCTTCGGCCCCAGCGCGCCCCATTCCGGCATTTCGTCGACGAGCATCAGCATGGAGTCGCCGATCTTCACCGCCGCATGCATCAGCCGCCCGTCGGGCCCCGGCATCCGCATCGTCTCTTCGGCGCCGAACGCCTTTTTGTAGAACTCGATCGCGTCGGCGGCGCCGGCGCAGATGAGATGCGGCGTGATCGACCGCATGCATGGCGGTTTTTTTTCGACATTGGCGTTCATGCTTTGACGTCCTTTCCTGCTGTGTGCGTTTCAGCCCCTAATGTGCGCAGCGCCTTGCGCAGCCTTTGTCCGTCGCTGTGCGACATTTGCGCGTCGAGCGCGGCATGTTCGCGCCGCCAGATCGGCAGCGCGGCGGCGAGCAGATCGCGCCCCGCCGCCGTCAGGAACAGCCTGCGCGCGCGGCGGTCCTTCTCGTCGAGTCGCGTTTCGACGAGCCCGCGCCGCTCCAGGGATTTCAGCGCCGCGGTGAGCGTCGTGCGATCCATGGCGAGCGCCTCGGCGAGCCGCCCCAACGTCGGCGGCTGCGGCGCGTTGAGCGACATCATCAGCGAGAACTGCCCGTTGGTGAGTCCGAGCGGCGCGAAGCCCCGATCGAATCGTCGCGCGAGCCTGCGCGCGGCGCGTTGCGTGGCAAGGCAGAGACAGGCGTCGCGGACCTCATGAACGACCTCGATCGGCAGCTTCTTTGACATGGCGTTGATATGTTGATATCAACGTTTATGAAGATTGTCCAGTCTTCGTTCGGGGCGCACAAATCGCGGCACTTCTTCCCTGACAGGCCGCAGACCTGATCGGGAATCCAGAGTTACGAAGGCGGGTGAAGCTCTGGATTCCCGATCGCGCGCAGGCGCGCGTCGGGAATGACAACCGCCAAGGAGCAGCCATGACTCCGAAAGTTCCGCCTCCCTCACCCTGATGCTGAGGAGCCGTCGCAGCGCCCACGCCCTCATGCCCAGGAGCCGTCGCAGCCCCCCTCGCCCTCATGCTGAGGAGCCGGCCCGATCTCAGGCCGGCGTCTCGAAGCACGAGGGCGCGTTGCAGAACCGGCGCATGAAGGTTTCCTCGTCCTTCGAGACGCGCCCTTCGGGCGCTCCTTTAGGATGAGGAAACCTAACCGCCTTTAGAAATGCCAGACACGAAGCAAGGAGCAGCCATGAATTCCAAAGTCAGAACCTGCATCGCCTTCAAGGATCAGGCGGAGGAAGCGGCGCGCTTCTATGTCTCTGTCATTCCGGATTCGGTCTTCGAAGGCACCTTCCGCCGCGAGCCGGAAGGACCCGCCCTGCTCGTCTCCTTCACCCTCGCCGGGACGCCCTATCAGGGTCTGAACATGGGCCGCGAGACGATTCATAATGAAAACTTTTCGATCTCTGTGATGACCAAGGACCAGCGCGAGACCGACGCGCTTTGGGAGAAGCTGCTCGCGGGCGGCGGAACGCCGATCCAATGCAGTTGGCTCAAAGACCGCTATGGCGTGCGCTGGCAGATCGTGCCGGAAGCGCTGCCGCGCATGTTCATGGATGAAGATCGCGCCGCCGCGGGGCGCGCCTTTCAGGCGATGCTCGGCATGGTGAAGATCGACATCGCCGCGGTCGAGAGAGCGTTTCGCGGCGAATCCTAGATCGCGCCGCATTTGGATGGATCGATCGCGACGCGCGCTCTCGGGATTACCCCCGGCGCCCTTCCCGACGCGCGCGTTGCGCGCGATCGGGAAACCGGAAAAGCCGGTCATTCGCGAATATGCGCGCAATTCTCGATCAGGCGTTCGACTCTCGGCAATACGCTCGGCGCAAAACTCGTTGCAGCTTCTCAGCGAGAAAGTCTGTCGACTTTTTCGGCGCCTGTTCTCGCGGCGACGGCGTTCCACTCCTGCTCCCAGAAGTCGGCCACGCCGAAGCGGGCGACGACCGCGCCCTTTTCATCGAGGATGATCACCTCGTCGAAATCGACGACGTCGAGCGCCTTGGGGCTGGAGAGCTCCATCTCGAAGAAGCGGCTGACCTCGGCGATGACGCTCGCCGCGTCCGACGCTTCGCGCTCATATTCGCGCAGCGGCTTCAGCTTGACGTGGCCGCCCTCGGTCTCGAGGAATTTGACTTCGCGAACACGATAAGTGGCCATTGTCTTACCCTCGCTACCGCTGGGCGCATGAGGGTGAAATTGGCTGCGCAAGCGCCGCGTCAAGAGGACAGCGAAAGCCTCGCTGTCGTTTGGAAACATGCGAGCAAAGCTGTCATTTCCCACGCGCCGCTAAGTAGTGTCATTCCCGTCGCGCGCGTTTGGGCACATGCCTCGATGTCATTCCCGACGCGCGCGCAGCGCGCGATCGGGAATCCAGAAATGCCGATCATTCGCGAAACCACTCTGGATTCCCGATCAGCCTTCGGCCTGCCGGGAATGACACTGACCATTGAGACGCGCTCCCCCGCACGCTGCATGGCGTAGTCCTGTCCTTCCCAAGGCGCGCGCTGGTGGAATTGACCCGGGCGCCGTTCCCGACGCGCGCGCAGCGCGCGATCGGGATCCAGAAAAGCCAATCATTCGCGAATTTGCTCTGGATTCCCGATCAGGCCTTCGGCCTGGCGGCAATATTGCGAGCCGGTCCAAAAGATCGCGGCAATTACTGGACTGCGACGTCGTCGCGTCCCTAGCAATGTCGATCTGAACGTCTGCGATTGCAATCAGCCGGGAGAGCATTGCTAGTCGCGTGGCGTTTTTGAAGCACTCCCGGATCGCTGAACCTGTGATGGTTTGAATGGTGAGGGCGGCAGAAACTCCTCTTGTAGAGGGGTTTCGGTCGACTGCCTCCTAGCGTTAGCGGGAATCCCGAAGGATTCCATATTACTGATAATTGATATCAGCCATTCGTTATGAGCCTTAATGTCTTCTAGTGCTATGTAGTATCGTCCCTTCGTCGCCGGCTTCCTCGACTCTGTTGCAGAGTAGTATACAAAGTGGGAATCTCTATAAGGAGAAAGAGCCAAGTCTTTGAAAATCGGGTTGTGAGCAAGACTATTTCTGAAATTCAATCTCCCATTTAGAGCTTTATATATTTCACTCCATCTAATGTACCAATCTTCTTCAAGAGCCATTTTGAGAATAATATTTGTAATATCCAGTTTGTCATTTATGGACTGATATCGATAAAATAGAAAAGAACATTTCTGCCGATCTGCCATCATTCCAAATACGAAGAGATCAAAAACTGAACGCTCAACACGCGCCCAAAGCGTCATTGTTTTTCCCAAATTCGCATAAAATTCCGCAGCCTTGCTGCCGCAAGACGGGCCATTTATCGGGTCGTCTTCGGGATCAATTATTTCGACCGTGTCGTGGTACGAAATAGGGGGCTTTGTCATGAGGCTGCGACCTACTAAGGAAATCGGGTTTCCCTCGGAGAATAGGGTCGACGAATGTGTCGTGGAAGTCGACACGTGCTTCCCGCGCCCTCTTGACATCTATGAATAAATTCCTATCCTCCGCTCGCCTTCGTCAAGCGAGGGCGCGGCTCAGGGTCGAGCGGCGCCGGCGAAGGACGGATCCGGCGGGACGAACGACCCTCGTTCCCTGATCCGGCGGCGCGTCGCCGGTCTGGGCTTCTCTCCTTTGCGCGGAGACGCATGAGCCCTTCGATGAGCCGCAAGGCTCAGACGAAACTCATGTGCAGGCTTTGAAAGCCCGGACCACAATATCCGAGGATGGCGCAGGCGTCGGTTACCCGAACGATGGGGAGCGGCTCCCTCAGCCCGGAGGCGGCGAGACGACGCGATCCGTGTCCGGGAGAAACCGGCAGTCGAAGACATTTCTTAGCGCTGCGGCCAGCGACGGCCGGGGCGTCCCGGACCGCTCGCCCCCGCGCGCCGCACGGCCGCGGAACATTTTCGCGCGCCCAACGCCGCCCATGCGCGCGTGCGCTCCCCTCTCAGCACACTTCCGCCACCACCATGGCGACGTCGTCGGACGCCGGCGCCTCGCCGCGGAAGGCGCGCACGTCGGCGAGCACCGCCTCGATGAGGTCTCGCGGCGAGAGGCGGCGATGCTGCATGAAGGATGTGGACAGGCGTTCGAGCCCGAAGAACTCGCCCTGGCGGTTTTGCGCCTCGGTGATTCCGTCGGTGTAGAACAGCAGCTTGTCGCCGGCGGCGAGTTCGACGCTCCCCTCCTTGAAATCGACGGCGCGCATCACGCCGAGCACGAGTCCGTCGGCGTCGAGCTGCGCGCACATCGCGCTCCCCGCGCGCAGCAGCAGCGGCGGATTCTGTCCGGCGTTGGCGTATTGCAGCGTGCGCGTCCACGGCAGGAAGCGGCAGTAGAACATGGTGATGAAGAGGTCGGCGGCGAAGAGGTCCTCGTGCAGCAGGTCGTTGAGGTCGCGCAGCAGCTCCGCCGGGCCGCTCAACGCGTTGGTCGCCTTGCGCGTCTCGGCGCGCAGCGTGCTGCGCACTTCGGTCATGATCAGCGCGGCGCCGACGCTGTGGCCGGAAACGTCGGCGATGACGATGTCGATGACGCCGGCGTTTTCGAAATAGTCGAAATAGTCGCCGCCGACATGCGAGGCGGGCACGCAGATGCCGGCGATCTCCATGTGCGGCGTGCGCAGCGGCGCGTTCGGCAGCAGCGACAGCTGGATGTGCTTGGCGATTTCGAGCTCGTGCCGGCTCTCTTCGATCCGGCGGCGGTCGGAAATGTCGGCGTGGACGCTGACGAAATGGGTGATGCGCCCCGTCTCATTGGCGACCGGCGAGATCGAGAGTTCGTCCCAGAAGGCGGAGCCGTCCTTGCGGTAGAATTTCACCGTGATCTGGCAGCTCTGGCGGCGCAGGATGGCGTTGCGGATCTCTTCGAGCGCCGCGGGGTCCGTCTCCGGCCCGCGCAGGAGATGCAGGCTGTGGCCGAGCAGCTCCTCGCGCGTGAAGCCGGTGATGCGGCTCAGCGCCGGATTGACGTAGATGTTGGGAACGCCCGGCGCCTGCGCGTCCCAGACGGCGATGCCGATCGGCACCGATTCGATCGCGCGGTTGCGCACGCGCAGCGCGTCCTCGAATTTTTTGCGCGCGGTGATGTCGTGATCGACGCCGCGCCATTTGATCAGCCGGCCGCCTTCGTCGAAGATCGGCGCCCCGGTCGACTCGGTGAAGACGTCGCCGCCGCTCTTGTGGCGATAGTGATTGACGACGCGGTGAAAAGCCCGGCGGAGCGCCGCATGCTTCTGCGCCGCGGCGGCGTCGTTCGAGTCCTCCGCGGCGAAGAGATCGGAATAGGTCTTGCCGAGAACCTCCTCGGGCGCCATGCCGAGAACGTCTTCGACGGCGCTGCTGCTGTAGGTGTAGCGGCCGTCCTGATCCTGCTCCCACAGCCAGTCGCCGGCCATGTCGGCGATCTGCCGGAACCGCTGCTCGCTCTCGAACAGCGCCTCCTTGTCGCGCTTCTGTTCGGTGATGTCCTGCTGAATGGCGAGATAATGGGTGATCTCGCCCTTCGCGTCGCGCAGCGGGCGGATGATTTCGGACGCCCAGTAGAGCGTGCCGTCCTTGCGCTTGTCCTGGATCTGCCCGCGCCATTCGACGCCGGCGCTGATGCTCTCCCAGAGCCGCCGATATTGATCGCCCTCGGTGCGCTTCGACTGAAGCATTCGCGGGTTCTGGCCGATCAGCTCATGCGGCGGATAGCCGGTGAGGCTGGCGAAACGGCTGTTCACATATTCAATTTCGCCATCCTTGTTGGTGATCATCACTGCGATCGGACTTTGTTCGACGGCGGCGGAGAGCGTCACCAAACGGTCTTCGGCGCGCTTGAGGCGCGTCATGTCGTGGGTGACGCCGACGAAGTAGCGCACGCCTTCGAGTCGGATTTCGCCGATCGAGAGATACATCGGGAAGGTCGCGCCGTTCTTTCGCCGCCCGACCACCTCCCGGCCGACGCCGATGATCTTTTTGACGCCGGTCTTTCTATAGGCGGCGAGATAGCCGTCATGCGCCTCGCGATAGGGCGAGGGCATCAGCATCTTGACGTTTCTGCCGAGCGCTTCTTCCGCCGAATAGCCGAACAGCTTCTCCGCGCCTCGGCTGAAGAGCAATATGTCGCCGATCTCATTGATCACCACGAGGCCGTCGACCATGCCGCCGAAGATCGTTCCGAGCTTCTGCTTGATGTCGTCGAGCGCGACCGCCTGGCTCGCCGCGTCGATCGGGCGAAGCTTGATCAGCGAGCCGCCGTCCCGGTCGCCGGAAAGCGGGTCGACCTCGCAGCGAACGTCCAGCGTCGTCATGTCTTTGCGCCGCACGCGCAGCGAAAGCAGCTCGCGCGTGGGCCGTGCGGGCGACAGAGGCTCGCAATCGTCGGCCCCAGTCGCGAGGATGCGGGAAAAGAAGGGCTGCCCGCGAAGCTCGCATTCGGGATAGCCTGTAAGACGCTCCGCGGCTCGATTCATCGACCGCAGAGCGCCCGAGGGCTCGAGAATGCATAGCGCCTCGTCGAAAGCGTCGAGAATGGCGCGGTCGGCCGTAAGCGTTTCCATCCCGCTACGAACCTCCAGCCTTGGAAGACGCGCGGACGCTCTTTCGACCGCCGTCGGATGCCTCCGCCGAGCGGCTGCGGTAAGCGGCGTCGCATGCGTCGACGAGGGCGCTCAGCTCCGCCACAAAAGCCGCGACCGGCGTCAGCGTCGTGAACAGCGAAGCCTCGAGTTTGAACGCCATGCGCTCAAGCCCGGCGACACGAAACTCCAGTCCGACATTGCGGAATAACGCCCGCGCGTCGCCGATGCCATTTTGCAACTGCAAGGACGCGATGCGCGCCGAGACATCTCGCATTCGCGAGTCGAGCGCCGCGAGCAACTGCTGCTCCCAGCGATCTCTCGGCTTCACGCCGGCGAGGATAGCCACAAGCTTCGGCAAGCCGAAAAGATTGGCCGCCCGATCAAAATAGGCGCCGGCGACCTGCATGTCCTCGCCGGAGTCGCGCGTAAGCGCGACAAGGAAGGGAAAGTCGCCCACGCGGTCGAAATAGGGTTCCCCCAGCGATGGCGCGCCGGTCGGCTCGGCGGCGCCTACGCGCTCACGAAAGGCGTGTAGATCGGCGCGCCACCGTCCGATCGCTTCGTCGCTCGGGCTCAGCCGGCGCCCGCGTCGCATCGCCCATCGGCACATATAGGCGAGAGCGTCTTCGAGCTGGAGAAGCAGGCTGTAGTGGCGCGCGGCGTCCAGCTCATTTCGCGCTTCGAAAGCTTCGCGCCATCGGTCGCCTGCGAATATCCGATCGAAGGAGAGATAGAGCTTGACGGCGTAGCTGAGCAGCGTCGGGATCAGTCCCTCGCCAAACAGCAGGAAGCATACGCCCGACTGATCGATCACCTTGTTGCAGATCACGGTCACCGCGATTTCGCGCGCGAGCGAATGGCTTCTGATTCGTTCCGGAAACTGCGAGCGCACAGATTCCGGGAAATAGCTCGCCAGGAATTCATACGACCATGATCCCTGCAGAAACGTCTCATCTTCGAGCAGTCGCTGCTTCAACGCCAACTTGGAACTCGCCATGAGCACCGCGAGTTCCGGCCGGGTCAGTTCCTTCGTCTCGCGCGCCGATACGTCCCGTCGCGTCGGAAAGGCTTCGGCGACCGGGTTGATATAGCCGGCGTTCTCGAGTTGCTCCGCAAGATCCATAAAAGGGTCGAGTTGGATTCGGCAGCGCGCCTGATCCAACGACAGGCAGAGACTCTGTCGATCATTGTCCTGCAATACAGAAGCGCAGACATCCGTCGTCAGCGACTCGAGCAGGCCATGGAGATCCTTAACTTTCCGAGCGCTCTCTTCCCCCGGCGCGCGGAGCAGAGTCTTCAAATTGACTTCGTGATCCGAGAGATCGACCCCGGCGGAATTATCGACCGCGTCCGTATTGATGCGGCCGCCTCGCAGGGCGTATTCAATGCGGGCGCGTTGCGTAAAGGCGAGATTTGCGCCCTCGCCAACGACCTTGGCGCGCAGCTGCAGCGCATCGACCCGCGCGCCGTCGTTGACGCGATCCCCGACGCTCTCGTTGGTTTCGGAGCTCGCCTTCACGTAAGTGCCGACGCCGCCCATCCACAGCAGATCGACGGGCGCCGTCAGCAGCCAGCGCACCAGAGATTCGCCATCGACGGCGCTGTGGCGCACGCCGAGCCACTCGCGCACTTCCGGGCTGAGCGGAACGTCCTTCGCGTCGCGCCGATAGACGCCGCCGCCGTTGGAGAGCAGCGCCGAATTATAGTCGCGCCACGTCGACTGCGGCAGCTCAAACAAGCGGCGGCGTTCGGCGAAGGAAACGAGCGGATCCGGGTTCGGATCCAGGAATATGTAATGACCGTCGAACGCGGCTCGCAAAAGAATGTTTGGCGTCTGCAACATGCCGTTGCCGAAGACGTCGCCATCCATTGAGCCGACCCCCACAACGGTGATCGGCTCCGCATCCACGTTGCGGCCAAGCTCGCGAAAATGCCGTCTGACGCACACCCATGCGCCGCGCGCGGTGATCCCCAGACGTTTGTGATGATATCCATGCGCGCCGCCGCTGGCGAAGGCGTCGCCGAGCCAGAAGTCGTAAGACTGCGAAATCTCGTTAGCGACGTCCGCCCAGGTGGCGGTGCCCTTGTCCGCGGCGACGACGAGATAGGGATCAGCGTCGTCATAGATGACCAGCTCCGGCGGCCGAACGATCTTGCCGTCCTTGAGATTGTCCGTGAGATCGAGCAGCCCCCGCAGGAATTGCGTGTAGGCGTCCTTGCCAAGGCGCTGTCTCTGCGCAGCGTCTGCGGAGCGAGTCTTCAGAACAAAGCCGCCCTTGGCGCCTTGCGGCACAATGAGAGCGTTCTTGATCATCTGGGTTTGCATCAACGCGAGTATTTCGCTGCGGAAGTCCTCCGGCCTGTCGGACCAGCGGATGCCGCCACGCGCAACCTTTGCGCCGCGAAGATGCACGCCTTCCATGGAGAGCGAGTGAACGTAGATCTCCGCCATCGGCTTTGGAGGCGGCATGTTGAATACGCCGAGACTGCTGATCTTCAGGGCGATGACGTCACGCGATCGCTCACTGGAAAAATAGAAATTCGTCCTGACGGTCGCATCGATGAGGTTGAAAAGATTGCGCAGGATTCTATCGTCGCCTGCGTCCTCGACCTTGTCCAGAACGTCGACGAGTTGCGCCCTGACGGGCGTGAGAGATTCCAGTTCGATCTGAAAAGAATCCCGCCCGTCTCGATCCGGCGTGAACCGCGCCTCGAAATAGCGATAGAGAAGGTCGACGGCTGCTGGACTGCGTAAGAGCGCCCGATAGATCCGGCTGCGCTCGATCCTTAACCCGAGCTGCTGATAGTAGCTGCAATAGGCACGAAAGAGATCGATCTGTCTCCAGTCCAGTTGAGTGATCAGAACCAGGCCGTTCAAGGGATCGCTTTCAACCTGCGCTGCAAGCACGGCTTCGAGCGCCTCCAATAGACGAGCGCGAGACCGCGCCATGCTCGGGCCGCCCGAAACCGAAGGCTCAACGGTAAAGCTTCGGATGAAACGCGGTCCGACGCTTAGATTCAACTTGAACGAAATCTGGTCCGCGACGCGCAGTCCGAGGTTCTGCAGTATAGGCAACAGTTCGTCGAGCGCGCGCTCCTTCTGGCCGATTAGGCGAACTTCGTAACCTGGCTTGGCGCCGCCAGAGACGCGAAGCGGGCGCAATTCGACAATCTCGCGCGCATCATCGTTCGCCGCAATCAGCGCGAGATCACGCGCGGCGCGTCGAGGCGCCACGAGATAGCGGTAGGATTTCGGCAGCGCCTGCGTCGGGTCGGACCGTCTAAGCGGCAGGCGGCGGCGGGCGCTGCGGAGAAACCTCTGCACGACAGCGTCCCAGTCGAGAGCGGGGGGCGCTTGAGGCGTCAGTGTGTCGGTTGAGCGGAGCACGGGGGCCAACCGTCTAAGCGATCTTCTTGCGCATTTCGAGCACATTGCCCGAGTCCGTTTTGCGATATTGGACAGAGTCCATCACAGAGCGGATGAAGAAAATGCCGCGGCCGCGTTCACGAAGTTCGTCAAAGTCAGGCGAGGGCACGGCGGCGAAATCAAAGCCTCTGCCATGGTCAAAAACCCGAACCGAGAGATAGGCGTCTTCGACCGAAAGACAGATCCGAACAGTGTCTTTCGCGTGCGCCGCTGAACTGTATTGGATCGCATTGGCGACGGCCTCGGTCAGCGCAAGATTGAGGTGGAAGGCAAGCGTTTCGCGTTGATCCTCCTGAATGTCCAACTCCTTCGCGAGTTGTTCGGCGATCCCGCCGACGAGACGCAGATATCTCGTCTCATTGGGAACGACGATGTCCAGATTGACGATCGTCTCGCACATTTCGATCACCGTACATCCTCGATTCACGCGCTCTGTTCAGGCGCTCAAGGCGAGTTGCAGGCTCGGATAGATGTCGAAAACCCGATGCAGCCTTGTGAGTTCGAACATCGATCTGACGCGCGGCTGAAGTCCCGCCAAGGCGAATCCGCTCGAGCGCAAACTCGCATTTTTGTAGCCGGAGAGCAGAGCCCCGAGCCCTGAGCTGTCGATGAATTGGACTCTCGCGAGATCAATCACCACGTTTCGAGCGCCGCTCTCGAGCGTCTTCAACACCAGATCCTTGAGTTCGCCGGAGTTGTGCGCATCGATGCGATCCTCCTGGATGCTCAGAACCGTTCGGTCGTCTCGCACTTCCTTAGCTGCTCTCATTGCTCAGTCTCTGCTCGATTTCGCATCTAAACAGGCCATCAATAGATATGTCTGCGGCGCGCGATTAACAGGCCCTAGCGCGCAGTCTCGGCTAGCGAGTCGGCCACGGTTAACGACTCGTTTAAGCGAAGGCCTGCGTGAGGTCGGCGACGAGATCGTCCGGATGTTCGATGCCGATCGACGCGCGAACGAGGGCAGGCGCAATGCCGATTTCGCGGCGGGCCTCTTCGCTGAGCCCCGAGTGCACCGTCGTCGCCGGATGACAGATCAGGGATTCGGTGCCGCCGAGGCTGACCGCGAGCTTGAAGATCTGCAGCCGGTTAAGATAGGCGAAGGCTTCGGCCTGTCCGCCGACGACGTCGAAGGAGAAGGTGGAGCCGGCGGAACTCGACTGGCGCTCCATCAACAGCCGCTGGGGGTGATCGGCCGGAAGCAGCGGCGGGTAGTGAACGCAGGCGACCTTGGGGTGGCGCGCCAGAAAATTCGCGACGATCGCCGCGTTTTCCGCCGCGCGGTTCATGCGCAATGACAAGGTCTCGAGCGAGCGGCCGAGCATCCAGCAGGAATGCGGATCGAGCTGCGTGCCAATCGCGCTACGCATCGCGCGAATCGTCTTGAGATGCGCGCAAGAGCCGATGACCGCGCCGCCGATCAGGTCGCTGTGGCCGCCGACATATTTCGTCAGCGAGTAAAGCGACAGATCGGCGCCATGCCGCAGCGGCGACTGAAACACGGGGCCGAGCAGCGTGTTGTCGCAGCAGATGACCGGCCTTGCGCCCTGCTTTTCGGCAATCTCCTCGCCGATTCGCCGCACGAGCGCGATGTCCACGAGGCTGTTCATCGGATTGGACGGCGTCTCGATGAAGATCATCGCGATGCGTCCGATTGCCATCGCGCGCGCGGCTGCGGCGCGGATGTTCGCTTCGTCGAGCCCGTCAGTGAAGCCGACGCCTGTCAGGCCGAACGGCGCCAGGGTCTTGTCGATGAGAACTTCCGTGCCGCCATAAAGCGGGCGGCTGCGCAGAATTGTTTCACCAGGCCGCGCGAAGGCGAGAATCGTCGTGACGATGGCTGACATGCCCGAAGAAAAGACGAGTCCGCACTCGGCGTGCTCGTAGATGGCGAGTCGATCCTCGACGATCTCGAGATTGGGATGGTTGAAGCGCGAATAGACGAGACCGGTTTCTTCGCCTTCCGGCGGCGCGCGACGGCCGGCCATATAGTCGAAGAAGTCGCGCCCGTCCTCCGCCGTTCGAAAAACGAAAGTCGAGGTCAGAAATACCGGCGGCTTAACGGAGCCTTCGGAGAGCGCCGGATCGTAGCCGTAGCCCAGCATCAGCGTTTCCGGTTGAAGCAAGCGGTTGCCGATGCTCGCCTTGTGGTAACGCGCGCTGTCCATGTTCCTGTCCTCGACTCTCGCCCGCTCGGCAGGCGGCGCCGCAAGCGTAGAAATAGCGCGCTAAGGTCTACTTGCCCGCCGCGGCGGCCGGAGCGTTCGACTTCGCCATCTCGGCCAGCGCCGCCAGGGCTGCGTCGATGTCCGCGGCCGTGTGATCGGCGCTGATCTGGAAGCGGATCTCCTCGTCGCCTCTCGGCACGACCGGATAGGTCAGACCCGTGACGAGGACGCCCCGACGCCGCAGATGCGCGACCAGCGCCATGGTGCGATCGCCGTCGCGCGTGACGAGCGGCACGACCGGATGCTCCCCGGGCAAGGTCTCGTAGCCTAGCCTGATAAGACCGGCCTTGAAGCGCGCGGTCATGTCGCGCAGGTGATCGAGCAGGGACAGGCCTTCGGGACTGTCCAGAACGTCGATCGCCTTGTGCGCCGCGGCGGCTTCGGCCGGCGTAATCGGATTGGAGTAGACGTAGAGCGGCGAGCGCTCGCGCAGGTAGCGGATGAAGATTTCGTCGCCCACCACATAACCCCCGTTGACGCCAAAAGCCTTGCCGAGCGTCGCGACCAGAATGTCGACCGGCGCCGACCTCGTGTATTCCTCCGCGCCGCGCCCGGTCGCGCCGAGGGCGCCGACGCCATGCGAATCGTCGACGACGACGATCGCCCCTTCGGCAAAGGCGCTGTCTCGGCTGCGCGCCAGCTTCATGATGCGGTCGAGCGGCGCATGATCGCCACGCATGCTGAACACGCCGTCGGTCACGATGATTGCGCGGTTGCATGATTTCGCCGATTCGTCGAGACATCGTTCGAGTTCGCCGATATCGAGATGCTTATAGATCCGCTTCTCGGCTGGCGCCGCGAGCGAGATCGCGTTGATGATGCAGTTGTGGTTGAGTTCGTCGCTGATGACGGCGGTCTTCTTGCTGACGAGCTGCGGAATGAGGCCCATCATCGCCGCATAGGCGGACGAAAAGATGATCGCGGCGGCGCGCGAATGAAAGGCGGCCAGCCGACGCTCCAGCGCGACATGCGACGCCCACGTGCCGCTGATAAAGCGCACGGCGCCTGGACCGGCGCCAAATTTCGCGGCCGTCTCTTCCTCCGCGGCGATCACCTCCTTGCGCAACGACATGCCAAGATAATTGTTAGCGTTCATGCGCAGAAACGGCCTTTCGCCCTCACCTTCGATGAGATAGCGCGGACCGTATCCATCGCGGGGAGGAACGACGCCGTAGAGAACACTTTCACCGCCTTTGAGCAGACCGGCGCGCGACAGCTCGTCGAGCTGCGACGCG
The DNA here is from genome assembly GCF_056838045.1 of Methylocystis sp. Uni0008. NCBI lineage: Bacteria > Pseudomonadati > Pseudomonadota > Alphaproteobacteria > Hyphomicrobiales > Methylocystaceae > Methylocystis > Methylocystis sp. Uni0008. The sequence continues at coordinate 1,387,412 of NZ_CM166370.1, forward strand.
AGCGCCTTAGCCAAACCTTGCGTTGGCATTGGGGACCTCACTGGAAATCGGATCGTCAAACGAACCTCTCGCCGCGCCAAGTCGCGCGAGCATGTCGCGGGTCATGGCGGCAAGATCGAAGCGTGGGTTGAAATCCCAGTCAGCCCGCGCGGCGCCGGACTCGAGCGATTGCGGCCAGGAATCGGCGATCGCCTGACGCTTCGGATCGATGCGATACTCCACGGCGAACGACGGCGCATGTTTGCGAATCTCCGCGGCGATCTCGCGCGGCGTGACGCTCATCGCCGAGACGTTATAGGCATTGCGGTATCGCAGCCGTCGGGGATCGGCCTCCATGAGTTCGATAATGGCGGCTATCGCGTCCGGCATATACATCATGTCGAGGCGCGTCTCGGGGCCGAGAAAGCATGAATAGCGCTCGCGTCGGACGGCGGCGTGAAACATCTCGACGGCATAATCGGTCGTGCCGCCGCCTGGGGGCGCGGCCCAGGAGACGAGGCCGGGCAGGCGCAAACCGCGCGCGTCCACGCCAAAGCGGTTTGCGTAATAATCGCAAAGCAGTTCGCCGGCGACTTTGGTGACGCCGTAAATGGTCGTCGGCCTCTGGATTGCCTCCTGAGGCGTGCGACGGCGCGGCGTCGAGGGGCCGAAAGCCGCAATAGAACTAGGAAAAAACACCTTGCAGCCAAAGCGGCGGGCGGCCTCCAGCACATTGTAGAGCCCGCTCATATTGACGTCCCACGCGTCCTGCGGCCTGTCCTCGGCCACCGCCGAGAGGAGCGCCGCCAAGTGGTAGATGACGCCGACGTCGCGTCGCGCGATCAGATCGGCGACCGCTTCAGCTTGCGTGCAGTCGAGACGCTCGTAGCCCTCCTCGGCTGGCTGCGCCTGCGCGAGATCCGAGGCGATGACGCGGTCAGCGCCATATGCCTTGCGTAACGCCGGCGTCAGTTCGGCGCCGATCTGGCCAAGCGCGCCGGTGACGAGAATAGGTCGCATGCGCCTTCCGAATCCGCGGCGCTCCAAAGAGGGGAGCGCGATACTCCTCAGTTATGGCTGATCACCGCCGCGCCAATAGGCGCCTAAGCCGATTTTGCCGACTGAAGAGAGGCTGCGCATGCGAGGCCAAGCGCGCCAAGGCTCGCCGTCAGGGAGCGCGCCTGCGCGTCTGCATAAAGCGCGAGTTCATCGATCACCGGCGCGCCAAGCGCACCTTCGAAAGCGCTTCGATCGGCGCGCTCAACGAGTTCTTCCGCGCTTCGCTCGCCGAGATTCGAGCGAAAGATGCCCGCGGCGCTGACCGGCAGGAAATCCTCGTAAGTGATCGGTTCGGCGCGCAGCGCGCCGGAGCGCAGGAGATCGTCCATCGAAGCATGGGAGGAAGACTCCCCTGCCCTCGCGCGCGGATCGGCCGAATAGCGGAAGAAGGCGAGCTTCTCCCTTCGCAGACTTTCATCATCGTCGGGAAAGGCGGCGAAGCGCCGCGCCAGCTCCTCATTGAAGGCGAAAGCGTTGGAGCCGTCGACGGCAAGAGGGCACGCGCCCTGCGCTTCAGCGAGCAGCCTGTCGTAGAGCGCGCGTCCCTTGGCGGTCAGCGCGGCGCCTCTTTGTTCAATCTCGCCGAAGCGGGCCGTATGCGCGCCGCTTGTGCGGCGGCTGTCCTCCTCGGTGAATTCGACAGGCTCGGGGCGCGCTTTGAAACTCGTCTGGCGCAGAAGAATCGGGCAGCGACGACGCGGCGGCCCCTCGATGATGGCCTTGGGATTCATGTCGCAGGAGGCCAGGGCGCGGTGCACGGCGTCGATATCGAGCGCGTGCAAGGTGAGATGATTGATATGCGGCCCCTTGAAGCAAACGATGTCGGCGAGCAGTGGATGCGCTGAGTAGAGCCTTCGATAAACGGCTGACGAGACCGTCGCCTGGCCGCTCCAGCGGAATATTTCGATCGCTTCAATAACGAATGCGCGCGCCTCTTCATCGTCAAATCCGCGCTTCTCGAAATGATCGATCAACTCCCGACTGCGCGGCGTAAAGATGTCTCGGCGAGCGAGAACCTTGGTTGCGACCTCGCGCGCTTCCGCGTCAGGAATGAGTTGCAAGCGGAGAAGCGATGTGAAGATCCGAAACGGGCTGGCGCGCAACGCGCTTTCGCCGATCGGTCGGAACGCCGTCGAATGCACCGGAATGCCCGCGACCGACAGATCGTAGTAGCCGACCGGCGCCATCCCCATGATGGCGAAGAGTCGGCGCAGCGTGGAAAGCTCCTCGGCAGTTCCGACGCGAATGGCGCCGTGACGCTCCACATCAAGGAGCGCAAGTTCGCCCCTCTCGGCAAGGCGGCGCTCGAGCCGGGGATCATTCGCGAGCGTCTTCCGATTGGCCTCGGTGACGAGCGCTTTCATCGCGCCATATTGCGGCGCTTCGGCCTGATACATGTCCGAAACGGCCGACGCGAACATTGCGCGAATGGCGTTCGCGGAAGCAGCGGAAGCAGGAGACTGGTTCATCGCAGCTCTGACCCGGTCGACTTTCGTTCCATATCTAAGTCGCTGGCGCGTGAAATCATGAGCTTAGCGTTGCCTTCCGCTAAGCCCCCAGATCGAACTTCACGCCCTGAGCCAACGGCAGTTCGCCCGAATAATTGATCGTGTTGGTCGCGCGGCGCATGTAGAACTTCCAGCAGTCGGATCCCGCTTCCCGACCGCCGCCCGTATCCTTCTCGCCGCCGAAGGCGCCGCCGATCTCGGCGCCGGATGGGCCAATGTTCACATTCACGATGCCACAGTCCGAGCCGTCGGCGGCCATGAAGCGTTCGGCTTCATCCAGCCGCGACGTGAAAATCGAAGAGGCGAGGCCATGCGCGACGTCGTTGTTCAGCCGGATGGCTTCATCGAGGCTGCGAAACTTCACCACATAGAGGATCGGCGCAAAGGTCTCGCGTCGCATGACGTCTGTCTGGCCCGGCATCTCCGCAAGCGCCGGACGGACGTAAAAGGCGTCGGGAAATTCTCGAGCAAGCACGCGTTCTCCGCCGAGCACTTCACCTCCAGCGCCGCGCGCTTCGTCGAGCGCGGCGGACATCGCCGCATAGGCGCTTCCGTCGATAAGCGGCCCGACGAGCGAGGCGCCCTCGCGCGGATCGCCGACGGATACTGAAGCGTAGGCGCTTCGTAGCCGTGCGAGAAGCTCGTCGTAGACCTCTTCATGCACGATCAACCGGCGCAGCGTCGTGCATCGCTGACCCGCCGTGCCCATCGCCGCGAAGGCGATCGCCCGCACGGCGAGATCGAGAGACGCCGAAGCGCATACGACAGCGGCGTTGTTGCCGCCAAGCTCGAGAATCGATTTCGCGAAGCGACGCGCCAGGCGGGGCGCGACAGCGCGGCCCATCGCCGTCGAGCCCGTTGCGGACACGAGCTGGACCCGCGCGTCCTCCACGAGCGCTTCGCCGATTTCGCGGCCCCCGATGACGAGATTGGAAAGCCCTTGAGACGCTTCGCCGAGACGCGCGGCGGCGCGCTCGAGCAGCGCCTGCGTCGCGAGCGCGACCAGCGGAGTTTTTTCCGACGGCTTCCAGACGAGCGAATTCCCGCAGACGAGCGCGAGCGCCGCGTTCCAGGCCCAGACGGCGACGGGAAAGTTGAAGCTTGTAATGACGCCGACAACCCCGAGTGGTCGCCATGTCTCCATCATCCGATGCCCGCGACGCTCGGTGGCGATGGTCAAGCCGTGAAGCTGGCGCGAGAGGCCCACGGCGAAGTCGCAGATGTCGATCATCTCCTGAACTTCGCCTAGACCCTCCGTGGTGATCTTGCCTGCCTCGATCGTGACGAGACGCGCCAGCTCGGTCTTGGCGGCGCGCAACTCCTCGCCGAGCAGGCGCACGAACTCGCCGCGGCGCGGCGCGGGCACATTGCGCCAGATGCGAAACGCCTCCTCGGCGCGCGCGACAGCCTCTTGCACAGCAGCAGAATCCACGTTCTCGACGCGTGCGATAACCTCGCCGGTGATCGGCGAGCGGGTCGCCAGCGTTCCGCGCTCGATGGTTGGAGATCTAACCCCGAGCCTGTTGAGAAGAGCCGCAGTTTCGGCGGCAAGATCGGAATGCGGAACGCGCGCCTCCATTTCGACTCCCGATGTTGGCACGGACTTACGTGGCTGGCGCCGCCCGTCGCATCTACTATGTAATAGACACGCACATGTTCGCACGCATCTATGTAATGTCGATGCGCGCAAAAAGCTCTCGGATATGGACAACTCGGCGTTCAGAAACCCGCACGTCGCCAGAAACTACGATCCTCTGCCCGTCGTCCTCACGCGCGGACAGGGCGCGTATCTGTGGGATGTGGAAGGCCGGCGCTACATCGACATGATGAGCGCCTATTCAGCCGTCAGCCTCGGTCACGCGCATCCCCGAATTCTTGCAAAGCTCGCTGAGCAGGCGCAGCGGCTCGCCGTTCCGTCGCGCGCCTTTTACAACGACAGGCTCGCCCCCTTTCTCGAAGAGCTCTGCAAAGCGACTGGGCTCGATGTCGCATTGCCGATGAACACCGGCGCGGAGGCGGTGGAGACCGCGATCAAGGCGGCGCGCCGCTGGGGCCATCGCGTCAAGGGAATCGCCAATCCGGAGATCATCGTCGCCGCCGGCAATTTTCATGGACGCACCACAGCGATCATCAGCTTCTCTTCGGAAAAGGAGTATCGGGACGGCTTTGGCCCCTTCATGCCGGGCTTTCGCGCTGCGCGCTTTGGGGATCTTGCGGCGTTCGAAGCCGCCGTCACGCCGGACACCGCGGCGATTCTCGTCGAGCCGATCCAGGGCGAAGCGGGCGTCATCGTGCCGCCCGACGGCTGGCTCGCCGGACTGCGCCGGTTGTGCGACGAACGCGGCGTCTTGCTGCTGCTGGATGAAATTCAATCCGGACTCGGCCGCAGCGGAACTTGGTTCGCCTTCCAGCACGAGAATATCGTCCCCGACGGCGTCATGCTCGGTAAAGCGCTCGGCGGCGGCGTGCTGCCCGTCTCTGCTTTTGTCGCCAAGCGCGAAGTCATGGATGTCTTCACCCCGGGTTCGCACGGTTCGACCTTCGGCGGCAACGCCCTCGCCGCAGCGGTCGGGCTCGAAGCGCTGCGCGTCCTTCGTGACGAGCGGCTGGTCGAACGCAGCGCGGCGCTTGGCGCGCGCATGCTGCAGCGGCTGCACGCGATGCGCGCCCCGGCGATCAAGGAAGTACGCGGGCGCGGCTTGTGGGCCGGCGTCGACATAGATCCGCGCTACGCGAGCGCGCGAGAAATCTGCGAGGGCTTGCTGGACAAGGGCGTGCTGACGACCGCGACGCATCACACGGTGGTTCGGCTGGCGCCGCCTTTCGTGATCTCGGAGCACGATCTCGATCTCGCGCTCGACGCTGTCGAAGAGACGATTTCGACGTATCGCGCGCCACGCGATGTCGGGGAGGCGGCCGCCGCGCACCAGCGGCTCGAAGCCTAGCCGCGGCGGCTAGGCGCGAATGCGCGCGCCTTTTGGATCATAGAACGGCGAGAGCGAGACTCTCGCGGGCCGGCGCTCGCCCGCGATTTCCAGCTGGTAGTCGCCCGAGAGGACGAACGCCGGATCGACGCCATCTGGGCTGCGAACATAGCCGTAGCCGATCGGCTTGCCGACCGAATAGCCATAGCCACCGCTCGACAGCCATCCGACGCGCGCGCCGTTGCGATAGATCGTTTCGCGCCCCAGCAGCACAGTCTCGGGATCTTCGACGACGAAGCCGGCAAGAAGACGCGGCAAGGGCACGCTCGCCGCCTCGACGAGCGTTTCTCTGCCCTGAAAAGGGACGCCCGACTTCAGTTTGACGGCCCAGCCCAGGCCAGCCATCGTCGGCGTGTGATCCGGGCCGATATCGGCGCCCCAGGCGCGATAGCCTTTCTCCAGACGAAGAGATTCGATGGCTCTATAGCCGGCGTCGACAAGACCGAACGGCGCGCCCGCTTCGGTGAGCGCGTCGTAGACGCAGACGGCGAAGTCGACGGGAATATGCAGCTCCCAGCCGAGCTCGCCGACATAAGTCACGCGAATGGCCAGCACCGGCGCGCCCGCCAGATGAATTTTGCGCGCGGTCATGAAGGGGAACGCCGCATTCGATAGATCATTGTCGCAGCATGATTGCAGGATCTCGCGCGCGCGCGGCCCCATCAGCGCCAGAACCGAATTCGCGGAGGTGACATCGACCACGCTCGCAGCCAATCCTTCCGGAATTGAGCGCCTGATCCAGTCGAAGTCATGCGTGCCGAACGCCGTCCCCGTCACGACATAGAATCGGTCGCTCGCCAGTCGCGTGATCGTCAGATCGCACTCGATGCCGCCCTTGTGGTTCAGCAATTGGGTATAAGTGACGGCGCCCGGCGGCTTGGCGACATTGTTGGCGGCGATCCATGAGAGCGCCGCTTCGGCGTCCTTGCCGACGACGAGCGCCTTGGCGAAGCTCGTCTGGTCGAAAAGCGCCGCGGCTTCGCGGCAGGCGCGATGCTCTCGTCCGACCGCATCGAACCAGCCCGGCCTGCCGAAAGAATAGCGATCGCGCGGCTCTTCGCCGGCGCTCAAATCCGCGAACCAGTTGGGCCGTTCAAAGCCCATCTTCTCGCCGAAGCTCGCGCCCTTCGCCTTGAGCCGCTCATAGAGCGGCGAGCGCCGCAGCGGCCGACCCGACGTGAACTCCTCAAAGGGCCAAGCGATGCTGTAATGACGCGCATAGGCTTCGAGGGTGCGCACGCGCACCCAGTTCGGATCCCCATGCGGCGCGCCGAAACGCCTGATGTCCACGGGCCAGAGATCGAAGGGCTGTTCGCCGTCCGCCGCCCATTCCGCGAGCGCCATGCCGGCTCCGCCTGCGGAGGCGATGCCGAAAGCGTTGAAGCCGGCGCCGACGAAGAAATTCTTTACCTCCGGCGCCTCGCCGATCATCCAATTGCCGTCGGGCGTGAAGCTTTCCAGGCCGTTGATCATCTGCTTGACGCCAGCCTCGGCGAGCGCGGGAACCCGTCCGAGCGCAAGATCCATGATCGGCTCGAAATGATCCCAATCGTCCTCGAGAAGACGGAAGGCGAAATCCTCGGGCACGGCGCCCGACGACCAGGGCACGGGATTGGGCTCATAGCCGCCCATGACCAGGCCGCCGACCTCTTCCTTGTAGTAGGTCAGCCGGTCCGGGTCGCGCAGCGTCGGCAGATCGCTGGTCACGCCGACGATTTTCTCGGTCACCAGATATTGATGATGCACCGCGGAGAGCGGAACGGAGACGCCTGCGCGCGCCGCGAGCGGCTGGGTCCACAACCCTGCGCAAAGGACGAGCTTTTCGCAGGCGATCGCGCCGCGATCGGTCACGACGCCGCGCACGCGGTCATTCTCGACGATGAAATCGGTGGCGGCGACGCCCTCGATCAGCTTCGCCCCGGCAAGCCGCGCGCCTTTCGCAAGCGCCTGAGTGATGTCGGAAGGATTGGCTTGGCCGTCCGTCGGCAGGAAGGCCGCGCCGACGACGTCATCGACATTCATCAGCGGCCAGAGCGTCTGCGCCTCCTTGGCGCTGAGGAGCTGCATCTCAAGGCCGAAGCTTCTCGCGGAAGTCGCCTGCCGCTTGACCTCGATCCAGCGATCGGCGTTGCAGGCGAGACGCAGCCCGCCGTTGCGTCGCCAGCCCGTCGCATAGCCCGTCTCTGCTTCGAGCCGATCGTAAAGCTCCACCGAATAGCCGAGGAGCTTCGTGATATTGGCGTTGGTGCGCAGCTGCCCGATCAGCCCGGCGGCATGCCAGGTCGAACCCGAGGTCAGCTGATGGCGTTCGATAAGCAGCGTCTCCACGCCGCGCTTGGCGAGGTGGTAGGCCACCGAGCAGCCGACGATGCCGCCGCCAACGACGATGATCTGCGCGCTTGCCGGGAGATCGGTCATGACTTTTCCATCTGCTGAAACGCAGCCCAGGCGTCATCGAAGCGCAACATGTTTTGATCAGAATAAGCGACATAGTCGAAATCGATCGTCGATCGACTTTCCGAAACGAAACTCCACAACGCCTCGCGCAACAGCGACGCGCAGAGCATCGCCTTGAAGCGCCGGCGCAGCGCATCGGTCGGCGGCGCCTCGAAATACTCCTCGAGCATCGCGTCGTCTTCCGCGGCGCTGAAACCGTTATTGGAAGAGAGTCCGCCGAGGTCGAACAGCGGCGTGTTCCAGCCCGCATAGTCCCAGTCGACGAGCCACAGGCGTCGCCCGTCGTCGATGAAATTGGCGGCGAGGAGATCATTATGGCCGAAGACGAGATCGATCGGGCCGGTCGCCCTTTCCAGAATCTCGCTTGCCGTGAGCAGGCGCGGCAAATTCTCGGAAATGCGGCTTCGATCCTCGACGAGCGTATGCGCATAGTCGCGGATGATGTGGAAGACGTTGAACGCCAGCGTCGGCCCGCGCAAATGCTGCGCGATCTCGTGATGTACGCGCTTAACAAGGTCGACGCAGCGTCTGCGGTTTTCGCGGATATCACTCGCTTCATATGTGCGGCCGGCGACATATTCCAGCGCCAGCGCCATGGGCGCCGCATAAAGAACCTTGGGCGATACGCCCGCGGCGCCCGCTGCCCTGCTCGCCGCGAGTTCGTTGAATCGCATGACGCCATGAACGGGAATGTCTCCGCCAAGGCGAATGACGACGCGGCGATCGCCGTCCGTCACAATGTAATTCTTGTTGGTTATGCCGCCGAGCAATGGCGCGATGTCGATCGGTCCGCGCCAGAGCGGGAGACCGCGTATCAGAGTCTCGGAATCTGCGTTATGAGCTGACATCGGCTCCGGCGGCGGGAAAACAAACTCTGACTCGACTAATATATGCGTATCGCGCGCAAAGGCCATGGGCGACGAAGCGGCTGGGGAAAACCTTACGGCGGAAAGGTGACAGGTCCGCATGGGCGCCCTAGCCTGAATGGGTCGTGCGAGGTCAGCTATGTATGCGACGACGATTCGCGGTACGCGCTATAATTTTCCGGACCTCAAGGCGCTGATGGCGAAGGCCACTCCCCTGCGGTCCGGGGACTGCCTGGCCGGAATCGCGGCGACGAGCGCCGCCGAGCGCGTGGCGGCCCAGATAGCTCTCGCCGACCTGCCGCTCGCCGCATTCCTTAGTGAGGCGCTCATTCCCTATGAGGAAGACGAGGTCACGCGTCTCATCCTAGACAGCCACGACCGCGAGGCGTTTGCGCCGGTCGCTTCGCTGACCGTCGGCGAATTTCGCGACTGGCTTCTCTCGGACGCCGCCGATGAGACGGCGCTCGCAGCGCTGACATCGGGACTCACGCCGGAGATGGTTGCAGCGGTCTCCAAGATCTGCCGCAACCAGGACCTGATTTTGATCGCGGGCAAGCGGCGCGTCGTCACAAGGTTTCGAAACACGCTCGGCCTGCGCGGGCGGCTGTCGTCGCGCATTCAGCCGAACCACCCGACGGATGACGCGCGCGGGGTTCTCGCCAGCGCCATCGACGGACTTCTGCTGGGGAATGGCGATGCGGTGATCGGCGTCAACCCGGCGTCCGACAGTCCCGATCAGTGCTACGAACTCTTGCGCCTGCTCGACGAACTGCGCGAGACGCTCAACATTCCCACCCAGTCCTGCGTGCTCGCCCATGTGACGACGACGCTGCAGCTGATGCAACGGCAGGCGCCGGTCGATCTGGTGTTCCAGTCGATCGGCGGAACGCAGGCCGCCAACGCAAGCTTCGGGATCGACCTCGCGCTGCTGCGAGAATCCCGCGAAACGGCGCTCGCCTTAAAGCGCGGGACGATCGGCGACAACGTCATGTATTTCGAAACCGGCCAGGGCAGTGCACTCTCCGCCGACGCGCACTGGAACTGCGATCAGCAGACGATTGAAGCGCGCGCCTATGGCGTCGCCCGGGCGTTCGCGCCCCTGCTCGTCAATACGGTGGTTGGCTTCATCGGCCCCGAATATCTTTTCGACGGCAAGCAGATTACCCGGGCGGCGCTCGAAGATCATTTCTGCGGCAAACTGCTCGGCCTGCCCATGGGCTGCGACGTCTGCTACACCAATCACGCCGAAGCCGATCAGAACGACATGGACGATCTGCTGACGTTGCTCGCCGTCGCCGGCGTCAATTACGTCATGGGCGTCCCCGGCGCCGACGATGTGATGCTGAATTATCAGAGCACCTCCTATCACGACGTGCTCGCGGTCCGGCGCATGCTGAACCTCGCGCCGGCCCCGGAATTTGCGCAATGGCTGGACGAGGTCGGTCTGTCGGACGCGCAGGGCGAACCGCGGCCTCAGGCGCTCCCCGCGTCCTTTGCGCCGCTTCTCGAGCGAGCCTGAGCGATGGCTGACAGCCGTCTGACGCCTCATGACAAAATCTCCGTGCTGCGTTCGGCGACGCCGGCCAGAATTTTTCTGCCCCGCGCCGGCGCCGCGCTGACGACGCGCGCCACTCTGGATTTTCAACTGGCGCATGCCGAGGCGCGTGACGCGGTCGAAGAACGGCTCGACATCGATGCTCTGTCCGATCAGCTATCCTCACGCGGGCTGACCGCAGTTCGCGTGAAAAGCGCCGCGCGAGACCGGCGCAGCTTTTTGCTGCGTCCTGATCTCGGACGAAGGCTGGACGACGAATCACGCGAGCGACTGCAGGCGCACACGGGGGCTTACGACATCGCGATCGTCATCGCCGAAGGGCTGTCCGCCCGCGCCATCGCTCGGCACGCAATTGCGGTTCTCGAAAGAACGCTGCAGTCGCTCGGTCAACAGTCATGGAAAATCGCGCCAATAGTTCTCGCAGAACAGGGCCGCGTCGCGCTCGGCGACGACATCGGCGAAATCCTCGGCGCAAGGCTCGCCGCGGTTTTCATTGGCGAGCGGCCGGGCCTCTCAGCGCCGGACAGCATGGGCGTCTATCTCACATTTGCGCCGCGCGTCGGCCGCACCGACGCCGAGCGCAACTGCCTCTCGAATATTCGCCCGCAAGGCCTCTCCTATGACGAGGCGGCGCGCAAGCTGCTTTATCTTTGCCACGAAGCGCGGCGGCGCCAATTGACCGGCGTCGAGCTTAAAGACGAGGCCGAGACGCTTGCGCCGGGAGAGTTGCACGCTCTCGAGTCCAAGAAATAGCGGATTTGCGCCTGCTCTCTGCCGAGATGCCCTTCTACACGACGAGTAGGCCACGAGCTTAAGTGGCGCCACCACAAGCGCAAACGTATCGGAACTATCGGACGCGCCGAGAGTTGAGACCTCTCCTGCTGGGGTGTCCTTGCCGATTGCAACTGAGTCTCGACGCGGCCACTGCGACCCGCGCTTATCCTCATACGCTGAGCGTCGCCGACGAAGCTTTGCTTCGGCTGGGCGAGCGCCTGCGTGATCACGATTATCGCTTCACGACCACAACGCCGCTGACCCATAGCCGTGTCGTGCACCGTGCCTCAGTTGTCGGCACGCCCCTTATGCGCGTCTTCGGGTGGAGTCTGCCCTTCTCAGCGAGCGATCTGCCCGCCGACGTCTTGCATGATCTTGCAGAGGCGAAGGCGTTGGCGCGCCACGGCGGCCTGTTGCGCAGCAAGGTCCGGTTCTCGTCTCTCAAGGACCAGCTCTATGCGCATTCAGCCTTTCCCACGGACGCGCCCGACTCGGTCTTCTTCGGGCCCGACACCTACCGCTTCGCTCGCTGCATCAAATCGGCGCTAAATTCCGAGCTTCCTCGGGTCCAAGCGCCCTGCCGCATGATCGACGTCGGCTGCGGCAGCGGCGCAGGCGGGATTTTCGCCGCCAAGCTCATTGATGCTCGCGTGCAATTGCTGCTCTCGGACATCAATCCGGAAGCCGTGCGCTATGCGCGGGTCAATGCGGCGCTCAACGGCGTTCCGCGCGCACAGGCCGTCCATAGCGACCTCTTCGAAGAAGCGCATGGGCCGTTCGACCACATCGTCGCCAACCCGCCCTATCTCGTTGACGACTTTCAGCGGCTCTATCGCCACGGCGGCGGCGAACTCGGCATCGAGCTTTCGCTGGAGATCGTGAGGGAAGGCGTCGCGCATCTCGCAACGAATGGAAGGTTGCTGCTCTATACCGGCGCGCCGATCATCGGCGGCGTGGATCAATTTCTTGCGTCTGTGAAGCCGATCCTCGACGCCTCTCCGGTCTCCTTCGATTACGAAGAGGTGGACCCTGACGTATTCGGCGAGGAATTGGAACGTCCAGCCTATCAGAACGTGGACCGCATAGCGGCGGTCTTCCTCAACGTGAAACAACAGGGGTGACATATGCGTGAGCCGGATTGGTCGGCTCTGGCGCCGGCGCTCCACGGGCCAGGCTTTGAGCGCTTCCAGAGAGAACTGTCGCGACGTAACGGCGCGCGTCTTGAGCCTTCAACGCCTCTTGGCGACTGGCGCCAAGATATGCGTGAGCGCGCTGCTCTCGCCGAAGCTGAGATTGCCTATGTGGAGAGCGTTCGCGAAGCGATCGCTCCACTCGTCGTGGATATTCCGGGCGAGGCCGACGCCTTTCTCTCCTGGTACGAGCGCCTCGCGCAGAATGGACCCGGGCAGAACGAACCGCTGTTTCCGTGGCTGGAGCGACAGGCGACCTTCGGCGAAATGAAGTGGTTTCTCGAGCAGGAAGTATCGGGCGAGGCTGGCTTCGACGATCTCGTCGCCCTCACGCAGATCAAGATGCCGCAGACGCCCAAGCTCGAAATGGCCCGCAATTACTGGGACGAAATGGGACGTGGCAACGCGCAGGGCATGCACGGACCTATGCTGTCGCGGCTCGCCCACTATTTTGGCGTGGACGCCACACCGGAACACGTCTGCCCTGAATCGCTTGCGCTCGGCAACACGATGGTGGCGCTCGCCAGCAACCGCCGTTACGCCTTCCATTCGATCGGCGCGCTCGGGGCCATCGAAATGACGGCGCCAGGACGTGCGGTCCACGTTGAACGTGGACTGCGGCGGCTCAAAGTGCCGGGCAAACAGCGCCAATATTTTTCCCTGCATGCGATTCTCGACGTGAAACATTCTGAAGCCTGGAATCGCGAAGTTCTGCGTCCTCTCGTCGTCGAGGATCCGCGCCGCGCGCAGGCGATCGGCGAGGGCGCCGTGCTCAGACTCTGGCATGGCGCGCGGTGCTTCGAGCGCTACCGACATCACTTCCGACTTATCGCTGAGCCGCCGCGAGCAGCGGCTTAGGAGCCTCCATGCGGATTCTCGGGATTGGAGACTATTGCGATCTCGCCGCCGTCTATCTTCGACTGTCCGAGGAAGGACACGACGTCAAAGTCTTCGTCGACGCGCCGCTCTGTCGAAACATTCTGACCGGAATGATCGTCAAGACTGACGATTGGCGCGCCGAGCTGCCATGGGTGAAGGCCGCGGGCGACGAAGGACTCATCCTGTTCGAAAACGTCTCATGCGGGGTCCTGCAAGATCAGCTGCGCCGCGACGGGTTCAATGTCATCGGCGGAAGCGCCTTTGGAGACCGGCTCGAAATCGATCGCGCTTACGCGCAGAACCTGCTCGCCGAACTCGGCCTCGCCACTGCCGCGACGAGGGGATTTTCGGATCGGCAGGACGGCATGCGTTTTCTTCGCGAACGGCCTGGACGATATGTGCTGAAATTCAATTCGCCCGCTCTCGCGCATCGCAATTATGTCGGCCTTCTCGAGGATGGCCGCGACATCTTCGCGCTCCTGCAACATCTTCCACCCAGTCCGGCGGAAGACGCCGGCTTCATCCTCATGGATTTTATCGAGGGCGTCGAGATGGGCGTCGGCGCTTATTTCGACGGCGAGAAATTCTTGCGGCCGGCGTGTCTCGATTGGGAGCACAAACGCTTCTTCCCGGGCGACCTCGGCGAGCTGACGGGGGAGATGGGCACGGTCGCCACCTTCGAGCGCTCGACTATCTTCTTTGAGAGAACTCTGGCGAGGATTGAAACGCTGCTGCGGCGCCATGGCCATTGCGGCTATGTGAACCTCAACACGATCGTCAATGAGCAGGGCATATGGCCACTCGAGTTTACTTGCAGGTTCGGCTACCCGGGCTTCGCCAATCTGTCTCCCTTGCAGCGAACGTCATGGCCGGAATTATTCGGAGCGATGGCCCGCCGCGACAAGGATTGTCTCGCTGTCGATGAGGGATTCTCAGTCGGCGTCGTGCTGACCGTGCCGCCCTTCCCCTATTCGCGGCGGCAGGCGGAGGAGCCGATCGGCATGCCGATCCTCTTCGACGGCGCATTGTCGCGAAAGGATCGCGACAATATCCATTACGGCGAAGTCGCCCTCGATAGTGGTCAGCTCGTCACCGCCGGCGCCTATGGCTGGACGATGGTGGCGACGGGTTGCGGGCGCACGATCGAGAGCGCAAGGCGCAACGCCTATCGTCTGATCGATCGCGTGCACATTCCCAATATGCGCTGCCGGCGCGACATTGGAGAGCGGCTCATTGCTGGAGATTACGCTCAGGTCGAACGTCTTGGCCTGCTCGGATACGAAACCGAACACCCGCGCCGCCCGCGGGCGCCGCCCGTGGCCGCTCCCTTTCACGCGACGCGCAGCTAGTCTGAAACGAGCAGTTGATCGTCGACGATCGCGCAGGTTCTGACATCACGCGCACGAACCAGCGCGCCGCCTGTAAAGGCGCCGAACGCCGGCAGCGTGATTTGCCGCTCCTGCAGAACGAAGCACGGCAGACGGACGCTGTCGCGCGCAGCGCCGTTCAGCCTGACGCAGGGGTGCAGATGTCCGGCAAGCGCCGTCGGTCCGTCCTCCTTGCATGCGTCAGCCCCGAGCGGGTGGTGGCGCGCGACAACGCCTCCCACCTCGAAAGGCTCGTCGACAAGCTCGATCTCGAAGTGAGGCGGCGGATCACCCGCGCGCCGATCATGATTGCCGCGCACGAGCGTGAGCGGCAAGGCGGGGCGTCGTCTGCGCCAGTCGAGGAAAGCGGCCGCCACTCCCGGCGCATGCGCCTGCCGTGCGTGAAACAAATCGCCCAAAAAAACGAGACGCGCAGGGTTAAACCGCTCCACCAGCGCATCGAGGCGGTGGAGATTGTCGCGCGTCGTTCCCTTGGGCGCAGGCAGACCGAGCGCGCGGAATGTCGCGGCCTTGCCAAGGTGCGCATCGGCGATGAAGAGCGTGCGCGTCGTCTCGCGCCATGCGGCGCGCTGCGGCAGCAGAATGAGACCGCGATACTCGTGAAAGGGAAGAAGTCGGGAGCGGGGCCGCTGCGAAACGCGTTCTAACATTTGTCGGCGGCGCGCTCCAGTTGCGATGTCATGCGCTCGATACGCGCGGCGAGCGTTTCGGTGCTCAGGCGTTCGCGCATTCTCTCGACCATCAACGGAAAGGCGAGCGGCGAGCAGCGCTGCAACGCGACATGGACGATCTCTCTATTCTGCAGCCGCTCGAAGCTTTCGGCAAGACGGGCGATGTCGAGCGCATCTTCCAGCACTTCACGCTCTGCCTGCCGTAAGAGCCCGTTTTCGGGGTCGAATTTGCGGAACACTTCATAGAATAGACTCGACGACGCCTGCAACTGGCGAAGGCTCTTGTGTTGTCCGGGATAGGTCGTGACGACCAGACCCGCGATCTGCGCGATATCGCGAAACCGCCGTCTCGCCAGCTCCGCCGCGTTGAGGCTCGCGAGCACTTCATGCGTCAATTCGCCAACGTCGCGCGGTGCGATCAGCTCGGGCAGGATCTCGGCCCAGTCGCGCGCATCGGCGCTCAGCAACTCGAAACCGTAGTCGTTCACGGAGATCGAGAATGTGCCGGCGGTCTTCTGCGCGGCGCGCCATGCGATGAGGCTCGCCATGCCGACATGCGCATTGCGCCCCGCAAAGGGATAGAGAAACAGATGCCAGCCGTCGCGGCTTTTCAGCGTCTCTGCCAGCAGAGTCGCCGAAGTCGGAAGCTGCGACCAGCGCGCCTGCAGTCTGAGCATCTTCTCGGCGGCGCGCAGCTCCGGCGTATCGAAACGGCCTTCGGCCGCGCGCTGCAATTGCTCGACCATGGCGTCGGCGAGAGTCGTCGAAAGCGGCATGCGTCCGCCGTCCCAGCGCGGAACGGCGCCGCTGCGCGCCTTCGCCGGACGCACATAAGCGACAAGATCGCGCAAGCGTACGAACTCCAGCAGCCGGCCGGAAAACCAGAAACTGTCGCCGGGCTTGAGCCGCGCGATAAAACTTTCCTCAACCACGCCGAGCTTCTGCCCGGCGGGCGCCGGCCCATATTGCACCAGCACGCTCGCGTCCGCCGTAATGGTCCCGACGTTGAGGCGATGACGCAGGGCGATCCGCTTATCGCTCACGCGCCAGACGCCGTCGGCGTCTGGATCGCAGCGGCGATATTCGGGATAGGCCCGAAGGCTCGGACCGCCGCCGCTCACGAAGTCGAGGCACCAGCGCCAATTCTCGTCCGAGAGATTAGCGTAGGCCGCCGTGGAGCCTATTTCCTCGCGCAGCTCGTCCGGCCTGAAGCCGCCGCCAAGCCCGACGGTGACGAGATGCTGCACCAGAACGTCCAGCGGCGCGTTTGGACGGCGGCGGCTCTCGATGCGGCCTTCCCGCACCGCCTGCTGCACGGCGGACGACTCGACGAGTTCGAGCGAATGGCTCGGCACGAGCGTGACGCGAGAGGCGCGTCCGGGAGAATGGCCGCTGCGTCCGGCGCGCTGCAGGAGACGCGCGACGCCCTTCGGCGAACCAACCTGCAGAACGCGTTCGACCGGCAGGAAATCGACGCCGAGATCGAGACTCGAGGTGCAGACGACCGCCTTGAGCTTGCCGGCTTTAAGTCCATCCTCGACCCAGTCGCGCGACTCCCGCGCCAGCGATCCGTGATGAACCGCGATGAGCCCTGCCCAGTCCGGCCGCGCGCGCAGGAGATGGTGGTACCAGATTTCAGCCTGCGAACGCGTGTTCGTGAAGACGAGCGAGGTCTGCGACTTGTCGATCTCGCCGACGACCTGCGGCGCCATTTTGACGCCGAGGTGGCCCGCCCAGGGAAATCGCGCCGCATCCTCAGGAATCAGCGTGTCGATAATGATTTTCTTGCGTAAGGCTCCAGCGACAATCACGCCGTTCGGCGATTCTTCCGGACCAAGCAGGACGCGCTTCGCCTCTTCGATATTGCCGAGCGTCGCCGACATTCCCCAGATCAGCAGATTGGGGCGCCAGCGTTTCAAACGCGCCAAGGCGAGCTGCGTCTGGACTCCCCGCTTGTTGCCGATGAGCTCATGCCATTCGTCGACGATGACGCACCTGACGCAGCCGAGGTAATCGCGCGCGTCGATGCGCGACAGCATGAGCGACAAACTCTCCGGCGTCGTAATCAACACGCTCGGTGGGCGGCGCGACTGCCGGGCGCGTTCGGCGGAAGGCGTATCGCCGCTGCGAACGCCCACCGTCCATCGCTGTCCATGCGCGGAAAGCGCGTCGAACGCCTCGCCGAGCGCCCGCGCCGTGTCGGCCGCAAGCGCCCGCATCGGCGTGATCCACAGCGTGTAGAGCCGCGGCGGCTCTTCCCCGCTATCTGCAAACGCCTGCCAGGCGCCGAGCGCGACGGCGAGAGTTTTGCCGGCGCCGGTCGTGGCGTGCAGCAGCCCGCTGCGCCGCTTCGCCATCTCCCGCCACACCTCGCGCTGGAAGGGAAACGGCTTCCAGCCGCGCTCGTGGAACAAGGCCTGCGTCGCGGCTTGTTTGCCGCGCTTGTCCTTCATGCGCCGCCGTCCGGCAGCAGAGCGCGCAGAGCGTCGATCGTATCGGCGTCCTCGACCGGTTTATCCTGCCGCCAGCGCAGCATTCGGGGAAAGCGAACGGCGATGCCGCTCTTGTGCCGATTGCTCGGACCTATGCCCTCGAAGCCAAGTTCGAAAACCATCGTCGGCCGAACGCTGCGCACAGGCCCGAAATTTTCGATCGTGGTTCTTCTGATGGCGCCGTCGACTCGTCGCATCTCTTCGTCCGAGAGGCCGGAGTAAGCCTTGGCGAAAGGAAGCAGTATGCGGTCCGTCTGCTCCGGCGGGCCGCTCCACACTGCGAAAGTGTAATCGCTGTAGACGCCGGAACGTCGCCCATGACCCCGCGCGGCGTAGATCAGCACGGCGTCGACGCTCATCGGATCGAGCTTCCATTTCCACCACAGATTTGCGCCGCTCTTCTGGCGGCCGACGCCATAAGGCGCGCCCATCGCCTTGAGCATCATGCCTTCGGCGCCGCGCGCCCGCGCCTCCTCGCGCTGCCGCGCGAAAGATTCCCAGTCGGGCTGCGTCAGCGCGGGGCTCAGACGCAGCGGCAGATTGGCGCCGACCTGAATGGCGGAAGAATGCGCGCGCGACACGACCTCCTCGAGAAGCGCGCGTCGCTCCCGCTGCGGCTTCTCGCGCAGGTCATGGCCGTCTTTCTCGAGGAGATCATAGGCGATCAGCGCCACAGGACGCTCGCGCAGCATCTTCGCGGTGAGAAGCTTGCGGCCGAGACGCTGCTGCAACTCTGAAAAGGGGCGCAGGTCGTCCAGGTCGTCCGCCGCGCCGCGCGGGGGAGCGTCGGATGCAACGACGATAAGCTCGCCGTCGAGGACGACGTCATCGGGCAGAAAGTCGACGAGCGCGCCGAGCTCCGGAAAGCTGTCGCTGATCAGCTCTTCGCCGCGCGACCACAACCACCACTCGCCCGCGCGATGAATGAACTGCGCGCGTATGCCGTCGAATTTCCATTCGACCAGCCAGTCATCGACAGGACCGAGCAGTTCCGGAAAAGCGGTGAGCGGCGCCTGAAGCGGATGGGCGAGAAAGAACGGGTAAGGCTGGCCGCGCAGAGGCCGCCCGTCTTCCGCCGCTTCCGCCGGCGCGACGAGCGCGACGAAATCCTGCGCCTGAGGCGCGCGGTTCGCCTGCGTGTAGCCCATCATCCGCTGCGCGACATGCTTGGCGTCAAGCTGCGTCGCTTCGGCAATAGCCTGGGTCATTTGCAGTTTCGAGACGCCGATGCGCAACTCGCCGGTAATGAGCTTGAAGAACGGCAAGCGATCCTCGAACGCCATCGCGTCGATCCACTCGCGCACAGCCGAGAGCCGCGAAGCTTCATCAAGTTCACGCAGGGGCAGCAGCCGCTCATTCATCCACACATCGAGCGGAACGTCTTCGACGTTGGCCGGCGGCGGCAGCAGAAGCGCCAAAGTCTCGGCGAGATCGCCAACGCTGTGGTAGCACTCGTCAATGAGCCACTCGGGCAACGCCTTGGCCGCGAGGACCAGCTGGCGCAGCAGCCTGGTCGCGATCATCTGGCGAGGTTTCCCGCCCGCGAGGAAGTAGATGGTCCAGGCGGCGCTGGCATATTGCGCCGGATCGCCGATCGCGTCGCGCAGATAGTCGGTCAGCGCCTGTCTCTTACGCTGCGTCGAGGTCGCGGCGTCGATGCGCCGGTAGAGCGTCGCGAAGGTCTTCATGCGCCGGCTGCGTCTGCCTCACCGCCCGGCTCGTCCTCGAGGGCCGCGTCGCCATATTCGGTCGCCATCGGCCGCGCGTCATAGCCTCTCTCGCGCAAATAGCGAGAAAGCGCTTCCCCGCTTCCATGCGTGACAAGGATCCGCTCGGCGCCGGTCGCGGCGATCGCCTGTAGCAGGCCCGGCCAATCGGCGTGATCCGAGAGCGCGAAGCCCTGATCGACGCCGAGGCGCCGGCGATTGCCGCGCAGCTGCATCCAGCCGCTGGCGAAGGCGTCGGAATGGGCGCCGAACCGTCTGATCCACGGGCTCTCGATCGCCGAGTGCGGCGCAAGCGCAAAGCACCGCGCGAGCGCGGGCTTGTCGAGTGTGGTGACGTTGACGGTAGGCGGCAGCGCGACGCCGAGATCGCGATGTATCTGGTTGAGCGGTTCGATCGCGCCATGGCAGACGATCGGGCCGATGCCGGCGTCGAGATGTCTGAGCAGCCGCTGCGCCTTGCCGAGCCCATAGGCCTGCATCACGCTCGCCCGCCCCGCGCGCGCATTTTCCGCCCACCACGCGTTGATGTCGGCCATCACCTCGGCCTGCTGGCGCCAACGGTAGATCGGAAGACCGAAGGTCGACTCCGTTATGAAGACGTCGCATCGGACGGGTTCGAAGGGCGCGCTGACGCCGTCAGCCTCGAGCTTGTAGTCGCCGGACGCGACCCAGACCTCGCCGCGATGCTCGATCCGCGCCTGGGCCGAGCCAAGGACATGGCCTGCGGGATGCAGCGAAAGCCGCACGTCGCCGATTTCACGGATTTCGCCATACTTCAGCGTCTCGATGCGCACGTCGCCAAGCCGCTTGCGCAGGATGGGCGCGCAATCCTCGTGGCAGAGATAGGCGCCGCTGCCCCATCGCGCGTGATCCGAGTGGCCGTGCGTGATCACCGCCAGGGCCGCCGGACGCCAGGGATCGATGTGAAATTTTCCGGCAGGGCAGTGGAGCCCCTCCGCCGTGGAAACGATCAGATCCTTGTTCATCTCGCTGAAGGCATGAAAGCGCGTCGGTCCAACTTGGATTTTTACCGACAGCATAGATAGGGACTCGGTCGAGTCTATTCACCCCAACCCACGACCGGCCCGCTCGCGTTTGAACCGAGCGCGCAGCCTTGCCGGTCCCCAACCGAAATCCTTCGGTTGATCGCAAAGCTTGCGCTCGCCTATATGATTCCAGCCATAAAGATTGTCCGCCCCTTGCTGGGCTCGCCAAGCTGAACTGGAGCACAGAATGCCCCAAGGGGTCGACTTCATCCTCGAAGCGCTGGCGAGTGAAGGACTCGACCATTTGTTCATGGTGCCCGGCGGGCTCGTCGACCCCTTTTTGCCGGCTTTGGGGAGGCAGAAGGCGCTCACGCCGATCGTCGCCGCGCAGGAAGGCGGCGCCGCCTATATGGCCGACGGCTATGCGCGGGCGAGCGGAAATTTCGGCGCCGCGCTCTGCATCGGCGGGCCCGGCCTGACCAACACCGTCACCGCGGTGGCGACCGCGCAGTCCGACGGCTCGCCGCTGCTTCTCATGAGCGGGGAGGTGGCGACCGTCCTCGAAGGCCTCGGCGTGTTTCAGGACGCGAGCCCGCAGACGCTGGACGACGTCGCGATCATGAAGCCGCTGACGCGCTATTCTTCTTCGGTCGACAATCCGAAGAACATGCCGCACCTGTTCCAGCACGCGCTGCTGCAGCTTCGCACCCGGCCCGCTTCGCCCGTGCACCTTTCGCTGCCCGGCGATTGTCTGGCCGAAGAGCTTTCTGTCAGCCATTCGCCGATCGACCGGGCGCTGGTCGACTACAATGCGCTCTCCATGCCGGCCGCCGAAGCGTCGCTGCGACATTTCTTGAGCAGCGCCGAAGGCAAGCCGCCCGTCAAAATCGCCATTCTCGCGGGCGCGGGCGTCGAACATTCGAACGCCGCCAACGCGCTCAGGGAATTCGCCGAGCTCTGGCGGATCCCCGTCGCGACCACGTTGCGCGGGAAGGGCGTTTTCCCCGAGGATCATCCGCTTTCGCTCGGCGTCTTCGGCTATGCGGGGACGCATCACTCCCGCGCCGCGCTGATGGATCCCTCCCTCGACCTGCTGATCATCTTGGGTTCCGGACTGAACGAGCGCGACACGATGCATTGGGCGTTGCAGGTGAAGCCCAATGCGTCGATCTGCGTGAATCTGCTGCCCTCGGCGATCGGGACGCACGTCCAGGACGGCGGCATCGTGGGGAGCTGCGGCGCCTATCTTCGCTATCTGCTCGATCAAAGCGAGAAGCTGCGTGGCGCGCTCGAACCGACAAGCGCTTCGCGGGCGACCTGGGTCTCAGAGATCCGCGCCAAACCCCGCCTGCAGGATCCGGAACATTGCGAGAGCGACGCCTTTCCAGTGCATCCGGCCCGCGTCATCCGCGAGCTGAGAAACATTTTTCCGCGCGACGGCGTTCTCGTGGTCGATTCGGGCGCCCATCGCGCTTTCGCCGGCCATTACTGGGAAGCTTTCGAACCCAGAACCTATGTTTCGGCCACCAATCTGGGGCCGATGGGCTGGGCGATCGGCGCGGCGATCGGCGTCCAATGCGCGCGGCCGGACCGGCGCGTCGCCGTCATCACAGGCGATGGATGCATGCGTATGGGCGGCATGGAGATCGCCACCGCGGCCCGCTATCAGCTGCCGGTCCTCTATGTCGTCATCAACAATGCGGCGCTGGGCAATGTCTGGCTTCGCGCGCATGGGCTGGGGCCCACGCCGGACGAACTGACGCGATTGCCGGATCATGATTGGGCCGGCTTCGCGCGGGCGCTGGGCGCGCGCGCCGAGACGGTGCATTCTCCCGGCGATCTCGCCGGCGCGTTCGAGAGAGCGTTACAGGGCGAAGGCCCCTGCCTCGTCGACGTCAAGGCCGACAAGGCTTTCACGACGCCGGTGAAGGACTGGGCCGAAGCGATCGCGGCCTATTCCTATCACGAGTGAGAGAAACGCCGATGGCTCAGTTGCCTTTCGATCCTTCAACCCTGTCGCCGGACGATCGCGCGCGCTACGAACGCATGGTCGAAAGACGCAAGGCGCAAGGCGCTGGATTCGGCGGACCCTATGCCGCCTTGATGAACCATCCGCAGCTTTGCGAAAAGATCGAAGACCTCGGCTACTACCTCAAGTTCGAGGGCCATCTGCCGCGCGACGTCTACCAGTTCGTCGTGCTCTTCGTGGCGCGGCGCACCGGCGCAGCCTTCGAATGGGCCGACCACATCCAGCATGCCGAAGCGGCGGGCGTTCCCTCCTCGCTGATCAGCGCGCTCCAAAATGGCGAGGATTTGAGCGCCGTCGCAGCGCCGCCCTATGATCTCGTCGCGCAGGTTCTGGCGTCGACATTGTCCTGGCGGAACATTCCGCAGCGCGTTCAGGACGAGGCCATCAAGGCGTTCGGCGTCAAGGGTTTTGTCGAACTCGTCGTCCTGTCGGGATTTTATCAGATGTTTTCCACGATCAATCAGGGCTTCCACATCGCGCTGCCGCCCGGCGTCGAGAAGCCGTTCAAATAGATCGCCGGGAACCAACCCATCCTGTCTTTTTGTCTCTGGCGCCCAACCCCGAGCTTCGCAGTGCGACGAGTTCGGAACATAGAACTCTCTTGTCGGTTTTTATTCTGGCGGCCGGCCTCGGCCGAACGCCGGAATTGAGATTAGGAGAGTGGAATCGATGATTGACTTGGATGACGGCGCCGGCGGCCCTCTGGTGTATCCTCAAAGTGACGGCGCTCCTGGCGCAGCTAATCCGCCGGCCCCTCCGGAAGAGCCTGCTGACGATCTCGAACAATCCGCGCGCGCCCGCTACTCCGTCTCTCAAGTGAAGGACTCGATGTGGGAGGCGCTCGACAATATCGCCCGCTCGGGCGCCACCGATCAGATGCGCGGCTACGCCAATGAAGCCATGGGCAAAACCAAACTGACGCTCGGACTGGCTACGCAATCCACCCATCTCACCCTCACCGGACTGGCGCAAATCGCGGTCGGCGGTTTTCAAAAGTCGATTGGCGAGGCAAAGCTCGCTGAAGACGGGAAAGATATTCTTCCCGGACTTTAGCGAAGGTCCAAGGCGACTGATCGCGATGGAACATTCGCTGTCGCCCTTGAGTTAGGTCTCCGGCGAATTGCCGCGCTTTCCGGGGGCCAAACTTGACGACGCAGACCATCCAAGAACAAGCGCTCGAGCCTTCATTCGACATCCAGAGACTGTCTTCCTGGGCAGTGGTCGGCATTTTCGCGCTGGCGCTCACAGTCGCATTGAGCCTGGCGCAGACTCTGATGGTGCCGCTCGTCTCGGCGGCTGTGCTCGCCTTCATGCTCGGACCCTGGGCAAGCGCCATGCGGCGCTGGGGCGTTCCTCCCAGCGCTTTTGCCGCCGCCATCGTCTTCAGCGCCTTGTTGATCATTCATGCGGCGATCGTTCAGGGATCCGCCATCGCCGTCGATTGGGTCGGCCGCGCGCCCGAACTGCTGAGCTCCTTCGACGACAAGCTGAAAGCGGCCTTCGGCCCCGCCTTCTCGCTGCAACGACTGCAAAGCATTTTCGCCCGCGGCGAAGGCGTCCCCTTCGACGCCACAGCGTTGCTGCAATCGACCATGAATTTCCTTACGCCGACGATTGGCGAGTTGGTCGTTTTTCTGGCGGCCTTGTTCTTCTCCCTCGCGGGGAGAGAAGAATTGCGCCGTTACCTTGTCTTTGTCTTCGAAGAAAAGGAGACGCGGCTGCGCACGTTGCGTCTCCTCAACGACATCGAACGAGATCTCAAGAGCTACATGGCGGTGGTCGCCGCCATCAACCTGGCGCTGGCGTCGATCGTCGCGCTAACCGCCTTTGCGGTGGGATTGCCGAATCCTCTGCTTTGGGGACTCGTCGCTTTCGCTTTGGAATTCGTTCCCTATGTCGGCCCGCTCGCCATCTATCTGGCTTTGTTTCTCGTGGGCTTCGCCACATTCGGCTCGATAACGCATGCGCTCGTCGCGCCGCTCGTCATGGTGGTTGCGGATACTTTCGAGTCGAATGTCGTCACGCCTAGCGTCGTTGGCCGGCGGCTGACTCTCAATCCGGGGCTGGTCTTCCTGGCTCTCGTGTTCTGGACATGGCTTTGGGGGCCGGTCGGCGCAGTTCTCGCGACGCCTCTGCTGATCACGGGCGCCGTGACGCTCAGCCACCTCTTCCCCAAACACGAGATCAATCTTCCGGAATAGGCGCGCGCGATGGAATCCGCTCGCGGCTCGCGAGGAACAATCAACCGATCTGTAAGTTCAGTATTCGCCCAGCGAGGCAATAACAGCGGGAGAAGAGGACATGAGCGTAACATCTCAGGTCACAAACAAGGTTCAGGAGGCGCAGGACGCCATCACCAAGGCGTCGGGCAATGCCGCCGCAAAAGCCGCCGCCATGGCTGAGGACGTGAGCGCCAAGGTCGATGAAACCATGGAGAAGGCCGACGCCGCGCTGACAACGGTGAGCGAACAATCCCGGCAGGTGGCTGAGAAGGCCAGGACCGCGGGAGAAGGCCTCAAGACGACGGTCGAAGACGTGGTGCGCGAGCAGCCGGTGACGGCGCTGTTGCTCGCTATCGCGAGCGGATTCCTGGTCGGCGCCATGTGGAAGGGCCGCAGCTAACTTCGGGCAAGCTCATGATGCTGGATCCGCTATTCAGAAGGGTTGACGAAAGCCTTGAGAACGCGACGCGAACGGCGTCGCGTCTCGCAATCGTCATGACGCTCTCGCTGCTGGCGCTTGGCTTCGCCACCGCCGCCGCCCACGCCTATGCCACGAGGATGTGGGGCGACATCGCCGGCAATCTTGTGATCGCCGGCGCTTTCCTCGCGGCCGCTCTCATTGTCTACCTGGCGACCGCGCCGCGGAGTTCTGAGATCGAGGAAACTCAAGCGCCCGCGTCGACAATCGAAGCAAGCGGCCTTTCTGCCCTGCCCTTCGCCGACCAGTTGCTCAAGGCCGACGGGGACCTGGTGCGGTCGATCGGCTCGTCGATCGGCTCGATGGCGCCGGTCGCCGCGAGAGCGGTCGCCGAACGCGTGGCGCCGAACCTCCATCTGATCGTCGGGGCGGCCGCAGGACTATTCGTTGCGTCGAAACTCGCGCAAAAGCTTGACAACATGAAGTCTCCAGAAGCGTAATTAGTGGCGGGCTCCCCGAGCCCGCGAGCGTGCGAGGTTTGCGTTGGCGCCGAGAGCGAATTGGAAGGGCTCTCTTAAGATTGCAGAGCTCACCTGCCCGGTGGCGCTCTATTCCGCAACCTCGACGTCGGAAAGGATCGCATTTCACACGATCAACCGCGCAACCGGCAACCGCGTCCGGCGCGCCTTCGTGGATAGTGAAACGGGCGAACCTGTCGAATCGGCGGATCAGGTCAAAGGCTATGAGGTCGACAAGAACGAACATGTCGTCCTCGAAGCCGACGAACTCGCACAAGCGAGGCCGCAGAGCGACAAGACGCTGACGATCGATACTTTCCTCGACCTTGTTGAAGTCGACAGTGTCTATTTCGACAAGCCCTACTATCTGGCGCCTTCTCAGACCGACGCGAACGAGCTCTTCGTTCTGATCCGCGAAGGCATGCGAAAGAACAAAGTCGCCGCGCTCGCCAACGCTGTGCTCTTCAGACGCGCGCGCACGGTTCTGGTCAGCGCTTATGGCGACGGGCTTCTCGCCGTCACCTTGAACTTCGACTACGAGGTTCGCTCCGCACAGCAGGCGTTTGACGAAATTCCCGAGATCAAGATCGAGGGCGAGATGCTTCAGCTCGCCAAACATATCATCGACACCAAGCGCGGCGCGTTCGATCCATCGACCTTCGAGGACCGCTATGAGCAGGCGCTCGCTGACTTCGTGAAGGCGAAGCTTGAAGGCAAGTCGATTGCGCCGCCGCGCAAGGCGCGAGAAGCCAAGGTCGTCAATCTGCTTGATGCGCTGCGCGAGAGCGCCGCTCTATCCGAGCGGGGCGACAAGACGGCAGCCAAGAAGCGGGCGACGCCGACTCGCAAAAGCAGGACAGCAGCGACGCGCCGGAAAGCGAGCTGACGACGCATGTCCCTCGCCGACTATCGAAAGAAGCGCGACTTTTCAACGACAGGCGAGCCGAAAGGGCGAAGCGCTCGCAAGACCGGCAGCAGCTTCGTCGTCCAGAAACATGCCGCACGGCGCCTGCATTACGACCTGCGTCTGGAGATGGACGGCGTTTTGAAAAGCTGGGCCGTCACGAGAGGGCCAAGCCTTGTGCCTGGAGAGAAGCGGCTCGCGGTCCACGTCGAGGACCATCCGCTCGATTATCGCAACTTCGAGGGCGTGATCCCGGAAGGCCAATATGGCGCCGGCGAGGTGATCGTCTGGGACAAGGGCGTCTGGATTCCCGAAGGCGACCCGCACAAGAGCTATGCGAAAGGCCATCTCGATTTCGAATTGCGCGGCAAGAAGCTCAGCGGCCGCTGGCATCTCGTGCGTATGGCGAAAAAGCCGCGCGAGAAGCACGACAATTGGCTTCTCATCAAGAGCGATGACGAATTTGCGCGTTCGCCCGACGACGATGACATTCTCGACGAAATGCCGCAGTCGGTGAAGACCGGGCGCACGATCGACGACGTTGCGAACGGTCGGTCAGCGCGGCGCGAGAAGAAAGCCGCCGCGCCAAAGCAGATTGCGAAATCCCGGTCAGTGAAGACCGGCGCCGCCGCGACGAAGTCATCCCCCGCTCCTGATGTGGAGCCGTCGCGGATCAAGGGCGCGAAGAAGGCGCAGCTGCCGACTTTCGTTGAGCCGATGCAGGCAAGTTCGGGCGCCGCGCCGTCGAGCAAGGAATGGGTTCACGAAATCAAATTCGATGGCTATCGCGTGCAGGCGCGCATCGAGGCGGGACGCGTGCGGCTGCTCTCGCGCAGCGGCCTCGACTGGACGAAGAAGTTTGGCGACGGGATTGTCGCGGCGCTGCGGGCCTTGCCGCTCGGCGCCGCTCTCATCGACGGCGAAATCGTCGTTGAAACCAGTTCAGGCGCCTCGGACTTCTCGGCTCTCCAGGCGGATCTGAGCGCAGGACGCGCCGAACGCTTCGTCTATTGGGTGTTCGATCTTCTCTACCTCGACGGCTACGATCTGCGCGGCGCGACGTTGCTCGAACGCAAGCGCGCGCTGGAACGGCTCGTCGGCGACGGCGCCGACAAAGTCCGTCTCAGCATTCACTTCGAAGACAGCGGCGCGGTCGTGCTGTCGCACGCCTGCCGGTTCGGCCTCGAAGGCGTCGTGTCGAAATTGCGCGATTCGCCCTACCGCTCGGGGCGCGTGAAGAGTTGGATAAAAGCCAAATGCTTCGCGCGGCAGGAATTCGTCGTCGCCGGCTATACGCCGTCGACCGTGTCGCGACGCGCGATCGGCGCGCTTGTGCTCGGCGTTTATCAGAATGGGGTCCTGTGTCATGTCGGGCGCGTCGGCACGGGTTTCACCACGGAAATGGCGCATGAGCTTTTCAGGAAGCTCGATCCGATGCGCTCATCCTCGAGTCCCTTTGGCGCGCGCCTCAGCACAGAGGCGGCGCGGAACGTTCGCTATGTGCGGCCGGAACTCGTCGCGGAAGTTGAATTTCGCGGCTGGACCGCTGACCAAAATCTTCGGCACGCCTCCTTTCGCGGTCTGCGCGAGGACAAGGAAGCGCGCGACGTCGTTCGTGAAAGAGCGCTTTCCATGGAGCGGCCTGCAGCGACAAGAGCAGAAAAAAGCGGCGTGATCCTCACCCATCCCGATCGGCTCTATTGGCCCGACCAAGGGGTCACAAAGCAGGGGCTCGCCGACTACTACGCCGAGATCTGGCGCTATATCGCGCCATTCATCATCAATCGGCCGCTGGCGCTTCTACGCTGCCCGAATGGGGTCGACGGTGAGAAATTCTTCCAAAAGCACGCGTGGAAAGGCATCGATCCCAGCATCGTGCTCATCGATGACCCCAAGGACGAAGACGAGCCCCTGCTCAGCATCAAGGACCTCGACGGACTCACCGCGCTGGTCCAGTCGGCGGCGCTGGAAATCCATCCCTGGGGCTCGACGGCATCTGACTGGGAGCGTCCCGACGTCATCATCATGGATCTCGACCCCGGCGAGCAGGTCTCTTGGGAGGCCGTCATTGCTGCGGCGGAAGAAACGCGACGCCGGCTTGAGGATTTCGGCCTTACGGCCTTCGTCAAGACGTCAGGCGGAAAAGGCCTGCATGTGATGGCGCCCGTGCAGCCAAAAGCGGAATGGCCGCAAGTGAAGGCGTTCACCAAGAGCATCGCGGATGCGATGGCGCATGACAGTCCCGGCAAATTCGTCTCGACGATCGCGAAGGCAAAGCGCCGCGGCAAGATCCTCGTCGACTATTTGCGCAATCAGCGCGGCGCGACGGCTGTTGCGCCCTACTCGACGCGGGCCCGCCCTGGCGCCGCCGTGTCCATGCCGCTGGCCTGGGACGAACTCAGTCCGGCGATCGGACCGGACTATTTCACGATTGCGAAAGTCCTTGCCCGTCTCGATTCGCTAACGAACGACCCCTGGAGAGACTTTCGCCGGGCCGCGGCTCCGATCGAAGCGCCGAAGCCGAGCAAGGGGAAGAAGGCCTAGTGTCCTGTCCCAGAAATTACTAGCCACGTTTTCGCGATTGTGATTCCTTCGGCCCAGGCGGGATTCGGGAGGGCGGCATGGCGAGGGACGGAGCGACCAAAGCGAGCAAGATTGAGCTCAGCGAGAACGAACGGGAATACCTCAAAAGGCTCGTCCGGCGACGCAAGGTGGCGCGTGGGCATGCGCAACGCGCGGAGATCGTGTTGCGGGCCGCTGACGGGCTCAACAACTGCGAGATCGCGGCTGCGGTCGGTGTAACGCGGCAGACCGTGCGCACATGGCGCGAGCGTTTCGCCAAGCACCGTCTCGATGGTCTCGACGATGAGCCGCGCTGTGGCGCGCCACGCAAGATCGGCGACGACCGCGTTGAGGAGATCGTGACCAGGACACTCGAAACGCAGCCCAAGAACGCGACGCACTGGAGCACGCGCGGCATGGCGAAAGCATCGGGCGTGTCGACTTCGTCGGTTCATCGCATTTGGCGTGCATTCTCCCTACAGCCGCATCGCACCGAGACTTTCAAGCTCTCGACCGACCCGCAGTTCGTCGAGAAAGTGCGCGACATCGTTGGCCTCTATCTCGATCCGCCCGACAAGGCGCTGGTGATATGCGTGGATGAAAAGAGCCAAATACAAGCGCTTGATCGAACGCAGCCGCTGCTGCCGATGCGCCCTGGACAAGTCGAGCGGCGCACGCACGACTACGACCGCCACGGCACTACGACGCTCTTTGCCGGCTTCATCGCTGCTGTCACGGCTGAGACGACCGTGAAGGCTGGCAGTGTGATCGGCACATGCATGCCGCGCCATCGCGCGCAGGAGTTCCGCAAGTTTCTCGACGAAGTGGAGAGCAACGTTCCCGCCGGCCTCGACATTCACGTCGTGATGGACAACGCTTCGAGCCATAAGACGCAAGTGATCCGCAACTGGTTCGCCAAGCGGCCCCACTGGCACATGCATTTCACGCCGACATCGTCGTCGTGGATCAATCAGGTCGAACGCTTCTTCGCGCTGCTGGCCGAAAAGCAGATCAAGCGAGGCGCGCACAAGTCCGTCAAAGACCTCATCGCCGCCATCAAGGCTTTCCTCGCCCAACAGAACGCTGATCCGAAGCCGCTGCGCTGGACCAAGTCAGCCGACGACATTCTGGCCTCCATCGAACGCTTCTGCCGTCGCACCCTCGACCTCCAAGCCAAAGCTGGATAGAAACTTCTGAATCAGGACACTAGCGCCGTTTGGCGGCGCCTTTTTCCGAATCGATGCTCTTGCGCAACGCGTCCATGATGTTGACGACATTGCTCGGCGCCGCTGGCGCATGCTTCTTGCCGCGCGCGGGCCTGTGCTCCTTCTTCTTCTCTGAAATGATGTCGAGCAACTTGGCTTGGACCGAGTCCTGAACCATTGCAGGATCCCAATGGCTCTTTCGCTCTTCGATCAATTTGGAAATCAGCGTGAGCGCTTTTGCGTTGGGTGTCTCGGCGCGGATTTTCTCGACGTAGTCCTTTGGATCACGCACCTCGTCAGCGAAGCGCAGCGTCCACAACACAAGACCCTTATCACGCGGCTCCACCATCACGGCGCGTTCGCGCCGATACATCACCAGGCGGGACAGACCGACGGTGCCTGTCGCCTTCATGGCGTCGCGAATGACGGAGAAGGCCTCGACGCCGATCGGATCGTCGGGCGTGAGGTAGTGGGGCTTCTCGTACCAGATCCAGTCGACACTCGTCGCCGGCGCGAAGGCGTCGATATCGATCGTTCGGGTGCTTTCGAGGCTCAACGCGTCGAGTTCTTCATCCTCGAGCAGCACATAATCGTCTTCGCCGCGCGCGTAGCCCTTCACCGCGTCGTCTTCGCCGATCGGGGCGCCGGTGACCGCGTCGACATATTGGCTGACGACACGATTGCCGGTCTTGCGATTGAGAATGTGAAATCGAACCTTCTCGCCTTCGGTCGTGGCCGGGGTCATCGCGACCGGGCAGGTCACGAGCGATAGCTTCAAATAGCCTTTCCAGAACGACCGCGGCGCCATCCCCGTCTCTCTGACGAAAGGGAACTCTCCCTTAACGCTCAATAGAGCCCATCGTTCCGCTTGCGTCCAGCCAAACGGTGGTTCGACACGCAGATCAGTTTGCACGCGAGCCGGAACGTTCGTGGCGCCGCCAGATGATCAGCTTTTCGATCTGGTCGAACGATTTTCACTCGGACGCAGACTGATGGACGTCTTGTGCGCGACGAGTTGGGCGTCAGCTTAAAGAGCTTCGCGCGGGGGTTGCTGAAATCAAATCACCGAAAAACAAAATGATTGCCTGCCGGATCGACAGGCAATCATTGGAAAGTCAGTTTCGGGTGCGCAGCCAATGTTCGATCTCCGCTCGCTTGGGTTCCCGAACATAGATGCGACGCTCACGAACGTCATCCCGAGTGAGGAGCAACATCCTGGCCACAACGCCAGAAGCCTCAAGAATAAATTGTCGCCACGACACTCCAAGTTTAGGCTTCGAACTCATCTGGCTCTCCTTTCAACGGAGACGGGATAGAAAGACAACTCCCGCTTTTTGAGAATGTTCCAAAGTTGCCGGCCAAGCTTCAATGACGCCGAATTGCTCGCCAACGGCGCCCACCTATGAAAAAGCCCGAACCAAAGGTTCGGGCAGGAGAGGCGCCAAGGAGATGGCGTCGCCCAAAGGCGACGCGAAGTCGGATCTAATTCAGGGTCTTCAACCAGCTGTCGACTTCTTCGCGAATGCGATCGCGGCCTTCGCAATAGCGTTCCTGAAGAACGCCCTCGAACTGCTCGCGCTTTCCATCCAGACGCGCAAGGTCGTCGTCCGTCAGCTTACCCCACTGCTCGCGCAGCTTGCCGGTAAACTGCTTCCAATTGCCTTCGACGCGATTCCAATCCATCGCCATTCTCCCAAGGTTAAGGAGCGTTCCACGCCGACAGAACGCGGGCGGAGCCGTCTTGTTCCAGACCTTGGCGCTTAAAAGCGGACGCGGATTGAACGACGCCAGCAGCGGAAAACCGAGCGTCATCGGCAATCAAGTCGAACGATTCAGGCGGCGGCCGCGCCGCAGCACTTCTTGAATTTCTTGCCGGAGCCGCACGGACATGGATCGTTGCGGCCCGCCTGCTTGCCCTTCACGATGGGCGCATTCTTGCGATTGGCTTCCTCGAGAAAATACCAGCGGCCATCTTCCGCATCGTGGCGGAACAATGATCGTTCGCGATGCGCATACCGTTCGTCGTCGCTGGTGAAATGCGCGACGAACTCGACATATCCGGTTTCATCGCCAGCGAGTCCCTGCTCGGTGGACAGGATCTCAAGCCCGTGCCACTGCGAATTGCGCGACCAGTGCGTGATCGCCTTGCGATCGAAATCGTAACGCGACTCCGGCGCCAGCGAATCCACGAGATAATCGATGTCGCCCAGGACGAAGGCGGTGTAGCGCGAGCGCATCAGCGCTTCGGCGCTGGGGGCCGGCTGCCGCTGTTCGATATAGGGCGCGCAGCAGGCCGAATAGGAAAGCTTTTGCGCATCCATCGCGCGGCAGGGGCAGGTTTGATCGGTCATCGCTCGGTCGGCGTAAGAAGTGTCGCGCGTCGCTGCGCCTAGGCATCAAGACCTAGGCGACGAGAGCGTCGACGTCCAATGTTTTTGCAGTTTGTTCTGGCGGGGCGGGTTGGCGCGCCGCACAAACATTCTCAGCCGTCGGCGCCGCCTTCGCCGGGGCGCAGTCCCGAAGCGGCGGCGCCAGCCCGATGTCTCAGACGCCTCACCGCCTCGACCGCAATCGGGTCGAGGCCAGCGCCGCCATGATCGACATGTGCGATGATCGCCTCGCGCATGCGCGGGTCCCAGAATTTCTTCAAATGATCCGTCATGCTCGCGACGCCTTCGGGATGCTTCTGAGCCACGAAGAACTTTCCGATCTGGTTAGCCATTCTGACGAGCTTATCGACCGAATCATGCGACATGTGCGGAAACCTGTTCGAGGATGCGTCCTGGATGGGTGAAGATTTCGTAGTCCCGTCCGCGCATGACCGCAACGAGCGTCATGCCGCAGTGTTGCGCGTTGCGCACGGCGAGCGCCGTCGGCGCCGAGACCGCGGCGATGATCGGCGCGCCCATGCGCGCCGCCTTTTGCACGAGTTCGACGGAGACGCGGCTCGTCATCAGCACCACGCCCTGTGTCGCCGCGATCGCCTGACGCGTCAAAGCGCCGGCGAGCTTGTCGAGCGCGTTGTGACGGCCAACGTCCTCGCGCGCGATCAGCGCGCCGGAGACCGGGTTCCAGAAGGCCGCGGCGTGAATGGCGCGGGTCTCCTGATTATACTTCTGGGCGGCGGGAAGCCGCTCCATCGCCTCGATCAGGGCGTCGGCGCGCACCGACAGCGCATTGTCCAGCGTCGGCAGCGAACGCGTCGCAGCCTCGAGACTCTCGATGCCGCAGAGTCCGCAGCCCGTCGGCCCGGCCATCGAACGGCGTCGTTCCGCATAGGCTTCCTGCCGCCCGCCCCTGAGCCAAGCGCGCAGCTCGACGCCGGCGTCGGAGACGACGATCTCGACTTCCCCGGCCTGTTCCGGCGAATCGATCAGCCCCTCGGTCAGCGCGAAGCCGATCGCGAAATCTTCGAGGTCCGCCGGCGTCGCCATCATCACAGCATGGGTGGAGCCGCCATAGGTGAAGGCGACCGGCGTCTCTTCGGGGATCACGCGAGAAGAACGCGCCGTCACATCGTGACGGCGCGCCAGGCATTCCACCCGAATAGTCGGCGACGGCGTTTCTGTCATTCCGCCGCGTCGATTGCGCTCGCGATACGGCGGCTCTGCTCCGTCAGCTCGCGATACTGATGCTGCCAGTCGGTCGGGCCGTTGGTGGTCGAGACCTGCACCGCCGTGACCTTGTATTCGGGACAATTGGTCGCCCAGTCCGAATTATCGGTGGTGACGACATTGGCCTGAGTGGTAGGGTGGTGGAAGGTCGTATAGACGACGCCCGGCGCCACGCGATCCGTGATCTTGGCGCGCAGCGTCGTTTCGCCGGCGCGGCTCGCGACTTTCACCCAATCGCCCTCGCGCACGCCGCGATC
The DNA here is from genome assembly GCF_056838045.1 of Methylocystis sp. Uni0008. Taxonomy (NCBI): domain Bacteria; kingdom Pseudomonadati; phylum Pseudomonadota; class Alphaproteobacteria; order Hyphomicrobiales; family Methylocystaceae; genus Methylocystis; species Methylocystis sp. Uni0008. Next base: position 1,421,656 of record NZ_CM166370.1, read on the forward strand.
CTCGGCGTCATGCGGATGGATCTCAAGGATGTCCTCGGGATGCCACTGGCTGTTCTCGGTGCGTCGCGTCTGCGCGCCGACATTATATTGCGACAGGATACGGCCGGTGGTGAGCAGCAAGGGGAAGCGCGGCCCCACCTTCTCATCGGTCGGCACATATTCCGTAACCACGAATTTGCCCTTGCCGCGGGCAAAGCCGTTGATGTGCATGATCGGCATGCCGTCCGGCGAGTCGGCGTTGACCGGCCATTGCAGCGAACCGACTTCTTCGAGACGCTTGAACGACACGCCCGCGAAGGAAGGCGTCAGCCGTGCGATTTCATCCATGATCTGGCCGGCGTCGGTGTAGTTCCAATTGAGCCCCAGCTTGTTGGCGAGCAGCTGGGTGACTTCCCAATCGGCGTAACCGTTCTTTGGCGACATCACCTTGGTGACGCGCTGGATGCGACGCTCGGCGTTGGTGAAGGTGCCGTCCTTCTCCAGGAAGGTCGCGCCGGGCAGGAAGACATGCGCATAGTTCGCCGTCTCGACCAGGAAGAGATCCTGCACGATGACGATGTCCATATTCGCGAGCGCGCGCGACACGTGGCGCGTGTCGGGGTCGGACTGCAGAATGTCCTCGCCCTGGACGTAGAGGCCCTTGAACGTGCCCTCGATCGCCGCGTCGAACATATTGGGGATGCGCAGGCCCGGCTCCGGATCGAGGGACACGCCCCAATCCTTCTCGAACGCCTGGCGCGCCGAATCATTGGAGATGTGGCGATAGCCCGGCAGCTCGTGCGGGAACGAACCCATGTCGCAGGAACCCTGCACATTGTTCTGCCCACGCAGCGGATTCACGCCGACGCCGCGACGGCCGAGATTGCCGGTCGCCATGGCGAGGTTGGCGATGCCCATGACCGTGGTGGAGCCCTGCGAATGCTCCGTCACGCCGAGACCGTAGTAGATCGCGGCGTTGCCGCCCGTGGCGTAGAGCCGCGCGGCGCCGCGGATGTCTGCGGCCGGCACGCCCAGCACGCTCTCCAGCGCCTCGGGGCTGTTCTTGGGCAGCGACACGAACTCCGCCCAATCCTGATATTCGTCCCAGTCGCAGCGCGACTTCACGAATTCGAGATTGACGAGTTTTTCCGTCACGATCACATGCGCCAGCGCCGTGATCATGGCGACATTGGTGCCGGGCTTGAGCGGCAGATGGTAGTCGGCGTGGATATGGGGCGACTTCACGAGGTCGATGCGGCGCGGATCGATGACGATCAGCTTCGCGCCCTCGCGCAGGCGCTTTTTCATGCGCGAGCCGAACACCGGATGCGCGTCGGTCGGATTGGCGCCCATGACGAGAATGACGTCGGCGTCGTCGACCGAGTCGAAATCCTGCGTGCCGGCCGACGTGCCGAAGGCCTGCGCCAGGCCGTAGCCGGTCGGCGAATGGCACACGCGCGCGCAGGTGTCGGTGTTGTTGTTGCGGAAGCCCTGTCGGGCGAGCTTCTGAACGAGGTAGCTTTCCTCATTCGTGCAGCGCGATGAGGTGATCACGCCGACGGAGTTCTTGCCGTATTTCTCCTGCGCGGCTTTCAGCCGGTCGGCGGCGAAGCTGATCGCCTCGTCCCACGAGACGACGCGCCACGGCTGATCGATCGACTCGCGGATCATCGGATCGACGACGCGGTCGCCATGATGCGCGTAGCCATAGGCGAAGCGGCCTTTGATGCAGCTATGGCCGTGGTTGGCCTTGCCGTCCTTCCAGGGCACCATGCGGACGACTTCCTCGCCGCGCATCTCCGCCTTGAAGGTGCAGCCGACGCCGCAATAGGCGCAGGTCGTGACCTCTGAATGCTCGGGCTGGCCGACGGCGATAACCGATTTCTCGATCAGCGTCGCGGTCGGACAGGCCTGCACGCAGGCGCCGCAGGACACGCATTCCGATTCCATGAAGGCTTCGTCCATGCCGGGCGAAACGCGCGAATCGAAGCCGCGGCCGGAAATCGTCAGCGCGAACGTGCCCTGCACTTCCTCGCAGGCGCGCACGCAACGGTTACAGACGATGCACTTGGACGGGTCGTAGCTGAAATAGGGATTCGACTCGTCCTTCGGCTTCCAGTTGAAGTTCGCTTCGCCGCTGTTGCGGGCGAAGACGTGATTGGCGCCGTCATAGCCGTAGCGCACGTCGCGCAGGCCAACCGCGCCGGCCATGTCCTGAAGCTCACAATCGCCGTTGGCGGCGCAGGTGAGACAGTCGAGCGGATGGTCGGAGATATAAAGCTCCATCACGCCGCGGCGGATCGCGGCGAGGCGCGGCGTCTGCGTCTTGACGGAAATGCCAGGCGCGACCGGCGTGGTGCAGGAGGCCGGCGTGCCGTTGCGGCCCTCGACCTCGATGACGCACAGTCGGCAGGAGCCGAAAGCCTTTATGCTGTCGGTGGCGCAGAGCTTGGGAATTTCGGTGCCCACCTCCATCGCCGCGCGCATGATCGACGTGCCCTCGGGCACGGTGACGCTCTTCCCGTCAATGGTCAGCGTAACAAGTTTCTCGGATTTTGATTCGGGCGTGCCGTAATCGATTTCCTTGATGAGCGTCATGGCTACCTCACTCAGCGGCTTCAAGGGCCGGCTTGCGGAAGTCCTCGGGAAAATGTCGAAGCGCGCTCTCGACCGGATAGGGCGCAAAGCCACCCAATGCACAGAGCGAGCCAAACTTCATGGTGTGACAGAGATCCTTAAGGAGTTCGATATTCGCATCGACGTTCTGGCCGTTGCGAATCTTGTCGATCGTCTCGACGCCGCGCGTCGATCCGATTCTGCAGGGCGTGCATTTGCCACAGCTTTCGATGGCGCAGAACTCCATGCCGAAGCGCGCCATCCAGGCCATGTCGACGGTGTCGTCGAACACTACGAGGCCGCCATGGCCGATGAGGCTGTCCTTGGCTGCGAAGGCCTCGTAGTCGATCGGAAGATCGAAAAGCGACACGGGCACATAGGCGCCCAGCGGGCCGCCGACCTGAACCGCCCGCACAGGACGGCCCGAGCGGGTGCCGCCGGCGATCTCGTTGACGACCACGCCGAGCGGAATGCCGAAATCCGTTTCGAACAGCCCGCCGTATTTCACATTGCCGGCGATCTGCAGCGGCATGGTGCCGCGGGAGCGGCCGACCCCGAGATCGGCGTAGTGCTTGGCGCCCTTCTCCATGATCATCGGTATGGTGGCCATCGACAGCACGTTGTTGATGACCGTCGGCTTCTCGAAGAGGCCGACATGGGCCGGCAGCGGCGGCTTGGCGCGCACGATGCCGCGTTTGCCCTCGAGCGACTCGAGCAGCGACGTTTCCTCGCCGCAGACATAGGCGCCCGCCCCGATGCGCAGTTCGACGTCGAAGTCGAAACCCGAACCCTTGATGTTCGTCCCGAGCCAGCCCGCCTCGTGCGCCCTCTCGATCGCGGCCTGGAACACCTTGGCCACGATCGGATACTCCGAACGCAGATAGACATAGCCCTTGGAGGCGCCGACGGCGTATCCGCAGATCAGCATGCCTTCGATCAGCGAGAGCGGATCGCCCTCCATGATCATGCGGTCGGCGAAGGTGCCGGAATCGCCCTCGTCGGCGTTGACGACCACGTATTTCTGGCCGGGCGGACAGTCCGCCACCGTCTTCCACTTGATGCCCGTCGGAAAACCGGCGCCGCCGCGGCCGCGCAGACCGGACTTGGTGACTTCCTCGACAACGGCCGCGGGACCGATCTCGAAGGAGCGTTTCAGTCCCTTGAACCCGTCATGCGCCTCATATTCGGCGACCGACAGCGGATCGATCACGCCGCAGCGCACGAAGGTGACGCGGTTCTGCTTCTTCATCCAGGGATGTTCGTCGACGATCCCGATGTTCAGCCGATGCGCGCCGCCGGCGAGGAAGCCGGCGTCAAAGAGCGAGGCGACGTCGTTAACCTTGGCGGGGCCATAACCGACGCGGCCCGCGGGAGTCTCCACCTCGATCAGGGGTTCGAGCCAGAGCATTCCACGCGAGCCGTTTCTGACGATCTCGATGTTTTCGCCGCGGACCGCGGCTTCATTGGCGACGGCGGCGGCGAGCTTGTCGGCGCCCATCGCGACGGCGGCCATATCCAGCGGAATATATATTTTCACCATCAGTCGCGCGCCTCCGCGGCGATTTCGTCAAGCCTTTCAGCGTCGACGCAGCCGATCGGCTCATCGTCGTAAAGCGCCGAAGGACTGTGGGCGCAAAGCCCGAGACAATAGACCGGCTCGACGGTCAGCGCGCCATCCGGCGTCGTGCCGCCCCAGTCGAGCTTCAACTTTTCGAGAAACGCCAGCGCCTGTCGCTCCGCGCCCATCGACTGGCAGGATTCGGCCCGGCAGATCTTCAGCACATGGCGGCCATGCGGGGCGCGGTGGAAGTCGTGATAGAAGGTGACGACGCCGTGCATTTCGGCGCGCGAGATGTTCAGCGCCTCGGCCAGTTCTTTGACGGCGGCGTCCGGCACATAGCCGAATTCTTTTTGAAACGCGTGCAGAATCGGCATCGCGGGCCCCTCAAGACCCATGTGGGCGGCGATGATTTCCCGCGCGCGCTCGTCGCTATACTGAGCAGCGCCAGCCATTTCTTCCCCTTCAGTGCGGGCGTTGCGCATACACGGCCGCCCTTTTTAGATTAATTCCGAGGACAGTGCCGGAAATCCAAGGCGCGATCAATAGCGACCCTTCGTTGTGCGATAGGGCAAACCTATTAAGCGCCGAGCGTTTCGCTTTCCGCGAGCTTTTTCGCCTCCGAGACGAGCGCCGCGACCTGCGGAATCACCGGATCTCGCTGCGGCGCAATAAGGCCGATCTCATGAACCGCCTCTGGCTCCACGATAGGAATCGATCGCAGCGGCGCCGCCACCTCCAGCGTCTTGACGAGCTTCTCGGGCAGCACGGTCGCCCAGTGGCCGGATTTCACATGATCGAAAAGCAAGATCACGTCGTTGGACTCCAGGATCGGCGCGGGCTCGGTACCGCCCTTGCGGATGAGCCGATCGATGATGCGACGGTTCTGCATGTCCGGCGTCAGCAGGCAAAGATCGATGCGCCCGATCTCGGCCCAGGTCACTCGCTCGCGGTCTCCAAGAGGATTGCCCGCGAAGGTCAAGAGCCGGTAGCGCTCCGTGCAGAGCGGCACGGTGCGCACGCGGCCGAGCGGCTCGTTGTCGAGATAGGTGATGCCGGCGTCGATCTCAAGATTGTCGAGCATCGTCAGCACTTCGCTGGACGAGGCGGAGATGATGGAAAAGCGCACTCCGGGGTGCTTCTCGCGATAGGGCGTCGTCAGCGCCGAGACGATGCCGAGCGCGGTCGGAATGACGGCGATCTTCAGCTGCCCGACGAGCCCTTCCTTGAGCGTGCGGACTTCCTGTCGCATCGCCCTGGCGTCGCCGACGATGCGCTTCGCCCAATCGAGCACCCGCTCGCCTTCCGCCGTCAGCCCGTGGAACCGAGACGAGCGGTTGACGAGCAGCACGCCCAGCGAATCTTCCAGCTGCTTGACGCCGGCCGAGAGCGTGGGCTGCGTCACGCCGCACGCCTCCGCCGCGCGCGAAAAGCTCTTCTCCTTTGCGACGGCGATCAGGAATTCAAGCTTTTCGATCACGACCGGAGTCCACAGGCGCGGATAGCCGCCAGAACGCAAGGGCGAAGCTCGAGATTGCCGAAGATCGGCTGGACCAGGCGTCGCTGGCGACGCTTTCTTCGAACCACGCGGGCGTCACATTAGCATATCCGCTCCGGTCGCGCCGAAAATTTCAAGGAATTCAAAACCGATGACCCGCTCGGGCAATTTGCCCGATCTTGCTGCAAGACGGCTTGAACTCATTGGCGGGCTTTCGAATTCCTGCTCTACTCGCTGCGGGTCTTCGCGTCGGGGAATGCGTCAATGCGGTTGATCGTCGGACTTGTCTTGCAGCTGATCGGCATCGGCCTTTTATGTCTGACGCTGACCGCCGGCTGGGTCATGGTTGACGCCCATCGCGCCATCGAAACGGAGGCGGCCGCCTCCGCCGAGCGCATCGCGCATCAGCTTGAGAATCTCTACTGGCGCGGGATTTTGTGGCGCGGCAGCATGCGCCGCGACAATATCCTGCCGATTCCGGAATGGGAGACGCTTTCCACCCTGAAGCTCGTCTCGCCGGGCGTCTGCATCAGCTATGCGCCGGGAAAAGAGGAGCCGCGCACGCTCTGCAGCCAGCTCGAGGGAGTGGGCGCGCCGGCGCCTGCGTGGTTCTCATCCGCCTATGAGCGCATGTTCGGCGCGCATGCGCCGATCGTCCGTCCTTTGACGGTGCGGCAGCCTGAAACCGGATCAATCCTCGTCAGGGCGGACCAGGAGGCGGCGATCCGGCAGGCGTGGCGACAGATTTCGATCGTCGTGAGCGTCGCGGCGTCGATGGCCCTCTGCTTTTGCGCGCTCGCGGCGATCGCCATCATTCATGCGCTGGCGCCGACCCGCGCCATCGTCGAGGGGCTACGTCAGCTCGAACAGGGGAACTACGGGAGCCGGCTCAACGCCGCGGTCAAAAGCGACTTCGGCGTGATCGCCCGCGCCGTCAACGACCTCGCCGAGCGCCTGGCGCAGACGACGGCTGAGCGCACCGCGCTGACCAAGCGGCTGTTCGAGGTCCAGGAGGAGGAGCGCCGCGCCCTCGCCCGCGACCTACACGATGAATTCGGCCAATGCCTGACCGCGACGCTTGCCTTCGCCGGCTCGATCGAGTCCGCGGCGGCCGAGCTTGATCCGGGCGTCGCCGAAGACGCCCGCTCCATCGCGCGCGCCGCCAAGCGCATGATGACGACGCTCCGCGACGCGTTGGCGCGCCTGCGCACGCAGGACCTCGAAGAGCTCGGCCTCGAAGCCTGTCTCATTCAACTCGCCGCGAGCTGGAACGCCAAGGCCGGGCGGAATTCCGTCGTTCACGTCCGGCTCCTGGGCGACCTCGCCGGCGTGCCGCAGACGATTGCAACCAGCCTCTACCGCATCGCGCAGGAATGTCTCACGAACGCGATGCGGCATGGCCGCTCGAAAAACGTCTATCTGCGCGTCGAGCGCGCGGCTTCGAACAACGGCCTCGTCGCGCTGACGGTCGAGGATGACGGCGGCGGCGACGCCGCGCGCCTCGCCGTCTCCTCCGGCCACGGCATTCTCGGAATTCGCGAACGCATCGCGGCCTTCGGCGGAAGTCTCTCGATCAGCGACGCCGCGCACGGCGTGCGCGTCGCGGCGCGCATTCCGCTCGCCGGCGTCGAGCCTACGCCCAAAGGTCTCGCGCCTGCATGATGACGATCCTTCTCGTTGACGATCATCCCATCGTTCGCGAGGGATACAGGCGGCTGCTGGAACGCCAGCCGGGCTACAAGATCGTCGCCGAAGCCGACAACGCCGCAGACGCCTATCAGGCTTATCGCCGCGTTTCGCCCGACATCGTCATCATGGATCTCTCGCTTCCTGGCGCGAGCGGCGTCGAAGCGGTCCGCCACATACGGCAATGGGATCGAAACGCGCGCATTCTGATCTTCACCATGCATAGCGGCGCAGCTTTCGCGCTGAAAGCCTTTGAAGCGGGCGCATGCGGCTATGTCACGAAAAGCAGCGACGCCGCCGAGCTTCTTCGCGCCGTCGCGATCGTCGCCGCCGGCGGACGCGCGCTCAGCGACGACGTCGCGCGCGAAATCGCCGCCGAGCGACTGGGCGAAGGCCGCGCCATTGTTGATGAACTCGGTCCGCGGGAAACGGAGATCCTGCGGCTCGTCGCCTCCGGTCGGACGACCGAGGACATCGCCGCGATATTAAACCTCAGTCCGAAGACGGTTCAGAACTACCACTATCAGATCAAATCCAAGATCGGCGCGCGCACCGACGCGCATCTCGTCTGGCTCGCGATTGGCGCCGGACTCGTCGGCGACGCATCGGCGTCCTGATCCACTCGAAAAAGGAAATTTGCCCAGCCTCCTCCGGGCGAAAGGCCGAAGCCGCACGCGCGCTGCGCAGCTACGGATCTCTCACTGAAGAGCGGAGCCTGGCGATGCGTAAAAAGACACTCACGCACATCATCTTATCGGCGATGGCCGCGATCGCGATCAGCGGCGCAGCTGCTGACGCCCAAACGTCGTCTTCTCCGCCGGCGAAACTCGCGGTCTTCGACATCGAGCTCGACGATTTCTCCGCCGGAGGACCGATCGCCGGCGAAAGCCCAGAGGAAACGGCGCGCCTCCATCGGATGACATCGCTCGTGCGGCAGCTTCTGGCCCAATCCGGCCTTTTCGAGATCATCGATGGAAGCGCCTCAACGGATCAGAGGGTGAGGGATCGCTGGCTGCGCAAGTGCAACGGCTGCGACGCGGATATCGCGCGCGCGCTCGGCGCAGACCTGTCCTTCGTCTGCTTCTTTCGAAAAGTGAGCGTGATGGAGCAATATCTCGAAATGCGCATCCGCGATGCGCGCACAGGCGATCTCGTGCATGTGTCGCAAACCGATTTGAGAGGAGAAACAGACCAGTCGTGGAGCCGCGCGCTGAAGTTCCTGATCCGATATCAACTCGTCGAGCCAGAGCTCGCGAGGCGACATCATCCCGTTCCGCGCTGAAGGTCGCGGCCGCGCTGCCCGAGCGGCATGGTTAACGCTTCGCTAATAGCCGCCCCCGAATCGCCCTAATTCTCCCCCTATTTCGGCTGGGCGCCTCCGGCGCTATTATATAAGCGGCGTTTTCATGCGATCCCGGCCGTTTCAGCGTCGGGTAACGGGGCTAAGCGGATGATCTTCTCGAAGTCCACATTGATTGCGGCGGCTAGCGCATTGATGATCGCTTTCGGCGCAGCCGCGCCGGCCCGCGCGACGCCATCGATCGTCATCGACGTCACCTCGGGCGCAGTGCTCTCGCATGATCAGGCGACGGCGTCCTGGTATCCCGCTTCCCTAACCAAGCTGATGACGGTCTATGTCGCGCTTGACGCGGTGCGCCAAGGCCGCATCTCGCTCGACACGCCCGTGATGATGTCGCCGCGCGCGTGCCGCATGGCGCCTTCCAAGATGGGCTTCAGACCCGGCTCGGAAGTCACCCTGCACAACGCGCTCATCATGCTGATGGTGAAATCGGCGAACGACATCGCCGTCGCCATCGCAGAAGGCGTCTCCGGCTCGGTCGAAGCCTTCGCCGACGAAATGAACCGAGCCTCCGCCTCGCTCGGCATGACGCAATCCGTGTGGGTCAATCCCAACGGCCTGCCCGACACGCGGCAGGTCACCTCGGCCCGCGACCTCGCCATTCTCGGGCGCGCGCTCTACCTGCAGTTTCCCGAGCACGCCAATCTGTTCAACGTCGGCGCGATGCAACTCGGCAAGCAGATCATCCCCACGCACAACCATCTTCTCGGCCGCTATCCCGGCGCCGACGGCATGAAGACGGGCTTCACCTGCTCGGCGGGCTTCAATCTCGTCGCCTCGGCCACCCGCGGCGGCCGGCGTTTGGTCGCTGTCGTCCTCGGCGCGCCGAACCCCATCCTTCGCACGGCGAAGATGGCGGCCCTGCTCGACCGTGGCTTCCAGAGCGGCGCGGCTGTCGCCTCGCTGGCGTCGCTCCCGGCTTCGGGTCCCACGGCGGCGCCTGACCTGCGCGAGTCGGTCTGTCATCATCGCGGCCCGGCGGCGGCCGAATTCATGGCGGAGATCGAGGACGCGTCGGTCCCGGTCGGCTCGGGAGTTCCCCTGCTCGACACGCTCGGCGGCGCTCAGCAGCAGATGAACGCCAAGGAGATCGCGCATCTGCCGCGCCCGCGCTTCGAGGCCGTCCCGGTCTATGTCGGACGCGCCCCCGGCTATGTCGGCCCGGTCGCCCGCACGCGTGCGCCCGGCGCGCCCGTCGGCGAGCAGACCGACCTCGCGGCCTATGCGTCGCAGCCCGAGCCCGGGGACGCGGACGCCTCGCCGATCAGCAAGCCGGCCCCGGACGCCGTGTCGCTGCGCCGCGCCAAACATGCAAAGGCCGCGAAAGCGGCGCGCGCCGCCGCCAAGGCGGCGAAAGCGGACGCCGTAAAGGTCGATGACGTCATCGCCGACGAACCGGCGTCGAAGCCCAAGGCGAAGAGCGCAGCGAAGCCGAAGCCCGCCGCGCCGCGCGCCGAAGCAAAGCCCGCCGCGCCGAAGGCTCGCTCCGCCGGGGAACAGGGCAAGAGCTGAGAATAGGCAGGTTTCGTTCGTTCTGGAGTCTCGCGCGGTTTTCGACGAAAATGCGCGCCGTCCGTGAGCAGGAAATCACTTCTGCTCCGACGCGAGCTCCGCCTGAATGAACGATCTGACCAAGCCCGCCGCCGGTCGCGCGACGCGCTCCGCGCCGGCGCCAATCCCCCTCACCGTCGTCACGGGCTTTCTTGGCGCCGGCAAAACAACGCTGCTCAACAGACTGCTCGCCTCGCCGGCGCTCGCCGACACGCTCGTCCTCATCAATGAATTCGGCGAGATCGGCCTCGATCATCTCTTCATCGAGAAGATCGACGGCGACATGGTGCTGATGAGTTCGGGATGCGTGTGCTGCACGATCCGCGGCGATCTGGTGAATACGCTCGAAGATTTGCTGAAGCGGCTCGACAACGGCCGGATCAAGCCGTTCAAGCGCGTGGTGCTGGAGACGACCGGCCTCGCCGATCCCGCGCCGATCCTGCACGCGATCATGTACCACCCCTATCTCATGATGCGCTATCGGCTCGACGGCGTCGTGACGCTCGTCGACGCGGTCAATGGCGAGGCGACGCTCGACGCGCATGAGGAGGCCGTGAAACAGGCCGCCGTTGCGGACCGCCTCGTCATCACCAAGACGGATCTGCCGCAAGGCGCCGGGCGCATCGAAGCGCTGAAGGCGCGGCTCGCGCGGCTCAATCCTGGGGCGCTGCAACTCGACGCAGCCAAGGGCGAAGCGGCGCCAGAGGCGCTCATCAACTGCGGTCTTTATGATCCCGAGACGAAGACGCCGCGCGTGAAGGAATGGCTCAACGCCGAAGCGGTCGAAGAGGCGCAGGCGCACGATCACGCGCACGGTCACGACCATGATCATGATCATGATCATGGTCATCACGGCGAGACTCACCGCCATCGACATGACGTGAATCGTCATGACGCGCATATCCGCGCCTTCTGTTTTTCGTCCGATGCGCCGCTGACGCCGGCCTCCTTCGATATCTTCATCGACCTTCTGCGCCACACGCATGGGCCGCGCATGCTGCGCGTGAAGGGAATCGTCGCGCTCTCGGACGATCCGTCGCGTCCTGTGGCGATCCATGGCGTGCAGCATGTCTTTCATCCGCCGCACCGCCTCGACGCCTGGCCGGACGCGGACAGGCGCACGCGCATCGTCTTCATCGTCAAGGACCTCGACGAAGGCTTCGTCCACGGACTCTACGGCGCGCTCGTCAATCACCCCGCGCCGGACCAGCCAGACGCGCAGGCGCTCGCCGACAATCCGCTCGCGCCAAGAACAAGCGGCCTGCTTGGCTGAGGCCCGCGTGACGCGCGTTGCGCCCCCGGACCGATTTGGCGGCGCGCCTTACGAGCGGTCGAGCCGATCAGAGACGCGTCGCTCCAAGCCCTGGAGCGCCTGAAGCCATTCAGCGGGAAGCCTGGCGAGCGCGGCGGAGGCTTGCAGCGAGAACCAGTCGGCGACGGCGTGCGCCACCGACGCGACGCCGCTTTCAAGACGCGACGGCCGCTGCGTTCCGCGCAGCCAGAGCGCCAATGTCGGAAAGGCCGTGACGGTCACCATCGCGGCGCCCACGAGCGCGGAGGCCGTCTGCGGCGCGAGCTGTCCCCTCCCCACGCCGAGATAGGTCAGCGCGACGACGAGCGGCAGCGTGGTCGACGACAGGAGCGCCAGCGCCGGCATGTCGCGCTCCGGCAACTTCCCGCGGAACAGGTTCAGCGGCGCCAGCCGGATGAGCAGGAAGGCGGCGCAAAAAAAGGCAAAGAGCGCTGCGGTCGCGGGGCTCCTGACGAGCGCCATCAAGTCGAACGACGCGCCGCTCTCGATGAAAAACAGCGGGATCAGGAAGCCGGAGCCGATCGCGGTCAGGCGCTCCTCCAATATTTCCGCCTTGGTGCCGCGCACGAGGATGGCGACCGCCATGCCCGCCATATAGGAGCCGACAACAAGCTCCATGCCGAACCTGTCGGCGAAGGAGACGAAGCCGAGCAAAACCACCAGCGAGATTCGAATGGGAAGAAGCTCGCCGTCGCCAAGCCAATGCACGACGCTGTCGGCGAGGCGATCGGAGCGCGCCCTCTTGAGAAAGAAAATCGCCGCGAGTCCGATGGCGATGAAGAGCGCGCTCAACAGCGTCTGATGGAGATGATGATTGTGCTGCGCCAGAACGATCGATGCGAGAACGAGCGGCCCGAGTTCGCTGACCGCCGCCACGCCCAGGACGTAGCGCCCGAATTCATTTTCGAGATCCCCGGACTGACGCAACATGGGGATCAATATGCCGAACGCCGTCGTCGGCAGGATCAGCGCGACGAGAAGCGGCGCCTCGACGAGGCCGACGAGATAGAGCAGTACGGAAATGACGACCGAAAGGCTCAGTGAAACCAGCCAGGCGAAAAGTCCGAGTCGCAGCGGCTCTCCGCTGATTTCCTTCTGATTGAACTCGAAGCCCGCCTGGAAGAACAGATAAACCAGCCCGAATTCCTTCAGGAAATTCACGGCGCCGTCGGCCGTCACCAGCCCCGCGCCGCTTGGCCCGACGAGCATGCCGAGCAGCAGTTCGATGGCGACGATGGGGGCGCGCGCAAAAGCCGGAACTCTGTTGAGCAGCGGCGCGAGCACGGCGATGCAGGAGATGACGAAAATCGTGTGGAACTCGCTCATGGGGGCGTCAAACTCCTGAGGGCCCGCTCGCGCCGAAACGGCGTTTCGCGGACAGACCCGACCGACCGATGATTCTTTTCGTGAGCCCTACGATGCGATAGGCTTTCGCCTGCGCTCAAGCCCTGAATTTCGCGCCCAGATTTACTGAGTGGATTTCGCCTGATGACGCAGCTCGCAGAGATGGGTCTGCTTCGGCCTCTCGCGCGGGCTGGGAATGCGCTTCTCGCCCTCGTCTATCCGCCTTCCTGTCTCGTCTGCCGGAGGGCCGTCGCGTGTCACGGCGCGATCTGCCCCGAGTGCTGGCGCGACATCGCCTTCATCGAGCGCCCCTATTGCGAGCGGCTCGGCACCCCTTTCGAGCGCGACCTGGCGCAGCCGGGACTGATCTCGCTCGAAGCCGCCGCCAACCCGCCGGCCTTCGGCCGCGCCAGGGCCGTCGCCCGCTATGACAGCGACAAGGCGCGCGCTCTGGCGCACCGGCTGAAATATTACGACCGGCTGGAGCTCGCCGAACCGATGGGCCGCTGGATGGCCCGCGCCGGCGCCGAACTCCTCGCCGACGCCGACGTCATCGTCCCCATCCCCTTGCACCGGCTGCGGATTCTCGCACGGCGGTTCAACCAGTCGGCGGCGCTTGCGCAGGCGATCTCGCGCGTGAGCGCCGTGCCGGTGGAGACCATGGCGCTGGAGCGCGTCAAGCCGACGGCGCCGCAGGTGGGGCTGACGCGGGCGCAGCGCGCCGCCAATCTCTCCGGGGCCTTCCGCGTCGCGCCGGAGCGGACCGACGCCGTCGACGGCCGCCATGTCGTGCTCGTCGACGACGTGCTGACCACGGGCGCGACCGCCAACGCCGCGACCCGCGCCCTGCTCAAGGGAGGCGCGGCGCGCGTCGATCTCCTCGTCTTCGCGCGGGCCGTGACAAGCGCATGAAGGCCGGCGTATAAGCGCGCCATGGCCCCCCGCATCGAAATCTACACCACGCCCACCTGCCCCTATTGCCTCGCGGCGAAGCTGCTGCTGACGCAAAAGGGAGCCGAATTCGAAGAAATCTCGGTGGCGTGGGATCCGCTCGGGCGCCGCCGCATGAGCCAGCGTGCCAACGGCCGTTCGACGGTGCCGCAGATCTTCATCGACGGCAAGCATATCGGCGGCTGTGACGATCTTCATGCGCTCGAAAGCGCGGGCGAACTCGACGCGCTGCTCGCCGGCGGAGCGGCGGCATGATCCGCTATTCGCTCATCTGCGACGCAGGCCACAGCTTCGAGAGCTGGTTTCGCGATAGCGCAGGCTTCGAGAAGCAGGCGGCGGAAGGACGCATCGCCTGCCCCTTCTGCGAGTCGACAAAGATCGCGCGCGACGTGATGGCGCCGAATGTAGCCAAACCGCGCGACGACGCCTCGCGCGAAGACGTGGCGCGCGAAATGCGCGTGAAGCTGCGCGAACTGCACGACGCCGTCGTCGCGCATACGGAGGACGTCGGCGAGCGCTTCCCAGAGGAAGCGCGCGCCATGGAGGACGGCGAAACCGAGCGCCGCGCGATCCGCGGCCGCGCCACTTTCGAGGAAGCCAAGGCGCTGCTCGAAGAGGGAATCGAAATTCTGCCGATCCCGGGGCTGCCCAGCGACGGCAACTGAATTTGCCCGCGCCCGTCGTCATTGTCGGCGCCAGCTTTTCTGGATTGGCCTGCGCTCATGCGCTCGCTGAACGGGGCGTCGCCACAACCATCATTGAACGAAAATCGGAGCCCGGCGAAAAGCCGCATACGACCGGCATTCTCGTGCGCGAGGCGGCGCATGCGATCGATTGGCTCGGGCCGCTGCCGGATCACCTCACGCGGCGCGTCGACGGCGTGCGGCTCTATGCGCCCGATATGCGCTGCATCGATCTTTCAGCGCCGGGCTATTACTTCCTCGCAACCGACACGCCGGAACTGATGCGCCTGCTCGCGCGGCGCTGCGAGGCGACCGGCGTGCGCATTCAATATGGCGCGCCGTTCACCAGCGCAGCTGCGCACGCGAATGGCTATGCGCTGCCGGATGGCGCGGACGCCTGCTATCTGGTCGGCGCCGACGGCCCCAAGTCGCATGTCGCGAAGACGCTCGCGCTCGGAGAGAACCGCCAATTCATCTTCGGCGTCGAACATGAATATGAAGGCGCGGATTTCGACGCGAGCGACCGGCTGCATTGCTTCATCGATAAGCGGCTGGCGCCGGGCTACATCGGCTGGATCATCGCCGGCGTCGGCGTCACGCAAGTGCGACTGGCCCGCAGGCTTGGCGCGACTTCGGCCGCGGAGGCGAAGAGCGCCATGGCGGCGTTCCTCGAAAAAATCGCCCCCGTCGCGGATTTTCGCGATCGCGCGCCGACGAATGTGCGCGCCGGGGCTCATTCCCTGCGGCGGCCTCGTTGCGCCGCTGGCGGCGCCGCGCGCGCTGCTTGTCGGCGACGCCGCCAGCATGGTCTCGCCGGTCACCGCCGGCGGCATTCACACGGCGCTGCGTCATGGGCGCGCCGCCGGCGTCGCCATCGCGGATTTTCTCGACGGCCGCGCACCGGACCCGGCGCAATGGCTGCCAAAATCTTATCCGCGTTTTCGCTTAAAGCGGACGCTGCGCTGGAGCTATGACAACTTCCAAAGCGACGCGGCTTTTAATCTGCTGCTGCGCTCTTCCGCCATGCGCGCCGCCGCCAGCGTCGTGTTCTTCCCAGAATGCGCGCGCGATGAGGCGCACATCCTGCGCCGTCATCACAATTGTCCTTCATTTAATTGGCCCATTTCGAACGTGTCCCGCCGGAAAGTAAGGATGTGAGCGAAGCGAGCTCCATGCTGGCTTTCGGCGTCCGCCGCGCGGCTGACGGAGCGTAAAGCCGGACGCTTCACGCCTTACGACGAAGCTCGTCGCCGCGCCTTGAGATGCGATGAGATATCGCCCGACGTTTTTTTCCGACGCGGCGCCTTCACGCTGTCATTCCCGACGCGCAAAGCGCGATCGGGAATCCAAAAAAACCAATCATGCGCGGCGTTGCTCTGGATTCCTGGTCAGGCCTGCGGCCTGCCGGGAATGACGCAATCTGAATCGTTATTGCGGCCGCGAATGCGGCAAGCCCTGAAGCAATCCAGCACCGTCTGCCGTTGCAGCTCGCATTCACTTACCGATGATGGACGGGGCATTACCCCTGCGGCAGATCGAAACGCTGGCAGCTGATCGCGCTCAGGCGGCCTCGTGCGCGCTCCTGATCGGAAAGGCGCTTGGCCAGCGAGCGGATCAGCACGAAGCCGCGCTTCGTCGGCGCGGTGAGCCGCACCTCCTGCGGCGGCGGCGCGTCGCCCTCATCCGCGCTCGCCATGGCGTCGATCTGGCGGGCGTCGCCGATGACGATGTCGATCTTGCCCTTGATCGCCGAGCGGTCGGTCATCGAGTGAAAGATGCGGCCGGCGTTGGCGTGAAAGGACAGGCCGAGAAAATCCTCGCCGTCGACGCTGGTCTTGACGCGCAGCGGACCCTTGGCGAGGTCATAGACGCAGACCGCCTCGGCGAAGGCCGGATCCTCGAAGGGCAGAGTCTCGGCGCCGGGCGCCATCGGCGGCAGCACCACGAGGCCTTCGGACGGACCGGCGCTCTTCACATAGGACGCCAGCCGCGCCAGCGCGTCGCGCGGGGCGACTGTCGGCATCAGCAGCACCGAAACGATATGCACGATGCCCGCGACGAGCAGCGTGGCGAGCAACCAGGGCAACAGGTCGAGATAGCGATCGGGAATATTCAGGCGCATCCGAGTTTCACGATTCTGGGAAAGGAATTTGGATCCGGAACCGACTCGGCGTCGAGCGGCGTATCATAGAGCCGCAGCATGACGACGAAGCCTTTCGACTCGCCCGGCGACAGCCAGTTGCCGGGCCGCGCGTCGCGCGCGACGTCGATCTCGAAGGCGCCGGTCTCCTTGCGCAGGACATCCACCGAGGAATAGCCGTAGCGCTCGGTCGGATTGGCGAGGAGCCGCCCGTCCGGGCTCGCGAGCGCGATCGTCCAGAAGCGCGCCGTCGGCAGCGGATCGACGATGCGATATTCGCAATCGGCGCTGAGCGGCGCGCCGTCCGAGTCGGTCCGCGCGATGAAGGCGAGCCCCTGATCGCGGCCGAGCGGCGCTTCGCCCGACCGCGCGATGACCGCCCGCGCATAGGGGTCGATGTCGGCGCCGCCGATATAGGGCCACGCCTTCCAGGGGCCGGCGCGCAGCGAATTGAAGCCGTAGCCGGCGTTGAGCGACAGCACGGTCGCAAGCAGGCCGATCACGAGCCCGGCGATCATCGCCGAGGCGGCGCGCAGATAATTCGCGTAAGGCTTGAGGTCCAAGGAGCCGCTCCCGCCGCTAACGGATGACGCCGTCGACGGCGCCGCGCGCGCGCTGCGCCTCGCGCCGCACGTCGTCGGACGCCGCCGGCTCGGGCGCCTCCAAAGCGCTCTGCTTGTCGCCGCTCACCGCTTTGATCTTCGTCTGGATCGATTCGAGCGCCTGGATCGCGCCCTTCGACAGGGTGGCGGGACGCTGCGGCGCGCCGAGTTCCAGCGGCTTGACGACATTGGCGTTGGCGGCCGCCGTCGCGCCCTTGGGGTCCGGCCTCAGGCCGACGATCGGCTTCAAGGTCGCGCCCTGATGCGCATAGGCCATGATGTCGTGCCAGGTGCCCGCCGGCAGCGTGCCGCCGGTCATGTTGTTCATCGGCGCGTTGTCGTCATTGCCGTACCAGACGCAGCCGCCCATCGTGCCGGAATAGCCGCAGAACCACGCGTCCTTGTAGCCGTTGGTGGTGCCGGTCTTGCCGATGACGTCGATGCCCTCGCCAAGCTGCGCGCGCTTGCCGGTGCCTTCCTCGACGACCTTCTTCATCATGCCGGCGAGTTCGACGACCTTGTCGTAGGGCACCGCCTGCTTCTGCGGCGGCGCGTCGCGGTCGTGGCGATAGAGCAGATCGCCCTGGCGATTGTGGATTTCGACGGCGGCGTAGGGCGTCGCCTTCTTGCCGCCGTTGACGAAGGCGGCGTAAGCCGCCGAATGTTCGAGCGGAATGACGTCGCTCTGACCGACCGGCAGCGACGGCGTGTCCTCGAGCGGCGTGGTGATGCCGAGCCGGCGGCAGGTGTCGATGATCTTGGCGCGGCCGATGCGCGAGTCGCCGCCGCCGATCGCCTGCGACAGCTGGATGGCGATCGTGTTGAGCGATTTCGCCAGCGCCATGGCGAGCGGCATGGAGCCGGCGTAGCCGCCGCTGTAATTATGCACGCAGTAATTGCCGATGCAGGTCGGCCGGTCGGTGACGATCGTCGTCGGCTTGAATTTGCCGCTCATCAGCGCGGTCAGATAGACGTATGGCTTGAAGGAGGAGCCGGGCTGGCGCGCGGCGTCGGTCGCGCGGTTGAACTGGCTTGCGCCATAATCCCGCCCGCCGACGATGGCGCGCACGGCGCCGTCGGGCTCCATGACGACCGCCGCGCTCTGCTTGGCGCGGAAGCTGCGCCCCTGCTCGCGCAGATTGGTTTCGATCACCTCTTCCGCGCGCTTCTGGACATTGGAGTCGAGCGCGGTGCGCACGCTCAGCACGCGATTGTCGCCGAGCTTGCCTTCCTGCGCGAACTTGCGGATCTCGCTGTAGGCGTAATCGAGATACCAGTCGGGACTCGTCTCGCGCGCCCTGTCGATCGGCGTCGCTGGATTGCGCAGGGCGGGAATGATCTGGGTCTCGGTCATGAAGCCGGAAGCGACGAGATTGTTGAGCACGTCATTGGCGCGGGCGCGGGCCGCCGGCAGATTGACGTGCGGCGCATATTTCGTCGGCGCCTTGAAGAGGCCGGCGAGCATCGCCGCTTCGGAGAGCGTCACGTCCTTGACCGACTTGCCGAAATAGAACTCGGCCGCCGCCTGAATGCCGAAGGCGCCGCCGCCCATATAGACGCGATCGAGATAGAGCTTGAGGATTTCGCGCTTGGTCAGATGATGCTCGAGCCACAGCGCGAGGAAGGCCTCGTTGATCTTGCGGGTGATCGTGCGCTCGTTGGAAAGGAAAAGATTCTTGGCGAGCTGCTGGGTGATGGAGGAGCCGCCCTGCACCACCCCGGACGACCGCGCATTGACGGTCAGCGCGCGCAGCGTGCCGATCACGTCGATGCCGAAATGTTCGTAGAAGCGGCGGTCCTCGGTCGCCAGCACCGCCTTGATCAGGTGATCGGGATATTGTTCGAGCGGCACGGCGTCGTCATGCTTGATGCCGCGCTGTCCGACCTCGGCGCCGTAGCGATCGAGAAAGGTGACGGCGAGATCGGTCTGCTTGAGCCAGTTCTCGTCGCTCGTCATCTGGAAGGCCGAGGACGCGAGCGCCATGGCGACGATCCCTGCGCCGAGCCCGAGCGTCAGCGCCTCACAGGACAGCTCCACCCCGACCCGGGCGACGCCCGAGACGTGGAAGCGCTCCATGAAGGTCGAGAAATCTTCATAGAGTTCGCGGGCGCGCCGTCCGCTCTGGAACATGGCGGAATCGATCAGCGCGTCGACCGCGAGCAGGATGCGCCTGACGCGCTTTAGGAAAGAAGAGGCCTGGAAACGCTCGAACACCGCTCAAATGCCTCCCGCCGCCGGCAAAACTTACCGGCGCTGCTTGGACTTTAACACTTTTTAAACCATCTTGACGACAGTCCGCGCGACCCACATTGCGTTATGGTTTCTGTCGCGCAAAGCGCAAGTCGAAAGAGAAGGATGGCGTTAAAAAAAGGCGAAAATGCCCTGCCGGCCGCGCAGGCCGAGACGCCGTTCTGGGAAAAGCCGCTCGCGGACCTCTCCCGCGCCGAGTGGGAGCGGCTCTGCGACGGCTGCGGCCGCTGCTGCCTGGTGAAGCTCGAGGACGAGGACACCGGCGCGATCTATCACACCAGCGTCGCCTGCAAATTGCTCGATCAGGACAGCTGCCGCTGCGGCGATTATCCGCGACGGCGCCGACACGTGCCCGACTGCGTGCGGCTAACGCTCGACAAGCTCAAGGATATTCGCTGGCTGCCGCCGACCTGCGCCTATGTCCTGCGCTTTCACGGCAAGCCGCTGCCGCCCTGGCACCCGCTGATCTCCGGCGATCCGGAGAGCGTCCACCGCGCCGGCGTGTCGGCGCGCGGGCGGATCGAAGCGGGCGAGGACGACGTCGAGACCGACGATCTGCCGGATTTCATCCGGCTCTGGCCGAAGCGCTGGCCGAAAAAGGCGCGATTCTAGCTTCGATGAATCTCGAGAAGCCGCGACACCTGAACCCACTCACGAACAGTAAAATGGGGCTCAGGTATCGACGTCGGGTGTACGCGTTAGGTCACTTCGCGGGCTTTTTGCCCTTCGATTGGTCGGGGCGCTGAGTCAAAGCGCTCGCGGCCAATGTTCGGATCTGGGACTTTGTCACCGAGGAGGGACTGTGAAGCGCCTTCCCCGCAATCGAACCTACTTTGGAGCTAGTTTTTTCGTTCTTAGCCATAGCCATACCACCTCATCATGTCGCGAGGGATGATCCGAATCGCTTGCCCAATTTTACTTCTGTTAGCCGTGAGCACGAAACAGGAACAAGATTGTCCACAGATCGCAACTCCGCGTTCCATCTCGTTATGATTTTATTCCTTGACAGCCGGACGATGGTCCTATAGAAGAGGGCCATGCTCCAAAATTGCGCTTGAGCGGCGCGAACGAATTTACCGGCGCGGCGTCCTCTCCTCCCGTTCCCCCGCGCCCTCCTGGTCCCCTCGCGCCTTTTGACGCCTCGCGTCTTGAGGCCGAGGGGATCTCTTTTTGCAGGGTTTAAAAAAGGGAGCGCGCCGATCAGGCGCCAGGCTGTCATTCCCGACGCGCGACGCGCGAGCGGGAATCCAGGGGCGACATCAAACACGCTCGTTGTGACTCTGGATTCCCGGTCGGACCTGCGGTCCGCCGGGAATGACACTGAAACATTCGCGATCCAGCGCAAAGGTCTTGTCTCGCTCAATGAGCCCATCTGTCATTCCCGACGCGCGAAGCGCGAGCGGGAATCCGAGGGCGACATCAAACATGCTTGTTGTGACTCTGGATTCCCGATCAGGCCTTCGGCCTGTCGGGAATGACAGACCGACGATCAGTTGTTGAGGTCGAAATAGAGGTCTCGCCAAGAAGGATTGAGCGTCTGATCAGTTCGAGTTTCCAGCGCCGCTCCCACTTCTTGAGCTGTTTTTCTCGCGCGATGGCTTCGTTCACATCGCCATAGGTTTCGTACCATACGAGCATGTGGACGCTGTATCGCGATGTGAAGCCGGGAACCTGTTTGGTTTTGTGCTCGTGAATGCGCCGGGCCAGATCATTGGTCACGCCGATGTAAAGAGTGCCGTTTCGCCGACTCGCGAGCATGTAGACGAAGTAGGTTTTCTCCATATTCGCGGGCTTCCAACGGGTTGTCATTCCCGACGCGCGAAGCGCGATCGGGAATCCAGGGGCACCATTCCAACAGGCTTGTTGTGACTCTGGATTCCCGGTCGGACCTGCGGTCCGCCGGGAATGACACTGAAACATTCACGATCGACACGAAAGTTCTATCTCCCTCAATGCGCCCCAGCTGTCATTCCCGACGCGCGAAGCGCGATCGGGAATCCAGAGGCGACATCCAACATGCTTGTTATGGCTCTGGATTCCCGATCAGGCCTGCGGCCTGTCGGGAATGACACGCGCCGGCATTCTGGCAAATCACACTCTCAGCAATTCAACTCGGTCGCTCACTTCCGGAGACTCGCAGATGCGAGCCAAATCCGCGCCGCCCTGCGATGAAAAGATCGCGCAGGCGAAACTCCTTTACGACTCGGGCGTCACGCCGATCGGCGAAATTCTCGAACTGCTCGGCATGAGCGTCGGTCAGTTCCGCCGCTTTCGCGAAACTCACGGCTGGCCCCTGCGCGCCTCCGCCTGCGCGCCGCGCAAGAGGACGACGGACGCGTCGGCAAAGAAGCCGCGCGACGCGCGCAGTCTGATCGCGCGGCTCGAAGAGGCGGTCGAACAGGAATTCGCCCGCGCAGAGGCGGCGCTCGCCAAACATGCGCCAAAGACCATCGAGGCGAGCGCCCGCACGCTCGCAAGTCTCGTCAAGACGCTCGCCGAGCTGAAGCGCATGCGGCGCGAGAACGAGGATAGCGGGAACGACGCCGAAGATGACAGCGATGAAGCCGCGAGCGAGCGCGGCGGCGACGCGCCGCCCCGCGAATTGGCCGAACTCCGCGCGGAGCTTGCTCGACGGCTTGAACGATTGCGCGGCGCAGGGACGGCTGAATGAGGCGCTCGAAGGTTTGAGCGCAAGAGAACTCGCGCGGCTTCTCGCTGATTGGGAATTCGTCGCGCGGCGCGATCAATGGCCGCCGCCGCTTGCCGCCAATAACGCGCCGTGGCGCACATGGCTCATCTTGGGCGGGCGCGGCGCGGGCAAAACGCGCGCCGGCGCCGAATGGGTGAAGGCGCTGGCGCTCGGCCGCGCGCAATTCTCAATGCGCCCGCTCGGCCGCATCGCGCTCGTCGGCGAGACCGCGGCGGACGTGCGCGAAGTGATGGTCGAAGGCGTCTCGGGCCTTCTCGCCGTGCATGGGCCGCGCGAGCGGCCGCGCTGGGAGACGACACGCAGAAGGCTCGTCTGGGACACAGGCGCCGTCGCCCAGGCCTTTTCGGCCGAAGATCCGGAGAGCCTGCGCGGACCCCAGTTTCACGCCGCTTGGTGCGACGAACTCGCGAAATGGCGCTACGCCAGGGAGACATGGGACATGCTGCAATTCGGCCTGCGTCTCGGCGATTGGCCGCGTCAGCTCGTGACGACGACGCCGCGGCCCTTGCCGCTGCTGAAAGAGCTGATCGCCAATCCGGCGAGCGTCGTGACGCGCGCCGTAACGCGCGAGAACGCCGCCAATCTTGCGCCGTCGTTTCTGGAAAGCGTCGTCGCGCAATATGCCGGCACGCGGTTGGGCCGTCAGGAACTCGACGGCGAGATTCTCGACGAGCGCAAGGATGCGCTGTGGACGCGCGACATGCTGGAGGGCGCCCGCGTGCACGAGGCGCCGCCGTTGAGGCGCATCGTCGTCGCCGTCGATCCGCCGGCGAGCTCAGGCAAACGCGCCGACAATTGCGGCCTCGTCGCCGCGGGGATCGAAGAAGCCGGCGCGCTCTACATTCTCGCCGACGCGACATTGTCGGCGGCGCGGCCGGTGCAATGGGCGCGCGCGGCGATCGCGCTCTATCACAAGCTTTCCGCCGACGCGCTTGTCGCCGAAGTCAATCAGGGCGGCGAAATGGTGCGCGCGGTGCTGAACGAAGCCGACCTTTCCGTCCCCGTGACGATGACGCGCGCGACGCGCGGCAAATATCTGCGCGCCGCGCCGGTCGCGCAGCTTTACGAGCAGGGGCGCGTCAAACATGTCGGCGCCTTTCCGGCGCTCGAAGACGAAATGTGCGACTTCGCCGCCGACGGACTGTCGTCCGGCCGCAGTCCCGATCGGCTCGACGCACTGGTCTGGGCGATCACGGCGCTGGCGTTGACGCCGAAAGCGCCCGAGCCGCGCATGCGAAGAGTGTGAGCGGATTCATCGCCTCGTTTCACTCGGATAAGACCCCCTGCCCCTCATCTCACTTCTTCCCGCAAGCGGGGAGAAGGGATGACAACGCTGCGCCCGGGCGACAAAGCGGCCGCGCGACTTTTTCGCGAAACGCCTGACGTCTCCTCTCCCCGCTTGCGGGGAGAGGTACGGTGAGGGGCTCAGGGGTTTAGCGCCACGAGACGCATTCCTTTCAAAGGACGTTCGATGCCCTCTCTGCTCTCGCGTCTCATCGGCGCGGTCGCGCCGGCGCGCGAAATCAAAACTTCGCGCGCGGCGAAGCTTCTCGCCATGCATGCGCTCGGACAGCCGCATTGGAGCGCGCGCAACTCAACGGTGCTGACGCGCGAAGGCTATGAGCGCAACGCGGTCTGTCATCGCTGCGTGCGCATGGTGGCGGAGGCCGCCGCGTCAGTTCCGTGGCTCGTCTATGAGGGCCGCGAGGAGGCGATCGACCATCCGCTGATCTCTCTCATCGAGCGCCCCAATCCGCTCGACACCAGCGCCTCCTTCATCGAGACGATCTGCGCCAATCTGCTGCTTTACGGCAACGCCTATGTCGAATCGGTTCTGATCGACGAGGAGCTGCGCGAACTTTATGCGCTGCGGCCCGACCGCATGAGCATCGAGGCGGGGCGCAACGGCTGGCCGGCGGCCTTCATCTATCGCGCGCTGGTCATATACCGGGATTCTAAGGCGGAGAAAGGCTACAGAGTGCTAACCGCATTTCCGATAAACCCGCGATCGCGCAACTAGTCGAACGAAGGACATTGCGATGATTGTTCCTCAATCATTCTGGAATATGTGCGTTTGGTTCGACCGAGAATTGGAAGAGCACATCCCGGAAGGCTCAGACGACATCGATTACGCGATCAGCCATATTGATCAGCAGCAAAAGCAAGAAGTCAGAGATTTCCTCGGCAAGGCATTGACAAGCGACCTAAGCGACGAGGAACTGGAAGACATCTGGTTTCGTGGCGGCGCACTCGTTGGCTTTGTCGATCGACGACACTACCGAGTCTATCTTGAAGAGATATGGCGAAGGCTG
Source organism: Methylocystis sp. Uni0008 (assembly GCF_056838045.1). NCBI lineage: Bacteria > Pseudomonadati > Pseudomonadota > Alphaproteobacteria > Hyphomicrobiales > Methylocystaceae > Methylocystis > Methylocystis sp. Uni0008. The sequence continues at coordinate 1,446,209 of NZ_CM166370.1, forward strand.
AAAGCTGAGGACTCTTCGTAAGGAAAGCTCTGTCGCTTTCGCCAAAGGACATGGATTTTACCGAGTCGAAGGCGGGCGCGGCGCGCGAGATCGCGCTCGCCTTCGGCGCGCCGCCGCTGCTGCTGGGCCTGCCGGGCGACAACACGTTCAGCGATTACGCCGAGACCAATGCGCCTTCTGACGCCAGACAGTGCTGCCGCTCGTCGCGCGCCCGCAGAAGAGTTTTCAGGCCTGGCTGCAGCCGGGCTTCGGACCTTTCCGCCTCGACTATGCACCGACCGCCTCGAAGCGCTGGCGACATTCTTCTTGCAGTTTTGGGTTCCCCGATCGTGCGCAAAGCGCGCGTCGGGAATGACACGTCGCGAGCTGGGAATCGAACGCGCCCATGTCCGACATTCTGAACGCCATCTTGGAGCGCGGCGATCTCGCGCATCTCGCGCTGTTTCTCTGGGCCTGCGCCGCGACCGCGCAAGCTTATCTCGCCTTGCGCGAACTCAGCGAAGCGACGCGGCGTCTCGACGCCTTCGTGCGCGAACTCGCGCGTTTCAACCGACGCTGCAGGAGCGATTCATGAACAAGCAAAATTGGCTGCTGCATTTCGCCAGGCGTCAGCGCGTGCGCAACGCGCGGCAACACGAAGACCCGGCCGCCGTGTTCAAGACCTTCGTTCAGCTGCTGGCGAAATTACGGGCCGAGGCGCGTGCGGCGAGCCATGCGCCGATCAACGCCCAGGCGGAGAAGAGCTGATGGCGGCGCTGCGAAGAACCGGCGGGCCGAAAGTGAAGCGTGCCGAACTGCCGCTGCTGCAGGCGAATGACGCCGGGGCATTCTCGGGCTACGCGAGCCTGTTTGGCGTCGTCGATTCCGGCGGCGACATGGTGATGGCCGGCGCCTTCGCGCGTTCGCTGATCAAGCGCGGCGCGTCGGGCGTCAAAATGCTGTGGCAGCATCAGGCGGCCGAGCCGATCGGGCTTTGGACCACGATCGTCGAAGACGCGCGCGGGCTCAAAGTCGAAGGCCGGCTAGATCTTTCCGTAGCGCGGGCGCGCGAGGCGCTGTCGCTGATGCGCAAGGGCGTGATCGACGGGCTTTCCATCGGCTTTCGCACGCTGCGCGCCACGACGGAAAAATCGAGCGGCGTGCGGCGGCTCCATGAGATCGACCTCTGGGAAATCTCCATCGTGACTTTTCCGATGCTGCCGCAGGCGCGCATCGGGGTTGTAAAACAAAATCGCTGTCCGGCGCCGAGCTACGAAGCGCTCGGCGCGAAGCTCTCGCGCCTGAAAGCGCAGCGCGCCGCGCTCGAATTTGCGCATGCCCTGCGGCGTATGTCCGCGAACATCTGAACGGCGCCGGCCAATTCTATCAGCGCCATCGCCGTCGGGCGCAAGCGACTTTGAAGACGGCGCTCCCTGACGCGCGAATTTATCCCGCCGGCCTGAGCCGCGCGGGCTTTTTGTCACCCGCATCAACACGAGGCTCTTGCACATGTCAGCAGTTGAAACGAAATCCGCCGGCGACGACATTCTCGTAGATCTCAATCGCGCCTTCAGCGCGTTCAAGGAGGCGAACGACGAACGTCTGACGCAGCTCGAGAGTCGCCTGGGCGCCGATGTCGTGACCGAGGAGAAGCTTTTGCGCATCGATCAGGCGCTCGACGACACGAAGAGCCGGCTTGACCGCCTGGCGCTCGAAATGTCTCGCCCACGCATCGGCGGCAAACCCTTCGACGACCAGAGCGGCCGCGAACACAAGAGCGCCTTCAATCATTACATGCGCTCGGGCGAAGCGAGCGGCCTCAAGGCGCTCGAAGCCAAGGCGCTATCGCGCGGCTCTGGCCCCGACGGCGGCTATCTCGTGCCGCTGCCGACGGAGCGCGAGGTGCTGCGACGACTGGCGAAATTCTCGCCCATTCGCGCCATTTCCAGCGTGCGCGAAATCTCCGGCGCCTCGCTGCGCCGCGCCTTCTCCACGACGGGACCTGCGGCAGGCTGGGTCGCCGAAGCCGATCCGCGTCCGCAGACCAATAATCAGCAGCTCGCCGACATGACCTTCCCGGCGATGGAGCTCTACGCCATGCCGGCGGCGACTCAGGCGCTGCTCGACGACGCCGTCGTCGACATCGAACAATGGATCGCCGAGGAAGTGCAGACCGCCTTCGCCGAACAGGAAGGCGCAGCCTTCGTCAGCGGCGACGGCGTGAACAAGCCAAAAGGCTTCCTCTCCTACACGACGGTCGCCGACGCGAGTTGGAGCTGGGGCAATATCGGCCATGTGCTGACCGGCGCCGCCGGCGCATTCGCGGCGACGGACCCCTCCGACGCGCTCGTCAATCTGGTTTATGCGCTGCGCGCAGGTTTTCGACAGAATGGCAAATTTGTCATGGGCCGCCGCGCGCAATCGCTCGTGCGCCTGTTCAAGATGACGACGGGCGATTATATCTGGGCGCCGCCCGCGACCGCCGACGGCGCCGCCTCGCTGATGAACTTCCCCGTCGTCGAAGCCGAGGACATGCCCGACCCTGCCGCGGGTTCGCTCTCGATCGCCTTCGGCGATTTCGAGCGCGGCTATGTGGTCGTCGATCGCGTCGGCATCCGAGTGCTGCGCGACCCCTATTCCGCCAAGCCCTATGTGCTCTTCTACACGACGAAGCGCGTCGGCGGCGGCGTGCAGAATTTCGAAGCGATCAAGCTGTTGAAATTCGCGGCGTCCTAATCTCGCCGCCTCAAGGCCGCGACGTAAGCGCACGGCCTTCTCTCTCCACGACAGGAAGCGCGATGCGACCGATGCTCATCGGCGCGCCGGCGATCGAGCCCGTCTCGCTCGCCGACGCAAAATCATGGCTGCGCGAAGACGGCGCGCAGGAAGACGAACTCATCCAGGCGCTGATCGTCGCCGCGCGCATGACGCTCGAGGCCTTTACGCGGCGCTTCTTCGTGACGCAGAGCTGGCGTCTCGCGTTCGACTGCTGGCCTGCTTCGGTTGCTTCCGGCGCGATGCTCCACATTCCTTTCGCGCCATTTCAGTCGGTCACGGCGATTCGCGTCTTTGACTCGAGCGACGTCGCGCAGACGCTCTCGGCCGCGACCTATCGCGCGCCCGGATCGACGGAAGGCGGCCGGGTCATCTTCGCTCCGGCGCCGCCGCCGCCGGGACGCGCGACGGATGGCATCGAAGTCGACTTCAGCGTCGGCTATGGCGCGCTCGCGAGCGACGTTCCGCGGCCGCTGCGCCAGGCCATTCTGACGCTCGTGGCGCATTGGCGCGAACATCGCGGGGATGGCGCCGACGACGCTTTGCCAAAGGCGGTCGCACAGCTCGCCGCGCCATTTCGCCGGGGGCGGCTGCTGTGAACGCTCTTTCGCTGATCGGCGAACTGCGCCATCGCGTTACGCTGGAGGCTCCGGTCGACGCACCCGACGGCGCCGGCGGATTTGCGCGCAGCTTCACGCCGATCGCAAATCTCTGGGCGCGCATCGCGCCATCTGGCGCGCGCGAGGACTTTGTCGAGCAGCGCGCCGAACAGGCCACGAGCCATGTCGTGACGATCCGCTGGCGCGACGACGTGACGAAGGACATGCGCTTCGTTCATCGCGGCCGAAAGCTTCGCATCCAATCGGCTTTCGATCCCCACGAGCGGCGACGATTCCTCGTCTGTCAATGCGAAGAGATCTCTTGAAGGATCGGCCATGAGCGCTTCACCAATCCTCGCGCTGCGCAAGGCGATTCGCGCCTATCTGCTTGCGGATGCAGGCTTCGCTGCGGCGCTCGGCGAGAAGCTTTACGACGAAGCGCCGCGCGGGGCCGAACCCCCCTATGCGCTATTCGCCGACGCACAGCTGCGCGACTGGTCCGCTGATCTCTCGCAGGGCGCGGAGCAATTCCTCACCATCGGCGTCACGTCGACAGTTCGAGGGCTCTCCGAAGCGCTCGAACTGTCGCAGCGCATCGCCGATCTTCTCGACGAGGCGCCGCTCATTCTGCAGGACCATCGGCTTATCGATCTGCGGTTCCTCTCGATGGAAACGCGGCGCGATCAGAACGGGCGTGTCGCGCGGGTCAATCTGCGCTTTCGCGCGACGACCGAATATCTTTAACGGAGACTGATATGGCCGCCCAGAAAGGCAAGGATCTGCTGTTGAAAGTCCATGACGGCGCGGGTTTTGTCACGGTCGGCGGACTGCGCACGCGCCGCCTGGCGCTCAACGCCGACACCGTCGATGTGACAGACGCCGAGTCGAGCGGGCGCTGGCGCGAATTGCTTGACGGCGGGGGACTGAAGCGCGCGAGCGTATCGGGAACAGGCGTGTTCAAGGATCAGTCGTCCGACGCACTTTTGCGGCAGACATTTTTCGACGGGCTGCTGCGCGAATGGCAGATCGTCATCCCAGATTTCGGCGTTCTCTCCGGTCTCTTCCAGATCGCCAATCTCGACTATCGGGGCGAATATGCCGCGGAAGTCACGTTCGACCTTTCGCTGGAATCGGCGGGCGCGCTGGCCTTCGCGGCGCTGTGAGTTCTGAACGGCTCAACTGTCATTCCAGACGCGCGAAGCGCGACGGGGATCCAGGGGCAAAATCAAACATGCTTGTTGCGACTCTGGATTCCCGGTCAGGCCTGCGGCCTGCCGGGAATGACAATTCAGGATCGATCGGCGCATTTCATATGAGGACGGAATGGCCAACGCAAAGCGCGGGGAAATCGATGCGACGCTCGACGGCAAGACCTACAGGCTCTGCCTGACGCTCGGCGCGCTCGCCGAACTCGAAAGCGGCTTCGGCGCAAGCGATCTCGTCGCGCTCGCCAGCCGCTTCGAGGAACGACGGCTTTCCGCGCGCGACATCCTGCGCATCATCGGCTGCGGACTGCGGGGCGCGGGACACGACGTCAGCGACGACGAGGTGGCTGGAATGAAAGTTTCGGGGGGTCTTGCGGACTATGTGCGCATCGCGGCCGATCTCCTCGCCGCGACCTTCGGCGATCCGCCGGAGCAGAGCGCGAGCGCAAACCCTCCGACGCCGCAGGACGCCTAACGCAAACGAATGAGACGGCGCGCGATTCCTCCCCTCGCGCGCCCTTTCCCTTCGCGCGGGCCATGACCTTCGGGCTCGGCGTCCTGCGGCTCTCATCGCGCGACTTCTGGTCGATGACGCCGCGCGAACTCTTCTGCGCGGTCGAAGGCGTCTATGGCGCTACGCCTGACGCGCCGCCGCGCGCGGCGCTTGAAGAATTGATGCGCCGCTTTCCCGATTCCGGAGAATCTACATGACCACGCGTTTTGATTCTTATCCAGACCCGTTCAACGAAGCGGGCGCCAACGAGCGCTTCGCGACGCCTGACTTGCACACGACGAAACTGTTGCTCGATCAGATCAACGTCTCCGCCGGAAACGTCGCGAAGACGCTGCAACTGGGCTTCGGCTCCGCGGCGGCGAGCGGCCGAAACTTTAATGACGTGCTCTCGACGATCACGCAGTCGCTGGCGCGCATGGCTCTGCGCACGGGAACCAAGGCGCTCGCTGAAGGATTAGTCAGCGGTTTGAGCGGCGCGCTCTCCGGCGCCTTTGGCGGCGCCGGAACTGTCGCCCCCTTCGCTCAAGGCGGCGTGGTTGCGAGTCCAACCTATTTCGCGAGCGGCGGCGCGATGGGCCTGATGGGCGAGCGCGGCGCCGAAGCGATCATGCCGCTTGCGCGTGGCCCCGACGGCCGGCTTGGCGTCGTCGCGCAGGGCGCCGCGGCGCGTCCGGTGTCGGTCACCGTCAACATCGCTGCGCAGGACGTCGAAAGCTTCCGGCGATCCGAAGCGCAGATTACGAGCGCGCTCGCCCGCACGGTGGCGCGCGGCCAGCGCAATCTCTAAGCGGTCACGGCCAGCATGAGCGACTTTCACGAGATTCGCTTCCCGCTCAACGTGTCGCTGGACGGGCGCGGCGGTCCGGAGCGGCGCACGGAGATCGTGACGCTCGGCTCCAATCGCGAGTCGCGCAACGCCCGCTGGGCGCATTCGCGGCGCCGCTATGAAGCGGGCTATGGCGTGAAAAGTCTCGCTCAGCTTTCGCAGATCATCGAGTTTTTTGAGGAGCGGCGCGGCAGGCTCTACGGCTTTCGCTGGCGCGATCGCGCCGACTTCGCCTCCTGCGCGCCGGGCGCGACGCCGAGTCCGATGGATCAGACGCTTGGCGCGGGCGATGGCGTGCGCGCCGCATTCCAACTCGTGAAAACTTACGGCGGCGCCTTTTCTCCCTATACGCGCGAGATTGCAAAGCCCGTCGCGGGAACGGTGCGCGTCGCGATCGACGGCGTCGAAAAGACTGCGCCGGATGTGAGCGTCGACTCCGCGACGGGAGTCGTGACTTTCGCGCCGGGCGCCATTCCTTCGGAAGGCGCCGTCGTCACCGCCGGCTTTCTGTTCGACGTGCCGACGCGGTTCGATACGGATTTTCTCGAAATCGACATGCAAGCCTTCGAGGCCGGCGCCATCCCGAGCATTCCCATCATCGAAATCGTGCCCTAGCCCTTCCCGCGTTGCTTACTCGCACGACGCGGAAAGGAATCAACGGACTGGAATTCATCCATGCTGTCGCTCTCTCCTTCGATGCAGGCAAAGCTCGATCAGCGCGCCACGACCTTCTGCCATTGCTGGCGCGTGTCGCGTGGCGACGCCACCGTGATGGGCTTCACCGATCACGATCGCGACCTGAGCTTCAACGACGTCGCCTTTCGCGCCAACACCGGCCTCTCTGCTTCGCAGCTCGAAGCGAACGTCGGCTTTGCGCCCGGAACGGGCGAAGCCGCCGGCGCCTTGAGCGACGAGAGTCTCACCGAGACCGATCTGTCGAACGGGCTTTATGATGGAGCGTCCGTCGAGACATGGCTTGTGGACTGGAGCGACGTAGCTGACAGAGTTTTGTTGGATATCGCCACGATCGGAGAAGTTCGGCGCGGCGAAACGGCCTTCTCCGCGGAGCTGCGCTCAAGCGCGCATGTCTTCGATCAGCAGCAGGGCCGCGCCTTCCAGCGCAGCTGCTCGGCCGATCTCGGCGACGCGCGCTGCGGCCTCGATCTCATGGCGCCCGACCTCCACGCGACGGGCGTCATAGTTGGCTTTGCCGGCGGCGTAATCGACGTCGATCTTTCGGAAAGTTTCGACAGCGGCTTTTTCGCTGGCGGCGCGCTGACTTTCACCAGCGGCGCGAATGAGAACGCGCGCTTCGCGATCAAATCGCATCGGCAGGTAAATTTGCGCGCGATCGTCACGACGTGGACGCCGCCGGGCGGCGCCATTTCCTCCGGCGACGCCGTTCTGATGACGGCCGGATGCGACAAGTCGCCGACGACCTGTCGCATGAAATTCGGCAATATCGCCAACTTTCGCGGGTTCCCGCACATGCCGGGCAATGATCGCGTCATCGCCTATCCGAGCGCGCTCGCGCCAGCCATGGACGGCGGAAGCTTCTTTCGATGACTCGCGCGGACATTGTCGCAGCGGCCCGGCGCTGGATCGGCACGCCTTACGCGCCAGGCCTCGCTCATTCATGTCGGCTGCGACTGTCTCGGTCTGGTGCGCGGCGTCTGGCGCGAAGTCGTCGGCGATGAGCCTGAAGCGGCGCCGCCCTACACGCCGGATTGGTCGGAAGCCTTGGGGGCGGAGACACTGCTCGACGCGGCGCATCGGCATTTCCGTTCACTCCCTTTGAGTGACTTTCGCGAAGGCGATCTGCTTCTGTTTCGCTTTCGCGAGCATCTGCCGGCGAAACATCTCGGCGTCGCGACATCGACGACCCACATGGTTCACGCGCACGCCGGCGCCTGCGTCGCAGAAGTCGCGATCGGACCGCACTGGCGCAGGAAGCTCGTCGCCGCCTTCGCCTTTCCGGGTGTAGCTGATTGAATGCTTCCAATTTGTCATTCCCGACAGACCGAAGGTCTGATCGGGAATCCAGAGTCCCACAGCAAGTCCTTCAACTTTTCTGGATTCCAGATCGCGCTACGCGCGTCGGGAATGACAGCCCACGATTCCGTAAGGGACTCTGATGGCCACTCTTGTTCTGCAGACGATCGGCTCCGTCGCCGGCGGCGCCATCGGCGGGCCTGTGGGCTCCTCCATCGGCCGGCTGCTCGGCGGGTTCGGCGGCTCCTTCGTCGACGCCGCGCTTCAGCCGCACGCATCGCCGCGCTATTCCGTCGGCCCGCGCCTCAAATCCATGGATGGGATCACCTCGACGGAAGGCGCCGGCGTTCCGCGCATCTATGGTCGGGCACGCATCGGCGGCCAGATGATCTGGGCGACGAGATTCCTCGAACGCGTCAACGTCTCTTTCGAGCAGAACCAGCGCCAGGGCAAAGGCGGCGGGGGCGGCGGACAGAACATTCGCTTCAATTATTCCTACTCGGCGAATTTCGCGATCGGCCTTTGCGAAGGGCCCGTCGCCTTCGTGCGGCGCATCTGGGCCGACGGCTCCGAACTCGACATGACGACGCTGCCGATCCGCATCTATCTTGGAACAGAAGACCAGGAGCCCGAACCGCTGATCGTGGCAAAAGAGGGAGCGGAGAACGCGCCCGCCTATCGCGGCCTCGTCTATATCGTGTTCGAAGATCTGGCGCTCGCGCCCTTCGGCAATCGCATTCCGCAGTTCACCTTCGAGGTGGTGAAGCCCGTCGAAGGCGTCGGCGCGATGATCCGGGCCGTCGATCTCATTCCGGGAGCGACGGAAGCAGGCTATCACCCTGCCCTCAAGCTGAATTTCTACTCGCCGGGCGCGACGGCGGCGGAAAACCGCCACCAGCTCACGGCGGCGACGGACTGGGCCGCGTCGATCGACGCGCTGCAGGCGCTCTGCCCCAACCTCGAGAGCGTCGCGCTGGTGGTCGCCTGGTTCGGCGACGACCTTCGCGCCGAACATTGCACGATCGCGCCGCGCGTCGACGCGACGTTCAAGACGATCGGGCAGTTCAACTTCATTGTCGGCGGTTTCTGGCCGCCGGATTGGTCGGTCGCGGGGCTCACGCGTTCGACCGCGCGGCTCGTGTCGCAGATCGAGGGACGTTCGGCCTATGGCGGCACGCCGAGCGACGCTTCCGTGGTCGCCGCGATCGCCGACCTGACGGCGCGCGGCCTTGCCGTGACCTTCTATCCTTTCGTGATGATGGACGTGCCGCCGGACAATTCACTGCCTGATCCTTACACTGGAGAGATCGGGCAGCCGGCGTTTCCCTGGCGTGGCCGCATCACATGCGATCCCGCGCCAGGGCGGGAAGGTTCGCCCGATGCGACCGCGACGGCGGCGGCCCAGCTCGACGCTTTTTTCGCACGATACCGCGCCTTCATTCTGCATTACGCCAATCTTTGCGTCGCGGCGGGCGGCGTCGACGCCTTTCTCGTCGGCTCCGAGTTGATCGGACTGACGCGCGTGCGCTCCGCACCAGGCGACTATCCGGCGGTTGGGGGGCTGACCACGCTCGCGGAGGACGCAAAGGCGATCCTCGGCGCGCAAACGAAGGTCTCTTACGCCGCCGACTGGACCGAATATGGCGCGCATGTTCCGGCAATCGGAGAAGTGCGGTTTCCGCTCGATCCGCTCTGGGCGTCGAGCGCCGTCGATTTCGTCGGCGTCGACGTCTATTGGCCGCTCTCAGACTGGCGCGACGGCGACGCGCATCTCGACGCGCAGGAAGCCGCGAGCATCTATGATCTCGCCTTTCTCACATCGCGCGTCGTCTTGGGCGAGGCCTATGATTGGCACTATGCCGACGCAGAAGCGCGCGCCGCGCAGAATCGCACGCCGATCAGCGACGGACTCGGCAAGCCCTGGGTCTTTCGCCAGAAGGACATTCTCTCATGGTGGTCGCAGCCGCATTACGAACGTCTCGGCGGCGCGGAGCTTGCGGCGCCGACGGCATGGGTTCCGCAGTCGAAGCCGGTCTGGATCGTCGAGACGGGATGCCCCGCCGTCGACCGCGGCGCCAATGCGCCGAATGTCTTTCCGGACCCGCGTTCGAGCGAAGGCGGGCTGCCCTATTTCTCGCGCAACGGCCGCGACGATCTCATGCAGGCGCGCTTCATCGAAGCGATGATCGCGCATTTCGATCCGGCGTCGCCCGGCGGCGCCGCGCGCAATCCAACGTCGAGCGTCTATGACGGACCAATGGTCGATCCGGCGCGGCTGCACATCTGGTGCTGGGACGCTCGCCCCTTTCTGGCCTTTCCGACGCAGTCCGACGCATGGAGCGACGCCGCCAATTGGGAGACCGGCCATTGGCTGAACGGCCGCCTCGAAGGCGCGCCCCTCGACCGCCTGCTGCCGGCGCTCGCTGCCGCCGTTTACGCGCCTGACATCGCCGCGCAGCGGCCAGACCTCAGCGGCTTTCTCGACGGCTATGTGCTGGAGCGGCCGATGTCGCCGCGCGAGGCGATCGATCTGCTCGCCGCGCTCTTTGGCTTCGACGCGGTTGCGAGCGGCGGCGCCTTACGCTTCGTCGACAGGCGCGGAAAGTCGGTGCGCGACATTGACGAAAACGATCTCGTCGCCGACAAGACCGCATCGCTGGTGACCCTGACGCGCGCGCAGGAAAGCGAACTGCCGCAGGAGATCGCCCTCTCCTTCTGCGATTCCGAAAACGACTTTCAGATGGCGCGAGTCCTGTCCCGCAGACTCGAAGGCCGTTCGGCGCGCCAAAGCGAGGCGCAGGCGGCGGTGATGACGCATCGCGCCAATGCGCAGTGGCTTGCAGAGAGCTGGCTGCAGGATCTGTGGATTGGACGCGAAACCGCGGAATTTGCACTCCGGCCTCGGCTCATTGCTCTGCAGCCCGGAGATCTGGTGCGCCTCGGCGCGGCGGGCGGCGGTCGGCTGTTTCAAATTCAGCGGATCACTGACGGAGAAGCGCGACATATAAGCGCTCGAGCGGCGGACGCGTCCGTCTATGATGCTGCGGCGCCGCTGCTTGGTCGCGCCAACGTCGTTTCGCCGAAAATGGCCGGCCCGGCGCGGGTGGAGATACTCGATCTCGCGATCGCGCGCGGCGAAGAGGCGCTCTCCTTTGTCGCGGCCTTTGCCGATCCCTGGCCGGGGCCGCTCGCGATCTGGAAAATGGCATTTCAAGGCGGCTATGAACAGATCGCCATCATCGACAAGCGCGCGACCATCGGCGAGACGCTTGATGTATTGCCTGCCGGTCCCGTCGGGCGCTTTGACAATGGAAACAGCGTCACGGTCAGGATCGGCGCCGGGCAGCTTTCATCGGTCGGCGATCTCGCGGCGCTCGGCGGACGTTCGGCGATGGCGATTGGCGTCGACGGCGACTGGGAGATCTTCGCTTTCGCGCATGCGGAGCTGATCGGCGACAGGACCTATCGACTGTCACGGCTCATTCGCGGCCTTGGCGGCGAAGAGCATCTTGCGCGACGCGAGGCGCCGAGTGGTTCAATCGTCGTGCTGCTCAATGACGCGATCACGCCGCTTGCGCGCAAGGTCTCCGAGATCAGCGCCCCAATTACCTATCGCATTGGTCCCGCGGATCGCGACTATGCGGAGCCGATCTTCGTTCAGCCGACGGTCGCCGCGACAAACAAGGCGTTGCGCCCCTACGCGCCAACCAAGGCGCGCGCGCGGCGCACGCCGGAAGGAATCGTCATTGACTTCGTGCGGCGCGGACGTCTCGATTCCGACGCCTGGGAAGCGCTCGACATTCCGCTCGGCGAGGCGAACGAACGCTATGAAGCCGACATCTCGTTGCCGATGAGCGGAAAACGCACGCTCACCGCCGCGACAACTTTGCTTCTCTATCCAGCCGCCGAAGAACTCGCCGATTTCGGCGCGCCGCAAAGCGAACTGACGCTCACGATCTGCCAATTGAGCGCGACGGTCGGACGCGGCTTTCCCATGACGACGACTCTCACCGTCCAATAGGAAAAGCAATGACGCAAACGACGCATCTTGCGCTGCCCTTCATCGACGCGGCGCAAGCGCAAAAGCACGTCACCCATAATGAAGCTCTGGCGCTGATCGACGCGCTGGCGCAGCTTTCCGTGGCGGCGCGAAACGTTACATCGCCGCCAGCGACGCCAGCCGAGGGCGACCGCGTGCTGGTCGGCGCCGGCGCGACGGACGACTTCGCGGATAAGGTCGATCAGATCGCGACATTTCTCGCAGGCGGCTGGAGTTTCCTCGCGCCGCAAGCCGGCTGGCGCGCTTACGTCGAAGCGGAATCGCTTTTGCTGCTCTACGACGGCGCCGCCTGGGTCGACTGCGGCCTCGCTGTGCGACAGCTGCAAAATCTTGCGCTGCTGGGGGTCGGCGCGACGGCGGATGGCGCCAATCCGCTTCTCGCCAAACTTAATGCGTCCCTCTTCACCGCGAAGAGCCTCGGCGAAGGCGGCTCCGGCGATCTGCGCTTCGCGCTCAACAAGGAGAGCGCGCCGAAGACCGTGTCGCAGCTCTACCAGTCGAATTATTCCGCGCGCGCCGAAACCGGACTAACCGGCGACGATAATTTCCACGTCAAAGTGTCGCCCGACGGCTCGGCATGGAAAGAGTCGATCGTCGTCGACAGCGCCACCGGCGAAGTCGCTTTTCCGAGCGGCGGGCCGACGAAGATCCGTCTCTTTGCAGCGAGCGGAACCTACACGCCGACGCCAGGACTGCGCTTCGCCGAAGCGCTGCTCTTTGGCGCGGGCGGCGGCGGCGGCTCGGGGGCGAGAACCGCCGCGGGCGCGGCGGCGTCCGGCGGCGCCGGCGGCGGCGGGCTGGCGCGCGCGCGATTCACCGCGCCCCAGATCGGCGCCTCGAAACCTGTGACGATCGGCGCCGGCGGATCTGGCGGCGCGCCGCAGACGACGAACTCCACAAACGGCATCGTCGGCTCTCCCGGCGGCGCGACGACCTTCGGAACGCTGCTGCATGCGGGCGGCGGCGGCGGCGGCGCGGGCGGCCAGATCGGCAGCGCGTCGGGTGGCGGCGGCGCCGGCAGTCAAGCCTCGTCCGGCTTTTCCGGCTCCGGCGGAACAGGGGGCGGCGGTTCTTTCGGCGTTGGCTCGGGCGGTTCGGGCGCCGCCGGCGGTTCTGGTTCGCACTTCTTTGGCGGCAGCGGCGGCGGCGGATGCAACGCCGCGGGGTCGACGGCGGCGACCGGGGGCTCATGCTTCTACAACGGACCGTCGGGCGGCGGCGCCGGCGGCGGATTGACCTCGGCCAACGCCACGACCAACGGCGGCGCGGGCGGCATCGTTTACGTCGCGGGAACTCCCGTGGCCGGGGCGGCGGGAGTAGCCGGCGGCGCCGTCAATGGCGGCGTGGGCGGCTCTTGGCTCGCCGGCTCTGGTCCGCTTGAACAAGCGGGCGGCGGCGGGGGCGGCGGGGCCTCTAACCTCACGGCGCCTGGCGCAGGCGGCGCCGGCGGTCTCGCGGGCGGAGGCGGCGGAGGCGGAGGCGCCGTTCAGAACGGCGCGAATTCCGGCGCGGGCGGCAAGGGCGGCGACGGCTACGCCGTCATCTGCGAGTTTTTCTGATCGGCGCAACCCGCCTGCGCACTTTCACGCCCAAGCGTTCGCGAGCGCCGATGCTCGCGCGCGCCGCCCTACGCATCACGAATCTTTTCGATCAAGCTGAAGGAGTCGGCTCATGGCCTTCGCCGTGAAGAATCACGTCCTGTATTTCGGCGACAAGCCTGTCGCTCAAAAGCCAACGCCCAACATCGGCGGCGTTTTGAAGCCGTCGCTGTTGATCATGCATTACACCGCATCGCAATCGGCCAAGGGCGCGGTTTCCTGGCTGTGCAATCCGAACGCGAAGGCGTCGGCGCATCTCGTCATCGATCTCGACGGCGCGGTGACCCAGCTCGCGCCTTTCAACCGGGTCGCGTGGCACGCAGGCAAGAGCGTCTGGAAGCGACGCGCCAACTGCAACGCCTTCTCGATCGGCGTCGAGCTGACCAACGCCGGCCCTCTGACGAAGCTCGCCAACGGCAAATTCGCCGACGCATACGGGAGAAGCGTGCCCGCGAGCCAGGTGGCGATGCTCGCGCACAAACTCGATAGGGGCGCGGAAAAGCCCTGGATGATCTATCCCGCCGCTCAGATCGCCGCCGCCGTCGAAATCGCGAAGGCGCTTTGCCAGACCTACGGCATCAGCGAGATCGCCGGTCACGACGATATTGCGCCGACGCGCAAGCGCGATCCCGGACCCGCCTTCGCCATGGACTCATTTGTCTCACGCGTCCTTGGCCGCAAGTGAACCGCGCCGGCGGCTTTCCGGCATCACGAAAGGGAAACTCCATGCAGGGTTATCGCACCTATGTCGCAGCGGGGCTCGTCGCGCTCTTCGGCGCGCTCGCGTCGACAGACTGGATCGCTTTTCTCAACGATCCGAAGGCGGGCGCCGTGGCGATCGGTTCGGCGGCGTTGATGGCGATCATGCGCAGCATCACCTCGACGCCGCCCGGAACCGCGTGACGTGTTCAAGCTCATCGCGCTGTGCTTCGTCGCCGCCGCCGGCGTCGTCGCCTATGCGCTGGGACGCGCGACGCTGGCGCGTCTTGTCGCCGGCGGCGGCGATCGGGAGAAGGCGCGCCGCGCTGAAGACGCGCTGCGCGCCGCCAGGCGTCAGGCCGAAATCATGGTTGAGCGCAGGAGCGTCGAAGATGTTGCGCAAGATCTCGATCACGGGCGCTTTTAGCCTTGTGCTCGCGGCGTGCCAGTCGACGGGCGGCGGCTGTCCGCCGCTCGTCGCCTACTCGCTCGAAGAGCAGAAAATTGCGGCGAAGCAGTTGCGCGCCTTGCCCAAAAACGCGCCTCTCGCCGCCATGATCGTGGATTACAGGAAAATGCGCGACGCCTGCCGCGCCTCGGGAAGCTGAGGCGCGCGAGCCGCAGTTTGTGACTATTCATTGCGCATTCATGGCTTTCGGCCGAGTATGCGCCGGGGAGAGGCGCATGCTGGCCGCCAGAGGTTGTTGGAGACGGGCGCTCACCGTCGCCGCCCTTGCGGCGACGGCCGCTTTCGCGCGTCCCAGCGGCGCCCGAGCCGAGGAGGCCCAGCCGCGCCTGCAATGCTTCACCATGGCGCAGGCGCGCGTCAAAATGGAAGCGAACAAACTCGCCGATCCCTTCCAGTGCATGCGGGAGACGGCCCATCGGCTGCAGGGCGAGCCGCTCGGCGCGCGGCTATGCCAGTTGAGCGAGGGACTTATCTATGAGATCAGTCTGCTGCGCCGGGACGGCCATATCGTCAAAATACTTGTCGACGCGTTCAGCGGCCGGCCTCAATCTGGCTCGATTGACGCTGCTCCTATAGCCAAATGAATCGAAGCAGGCAGGGAGGACGCATTGCGGCTGCTCGTCGTTGAAGACGACAAGGACCTGAACCGTCAGATCGTTCGTGCGCTAGAACAGTCGGGGTACGCGGTGGACCGCGCCTTCGATGGCGAGGAAGGATACCACCTTGGCGAAACCGAGCCCTATGACGCCGTCGTCCTCGACATCGGCCTTCCCAAGAAAGACGGCGTCACGATCCTGGAAGAATGGCGCGCCGCCGGACGCGACATGCCGGTGCTGATCCTGACAGCGCGCGATCGCTGGAGCGACAAGGTGCAGGGCTTCGACGCAGGCGCCGACGATTATGTCGCCAAGCCCTTCCACATGGAGGAAGTGCTGGCGCGCATCCGCGCGCTGCTGCGGCGGGCGACCGGCCATGCGACCAACGAGATCGTCTGCGGCGCTGTGCGGCTCGACACCAAGGCCGGTCGTGTCGTCGTCGACGGCGCGCCAGTGAAGCTCACTTCGCACGAATACCGGCTGCTCGCCTATTTGATGCATCACAGCGGACGCGTCGTTTCCCGCAGCGAGATCATCGAACATCTCTACGATCAGGATTTCGATCGCGACTCGAACACGGTCGAAGTCTTCGTAGGCAGGCTGCGCAAAAAGCTTGGCGTCGATTTGATCCAGACCGTGCGCGGACTTGGCTACATGGCGGCCGCGCCGGCTAAGGACGCCGGCGATAAACGCTAGGCGCATGCGCCTGCCCTTCGCCGCCATCCGCTCCATCGCCGCGCGGCTGTTCTTGACCGCGGCGGCGATGAGTTCGGTCGTGCTGCTCGTCGCCAGCGTTCTTCTCACGGCCTACTACCGGAGCGAAGCGGAAGAAGTGTTCGAGCGACGCCTCGACGTTTACCTTCGCGCCATCGTGGCGGACGTCTCGGAGTCCGGACAGGAGGGACGCACAGGGCCCGGCCAGCTCGGCGATCCGCAATTCGAATTGCCGGGCTCGGGCTGGTACTGGCAGATCACGCGGCTCGACGACAAGTCGCATGAGATCAAGGCGTCCCGCTCGCTCTTCGCCGGCATGCTGCCGAAGCTTTCCGATCTTGGCGTGCCGGCCGAGGTCGGCGGCTTTCGCCGCGGCTACGGATACGGCCCCGACGGGCGCAGGCTGCGCATCGTCGAGCGCGTCATCGATGTCGGCGACGTCGGCATCTATCTCGTGCAGGTCGCGGGCAGCGGCGAAGAAATGGAAGAGCAGATCGCGCGTTTTCGCTTCGCGCTGATCGTCGCCTTCGCGGCGCTCGCCATCGCGCTCGCCATCGGCGCCGCCTTTCAGGTCCATTTCGGCCTGCGGCCCTTGAGGCAATTGCAGCGCGAACTGGCGTCGATCCGCCGCGGCGAACGGGAGCGCATCATGGGCGGCTACCCGAGCGAAGTCGCGCCGCTTGCCGACGAGCTCAATCTGCTCATCAGCGC
This sequence comes from Methylocystis sp. Uni0008, assembly GCF_056838045.1. NCBI lineage: Bacteria > Pseudomonadati > Pseudomonadota > Alphaproteobacteria > Hyphomicrobiales > Methylocystaceae > Methylocystis > Methylocystis sp. Uni0008. The sequence goes on from NZ_CM166370.1 coordinate 1,462,946, forward strand.
CAATCGCGACATCCTCGAACGCGCGCGAACGCAAGTCGGCAATCTCGCCCATGCGTTGAAGACGCCGCTCTCCGTCATCGTCAACGAAGCCGATGCCGCGCCCGGGCAACTCGCGGGGAAAGTTCAGGAACAGGCGCAGATCATGCGCGACCAGATTTCCTTTTATCTCGACCGCGCCCGCGCCGCCGCGCGCGGGGGCGCGCTTGGCGCGGCGACGCAGATTGCGCCCTCGATCGAGGCTTTGCTGCGCGCCTTCAGCAAAATCTACGGCGAGAAGGGCGTTATCTTCGCCGGAGGCGCCGATCCGCGTCTGCGCTTTCTCGGCGAGCGCCAGGATCTCGAGGAGATGATCGGCAATCTGCTGGACAACGCCGGCAAATGGGCCAAAAGCCGCGTCACGATCGAGGTCTCCGTCGAAGCCAGCGGCGACGGCGCGTCGCGACCGGCGCTGCGCGTCACCATCGACGACGACGGACTGGGACTCGCGTCGCATCTTCGCGCAGCGGCGACACAGCGCGGGCGCCGTCTCGACGAAACCAAGCCTGGGTCAGGTCTCGGCCTCTCGATCGTCGTCGATCTTGCCGCCGCCTATGGCGGCACGCTGCAACTCAACGACAGTCCCAGCGGAGGTTTGCGCGCCGAACTTCGGCTGCCGGGATTTTGAAGCGCGGCGTTGGCGAACGCTGCGCCTGATCATTGACCGAGGCTTCTCGCCTTGCGCTTCATTCTTCCTCAAGATCGAAATCGAGAATGGCGACCTGCAGCGTGAAGCTCGAAAGCTTCGGATCGTCAGCCGAGATGACGCCTAGGAATTCGCCGTCGGAATTGAGTTCGACTGAGTCGGTCTTGCGTCCGCGCGCCGCGATCGACAGGCGATCGTTTTCGAACAGCTTGCGCAAATAGGACTGCAGCACTTCGCGACCCACGGGAACTTTCATCTCGAAAGCGAAAGAGCGATCGCCGTCCTCGTCATCAACTGAGATCGACGCGATCCTTCGCTCGCCAAGATGGACGGCCGCGTCGTCCGGATTTTTCGGATCCGCGGTGACGCGAATGCCGTCGTTGCCAAGCGAACGGCGCAAGAAGGACTGCAATTTTCGTAATTCGGTCTTGTCCAAGCGCCCGCCCTCGGTCTTCGGTTGGCGTCACTCCTCTGCCATGACGCTCGTCGCCGAGCAAGTACGCATGAAAAAGCCCGGCGGCAAGCCGCCGGGCATGATCTCGAAGCGCTTACGTCCTATTCGCCGGCCGCCTTGAGGCGCTTGTTGCACTCGCTCCAGAACTTAGGCCAAGTGATCTTGGGATTGGTCTTCTTCAGTTCGCGACTTGTCGACTTCCATTCCGCGCCGCATTTCTTCTCGCGCTCGCGCATCGTCGATTTCGTGTCGGGTTTGGCGGGCGGCGTGGTCGCCGCTGGCGGCTCGACGGGCTTTGCTTCGGTGGCGGGCGGAGGAGTCGGCTCGGCTGGCTTGGCCTCGGTCGCCGGCGGCGGCGTCGGCTTCGACTCTGCGGCGGGCGGCGGCGCCTCGGCGGGTTTTGATTCGGCCGGCTTCGCCTGCTCAGCCAACCGCGCGCGGCAGGCCTTCAGAAATTCCTGCCAGCTCTGCCCGCCGAGTTCGTTGGCGGCCTTGGCGGCCTGATATTGCGATCCGCATTCCTTCAAAACATTGGCCTGCGCAAACGCGGCCCCCGAACCCGCGGCCATGGCGACGGCCACGGCCAGAGCGCCGGCCGCAGCATTAGAAACAGCGATACGGATCCCCATATAAATCTCCATTGATGGACGGCGCGAACTGAGCCGCAGTGCTTGCGACGGCGCAATGAAGCAGGACGCGCGCCATCTGCGTCCGCCGTGGGCGACGATAGTCCCAACTTGGTTGTGAACGCAATCCGAACGCGCGATAAAGCCTCAGGATGCGGCGCTTCTCGTCCGCATCGCGAAGGTGAGTCTTGGCAAGCGTTCGGGAACAGCCGGCAAGTTGGCGCGACCTCGGCGTCGCCTCCCATGAAGACGGGCTCAAGCGATGCCCTTGGCCCGGCGTCGATCCGCTTTATCTCGCCTATCATGACGATGAATGGGGCCGGCCCGAGCGGGATGGTCGGGCGCTCTTCGAGAAGCTGACGCTCGACGGTTTTCAGGCCGGACTTTCGTGGATCACCATCTTGCGCAAGCGCGAGGCTTTTCGCGCAGCTTTCGCGGGCTTCGATCCGGCGCGCGTCGCGAGATTTGATCAGAAGCAGATCGCAGCGCTGATGCGCAATGATGCAATCGTGCGCAATCGAGCAAAAATCGAAGGCACCGTGCTTTCAGCGCAGGCGTGGCTGGAGATCGAAGCGGCGACGGGCTTTTCGGATTATCTGTGGGCCTTCGTCGACGGGCGGCCGATCGTCAATCACTGGACCCGTATGAGCGACGTGCCGACGCAAACGCCGCTCTCCGAACGCCTCTCCAAGGACCTCAAGGCGCGCGGCTTCAAATTCTGCGGACCGACGATCGTCTACGCCTTCATGCAGGCCGTGGGCATGGTGGACGATCATCTGGTCGGCTGCCATCGCCACTCAGGATGCGGCGGCTGACGCGATGCGCTCCCCTGTATCGACAAAGCGCGGGCGCTCCTCTCCCGATCAAGCGCCCCGCGCCTGGCAGCGCATGTTGTCGGGGCGCCGCCTCGATTTGCTCGATCCTTCGCCGCTCGACGTTGAAATCGAGGACATCGCGCATGGGCTCGCGCGGGTCGCAAGGTGGAACGGCCAAACCGTCGGTCCGCACATTTTTTCGGTCGCGCAGCACAGCCTGCTTGTGGAAAGGATCGCGAGCGCGATTGATCCCGCCATCGGCCGAACGGAGCGGCTCTTCATGCTGCTGCATGACGCGCCCGAATATGTGATCGGCGACATGATCTCGCCCTTCAAGGCGGTGATCGGCGGTGCCTACAGAACTGTGGAGGATCGCATCCTCGGCGCCATTCTGCTGCGTTTCTCGCTGCCGCCCGCGCCTTCCCCCGCACTGCGGCGCCTATGCAAAGAAGCGGATCGCGCAGCAGCTTTTTTCGAATCGGTGAAGCTGGCGGGCTTTACACGGAGCGAAGCCGAGCGCATCTTCGGCCGCCCGGCGATCCCGCCGCAGCCCTTCATGGACGAACTCGCGCCAACTCCCATCGAGGAGACGAAGGCGCGTTTTCTCGCTCGGTTCCGGGCGATCGACGAAAGTTGAAAGAAGAACGTCGGGGAGAGAAATGCCGTATGGGCGCTTGTACGTCTGTTCCCTGACCAAGGTCGTGGACACGGTGCGCGAAAGCGGCGCGCGCTCGCTGGTGACCATCCTTACCGCCGGGGCGTCGCTTGTTCGGCCTTGCGAAATCGCCCGCGAGCGCCATTTGCGCATCGCTGTCTCTGATATCGACGCGCCGCGGGAGGGGCATGTTCTCCCCGGCGAGGAACATATCGATCGGCTATTGGCTTTCCTTGAGGAATGGGACCGCTCCGCGCCGCTCGTCATTCACTGCTACGCCGGGGTGAGCCGTTCACCCGCGGCGGCCTATGTCGCGGCCTGCGCATTGGCGCCGCATCGCTGCGAATTGGAGATCGCGCGCGACCTGCGCCGCGCCTCGCCGACCGCGACCCCGAACAGACGGCTGGTCGCGCTCGCCGACGAAAGGCTCGGCCGCGGCGGCAGAATGTCCGCCGCCATCGCCGCCATCGGACGCGGGGCCGACTGCTATGAGGGAGCGCCTTTCGCCCTGGAATTCGCCGACGCCTAACCGGGCCGCCGAAGAGCTCGCGGCCATATCCCCGCCCGTCGAGATCGGCCTTACCGCAGCAATCGTCGCCGTTCGAGGCGACGAGCCGTTGATCCTGACGACGCGCGCCGACGGACCGGCGGGCGTCGCCGCCCTTCCCTCCGGTCCTTTCGATCCCATCCGCCATCGCACCTTCGAAATCGGGCTGCGCGAATGGGTCGCGGAGCAGACCGGCGCGCCGCTCGGCTATGTCGAACAGCTCTACACCTTCGGCGACCGCGGCCGGCATGCGCGCGCCGGCGATCGCGACCCTCATGTCGTCTCAGTCGGCTATCTCGCGTTGACCCGCATCCGCGACGACGAGGATCCGCGAGCGGGGGTCTGGCGGAGTTGGCACGATTTCTTTCCCTGGGAGGATTGGCGCAAAGGGCCGCCGGAAATTATCGAGGAGACGATCACGCCCGGTTTGACGAACTGGGTCGCCGAGGCGCCCGACGCCGTTTCCTTCTCGGGGGTTTCGCGCCGGGTGCGGGTCAATCTGCTCTTCGGCGGAAAGGGGCGTTCGTTCAACGAAGAGAACGTCCTTGAGCGCTACGAGCTGCTTTACGAGGCCGGACTTCTCGAAGAGGCGCTGCGGGACGGCCGCGAGTCTGCGCAGAAAAGGGCGCCGCTCGCGCCGCTCGGGACGCCCATGCGCCACGATCATCGCCGCATTCTGGCCACAGCCATGGGGAGACTGCGCGCCAAAATGAAATATCGCCCGGTGATCTTCGAGTTGATGGCGCCCGAGTTCACGCTCACCGAACTGCAGCGCACAGTAGAAGCCATCGCTGGCCGACATCTTCACAAGCAAAACTTCCGCCGTCTCGTCGAATCGACCGCCATTGTCGAGCCCACCGGCGAGATGTCCTTGAAGACAGGCGGGAGGCCTGCCGCTCTATTTCATTTTCGCCGCAATGTTCTGCAAGAAAGGCCGGCGCCAGGGCTTCGCGTCGGCATCCGCGGCTGATGTCGCGTCTTAACGGGAAGTTCACCGCGATAGGGTGAATGCTTGCTGAAACGAAAGCCGCAACGCGTAGAGTAGAGGTGCGTCTTGGGCTATTTGTCGCCGCCTCCCATGCCGGCGCCGGTCGTCGTCTATAAGGACGTGGGCGGCCTCGTCAGCGATTACGAGGCGATAACCGAACGCTATCGCCGCGAGAACCGCGAGGTCAGGCTGCATGAATGCCGGTCGGCCTGCACGCTGGCGCTCAGCCTGCCGAACGTCTGCGTCTATCCGGACGCGAAGGTCAAATTCCACCAAGCCTATAACGCCATCAATCGCGAGGTCGACCTCGGCGTCTCGTCGCGGCTTTTCGCGTCCTACCCCGCCGCGGTTCAGGCGCGGCTCGGCTATCTGACCCGGGAATATCGGGTGCTGTCGGGGACGGAGCTGATCGCCCTCGGCATGCGCAATTGCGAGAGCGGCCCGACCATGATCGCCAGCCGTCGGCAGAGAGCGCCAGCAATGGCTGTCGCCTCCGCCGGTCCCGCCGGTCAATCCGGCGCGAGCCTCGCCTCCTTCGGCGATATCGCGAACAAGGTGCAGTCGGCCGTCGCCACTGCGTTCTCCGGCGCGGGCGGCCAGCCGGCCGCTCCGATCCGCGTCGCGGTCGCCGATCGACAGCAGCTGACGAGTTTCGCCCGCGGCGCCGAAGAGGCGACGATGCTTCCCGAACCCGCGCCCTTGCCGCCGCACAGACCGCCGTCGGAGGCCTTCGCGCAAGACGCGCGACCGCTCTCTCCGGGCTACCTGCAACTCATCAGCGGGGCGCAGCCGATACTGGCTCCGCAGTTTGTGCGCACGGTGGCCTCGAACTGAGATGCGGCGAAGCTTGAGCAATTTTTCGCCACGATGTTGCCCTAGCGTCGGAAATGGTGGGGAATCAGGGCGGTAGTTATCGCCTAAGGGGCAAAGCGCGTCCAAGCGCGCATTCTGCATGTGATTTTTCGCCGTCGCCCCTCACGCTGTCCGGCGTCGCGGGCTCGCCTTGCGGACAAAAGTCTGAAGGTTTTGTTAGTTTCTGGGGCGACGTCGACTAAGACGCGCTTCAAGCGAGACGGGAAGCGACCCATTGACGACGCCTCGCTGCAACGTGCGCCTGAGTTCCTTTCCGCTTTCGACGGTCGCTGGCCTCGTCGCCTTTTGTCTGGCGACGCTCGTCCCGAAAATGACCGAAACGGCGGTCGCAAACGGCGACACGAGGACGATTCATCTTTATCACGCCCATACGCATGAATCGATTTCGGCGACTTACCTCGTCAACGGCCAGTATGACACCAACGTTCTGCAGCAGCTGAACTGGTTCCTGCGCGACTGGCGCCGCGACGAGCCGACCAATATGGACCCGCGCCTGTTCGACGTTGTGTGGGAGGCCTATCGCCACGCGGGCGCCGGCGATCAGGTCGTGAACGTCGTCTCCGCCTATCGCTCTCCCGAGACCAACGCCATGCTGCGCGCCCGTTCGCGCGCCGTGGCCAAATATTCCCAGCACATGCTCGGCAAGGCGATGGACACCACGATGCCGGGAATGCCGATGTCGCAGATCCGGGAGATCGGCATGCGCATGCAGCGCGGCGGCGTCGGCTATTACCCCAACGCCGGCACGCCCTTCGTCCATCTCGACGTGGGCAATGTGCGCCACTGGCCGCGGATGACCTACGACGAACTGGCGCGGCTTTTCCCTGACGGAAAGACCGTGCATTTGCCGACGAACAACCAGCCGCTGGCGCGCTATGAAGAGGCGCGCGCGGAAATCGAGGCCCGCGGCAACGGGGCCTATGTCGTCGCGCCACGCCGCTCTGTGGGCAATTTCTTCGCCATGCTGTTTGGCGGCGGCTCGGGCGCCGAAGAAGACGACGCAGAAATTACCGCGCCGGCGCCGAGCACCCGCAAGCAGTGGGCGTCGCTCGCGCCGCGGCCGACGCGCGGAGAAACCGACGAGCAGAGCGCCGTCGCCGAAACCGGCGGCTATCGCTACGGAGCGGAGGAGATGGCGCGCGCGCAAGCGGATCTGCCGCGGGGCGAAACGGCCGTCTCGGCGCCGCCCGAGTCTGCCGAGCAGGAGCTTTCCGCCAAGCTTCCCACGGTTCGAGCGCCGCTGCCGCCGCATCGCCCGAACTCGCTTGCCGCCCGTCTGGCGCGGGAAGCGGCGCCTGGAGAATCAGCCGCTGACGCAGAGTCGCGGCGTCCAGGCGAGCTGCGTAGCTCGGTCGAGTTTCAGCAAGCCAAGGCCGGCGACCGGAATTCGCGCGCGAGCGCGATGGATACGCCCGCGCGCAGATCCAAGCTCTCGTCCGCGCCCCTTCCCCCAAGCCGACCCTCGCGCCCCACCGCCAAAGCGACAAGCGCCATCGCGCGGCTGGTGGACTCGCCGAAGAACGAAAAAAAGTCGAAGTCGGCGGCTCATGAGTCGCTCGCCTATGCGCCTGAACCCTCGGAGCCCGCGCGAGCAACCGACCAGAACGCGAGAAACACCGCCAATGCGGCCGCCGAGGAGCCGGCCGCCCGAGGCGCAGCCACTCTTTTGGGATCATCCACGGGGCTTCGTTCGGCCGCGCGCTCCCGCGGAAGCGGCAAAACTACCAAGGAAGCGGGTCAGGCGCGCACTGAGTGAGCGCTAACCGTTCACAGTCTCCATAGTCGCGCTCGAATTGCGGGTGCCTGCGCGCAAGATTTATTCGAAAATAACCTACGGCAGGAGAGCAACGGCGTTTGCCGCGGCGACGCCGATAAGGATGGCTGCGCGCGCGGCGAAGTAAAGGGTGCCGGCAATAGCAAGCATTTTGATGAAGCCATAACCTTCAGGGTCAAACATGGCTCAAAATCCATTCCAGCAAGTCTGAACCACACGGGCGGATTCAGTCTTTCAGACAGACTAACCCCAACTTGCAAAGAATGTTCCGTTGCCCAGCCCAAGCGAAACGGCCCCCAGGAAGCCATCCCTGGCGCTGTAAAACGCGCCGACGAGAAGTCTTGCTGCGAAGGGTTCAGGCGAAAGCGGCGTCGAGCGACTTGGCGGCCTCGATCAGCGACCGGACCGACGCGACCGATTTTTCAAACATCGCGCGTTCAGCGTCGTCGAGCCGAATCTCCATCACCTTCTCGACGCCATTCGCCCCGATCACGACGGGGACGCCGACATAGAGTCCGTCGACGCCATATTGGCCGGTGAGATAGGCGGCGCAGGGCATCACCCTGCGCTTGTCCTTGAGATAGCTCTCGGCCATGGCGATCGCCGCGGTCGCCGGCGCATAATAGGCGGAGCCGGTCTTGAGAAGGCTGACGATCTCGCCGCCGCCCTTGCGCGTGCGCTCGACGATGGCGTCGATGCGCTCCTGCGTGGTCCACCCCATGGCGACGATATCCGGCAGGGGCACGCCCGCCACGGTCGAATAGCGCACCGACGGCACCATGTCGTCGCCATGGCCGCCCAGAACGAAGGCGCTCACGTCCTCGACCGAAACATTGAGCTCCTCGGCCAGGAAATACCGGAAGCGGGAAGAATCCAGCATGCCCGCCATGCCGACAATGCGGTTCGTCGGCAAGCCTGACGCCCTTTGCAGCGCCCAAACCATGACGTCGAGCGGATTGGTGATGCAGATGACGAAGGCGTTCGGCGCATACTGTTTAATGCCCGCGCCGACCTTGCCCATGACGCCGAGGTTTACGGACAGCAGATCGTCGCGGCTCATGCCCGGCTGACGCGGCACGCCGGCCGTAACGATGACGACGTCCGCGCCCTCGATCGCCGAATAGTCGGAGCCGCCGGAGAGTTTGGCGTCGAAGCTCGCGACGGGGGAGGATTGGGCGATGTCCAGCGCCTTCCCCTGGGGGACGCCGTCCACGATGTCGAAGAGAACGATGTCGCCTAATTCCTTGAGGCCGGCGAGATGGGCAAGCGTGCCGCCGATATTGCCGGCGCCGATCAAAGCGATTTTTCTTCTCGACATAATCAAACTCGTTCTTTGCTTCTCATGAACTGCTACCGCGCTTTTGCGGCGGTGGGAAGACTGCTCCGCGCCCGTTCCAGGCGGAGTCCAACCTCTGGCGAGAGCGTCTTTGCGCGCAATATCAAGCCGGGCGGCCGCCCCCGCGCGCGTTAATGTCGCAGGGATTGCGGCCCGTCGCGGCGCTGCTTACCTGCGAAGCTCGAGGGATGTGCGCCAATCCGGCGCGCGGGAAGGCTGGCAGATGAGGAAGATTTCGAAGCGGGTCTGGGCGGCGGTCATTGCGGCCGGCGCGATTGTTTATGGTTCAGCCGCCGCGCAGGCGGCGGACCCGGACGAGGCCGAGCTGCTCAACCATTTTGAAAAAGTCGACGTCTGGCATTTTCCCGTCGACTATACGGTGCGCTACAACAATCAGGACGTGATCGTCACCCGCGAGATGGTGGCGCAGCCCGCCCCTCAAGGCGAACTCTGCTACATCCGCTTCGATCTCATCAAGGGCGACGGCGACTATGGCTACGGCTTCAAGCCGGGCGGGCCACGTGACCGCCACTGGGGCGTCAATGTGCTGAAAAGAGGCACGGTTCTCAACCAGCTGGCGTCGCAGCTCAAGATGAACGTCGTTTACTTCTACGTGCAGGGGCCGAAATCCGAGGCGGCCAAAGCGGTGTGCGCCGGCAAGCAGAACGCGCCGACGCCGGCGGCGGGCAACGCCTATAAGGGCCCCTGGTCCGAACTCGTGACGAAATCGCGGCTGATCCACGGATGGCCGGCGGCGCCCTCGCCCTAGCGTCAGCAAGAAAGCGCCGGCGCCCGCGCGTGGCGCTGGACAGCGGCGAGCGGTTTTGTTATTCGCACGGCTCGTTCGAAGAAGCGTCGCGTTCGCGCGCGCTCTGCGAACGGGCGCATAGCTCAGTTGGTAGAGCAGCTGACTCTTAATCAGCGGGTCCAAGGTTCGAGCCCTTGTGCGCCCACCAATAAATCAAGTGTGACGAGAAATTTTGCCGCCCCTTCTGTGAGCGGCTTATGCAGCGGGTGGGCGCCGAGGTACGCGTCTGAACGCCTGGCGCGGCCGCGTTTGAAGGCGCAAGCCCCCGCTATGAGAAATCAGGCGCCGGCGGCGTAGAGAACCGCCCGCAGGTTCCTTCACGAAGGTGGAGAGTGGTCCTGCGAGGCTTTTAAACGCCCGCGAGGGGCTCGCTGCCGCTCATCCTGCTACGCCTCAGTGTTAATTCTGAAGCGACGCCATGCGCGCGTCGTCTGAGACGATTCATCGGTTTTCGTGGGCTGATCGTCGCACCTAGTCGTCGCGCCATCCCGACGGAACTCTTCAGCCGGATACCGCCACAGATGGTCGTGCCGATCTTTTCCTTTGGCGATAACCCGATCTGGTTCAAGCTCCTGATCGTCTCAATCTGCCTTTATTTCCTCGGCCGCTCCATGCGCAACGAACGCTTGCACAAGATCGGGAGTTTCGTGCGCGCGCTGGCGATCATCGCATTCATTTTATCGGGGCTCGCCTTTCTTTCTTGGCTTACCTCCTTTTGACGCGGCGTGACATGAACAGTCCGACCAACAACCCGATCAAGGCTCCTGTCGGCCCCGTGACGAAGGCGGATGTCATCACGATCTCAAGATCCTTATCGTGCATGTTGCCAGAGAAAAACGAGACGAGGGCTGCTCCGAGGGCTGCTCCAGCGGCATACCCGGCCAACAGGCCCAACATGGCGAAGATGACTCTACGCATTTTTGCTTTTCTCCTCTGGCCTGCGTTCGATGGACGTCTTTAGCTATTAGACGAGCGCCTGGTCGTCATCGCGCTCGGCGTTTGATACGGCGGCCCGATCAGACGAGGTCTGAGATCTTCTCTGGATGCGCCTTCGCGTAAAGAGTCCTGAGGACCACGCCAGAGGAATGGCCCACGAGAAGGACGCGAGGCGGCCAAAAGGAACCGCTCGGCGCGTTGCGGCCATGCGGATGTCGCTGGCCCAACCATGCCAATGCCGAGATGTCGGCATTGGCCAGCCCTTTAGGAGGAAAGCCCCTTCTCCTCTGATCGAGAAGAGGTCACCCCGGGTTTTGCCATCAAAGCGACGATCAAATAAAACGACGCTCTATTCCGATCATGACAAACACGGAAGCAGGACACGGCCAATGGCCTTCGAGATTCCTCGCAGCGCGTGGAAAGGATTAGTCGCGGTCGCTATCGCCGCCGCGACGGCGTTCACCGCCGCGACGTTCCTTTACACAGCCGAAAGCGCGCCGATCAAGGTCGGAATCCTGCATTCGCGCTCGGGGCCGATGGCGATCAGCGAGAATTCAATGGTCGATGCGGAGCTGCTTGCAATTGAGGAAATCAATGCGAGAAGCGGCGTATTGGGACGCAAGATTCAGCCCATCATCGCCGACGGCAAATCCGATTGGCCGACCTTCGCGAAGGAGGCCGAGCGCCTGATTACGGAGGAAAATGTATCCGTGATCTTTGGATGCTGGACTTCCGCGAGCCGTAAGACGGTCGCGCCGATTATCGAAAAATACGGTCAGCTCCTGGTCTATCCGATGGCCTATGAGGGACTCGAACAGTCTCCGAACATCATCTACACCGGGGCGGCGCCCAATCAGCAGGTCATTCCCGCGATCAAATGGAGCCTCGATCACATTGGCAAGAGAATCTATCTGATCGGCTCGGACTATGTGTGGCCGCACAGCATCAACGAAATCATGAAGGACACGATCCGCGCGCTTGGCGCGGAGCTTGTGGGCGAGGACTATATTTTCTTCGGAAGCGCCAACGTCTCCAGGGCGGTCGAAAAGATCAAGCTGGCGCAGCCGGACGTCGTTCTCAGTTCGGTCGTAGGCGATTCCAACAAGGCGTTCTACCAGGCGCTGACAGACAACGGACTATCGGCCAAGAAGTTGCCGGTCGTCTCCGTGAGCATCGGCGAAGAGGAGCTTCGCAGCCTGCCGATTGACAGCCTCCAAGGCCATTACAGCGCCTGGAGCTATTTCGAGGCGATCGACAAGCCGGCGAACGAGCGGTTCATACGCGCCTTTCGTCAAAGATATGGCGCCAACCGCGTGACGAGCGACGTTATTGCGACCTCTTACTTTAGCGTCATCTTATGGGCGAAGGCGGTTGAGGAGGCGCAGTCCTTCGACGTTCAGAGGGTGAAACGCACCATGCTGACCGAAACCCTCGACGCGCCCGAAGGTCTGGTGTCTGTCGATCCTTACACGCAGCATACGTGGCGGTCTTTCTCTGTCGGGAAGATTCGAACTGATGGCCGGATCGAACTCGTCTGGACGATCGATCGTCCGATCCGTCCCGTGCCCTATCCGCCGACCCGCACGAAAGCTGAATGGGAGGAATTTCTGACCGCCTTGTACAACAGATGGGGCGGTAGATGGGCGAATCCGATAGAGGCGGACTGATCCATGAAGTTCTCCAGCCTCGATTTTCTCCGAAGCTCGATCGGCGCCAAGATCATCTTCTGGTTCCTTGCGATCAATATCGTCTCCTGCGCCCTCCTCGCCTGGAGAACCTATGACATTTCGCGAGAGTCTCTCGAGCAGACGATTCAAACGTCGTTGCAGGTTGTCGCCAAGAAGAAAGTGGAGCAGCTGGAGACTCTGACGCTTGAAAAAATCAGAAGCGTCGAGTCTCTGATGCACAGCGCCTCGATTGCCGAGGCCACCCGGGAACTTTCTGAAGCCATAAGGACCGGCGGGAAAGACTCGGAGTCCTATCGGCAGGCTGTCGCGAAACACAGCCCGACTCTCAAACGCTTCTCCGACACGTTCAACTATGTCGACTGCGCGATTGTCTCGCCCGAAGGCTTCACGCTTTTCGCGCAATCGGACACGGCGCTTTCCAAGGCGAATTTGCTCGATGGACCATTCAAGGAAACAGAGCTTTCGGACACGATCGATCGGGCGCGCACATTGCTGCAGGCGGAAATCTCTGCCTTTGAGATCTATCCGGGACTGAAAGAACCTGCCGCCTTCATCGCGGGGCCAATTCTGGACAGCGGCGTCGTGATCGCCGTCATCGTCTTCCAGCTCGATAACCAAGAGCTATACGGCCTCATCAATGACTATACGGGTCTCGGCGAGACGGGAGAGGTGCTGGTCGCCGCCCGCGTCGATCAGGGCCAAATGGTCGTCGTCAACCCGCTGCGGCACGACGCTTCCAAGGCTTTCAGCATCAGGGCGCCGCTTGAGGGCGGCGCTTTTCCTGCGCTCGCCAGGGCGCTCGCCGGCGTCCATGGCTCGGGTCTTTTCGATGATCTCGAGAACCGGCCCGTCGTCGCCTCATGGACCTACGTTCCCTCCTTTCGATGGGGCATGGTCGTGCAGCAGAGCACGACGGAGGCCTTCGCGCTCACGCGTGCGCAAAAGGAGGCGACGCTCTGGCTGCTCTTTTTCATGATTCCGCCGATCATCGCTCTGGCCATGGGCGTCGCGCGCACGATCACCAAGCCCATCAAGACCGCTGTGGGCGTCGCCGAGAAAGTCGCGGCAGGAGACCTCGACGCAAAGTTCGAGATCGGCAGCCGCGATGAAACGGGGCACCTGCTGACGGCGATCCGCTCCATGACCGGGGAACTCCGCGAGCTTTACGGCTCCATGGAGGACAAGATACGAGCGCGCACGCGCGAACTTCAGCTCGCCAACGAGGAATTGTCGATGGCGCGCGTGACGGCCGAGGAAGCCAGCAAGACGAAGAGCGCCTTTCTCGCAAACATGAGTCATGAGCTGCGCACGCCACTCAACGCCATCATCGGCTATAGCGAGATGCTTCAGGAGAATGCGCTCGATAACGGCGACTCAGAGCCGATCGAGGATCTCAAAAGGATCGAGAGCGCGGGCCGGCACCTGCTCGGCCTGATCAACGATATTCTCGATCTTTCCAAGATTGAAGCCGGAAAGATGGACGTCTTCATCGAGAGGGTGGAGATCAACCCGCTCGTGAGTGAAGTCGTTTCAATCGTTCAGCCCCTCGCCGACAAGAACGGCAATATGATTGAGCTCTGCTGCCCTGAGGATGTGGGAGGCTTTCTGTCCGACGAAACGAAGGTCAAGCAGTGCCTGCTCAATCTCATGAGCAACGCAAACAAGTTCACGAGCCAAGGAAAGGTCGCCCTGACCGTCGAGCGGGGCGCCGACGCTTCCGTGGTTTTCCGCGTGTCGGACACCGGGCTCGGCATGACGGGGGAGCAACTATCCCGGCTGTTCCAGGCCTTCACCCAAGCGGACGCCTCGACCACGAAGCGCTTTGGCGGGACTGGGCTCGGGCTCGCGATCACCAGGCATTTCTGCAGGGCGCTCGGAGGCGACATCTCCGTCGAGAGCGCGCCGGGCGCAGGCTCGACCTTCACGATGAGGCTGCCGGACCGGCAAGAGTCGCTGGGGACCAAAGAACGGGCCGAGCCGACTTCGTCCCCGCCTCTGGTGACGATACTCGTCGTCGACGACGACGCGACAGCGCGCGACCTGCTCACACGAACCTTGGAGAACAAGGGTTATCGCGTAATCGCCGCGCGTCACGGGCTCGAGGCGCTGGCTCTGGCGAGACAGCACAAGCCACAAGCCATCACGCTCGATGTGATGATGCCGCAGCTCGACGGCTGGGGCGTGCTCAGGCAGCTCAAGGAGGATGACGAGCTGCGGAACATACCCGTCATCATGGTGACGATTCTCAATGAGCGCGCGCTGGCGATTCCGCTCGGCGCGGCGGAGCTTTTGACGAAGCCCGTCGACCGTCAGCGCCTGACGTCCCTGATAACGCATTATTGCGGGGCCTCGAGCGAGAATACGGTGCTCGTCATAGAGGACGACCCCGCGACGCGCGAGCTTCTTTGCCGCTGCGTTTCGGGCGCCGGCTACAAGGTCGAAGCCGCCACGAACGGGCGTGATGGGCTCGACTGGATCGATGAAAATCCGGCGCCGGACCTTATCCTTCTCGACCTGATGATGCCAAATCTCGACGGATTCGGTTTCTTGAGAGAATTGCGCAGGCGCCGCGCCTATGACCATTTGCCGGTCATCATCGTCACCGCGAAAGATCTCAGCGACGAGGATATTCGCAAGCTGAAAGAATTCCGTGCTGACGTCATCACCAAGGACCACGAATATCTTGAGGAGCTGCTGACGATTATGCGTCAGTGCCTCAATCCCAGCGCGGACGCCGTCCAAGCGCATTGACATCGGAGACAGTGTCGGTGGTGAAGATTTTGCTTGTCGAGGATAATGAGATGAACCGGGATATGCTGTCGCGGCGCCTCAGGCGCAATGGCTATGAAGTCGTGATCGCCATAGATGGCCAGCAGGGCGTCGAGATGGCCGCAGCCGAATCGCCAGATCTCATCCTGATGGACATGAGCCTGCCGGTCATCGATGGCTGGGAGGCCGCGCGCCGGGTCAGAGAAAACGAAGCGACGCGCAAGATTCCGGTGATCGCCCTCACAGCCCATGCAATGGCAGGGGACCGGGAGAAGGCGATCGAAGCGGGCTGCGACGACTATGACACGAAACCTGTCGAGATCACGCGTCTTCTGGGTAAGATCACGGCGCTGATTGAATCCGGCGCTTAGCGCCGTCTGCTCAATCGTTGTCTCGACGTCGTCTTATCGATGCGAGGCCGCTTGCTTCGCGCAGAGCGACGACTCCACCGGCTGAAACGCTCATGAGAAACACGACTCACGCATCTTGGGCGGCGAACGCGGGCGCGGTCCGGCTTTCAGGAAGAACAAGATGACGCCGCATGGCGTCCAGCCGCCCGCCGACAGGAGCGATCGCGCCCTGCTTGCCTATTTGCAGCAGGAGCTGAGCGCGCCCGCCGAGGCGATTGCGGGCTATGCCGAAATTTTGCTGGACGAGGCCGAGAGGAATGGTCACGGCGAATTTCGTGACGACCTTGAGAAAATCCGCGCCGCCAGCCATTCGCTGATTGATTTCATCGCGTCGCTCGTGAGCGGGTCCCGCGCGCCGGCGCGAGAGTCAAGCGAGGATTCCGAGGACTCCCGCCGCCTCTTGCGGCACAATCTGCGCACGCCGATCAACGCCATCAAAGGATATGGCGAGATGCTGCGCGAAGACGCAGAGGGCGTCGACGATGCGCGGGCGCTTGTCTCGGATCTCAATCGGCTTCTAGAGGAGGCGTCGCGCTTCCTTGAGCGCATCGACAGCCTTGTGAGCTTTTCGCTTCCCGAAGCCGAGGCGCCGGAAAAGAGCGCCGAGGTCGGCGCTGTTCCCGTCTCCGCCATGGTCGCACATCGCTTCGTCTCGTCCGTCCAGCCGATTTCCGAAGGCGAAGCCGAAGGTGTCGCCGGACTGCCGAGCCGGATTCTCGTGGTGGACGACAACGCGTCCAATCGCGAGCTCCTGAAACGCCGTCTGGAACGACAGGGCCACTCTGTCGCGCTGGCGGAAAACGGGTCTGGCTCGCTGGAGATGCTAAGGCAGGCGCCTTTTGATCTCATTTTGCTCGATCTGCTGATGCCGGATATCAGCGGCTTCGATGTGCTTTCGATCCTCAAGTCTGATCCTGCCTTGAGAGACATCCCAGTCATCGTGATATCCGCCTTGAACGAGATCGACTCCATCGTCAGATGCATCGAAGCGGGGGCCGAGGATTATCTCGCGAAACCTTTCGATCCGGTGCTTCTTCGCGCGCGCATCGGATCGTCGCTGGAGAAAAAGCATCTACGTGACCGAGAGCGCGAGGCGCTCGAAGCGCTGCGCATCGAAAAAGAGCGCTCCGAGCAGCTTCTCCTCAATATTCTTCCGGCGCCGATCGTCGGACGCCTGAAGAGCGGCGAAACGGTGATCGCCGATCATGTCAGCGACGTCACCATTCTGTTTGCGGATTTTGTCGGCTTCACCGAACTCTCTTCCAGGCTGCCGGCTCCCGATCTGGTCGGCGTATTGGGACGGGTTTTTTCGGCCTTCGACAGCCTCGCGCTCAAGTTCGGCGTCGAGAAGATCAAGACGATTGGCGACGCCTACATGGTCGCCTGTGGCCTCTTCGGCAATCGCGACGATCACGCGCACGCGGTCGCGGACATGGCGCTGGCGATGGCCGAAACTCTGGAAACGCTCAACGATACATTGCCTGCGCCGCTCGAGATCAGGATGGGCATAAATTCCGGCGACGTCGTCGCGGGCGTCATCGGCGCGCACAAGTTCATTTACGATATCTGGGGCGACGCGGTGAATATCGCGAGCCGGCTGGAGTCGAACAGCATGCCAGGCCGCATCCAGGTTTCACGGTCGACCTATGAGCATCTTTCCATGGACTTCGTTTTGACGCCGCGCGACGGCCTCGAAATCAAGGGCAAGGGCGCCATGGAAGCCTTTTTTCTGACCGGGAGAAAAGAGAGCGCAGCTTCCCGGTCGGACAAATAAGTTCGTCCGGGGCGCAATCGGCTTGAGGTTGAGCTTGTGCCGCTCACTCGTTCGAGTTGGGCGTCGCATGAATATGCTTCTTGAGAATTGCGGCGACGCCGCACTTTTTTGACTTCCACTGCGCCGTGAGCGCGCAGGACTGCTCGGTCACATCGGCTCGCAGTTCGGCTTGGCGGCCCTACGGTCGCCAACCAATTGCGCTAAATCTTTTTCGGGCGCCTCCCCCCGGCGCCCCATATCGTAACGGTGTCCGACGTGCGCCATCGCACCCGGCGCATCGACCAAAGCCAGATTCAATCTAAGCTCACGAACGATTGGCGCGCGGAGCGTTCCATTCCGGAGAAGTCAACGATGCCTCCAATTCCGCGATATCGCCCTCAGGCAAGTCAAAACGCTTTGGCGATCTTTCTTTCAGCCGGTTTCCGCCCCTTCTTCCTTTTTGCGGCACTTTGGGCCGCCGTCGGGCTGCCGCTCTCAATCGCCTATCTGGAGGCGGCGGCCGAACTGCCAACACGTTTCCCGCCCTCTCTGTGGCACGCGCATGAAATGGCCTTCGGTTTTGGCGGCGCAGTCGTCGCGGGCTTTTTGCTGACGGCGATTCCAAACTGGACTGGTCGGATGCCCCTGCAAGGCGCCCCGCTCGCCGGCCTCGTCGCCCTCTGGATCCTCGGCCGCATCGCCGTCCTGGCTTCGAAAAGCGAGCCTGCGCTTGTCTCGGCGGCGCTCGACCTCGCGTTTCCGGCGGTATTTATCTTCGTTGTCGCGCGCGAGATCGCCACGGGGCGGAACTGGCGCAACTTGCCCATGGTTGCGGCTCTTGCGCTTCTCTTCACCGGGAACTTGCTTACGCATCTCGAAGCGATGGACCTTGCCGCAACGGGCGCCATCGGGGCGCGCGTCGGCGTCGCGACGCTCGTCATGCTCATCGCCCTCATCGGCGGGCGCATCACGCCGAGCTTCACCCGCAACTGGCTGGTCAAGAATTCGCCGGCTGGAGTCGAGCCAGCCTCCTTCGGCGGGCTTGATCGTTTCGCGCTGGCGGCGACGCTCGTCGCGCTAATCGCCTGGGTCGCGTTCCCCGACGCCGGATTTACGGCGGTTCCGCTCATTGTCGCCGGCGCGGCGCTCTTTCTACGTCTTATTCGCTGGCGCGGCGTCAGCACGCGGGCGGAACCGATGCTTTTCGTGCTGCATCTGGGCTATGGCTGGGTTCCGTTGGCCTTCCTGCTCATGGGCGGCAACGAACTATTGGGGGCCACCGCTCCTGCAGCGCCTCTACATGCGCTCACCGTGGGCGCCATCGGAACAATGACGCTCGCGGTGATGACCCGCGCAACGCGCGGCCACACCGGTCGCCCGCTCGTCGCAGATCGGTGGACGGCCGCGATCTACGCCGCCATAACATTGGCGGCCATCCTGCGCATCGGCGCGCCTTTCACGGGCGAGCACTACTTCACAGCCCTCGCGGTCGCAGGCGGGATGTGGAGCCTGGCGTACGGCCTCTTCGTAGTGCTCTATTTCGGGATGTTGACGACGAAGCGCTTGCATCCAACGACGTAAAGGCGGGTTTGAGGCAAGGCCGACCAAGCTGACGACGTTTGTCACCCAAGCGCAAATACCCCAAGCGGGCTATGCGTGCGTGCGATGCTATAAATAAAAAGAAAAGCTGCGATCGCGCCGGCCATCGCCGCCAACCGCAACTTGAACGCCTTGGCTCGGAGCGCCCAGTAACCGAGAAAAATATAGAGCGGCAGCATGACCACGACCTTCATGGTCAGCCACGCGTCAACAAACGGGTATTGACGCGTGACGGCCGTCAGCATGAGGGCAGCCGTAAAGAGCACGGTATCAATCGAGTAGGAGGCAAGCCGCGCGACTATCGACAGCGGCCATGACGCGGCGAGCAAGTTTAAAGCGAGCGCGCGCATAAGGTAGAAGCCGCCGCTCGCGAGCGCCGCCGCGATGTGGACAGCGCGAATCTCGAAGTAATAGGCTTCCATGCAAGTGGCGGATCACGCCGCACGCTTCGCCGGTCCCGCCTCCAGTTCCCTGTCCTCCTGCTCCACTTCATGAGGCTGGCGGCGCGGCCGGAGCCACAGGCTGACAACGAACCAGGCGAAGGCCAATGCGCCTATCGAGAAGACCGTGTCGCCCGGCACGCGCATCCATACCAAAAGATCGACGATCGGCTGCTGCATGAACTGCTCAGAGCGGGCGTACCAATAACCTTCATTGATCGCGGCAAGGAGTTGCAGCGTGCCGAGCGGCAGGAGCGTGAACAACGCCATCATCGCCAGCCCCACGTTGAAGCACCAGAAGCTGATGCAGAGGATCTTCTCGTTCCAGACTAGTTCGGGCATCATGCCGCGCAGGCAGAACAACACGAGGCCGATGCCGAGCATCCCATAGACGCCGAACAGCGCTGTGTGGCCGTGCAGCGGGGTCAGGTTGAGCCCCTGCATGTAATAGAGCGAGAGCGGCGGGTTGATCAGGAAGCCGAACAGACCGGCTCCCACAAGATTCCAGAAGGAGACCGCGATGAAGAACAGCACGGGCCACTTATAGCGCTGCATCCACGGCGTGGCGCCGCAGAACCGCCAATGCTCATAGGCCTCGAAGCCGATGTAGGCGAGCGGCACGACTTCGAGCGCGGAGAAACTGGCGCCAAGCGCCAGCACCGACGTCGGAGTGCCGGCGAAATAGAGATGATGCAGTGTGCCGATCACGCCGCCGGCCATAAAGACGATGGTCGCGAACAGCACCGCCGAAGTTGCCGGCTTGACTGCGATCAGGCCAAGGCGGGTGAACAGGAAGGCGACGACGGCGGTGGCGAACACCTCGAAGAACCCTTCGACCCACAAGTGAACCAGCCACCACCGCCAATACTCGACCATCGACAGATGCGTATGCTCGTTCCACATCAGCCCCGCGCCGTAGAACAGGCCGATTGCAACGGTCGAGAGGAAGAAAAGAGCGACGATGGAGCGTGACTCATTTCGTACCAGCAGCGCCGGCCACAATGCGCGGCCGACGAGGATGAGCCACAGCAGCAATCCAATAAAGAGGAACCACTGCCAGAAACGCCCGATATCGGCATACTCCCAGCCCTGATGCCCGAACCAGAAATTGTGTTCCAGTCCCAGCCGTTGCATGACCGCGAGCCATTGGCCCGCGAAGGCGCCGACGACGATGATCAGCAAGCAGATCCAGAGCACATTCACCCCGAGCGCCTGGAACTTCGGCTCGTAGCCGGAAATCGCCGGCGCCATGTAGAGCCCAGTGCCCAGCCAGGCGGTGGCGATCCACAGGACGGCCAATTGCGTGTGCCAGGTGCGGGTAATCGAATAGGGGAGGATCTCCGCCATCGGGTAGCCGTAAAACAGCTGCCCCTCGACCTGGTAATGGGCGCTTATGGCGCCAAACAGGATCTGGACGAGAAACAGGGCAAGAAGCACCCAGAAATATTTCGCGGTCGCGCGCATCGATGGCGTGACCGTTACATTACGCAGCGGATCACGCGGGGGCACGTCACACGTCTCGCCGCCGCGCGCATGACTGACGGCGCGGTGCCAGCCGAGAAGCCCGATGCCGGCAAGCAGAAAAACCACGCTGAACGCAGACCAGATGAAGGTGGTTGCAGGCGGGCGGTTGTCGACCAACGGCTCGCTCGGCCAGTTGTTGGTGTAGGTGACGTGGCTTCCCGGCCGCTCCGTGGTCGCGGCCCAAGCTGTCCACCAGAAGAAAGCGCCTAGCGCCCGCCGATTAGCGGCGTCGGCGACAGTGCCGTTCTTCATTGCGTAGTTCTCGCGAAGCTCCGCGCTGCGCGGATCGTCGCCGAATAGGCTCTCATAGTGGCTAGAGACGAGGACGATCGCCTGAGCCCGCTCCTCAGACACAGTGATTGTCCCAGTTTTCGGATCGAACGTGTTTCGCCTCATCATCGGGCGCAGCCGTCCCCGCAGAGAACTCTGCTGCTCCTCGCTGAGATCAGCGTAGCGGCCGGCCGCGAACTCGCGGCGCGCCCAGGCGTCCAGGATGGCGACGAGTTCCCGGTGCTGCCAGTCGGCGGTCCAGTCCGGCGCGACGTAGCCGCCATGGCCCCAGACGGAGCCGAGTTGCATGCCGCCGATCGACTGCCATACCTGCCGGCCGCGCTGGATGTCGTCGATTGTATAGACCGTGCGGCCGCTTTCCGTAACGACGCGCTCCGGCAATGGCGGCGCCTTGACGCTGATTTCGCGGCCAATGAGCAAAAGCACGGTGAAGGAAAGCGCCAACAGGGCGACGAGCGAGATCCAGAGTTTACGCGCGCTTTCCACGACGCCCTCCTAGAACTCAACAGCGAAACGGCCGGTGCGGCGCATCCTAAAGGAAAGCGCCCAGTGCGAGTTCGAGAGTCGCCGCTATCTTCCAAACAGGCGCTCTCGGTTCACGTCATCTAGGGAGCTTCTCGGAATCGCCAATACAGGACAAGGCGCTTCGTGTATGACGCGCTCGGTTGTGCTCCCGATGATGGAGTCCAAAGCGCTATCGTGACCATCGGTCTGCATAACGATCAGGTCAGCGCGCATTTCTCCCGCACAAGCAACGATCGTCTCAACGAGCTCACCGTCACGGATCTTGAGATTGGGATAATTCGCATCCTGCGTCGGGCGCTCTCGCCCAACGTGCAAAGAGGTGATTTGTGGTTCGCTCCCCAGAGACCGCGCCAAATGTGTTGACAGCTCCAAAGCGCGGCTGACAGGGGTTCTTCCGTCTACCGGCAGCAAGATACGCGTGAGTGACGCCTCTCCGGTGTTTCGATTCACAAAACCGCCATGGCTCTCGCGCAGAAACAAGGTAGGCGCGCGCGTCGCTCGCGCCGCCGCCTCGCTCACCGAACCGCCGAACAAGCGACGAAGCCCTGATTTGCCATGCGTCGTCATCACCAGCAGATCGCAGCTATGCTCGCCCGCGTATGACGATATGCCGTCGGCTGCGTCCGAAGAAATCAAGACAGTCTTTTTCGTCGAGACGCCCGTAAGCTTCTCGAATTCATCCGGCTGAACTCCCGATGGAGCCATTTTCCATTCAGCGGCTAACTCGCGAACCCGCGGAAAATGCGCATCGTCGCGACGTCTGCCGGGAACTTCGACATGCAACAGATGTAGCGAACTCCTGTTGGCGACGGCGATGCGCAAGGCGTGACAAAATGAAACGATGCTTCCGGAGGTAAAATCGGTTGCATAGAGAATGCTGCGAATCTTGAAGTCCTTGGCTGACATTTAAGACTCTCCTCGTGGGAGCGGCACACGGGATTCTTCTTCCTAGAGATGCAGTAGTGCCGGGGAAAATCATCCTAAAGGACCAGCAAGAGAAAAATCGATGAGACCGTTCGAACGGCGGGAAATCGCCGGCAAGCTGGGGCTAAAGTTGTCGCCGGACAGTATGATGTCGAGTTGTCTGCCGATCGGCCTCCCCTGCTCAGGTCGTTCTTGGAGCCAGGCAGTATAAATTTAATGATACCAAATAGACGTCCCATACGTTTGCTCTTCTGTGGTCCTTTTGCTTAGCGCGCGCTTCGCCCAACGTGAGGCGGTCAATAAGACGTGCTTACCCCTGTTGCCTTGTTGACGAGCGATGGCCGAGCCGCTCTGAGGCCGATGCGGCCACGGCCGTCGCTCTCTGCTGGCGCAAGCAAGCATGTTGGAGGTTTGACCAAAGGGAGGAAGAAATGGCTGTCAACGTTCACAACGGCTCAATCGGAAAAATAATGCTCTACATCGCCGGCTTTGTCGCCTTTGTCGTCGTCGGTCTGGCTTGGGGGCCCATGCTGATTTCGCCCGACACCGCCAACATCACCGGCGGCACCGGCTCGACAGCGCGCATGATTCAGTAAAGCGTGTGCGGCGGCGCTTCGGGTATCCGATCCGCCCTGAACGCCGCCGTCCGCCAACTTTTATCGTTCTGGCCGAATCCGCCCCTGCCCCACAACCTTCCTCGACTTCGCGCGGATAGACAGACTCTGCGCCGTGCGGGATTGTCTGCGCCCCAACGCTCGGCGTGTGGGAGCGAAGGCTATTGCGCGCACCTTGAAATTCTCTGAATGCAGATCAATGTGGCGGCATCGGAATGAATAATGGCGGGTCGCTTTTATAGTTCATCTTTTCCTTGATTTCCTGGTCGCTAGCGTCCGTTCTTTTCAAATAGACGTAATAGCGATCTTTGCGGGCCTTTATGTCTTCCTCCGGCTCCGCGCGCAGGCTGACGAGCAACTCGCTCTCGAACCGAATATGCATATAGCCCGGCATCAGCTCCGCCCAGTCCTCGACATTTGGCGTGAAAATTGTCTGGAATTCGTGTCGCCCGGTCAGCTTGACGACGCCAGTAGAGTCCCGCTCCATCGCCTTTGCAGGCACTTCTTTCCAAGCGAACCCGCTTGTTCGAAAACCCGCGTGGGTTCAATCATCGCATAAAGCGGCGGCGAAGGATCCACGCTTTGAATCGCTGTGGTCAGGCGAAAGGACTTCCTGTCGGGTTCGAGTTCGACTCTGACAAGTTCCGAGTAAATGCCCGAGAAGGCCTTGTTCTCTAGAATGAGATCGGCCTGCCTCTGTTGTTCGATCCGCAGCGCCCGATATTTCCCGACGCTTTGATCGACAAGCAGCAGCACGGCAAAGCCGATTCCCGCAATTCTCAGCGTCCGCGATCGCAGGAATCGCAGACGTCCGAGTTTGATGCTCGTGATGTCGGCGTCGGGGCTCCGATCCTTCTTCGATGCGCCGCGTTCGCGCAAGCGCTTCAGCAGCGCGTGGCGGCCGGTCGATTGTTCGGAAGATGGCGAATTGCCGGCAAGTCGGATCAGCAACTCGTCGCGCTCCTTCAGCAGCGCGGCGATCAGCCGATCCTTCTCCGCTGCCGACAGTTTGCGATAGTCGGGCTCCTGACGCTTGACGTCCATCAGACGATCTTTCCGTTAGCGACATGGAAGACCCGATCCGCGCCTTCGGCTAGCGCGAGATTATGTGTGATCAAGACCAGCGTTGCGCCGAGTTCACGATTAAGGTCGCGAAACAGCGCCATGATTTCCTGCTCTGTCTCCTCGTCAAGATCAGACGTCGGCTCATCCGCCAAGATGAGATCGGGACGATTGATCAGGGCGCGCGCGATCGCGGCGCGACGTTGTTCGCCCGACGAAATCTCGCCGGGATAGGCGTCGAGATAGGCGCCGAGACCGACGTCGCATAACAATTTTCCTGCGCGTCGATAGGCCGTCTCCATCGGCCTTCCGCCGATCACGGCTGGCAAGGCGACATTATCGACCAAGCGCAGCGTGCCGAGCAGGCTCGAAAACTGAAAAACGAAGCCAATCCTGGTATTGCGGAAGGCTGCAAGCGCGAACTCGCCGAGCGTCCAAATGTTGGTTCCGCCGATCTCGACAGTGCCGGCGCTCGGCCGGCTCAGTCCGCCGATCATCGCCATCAAAGACGATTTTCCCGATCCGGAGCGACCGACGATCACCGCATATTCCTTCATTGCGATGTCGAGATCGACCTGCTCGACAGCGCGAAGAGTTCCGCGCTCCGTCTCGTAGGTCTTCGATAGTTTGCGGCATGACAGCATGCGGCGTTATCCTTCGGCGCGGATCAGTTCGTATGGCTCGCGCCGGCTGACATACAGCGCGGGCGCCAAGGCGCCAATAATCCCCACTAAGGTGGTCAGCGCCAGGCAGCCCAAAGCGATCGCAACGATTTCGGGCGCTCCGAGCCAGACAAAAGGCACGCCCAATGTCTTAAGGTGATAGACGAGCGAATGCTCATATACCCGCATGAGCATTGCGCCCAGCACGCATCCGAGAACCCCACCCATCGCGGTGGCGATGGCGGCTTCCGCCAGCAAAAGGGCGGTGAGATTGCCCGATCTAAAGCCAACGGCCATCAACAGGCCGATTTCGCGTTTTCGCTCACCGACAATGGCCGAGAACAGCAGACCAATCATGAGCGCGCTGCTGATGAACATAATCAGCAAAAGCGTTATAACGCCGTTGAGCAGCGCCTCAAGCCCCTGCCGGATCGAGGTCAGCATGGACTCGCCGACGATGACCTTCAGTCCGGGAAACTTGGCGAGCATGGCGAAGCGCGCCTGTTTCGCGGAAGCGCCGGGCGTCAGTTCGATCAACGCGCCTGAGATTTTGTCCCCATCGAGCGTAGCCGACGCCTCTGAGCCACGAATGGCTTCGCGCAAGGAGTCGAAGGTCTCGAAGGACATGAAGATCCCATTCTCGTGCGGCCCGACGCCGGTGCGCTCCAGCCTGCCGTAGACGGTGAAGGGCTGCCCGAAAAGCAGAAGGCGATCGCCGATCCTTTCCTCGCGGCGACCGCCGACGATCACGTCGCCTTTACGGAAAGGCCTTTCGGTTTTTTCGGCGAGCCAGGGCGTGACCGAAATATCGCGCGCGGGGTCGAAGGCCACGAGATCGGTCACGCCATGATGTCCGCCAATCTCCGGAACATGCGTCCGCACGATCAACTGCGGGGCGACGCGCTGCACGCCCTTCACCTTGGCCAGTTCGTCGATCACCGAACGATCAAGCGTCTGGTCAGTGGGTTCAGCCGTCAACAGCGCCGCCGTGATATTGGTCAGCGTCCCTTGCGGCACAACGAGAAGATCGGCTCCAAGGCGCGTAAAGCCGACCTCCATGCTATGGCGAATTCCGAGCATCAGAACGGCGCCGAGGAACACCGCGCCGCATGAGATCGCGACGGCAAGCACGAGCAGGGAAGCCCGCGCTTTACGCTGCCCGAGATTCTGGATCGCGAGCCGCAGGAAAAGCCCGAGATTTCGCAGTCGCCCCAATATTTCAGCTTTCTTGCGGCCAATCGGAGCCGCGACCTTTGAACGGTCGCGGCTCCCGTTGTCCATTCCCGCACGCGATCATAGCGTGCAGGAGCGCGTGTGCTTCATATGCTCCATTTCGGTCGGAACGATCACACAGTCGTGATGTCCGCCTGTGCTCGGCAGAATGCCGGCGAGTTCGTCGGTGGCCGCGTCGATCACAGCGATGCCGCTTTGCTGGCGCTGGAAGCCGCTGAACGGGCAAAGAACGAATTTGCCGTCATATGTGATCGCGGGAGTCTGCAAATCCGGACCCAGACCCTGAATTTCTTTCATGATGGTCCAGGTCGTCGTATCGACGACCATGATCCCGCTCGAGGCGGGCGACGGATGCAGCACGCTTAGATAGAGTTTCTTGGAATCGAGCGAGAACACCATGTGGAAGGGGTTCGGATATTTGCCGACCCACAGCGGATCCTCGATATGCGCGATCTTCTTCCACTTGCGCGGGTCGGGATCGCTGGAATCGACGACGCCGCAATTGTTCTCCCGCAGGTTGTTCATCATGCAGAAGAAGCGGCCGTCTGGTGAAAAGCCGATTTCGTGACCGGGCGAGAAGATCTTGTCGAACTTCACTTCCCAGTGATCATCGTCGATTCTGACGACCGGATATTGCGACGGCGAGTCCTTGTTGAACTGCACAAAGGCCACAGGCTCGAAATTTCTTTCCGCGTCGAGCACTGCGCAGCCGCCGCACAGACGCACGACAGTCGCCGCCCAGCGTCCGCTCGGATGCCAGATCGTGCCGTCCGCGCCGGCGAGCGTATGCGGCGAATCGCCGGGAATGGTTCCCTCCTCGACGAAAAGCTCGCCCATCGGCACCATTTCCCATTCGATCTTCTGGCCCTTAACGCCTTCATAGTCGAATTTGCCGGTGGCCTTGTCGGGATAGATCCTCGAAATCTTCAGCGTGCCACCCGCCTTCCAGCAATCGGCGAGACCGGAGACATTCGAACTCCAGTCGTATTTGAGCGCCGCCTTCACCTTCGACGTCGTGCGATCGAAACAAGCGGCGATATCCTTCTGTCCGTCGGTGACGAAATAGGACTGCGCATCCTTCGGATTGACGCAGACATGCACGCCAAGACCCAGCCCCGTCGTCTCGGAGACGTTTTCGAGCAGCTCCATTTGCGCGCCATCATAGCGCACACGATAGATGTTGAATCCCGGCGCCGGCGTTTTGATCCGGGTCGGTATGCCGTAAATCATTCCATTCTTGCCGCCCTGGGTGCTGTTGATGAATTCGAAGGAATGATAGGGATCGGCGCTCGGGAAGGCGCACAAATGATGCGAAATTGGATTGAAGTCGCCGTAATTCCAATACCAGATCGACGCCAGAACACGATTGGAGTTCAGGTCAAGCGCGTAGGTGCCGCCGCCCATTTTGGTGGGCAGCAACGCGATCCATTTGCCGAGCCCGCGCCCGCCTAGCTCGGCGCGCGAATCGGTCATCACGCGCTGTATGGCCTGGCTTTGCAGCACCGCTGCTCCTGACGCCGTCGTTTGCGGCGCGGCAGCGGCGCGTTGCAACGACATCGCGCCGACGGTCGCGGCGCCGCCCGCGGCGGCCACGCCCGCGCCCGCCTTCAGCAGTGAACGACGATTGATCGCATTCTGGTCCGCGAACGTCGGCGCCGCCCCGCCGGAGGCCTGTCGCTCGGCATTCTTCTCGAGAAACTCATTGAAGATCTGCCGATCTTCCTCAAGGACTTCCTCCCGGCGACGAAGGTAAAATTCGGCGGCGCCGTCGCCCGAAGAGATCTTATCGGTCGGACGTCGCTCGTTCGCAGCGATTTGCGACTCATCAGACGGCAGCGATTCATCTTGCGGTTGTATCGACATCGACTACAAATCCTTGGCCAGACAGAAAACGTAGGCTAGTGTCCTGTCCCAGAAATTACTAGCCACGTTTTCGCGATTGTGATTCCTTCGGCCCAGGCGGGATTCGGGAGGGCGGCATGGCGAGGGACGGAGCGACCAAAGCGAGCAAGATTGAGCTCAGCGAGAACGAACGGGAATACCTCAAAAGGCTCGTCCGGCGACGCAAGGTGGCGCGTGGGCATGCGCAACGCGCGGAGATCGTGTTGCGGGCCGCTGACGGGCTCAACAACTGCGAGATCGCGGCTGCGGTCGGTGTAACGCGGCAGACCGTGCGCACATGGCGCGAGCGTTTCGCCAAGCACCGTCTCGATGGTCTCGACGATGAGCCGCGCTGTGGCGCGCCACGCAAGATCGGCGACGACCGCGTTGAGGAGATCGTGACCAGGACACTCGAAACGCAGCCCAAGAACGCGACGCACTGGAGCACGCGCGGCATGGCGAAAGCATCGGGCGTGTCGACTTCGTCGGTTCATCGCATTTGGCGTGCATTCTCCCTACAGCCGCATCGCACCGAGACTTTCAAGCTCTCGACCGACCCGCAGTTCGTCGAGAAAGTGCGCGACATCGTTGGCCTCTATCTCGATCCGCCCGACAAGGCGCTGGTGATATGCGTGGATGAAAAGAGCCAAATACAAGCGCTTGATCGAACGCAGCCGCTGCTGCCGATGCGCCCTGGACAAGTCGAGCGGCGCACGCACGACTACGACCGCCACGGCACTACGACGCTCTTTGCCGGCTTCATCGCTGCTGTCACGGCTGAGACGACCGTGAAGGCTGGCAGTGTGATCGGCACATGCATGCCGCGCCATCGCGCGCAGGAGTTCCGCAAGTTTCTCGACGAAGTGGAGAGCAACGTTCCCGCCGGCCTCGACATTCACGTCGTGATGGACAACGCTTCGAGCCATAAGACGCAAGTGATCCGCAACTGGTTCGCCAAGCGGCCCCACTGGCACATGCATTTCACGCCGACATCGTCGTCGTGGATCAATCAGGTCGAACGCTTCTTCGCGCTGCTGGCCGAAAAGCAGATCAAGCGAGGCGCGCACAAGTCCGTCAAAGACCTCATCGCCGCCATCAAGGCTTTCCTCGCCCAACAGAACGCTGATCCGAAGCCGCTGCGCTGGACCAAGTCAGCCGACGACATTCTGGCCTCCATCGAACGCTTCTGCCGTCGCACCCTCGACCTCCAAGCCAAAGCTGGATAGAAACTTCTGAATCAGGACACTAGCTGACGTTCAGCGTTCGCGCGCGCATTACAGAGTCAGCCATGTTGAAATATCAACATCAAACAAGCTCTTGAGCAAGTCGCGCCGCTCTGAGCCCAATGGACAAGTTGGATTCGGAGAGCGAGCCGCGATAGCAGGAGGTCGATCGTCGAGGGTGGCGACGCACGCCGCTCACTTAGAAGCACGCCCTCATAACTTCGAATGGTGCGACTTTCGTCCCTGCGATGCAGCGTCGCCGGTCGACGTCGCTTGCCCACGAGCATTCTTTTCGCCACGACTTGTTCAGCTTGTTCGCGAGGCTGTTCGGCCATAGACTGTAACCTAGTGTTGGAAGCGTCTGCTCGAGTGTAGTTGAAGGCTTTTTTCGTGAGTGTTGAGTCTGAAGAGATTTCGCGACTGCGGCAGGAGAATGCCTCGATAAAGGCGCAGCTGGCGGCAGCGCAGCAGCGGTAGGACGAGGTCTGTCATCGGATCAAGAACGAACTGCAGGTGTTCTCCGCGCTCTTCGCTGCGCAGCGGAGACAGTGCGGCCATCCGGAACATTGCGACGTCTGCATTTCACGCATCTGCGCCACTGCGGCGCTCCACAGCGTCCTTGATACAAATGAGCGCGAGATCTGCCGTCTTGGCTCTTTCGTCAGGCTTCTCGCCGACACCCTGCATTCGGCTTTTGAAGATCGGTTCGAGAGCATCGTGACAGTAGACGGCGATTTCGAGATCGACTGCGCGCGCGCCAAGTGCATCGGGCTCGTTATCGTCGAAGCGACGATCAACGCGCTCAAATATGGCCTTCCCGGTCAAGGAAGCGGGCGGATCGAGACGCGCATCCGGCGTTCGGAAAAGGAGATCGAACTCGTCATTGAAAACGATGGAGAGCCCTTCCCCTTATCCGCATTGTCTCAGACGACCGGAGTTTCGGGAAAGGGTCTCAAGCTCATGACCGAAATCGCCAAGCAGCTCGGCGGCGCGCTGGTGATTGCGCCAAGCGCCATGGGAACCGCCGTGCGGCTGACTTTTCCACTCGTTCCACCGCTGTGATTGAAGTGAGAACCGCTGTCTTCGTCAACAAAAACGCCAACGGCGTCGCCCGCGCCTGTCTGCCTCGAAGAGGATCCGAACCCACGAGGGCTCGTCAACCGGCTCTCAAGAGAGCGCGTGCGTCGATTTGGATTTGGGCGAGGTCAGCTTTTCTTCTCCTTCTTTGGCGCGCGGCAAGACCACGCGCGCGATCAGTCCATGGGGTTCTCGATCGAGCAGCGACACAGATCCACCGTGATTGTCCACGAGCGAGCGCACAATCGACAGGCCGAGTCCAAATCCGCTGCGCTGGTCAAGCGTTCGTCCCGGCTGACCGCGAACGAAGGGCTCAAACGCAGTCTCCTTGCGTTCCGCTGACATTCCCGGCCCATCGTCGACGACGTCGACCTCGATCAGCTCCTCGGAATGTTCCGTCATATAGATGTCCACGTTCTCAGCGTGATGGGTCGCGTTTTCGACGAGATTGGTGAAAATGCGCTGCACGTCGCAGAGCGATCCGAACACCATTTGGCGGCCGCCGCCGTGGTAGGTCACGTGATGCCCGAGGTCGCAAAACTCGTCCGCGACCGTCTGCAGAACGCTATCGAGATCGACCAGAGAACAGTCGTATGTGTCGTCTCCTTCGGCGCGCAGATACTGAAGATTCTTGAACAGCATCGCATCCATGAGATCGACGTCGCGCATCATGCGCTGCTGAAGGTTCTGATCTGGCACGAACTCGGTTTTCAGCTTCAGGCGGGTGATAATCGTTCGCAGGTCGTGGCTGACGGCGGCGAGCACATGAGCGCGCGCGGCGATCATCTTGCTGATGCGCGCCTGCATGCGATTGAGCGAACGCGTCAATTCGCGCACCTCGTGGGGACCGCGTTCGGGAAGCGGAGTCTTCGCATCAATGTCGTTGGGAATCTGCTCGGCGTATTTCGCGAGTCGCTGCAGCGGCGCCATGATTGCGTTCAGCGCCCAGAATACGAAGATCGCGGTGAAAATGATAAAAGACAGCGCCGTTCGCGCCCCCGGAGTCACAATGATCGGTTCATCTTCCGCGTGCTGCCAGAGCCAGCGCCAGATCGAGCCAGGCGACTTCTGATGCTGCGCGATCGAGATCGTCGCGTAACCTCCCTTGCGCAATTCGACCGCGAGGACGCCGTAATCGCCTGGCGCCGATCCCGCGACCTTGTACACGTCCACGCCCTTCCACAAGAGCAAGTCGATGTGGCGGATTTCGTTATCGAAGGCCACATCGCTTGCCGAAGAAGCGTCCGCCGCCGGCGGGCGAGTCTCCTGGATCTCGATATTGGCGTAGGGAACGGCGAGAGAAAGCTCTGAAACGATCTTCGCGCGCTCCGCATTCGGCGCGACGTCCAGAGCCAGGATGATGCTCGCAATGAAATCGCCCTGATCGACAATGTGCCGTCTGCCGAACACATGGAACATGCCGATCACGATCGTTTGGAAGGCGACGATCGACACAAGCATGAGCAGCGTGATCTGCACCGCCAGCTTGTTGGGCCGGAATCGCCATGGAGCGCTCGTCGAGTTCATGCGCGCGTTACCTGCGTAGAAAAGATATAGCCTTCGGACCGAACCGTCTGGATGAAACCGGGCTTCTTCGGATCCGTTTCGATCTTCTGCCGAAGCCGGCTGATCAGCACGTCGATGCTGCGCTCGAACGGCCCCGTCGTCGGGCCATGCGTCATGTTGATCAGTTGCTCGCGCGTCAGCACCCGATTGGGATTTTCGCACAAAGCGTGCAGCAGATCGAATTCGGCGCCCGTCATGGCGACTTTTATGCCGCAGGGCGCGACGACTTCTCGCGCGAGCACGTCGACGCGCCAGCCCGAGAACAGATATGCTTGCCGCACGACGCGACCCTCGACGGCGTTCGGCGTTTCCGTTCGTCTCAACACCGCGCGAATTCGCGCTAAGAGTTCGCGGGAATTGAAGGGCTTAACAATGTAGTCGTCGGCGCCCAGCTCCAGCCCCAGTATCTTGTCGATATCCTCGGATTGCGCGGTCAGTATGATGATGGGAATGCGTCTCTCGGCCCGCACACGCCGGCAAATCGAGAATCCGTCTTCCCCGGGAAGATTGAGATCGAGGATCAGCAGGTCGTAGGCCCCGGCGCTGAACGCAGCGTCCATTTCCTGGGCGTTGGCGGCGACCTTCGTCTGGATGTCGTGGCCCGCGAGGTAAAGCGAGATGAATTCGCCGATTTCGGCGTCATCCTCGACGATCAGAATGGAGATGGGAGAGGGCAAGAGCTTACGCGATCGCTTTCGTTGAGGGAGCGCGGAAACTAATAATGCAATGTTTCTAGAGTGTTTCCATAGAGAAATCGACTTCGTCGTGCGGCGTTTCAGCCTCCCCTCTGGTCTCATGACCCAGAGGGGTCCCAATTCAGAAAGGAACCAGAAACAATCGCTGCGCTGCGAAAAAGTGGAGACACACCCAGTGCGCCCGCAGGTCCTATGGTGCAACCGCGCTCGTCACACAGCGCTTAAGTTTCCCCTTACCTGACTGTTGCGAGGACCCAGAATGAAGAGCAAGGCTCAGGCTCTCCCAGATGGCTTGGGAGGCTCATTGGGTCACGCTACTGGATCCTCAAGCCTCGACCCTGCGCAGGGGCAACGGCGCGCTTCTCGCGTTGACGATTCCGCCCAAGCTCTGGAAGCATCAACCTTCGGTGAAAACGAGAGCCGCGACGCGAAGACAGTGTATCAGCCAGATTTGAACAAGGCGACCTATTCCCGCCGCCTGCCGAAAACCGGGCTCGCCGGACTCGTGGAAAACTGGCGCGCCGACGCCCTCTCCGGCTTCCTCGTCTTCCTTATCGCCCTGCCACTCTGCCTCGGCATTTCGATGGCCTCCGGATTTCCGCCGCAGGCGGGCATCATCACCGCCATCGTCGGCGGTCTCCTCGTTTCGCGCATCAACGGATCTTTCGTCACCATCACCGGACCGGCGGCAGGCCTCATCGTCGTCATCCTGGACTCGGTGCAGGCGCTTGGCGGCGGCGACGCCAAAGCTGGCTACCACTACACCCTGGCGGCGATCGTATGCGCCAGCGTCATCCAGATGCTGATGGGCGTCATGAAGGCGGGAAAGATGAGCGCCTTTTTCCCGGCGTCGGCCGTCCACGGCATGTTGGCGGCGATCGGCATCATCATCATGGCCAAGCAGATTCACGTCATGCTCGGCGTGAAGCCGGATGCGCAGACGCTGTTCGCGACGATCGGCGCGATCCCCGCGAGCCTTCGCGACATGAATCCGGAGGTCGCGATTATCGGCGGGCTCGGACTTCTGATCCTGGTCGCCTGGTCGCTCGTAAAGAATCGCCGGCTGAAAATGATCCCTGCGCCGCTGGTCGTCGTGATTGTCGGCATGGCGCTAGCGCAGTATTTCGATCTCGACGACGAGCATATCTATCTCTTCCTTCCCGACTATCCCTTTCTGCCGCATCACGAATACACCATCGGCCCGAAATTTTTGGTCTCGATCCCGCAGAACTTTCTCTCGGGCTTCGCCTTCCCGGATTTTTCTCTGATCGGCTCCAGCATGTTCTGGCAGCAGGTCTTCGCCATCTGTCTCGTTGGAAGCCTGGAGAGCCTGCTCAGCGCGGCGGCGGTCGATAAGCTCGATCCCTTTAAGCGAACCTCGGACCTCAATCGCGACGTCGCGGCGGTCGGCTTCGGCAACATCATCTGCGGCCTGATCGGCGGCCTCCCGATGATAGCGGAAATCGTCCGCAGCTCCGCAAATGTGAACAATGGCGCGCGAACCGGCTGGGCGAACTTCTTCCATGGACTCTTCCTGCTCATCTTCGTCGCGCTATTCCCGAGGGTCATTCACGAGATTCCGCTTGCCTCGCTCGCGGCGCTGCTGGTGTTCACCGGCTATCGACTCGCCTCGCCGCTCGAGTTCAAAAAGACGCTGGCGATCGGCTGGGATCAGCTCGCCGTTTTCGTGATCACGATCGCCGGCGTGCTCGCGACCGATCTCCTGATCGGCGTCGCGATCGGGATCGCCGCCGAGCTCCTTTTCCATGTGTGGCGCAGCGTCAATTGGGGACAGGTGTTCAAGTTGCGCCGCGAGGTGGTGGAGATTGAACCCGGCGTCTACCACGTCAGAATCGGCGGCGCCGCCTTCTTCGCCAATTACCTCGCGCTCAAGGGCGATCTCGCGAAACTTCCCCGCGGCAAGACGGTCATCTGCGATCTCTCGGAGTCCTGGTGCGTCGATCATACGGTGATGGAGAACCTCCATCACTTCTGCGAGGACTACGAAGCAAACGGCGGGTGCGCGGAGATTCGCGGATTGGATCATCACGTCGCGACCTCCAAGCATCCTCTCGCGCCCCGCAAGCGCAGCGCCTAGTTCATAAGCTTCGCGTAAGGCGTATTTCGCGACCCCGCGTCGATCCGAAGGTGATAAGCAATGCCGCTCTACCTCGCGCTGGCCTCTGTCGGCGCGCTGCTCGCCGTCAGCGTCTACGCCATCGCTGGCAGGCAGAATCACGACATCGGCCGTAACGTCTACAGTCTTTGTATCGGCCTCTGCGGCGCTCTCTTCCTCGCGGCGGTCATGCCAAGAGGCGCGAATGTCGTATCGTGCGCTTTGCCACTCGGTCTGCCGTGGATCGGCATGCATTTTCGCCTCGACGTCTTGAGCGCTTTCTTTCTTGCCGTCGTCAATCTGGGCGGCGCGGCGGCGAGCGCTTATGCGGTCGGCTATGGCGCGCATGAGAAGGATCCCATGCGCGTGCTGCCATTCTATCCGGCCTTTCTCGCCGGCATGAATGTCGTCGTGCTGGCTGATGACGCCTTCACCTTTCTCGTCGCTTGGGAGTTCATGTCGCTCGCGTCGTGGGCGCTTGTGCTGACGCATCATCATGACGAGGAAAACAGGCGCGCCGGTTTCGTCTACTTGCTGATGGCGACTTTCGGCGGCTTCGCTTTGCTGATGGCGTTCGGACTGCTCGGAGGCGTGGGAGGCGCCTACGACTTCGCGGCGATCAGGGAAGCAAACAAGGAAGCCTGGAAAGCGGGACTGGTTCTGGCGCTCGCCATGGTCGGCATGGGCTCCAAGGCGGGCCTCGCGCCTTTGCATATCTGGCTGCCGCTCGCGCACCCCGCGGCGCCAAGCCATGTCTCGGCGCTGATGAGCGGCGTCATGACGAAGGTCGCGGTCTACGGCTTCATTCGCGTCGTTTTCGACTTGCTCGGACCGCCTTCGTTCTGGTGGGCGGTCGAGCCGATGAGCTTTGGCGCGGCAAGCGCCCTCATCGGCGTGCTCTTCGCGACCGTACAGAGCGATTTGAAGAAACTGCTCGCCTACAGCACGATTGAAAATATCGGAATCATTTTCATCGCGCTGGGACTCGCCCTGGCGTTCAAAGCCAACGGTCTCGCATTGCCCGCCGCGCTTGCCTTTACCGCGGCGCTGTTTCACGTTTTCAACCATTCGCTGTTCAAAAGCCTCCTGTTCTTCGGCGCGGGCGCCGTGTTGAATGCGAGCGGCGAGCGAAGCATCGAGCGGCTCGGCGGCCTCATCCACTCCATGCCGAAAACCGCGTTCCTTTTTCTCGGCGGCTGCGTCGCCATTTCCGCCCTGCCGCCGCTGAACGGCTTCGTGTCGGAATGGCTGGTGTTTCAGGCGGTGCTGCTCAGTCCGTCGTTGCCGCAGTGGACAGTGAAGCTTCTTGTGCCCGCGGTTGGCGTGGCGCTGGCGCTGAGCGCGGCGCTCGGCGCAGCCTGTTACATCCGCGCCTATGGCGTCGCTTTTCTCGGGCGTCCGCGCAGCGAAGCCGCGCGCTGTGCGCAAGACCCTGATCGATGGTCGCTCGGAACGATGGCCATTTTGCTCACGCTCTGCCTGATGGCTGGTCTTTTGCCGAGTCTTCTCATCGACACGATTTCGCCAGCCGCGAGGGATTTTGTCGGCGCCCGGATGCCCGCCCAGTCGGAACTCTCCTGGCTCTCGATCGCGCCGATTGCGCAAAGCCGAAGCTCCTACAACGGCCTTCTGGTCTTCGTCTTCATTCTCTTCTCCGCCTATGCCGCGCGATGGGTCATTCATAGATTTGGTTCGGCGCGGTCGCGACGCGCGCCGGCATGGGACTGCGGCTACATCGAAACGAGCCCCGCAGCGCAATATACCGCCAGCAGCTTCGCGCAGCCCATCCGACGCACCCTTGGGGTCATCGCCTTTTCGGCGCGGGAGCGCCTGGACATGCCGGTGCCCGGCGATACGCGGGCGGCTCGGCTGAGCGTCGAAATCACGGATCGCATCTTCGACTATCTTTACGCGCCGCTCACGCGAGCGGTTGAAACCTGCGCGTCCGGACTGAACATCCTCAGTCTGCTGACGATTCAACAATATCTCGCGCTGGTTTTTGCCGCGCTCGTTTTCCTGCTGATGTTGATCGCAATATGACTCTGCTCCTGAACCTTATCGCGCAGGGCTTTGAAATGCTTTTGGCGCTTGCGCTCGCGCCGCTGCTCATCGGCTTTGTAAGAAAGCTGAAGGCGCGCCTCTTGCGTCGAAAAGGACCGCCGATCATCCAGCCCTGGCGCGATCTCATTCGGCTGCTGCGCAAGGAGGTCGTTGTCGCCGAAAACGCATCCTGGCTTTACCGCTCGGCGCCCTATCTTATTTTCGCGATGACCTGGGTCGCCGCATCGCTCGTGCCGACATTCGCCACGGGACTGATGTTCAGCTGGTCGGCCGATTTTATCGCCGTCATCGCCCTGCTCGGCAGCGCGCGATTTTTTCTCGCGCTCGCCGGCATGGACATCGGAACGAGTTTCGGCGGAATTGGCTCGAGCCGCGAGGCGATGTTCGGCTCGCTGGCGGAGCCGGCGACGATCATGATCGTCTTCACCGTGTCCTTCGTCGCCGGAACCACCCAGCTCTCCGAAATCGCATCCTATATGGCAGCCAATCTTGAATTGCGGGCCTCGGTCGGCATGGCGCTCGTCGCTCTTCTCATCGTCGCCATTGCTGAAAATGGACGCGTTCCCGTCGACAATCCAGCGACCCATCTGGAGCTGACGATGGTGCATGAGGCGATGGTCCTCGAATATTCGGGGCGATATCTCGCACTCATCGAGCTCGCTTCCGCGCTCAAGCTGCTCCTTTACGTCTCGCTCATCGCCTGCATCTTCTTCCCCGTCGGTCTTGCCACACATGATGCGGGTCTCAAGGCGATGATGATTGGACTTGGCGCCTTCATCCTGAAGCTCGCGATCGGCGGCGCCGCGCTCGCGCTCTTCGAAACGTCCACAGCCAAGATGCGCGTCTTCCGCGTGCCAGACTTCCTCGGGGCGGGGCTGATGCTTGGACTCCTCGCGACATTGCTCGTTTTTGTGACACGGAGCCTTTGATGGAGCTTCTGACGGTTGACATCGCCCATGTCCTCGCGGGCGCTCTCGTGCTGGCGAGCTTCATGCTGCTCTACCAGGATCGGCTCTCGGGTCTGATCAACATCTATACGCTTCATGCCGTCATTCTGTCGCTGTCGGTCGCCTGGCAGGCCTACTACCAGGGCGCGCCCCATCTTTATGTAACGGCCGGCGTCGCGGCGATCTTCAAGGCGCTGATCATTCCCTTCAGTCTCCGCCGCATCATCCGGCGCCTGGGAATCCACCGCACGGTGGAAGTCGTTGGCGGCGTCGGGATAACCATGCTCATCGGCATATTTCTGATGGCGCTGTCTCTCGTCGTCATGCTGCCGGCGACGGCCTCCGCCGATCCGCTGGCGCGGGAGGACATCGCCTTCGCCCTCGCCATCGTGCTGCTCGGACTCTTGATGATGGTGACGCGACGCAACGCCGTCAGCCAGATCATCGGCTTCATGTCGCTCGAAAACGGCTTGATTCTCGCCGCGGCGGGCGCAGACGGCATGCCGCTCGTCGTTGAAATCAGCGTCGCCTTCTCGATCCTGATCGCCTTCATCGTGATCGGGATCTTTCTGTTTCGCATTCGCGAACGATTCGACAACGTCGATCTCTTGGAGCTCGATCGGGTGCGTGGAGGACGTTGATGAGCTCCGATCTATTCCTGGTCTCAAACGCGCTTGTGGGCATTCCTGCTGTGGCGGCCGTTGCGGTGGCGCTCGAACCGGAATACCGGCGCTCGGCAATCCTCAATGTCTGCGCCTCGGGCGCGACATTTCTTTTCGCGCTCGTTCTTCTGATCGTCGAGCCCGAGAGCGGCGGCTATCTCTTTGTCGACGATCTCAACATCGTCTTCGTCGTGCTCTCGACGTTCATCGGCTTCACGACAAGCGTCTACAGTGCAAGCTATATCGATCATGAGATCGAGACTGGCCGGCTGACGCCGACGAACGTCCGCTTCTATCACGCGATGTACCAATCCCTGATGTGCGCGATGAACTTGGCGCTGCTGGCGAGCAACATCGGACTGATGTGGGTCGCCATCGAGGTCGCCACATTGACCACTGTGCTGATGGTCGGGATCTACCGCACGCCGCACTCTCTCGAGGCCGCCTGGAAATATTTCATCCTCGGCAGCGTCGGCATTGCGCTGGCGCTCTTCGGAACGATCCTGATCTACATGGCGGCCCAGCCCGTTTTGGGACAGGGCTACGACGCCATGGTCTGGAAGACGCTGATGCAGCAGGCGCCGCAATTCAACGCCCGGATGCTCAACGTCGCCTTCGTGTTCCTGATGCTCGGCTACGGCACCAAGGTGGGCCTGGCGCCGATGCACGCCTGGCTTCCGGATGCGCATGCGGAAGGTCCGACGCCGATCTCGGCGGTCCTGTCCGGCCTTCTTCTAAATGTCGCGCTCTATGCTGTGCTGCGATTCAAGATGCTGCTGACCGCCAACGCGGCGGCGATCACGCCAGGCCCGCTGATGATCACGCTCGGCCTTGCGTCTCTCATCATGGCCGCTTTCATGCTCTACCGCCGCGGCGACATCAAGCGGCTGTTCGCTTACTCTTCCATCGAGCACATGGGCATAATCGCCTTCGCCTTCGGCATGGGCGGCCCGCTCGCCAATTTCGCCGGCCTGCTGCACATGACGATGCACAGCCTGACGAAGTCGGCGATCTTTTTCTCGGTCGGCCACATTGCGCAGGTCAAGGGAACACAGAGAATCGCCGATATCAGAGGATTGACCCAGAGCCAGCCGGCGCTCGGCTGGTCGCTCGTCGCGGGCGTCGTGGCGATCATCGGGCTGCCGCCGCTCGGCATTTTCATGAGCGAATTTCTCGTGGTGAGTTCGACCTTCGCGCGCCAGCCGCTCCTCGCCGTGCCGCTCGTGTTCGGACTTCTTCTCGCCTTTGGCGCCTTGCTGCTGCGTCTTATCGGCATGGCGTTCGGCGAGCCGAGCCGGAGCGAGGGCGAAGTCAAGGCGTCGATGTTGCCTGTCTATGCGCATCTGTCGCTTGTCCTGCTCGCAGGAATCTATCTTCCCTCTCATCTCGTGGCCTGGTTTCAGAACGTCGCGCGGCTCTTGGGTTGAGCTCTAAGGATGCAAAGATGAACTTCGCCAGCAAACAGACGGCGACCCAATCAACGCCGCCGACGTGCCTGCCATGGCCGCGTGAGATCGTCGATAAAACAGGATGGGTCGCTTTCGCCGAAAGTCTTGCGAGGGGCGAGCGCGAGCTTCTGAGCCTCTGGGCCGAGAGTTCAAGCGTTCACATGGCGGTGCTCGAAGAGCGGGAGCCGCGTCTGCGCATCATCACGCTGGAGTGCCGTGAAGGAATGTTCCCGTCCATCGGGCGACTGCACCCGCCGGCGATAAGGCTCGAACGCGCGATCCGCGATCTTTTTGGCCTGAAGCCGGAGGGCGCGCCGGACGAGCGCGCCTGGCTCGATCATGGCCGCTGGGGACTGCGTCATCCCTGCGGCGCGCCTGAAATGATCGAGACCACCAGCGACCGCTACCACTTCCTTCCCGCCGAAGGCGAACCGCTGCACCAGATCCCCGTCGGGCCCGTGCATGCCGGCATTATCGAACCGGGCCATTTCCGCTTCTCGGCGAATGGCGAGACCGTCGTGCGGCTCGAGGAGCGGCTGGGCTTTGTG
This sequence comes from Methylocystis sp. Uni0008, assembly GCF_056838045.1. Taxonomy (NCBI): domain Bacteria; kingdom Pseudomonadati; phylum Pseudomonadota; class Alphaproteobacteria; order Hyphomicrobiales; family Methylocystaceae; genus Methylocystis; species Methylocystis sp. Uni0008. Next base: position 1,503,158 of record NZ_CM166370.1, read on the forward strand.
CACAAGGGCGTCGATCAACTGATGGCCGGCGCGTCGATCGAACGTGCGGCGCGTCTTGCGGCGCGCGTGTCCGGCGACAGCACGGTCGCCTACAGCCTCGCCTTCGCGCAGGCGGTGGAGGCGGCGTTCGACGTGAACGTTCCGCCACGTGCGACATATCTGCGCGCCCTGATGGCTGAACTCGAACGCCTCGCCAATCATTTCGGCGACGTCGGCGCCGTCTGCAACGACGCGGCCTTCGCATTGATGTATGCGCAATGCGGCATTGTGCGCGAACGGATCCTGCGGGAAGCCACGAACTGCTTCGGACACCGGCTGATGATGGATCGCATCGCCCCCGGCGGCGTGCTCGTTGATCTGGAGCCAGAGAAGATCCGCGCGCTTTATGTGCTGGTCGAGTGGATCGAGCTCATGACCCCGCGGCTCATGGCGCTGTTTGGCGACACGACCTCGCTGCAGGATCGGACCGTCGGGACAGGATACGTCAGCGAAGCGCTCGCCAAGCAATATGCCTGCGGCGGCTATGTGGGGCGCGCCTCCGGACGTGACTTCGATGCGCGAAAGGCGATCGGATACGCTCCCTACCCGCAGTTGGCGTTCGAGGTCGGCGGTTCAAAGGACGGCGACGTCGACGCCCGCGTCTGGGTCCGTTTCGACGAAATCAGAGCCTCACTGCGAATCGTCAGACAGATTCTCGACGAAGCGCCCCAGGGCTCGATCATCGCCGCCTGGACTCTTCCAGACGATTGGATGCGCGAAGGCGTCGCGCTGGTTGAGGGATTTCGCGGCGACATTTTCGTCTGGCTGCGCATCCGCGCTGACGGCGTGGTGCAGCGCTGCCATCTGCGCGATCCCTCGTGGTTCCAGTGGCCGCTGCTCGAAGCGGCGATCAAGGACAACATCGTCGCCGACTTTCCGCTCTGCAACAAATCCTTCAACTGCTCCTACTCGGGGCACGATCTCTAGGCGGCGCGATGCAGAAATTCATGCTTCAGGGTTTGCTCCGCCGCGCGCTGACCGAACGTGCGCCCGTTCCGGATGCGTCTGCGATCGCCGAACTTGGCTACACGCTGGGGCGCACGGCGCGCCAGAAACTCGGGCGAAGCCTCTCGATCCGCGAAGTCGACGCCGGCTCCTGCAACGGCTGCGAACTCGAAATTCACGCCCTCAACAACGCCTACTACGATCTTGAAAGGTTCGGCATGCGCTTCGTGGCGTCGCCGCGTCACGCCGACGTCCTGCTCGTCACCGGTCCGGTCACGAAGAACATGCGCGAAGCGCTCGAACGAACCTATGCGGCCACCCCTGATCCGAAATGGGTGATCGCCGTCGGCGACTGCGCCTTTGACGGCGGCGTCTATTGCGACAGCTACGCATGCGTGGGAGGCGTCGCCAGGGTCCTTCCCGTTGATCTGCACATTCGCGGCTGTCCGCCCGATCCGACGACGCTGCTCAAAGGGTTGATCGCCTTCGTTGAAAATATGCAATGATATGGTTCACTAACTCTTGTGAAAAGCGGCGCCGCACGTCTCGACATGCCGAAGCCGCCGTTGCGTAATCGGCGAGCAACATTTGCACGCCGACAGATAGATTCCAGAAAAACCTCATCGCAAAAACGCAGCTAGAACGAAGCGTCCCTTGAGCGCTTTGCCGTGACTTGCGCGTTCGTCGCCGCAGTGGTCCGGCCCCCGCGCAGGGCCTGGCGTCGTTCACTGCGAACGAGATGCGAGCGAGGCTGCTGATGGAGTTCTACCGCTGCAAGTTTGGCGTCGCTGCAAGCGGAATCGTCGCCGTTCTTTCGTCAACCGCCGCGCATGCGGCGTCGAGCGAGGCCATCGAAGCAAGGCTGCGCACGCTGGAAGCGGAGATCGCGAAACTGCGGCGAGAGGCGCGGCAGGCCAAGGCAGACTCGCAGCGGGCTGCTGACGCCGCTCAGAGAAGCTCCGCGAAGGCCGAGGCGGCGCAAACCGCGACGCCACTCATGCCGCCGGTCTTCGTCGCGTTCAAGAACGGGCTGTTCGTCGAAAGCGCAGACAAGGCATATAATTTCAAGATCGGCGGCCGCATGCAGTTCGACGGCGGCGGTGCCACGCAACCTCTGAACGGCTGGTCAAACCAGGCCGGCGTTCGCCAGGTGCGGCTGGAGGTCGAAGGCAAGGCGGCGAAATACTGGTTTTACAAACTCCAGTATGATTTCGCCGGCTCGCAATACGGCACGCCCTTTAATGCGCCCGTGCAAGGCGGCATCCGTGATTTCTATCTCGGCCTGCAACATCCCCTGCTCGCGCTGCCCTTCACGAAGGAGCCGGCGTTCATTCATATCGGCAGCTATTTCGAACCCTTCAGTCTCGAGTTCACGGCCTCTTCGCGGTTCCGCGACTTCATCGAACGCGCCATGGCGGTCGAGGCCATCGCGCCGAGCCGTCACCTCGGCGCGGCGGTCGGCGCCTATGGGGACAATTGGACCGCGAAGGGCGGAATTTTCACGACGAGCTTCGAAGATCTGAACACCAACCCCGCCGTCGGCGCGCCGCCGCTGATCGGCATTCCGCCGCGCGCCGGCTGGTTCCCAACGGGCGGCGGTCAGTACTTCGAACTGACCGGCCGCGCGACTTATGCGCCGATCATGACCGAGCACGATCTCCTGCACATCGGCGTTTCCGGCCGCTATCACCAGCCCAACAGCGCCACGGGACTGTCGGACGATCGCGTCCTGCGGCTCGGCAACCGTATTCGCTCTGAAGCCTATATCCTCAATCAAGGGCTGCTTGGCACGCCGGATCTCTCCTGTGGAAGCCTCGCTCTGCCAGGATGGACGGCGGCGGCCGCCGCGCACTGCGTCAACAACGTGCAGTCCTTTGGCGTGGAGCTGACCGCGGCGCATGGACCGTTCTCGCTGCAAGCTGAATATCTGGCGCAGCAGGTCAACCGCGACCCGACCAAGATCATGCTCGCGCGCCTGGCAGGCGCCTTCGCGCCCGGCGGCGCCTCGCATTATTTCAGCGGCTTCTATGCCTACGCGCAATGGTATCTGACCGGCGAGGAGCGCGCGGCCGCATATGACGTGACCAACAAACTGGGCGCGAATTTCAACCAGATCACGATCAAGCATCCGATGAGCGCAGGCGGCTTTGGCGCCGTTGGGATCGCGGCGCGCTACAGCGCGCTCAATCTCAACAGCGGGCCTTTTTCCGGCTCGGGCCTATACAACATGCTTTCCTATACGACGCTCATCGCGCCTAATCCTTTTGCGACCTCCTACATCGCCAACGCTGGCGTCGTCGGCGGCCGCCAGCAAAACGTCACCTTGGGAATCAACTGGTATCCCGAAAATGGATTCCACTTTCAGTTCAACTGGGTTCATGTGCTGCAGGCTTCTGCGCCGCTCAACGACTATGCGCTCTTCGCCACCGGCGTTCCTCTGCGGCAGGGCCCCTATTTCAACGGCGCGCATCCTGATCTCTTCGAGGCGCGCGCGCAGGTGTATTGGTGATACGCAAATTTCATCGCGGAGCGCCTCAGTATGCGTTCCAGGACGTCGTCAGATCGTCGAATGAAACCGAAGCTTCCTATGAGGGCAATTGAACTTCAAACGTCGCCAAAATTCTTACCGCGGTCTGCGCGCTGTCGCCGGCGCCTCTTCGCCGCCGCCGGAGATCGCGATGATCCGGCCCTTGCTCAACCCGCTTTGCGTCTAAACGCCGACAGCGTCGAAAAGGGCGCCGGCTTCGATGGGATCGAAGTCCGCAATGCGCGCCCGCGCCAGGGGATCTTGCCCTGAGATCCATTGTTCGAGCGCGTTCGGCGATGAGAGCGCGCAATTGAGAGCGCCGCTGACCTCATAAAGTCCCCAGGCCAGCCCGGAACGCCGGAGCGCCGCCATCATGGCGTTCTGCACGACGCTGCGGACAAAGAGATGCGCGGCCGACACCGGCGTTTCGACGGCCTCGCCCCCCGCGGCGGCGACGCATGAGGCCTTGTCAAACGCCGCGTGGCCGCGGCAAGCGAGCGGACGCACTTTATAGGCGAGGCATAATTCGCCTTCGATAAGCGGACAGGCGTATTGGATCGACATTCGCTGGGCTTCGGACAGCCCGCCAATGGCCTGATCGGCGTCGGCGATGCGCTTGAGGAGCATTACGCCACGTTCAGCGAAGGCGGCGGCGTTAACCGAGACGAAGCGCGCGAGCAGAAAAATCTCCGGAGCCGTAGCGGCGACGCGGAGGCGGCAGCAGGCGGCGCATTCTCCATGGCAGGCGAGCGCCGGTTCGCCCTCCGACTGAATTGCGACATTTTGCGCAAAGCCGTCGAAGGCTTGCGCGCAGAGCAGCGCGACCAGTTCCGGACGCGCACGGCGCGAGCCGATCGTTTCGCTGAAGGCGTTAGAGGCGGCTCTGAAGAAGTCAGAAGGGCTCGTGTCTTGGTTCACTGTCCTGTTCCGCCATACGCCGGTAAACGCCAATGGCGAAGCGCCCCGCTAGGGCGCATTCGCTGGGCCGCCATGACTTGCGCGCCACCAAGCCGCCAAGGCTGCGATGTCGGGCGCGACATATTCCGCCAACCCGCCCGCAAAGCAAACCCAATCCTGCGCGACAGGCGGCGATACGGCCGTTATGACGGGGATGTCGGCGAGGATCGCGGCTTTGAAGGCGTCGCACAGGCCGCTTCGCGAGGCTTCCAGCTTGCCAAATTTGCTCAGCACGACCACATCGGCGCCGCGTTCGATCGCTTCTTCCACGAGTCCGCATGCCAACGCCAGTCCGCCGGGATCGAGATTGCACGCCTCGGACCCGGCGCCGAGCTTCTGCGAAATCGGAATCGTTTCACCCGAGGCGATATCCTTCACGCTGAGGCTCTTGCAGGCGCCCCTCGCGCCGCAGACCGACTCTTCGATAACGCCGGCGACCCGGAAGCCTTGGGACTGGAGCTCTCGCGCAAAAGCCGCAAGCGCGCCCTGGAGCTCGCGACTCGTCGCGCCGTAAAGCGCGGCGATGCGTTTTGCTGGCCGATCCATCGACGCCTCCGGTCTCGCTAGTGGAGTATCGAGAGCTCCCGTCGCAACACGCGCGTTCGCGACGGCGTTTTTTCCATCGCCGCGACGACGGCTTCGGCGATCCTGCGCCCGCGCTCGTCACTGCCTGTCCAACGCGCCGAGCGGCCTCTGGGATCGATTTCGACGAGTTTCACGCCGGCCGGCGCGTGGACGCCGTCCCGCACGACGCCTCTCAGATAGCCGTCCAACGGCGCGCACACGGCGACGCGTTCTTGATAGCCGAGCACAAAGCCGCGAAAGACCAGGGCGCCGACGTCGAGCGGAGTCCGCCACACGCCATCGCATGTCGAATAGACGAAACGCTCCCTCCCGACGCCGCCCAGCATCCGCGGGACGCCGTCGCCGGGCCGCGTTTCGCCATGTTCCACGAGCGCGCCCGTGCTGGCCGGATGCGTTTCGATCGCGACGTCGCAGTTCTCATTGATCGCGAATCTCGGGCCGACGCCGATGGTCAGCCGAGCGAGGCCGCGCAGATCCGGCGTGGTCCGGTTCTTCTGCATGCGGGCGTCGACGACGACCGCCGGCGATTTCAGCGTGATTATATCCGTCAGCTGCCGGTGCGTGACAACGACTTTCCCGGGCTCGGCGAGCGCCTCGACGATCTCCATCGCCGTCTCCCCACGTTGCGCGACGATTCCGTCCACCTCGGCGCGATCGTCATAGAGCGCGTCATGGAAGGCCATGCCGCGTCGGATGACAGGCGGGAAAGGGTCATGGCTCATCACGACCCGGAAGCGCTCCCAGCACAGCCGGACGGCGATGGCTGAGGCGATCTCGTTCGTTCCGAGCACAATCGCGAAATGATCGGCTCTGCTCGCTAGGAAACCTCGCCCGGCCTCTGCGGTCATGAGAAAACTCCTTTGGGAGTCTCCGAGCAAAGACCGGGCCAGCGCTATAATATCATTATATATAGCGTCAGGCGATGAGCCGAACGTTCGCCGTCCGACATTTGTAGCAAAGCATACAGTTTGCGCCGAGAATCGCCCTCAGATCCAGCCCGACGAATGAACAATTAAGCCACAGCAACTCACTCGAACTGGGCGCTCGCCATGCCCACGGAGCGCTCGTCGAGGGCGGCCGTCTTGAACAGCGCATAAACCTTGGAGCCAGCCTCCAGGCCAAGAGCTTCGAAAGCGCCTCTCGTAACTGTCGCGAGTAGCTGGCCATCGCCCTTCAGCGCAATGGCGATCGTTGCGATCGGGCCGTCGAATTGTATGTTCGCGACCTCGCCCGACAGAAAGCTGCGGGCGCTGATCTCATGCGGCGGAACGAGCGACAAGATCACGTCGGTCGCTTTGACGATCACATGCGCCGCGCTTCCACGCGCGCCCGCCCCGCCCGCGACCCAGATTGTGCCGGCGGGATGTTTCAGCTCCGTCAGCCCATGGGCGACCAACGTTTCGCCGACCGTCGCCGTCAGGACGGAGGAACGATCGAAGCGATTCGCGGCAGGCGCATAGGCGAGGCGATTGAAGGCTTCCGCGGGATCGCCAAAGAACTTCACGCGCCCGGATTCGATCATGACGACGCTGGAGGCTAGGCGCACCACCTCTTCGACAGCATGGGAGACATAGACGATCGGGACGTCGAACTCGTCCCTGATGCGCTCGATCAGCGGCAGGATCTCGAGCTTGCGCTGCATGTCGAGCGCCGCCAGCGGTTCATCCAGGAGGAGCAGCTTCGGGCAGGACAGCAACGCGCGTCCGATCGCCACCCGCTGCTTTTCGCCGCCCGACAGACGCGCCGGCGGACGCGAAATCAGTTGCGTAATCCCCAGAGTGTCGACAACGGCGTCGAAATCGATCCGCCGCTCGCCGCGCGGCGCGAACCAGCGCCCGTAGAGCAAATTCTGCTTTACGCTCAGGTGAGGAAAAAGGTTGGAATCCTGGAAGACGAGACCGATGCGGCGCCGCCATACGGGAACGAAGACGCGTTTTTCAACATTGACGAGCGTACGGCCGTCCAGCCTGACGTAACCCGCGTCCGGCTTCGTCAATCCGGCGATGATGCCGAGCGTCAGCGACTTGCCGGATCCGGACTGGCCGAAGAGCGCCGTTACGCCCCCGCCATTCGCGAAGGCGACGTCGAGCGAGAACGTCCCGACCTTTAGCCTTACATCGACCTCGATCATTCGGCGTTCCCGAGACGCTTCTCGGCTCGCCATTGAATGATCTCGGACGCCACGAGCGCCAAAAGCGCGATGACGACCGCGACGACCGTCAACCGCATTGCGCTCGCATCGCCGCCCGGAATCTGTGTGTAGGTGTAAATCGCGGCCGAAATCGTCTGCGTCTCACCAGGAATGTTCGACACAAAGGTGATGGTCGCCCCGAATTCTCCCAACGCCTTCGCAAAAGCGAGAATGGCTCCAACGATAATGCCGGGGACCGCGAGCGGCAGGTTCACCAGGAAGAAGGTCCATATCCTGTTCGCGCCCAGCGTCTCGGACGCCGACTCCAGGCGACGATCGATCGACTCGAAGGATAACCGCATCGCGCGCACCATCAAGGGAAACCCCATGACGGCGCAGGCGACGGCGGCGCCCGTCCAGCGAAACGAGAAGACGATGCCGAGCTCTGCGAGGGACGGACCGAATACCCCCTTGCGTCCGAGCAGCATGAGCAGCACGAAGCCTGTGACGACCGGCGGCAGCACCAGCGGCAAGTGAACGACGCCATTGATAAGAGTCTTGCCGGGGAATTGGCGACGCGCGAGCGCATAGGCCGTGATTATCCCGAAGGGAAGGCTGGCGAGAGTCGCCACGCTGGCGATCCGCAAGGACAGCCGTATCGCGGTCCATTCCGCGGGCGAGAGTTCAAAAAAAGCGAGGGAAGGGAAGTCTTGCAATGCGATCCTTTGGCGACTTCGGATTCTTACGGACTGAGGCGCATCGCCTGTCGTACGCCTTCAGCCTGGTTCGCGGTCGGCAAGTGAGCGACGATAGGCGCAAGGCGCGCGACGCTCACTAGCGGGCGACAGACTTAAGGATGTCGCTATATATTGACGGAACAGAGAGGGCTTGGCTACTCCCTGATTGATCGAATCCGTGGGATCAATGCCAATTTAAAAATATTGACGAGAGCCTGAAGCAAAAGAAAAGCAGGTCGCCAGGGCTCCCCTGGCGACTCGGGCGAGTCAGCTCACGGCGATCATGACGTCAGAAGACTTGATGACGGCCTTCACCTTTACGCCTGCCTTCAGGCCGAGCTCATCCACTGATTCATTGGTGATGGAGGCGGTGAGCGTCGCGCCGCTGACGTCGATCAGCACATGGGCGGTGGTGACGCCCTTCTTGACTTCCTTGACGACGCCATCGATCACATTTCGAGCTGAGATCTTCATTGCTATCTCCCACATTAAACTCAAGAAGCTTTATTCAGCGGACATTGGTCCCGCAAATCTATTGAGACGTCGTCCGCTGATATGAGGTAGTGTGAAGCGCATATCTCTTGCAATATGCGAAAACACAGTATTTCTTTCGTTTCGGGCGCCCCGGAACGTCTCTCCACGCCCACCACTTCGACGTGAAGCGCTACCGGCGTAAAGAAGGCACGATATTGCATAATCTCGCCAGTAAGCTGCTGCGCGCACCACCGAGAAAACCCGACTGCGAGCCGCTATCTGGTCAGGAAGGGCCGCCCCGTCGAACTCACTTCACTTCGGCGAGGCTGATGAGATCGAAGTGACGGTTGACGCCGGCATGGATCAGATTGCCATTGAAGCGCGTCGAGCTCGTCGCGCCATAGGCATAGAAACCGTTCGGCTGGACAAAGAACGTCGACGCCTGAGCGGTTCCGAGATTGTAGCGTAGGTAGTCGACCTTCACGCTCCAATTCGGCGTAAACATCCACTCGGCGCCGCCGCCCGCCGTCCAGCCGATGAGACTGTCCTGATAGACCGGATTGACCAGGGTCTGGTTGGTTCCGCCGATGCGGCGGGTGAACAGCGCGGCGTTGGCGGTGACGCCGCCATAGGCCATGCCGCCCGTGCCATAAACGGCGAGCGTCGGCGTGACGAGATAGCCCAACCGGCCGCGGATCGTGCCGAGATAGTTGAGCGTCGCCGTGCGTTGCGCATAGGTGGCGAAGCTATTGCCGCCGCCCTGGGCGAGAGAGGCTTGCCATTTCGTGTCGGTATTGCCTGAAATGCCGTGAAGATCCGCTTCCGCCCCGACGAGGAAGCTGTCGGCGAACTTCCAATTGGCGCCGATCTGCAGGCCGCCGATGAAGCCGGCGAGATGGTTCGTCTGGTTGATCGGCGTCGCGCTCGCGGCGATCGCCGGACTTGCGGCCGCCGGGCCGAAGGGCCATGGCTGCACGATCGAGCGCGGATTCGACCAGGACCCGCCCCCGTTCAGCCCGACGTAAACATCCGACCAGCTCGGCGGCGGCGCAGGCGGGGAAGGCGGCGCGTTCGGGGCGAAGAGCGCGAGAAAATCCGATCCCGGCGGCTTGGTGATCGGGTTGCCGTCGCCAAAGGCGTTGGCCGAGACTTCGAGATAGAAGAAGTCGGTCGGGCGCGCCGTCAGACCATTCGTCGTCGTCGTCTGTCCCGGAAAGGATTGCGGGAAGTAAGGCTGCCATGCGACCGGCGACGCGAAGCTGGAGGTGAATGAGCCCGGCCAGAACCTTGAATAGCTTGCCGTCAGATTGATGAACGCATTCAGCTTGTAGCGAATGCGCAGATCATATTCGGTGCCGATGAATGTGCCTCTGTTGCCGAGCGGCGCGAAGAGATTGGCGCGGTCCCAGGCGGCGGCGGCGCTCGCTAGCCAATAGGCGCTGAAGGCGGTGTCGACCTGGAGATTCTTGAAGGGCGAGAATTCGAGTCGCGCCTTCGCCGCCTTTATGTTGTTCCATGCAATGTAGTCATTGCGGGAGAACGGCTGATTGAAGCCGTAGAAAATGTCCAAGGTCTGATTGACGCTGTCGAACGGGCTCTTGTTGCCGGTTCCGTAGATATAATCGGCGCTAATGCGCGGCTTCCAGGAAAGGTCCGAGATGGTGTAGCCGAGTTCGACCGAATAGGCGATGGCGTCATGCTGGACCGTCGTCTGTATGGCGTTTTGAACGGCGCCGAATCCGCGAAATTCGCCGGTCTCGCCCATCTGCTTATTGACGTCGGCGTCGTAGTCAAAGTCGCCGAGCACGCCGTAGACGCGCAAGCCCGGCGCATAGGTGCTTCTGTGAAGCTTTAACGCATTCGAAGTGTTGAGGAGATCCGCATATTGCTTGCGGCCGAGGAAATAAGGCTGGATCGTCGCATATTCCGACCACCGGCGGATGCTCAACACCGTGCCATATATCCAGTTTCCCCATTCGGGCCTGTCGAACTCATAGGCATAGCGCACGACCGGCCGCATCAGGAAGCTGTCGACATCCCAGTCGTTGTCCTTCTTGCCGATCTTGACGCGGAAGCCCTCGAACGTGTTCGTCGTATTGCGGAACTCGTTTTCCGCAATCAGTCTTCTATCGAGCAACTCCAAATGAAAGCGTCCGGCGCGTAGCGTCAGCGGCCGGTCATTGCCGAGATCGTCCTTGCCGAACGCGTCCTTGAAGAAGAGTTCGCCATAGGCGGAGATCAGTTCGGTCTGATTGATCTCCTGTCCCTGCAATTGATAGAGGCTGTTGTAGGCGCGCGAATCCTGAAATTCGACGACGAAACGAAACGGATCGAGGATGTTCTGGACGCCGAGATAGGCGCGCGTTCGCGATAGCCATAGCGAGTTCGGGAAATACCGCCGCTGAGATACCGGGGGATTGACGGTGTCGTCGGTCCAGGGCCGATAGTCGTTCTTGCGGTATTCGAAGCGCACGCGCGATTCGAGGCCCACGTTAAGCCAGTCGACGCCTTCGAACTCCTTGTAGGTCTTGCCGAGATTGCGGACATAGGGCGGGATATCGGGCTGCGGCTCCAGACGGTAGCCGCGCGTCGGCACGTAATAGCTCTTCTTTTGCGGCGGCGGGGGAAGCGCCGCCGGCCCCACGACCTTTGAGTCGATCTTCGGCTTCACCGACGCCTTTCGCGACGCATCCGCATTCTCTGCGCCGCCTGGCAGGCCTGACTTCGCCGAGATCGCGCCGGACGGCTCTTTGTCTTCGGCGAGCGCTAGATCCGGCGAACCAAGGAATGCGCCGAGACATGCGCTGAGCATGGCGGCCGTCAGCGCTTTGTTGTCGTGGCCTGTCGACATCCCCTTCTCTCCGCAGAGCGTTCAACGATCGGCGCTTGTCCCGAACGGTTAGGGACCGCTCGGCGAGCGCAATGTAGCATCAATACATATCGTTCCAGCGAACTTAAACGTCACAATTTGAGCAGATGTCCCGACTGAAGTTTTTTTAGCTGAACTGTTGCAAAATAGCCGCAGTAAAACGCATTCTCAATTCTCTCGCGTTGACGACAAGCCTTCGCCCCGCAGGCTCACCGCCTCCGGGGCTGACTAGTCTTATTGCGCCGACCCGCGGGCGTTCAACGACGCCCCTTGGCTTTTGTCAGTGTAGCGCCAGAAATCCCTGCTCCACGAAGACCGCCTTTGCGTCGGAACTTTTGAGGAAATTAAGAAACTTCGCCGGCGCGTCGCCTTTGGCGGTCGCGGTAAGCGCGACGGGATAGACGATCGCCGGATGCGAAGACGCAGGAAAGGTCGCCACGACTTTGACTTTGGGCTCGGATTTGGCGTCGGTGAGATAGACAATCCCAAGCGGCGCTTCCTCGCGCGCGACAAACATCAGCGCGGAACGAACATTATCGGTGAAAGCGAAATGAGGCTCGGCGACGCTCCAGAGACCGAGCTTCTCGAGCGCCGCCTTTGCGTATTTGCCGACGGGAACCGAGGCGACGTCGCCGGTCACGATTTTGCCTGAGCCGATCGCCGCGGCGAAGGCCTCTTTGGTGAGGGCGACTTTCTCCAGCTTCGATGTCCGCGGCGCGATCAGCACGAGCGTGTTGCCGAGGAGATTGAAGCGCGTCTTCGGCTGGATAAGGTTTTTTTCGGCGAGATAATCCATCGAGGCGGCGTCCGCGGAAAAGAATATTTCCGCAGCCGCTCCCGATTCGATCTGCTTGGCGAGCGCGAGCGACCCCGCATAGCTGATCGTCGCGTCGCCGCCAGTCTTGCTCTTATAGGCGGCGACAACCGCATCAAGAGCGTTTTTGAGGCTCGCCGCGGCAAAAATCGTAACGGAGGGCGGCGGAGCCGAACCCTTCGGGGACGTCGATGCGGCCGGAGCCTCGGCGCGGACCTGAGTGGCGCACAAGACAATCGAGAGCGCTAAAACGCAGCTTCGAAGATTAACCATGAGCGCTCCTTCTGGGCAGAACGCAGCCGGACGGCGACGATCTTTTTAGTGTATTTTTTTCGAAAAGCTGAGTCTTGCGGAAATTTCGTGCAAGTTCGACATTAAAAGCGGCACGCCCAGATGAGGCAATAATCACCAATAATCGGGGTGCGGGGAGCTTCTCGCGCCATTCCGGATCATGTTTTTTTAGGTTATTTGTACGCGTGTTCAGGACAGAGTGGATGACGGATTTTCTCACGACCCGCGAATTGGCGGCCCTGCTGAGGGTGAAGCAGCGAAAGGTCTATGACCTGGTCTCGGAAGAAGCGCTGCCTTTCCGACGCGTGACGGGAAAGCTCCTCTTTCCGAAGAAGGAGATAGAGGATTGGATCGCGGCCAGCGGTCCGGATAGGGACCCGTCATCCCAACGAGCGGCGGCGACAGATTATCCGCTGGTGATGGCCGGCGGACATGACCCTCTGCTCGAGTGGGCGCTGCGAGAGTCGCGCTCGGGGATCGCCGCCTTGCTGGACGGCGCCCTCGACGGGTTGGCGCGCATGCAGGAAAACGCCTGTATCGCGGCCGGCCTGCACATCCCCACGACAAAGTTGGAAGAGTGGAATATTCCGGCCGTCAGGAAATCCTTCGACAAGCAGCCCGTCGTGCTGATTGCGTGGGCGAAACGCACGCGCGGATTGATGTACTCGTCGAAGTTGAAGCGTCCGATCAAGAGCCTCGCGGCGGCCGGCGAACTGCGATTTCAGTCTCGCCAGCCGGAGGCTGGCAGCGAACTGGTGCTGGCGGCGCTGTTGTCCAAGGAGGGACTGCGTAAATCCGATCTGAACTGCGTCGATGCGATCGAGCGTTCGGAAACCGATCTCGCCATGGCGATCGCGGCTGGACGGGCGGACGTAGGACTGGGGATCGAGGCGGCGGCTCGCCAATTTCAACTCGAGTTCACGCCGTTGGTCGTTGAACGCTTTGATTTGCTCGTTTGGCGCAAGGCGTTCTTCGATCCGCCATTCCAGAGACTGGTTCGATTCTGTGCGAGCGCGCAATTCCAAGAGCGCGCCAAAGCCTTCGGCGGCTATGATTGCGCCGAACTCGGCGTCGTTCATTTCAATGGCGAGGGATGAGATCCCAAGGAAACTTCTCAAAGGAATGATGATGCGTCGGCGTTCGGCGCTCGCCGGAGAGGATTTATGGACGGGGGCGCAAAACTAAGCTAGGAGCGAAAGTTAGCCTCTACGTTCAAGCCAAGACGAAGGCTGCGCTCAGCCGCATTGCGCAGCGCTCCAGACGGCGCAGAGACTCCTCGGCGGACCATGGGCTGTGCAGAAACCCATGGCGTGTGTGGAAATTGTCCATGAGATGGACAAGCGTCTGCGGCTGCGGCTATTGCCCGATCCAGACAATTTCGCGCAGACCGAGGTGGCGCTTCGCCAGCTTCCCGGCGTCGCGGACGTGCGCGCCAATCGCGCCTGCTCATCGTTGACGTTGCGTTATGATGGACGGCCGGAGGTCCGAGCGTCCATTCTCGCGACCGCCGGTCGCGCAACGTCGACAGCGACGGACTCGTGGCGACCTCCGCCGCCCGTCGGCCCCAGACGCGTGATGCTTGCAGCCGGCGCGATCGCCGCCGCTCTCGTCCTCCCCGCGCCGCTCGCCACGGCGATCACCTGGCTGAACGTCGCGGGCATTCTCGCGCGCGGCGTTCTCGCGGCCTCGCAGGCCAAGCTGAAGACCGACGTTCTCGACGCGCTCGCCCTTGGTCTGCCGGCTGTGCGCGGGGAATTTGCGACCGCCAATGTGACGCGTTTTCTGCTCGCCTTGGCCGAATATATCGAGGCGTCCACCGTCCAGCAGTCCGATGAACTGCTGCGTTCGCTCCTTCGACAGGCGCCTGGCGACGTCTGGGTGGAGCGTTCTGACGGCGAACTCGCGCGCACGCCATTCGCGCAGCTTAAAGGGGGCGAGCGCGTCGCGGTCGGCGCGGGCGAGACCATTCCGATCGACGGCCAGGTCGTCGCCGGCGCCGCCTATGTCGATCATTCGATGGTGACGGGCGAAAGTCTTCCAATGCCGCGCGTCGTCGGAGACGACGCGCTTGCCGGCGGCGTTCTGACCGTCGGTCGACTCGTGATCCAGGCGGAGCGCGTGGGCGCGGCCACCACGACGGGACGCATCACGCGCTATATCCAGGAAGCGCTCGACCGTCCGGCCGACATCCAGACGGTCTCCAGCGTCTTCGCCGATCGGCGAGTCGGCATCACGCTGGCCACGGCCGCGGGCGTGTTCGCGCTCACGCGCGACTGGCGCCGGATCGAATCCGTCTTCATGGTCGACTATTCCTGCGCCGTAAAGCTCGGCACGCCCATCGCCATAAAATCAGCGATGTATCGCGCCGCGCAGGAAGGCTGTCTGGTCAAGAGCGGCGCGGCGGTCGAAACCCTCGCCGGGGTCGATACGATCGTCTTCGACAAGACAGGCACGCTGACGCACAACACGCTCGAGGTCACGGACATCTGTCCGCTGGACCCCGCCATCGACGAAGAGCGGGCGGCGGCGATGGTCGCCTCGCTCGGCGAACATACGACGCACCCCATCGCGCGCGCCATCGTGCGCCTCGCGCAGGAGCGGCGCCTAGCTCACATTCCGCACGAGGAAGTGAATTTCATCGTCGGCCATGGCGTCGAGGCGCAGGTCGACGGACGCTGCATTCGGTTCGGCAGCCGGCATTATCTCGAAGACGACGAGCACATTTCATTCGCCGACTCACGCAAGATGGTGAGAGCGTTGCAAGAGCAAGGCAAGTCCCTGCTCTACGTCGCGGCGGACGAGCGCCCGCTGGCGGTCTTCGCCTTGCGCGACCGATTGCGCCCGGAAAGCGCTGGCACGCTCGCACGATTACGCGAGCTGGGCGTCAAACGCCTGGTCATGATCACGGGCGATTATCGCGCTCCTGCGCTGGCTTTCGCGCAGACGCTCGGAATCGATGCGGTGCATTACGAGCAGCATCCGGAGGACAAGGCGACCATCATCGCAGCGCTCAAACAGGAGGGGCGCCGCGTCGCCTATATCGGCGACGGCGTGAACGACGGTCCAGCCTTGATGGCGGCGGATGTGGGCATCTCCATGCCGCGCGCGGCGGATATCGCCCGAGCCACGGCGGACATCGTTTTGCTGGAAGACAGACTCGATTCCGTCGCGACGATGCTTGGCGTCGCTCAGCAGGCGATGCGCCTCATCCATTCGAATTTTCAGATCGCGGTGGGGGTGAATTCAGCGATTCTGGCCGCAGCGGCGTTGGGGCGCCTTTCTCCGATCGCCGCAGCTACGCTGCATAACGGGACGACAATTGGCGTCTTGTTGCGCGCGTTGCTTAGCGCACGCGCCAACAATCCGCTCGCGCAAAAATAACCTGCGCGATTGAGATGCGCTCGCACGAGGCTCCGCACGACGCGCCGTGAACTTGCGCCGTCAGCGCTTCTTGCGCGGCGCCGGCGATTTGTCGGCAGGCATCCGGGCGGCGAGCGCGCGTTCCTGCTCGGTCGGCGGAAATCCGCCCGCTTCCGCATCGGTTCCCAAGGGCGCCGCTGCAGGATCGGAGGCCGCGACCTTGTCGCCCGCCTCGCCCCTGTCGATCCGGATGCGAAGCTGATCGGTTGTCGGCGTCTTCTTCTTCGTCTCGTTCATCTCGGCGCCGCGTAAGGTCAAACAAGCCGGCGAACTCCCGCCAGGCGGGTCATTCAATCGCCCGACGGGAATGAGCGGCGACAGCCGGCGGGGATCGGTCATCAATCAGCGTCGCCTGCCGCGCCTGCGCTAACGCCCCGTTCCCGAGCCCGTTGCGGATCCCGCCGAACCGCGTGTCCCTTGTTGGCCGGCGCCCCCCATGTTGTGCTGGGAGCCGGTAGCGCCGGGCTGCGAGCCCGTTCCAATGCTCCCCGTCCCCATGCCGCCCGTCCCCATGCCGCCCGTCCCCATGCCGCCCGTCCCCATGCCGCCCGTTCCAGCGCCGCCGGACCCCATGCCGCCTGAGCCTGTTCCCGTCCCCGCGCCACCCGTTCCGGAGCCGCCAGCGGCGCCGCCTGCCGATCCGCCGCCAGCTCCGCCGCCTTGCGCGCTCGCGATCGAAACGCCCGCGGCAAGCGCCAGCGAGATGACGACCAATTTCACGAAACCCTTCATTGCGTCCTCCAAGTCCAAACCATCGGACCGGAGAGAGGTAGAAGGGCGAATAGCGCGGGCAAACGCAGCATCAGGAAAATCGCGGTAGGACCGCCAGGGTTCGGAAGTCCGCGTCGAGGCCACGCTCAAGGGCGAAGCCGTAGGCGTTCATCCGGAGAGCTTCGGCTCATCTGACCTCGCGACGCGCCGCGCGGCTTGGAGCATGGCTCAATCGATCTGAGCTATCGCCTCTTCGGGAACCCTTGTGAGGCAGGCGATCGAGCGCAGCCCGGAGGGGAACGCAGAGGCCAGCCACATGATGGCGTTCTGGCCGGCCGAATGTCTGAAGAACAGGCTGTTCAGCGGCTTCGCGACGCGCATCTGCCTTTTGACAATGCCGCTGAAGCGTCGATGAAACTCATGCGACGTCGCGCCCTCCAGAAACATGTTGGCCGCCAACCGCGCGCTGCAGCTCGCCATGCCCATGCCGTCGCCGGTGAAAGAAGGGATCACCGCGATCTGATCGCCGAGCCGCCAAAGATCCGTCGCATCGCTTGGGGACGAGTTGTGGACGAAGCCATAGGGAATGCGGCTGATCGCGAGCGGGCGATCGAATAATGGTTCCGCGCCCTGCAGGTAGTCGGCGACATAGTCCGACTCCCTGCAGAGTTGCTTGAGCAGACCATCCCAGCTTCGCCCTGCGTCATTGAATCGCCTTTCGCTGATCGTCGGACAGAAGTTGACGTGATCGTCCTCGACGAGCATCACGCCGAGATAGCATTCCTTCAGAAGGATGAGTTCGACCACCGACCGCAGATGCTCGGTTTTTCTCCTGTCGAAACGGAAGTGCATTTTCAAGGCGAGATAATCGCTTTGACGCCCTGTCGCCACACGCTTCGCGCCGCGCAAATCGTGCTTGCCGGTCGCGAGAAAAATCGTTCGAGCCGCCGCATGGTCTTCACCGCCGAAGGAGACGACGAAGCCGCCGTCATCCGATCGCTCTATGCTCCGGGCCGTCTTGCCGCGAATGACGTTGGCGCCGGAAGCCGCCACGCGCTCGAGCAAAGCTTCGTCCAGAGTCTTTCTCGATAAAGCCAGGGCCGGGAACGGCAGCGGCTCGTCGACGCTGTGCGCGCCGCGAACCAAGCGCACACGCGTGATCGGCCTCGCGCCGAAGTCGACCGGATCCACCCCGAGCGCGCGCAAATTCGCGCTGACCTCCCGACTCAGGAACTCGCCACAAATCTTATGGCTCGCCGACGATGAGCGTTCATAGAGATCGACGTCCCGGCCCGCACGAGCCAGGGCAAGAGCGGCCGTTGCTCCCGCGACGCCGCCGCCGATGATCACGTTTGCTTCCGTCATTCGACCCATTCACCTCTCTGGCGAAGCGCTTCCGGGGCGATTGGCTCTTAAGGGGCTCGGCGCAGTCCTTTACCCTTCTCGACGACCGTCGCCGCCGCGTGCAGAGTCACGTCCATTACAGAAAGTCGCCCTGAGGCGCGCTTCCGCCGTTGAGCAAGCGCCGCGCCGCGAAGCAATGCGTGAAGGGCATTGCGGGCGTCTCCTCGAGAACCCATCCGTTCTGATCCGGCCACAGCCTGGACAGATCGCAGTCGTTGAAGCCCGCGCGAACGCTGGCCTTCGCATCCCATTGCGTAACGTCGTTGCAGCCGATCACCCAGACGAGGCTGCTGGCCAAAAGCGAAAAGCGGTCGCGCCGCGGTTCGCACGCCGCGAACAGCGTCGTGCGCGCCGACGCCATTGTGAGCAGCCGGGCGAGGTCCGGGTTTTTGAAATGATGCAGGAAGAGATTGGCGGAGATGATATCGGTCGTCGAAGTATCGTGCGAAAGATAGTCGAAGACGTCGGCGGTGACGCTCTCCGCGCGCCATCCGACCGCTTCAAAGGCTTGGCGAGTTTCGTCCGTGACAATGTCCTGCTGGTCGAGCAGGCGCGCGGTCACGCCCGGCCACTTCGGCGCCAGACGCTTTGCGACGCCGAGCATCAATGTCCCGTCGCCGGAGCCGAGATCAAGCATCGTCTGCGGCGGCCTGTCAAAATGGCGCAGCAGCAGCGTCGCCATAATCTTACTCTGCAACATCCACGCGTTGAGGCGTTGAATGTCGCGACGCGACTGCATTGCCAGGGCGTCGTCGCCCGGAATTGAATCCAAAAGTTCCGGATATACTGCGCGAGCCAGCCCAGCCATATTGCTCCTGCCTTTTATCGCACCACTAAAATCGCGGCGTTCAATTCGAGATTTGCTAATCAAGAAACGACAATCTCCTAAGGCGCGTATATTTGAAGGTCCGCTATTGGCCGCTACGGATTCCCGGACCGAGCAAATTTTGAGCCGCCGGCATGATGCGATGCAACATCCTTCCGACAACGTTCCAGCCCGAGAATGGTTGCATCAGGGCGGGTCTTTTGGCTGGCCTTCTCGCCCGGCCGAGCCTCAGACGGAGCATCGGGCGGTCATCAAGAAGGGCGCGGCAGTTCCTGACCCAGCGCGCCGCGGAGGCTGTCGGCGCGATCGCCGGCGGTTGGCCGCCGATACGGGTTAGCGTAATAAATGGCGGTCGCGCCTGCCGGCCTTTTCCGGCGATTGGCCCGCTTGGCGGAGGCGCGCAGAGCGGAGCGGATATATGCAGCGCGTGACGATAACCATAGACGAAGAGCTGATGAGCGCGCTCGATCAATATATGGAGACGGGAGGGCACCGAAACCGTTCGGAGGCCGTGCGCGATCTTGTCCGCGCCGGGCTTTTAAAAACGCCCGAAGTGGACGAACCCGCGCGCTCCTGCGTGGCCGCGCTCGTCTATGTCTATGATCATGAGACTCGGCAGCTGTCGAAAAGGCTGATGCACGATCATCACTCCCACGCCGACATGTCGATCGCCACGCTGCACGTGCACATGGATGAGGCGACCTGCCTCGAAGTGTCGCTACTCAAGGGCCAGAAGTCGGACGTCGAACATTTCGCGGGCCATGTGATTGGAGAGCGCGGCGTGCGATACGGGCAACTCGTCGTGCTGCCTGCGGGCGTCGAACAGGGCGAAGCGGCGCCCCATGTCCATGGCCTTCCGACGAGTCGTCACGCACATTCCAGCTAGAGACATCGTCTGTTGCAAATCGGCAACGCTTACGGCAAATCGTTTCCAGGCGATTGACCTCGCGCGCCGCGTAAGACAATTTTTAAAAAAAATCACAATGACGCGCACGCTGGTAAGTCCAAATGAATCGCAGAAACGCCGCCTCCGTATCCGCCGTCGCTATCGCCATTTCGCTGATCGGCGCTGAGGCGCAGGCGCAATTCACCTCGCTGCCCACAATCAATGTCGGCGGTCACCGCCCGGCGGCCAGCACCGCGGCGAGGCCCTCGCGCTCGAGCGGCCAGGCGACGCGCGGACCGGTTCGTCCCGCGCCAGTCATCCAGGACCCTACGGTATCGGTGGCCCAGAAGCCGCCGCCGCTCACGGCCTCCAGCGACAAGTTCTTCACCGGCGAAGAGGTGACCGCCTATCCCTATTCGCGGCCAAGCGAATCGCTCGAAATCGTGCCGGGCTTGATCGTTTCCCAGCACTCAGGCGAGGGCAAGGCGAACCAATATTTCCTGCGCGGCTTCAACCTCGATCACGGAACGGATCTCGCGTTCTATCTCGACGGCATGCCGCTCAACATGCGCACGCATGGCCATGGGCAGGGCTACGCCGACACTAATTTCCTGATGCCCGAGTTGTTATCGTCGATCCTGGTGCACAAGGGCCCATACGCAGCCGAGGATGGCGACTTCTCGTCGGCCGGCTCCATCTACATCCAATACATCGACAAGATCGACAAGGGCTATTTCTCTGGCACAGGCGGCAGCTTCGGCTACGGCCGCGGATTCGCGATCCAGCCCTACAACAACATCTACGGCGGCGACGCCTATGGCGCCGTCGAGATGAACGTCTACAACGGTCCCTGGGAGCGAAGCGACCAGATCCGGAAGATCAACAGCGTGTTGCGCTGGACCCGCGGCACGCAGAGCGACGGCCTGTCGCTCACCGCGATGGCTTACGCCAACCGCTGGTATGCGACCGACCAAATTCCCATGCGCGCCGTCAACTCCGGCCTGCTGTCGCTCTGGGGCACGCTCGATCCGACCGACGGCGGCGACACGACGCGTTTCTCGCTCTCCGGCCGCTGGAGCCAGACAGAAGGCAATCACTACTCGCGCGTCGAAGCCTATGCGATCCGCTCCACGCTGGAGCTCTACAACAACTTCACCTACTACCTCGCGCATCCGGATATCGGCGACCAGTTCCGCCAATTCGACCGGCGCACGATCGTGGGCGTCAACGCCCAGCACGGCATCGCCTGGAATTCCTTTGGTCTTCCCGTGCAGACGCGCTTCGGGCTGCAGGGCCGCTATGACGACATTCGCCTAGGCCTGCAGGAAAGCTTCCGCCGCAACATGTACGATGCGATCCGCAACGATTACGTCGGCGAGGGCAGCATCGGCATCTGGACCGATACGACGGTGAGCTGGACGCCGTGGCTGCGCACGGTCGCGGGCGCGCGCGTCGACCTCTATTCGGCGGCCGTCAAATCGATCCAGACTCTGGCGGACGCCCCCAAAGTCCTTAACAGCCAAGGGCTGCCGGTTTTCCTGTGGACGGGTCCGTTTAATGGCGGTCAGAAGGACGCCGCGATCTTCAGTCCGAAGGCGTCGATCATTCTCGGTCCCTGGTATGCGACCGAGATGTTCCTGAATTTCGGCGAAGGATTCCATTCGACCGACGCGCGCGGCACCGTCCAGAATTTCGCGAGCGCGGAAATCGGCGGCATCGACGGGTTCGACCTTGACAGCTTTTCGGTCACGGCGCGCATTCCGCTGCTCGTGAAATCGCGCGGCGCGGAAATCGGCTGGCGCACGAAATTCATCGAGGGGCTCGATTCGAGCCTCAGCCTTTTCTGGCTCAATCTCGATTCCGAAAACCAATATGTCGGCGACGCCGGCACCACCGAATTCGGCCGCCCGAGCCGCCGCTACGGCATCGAATTCGCCAACCACTATCACCCCGTCTCCTGGATCAGCTTCGACGGCAATGTGGCTCTGGTGAACACACGCTTCCGCGGCGTCGATCAGTTCGCCTGGCTCGGCTACGCCGAACTGACGACCCCCGAAACGCTGCCTTACGGCACGTTTCTCGGCAACGCCCCCGGCAACTATCTCTTCAACGCGCCGGCGATCGTCGCGATGGGCGGGCTTGAAATCGGCGAGGCCACGGGCTGGTTCGGCGGCATGAAATACCGCTATTTCGGCACGCGCCCGCTAACGCCCGACGGCTACTTCACCTCACCGGCCACCGGCACCTTCAACGCGCGGCTCGGCTATCGCTGGGCGGACGGCTGGCGCATTCAGATCGACGCCTTCAACATCTTCAATTCGCGCTCCGATCAGATCACCTACGCCTACGGGTCGCTGCTGCCGACGGACCTGCTCTATCAGCAATGCGTCGCCGGCGTCGCTCCCGGCGCGGTTTGCGGGACGGGCGTTATGGATCGCCACTTCAAGCCGGTCGAGCCGCCGGCGGTGCGTTTCACGATCGGCGGCCCGATCAGTTTTGAATCGCTCCCCGACTTTTCCGCGCCCCTGCGCGTCGTGCCGGACTGATGAATTCGGAAAAATGCCCACCACAGCCGCAGCAGCAGAGCAGTTTCATAGATTGAATTTATGAAATTGATATGCAATCATTCTCCCAACCACAGGGAGAATGACATGGCGACTGCGGTCGCGCGGATCATCGATCATCTGCGCGAAGACGGCGGCCTTCAGGGCAAGGATATCGCCAACATCGTCGCCGTCTCGCCGGCGACGGTCTCGCGCTGGTCGAGCGGCAAGGCGACGCCGGACTTGCGCACGCAGACGGTGATCGCAGAATTGCGCTATGTGGTTGACCGGCTCGCCGACTTCTATTCGCCGGAGGAGACCCGGCTGTGGCTGCATGCGAGTCATCCCTTGCTCAAGGGCGAACGGGCCATCGATCTCATCAACGCCGGCCGCACCGAGGAGGTGCTCGCCGCCATCGAGGCGCTGGATTCCGGCGCATATACGTAATTGACCGATCGCCGCGCCCGCGACCTTCAGCTTCTAGATGCGATCGACGCGTTCAAGCGGGAACCCTTTGCGCAGCCTGTTTGGCGCGTGTCGCGAGAAGGTCGAGATCCGACGCTGGGCGCTTCGACGAACAGTCGCTGGTGCAATGGAACTTTCGACGTTCTTTACACATCGCTCGATCGTGACGGGGCGCTGGCGGAAATCCAAGCGCTGTTGAGCTCGCAACCCGTCTTTCCGTCGAGAATCCGCTCCTTTGTCCACCGATTGGCGATCGACGCTAAAGCTGCGCTGCGGCTGGCTGATCTGCCCACTCTGGCCAGTCTCGGCGTCGAGATTGAGAGGTATCGCGAACGCCACTACACGAAGACACAGGCGATCGCAGACGCAGCCTGTTTCCTGGGTTTCGACGGGCTCGTCGCGCCGAGCGCGCGCTGGGACTGCCTCACCGCGGCGCTTTTCACCGACCGCATTGCGCCCGGCGCGATCACGCTTAGCGAAACTGAGGGCGAATGTATCGATTGGGGCGCCTGGAGGCGTATGAACCGAAAGTGATCGCGAACGGCTATCCGAAGTGGATAGCGGGGCAAATACGCGGTCTCCCGTGCGCATTGCGCTAAGATGCATGCTTCTTTCAGAGGTCCGCAACCACGATGCGCTTTTCACCTTCCTTCCTCGATGAGATCCGGGCGCGCGTGCCCGTCTCGGAGGTCGTGCGCCAGAAGGTGAAGCTGCGCAAGGAAGGCAAGGAGTGGCGCGGGCTGTCGCCCTTCAACGCCGAGAAAACCCCTTCATTTTACGTCAACGACCAGAAGATGCGCTGGTTCGACTTCTCGGCCGGAAAGAACGGCAACATCTTCGATTTTGTCATGGAGACCGAAGGGCTCTCCTTCCCGGAGGCGGTCGAGAGGCTTGCGGCGCTCGCCGGGCTCGCGCTCCCCGTCGAGACCAAAGAGCAGCAGGAACAGGATCGGCGACGGGCGACGCTGAGCGAGGCGCTCGAGGAGGCGGCGGTCTTTTTCGAAAAGCAGCTCGCGGGCTCAGCTGGGCGCGAGGCGCGCGCCTATCTCGACCGCCGACAGATTTCCCAAGCCTCTCGCGAAAAGTTCCGCGTCGGCTTTGCGCCGCCCGAACGCCATGCGCTGCGCGATCATCTCGCCGCCAAGGGCGCAAGCGTGGAGACGATGATCGAGGCTGGCCTGCTCGTCCATGGCGAGGATATCGCCGTTCCCTATGATCGGTTTCGCAACCGGGTCATGTTTCCGATCTGCGATCGCGCCGGTCGGGTCATCGCCTTCGGCGGGCGCGCCCTGGAGGCGGATGCACAGGCGAAGTATCTCAATTCCCCGGAGACGCCGCTCTTTCACAAGGGGGCGACGCTCTACAATCTGCACAACGCCCGCAAGTCCGCGCATGAGACCGGCGCGGTGATCGCCGTCGAAGGCTATGTCGACGTCATCGCGCTGACCGCCGCCGGATTCCCCAACGCCGTCGCCCCGCTCGGCACGGCTTTGACCCCCGAGCAATGCGCCCTGCTCTGGCGCCTGGCCGAGGAGCCGATTCTCTGCTTCGACGGCGACAAGGCGGGATTGAAAGCGGCTTTCCGGGCGGTCGATACGGCGCTGCCGCTGATTGGCCCCGGCCGTTCGCTGCGATTCGTCCTCCTGCCCGACGGCCAGGATCCCGACGAACTGCTGCGCTCGAGCGGCCCCGAGGCTCTCGGCGAAGCTCTGGGCCGGCCGCTGCCGCTCGTCGATCTTCTTTGGATGCGCGAGACCGACGCGGCTGCGCTCGACACGCCCGAGCGTCGCGCCGCGCTTGAGCGGCGAATCCGCGAAATCGTCGGCGAGATCAGAGACGACGACCTGCGGCGTCATTACCTCCAGGAGCTGGCGCAGCGGCTCGACCGCCTCTTCGGCCGAGGTCAACAGCGACGATTTCGGCGCGCCGACTTTGCGCCGCGCAAGTCCGACGGACGCAGGCGTTCCGCAGACGCTGCGCCTGTGACCATTGGCCCGGCGCTGGCGAACTCGCCGCTGTTTCGCGGCGTCAAGGCCGGCATCGCCCCTCGCGAAGCGCTTATCTTGCTGATTTTGATCAATCATCCAGATCTGATCGACGCCCACGCGGAGGATCTGGCCACGCTTGACCTCGACTCCCGCGACGCCAGCGCCCTTCGGGACGCTCTCCTGCGCTTCGCCGAGCGGGGCGACTCCGACAAATCCGAGCTCCGAGAGTTCCTGGCGTCGCTTGGACTGGAAAGGACCGTCGCCCGCCTCGAGGCGATGGCCGCCCATGCGACGCTATGGAGCGTGCGCCCCGAGGCGGCGGCCGCCGACGCCGGCGAAAGCCTGCGACAGGCTTTCGTCTTGCATCGCAGATCATTGGCGTTAAATAGACAGTTGCGCGCGGTGCAAGCTATGCTCGCCGACAACCCCAACGAGCGGGATTATGCGCGGCTGAAGGATATTCAAACCCAGTTGTCAGCGCTAGATGGCGCAGAAGCAGCGGTGGAAGGATATGGATCGCTTTCCGGCCGACCTTCGCGCAATTTGTAGATTCGCGTGGGTTAGCGCCACCGCGAAGAGGGGACGGGATTCGCGCCATGCGGCGGCGGCGCGAGGATTATTTGCGGTCGGCCGGGCTTTGCGCCCACCTGCCGCGCTCTAGCTTGGAGAGGGGCGGCCTCTCTGGCTTATTTAGGAAACTTGCGCCTTGCCTGGGTCGGAGGAGCCGATCCGGGCCGAGGCGCTTGGAGCTTCTGGATGGCGAAGAAAGACGAAGACAAGGTCGAGAACGAAACTGCGGCGGCGACGGAAGCCTCCGACGGGCCGCTTCTCGATCTCAACGACGCCGCCGTCAAGCGGATGATCAAGCTCGCGAAAAAACGCGGCTTTGTCACCTATGCCGAGCTGAACGCGGTGCTGCCGTCCGAGGAAGTCTCGTCGGATCAGATCGAGGACGTCTACGCGATGCTCTCGGAAATGGGCATCACCGTCTCGGAGGGCGACGACCCGGACGACGTCGAGGCTGAAGAACAGAGCGCCGACGAGGAAGAATCGGAAGGCGGCGAACTCGTCGAAAGCCCGCGGGCGACCGCCGTGGCGACGCGAACCTCGGAGCCCGCCGATCGCACCGACGACCCCGTGCGCATGTATCTGCGCGAGATGGGCTCGGTCGAACTCCTGTCGCGAGAGGGCGAAATCGCCATCGCCAAGCGTATCGAGGCGGGACGCGAGGCGATGATCGCCGGGCTCTGCGAGAGTCCGCTCACCTTCCAGGCGATCATCATCTGGCGCGAGGAACTGGAAGCCGGAAAGGTCCTGCTGCGCGACATCATCGATCTTGAGGCGACCTACGCCGGGCCCGAGGGCAAGGCGACGAAGACGGCCGAGGCCCCCGCTACGGGGGACATGGCGCCGGCGACGGCGCCGCGCACGCCGCCTGCCGGACTGGGCGAGGAAGCCCCGCCAGCGGAAGAGAGTTTCGAGGAAGAAGACGACATGGAAAATTCCGTGTCGCTCTCGGCGATGGAATTAGAACTGAAGCCGAAAGTTCTCGAAACTTTCGCGCGCATCGCGGACGCGTACAAGAAATTGCGCCGGCTTCAGGATCAGAACGTCGAGAACAAGCTCAAGAATGAGACGCTGACGCCCGCGCAGGAGCGCAAATACAAGACGCTCAAGAAAGAGATCGTCGCCGACGTCAAATCGCTCTCCTTGAACCAGAACCGCATCGAAGCGCTGGTCGAGCAACTTTACGACATCAACAAGCGGCTCATCGGTTATGAGACGAAGCTCCTACGCCTCGCCGACAGCCACGGAGTCATGCGCGAAGACTTCATCGACAAGTTCCACGGCTCGGAGCTCGACCCGAAATGGGTGATGCGCGTCGCGAAGCTCGGCTCGAAGGGCTGGAAGGAATTCGTCGCCAACGACAAGGAGCGGATCAAGGATCTGCGCGGCGACATTCATGCGCTGGCGACTGAAACGGGGCTGGAGATCTCCGAGTTCCGCAAGATCGTGCATATGGTGCAGAAGGGCGAGCGCGAAGCCCGGCAGGCGAAAAAGGAAATGGTTGAGGCGAATCTGCGTCTCGTGATCTCGATCGCCAAGAAATACACCAATCGCGGCCTGCAGTTTCTCGACCTGATCCAGGAAGGAAACATCGGCCTGATGAAGGCGGTCGACAAATTTGAATATCGCCGCGGCTACAAATTCTCGACCTACGCCACCTGGTGGATTCGCCAGGCGATCACCCGCTCGATCGCCGATCAGGCGCGCACCATCCGCATTCCCGTGCATATGATCGAGACGATCAACAAGATCGTCCGCACCTCGCGCCAGATGCTGCACGAGATCGGACGCGAGCCGACTCCGGAAGAGCTTTCCGAAAAGCTCGCCATGCCGCTCGAGAAGGTGCGCAAGGTTCTCAAGATCGCCAAGGAGCCGATCTCGCTCGAAACGCCGATCGGCGACGAGGAGGATTCGCACCTCGGCGATTTCATCGAAGACAAGAACGCGGTGCTGCCGATCGAGGCGGCGATCCAGTCCAATCTTCGCGAGACGACGACGCGTGTGCTCTCTTCGCTGACGCCGCGCGAGGAGCGCGTGCTGCGCATGCGCTTCGGCATCGGCATGAACACCGACCACACGCTCGAAGAAGTCGGCCAGCAGTTCTCAGTGACGCGCGAGCGCATCCGCCAGATCGAGGCGAAGGCGCTGAGGAAGCTGAAGCATCCGAGCCGGAGCCGGAAGCTGCGGAGCTTCTTGGATAATTGATCGTCTATTGCGGTTCTGGTTTGGAAAAGGTTGTCTCGGCGGAGATAATCCAATCGGGAAGTTGTTTTTTCAACTTCTCTATTGCGATGTCGTCCGCTTCGACGAGCACCGCCTGCGCTATTTCATGATCGATGACATGAACGCCGCTCGTTGCAGAGATCCTGCTGAGATCGCCTGCTGGAGGCGCGTCGCCTTTAAAGAATAGGACGAAGCGGCTCATCGCTTCAGACCGTAGGTGATTGCGGCATTCCATAGCCTTCGAAGTTCAACCCGAATCCACGGCGCGCGCAATTGGTTTGCAGAAGACGTTCGATCGCATCGGAGCGGGCGCGATCGCGCGGCATGCGCCACACTTCGGGAGATTGCGATAAAAGGCACGCCGCCGCGCCGGCGACTACCGGCGCGGCCATGGACGTTCCGCTGAGTGGACCGACCTTGTTGTTGGGCAGCGTCGAGATGGCTCCGACGCCGGGAGCGGTCAGCGCGATCTGAGGCCCGACATTCGAGAAATGCGCGATGAATTCGGATGGATCCACTGTGGAATAAGGCGGCGAGACAATCTGCAATTCTTCGCTGGAGCCAGGCGGAAAGGTTCCCTTACGCCCCATGGCGGAGACAGGGGTCGCGCCCGCGTAAGCCGCAGGATAATTGACGCTGCTTCGGTAGGCATTGCCTGCGGCGACGACGATGAGCATGCCTTGATTGCGGGCGTCCAGGATTGCTTCACTGACGATCTCGTCGTGCGGCCCGCCGCCCAGGCTCAAATTGATGATGTCGCAGCGGTCGTTCGCAGCTATAATCATCGCCTTCAGCAAGGCGTAATTGCTCGCTCGAGTTGAGCCGGCGCCATACACGCGATACGCGTTCAATTTGACCCGCGGCGCGAGGCCCCGAACGCCCTGAAATGTTGCGCCGCTCGCGCCAATCAGTCCGGCAACGTGCGTGCCATGATAGGCGCTGTCGGTTAGCGCCGTCGCCGGTTCGCCTGTGACGGTGTTGCTCCCTCCAATGAGGTTTAGGTCCGCATGCGGACCGCATCCTGTATCGATCACGCCTACCGTGACGCCCGTTTCGCTCTTGAAATTCGTGCTCCCAAAATAATAGCGGACGCTATCGACATACGGGAGCGCGAGCGGCGGCGCGACGATCTGTATGACGCCACTCGCGGGAACATTGACGCGATAGCCGCTCCAATATCCCGAGCCTGGCGTCGGCGTCGCCGTAATGCGCTCGATCATCGGCGCGGGCGACGACAATCGTACGCGCCCGCTCGCGTCCGTGACGCCCTCGACTCCAAACCTGTTCAGGAAATCCCAATAGGCCGCAACCTGGCAGCCAACTATTGCGCGGCCGGTCGCAGCATCGGCGACCGTGACCTCGAAACCAAATTGAGGAACTCCGCCTCCCGCGAAATTTAGGAAGCCGGCCGAAGCATCCGTCGGCTGGGGCAAAGGATAAAAGACCTCCTTGAACGCCCGTACCGGCGATTCCGACGCGTTGATTCTGGCGACGGCGTCTGGTTCGAGGTCGACGAGCTTGGGACCATTATCCGCGACCGTATCCACGACCGTCGCAGTCGCGTCGCCAAACATGTCCAGTTGAAACGAGACTGGTCTTTGCGTGCTGCGGACTCGCGGAAATCGTCCGAGCACATCGGATTGGGCTCCAAGCGAGCCCATGACACCCCGTCTTGGAAGGATGATAAATCTTTCGGTCGCCATTTCTGGTCTCCAAATGCGTCTTCACGATCTGTCGAATGACTAGTCTCCAACCTCGATTCGCGAATTTTTCTTCGTATCCGGCATCGTCGCGTAGACGATGAGCGAGATGAAAATAGCGGCGCTCGCATAGTAGAAGAACCAGCTCTCATGGCCCTGCGCCTTGAACCAGAGCGCCACATATTCCGCCGAGCCGCCAAAGAGCGACACCGTCGCCGCATAAGGCAAAGCGACGCCGGTGACGCGAATGGCGGCGGGAAAAAGCTCCGCCTTCACCACGGCGTTGATCGAGGTGTAAAGCGCGACGATCAACCAAGCGCAGCAAATAAGAATAAAGACTGTCCATGGATCGCGCATCGTCTGAATGGCTGACAATAGCGGCGCGGTGAAGATCGTACCCAGCACGCCGAAGGCGATGAGCATCGGTCGCCGGCCGATGCGGTCCGACACGGCGCCGTAGATCGGTTGCAGACAGAGCGCGAAGAGAAGCGAGCCTGCGGAAATCCACGTCGTCTCCGCATCGCTCAATCCGGCGGAGAGTTTCAAGAATTTCTGCATGTAGGTCGTATAGACATAGAAGGCGATGGTGCCGCCGAGCGTCAGTCCAACGACCGTCGCCGTCTCACGCTTATGCGCGAGGAGCGCGCTGAGCGATCCGCGCCGCCGCTCGGCGCGCGACGCCTTGAAGGCGGGCGTTTCGGCAAGATCGCGGCGCATATAGAGCGCCACGATCGCGAGCAGCGCGCCGAAGGCGAAAGGGATGCGCCAGCCCCAGTCGCGCAGCGCCTGAGCGTCCAGCGCGACATTCTGCAGGATGAGCAGCACGCAGAGCGCGAGCAGCTGGCCGGCGATCATCGTCACATATTGAAAGCTGGAATAGAAGCCGCGCCGCTCGGGATGCGCCATCTCGGCGAGATAGGTCGCGCTCGATCCATATTCGCCGCCGAGGCTGACGCCCTGAACCAGGCGCGCGAAGAGCAGCGTCGCCGGCGCGCCCACGCCGATCGTCGCATAGGTGGGCGTGAGCGCGATGAGTAGCGAACCCAGACACATCAGCAGCACCGAAATCATCAGCGCCACGCGTCGGCCGCGCCCGTCGCCGATGCGCCCAAACACATAGGCGCCGATCGGCCGCATGAAAAAGCCGAGCGCGAAAACGCCGGAGGCCGACATGATCTGCGCGATCGCGTCCTCGCCAGGAAAGAACGAGTCGGCGAAATAAAGCGAAAAGGCGGAATAGACATAAAAGTCATACCATTCGACGAGATTGCCGACGGAGCCGATCAATATCGCCCGTAGTCGCGCCGCTTCGCCTTTAAGATCGGTCGCCGCGTCATGCATGTTTTCTTCAGACCAATTGACTGGCGACGTTCACCATCAGCGCGAGGATCGTCGTGTTGTAGAAGAAGGCGACGATGCCATGGATCGCGACCAGCAGTCTCATCGGCGATGAACAGGTTTCGATGTCAGCCGTCTGAAAGGCGACGCCAATGACATAGGAAAAATAGAGAAAGTCGACGTACTGCGGCATCCTGGTGTTGGGGAAATGCAGCCCGCCCCTCGCCGCCGGCGGCTCCTGCGAGTCGTGCTCTTCCTCAAAATAGAATTCATGCGCATAGTGAAAGGCGAAGGTCAGGTGCAGGAACAGCCACGAGTTCAGCACCGTGATGATGGTGAGCGCCACCGCCGCGCCCTTTTCCCAGCCTTCCATCGACTTCACCGAACCAAGCTCGATGACCACGGCGCCGAAAGACGCGGTGGCGATCGCCGTCGTCAACAACAGCATCACGAAGCGGCCCTCATCGAGAATCTGGGCGCGCTCACGGATGGTGTCATGAGTGGCGCCGGCGATGAGCAGGTAAACGAGCGCGAAATAGCATAGCGCGACCACGTTCCATGCGACGAGCGCGCGTGCGACCGGCTGCATCGCCCGAGGCAGAAGCAATCCGACGATGACGCCGAGAGCCAGACTGACGAAGAGTTGAGGGCGCGCGCGGATAACACGGAACGGCGCCAGGAGCGCCGATGCGCGCCGGGGGGTCCTGGCTGGTCCTTGTCGGCCCATCGGCGCGATCCCTAGTTGCGCCGCGCCGCGACGAAACGTGCGGCCTCCGCGAGAATGTCGGTCCCCTCGCCCAGCCCGGTCGCGCGCAGCGCCGCCGTTGCTTCGGCGACGAGCGAGTCGCGCCTCTCGCGCGCGGCGTCGAGGCCGAGAAGACCGACGAGAGTCGCCTTGCCGCGTTCGGCGTCCTTGCCGGCGCGTTTGCCGAGCGCGGCGCTATCGCCTTCCGCGTCGAGAATGTCGTCGGCGATCTGAAAGGCGGCGCCGAGCGCTTCGCCGTAGCGCGTCAAGGCGCGCGCCTGCGACTCCGACGCGGCGCCGAGAATGCCCCCGGCGTCGACCGCGAAACGCAACAGAGCGCCCGTCTTCATCGCCTGCATCTGCAAGGTTTCCTCGAGCGTGAGCGGCGTCGCCGCGGTTTCAGCGGCAAGATCGAGCGCCTGTCCGCCGACCATGCCGCCAAGCCCAGCGGCGCGCGCCAGAGCCAGCGTCAGCGCCGCGCGCACGCCGGCGTCGGGATGCGTCTGCGGATCGGCGACGACGTCGAAAGCGTAGGTCAACAGCCCGTCGCCGGCGAGGATCGCGGTCGCTTCGTCGAACGCCTTATGAGTCGTCGGGCGACCGCGCCGCAGATCATCGTCGTCCATCGCCGGCAAATCGTCATGCGCCAGGGAATAGCAATGAATCATTTCGAGCGCGCAGGCGGTGCGCAGCGCGGCTTCGCCGACGACGCCGAAGAGTCGCGCGGATTCGATGACCAGAAAGGGCCGCAGCCGCTTGCCGCCGCCGAGCGACGAATAGCGCATCGCTTCGAGAAGCCGCGCAGGACGGGCGATCTCGCCCCGAAGCGGCGCAGGCGCAAGCAGCGCGTCGAGCGCAGCCTCGGTCGCGTCGGCGGCGGCGTCGAGACGGCGGCGAAATTCCTCGGCGCGGGCGGCTGCATCCATGAGAGCGATATCCTCCAAAGCAAACGACAGTGGCTGCTAGCAAATTTACGGTCCGACCCCAAGGCCCGCCCGGACCCGCCATTGATGGCGAAAAATCGTCGACTTCTGGTCTTTTCCTCATTGGCCGACGCCTGAATGTCGCACGATGTTGTATTTTTGCGACAGCCATCGCCGACAGCTTTTATTAAGCTTTCGGCGACGCCAATGCGGCTTGCGGCTTACCCAAGCGGTCGCCGGCCGCGGCGTCGTACAGAATCTCGCGGCGCGCATATGCACGGATAGGTCAGGCGCCGCTTCGCCTGGATGCGGACGATCCAGCGTCACCCTTAAAAGGAGAAACGCATGAAGAAAGTTCTGCTGCTGACGACCGTCCTTGCGGCGGCCGCGCCGCTTACGGCGTGCTACACCCCCGGCGAACGCGCCGCAGGCGGCGCCGTGATCGGCGGCCTCGGCGGCGCGGGCATCGGCGCGCTTGCTTCCGGCGGACGCGCGGGCGGCACGCTGGCCGGCGCGGCGATCGGCGCCGCGAGCGGCGCCGTCGTCGGCGCAGCGACCGCTCCGCCGCAGCGCTGCGCGAAGTGGGGCTGGGACTATTACGGCAATCGGGTCTGCGTCGCTTTCTACAACTACTGAGCGCTGAGCTCGCGACGATTGAAACCGCAGGCCCTCGCCTGCGGTTTTTTAGCGCCTTCGCACAACTGCGGCATTTTTCTGCGGGCCGGAATGCGTCTTGATCTTCGAAGCCGGACCGCTAATTTGAAGCACGCGGCAAAGATTGGAGAGACATCATGCCGGAAGGCTTAACGCGACTGATGATTCTGGCGACGCTCGGATTCTTTTTCGGCGCGGCGATCGTCGGCTATTACGGCGGCTAAGCCGCTAACCTGGCGTTAGCTGGCCCGGCATGAAGCCGAAGTTGCTGCACGAGCGTACGGGCCGCAACAGATTGCGACGTGCAAATTAAGACGCAAAGGCCTTGGCGACTGCTGCGTCGCCAAGGATTCAGCCTATTTACCATGTGCCAACGGGAATATCTGGCCCGAGTTCATATTGGCCAGGGCCGGTTTCACACATCTCCGTTTTATAGATGACGTGATCATCGCCAGTCCAAATGACGAGGACACACGGCGATCCGGCGTCGGCTCGCACGGTCTGAGGCTCGCAGGAAAGCGTTATCGCGCCGATGATCGTGGCGTTCGGCCGCAGGGCTTTCTTCAAGTCGTTCAGCGCTTCCTGGGACGGAAGCGAGGGCGTGGAAGACAATGTCATTTGGGCAACCTCTCTTATGAAAACTCAACTGAGAAAAATACCATGAGAGGTCGTTCGATCCAAACGCCGCGCGCCTTCCGCCGGGACGCCCTGTTAGAAAAGCCAGCCGCAGCGTGAGGCGGGAACGATGATAACAGTTGGTTAACTCTGTTGATCTACCTGAATGCTGACGCGGCGCGATCAGGAGAGTCGATGATGGCGATCAGCAACAGCACTAAAATCGGAGTCGTTCTGGCGGTTGGCGTTCTCAGCGGCCTCTTGTCCACATTGCTTTCGCTTCTGTTTTTGGCCGTGGCGGGCTTGCTGATCGCCTGGGGCCAGAATCGACAAGGCACGGAGGCCTTTTTTGAGAGCCTCCCCTACGGCAATTACAGCGCCAAGGCCTTCTCTCGCTTGAGCGCGATCCTCTCCTAAAGACATCGGCGGACCAGCCTTTTCCGCCCGCAACAGAACGAACGCACTCTCGTCGCGATGTCGGCTGGAGCAGTGAAGACGATCGCCGCCGCGCTGCATACTGGCGCAGATCTCCATCGAGCGTAGCCCGCTGCAGCGGCGTTAGAGACCTGCTGCAGCGAGTTACGCCAGCGTCAGCGCTGTCGCCATCCGACCACCGGCGGGGCGTTTCGGCGGCGCGAAGGCCGCCGCGTTCGGTAGACGCCGCATCCGCTGCAATTGCGACTTGCGATGATCGCGCCGAGCTAAGCGCGGTGCTCTGACGGTCGTCAGACATTTGCTTTTTACGGCCTCTCGCCTGCCGTCGGCGCCTGCGTCCCCAACACAGCAATCCTGCGCGGCCATTTAGGCGCGGCGTCCCGCTCGCGCCGATCGGGGATTCGTGCGCGCGCAGCGGCGAAAGCGCACGGCGCAAAAGGCGCAACAGTTCTTTCTGCTGCTCGGAACATATCTACGGCACGGCAGTTATTGGATGGTCTTGACCGTGGCAATCGATAGCAGATGGAGGAGTTTCTCATGGGTTCGATCAATGACAAGGTCCGTGGCGCCGTCAATGAGACGGTAGGCTCCGCGAAGCAGGTCGCCGGAAAGGCGGTCGACTCTCCGGAACTCGAAGGCGAAGGCGTGTTGCAGGAGCTGAAGGGCAAAGGCCAGACCGCGCTCGGCGAAGCCAAGGAAGCGATTTCCGACGTGCTGGAGGCCGGCGCCGACAAGGCGAAGGAACTCGCCAAGAACGCCAAGGACGCCATTCACCGCGCGACCGAATAAGAGATTTCGCTCCCCCTCGTCGAGAGGGGGAGCGCCCTCTCTACAATACATGTTTTCTGTGAGACGAGCGTAGGCTCGCGCGGCGCAAGGCGTGAGCGCTGAATAGAGATTGTTTGAGGTTGATGGCTTCGGCGCCGGCCTTACATTGACCGCTTCGCGCGCGCCACGCCTCGATGAGATTCAATGGTGCTGCAAGAGAGGATTGAACTCTCGACCTCTCCCTTACCAAGGGAGTGCTCTACCACTGAGCTACTGCAGCGCTTGATCGCCCGAAACGCCTAGAAGCGGCGACGGCGCGTTCGGCGACTGTGTGCCACAGGGGCGCGCAAGTCGCAAGCGCGCGCGTTTCGCAACCACCCGGGTCCAACATATCGCATGGCCGCGGCTCGCGCTCCAGCTAGGTTGTATTGCCATAATTTACAACCTGAGGTAGAGTCATTTGTCGGCCTTTCACGTCAAAGGCGCCTGCGACCGGGTCGGCGTCGCGCGCGCCGCGACGGAGGATCAATTGATTGAGCAGTACCTTTCCGAAGAACATTGGCAGGCCGTCGCTCCGGTTCTTCCCGGAAAAGCCGGCGACCCCGGCTGCAGCGGGCGGGACAATCGGCTCTTTCTCGAAGCGGTGTTCTGGGTCATCCGCACCGGTTCGCCCTGGCGCAGTCTGCCGCCTCAGTTCGGCAAATGGTACACCGCCTATACCCGCTATCATCGCTGGGACAGGAAAGGCGTCTGGGAAAACGTCATCGCCGCGCTCGGTCAGAACGGCGAGTGCGATTTCCAATACGATCAATCCGGGTTGCGCTTCGCGCCGTGCGACGGAACGGGCTTACGAGAGCGCGCGCGAAGCGATGTCGATGCGCGCGAAAGCGCGGCGCTTGGTCAATCGATCGGCCTTTGAGGTCAATTATTGCGACTGCGATTGCGACTGGCTGAAAGCCGCCGCCTGCGCGACGCGCACTTTGACCTCCAGCGTTTCGCCCGAGCCGCCCGAGTGCGCGCCACGGATCGGCGCCGCGCCCAGATAGTCGAGCGCCACGGCGACGCGCACATGATTTTCGTGCGGCGCGACGCCATGCGTGGGATCGAAGCCCACCCAGCCGAGGTCCTCGACATAGGCCTCGGCCCACGCATGTCCGGCGACCTGATCGTCGCTGTCGTTGCGCAGGAAATAGCCGCTCACATAGCGCGCCGGCGCCCCGATTTCGCGCGCGCAGGCGATGAAGAGATGCGCGAAATCCTGGCACACGCCCCTGCGCTGCTCGAAACATTCCGCCGCCGTCGTCGCCGCATGGGTGGCGTCGGCGTCGAATGTGAAGGACTCGTAGAGCGCGCCAAGAAGCGCGTGGAGCCTGGCGAGCGTCCCGCTGTCCTTCGACGTGGTTTCGCGGGCGAAAGCGCGGATCGCGGCGCTCGGCGCCGTCAGCGGCGTCTCGCGCATGTAGAGGAGCGGCGGAAAGCGCTCGACGGCGCCTGACACGACTCCGGACATGTCGAAGGTCGTGACCTCCCCCTCGACCACCGTCGAGATGGACTCGATCGGCCCATCGACCGAAAAGCGGTGCAGCATATTGCCGAAGGCGTCTTCCGACTGAACCAGCCGGCAATCGCGATCGACGTCGATGCGCCAGCTGACGACATGCTGCCCGTCGTGATTGCGCGGCGTCAGGCGAAGATGCTGCACGGCGGTTCGCGCCGGCTCCGCATAGCGATAGGTCGTCTCATGCCGTATGCGAATGCGCATCAGTTTCCGCTCAGAAGAGATATTGCTCGGAAATGAGCGCGCCCAACCGGTTGTTCTCGGCGATGAAGCCCTGCACGAATTCGTGCAGTCCGCCCTGGAAGACGCTCTCCATATTCAGCTTTTCGAGTTTGCCGTAAACGCCGCGGGCGTGGCGCTGCGCCGCGCCCTGACGCCCATGCGCACGGGCGAGATTGTCGAGGTTGCGCACGATCGATTCGTAGCAGGAAATGAGCGATCGCGGCATTTCCGGCCTGAGGATCAACAGATCGGCGACGAGCCAGGGCTTCATGCTGGTGCGATAAACCCAGTGATAGGCGGTATGCGCCGATACCGCGCGCAGAATGGCCGACCACTGGAAATAATCGAGAGAACCGCCAACCACTTCCTTTTCCGGCAGCAGCACGTGGTATTTGACGTCGAGCAGGCGCGCCGTGTTGTCGGCGCGTTCGATGAAAAGTCCGACGCGCGAGAACCAATAGGCGTCATTGCGCAGCATGGTGCGATAGGCGCCGCCGTCATAGGTCAGCGAGGTCAGCTTGATGACTTCGAGAAAGCGCGCCAATTCCTGCGCGCAGGGAACGACGCCGCGCGACTCGAGCGCGCGCATCTCAAGATAGGCGTCGTTGATCGACTCCCACATTTCGATGGTCAGCGCCGTGCGGACGGCGCGCGCATTGGCGCGGGCCTGTTCGAGGCAGTTGCGGATCGATCCCGGGTTCTCCGGGGCGAAGGTGAGGAATTCGATGACATTGGCTTCATCGACCGGCCGTCGGGAGTTTTCGAAGGCGAGCGCCGCGCCCGACGACAGCAGCACGCTTTCCCACTCGGTTTCGTCGCCGCCATAGGCTTTCGGCAGCGCGGCGAGTCGCCGGGACGCCTGAATGGCGCGCGCCAGGAAATCGGCGCGCTCCATGTAGCGGGCGAGCCAGTACAGATTGTCGGCGGTGCGCGAAAGCATCAGCACGTCCGTTTATAATTCGCTTGGGGATCATCGATGTTCATCGCGGCGTTTGCGAGCGTCTTGTCACGCTTGCCCCATCGCCTCTTCGGCGCCCCACGCGTCGTCGATCACCCAGGTGTCCTTGGTGCCGCCGCCCTGGCTCGAATTCACGACGAGCGATTTCTCGGTCATGGCGACACGGGTCAGGCCGCCCGGCACGACGCGCGCGCCATTCGCGCCTTGCAGCACGAAGGGCCGCAGATCGACGTGGCGAGGCGCGACGCCGCTCGCGAGGGCGATCGGGCATGTCGAGAGCGCCAGCGTCGGCTGAGCGATGAAGTTTTGCGGGTGCGCCTTGAGCTTCGCGCGAAATTCCTCGATCTGCGCTTTGCTCGCATGCGGTCCGACGAGCATGCCGTAGCCGCCGGAGCCATTCACTTCCTTGACGACCAGGTCCTCGAGGCGATCGAGGACATAGGCAAGCGCGTCCTGCTCGCGGCAGCGGAAGGTCGGAACATTCTGCAAGATCGGCGCTTCTCCGAGGTAAAACTGAATGATCTCAGGCATGTAGGTATACATCGCCTTGTCGTCGGCGGCGCCCGCGCCCACTGCATTCGCCAGCGTCACATTGCCTGCATGATAGGCGCCCATCAGTCCGGCGACGCCAAGCGCCGAATCCGGCCGGAAGCACAGCGGATCGAGGAAGTCGTCGTCGATGCGCCGATAGATCACGTCGACCCGGCGCGGGCCTTCGGTCGTGCGCATATATACGACGTCGTCGCGCACGAAGAGATCGCGCCCTTCGACGAGTTCGACGCCGAGCTTGTCTGCGAGGAACGAGTGTTCATAGAAGGCCGAATTATACTGGCCGGGCGTCATCAAGACGATCGTCGGATCGCCATTGGCGCGCGGCGGCGCGACGGAGCGCAAGGTCGCAAGCAGTTCGTCGGGATAGTTCTCGATCGGCGCGACGCGATGCAGCGCGAACAGTTCCGGGAAAAGCCGCATCATCACTTCGCGGTTTTCGAGCATATAGGAGACGCCGGAGGGCGTGCGCGCATTGTCTTCGAGAACGAAGAAGCCCTGATCGTCGGTGCGCACGATATCAACGCCGGCGATATGCACGAAGATGTCGTAGGGCACGCGCCGCCCGGCCATATCGGGGCAATAGGCGGGGTTGTGATAGACGAGATCGGCGGGAACGACTCCGGCCTTC
This sequence comes from Methylocystis sp. Uni0008, assembly GCF_056838045.1. Classification (NCBI taxonomy): domain Bacteria; kingdom Pseudomonadati; phylum Pseudomonadota; class Alphaproteobacteria; order Hyphomicrobiales; family Methylocystaceae; genus Methylocystis; species Methylocystis sp. Uni0008. Next base: position 1,541,656 of record NZ_CM166370.1, read on the forward strand.
AAGATCTCGCCGGCGCCGTAGATGTCGGCAAGAAAGGCGTTGAGCGCAGCGACGCGCTGAATCAGCCCCCTTTCGAGCGTGGCCCATTCGCTGCGCGCGAGTATGCGCGGCAGGATGTCAAAGGGAATCAGCCGCTCGGTCGCCTCCTGCGCGCCGTAGACCGCGAAAGTGATGCCGATGCGCCGAAACAGCAGCTCCGCCTGCTCTCGCCGAGAGGCCAGGAGTTCGGGCGGCGTTTCCGCGAGCCATTGGGAAAGCTTTCGATAAGGGGCGCGGGTGCGGCCGTCCGCTCCAGCCAGTTCATCGAACTGCGTCATGCGTGAGTCCATTGCGAGAACTCCCTCTTAGCGGCGCCGCCGCTTGTTTTCCGCGGCTGCCGGCCCCTTTTTTCCCAGTTCGTAGCAAGGACTGCGCCAATAGCGCTGCGAAAATCTGTCACAGAGTTTTACTATTGGCCGTGCGTTGATTCGCGCGGCCTATGAGATGTTTTGGCGAAGCCTATCGTCTATTCAACGGAAACGCAGCCACGAGGTTCTGAGTGCGCGCATGCAGAGGCCTCGATCCTGCCCGCGTTCGAGCGTCGCCGCCCGTCATAGCGCGCCGACGGTCGGCGGCGCACGCGCTTATTCCGTCTTCCTTCTTGGCTTCGCCTTCTGCGCGCTGACGTCGACCGGGGCGGCGGAGGACGCGTCGCCGCCGATGTTCAACTGGGCCGGCTTGTATCTGGGCGCGAGTCTCGGCGGCGGCATGCCGCTGCACCCCGGCGAACGGCTTCAAGCGACGAGCGGCTTTGGTTCGCCCGCCTTCGATCTTTATCCCAATGGCGTGACGCGCCCAGGCGTCACGGTCGGCATGCAGGCCGGCTACAATTGGCAAAAAGGGCCGTGGGTCTGGGGGTTCGAGACGGACCTGAGTCTTCTCGACGGAAGGCGCGGACCGACGGGCGCCTATCTGGCTTCGCCCGCCTATCCGGCGCCGCCAGTCTTTGCGCTTGTGTCGAATTCGAGCGCCAATTTCTTCGCGAGCATTCGCGGGCGCGTCGGCTACGCATGGGCGCGCGCGCTTTTCTACCTGACGGGCGGCGTCGCGGCAGGCGGCGCAAGGGGTCCGGCGACTCTGACGCTCGGCGTCGGCGGACCCAACGCGATTTTCTATGCGCCCTGGTCGCAATCCTCGCGAATGAAATACGCGATCGGCGCGGGCTTCGAATACGCCTTCGCCGACAATTGGTCGGCGAAGGCGGAATATCTCTTTCTCAATCAATCGCTGAACACTCAGGCTTTCGATAATGGCGCGGGCTTTCTTTATGCGTCGCGCACACGCAACGAGAACCATCTCATACGCTTTGGCTTGAACTATCATTTTGGCGAGATGAACGAAATTCCCGGCGAATTGCACTATGGCCAGCATTCGCATGGCAATGGCCAGAATTCCGCAAATCACGCAAACAATGGCGCGCATGATGCGCCTGAACGCTACAGCGTTCACGCGCAGACGACCAATGTCGTTCAGGCCTATCCGCGGTTTCGCGCGCTCTATAACGGGGCGAACAGCTTTCCGTCCGGCAGCAAGGCTAATGTCGGCTCCACCACGGATTTTTTTCTAGGCCTGCGCTTATGGGAGGGAGGCGCCGTCTATCTCAACCCCGAGATCGACGCCGGCTATGGACTCGCCAATTCCGTCGGCGCCGGCGCTTATGTGAACGCCGCCGTCGCCAAAGTTGGCCGGACGGCCCCCTATATGCGCTTCCAGCGTTACTTCCTGCGCCAGATCATCGGTTTGAACGGCGGCGAGCGACGGGGAGATCCTGACATTGGCTCTCGCAGCGAGGTGCTGGAATCGACGCAAAATCAGATTTCAGGCAGGGTCGACAAGGACCGCGTCGTCATTACGCTGGGAAAATTCGCCGTGCCCGACGTCTTTGACGACAACGTCTATGCGCATGATCCGACCACCGGCTTTCTCAATTTCGCCTTCAACGACATGGGCGCCTTCGACTATGCGGCGGACGCCTGGGGCTATACCTACGGACTTGCCGTCGAGTGGAAGCAGGACTGGTGGACGGCGCGCGGCGGCGTGTTTCAGCTCTCCACGGTTCCGAATGGTCTCGAAATCGAACCGCAGCTGTTTCGCCAGTTCATGAGCGTCGCCGAATTTGAGGCGCGCTATGATCTCTTCGATCAGCCTGGCGCGGTCAAATTCCTCGCTTATGGCGATAATGGTCGCATTAGCAAGATCGACGACGTGATCCGTTGCGCCTATCTCAGCGGCGAATTCCCGCCGCGCGTCGATACTGCGCGGGGTCGCGCCGTGAAGACAGGCGGCGGCATAAACATCCGGCAGCAGCTTGCGCCGCATCTCGGCTTCTTCCTGCGCGCCAGCATGGCCGACGGACGCTATGAAACCGTCGATTACACGGACATCGATCGGCAGCTTTCGATGGGCGTCGTCGCCGGCGGAGCCTGGTGGGGACGCGACGACGACGAGATCGGACTCGCCGGCGCCTTGAGCGGCCTGCATGGCGACCGCGTGCGCTATTTCGGACTCGGCGGAACCAGCGTCTACATCGGCGACGGCGCGCTGTCCTATGCCGGCGAGAAGAATATGGAAGCCTATTACAAGATCGGTTTCGGCAAGAATATTGACGCGACGTTCGACTATCAGCTGCTGGTCAATCCCGCGCATAACAGCGCCCGCGGGCCGATCAACGTCTTCGGCCTGAGACTCCGCGCCGCGTTCTGAGTAAAGCTTTCCCCCTTATTCACGACGCGCACGAAGGGCGGAGTTCGCACCAACTGTCATTCCCGACGCTTCGCCTAAAGCGAAGCGATGGGGAATCTACTAGCGGCAATTCTGCATGCGTGCTGTTGCTCTGGATTCCCGATCAGGCCTTTCGCCTGTGGGGAATGACATTGCGCCCTTCACGAGAGATAGCGCGGCAGCTTCCGCTCGAAATCGGGAAAATAGCGGGTGATGACGCTGACGTCGAAGCGCGCGAGAATGCTCTCCTTCGGTTCGCGCTCGAGAAGAAAGCGAAAGGCCGCATCGATTAAGCTTTCAGAGTCAACGCCGCCGCTGAGGCGCTGTAGATCCTTTCGTGAGAGCGTGACGCGATGCTGCGTCTCGCTTCCCTGATCGCGCACCGTCACTTTGAAGACGAGCGGATCGCCGTCGTCGATCCTGCGCACATCGATGGCGGTCACAACAGCGCCTCGACGTCTTTGCCGATCTCATCCGGCGTGTCGGTCGGCGCATAGCGCTTCACGACATGTCCCTCGCGGTCGACGAGGAACTTGGTGAAATTCCACTTGATCGCTTCAGATCCGAGGATTCCGGGCGCCTCCCGCTTGAGCAGGCGATAGAGCGGATGCGCGTTCTCGCCATTGACGTCGATCTTGGCGAACATCGGAAAGGTGACGCCGTAATTCGCTGAACAGAAGGCGGCGATCTCCTTCTCGGAGCCCGGCTCCTGCGCGCCGAACTGATTGCAGGGAAACCCCAGAACGACGAAATTTCGATCGGCGAATCTGCGATGGAGCGCTTCGAGACCAGCATATTGCGGCGTGAAGCCGCATCGGCTGGCGACATTGACGATCAACATGACGTTGCCGGCGTAATCGCCGATCTTCTTCTTGGCGCCGTCGATCGTCGTCGCTTCAATGTCGAACAAAGTCATGAAGCCCTCGCACAGGATAGAGGCGCGTTAGCTCCCCGCTAAGCGACCAGCGTTCCGGAAGGCTCAGGTTCGCTCTCGGACTCTTCCTCGAGCCCGTATTCCTTCATCTTGCGATAAAGCGTCGAGCGGCCGATCCCGAGCCGACGCGCGATCTCCGACATTTGGCCGCGGTAATGCGTCAGGGCGAAGCGGATCGTCGCGGCCTCGAGGTCTTCCAGCGTGCGCATTTCGCCGTTCGCCGCGAGCAGCGGCATCACATTGGGATCGCGGATTTCAACCCGCACGATCTCGCGATCGCGCGGCGCGGCTCCGGCGGCGCCCGGCGCGGGCGCAGGCGGCACACGCACTTCATAGCCTTCGACATGGGCGGCGATCTGCGGAAATTCGGCCACCGTCAGTTCGTCGCCGTCGGCGAGCACCACGGCGCGAAACACGGCGTTCTCCAACTGGCGAACGTTGCCCGGCCAGTCATAGCTTGTCAGCAGCGACAGCGCCTCCGGCGTCAAGCCGCGAATGTTGCGGCCTTCCTCCGCGGCGAAGCGCGCCGCGAAGCGCCTGGCGAGATCGGGCACGTCCTCGCGGCGCCCGCGCAGCGGCGGAATGTTGATCGGGAAGACGTTGAGCCGATAGAAAAGGTCCTCGCGAAACAGTCCGCGCTTGACGAGGTCGATGAGGTTTTGATTGGTCGCCGAGATCAATCGTATATCGACGCGGATCGGGCGCTTCGCGCCGACGGGATCGATTTCGCCCTCCTGCAGCGCGCGCAGCAGCTTCACCTGGATGTCGAGCGGCAATTCGCCGATCTCGTCGAGGAACAGCGTGCCCCCGTTGGCTTCGAGGAATTTGCCGGTGTGCTTCTCCGTAGCGCCGGTGAAAGCGCCCTTCTCGTGGCCAAAGAGAATCGATTCGACGAGATTGGCCGGCAGCGCACCGCAGTTAACGGTGACGAAGGGCTTGCCCTTGCGATCCGACGCGCCCTGGATGGCGCGCGCCACGATCTCCTTGCCGACGCCCGACTCGCCTTCGAGCAGCACCGGAATGGAGGAATGCGCCGCGCGCTGTCCCAGTCTGATGACGCGCGCCATGTCGTCGCTGCGCGAGACGAGGTCTTTGAAGTTCAGCGCGCCTTGCGCCCGACGGTTGATGCGGCGCACTTCGTCGGCGAGCGCGTCGGCGGAGAGCGCATTCTTGATGGAAATCTGCAGGCGCTCGGCGCCGACCGGCTTCACGACGAAGTCATGGGCGCCGGCGCGCATCGCCGAGATGACCGTCTCGATCGATCCATGGGCGGTCTGCACGATCACCGGCGTCGCGAGCTTCATGTCGCGCATGCGGGTGAGCACGCCCATGCCGTCGAGGTCGGGCATGACCAGATCCAGAATCAACAGCGCGATGGGCTTGGCGCCCGGCTGCGTCAGTCGGGCGATCGCCTGTTCGCCGCTTTCGACGGTCTCGGCCTCATAACCAAAACGCCGCGTCATAGCTTCCAGGAGACGACGCTGAACCGGATCGTCGTCGGCAATGAGGATCGTTGTCATTTCGTCCCTTGCATTCCGGGATCAAATGGGCGGCCAACGTCGCCGCCTCGGGCTTGGCGCCTCCCGGAGCCGTCTTGGCGGCTCCTCAATCGTTGCCAAGCATAGTAAAGGCGGGGTTAACCGCGCCAAGATGTAACTTTGTAGCGCCTTCCGTCCCGCCGTCCAAGGCCGAAAGGCGCCATTCCGGCGATCTGGGGACGAATCGCGCCAAGTTGTGAAGAATTCTGCGCTATGGCGACGCCCGCCCCGCGTAAAAAGGGGCGCAGCGGAGGAAGGTCAGATGGGTTCGCGTAAAATTGCCGGCAAGCTCGTCATCGCGACGCATAACCCTGGAAAGCTCTGGGAGCTCAGGCAGTTGCTGGAGCCGCATGGCGTCGAGGCGGTCTCTGTGGGCGAACTCGGCCTCGAGGAGCCTGAGGAGACCGAGGAAACCTTCGCCGGCAATGCGCTCCTGAAGGCCCGCGCCGCCGCCATGGCCTCGGGGTTTCCCGCCTTCGCGGACGACTCCGGTCTTTGCGTCGACGCGCTCGACGGCGCGCCCGGCGTCTATTCGGCGCGCTGGGCGGGCGAGGACCGCGACTTCAAGGCGGCCTGCGCCCGCGTCGAACGCGAGCTTCAAACGCGCGGCGCCGAGGCGCCCTATCGCGCGCATTTCGCCTGCGCGCTCGCCGTCGTCTGGCCCGACGGCCATATCGAAGCGTTCGAGGGCCGCGTCGACGGCGTTCTGGTCTTTCCGCCCAAGGGCGAGAAGGGCTTCGGCTATGATCCGATCTTCAGGCCTGACGGGCTCGACAAGACCTTCGGCGAGATGATGTCGGCCGAAAAACACGCCCTGCCCGGCGACGGCTCGCAGGCGCTGTCGCATCGCGCCCGCGCCTTTCAGGCGCTGGCGAGGGCGTGTCTCGACTAGTCGCGCTCAGGGTCGCGCCGGCGCAGAGCACTTGGCGTAACGCGGCGCTCCAACTACCTTCTCTCAAAAAAACGCCGCCGCCGGCGGCAATGCGAGGAACGCCCCATGACCAAGCACGAGACTTTCGCCGCGCTCAAACCGCCGTTCAAGCCGCGGTATGGCAATTTCATCAATGGCGAATGGAAGGCCGCGAAGTCTGGACGCGTCTTCGACAACATCTCCCCGGTCACCGGCCAGAAGGTCTGCGAGATCGCGCGCTCCGACAAGGATGACGTCGAAGCGGCGCTCGACGCCGCCCACGCCGCCAAAGACGCGTGGGGCAGAATGAGCCCGGCGGAGCGCGCCGTGATCCTCAACCGCGTCGCCGATGTGATGGAGGCCAATCTCGGTTTGCTCGCCGCCGCCGAGACCTGGGACAATGGCAAACCGATCCGCGAGACGACCGCCGCCGACGTTCCGCTCGCAATCGATCACTTCCGCTATTTCGCCGGCGCCATCCGCGCCCAGGAAGGCGGCATCTCGGAAATCGATCACGACACCATCGCCTATCATTTCCATGAGCCGCTCGGCGTCGTCGGCCAGATCATCCCTTGGAATTTCCCGCTGCTGATGGCGGCGTGGAAGCTCGCCCCCGCGCTCGCCGCGGGCAATTGCGTCGTCATCAAGCCGGCGGAACAGACGCCCGCGAGCATTCTCGTCTGGGCGGAGCTTGTCGGCGAACTCTTCCCAAAGGGCGTGCTCAACATCGTCAACGGCTTCGGGCTGGAGGCCGGCAAGCCGCTCGCCTCATCGAGCCGCATCGCCAAGATCGCCTTCACCGGCGAGACGACGACCGGCCGGCTCATCATGCAATACGCCAGCCAGAATCTCATTCCGGTGACGCTGGAGCTCGGCGGCAAGTCGCCGAACATCTTCTTCGAGGACGTCGCGCGCGAGGACGACGACTATCTCGACAAGGCAGTCGAAGGCTTCGTCATGTTCGCGCTCAACCAGGGCGAGGTCTGCACCTGCCCGAGCCGCGCGCTCGTGCATGAGAAGATCTACGACCGCTTCATGGAGCGCGCCCTGAAGCGCGTCGGCGAGATCAAGCAGGGCAACCCGCTCGACCCGGAGACGATGATCGGCGCGCAGGCCTCCTCCGAACAGCTCGAGAAGATCCTGAGCTACATCGACATCGGCAGGCAGGAGGGCGCGCAGGTGCTCGCCGGCGGCGAGCGCAATTCGCTCGCGGGCGAACTCGCCGGCGGCTTCTACGTGAAGCCGACGGTCCTTAAGGGCCACAATCGCATGCGCGTCTTCCAGGAGGAGATCTTCGGTCCGGTTGTGTCGGTGACGACCTTCAAGGACGACGAGGAGGCGCTCGCCATCGCCAATGACACGCTCTATGGCCTCGGCGCCGGCGTCTGGAGCCGCGAGGCCAACCGATGCTACCGGTTCGGCCGCGCCATCCAGGCCGGACGAGTCTGGGTGAACTGCTATCACGCCTATCCCGCGCATGCGGCCTTCGGCGGCTACAAACAGTCCGGCATCGGCCGTGAGAATCACCGGATGATGCTCGATCACTATCAGCAGACGAAGAACATGCTGGTGAGCTACAGCGAGAAGAAGCTCGGGTTCTTTTAGCCGGGGGATTCCCAGCGGGATCTTTGACTGTCATTCCCGGCGGGCCGAAGGCCTGACCGGGAATCCAGAGGGAACCCGCGGGTAGGACTTAGTCTGGATTCCCGATCGCGCGTTCATCGCGCGTCGGGAATGACAGCCGAGGGATGCCGAGCATTGACCGAAGACCGTCCCGTGAGAGTCCTCGCCACGCCCGCGGCGCTCGATCTCGTCGAGCGTCTGCGCCGCGAACATGGCGACCTCCTCTTCCATCAGTCGGGCGGCTGCTGCGACGGCTCCGCGCCGATGTGCTATCCGCGCGCGGAATTTCTGGTCGGCGACGGCGACGTGCTGCTCGGCGAGATTGGCGGGGCGCCCTTCTACATAGGGGCGGCGCAATTCGACTATTGGAAGCACACGCAGCTCGTCATCGACGTGGTGCCGGGCCAGGGCGGTATGTTTTCCCTCGACAACGGCACCGGCCTGCGATTTCTGACGCGCTCGCGACTGTTCTCGGACGCCGAGCTGGCCCAACTGTCGTCCGCTGCGCCGGCCCTCGATTCATCCAGCTGATCATCCAGCTGAGCGCCGCGCGCTCTGCTTGAGCCGATCGCGACGCAATTTGGACGCGCGCACGGGTCCAGGAGCCCCCTCGGAGCCGGCGGGGGAGTTTAAGGTTGACACTGAGCGGCAGGGGCCGCATATGCCGCTTCATCGGCCGCACGCGGCCGCGTCTCGCTCGCGGGACGATGGGGGAATGTCCCGAGCGGCAAAGGGGGCGGACTGTAAATCCGCTGGCTAAGCCTTCGTAGGTTCGAGTCCTACTTCCCCCACCAAAAATCCACTTCGTATCTAATTGTATTTAATGATCCTTTTTCAAGGTGCGCCCAAATTCCCCTGAAGGTGCGCCCATAGACGTTCGCGTTTCGAGCTTGTCGCCGGCGCCGATCGCCAGCCGCTCGCGGTTCGCGGCCCGGGGTGTAGAGCGACGCCATCCGCCTCCCCGCCGGCCGGAAACGCCGTCGAGTTGCGCTTGGGTTATCAGGGCCGTTGGGACGACATCAGGGTTGGATTGCAGGACACTTATATCCGCAGGCCTTACGACACCGTTCGAAACGATCGCGTTGGCGAGGCGAGCCTCGGCCTCTTCAGCGTGAAATTCTGGAACTGACCGGCCCCGGTCGCACGCGCGGGTCTGTCTCGTCGCGACTGCCTTATTGCTGAATCAGCACCAACGCGCCGCCCAGAATCACAGCGATGATGATGGACACGATGAGAGCGTTGGCGATCGGTGCGGCAATGGGAGCGCGAGCCATGCGAAAAATCCTCAGCTGCGAGCAGAGAAGTTAAGGGGCCGCGAGCTCAATTAAATATCGTGCAGGCTCGGGCTTACTTTCGCGTGCGCTTTCGTTGTTCGATGAAGGCAAACGCGATTCCCCCGACTACGATCGCAATCCAGGTTGCGACAACCAGCACCCACGCCTGTTCGCTCCACATTGCAAGCGTCCCTATCTCGAGGTCCTCTCATCGCTCAAAGGACATCTTCCACGAAAGTCCGCCGGTCGAATTGACATAAATGAGACAAGTAAGATAAATAACAGCAAAATTCCTACCCGCCAAGTCGTGGATTTGGCTCTCCAATGACCCGCCGTCGAGCTTATTTCTGCCTCGTCGTGGCCCTTGCCGCGGGGGCACTCGAATTTCTAGTCTCTCGATCGCTAGCGTCGGATTCGTTCATTCAGGCCAATATCTCGGCCGCAGAAATCCACGTGAGCCCAAACCGCTACGTCATCGAAGTAAGGATTGCCGCGACGGACGTCGAACAGATGTTTCGAAACGGTAGTCGCGAGCAACCCCGCGTAGATCTGTCGCAACCTGGTGTTCTCGAGCGCGAGATCGGCCTATTTCTAGCAAGTCGGATAGAAATGCGCGATGAGCGTCAGCGCGCCTGCACGAGCAAAGTCGAGCAGTCAGGCGAAGATCCAGCGAACGACGAAGGCGTGCTCGTTGTGCTAAGCTTCGAGTGCACGGGCGATAAGATAGTTTATGACGTAAAAAACCTATTGGCGATCCAGGGGCCGCGAGCCTGGCAAGTGGTGACCATCATCCGCGGAACCGACAAGCAACAAGTTATGGTCAACAGCGAGACTCCGCCCGTCGCGCTGTCGGAATAATTCAAGCGCGTCTGGTGAGTTCCGAAGGACGTGGCCCTGCTTATCTGTCGGGTTGCTTCTAGCCGGTCGTCTCAATTTCACTCATATCTATTGAGCCGATAAAGAGCATAGGAAACAAGCCAAGAGACGAAAAAATGCCAAAGGATATATTCTCATATCAGCGGTGCGCCGGGCAAGATCGTTTCGCAGTGGAGTGAGTCGCTCGCTGGCGGCGTTCGTTAACGTCTACTCCAGGGCGAAATCGAAAGGAGCTCTGCCAGCCTGATCGAGCGCTTCGCGTCGATGGTCGCGAGCCGCTGCATCAGGGCCAGCACGGAGAATTCATGATCTTCGAGACGCGAGTGTTAGGCACCGCCGGCGCAGCGGGTACTGAGCGCCGACCGGCGTGACGCTTACGCAGGCCGCGCCATTGGCTCGGAGCAGCTTGGGCGTACTGTCTGTGCAGCGAGCGTCGACGAAATAAAGATGCTCAACGCCTATTGCACGGTAGGCGTCGAGGAGGACGCCGACCAATTTTGCGCTGTCGCGCGTCGGAATGACGACTCCGAATTACGGCGTTTGGCGATGGCCGAAAGGTGCGCCCAACGCTCCAAAAAGCCTTTTTGGATCAAAGCGCCATTTTTGGGCGCACCTTTTACTAAGCGGCTATTTCTAACGCGGAAGTTAACTTCTACTTCCCCCACCATCCCCAAAAATCGCTGCGGCTCTCGCGAACCTTCCTGTGCAGGGGTTGCGGCGCCAGGCCTCGTTCAAGCCTCTTTCAAATTTCGGCTTCGCGAGAACTCGTTCGGTCCGCGCTCCAGGAGCCGGGCTGAGGCCGCGCGACAGGTCGAGATTTTCATGCCGAAGACCTCAAACGAACGCTCTTGAGGTTGGAACAACCCGGCGAATGAGAGGTTCGACGGAAGACGCGCCGAAGAACGCGGGTGAAGGCGAAGGCGGCGCCACAGCAGGCGGCGCGCTTTTCGCAATCTTCTCTTAATCGCACGATACCCGGTGGAGAAGCGGAATGGATAATTTTCGCACGATTCCCGAGGTTGCAGCGGACATCATACGGCAGGCATCGACCTTGCTGCGGACCGAGGCGAACCTCGCGCGCGCCGAAATGAGTGAAAATCTGGAGGCGCTCTCCGGCGGCGTCAGGATGATGATCATTGGCGCGACGCTCGTCATTCCGGGTCTCGTGCTGCTGCTTGGAGCCGGGGCCGCGGCAACCGTCGCGGCCGGCGTCGCCGCACATTGGGCGCTCGCCATGTTCGGCGGCGGCGCCCTCATCGTCGGATTTCTTCTCACCGTCATCGGCCGCAGGCGGATGAAACTCTCACAGTTGAAGCCGCAGAAAACCCTGGACGAACTCAACCGCGACATGGCCCTCGCGAAGGAACAGATGGGGATGAGAGATGAAGCAACGCGCCGAGCAGCTTGAGAGTGAAGCCGAGAGGATTCGCGCCGAGCTTGCGGACTCGATCGAAGAACTCCGCGGCAGCATGTCGCCTTCCAAGATTTTCGGCCGGCTGAAAGCGAGGTTGGAGGCCGGCGCAGCCAGATTTGCGCGCGGCGTGAGCGGAAAGCTGCGCGAGAACCCGCTGCCCGCCGCATTGGCGGGCGTGGCGCTGGCGGGACTGCTCGCGAGGCGCTTGTTTTCAGGCTCTACCGAACGCGAGATGGATCGGCGGGCCTTACGTCTGGAGGATGAGTCCGAGTGGCGCAGCCGGCGGCGCCCCGGCTTGCGCGGCCGCCCCAGGAAAGACAGGCGCGCAGCCACACGCCAAGGCATTCTCGGCTTCCTCCGGGATAACGCGCTTGTGGCCGGCCTTCTCGGCGTTGGCGCCAGCATGACGTTCGCGACGCTCCGGCCCTCGCGCGGAGAAACGCGCTGGTCGACAGAGGAGGGCGAAAACGACCTCGCAAAGGGCGTCGAGGGAAGCGCCCCCGGCGTCAGGCCCCACCGCGCGGCGGCAATGGCCGGCATGGCCGCCGAAAGGAAGCCGTGCGCGGCGGGCCGCGAGAGCGCCCGGCTCCCGTCCTGACGCGAGGCGCCAGCGGCCGGCCGATCAAAGGACGGCTGCTCGCGGTAGAACGCGAGCGGCGCGGCTCGGCCGCGACGTCAAACTGAGACCCTGAATAGAGCGGGCGCGTGAATTGAACGCCGCCGCTTGCGCTGTCTTGTCCGCCGCAGCCTCGTTTGGCATGTTGCGCGGCCACGAACAGGGGGAGCGCGTATGACCGGGGTGTTCAGGATAATTGCCGCCGTGATCTTGTTTTGCATCGGTCTCGCGGCCCCGGCTCTGGCGCACACGCCGGATATTTCGACCGGCAAGATCGTCCCCAAGGACAATCGCGTCTACGCCGTCGACGTCGGCTTTCTCGCCACTGATCTCGAACGCATGTTTCAGGAGACGATGGGCGAACGCGCAGGCGTCGACCTCTCGGCGCCTGGCGCGCTCGAAGCGGAGATCGGCAGATTCGTCGAAAAGCGCGTCGCGATGCGCGATGCGAGCGGCCGCGCCTGCGTCGCCAATGTCGTCAAATCCGGCGAGGACCCCACCAATCAGGACAGCGCCCTGATCATCGTTCGCTTCGATTGCGGCGGAACGACCGGCACGCTCTTCTACGACGCGACGAAGCTTCTCGCCGCCCAGGGCGCGAAGGGAAAGCATCTGGTCACGCTCGAGGGAACCGAAAACGCCGGCGAGACCATGCTCTATCCGGAGGATCCGCCGCTCGACCTTTCAAAGCCCATGGAAACGACCGCTCAGCTGATGTGGAAGTTCCTCAAGGCCGGCGTCGAGCACATCGTCACCGGCTACGATCATCTGTGCTTCCTGTTCGCCCTCATCCTCTGGGCGACGCGCATCTGGCCGGTCGTCAAGATCGTCACCGCCTTCACCATTTCGCATTCGATCACGCTGTCGCTGGCGGCGCTCAACATCTTCACCCTGCCCTCGACATTGGTCGAAGCGCTGATCGCCGCCTCGATCGTTTTCGTCGCCGTGGAGAATTATTTCTCGCGCGACGTCGACAACCGGTGGCGCAATACTTTCCTGTTCGGCTTCATCCATGGTTTCGGCTTCGCCTCGGCGCTGACGGAGATGGGCGTCCCGCAGGGCGGGGTCGTGCCCGCGCTCGCGGCGTTCAACATCGGCGTCGAACTGGGTCAGATCGCCATCGTCTTCGCGGTGATGCCGATCCTGTTCCTGATCGACAGGCAGACGGGCGGCAGGCGCAGCGAGAAGCTCGTCTATGTGGTCTCGGCGCTGATCGCGATTGCGGGCGTCTACTGGTTCCTGGAGCGGATCGGGGTTCTTCCAGGGTGATCTGATCGGTTTGTCCCCGGCTTGCGGCGACACCTCGTGAATCGAAAACGGCGACGCCCGGCTGGGGCGCCGCCCGCGCCTAGCCCCTCACCCGCACATATTCGCCGGGAGCGTCGCAGACGATCTTGAGCTTGCCGCCGCCGGGCTGCCGCGCGGGGACTTTTTTCGGCGCCTGCGCCGTCATCCAGGCAAGCCAGTGCGGCCACCAGGAGCCCTTCGTCTCCTTCGCCTTCTTCATCCAGTCCTCGAAAGCGCCCTTCGCCGGCCCGCCCGTCCAATACTGATATTTGTCCTTGGAGGGCGGGTTGATGATCCCGGCGATGTGGCCCGAGCCGCCCAGCACGAAGGTCACGTCGCCGCCGAAGAACTTTGCGCCGCGAAATACGGACGGCGCCGGCGCGATATGATCTTCCTTGGTCGCGATCTCAAAGACCGGAATTTTGACCTGACGCAGGTTCAGTCGCACGCCGTCGATGACCATCTCGCCGCGCGCGAGGCGATTTTCGAGATAGCAGCTGCGCAGGTAGAAGGAATGATTGGCGCGCGGGATGCGCGTCGAGTCGGAATTCCAATACAGGAGATCGAAAGCCGCTGGCTCGACTCCCTTCATGTAATTATTGACGACGTAATTCCAGATGAGTTCGTTTGGCCGAAGCATGTTGAAGGCGTTCGCCATCTTGTAGCCTTCGAGATAGCCGGTGCGCGCCATGCTTTCATCGAGCGCCGCGAGCCGCGCCTCGTCAACGAAGATCTGCAGATCGCCGGCGTCCGAAAAATCGACCTGCGTCGCAAAGAAGGTGACGCTGTCGATGCGATCGTCGCCGGTCGCGGCCATATAGGCGAGCGTCAGCGCGAGCAGCGTGCCGCCGACGCAATAGCCCGCCGCCGCCACCTTGCGTTCGCCCGTCGCCTTTTCGATCACGTCGAGCGCGGTCAGCACGCCTTCGTGCATGTAGGCCTCGAAACCCTTCTCGGCCTTGGTCTCGTCGGGATTGATCCAGGAGATGATGAAGACGGTGAAACCCTGCTCGACGGCCCAGCGCACGAAGCTTTTTTCGGCGTTGAGATCGAGCACATAGAACTTGTTGATCCAGGGCGGCGTGAGCAGCAGCGGCCGCGCATAGACCTCCGCCGTCGTCGGCTCATATTGAATGAGCTCCATCACATCGTTGCGCCAGACCACCTTGCCGGGCGTATTCGCCAGATCGACGCCGAGTTCGAATTTGCGGTCGGCGCTCTGCCGGATCTTCAGCACGCCGCCGCCGGCGGAGATGTCTTCCGCGAGCATTTTCAGGCCGCGGACCAGATTTTCGCCCTTTGCGTCGATCGTCGCACGCAACAGTTCGGGATTGGTCGGCACGAAATTCGATGGCGAGACTGCGCTCGAGATCAGCCGCGTGTAAAAGGCGGCCCTGGCCTTTGTCTGCGGATCGAGCCCTTCGGCTCTCTCGACCATGTCGCCGGCCCAGCGCGACGCGAGCAGATAGGACTGCCGCAGCCAGTCGAAGAAGGGATGCTCGTTCCATTCGGGCCCGGCGAACCGCTTGTCGCCGAGATCCGAGGGAACGATCGGGGCAACGTCCTCGCCGCCATAGCGGCGCAGCGTCTGACGCCAGATCTCGCTCAATCCGCTGTAAAGATCCGCCTGCGCGGCCGCGGCGCGCTCGGGTTTCGACAGCCAATATTCGGCGACGGCGCCAAGCGTCTTGGTCGCGTCAGCGACATTCGCGGCGAGTTCGCTGCGCGCCTCGTCCGGATTGACGCCGCCAATCGCCGCGGCCAGCGCCTTACGCCCCTGGTCGACGAGCTGCGCCATGTTGTCGGCGAGCGCTTCGACATCGAGCCGGGCGAATTTCTCCAGATTGGGAAGCGGCGCGGGCGCGCCTGCCGCCTTGGTCAATGCGGGCGCGACCGTTTGTTTGGGAGCGCTGGGGGCCGCCTTTTGTTTGGCGGCGCCGGGCGCGGAAGGCTTTTTCGCCGCAGCCTTTTTCTTGGCCTTGCGGGCCGGCTTCGCCGGCGTTTCGGACTTGCCGAGCGCGGAGACCTTTTCCGCCGTGACCCCTCGTTTCCGGCTGGCGGCGGGGTCTTGGTCCTGATTCGCGCTCATGCCCTAAACCTGTCTGTTTTGAATAATGGGGGCGCGCCGCTCCACAACCGCCGCGTCGCTCTGGTCTAACAATTGCGCGTTAACGAGAAAAGCTCTACCGGCCTCGCGCGAGAAGAGGCGCCCCGCCGACATAAGCTCGAATTATTACAATGCAATATCGCGCATCCGGCGCGGGTCGGAGCGGCCGCCTGCGTCGATTCGGCAAAAGGTCGCATGGTCCAAAGCTCGCAGTACGACGGCTCTATGCGGCGCCGGCGCTGTCCAGCACATTATGGTTCGACGACAGCGGCAGACCGTGGACGGCGGCGACCGGCGGCGACAGAATGCGTCCGCCAGAAATCTCCAGCCCGGCCCGAAGATGCGGATCCTCCTCGACTGCGCGACGCCAGCCCTTGTTGGCGAGGGCCAGGACAAACGGCAAGGTGGCGTTATTGAGTGCGAAAGTCGACGTGCGCGGCGTGATGCCCGGCATGTTGGTGACGCAGTAATGCACCACCCCGTCGACCACATAGGTCGGATCGGAATGGCTCGTCGGTCTCGACGTCTCGCAGCATCCGCCCTGATCGATCGCGACATCGACGATCACGGCGCCCCGCTTCATGGTCGACAGCATGTCCCGCGTGATCAGGATCGGCGCCTTGGCTCCCGGCGCCAGCGCCGCGCATATGACGAGGTCGGCGCGCTTCACCGACTCGGCGATCGCGGCGCGCGTCGAATAAATGGTGCGCGCCGCGAAACCGAAGCGCGTCTCGAGACGCCGAAGCGCCTCAGGGTTGCGGTCGGCGACAAGCACGCTCGCGCCCATCCCGAGCGCGATCGCCGTCGCCTGCACGCCGACGCTGCCCGCGCCGAGAACGAGGACTTCCGCGGGCGGCACGCCCGGCGCGCCCGCCAGCAGAACGCCGCGGCCGCCCGCCTGCTTCTCGAGGAAATGCGCGCCGACCTGCGTCGCGAGACGCCCAGCGATTTCCGACATCGGCGCGAGCAGGGGCAGTCCCCCGCCGGGCGCCGTCACTGTTTCATAGGCGATGCAATGGGCGCCGCTCGCCATGAGTTCGCGCGTGAGCTCGGCGTCGGCGGCGAGGTGGAAATAGGTGAAGAGCACGTGGTCGGGGCGCAGATAGGCGATCTCCCGCGATTGTGGCTCCTTCACCTTCACGATGAGTTGCGCCCGGGCGAAGAGCGCCTCGGGACCGTCCACGAGCGTCGCTCCCGCCGCTGAATAATCCGAATCGGAGAGATCCGCGCCTTCGCCTGCGCCCCGCTCGATGAAGACGTCATGTCCCGCATGCGCGAGTTCGGCGACCGATGAGGGCGTCAGCCCAACGCGATATTCATTGTCCTTCGTTTCCCTCGGCGCGCCGACACGCATGTCCTGCTCCAGAAAAGACGGCGTCGACTTGGGTAAAAATCTCGCCTTGGAGGAATATATGCAAAGGGTCGCCTTCAGCGACAAGGGCGAAGGTCAAGCGGTTTTACGAACGGGAGCGCCACAAGATGCCAACCATCAACACGGACAAAGTCTGTTTCGTTGTCGTCAAGGCTCGCGAACTCGAAAGCGAAGATGAGGGCGTCGAGGCGGACGCCTCAAACGCCACTGACGACGGTTTCGTCAGCGTCTTGACGGAGGACGCGTTCTCCACCACGCGCGATGAGGTGTCCTCCTTCATCGAGTCGATGGACATCGACGAGCAGGTCGAACTGGTTGCGTTGATGTGGGTGGGCCGCGGCGATTTCGCCGCGAGCGAATGGAACGAGGCTGTCACGCAAGCGCGAGCCCGGCACGAGGGCTCCACATCGGCTTATCTGCTCGGCGTCCCGCTTCTCGCCTCCTTCCTTGAAGGCGGGCTGGCCGAGTTTGGGGAGAGCTGCGAGCTTTTCGCCGCCGACCGCCAGTGATGTCGCCGCGAAGCGGAAGCTGCGGCGTCTGGCGTTGGCAAGAAGGATATAGACCCTCGATACTTGAGCGAAGGCGACCATATTTATCGTCATGCGGCGAAGCATTGAGGAGACGCCCATGAATCGCAGAATCTTCGCAACCGCGCTGGCTCTATCCATCGCAGCCTTCTTCGCGCCACGACTGGCCTACGCGGAAGACCATCTGGGCGAGGCGATCACCCACACCAAGCAGGCGATCAGCGAAGGCAAGGCAGGAAAGGCGGACGCGCTGACCATGCATGCGGAAGAAGCGCTGAAACACGCCAAGGCGGCTCAGGCCGAGAAGCCGAACGAGCACACCAAACAAGGCGTGTCGCATCTCGAAATGGCCATCGACCACGGCAAGCAGAATCACGCCGACGTCGGGGCCAAGCACGCCGAAGAGGCGCTGACTCATCTCGAAGCCGCGAAAAAATAGTCCGCGTCGCTTCGACGAAACGAGAGAGCGGTCTTCATGAGACCGCTCTTTTCATTTCTGCGTCCCTCTGGCGCGCCATGACAGCGCCGGCCGGATCGCCTATGGACGTCGTGGCGGACACGCCCGCCCATGGGCCTATGGATGAAGTTTCCCTCCTCGCTGCTGCGCGCAAAATCGATCGAATCGCTGCAAGCCGAAGCCGACCGGCCGGGCGGGTTCCGCCGCGTGCTGGGCGTGTGGCAGCTCACGGGGATCGGCCTCGGGGGCCTGATCGGCGTCGGCATCTTCGTGCTCACCGGCGTCGTCGCTGCGACCCAGGCCGGGCCAGGCGTCTCCCTGTCATTCCTGATCGCCGGCGTCGCCAGCGCCGCCGCCGCGCTCTCCTACGCCGAATTCGCCGGCATGATCCCCGTCGCCGGCAGCGCCTACACATATGCCTATGCGGTGCTGGGCGAACTCGCCGCCTGGATTATCGGCTGGGATCTTCTCTTGGAATATGCGCTCGTCGTCGCCGTCGTGGCGATCGGCTGGTCGGCCTATTTGCAGGCTTTGCTCGGTCAATTCGGCCTCGCTCTGCCGGAGTGGGCGAGCGGCGCGTCGGGAACCGGCCCCGGCCGCATCGTCGATCTCTTCGCGGCGCTCGGCGCGCTCGGCGTCGCCGGCCTGCTGATGCTGCGCATCGAACTCGGCGCGCGCTTCAATACGGCGATGGTCGTCGTCAAGATCGCCGCGGCGGCGCTCGTGATCGTTGCGGGCGTTCCCTATGTGCGCATCGAGAACTGGTCGCCCTTCATGCCCTATGGTTTCTCCGGCGTGGCGCAGGGCGCGGCGGTCGTCTTCTTCGCGGTCTTCGGCTACGACACGCTGACCACCGCCGCCGAAGAAGCCCGCGCGCCGCAGCGCGACGTGCCGCGCGCCGTGCTTCTGTCGCTCGTCGTGGCGCTGACGCTCTACATCGCGATGTCGCTCGTGCTCACCGGCGTCGTGCGCTATGACACGCTCGACAATCCGGCGCCGGTCGCGACCGCCTTCGCGTCGATCGGCCTGCCCTGGGTCGCCTTCGTCGTCTCGCTTGCCGCGGTGGCCGGCATCATCAGCGTGATGCTCGCCTTCCTGCTCGCCTGCGCGCGCATCTGGTTCGCGATGAGCCGCGACGGCCTGCTGCCCGGCTGGTTCGCCGAAGTGCATCCGCGCTTTCACACGCCCTATCGGCCGACGCTGATCGCCGGGGCGCTGACCGCGCTCGTCGCCGCGCTCTACCCGATCAAGGAAGTCGCGGAGCTGGTGAATATCGGCACGCTCTCCGCCTTCGTCGTCATCTGCTCGGCGATCATCGTGCTGCGCCGCACCCGCCCCGACGCGAAGCGCAGTTTCCGCGCGCCTTTCGTGCCTCTCACCCCCATCGTCGGCGTCGGCTTCTCGCTGTGGCTGCTGTCGCGCCTGCCGGCGGTCGCCTGGGAGCGCTTCGCGATCTGGATGGCGATCGGGCTCGTGATTTATTTCCTTTTTGGGCGCCGGCGCAGCAAGCTGGCTGGAAGCGCTGAAGCAGAATAACGCCGACGCCAGCGGGGCGTTCAACGAGGATTCGCGCAAATTACGCCGGCGCGCGCGCCGGCCTGACGGGGCCGACGTCGACCTGAATCTCGTCGCCCTCCAGGCGAATCTCATAGGGGTGAAGCGCATTGCGCACGAGATGCGTCACGCATTTGCCGCTTGCGCTGTCGAACCCCCATTGGTGGTGCGGACAGGTGACGGTCTGCCCGTTGAAGGTGGCGTCGGCGAGCGGCATGTCGGCATGCGGACAGCGCCCGCGATAGGCCTTGAGTTCGCCGCCCGTCGGCCAGACCAGGAGCACGCTCTTCTTGCCGGCGTGAAAGAGGCCCATGCCGCCTTCGCTCACGGCGCCCGTGTTGCAGATCGTGGTGAACGCCATCGTGACCGCCTTCAGAAACTCACTTTCTGAAAAGCGTTAGCAAGTTGCGGACCAGCCCCCTGCCCGTCTGGAGCCTGCGCAAGCCGACGCGCTCACGCCGATTTCATCCCCCATCTGAGAGTCGCAATGCAGCCCCGCGTCGCCGGTGTGAACCAAGCGTCGCGGGGCCCTTGCTCGAGCCTGCGCCTTAATGGTGGGGATGCAGCCGGTGGTGCGGCGGGTGATAGGGATTGAGGTGCTTGCGATGGTGATGCGGGCACGGATAACGCCAGTGCCGGATGCCGCGCGTGTGGTTCGTGGGCGACGTCGTTACAAAGCATCCGCCACGCTGGTGATGCCCATGACCATACCAGTCGTGGGAAGGCTCATGCATGAAGGCGAGCTGCTGCGCTGCGGCGGGGGTAGGCGTCGCGGAAAGGGTCAGCCCCGAAACCGAGGCGACGAATGCGAGAACGATCAGGCCTCTGAACTTATTCTCAACCTTGAATGTGGACATACGGCTCTCCGGTCGTCTGGTCTCAGCGCGAAGAACGCGCTTTCATCGACGAAATAGACAGCCGAAGCGGCCGGGGCAGAGCCACGGGAGCACAACACGTTGAGACCAGTGGGAGAATTGGTGCGGGCGGCCGGAATCGAACCGGCACAGGCCTTGCGGCCCTACGGACAACTTTCGCTGCACCGCCTGCGCGTTCGCGGTCCGGACTGCAGTTGCACGGGCGCAAGAAACGCGCCCGATCACGTTTCTATGACGATTGGGATGCCGATCTTGTTGGCAACGGGCGTATAAAGGTCCGCCTGAACATCAGGACTTTCAAGCGATACGATTAACGAGTATCGCGCGATTTTTTCCCAGGCTCCAAGATGTGGCCTTTTGTTCCACCACCCCATCGTGGGGTACACCGCTATATGCCCACGCGCGGCTAAGTCGATTGCCGTGCCCCGCCATGTATCGGAGTGGATGGAGCCCAGAGAGGCTAGTGAGTGGCGTCGACCAAAATCCCACCCGGGATCGGGAATCGATGGTCCTTGGTAGTCATCATCTCGGGCAAATTTGTTGATGCGCTGCTGAAACATTGTGTCTGTTTCAAGCGGCTTGCGTACGGCAAAGCGAAGTCCGTGAGACTGGTAGCCGTAACGTTGAGTCCAGCCTCGGGATCCTGGACTTGGTTCTATGAAGTACGACAAGGTCACGCGCATTAAAACCTCGATATTTTGTAGCGCTTCAAGCGCTTCGCGAGGCCATGGTAGGGCGTGCAAGTTCATGTCGCGCGTCTTCACCTTTCCGTCGTCCTTGTAGAAGGGCTGAATTTCGCTCTCGGCAATGAGCGTCAGCGAATTATCAAGGCTCAATAGAAGACGACGCATATTTGGCGTTCCGTGGCCGAAACACCGTAGCAGTCCGCGATAATCGAGTTGACCCCGTGCATCGGTGAACCGCGCCTTCATTGCTTGTGACCATTCGGCGGAATGGACGAGTAAGGCTCGAACGGTCTCGGGAGCGAGGCTTGGGTATTTTGACCAGAGCATCGCAGCCAACCGCGCCGCGAGTGCAGTTGCTGCGCTTGTATCGCCGAATGTAGTAAGCGCCCCGCGCCCGATCATGCTGTGCGACGTGCTTAAAAGCTGAAGATCATCGAGATAATCCGGTTCGGCTATGGCGGGGTTCGTCCCCATGTTACCCGCTTCCATCACGATGTCCGGCTTGATGGCCCATTTACCCCAAGTCATAGAGGTGCAACTACAGGGTGAAAGATCGCCTGGCTGAGCAAGGGGATTCCAGTCAGGCCACTTTGTGCTGTCGATTGAGAATTTATCGGTGCAACCGCCGACGGTTAGCGCATTCCATGCCTGTGCGGGATCATGAATGCCGTCGGTCAGGTTTGAGTTGGCATAAAGGTGACGCTGCGATGGATCGGTGTTGCCCGCCGAAACCAGCATCAACCGGCGCTGTCCGTCATCGACGCCAGCGGCAAGTGCATCAATGGCCGCAGACCAGGACGAAGGGCGGCCTTGGTCCCTTCCATCTTGAGCGGTAACGGCCATGCAGAAGACACGTTTGCGATCTGCGGTAACTTCGACGCGGTAAGCACTCTCTTGCGTGACGGCGCCATAAAGTTCGGGATCGTGGGGGTTGGCGCGGTTGACAATTTTTACGGATTCGAGCCGATGGCTTATTTCCAGGTTAGCCGACGAAGACAGCGCCTCGGTTAGATCGCCATAGGCAGCAAGTCCTGCCATCGGCGTTCCATGACCTTCACGATCATCCACGCCCCAAGCTGGCCGATAGGTATGCAGGTCGTGGGGATCGGCAATAGGAGAAAGAAGCGGGTGACCGGCATTGAGTCCGGTGTCGAAGAGACAGATGTAAGGTGAGACGGACGAACTTACGGTTGTTCGCGACAGCAATTCGTCTATCCATTGCTGTTGTTCACTGACCGTCATCTCGGAAAAGATTGCCGCCGTCTCTTTCGGCAACCTGATTTCGGCAATCATCCCAAGAATGTCGATGGAACGCGCCAGATTCGCAGCTGTCCCCTGAACAAGAACCACCGTCCGATCGACGAAGTTGATCACCTGGTCTTTGACCAACAGTTGGAATTGCGGCGCAAACTGCCTCAAGCGAGATAGATGATCGATTGGGTTCGCGCGCCTTAACCAAAGTTCCCAAGTGAGTTCTGTGTCGGGATCGGGAAAAGGAAGGGATTCTTCCGTCCAAAGAGCTTCCAGAGCTGCAATCTTTATGTCGCTGATGCTTTCAACCAAATCTTGATTTTTTGGCCGCGATACGCCTGTTTCAGCGCGCGGCGTCGTTTCCCTATCCCTATAGTCGGCAATTCGACGTAGAAATAAGTCGAGCTTACCGTCGGGTACAAAGACCGTTGCCTGGGTACGGTTTTGCGGTGTCGTCTTGACGGCACAAAGTTCGATGCCACTCGGTGTGAGATCAAGACTCTCGAATTTGAGCGGGAAGTTGGGCTCGCTTTCGAACTCAAGATAAATGCCAAAGCCCGCATCGAGTCCGAATGCCTTCTGTTCTTCGACACGTTGGTCAGCGATCGGTTTCGCTGCTTCAATTTTAGCGAGCAAATCCGCCGCGTGCTGCGATCGGTTTCGCGCTGGCAGGCTCATAGGCTCGTGCGGCGCCGAATTTGGGCTGGTAAATCGGGTCGGCTCAATATTCGTTGGAACGATTAAATGCGGGTGCTGAGCCATGCTGCTCCTGTCAATATGCGCTATTCGCTAAAAACCTGCTTATGCGTTACAGCAAACTTTCGATCTTCAATTGCGCGCGCGAGGTCCGCCTGCGCTACGAAATCCCGCTCATGAACGAGCGCATCCTTAATCGCGTCCTCGCAGGCCCGCGTAACGTCCGCAAAATTCAGCCCCTCTGCGAGGGCCGCAGCTTTTGCCCATTGTATCCTCTTGGTCGGAAATCCGCTGAGTTTAGAACGCAGCGTTTCCACGATCCTTTCCGCATCAGGCAAGGTGTATTCGATCACGTCGTCGAAACGACGGAATAACGCTCTATCCAGCATTCCGACATGATTGGTCGCCGCAATCACCAAGCTGTCGGAATTATCTTGTTCGACCATCTGCAAGAAACTGTTCAACACACGACGTATCTCGCCAACATCATTCGTGAGGCCGCGCGACGACCCTATGCTGTCAAACTCGTCAAACAGGTAGACACCGCGCGTTTGATTGAGCGCCTCGAAAATCAGCCTCAACTTTGCTGCGGTTTCACCCATGAATTTTGTGATGAGGCCGTCCAGCCGCACAACAAACAGCGGCAGGCCAAGTTCTCCAGCCAGGGCAGACGCGGTCATCGTCTTGCCGGTACCCGGATTGCCGATGAGCAGAAGCTTACGGCGTGGCGAGAGCCCCTTGTTACGTATGACCTGAACCGCCCGATGCTCCCTAATGACGCGTTCCAGTTTGCTTCGCGTTTGAGCGCCAAGAACCATTTGCTTCAAACGGACGCTCGGATAAGAAACGCTTAGCAGCTCCGCGACTTCGCCTCGTGGACGCGCAAGCGGGATCGGCGCCTTGGCCGGCAAATGAGGTCGCGCTTTTGCGCGATCGATCATAAGGCGGATTTCGTCGGCGACTTTTCCATGCCCAAGGCGTGCTTCATGGGCCGCGATCTGCATAGCAATCGCATAGCACTGTGCTTCATCTCCCTCGGTCAGGGATGCAATGAGCGCTTTAACTTGATCGGCGCTGGCCATGATTAAAATCCTAATTGCAACCCTAAAGCAGAATCATATGCGGTGTAAGAGATTAAAGGAACGCCAAGGTTTTAGGCACTCTGGTGCGGGCGGCCGGAATCGAACCGGCACAGGCCTTGCGGCCCTACGGATTTTAAGTCCGTTGCGTCTACCAGTTTCGCCACGCCCGCCAGCCGACCGTATATAGGCGGCGCGGCAAGCGAACGCCAAGCGGTTTATGCCCGGCGGCGCGGCTTGGCGTCGGGCTTGCCGATCGGCGCCTGGAACGACAGCCCCGTGTCCCAGGGAAAGAAGATCCAGGTGTCCTGCGAGACTTCGGTGACGAAGGTGTCCACCATGGGCAGGCCCTGAGGCTTGGCGTAGACCGTCGCGAAATGGGCGTTCGCCAGCATGTCTCGAACCGCCTTCGCCGTGGCGCCGGTGTCGACGAGATCGTCGATGATGAGCACCTCGGCGCTGGGCCGCGCCAGAATCGTCTCCGTCAGCGGCTTGAGCACCTGAATTTCGTCACGCTCCGTCTCCTCGTGATAGCTCGCGACGCAGACGGTTTCGATCACCCTGATGCCGAGTTCTCGCGCCACGATCGCGGCGGGCACAAGGCCCCCCCGGGTCACCGCGACGATCGCCGAAAACCCGCCGATCGACGCAAGACGCCAGGCAAGCGCCCGCGCGTCGCGGTGAAAAATGTCCCAGGAGACCGGGAAGACCTTGTCGGGTCCGTACATCTGCTTCACGCCTCCGCCGTCATGTCAGCGCGCGAGTTCCTTAGATAGCGACGCGATCAGCGCCCGGGCAGCCTGCGCGGCGCGCGCCAGCAGCGTCGCGTCCCGGCTGCGCAGCACAATCTGATTCCTGATCCCGCCGCTGGTAAAGGAGGGATAGGAGCCGACGCTCACGCCTTCGTGGCCCCGCGCAATCTCTTCCAGACCTGCCGCATATGATCCTTCGGGAACGCCGTTGGCCTCTACCGTCTCGACAAGCACCGGCGGTCCGGCCGCGAGCCGCGGTCCGATGACGTCCATCATGTTCTGCATGATCATCGGCACGCCGGCCATTACGATGACGTTGCCGATCCAGAATCCCGGCGCCTTGGATATGGCGTTGAAGACCAGATCCGCCCCCGCGGGGATGCGCGCCATTCGCCGGCGCGCCGGATTGAGTTCAGCCTCGGAAAAGCGCTCCCTGAGGAGCGCGATCGCGCGCGGGTCCTCGCCGATGTCGACGCCAAAGGCGCAGGCGACCGCATCCGCGGTGATGTCGTCATGCGTCGGCCCGATGCCGCCAGTTGTGAAGACATAGGTGTAGCGGGCGCGCAGCGCGTTGAGCGCCTCGACGATCGCCTCCAGATCGTCCGGCACGGTTCGCGCCTCTCGAAGATCGACGCCGATCTGCGCGAGATAATTGGCGATGTAGCGTGTGTTCACGTCCTGCGTGCGGCCGGACAGTATCTCGTCGCCGATCACGAGTACCGCCGCGCTCGCCGGCCTGTCTCCCGCCGCTTCTCGCGCCGTTTCCTGCGCCATGCCGGCCTCCCTCGCGCCAATTATGACCATGGCGGCCGTGAACGCCAGCCCCGGCGTCTATTCCGCCGGGACTGGCGCGGACAGGGAGAATTGCTCGACGGCGGCGGCGAAGCGGTGCAGCAGACCAAGGCATGCCGCAACGAAGACGACGTCGAGGGCGGGCGAAGCAAGACTTGCTTCCTGCAGAATCTGTCCGATCGCGCTCAACAGGCTCACGCAAGAATAGGTCGAAAGCCCGTTGCGCCCGAGCAGCGAAAAGAAGGGGAAAATCCGCGTCTGGCTCAGGAGGGCGGTGATCTTCGAGAAGTAGAGCACATAGGCGAGCGCGACGAAATCGATGATGCGGATGACGCCGAGATCGGTCTTGTCCCAGTCCAGGTAGCGGCCTGCTTCTTCGACAAGTCCGCGCGCGAGGCCGAACGCGTTCGAGACGATCAGCGTCGAAAGGATGGTGAAGGCCAAAGCGAATTGGTAGGCGACGGCGTGAAAGGGCACGCCGCGGGTTCTGATCGCGCCGCCACAGTAGATCCCCAGGGCGAACATGAACTGCCAGGCGAACGGATTGAAATACCAGTAGCCGGGCTCCGGCCATGTGGGGACATTGAACCCGAGCAGGCGCGCGCCCGCGTAAAGCGCAGCCGAGGCCGCGAGCATGCGCAAGCCGGAGCGAGAGGCGAATGCGAAAAGCGCCGGCGCAAGCGCGATCAGCACGATATAAAGCGGCAAGATGTTGAAATAAGAGACTTGATGACTAAGCGCGAGAATGCCTGCGACGCCCCGAGTCGGATCGGCGAAAGGCGCCGCGCGGCTGTTCTCGCCGCTGAGAAAATCCCAAGGCGTAAAATAGGTTGCGACGCCATAGAGCGCCAACGCCGCTGCGGTCAGCGCGATATGAGCGCCGTAAAGGCGGAGCGCGCGCGCGCTGATAGAAGCGGTCGCATCGATGATATTGCGCCTGAATTTCTCGCCATAGGCCAAGGCGATCGAGACGCCGGAAAGAAAAACAAAGCCTTCGGCCGCATCCGAGAAGCCGAAATTGCGCGGCGTGATCGCGCCGAGCACATTGCCGGGAATGTGGTTTATGAGGATGATGGCGAGGGCCGCGCCGCGCCAGAAATCGATTCCCTCGATTCGTTTGCCCTGCACGCCCTTCGATCCCCCTTGCCCATGCGCCGGTGGCGGGAAAGCAAGCCGCATGCCTCCTTGATAAGCATGACCGGCAATTCCGCCAAGATCGCGCTGCGCGCTTATCCAGAGAATCCCGGGCGACAGTCCGCCGCAGCCTTGCGTTGCCGCTTCAAACCATTACCTTGTCGAGTGAATCCCTCGATGGAAACCGGGCCGCCGCGTTAAATGACCTTTATCGAATCCCATCTCGCGCCCGCCGCGCGCAAAAGCGGGCAGATCAAGCTGCATGGCCCCGAAGATTTCGAGGGCATGCGCGTTGCGGGCCGGCTGACGGCGGAAGCGCTGGACATGCTCGTCGAACACGTCAAACCGGGCGTGACGACGCAGGCGCTTGACGATCTCGTTTTCGACTTCGCCATGTCGCACGGCGCCTATCCTGCGCCGCTCGACTATCGCGGCTACCGAAAATCAATCTGCACCTCGATCAACCATGTCGTCTGCCATGGCGTGCCTGACAACAAGCCGCTGCGCGAAGGCGACATCGTCAATATCGATGTGACGTTCATCGTCGACGGCTGGCACGGCGACGCCAGCCGCATGTTCGCCGTGGGCGAGATCCCGCGGCGCGCGCAGCGCCTGATCGACGTGACATATGAGGCGCTGGAGCGCGGCGTCGCCGCCGTCAAGCCGGGAGCGACGACGGGCGACATCGGCGCGGCGATTCAGCAATATGCCGAAAGCGAGCGCTGTTCGGTGGTGCGCGATTTCTGCGGCCACGGACTGGGGCGCGTGTTTCACGACGAGCCGAATATTCTGCACTATGGCGTCAAGGGCCAGGGCGTCGAATTGCGACCGGGCATGTTCTTCACGATCGAGCCGATGATCAATCTCGGTCGTTCGCAGGTGAAGATCCTATCGGATGGCTGGACCGCCGTGACGCGCGACCGCTCGCTTTCCGCGCAGTTTGAACATTCGGTCGGCGTCACCGAAACGGGCGTCGAAGTCTTCACCAAATCGCCGGCGGGGCTCGACAATCCCTCAGCCGCGCGCGCCGACGCATGAAGAAGGCGGCTGACGCCGCAACAAGCGACGGCTCCGGCCTGCGCGATTCTGCGCCACACTTTCACGGACACCGGCAGCGTCTGCGCGAACGCTTCATGGACGCCGGCGAAGCTGCGCTCGCCGATTACGAGATGCTGGAGCTGCTGTTGTTTCGCGCGATCGCGCGACGCGACGTGAAGCCGCTCGCCAAGGCGCTGATCACAAGGTTCGGCTCTTTCGCGGAGACAGTCGCGGCGCGGCCCGAGAGGCTTCGCGAAGTCGATGGCCTCAGCGAAGCGGCTATCGTCGAAATCAAGCTCGTCGAGGCTGCGGCAAAACGGCTGGCGCGCGGCGCCCTGCAGAAGCGCCCCGTGCTCTCGTCCTTCATGGAGGTGCTCGACTATTGCCGAACGGCGATGGCCTTCGCCGAGCGCGAGGAATTTCGCATCCTGTTCCTCGACAAACGCAATGCGCTGATCGCCGACGAGGTCCAGGGGATCGGCACCATCGATCACACGCCCGTATATCCGCGCGAAATCGTCAGACGCGCGCTGGAGCTCGGCTCGAGCGCGCTGATACTGGCGCATAATCATCCGTCCGGAGATCCCACGCCATCAGCCGCAGACATACGCATGACCAAGGATATCGCCGCGATCGCGCAGCCTTTCGGCATTACGGTCCACGACCACCTCGTCGTCGGCCGTCACGGCCATTCGAGCTTCCGAGGGCTGAAGCTCATTTGACGCTAAACTCCTCCACGATCGTCGGAATTAAGGCGACGCGCTCCAGAGTGAGTTGAGCGCATTGTCCTATTTCGTCACGCCGCTCATCATCGCCACCGCGCTCTTCATGGAGCAGCTCGACGGCACCGTGCTCGCCACGGCGCTGCCGGCGATGGCCGCCGATCTCCATGAAGATCCCGTGGCGCTGAAACTGGCGCTGACGTCCTACCTTCTCTCGCTCGCGGTGTTCATCCCGCTCTCCGGATGGGCGGCGGATCGCTTCGGCGCGCGGCGCGTGTTTCGCGCCGCGATCGTCGTCTTCACCTTCGGCTCGATTCTCTGTGGCCTGTCCAATTCGCTTGGCGCGATCGTCGTCTTTCGCATCGTGCAGGGGCTCGGCGGCGCCATGATGACGCCGGTGGGCAGGCTTGTTCTGCTACGCACCGCGGCGCGCCACGAACTCGTGCGCGCGATGGCCTATCTCACCATCCCGGCGCTGATCGGCCCGATGATCGGCCCGCCGCTCGGCGGCTTTATCGCGACCTATTTTCACTGGCGCTACATCTTCTGGATCAATGTGCCGATCGGCGTGGTCGGCGTCATGCTCGTGACGCGCTTTATTCCGGATCTGCGCGAAGAGTGGACGCCGCCGCTCGACATCGCCGGCGCCATCCTCTCCGGCGTCGGCCTGTCCTGCCTGGTCTTCGGCTTCACGATCGCGGGGCGCGGATTCGCGCCGGCGCCGGTCGTCGCGCTGATCGTCGCGCTCGGCGCCGCGGCGCTTTTCGCTTATGTGCGGCACGCGAAACGCGCGCCCTACCCGATCGTCGATCTCGATCTCCTGCATATTCCGACGTTTCGCGCCGCCGTCTTCGGCGGCTTTCTCTTCCGCATCGGCCTCGGCGCGACCCCCTTCCTGCTGCCGCTTTTGCTGCAGGCCGGCTTCGGGCTCTCCGCCTATGAGGCGGGACTTCTGACCTTCGTCTCGGCGGTCGGCGCCATAGCGATGAAAACGACCGCGCAGCCGATTCTGCGGATGTTCAGCTTCCGGCGCGTGCTGATCGTGAACGCGCTCATCTCTGCCGGCTTTCTCTCCTTGAACGCGACCTTCTCGGCGACGACGCCGCATTTGCTCATCATGGGCGCACTGCTCGTCGGCGGCTTCTTCCGCTCGCTGGAGTTCACCGCGCTCAACGCCATCGCCTACGCCGACGTCGATCAGGACGCCATGAGCCGCGCCACGAGCTTCGCCTCGGTGGCGCAGCAATTGTCGCTTTCGACAGGCGTCGCCATCGGCGCCGCGGCGCTGGAGGCCGCGCGCGCGTTTCGCGGCGGCGGCGCGCTCGAGGCGGGGGATTTCACGCCGGCGTTCATCGTCGTGGCGTTAATCTCGACGCTGTCGGTGACGAGCTTCCTGCCGCTCGCGTCCAATGCAGGCGACAGCCTGACCGGACGCGATCAAACCGCGTAGTTCGGCGATCGATGCCGGCACGCCAGTTCAGATGACGAGGCGACCGCCAGCCCCAGATAGGAAGACATGTCGAGCGCTCCCCAAGACTTCATCGCCGGGCTCCCGAAAGCGGAGCTGCATCTTCATATCGAGGGGACGCTCGAACCCGAGTTGGCCTTCGCGCTCGCCGAGCGAAATGGCGTCAAGCTGCCGTACGCTTCGGTCGAAGCCATGCGGCGGCTGTACGATTTCCGAAGTCTTGAGGACTTTCTCGCTCTTTATTATCAGGCGACGCAGGCGCTGCTGACCGAGCGGGACTTCTACGATCTCGCGCGCGCCTATCTCGACCGCGCCCGCGAGGAGAACGTTCGCCACGCCGAGATCTTTTTCGATCCGCAGGCCCATATGCGCCGGGGCGTCCGTTTTGAAGCCGTCATCGAGGGACTGAGCGCGGCTCTGAGGGACGCCGCGCGCGAGGGCGGGCCGACGTCGCGGCTGATCATGTGCTTCCTGCGCGATCTCGATGCGGCTGACGCCATGGCCACTCTCGAGACCGCGCATCCCTGGCTGGATCGTATCGCCGGGATCGGACTGGATTCCGCCGAAGCCGGAAATCCGCCGAGCAAATTCGTCGAAGTTTACGAGCGCGCGCGTTCTCTCGGCCTGCGCGCCGCGGCGCATGCCGGCGAAGAAGGGCCCGCGGCTTATGTCTCGGAAGCTCTGGATCGCCTCCAGGTCGAGCGCATCGATCACGGCGTGCGCGCGATCGATGATGCGGCGCTCGTCCAGCGACTCGCGCGTGAGCGGGTCCCGCTGACCGTCTGCCCGCTGTCGAACATACGCCTGTGCGTCTATCCCGACATGCGCGCGCATCCGATCCAGCGGCTGTTCGAGGCGGGCGTCGTCGTGACCGTCAATTCGGACGATCCGGCCTATTTCGGCGGCTATGTAAGCGACAATTACCGCGCCGTTCAGCAGGCGTTCGACATAGGCGCGGCCGAGCTGCTCGAGTTCGCCAGAAACAGCTTCGCCGCGTCATTTCTCGCTGACGCGGAAAAGAAGGCGAGGATCGCAGAAGTCGACGCCTACGCGCGGGCGCACGGCCTGTAGGCGCATCGCCTATTCCGCGCGGCGCGCGCGAAAGCCGGTCGCCAGCACATAGAGTTCGGCGGAATCCGCGCGGCTCGCGGCCGGCTTCACATGGCGCACCGTTGAAAAGTCGCGCTTGAGGCGCGCCAGCAGCTGGCCTTCGGTGCCGCCCTGCAGGACCTTCGCGACGAAGAAGCCGCCTTCCGCCAGCACGTCGCAGGCGAAGTCGGCGGCAAGTTCGGCGAGCGCGACGATGCGCAGATGATCCGTCGCCTTATGGCCGGTGGCGTTCGCCGCCATGTCCGACATCACGCTGTCGGCGTCGCCGCCGAGCATGTTCTTGATGAACTCGGGCGCGTCAGGATCGTTGAAGTCCTTCACCGCGAATTCAACGCCCGCGATCGGCTCCATGTCGAGAAGATCGACGGCGACGACCTTGCCCTTGCCTTCCTTCGCCTTGACGCGCTCGGCGGCGACCTGCGACCAGCCGCCGGGCGCGGCGCCAAGATCGACGATGCGGCCGCCGGACTTCAAGAGATGGTAGCGATCGTCCATCTCGAGGAGCTTATAGGCCGCACGCGAGCGATAGCCCTCGCGCTTGGCGCGGGCCACATAAGGATCGTTGAGCTGGCGTTCAAGCCACAGAGTCGAGGAGAGCGATCGCTTGCGCGCGGTCTTGACCCGCGTCTTTAGCGATCGGCCGCCCTCGCGCCCTGACTCTTTCGTCACGCGTGCACCTTGTCGCGCGGGCTGAAGACGCCGCCCTGCGCCGGCTCCATGACGATGTGTCGGTCGTGGAAGGCGTGCAAGGTCGAGCGGTGTCCGATCGAGACGATCGTCGTGCGCGGCAGCCGCTCGCGCAGCATGGCGTAGATGTCTTCTTCGAGCTGCTCGTCGAGCGCCGACGTCGCTTCGTCGAGGAAAAGCCAGTCCGGCTTGGCGAGAAGCGCGCGGGCGATGGCGACCCGCTGCTGCTCGCCTCCAGAGAGACGTTGTCCCCAGTTGTTTTCCTCGTCGAGACGCTCGACGAAGGGCGCCAGTCGCGCCGCGCGCAGGGCCTCCTGCATTTCGGCGCGCGAGTAGTCGTCGACATGGCCGGGATAAACGATCGCCTGGGCCAGCGCGCCCATCGGAATATAGGGGCGCTGCGGCGCGAGCATCACCTTGGCGCCGCGCGGGGTCAGCACCTCGCCCGAGGCGTAGGGCCAGACGCCGGCGATCGCGCGAAACAGCGTCGACTTGCCTGAACCCGAGGGGCCGGTGAGCAGCGCGGATTGGCCGGCGGCGAGCGTCAGATCGTCGACCGTCACGATCCGCCGCCCGTCGGGCAATGCAAGCGTCAGCTCGCGCAAGCGGATATCGGCGCCCTCCGCCGAAGCGACGATCTGCGCCGCGGACATCTGCCCCCGCGCTGCATCGATCGCGTAGTCGAAGGACGTCAGGCGGTCGAGCACCGATTTAAAGTTGGCGAGAGACGTATAGTAATTGATGAAGAAGGTCAGCGCGCTTTCCACCCGTCCGAAGGCGCTCGCCGTCTGCGTCATGACGCCGAGCGGAATGCGCCCGGCGAAGTAGAACGGCGCCGTGATGACGTAAGGAATGATCGGCGAGAGCTGCCCGTATGTGGAGGTGAACGCCATCAGCTGCTTGCGCTTCTGCACGATCGCCAGATAGTTCATGATAATCCCCGCGAAGCGCTGAATCAGCGACCCGCGCTCGGCAGGCTCGCCGCGCAGCAGGGCGATCTGCTCGCTGTATTCGCGCATGCGCGCCAGTGA
Source organism: Methylocystis sp. Uni0008 (assembly GCF_056838045.1). NCBI lineage: Bacteria > Pseudomonadati > Pseudomonadota > Alphaproteobacteria > Hyphomicrobiales > Methylocystaceae > Methylocystis > Methylocystis sp. Uni0008. The sequence continues at coordinate 1,574,226 of NZ_CM166370.1, forward strand.
AAAGCGGAAATCGGCCTCACGCCTCTGACGGTCGAAATAGAGCCCGGTGAGCGAGCGGCCGATCAAATGCGTCACCAGCGTTCCGACCGCAGCGTAAAGCAGCACCACCCAGAAGAGAAAGCCTGGAATATAAATATCTGTTCCAGGCAGCGGATAATTGCCCGACAGATCCCACAGCACATAGGCGAAGGAGACGAGCGAACTCAAGGTGGCGATCAGCAGGATCGAGTAGGAGTAGACGCCGTAGCCCTCCTCCGCGCCGCTGATGAATCGATTGACGTCTTCGGCGATGCGCTGGTCCGGGTTGTCGGCCCCGCCCCCGGCGAGCGCCATGCCGTAATGCGTATGGGCGCCGAGCCAGCGCTCGATGTAATGCTCCGTCAGCCAGCGGCGCCAACGGATGATCAGCATCGACTGCAGAACGAATTCGATGATCACGGAGGTGACGTAAACGAAGGCCCAAGGGGTAAAGACGAAGAAAAGCTGCCGCCAGAACTCTGCGGCGTTCTTCTCCTGAATGGCGTTGAACCAGTCGCGATTGAAGAAGGACAGGCGCACGGTGATGCCGACCTGTCCTTGGTTGAGAAGCACCAGCACAACGACCATTGCCATGGCGATGGCGCGTTCTCGCGCCGCGAAGGGCGGAAATGGCCAGACGCGCCCTTCGCCGCGCTCACGGGAATCGAAATAGAGATCGGCGATGCGCGTCATCTCCCGAACGACGGGTATGTGCGAAATCGCGTAGACGATGATCGAGAACACGGCCACGGTGAGCGGCATGGTTTCGGGCGGCGCATAGTCCTTCAGCGACGAAGGCCACAGGCCTTCCGACTGCATGAGGCCGATGACCCCGAAGACGATCGTCTCCGTCGAAAAAATCGCGGCGAAGATTTTCAGGAAACTCGACATGTCGGCCGCGCGCCATGTCGTATAGGCGCATAGCCCCGCGGCGGCGGCGAGCACGAAAAGGCTGGAGTCGCCTTTATGGGCGCCGACCAGCGCGGTAAGGGTCGCGAACACGGCGACCGCCACGCTCAATTTCTGCATCTTTCACCTTGGATGTGAGAAGCCGCTCGGCGCGCCGCGATCGCATCGCCGACGCTGGCCGTCTAGCCACATGATAGAGGAATCAGTCCTCTTCCGGAATGACCGGATCGCCATTGACATGGGCGACGAGCACAGGCGACGCCTTGAAAGTCAGCACCCGGCGCGGCGTTATCGTCGCCTCGACGCCGGTCTTCGGATTGCGGCCGATGCGCTCACGCTTGGCGCGCACGTTGAAGGTCCCGAAGGACCGCAACTTTACGGATTCGCCGCGCAGCAAAGCTTCGCTGATCTCGTCGAAGGTCGCGTCCAAAATCTTCCGGGCTTCGGCGCGGGAAAGGGAAGGACAGCAGCCATAGACGGCTTCTCTCAGCGCCGCCCGAGTCAGCGTGCTGCCTGGAGCGGTTCTCCTTACCATGCGAAAAGAGCGCCCAATGCTTGTTTTGTCGGGACTGGGCTGGACACAACTCCCCCTCAAAGCTTTTGGCAATGGTCACTTGGCAATAAACGGGCGCCGAGCCCAGTAGGCTGATAGTACGCATAAACGACAGATTTGCAAGGGCGATCACGCGCTCTCCCGCCAGGCGGCGACGAGGGGCGACGAGCTTCGACTGAACCGGTACGGCAGGGTCAAACCGCCAGTTTCACCTTGTGTTGCGCCACCGGAATCATCGCCCGGACCTTACGAATGCGGTCGACGTCGACATAGGAGGACACGAGCCCCGGCCCTTCCGACGCTTTCGCGACGACATGTCCCCAGGGATCGGCGATCAGAGAATTGCCGTAAGTGAAGCGCGTTTCGTGTCCCGCCTTATGCGCGCCGGTCTGCGCAGGGGCGCAAAGATAGGCTTGCATCTCAATCGCACGCGCGCGGCACAGCACTTCCCAGTGATCCTTGCCGGTGACGAGCGTGAACGCGGCCGGCAAGGCGACGATGTCGGCGCCCTTATCGGCGAGCGCATGGAATAGATATGAAAACCGCAGATCGTAGCAGATGGCGCAACCGACGGTGATGCCCTCGCAGTCGTAGGTGACGACGGCGTCGCCCGGCTTGAACGCGGCGCTCTCGTGATATTTGGCCCCGTCCGGCGCGGTGATGTCGAACATGTGGATCTTGCGGTAGCGCGCGACCTCCTCGCCTTCCCGATTGAAGGCGACGCTGGTGTTGTGCAGCCGCTCTTCGCCTGGCGTCTTTTCGAGAATGGAGCCGGCGTGAATGAAGACCTTATGCTCACGCGCGAGCGTGCTGCACATCTCGTAAGCCGGGCCGCCGGGAAGCTCCTCGGCCGCCGCCATCTTCTCGGCGCGCGAGCCGCCGATGAAGTCGAAGACCTCCGGCAGGCAAATCCAGTCCGGACGCTCCTGGACCACGGCGCGCTCGATCAAGGCGCGCGCATTGGCGAGATTCAGCGCCTTGTCGCCAACGGAATTCATTTGAACCAGAGTGACCTTCATCGTCCGCTCGATATTTTCGCGATTGCTCCTGCGACTCGCAGTCGTCCTAAGTAACAATTTAGGTCCAATCGCGCTAGCGCGGCAAAGCCGGCGAAGGGCCGAGATCGCGGAAACCGCCGCGCAACGCTGCAATGCAAAATTCGACCATTTGCGCGCTCGTCGGAGTCGGTCGGTCCGCGCATTCGACCATCAGCCGCGGGTGGCAGTAGCGAATACAGGCGGCGTGCACGAGACGCGCCGCAAGCTGCGCGTCGCCGTCGGCGAATTCGCCGCTCTCCATGCCCGAGCGGATGACGTCCTCGATCGCGGCGTCGATGCGATCGATGTGATCTGAAATGATCGGCCAGTTCTCGTCGAGCGCCGCTTCCACCATATCATGCAGCTTGCGGTCGGCGACATAGCGCTCCTCGTTCATCGCCTCGTTCGAAAGGATGAGCGCCCGCAGCCGCTCCTCCGCCGAACCATGCCCCTGCGCAATGCTCTGCGCCGCCTGTTCGACCTCATGCATGAGATGCTGCGCGACGGCGGCGTTGATCTCCGATTTGGCGCTGAAGAAGCGGTAGACGTTGCCCGGCGACATCCGCAGTTCGCGCGCGATGTCGGCCACCGTGGTCTTCTGGAAGCCGATCTCACGGAAGAGCCGCTCCGCCGTGGCGATGATTCTTGCCCGCTGCTCGGTCTCGCGCGCGCCCTGCGCGCTCTCTCCCACCACGCTCATTCGGCCGCCCCCCTCGCATAGCCGTCAGCCAGCGCGTCGATCCGCGCGCCCTCGGTTTCGGCCAGCCCCTCGCTGAGGTGACGGCGGAACCAGGTCGCATAAAGCGCCGGCAGGAACAGAACCGTGAGAAAAGTGGCGACAAAAAGCCCGCCCATGATCGTCAGCGCCATCGGTCCCCAGAAGGCGGAGCTCGACAATGGAATCATGGCGAGGATGGCCGCGAGCGCGGTGAGCGCGACGGGCCGGACGCGCCGTATCGTCGCGCCGATAATCGCTTCTCGATAGTTCTCGCCGCGCTCGAGATCCTGTCGCACCTGGTCAACGAGGATGATCGAATTGCGCATATCCATGCCCGAGAGCGCAATTAGTCCGAGCAGCGCGACGAAGCCGAATGGCGCATGGGCGACGTTGAGCGCGAGCGATGCGCCGATGACGCCGAGCGGCGCGCTCACCATGACGAGCGCGACGCGCGTGAAATTCTGCAGCTGGAACATCACGATCGTCAGCATGACGAGGCCGACGAGCGGAAACACCGCGAAGATCGAGGCGTTGCCTTTCTTAGATTCCTCGATCGCGCCGCCCATTTCGATGCGGTAGCCCGGCGGCAGGCTTTCGCGAATCTGCGCGAGCCGCGGCCAGATGCGCATCGTCGCGTCCGGCGCCTGCACGCCGTCCTTGACGCCGGAGCGCACCGTGATGCTCATGTCGCGATTGCGCCGCCAGAAAATCGGCTCCTCGTGGTCGTAGACGATCTTCGCGACCTGCGAGACGGTCACCGCCTTCCCGTCGCGCGAATAGATGACCATGTCGCCGATTCTGGAGAGATCGCCGCGCTCCTGCGGAACCGCGCGCGCGACCACTTCGACCTGATCGACGCCGTCGCGCAACGTCGTGATCGTCACGCCGGAGATCGCCAGGCGAAGCCTGCTCGACACGTCCTGCGGCGTCAGCCCGAGGAGCCGCGCGCGATCCTGATCGATGACGAGGCGCACGCGCGGCGTCTGCTCGTTCCAGTTCAGATGCGGATCATCGACGCCTTCGTCGCCGCGCATGACGTCGCGGACCTGATAGGCGATGGCGCGCACCTTGGCGGGATCGGAGCCGACGACGCGAAACTGCACGGGAAAGCCCACGGGCGGGCCGTAATAGAAGCGATCGACGCGGGCGCGCGCCTGCGGCAAGGCGCCGTTGGCGATCGCCGCCTCGAGCTTTTTCTTCAAGCGTTCGCGCGCCTCGATGTCCTTGGCGACGATGACGATCTCCGAATAGGCTTCATTCGGCAGCTGCGGGTTGAGGCCGAGCCAAAATCGTGGCGGACCCTGCCCGACATAGCTCGTATAGAGCGTCGCGTCCGGATCGTCCTTGAGCAGCGCCTCGGCCTGCTTCGCGGCCTCGAGCGAGGCGCCGATCGACGAGCCTTCCGGCAGGCGCAACTGGAAAAAGAGCTCCAGGCGCTCGGCGTAGGGGAAAAACTGCTTCTGCACGACGAAGAAGCCGAAGACGGCGAGCGCGAAAACGCCAACAACGCCGGCGATCACAACGCCGCGGTAGTCGACCGCCCAGGTGACGACGGCGCGCAGCCGCCGATAGAACGGCGTCTGATAGATTTCATCCGGATCGTGGTGCGGATGCAGCTTCGCGAAATCGGGAAGCAGCTTAACGCCGAGATAGGGCGTGAACATCACCGCGACGAACCATGAGGCGATCAGCGCGACGAGCAGCACCCAGAACATCGATCCCGTATATTCGCCGACCCCGGAATTGGCGAAGCCGACAGGCAGAAAACCCGCGGCGGTCACGAGCGTGCCGGTCAGCATCGGAAAGGCGGTCGAGTCCCAGGCGAAGGTCGCGGCTTTGATCCGATCGAAGCCCTGCTCCATCTTCACCATCATCATCTCGACGGCGATGATCGCGTCATCGACGAGAAGGCCGAGCGCGATGATCAGCGCGCCAAGCGAGATGCGCTGCAGATCGATGCCAAGCGGGCCCATGAAGATGAAAACGATGGCCAGCACCAAAGGCACGGAGAGCGCGACGACGATGCCGGTCCGAAAGCCGAGCGACAGGAAGCTCACCCCGAGCACGATCACCAAAGCTTCGAGAAAGGACCGCGTAAATTCGCCGATCGCCTCCTCGACGACCTTCGGCTGATCGGCAAACTGATCGATGTCGATTCCAAGCGGCGTTTTGGCGCGCATCTCTTCGACCGCCGCACCGACGTTCTCGCCGAATTTAAGGACGTTGGCGCCCTTCGCCATCACGACGCCGACGATAATCGCCGGCCTACCCTTGAAGCGCGCGAGAAAACTCGGCGGATCCTCGAAGCCGGAATAGACGTTGGCGATGTCGCCGAGGCGGATCACCTTGCCGTTCGCCTCCACAGGGATCGCGGCGATGGCGTCGGCGCCTTTGAGATCGCTCGTCACCTGGACCCGCACGCGGTTCGACGAGGTCTCGAACACCCCGGCCTCGTCGATGGCGTTCTGCTTGGCGAGCGAATCGAAGACGGCCTGAGGCTGGATCGCCAGGCTCGCGAGCTTCGCCTCGCTGAATTCGACGAAGATGCGCCGTCCCTGATCGCCGTAGACGTCGACCTTGACGACGTCCGGAACCGAGAGCAGCCGTTGGCGCAGCGCCTGAACGACCTTGTCGAGGACATGATAGTCGGCGCCATCGCCGGTCACCGCATACATCACCGTATCGACGTCGCCGTATTCGTCATTGACCTGCGGGCCGCGCACGCCGGCCGGAAGCGTCGGCGCGATGTCGTCGAGCTTCTTGCGCAGCTGATAGAAAAGCTGCGGCACGTCCTTTGGCGGCGTCGTGTCCTTGAAGGTGACCTGCATCGCCAGAAAGCCAGGCTTCGTGTAGGTCTCCATCTTGTCGAGGAAGGGAAGCTCCTGAAGCTTCTTCTCCATCAGATCGGCGACTTGATCGCGCATCTCCGTCGCCGTCGCGCCAGGCCAGGAGGCGGTGACGATGGCGACCTTGATCGTGAACGACGGATCCTCCGCGCGGCCCAGCCGCATGTAGGAATAGACGCCGGTCACGCTGATCGCGAGCATCAGAAAGAGGATGAGGGTCGGGCGCTGCACGGCCCAACGCGAGAGGTTTACGCCAGCCATCGCCGGTTCCTCAGAGCGACTGCCGCGACATCGCGCGGACTTTCATATTCGGATCGAGCTTGTGGACGCCGAGAACGACGATGTTGTCGCCGTCCTTGACCCCGCCCGCGACAAGCGCGGAGTCGGCTTCGAGGCGCACCAGGGTGACGGGAACGAGCTGCAGATTCCCTTCGCCGTCGACCTTCCAGAGGGAAGGACCTGTCCCCTGATTGTAGATCGCAGACAGCGGCACGCTCACCACAGGCTGCGAATCCGAGCCGGAAATATGCAGCGTGGCGCTCATGCCGAGCGCGATGGCCGAATCCGGATTGAGAATGGAGAAACGCGCGGCGAAGGTGCGCGTGACCGGGTCGGCGGCGGGGCTCAATTCGCGCAGCTTGGCGCGATAGACCGCGCCGGGCTTCGACCACAGGGTCAACGTCGCCTCGCCCTTTCCCGCCGCCGCCGCGAACGCTTCCGGCAAAGCGACGGCGGCTTCCAGCTCGCCCGCATGCGCGATGCGCACGGCGGGCTGTCCCGACGAGACCACCTGCCCTGGATCGACCAGCGTTTGCGTGACGACGCCGTCCGCCCCGGCGCGCAGCGTTGCGTATTCGAGCGCATTGCGGGCGAGTTCGACCGCGCGTTCGGCTCTTCGGAAGCGCCCGCGCGCCTCCTCGCCGCCGGCGCGCGCGCGATCGAGCGCCGCCTGAGCGATCCACCCCTTGCTGCGCAGTTCCGCGGCGCGCTTTTCGTCGGCCAGGGCCTGCGTCTGCGCCATGCGCGCGGCGGCGAATTCGGCGTCGGCCTGCTCCTTCTGCAGCCGCAAATCCTGCTCGTCGAGCGCGGCGATTGGGTCGCCCGCCTTCACCCGCTGTCCGACTTCGACGAAGCGCTTGACGACCTTTCCGGCGACCCGGAAACCCTGGTCCGACTCAACCCTCGGACGGATTGTGGCGACAAATTCGCGCGCTTGCGACTGGGCGGCGTAACGGGCCGGCGCGACCAGCACCGGCCGGTCGCTGTGCTCGCCCGCCTCGGCGGCGCGCTGATCCTTCGAATCACAGGCGGCAAGCCCCGCCGCCAGAAGCGCGGCGAGCGCATGAAAGGCCGAGCGATAACTGAACATCACGGGCGCCGTTCTGTTGACGAGAGCCCATGCAGGGCTCCGGCTGACGAATTTCAATAATCGTCACTCATCACACGTTAGTCAACCGTCAAGGCGCGCTCGGCCGTGGCGGAGCTTTCCGCGAGCCCTCGAAAGGTCGCCAAACGAGGCCGGATGTGGACGTCCGCGCCTTGTCGCCATGAAATGATTCTTCTATATGCGGCCTGCTCTTGCGGCCGGGTGAGCGCAACACAATCTTGGGAGAGCTAGCGCGGAGGATCGCGCGGCGGGCTCATGGCGAGCCGCCGTCCTTCGCCTTTGAACCGGACCGCTTCGGGGTCCGGCGTTCACCAGCGAAAGGAAATAGATATGGGCAAAATTATCGGCATCGACCTCGGCACGACCAATTCCTGCGTGGCCGTCATGGAAGGGTCGAGCCCCAAGGTCATTGAGAATGCCGAAGGCGCAAGGACGACGCCTTCAATTGTCGCCTTCACCGACGACGGCGAGCGTCTCGTCGGCCAGCCGGCGAAACGCCAGGCGGTGACCAACCCCGACAAGACATTCTTCGCGATCAAGCGGCTGATCGGCCGCACCTATGACGACCCGATGACCAAGAAGGACATGGGTCTCGTTCCCTATAAGATCGTCAGAGCAAACAACGGCGACGCCTGGGTGGAGGCCGCCGGCAAGCAGTATTCGCCATCCCAGATTTCGGCCTTCATCCTGCAAAAGATGAAGGAGACGGCCGAGTCCTACCTCGGTCAGACCGTCACGCAGGCGGTCATCACCGTCCCCGCCTACTTCAACGACGCCCAGCGCCAGGCCACGAAGGACGCCGGCAAGATCGCCGGCCTCGAGGTGCTGCGCATCATCAACGAGCCGACGGCGGCGGCGCTCGCCTATGGCCTGGACAAGAAGCAGTCGGGCACGATCGCGGTCTACGACCTCGGCGGCGGCACCTTCGACGTGTCGATCCTGGAGATCGGGGACGGCGTCTTCGAGGTGAAGTCGACGAATGGCGACACCTTCCTCGGCGGCGAGGACTTCGACATGCGCCTCGTCGAATATCTGGCGGGCGAGTTCAAGAAGGAGCAGGGCATCGACCTGACGAAGGACAAGCTCGCCCTGCAGCGCCTTAAGGAGGCGGCGGAAAAGGCCAAGATCGAGCTTTCCTCGGCGACGCAGACCGAAATCAACCTGCCTTACATCACCGCCGACGCGACCGGGCCGAAGCATCTGACGCTGAAGCTCACCCGCGCCAAGTTCGAAGCGCTCGTCGACGATCTCATCCAGCGCACGGTCGAGCCTTGCCGCAAGGCCCTGAAGGACGCCGGACTGTCGGCGGCCGACATCGGCGAAGTGGTGCTCGTCGGCGGCATGACCCGCATGCCCAAAGTGCAGGAGGTCGTGAAGCAGTTCTTCGGCAAGGAGCCGCATAAGGGCGTCAACCCCGACGAAGTCGTCGCCATCGGCGCGGCGGTGCAGGCGGGCGTGCTGCAGGGCGACGTGAAGGACGTGCTGCTGCTCGACGTGACCCCGCTGTCGCTCGGCATCGAGACGCTCGGCGGCGTGTTTACGCGCCTGATCGACCGCAACACCACGATTCCCACCAAAAAGAGCCAGGTGTTCTCGACGGCCGATGACAATCAGACGGCGGTCACCATCCGGGTCTTCCAGGGCGAACGCGAAATGGCGGCCGACAACAAGCTGCTCGGGCAGTTTGATCTCGTCGGCATTCCGCCGGCCCCCCGCGGCATGCCGCAGATCGAGGTCACTTTCGACATCGACGCCAACGGCATCGTCAACGTCACGGCGAAGGACAAGGCGACCAACAAGGAGCAGCAGATCCGCATCCAGGCGTCGGGCGGCTTGAGCGAAGCCGACATCGACAAGATGGTGAAGGACGCCGAGACTCACGCCGCGGAAGACAAGGTCCGTCGCGAGCTCGTCGACGCCAAGAATCACGGCGAAGCGGCGATTCACGCCGCGGAGAGGTCTGTCGCGGAATTCGGCGACAAGGTCTCGGCCGCTGACAGGAGCGCGATCGAAGCGGCGATCGCGTCGCTCAAGAGCGCGATCGAAGGCGACGGCGTCGACGCGATCAAGGCCAAGACCAACGAACTCGCGCAGGCCTCGATGAAGCTCGGCGAGGCGATGTACAAGGCGCAGCAGGCCGAGGCCTCAAGCGCCGGCGCCGCCGAGGCGCCGAAGGACGACGTCATCGACGCGGAGTTCAAGGACGTCGGCGACGACAAGAAGTAAGCCGGGACTGGCCATAGCCGCTCTGATACGGTAGCGAAACGGGAACCCGGCGCAAATAGCGCCGGGTTTCGTTGCGTTCATGTCGCCGCACTCAGCAGAAATTGAGCATGTCCAAACGCGACTACTACGAAGTTCTGGGCGTCAGCCGCACCGTGACGGAAGTCGAACTGAAAATCGCCTTCCGCAAGGCGGCGATGCAGTGCCATCCCGATCGGCATCCGGGCGATCAGCAGGCGGAAGCGCGTTTCAAGGAATTGAACGAAGCCTACCAGTGCCTGTGCGACCCGCAGAAGCGCGCGGCCTATGATCGTTTCGGCCACACGGCGTTCGAACAGGGCGGATTTGGCGGATTTGGGGCCGGCGAAGGCTTTGGCGCCTCCATGGCTGATATCTTCGAGGATCTGTTTGGCGACGTCATGGGTCGTCGCGGCCGCTCGGGCGGCCGCGAACGCGGCTCGGACCTGCGCTACAACATGGAGATCACCCTCGACGAGGCCTATCACGGCAAGACCGCATCGCTGAAAATCCCCACCTCGGCCACCTGCGAGGCCTGCTCGGGCACGGGCGCGAAAAAGGGCTCGAAGCCCAAGACCTGCGCCACCTGCGGCGGCATGGGACGCGTCCGCGCCCAGCAGGGATTTTTCGCGATCGAGCGCACCTGTCCGGCCTGCCAGGGGCGCGGCGAGATCATCGAGAACCCCTGCCCCTCCTGTTCCGGAACCGGGCGCAAGACGATCGAACGGTCGCTGTCGGTCAATGTGCCGCCCGGCGTCGAAGACGGGACGCGCATCCGGCTCGCCGGAGAGGGCGAAGCGGGCCTGCGCGGCGGCCCGGCCGGCGACCTCTACATCTTCCTGTCGGTGAAGCCGCATCCTTTCTTCCAGCGCGATGGCGCGGACCTCTACTGCCGCGTGCCGATCTCCATGGTGCGCGCGGCGCTCGGCGGCGAGATCAAGGTCCATGCCCTCGACGGGTCCGAGGTGAAGCTCAAAATTCCGGAAGGAACCCAGTCGGGACGCCAGCTCAAAGCCAAGGGCAAGGGAATGCCGGTGCTGCGCGGGCGTGATCACGGCGATCTGCACGTGCAGATCAGCGTCGAGACGCCGCAGAAGCTCACTAAGCGCCAGAAGGAGCTGCTCGCGGAATTCGAGGAGGAGTCCTCGCACGACACGCATCCCGAGGAGACCGGCTTCTTCGCGCGAATGAAGGACTTGTTCGGGGGCTAGCGCGCATTTTTTTAATACCACGCGCTTCCGGGCGACGACGTCAGATCAAATGCGCAGGGCAATTTGCCCGAAAGCTTTCGGGCGCGCTTCCCAGGCGTCGCGGCGGCGATTGTCGGACAGTCTGAGCTGGTCCTCAGCGGAGAGCCGACATGCCGCAATCTGTTTTCGACGACACGAACATTGTTTGGCGACGCATCGACGGCATTGCGCACCTTGCCTATTCCATTCTCGACATAGACGCGACAAACCGCATCGCGCATGTGCTGCTCAAATTCGACGCGAACCAGCAAATCATCCTGCATCGCCATCGCAGCTTGAACAAAACCTTCGTTATTCAGGGCGAGCATCGGCTGTACCATCCCGACGGTCGTCTGACAGAAGCGCGACCTGCCGGGCGCTACACGGTGAGCCCGCCCTCGGACGATCCGCATCGCGAAGGCGGCGGGGATCAGGACGTCATTGTCCTCTTTGCGATCTATGACGACAATGATCCTGTCTATGAACTTCTCGACGATGCGCAGAACAGCGTTGGCGCGTTGCGTTTCGACGATTTCATCGCGCTAAGCGCGCAGTAGAGTGCAGGCGCGGGAGGACTCCATGTCCAACATTTACGGCGCGGCGCATCGCGCGCTTCAGGATGAGTTTGACACGCGCCGCCTCGCCGATCTGATGGAAGGCGGCGTGATGCACGCCGAATTCGCGCCGCATGAAATCGATTTCATCCAATCGCGCGACATGTTCTTTCTCGCCACGGTGGATCCGTCGGGACGGCCGACGGTCTCCTACAAGGGCGGCGCGACTGAGTTTGTGCGCGTCACCGGACCGAGCGCGCTGATCTTCCCCTGGTATGACGGCAACGGCATGTTTTATTCGGCCGGCAATCTCGTCGAGACGTCGAATGTCGGACTGCTGTTCATAGACTTTCTGAGGCCGAACCGCTTGCGCGTGCAAGGCGCGGCGGCGATCTCGCGAGACCCGGCGCTTGTTGCGTCTTATCCGGGCGCGCAATTCCTTGTCAGCGTCGCGGTCGAGAGCGTCTGGGTCAATTGCCCGCGCTATATCCACGGCTATCAGAAGATCGCTGACTCGAAATATCTGCCGGATGCAGAGGGCGATGCGCCGTTGCCGGGCTGGAAGCGGCTCGATCTCGCTCAGGACGCGTTGACGCCCAAGGATCGCGCCGCCGTCGATGCGGCCGGCGGCGTCATCGATCTGGACGCCTATGGCGGCCTCATCGCGAAGGGCGAAGGGTAAGCTTCGCAACAAGCTCGGGCAGCCTCATGCTCAAGCCTCTGCGACATCTCGGGGCGGCCTCGGCGACAGGAATGCATCCGGCGCCGCCGTCCTCACGCCCGCTGCGTTGTCTTTGACGCGCGGCTCTCCTATCATCCGCCGAAACGGCCCTCGAAAGCGGGGGCCGTTTGCGCGTCTCTAACGCGCGCGGATCGGGAGGGGGCGCTTTGTCACAAAGATCGCAGAAGGCCAACGGGCGCGCGAAGCTCGTCGACAACGCGCGTTTCATTCGCCAGTGGATCGAGAATCCGCGTCTCATCGGCGCCGTTTCGCCGTCGGGTCGCGCGCTTGCCAAGACGATGGCCGGCTTCGTCGAACCGGACAAGGACGGGCACATCATTGAACTCGGCCCCGGCACCGGGCCGGTGACGCAAGCGCTGCTCGCCCGCGGCATCGCGCCTGAGCGACTTGTGCTCGTCGAATATGAGAGTCGTTTCTGCCATCTGCTCTCCGAACGTTTCCCCGGCGTCAACATTGTCCAGGGCGACGCTTACGGGCTCAAGGCGACGCTCGACGGCAAGGTCCCGGGAAAGATCGCGGCCGTCGTCTCCAGCCTGCCGCTCCTGGTGCGCCCCGAGCGCGATCGGGTCGAGCTGTTGAACCAGGCCTTCGAGCTGATGGGCGACGACGGGCTTTTCATCCAGTTCACATACGGCCTGACCAAATCGCCGATGCCGATGCACGCCCGCGGCGTCAACGGCGCCTATGTCGGCAAGGGATCGCCGCCGATCGTGCTCAACATTCCGCCCGCACGCGTCTGGCGCTACCGCAAGGCGGGCTACGCCGGCTTTGCCGGAAAGCGGAAGGCGTGACGGCGCAGGAGCGCTTGATCGTCGCGCTCGACGTCGAAAGCGTCGCCGACGCTCGGGCGATGGCGGCCGCTCTCGGCGAGACGGTCTCTTTCTATAAGGTCGGGATGGAGCTCGCCTATGCGCCCGGCGGCTTCGACTTCGCTCTGGAGCTGCAGGCGGCGGGCAAGCGCGTCTTTCTGGACCTGAAGCTCCATGACATCGGCGTCACGGTGGAGCGCGCCACCCGGCAGATCGCCCGGCTTGGCGTCGATTTTCTGACCGTCCACGCCTTTCCACAGACGATGGCGGCGGCGCGCCAGGGCGCGTCGGCGGGCGCGCTCAAGCTTCTCGCCGTGACGGTGATGACCTCCTATGACGACGCCGACCTGAAAGAGGCGGGCTACGCCTTGGGCGTCGCCGAGCTGGTCGCGCGCCGGGCCCGGCAGGCGCAGCAGGCGCGCGTGGACGGCCTCATCCTGTCGCCGGTGGAGCTCACAGCCATCAGGCCCATCGTCGGCTCGGACATGCTGCTGGTGACCCCAGGGGTGCGGCCGGAGGGCGCCGACGCCGGAGACCAAAAGCGGATCATGACGCCACGAGAGGCGATCGCCGCTTCCGCCGACTATATTGTCGTCGGCCGGCCGATCACACGCGCGGCCAATCCGGTCGCAGCGGCGGCGGCCGTGATAAACGAGCTTGCCGGCGCCTGACCGGAGTTCTCCGCATGCCCTACGCGAGCAACGCCGATCTGCCCGAAAACCTCCAGCGCATCCTTCCTGAGCACGCGCAGGACATTTATCGCGAGGCCTTCAACCACGCCTTCGCCGCCCACCGCAACGATCCGCGACAGGAGGAGGCGGCGCATCGCATCGCCTGGGCGGCCGTCAAGCGAAGCTACGTCAAGGTCGAGGACCGCTGGATGAGGCGATAACGCCGCGAACGCCTGCGCCAACTGGCCTAGCTTGAGCGCCAGTGATAAAAGGCCAGCTTGCGCCGGATCTCACCCCGATTCGCCAATGCTTGCGACATCCATCTCCGTCATCGGACTGTTTGCCTGGCTTTATCTCCTCACCCTGCGCGGCGGTTTTTGGCGGCTCACCGAGCATGATCGCAATCTAGCGGTCAAAGACGCGGCCGTTCCAGCGACCCGGGTTGTGGCGATCGTCCCCGCCCGGAACGAGGCCGACGTGATCGAAGCGAGCCTGTCCTCGCTCTTCGCTCAGCAGGTCCATGGCCGCTTCGACATTGTCTTGGTCGATGACGAGAGCGACGACGGCACCGCCGAAACGGCGCGCCGCTGCGCGGCCGCGCATGGCGCCCTCTCCCGGCTGACCGTTCTTTCCTCGCGCGGACCCGACGCCGGCTGGACGGGCAAGCTCGCGGCGATGCAGAGGGGATTCGATCACGTGCGGAGCCTGCCGATCGAATTCGATTTCGTGTTGTTCTGCGACGCCGACATCGAATTCTCGCCGCATGTGCTCGCCCGGCTCGTCGCGGGCGCCCAGACGCGCGGCGCGGTGCTGACCTCGCTTATGGTCAAGCTTCGCTGCGAAAGCGTCGCCGAACGCTGGTTCGTCCCCGCCTTCATTTTCTACTTCCAGAAGCTTTATCCCTTCCGTCACATCAACGATCCTGAACATGCAGCGGCTGGGGCCGCAGGCGGGGTGATGCTGTTACGCCCCGACGCGCTCGCGGCGGCGGGCGGCTTTCGCGCCATCCGCGGCGCGCTGATCGACGATTGCGCGCTCGGCGCGCTGATGAAGGCGCAGGGCCCGATCTGGCTGGGGCTGACCGAAGACGTCCACAGCCTGCGGGCCTATCCGCGTCTCGCCGACATCTCCCGGATGGTGGTGCGCTCGGCCTATGCCCAGCTGAGCTACTCCCCTTGGCGTCTCGCCGGGGCGCTCACCGGCATGGCCGCCGCCTATCTCGCGCCCCCCTATCTGGCGCTTTTCGGCGAATCGCCGGCGCGTGAGACGGCGCTCGTCTCCTGGCTCCTGATGGCGCAGGCCTATATGCCCACGCTGCGCTTTTACGGCCTGTCGCGGCTACGCGCCTTTGCTTTGCCTGGCGTCGCGGCATGCTATACGTGGTTCACGGTTGAATCGGCCTGGCGGCACCTGAGGGGCCGCGGCGGCGAATGGAAAGGCCGCTATCAGGCGCCGCGCACGCAAGCGGCGCCGCAGCGATTCGAGGCGCCCGGCGAGATCGAGGCGAACCGTCACATCGAGGTTTAAGGCGCGCGAGCGCCGTGGAGCGGCAATCGGCGTCATATGGACATTGCGCGGACGAGTTCGGGAAAGACCCATCGCGACGAGAATTTTCCCGTCGCTTCCTTTCTGATTGCGCCGCGCCATCGCGCGCCGATCCTCGCCTTTTACGATTTCGTCCGCGCCGCCGACGACATCGCCGATCACCCGACCCTTCCCGCGCAGGAGAAGCTCGAGCTTCTGGACGCGCTCGACGCCGCTCTGATCGGAAAAGCGGAAGTTGACGCGCCGGAGGCGCGCCGCCTGCGCGAGGTAAGTCAGGAGCGGCGCCTCGACCCGCAGCACGCGCGCGATTTGATCGCCGCCTTCAAGCGTGATGTGACGCAGCTGCGCTATCGCGACTGGGACGACCTCATCGACTACTGCCGCTATTCGGCCATGCCCGTTGGCCGCTTCGTCTGCGACGTCCATGGCGAGGATCCCGGCCGCGTGTGGGATGCGAATGACGCGCTCTGCGCCGCGCTGCAGGTCATCAACCACCTGCAGGACTGCGGCAAGGACTACCGCGATCTCGACCGGGTCTATCTGCCGCAGGACTCGCTCGCCGCGCATCGCGCCTCGGTCGAAATGCTTGCGCGGGAAAGAGCGCCGCCGCCGCTGCTCGCCACGATCCGCGAAGTGAACGAGAAGACCGCGAAGCTCCTCGCCCGGTCGCGCTCTTTCGCCGATCTCATCGACGACACCCGACTCGCCATGGAGGTCGGCGCCATTCAGACTCTCGCCGAACATCTTGTGGCGCGGCTCGCGGTCGCGGACCCGCTCGGCGAGACGGTCCATGACGGCAAGTTCGGCTTCGCGGTGAAGGGCGCGACGGGCGCGCTCGGCGCGCTTTTGCGCCGCATCTCGCGGCCGCGCCGCGCCGCGACCGCGACCGTCGCGAGGACGCGCCAATGACAATGGACGCGCTTGTAGATTCCGCGGCGCTGCGCACGCGCGCCATCGCGACCAAAAGCTCGTTCTATCTCGCGATGCGCATCCTCGAGCCGGCGCGCCGCGACGCCATGTTCGCCATCTACGCCTTCTGCCGCGCCGTCGACGACATCGCCGACGATGAGGGCGACCGCGCGCTTCGCCGCGCCGCGCTCGACCAGTGGCGGGCCGATCTCGACGAACTCTACGCCGGCCGCATCCGCGCGCGCGTGAGCTTTCTCGCCGAACCCGTCCGCCGTTTTCGCCTGGACCGCGCCGATTTCGAATCGGTGATCGAGGGCATGGCCATGGATGTCGAAGAGGACATTCGCGCCCCGGACTGGGAGAAGCTTGAGCTCTATTGCGACCGTGTGGCGAGCGCGGTCGGGCGGCTGTCGGTGCGCGCCTTCGGACTCGCCGAAGAAGAGCCGAGCGCCGACTGCGAACTGCCGACGGCGCCGAAGCTGCTCGCCTATCACCTCGGCCGCGCGTTGCAGCTCACCAACATCTTGCGCGACCTCGACGAGGACGCCGCGCGGGGACGGTTGTATCTGCCGCGCGAGGCGCTCGAATCCGCCGGCGTGACGAGCTTCGCGCCGCACGCCGTGCTGTCGCATGAGTCGCTCGAAGAGATTTGCGCGCCGGTGCTCTGCCGCGCGCGCGAACATTATGACCAGGCGGATCTGGTGATGGCGGGGCTGCCGAAGCGCGCGGTAAAGGCGCCTTATATGATGGCGGCCGGCTATCGCTCGATCCTCGACAATCTCGCCGCGCGCGGCTTCGCGCCGCCGCGCGCCCCGGTTCGCGCGTCGCGAGTCAGGCTCATCAGCGCCTTCTTCAGACACGCCTTCACGTGAGCGGAACGACCCATGTCGTCGGCGCGGGCCTCGCCGGGCTCGCTTGCGCGCTGCGCCTTGCTGACGCGGGTCGCCGCGTCGCGGTTTACGAGGCGGCGCGCATGGCCGGCGGCCGCTGCCGCTCCTATTTCGACGCGTCGCTCGGCCTGACGATCGACAACGGCAATCATCTGCTGCTTTCCGGCAATTGGGCGGCGCGGGATTACGCCAAACGCATCGGCGCGAGCGGCGCGCTCGTCGGCCCCGACGAATGCGCCTTCGATTTCCTCGACGCGCGCAGCGGCGAACGCTGGATGCTGCGCCCCAACGCCTCGCGCATTCCCTGGTGGATTTTCTTCGCCGAGCGGCGCGTTCCCGGCACGCGGCCGCTCGACTATCTCGACGCTGGAAGGCTTCTCTTCGCCAGGGACGGCGCGACCATCGGCGAAACCATGCGCTGCAACGGCCCATTGTGGGAGAAGCTCTGGCGGCCGGTTCTGCTTTCCGCCCTGAACACCGAGCCGGAAGAGGCCTCCGCCGCGCTCGCGGGCGCGGTGTTGCGCGAGAGCCTCGCCGCCGGCGGCGACGCCTGCCGGCCGATGGTCGCGAAAGGCGGCCTCGGCGAGGCGCTCATCGAGCCGGCGCTGCGCACGCTGCGCGCCAAAGGCGTCGAGCCGCGCTTCGGCGCGCGCCTGCGCGAGATCGCCTTCGACGGGTCTCGTGTCGCCGCGCTGCGCTTCGGCGATGCTGAGGAGACGCTGCAAGAAGGCGACTCGGTCGTCCTGGCGACGCCGCCCTGGATCGCGCAGGAGCTTGTTCCCGGACTCGTCGCGCCCGACGATTTTCGCGCGATCCTCAATGCGCATTTCAAGATCGCGCCACCGCCGGGTCAGCCGCTGCTTCTCGGCATGATCGGGACGCTGACAGAGTGGCTGTTCGCCTTCGACGATCGGCTGTCGGTGACGATCAGCGGCGCCGACCGGCTGATCGATGAGCCGCGCGAAGCGCTTGCGACGAAAATCTGGGCCGAGGTTTCGGCCGCGACCGGCCTGCCGGCCGAGCCGCCGCCGCCCTGGCAGATCGTCAAGGAAAAGCGCGCCACCTTCGCCGCGACGCCGGCGCAGGAGAAGCGCCGGTCGGATGCGAAGACGTCGTGGCGCAATCTGCACCTTGCCGGCGACTGGACGAACACCGGCCTACCGGCCACGATCGAAGGTTCGATACGCTCCGGCTATAAGGCGGCGGAGCTGGCGAGCGCCTGACTAGGCCGCCGCGAGCGAGCGAACCGCGGAGCCGGAGGGACCTCCATGGTGAAGAATTTCGACCATCTGACGATCGTCGTGAACGACGTCGACGCCGCCAAGAAATTCTTCGCGCTGCTGGGTTTCCGCGAAGCGGCGTCGGTCGTCATCGCCGGCCCGCCCTTCGACAGCTATATGGACGTTCCCGGCATCAAGGCCGAGCACGTCACTCTGGTTCTGGAGAATGTTTCGCCGCGAACGGAAATCCAGCTGCTGAGATATCTCAACCCGCAGCCCCTGCCCGATCCCGCCATCCGTGATCTGCACAGGATCGGCTTCAACCACGTCTGTTTCGCGGTCGACGATATCGAAGCGGAGGTCGCGAAAATAAGGGCGGCCGGTTTTCGAACGCGAAACGAGGTCATGACTTTCCACTCCCGCAAGCTGGTCTTCATCGACGGGCCTGAGGGCGTCACTGTCGAACTCGCGCAGTGGGTCTGATGACCAAAAGAGCGGCGGGCGCAGCTTTCCGCGCCCGCTCAGCGCTTACGCAATCTTCTTGTGCAGATCGGCGATATAGGCCGCCGTCTTTTCCGCCGCGGCGACGACCTGCTTCTTTGCGACCGGCAGATAGTCTTTCGCCTCACATGGGGAAGTTCGGGTCAAGTGGGCTGCGTCAATGGCGCATGAATAAAACTCCAGTGGCTGTTTCGGTATCCAAGGTCTGAGCCCGACTGCATGACGCTGCCCGTTTCCGAGCACGATCAACCTCACATTCGGTCGCCGTTCGCGACGGCTGCACCAAGATCCCGCTTGCGGCGGGTCTGGGCTCAGGATGACGAAACCATTCTTGAAAGCGGCTTTTCAAGCCATGCGAAAGTGCGGTTCGTCTACCTGGATCCGCAATATGCGGATTCGGTCAATGTTCCTTGTCAGGCGGCTTTCATCACGGCTCCATCGATGACGACGCCGGCCGTCACATATTTCCACAACGCCACCAGTAGCTTTCGCGCCAGCGCCACGATGGTTGTCTTCTTCAGACGACCGCCGTTGCGCTTGACTCGTTCTTCGAACCACAGAGCCAAGGCCGATTGCGGCTGATGGCGCAGCCAAAGCCAGGCGAGTTGGATAAGCGTTGTTCGCAGCCGTGGGTTGCCCGATTTAGAAACGCCCTGCTCGCGATCCACTGATCCGCTTTGCCAGGGCGTCGGCGCCAAACCCGCGTAAGCAGCGACCTGGCGGCGATTGTCGAAGTGTCGGAACAGCCCTTCCGCCCAGAGGACGGCAGCGAACTCGGGCCCGATGCCCTTGATGGCGAGCAACATCGCGGCCGGTTCTGGCGCACCGACTCCTTGTGGGATCAGCAGCGCATCCCGCTCGGCCTCCACCACCTTGACCTGCTCGAGCAGCAGTTCGAGCCGATCGAGTTCACGGCATATCTGAGTCTTGAGATGCGGCGGAAGCCGACGGCCATCGCCCGTGCTCAGCAAGTCGAGTTGTTCCCGACGATCACGACGCAACGGCTCGTAGCCGAACACGCCTTGGGAAAACAGCAATCCTTTGATGCGATTTACGTGCTTGACCCGCTCGGCGATCAGCACTTTGCGCTCGCGGCAAAGTCGGCGGCGGTCTTCTTCCTCGGGAGCCGGCGCTTTGACCATTGCACACACGCGAGGTTCGCCGCGCTTGTACGCCAAGAGCGCGCGAAGCAGCGCCTCACCGTCGATCCTGTCGGTCTTCGCGCGTCGCCGCCGGCGTGATGTCGCAATCGAGGCCGGATCGACGACGTGGCTCTCAATCCCTTCATTCTCCAGCGCCCGATGAATCCAGAAGCCGTCCAGTCCGGCCTCTTGAATGACGATGATCGAGAACGATTTCCCAGTCCGCGCCAACGCCTTCTGCTTAAATTCCAAAAAGCGCGCCAGCAGCGCATCGATGTCCCCGGCAGGCAGAGTGTGCTTCGACATCTTTCCGCCGCCGCCCGGCAAAAGCGACGTGATCAACCAAGTCGAGCGGCTGAGTTCCAAAGAGATAAAAATCGCGCCAAGATCGGTATGGATGGCGCCCGGCGTTTCGGGGCGATCAGCTCTAACTTGCATGGCCGTCTCCAGAGTGGGTGGTCGCAACCTCACTCTGCCAGAGCGCCGGTCGCTATCCACCTCCCCATGGAATCTTGAGAAGCGCCGGCTGCAGCTCGCTCCACGCCTTTTGCGTCAACGGATGCGTCTTCAGCTTCGTCCACTCGGCGCGCAGATCGAGATCGGCAAGCCAGGAGAGCGCCTTCTGCGTCGCCGGATGCGCCTTCGCCTTCTCGAAGGCGCCCTTGACATCGAGCGTCGAGAGGTAGGCGAGCGCGCTTTTCAAACCCGCGTCGGCATGATCTCGCGCGACCGGGAGATATTCGATGAACGTCGCTGCGCCGCGCTTCGCCTCGCGCAGGGCGATCGCCATGAACGCATTCGCCTGGCGCAGCGCGATTTCCGTCAGCGCATTCGCCTTCAGCAACGCGTAGAGTCTCGCGTTCAGCTTGCGGAGATCGGCTTCGAGCCGCGAGATCGTATACTCCTGCTGCCTGGTCTCGTTGACGACGCGCTCATGCAGCGCGCTGACGCGTTGCAGCTCCGTGCTGACGCGCAGCAGCTCGCTGTCGAGCCCGCTGACGTGATCCTTGATGGCGTCGACCATCTCGAACGAAAACTTGCCGGCCGCGAGGTCGGCCAATGCGCGTTCGCCTTCCGTTTTGGTAGCCATGTTCTCTCCTTAAAAAACCCCTGCGAGGACCATCGGCGGGGGACGGTTAACACTTCGTTTCCATCGCGGCAAAAGCGGCTGTTTTTCCAACTGTCTCGTCACACGCTCGCTTGGGCGCAGCAATGACGGACGTCGGCGCCGGCGAGCAAATCACGGAGCCCTGGAGCCGAACTCACACCCGCCGCGACAGCGAACGCAGGAAGCCCTGCATTTCATCAGTGAGATCCGTCTCGATCGCCGGCGCCATCTTCAGCAGCATATTGGCGACGAACGCCTGATCGTTACGCGTCTCCGCGAGGCATTCCTGCAGTTGCGGGACGCTGTCTTCGATATGCGCCAGGAAGGCGACGCCCTTTTCCAGCGTCTCGGTCCATTTGGCGCGCGTCCACAAAGCCAGCGGATAGACGATCTCGTGCACGAAGTTCGATTTACGCGCTTTCTCGAAAAAGCGCAGGCCGGCGTTCCAGTTCTCACGCGCGCGCATCGGCGGCGGCGGGATGTCGCCGGCGAGCATCTTTTGCGCGGCCTGCCCCACATGATCTTCGAGACTCATCGGCGAAGCGATGGGCGAACGAAAGCTCCACAGCGCGGTCGAGCCCGGAAAATCCTCGCCGAACTGCTCGGCGAGCGCGGCGTCGACCTTCGACACCGCATCCTTGTCGCCCTTCAGCGCCGCCGTCATGCAGAAGGCGAAGAGCGCGTCTCCGCCATAGTTCGCCGCCGCCGCGCCCTTCATCTGCTGTGCGGTCAGCTTGGGCGTGACGCCGTCCGCAGGGATCTCGGCGTCTCCGGCCCGCAGCGCCGTAGTGAAACTCGTGATCTCGAGCCAGGGCGTGTAATTGGCGATGAAGGCGTCGGGATCGACGCGCACAATCGCGAGGTTGAGCGGTTGCTTGCGCTTTTGCAGTTCGGCCATGTCGGTCATGGAGCGCCTTTCATTCTTCGGCAAGCAGCACGCCGGTGAGGCAGACATCGCCGTCATCGATGACGAGTTTGATCGGCGTAAGCCGTTGACCCTGACAGGGGCCGATGAAGCAGTGGCCGGTGTCGATGTCGAACTGCGAATGATGCCTGCCGCATTCGAGGAAATTTCCCTCCTCGTCCATGAACTGGCCGGGCTGCACGTCGAGCCGCGTTCCTTCATGCGGACAGGCGTTCTCGAAGCCGTAAAAATTATTGCCCTTGCGCGTGATCAGGATCGGATAGGGCGCGGCGTCGCCGCTCGCCTCGGCCCGCATCAGCACGAATCCCGTCGCCTCGGCGTCCTCGATCTCGTCTGTCCGACAAATCACATAGAGTTCGTCCATCGGCTCTCCTTTCGGACAAAGTCGCACGCCTTGGGCGAGAAGAGGCGCCCTCCCCTGCCCCGTAGCAAGCGACGAGCCAGACGACTTGACGATATAGCCAATTCACTATAGCCAGTGCGGGTCGGCGCGAACGGCGCCTCGCAAACCTCAAGCCGATATGACCGAAGACACGACCGCCCCGAAAGCGGCGCCAGCCGACGACCATCTCCTCAAGGCGCAGCTCGTCCGCAAAATCGAAGCGCTGATGAAGGAGCGCGGGTTGAAGCAGGTGCAAGCCGCTGAACTTTTCGGCGTGAAGCAGCCCGACGTGTCGAAGCTGCTGCATGGCGATCTGCGACAGTTTTCGCTTGAACGGCTGCTGCGGTTTCTCGTCGCGCTCGGACAGGATGTCGAGATCGTCGTGAAACCGCATCGTGAATCGGCCAAGGCCGCGACGCTGAGCGTCGCCTGACCGGAAGAACTAAAGAAGGATTTGCAATGAACGCCGCCGCGCGCATTGACGATAATTACACCGCCCTTTCGACCGAGGCGCTCGAGGCGAGCATCCAGAACGCCAAGCGCGCCTTGCTGGCGCTCGGCAAGGGCGACGGACATTTCTGCTTCGAACTCGAAGCCGACACGACAATCCCGGCCGAATATGTGCTGATGCGCCACTTTCGCGCCGAGCCCGTCGACGCCGAACTCGAACGCAAGATCGCCGTCTATCTGCGCCGCTGCCAAGGCGATCACGGCGGCTGGCCGCTCTATCAAGACGGGCCTTTCCACATCAGCTCCAGCGTGAAGGCCTATTTCGCGCTCAAGATGATCGGCGACGACGTCGACGCGCCGCATATGGCGCGCGCGCGCGAGGCGATCCTCGCTTATGGCGGCGCCGCCAGGAGCAATGTGTTCACCCGTTCGCTGCTGGCGCTCTACGGAGAAATTCCGTGGCGCGGCGTGCCGGTGATGCCTGTCGAAATCATGCTGCTGCCGAAGTGGTTTCCGTTCCACCTCGACAAGATCTCCTATTGGGGCCGCACAGTTCTCGTGCCGATGCTCGTGCTGATGACGAAAAAGCCGCGCGCGAAGAACCCGAATAATGTCCACATTCCCGAACTCTTCACGACGCCGCCGGAACAGGTGAAGGTTTGGCCGAAGGGCGAACATCAGACCTGGCCCTGGGCGCATGTCTTCGGCGAAGTCGACAAGCTGCTGCGCCTTATCGAGCCCTACATGCCGAAGGGCCCGCGCGAGCGTTCGATCGAACTCGCCGTAGAATGGACGACCGAGCGGCTCAATGGATTCGACGGGCTCGGCGCCATCTTTCCATCGATGGTCAACAGCCTGCTGATGTATGACGTCCTCGGCGTGCCTGAGGGCGACGAGCGCAAGCGGCAGGCCCGCGAGGCGATCGAGCGCCTGCTCGTCGTCAACGACACGGAAGCCTATTGCCAGCCCTGCGTCTCGCCTGTCTGGGACACCTGCCTGACGGCGCACACCTTGCTCGAAACCGGCGACGAGGACGCGCGCGAGGCCGCCCGCCAAGCCTGCGAATGGCTCGCGCCGCTGCAGGTGCTCGACGTCAAGGGCGACTGGGCGGCGACGCGGCCCGACGTTCGGCCCGGAGGCTGGGCCTTCCAATATGGCAACGCCTATTATCCGGACGTCGACGACACGGCCGTCGTCGTGACCGCGATGGATCGCCTGATGGCGAACGACACCTCCCGTCCCTACGACGAGCGCATCGCCCGCGCCAAGGAATGGGTCGTCGGCATGCAGTCGAAGAATGGCGGCTGGGGCGCCTTCGACGCCGACAACACCTATCACTATCTCAACCACATCCCCTTCGCCGACCACGGCGCGCTGCTCGACCCGCCGACGGCGGACGTTTCCGCGCGCTGCGTCTCCATGCTCGCGCAACTCGGCGAAACGGTCGACTCGAGCGAATGCCTCAAGCGCGGCGTCGACTATCTGCTGAAAGAGCAGGAAAAGGACGGCAGCTGGTTTGGCCGCTGGGGCGCGAATTACATCTACGGAACATGGTCGACGCTTTGCGCGCTCAACGCCATCGGCCTGCCGCACGACCATGACGCCTACCGTCGCGCCGTCGCATGGCTGACGGCGATTCAGAATGACGACGGCGGCTGGGGCGAGGACCTCTCGAGCTACAAGCTTAATTACAAGGGCTATGAGAAGGCCGCTTCGACCGCCTCGCAAACGGCGTGGGCGCTGCTCGCGCTGATGGCGGCGGGCGAGGTCGACCATCCCGCCGTCGCCCGTGGGATCGCCTATCTTCAGTCGACGCAGAACGAAGGCGGTCTATGGAGCGAGGCGCGCTTCACCGCCACGGGTTTCCCGCGCGTGTTTTATTTGCGCTATCATGGCTACGGTAAGTTTTTCCCGCTCTGGGCGCTCGCGCGCTATCGCAATTTGCGGCGCGCCAACAGCAAGCGCGTGCAGGTTGGGCTCTAGAAGCTTTGTAGCCGGGAGGAACGATGGCGCGCGGCGCAATCCGCAGAAGGACCGCTGACCTGAGCGCCGTCGCGCCCATTCTCGTCATTGTCGGCATGAAGCGGGAAGCCGCCTGCGCCGCCGGCGAGGGCGTCACGACCCTGTGCAGCGGCGCCAATGTCGCGCGCCTCCGGCATCAGCTCGATACGCTCGGCGAGAATCATTTCTCCGCGGTCGTCAGCTTCGGGCTCGCGGGCGGCCTCGACTATGCGCTGCGGCCAGGCCATGTCGTCGTGGCTGACGCCGTCGTCGCAGGAGAGGCGCGGCGCGACACGCATCCGCGGCTCTCGTCAGTGCTGATGAAAGGCGCCGCCGCGGCGGGCTGCAAGGTTTCGCCCGGCGCCATCGTCGGGGTCGACGCGCCGGCGATGCACCCTGCCGCCAAAGCGGCGCTGCGCGAGGGCGCGCGAGCGGTGGCGGTCGATATGGAATCGCATGTCGCCGAAGAATTTGCGCGTCGGCGGGAGCTTCCTTTCGTCGCGCTGCGCGCGATCAGCGATCCGGCGGCGCGCGCGCTGCCGCCGCTTGTCGCCAAGGCGCTGACGCCGGAGGGCGACATTCGCGCGCTGGGCGTCGCCCGCGAACTTATGCGCGGGCCGCATCAACTTGGCGGCATGATTCGCGCGGGACTCGATTCCCGCGCCGCCTTTGTCTCGCTAGGCCGCTGTGGACCGTTGCTCGGCCCGCTGCTGCGCCTCATGCTCGCGGATCTCTGAGAGCTTGGCGACGTTTTCGTCGAAGACGTATTCGGCCGGGCGCTGGTTTTCGAGCGAAATATCCGGCGCCATCGGGCCTTCCGTGCGCACCCCGAAGAGCGCGACGGCGGCGGCCCGCCAGGGGCGCCGCACCGAATCCGCGACGGCGGTCGCCTCGAAGCCGCAATGCACCATGCAGTCGGCGCATTTCTCGTAATTGCCCACGCCGTAGGAGTCCCAGTTGGTCTCCTCCATCAGCTGCTTGAAGGTCGGCACATAGCCCTCGCCGAGAAGGTAGCAGGGACGCTGCCAGCCGAACACCGTGCGCAGCGGCATGCCCCAGGGCGTGCAGCGATAGCTGACGTTGCCGGCGAGGAAATCCATGAACAGAGTGGACTGGGTGAAGTCCCAGGCCTTTCCGCCCCGGCCGCGGCGCAGGATGGCGCGGAACAATTCCTTGGTGCGGGTGCGGTTGAGGAAGTGAGTCTGGTCGGGCGCCCGCTCATAGGCGTAACCCGGCGAAAGCGTCATGCCGTCGACGCCGAGCTCGGTCGTGGCGTCGAGGAACTTGGCGACGCGCTCGGGATCGGCGTCGGAAAAGAAGGTGCTGTTGGTGGTGACGCGGAAACCCTTCGACTTCGCCAGCTTGATCGCCTCGACGGCGCGCTCGTAAACGCCGTCCTGACAGACCGCGCGGTCGTGCATCTCCTTGTCGCCGTCGAGATGGATGGACCAGGTGAAATAGGGGCTCGGCTTGAAGAGGTCGATCTTCTTGGCGAGCAGCAGCGCGTTGGTGCAGACGATCGCGAATTTGCGGCGCGCGACGATGCCTTCGACGATCTGCGGCAGATCCTTGTGCAGAAGCGGCTCGCCGCCGGCGACCACCACCACGGGCGCCCCGCACTCGTCCACCGACCGGAGCGCGTCTTCCACCGACAGCCGCTTGTTGAGGATATGATCGGGGTAATCGATCTTGCCGCAGCCGGCGCAGGCGAGATTGCAGCGGAACAGCGGCTCCATCATGAGCACGAGCGGGTAGCGCTGCACGCCCATGAGGTGCTGCTTGACGAGATAGGCGCCGATTTTTGCGATATAGCGGAACGGAATGGCCACGGCTGACCCCTTGATGACTCGACGGGTTCAAGGCCCGTCAGCGCGAGTCGCGGCCGAACGGCCCAGCCGCAGACAATAATCCCGCCCTCTAACACGAATCCTTTTGCGAGGGAAAGCGGGGCGCTGCGCCGCATCAAGCCGCTGATCCGGAGGCGGAACCGGACGCGGCGGGAACCGGCGAGCGCGCTGCGCCGCAGCGGCGGGCGCGCTTGCGCTTGAAGCGCAAATCCGTCTCAATTCGCCGGCAACTTCACCACCCGATATTTCTCCAAGGAGCGGACATGCGCAGCCGGCCGGTTCCAGCGTCGAGAGCGTCTGCTTAATGGCCGCCCCCGCGCAACAGGCGCGCGTTCCCGATTCCTCCACGCCGCGAAGGCGCCTCGGTCTCTTGGACGCGCTGACCTCCCCGCTCGTTCGTCTGTGGAGCGGCGATCTCAATCTCGGCCGGCTCGGCATGGCGGCCGCCCTGCCCGTCCTCGCCTGGGTCTTCTACACGACGTCGTCCGGCATGATCGACATCATGCAAAAGGAGCCCGGCGACGTGATCGGCATCGCGGGCACGCTGATCGCGACGACTGCCGTCCTCACCATGCTTGCCGCGACGTCCTGGTCGCTCGGCGTCGACCTTGCCGCGCTCATCGCGCGGCGGCGGATGGCGCGCGAACGCATGATCATCAAGACCGGCGTCACGGCGCTGGTCTTCGCCTTCGTCTTCTCGATCTCCGCCTTTTTTTCCTTCACCTATTATTACAACAACATCTTCAAGCTCTCCTCGCGCAAGATCGTCGCCGAGCTGCAGCCGATGGAGCTTGCGACGGAAGTCATCCTGCCGGCGACGAAAGCGATCGCCGCCGCCTATGAGGCGACCTCCGCGCGCATCGCTCAGACGGCGAGCTACAAAGCCTATCTCGACGCGATCGACGGTCTCATCGACACGGCGCGGCAGGCGGGGCCGGCGCTGCGCGACGCCATTCGGAAACGGCAAGAGGCGCAGCAGGCGGTCATCGCGCAGGCTGCGAGCCAGGCCGCGGCGGAATTGGAAAGCGCGCAGGCGGCGGTGCGCCAGCTGGAGGATGCGCGCCGCGAGATCGAGGCGCTTGAGCGCAGCATCGGCGAACTCGACGTCGTCATCAAAGCCAAGCAGGACGAGATGGCGTCGGCGGCCGCCACAGTGCGTCAGGAAGAGCAGCTTGCCGTCGACGCCGCACATGGACTCGATGGCCTGGGCGCGGCCTGCGGCCCGAATTGCCGCAGTCATCGAGATAAAGCGGCCGAAGCGACGCGGCGGATGTCGGCGCTCAAGCAGACACTCGCCGGTCCCACGAGCGAAAGGGCGAGCGCTGCGAAGCGACGCGACGCGCTCAACGCTCAGACGATCACGCTGAAACAAAAGGCCGAGGCTGCGCGCGCCGCCTCGGCGCGGCCTATGCCGAAAGGCGAAGCCGCGCTCGATCTCGACGCCACTTTGCGCGACCTCGCCGCGCTGCGCGACCAGCTGCGCATGGATCCCACGTGGCGCGCGGTGCGCGACGCGAAGCCCCTGTGCGAGCCGATTCTCGCGGCGGCGCGGCAATCGAATGCGCTGCCGGGGAGCGTTCCGCGCGACTTCGCTTGCGAGCCGCAGGGCGAGGCGCGCGATCTGCTCTCGGCGCGCGACGAAACGATCGCCGCGCGCGCCGCCTTCGACAAGAAATGCGGGCTCGAAGCCGAGCTGCGCGACGAAATCTCGGCCATCGTCGCCAAGATTCGCGCCGCGCCAGGCTCCGACAGAGCGGC
Organism: Methylocystis sp. Uni0008; assembly: GCF_056838045.1. Classification (NCBI taxonomy): domain Bacteria; kingdom Pseudomonadati; phylum Pseudomonadota; class Alphaproteobacteria; order Hyphomicrobiales; family Methylocystaceae; genus Methylocystis; species Methylocystis sp. Uni0008. Next base: position 1,602,618 of record NZ_CM166370.1, read on the forward strand.
CGCCGCCAACGGCTTCAACGCGGCGAAGACTCTCGTCGACGCCTGCGTCGTCTCCGGCAAGGCGGCGGGGCTCTCAGACGAGGAGGTGCGCGAGCTCTTAAAAAAGAGCGACGCCTATCTGCGCACGCACAGCTCCGAGCGCAACAAATTCGAACTGGCGCGCGAAGCCTTTTGGAGCTTCACCCCGGATTCGACCATGGCGATCGGCGTCGCCATGGCGCAGGACGCCTTTCTGTTCATCATGAAATTCCTGTCGGAGATCTTCAAACGCGGCTACGAGGCGCGTGAGCGGCGTCAGTTCGCCGCGCCCATCGATCTTTCCGATGACGAGGACCAGCCGGTCGATGTCCGCGCCATGAAGGCGATCCTGCGCGCGGCGCGTCCGGTTCACGGCGATATGAGCGAGATCGCGCCCGAGGCCGAAGCAATTTCGTCGCTGCCGCCGAATGTCCACGAAAATGTCGTCGCCATTCTCAACCGGCTGGTGCGTGACGAAATCGCCCATGTCGATCGCAAAGGCGCCTATCTCGTCGACAATGTCACCGTCGCGCAGATCGAATCGCGACTCTTCGCGGCGCTGAAGCCGCGCGCCGCCCGCGCCCTGCACTACACTGCCGACGGCGCGGCCAGCGGTCCGCGCGCCTATTATTCGGACGTCGGCGCCGCCAATTCGCCGCGGCGGCGCTCCGGCGCGCTCGAGCGCTATCTGACCGCCGAACCGGCGTCGGGTGACAGACGCTCGCCCGGTTAGGGTTCAGGCGGCGGCGGCGGCGGAAGGCGCGGCGAGCCGCTGCGATGGGAGGTATCGCAGGCAAAGGCCCTGCGGCGCATGACGCAGACCGGAAACGACGCTGATCTCGCGCCACCTTGGATAGCTCGCCGGCAGAAATTGCAGCGCCAGACCGATGGCTCTGAGAAACGCCGCTTCGCTTGCGAAATCGTCGGCCCCGAAGGTCAGCGTGGCGTCGGCGCCGGTTTCGGCGCCGCGCGCCAGAAATTCGAGGGTCGGCGCCGCCCAGCGCGACTTGTCCAGCGAATCCTCGAGCGCGTTCCAGATATCCTGCGGGTCGAGGCAGCGGACGACGTAGCGCGCCGGCTCGGCGCTGTACCGCGCGTGCTCGTCCTCGCTCACCAGGTCCGGGCGCGCCTCAAGCTCGGCGCCGGCCATGGCCAGCAGCGCCGCTGGATGCCGTCGCCACTCGGCGGCGGCCACGCTCCATACGGCGCTTTGCTGATAGAGGCGTCCATTGCCTCCTTCCCCGTCCTCGGGGCGAAACCTTGAGCGCAGAAAGACCGCCCGGCCCGAATTTGGCTCCGGCGAGACGCGCGCGACAAGGGAGCCGCGCAAGCGCGCGGCGGGATCGACGAGGTCGGGTTCGACGCGGCGCAGCGCCATTAAGCGCGGCGGCGAAAACAGCCGATCGTCGGCGGGCCGCAGATTGCGGCTGCGCAACGTCACGCCATAGCCTTCCGACGGAGGAACGCTGAGCGTTTCGCCCGAGGCGAGCTTTCCATAATGCAGCCGCTCAACAGAAATTTCGGCCGCCTGGTCGGCGCTGCGCATCGCCCGTCCTTTCGCGCTGAAAGTCCAAGCGACACATTATGCTGAAGAGCCTTAAGCAAGGATTGACGGAATCCGCCTCAGGCGATCTCCTCCATACGCGCGTCGAGCTGCGCATAGGAGAAGGTGAAGGCGCTGTCGAGGCCAAGCGCGGCGTAGAGAAACGGCTCGGCGGTGAGGAACGGACGCCAATATTCATTATAGGCGCGGGCGCCTTCGAGGCCGACGCGACGAAACCGGCGCTCGCCCGGCTGATGCGGATCGATGTTGAGGTTCTGGAAGCGTTTGACGAAGCCATAGGCCGAGGAAACCGTAAAGCGCACCGAAACGCCGCCGCCGCTCGGCGTCTCCAGCGCGCGCAGCCGATCCAGCCAGGGCGCCGCGCGTAAGGATTTGCGCAAGCCGTGCAGCGCCACCGCCGGATCGCAGGCGTAGGTGAAGGCGCTCGGCCCCAGGCGCGCGAACAGCCGCTCGTATTGCGAGAAAACCACGACGAGCCGCCTGAGCTTTTTTTCGGGCGCCAGGGCGAGCCGGTCGATGAGGCGCGCGAGATTGCCGGACCAGCCGGAATCCTCAAGCCGCACCAGCGGCAGCACGATCACGATGGCGTCGGCGTCGAGCATCTGCCTGGCGAGCTTGGCTTTCACGTCGTTGAGGATAGCCACTTCGGCGCCGTCCGGCGGCACGGCGATCTCGCCCGCCGAGTCGATGATTTCGAGAAGCCAGGGTCCGCGCAGCAGCGCGGCCGGCGGGGCTTCGCCGTTCACCGTCAGGCGGAAGCGGTATTCATAGGTGTCGAGCGTGTCGGTGGCGACGCCGCCGTCGGCGAAGTCTCGTCGTAGCCGCTCATAGTCGCCCTGTTCGACCCGCAGCAGGTCGGCTTTCTTCGGCTCAGCGCTCTCGGCGAAGAATTCGGCTTCCGTGATGGGCTGCAGCCCCGGCCGCAGCCGCGGCGAATAGCCAAAGGCGCTTTGGGCGACGCAATCGACGAGCGAGGCGAGCAGAGACGACTTGCCGCCCTTCTTGGGGCCGATCAGACAAATCGAAAGTCTTTCGGTCATTCACGCCTTCAACTCGTTGGAACCGGCCTTTAGCGCGACAATACAGGCGGCAGGCGCCCGGCGGAAGGTGACGCGCGCGCCATGGCCGTGGTAAGCGCGCGCATGCTTGAAGGTCTTCCGCCCAATAACGCCAGCCACATGCTGCGCCTCGATTGCGACGAAAAACGCGCTCGCGCCATCGCCGATCTCATCGTCGAGACCTTCGATCCGACAGAAACCGCCGCCGCGGCTTTCGAACTCGACGGCGGGCCGCGCTGGTCGGTCGAGGTCTATTTCGCCGACGCTCCCGACGAAGCGCAGATTCTAGAACTCATCGCAGCCGCTACAGACGCAAAAACCGCGCAGGCAGCGCGGTTCTCGACCGTCGCCGAGGAGGACTGGGTCGAGAGCGCCCTGGCGGGGCTGGCGCCGGTGCGGGCCGGCCGGGTCCTCGTGCATGGCGCCCATGATCGGAGCCGGCGGCGTCCGAACGACATCGGCGTCGAAATCGAGGCGGCGCTCGCCTTCGGCACCGGCCATCACGGCACGACGCTCGGCTGCCTCAAGGCGCTCGACAGGATCGCCAAGCGCCGCCGCCCCAGGCGCATTCTGGATGTCGGAACCGGCACCGGCGTTCTGGCGATCGCCGCCGCGCTGATCTTTCATCAGCGCGTCGCCTGCGGCGACATCGATCCCGTCGCGGTCGAGACGGCCAGGGCCAACGCGATCGCCAATGGCGCCGGCCCCTATGTGCGCCCCGTGGTCGCCGCCGGGCTGCGCCACCCGTCGCTGCAAGGCGAGTATGATCTGATCTTCGCCAATATTTTGGCGAAGCCCTTGCGCCTGCTTGCGCCGCAGATCGCCAGCGCCGCTGCGCCTGACGCGGAGCTGGTGCTCTCAGGACTGCTGGCGCGCGACGTGCCCGGCGTGCTCGACGCCTACCGCGGCCAGGGATTTTTCTTGGCGGAGCGGGGCGACATCGACGGCTGGGCGACTCTGCTGCTCAGGCGCGGCGGTCGCAGCTAGCGCCCACCCGTCAAAAGTTCGAGGCATTGCCCGTGCCGCGCAACGTGCATAGGTTGTGCGCATGTTCGAAGCGAAATTCCAGACCTTCGTCGACGACGCCGCGCGCGGAGACAGCGCCGCGCGCCTCAAGGCGCTGCGCACTGAACTGAAACGCCAGGGGCTCGACGGCTTTCTCGTGCCGCGCGCCGACGCGCATCAGAACGAATATGTGCCGAAATGCGCTGAGCGGCTCGCCTGGCTCACCGGCTTCACCGGCTCGGCCGGCTTCGCAATCGTGCTGGAGAAGCAGGCGGCGATCTTCGTCGACGGGCGCTACGTAATCCAGGTGCGCGGCGAGATCGACGCGAAGCTCTTCAAGCCGATCGACATCGCCGAGACGACGCCCGCAAATTGGCTCAGCGAACATGCGCGCGAAGGCGCGCGCATCGGCTACGACCCCTGGGTGCACACCAGCGGGCAGATCGAACGCTTCGCCAAGACGCTCGCGGACAAGAAGATCGAACTCGTTCCGCTCGACGCCAATCCGATCGACGCGCTGTGGACCGACCGCCCGGCCGAGCCGAAGGGCGCGGTGACGATTCATCCAGCGCGCTACGCCGGCGAGAGCGCGAGCGCGAAGATCAAGAAGCTGCGCGCGGCGCTCAAAGACGCCGACGCCGCGTTGATGTCCGATCCGCATGCGATCTGCTGGGCGTTCAACATTCGCGGCGCCGACGTCGCGCATACGCCCATCGCGCTTGGTTTCGCCCTGCTGTCCAGGGAAGGCGCGCCTGTGCTCTATATCGACGCGGAGAAGCTCACGCCCAAGGTGCGCGCGGCGTTGGAAAAATTCCTGACGCTGAAGACTCCCGAAATCCTCATCGACGATCTCGTCGAGGCCGGGAAGCGCGGCGCCAGCATCCTCTTCGATTCGGCGACCGCGCCGGCGAAGCTCGTCGAGACTTTGCGCGCGGCGGGCGGCAAGCCGCGCCTCGCCGACGATCCGGCGACCCTGCCAAAGGCGATCAAGAACGAGAGAGAGCTGCAAGGCGCGCGGGAAGCGCATATTCGCGACGGCGCCGCGCTGACGCGCTTCCTCGCCTGGTTCTCGGAGGCCGCGCCGAAGGGGGGCCTCACCGAGATCTCCGCGGCCGAGGCGCTGGAAACCTTTCGCCGCGAGAACGGCGATCTGCGCGACATCTCCTTCCCGACGATCTCCGCCTTCGGCGAACATGCGGCGATCCCGCATTATCGGGTGACGGAAAAGAGCAATCTCAAGATCGGGCGCGGCGTCTATCTCGTCGATTCCGGCGCGCAATATCTCGACGGCACCACCGACGTGACGCGCACCGTCGTCGTCGGGCCGGCGTCGAAACAATTGCGCGAACATTTCACGCGCGTGCTCAAAGGCCATATCGCCATCGCCCGCGCCGTGTTCCCGAAGGGCGTGTCCGGCGCGCAGCTCGACGCCTTCGCGCGCCGCGCGCTGTGGGAGGCGGGCCTCGATTTCGACCACGGCACGGGACATGGCGTGGGCTCCTACCTCTCCGTGCATGAGGGGCCGCAGCGCATCTCGAAGCTCGGCGCTGCGCCGTTGCAGCCGGGCATGATCCTGTCGAACGAACCCGGCTATTACCGCGCCGGAGAATATGGAATCAGGCTCGAGAATCTCGTGATCGTCGAGAAGCGCGAGATCAAGGGCGCCGAGCGCGAGATGTATGGTTTCGAGACCATCACGCTTGCGCCTTTCGATCTGAATTGCATCGAGCCGAAATTGCTGGCGCCGGAAGAAATCGGCTGGCTCAACGCCTATCATGCGCAGGTGCGCAAGACGCTTTCGCCGCTCGTGGACGCCGGGACGCGCAAGTGGCTGCGCGAGGCGACGCGGTCAGTTTGAAGATGTCGTAGCAGCGAACTTTCGATTCTGTTGCGCTCTAAAGCGCCGGTCGCTCGGAGAAGAATGTCATGAGCCTTGACGCTGAATCGAGTCCGAACGACCCCGTCGCCGCTTTGGCCGGCGAGGCTTTCGCCAAAGCCGTGACGACATTGGCGCGCGGACACATGCTGACGCCCTTCGGCGTCGCGCGGTCGGAGGCGGGCGTCGACCGCCCGCAGCAGTTCGTCGTCAGCGAGGCCGGCGAGATCGACGTCGCCGAGAGCGTCGAAGCGGCGCTGCAGTGGCTGGAAGACGAAGCGCCAAACGCCGACATCTGCATGATCATTCTCGACGGCTATCTCAGCGGCGAAGATGGCCGCATCGACGCATTGGTGGGGCGCGCGCTGTCATTAAAGCGGCAGTTGATGGTCGAGATCGCGCTTCCCTATGAAAGCGCCGAAGACGACGAAGGCTTTGAATTCTCGGACCCGCAATATCGCTTTTCCGGCGTCGCCGAAGATGGCGTCGAGAACGAAACGGTCAACGTCAACGCCGACGCCTTCGATGCGGTGTTCCGCAACGCCTTCGCCAAACACGCGCCGGAATAGCGGCGTCATCAAACCATCACGCGACCGTCACACATCCTCTATCCGAACGTCACCAAACCGCAGCCTCCGCGTCGCGAAACCGCAGCGTGCGTCGCGTAGCGTTGCGTCATGGCGTTCACATCGGACCAGCTGGCGAAGCTGACGCGAGACGCGTCAGTCGAGCCGCAAACAGACGTCGCCGTCGTCGCCACGTGGGGACAACGTCTCATCGAAGTCGACATGGCGGCGGTTCATCTCTTCTCACGAATGGCGCGCCCGGCGTTGGGCAGATTTCTCGCCGTCGCCATCAGCAAGCTCGGCAATGGCTGGATCTATCTGATCCTTGCGCCGATCGTCCTCATCGGGCTCGGCTGGCAGGGATTGCATGTCGCGGCGCTCGCGGGGCTGAACGCCGCGCTGCTGCACATCCTCTATCCGCTCATCAAGCGGCGCTTCGGCCGCAGGCGTCCGTTCCATGTCGACGCGCGGCTGCCCTCGCTGCTCAAGACGCTCGACGATCATTCCTTTCCGAGCGGCCATGCGATGACGCTGACCGGCGTGCTCGCGCCCATCGTCATCGCCTGGCCGGCGACGACGCTCTCGGCGGCGCTGCTCGTCCTGTCGATGGCCTGGTCGCGCATCGCGACGGCGCATCATTATCCAAGCGACGTCGCCGCCGGCATCGCGCTCGGCGCCGGCCTTTCCTACCCGCTCGCGAGCGGCATTCTCGCCTATTGGTGAGCCTTACGCGGCCTGCGGCAGATCGATCGCGGGCGTCGAAGCGGCGATGACCCGCCCGCCGACGCCGCGTAGCGCCCCTTCGACAAGCTCCAATCCGAGAAAGCGCGCGCGCTCCACCGGTCCCGGCATCGTCAGGCGTTCAGTAAAGCGCCGCTCGAATCCAAAGCGCGCATAATACGGCGCGTCGCCGACGAGCAGCACGGCGCGATGGCCAAGATCGGCCGCGCGCGCGAGCGATTCGCGGATCAGCGCGCCGCCGACGCCGAGCGAGCGCTTCTCGGCCGATACGGCGAGAGGGCCGAGCAGCAGCGACGCGCGCCCGCCGGCCAGGACAGGCCAAAGACGCAGCGTGCCGATGAGCGCGCCGTCATTTTCCGTCGCGACAAGCGAGAGGCCAGGCGCCGGCGCCGATCCGTTGCGGAGTCGTTGGCAAGTTTTGAGAAACCGTGCGGGGCCGAAGGCGGTGTCCAGCAAGGCTTCGCGCGCTTCCACGTCCGTCGACTTTTCGTCTCGCATTGCGAAAAGCGCCGGAGCGACGCACCCATTCGGCGCGACGCGCGAGACGATGTGATTTGGGCATGCATGTTCAAAGGCCATCTTTTCCTCCCTTCGGAAGGACAAGCGACCCTCGCGCCTGGCGCATGACGCGCCCGCCGAACGGGACCGGATTATTTGAACGCGCTTCTCGATTCTCGCCGTCATGTCCGCGCTTGTCGCGGGCATCCACGCGCGCCGCTATGCGAATCTTCAGCGTTGGCGCAGCCTCTCGGCGTGGATGGCCGGGGCAAGCCCGGCCATGAAGCAATTGCTGCGCGAGGCGCGCAGAGCCGCTCAGATCACATGCGTCTCGAGCGGCGGGAAGCCGTTGAAGCCCACGGCCGAATAGGTCGTCGTGTAGGCTCCGGTTCCCTCGATCAGCACCTTCGCGCCGATCTCCAGAGAGACCGGCAAGTGATAGGGCTGCTTCTCGTAGAGCACGTCGACGCTGTCGCAGCTCGGGCCCGCGACGACGCAGGGACTCGTCGGCGCGCCGTCCGAAGGCGTGCGGATCGGATAGCGGATCATCTCGTCGGTCGTCTCGGCAAGGCCGTTGAACTTGCCGATGTCGAGATAGACCCAGCGGATCTCGCCCGCTTCCTCGGACTTCTTCGAGATCAGCACGACTTCCGCTTCGATCAGCCCGGCGTTGCCGACCATGCCGCGACCCGGCTCGATGATCGTCTCCGGAATGCGGTTGCCGAAATGCTTGGACAGCGCGCGGAAGATCGCGGCGCCATATTGCTTCACCGCCGGCACGTTCCTCAGATATTTCGTCGGGAAGCCGCCGCCGAGATTGACCATCTGCAGATTGATCCCCCGCTCCGCGAGCTCGCGGAAGATGTCGGACGCCGACTTCAGGGCGCCGTCCCACATGCGCGGATTCGTCTGCTGCGAGCCGACATGGAACGAAACGCCGTAAGCGTTCAGGCCCAGTCGATGCGCATGCTCCAGAACGCCCGTCGCCATCTCGGGGGCGCAGCCGAATTTGCGCGAGAGCGGCCATTCGGCGCCGGAGCCGTCGCACAGGATGCGGCAGAACACCTTGGAGCCTGGCGCGACGCGCGCGATCTTCTCGACTTCCGCCTCGCAATCGACGGCGAAGAGCCGCACGCCGAGCGTATAGGCGCGCGCCACGTCGCGCTCCTTCTTGATCGTGTTGCCAAAGCTGATGCGGTCAGGCGTCGCGCCGGCGGCGAGAACCTGCTCGATCTCGACGACCGAAGCCGTGTCGAAGCACGAGCCGAGCGCAGCCAGCAGCGAGAGCACTTCCGGCGCCGGATTGGCCTTGACCGCATAGAAGACGCGCGTGTCGGGCAGCGCCTTGGCGAATCCGAGATAGTTGTCGCGCACCACATCCAGATCGACGACGAGGCAAGGCCCGTTGTCGCGGCCGTTGCGTCGGCGCTCGGCAAGGAATTCGAGGATGCGGTCGGTCATTTTGGCCCCCTTGCGCGGCGAACCGCGCCCAGATCGTTGAGCGTCAACGGACGCGCCGCTCCGTTCGCCCGCGCGCTTTGGAGACGCGACGAACGTCGGTTTCAGCGGTCCAGGGCCGCGTGAGCGCGCAGCGCTCAAACGGCCGGTTGATGCGCCGTTGACTGACCGATGAGCGCAATTATGCGCGACTGAGCGCGCACGCTTCCGCTAGGACAGCCATCGATTGGAAAGGGAGAATCCCGATCCGCACGCCCGGCAAGAAAGACAAGCCTCTTCGGTACGCCGACCTTTGGAGGGTCGACAGAGACGAAAAAGCCCGGTCCGTCGTTGCTTTAAGTCGCGATCCTCCGCAGAGACGGAGTTCGCCGGTTCGCCTCCGGCTGCCGGTTCTACGCTGGCGGTTGACCGGCCTCTTGTCCGGATCCCCGCCTACCGACACACGACCACAGGCACGTGCGATTTGGGCAAGGACGTAGATACGCGCTTTTGCCGCGGTTACAAGCGGTTTTTGGGCGACGCGATTATTTTTTCGGCGCGTGATGCATTATTGGCGCGCCGCCGCCTCAAGCGGCCGCTGCTTGCGCGACCGAAACGATAGAGCTAGAGCAGCAGGCAAGCGGTCAATCAGAAGGCAAGATCCTGGCTTGGATGCGGGAATGACGCGATTAACACGGCGCCAGTTCGCTGGGGCGCTCTCGGCGTTCGGCGCGCAATTCGCGCTCAAAGCGCAGGCGGCCCCGGACCTTTCTCCGCCGCGATTCGGCTTCGATCATGTGGTGCAGCGGGCGCGCGACCTTGCGCTCGCGCCCTTCGACGCCACGCTCCCTCCGCGACTGCCGGATCCTTTCGACGCTTTGGACTTCGACACCTGGCGGGCGATTCGCTTCAAGCGCGAGCATGATATCTTCGCCGGCTTGGACGGCGGCTTCCGGCTCGAGACGTTCCATCTCGGCTTTCTCTATCGTCGCCCCGTGACGATCAATATGATTCGCGACGGCATCGCGACGCCTATTCCCTATTCCCCGACGCTCTTCGACTACGGCCGGCTCAAGGTCGAAAAGGCGCCCCCGGTGAACACCGGCTTCGCCGGATTCCGCCTTCATTTCCCCGTCAACGACCCGCATGTGCACGACGAGGTGATCTCGTTCCTCGGCGCGAGCTATTTTCGCTTTCTCGGCCGCGATCAGAAATACGGGCTCTCGGCGCGGGCGCTTTGCGTCGACGCCGGCATGGACGGCGAGAGCTTTCCGTTCTTCCGTGAGTTTTGGATCGAAACGCCCGAGAAGGGGAGCAATCGCGCGACCCTTTACGCGCTGCTCGACGGCGACGCCGCGACGGGCGCCTTCAAATTCGATCTCGTCGCCGGACAGGAAAGCACGCTCGACGTTCAGTCGACGCTTTTTCCGCGGCGCGCGAGCATGAAGCTCGGCCTCGCGCCGCTCACATCGATGTATCTGACCGGCGAAAACGATCGGCGGGTGCGCGACGGCTTCCGTACGGAACTGCACGACTCCGACGGGCTGTTGATCCACACTGGCGCGGGCGAATGGCTGTGGCGTCCGCTCGGCAATCCGCCGCGCGCCCGGATCTCGTCCTTTCTGGACAACAACAATCGGGGCTTCGGCCTGCTCCAGCGCGACAGGACATTCGAGTCCTATCAGGATCTCGACCTCGCCTATGAAAATCGCCCCAGCTATTTCGTCGAACCCATCGGCGACTGGGGAGAGGGCCGCGTCGAACTCATCGAACTGCCGACGCGCGACGAGACCAACGACAATATTGTTGCGAGCTGGACCCCGGCCAAATCGCCGGAGCCTGGCGCGCCGTTCGTCTACGCCTATCGAATCACCGCCGGGCTCGACATGCCGCGGCTCGCGCCCAATGGGATGGTGGTCAACACGTTCGAGGCGCCGGCGCGAGCGCTCGGATCGTCCGAGCCCGTGGATCCCGACGCGCATCGCTTTATCGTCGATTTCGCCGGCGGCGATCTCTCCTATTACGTCGCCGATCCCAGTCAGGTCGAAGCAGTGGCGACGACGAACGCGGGGCGCGTGCTGCGCGCCAGCGTCGCCGCCAACGCGCATATCGACGGGCTGCGAGCGCTTTTCGACGTCTCGGTGAAGCCGGGCAACACCGCTGATCTTCGGCTGTTCTTGCGTGCGCATGGCCGAACGCTGACTGAGACTTGGACCTATCCCTGGACGGCGACGGCGGCGTGACGCTCAGTCGTCCCTGCTCTTGAGCCGCGTCAGATCGAACGCCTCGACGTCGCGCAACAGTTCGACGAAAGCCGTCGCCCAGTAATCCGCCACCGCTTCGCCCTTCTCGGCGCTGGCCTTGGATGCGTCGCCCATCGCGCCCGCAGGCGAGAGGTCCTGCGCCATCCAGCCGAAGCCGGCGGGGCGATCCGCGCGCAGCCAGGCGAAATCGCGCTCGAAATCGAGCGTCGCGGGCGGAAAGTTCTTGGCGCGCGCCATATCGACGAGGTCCGGCCGAAACGCGAGCATGAGCGACGTCTCGATCTCGCCGCCATGAATTCCATGGCGCAGTTCGGCCGCAGAAAACAGTCCGTCCGGATAGCCGAAGCGCGCCCAGGAGGCGATGACCGCCAGCGCGCCGAAGCGGGCGCGCAGCTCGAGCGCGGTCTGCGAGACAAGCGCCGAATTGCCGCCGTGTGAATTGAGGAGCACCAGCTTTTTCACGCCTGCGCGCAGGACGCTCTCGGCGGTTTCTGCCAGGAGGCGCGAGGCGGTCTCGTACGTCAGGGTCAGCGTGCCGGGAAAGTCGCGGTGCTCTGGCGAAACGCCGACGCTCTGCACCGGCAGAAAGACGGCTTCGAGATCTTCGGGCAGGCGCGCCGCGACTTGATCGATGCAGCTTTCCATGATCATCGCGTCGACGCCGAGCGGCAGATGCGGCCCGTGTTGCTCCACCGCCGCGATCGGCAGAACGGCGATGACGCGAGTCATGTCATGCGCGCGCATGTCGCGCAGCGAGAGTTCCGACCAGAAGGGCGACGGCAGCATAGGGGCAGCATATGCGCCTTGGGCTTGGAGGCAAATGCCGCGCCTTCAACAGACGCCGGCACGCCTATCAAAGCCCCGTCAGCTTCATGAAGAGCTTCTGAGCCATCTCGGCCACAGGATATTCGAACAGCAAGAGCGGCGTCATCGGCAGCAACGCCGCGACGAGAATGGTCGCCAAAAGGCGTATGCTCACCGGCGCGAGGCGCATATTTCGCACGATTCCGACGCTGTTGCCGAGATCGGCAAGCGATTGCAGGTCCGGCGTGCCCAGCAGCGGTTCTCGCGCATGAGGCGCTTCGTCAAACCATTTGCGTTCGAAATCCTGCACATATCGGGCGGCGAGCACGGTATATTCGCGCAGTCCGCGCTCCCTGCACTCCATCAGCTTGAGGGCGAAGAGACAGGGCGGGCCGAGAAAAATTACGACGTCCGCGATCACGATGACGGCGGTCGCAAAATAGACCGGGTCGAACGAAGCGCCGGCCGAAATTTCTTCGGCGAAGCCGGCGGCGACAAGCATCGAGATGGCGAGCGCCAAAGGCGCGAGATGGGTCTGGACGACCTCAAGGTAGCCGAGACCTCCGACGCCATCAGGATGCGTCGGGGTCAGGCAAAGCTCCATACGCGAGAGACGCCAGAGGAAACGCCACCAAAGCAAGAGCCGCCAAGCCCAGCGAAAAGCGAGGAAGCGAAACAGCGGCAGACAGACGAGCCAATACCAGAGGCCTGCAAGCGGCATAAGCGCCAGGGTTCTGGTCGATTCGAAGGCTGCGGTCTTTCCGGACAGATGAAGCTGCGCCGCAAAAAGCGACATCAGCGCCGTCGCCGCCAGCGCAGCCGCGTCGGGGATCCAGGAATTACTCCAGCGTGCGACGTTTCGAATTTCGGCCCGCAAGGCGGGTAGAGCAGCGCTCGACGCTACGCCGGCGCGCAGGAGCGTTGAGAGAAACGCCCGAGCCTGCCGGTCGAAAGTGGTCTCGCAGAGGAAGAGCAGCGGGATGACCGCCAGCAATCGGACATGCCCGCCGATCACCGAGAGCGAAAAGAACTCTCCGCGATCGCCTTCCAGCGCCGCCAGGGCCATGAGAATAATCCAGGAGCTCAGTCCGAGGACGATTCCGAGGGGCAGCGTATTCGGTCCCGGCCGCACAAGGCCGAGCCGAACGCCAATCCTATGAAGGGGCCCGCCGAGAAGCGAGAATTCCCCCAGCAATCCGTCGAAAGTCTGTGGGCTAATGGCGACTTGGCTCATGTGCGCCTTCCGGGGAATGTCGTCGCGTTGGATCGCGAGCAACCTTGCCGCTTTCGCCGGCGGCGCCGACATACTACTGCAACTCAGACCGAGCCCCAGACGCGCGAAAGGCGCGAGAGCTCATGAACGCGAAAGGACCGCCGCGCATGGCGAATGACCTCTTCACCCGACGCGAGGCTCTCCGCATTGGCGGCTTCGGCGCGGCGGGTCTCGCTTTCCGCGCCGGATGGGCGCGCGCCGAAGGCGCCACGAAGGTCACGATGCACAAGAGCCCGACCTGCGGCTGCTGCGGCGCATGGGCGGCGCGCATGCGCGAAGCGGGGTATGTCGTCGAGGAGATCGTCGAAGCCGATATGCAGGCGGTCAAGAAGCGCCTCGGCGTGCCTGAGAGGCTCGCCTCCTGCCACACGGCCGAGATCGACGGATACATCGTCGAAGGCCATGTTCCGCCGCAGGCGGTCGCGCAACTCTTGCAGGAGCGGCCGAAAGCCGTCGGCCTCGCCGCGCCCGGCATGCCCGCCGGTTCGCCCGGCATGGAGGGCGGCGAGCCGGAAGTCTACAGGCTGTATTTGTTCGACGCTTCCGGGTCGCGCCCGTTCGGCGACTGGCGGGGCGACAAGCCCGCCTGTTCGTCCTGAGCCGGCGTCGTCTGCTGATCGAGAGACAGTCCCAGGTAACGGGCGGCGCCGCGTCCCGCGGCCAGCCCGGTGGCGAAGGCCGCCTGCAGCAGATAGCCGCCCGTCGGCGCGTCATAGTCGAGCATCTCGCCGGCGACGAAAACGCCGGGCAGCTTCTTGAGCATCAGATTTTCGTCGAGCTCGTCGAAGGAGACGCCCCCTGCTGTCGAGATGGCGCGCTCGAGGCCGGCGACGCCGGTGACGGCGAGCGGCGCGTTCTTGATCAAGGCGGCGAGGCTATCGGCGTCGCGCGGCAGGCCGTCCGGCCGCGCCTCGCGCAACAGGCCGATCTCGACTTTCGAGAATCCGGCCTTGCGCAGAAAATTGGCATGCGACTGCTTCTGCGCACGCCGTGACAGCTTGCGCGTCAGACATTCGAGACTCGTGTCGGGGCGCAGATCGATCGACAGCGTCGTCTCGCCGTGCTTTTGCGCGGCCTCCCGCAGCTGCGAAGAGAGCGCGTAAACCGGCCCGCCCTCGAGCCCGGCGCGGGTGACGACGACATCGCCGCGCGCAGAGGAGCCGCCATGGCGCAACAGAGCCGTCTTGATCGGCTGGCCTTCGAAGTCGCTGCGGAAGATCGCGCTCCATTCGATCAGCGCGCCGCTGTTGGCGGCGGCGAGCGGCGTGACGCGCACGCCTTCGGCCCCGAGCCGCGCCGCCCAGGCGCCGTCCGAGCCGAGCCGCGGCCAGGAGGCGCCGCCGAGCGCGAGCACCAGCGCGTCGGCCTTGCGGGTGAATTCGCCATCGGGACCGATCAGTCGCAGCGCCCCGGATTCCGCGAAACCCGCGAAGGCGTGCCGGGTCGCGATCACAACGCCCAGCCGGGACAGCCGCGCGAGCCAGGCGCGCAGCAGCGGCGAGGCCTTGAAGCTCGCCGGGAAGACGCGGCCGCTCGAGCCGACGAAGGTCGTCTCCCCAAGCTCCGCGCAGAAGTCGCGCAGCGCCTGCGGCGGCCAGGCGCGAATGAAGGGCGCGAGCCGCGCGGCCGCTGCGCCATAGCGCGAGATGAAGCGCTCCAGCCCTTCGCTATGGGTGATGTTGAGCCCGCCCCGTCCCGCCATCAGGAATTTGCGCGCGGGGCTCGCTTTGTGCTCATAGATGACGACGCGCGCGCCGGCGCGCGCAAGCGCGTCGGCGGCGAAAAGTCCGGCGGGGCCCGCGCCAATGACGGCGCAGAACGGAGCCTCGGCGTCGCTAATGGAAGAGCCTCCCTTGGGCGGCGTTATTCGATGCGCAGTATGGCGAAGGTTCACGCCTCCGCTCGCGCCACGCCTGCGTTTCCGTGGCCCTCATATCATGCGCGCGCCGGCGCGCGGAAAAAAACTGGAATGACCGTCAAGGCTCCGCCTCAAATTGACGCATGCGAAAGCTTCGAATTTCTCGCTGCGCCGCAGCATGCCGGCGCGCGGCTGGACCGCTTTCTGGCCGAACAGCCGGAGATCGTCGCCGCGCATCTATCGCGCAGCCGCATCAAGGCGCTGATCGAGGACGGCCGCGCCGCGGTCGGCGGCGAAACGGTCCGCGATCCGGCGAAGAAGCTCGGCGCGGGAGATCGGGTCGCGCTCGACGTGCCGCCGCCCGCGCCGGCCGAGCCGCAGGGCGAAGATATCGCGCTCGATATCGCCTATGAAGACGCGCATCTACTCGTGATCGACAAGCCCGCCGGGCTCGTCGTGCATCCGGCGAGCGCGCATGAGAGCGGCACGCTGGTCAATGCGCTCATCGCGCATTGCGGCGAGAGCCTTTCCGGCGTCGGCGGCGTGAAGAAGCCCGGCATCGTGCATCGCATCGACAAGGATACGAGCGGGCTTCTCGTCGTCGCCAAGACCGACGCCGCGCATCACGGCCTCTCGCGCCTCTTCGCCGACCACGGGCGCACGCTGCATTTGACGCGCGAATATCTGGCTTTCGTCTGGGGCGTTCCGGACCGCGCGCATGGAATGGTCGAAGCGCCGCTCGGCCGCCATTCGACGCAGCGCGAGAAAATGGCGGTTGTGCCTCAGGCGCGCGGCCGCGAGGCGATCACGCATTGGGAGAAGGTCGAGGACTACGGCGTCGCGTCGCTGCTGCGCTGCCAGCTCGAGACCGGCCGCACGCATCAGATCCGCGTGCATCTGGCGCATATCGGCCATCCGCTGATCGGCGACAAAACCTACGGCGCGGGATTCAAGACCAAGGTCGCGAAACTCACGCCGCACGCGCGAGAGGCCGTCGAGCATCTGGGCCGTCAGGCGCTGCACGCGGCGACGCTCGGCTTCGAGCATCCGATCACCGGCGAAGAGATGCTGTTCGAGAGCGAATTGCCGGAGGATCTGTCGAAGCTGCGGGAGGCGCTGGAAAGCGCAAAGAAAAGCGGCTGAACTTCAGCACTCAAACATGACGCTGAAAATCCATGCGTTGATGCAGGATGCGGACGACTTCGACGCCCTTTGTCGCTTTGCGATAAAACAGCACATGAGCGCCGACCGCATGCTTCCGGTAGCCGGCGCGCACCTCGTCGCAGGCGCGGCCTCGTTCAGGATCGGCGGCGACATAGGCCATCGCTTCCGCGAGCTGGCGAAGGTATTTCTCCGCTTGATTGGCGCCCCACTGCGCGACTGTATAATTCCAGATGTCGTCAAGGTCCGCTTGCGCCTTGGGCGTAAGCGCGCAGCGGCTCATCCTTTAACGTCTTCTGCGCGCTTGCGTGCGATGAACGCCTCCACATCGAAGGGCATCGCCGCGCCGCTCTCCTCGCCTTCGACCAAGGCGGCGCGCAGCGCGGCCAGTCTGGTCTCCTGCTCTTCCAGCAAGCGCAGCCCTGCTCGCACGACATCGCTCGCAGAACCATAACGCCCCTCGGCAACCTGGCTTTCGACGAAAGCGGCGAGGCGATCGCCAATCACGATAGACGTGTTCTTCGCCATGGCGGATGGCTCCAACTCTTGGATACCAAAATATGGTACAGCACATCGTTGAGCGCAATCCCTGGAAAGTCGCGCCGGCTTGTCTGGACGCGACGGTCCGCAACCTCGTCCTTCGAGATGCGCGCTCCTCAGGATGAGGTTGCTTTGTGGAGCTCGCTGTCACTGCCGTTCAGCCGTCAGCTGGCGCGGGCTTCGCGGTAACGCAATCGATGGCTGTCGTTCTGATTTTTTCGCTGTGGCGTTCCGCAAAACTAGTGATCTTTGAACGCCGTTCGCCGGATGACCCCGCGAGCTGAGGGAATCGTTGGAGGGCGCGCTCTAAGCCTTCATGCTGAGGAGGCTGCGAAGCAGCCGTCTCGAAGCACGAGGGCGGCGCAATGCTTTACAGGACGCCGAAATCACAACCCCATGGCGCGACCACGCGAGGCTTGTCCGCATACGCCGGCCGGCGCTAACATTCAGCGCGTTTATTTATTTCTTGGAGTCATCGCCTTGCGCAAATTCGCTGTTTTCTCCTCACTGTGTTCGTCGCTGTTGTTCGTCGCGCCTCAGGCGACAGCGGAGACGCCCGCGTCCGGAACCTTTCTCGCCCGTCAGTCCTGTCCGGCGCTTCAATCCATCAGAACCGGCGCCAATCCGGGCGATGTCAGCGTCAAGCCGAATCAGCGTTACACTTTGCGCGCCAAGAACAAGCCGGACGCGACGCATTATCTCATCGAGGTTCCCGACGCGCGTCCGGCGCGCCGCTGGGTCGCGGTCGGATGCGGCGAAGCGATCCTCGCCGATGGCGGCGGTCAGCAAGGAAACGGCGGCGCAGAAGAACCAGGCAGTGGCGGGAGCGGCGGCGGCCAATCCGCGCAGAAGCCCGACTACATCCTTGCGGTGAGCTGGCAGCCGGCCTTTTGCGAAGGCAAGCCCGACAAGAGAGAATGCGAAACGCAGAAGCCCGACCGCTTCGACGCGACGCATTTCACGCTGCATGGACTCTGGCCGAAGAAACAATATTGCAACGTCGCTTCGGACATTGTCGCGATCGACAAGGACAACCGATGGGAGAGCCTGCCCGCGCCTGAACTCTCCGGCGCGACGAAGAGCGCCTTATCGGAAGTCATGCCGGGAACGATGTCGCTGCTCGAACGGCACGAGTGGATCAAGCACGGCACGTGCTTTCCGGGCGCCGCCGCGGACGCCTATTTCTCGCGGACGCTGGCGCTGGTGTCGCAGCTGAACAGCTCCAAGGTTCGGGAGCTTTTCGCCGCGCATGTCGGAAAGGAGATCACGCGCGAAGAGCTGAAAGCGGCCTTCAATGAAACATTCGGCGACGACGCCGCGGATCGTGTGCGCGTCGCCTGCAAGCGAGACGGCGGCCGCAATCTCATCGTCGAGATGACCATCGGACTGGTCGGCGACGTCAAGCCGGACAGCAGGCTCGCCGACCTCATGGTCGCAGCGCCGGCGACCGACCCCGGCTGCCCGCGCGGCATCGTGGATGCGGTGGGACTGCAGTAGAAATGGGCTAGAAGCTTTAGAGGTCTTGCGTCCAGCTCTCGCTCACCGGCGGCGCGTGGATGCCCGCGACAAGCGCGGGCATGACGCGCTCTGAAGCCCGTCACTCCACCAGCGCGGCCTTGCCCTTCGCCTTCTTGCGATCGTTCGGGTCCAGAAACACCTTGCGCAGGCGGATCGACTTCGGCGTCACTTCGACGCGCTCGTCGTCCTCGATATAGGCCAGCGCCTTCTCAAGCGTCATCTGGATCGGCGGCGTCAGGCGCACCGCCTCGTCCTTCGACTGCGTGCGGATGTTGGTGAGCTGCTTGCCCTTCAGGACATTGATCTCGAGATCATTGTCGCGCGTGTGCTCGCCGACGATCATGCCGCGATAGACCTTGCAGCCGGGCTCGATCATCATCGGGCCGCGGTCTTCAAGCTTCCACATGGCGTAGGCGACGGCTTCGCCCTGATCGTTCGAGATCAGCACGCCGTTGCGGCGTCCCTGAATGTCGCCCCGATAGGGCGCATATTCGTGGAACAGGCGGTTCATGATCGCCGTGCCGCGCGTATCGGTGAGAAGCTCGCCCTGATAGCCGATGAGGCCGCGGGTCGGCGCGTGGAAGACGAGCCGCAGGCGATTGCCGCCCGAAGGCTTCATCTCGATCATCTCGGCTTTGCGCTCGTTCATCTTCTGCACGACGACGCCCGAATGCTCCTCGTCGACGTCGATGACGACCTCCTCGATCGGCTCGAGAATGTCGCCGTTCTCGTCCTTCTTGTAGACGACCTTCGGACGCGACACGCCAAGCTCGAAGCCCTCGCGGCGCATGGTCTCGATGAGAATGCCGAGCTGCAATTCGCCGCGGCCCGAAACGATATAGGCGTCGCCCATCGGCGCGTCCTCGACGCGCAGCGCGACATTGCCTTCGGCCTCCTTGAAGAGACGCGCGCGGATCATGCGGCTCGTGACCTTGTCGCCTTCCGTGCCGGCGAGCGGCGAGTCGTTGACGAGGAAGGTCATGGAGAGCGTTGGCGGATCGATGGGCTGCGCCTGCAGCGGCTCGTTCACGTCGAGCGCGCAGAGCGTGTCGGCGACGTTGAACTTCTCGAGGCCGGCGATGGCGACGATGTCGCCCGCCTCCGCCTCTTCGATCGGCTGGCGCTCGATGCCGCGGAAGGCGAGGATCTTCGAGACGCGCCCCTGTTCGACGATCTTGCCGGTGCGGTCGAGCACCTTCACCGGCTGGTTCGGCTTCACCGAGCCCGAGAACACGCGGCCGGTGATGATGCGGCCGAGATAGGGGTTGGCTTCGAGCAGCGTGCCGAGCATACGGAAGCCGCCGTCCTCGACCTTGGGCTCGGGCACATGTTTGAGCACGAGATCGAACAGAGGCGCCATGCCCTCCTGCGGACCGGTGGGCTCCTCGGCCATCCAGCCCTGCTTGGCCGAGCCGTAGATGATCGGAAAGTCGAGCTGCTCGTCGCTGGCGTCGAGCGCGGCGAAGAGATCGAAGACCTCGTTGACGACCTCCGTCACCCGCGCGTCGGGCTTGTCCACCTTGTTGACGCAGACGATGGGCTTGAGGCCGATCTTCAAGGCCTTGCCGACGACGAATTTCGTCTGCGGCATCGGGCCTTCGGCCGCGTCGACGAGCACGATCGCGCCGTCGACCATGGAGAGAATGCGCTCGACCTCGCCGCCGAAATCGGCGTGGCCAGGGGTGTCGACGATATTGATGCGCACATCCTTCCAGGCGATCGAGGTCGCCTTGGCCATGATGGTGATGCCGCGCTCTTTTTCGAGGTCGTTGGAATCCATCACGCGCTCGGCGACGCGCTGGTTTTCGCGAAAGGCGCCCGACTGCTGGAGCAGGCGGTCGACGAGCGTGGTCTTGCCATGGTCGACGTGGGCGATGATGGCGATATTACGCAGCTGCATGTTCAAGGGCCGGCCAGGTAAAACAGCCGCCTCTGCGGCCGCCGATGGACGGCCGGAACAGGAGACGCTGGCTGTTGTTGCGATGCAGCGTCTCTTACCCCAAGGCGGGGAATTTTGGAAGCGGAACCGGCCCCGCGGAGCGGCGGCCGATCGTCCCGCAGCCCGGGGGCCGTGCCGGCGCCTACCGCGGCGGGCACTGCTCCCGGCACCGGCGAAAGGCCGGAATGCATTGCGATCCCAAGCCGCCCTCCGCCAGGCAGGCGTCGCGCTCTCTGGCGCAATCCTGCAGGCACTCTTCGCGCGGGGTCGGCGGCGGCGGCGGGGGGTGCGGCGGCTGCTGCGCCGTGAAGGTGGTCAGCGGTCCGAGCTCCTGCTCGATCAGGCTCATCGGGCTGAAAACAAAGGAGCTGCCGTCGTCGGGTCCGCCCCAGAGGATGCCATGCAGGCTCGCCTGACTGCCGGTCGGCAGGATCGAGAACACGGGCGACCCGCTGTCGCCATTGTCCGTCAGCTTGTTCGTCCCGCTCACCCGGCCGACGCGGCTCTGGCACAGGAGCCGGATGTCCGTGTCGGCGACATTGACGTCGATGCAGGTCGATCGCACGTCGCCGAAGGCCCAGCCCGTCGTGCGGCCGACCTTGTTAAGCCGCATCCCTACAACCGAATCCGGCGTCTCGCTGACGATCAGAAATGAGCTCGGTGAACCGTTGATCGTCCGCGAGCCGGTATTGTTCGTCGTGCGCGCGATTTCGAAACGACCACGGTCGATTCGGTAATCCGCGTAGGCGCTGTCGCTGAAGCGGCATTTCTTGCCCGAGGGACAGACGCCACCAGTGAAATAGGCCGGGTCCCTATCCTCGTCGCCGATCTTATTGCCCGAAAACAGCGGATCGTTGGGCTGATGGAAATCGTCGTCATTGCTGACGCCGCGATTCTTCGTGCAGTGAGAATTGGTGATAAAGCCGTCGCGGCCGTTGCGCACGACGTTGAAACCGAGCGTGCAGATCTTGAAAGCGAAAACGCCGGTGTCGATTTCGATCTGAACGCCGGCGGGGACAGGGCGGCGTTTGTCGCGCAACGACGCGTGAAAGCGGATCGGCTGCGTCTCTTCGATGATCAGCGCTTCGAAGGGAACGCCAAGCGATTTCGCCAGCGCCTCGAATCTCGGACGCGACGGATCGCCGACGACGCCGACGGTCACGCGATTGCGGCGCTCGTCGAGATCGACGAAGACGATCTCCCGGCCGTCGAGCGCGGGGCTGAGGCTCTTCTTCCATCTGGCGAGTTCGACGACGTCGTAATCGCCTTTGATGATGTTCGGCTCCCTGGCGCGGCCTTTGCGGGCCGCGTCCTGAGCTAGGAAATCCGCGCCGAGCACGCTGCTGATCGCAGAGGTCACCTGCGCCCGCGCGGCTTTCATCGCGTCGGCGCCGCGCAGCTCGGCGGCGTTTTTCATATAGACCTGCAGCGCGCCCGCTTCGTCGAAATACATGCCGCCGAAGCCAGGCGCCTGTTCGGCGATTTTCACGAGTTGATCGTCGAAGGTCGTGATGGGCGCGGGCGGCGCCGCGGGCGCTTCCTTCTGTTGCGCCAAGGCGGATGTCGCGATCGTCATGGCGACCGCAACGAAGGATTTCAGCAATAAGTTAAGGCCCATTGCGCCCTCCGAAATGATGCGCGGCCTGCGAGCGCGTAAAGCCTCGTTCGCCGCCAAATGGCGCCAATATGGACGTCCCTGCCAGCGTAGGATGCGCCCGCCAGCTTTACGTCGTTCATTTGAATGAGAATTAGAGCGCCGAGCCGCGTTCGGCCACCGGCGCCCACAGCACCTGCTCGATGCGCTCGGCGCCGGTCGCCAGCATGACGAGCCGGTCGAAGCCGAGCGCGACGCCGCAGGCCGGCGGCATCTCGGCGAGCGCCGCGAGAAAATCCTCGTCGATCGGATAGGTCTCGCCATAGATGCGGCGCTTCTCCCGCATCTGCGCCTCGAAGCGCCGGCGCTGCTCCGCCGGGTCGGTCAATTCCGCGAAGCCATTGGCGAGCTCGACGCCGCAGATGTAGAGTTCGAAGCGGTCGGCGAAACGCGGGTCGTCGGCGTTGGCGCGGGCGAGCGCCGCCTCGCTCAAGGGATAATCGGTCAGGATCGTCGGCCGGTCGCGGCCGAGCATCGGCTCGATCTTTTCGGACATGATCTTGCTGAAGAGATCCGACCAGCTATCGTCTGCGACGACTCTTATGCCGTCGCGCGCCGCGGCGCGCGCGAGCCCATCGCGATCGTCAAGCAGCGCCGCGAGATCGATGCTGGCGTGAGTTGCGAAGGCGTCGCACACGCCGATGATCTCGGGTTCGGCGAAAGGATCGCAGACGCGGTCCCGCCAGGTGAAATCGCTGGCGCCCGCCGCCCGCGCCGCGCTCGCCAGCAGTCCGGCGCAATCCTCCATCAGCCGCAGCGTCGGCGCCTCCGCGCGGTACCACTCCAGCATGGTGAATTCCGGATGGTGCAGCGCCGAGCGCTCGCGATTGCGGAAGACCCTGGCGAGGGTGAAAATCCGCTCCTCGCCCGCCGCCAGCAGCTTCTTGCAGGAAAACTCCGGGGAGGTGTGGAGATACAGCCGGCTGCGCTCGCCGCCCGCGCCGATCAGTTCGGAGGCGAAGGCGGAAAGGTGCGTTTCATTCCCGCCCGACAGCTGAAGCGCCGCCGTTTCGACCTCGGCGAACCCCTCGGCGGCGAAGAAGCGCCGGATGGCGGCGGCGATCGCCACGCGCGCCTTAAGAAAGGGCTTGCGGTCGGCGTATACATCCCGAGCCCACCAGGGCGACGCGCGCGTCATGAGGCCTCCCGCGAGTGCGGGCCCCGGATTGCCGGCGCGCCCGAAATATGGTCTTACCGCCGTTCATAAACCAGGCCGGCAATAAGGGATACCGACGTGAGAGTCATCGCCAGTTCGATTCGCAAAGGCAATATCATCGAGAGAGACGACGGGCAGCTTTATGTGGTCCTGACGGCCGAAAGTTTTTTCCCCGGCAAGGGCACGCCGACGACGCAGATCGACATGCGCCGCCTCTCCGACGGCGTCAAAGTCTCCGACCGCTACAAAACGACCGAGCAGGTGGAGCGCGCTTTCGTCGAGGATCAGGATTTCAGCTATCTCTACAATGACGACGACGGCTATCACTTCATGAATCAGGCGAGCTACGAGCAGGTGCTCGTGCCTGCCGATGTGATCGGCGACCAGGCGCAGTGGCTGCAGGAGGGCATGGTCTGCATCCTCTCCATGTTTAACGGCGTGGCCGTTGGCATTCAGTTGCCGCCCCGCGTGACGCTGGAGATCATCGAGACAGAGCCGGCGATGAAGGGCCAGACCGCCTCGTCCTCTTACAAGCCGGCGAAGCTGGCGAATGGCGCGCGCGTCATGGTGCCGCCGCATATTCAGCCGGGCACGCGCGTCGTCATCCAGACGGAAGACGGCGCCTATGTCGAGCGCGCCAAGGATTGATGGCGCGTCCCTCCCCTTGATGGGGAGGGTGGTTCGCGTAGCGAACCGGGTGGGGTGAAAAGCCCCCCACCCGCGCCTGCGGCGCGACCTCCCCTCGAGGGGGAGGTATGCCCCCCTACGCCAAAAATTCGCGCAGCTTCTTTTCCACTGCGGCGCTGTCCTTCAATTCGCATTCCCAGATCGTGAGCGCCCGCCAGCCCTGCGTCGCAAGCGCCGTCTGATGCGCGGCGTCCCGCGCGCGGTTGCGCGCGATCTTCGCGCGCCAATAATCGGCGTTGGCCTTAGGGTTGCGCGCGCCCCGCGGACAATCATGCCCGTGCCAGAAACAGCCGTGAACGAAGATCGCGCGTTTGCGGCCAACGAATGCGATGTCGGGGTTGCCGGTGACATCTTTGCGATGCAGCCGGTAGCCCGGCGCGAATTTTCGCAAGATCGCCCGCACCGCGATTTCGGGGGAGGTGTCCCGCCCCTTCACCGCGCGCATGATCGCGGAACGCTCGGCCGGGGTTTCTTTCCTGGTCAAATCGAGCGCCCCCTCCCCAGCCCTCCCCCGCTGCGCTTCGCTTGCGGGAGAGGGGGCGGAAAGCGCCCGTCATGAAGATTGCAGCGAACGCGGCGACGCCGATTCCCTCTCCCGCGAAGCGGGGGAGGGTCAGGGAGGGGACTCAAGCCGCCTCCAACACGACGCAAGCGTTCAGCAAGGGCTCCAGCAGATTCGCTGCGATGAAGCGCACCACCGGAACGACCACGCCGTCGCCGGTCAGATGATAGGCGTCGCTATAGGTCGTCGGGAGCAAATAAACTTCCGAAAGTCCCATCAGCCGCGCAGTCTCGCGCGCCGACATCAGCCGCGAGCGCACCCTGCCCTTGTCGACGACCAGCACATATTGCCTGCTGGAGCCGCCGGCCGGCGTGCGCAGGCAGCCCGCAACCTCGTCGAAACGCGCCTCGGCGCGCTGCATCTTCACGCCACTCTGATAGCGCGTGCGGCGATAAAGCGTCCCCGCCATCCTGCGCCCGGCGCGCTTCGCCTCGGCGATCTTCGCGAGATTGACCTCGCTCATCATGGCGATCAGCGCATTTGTCTCGCGAGCGCTATGCCACGCCACATCAGTCGGCGCGTCTTCAACGATGTCTATCAGCGTCGTATTGCGCAGCGGCGGCACCGGCGAATTCCACCAGAGCCAGTTGTTGCGCAACGCTTTCGGCAGCCGCCCATGCGCGGAAAGGAGCACGCGCGTGTGAAACAAACCGTGGCTCTGGATTGCTTCGCTTCGCTCGCAAGGACGCAGGAGAGAAGTCGGAACCGCCACATCCTCACGCACAGCGATGATGAACAGCCGGGGGCGCGATTGCGGAACGAACAGCGCCGCGTCGATGACCAGCGCGCCGAATCTGTAGCGCTCCTTCGCCAGCGCCTCGCAGATCTTGATGAAATCCTGGCCGCCATGCGAGGTCAGCGCGCCGCAGACATTTTCGAGCACGATGAGCGACGGCGCGCGGCCCTCCTTGCGCAACGCCTTCATCAGCTCCCAGAACGGCCAGAACGTTCCGGACCTTTCGCCCTTCAATCCCGCGCCGGCGCCGGCGAGCGACAGGTCCTGACAGGGAAATGACGCCCAGACGAGATCGGCGCGCCCTGGCAACTGCCCTGTGGATATCTCGCGCACGTCGCCGACATGAAGCTCTTCGCCGCCCCAATTGGCGCGGTAGCTCTCCGCTTTCTTGCGGTCGAAATCATTGGCGAAGAGACAGCGCCAGCCTTCGCCGAGCCCGGCCCTGGCCATGCCGCCGCCGGCGAAGAATTCATAGTAGGTGGGCCTGCCGTCCATGCGCGATTCGCTCCACCTCCAGCGTATCCGCCCGGCCCCGCCGCCGCGACCGAAAAGAAGGCGACCTCTTCGCCAGAGCGAAGGCCGACATTGTCACATAACTTTTATGCTGCCGTGCTTGGAAAAACTGCCTGCCTGCCGGCAAGCGGGCCCCCCGTTTCGCAGGCGCCATTCGACGCGCTTGCGCCTGCTCAGCGAATGATGGAGCAATTCATGAAAAAACTTCTGCTTCTCACTGCTATTCTTTTTGCGCCGGCGATCGCCTGGGCGGGAGATGAAGCCTTCGATTGCAATAAGAAGTTCGACGGCGAGGTCGAATGCAAGGTCAAGAAGGACAAGGTGGCCGTGAAAGCCGTCGCGATCGATGGGGGACAATGCGCCGCGCCGAACGATCCGAAGGTCTATGGCAAGGTCATGAACAAGGGCGACAAGTTCAAGCTGCCGGGCGCGCATGACTGCTTCTACGTCAGCGGATTCACGATCACGACGAGCGACGGCAAGACGCAGAAGTTTTACGCCTTCTAAGGCAAACCGCCTCGGCGCGTTTTTCACGCGCTCAGGCGGCGACGACCATCACATGCACGGTCGGCTTCTTGCCCCAGACCGACGAGACGGCACCGCGCACGGCCCGCTCGATCGCCGTTGAAACGGCGTTGGCGTCGCGGCGTCGCCCGCGCGACAGACCCTCGAATGCGGCGAACAGCGCCTCGTCGATGACTTCGCCCATGTCTTCGCCGAATTTGCCGCGTTTCGGCACGCCGGCGAAGACGACGTCCGGATCGCCAATCAGCTCGCCCTTGCGGTCGACGGCGAGCGCGATCGAAACGACGCCCGCGAAGGAGAGCCGCGCGCGATCGCGCACGGCGCTGTCGTCCTCGGCGATCACGACATCGCCGTCCTTCATGAGACGCCCGTGCGGCGCTTCGCCGATCACGCCCGGCGCGCCGGGCGCCAGGCGCACGATGTCCCCATTGCGCGCCGAGACAACCTGCGACGCGCCGTGCGCCTTCGCGAACGCAGCATGTTCCGTGAGATGATGCGACTCGCCATGCGCCGGCACGGCGATCTGCGGGCGGACCCATTCATACATTTGCGCGACCTCGCCGCGGCGCGGATGACCCGAGCAATGCACGAGATGATCGTGGTCGGTGATGACCTCGACGCCGATGTCGCAAAGATTGTTGATGACGCGAAAGACGTCGCGCGCATTTCCCGGAATGACGCGCGACGAGAAGATCACCCGATCGCCCGCGACGAGCTTGATCGCAGGATGATCGTTCGCCGCGGCGCGGGCCATCGCGGCGCGGGTCTCGCCCTGGCTGCCGGTCGCGATGACCACCGTCTTGTCGCGCGGCAGCGTCGGCAGCAATTCCGGCGCGTGGAATCCCGGTAGGCCGTCGAGATAGCCGCATTCGCGCGCGACCTGGATGGCGCGATCCATCGCCCTGCCCGCGACGATGACGGTGCGCCCGCAGGCATGCGCCGCCTCGGCGATGGCGCGCAGCCGCGCCACATTGGAGGCGAAAGTCGTCACCAGCACCCGGCCCGGCGCTTCGGCGATCAGCGTGCGCAGCGTCCGCGCGACGTCGGCTTCCGAGAAACTGTCGCCTTCCCGCAGAATGTTGGTCGAGTCGCAGATAAGCGCCGTGACGCCCTCGTCGCCGAGGGCGCGGAGACGCGCTTCGTCGATCCGCGTTCCAACGCCAGGCTCCGGATCGATCTTCCAGTCGCCGGTGTGGAGCAGCAGGCCGAGCGGCGTGCGGATCGCCAGCGCATTGGCTTCCGGAATCGAATGCGCGACGGCGACATATTCGACCTGGAACGGATCGAGGTCGAGCTTCGCGCCGGCATGCGTAAGGGCGATGTCGATCTTCGGCGCGCCGGGCTCGTTCAGCCGCCGCACTTCGAGGAGACCTGCTGCGAAGGGCGTCGCGAAGACCTTGCATTTGAGCCGCGGCCACAGGGTCGCGAGCCCGCCGATATGATCCTCATGCGCATGGGTGATGCAGATGCCGACGAGATCGCGCGCGATCTTTTCGACGAAGGCGATGTCGGGAAAGACCAGGTCCACGCCGGGCATTTCCGGCCCCGGAAAGCCAAGGCCGCAATCGACCATCAGCCATTTGCGCTTCTGCGGCGGCCCATAGCCATAGAGGGCCATGTTCATGCCGATTTCACCCAGGCCGCCGAGCGGCAGGAAGACGAGGTCGGCCTCGGGCGTCGTCATGCGACGCCTCCCGCACTGGTCTGGCGCGGGCCGAGCGAGACGTCCCCGGCCTCGACGACCCGCGCGCCGTCGCGCGTCGCCAGAACGAGCCGGCCCGTGGCGTCGATCGTCTCGAAGCGACCCTCGACCGTTTCGCGCGGCAGCTCGACCTTGATGTGGGAGCCGACATAGGCGGCGTCGGCCAGCCACGCCTCGCGAATATGGGCGAAACCCTCGCCGCTGCGCCAAAGATCAAGGGTTTCGACCAGCGCGTCGGAAAGATGCGTGAAGAGCGTCGCCGCGGGCGGCGCCCCGGGACCGATCGAGGTCAGCGCGCATGCTTCGAACGGCAGGTCGCGCGGCGCCTCGACGCAATTGACGCCAATGCCGATGATCGCGACAGAGGCGCGCGGCGTGCGCGCGTCGCCGGTCGGCACGCCGACGTTCTCAAGCAAAATCCCGCCGAGCTTCGCCCCATCGAGCAGAAGATCGTTCGGCCATTTCACCGAGAAACGGGCCGCGTCGCCTGTCGCCGCACGCAAGGCGGAGAGCGCCGCGACGGCCGCGACAAAGCCGAGCTGCGGCGCGACGGCGTTCGCGCCGAAGTCGCTGAGAACAAAGCTCGCATGAAGATTGCCCGCGGGCGAAATCCACTCGCGTCCGAGGCGGCCGTGGCCGCGCGTCTGCCGCGCGGCGACGACCCAGAGAGGCCCGCGTTCGCCCGCCTCGATCAGGCGTCGGGCTTCGTCATTCGTTGAATCGACGCTTTCCAGCGCGAGGAGGCGCACGCCGCGGGCGCGCGCCAGTGATCCCAACTCCACGCGCGAACTTCCTTCCTAGAAAAGCGATTTGGCCGCCGCCGCCGCCGCGTCCATGACCGGCGTGGGATAGACCCAAAAGCCGAGCAGCGCCAGAGTCGAAACGGCGAGCACCGCGCGCAGCGCCATCGGCGCGCGATCGAAGCCCGGCGCCGGCTCGTCGAAATACATGACCTTGACGACCCGCAGATAGTAATAGGCCGCAACCGCGCTCGCCAGAACGCCGGTGACCGCGAGGCCGAAGAGGCCGGCGTCGACGGCGGCGAGCAGCACATAATATTTGGCGAAAAAGCCAGCGAGCGGCGGAACGCCCGCAAGTGAGAACATCAGCATCGCCAGGAAAAAGGCCATCCAGCCATTGGTGCGCGACAGCCCGGCGAGATCGGCGACATTCTCGACATATCTGCCTTGGACGCGCATCGCGAGAATAGCGGCGAAAGTCCCCAGCGTCATGATGAGATAGATCGCCAGATAGATCGCGACGCCGCGTATGCCCGCTTCGTCGCCCGCCGCGAGTCCGATCAGCGCAAAGCCCATGTGGCCGATGGAGGAATATGCCATCAGCCGTTTGATGTTCTCCTGGCCGATCGCCGCGAAAGAACCGAGCAGCATCGACGCGATGGAGATGAACACGACAATCTGGCGCCACTGATCCTTCACGCCCGGGAAGGCGGTGACGACGAGGCGCGCGGTGATCGCCACGGCGGCCATCTTGGCGGCGGAAGCGAAGAAGGCGGTGACCGGCGTCGGCGCGCCCTGATAGACGTCCGGCGTCCACATATGGAAAGGCGCGGCCGACATTTTAAAGGCAAGGGCGGCGAGGACGAAGACCAGTCCGAAGATCACGCCGATCGGCGCCGAGGTCGAAACGACGGCGGCGATCCCGGCGAAAGACACCGTTCCCGCGAAGCCGTAGAGCAGCGACGCGCCATAGAGCATCATGCCGGAAGAGAGCGCGCCGAGGACGAAATACTTCAGCCCGGCTTCGGAGGATTGTCCGTCGTCACGCGCAAAGGCGGCCATGACGTAGAGGGCGAGCGACATCAGCTCAAGGCCGAGATAGAGCGCGATGAGGTTATCGGCGGAGATCAGCAGCAGCATGCCCAGCGTAGAGAGCATGATCAGCACGGGATACTCGAATTTCTCGAGTCCGTTGCGCTGCAGCCAGTCGACAGACATCAGAATGGAGGCGATGGCGCCGATGAGCGTCAGCGCCTTCATGAAGCGCGAGAAGCCGTCATCGATATAGGCGCCGTCGAAGACGCTCGTGTCCGGCGTGCTCGACAGCGCGATGGTGACCAGGGCGAGCCCCAGAATGCCGACCGCCATCTCGTCGACGAGGCCGAAGCCGCGCTCGCCGCGCCATGCGCCGATCAGGATGAGAACCATCACGCCGACCGCGAGAATGGTCTCGGGAAGAAAGTGATGCGCGAGTTGAACGAAAAAGGGCATCGTCAGCGATCCGTTAATGACCAGCGGCCGCGAGCTTAATCGCGTCGATGAGGGCCGTATGGGTCTGGATGAGATTGTCGACGGAGGCCTGCGTCGCGCTCAGAATCGGCTGCGGCTGCACGCCGTAGTAGATCGTCAGCAGCACCAGCGGCGTGAAGATGGCGATCTCGCGCGGCGTCAGATCGGTGATGGTCTTGAGGCTCGCCTTCTCCAGAACGCCGAAGACCACGCGGCGGTAGAGATAGAGCGCGTAGGCTGCAGAGAAGATGACGCCGCTCGTCGCGATCAGCGCCACCCAGCTATTCGCCTGGAACGTTCCGGTCAGCGACAGGAACTCGCCGATGAAGCCCGTCGTGCCGGGCAGGCCGACATTCGCCATGGTGAACAGCATGAATACGAAGGCGTAAATCGGCATGCGATTGACGAGGCCGCCATAGGCCGCGATCTCGCGCGTGTGCATGCGGTCATAGATGACGCCGACGCAAAGGAACAGGGCGCCGGAGACAAAGCCGTGCGAGATCATCTGGAAGATCGCGCCCTGCATGCCCTGGGCGTTCAGCGTGAAGAGGCCCATCGTGACATAGCCCATATGCGCGACGGACGAATAGGCGATGAGCTTCTTGATGTCTTCCTGCACAAGCGCGACGAGCGAGGTGTAGACGATCGCGATCACCGAAAGCGCGTAGATGAGCGGCGCGAAATAGGTCGAGGCGTCCGGAAACATCGGCAGCGAGAAGCGGATGAAGCCGTAGCCGCCCATCTTCAGGAGAATCGCCGCGAGGATCACCGAGCCGGCCGTCGGCGCCTCGACGTGCGCGTCAGGCAGCCAGGTATGCACCGGCCACATCGGCATCTTTACCGCGAATGACGCGAAGAAGGCGAGCCAGAGCCAGGTCTGCATCTCCTTGGGGAAATCGGTCGTCAGCAGTACGGTGATGTCGGTCGTGCCGGCCTTCCCATACATGGCGAGAATCGCGACCAGCATGAGCAGCGAGCCGACGAGCGTGTAGAGGAAGAATTTGAAGCTCGCGTAGACGCGCCGCTTGCCGCCCCAGATGCCGATGATGAGAAACATCGGGATCAGTCCGCCCTCGAAGAACAGATAGAACAGCACGAGGTCGAGTGCGCAGAAGACGCCGATCATCAGCGTCTCGAGCACGAGGAAGGCGATCATATATTCCTTGACGCGCTTCTGCACCGAATCCCATGAGGCGAGAATCGCGAAGGGCATCAGGAAGGTCGTCAGCAGCACGAAAGGCATCGAGAAGCCGTCGACGCCCATCTTGTAGACGAGGCCCGAACCGAACCAGTTCTTCTGCTCGACAAACTGGAAGGCGGCGCTCGTCGTATCGAATCCCGACCAGACCACGAGCGACAAGGCGAAGGTCGCAATCGTGGTCGCGAGCGTCGCCCAGCGGATGTTGCGCAGGCTCGCTTCATCGTCGCCCTTTTGCGTGAGCAGGAAGGCGACGCCAACGAGCGGCAGGAAGGTGACCCCGGAGAGAATGCCGAACCCGAACATCAGCGCAGCCCTCCGGCGACGAAATAGGTGACGACCGCCGCGACGCCGATGAGCATGGCGAAGGCGTAGTGATAGACGTAGCCAGTCTGCAAACGCACGGCGAGCCGCGCGCCGTCGGCGACCCGCGCCGCGACGCCGTCAGGCCCGAGGCGGTCGATGATCGCGCCATCGCCGCCCTTCCAGAACAGCCGGCCGATGGCGAAGGCCGGCCGAACGAACAGGAAGTCGTAGAGTTCGTCGAAATACCATTTGTTGAGGAGGAACTGGTACAGCCGCGGGAAGGCCCTCGCCAGCGCCTGCGCGGTTCCGGGCTTCAGCACATAGACGTAGAGCGCGACGGCGAAACCCAGCGCCATCACCACGGTCGGGGCAAGCCCCACGCCGAGCGCCACGTCGTGGAACTCATGGATGATGTGATTGTCCCTGCCGGTGAAGAGCGCGCCCTTCCAGAACTCGTCGTAATCATGGCCGATGAAGTATTTGCCAAAGACGATCCCCGCGCCGAGCGCGCCGAGGCCGAGCACCGCCAATGGCGCCAGCATGACAAGCGGCGACTCGTGAGGCGCGTGATAGCCATGGCCGTGGTCATGCGAATGATCGTGATGCGCCTGATCGCCATGCGCATGGGCTGATGCTTCCGTAGGCTCCTCATCCGCATGGTCCGTATGCACGGCATGCTCCTTACGGGCGCCAAAAAAGGTCATGAACACCAGCCGCCAGGAGTAGAACGAGGTCAGGCCGGCGGCGGCCACGGTCGCGACAAAGCCGAACATCGCCATGTGATGATGTTTGCTCGCCGCGTAGGCCGCCTCGATGATCGCGTCCTTGGAATAGAAACCGGCGGTGAACGGGAAGCCGGTGAGCGCCAGCGTGCCGATGACCATCATCGCGAAGGTGAAGGGAATGTCCTTGCGCAGCCCGCCCATGTTGCGCATGTCCTGCTCGTGGTGCATGGCGTGGATCACGGAGCCCGCGCCAAGGAAGAGCAGCGCCTTGAAGAAGGCGTGGGTAAAAAGATGATAGACGCCGATGCTGTAGGCGCCGACGCCTTCCGCGACGAACATGTAGCCAAGCTGCGAGCAGGTCGAATAGGCGATGACGCGCTTGATGTCGTTTTGCACGAGTCCGACCGTGGCGGCGAACATGGCCGTCACTGCTCCGACTAGCGTCACGAATTCGAGCGTCGCGGGCGCATATTCGAAAATCGGCGAAAGCCGCGCCACCATGAAGACGCCAGCCGTCACCATCGTCGCGGCGTGAATGAGCGCCGAGACCGGCGTCGGGCCCTCCATGGCGTCCGGCAACCAGGTGTGCAGCAGGAATTGCGCCGATTTGCCCATCGCGCCGACGAACAGCAGGAAGGTGGCGAGCGTCAGCGCGTCGACATCCATGCCGAAGACATGAATAGGCTTGCCCTCGAGACCGGGAACCGCGGCGAAAACCTCAGGAAAGCCGACGGACTGCGTGAGCTGGAACACCAGGAAGATGCCGAGCGCGAAGCCGAAGTCGCCGACACGGTTGACGACGAAGGCCTTGATCGCCGCGGCGTTGGCCGAGGGCTTCTGATACCAGAAGCCGATCAGCAGATAGGAGGCGAGGCCGACGCCCTCCCAGCCGAAGAACATCTGCACGAGATTGTCGGCCGTCACCAGCATCAGCATGGCGAAGGTGAATAGCGACAGATAGGCGAAGAAGCGCGGACGATGCGGATCCTCGTGCATGTAGCCGATCGAATAGAGATGCACGAGGCTCGACACGGTGTTGACGACGACGAGCATCACCGCCGTCAACGTGTCGACTCGCAGCCCCCAGTTCACCTTGAGCGCGCCAACGGTCATCCAATTGGCGATGATGGGCGCATATCCCTCATTGTGACCGATCCCGACGTCGATGAAGACGACCCACGACAGCACGGCGCAGACCATCAGGAGGCCGGTCGTGACGAGTTCCGAGGCGCGCACCCCGATCCAGGGTCCGAACGCGCCCGCGATCAGAAAGCCGACAAGCGGAAGAAAGACGATGGCGTAAATCATCGCTGAGGTCAGCCCTTCAAGGAATTGATGTCTTCGACCGCGATGGTGCCGCGGTTGCGATAGAAGGCGACGAGGATGGCGAGGCCGATCGCCGCCTCGGCCGCCGCGACGGTGAGCACGAAGAGCGCGAACACCTGTCCGGTGAGATCTCCGAGCGACTGCGAGAAGGCGACGAAGTTCAGATTGACCGAAAGCAGAATCAGCTCAACCGACATGAGAATGACGATGATATTCTTGCGGTTGAGGATGATCCCGGCGACGCCGAGCGTGAACAGGATCGCTGCGACGACGAGGTAATGCGTAAGTCCGATGGTCAGCATGGATGTCCTCGCTAGACGCCGGTCCGGAACGGAACTTTCTTGATCTCGATGACATTCTCGCGCGTGCGCGCGTTCTGCTCTTCGATCTTCTGCCGCTTGATGTTCGGCTTGTGATGCAGGGTCAGCACGATGGCGCCGATCATGGCGGTGAGCAGCACCAGGGCGGAAGCC
The DNA here is from genome assembly GCF_056838045.1 of Methylocystis sp. Uni0008. NCBI lineage: Bacteria > Pseudomonadati > Pseudomonadota > Alphaproteobacteria > Hyphomicrobiales > Methylocystaceae > Methylocystis > Methylocystis sp. Uni0008. Next base: position 1,636,550 of record NZ_CM166370.1, read on the forward strand.
TGGAAGAAGATCACATATTTCGTGTAGAGGATCTGCCCCAGCGCCGCGGTGTTGCTCATCTGCGGAATGATCGGATTGGCGACGGCGTCGGTCGCCGAGGGCGCCGACGTCCAGCCGATCGCCATCATGCCAAGTTCCGCGAGCACGACGACGCCGACGGCGGCGCCGACCGGCAGATATTTAATGAAGCCCTGCTTCAGCTCGGCGAAGTCGACGTCGAGCATCATGACGACGAACAGAAACAGCACCGCCACCGCGCCCACATAGACGACAATGAGGATCATCGCCAGGAACTCGGCGCCGGCGAGCAGGAACAACCCCGCGCCGTTGCAGAAGGCGAGGATGAGAAAAAGGACGGAATGCACCGGGTTGCGCGCAAAGATCACGACGCCGGCCGAGGCGATCATGATCGTCGCGAATAGGTAGAAAAATACGGCCGCCACGTCCTCATCCTCTTCTCATGAGCGCGCGACGCCGTCGCGGCTCAATTGGCTTACGTCAGCGATAGGGCGAATCGAGCGCGATGTTGCGCGCGATCTCGCGCTCCCACCGGTCGCCGTTCGCGAGCAGACGCTCCTTCGTGTAGTAAAGCTCCTCTCGGGTCTCGACCGAGAATTCCGAATTGGGCCCTTCCACGATCGCGTCGACCGGGCAGGCCTCCTGGCAGTAGCCGCAATAGATGCATTTCACCATGTCGATGTCGTAGCGCGTCGTGCGGCGGGTGCCGTCGTTGCGGCGCGGTCCGGCCTCAATGGTGATCGCCTGCGCGGGACAGATCGCCTCGCAAAGCTTGCAGGCGATGCAGCGCTCCTCGCCGTTGGGGTAGCGACGCAGCGCATGTTCGCCCCGATAGCGCGGCGACTGCGGGTTCTTCTCATGCGGATAGTTGATCGTCGCCTTCGGCTTGAAGAAGTAGCGCATCGACAGCAGGAATGCGCCGACGAACTCCGAAAGGAAAAGCGACTTGGCGGCTTGATCGAGTTTCATGACAGCCTCAAACGCCTGCCGGTCCAGCCGGCCAGAACTGCAGGACGGCGGCGACGATGACGACCATGGCGAGGGAGATCGGCAGGAAGACTTTCCAGCCCAGACGCATCAGCTGATCGTAGCGATAGCGCGGCACGAAGGCCTTCACCATGGCGAAGAAGAAGAAGAAGAAGCTCACCTTCAGGATGAACCAGATCACGCCCGGCACATAGGTGAACGGGGCGATCTTGATCGGGGGCAACCAGCCGCCGAAGAACAGGATCGTCAGCAGCGCGCACATGGTGATGATCGCCACATATTCGGCGAGCATGAAGAGCACGTACGGCGTCGCCGAATATTCGATCATGAAGCCGGCGACGAGTTCCGACTCCGCCTCGACGAGATCGAAGGGCGGACGATTGGTTTCGGCGAGCGCCGAAACGAAAAAGATGATGAACATCGGGAAGAGGCGCAGCCAATACCAGCCGGCCATGCCGTAGGACGTATCCTGCGCGTTGACGATGTCCGTCAGATTGAGCGACCCGGCGCAGAGCAGCACCGTGATGATAACGAAGCCGATCGAGACTTCGTAGGAAACCATCTGCGCCGCCGAGCGCAGCGCCGACAGAAACGGATATTTCGAGTTCGACGCCCAGCCGCCCATGATGACGCCGTAAACGCCGAGCGAGGACAGCGCGAAAATATAGAGGATGCCGACATTGATGTCGCCGACCGCCCAGCCGTCGGCGACCGGAATGACCGCCCAGGCGGCGATCGAGAGCGTCGCCATGATGAACGGCGCGAACAGGAAAATGCCCTTGTTGGCGACGTCCGGAATCACCGGCTCCTTGAGCGCGAATTTGATGAAGTCGGCGAAGCTCTGCAGAAGCCCCCAGGGTCCGACGACGTTCGGCCCGCGCCGCAACTGCACGGCCGCCCAGATCTTGCGGTCCGCGAGGATCACATAGGCCACATAGATGAGCAGGACGACCGCGAGCAGAACGCTCTTCACGATCGCGAGAAGAAGCGGATTCGCGATGAAGAAATCCGAAAGTGCGCTCGCCCAACCGTCGCTCACGTCCAAAGCTCCTATTCCGCAGCCTGCGCCAGCCGGCCTTGCGCCAGCGCCGAACATTCCGCCATGACCGCCGACGCGCGGGCGATCGGATTTGTGAAGTAGAAGTTCTGGATCGCCGGGACGAAGGCGTCCTTCATCGCGACGGCGGCATGTTTGGCGAGAGCGGCGACCTGCGCGGACTCGCCAGGCGCGATCTCATCCAGCTGCGCAAAATGCGGATGCGCGTCAACGAGCCGCCGGCGCAGCGCCGCGAGCGAGTCGAAGGGCAGCGGATTGCCGAACGCGCCCGAGAGCGCGCGCAACACCGCCCAATCCTCGCGGGCCTCGCCCGGCGGAAACACCACCCGGAAGGCGCGCTGCACACGGCCTTCCGTATTCACGTAAAGGCCGGATTTTTCCGTATAGGCCGCCCCCGGCAGGATCACATCGGCGCGATGCGCGCCGCGGTCGCCATGCGTGCCGATGTACACCACGAAAGCGCCGGGCTCGATCGCAAGTTCGTCCGCGCCGAGATTGAAGATGAGGTCGAGCGCGCCCGCCTTCGCCATCGCGCGCGCGTCCATTCCGCCCGCGTCCGGCGTAAAGCCAAGATCGAGGGCGCCGACGCGGGCGGCCGCCGTATGCAGGACGGAGAAGCCGTTCCAGCCGTCGCCGAGGCCGCCGAGATTTTGTGCGGCTTGCGCAGCGAGGGTGAGAGCCGCCTCTCCGTCATCGCGCGCGAGGGCGCCCTGACCGACGATGACAAGCAGCTTCTCCGTCGGCTTCGCCGAGCGGATGAATTGCAAGAGCGAGTCGGGACCGGCGCCGAGATAGTCGTAGCCGTAGGTGAGATCCGCGCGCTCGCCGACAAGCGAAATCTTGAAGTCGCCCTTCAGCCAGCGCTTGCGAATCCGCGCGTTCAGAACGGGCGCTTCCCTGCGCGGATTGGCGCCGATGATGAGCGCCGCGCTCGCCTGCTCGATCCCGGCGACGGTCGCATTGAAGAGATAGGACGCGCGGCCGAACTTCGGGTCGAGCTTGGCGCCGTCCTGACGGCAGTCGAGGTTCGGCGTCCCCAGCTGCTCCATGAGCAGCTTCAGCGCGAAGGTCTCTTCGACCGCGGCGAGATCGCCGACCAGCGCGCCGATGCGCGATGCGGACGTCGCTTTCGTCTTGGCGGCGACGGCGGCGAGCGCCTCCTGCCAGCTGGCCGGGCGCAGCCGGCCATTTTCGCGGATATAGGGGCGATCGAGGCGCTGCGTCTTGAGGCCGTCGACGATCTGGCGCGTCTTGTCGGAGATCCACTCCTCGTTCACGAGGTCGTTGACGCGCGGCAGAATGCGCATGACTTCGCGTCCGCGCGAATCAACGCGGATCGCCGAGCCCAGCGCGTCCATGACGTCGATCGTCTCGGTCTTCTGATATTCCCAGGGACGGCCGCGGAAACTTTGCGGCTTGGGCAGCAGCGCGCCGACCGGACACAGATCCGCGACATTGCCCTGCAGCTCGGAGCTCATGGCGCTTTCGAGATAGGTGGTGATCTCCATATCCTCGCCGCGGCCGATGGCGCCCATGTCGCCGGTGCCGGCGACCTCCGCCGTGAAGCGGACGCAGCGCGTGCAATGGATGCAGCGGTTCATCTCGGTCTTGACCAGGACGCCGATATATTTGTCCTCGACCGCGCGCTTGTTCTCGTGGAAACGCGAGCTGTCGACGCCGAAGACGAGCGCCTGATCCTGCAGATCGCATTCGCCGCCCTGATCGCAGATCGGACAGTCGAGCGGATGGTTGATGAGCAAAAACTCCATCACCCCTTCGCGCGCCTTTTTGACCATCGGCGACTTGGTCAGAACTTCCGGCGGCGCCCCGTTCGGACCCGGACGCAAATCCTTCACCGACATGGCGCAGGAGGCCTGCGGCTTCGGCGGGCCGCCCTTCACCTCGACGAGGCACATGCGGCAGTTGCCGGCGATCGACAGGCGCTCGTGATAGCAGAAGCGCGGGACCTCGGCGCCGGCCTGCTCGCAGGCCTGCAACAGCGTGAAATCGCCCGGCACGTCCACTTCGACGCCATCGACGAGAATCTTGGTCACTTGGCCTTCTCCAACTTCTCGACGCGTTCGGTCAGCTCCGCCAGGCGAACCTCGATTTTCTTGTGCTTTTCATCCGCGTTCACCGCAAAACCGAGCGCGGTCATCGTTGCTTCGCGAAGCGTCTCGACCCGCTCTTCGAGAAAGTCGAAACGCAAGGAGTGATTGTCCTGCGCATTGCGAACGCCACGAATGTCGTTTTGAACCCCGCGCACGCCTTCACGAAGGTCCGCGATGTCCCCGCGCATTCCGCGCAGCAACTCAAGAACGAGATTGTCGGGCTCTTGGGCCATGATTCTCACTCCGCCGCCACGCGGATGGCTTCGGGATGCGGATTGGCCGCATATTGATCGATGCGCGCTTCGATCACGTCGCGGAAATGGGTGATGAGCCCCTGGATCGGCCAGGCGGCCGCGTCGCCGAGCGCGCAGATCGTATGACCTTCGATCTGCTTCGACACGTCGAACAGCATGTCGATCTCTTTCTTGTGCGCCCGGCCTTCGACCATGCGCTGCACGACGCGCCACATCCAGCCGGTGCCCTCGCGGCAGGGCGTGCACTGGCCGCAGCTCTCGTGCTTGTAGAAATAAGCGAGACGGGCGATTGCGCGGATGATGTCGGTCGACTTGTCCATGACGATCACCGCCGCGGTGCCGAGGCCGGACTTCAGCGCGACGAGACTGTCGAAATCCATCGGACAGTCGACGATCTCATGCGACGGCACGCAGCGCACCGACGAGCCGCCGGGAATGACCGCGAGCAGATTGTCCCAGCCGCCTCGCACGCCGCCGCAATGCGTCTCGATCAGTTCGCGAAACGAGATCGACATCGCCTCTTCGACATTGCACGGGCGATTCACATGGCCCGAGATCGAGAAGAGCTTCGTGCCCGTGTTGTTCGGTCTGCCGATGCCGGCGAACCAGGCGGCGCCCCGCCGCAGGATGGTCGGCGCGACGGCGATCGATTCGACGTTGTTGACCGTCGTCGGGCAACCATAGAGGCCGACATTGGCCGGAAACGGCGGCTTCAAGCGCGGCATGCCCTTCTTGCCTTCCAGGCTTTCGAGCAGCGCCGTTTCCTCGCCACAGATATAAGCCCCCGCGCCGTGATGGACGTAAAGATCGAACGGATAGCCGTGGATGTTGTTCTTGCCGATCAGCCGCGCCTCATACGCTTCGTCGACGGCTTTCTGAAGCGCGATGCGCTCGGCGATGAATTCGCCGCGGATGTAGATGTAACAGGCGTGCGCGCCCATGGCGTAGCTCGCGACGAGCGCGCCTTCGATCAGCGTATGCGGATCGTTGCGCATGATCTCGCGATCTTTGCAGGTGCCGGGCTCCGACTCGTCGGCGTTGATGACGAGATAATGCGGGCGTTTCGGATCGACTTCCTTCGGCATGAAGGACCATTTCAGACCCGTGGAAAACCCGGCGCCGCCGCGTCCGCGCAGGCCCGACGCCTTGATCTCGTTGATGATCGCGTCGCGACCCCTGTCGAGCAGCGCCTTGGTGTTGTCCCACTGCCCGCGCTTACGCGCGCCGGCAAGCGATCTGTCGCCGAGGCCATAAAGATTGGTGAAAATTCGATCCGCGTCGGAGAGCATTTCGGATTCCTTACGCGCTCGGCGTGTCTGTAATTTCGAGACGACGCTCAATACGGGACATGCGACCCTCCATCGCGCCAGACGCCTCGTAGAGATTTGCCAAATCCATATGGAAAGCGCCCATGCGATTGTCGATCGCCGAAATCGCCGACCGAAGCGCGCGAACTTCGCCGCGAACTTCGCGCGTATTTTCTTCGAGATTGCCGAGGCGAACCTGCATGGCTTTCAGCACCTCGTAGATGAGTTCGTTCGTGACTTCCGCCATAGGGCGTCCCGCCTACTTCGCGCCGTCGCCGTAAAGCGACGTCAGGCTCGTGAGCTTGCCGGCCGGCTCCGAAGAGACGCGGCCGGTCTGCGAGCCGGTCTTCACCGGACGACCCGCGGCGAGATTGTCGAGAAGCTTCTCGAAATTCTCGGCCGTCAGATCCTCGTAATAGTCATCGTTGATCTGCACCATCGGCGCGTTGCAGCAGGCGCCGAGGCACTCGACCTCGATCCAGGAGAACAGGCCGTCGTCGGTGACGCGCCGCTGCGGGCCGACCCGGCGTTGCAGCACGTCGATGATCTCATCCGAGCCGGCGAGCAGGCACGGGGTCGTGCCGCAAAGCTGGATGAAATATCTGCCGACCGGCTCCAGATTGAACATCGAATAGAAGGTTGCGATCTCGAGCACGCGGATCTTCGCCATGCCGAGCGCATCCGCGACTTTTTCGATCGCCGCCTGCGGCAGCCAGTTGTCGTTCTGCTTTTGAGCCTGCCACAGCGCGGGAACGACCGCGGACGCCTGACGCCCCTCGGGATATTTGGCGATCTGCATCTCGAGCCACGCCTTGTTTTCGGGCGTGAATTCGAAGCTTGCCGGCTGATCCTCGGCGAGACGACGGGTGGACATTAGCGATCGACCTCCCCGAACACGATGTCGAGCGAACCCAGGATCGCCGAGACGTCGGCGAGCATGTGGTTCTTGCAGAGAAAATCCATGGCGGACAAATGCGCGAAGCCCGGCGCGCGAATTTTGCAGCGATAAGGTTTGTCGCCGCCATCAGACACGAGATAGACGCCAAATTCGCCCTTAGGCGCCTCGACCGCCGCATAGACCTCGCCCTGCGGAACGTGGAAGCCTTCGGTGAAGAGCTTGAAATGGTGGATCAGCGCTTCCATTGAGCGCTTCATTTCCCCGCGCGAAGGCGGCGTGATCTTATGATTGGGCGCCATCACCGGGCCGCGGTTTTCCGCGCGCATGAGCTTCTCGACGCACTGCTTCATGATGGACGTCGACTGCCGCATCTCCTCCATGCGGATCACGGCGCGGTCGTAGCAGTCGCCATGCTTGCCAACCGGAATGTCGAATTCCATTTCCTCGTAGCATTCGTAAGGCTGCGCCTTGCGCAGGTCCCAGGCGGCTCCCGAGCCGCGCACCATCACGCCGGAGAAACCCCACTTCCAAGCGTCTTCGAGCGAAATGACGCCGATGTCGACGTTGCGCTGCTTGAAGATGCGATTGCCGATGAAGAGTTCGTCGAGATCTTCGACGACCTTCAGGAACGGATCGCAAAAGGCGCCGATGTCCTCGACGAGCTGGTCGGGCAGGTCGCGTGCGACGCCGCCGGGCCGGAAGTAATTGGCGTGCATGCGCGCGCCCGAGGCGCGTTCATAGAACACCATCAGCTTTTCGCGCTCTTCGTAGCCCCACAGCGGCGGGGTGAGCGCGCCGACGTCCATCGCCTGCGAGGTGACGTTCAAGAGATGCGACAGAAGCCGGCCGATTTCCGCGTAAAGCACGCGGATGAGCTGGCCGCGGCGCGGAACTTCGACGCCGAGCAGACGCTCGATGGCGAGGCAGAACGCATGCTCCTGATTCATCGGCGCGCAATAATCCAGCCGATCGAAATAGGGCACGTTCTGCAGATAGGTCCGCGACTCCATGAGCTTCTCGGTGCCGCGATGCAGAAAGCCGACATGCGGATCGACGCGCTCGACGACCTCGCCGTCCAACTCCAGGATGAGGCGCAGCACGCCATGCGCGGCCGGATGCTGCGGTCCGAAGTTGATGTTGAAGTTGCGCAGCCCCTGGGACTCGGGTTTCGTCGGCGCGGGTGTTTGATCGTTCATCTCGACGCGCTCACTTGCTCGCCTTCTCGTCGCCGGGCAGGTCGTAATGCACGCCCTCCCACGGCGAGAGGAAATCGAAATTGCGGTATTCCTGGCTGAGCCGCACCGGCTCATAGACGACGCGCTTCTGCTCGTCGTCGTAGCGCACCTCGACGAAGCCCGTCATCGGGAAGTCCTTGCGCAGCGGATGGCCGTCGAAGCCGTAGTCGGTCATGATGCGGCGCAGATCGGGATGGCCGGAGAAGATCACGCCGAATAGGTCGTATGTTTCGCGCTCGAACCAGTCGGCGCCGGGATAAAGCGCGGTGAGCGAGGCGACAGGCGTTTCTTCCGAAGCCGGCGTCTTGATCCGGATGCGACGGTTGTGCTTCGGCGAGAGGAAGTGCGCGACGACCTCGAAACGCTCCGCGCGCTCGGGGTAATCCGCCGCAGTCACATCGATGAAGCACACGAAAAGGCAGTCGGGATTGTCGCGAAGATATTGGGCGACCTCGAGCCAGCGCGCGCGCGCCACGGTCAGCGTAAGTTCGCCATAGGCGACCTTCACCTCCGTCACCGCGCCGGAAAGCGCGCCGCTGATCTTCTGGCCCAGCGCCTTAAGTTCCGCGTCCATTCGCATGTTTCCTTCGGAAGCGTTCCCGCTTCGCGTCGCTAGCGCTCGATCGTGCCCGTGCGCCGGATTTTCTTCTGCAACAGCAGCATGCCGTAAACGAGCGCTTCCGCCGAAGGCGGGCATCCCGGCACATAGATATCGACCGGAATGATGCGATCGCAGCCGCGCACCACCGAATAGGAATAGTGGTAGTAGCCGCCGCCGTTGGCGCAGGAGCCCATCGAGATCACGTAACGCGGCTCCGGCATCTGGTCGTAGACCTTGCGCAGCGCCGGCGCCATCTTGTTGGTCAGCGTGCCCGCGATGATGATGCAGTCGGACTGGCGCGGGCTGGCGCGCGGGGCGAAGCCGAAGCGCTCCAGATCATAGCGCGGCATCGCCGCCTGAATCATCTCGACCGCGCAGCAGGCGAGACCGAAGGTCATCCACATCAGCGAGCCGGTGCGCGCCCAGTTGATGACGTCGTCCGTCGCCGTGACGAAAAACCCCTTGTCGGCGAGTTCGTCGTTAAGATGCAGGAAGAACGGATCGTCCGATCCGACAGGCTTGCCGGTGCGCGGATCAATCAGTCCCTTGGGCTGCGGCGCGATCAGCGTCTGGCGCGCGCCTTCCTTCTCGATCAATCCCATTCCAGAGCTCCCTTGCGCCACTCGTAGACGAAGCCGACGGTGAGCACGCCAAGGAAGACCATCATCGACCAGAAGCCGAAGGCGCCCGCTTCCTTGAAGGCCACCGCCCAGGGAAAGAGAAAGGCCACTTCAAGATCGAAGACGATGAAAAGAAGAGAAACCAGATAGAAGCGCACGTCGAATTTCATGCGCGCGTCATTGAATGGATTGAAGCCGCATTCATAGGCGGAGAGCTTTTCGGGATCCGGCGCCTTGAACGCGAGCAGGAAGGGCGCAACGAGCAGCGCGCCGGCGATCACGGCCGAAAGCGCGATGAAAATCACCAGCGGCAGATATTGTTCGAGCAGCAGGGGCATCGAGTCTTGTCCGACTTCGGCGGGGCGAGGGCCGGTCGCGGGAGCGTTTCCTTGGCGGTATTCCTTAGAACGACTCCAGGCCGCGCGTTCCGTAACAAAGGCCATTGTGCAAAGCAAGAGAGGAACCGCGCCATCGGCGATTGGCCGCAGCCTTTCGGCGAGACGGGCTCTTGATCGCGCATCAGTCAGTCGGGCGTGGAATAGCGCGACAGAAGGGCCGCCGCCTCGAACTCCTGAAAACGCGCCGCCCGTCGGGCCATGGCTTCGACGTCTTCGCCCCAGGCGCGCATCTGCCAGTCTTCGTCTACGTTGGCCGCCTCCCAGGCCTTGCCCGCACCTATTTGGTGAAGGGCGGCGGCGAGCGCAATGATGACGGACCCGGTGAGTGTCGTCATGACGTTGAGCGCGGCGAGCCGGAACGGCGCGCCCGCCCCCTGCCCCACATAGTCGCGCAAAGCGCGCGAAACGGCGTCGAGCGCCCCCTGCGGCTGTTCGATGAACATGACGCCCTCGGCCAGCGCGAGCTTCGCGCCAAGCTTCTCCCGGGCGAAGGCGATGAGCGGATCCCAGGCCGCGCATTGAGCCGCCGCGAGGCTCTCGGGCTCGCCGGCGCGGTAGCAGATGAGGTCAGAGCCGGCGTATCTGGCGGTGTCCGCCTCGACCTCGGCCATATGCGACGCCACCCCGTCGAGGGCCGTGTTCATGAGCTTCGTCAGCGGCATTGTCGCAGGATCGATCGTCTCGCCCTGGCGCGCCCATTCGGCGGCGACCGCTTCCATGAGCGGGAGAGACGGGGCGACCAGCGGACGCCGCGCCGGCGTATTGACCGGCCGTCCATCGAGGAAGATTCCGTATCCCTGCTCGGCCGGGCCCGCGGCAGCCTCTTTGTAGAAGCGCTTCGGCAGAGCGCGCGCGGGGTCGCGCGCGGCCTTCACCGGATCGCGCTCCCCGGCGGAGACGAAGAAATCGGCGTCAAGGCCCGTCGGTTCTTTTGACATTTGTCAGTCCTTACGCAGGCGCCTGCGCGCGAGCCCGGCGCTCGCCGAAAGCCGCCTCAAGCGTCCGGCGCGTCCTCGATCGGGTCATGACGCTTCACGTCGAAGCCGAAAAGCTCCCAGCTCTTTTGCATATGGTCGGGCAGCGGCGCAGTCACGTCCAGAGTTCCGCCTCTCGGATGAGGCAGAATGAGGCGGCGCGCGAGGAGATGGAGCTTTCGGTCGAGCCCCTCCGGCACCGCCCGCAGCGGATCGCGGCGGCGCACCTCGTCTTCGGCGCGATGGCCATATTTGGGATCGCCGAAAATAGGATGGCCGATCGCCTCCGCATGGGCGCGCAGCTGATGCGTGCGGCCGGTGAGCGGCTTCATCGACAGCCAGGCGCAGCGCGGCGCGACCTTGTCGACGATCGCGTAATAGGTCAGCGAATGCTGGGCGTCCGACTCGCCATGTTTGGCGACGCGCATCTTTTCCAATTCCTTCGCGCCGCCTCTGGATTTCTCCATGCCGGCGCCTTTCGCCAGATAGAGCGAAATACGGCCCTGCGCCGGCTTCGGCACGCCCTCGACCAGCGCCCAGTAGATTTTCTTCGCCTGCCGGGATCGGAAGATTTCGCCAAGCTCGGCGGCCGTCCGCCGATTCTTGGCGACGAGCAGCACGCCCGACGTGTCACGATCGAGGCGATGCACCAGCGCCGGCCGCGTATCCCCCGTCGCCAGCGATTCCAGCATGCCGTCGATATAGCGAGTCTGGCCCGAGCCGCCCTGCGTCGCCAGGCCATAGGGCTTGTTGAGCACGAGGACGTCCTTGTCCTCGAAGAGCGTCATCTCCCGCAGGGCCTGCGCGTCCTCCGGCCGCGCGCGCCTGACCGCGGGGGCTGCGGGCGCCTCGATCTTCAGAGGCGGCACGCGAATCTTTTGCCCTTCTTCGAGCCGCGTCGAGGTTTCGACGCGCTTTCCGTCCACCCGAACTTCCCCCTTGCGGCAGATTTTCGCGAGATGGGAGAGCGCGAGCGCCGGATAACGACGCTTGAACCAGCGATCGACGCGCATCCCCGCCTCGTCCTCGGTGACGATGGCGGTGGAGACGCCGATTGCAGCGGCGGGCGTTTGTGGTTTCGGACTGGCGGCCATGACCGGCTTATCGGTCAAAGCCAGCCGCATGTCGATCAGGACGCGCGACCTTCTCAGGCGCCGCACAAAGCCGCACCTCCGGGCGACGGCTTGAAGCGCCAAGCTTCGGCGCCCTATGATGCGCATCGCTATGGGCGCATCGGCGGAGCGCTTGCAAGTGAACAAGATTCCCACGAATTCGCAGAGCGGCGTGCAGGATCGCCCGCCGCTAAGACCCCGTTGGCTGCATCCCGTCTCGACCGCTGCGGTCGTCGGGATCTTCGTCGCCTTCTTCGCTTCCGGAATCTATTGGCGCGAGTCGGCGGTCATCGACCTGAACGCCATTAGCGCAGACCTCATTCCCGAAGGCGTTTCCCTCGAGGCCGGCGATCCCGCGCCCGAGGGAGATTCGCTCGAGGAGCCGCTCCCCATCGAAACGGCGTCTCTTACCGTCGAGGGCATGGATGAGCTGATCTCCGACGCGCCGCCGCCCCCGCTGATCATGGAGCCCGACGCGGTTCAGGCGCCGGAGAAGAAAGAAAAGGCCGAGAAAAAGGAAAAGGCCGAGAAGCCCAAGAAAGTCGAGAAAAACGCCCGCGAGCGCCGTGAAGCCGCAGATGATGAACGGCGCGCGAACGAGAAAGCCCGGCGCTATGGCCTTCCGGCCGGAACCGGCCAAGGCTCGGGGACCGCGCGCGTCGCCGGGCGCTTCGGATTGCCGGGCGGTCGCGGCGACGCCTCCGCCGCGTCGCAGGCCAGTTGCCTCGCCCAGGTCGCCGCCTCGATCCGTGGGCGCACGCCCGCCGTGACAAGCCTTGGGCCCGGAACAGTCTCCGTCTCCTTCTATATCAACTCCGGCGGCGGCATTTCGGGCATTTCAGTCTCGGGCGGAAGCCCTGCGCATGCGGCGCTGGCGAGGCGCATCGTCGCCTCTTCGCGCGGGCCAAGCAACTGCGGGCGAGTCTTCGCGCGGCAGGGAATCACGTTTCAATAAGGTTTAACGCACGAGCCGCGGGAGAGCGTCGCGATGGATTTTGCCCCGATGTCGCCGATCGGCATGTTTTTCTACGCCGGACCGGTCAGCAAGATCGTCATGGCGCTTCTTCTCGCCGCGGCGGTCTGGACCTGGGTGCTCATCATCGACGGCGTTTTTGTGCTGCGGCGACTTTCCAAGGCGCTGGATCGCGTGCGCGCCGGCGGCGATATTGGCGTTCTTTGGCCGATCGCCGCCGCCGGACGCGAAGCGGCGCAAACTGAATTGCCGAACGAGACGCCTCACCAGAAGCGCGAACGAATCCTGCAGCAGATGAACCGCGCGGCGCGCGAATTCATGCTCGACGCCGAAGGCGGGCTTCCCGTTCTGGCCATTGTCGCCTCGGCCGGCCCCTTCGTCGGGCTCTTCGGCACGGTCTGGGGCATCATGTCGAGCTTCGCCGGAATCGCGCAGTCGCAGGACACGAGTCTTGCGGTCGTCGCCCCTGGCATCGCCGACGCGCTCGCCGCGACGGCCTATGGGCTCGCCGCCGCGATTCCGGCGGCGATCGGCTATAACCGCATGGGCATGGCCTTCGGCCGCCTGAAAGAGCGAATCAGCCGCTACGTCACGATCTACGCGCGTTCGACCGCTTAACGGCCAGGAACTTGCGCCGTCTTGGCCTACGGCGCCGCCTCATTTAGAGTTTCTTCGATTCCGATTTGATGAAGGGCCCCAAGGATGAGCGATCGGTCCAGCGAGCAGGCGGCTCTCGATAGAGCCAATCTTGACGCCCGAATCGCCTTCGCGGCGGCGAGCTTCCTCCTGGCTTACGCCTTTGCGGCGCTTCTCGACCGGGTCGGCGCGCCGGAGCGCTTCGTCGGCGCCGCCCCGCCTTATTTCACCATCCTCGGACTCGCCACACTCGGCTTCCTTCTCCATTCGATGCGGGTCTCGGTCTATTACACCGCCGGCCGCGCCCTGCCCGCCGCCTACGCCGGCTTCGCCAACGCCGCGATCGTCGTCGCCCTGATGCTGCCCTTTGGCGCGCGGCTTGCCGGACGCAGCTGGGCGGTCGGCGCGGTCGCGGGCGTGTTCATCGGGCTCGCCGCAGCCGGGCTTTATTTCGGGCCGCTGCTGCGCAAGACCGGCGTTTTCTCCATTTCCGAACTCCTGTGCGCACGCTTTCAGAGCGCCGCGACACGGGTCGGCTTCATCGGCGCGGTGGCGCTCTCCTCGACGCTTCTCGCCGCCGCGGGCGGCCTGATCGCGGTCAACGCGCTCGTCGAGCTCACGGGCGCCAATCGGGGTTTCGCGGCCTTCCTCATCGCGGCGGCGACCCTGATCATCGCCGGCCCCGGCGGGCTCTCGGGCGTCATGTGGGCGGCCGCCGCCGCCGCCGGGGTCGCGACGCTCGGCTTCGGCTGGCCGATCGCGGCGCTCAGCCTCCACGACGCCCTCCCGAGCGGCCTGATCTTTGGCGGTGCCGCCTCGAGCGAGGCCGCGACTCTGCTGGAAAGCTGGGGGGTGACGCCCACGCACCTGGGCTTGCCCGTCGAATTGGCCACGACGATCGCCGCGGCGCTCGGCGTGGCGACGCTCGCGCCCGTTCTGGCGGCCTCGGTGACGACGGCGGACCGACGCAGCGCGCTGCGCGCCGGGGTCGCCGGCCTATTCTGGAGCGTCATCATCGCGCTGCTGGCGGCCGCGGCGATCGCCGCCTCTGCCTTGTCTCTCGCCCGCGCCACGGCGGGACAGCCGCCGGAACGTCTGCCGCAAGCTGTCTATCAGGCAAGCGAGCGCGGTCTCGTCAGCATCTGCGGCTATTACGTGCGCGGGCCCTCCGAGGCTCAGCGCGCCTGCGCCGCGAAAGGCTACGCCCCCGGCGCGCCTCTTGCGGCGGCGGAGATTCGCCCGATCGACGGGGACTTTCTGCTCGGCGCGCTGCCGCAGACGGCGGATCTCGGCGCGGCGTCCTCGGGGCTTATCGCCTCGGCGCTCGTCGCCCTCGGGCTTGCCCTCGCGACGGCAGGCCTGCAGGCCTGCGCGACGGCCTTCGGCCACGACGCGCTCTACAGGCTGCGGGGCGAAATCGACCTGACCAGCCGGCGTCTCGCCGTCAACCGCGTCACGCTCGTGGTCGTATCGACGCTGGCTTACGTGACGGCGGTCACGGGCGTCTTCACGCCGGGGGCGCTCGTGGCGGCGGCGCTTGCGGTGTCCGCCGCCTGCCTCGCGCCGTCGCTCGCCCTCGCCTTCTGGCCGCGCGCGGGCGACCGCGAAGCGATCGTCGCGCTCTGCGGGGGGGCGGTCGGCCTGTTCAGCGCGCTCGCCGCGGCAGGGTCGCCCAGTCGTATTGAAGTCTATGCGCTCTGCGCGCTGGCGGGCGTCACGCTCGGCGGCGCGCTTGGCCTTCTGTCGGGCCTCGCCTCAAAAAGCGACAAGCCAGCGGCCCGCGCCTTCATCACCCGCATGCTGCGCGGCGACGCCCAGATGCTGCAGCCCGACAAGGGCGCCTAGGACGAACAACTTTGCTTTTGAAGAAATCCTAGTAGCGGCGCGATGCATCAAGGCCTCGTAAAAACGGCCTAAGGGTGGGGCTTTCGCGGAACGAGATGCATGACGCGCGCGAGCCGCCGCTCGGTGAGAAAGGCCAAACTGAAGAGCTGCAGGAAATTTTCCGCCTCGATCAGTTCAAGGCCGATGGATTTCGGCGTCAGAACCTTCCGCGTGCCGAAGATGATGTCCCAGATCGAAAGCACGATTCCATAATTGCTGTCGTGCTCGCTGCGCAACGTCGAGTGGTGGGCGCGGTGCAGGGACGGCGTGATGATGAAATAGGAGAGAATTTTCTCGCCGGGAATCGCGATGTTGGCGTGGTGGAACAACACGAAGAACATGCGCGCGACCTCGCAGAACACGACGACATGCGCGGGCGCGCCGATGACGATGGCGCAGACGCATTTCACGACGACTTCCAGCAACTGATCGAAGACATGGAAGCGCAAGCCGGTCGTGACGTGAAAGCTCTTGTCGCTGTGGTGGACCTTGTGGAACAGCCATAGCGCTTCCGACTTGTGCCCGAGATAGTGCCACGCATAGACCGCAAGATCGAACAGGATGAAGCTTGCGAACCATTTCAAAGGCGTGTCCGGCAGGCTCGAGAGCAGCCCATGGCTCGAATAATTCGATGCGACGACGAGCAGGCTCGAAACGGACAAAAGGTTCATGATGACATTGTTGATCAGGAACGCCGAGGTGTTCGTGGAGAATGACGCCTTCAGCCCCGCGCCCGCGAACTTCTTGTAGGGACAGAATTTCTCCAAAACGAGGAGGATGGCGAAAAGACAAAACACGGCGACAAGCAACAGGTTCTGGGTATGTGGCGCAGGGGTCATCGCCGACCTCGCTGGTTTCGATTGAGTCCATTCAGGCGTGCGGGACGCAGCCCTGAAACACGAAATGGGCGCCCGGCGCGCGCTGAAGACGGTCAATGTTCGCCAAGTTGCAGCCGTTTTTGGACGGCGCAGACGATGTCGCCTGGATCGCCCTTGTCACTTGCCCGAAAACGCCTAGCTCGTGTGAGGACGCCATCGCCAGCAGGGTCGTTTGATGTTGGGCCTTAACGTCAATTTCCAAGGATTGAGCGCGCCGCCGCGTCAGCCGGCCGTCGGCGGCGTCGCCAGAACTGTGATTTCACGCCCGCGCGATTACGTTTTCAACTTTGTCGCTCGCGATTTCTTCTCGAATTACCAGCGATGGTGCCCGCAAGTCGCGGAACTGGAGCCGAGTGGCGACACGCCCGCGCGCGCCGGTATGACGGCGCGTCAAGTCACCATGGAGCGCGGCATCCGCAGCGAGAGCACGTTTGAGATCGCGGTCGTCGACCCTCCGCGCCTTCTCGCCTTGGAAGGGATCTCGGAACCTTACTCGTCCTCCTACGAATTGGCGTGCGAGTCGGATGGAACCGTGCTGACGTTCACCTTCGAATTGCGCGAGATCGAATTGTCGATGCGACCCTTCGTGAAACTGATACGCGCCGCATTGCAGGACGGCGCAGAGCAGATCGTCGAGAATATTCGGGCGCTGATCGAGACCGGCGGAACTTCAACCGAAAGCGCGAATGCGCCACAATGAAACCGAGGCGGGGAAAATGTTCGTTGTTGAGAAAGATGGCGGGATTATCCCAAAGATTCTGACACAGATCCTCGACTCATGCGTCAATGGCGTCACGCTGGCGGACCCGGACCAAAGCGACGCGCCGATCGTCTATGCGAACAGGGCCTTCGAGAACATGACCGGCTATGGCCAGGAGGAGATCATTGGCCGCAATTGCCGCTTTCTGCAGGGCGACGACCGGGATCAGGAGGGGCTGGCCCCTCTGCGGGACGCCATCCGCAAGCATGAACACATCGAAGTGACGTTGCGCAACTATCGGAAAAACGGCGAGTTGTTCTTCAATAAGCTCAATATCACGCCGCTGCTCGATAGTCGCGGCGCGGTGATGTACTATCTCGGGGTCCAATATGACGTGACCGAGCTTATCCGCGCGGAAGCGGAAATCGACAAGCTGGGGCAGCGATTGAAGGCGCTGGAGAAGACCTGAGCCCTCTATCCATCGCCCGCATTTCTGCTATAACCGCCCCGCACGCCCCGGTTCGCCGGGGCGGCTCCGTTTTCGCGCGACCCTGCTGGACGACATCCCGGCCCCGGCCGCCGAGCGCGGATCACCCCAAAAGACAAGGACATCCGATGTCGATCACGGCGGAGCGCAAGCAGGCGCTCATCAAGGAATATTCCACCAAGGCCGATGACACGGGCTCGCCCGAAGTGCAGGTGGCGATTCTCACCGAGCGAATCTCCAATCTGACCGAACACTTCAAGACGCATGCGAAGGACAATCACTCGCGTCGTGGGCTTCTGAAGCTCGTCTCGCAGCGCCGCCAACTCCTCGACTACGTCAAGGTGCGCGATGAAGCGCGCTATAAGAGCCTGATCGAGCGGCTCGGCATCCGCCGCTAAACCGCAAACTCAAGCGAGAGCGGCGCGCCGATGCGCCGCTTTCGATTACGGAGCGTCGAGAGGGCGCTCGCCACGACCAACGCGTAAGTCATGGCAGGATCGCCGGACGCTGCGTCGACGCTTTAGAAAACATCGCTGCCGCAGCCTCTCGCCGTCTTGCTCATGACGAACCGCAGGTTCATCAGAGAAAGACCAGCATGTTCCAGATTCACCGCGAAGAGATCGATTGGGCCGGGCGCAAGCTCGTGCTCGAAACCGGCAAGGTCGCCCGGCAGGCAGATGGCGCCGTTATGGCGAGCTACGGCGAAACGACTTTGCTCGCGACCGTCGTTTCAGCCAAGGCGCCAAAGCCGGGCCAGGACTTTTTTCCGCTCACCGTCAACTATCAGGAAAAGGCCTTCGCCGCAGGCCGCATTCCCGGCGGCTATTTCAAGCGTGAGGGACGCCCCTCCGAGCGCGAAACGCTGATCTCCCGCCTCATCGACCGGCCGATCCGCCCACTGTTCCCCGACGGCTACCGTTGCGACACGCAGGTGATCATCACCGTCCTGTCGCACGACCTCGAAAACGATCCCGACATCCTCGCCATGGTTGCGGCGTCGGCGGCGCTCACGCTTTCCGGCATCCCCTTCATGGGGCCGGTCGGCGGCGCGCGCGTCGGCTATGTCAACGGTCAGCTGAAGCTCAATCCGACCATCGAGGAGATGAAGCTTTCGGAGCTCGATCTCATCGTCGCGGGAACGCATGACGCCGTGCTGATGGTCGAATCGGAAGCCAAGGAGCTCTCCGAAGAGACGATGCTGGAAGCGGTCATGACCGGCCACCGTGGATTCCAGCCTGTCCTCGATGCAATCATCCGCCTCGCCGAACGCGCCGCGAAAGATCCGCGCGATCTCGTCATCGCCGACACGACGGACGTCGCGAACGCAGTTGCGCAGATCGCCGAAGCCGAGCTGCGCGAAGCCTACAAGCATACGGTCAAGCAGGAGCGCTACGCCGCCGTCGACGCAGCGAAGGCCAAGGTGATGGCGGCGCTGTTCCCAGAGGGCGGCGAGCCGAAATTCAGCAAAGAGCAGGTCGGCGAAGTCTTCAAGGCGCTGCAGGCCAAGGTCGTGCGCAACAACATCCTCGACACCGGCGTGCGCATCGACGGCCGCGACGTGAAGACCGTGCGCCCGATCGTCGCCGAAGTCGGCGTTCTTCCGCGCACGCATGGTTCGGCGCTGTTCACTCGCGGCGAGACGCAGGCGCTTGTCGTCGCGACGCTGGGAACGGGCGAAGACGAGCAATATGTCGACTCGCTCGAGGGCACCTATAAGGAGCGCTTCCTGCTCCACTATAATTTCCCGCCCTATAGCGTCGGCGAGACCGGCCGCATGGGCTCGCCCGGGCGCCGCGAGATCGGCCATGGCAAGCTCGCCTGGCGCGCCATCCGCCCGATGCTGCCGGCCGTGGCCGAGTTTCCCTATACGCTGCGCGTCGTCTCGGAGATCACCGAGTCGAACGGCTCGTCCTCCATGGCGACAGTCTGCGGCTCCTCTCTGGCGCTGATGGACGCGGGCGTGCCGCTCAAGGCGCCGACCGCCGGCATCGCCATGGGCCTCATCCTCGAAGGCGAGCGCTTCGCCGTGCTGTCGGACATTCTCGGCGACGAGGATCATCTCGGCGACATGGACTTCAAAGTCGCGGGCACGGGCAATGGCGTGACCTCGCTGCAGATGGACATCAAGATCGCCGGCATCACCGAGGAGATCATGAAGGTCGCGCTCGCTCAGGCGAAGGACGGCCGTATGCACATCCTCGGCGAAATGGCGAAGGCGATCGCGAGCTCGCGCGCGGAGCTCGGCGAATTCGCGCCGCGCATCGAGACGATGAAGATCCCGACCGACAAGATCCGCGACGTCATCGGTTCGGGCGGCAAGGTCATCCGCGAGATCGTCGAGAAGACCGGCGCCAAGATCAACATCGAGGACGACGGCACGGTGAAGGTCGCCTCCTCGGACGGCAATTCGATCAAGGCGGCGATCAACTGGATCAAGTCCATCGCCTCGGATCCCGAGGTCGGCATGATCTACGAGGGCACGGTGGTGAAAACCGCAGACTTCGGCGCCTTCGTCAATTTCTTCGGCGCCAAGGACGGCCTCGTTCACATTTCGCAGCTCTCAAAGCAGCGCGTGAACAAGACGACGGACGTCGTGAAGGAAGGCGATCGCGTGAAGGTCAAACTTCTTGGTTTCGACGACCGCGGCAAAGTCCGCCTCTCGATGCGCGTCGTCGACCAGGAGACCGGCGAGGACCTGGAGGCCAAGGAAAAGGCCGAACGCGAAGCCGCCGCAGCGAACGGCGGGGAATGATAGGCTTGGGCGGCTCTCGAAGCCGCCCAAATTTTTTGCGCCCAGCGATTCGCCAACGCATCGACGCGCCAGCAGACTGGACAGCTTCACTCACGAGAACCGCCAATCGCGAAGCGGCTCCTTGCCAAGCCCGCGGCGCGCCCTGTCTATAGGCTGGATGCAGCGACAGAGGCGGACATGAACGAGGAGCAGCTTGAGGCGGGGGCGCTCGTCGAGCAGGATCAGAACGTTTCGATCGACGTTTTCGTTCTCGCCAGGCTTGCCGTCACCCTCGCCATTATCGCCGCGACGCTGTTCGTTGCCGCGCCCTTCCTGCCGGCGCTCACCTGGGGGCTCGTGCTCGCGGTTATGTTCATTGGTCCGCATCGCATGCTGGAGCGCTTCCTGCCGCCCTCAGTCGCGGCGGGACTCTCCACGCTGATCGTGGCGCTCGTCGTGGTCGCGCCGCTCCTTCTCGTGTTCGAACGCCTGGTCAATGAGGCCACGGCGGGAGTCGACTACGTCCAGAAAACGGTGCAGGGCGGCCAATGGCGAACGATGCTTGACGCGCATCCGTGGCTCGCGGGCTTCGAGCGCTGGGCGGAGCGCCGACTTGATTTGCAGGCCATCCTGTCGCAGCTCGGCGCCTCTGTGACCAACATCGCCGCGAATTTTTTGCGAGCGTCGACCGGCCAGATCATCACGACCCTGCTCGCTTTCTACCTCCTTTTCTTCTTTTTGCGCGATCGAGCCCTCGCGCTTCCAACGCTCGCCCGCTTGTCTCCCTTCTCCAATCTCGAAACCGGCAAGATCATCGTTCGCGTGCGCGACACGATCAACGCGATCATCTTCGGAACGCTCACCGTCGCGGCGCTGCAGGGCGTGCTCGGCGGCTTCATTTTCTGGGTGCTGGGATTCAATTCGCCGGTGTTGTGGGGGCTCATCATGGGCCTGTTGTCCATCGTGCCGGTGCTGGGTTCGTTCGTCGTCTGGATCCCCGCGACGATCTACCTCCTCATCGAGGACCGGTGGGTCGAAGCCATCATTCTCGGCCTGTGGGGCGGCGTGGTGATCGCCAGCATCGATAATCTGGTGCGGCCCCTTCTCGTTGGCGACAGCATGCGGCTGCACACGGTTCCGGCGTTCGTCGCCATGCTCGGGGGCCTTCAACTCTTCGGCGCGTCGGGCATCGTCCTCGGCCCGATCGTCATGGCGCTCAGCCCGCTGCTGCTGGAGTTCTGGCGCCGCCGGGTGGGGCCCGACGAAGCGTCTTAGCTTCGGCCGCTCGGCTCGCCCAACGCAGCGCCCGACGTGAGCGCGCGTTGAGGCGCCTCGATCAGCGCCATTTCGTCCGCTTCGAGCACGCTGGCGTTCTGCGTAAAGATCACGAAGCCGCGCAGCCGCTTGCCTGGAAAGAGCGGCGCGACGGCCGCGCGATAGAGCGCGAGCTGTCGCAGATGCGCGTCTTCCAATGTGGCGCGCGGCCTTCCGGTCTTGAATTCGGCGATGAAAATCTCGCTTGCCGTTTCGGCGAGCCGGTCGATGCGCCCTGAGACGACCGCCCCATTCTCGAGCGTCGCGACGACGTCGACTTCGGGCGTCGAATCTGGCCCAAACAGCGCGGTGAGGCGCGGGTCTGCGATGACCGCGAGCGCCGCCCGGGCAAGCGCCTCGCGTTTGTCTTCGTCCAGAAAGCCGCCGCGCGCCGCAAGGAAGCGCCACGCCGCGTTTGGACGCTGATCTGGCGCACAGGCCGGCAGATGCTGCAGCAGCGCATGAACCAGGCGGCCGTGCAGCAGACGCTCCGCTTCGCCTCGGCTCGCGGCCGAGCGCTCAGCGCCGTAAGCGACGGCGTCGGCGCCGGCGAGCGCGCTCGACGGACGCAACGGCGGCGCGGGCGCGTCTTCTCTCCTCGCCTTGGTCGTGGCGAAGGAAGGAAGTTCGACGGCGACAGGCCCCGGTTCGCTTCTTTGACACTCAAAACGCGTAGGCGTCGCGCCGCGGCGGAGAACCGTGGCTTCAGATTCGAGCGGATCGGGGAAAGTCTCGCAGTCCGGCTCGAGCGCATCGCGAATGGCGTCGTACCAGCAGCCGTCGGCGCGCCCGTTCACGCCGTGCGCGCCGCAGATGTAAAGCCGCTCCTCCGCCCGCGTCAGCGCCACATAGAGCAGGCGCTGGCTTTCCTCGCGTTCGCGACGCCGATGCGCGTCGCGCGCCTGCCTGAGCGGGGCTGGATCGCTGTCCTTGCCGAGCGACCTGAGGAGAACCGCGTCGTCCGTCGCGCCGAGTGCGTAGAGCTTCGGATCATGTTTGCCGGCGGGCGCGCCGCAGGTGTCCGGCAGGAAGACGATTTTCGCCTCCAGCCCTTTCGCCGCATGGGCGGTCATCACGCGCACGGCGTCGCCCGCCGACTCCATGTCGCGCTTGATCGAAACATCGAGCGACTCGGCCATCGCCAGGAAAGCCGTGAGGGAGGGCGGCTGTTCGCGTTCGAAACTCGCGGCGAGCTTCAGGAATTCGTCAATGGCGTCCTCGGCTTCGCCGCCAAGCCGTGCGACAAGCCGCGTGCGGCCGCCATCCGGGCCGAGAATGCGGCTGTAGAAATCGAACGGCGCGAGTTCGGCGGCGTCGCGTCGCAACCGCTGCAGCCGTTCCGCCGCCTGGCGATGCCGCGCGTCTTCGGATTGCGCAAGCGCTTCGATGAGCGACGCAGAGCGGCCGGGCGCGAGCGCGATGAGATCGTCATCATCGAAACCGAAGAAGGGCGATTTCAACACGCTCGCCAAGGTCAGATCGTCCTGCGGCAGCAGCGCCGCGCGGCCGAGCGCGACGAGATCATGCACGGCGATGTGGTCGGCGAGATTGAGCCGGTCGGCGCCGGCTACGGCGACATGTTCGCTCTTCAAGGCGCGAATGATCGCCTCGAAAAGCGGGCCGCGCTTGCGCACGAGAATCAATATGTCTCCGGCTCGGACAGGACGCAGGACGCCGCCCTCATCGACGCACTCGCCGTTCTCCGGCGCAAGCAGCGCGCGCACTTTGCGGGCGATCCTCTGCGCGAGACGCTCATTGGGGTCGCTGGCGTCGGCATAGTCGAGCGGCAGGCGCCAATCGCTGGCGTCCTGCGTCTTTTCGGCGCCGATCGGCTCCCATATCTCGACGAGCGCGGCGAGGTCGGACTTCCACGCCTCATGTCTTGGCGCGGGTTCCTGCGGATCGCAGCACAGGCCGAGGCGATTTTCCTCGACGGCGAAAATGGCGTCGACCGCCTGAAGAATCCCGGGCGCCGAGCGGAAGGACTGGGTGAGCCTCACGACTTCGAAGCGCCGCCCGACGGATTCGAATCTTCGGTGAAACTCGCGCCGCATGTGGTCGAATTTCTCCGGCGCGGCGCCTTGGAACGAAAAGATCGACTGCTTCTCGTCGCCGACCGCAAAGAAGCTGCGCGGCGGGCCGCTCCTCGCTTCCCGCGCGCCGGCGCCGGCGCAAAATTCGTCGGCGAGCGCGGCCAGAATGTCCCATTGGTGCGAGCTCGTATCCTGCGCCTCATCGAGCAGGATGTGCTCGATCTGCGCGTCGAGCTTGTAGAGAACCCAGGACGGACTCGAACGATGGAGCAGGCGCCGCGCGCCTTCGATCAAATCGTCGTAGTCCAGCAATCCTCGACGCCGCTTGGCGTGTTCATATTCTTCGAGGATCGCGTCGCCGAGCGCGTCGAGCGCCAGCGACCGTTCGGCGGCGGCGGCCGCCTTGCGCTTTTCGATCAGCGGAATGAGCCTGTCGCGTTCCGCCTCCATGCGCGCAAGAAGTAGCGGTTCGCGCTTGGCGAGCGTGGCTGTGATGATTCCCGTTTTTCCGGCGCCGCGCGGCTCGCCATCTTTTTTGAAGAAGGTCGCGAGATAGCTCTCGATACAGTCCGGATGTGGGGCAAGCGCGAAGGCCGCCTCGAGCGAGGCGGCGAGCTTGCCGTCATTGCTCGAACCGCCGCGCAGCCTTTCGGCGAGCGCGGGCCACGCCGCCGGCGGCTCGCCTTCGTCGACAATCGCTTCTTCGATCCGCGCCAGGGTTTCTTCGCGGCGCAATCCGACCGCCGCGAAAATTCCGCCCTCATAATCATCCTGCTCGCGCATGCGCGCGATGGTCTGACGATGCTGCAGCAGTTCCTCGCAGAGCGCGTCGAAGCCGGCCGCGGAAGTGTCGCGGGCGACAAGCTCCAGCGCCTTGCGCAGCGGTCCGCGATCCCGCGTCGCGGCGTCGAGCGCGCGGCGGCGCGCGGCGTCCATCAGCTCGGCGCGCTCGAGATCGTCGACGACGCGGAAGGAGGCCGGAACATTCGCCTCAAGCGGAAAGATGTGAAGCAGCTTCTCGCAGAAGGCGTGGATCGTCTGGATCTTGAGTCCGCCGGGCGTCTCAACCGCGCGCGCGAAAAGCCGCCTGGCGCGATCGAGGTCGAAGCGCGCCCCGACGGTCACGCCTATCCGGCCGATTTCATCGAAGAGAGCGACGTCGTCGAGCGTCGCCCATCGCGCGAGCGCGTCGAACACCCGCGCGCCCATATTGGCTGCGGCGGCCTTCGTATAGGTGAGGCACAAAATCTGCGAAGGCCGCGCGCCGGCGAGCAGCAGCCGCAAAACCCGTTGCGCGAGCACATGGGTCTTTCCCGACCCCGCATGCGCCGAGACCCAGGCGGAGGCGAACGGATCGGAGGCCGTCTGCTGACGCTTGATCGTCAGGCTGCCGACAGGACGTTCGCTCATGCCGTCTCTCCGCCGCCGCGCATCCATTCCTTCACGCGCGCGAGATGATCGTAATCGCCAATGTCGCTGAGGAAGGCGGGATGCGGCCGTGAGGCATAGGGCGTCGATTCGCTGCGAAACTGCGATAGAAGTTCATGAAGCTGCGCGCGATGCGCCGCGACGATGTCGGCGAAGCGCGCGTCTTTCCATTCAAGCCACTGAGTTTCGCCGCCCTTTCTAAGCCGGATATAGGCGGCGCCAGCGACCGAACGCCCGCCGACTTCGGCGAATGCGCCGGCCTCGATCATCGCCGCCTCGAGAGTGAGTTGCGGCGACCAGCCGACTTTGACCTGCTTGTTGGAAGGCGGCGCGCCAGTCTTGTAGTCGAAGACATACGCCTGCCCCTGCCGGTCGATCTCGATGCGATCGGCGATCGCGGTCAAGCGAAATGTGCTTCCGTCGCCGAGCGTCAGCGCCATCTCGCCGCGCGTTTCGACATGTATCTCGCAATCGAGCGCGCGCCGCTCCTGTTCGAACCGGAGCGCATGATCGAGTCCGGCTTCGATGCGCGGCCGCTGAAAGCTTACGAACGCCGGGTCGTCCATGAACCCGTTGAGCTTTTCGCGGGCGAGACCGCGCAGAATGTCGCGCGCGCCAGAGGTAAGCGCGCCGCGCGGATGTTGCAGCACGAATTCCGCCAGCGCTTCATGTATCGCCATGCCGATTTCGCGCGCGCCGGCTTCCCTTCCGATCGGCGGCAGCGGCGTGAGTTTGAGAATATATTCGGCGAAAATCGCGTAAGGGTCGCGCCGCAATCGTTCGATGCGGGTGACGCTCAACCGTTGCGGCCGCAGCGCGAGAGGCGGGCGCGGCTGCGGCCGTTCGATCGAAATGGCCTGCTTAGGGCGGTCCAGCGCCGCTGCGATCGCAAGCATCGCGTCGCCCCGCTTTTTACAGTCCGCGAAAGCGTCGCCCGCGAGCGCCGAGAGACGCGCGATGAAGCGCGAAGGCGTCGTCGGCGCGCCCTCCCGTTTAACGGCGCGACTCAGCACCACGCGCTTCGCGCCCAACGCCATGATGAAATCATGCGCGCTCTGGCCGATGCGCCGCTCCGGCGCCATCAGGCCGAGTTGCCCGCGCATCGAGCGGTTGAGAAAGGCACCCGTGTCGGTCTGCGGCGGCCATACGCCTTCATCCAGCCCTGCAAGCAGGACGACGTCGGCGTCGATGAGCCGCGCTTCGAGAGGACCGAGAATTTTCAACCGGGGATGCGCGCGTCTGGGGCCGCGCAGCATCGTCTCGGAGACAATGCGATCGAAGACGGCCGCGTAGCTTCGCGCGTCGAAGCCTTCCGGCGCCTCCGCGTGCGCGAGCCGTTCGAGGAGTTCGAACAGCGCCGACGCGCCTTCCTCGTCGATCTCGTCGACGCCGGCGATCACGGCGTCGATCGCGGCGCGATGCGCGCGCGCGCGTTCCGACAGCGACGCCGTCGGCGCCAAGCCGGCAAGAGGCGCGAAAGCGGCGTCGATGCGCGAAAGCGTGCCTTCGATACTCCGCCAGTCGTCATCGCTGATACGGCGCGCCGCAGGATGCGCATGCGGCGCGCGCGCCAAATCGCGCGCCGGCGAGACGCGAGACGCCCAGCCGCCGTCAGGCTGCGTGAACGCCCGCAAAACGCCGATCTCGACGAGCGGCGCGAGCGCGGCGATGCGCGCGCGCGAAACGCCGAGCGCCGTCAGCGGATGGGCCAGCAGCGCGGCGACATTCACGGCGCCCGCGCCTTCCGAGCCGATCATGGCAATGAGCCGCGCCAGTGCGCCGATGGGGGTCCGCGCGAGCGGCAGGCCGCCGGAATCATCGATCTCGACGTCGAAGCGCCGCAGCTCGGCGCCGACGCGCCGCGCCACAAGCCGATCCGGCGTAATGAGCGCCGCGGTGCGGCCGGGCGTCTCCAGCGCCTCGCGCATGAAAAGCGCAAGCGCCAGGGCTTCGAGCCGCTCGTCGGGCGCTTCAAGCGCGACGACGCCCTCGAGCGCCTGCGCGAAGCCGTCGCTCTCCGCCGCCTGATAGTCGCGCCACGCGGACGTCGCTTCAGCCGGCGCCATGGCCTGCGACGCCAGGGCGCGGCGCGCCGCGAGCGCTGGACCAAGGCGCGCGAGTTCACGCGCTTCGTCGCGGGCGGCGCCCATCATGGCGAGCAGGCGCTTCAACA
Source organism: Methylocystis sp. Uni0008 (assembly GCF_056838045.1). Lineage (NCBI taxonomy): Bacteria > Pseudomonadati > Pseudomonadota > Alphaproteobacteria > Hyphomicrobiales > Methylocystaceae > Methylocystis > Methylocystis sp. Uni0008. The sequence goes on from NZ_CM166370.1 coordinate 1,663,359, forward strand.
TCGTCTGCGGATGGGTGAAAGCCGGCTCGCCGACGCTCCCCGCCTGACCAACTCTCACCCAGGCGTCGGCGCTCATGATCTGATCGAGGCCCGGCAGAACCACTGCGCCATTTTCCAGCGCAGCAATGGCGGCGAGCAGTCGCGCCGTCGCCGGCTGCGCGCCCGTGGAGCCGAGCGCAATGACGGGCCCCGCGTGCGGCGCACGAGTGAGCTCCGCGATCTGCGCGTCAACCAGACGCTTCTGATAGGCGCTGGCGTCGATACGGCCCCGCTCCGCAAGAATTTGCGGCCATTCGCGCAGGGCGATCTGCAGAAATCGCGTCGTGATCGCCCAGAAATCGCTGTAGGCCTCGTCGCTGAGCGACTCGAAGGCGTCCACCGCGACGTCTTCGATGTGCAATTCGTCGATCAGAGCGCCAAGATCGGCGGCGAGCGCGTAAGCGGCGGCAGGCGTCGCCGCGACGAGAAGCGGCTCGCTCTCGTGCAGATTGGGCGCGCCAGTTGGATCGATCGAGATGATCGCGCGCCCCAAGGCTCGCGCCCATTGCAGTATGAGCTGCGACAGAAGGAGGCGCCGCTCCAGCTCTTCGATCGGCGCGGCGACGGGCGCATCGGCCTCCATGTCGAAGTCCGCGCCGAAAAGAGCGGCGTTCTCCCGTTCTTCCAGAGCGCCGAGCGGCAGAATGCGCGGCAGCAGCGTCGCGCGCCTATCCAACACTTGCGCGAATTCTGCGGCGAGCGCCCGCGCCGCGCGCTGGGTCGGCACGTAGATCGTCGCGCGCGCCATCGCCAGCGGCGGCGTATCGCGCGACAGGGCGGGAACGATCTCGCCATCGAGCAGCGCGGAAACGAATGTCTTCAGAAACGGCGCGCCAGGCGCGATGGTGAAGAGGTTGCGCCGGCCGGACAGCATCGGCTTCAGCCGCGACGCGCCGCAATCGCCCGTTCGGCTTCCTCAATGGCCGCGACGGTGCCGACGTGAAGCCAAAGACCGCTGGAGACGACGCCGTGGAGTCGCCCTTTGCGGGCAGCCTCAAAGAAGAAGGGCGCGAGTTTGAAGACATCATCGGCGACGCCCGCGAAGACCTGCGGCTTCATCAGTCCCACGCCGGCGTAGACATAGGGTTTGGGGCCTTCGCGTCGGATGATGCGACCTTGCGCGTCGAGATCGAAGTCCCCGCCCCAGTCTATCCCGACGCTTTCCTGCGTTGGCGCGAGCAGCAGCGCCGCATCCATCCTGTCGGCGTCGAAGGCTTCGGCGAGCGCAAGAATGTTGGAGCGCGCAGCGTCGATCCAGAATGCGTCGGTGTTGCAGATGAAAAAAGGATCTTCACCGATCAGAGGAAGCGCCTTCTTGATTCCGCCGCCTTGGTCAAGCAGCAGATCGCGCTCGTTCGAGATCACGATGTGCGGACGGGCGCGGCTGGCGAGATGCGACTCGATCTGATCGGCGAGGTGATGGACGTTGACGATCGCCGTTTCGACGCCCGCCTCCTCAAATTCGTCAAGCGCGCGATCGATCAGCGTGCGGCCGGCGATGGAGACGAGCGGCTTCGGCGTCCTGTCGGTGATCGGCCGCATGCGCGTTCCAAGCCCGGCGGCGAACACCATGGCGACGCTTGGGGCGCGCGCGGGCGCCGGCGACTCAGGCGTCGCGAAACAAGCCGGGGATATTGGCCTCATACCAAGCCCTGATGTCGGCCAGCGCCGGATGGCGGAGGCTCTTCTTGAGATAGGATTCAACGCGCGGAAGATGCGCGAGATATTGCGGCTTGCCGTCGCGCTGATCCAGCCGCGCGAAAATCCCGAGGATCTTCGTCGCGCGCTGCGCCGCGAGGATCGCGTAGGCCTTGGCGAAACCGGCCATGTCGAACCCGGGATCGGCCTCGCGACGCAGTTTGGCGTAAGAGGCGAGGAGCTTCAACTCCAAATCGTCCGGCACGTCGACGCGGGCGTCCTGCCCGAGGGAGGCGACGTCATAGGCGGGATGGCCGAGCACACAGTCCTGGAAATCGAGGATGCCGATCCGCGCCGCGCCCTTGCGCTGGGCAAGCCACAGAAGATTCGGCGAGTGAAAATCCCTCAGCGTCCACGTCGGCGCGGCGCTCACGACATCGGTAAGCGTCTGGCGCCAAAGATTGAGGAAGATGGCCCGCGCGCCGGACGAGATGGCGGCCTTCAGACGCGGAAGATACCAGTCGACGAGCAGTTCCGCTTCGATCAGCAGCGCGTCGAGATCATAGGGCGGGATCTGGTAATCGCCGTCGCCTTCGATCGCGATCACATCCGGGAGGCGCTGCGCGTGAAGACGAGCGAGCGCTCCCGCGGCCTCGAGGTAGCGCTCGGCGATGGGGCCGCTTTTGTCGACGACGCTCTCGCCGCCAAGATCCTCGATGATGAGCAGGCCGGCGGCGGCATCCTTGGCGTAGACGTCAGGCGCCGAGAGCCCCAGGCCGCGCAGCCCTTGCGACAATGCGACGAAGGGGACGACGTTTTCGGCGAGTCGCGCGATGGCGCTGTAGGACTTGCCGTAGCGGATCGGCGGTCCGTCCGGCCGCGCCGGCGAGATCATCAGTATGGCGCGCTGTCCATTTCGCTTTTCGAGCCGCTCATAGGCGCGCGAGGAGGCGTCGCCCTGCAGGAACTGGCGTTTGGCGCCGGCCCAACCCGACGCGCGCAGGAGTTCGCGCATCGCCTTGAACGAGGCGAGCCGCGACACGAAGCCGCCATAGCCCGAAATGGTGAGCCGACGCGCCTCGCGATTGTCGCCGTCGACAAAGCTCAGCCGCACTTCAAGGCGATCGGGCGAAAGCGCATCGCGCGCGCGTTCGGCCCATTCGACGAGCACGATCGAATCCTCGGTCGCCTCGTCCCAGCCCAATCCCTCAAGTTCCTCAGTGTTTTCCAGTCGATAGAAATCGGCGTGCACGACGCGCCGGCCGGCGCCTTCGTAAACCTGCATCAGCGTGAAGGTCGGGCTCGGCGCCTCGAGCCGCGGGTCTTCGACCAGCGCGCGAATCAGCGCTCGCGCGAAAGTGGTCTTGCCGGCGCCGAGGTCGCCCGAGAGCATGACGGCGTCGCCGCTGCGAACGAGCGTCGAAAATTCTTGCGCGAGTTCGGTCGTCTCGGCTTCGCTCGCGACGTCGAGGCGCCAGACCGTCTTTGGCGCGGACTCGTCGCTCATAAGGCCCCTCCGGCGCTCGCCGCAAGAAGATCCTGTTCCTGCGCGGCATGCGCGGGGAAGATGCAGGTTACGGTCGTGCCTTCGCCGGGCGCAGAATCGATCAAGACCTTGCCGCCATGGAGCTCCATGAAGGCGCGCACGATCGAGAGGCCGAGCCCCACGCCGCGATGGCGAGAGCCGGCGGTGTGCGACTCGAAGCGATCGAAGACGCGCTCCAGAATCTCAGGCGAAATGCCGCGCCCGCGGTCGGTGACCTTGAACACGATGTCGCTGTCGCGTCGCAAAACGGCGAGCGTCACCGTTTGGCCAGGACGCGAAAAGCCGATGGCGTTGGAGAGGAGATTGAACAGGATCTGACGCACCCGCTTGGCGTCGCCGCGGAACGATCCGACGTCGTCCATCGCGACGATCTGCACGTCGATCGAATTTTCGGCGAGCCGGTCCTGCACGCCTTCGATCGCTGCGCGCATCGTCGCCTGAACGTCAACGTCGGAAATCTCCAGCTCCATCGCGTCTTCGTCGATGGTGGCGAGATCGAGAATGTCGTCGACGATCGCAAGCAGCGCCGCCGAGGACTTGCTCACATAACCAAGATATTCGCGCTGGCGCGCATTGAGGGCGCCGGTCGACTCCTCGCCGAGGAGATGCACAAAACCGTTGATGTTGTTGAGCGGCGAGCGCAATTCATAGCTGACGTGATGAATGAAGTCGTTGCGCAGCTTCTCGGCGGCGAGCAGCGCCTTGTTGCGGTCCGTCAGCGCACGCTCGACATTCACGTCGGCTGAAACGTCGACGAAAGTGAGGAGCGCGGCGCCGTCGAGGAGCGGTTGCGCCGCGCAGTCCAGAACCACGCCGTCATTACGCTCGATGCGCCGGGTGAAGCCTTCGCGCATTTCGTTGAGGCCGGTGACGAAGCCCTGCAGCGCCTCCCACGTCTCCTCCTTGGGGTGCAGCGCGCGGCATCTGGCGGCGAGCGCGTCGAAGCGCGGCCTCTGCGCGAGTTCCTCGGCGTCGAGCCGCCACAGACGGGCGAAGGCCGGATTGCTGAACTTCAGGCGACCGTCGGAGCCGAAGACCGCAACGCCTTCGTGGAGCGTCTCCAGCGTTTCGCTCTGCATGCGGGCGAGCGCGTTGAAGCGGGTTTCGAGGTCATAGGCCTTGGTGGCGTCGTCATAAAGATAGGTGACGCCGCCCTTGGGGTTCGGATGCGCGACGACGTCGATGATGCGCCCGTCGGGCAGATGCCATGTATGACGTACGGGCTCTGGCGAACGATAGGCTTCGAACAGCCGCTCCTTCCACGCCCTGTAATCCGATTCGACCGGCACGCGCTGCTCGGCGCGCAGGCGATCGAGGATTTGCCCGTCCGTCGGCCGCTGTTCGAGGAACTTCGGATCGAGCTGCCACAGCTTGGCGTAAGCGTCGTTGCTATAGATGAGGCGGCGCGCGCGATCGAAGCTTGCGACCGCGGTCGGCAGCTGATCGAGCGTGCGCACATGCGACTGCATCTGCAGTTCGAGATCCGCCCGCACCGTCTCGACTTCGTGACGATCGATCGCGATCGCCGCCGCGGCGCTCGATGCGGAAGCCTGGGTGACGTCGAGCAGATGGCGCTCTCCGGCGACGACCGCGTTGACGCGCTCGCGCCAGACGCAGTTCCTGGCGCGCGCCTGCTCGGCGGCGCTGCGCGCCGACTGATCGAGCAGCTCCAATTTGCGCGCGACGGCGTCCTCCGGGTTCTTGGCTTCGACCGCCTGCGCGTAAGCCTCGTTGACGAAGACGAGTTCGCCGGCGTCATTGCGAATCCAGAATGGCGCCGGCAGCGCCTGCAGCATCGCCCGCAGACCGGCGAGTTCGGATTGCGCTCCCGCGTGGCGCTCGCGAAGGCCGATCAGCTCCAGCCGGTCGCCGGAGACTTCGCGAATGCGCAGCACGACGCTGCCGCCAACCGCGCGGCCGTCCGCGTCGAAGTGCCGTCCGGCGACGCCGGCGAGCGCCAGACGGAAGCTTTCGCCCGTGCGCCGCAGACGATCGACCGCGCTTTCAAGCCCCTCGGCGTCCTTGGGCGCGAGCCAGGCGCCGAAATCCAGCAGGCGGCGCGGCGCGACGGCCGCGCCCGTCATGACGAGAGAAGAGGAATGGATGTCGGGTTCGGCGTCGGGAGCCTTCCAGGAGACGAAGATCTGCGGCTCGGCGGCGAGGAAGATTTTCGCCTGATCGAGCCTGGCGCGAGCGTCGTCGAAGTCGCCGCTCAGACTGGCTTCGCGGCGCCGCCACGCCGCGCGTTCGCGCACATGCGTGATGGCGATCGATGCGGCGAAAATCGCCAGCCCGCCGCTGAACGCAAAACTGACGATTTGCGGATCGATCGGCAGGTCCTCTAGCAAGCCCGCCGCGCGCGCGGGCGTCGCCTCGAGCCACAACAGCAGGGAGCCGAAGGAAAAGCCGGCGAATGAAGGAGCGCCAGATAGGTGGATCGCGCGCCGCCGTCCTATCATTGCGAGGACGACTCCGCTTGCGAGCGATCGGATTGGCGCGTCACGAGAACCGGTCTCCACGGTCAATTGCGGGTGCTCATCACAACAACGCCGTAAGCGGTTCATGCAGAATGCAATAGCCTGCGGGCAAGCAAGTCCAGGCGGACGGACTCCGGCGGCAGTAAGACGAGGGCTGCGTCGGCCGCCCGTCGCGCCGCAGACGAATCAACCCCAATCTAAAGCGCAAAAGCCCAAAACGGAATCGCGTTTCGGCGAGGAATCGGACGGCCTGAAGAAAGACGGCCCCGCTCCCGGTAGGGAGCGAGGCCGCGCGTCGGTAAACCGCTGAACCTGGTTCAGTAGCGGTAATGTTCCGGCTTGAAGGGGCCATTCTTCGGCAGGTTCAGATATTTGGCCTGCTCGTCGGTCATCTGGGTCAGCTTGACGCCGATCTTGTCGAGATGCAGCGAGGCGACCTTCTCGTCGAGGTGCTTGGGCAGCGTGTAGACGCCGACCGCATACTGGCCCTGCTTGGTCCACAACTCGATCTGCGCCAGCGTCTGGTTCGTGAACGACGCCGACATCACGAAAGAGGGATGGCCCGTCGCGCAGCCGAGATTCACGAGGCGCCCTTCCGCGAGCAGGAGGATGCGCTTGCCGTCCTGGAACTCGATCTCATCGACCTGCGGCTTCACATTGTGCCATTTGAGATTGCGCAGGCCGGCGACCTGAATCTCGGAGTCGAAGTGGCCGATGTTGCAGACGATGGCGCGGTCCTTCATCGCGCGCATATGGTCGATCGTGATCACGTCGACATTGCCGGTCGCCGTGCAGAAGATGTCGGCGCGCTTCGCCGCGTCTTCCATCGTCGTCACCTCATAGCCTTCCATCGCCGCCTGCAGCGCGCAGATCGGGTCGATTTCGGTGACGATGACGCGGCAGCCGGCGTTGCGCAGCGAGGCCGCCGAGCCCTTGCCGACGTCGCCATAGCCGGCGATGCAGGCGACCTTGCCGGCCATCATCACGTCGGTGGCGCGACGGATGCCGTCGACGAGCGACTCGCGGCAGCCATAGAGATTGTCGAATTTCGACTTCGTGACCGAGTCGTTGACGTTGATCGCCGGCCAGAGGAGCTTGCCCTCCTTGTGCATCACGTAAAGGCGATGCACGCCGGTCGTGGTCTCCTCGGTGACGCCTTTGATCGCGTCGGCGTTGCGCTTGTAAAAGCCCGGATTGGCCTTCAGGCGCTTTTTGATCGAGGCGTAGAGAACCTCTTCCTCTTCATTAGAGGCGGTCTCGAGAAAGGCCGTGTCGCCCTGCTCGGCGCGCAGTCCGAGATGAATGAGCAGCGTCGCGTCGCCGCCGTCGTCGAGGATCATGTTCGGGCAGCCGCCGTCGCCCCATTCGAAGATCTTGTGAGTGTAGTCCCAGTAGTCTTCGAGGCTCTCGCCCTTTTTGGCGAAGACCGGCGTGCCGGTCGCGGCGATGGCGGCGGCGGCGTGGTCCTGCGTCGAATAGATGTTGCAGGAGGCCCAGCGCACGTCGGCGCCGAGCGCCTTTAAGGTCTCGATCAGCACCGCCGTCTGGATGGTCATATGCAGCGAGCCGGCGACGCGCGCGCCCTTGAGCGGCTGCGCCGGGCCGAATTCGGCGCGGGTCGCCATCAGGCCCGGCATTTCCGTCTCGGCGATGGCGATCTCCTTGCGGCCCCATTCGGCGAGCGAAAGATCGGTGACGGCGAAATCGTTAAAGTGATGTGCTGTCATGCGAAATCCTCTTTGTGTTCCTGCGCGGCTCGGTGGATTCTACGAATGCGCCTCAATCGCAGCCCGGGTGTCATTCCCGGCGCGCCAAGCGCGATCGGGAATCCAGAGCAAGCCCTTCGGCGACGCCTCGAAGTCCGCCTCTCGGTCAAACCCCTCGGTTTTGTTCCCCAGGCGTGCGCGCGCCAAGCGATCGCGAATCCCGAGCGAGACCAGTATTCCTGGAGCGGCTCTGGATTCCCGGTCGGGCCTGCGGCCTGCCGGGAATGACCCACCAGGACGGCTCGCCGAATTCGCGCCGCCGGCACAGGCCAGCGGCTCGCGAGAGCCTATATCAGGGGTCGCCGAGAAAGGCAATAAAGATATAAAGATTTCTTTATGTCAAAGTCGCAGTCTGGCCGCCGGGGGAGATCTCCTCGGTGATCACCCTGAAGCTCGCGAGCGTGCACGGGCCAAATGAGGTTACCATCGCGACGTCCGTCGCATCGCGTCCGCGCGCAATCAGGATGCGTCCAATTCGCGGCATGTTGTGGCGGGCGTCGAAGGTGTGCCAGCGGCCGCCGAGATAGACTTCGAACCAGGCGCTGAAATCCATCGGCGAAGGATCGGGCGGCACGCCGATGTCCCCCAGATAGCCGGTGCAGTAACGCGCCGGAATATTCATGCAGCGGCACAAGGCGACGGCGAGATGGGCGAAGTCGCGGCAAACGCCGCGCCGATCCATATTGGCGTCCCACGCTGTTCTTGTGGGGCTCGCATGTTCATAGTCGAACGCGATGCGATCGTGGACATAGTCGCAGATCGCCTGCGCCAGCGGCCACCCCTTCGGAACCTGACCGAATAGCGACCATGCTATATCCGATAGGCGATCGGTCTCGCAGTAACGGCTGCCGAGCAGATAGATCAGAACCTCCACCGGCAGGTCTTCGAGCGCATGCTGTTCGGCCTCGAGGGCGATCGGATCCGGTTTCCCGTCGTCCTGAACAAGAAAGTCCGAGGACATTGTGAGCCGGCCCGCAGGCGCGCGGATCACATGGCAGAAATTGCCGAAACTGTCGCGGTACGTGTTAGCGGGGATGGACGGATCAAGTCGCATGCGATCCGCGGTCAGCACATCAGCGAGTCGCGACGGATGGACGCTCAGCGTCAGGATCATGGGCGTCGGCTGCGGGCAGTCATAGGAAATTTCGTAGCCGGCGCGAATCTTCATCGGGAAAGCCTCCTCGGCCAGTGCAAGCGGAGCCGTCGCAATCGTCGCGCGCGGGCGTTACCCCCACGTGGTCGGACGCCATACCGATCCACGTTCCTTCAAGCGGAATTGCTTCCCTTTCGCGCGGACGCGGCGTCATGCGGCGTTCGCCGACTGCGACAGGCTTCTTGTAATGGTAAGTGGTGACGCGCCGGACGGTGAGAAGCGGTCCCGCGCTGATCCAAGTTGCGGATAGTGCGAGTCCGATCGAAGGCAATTTCCGCGCCAGGAACAGGAGTCGTTCTCGCTGTGCGCCGCCGCCGATCCAATGAAAGAGAACGCCAATGAATGGAATGCCGCGCCGCCTGCTGGCGGTCGACGAGCCGGCGCCGATCACGGTGCACAATGAACACGGCCTGTCGCCGTTTCTGATCGTGGTCGATCACGCGGGCAATTCCATCCCGCGCGCGCTCGACAGGCTCGGCGTTCCGGAAGTCGAATTGGCGCGCCACATCGCCTGGGACATCGGCATAGCGGCGGTTTCGCGCTTCGTGGCGGACGCGCTCGACGCCACTTTGGTGCAACAAAACTATTCGCGCCTGGTCATCGACTGTAACCGCGCGCCGGCGTCGGAAACGTCAATCCCGGAGATCAGCGAGTTTACGCCGATACCGGGAAACGTCGGCTTGAGCGACGCTCGGAAGGATGCGCGGCTGCGCGAGATTTTCCAGCCCTATCATGATCGGATCAGCGCCGAGCTCGATCGGCGGAGGAAGGAAGGCCGGCCGGCGGCGTTGGTCGCGATGCATAGCTTTACCCCTGTCTTCATGGGCGTAGCGCGGCCCTGGCATGCTGGCGTGCTGTACAATCGCGACGCCCGTTTCGCCGATCTGCTGATCGCGTCGCTCAGACGCGAAGCAGGGCTCATCGTCGGCGACAATGAGCCCTATAGCGTGAGCGACGAGTCGGATTACACCATTCCCGTTCATGGCGAGCGACGCGGGCTGCTTCACGTCGAAGTCGAGATCCGCCAGGACCTGATCGCCGGCGAGAGCGGACAGCGCGCTTGGGGCGCGCTTCTCGCCCGTTTGCTGCCGCAGGCGTATCAAGAGCTGACGTCGTCGTCTCAGGAGACAGGAATGGCGACGCCTTGAGGCAGGTCGCTGCGCCGCCTGGATCCAACGAGTGCCGGTCGCGCCGTCTGGATTCCTTCATGCAAAGCCCTTCGACCTCAACGAGGTCGCAAGACGCTCGGCGCCATCCGGCTCAGGGTGCGGTCGCGAAAAACGAAATGATGGATCAATGCGGACCCCGCATGGATCATGGCGAGGATGATAAGCCCGTTCGCTAGAGCTTCGTGAATTTCCTTCATGTCGTGCGCGAAGCTTTTGTCCTTGGTCCACGGCGACGCGACTTCGACGATCCCGAGCAAGGAGAGCGCGTCGCCATGCGCGAACTGCGTCGCGACGCCGAAGGCGATCACCGCGGCGAGCAGCGCATATAGCGAAAAATGAACGATCCTGGCGGCGATATCGCCCACACCTCCGAGTGGCGTCGGTTCCGGAGTCGGCGGCGGATCGAAGAAACGCCACCCGACACGAACGATCAATAGAATGGCGATCAACTCTCCCGCCGAAACATGGATGAATTCTCCAAGATGACGGGCGTTTCCCCGAGGCAGGTCTTCGCCCACGGTCCCCAGAATCCAAGCGACGGCCACGAGAAGCACGGAAAGCCAATGAACCAGTTGCGCCGTTGCGCCATAGCCTCGCTGAGAGTTGCGCCATTGCATTTGGGGGCCTCCTCTATTGTTCCGCAGACCTCTATTACGCGATTTGGTCCTCACCTCGGCAAATTTGAGTCGAGCGTCGATAATCGATCGGCTCGGCTATGCGCTCACTCGTGAGTGTCAGTCGCTGCCGTCATCGTGACCGCGACGAAGAGACCACGTCCGTTTCGGCTCAATGCGCCGGCAGGATACGGATCCTTGTCGTCGTGTCCGGCTTCGGCCGGATCTCGGGATGAACCGAGGTGATGACAACGTCGTAGGTCGCAGCGCCGCTCGGTTCCGGGCTAACCGAAATCTGCGTTACGCTTCCCGCAAACGGATGGTCCAAATCCGCGTCCAGTCCTACCGACACCGCGTCGCCCGAGTGCAGCGCGTCAGCCAGCCGCGAACCGACAGTGACGGCAATTTTTACCCTGCGGGGATCGGCGGCGACGCGAAACAAGGGTTCCGTCCGACTTGCGCCGACCGCTTCGCCAACCGCCACGTTGCGGGCGACGATCGTCCCGGCGATCGGCGAAACAACGGATGTGCGCTCGAGATTGCTCTTTGCGAGAGCGAGCGCCGCTTGGGCCGAAGCGACGTGAGCTTCCGCGGCGGCGACTTCCGCCCGGGCTCGCTCAAATGCTTTCTGCGAAAGCTGAAGCGTGCTGCGTGCGATCGCCCTGCGCTTCAAGAGGCTCTGATGTCGCTCGTAAATCGCTTGCGCGCGCGCGCGTTGGCGCCTGGCCTTCTCAAGCCTCTCATTTGCGAGACTCAGACTCGCTTCGCTGCGTTCGACGACGAGCCGGTAAGGGCGCGCGTCGATTTGCGCGCAAATTTGCCCGCCCTTCACGATAGATCCGACATCGCAGGACACGGCGTCTATGAGGCCGGAAACAACGGCGCCGATCGCCGTCGAGTCGACTGTGATGCGCGCTGTCACCGGCTCGCTCCACGCGTTCTCGGGCGCCAGCGCGCCACCTTGCAGGCGAGCATAGTGACGCCAGCCCCAGTAGGCGCCGCTCGCAGCGAAGGCGATTACGATGAGGGCGCCTGCGAGCATTCGCCAGCGCCGTGCGCCATCGGAGGCGCGATCGAGCGCTCGCTCGAACGCCGTTGCGCCACGTTTGTCATGGGCATTCAGTCTTTCGTCATTCGACGGCTGAGACTCAAGATCGAGTTGCGCGGCGGCGTCCTCATAGATGTCCTCTTCCTGCGCATTATGAATGTGCACGAGGGACTCGATCGACTCGATGATGCGTTGCGCGTCGCGAACGAGATAAGGCTCGGCGTCGCTCGGCCGTAGCCCCTCCGACAGACGGCCGAGGAGCCTCGCCTGATGCAAGATCTCGCGGTGCGCGCGACTCATGGCGCTCAACGCATGGCCGTTTTTCAGGTACCTCAATACGCGCGGATAGATCGTCGCCTCGTCCTGGCGTTCGTGCCGAGCGACCACTGTTTCGATAATCCGATTAGCCTCCTGGATGTAGTCTGCCGCCTCGGCCCCTTGTGCGTCATCCAGCGCATCGGCGATCTGACGCATCCGTTCAAGGCTTGGCGCCAATTTTTCGTGCTCCTCGCGAAGTATGGCGGCAGCGGCCTCGGACATCGGCGGACGGCCGAGAGCGTTCGGCGGCGCGAGCGCGCGCAGCGCGTTTAGAATGACGGCGACGTCGATCGCCTCCTGTAAGAGCGCCCCGGCGACCGGCGTCACATAGCCGAAAGCGGCTGCGATCATCGTTACGCCAGAGAGCGCCATCCCCACGACGATGCTCTGCATGGCGATAGCGCGGGTGCGCCGGGCGATCGCCACCACCTCGGCGACGCGATCGAGGCGATCAATGAGAATGACGGCGTCCGCCGCCTCCGAAGAAGCGCTCGCGCCGCGCGCGCCCATCGCCAAGCCGACATCGGCCGCGGCGAGGGCCGGCGCGTCGTTGATGCCATCGCCGACCATCAGGGTTGACGCGAGCCGCCGTTCTGTGGCGACCGCGTCAACCTTGTCGGAAGGAACGCGTTCGGCGAGCACCGCGTCGAGATCGAGGGCCGCGCCGATCGTTTCGGCGGGTTCCGCGCGATCGCCGGTCACCATGACGATTCTCGATACGCCGGCCCGGCGCAACGCCTGGATCGCGCGTGGCGTCTCCCTGCGCAACTCGTCGGCGAACAGCAAAACGGCGATCACGCGCCCGTCGACGGCCACGAACACCGTCAGCGCCGAACGCCAGGACGCGCGGCGCGCAGCCCGACGCGCCCATTCCTGCAGTCGTCCTTCGCCATGGACGAACTCAAGAGAGCCGACGCCGATCTTGCGTCCCTCTAGAACGCCCTCCAATCCGGATCCCAGGACCTCGCGAACGTCCCGAGGGGCTTCCAGCGAAAGGCCCTTGCCGCGCGCCGTGGAGACGATCGTCGCCCCTAGAACATGATGCGAGGCTTGTTCGATAGAAGCGGCGAGCCGCAGCGCCTCGTCGGGCGCGACGCCGGGAGCCGTCTCGATGGCGACGAGCCGCGCGCCGCCGACGGTCAGCGTCCCGGTCTTGTCGAACATCACGGTGTGGATGCGCGCGAGCGCCTCGAGCGGTCCGCTGCCCTTTACAAGGACGCCTCGGCGCGCGGCTTGCGAGGCGCCTCCGATGAAAGCCGCCGGCGCAGCAAGGATAAGAGGGCATGGCGTCGCCGCAACGAGCACCGCAAGCGCGCGGACGGCGTCGCCTGACAGCCACCAGGCCGTTCCGGCAATACAAAGCGTGACAGGCAGAAGCAGCAACGCGTAACGATCCGCCATGCGTATAAAGGTGGCCTTGGCGGTCTGCGCCGCGGTCACCATGCGGACAATGCCGGCATAGGCGCTATCGCCGGCCGTGGCGACGGCGCGCATTTCGAATGTGTCGCCGACGTTGATCGTGCCGCTGCTGACGGCCTGCCCCGCTTGACGCGCGACGGGAATCGGCTCGCCTGTCAGCATTGATTCATCGATCAGAGCGCTGGGGCTGGCGACGTGACCGTCGATCGGAACGACCTCGCCGGCGCGCACCAGGACGATGTTCCCCACGTCGATCTGATCGATCGGCACGTCTTCGAGCGCGTCTCCTTGCTTGCGGTGCGCGACACGGGGCGCGCGATCGATGAGCGCCTTCAAATCTCGTTCTGCGCGACCGACAGCAAAATCTTCCAGCGCCTGGCCGCCGGCATACATGACGGCGACGATCGCCCCCGCCAATGTTTGGCCGAGCGCAAGAGCGCCCGTCATCGACAGGAGCGCCAGCACGTCGACGCCCGCTCGGCCGGCGCGCAGGTCGCGAATAATCGCGAACGCGAGAGCCGCGATGACGGGCGCAGTTGCGGCAATCCATGCCCAGCGCGCAAGCTCCGCACGTCCGGCGAACATGGCGACAAGGCCAATCACGAGCCCGCTGAGCGCGAAGACGATCAGCGCGCGCGCGATGGTTCGATCGTTGATCTGAATCCCTTTCCCCATCCGCTTCGCTGATCCGGGCTTTAACATGCGAACACAACAACATCGACGACGGCGTGTCGAACTTTGCCGCGCTCGTTGGCCGCGACCGTCAAGCGTATAATTGCTCAGCCGCAGCAATGCTCCCTGAGTAGGGTGCGACACCGCGCGGTCCCGCGCCGGCGGCGCGAGACATCAGTTGGACGCAAATTGGCGACAAGCGGTCCGGCTACGCCTCCCCTGGTCTGGCTCTCTCGCGCCCCTTGATCTGTTCGGATTTGCAACGCGGCCCCCGCCCCGCTAGCTTCGCGCCCCATGCTGTCAGCCCTGAAAAACTTCATCAGCGAACTCACTGGCGAGGCCGAACGGCCCAAGGCCTTTGACGCCGCGGATTATCAGCTCGCCGCCGCCGCGCTTCTCGTCCATATCGCCTCGGTCGACGGCGACTTCGACGACGCTGAAAAGACTCGCATTCGCCAGCTCGTCGAGGCGCGCTTCGGCCTTGCCGGCGACGAGGCGGCGGAACTCATCGACTCGGCGCAGGAGAGCGAACGCGACGCCGTCGACCTCTATCGCTTCACCAGCGTGTTGAAGCGCCGGCTCGACGATGACGGACGCCGCCAGATCGTCGGCATGCTCTGGGACATGGCGCATGCGGACGGCGCGGTCCACGAATTCGAGGAGAATGTCGTCTGGCGCGTCGCCGAATTGCTCGGCGTCTCGACCCGCGACCGCGTCGAGCTGCGCCGCGAGGTCCGCGACGCCGCCGCCGCTCCGCCAAGCGGCCCGAGCGGGCCCTGGTCGCAGGACAAGGACAGCGGCCAGTGACGCGCCCTGTCGCGGTCATCACCGGCGCATCGGAGGGAATCGGCGCGGAGCTTGCCCGCGTGTTCGCCGCAAGGGGCCATGAGCTGGCGCTCGTCGCCCGCCGCGGCGAGCGCCTCGAAGCGCTCGCCGACGACATCGCCGCTGCCGGCGCGATCCGCCCGCTGCCGATCGAGCTCGATCTTACCGAGCAAGGAGCCGCGGACGCTTTGTCGGAACGCCTCGCGGAGGCTGGCGCCGCGCCGCGCTACCTCGTCAACAACGCGGGATTCGGCCTGATGGGCCGCGCCATCGAGCTCGACGCCGACGAGCAACTCGCGATCGTCGATCTCAACATGCGCGCCCTCACGGCGCTGACCCTCCGCTTCCTGCCAACGATCGTCGCGGAGAAGGGCGGCGTGCTCAACGTCGCTTCGGTCGCGGCCTTCATGCCGGGGCCCGGTTTCGCCGTCTATTACGCCTCAAAGGCCTATGTGCGCTCGTTCAGCGAAGCGCTGTCGCAGGAGCTGAAGCCTTCGGGCGTCAAGGTCGCCTGCCTCTGTCCGGGTCCGGTGCTGACCGGCTTTCAGGCGCGCGCCGGTTTCGATCTTTCCGGCTTCATGGGAGCGATCAAGCCGGCGATGCTGCCGGCGTCCGAAGTTGCGCGCCAAGGCTATGAGGGGCTGATGGCCGGCAAGCGCGTCATCGTGCCGGGCATCGCCAACCGCATGTTCGTCTGGGGCTCGGCGGTGACGCCGCGCGCGCTGCTGCTGCCGCTGCTCGCCACCGCGCAAAAGCGTCGCTAAAGCAAAAAAGCGAGCCTCGCGGCTCGCTTTCGTTTCTTCGCGCGTCGGAAGGCTTATTCCTCGACGGATTTCGGCTTCAGCACCTGACGACCGCGATACATGCCCGACTTGAGGTCGACGTGATGCGGCCGGCGCAGCTCGCCCGAGTCCTTGTCCTCAATGTAGGTCGGCGCCTTTAAGGCGTCGGCGGAGCGACGGAAGCCCCGCTTCATCGGCGAGGTTTTTCTCTTTGGAACGGCCATTTTCTTCTCTCCGACGCGTCCCGCCGGCGTCTGAGCGCGCGGGACGAAAATTCAAGGATGGGCGCGAATACACCAAATCGCCCGCTGTGGCTACCCCTGCTAGCCCTGCCTGTCGCGTGCGGCCGGGCCGCCCTCGATCGAAGCCGGCGGCTTGAAGCCGCTGTCCTTCTCCTGAGGGACCATGGCCGGATCTTCCTCGATGAGCTGTTTCGATCCGCGATCGTCGGCCGGCCGCGCGGCGACCGGCGCCGCCGACAGGCCGGTCTGATGCGCCAGCCAGTTTCGCCAGTGATCGGCGGAGCCGTTGAACGTGTTCTGGTCGACCGCGCCGGTGATCCCCGGCACGCGTCCGTCCGAACGATATTGCCAGAAGGTCCATTTGCGGTCGCCGTAACGCACCTGCGGGTGATATTTCGTCGAACGGACCCAGATCGGATATTCGGACAGCGCATCCGAATGCAGGATCGCCTGATAGAAGTCGACCGAGGAATAGATGATGGGCTTCTTGCCGTAATGGCGCTCCATCTGCGTGAGCATGTCCTTCATGTCGCGCAGCACTTCCTCGCGATAGAGCGTGCGTTTGCAGGTTCCCGACGTCGGCGTCGCCTCGACGTCGAGCACCGGCGGCAGCGCGTCCGGCTCATTCGGCACGACGCTGGCGAAATTGCCGATCTCTTCATGCGGCCGGCGGCACCAGTAAACGAAATGATAGGCGCCGCGCGGCACCCCGGCCGCCTTCGCCGCCGCCCAATTATAGGCGAATTTCGAGTCGACCCGGTCGCCGCCTTCGGTCGCCTTGATGAAGGCGAAGGAGACGCCAGAGTCCTTGACCTGCTCCCAGTCGATGTTGCCCTGATATTTCGACACGTCGATGCCGTGGACGGCGAATTCGGCGCTGCGCGTCGCCGGGAATTTATGCAGTTCGGTCTCCGGCACGGCGTAGGCGAGGAAGCTCGGATCGCGCTTGGGATTGATCAACGGCGCGCTGGTCTGGAAGCGCGGCCGGCGCGAGAAGCTTGGGTCATAGGAGCTGCCACAGCCAGCGAGCGTCGCCGCCGCGAGCGCGGCGCACAAAGTGGCGGAGGCAAAGAGGGGAAAACATTTCAACGAGCGCATTTCGTCAAATTATCTCCGCAGGCGGTAACGGAGCGTAAACGCGCCGCCGCGCCTCAGCCCAGATGGAACCACAAACTGGCGATTGTAAGGAAGGCCCCATACCCGATCACGTCGGTAATGGTCGTCACGAAGGGCCCTGAGGCCACCGCCGGGTCGAACTTGAGCTTGTCGAAAGCGAGCGGCACGACGATGCCGCCCAGGGCGCCCGCCACCAGATTCGTGAACATCGCCAAGGCCATGACGGGCCCGAGCCCGACGTTATGGAACCAGTTGGCGGCGACGATCCCGGTGACCATGCCAAAGGCCGCGCCATTGACCGCGCCGATGGCGAGCTCCCGCAAAATAATCCGGAACGCGTTGGCGCGGGTCAGTTCGCGGGTCGCGAGCGCGCGCACGGCGACGGTCATGGTCTGAGTGGCCGAATTGCCGCCCTGCCCCGCGACAATCGGCCCCAGCACGGCGAGCGCCACCATTTGCTCGAGCTGCGACTGAAATGTCTTGAGCACGGAAGAGGTGATGAAGGCGGTCAGCATGTTGACCGAGAGCCAGGTGAAGCGGCTCCTCGCGATCCACCAGAAATCGTCGGTCAGCTCTTCTTCGGGATTCACGCCGCCAAGCGCCAGGATCTCCTCGGACGCCTGCTCCTGCATGACATCGACGATGTCGTCGATGGTGAGCACGCCGACGAGCCGTTCGGATTCATCGACGACCGGCACGGAGACGAGATTGTAGCGCTCGAAGAGGCGCGCCGCCTCGGCGCCGTCTTCCGTCGCCTTCACCCGCCGGCGATCCTCCTGCATGATCTCGTCGAGCCGGGCGCTGGGCCGCGCGCGCACGAGCGCGTCGAGAAACACGGTCCCAAGCAGATGGTAGCCGGGATCGACGACGAAGACTTCGAAGAAGTTTTCCGGCAGATTCTCTTCGCCGCTCTCCCGGAAGAAATCGAGCACCCGGCCCGCCGTCCAGAACGGAGGCGCGGCGACCAGCGTCGTCTGCATCAGGCGCCCGGCGGAATCCCCGGGATAATCCAGCGAGCGGCGCAGGACGATCCGTTCCTGCGCCGGCAGCGCGTCGAGGACTTCCGCCTGCTCTTTCGGCTCCAGAGTTTCGAGGATGGCGACGGCGTCGTCGCTTTCGAGGTCGCGCACGCCCTCGACGAGCGTCTCGACCGGCAGCTCCTCCAGGATTTCCTCGCGGGTCGCTTCGCCGACCTCCATCAAGGCCGTGAAGTCGAAGTCGGCGCCCATCAGTTCGACGAGGCGGGGTCGCGCTTCGTGGCTCAAGAGCTCCAGCAGCGCGCCGAGGTCCGCCTCGTGCAGGTCGCCGACGAGCTCGTGAACGCGCGCCGAATCGCCGAGGGCGATCGCGCCTTCGACGTCCAGAACGAATTCCGGGTTAAGAGACTTCGTCCCGCCGTCGCGGAAGTCCTCGGCGGCGGTCGCCGTATCTTCATGATCGAGCGGCATAGGCGCTCCCGCGCTATATTGTGGTCGCGCTCTTAACCCGCGGGCGCGAGAAATCAAACCGGCAAGCCGCAATGACCGCCATTTTTCCGCTGTTGAATAGATCAGAACCGCCCGTCAACGCCGCTCCTGTCAGGCGGATCGCGCTCAGGCTGCTGGCGTCCTTGTCAATCGCCGGCTTTGTTTATGCGCCGGGAGATGCGGCCGCCATTGAACCGACCTGCGGACCCGACGCGCTCGGCGTGTCACGCGTCGTCGAAATCGACCGCGCCAAGGGAGCGGCGATCGGCCTGCAAAGCTACCCGCGCACGCTCGACCTCCGAGACCATGAAGTGGTTCTCACCTTCGATGACGGTCCGGCCGCGACAACGGCGCATGTGCTGGACGCGCTCGCCAAGGAATGCGCGCGCGCGACCTTCTTTCTGATCGGCCGAAACGCCGAAGGTCTGCCTGCCCTCGTCAAGCGCGCTGCTGCGGAAGGCCACACCATCGGCCATCATTCCTACAGCCATCCGGAGAAGACACTCAGGCTCATGAGCGAGGAGGCCGCGAAGGCCGATATCGACAAGGGAATCGCCGCCGTGAACAAGGCGCTTGGCGCGACGGCCGCGCCTTTCTTCCGCTTTCCCGGCTTCGCCGATACGCCGGCGCTCGTCGCCGACCTGACGTCCCGGGGCTACACCATCTTCGGCTCGGATCTGTGGGCGTCGGACTGGGCGCATATGACGCCCAAGGCCGAACTCGATCTCGTGCTGTCGCGGCTCGAAAAGAACCGCAAAGGCATCCTGCTCTTCCATGACTCGCAAGGGATCACCGCGCAGATGCTGCCCGAGTTCCTGCGCGAGCTGAAAAAGCGCGGCTATTCGCTCGTGCACATAATTCCCGGCGACGCGCCGACGCCGATCGTCGCCGCAGGTCCCGACTGGACCTCGACGACAGAGCCGATCATCGTCAAGAATCTTGGATCAAAGGCCAAGCCGGCCCCGCAAACGCATCAACATGGCGCGCAGGAGGCGCCAAAATCCGGCGAGCCCTAAAGCCGCCGGAAGCGGCGCTAGCCGCCGCGATCGCAGATATAGGTGCTCCTTGAACCCCAGCAGGAGCCGCTCTTGTAAACGCTGCCGATATTCCTGCCGCCGAGCGTCGCAGACCAGGTTTTTCCCCTGACGGGGGAAAGCGTCAGCGTTTGACCGGCGTATTGGAAGGTCACCCCGCCGCCTTTGCGCGAGATTTGACAGGCGCCGCTGTTCAGGACGCGTCCGGAGATGCGCACGTAGCACTTGCCTGTCCGGGCGTCCGGCGCAGCTTCCTCCGCCGCGTTTTCTCGCGTCGCAGACGCGCCGTCCTCGATATCGCGGCGCGCTTTTCTGCGCCTTCCCGCGATGTCGTCATTGAGAAATTCCGGTTCGAGATCGAGGTTGGCGATCGACGACGCAATCGAGCCCGACGCTTGCGGGGCGGGGGCGGACTCTGCGCCGTTCTGCGTGGAGGCCGACGCGCGATCTTGCGGCGATGTCGGCTCCACGGGGCCGGCGATGATTGACGCCCGCTGCTCCTGGGGTCCCGGATTGGACGGCGGCGCCTCCGAGCCGGCGACGCGCGAGGACGCGGGCGACGCTATCCTTTGAGGCGTCGTCGAGTCGTCCGGATCGATCGTTTGGGGAAGTTCGCCCCAGAACGCCGAACCAACGACGATCGCCGTTCCGACGATGACAAGCGCCGCGGCGCCCACATAAAAGAAGCGCTCGACTCTCTCGAAGTTGCGATCCGAGTCGGTCGCATAAGACTGGCGACGCGAGCCGTTCGGCCGCGGCGACGCCACGCGCCAATCGGCTTCGATGTCATGCCAGGCATAGCGGGCGCGCGTTTCGACATTGTCCTTCGGCGGCGCCCCGCGGTCTCTTAACGAAACAGCCATGCTTCCCTCTCCGGGCGCGGTTGAACGAAAAGAGCCGAACGCGCCTCGCTGTCGCGCAACCCACCGCGCCTCTGGCGCGGGTCCGCACAGACCGAGCAGGCGGCTCGCACTGACAAGCGCCAGCGCAGGCATATTGCAATCGGGAATGTGGCTGATGTTTGCCCGCTGCGGCGCCGCAATCAGCCGGGCGCCTTTTGGCGCTGTGAACCGCGCAGCGCACAACCGCGCCTTGTATCTTGATCGGAACTATATAAGACACATGTCGTCCCAAATTCTCGGCAACAGGAGCGCCGATGCGCCTGCGAACCTCGGCTGTTTTTTCCAGCCTCCTTTCGGTGCTTCTCGTTACGCCGCATGCGGCGCTTTCCAAGCCGAATAAGTCGCCAGACGCGTTACGCGACCGATGCGAGAAACGCGTCGCGGATGCCTTCAATCGAGACCACCCGCAACGCGAATATAGCGACAAGGACGGGCTTCATATTGCTTTTTTCGATGCTCGCTACGATCCGGTCTCCAAAAAATGCTTCTATCTTGAAGGCTTGAAAACCGTCAGCGCCGTCGACAAGGAATTCCGGCTCGTTGAAACCCTGCACGATGTGGACGGCAACAGCGACGTCGGCGCGTTCTCCGGCGTTCGCAAGCAGAACGAGGGGACGATGAACATCGACCAATGCAAGGTCGGGCAAAAGCAATGTTCATCGGAAGGAGAGTGGAAAGTGCTTATCCGGCCGATGATCGGCGATAATTGACCGTCCTGTTCCGAAGCTCGCCCTGCATTGTTCAGAGGCGCGACATCGCTCGAAGGGGTTAGCTCTGGTAGGCTCAGCCCCCCTTGCCCTCACTTGCCCCTCAGCGGGACAGGCTTGGCGAATGTGCTGAGTCTCCGTGAACCCGCTCTTCGGAATGGTGCGGCCGAGAGGACTCGAACCTCCACTGGTTGCCCAACTAGCACCTCAAGCTAGCGCGTCTACCAATTCCGCCACGGCCGCCAAGGCGCTCCGCTTAAACGCGAAGCGCCGGCGCGCTGCGTCTAACAAATCGCCTTGCCGATGACAAGCGGCCGCGACGCACGAACCTCCCGATTGATGTAGAATGACGTGATGAGCGAAGCCGCCTGCCCTCCCGTCCGGGCCGCCGACGCGTCCGGCATGCGCGCCCCCGCAGGCGCGCCGCCGGTCGAATGGCGCGTCAGCGAAGATCTCGTCGCATATGGAGAGGCGGTCGCGTGGATGGAGGCGCGCGCCGCGGCGATCGCCTCGGGCGAGGCGCGCGAATGCGTGTGGCTGCTCGAACACCCGCCGATCTACACCGGCGGCTCCTCGGCGAAAGAACAGGACCTGCTCGACGCGCGCTTTCCGGTCTTCCGCACCGGACGCGGCGGCCAGTTCACCTATCACGGCCCCAGGCAGCGCGTCGCATATGTCATGCTCGACCTGACGCGCCGCCGCCGCGACGTGCGCGCCCTGGTCTGCGCGCTCGAATCCTGGATCATCGCGACGCTCGCCGATTTCGGCGTCTCGGGCGAGCGGCGCGCCGCGCGCGTAGGCGTCTGGGTCCAGCGGCCGGAGAAGCCCAAAGGACTGGGCGGCGAGACGGCGGAAGACAAGGTCGCCGCGATCGGCGTGCGCCTGCGCCAATGGGTGAGCTTCCACGGCGTCGCGCTCAATGTCGCGCCGGACCTGACTCATTTTTCCGGCATCGCGCCCTGCGGCGTGCGCGAGGCGCATCTCGGCGTCACGAGCCTCGCGGACCTCGGCGCGACGGCGGACATGCAGGCGGTCGACGCCGCACTGCGCAGAAATTTCGAGGCGATCTTCGGCCCGGCTGATACGACTTCCGTTTGAACCGCTCGGGCGTCATTCCCGATCAGGCCTTCGGCCTGCCGGGAATGACAAGGCGCAAGCGAACCGATCAGGCGGAGCGTTTAGGACGCGGCGGGCGCCCGCCCCTCGCGCGCGGCAAGCGCGGCGAAAAGCGCATCGTCTTCATTGACGCCGGCGTTATCGGTCGTCAGCAGCTTTTCGCCGTAGAAGATCGAATTGGCGCCGGCGACGAGGCAGAGAATTTGCGCCTCTCGCGACAGCGACGAGCGGCCGGCCGAGAGCCGCACCCGCGACTTCGGCATGACGATCCGCGTCGTCGCGATCATGCGCACGAGATCCAGGGGATCGATCTGGGCCCGTCCGGCGAGCGGCGTGCCCTCGACCGCGACCAGGGCGTTGATCGGCACGCTTTCGGGATGCGGATCGAAAGACGCGAGCGTCTGCAGCATGCCGGCGCGGTCATGGACGCCTTCGCCCATGCCGATGATCCCGCCGCAGCACATCTCCAGGCCCGCGCCGCGAACGGCCTTGAGCGTGTCGAGACGCTCCTGATAAGTGCGGGTGGTGATGATCTCGCCGTAAAACTCGGGGCCCGTGTCGAGATTGTGGTTGTAGGCGGTGAGTCCCGCGTCGACGAGGCGCTCGGCCTGCGATTGGTTGATCATGCCCAGTGTGACGCAGGCCTCCATGCCAAGCGCGCGAACGCCGCGGACCATGTCGAGCACGGCGTCGAAGCGCTTGCCCTCGGGGGCCGAACGCCAGGCGGCGCCCATGCAGAAGCGATCGGCGCCGGCCTCCCGGGCGGTCCTGGCGGCGGCGAGCACGTCCGACGTCTCCATGAGGTCGACGCGGTCGAGCTTCACCTCGCGATGATGCGCCGATTGCGGGCAGTAGGAGCAGTCTTCCGGGCAGCCGCCGGTCTTGATCGACAACAGCGCCGCCTTCTGCACGTCGTTGACGTCGTGAAACCGGCGATGCACGGCGTTCGCCTGCGCGACGAGATCGAGCAGCGGCTGATCGTGGATGGCGACGATCTCTTCGACGCGCCAGTCATGACGCAGCGAGAAGTCGACGGGCGCGTTCACGCCGGACCTCCGGCGTCGCCGCTCTGCGCGCGATGCTGCGAGCGCGCGGCGAGTTTGCGCTGCGGCGCAGCCGGCGCCTCTGCGGCCGGCGCTTTCTTCCGCGCGCCGCGCAATGCCGCGTAAGCGACGGAAAGCGCGATCGCGACGTCAAAACCCGCGTTGGCGATGACGAAGGGCGCTGGGGCGAACTGGGACGCCGCGCCAATATAGTGGAAATAGATCGCGTAGAAGGGGTGCAGCGCAAAGCCTGCGGCGACCCACCACGGCGAGCCGATGATCGACATGCCGGCGAGCGAGCCGAAAACGGCGACGCCGGTCATCTCGACGCCGGCCCAGGGGCCGGGCTCGTCAGCGCGAAACGCGAAGCCGACGTAAAGGAACGAAAGCGCAATCAGCGCGTAGGCCGCGATGCGGGCGACGGCGGCGCCTGACCAGCGGCAGAACGCGAGAAGCCCTAAGGCAAAGACCACGCCGACCGCGGCGAAGATGGCTATTTCCGTTATGTCGAGCATGACTTGACCGTTAACGCCGCGAAGTGCGGAAGATGAGGCGTCATTTAGCGCCGCCGAAGTCTATAAGGGGCGGAGCGGCGTCGAACAAGTGCCCGCTCCCGCCGCCGCCGCGTCGCGAACGCGCGGCCGGCTCTTGTCAAACGCTGTGGTCTGCAGCAGTTTCGGGCGGCTAAGCTTCTTCGCAATCTCCGGCGAGGTTCTCGTGCCAAGAGCCATCTTCCTTGCGCTTCTCTGCGCGGCGAGCGGCGCCACGCCGGCGCTTGCCGTCAACACCTGGGCGGGCAACACCGCCGACGACATCGCTGAGGAGCAGAATGCCTGCGCCGCCGACGCCTACCGGTTCTGCGGCGGCAACACCGTCTTTGTTTTCGAGATGGAGAATTGCCTCAAGCGGCATATGCCGTATCTCTCGCGACCTTGCCGGAAGCAACTATCTCCCACCGATTTTCGGAAATACTACCGCGAGGAGCCGGATTTCTTCGGTTTTTAGGAGGCGCGCGCGCAGTCGGGCGGCGGGCCGAACGCAGACGCGTCGAAATGGCGTCCGAAGCCTGCTATAGCTGCCCTGGACGCGCCTTGAGGCGCAGAACAGTTCAAAGGTCGCGACAGTATGCAGCTTGAGGCGCAGGCGCAGGAAAAACCCGTCACGCTCGCTCCGTCGGAGCCTGACGCGACGAAAGGCGACGAGACCCTCATCGAGGATATTCGCCTGCTTGGGCGACTGCTCGGCGACGCCGTCCGCGAACATGAGGGGACCGCCGCCTTCGAGCGCATCGAGACGATCCGGCGACTCTCGGTCGCCGCCAGCCGCGATGGCGACGTTGAGGCCGACAGGAGCCTCGACGCCCTGCTGCGCTCGCTGACGGCGGAGGAGGCGCGCACCGTCATTCGCGCCTTCAGCTATTTCTCGCATCTTGCAAACATCGCCGAAGATCTGCATCCGCTGCAGCAGCGCGCGCGCGCTCAGGCGAGCGGCGCCGTCGCCAACGCGCCCAGCCTCGCGACCACTTTCGCGCGGCTTCGCAAAGCCGCCGTCGGGGCCGGCAAGATCGCCCAGGCGCTGGCGCGCGGCTGGATCTCGCCGGTACTGACCGCGCATCCAACGGAAGTGCGTCGCAAGAGCCTTCTCGACGCCGAACACGCGATCTTCAAGCTGCTCGCCGCGCGCGAACATATGCGCGGCAAGGCCGAGCGCGCGCAGAACGAGATGCAGCTGCGCGCCCGCGTCTCGCAGCTCTGGCAGACCGAGCTCCTGCGGCATTCGCGATTGACCGTGCGCGACGAGATCGAGAATACGCTGAGCTACTATCGCAGCACCTTCCTGCGCGAAATCCCGCGTCTTTACGCCGACATCGAACAGCGTCTGGAAGGACTGCGCGTGCCGCCTTTCCTGCGCATGGGCGCCTGGGTCGGCGGCGATCGCGACGGCAATCCGAACGTCACGGCGGACTCGCTCTCGACCGCCATGCGCATGCAATGCGAAACGGCGCTGCGCTTTTATCTGCTCGAAGTGCATGAACTCGGCGCGGAACTCTCGATTTCGCGCCGCTACGCCGGCTGCACCAAGGCGCTCGAAGAGCTTGCCGCGCGCTCGGGCGACGATAACCCGCATCGCGACGACGAACCCTATCGCCGCGCTTTGATCGGCGTCTATTCGCGCCTCGCCGGCACGATGGAGAAGCTGACCGGCGGCCAGGCCGCGCGCCACGCCGTCGCGCCCGGCGAACCATACGCCAACTCATGGGCGCTGCTCGCCGATCTCGTCACGATCGACGAATCGCTGCGGGTGCATCACAGCGAGGTGATCGCCACGCAGCGGCTCGAACCGATGATCCGCGGCGTCGAAGTCTTTGGTTTCCATCTGGCGACGCTCGATCTGCGACAAAGCTCGGACCGGCACGAGGAGACCATCGCCGAGCTTCTCAACGTCGCGCGCGTCGCCGAGGATTACGCCGCGCTGCCCGAGGCCGACAAACAGCAGCTGCTGATGAGGCTGCTCAGCGACCCGCGGCCGGTTCGCCTGCCCGGCGTGACGTACAGCGAGCGCGCCACGAGCGAATTGACGATCCTGGAGCGCGCGCTCGAGATGCGCCGCCTCTACGGCGACGAGGCGATACGCCATTACATCATCAGCCATACTGAAACCGTCAGCGACCTCCTCGAGGTGCTGCTGCTGCAGAAAGAATGCGGCCTGATGCGCGGCACGCTCGACCCGCGCGACGCGCAGCGCGTCATCGCCGATCTCATCATCGTGCCGCTTTTCGAGACGATCGACGATCTGCGCAACGCCGCGCCGATCATGCGGGAATTCTATGCGCTGCCCGGCATCCTCAAGCTCGTCGTCAATTCGGGCGGGCAGCAGGACGTCATGCTCGGCTATTCCGACTCCAACAAGGACGGCGGCATCCTGACGAGCATCTGGGAGCTCTACCGCGCCTCGACCGCGCTGGCGGAATTTTTCGCCTCGCTGCCCAACGTCACCCTGCGGCTTTTCCATGGACGCGGCGGAACCGTCGGTCGCGGCGGCGGGCCAAGCTATGACGCCATTCTCGCGCAGCCGCCCGGCACCGTGAACGGGCAGATCCGTCTGACCGAGCAGGGCGAAGTCATCGCCGCGAAATACGCCAATCCGCAGATCGGCCACGTCAACCTCGAACTGCTCGTCGCGGCGACGCTCGAGGCGACGCTCCTCTCGGAGCAAAAAACGCCTGCGCCGGAGTTTCTGGAGGCGGCCGAGGAATTGTCCCAGGCCGGCATGGCCGCCTATCGCGGCCTCGTCTACGGCACCGAAGGCTTCGTCGATTTCTTCTTTTCGTCGACGCCGATTTCGGAAATCGCCTCGCTCAACATCGGTTCGCGTCCCGCCTCGCGCAAACCTTCGCGGCGCATCGAAGACCTGCGCGCAATTCCGTGGAGCTTTTCATGGGCGCAGGCGCGCGTCGCTCTGCCTGGGTGGTACGGCTTTGGCTCGGCGATCGCGCATTTCATCGAAAAGGATGAGAAAGCGCGGCTCGCGCTGCTGCGCCGCATGAGCCAGGAGTGGCCGTTCTTCCGCGCGCTGCTGTCGAACATCGACATGATCCTGTCGAAGACCGACATGTCGATCGCGCATCATTACGCCGGACTTGTCGAGGATCGGGCGCTTGCGGCGCGCATCTTCGGCATGATCGAGGCGGAACATGCGCGCGCCAATGAGGCGCTCGAGAAAATTCTCGGCTCCAAGGAGCGTCTCGCCGACAATCCGACGCTCGCGCGTTCGCTCAGGCACCGCTTCCCCTATATCGCCCCGCTCAACTATCTGCAGGTCGAGCTGATCCGCCGCCATCGCGCCGGCGAGCACAGCGAAGACATCCGCGAAGGCATATTGATGTCGATCAACGGCGTCGCGGCAGGCTTGCGCAATACGGGATAGCGGGCGCCGTGGGCGCGCTTCAGACATCAGGCGAAGAATCGTATCGGAGGGTAAGCGTCATGAGCGCAGGCAGTCAGTTCAATGACATCAGCCTGGACGAGTTGAAATCCGGCATCGCGTCAGGGCGAATCCTGCTCGTCGACGTGCGGGAGGCTGAAGAATATGCGGCGGGCCATATCGCCGGCGCGCTGTTCAATCCTTTGTCGAAGTTCGATCCGAGCAAGCTGCCGGTCGCGGGCCAGGACCAGCAGGTCGTCATCTATTGCCGGTCGGGTCGGCGCTCGGTGACGGCGATGGAACAGGCGCGGCTGTTAGGCAGGCGCGACGCCAACACGCATTTCGGCGGCGGCATTCTCGCCTGGCTCGACGCCGGCGAACCTGTCATCCAGGGGATGTAAGCGCGCGGAGACGGCGACGCGGCTTCACCGCAGGCTTGCAAGATAGCGCGACAGGGCGAGCAGTTCGCTGTCGCTGAAGATGTCGTAGGCCGGCATGAGATTGCCGGGCTTGATCTCCTGATTGTGCCTGATCCAGCGCGCGATGGAAGCCTCGTCCGCGGCGAGCGTCGCGGCGCCGATCGATATCCTGCCGCCGACATGAGTCAGATCCGGCCCGAGGCGGCCGGCGGCAGGCGTTCCCCGGATCGTGTGGCAGGCGCCGCATCCTCTCGAAAGAAACAGCGCCTCGCCATCAATCGTCTCTGGCGTTGCGGGCTTCTGCGCGGGCTGAAACTGCCGTAAGCGCCAGTCGTCATATTCCCGCTGCGGCAACGCCACGACATTGAACGCCATCAGGGCGTGCGCGCCGCCGCAATATTCGGCGCACTGGCCCCTGCTCACGCCGGCTTTCCCGGCGCTGAGCGTGAGCTTTGTCTTGCGGCCGGGAATCATGTCGAGCTTGCCGGCCAGCCTCGGCGCCCAGAAACTATGAATGACATTGTCGCTCGTGAGCTCAATCTCGATCGCGCGGCCGACCGGAATCCGCAATTCATTGGCGCTCTCGACCGTCGAGCCGGCCTCGTCTCGGTAGACGACGCGCCACCACCAGCGCTCGCCCGCCACCTCTATTCTGACCGGCGCGGCGGTCGTTTTGTCCGGCCCCGCGCCGAGCATAATCAGTCCGTAGACGAGGAGCGCGGAGAGAGTGACGACCGGAAAGACCAGACCGCCGGCGAGGATGACAGCATCGCCGGCGAGGAAGGCCCGCCGACGCGCGGACGCAAATAGCGCGATGGCCGTCAGAAGACTGACGGCGAGCATGATCGCCGCGCTTCCCGCGACCATGACCCAGAAGAGTTGCGCAACGTGGTGCGCCTGCGGTCCAGACGGCGCGAGCGTCGATTGAACGCCTTCGCATCCCCCGAGCAGCAGGCACGCGGCCGGGGCGGCGCGCGCCATGCGCAGGAATCGCGTTCTATCGCGCACGACGCCCCCCACGACGCGGCGGCGGCGGCGTCGGCCGTTCAGGCTCTTCGGCTCTTGTCGCTGCAGCGCTTGCGAAATAAGCGGCGACGTCTCTCGCCTGCTCATCGGTCAGTCGCGAAGCGATCGTCCACATGATCGCTCCATATCCTGACTTTTTGCGCAGTCCGCGTTTCCAAAGTTCGATCTGACCGACGATATAGGGCGCATACTGTCCGTCGAGATTTGGAAAGGACGGCGCCCTGTTGTCGCCGTGGCAAACGAGACAGGGCGGCACGCCTGAATCCGCGACGCCCTCCGTCGCAATCTGTCTGCCGCGCGCAATCTGATCGGCGTTTGGTCCCGCCGGCAGCGCGCTCGGAGCGGACGTCGGCGCGCGCGCGTAATATTCGCTCAGGGCCATGATCGCGGCGTCGTCCAGCGCCACGGCGATCGGCGTCATGATTCCGCTTTGCCTCACGCCGCTGGCGAAATCGCGCAGCGCGCGTTCGACATAGGTCTGCGACTGTCCGGCGAGGCGGGGCACGAGAGCGCTTCTGGGCTGCGCATCGCCGCGATGACAGCGCACGCATCGCGTCAGCGCCTCCGACGTCATACCGTTCCGGGCGATCTCGGGGCCGTTCTTCCGGGGCGGCTCGACGTCGCCGATGGCGAAAAGCCGATATTGGCTCATGCTCATCTTCGGCAGAACGCGCAGGAAGGCGACGACGGACCAAACTTCGTCATCTCGCTCCTGCGCCACCCAGGCCGGCATTCCGGTGAACTTCAGACCGTGCTTGACGATCCAGAACAGCTGCTCAGTCGACCAATCGGACGCGGCGCGGTTGAGCTCGGGCGGCGCTGGAAGCATGCGATCGACGATCGGGTCGCTGTGTCCCCCCGGCGCGCCATGACAAGGCGCGCAGCCGCCGTCGAAATGACCCGCTCCGAGGATCACGCGATTTTGATCATCGAGCGGCGGCGCAGCGATGAGAGCGCTGTGCGTGGCGACGGAACGCTGCAGACCCAACTCGAGAAACCAGCGCGTGAGCGCCCAATGAGGATGGCTGGCCGCGACGTTGTAGAGGCCCGACCACGCAAAAAACAGGACGGTGAAAGCCAGAACGAGGGCCATACCCCCGCCGAGAAGCAGAATTTTTCTTGCCGCGAACGCCACCAGGCGTCACCGCTGCTCTGCCGCGGGACATGGAGCGCACAGATTGTATGACCGTTCCACGCTCTCCATACCGATCTCCCAAGCTGGCGCTGGCGTCAGAGCCGCGCCAATGCAAAGTCTCTGTGCTGAGAGAGATAGGGCCGAAAGACGAAGCGGTCAGCGCGCGCGAGGCCAAGCCAACGCGCCGCCCATCGATCGCGGCAGAAACTTTCCCCGTCGCCGGCCCATGGCCACTGTCGAGCTGAAGGAATAAGCTCTCTGACCGTTCATTGCCATGTCAACTGTTGGGAATGATCATGAGAGACCAATATCGAGAGATCAGCAGCCAATATTCGCGAGCGCGCAAAGATGACGTCACCAATTTCCTTGAAACGCCGTCCGTCCAGTCCGCGCTCGGCCACATCGCCGGCGCGCGCGCCATCGACTACGCATGCGGGACCGGCCACTATTCCCGGCTGCTGAAAAGGCTCGGGGCAAAGGACGTGCTCGGCGTCGATCTGTCGCCTGCGATGATTGACGCCGCGCGGCGCGAAGAAAACGAAAACCCCCTCGGAATCATCTATGAGGTCGGCGACGGCGCGGCGATGAGGATCTTCGGATTCTTCGACATCGCTACCGCCGTCTTTCTGTTCAACTACGCCGAGGACGAGCCGACGCTCGAGCGCATGTTCAGGTCGGTCGCGACGAATGTGAATCCCGATGGCCGACTGATCGCCGTCGTGCCCAATCCGGACTTCATCAACGGCCGCGAAGATATGCTTCCTTACGGGTTTTTTCTCGAGGAGATCGGCAAAGGCCCGAAGAGCTTGCGCGTTCGGATGACTTTTGTCGGCGACGGAAAATTCTCGATCGAGTTCACTCAATGGAGTCGACGCGCCTACGAGGAGGCTCTGGAGCAGGCGGGGTTTAGCGACGCCCGATGGACGCCCTTCGCGGTTTCGCCAGAGGGGATCGCGCGTTACGGCGAGGACTTTTGGAAAGCGATCCTCGACAATCCGAAAAGCATTGTGCTGAGTGCGAGGAGAAGGTCCGCATGAAAAGGTCTTCGACAGAATTTCCGATGTGAGGGCGCGATGCTGCTCGTCGATACGGCGGATCAAGGCGCGATCCGCAAAGCGCTCGAATTTCCTGGCGTGCTGGGCTTCACCACCAATCCGGCGCTCATGGCACACGCCGCCGGCGTGGAGACACTGTCGCTGGATGCCTATGTCGCTGCGGCGCGAAAGCTCTGCACAATGGCGACGGAGACCGGCGCCATTCGGGAGCTGATGATCCAGGCGGTTGGCGGCCCGAACGAGATCGTGATGCAGGCGGGACTCTATCTCGACGACCTGAAGGCGGCGAATGAAACAAGGCTTTGGATCAAGCTTGCGCCCACTCCGGCGAGCCTCGCATGCTGCGATAAGCTGACAGAGATCGGCTGCGCCACTCTGGCGACGGCCGTATTCACGGCGGCGCAGGCCTATGTCGCGATGGAGGCTGGCGCGTCCGGCGTCGCCGTCTATCTCGGCAGGCTCATGCGGCTGGATGGCGATTGGCAAAGGCGACTCGAAGACATCGCCGCGATCGTCAAGGGCGCCGAACGAACCCTGCTGCTTGCGAGCTTTCCCGATCGACAGACCGTCGAAGTTGGACTTCGATATAGCCGCGAGATCACGGCGCCGCCGTCCGTTCTCGAGGATTTGCTCACCTCTTCACTGTCGCAGGACGCGATCAAGGCGTTCGACGAGAAGGTCGCATGGGAGCGCTGAAGAGCCGGCCCCGCCGGAGCGAGAGCTCAATGCACGAAATTACTCGCGGCGTCTCGCGGCGGAAGCTTCTGATCGGCTGCGCGATCGGCGCGCTCACGCCCTGCATCGCTGATCGGACTGGTCTTGCGCAGACCCTGGACCTCGATGAATTTCTACGCCTCAGCGCCGAGCTCACCGGACGCCCGAATCTTTCCGTCGATTCCGCCCGGATTTATCTGCAGGCTCTTGGATCGGATCGCGGCGGCTCTCCGCCTGAAATCGGCGGCCTGAACCAAACAGACTCGGGCGGTCTCGCGCGCAGAATCGTCGCCGATTGGTATTCCGGCCAGACCGTCAATTCCGGGCGCATGATTTGCGTCGACTACACGGGCGCGCTCATGTGGCGCGCGATGGCCTTTGCGCGGCCGAGGGGCATAGCCGGCGACGACGCTGTGCGCTGGGCCGACGCGCCAATCGAGAAGTGACGCCTTCCTATGGATTTTCACGCAGACGTCTTGATCATAGGCTCCGGCGTCGCGGGCGCTTTGATCGCCTCGCGCGTGGCGCACAAAGGCTTGAACGTCATCCTCATGGAGGCAGGCGCTCGCGTAGATCGCGCAGCCTCGGTGAAACGGTTTCAGAGCGCGTCTCCCAAGACGCCCGAGTCGGCGTACGAACAATCTGATTTCACGCCGCACCCCGAAACCGACAAGCCTTACGGCTTCTACGCTCAGAAAGGCGCTCATCCCTTCAATTCGACCTATCTGCGACAGGTGGGCGGCACGACATGGCATTGGCTGGGCTCCGCCATTCGCCTGGTTCCCGACGATTTCCGGATGCGATCGCTGTTCGGGCTCGGCGTCGACTGGCCGATCTCCTACGCCGATCTCGAGCCCTGGTATTGCCAGGCCGAACAGGAGCTGGAGGTCGCGGGAGACGATCACGACGATCTCGGCTCGCCGCGCTCCGCGCCCTACCCCTTTCCGCCACTTGCACAAAGCTTTCTCGATCTGGCGTGGCGCGACGCTTTGCAAACGTCGGATTACAAGGTTCGACCGACGCCGCAGGCGCGCCTCTCGAAGCCATCGGGCGACCGGCCGTCCTGTCGCGGCAGCGCGAGTTGCATTCCCGTCTGTCCGATTCAGGCGAAATATGACGCGACGATTCATATCGCGCGCGCTCAGTCGCAAGGCGCGACGCTGCTCACCGAAACCTGCGCCAATTTCATCGAATGTCGTCCGGACGGGCGCGTCGAGGCGGTGAGATTCATGCGCTCGGATGGATCGACCGGGCGCGTATTCGCGCGCGTCGTCGTCGTCGCGGCCAATGGCGTCGAAACTCCGCGGCTCCTTCTCGCGTCGGGCTCGGAGTCGTTTCCTGGCGGCGTCGCGAACCGCTCCGATCAGCTCGGGCGCAACCTGATGGATCATCCGATCCAACTCAGCTGGGCGCTGACGCGCCAGCCCGTCTGGCCTTACCGCGGCCCCGGCGCGACGTCGGGGATCGAAAATTTTCGGGACTCGAAGGATCGCGGCGTCAATTCGGCTTTGCGATTCGAGATCGGCAATGAAGGCTGGAGCTGGCCAACGGGCGCGCCGGAGTCGACCGCCCGCGAACTGGCGCTCAGCGGCTTGCGCGGAACGGCGCTCGACGCCGCTCTTAAGGAACAGACGTCGCGGCACATCCGGGTCGCCGCATTGACCGAGCAACTGCCTCTGGCGAGCAACAGGGTGACGCTCGACGCGACGCAGATCGAAAAGACCGGCCTGCCGCGCCCCGCGATCTACTATGAACTCGACCGCTATACCGACCGCGCGCTCGCGAACGCCAGACACAGGCATGAAGACATGTTCGCCAGAATTGGCGTCGACGCCTTTTGGCACAAGGACGACGCACAGGCCGCCGGCCATATCATGGGAACCGCACGCATGGGCGATGACCCGGCGACATCCGTCGTCGACAGGAATCTTCGCGCCCACGCGCATCCAAATCTTTTTGTGGTCGGCGCGGCCGCATTCCCGACGGGCGGCACCGCAAACCCGACGCTCACCATCGCCGCGCTCGCGCTTCGCGCCTCCAACGCCATTCTTTCGGCTTTGGCGGAATAGGTGGGGCTTCTAAGAAGCGCGCGGCTTTAACGCCGCGCCGAGCGCGTCCGCGGCGTAAATCGCGTCGACGAGATCCGCCGCGGTCACCTCGAAAGGTTCGTTATGCGCGCTTTCGCCGGCGGCGACGGCGCGTTCGGCGATCGCCCAGGCCATCTCTCGCGTCAGCTGCTGAAGCCCGAGTTCAGCGAGCGTCAACGGCAAGCCGATGGAGAGGCAAAATCCCATCGCTTCATCAATCGTCGAACTCGGCCGCCCTTCGAGCACGAGCTGCACGAGCGTGCCGAAGGCGACCTTTTCGCCGTGCAGCCGGTCATGCGTCTCCGGCGCAGCGGTCAGCCCGTTGTGGACGGAATGCGCCACCGCGAGTCCGCCCGACTCGAACCCAAGCCCCGAGAGAAGCGTGTTGGCTTCGATGATGCGTTCGAGCGCCGGCGTGATCGCGCCGGCCCGCGCGGCGGCGACGGCGGACGTTCCGTCGTTGAGCAGAGTCCTGTAGCAGAGTTCGGAAATCGCGGCGGCTGCGATCGTGCTCAGCCCGCCGGCGACGTTCCTGCGATGCGCGCGGATCACGGCGTCCGCTTCGAAATAGGTGGCGAGCGCGTCGCCCATGCCGGAGACCAACAGGCGCACCGGGGCGCGCGCAATGATCGTGCTGTCGACGAGAACGAGATCGGGGTTGCGCCGGTAATACAGGCATTTTTCGAATACGCCGTCCTCGCTGTAGACGACGGAAAGGGCGCTGCAGGGCGCGTCGCTCGACGCGGTCGTCGGGCAGCAGGCGACCGGAAGCTCGAGTTCGGCGGCGACCGCGCGAGCGGCGTCCAACGTCTTGCCGCCGCCGGCGCCGACGATCGTCGAGGCCGACATGCGGCGCGCTTCCTCGACGCCGCGGGAAATCTCAGCCAGAGAACATTCGCCGCCAAAATCCATAAGGGCGAAATCGAGTCCGGCGGCGGCGAACGTCTCGCGCCATATCGGCTGCAGCGCCTTGCTGGCGGCAGGGCTCGCGATGATCAGCGCTCTTCCGGCAATCCCAAGCCGCGAGAGTTCCGAGGCGAGCGCGCGCGTCGCGTCGCGGCCTTGAACATATCGCGAGGGAGAGCAGAAGACCTTCAGCATGCCGCTGTCCGAGTGTCGTGCGTGGGCGTTGCGATTTGAGAGCAAATGAAGCCTGAACGCAACGCATGGCTCGGTCGTCTTCGCCTGTCCGACGCTCGCCTTGCCTGACGTTCCTCTCAGGCCGCGCTTGTCGCGAGCGCGTTCACGGGCTTTATTCCCCAGACTGCTCGTCGACTTTTTTGAAATCAGCTCCCTTGAGCGATATCGTGCCTGTCCATGCCCACTTTGGACTCTGTAACGAACTCGCGAGCTTCCTCGAATGCAGACATCGCTTCACGCCTCTGACGGCGACCGCTGCGCCAGCCGATTTCGTCCAAGCCGAAGAGCTGTCCTTCACGCGCTGACGAGCATCGCCTGCCTTGCGCCTTGCTCGGCGCTCGCGGTCGAACAGATCCCGCGCAGCCGCTGCGCGGTCGTTCCCGTCCGCGTGCCGGCGAGGGGATTCTTGCGCCGCACCGCCGCGCGGCTGCGGGCGCGGATGCCCGTTCAGGTGCTGGCGATCGGTTCTTCCTCGACGCAAGGGGTCGGCGCTTCTTCCCCCGCCGCCGCCTATCCCGCGCGACTCGAAATCGCGCTTGAGCAGAGATTTCCTGGCGCGAATGTCGAGGTCATCAACGCCGGGAAAGCCGGCGAGACCGCGGATGGCGCGCTTGCGCGCCTGAATGCTGAGCTCGACCGCATCAAACCCGATCTCGTGGTTTGGCAGGTCGGGACGAATGACGCGTTGAGCGCATCGGTTTCGGAGCCGAAATTCGAGGCCGTGGTCGAACGCTGCATCCTGTCGATCGAGCGGCACAAGAGCGACGTGCTGCTCGTCGATCCGCAATTTACGAAAACGGTCAGGGATCCCGCCCGCTACGAACGTTTCGTGCAGACATTGGAGCGGGTCGCGGAGAAGGAGCATATCTGCCTCTTTTCCCGCTACCACCTGATGAAGACGCTCGCCGCCTCTTCCGACGGCGGCGTCGAGCCTCTGCTCGCGCCCGACGGTCTCCACATGAACGACGCCGGCTACGCCTGCATCGCCGACCGGCTTGCCGGCGAGATCCAGGATCTCGTGAGCCAGCCCGATCTTTGAGATATATTCAGCCCCTGAACGCCAACTCAGCCATCTGACGGTCAATTTGGCGCTTGAGATATACCGGGCGTAGGCCCGAACTGGCTGACGACGCAGTCTCCTGCGAACCCGTCTCGCCTCGCTCCCCTCCCTGACTATGGGAAAATCAGGGAGGTTTTCAAAAATTCAGGCTTCACCCCAATCGTCTGCGACGAAACCCACTGATTCCAGTGCCATGGCGTCGATTCGCTGCTGCAAAAACAGGGACGCATGTGACCAGAAACCCGGGACGCGGGCCTGTTATCAGGAGAATTTCTTGTCGTTAACCGGGATCGGATTGTCGTTAGCCGGGATTCGATTGCCATTATCTGGATTTCGGTTGCCGTTGAGCGGGATGAGCGCGCCGTTAGGCGGGATATGCGAGTCGCTATCTGGAATGGCGGCGCCGTAAAGCGGGTGGATCTTGTCGGCCTGCGACAACGCCGTGCGTTTGCGATCGAACCGGGTGATTCGGGGTTCTCGGACGTCCCCGGGTCTGAAATGGCCCTCTACCGACCTCTTGAGCGAGTCACCTGCTGTGCAAGGGCGCCCTAACCGGATCGACGGGCGCATTGCGCGCAAAGCAACGCCAGTATTTTGCAAGCATTCGAACGGGTAAAAAGTGCCTTCCGAAAGGCGCCGGTTCTTAAACGGCCCTTACAGGGGCTTTGAAGGGCCTTTGAAGAGGCCCCTCCCCGCCGCGAATTTTGTTGCTACAGAAATAGCCTTTGGTGTGTAAATCTATACGTTAAATACCTTTGAATGGCTGTTTAAGGGCGCTTTCCCCAAGCTTATCCCCACTCCGAATATTGACGAGCGGAATCTCTCTGTGAAAGCCTTTGCGCAATTCGATCGGCGCTCGTTGCGTGAAGCGCGCAAGCCGGTCGCGCCAAAATTGCTGTCGAGGCAGACCATGAACGCCATGTAAATGCCGATGTTAATTTCCCCAGAAGCGCCGGAGTAAAATTCCCCAGTTGGCGGGCGTGGCGATCAGCCGAGGTCTTGATCGGCGCCTCCGTTTTTTGGCGGGCGTCCGCGACGACGCAGGGTCGGCGGGATTGGCGCGGGTTGGATGCTGGCTTTCGTCCGAACATGTTCGGGCAAGAGGTCGGCGTGCTCGCGCAGGCGATAGCTCGAGCCTTCGATCTGGAAGACGACGGCGTGATGCAGGAGACGGTCGAGGAGCGCCGTGGCGACGACTGGATCGCCAAAGATCTCGCCCCATTCCGCGAAGCCGCGGTTCGAGGTGAGGATCATGGCGCCCCTTTCATAGCGGGCGTTGACGAGCTGGAAGAACAGATTGCCGCCGCCGGGCGTAACCGGCAGATAGCCGATCTCGTCGACGATCAGCAGCGAGAAGCGGCAGAAGTAACGGATCTTCTCCCGCAGCGCCCCTTCGCGTTCGGCCTTGGCCAATGTTGCGATGATGTCGGCGAGGCAGGCGAAGTAGACGCTGCGGCCGGCTTTAACCGCCTCGACGCCGAGCGCCAGGCTGAGATGGGTTTTGCCTGTGCCGGGCGGTCCGATGAGATGAACCGCTTCGGCGCGATCGATGAACTGCAATTCGGCGAGCGCCATGACGCGGCTCTTGTCGAGCGACGGCTGGAAGGCGAAGTCGAAGCCGGCGAGCGTCTTGACGGCGGACAGGCGCGCCATCTGGAGCGCCATCCGGACGCGGCGGTTCTCGCGTAGCGTCAGTTCTTCGGTGAGCAGAATGTCGAGCGCGTCGAGCGCCGTAGTCTCGCCACGCTCGATGCCGCGCAGGGTGATGTCGAGGATTTCGAGGGCGCGCGGCATTCTCAGGCCGACGAGATTGCGTTTGACGCGGTCGATGACGGCGGAGGGCGTTGCATTCATCGTGAGCCTCCCTGCATCGCCAGCCGGCGCCCCACCGCGTCATAGAAGGCCAGCGGGCGTCTCGCGGCGTGATCGCCGGCGCGCAGCATGAGGGACGGCAATGCGTCGGGCGGCCGGCGACGATACGCTTGCAACGGCATTCTGCGATGCGCCGGATCGAGACGTTTTTCGCCGCGGCCTTCGAGCGGCGCATGGGCGGCGATCAATTCGCC
Source organism: Methylocystis sp. Uni0008 (assembly GCF_056838045.1). NCBI lineage: Bacteria > Pseudomonadati > Pseudomonadota > Alphaproteobacteria > Hyphomicrobiales > Methylocystaceae > Methylocystis > Methylocystis sp. Uni0008. The sequence goes on from NZ_CM166370.1 coordinate 1,701,077, forward strand.
GTCCTCGAAGATGCGGATGGCGTCGGCGAAGACATGGACATCAAGGACGCGTCGCCGGGTCGTGTCCGGGACGCTGTAGAGATTGCCGCCGACGCTGACCATGCCTTCATGCGACGCGCGCCGCTCGAGCCGAAGCACCGCCTGATAGGGCGTCGACGGCACCGGCTTGAGCGACGCCTTCTCTTCGGCGAAAGCCTCATCGACGACGCGCCTGGTCGTGGCGTGGACCCTCGGATTGGCGATCGTATCGAGCCAGATTCGGAGCTGGGCGTTCAGGTCATCAAGATTGCGGAAGGCGCCGCCGAGGAAAAAGTCTTCCCGGATGTAGCGGAAGGGCCGCTCAACCTTGCCCTTCGTTTTGGCGCGGTAGGGTTTGCAGGCGCGCGGCTGAAAGCCGTAATGGCGCGCCAGATCCAGTAGCGCGCGATTGTAGACAACGAGGCCATCCGGGTCTTCCCCGATAACGGCCGTCTTCATGCGATCGTAGAGGATCTCGCGCGGGACGCCGCCGAGCGCCTCGAAGGCGGCCATATGGCAGCGTAGGACGCTTTGCATATCCTGGTGCAGGACGAAGCGCGCCCAGATGAAGCGGGAATGCCCCAGGACCATGGAAAAGAGCCAGACGATCCGCTTGACGCCGAGCTCGTCGAGGAACTCGACATCGAAGCGGGCGAAGTCGACCTGAGCCTGTTCGCCAGGCGGCGTCTCGAAGCGCACCTCGAAGCCTTTCGAGCGCGGCGGCCGAAGTTCGCGCAGGAAGTCGGTGACCGCAGTGTAGCCGCCGGCATATCCGCGATCCTTGATCTCTCGCCATAGCCGGCGGCCGCTCAGCGCCGGATAGGCGACGAGGCGCTCCCGCAGATAGGCCTCGAAAGTTGCGATCGCGCGTTCGCGCGGCGGCCGCGCCTTGTAGCTGGGCGCCGTCAGCCCCGCGGCGATGTGCTTGCGGACGGTCTTCCGGTCGATTCCGAGCTGGCGCGCGATCGCGGACACAGAGACGCCCTGACGATGTAATTCCAGGATCATGACAATTTCCCCGAGTTTGATCACCGAGCCCTCCCTTCCGCCAAGGGGAGCAGCATCGGCGAGTCGGCGCCGCCCGGCCTTCCAGGGCATGCCCTGGAAGGCCGGGCGTCACGAAAACTGGGGATTTTTCAATCGGCACATTTGGGGAGTTTACGACCGGCACTCACACCCTTCCTGCACAGCGCTCAGACGGCGGCTCGAGAGCCGCCGCCTCCCCCACTTTTAGTCGGGGACGCGGCGCATGAAAACAGCCGTCGCCAAGCCTCAGCGCTGCGCCATCTACACGCGTAAGTCGACCGAACACAATCTCGACCTCGCCTTCAACTCGCTCGACGCGCAGCGAGAAGCTTGTGAGGCCTATATCAAGAGCCAAGCCCATGAAGGCTGGCGCCTCGTCGCCGATCGCTTCGACGACGGCGGATTGTCCGGCGCGTCGCTCGAGCGTCCGGCGTTGCAAAGCCTTTTGGAGCAGGTCCGATCCCGTAAGATCGACATCATCGTGGTCTACAAGGTCGATCGCCTGACGCGCTCGCTCGCCGACTTCGCCAAGCTCGTCGAGCTCTTCGACGCGTTTGACGTCTCTTTTGTCTCGGTCACCCAGTCCTTCAACACCACTTCAAGCATGGGAAGGCTGACCCTGAACGTGCTGCTGTCCTTCGCTCAATTTGAACGCGAAGTCATCGGCGAGCGCGTCCGTGACAAGATCGACGCCTCCAAGCGCAAGGGAATCTGGGTCGGCGGGCCGGTTCCTCTGGGCTATCGAAGCAGCGGCAAGAAGCTTGAGATCGTTCCTGAGGAGGCGGAGCTGGTGAAAAAAATCTTCGCCGACTACCTGCGCCTTGGGTCGATCGGCGAACTGGCGGCGGCGCTCGACCGGGAAGGCGTCAGACCAAGACCCCGCAAGCTCGCGAGCGGCAAAACGATCGCCGCCGCGAGCTTTATGGTCGGTCCGCTCGCGCATATGCTGAAAAATCGCTTTTATGTCGGCGAGATCGCTTATCGCGGAGAGATCCACAAGGGCGAGCACGAGCCGATCCTCGATCGCGATCTCTTCGACGCGGTTCAGGCGAGACTGGCCGAAGGCGCCGTCAAGCGAAAGCTCACGAGATCACGTACCTCCTCCATGCTCGTCGGTCTTCTCTTCGACGATCGCGGCAATCCGATGAGCCCGAGCCACGCCAACAAGAAAGGCGTCCGCTATCGTTATTACGTGTCTCACGCCTTGCTGCAGAACCGAAAAAGCGAAGCGGGAACCGTCTCCCGCGTGTCGGCGCCCGACGTTGAGCAACTCGTTTGCGACACTGTGAGGAAAGCGCTGAACGCAAATGATGGCGCCTGCGATCGCGATCTGATTCGCGCGCGGATCGAGCGGATCATCATTGCATCCGATCGTATCGCGATCACGCTTCGCGAGCCGGAACTGGAAGCGGATCTATCAGACGCTGAAATCGCGTCGAACAGATTGACCGAGCTGACGATCCCCTTTGCCCCAAAACTCGCGCCTCGGAAGGGAGTTATGCATGCGCCAATAAACCAGGGGACGATCGACTCCGAAACGCGAGAGATGTTGCTGAAGGCGATTGCGCGTTCACGTGGATGGATGGAGACGATCCTGTCGGGTAAGGCCGCATCATTCAACGACGTCGCCTCGAGCGAAGGTCTCGCGGAACGTTATGTCCGGCGTTTGGCCGTCCTTGCTTTCCTGTCGCCGAAAGTCATTCAGGCGATCGCCGACGGTGCCGCTCCCTCAGGTGTGACAGTCTCCAGCCTGACACAGGCTCTGCCTCATGCTTGGGCAGATCAAGAGCGACTGCTTGGCCTCGGCTAAAAGAAAGCGCTTTTGTCCGATTGCGAGCGGCGCGCACAGTCTCGTACCTCTGTTGCGTCTCGATCCGGAAGCGACGACATAGTGAAGACACTTACGGTTTCGTCGTCCGAATCGCGTCAAAGCGAACCGGTCTGCGCGCAAAGCGAACCCGTCTCAGGAGGCGTCCGTCGAAAAATCCCGGACATTGGAAAATCGCCTACTGAGACTGCGCCTGGAATCGCGCCATTGAAACCGGGATTTCCGACTCAGGAAAGTCTCTGAGCCGCCGCTCCTCGCGCAAACGCCCCGAATTCCCGGTCCTTTCCCCAAAGTCTGCGTCCGGTGTGAACTTCAGGGAATGTCTGGCTGGGGCGGGAGGATTCGAACCTCCGTATGGCGGAATCAAAATCCGCTGCCTTACCGCTTGGCGACGCCCCAATGCGCAGGTGAGGCGATAGCGCGCCACGCCGCGACAATCAACTGGCCGACCGCCTGGCTCACACCGCGATCGCGCCGGCGCTCGCCGCGGCGCGCCGCAATTCCGCGATGTTATCGGCGTAGCAGACCTGCCCGCCCCGGAAGGCGGCCGAGCCGGCGACGAGCGCGTCGGCGCCGGCTTCGACGATCTGCGGCGCCGTCAGCGGCGTCACGCCGCCGTCGACCTCGATGCGGATGGCGCGACGTCCGATCATCTCGCGTATGGCGCGGATCTTGTCGAGCTGCGAGGGGATGAAGCTCTGCCCGCCGAACCCGGGGTTGACCGTCATCACCAGAATGAGATCGACGTCGTCGAGCACATATTGCAGCGCGCTTTCATGCGTCGCCGGGTTAAGCGACACGCCCGCCTTCTTGCCTAGCGCGCGGATCGACTGCAGCGAGCGATGCAGATGCGGCCCGTTCTCGGCGTGAATGGTGATGACGTCGGCGCCCGCTTCCGCGAAGGCCGCGATATAGGGATCGACCGGCGAAATCATCAGATGCACGTCGAGCGGCAGCGTCGTCACCGGCCGCAGCGCGGCGATGACGCCGGGCCCAAAGGTGATGTTGGGCACGAAATGCCCGTCCATCACATCGAGATGAATCCAGTCGGCGCCCGCCTCGGTCATCGCGCGCGTCTCCTCGCCCAGCCGCGCGAAATCGGCTGAGAGAATGGAGGGCGCGATGATCACCTTCGACATGGTGCCCTACTCGGCCGCCTTCTTGCCGGCGAACTGCGGATCGAGCGCGCCGCTGGCGTAGCGCTTGGCCATTTCCGAAAGCGGGATCGGCTTGATCTTCGACGCCTGTCCCGCCGTGCCGAACTCCTCATAGCGCTGCTTGCAGACGGCGCGCATCGCCTCCATCGCCGGCTTCAGATATTTGCGCGGATCGAACTCGCCCTTGTTCTTGCCGAGGACGTCGCGGATCGCCGCCGTCATGGCGATGCGATTGTCGGTGTCGATGTTGATCTTGCGCACGCCATATTTGATGCCGCGCTGGATTTCGGCGACCGGCACGCCCCAGGTTTGCGGCATCTGGCCGCCGGCGGCGTTGAAGGCGTCCTGCAACTCCTGCGGCACTGACGAGGAGCCGTGCATTACGAGATGCGTGCCGGGCAGGCGGCGATGGATTTCCTCGACCACCTTCATCGCCAGGATGGCGCCGTCGGGCTTGCGCGAGAATTTATAGGCGCCATGCGACGTGCCCATGGCGATCGCCAGCGCGTCGACCTTGGTGCGGGCGACGAAATCCTCGGCCTGCGCCGGATCGGTCAAGAGCTGATCGTGCGAAAGCTTGCCCTCGGCGCCATGGCCGTCTTCCTTCTCGCCCATGCCGCTCTCCAGCGAGCCGAGCACGCCGAGTTCGCCCTCGACGGAAGCGCCGACCCAATGCGCCATATCGACAACATTGCGGGTGACGCGCACATTGTAGTCGTAATCGGCGGGCGTCTTGCCATCGGCCTTCAGCGAACCGTCCATCATCACCGAGGTGAAGCCGAAGCGGATCGCGCTGGCGCAGGTCGATTCCGCGTTGCCGTGGTCGAGATGCATGACGAGCGGAATGTCCGGCCAGATTGCGGCGAGCGCCTCGATCATCTTGGCGAGCATGATGTCGTTGGCGTAGCTGCGCGCGCCGCGCGAGGCCTGGATGATGACCGGCGCGTCGACCGACGCGGCCGCCTCCATCACCGCCAGGCCCTGCTCCATATTGTTGATGTTGAACGCCGGAACGCCGTAGTCGTGCTCGGCGGCATGATCGAGCAGTTGCCGCAGGGTGATGAGAGCCATTTGTCGCCTCCGCTATCTCTTACGTCTTAACTAGCGTACGGGCCGCGTCAGCCACAGCCTCGGCCGTGACTCCGAAATGCTTGTAGAGTTCGGCCGCCGGCCCGCTGGCGCCAAAGCCGCTCATGCCGATGAAGGCGCCGCGCTCGCCGATCCAGCGGTCCCAGCCGAGCCGGGCCGCTGCCTCGACCGCGACGCGGGGCGCGGCGCCCAGCACTTCGGCGCGGTAGGCCTCGGACTGCGCCTCGAACAGCTCCCAGCAGGGCATGGAGACCACGGCGGCCTTGATTCCTTGCGTGCCCAGAATGTCGGCCGCGGCGAGGGCGATTTCAACCTCGGATCCCGTTGCGAGCAGCGTCGCATCGCGCTTGCCGGCGGCTTCGCGCAGCACATAGCCGCCCCTGGCGGAGAGGTTTTCGCCGACCGGCCGCTCGAGAGTCGGCAGGTTCTGCCGCGACAGGCTCAGGACCGACGGCGTGTGGGCGCTGGCGAGCGCCAGCTCCCAGCATTCGGCGGTCTCGATGGCGTCGGCGGGGCGGAAGACGTTGAGATTCGGCATGGCGCGCAACGCCGCGAGATGCTCGATGGGCTGATGCGTCGGCCCGTCCTCGCCAAGGCCGATCGAATCATGGGTGAGCACATAGATGACGCGCAGGCCCATGAGCGCCGAGAGGCGGATCGCGCCGCGCGCGTAATCGGAGAAAACCAGGAAGGTGCCGCCATAGGGGGCGAAGCCGCCATGCAGCGCGATCCCGTTCATGGCCGCCGCCATCCCGAATTCGCGAACGCCATAATGGATGTAGCGGCCGGAAAAATCGCCCGGCGCGACCTCCCCCATCCCCTTGGTGATGGTGAAGTTCGAATGCGTCAGATCCGCTGAGCCGCCGATCGTCGCCTGCGTCGCGCCGTTGATGATCCCGAGCGTCATTTCCGAAGATTTGCGCGTGGCGACTTTCGGCTTCTCCGTGGCGAGCGTCGCGCGGAACTCGGCGAGCGGCTTGGCGACCTCCGCCCCGACGTCGCCTTTCATGAAGGCGTCGAAGGCGGCGCCCTTCGGCGAAGCGGCGCGTCGCGCCTCCCAGTCTTCCCGCGCCTTGGCGCCGCGCCGTCCCGCCGCGCGCCAGCCCTGCAGCACCTCTTCGGGCAGTTCGAACGGCGCGTGCGGCCAAACGAGCGCTTCACGCGCGGCGTCGATCTCCGCCGCCCCGAGCGGCGCGCCATGGCAGCTCTCCTTGCCCTGCTTGGTCGGCGCGCCATAGCCGATCACCGTGCGGCAGCCGATCAGCGACGGCCGGGGATCGGCCTGGGCGGCGGCGATCGCCTGCGCGACCGCCTCGGGATCATGGCCGTCGACATGGGCGACGTGCCAGCCGGCGGCGGCGAAGCGCGCGATCTGGTCCGTCGAGGTCGCCAGACTCGTCGGCCCGTCGATCGAGATGGAATTGTCGTCCCAGAAGACGATCAGCTTCGAAAGCTTCAGATGACCAGCGAGATCGATCGCCTCATGGCTGACGCCCTCCATGAGACAGCCGTCGCCGGCGATCACATAGGTGAAATGGTCGACGAGATCGTCGCCGAAACGGGCCTCCGCCAGCCTTTCGGCGATCGCCATGCCGACCGCGGCGGCGAGCCCCTGGCCCAGCGGGCCGGTGGTCGTCTCGATGCCGGCGGCGTGGCCATATTCCGGATGGCCCGCCGTCGGCGAACCGAGCTGACGGAAGTTCTCGAGCTCTTTGCGGCCCATGCCCGGATAGCCGAGGAGGTAGAGCAGCGCGTAAAGCAGCATGGACCCGTGGCCGGCCGAAAGCACGAAACGGTCGCGGTCCGGCCAGTCCGGCCGGGCGGCGTCAAACTTCATGAAGCGCTGGAAAAGCACGGTCGCGACGTCGGCCATGCCCATCGGCATGCCGGGATGGCCGGATTTCGCCTTTTCGACCGCGTCCATCGCCAGGGCGCGGATGGCGTTGGCGTCGCGGCGCGGATCGGCCACCGCGCCCGCCGCTGAAGTTTCCTTGGCCGCCGTCAGTATAGTGTCGTTCACGTCACGCCTTTCTTGCGTCTGACCAGTTCGAGGATCCTCGGCGTGAGGATCAGCTGCATCGCGAGATCGAGCTTATTGCCCGGAATTACGATGGAATTTGCGCGCGACATCCAGCTTCCAGCGATCATCGACACAAGATAGGGGAAGTCCACCCCTCTCGGATCGCGAAAGCGAATGACGACGATCGATTCATCGGGCGTCGGAATCGAACGGGCGACGAAAGGATTCGAGGTGTCGACCGTCGGCGCGCGCTGAAAGTTTATGTCAGTTTCCGAAAACTGGGGGCAAATATAATGCACATAATCGTGCATGCGCCGCAGAATCGTCTCGGTGACGGCCTCCGTCGTATAGCCGCGCGAGTGCCGGTCGCGGTGCAGCTTCTGGGTCCATTCCAGATTGATCACCGGGACGACGCCGATCTTGAGGTCGGCGTAGCGCGCGACATTGACGTCGTCGGTGACGACGGCGCCGTGCAGCCCCTCATAGAACAGCACGTCGGTATTGGCCGGGAGCTCCTCCCACGCGGTAAACGTCCCCGGCGGCACGCCGAGCCGCGCCGCCTCGTTCTCGTCATGGGCGTAATGGCGGTAGCGGCCCGAGCCTGTCTCGCCATATTGGCGAAACAGCGTCTCGAGCTCTTGCAGCAGATTGGCGTGGGGACCGAAGTGGCTGAAATTGTAATTGCCGGCCCCCTGCGCCTCCGCGAGCTTCGCCTTCATTTCGTGGCGATCGTAGCGATGGAAGCTGTCGCCCTCGACATAGGCGACTTCGATGCGCTCGCGGCGGAAGATCTGCTCGAACGTCGCCTTGACCGAGCTGGTGCCGGCGCCCGACGAGCCGGTGATGGAGATAATGGGATGTCTGACCGACATGGGCGCGCTACCCGGAACCTTCGAGCAAGGCGAACTGTCGGCCCGCGACAGACCGGCCGACCGTGGGGGCTTCGCCGGCTTGTCGCACGCCGCGCGCACAAAGGAAAGGCTTCCGCTCCGGCCGCTTAACGCCCCGAGCCGCCGACTGCGCGCCAAGCGTCGACCGCTCTGATGCGAACAGGGGTTCGGCGCGGTTTCGCAGCCTTGACTTGCGCGGGGACGGCGACCTATATCGCAAATTCTTCGAGACCGCTCACGCGGCTTGGGGCGGAGTAGCTCAGTCGGCTAGAGCAGAGGAATCATAATCCTTGTGTCGGGGGTTCGAGTCCCTCCTCCGCTACCATTTTCCCCCCAAAATACTGTTCGATCATCGACTGCTTTTCCTCATCCGTGAAAAGCTCCTGCTTGTTCAGCGCCATGAGCGGCGTGAGACGGATCACGATCTTCAGGGGCAGCTCTTCTTCCTTCGTCACAAGGTTCTTGGTCGCAGGTCCGACGATCACTTTCGACAGAAGCGCCACAAACAAAGCGCGCACTTCCGCACAGACCGGAGCATCGCCCAACGCGAAATCCTGGAACACTCGGCGCAGGTCGCTGGCGTAGCGGCGAAATTCGGCAACATCCAGCTCGATCGGCGGCGGTCTGTCCTCTCGCGCCATCTCGATCTTTTTGGCTAACGCCTTGGCTTCGCTGTCCAGTTCACGTAGACGCCGGCTGACCGAATCGAGATCGCCGGCAAGGCCGCGCTCCACGAGTCCGAGCAAGCGGCGCTGGGCGGCGAGCGCCCGGTCATGGCCTTGTTGCCAGTCCGAGATATCGCGGCGCGCCGCGCGCATTTCCTCGTCGTAACCCCTTCTGGCCCCGGCCACCAATCGTTCGGTGACGGTGGGCTGGTCGAGTTCGTCGAGAAGCGATTCGACGACCTCGCGCTCGATTTCGTCGAGATAATAGCGCCGCGTGTTGTCGCAGGAGCCGCTTTCCTTCACAGCCGAACAGACGATCCGACGCCTCCCGGCGTAGACGTCGTGCGCCGTCATACCGCCGCCGCAGGAGCCGCAGCGCAGCAACCCGGAGAGGATGCGACGCCGGTTGCCATGGGTTCGGACGCCGCCCGGCCGGGTTTCGGCGTTCTTGCGGGTCTGCACCGCTTCGAAAATCTCCCGATCCACGATGCGCAAATGCGCCGCGTCGGCATGTTGCCATTCGCTTTCGGGATTGATGCGAGAAACGCGCTTGCCAGTCGCCGGATCGCGAACCATGCGAACGCGGTTCCAGACGATCCGCGCATCATAGATCGGATTGAGCAGAATGCCGTGTCCGCGCGAGAGATTGCCGTTGATGGTTGAAGCGTTCCAGCGCCGCCCGCGCGGCGGCGCAATCCCGTCGCGGTTCAAGCCGGCCGCAATGTCGCGCGGCGATTTTCTCGCCACATATTCGGAGAAGATGCGCCGAACGATCTCCGCTTCCTCTTCCACGATTTCAAGCGCGCCAATCTTACCGGGCATTGGCCGGTAGCCATAGGCGCGCCCTCCGGCGCTGCGGCCCTCGCGCACGACGCCAGCCATGCCGCGCCTGATTTTCTTAACGCCGTCTTCGCGGAAAAGCTGCCCGACCAGCCCGCGCAGGCCAATCGCGACGGTGTCGGCGACGCCCTCATGCACGTTGATGATTTCGACGCCGATAAAAGAGAGGCGCTTGTGAATGCCGGCGAGGTCTTCCATATCGCGGGCGAGACGATCGAGCGCCTCGACGATGACGACGTCAAAACGCCCAGCGTTCGCGGCTTCAAGCAGCGCCGCCAGCCCCTCGCGGCCTATCCTTGATGCGCCAGAGCGAGCTTTGTCGGCGTATTCGGCGACGACGCGCAAATCGTTGCGCGCTGCAAACGTGCGGCACAGCGCCGCCTGATCCTCGCAGGAACGTTCGTTTTGAAGGTCGGTTGAAAAGCGGGTGTAAATGGCCGCTCGACGCGTCATTTCTCAGCGTTCCCCCGCAGCTCGGCCATGGACTTGGCGCCTTCCTCGCGGAAGACCATATCGAGGCCCCGCATCAGCAAGTCGTGCATCTTCACGCGGCGATAAAACGCCAGTTCGCGCAACTGCTCATAGACGGCAGGATGCAGGTAGACTGTCTGCTGGACCGTGGTTCTTGGGCGGCGAACAGGCGGCTGCGTCTCGCCCGAAGAGGGCGCGCTTTCGTGCTTATTCCCCACGGTTTCAGCTCCAGCTCGTTGTCTCATGGTCCAATTTTATAATGGCAATTTCGTCGACTGCCAAGCGCCTGGGCGACACGGGGGGCGGCCGGCGATATCCTTCACGCAAATGCAGCACCCTGCCCCACCGACCATCGCCGATCTTCGCCCTGAGGGGGTCGCTGGCGCATGGGTCTGGTGCGTTGGGCTGGGGTGCGCGAACTTGGCAGGATCGCCATCGACGCCATGCGCGCCGCCTGAGACGCGGTTCATCGCATTGGCGGGGTCGCGCCGATTCGTCTGTTCGGAATGCGGCTCGCACGACGCGCATGTGATGCCGGGCCGGCCGCCATATCGGACGCAGAGTTGAGTGCGGTGAACGCGACGCTTGCCCCTATTTGCGCGTGCGTTTTTCGCGGTTCTCAGTTTGGAGGCTCACCTACCGCGATGAGCGCACTTTCTCTTCTTTCGATTTTTCCGAAGTCAGAGGATTTGCTGGCGCTGAAAAAAAGCCGCTCGGCGAGCTTCCTGCGACCTTTAGCGCCCGCGCGGAAACGGTCGCCGACAAGCCGATGTTCCGCTCGGCGTTCAAATCGCGCCGCTGCATCATTCCGCCGTCGGGGTTCTATGAATGGACCGGCGCGAAGGGCGCAAAGACGCCGCACTATTTTTGCTCCCCGACCGGCGAGCCGCTGGCGTTTGCCGGGTTGTGGGAGACGTGGCGCGATCCTGAAAGCGACGCGCGGGTCGACTCGGCGACGATCATCGGCGGCGCTGCCAACGAATGGATGTCGCCCTTTCACGATCGAATGCCGGTCATTCTCGATTGGCGCGATGTCTGCGTCTGGATAGCCGGCGACGAGCCTGGCGCATTGCTGCGCGCGCCTCCTAAGGACGCCTTGCAAGAGTGGATCGTCTCGCCGCGCGTGAACCGCTCCGGCGCTGGCGATGATGATCAGGCGCTGATCGAGCCGACGGTCACAGCATGAACGCTTCGTTAATTGCTAATCGAAGCGCGCAGAGTGAAGGTTTCGTCTATAGAGTCCGATCCGCTCGGTAAAACTCAGCGACAAGATGGGCGGACACGGCTTTCAGGTCCTCTACACGTTTTTGTGCGCCCAATTCATCGGGCTATATCCACGAGGATCATTTCATGCACTACGGCCGGACCTCTATTCATGCTAAACTTGTAGCTCAACAAAAGACGACGCTGTGCTTCCGAGGGAGCGGTATGCTCATCGTATGATTGCCCGGCGTCAGAAGAACGCTTAGTGCGCAACTTTGTGGCTCCCAATACGCGACGGTGAGATGATACGATCGGCTGCGACACATCTTCACCATGCGCGTCCAACTCAATAATCGCGGCGAACGTAGCCCACGTAAAAACATCCCATCATGACCATCGTTGTGGCGTTAGCATCGGCGTCGTTCGCGGTTAAGGCCGGCGGCGCTCGGTCGGCGCATCGGTCGCAGTCGAAGATAAAATAGCCGTCCGACTCACCATCTGCGAAGGAGGCAAATTCATAAACTCGGGCTGTTTTACCCCGCTCTGCATCCATTAGGCGCGCGGCTCGAACCGCTAATCTTTGGATGTCGTCGCGATCACGGGCCGTGAGGTCAGCCCATCCCGGCGAACACGACGCCAAAGCTGCGGTATCCCCGCATAAACGATCCGTCTTGTCGATCAGAACCAAACGCACCAACGCCGGACCCCAACGCCGCAAGGCCTCGTTAAGTGCTTCAAAAGAATAGCGCAGGCCGTGGAGCGCGCAACGGCAAGCGGCAGAAAACGCAATGCGATCCGAGCGCCAGAAGCTCTGGCGATAGCTCTGGCGTCGCGGACGGAAGCCCTCTAGGATGTGGTAAGTATTTATTTTTTCGTCGACTTCTTTCGGAACTATCCCATCGCCGGGCAGTTTCCCCTACTTCAAGGGAGTTTGCGTCATGCCGGACATAGCGCCGGACGGCTGGCGGAACGTGACCGCCAGAGAACACGGAACGCAGCCCGACCGATCGCAAATGATGGCCGAGCATGTTCGAGTCCAGCTCGCTAAGCTGCTGACGGAGCCACTGCCCGAGCGGATGGCGACGTTGCTGGCCGTTTTGGAACGCGCGCCGCGTGCACCGAAAGCTTAGTGCTCTAGAGGCTTGAGCCGGTCGGCGAGGCACGCCATGTCCTCGGCGCTGACGCTCTTGCCGGTGATCGCCGTATAAAGCGCCGCCACGCCTTCCGCCAAATCATCTGCCGCCGCGTTGTAAGCGGCGCGCCTTGGCTTTCGCCTCTTCCAGTTCATCCATGGGGCCTAGCCAATTCCCTCAATGATCCGCCCGGTTCCATCGCAGCGTTCGCAGGGCTCTTCCGTGGGCTGGCCCGTCTTCTTATCGACCTGTTTGCCAGTCCCGTTGCATTCAGGGCAGATATCTTCTCCGGTGCCGGGAGTTCCCGCTTCCGGGTCGTCGTCAGGCGTATGATGGCGAAGCGGATTTTTTGACATGCAATTGCCCCGTTCGAGCTGCGAATTAAGCCGCGCTGTGTTCATACCATCCGCGCGAGCGGCGGACGATATGGACTACAGAGAGCATGACCGGCACCTCGACGAGCACGCCGACGACGGTCGCCAGCGCCGCGCCTGATTGGAAGCCGAACAGCGCGATTGCCGTCGCGACGGCCAGCTCGAAGAAGTTGCTCGCGCCGATGAGCGCCGAAGGACCGGCAACGCACCACTCGACGCCGAGGACGCGGTTGAGAAGGTAGGCGAGACTCGCGTTGAAATAGACCTGAATCAGGATCGGCACGGCGAGCAGGCCGATGACGAGTGGCTGACGAATGATCTGTTCGCCTTGCAGGCCGAACAGGATGACGAGCGTCAGTAGCAGCGCCGAAAGCGAGAGCGGGCCGAGCCTGCCGAGCGTTTTCTTCAAGGCGTCCTGGCCACCCTGCGCCAGCAGCGCGCGGCGCCACAGCTGCGCGACGATGACCGGCACAACGATGTAGAGCACGACCGACAGCAGCAGCGTGTTCCATGGCACGGTGATAGAAGAGAGGCCGAGCAGCAAGGCGACGATCGGCGCGAAGGCGATGACCATGATGGTGTCGTTCAACGCAACCTGTGAAAGCGTGAAATGCGGTTCGCCATCCACGAGGTTCGACCAGACGAAGACCATGGCCGTGCACGGCGCGGCGGCCAGCAGGATCAGGCCCGCAATATAGCTGTCGATTTGGTCGGCAGGCAGGAACGGCCTGAACAGGTGCGAGATAAAAAGCCAGGCGAGCAGCGCCATGGAGAAGGGCTTCACCAGCCAGTTAATACCGACCGTCACCGCAATTCCGCGCCAGTGCTCCTTGACCTGCCCCAGGGCGCCAAGGTCGATCTTGAGCAGCATGGGGATGATCATCAGCCAGATCAGCACGGCGACGGGCAGATTGACCTCGGCGATCGTCGTGCCGCCAATGGCGTGGAACACGGCAGGCACGGCCTGGCCAAGGACGACGCCCGCGACGATGCAGAGCGCAACCCAGAGCGTCAGGTAACGCTCGAAGAGGCCCATGGCGGGCGCTTTGCCTATCGCGGGATTGCTGGCGAGGGTTGTGGCTTCGCTCATGATGCTCGACTCTTTCCAATGACATTTCAGGCGGGTTCGGTCGCATAGCCCGCCAGTTCGAGAAGACGCGGCACGCCGACTGGCTCTTCGCTCAACAGCGGCACGACAGCGTAGCGGCGCGCACGGACCGTTGCGACTTTCTCCACCTCATGCAGTTCGTTCCTGGCGCGCTGTCGCAACAAGGGAGAATGCGGGCGCGCCGCCGCGACACTGTTATTGATGACCCATGCCCAAGGCTCAATGCCCGCACGACGCAAGTCCGCCTGAAGATTTGCCGCTTCGAGGACCGGCGTCGGTTCCGCGAGCGTCACGAGCAGAACCTTGGTTCTGCGCTCGTCCTGAAGCTGCATCATCGGCGTCGTGTAATGCGCCCGCTTTGCGTCCAGCATCCGCGCGACCTCGCGATGGTAGGCCCCCGTCGCGTCCAGGAGCAGCAGCGTGTGGCCGGTTGGCGCGGTGTCCATGACCACGAATTTCTCGCCCGCCTCACGGATGATGCGCGAGAAGGCCTGAAAGACGGCGATTTCTTCCGTGCAGGGCGAGCGCAAATCCTCTTCGAGCAAGGCCCGCCCCTGCGCGTCAAGCTTCGCGCCCTTCGTCTTCAGCACCTCTTGTCGGTAGCGTTCAGTCTCGGCGTGCGGGTCGATGCGGCTCACCGTCAGATTATCCAGTGACCCATGCAGTGTTTCGGCAAGGTGTGCGGCAGGATCGGAGGTTGTGAGGTGAACCGGCAGACCGCGGTGCGCCAGTTCGACGGCGACCGCTGCCGCCAGCGTTGTTTTGCCGACGCCGCCCTTACCCATCAGCATGACGAGGCCATGGCCATCCGCGGCGATGCCGTCCACCAGTTCCGAGAGGCTGGGCGCGTGCATCTCGACGGGTTCGCCGACAGCGGCGAGGTGCGGCGGCGTCTCAACGAGGAGCTGACGCAACGCATCGATTCCAACGAGATTAAACGGCTTCAAAGGCACATAGTCGCATGGCAGGCTGCGCACGGCGCCGGGCATTGCCGCCAGAGCGGCCTGCTCGCGCGCGTAGAGAGCGGCGGCGAGCGCATCGAGCGCCGCCTCTTCGATCGGCATCAGACCATTCACGACGAGTAATTGCTGACGGAGGCCAATCGCCGCTAGTGTCCTGTCCCAGAAATTACTAGCCACGTTTTCGCGATTGTGATTCCTTCGGCCCAGGCGGGATTCGGGAGGGCGGCATGGCGAGGGACGGAGCGACCAAAGCGAGCAAGATTGAGCTCAGCGAGAACGAACGGGAATACCTCAAAAGGCTCGTCCGGCGACGCAAGGTGGCGCGTGGGCATGCGCAACGCGCGGAGATCGTGTTGCGGGCCGCTGACGGGCTCAACAACTGCGAGATCGCGGCTGCGGTCGGTGTAACGCGGCAGACCGTGCGCACATGGCGCGAGCGTTTCGCCAAGCACCGTCTCGATGGTCTCGACGATGAGCCGCGCTGTGGCGCGCCACGCAAGATCGGCGACGACCGCGTTGAGGAGATCGTGACCAGGACACTCGAAACGCAGCCCAAGAACGCGACGCACTGGAGCACGCGCGGCATGGCGAAAGCATCGGGCGTGTCGACTTCGTCGGTTCATCGCATTTGGCGTGCATTCTCCCTACAGCCGCATCGCACCGAGACTTTCAAGCTCTCGACCGACCCGCAGTTCGTCGAGAAAGTGCGCGACATCGTTGGCCTCTATCTCGATCCGCCCGACAAGGCGCTGGTGATATGCGTGGATGAAAAGAGCCAAATACAAGCGCTTGATCGAACGCAGCCGCTGCTGCCGATGCGCCCTGGACAAGTCGAGCGGCGCACGCACGACTACGACCGCCACGGCACTACGACGCTCTTTGCCGGCTTCATCGCTGCTGTCACGGCTGAGACGACCGTGAAGGCTGGCAGTGTGATCGGCACATGCATGCCGCGCCATCGCGCGCAGGAGTTCCGCAAGTTTCTCGACGAAGTGGAGAGCAACGTTCCCGCCGGCCTCGACATTCACGTCGTGATGGACAACGCTTCGAGCCATAAGACGCAAGTGATCCGCAACTGGTTCGCCAAGCGGCCCCACTGGCACATGCATTTCACGCCGACATCGTCGTCGTGGATCAATCAGGTCGAACGCTTCTTCGCGCTGCTGGCCGAAAAGCAGATCAAGCGAGGCGCGCACAAGTCCGTCAAAGACCTCATCGCCGCCATCAAGGCTTTCCTCGCCCAACAGAACGCTGATCCGAAGCCGCTGCGCTGGACCAAGTCAGCCGACGACATTCTGGCCTCCATCGAACGCTTCTGCCGTCGCACCCTCGACCTCCAAGCCAAAGCTGGATAGAAACTTCTGAATCAGGACACTAGCTCCTCATGCGTGCGCGCGGCTTCGCGCAGCGCAGAGTTTTGCGCACGTGCGACCAGGATCAGACGCGTGCGCTGACCGTCGGCCAAAGCGCCAACGGCGGCGCTGTATTGCGTTCTCTGCTTTTCCAGACCAGCGAGCGGGCCGAGGCAGGAGGCGTCGCCTTTGCCCGCTTCGAGGAAGCCGCTCCATGCGACGGGGAGCTGCAACAGCCGGATGGTGTGGCCTGTCGGAGCCGTATCGAAAATGATGTGGTCATATCCCGAAGTGATTTCCGTATCGGTGAGCAGCGATGTGAATTCGTCGAAAGCGGCGATTTCCGTCGTGCAGGCTCCCGAGAGCTGTTCTTCGATGCCCTTCACCACGGCTTCGGGCAGCTTGCCGCGCACGGGGCCGACGATGCGGTCGCGATAGGCCTGCGCGGCGGCCTGCGGGTCGATTTCCAGCGCGGAAAGGTTTGGCACGGCGTCAATCGCCGTGATTTTGTCGCCGATGCCGACCCCGAACACCTGCCCGACATTCGAGGCCGGATCGGTGCTGACGAGCAGCACGCGGCGTCCGGCTTCAGCGAGCTCTATCGCCGTCGCGCAGGCAATCGAGGTTTTGCCCACGCCGCCCTTGCCGGTGAAAAAGAGGAAGCGCGGAGGCTGCTCAAGAAAGTTCATTGCGCACCCTCAGCAACAGGACGACGCGCCGCTACAACATCCCTGTTTCGCTTCATTGATCTCCTTTACCGCCGCCCAGCGCGCCAATTCGGCGCGGCTCGGGTAACGACCGGCAAGGGCGATTTCGCCATCAACGAGGATCAGCGGCAGGGCTTCCTGTCCAGACCGTTCCAGAAAGCCCTTCACCATGGCGTTGTCAGCAAAAGCCATGGGTTGCTGGGCAAGATTGAAACGTTCGATGCGCGCGCCGTTCTGCTTCGCCCAATCAACGTCAGCGGCGAAGGCGACAAGCGCCTCATCGGTTTCGACGCCGCAGACGCCGGTGCTGCAGCAAAGGGCGGGATCAAAAACTTGAATGGTCGTCATATTCATCCTTTCAGGATTGAGGTTGAGCGGCCCTGCTGACGACGACTTCGCCATCTTCCTTGGTGAATTCGCCAATGTCGGGATTGGGGAGAATATCGAGCACGGTTTCCGAGGGACGGCACAGCCGCGCGCCCTTCGGCGTTATGACGATTGGACGGTTGATGAGGTTCGGGTGCTCCAGCATGAAGCCGATCAGCTCCTCTTCCGTCCACTTTGGATCGCCAAGGCCGAGCGCGTCATAGGGCGTGCCTTTCTGGCGCAACAAATCGCGCGCTGAAATGCCCATGACTTTGAGCAACTCGACCAGTCGCTCGCGCGCTGGCGGGTCTTTCAGATATTCGATGACGACCGGCTCTTCCCCGCTTTGGCGGATCATCGCCAGCGTGTTGCGCGAGGTGCCACAGGCGGGGTTGTGATAGATGGTGATGGTCATCGTTCAGGCGTCCGCTTTGTGGCCGTGGCTTGCGCCTTCGAGTTCTCCGATTTCACGCAAACGATCCCTGAGCGCCAATTTGTCGAGTCGCTTGATGGGCGTTGCGAGAAGGTAAGAAATCCGGAGCCTGAGGTAACGGAATGCATCATTGAACGCTTTTATTTTTTCGATCTCCGTTCCTTCAATCGCCGCCGGGTCCTCGACGCCCCAATGCGCTGTCATCGGCTGTCCCGGCCAGATCGGACAGACCTCGCCGGCGGCGTTGTCACAGACGGTGAATACGAAATCCATTTTCGGCGCGTCAGTTCCGGAGAACTCCTCCCAGTTCTTCGAGCGGAATCCTTCTGTCGGAAAGCCATATTCCTCGAGCGTTTTAATCGCATAAGGATTGACGGCCCCTTTGGGGTGGCTGCCCGCCGAAAACGCATTGAAACGGCCCGCGCCATCCCTGCGCAGGATGCTTTCCGCCATGATCGAGCGCGCCGTGTTGCCGGTGCAGAGAAAGAGGACGTTGTAGACGTGGTCAGTCATTGGCTGTCTCCCGCTCCAGAACAACAGGCGGCTTCAATCACAGGCGCAGGCTTCGCGCCGCAGCAGGCGGAGGGCTCCCCCTTCACGGCGCTCCTGCGAAATCCGGCAAGCACTGCGTCGTCGCCGTAGATCGTGCTTTCGCCAGTAGTCAGGAAGGCCTCCCACAAAAGCCCCTGCGGGTCGGAGGTCCACGCCTTCTCAGACTTCGCGTAGCAGCAGTTGGTGGCGCCTTCTTCCAGCACGGGCCGCTCAGCCTGTTGCAGGCGCTGATATACTTCTTTCAGCTCTTCGGGCGTCTCGACCTGAATGCCGAGATGATCGACGCCGGCCTGTCCGCCTCGCACGGAAATCGCGAAGTTCACACGTGGATCGTCGAGCATCCATTTCGCATAATCGGGTTTGGCGACTGCCGGCTCAGACCCGAAAAGCGCGGTGTAAAACCCGATTGACCCCGAAAGGTCATCAACGGACACGTGCACGTGCAGGCGTTTCATAGCGTTCCTTTGGCTGGCAAGTTGAAGGTGAAACGGTTTCGCAAGAGGCGCTTGCGCCCTGGCAGCAATTCTCGGTCATGTAAGCGAGCAGCGCGTTCATGACCGGATAGGCCGCAGAGTAGATCAGCGACCGACTTTCCCGCCGGAAGGTCACGAGGTCCGCGTGTTTGAGTTGATTCAAGTGAAAAGACAGAGTTGCGGGCGGAAGCCCCAGCCGTTCGCCGATTTGGCCCGCAGGAAGCCCGTCGGGTCCTGCCTGCATAAGCAGCCGGAATATATCCAAACGCGTCTCATGACCGAGCGCGACAAGGGCGGCGATAGCTTGCTGCTTTTCCATACTTCTAATATGATGGAAATATCTGGCAGGTCAAGGCCCCGGAATTAGGCTGCGCTTCACTTGTGCCGCCAGACCTTGACGGCGGAAGCGATGAGGGTAGCCGCCAGAAGCGGTAGCAAAATTGCGCTCGGTACTCTGCCGAGCAGCCGCCCGCCCAGGAAGGTTCCCACAACGGAGCCAATCGCCATGACGAAGACGAAGGAGCGGCTTTGCTCCAACACTGCAAAACTCCGGTCGCGGCTGTAGCGGGTAAAGCCCACAATCATGGTCGGCAAACTGACCGCGAGTGACAGGCTTCCTGCGAGTTTGATATTCACGCCGAACAACATGCGCGAGTCCCAAACCAATCGTCGCGCATATCCCGGCGCGGCGCGTGCCGCTGGTGTGTAGCTGGAGCGGCACATGGAGATACGAGAGATTCGCGCAAGTGACGGCAAGCGCTAGACGGTAATCAAGCCTACGGCACCAGGCTCTAGTGGAGTAGCTCTAGATGCATCAGTAGTCGCCATGAGCCAACGGTTAGCATCAGCGCTATTCCTAGTAGCATAATGACGACCAAGACGCGCGCTACTTTATTGGAGAGCATGGCGAGACTCCATGTAAAAGAATGCCATTAATTTGCCATTTGATCTGTATTTTAATGGCTTGCGTATGGCTACTTGCCTGCCCCAACATTGGAGGCTCGTCTTGTCGCAAGAAATCGAAAAATCAAAAGCCTCGAAGAAGCAGACCTATTCGACTCCGCAAAGCTATTAAAGCAATTGCACGGTGAAATTTTGGCGCACAGTAATTCGGCGCACACTAAGAAATTCGATGAACTGATCACAAAAATGTCTGTAATTACGCCCTCACTGACCCGAGCTTCTGCGTCTCAATAAGATTGAGCGTACTTGCTCCGGGATGCACGGCGGCGATAGCATTTTCTTAAGAAATTGAGCGTCGCATGATCCTGCAACGTCAGGCGCTCCTTTCTTAACGCCGCAAAGTTTAGGAACGTAAAGCAGCTTGGCGTTGCGCCAAAATCCCTTTTGAATTCCGCACCACAACCCCAACCACCTGCTTGGCTGCAAGCTTCTTCTTGAACCGCTCACGAGCGGCGCGATATCTGGACTCGTGAAGATTACCGTAGGAGGCTTGTCGTTCATAACGGCCCGCGTCAATCGCTCCGGCGTCGGCGATGGTGATGCGGCGCTGATCGAGCCGCTCATGTGTGACGTAATGCTCCGGCGCGTTTGAGCGCTCGATGTCTATTGGTAGTGACCGGATGTCTCCTCGAAAGTTGGGACTGTGTAAGAGGCGTGTAAGAGGCCGATATCATATCGAATAGCACGATGGATGCCGCAAAATGCACGATGAACTGAAACAACTCCTCAAAATCGCCGGAGCTGCATTAGAGGCGGAAGATCAATTTCTCCGTAAGGCGGCCGCCAGCAATCCAGCCGCATATCATAATGAAAAAGCTGGCATTTTGAGGTTCAATAACGAACACTACTACCAGTTCGTTGTTGCGCGCGCGACTGTATCCTCCCTCCGGTTGGCTGCCTCTATCGAAGTCACCTCCAATGATTTGGTGCTCAAAGACCCGAACAGCCGCAACCGGTTCGCGGTGGTCGAAATGAAACGGTGGATGAGCCCCACCAACGAGCGGGAACTTACGCATATCCACTATGATGTCGGCAGGCTTCGATCTGCTAACGCCGAGCACGCTTTCATGCTTGTTTTCTCAGCGAACAGCAGCGATACGACCGAGACACATATCGGGTGGCTGGCTGATGAGTTAAAGTATCCCGCTATCAAAGACCCTGAAGCGCGGCATTGCTTCCGAACATTTGATATGAACGGCGATGAGGTGGAGTTCTGGGTGACTGGTTGGGAAATTGATCACACGAGCATTGCTTCCGGGTAACGTTACCGGTAGCCCCAATCAGTCCGTCCGCTGATATATTGCCCCCGGTGATTGCCGGAAATGATTCCTTCCGATGTCGGCGGGCGACCGGCTCTTCCTGTAGCGAGCGGCGCGCTTGCATGGCTCGGATTTACCGCTCGCCGCGATTGATGTTCGCAAAATCCCCATCGCGACGCCTGCGGCAAAGGGTCGGCCGAACGCGCACTCGAACAACGCTCTTGCGGCAGTCAGGGTCCGCTACGGGACAAGCAGCCTTTCACGCACGGCTGCTTCGCGCCGATTGTGTTGAAAAACTCGACGTTGCCGCACGCCATGGCTCGTGATTCACTTTCCCTGCTGATTTGCAGGAGAAGCGGCGATGATGGGGACTCAGACAGCAGCCGCTCGGTTTTTCTATGATTTTTGCCTCGACGACCATGTGCCAAAGGACCATCAATTGCGCGGGATCGATCGGCATCTCGATCTCGAAGGCATTCGCGCCGCGTTAAAGCCCTTCTACAGCAGCACTGGCCGCCCTTCAGTCGATCCGGAGCTGATGATCCGCATGCTTCTTGTCGGCTATTGCCTGGGCATTCGGTCCGAACGCCGCCTGTGCGAGGAAGTGCATCTCAATCTCGCCTATCGCTGGTTCTGCCGCGTCGGCCTTGACGGCAAAGTCCCAGACCATTCGACGTTTTCCAAGAACCGGCATGGCCGCTTTCGCGAGAGCAACATCTTGCGCCAGCTCTTTGAATCCATCGTCGCGCGTTGCGTGGCAGAGGGCCTTGTCAGCGCTAACGGCTTCGCCGTCGATGCAAGCCTGATCGCTGCCGACGCCAACAAGCAGCGCTCAGTTCCGAGCAGCGACTGGAACCCCGACGAAATCAAAGATGACGCGTGCCGCGCGGCGCGGGAATATCTTGCAATGCTTGATGACGCCGCGTTCGGCGCGGCTTCGCCCGTGACGCCGAAGTTCATCGCGCGATCGGATCCCGCGGCGCAATGGACCGGCGCGCATAAAGGCCACGCGTTCTTCGCCTACGCGACCAATTATTTGATCGATACGGATCACGGCGTGATCGTCGATGTCGAAGCGACGCGCGCCATCCGACAGGCCGAGGTCGGCGCTTCAAGAACGATGGTAGAGCGCACCGAAGAGCGCTTCGGCCTGAAGCCGGGTTATCTTGTCGCCGACACCGCATATGGCTCGGCGGATAATCTCGCCTGGCTCGTCAAGCAGAAGCGGATCACGCCGTACATTCCCGTTTTCGATAAGTCGACGCGAACCGACGGCACGTTCTCGCGTTCGGACTTCACGTTCGATCCCGAGGCCGACTGCTATATCTGCCCGGCTGGAAAAAAGCTGGTTCAGTTCCGGCGCGCCTACGCCACTCCGCGCACCGGCGTCGGGGCTGACGGCACGCGTCGTTACCGCGCGAGCAAGAAGGATTGTGACGTCTGCGAACTCAAAGCGAGATGTTGCCCGAATGCTGTGGCGCGGAAGATTCCACGTGACGTTGAGGAAGATTCCCGCGATGTCGCTCGGGCGCTTGCTGGAACGCCCGAATTTGAAACGGCCTGTCAGCGACGCAAAAAGGTGGAGATGCTGTTCGCCCATCTCAAACGCATATTGCGACTCGGGCGCTTGCGGCTACGGGGTCCATGTGGCGCAAAGGACGAGTTCCTGCTCGCCGCGACCGCGCAAAACTTGCGACGTCTCGCGCGGTTGAGGCCCCCAGAGTTCGAAATGGCGGCATAAGCCGCACACTATGGCGGCGTCGCCGCCACCACGCCGATGAACGCGCAGTCCAATGCTGAAAAACGCCTCCGCGGAGGCCGACGACCCTATCTCCCAGACTTTTTCAACGAAATCCGCCAAAAGCGGACAGAAGATCAATTCCCCTTACAGGTATCGATAAATCGGTAGCCGACGCCAGGTTCAGTCACGATGATTTGGGGCGTCGCGGCGTTGTCCTCTATTTTTGCTCTCAGCTGGCCAACAAACACGCGCAAAGATTGATTGTCGTCCTGATGCGCCAGCCCCCAAACGGTCTTGAGGATTTCTCTGTGCGTCAACGGTCGGCCCGAATGTCGCGTGAAAAAAGCCAGAAGATCGAATTCCTTCGGCGTCAGTTTCACTGGCGCCCCCTTTTTTGTGACGATACGCTTTTGAATATTAACGACGAGTTCATCGGCGACGACAAGATCCGATTCCAAAGCCGATTCTTGCGAATGCCGCAGCGCCGTGCGCATGCGCGCCAGCAGCTCTCCCATGGCGAATGGCTTCTCGACATAATCGTCGGCGCCGAGATCGAGCGCTGCGATTTTCTCTACCTCCCGGTCGCGCGCGGAGAGAACGATCACCGGCGTTCGCGTAAAGATTCGCAGCTTTCGCAGCACCTCCTTGCCATCCATGTCTGGAAGGCCGAGGTCGAGAATGACGAGATCGGGTGTTTTCGCCGATATGGCTGCGAGCGCTTGGCGGCCTGTCGCAGCCTCGAACACTTCATAGCCGCTTGCCGCCAGCGATGGCCCAAGACGCGGCGTATTTGAGGTTCATCGTCGACGACGAGAACGCTCGCGCCGCTCATGCCGCCACGCCTCGCTTCGATTCGCTTGCGGCGGGGAAGCGCATAATCATTCTCGTCCCTCGGCGCCGGACGGCGGGGCTTTGCGCGACAATGGTTCCGCCCATAGCATGCACCAGCCCCCGACAGATCGACAGGCCGAGCCCCGTTCCCGCCTTGCGGCCGTCAACGCGTCCGCTGCGATAGAATTTCTCGAAGATGCGCTCGAGGTCCGCCGTCTTCACGCCGGGGCCTTCGTCGGTCACGGTGATGACGACATCGCGCGCCTCCGGGCGGGCATGAATGATCGGGCCGGTCGGCCCGCCGTATTTGTGGGCGTTGTCGATCAGGTTGAAGAGCACTTGACCGAGAAGATTGGCGTCGCCGCGGATAGGCGGCAGGTTGGGCGCGATGCTGCTTGACGTCTCCATTGCAGGGAAGGCTTTCTTCGACCTTGCGAGGACGCTGCGGATCACCTCCGCCACGTCGATGAGCTCACTGCTTGGCGCGAGCGCGCCTGACTCAATGCGCGACATGTCAAGCAGATTAGCGATGAAGCGCGATAGACGCCCGGCCTCCTCTTCAATCGACAGCAGAAGGTCATCGCGGGCCTCGAGCGGAAGCTTCTCTCCAAGCTCACGAAGGCTGGTGACCGCGCCGGTAATCGAGGTTAGCGGCGTGCGCAGATCGTGCGAGAGGGCGGACAGCAAAATCGTCCGCAACTTTTCATTCTCTTCGAGCGCCGCAGCCTTGACCGACTCGCCGACAAGCATGGCTCGGTCGATCGCGATCGCCGTCTGCTCGATGAGCGAAGATATCGTGCTCTCAGCCGCAGCGGAGAGCGGTTCCTCGGGCGCCTTGGGCTCGATCCCACAAACTGCGACGACCCCCCGCGCCGTCGCAAGAGGTCGGAATTGAAACCGCACATTGGGCAACGTGTCCGTCCGCCATCCGGCCGGTTCGCTTTTTTCCAGAGCCCAGCGGGCGGCGGCGAGTTCGCCAGGATCCAATTGGTCTACCGGCGGCCAGGAGCCCGCCGCTCTTAATCCGCCGTCCTCGGGAATTAGAACGACGACGCAAGACGCTTCCCCGACTTTCAGAATTTGAAGAGCGGACACCCAAATGATGTCATCGACCGTCGTTATCGTCGAGAGCTTACGCGAGAATTCAAAGAGCGACTGCACCGCCTGAGACCGCTGGCGCATGTTTCGCGCATAATCCCGCATTTTGCTCGCGAGCATTCCCGTGATCACGGCGACGATCAGCGCAACGAGGAGCGATAGAAACTCCTGCGGTTGAGAGATCGTCATTTCATAACGCGGATCGAAAAAGAAGAAGTCGCAGGCCAGAAAGGACAGAATCGACGCGATGATCGCAGACCACATTCCAAAG
The DNA here is from genome assembly GCF_056838045.1 of Methylocystis sp. Uni0008. Lineage (NCBI taxonomy): Bacteria > Pseudomonadati > Pseudomonadota > Alphaproteobacteria > Hyphomicrobiales > Methylocystaceae > Methylocystis > Methylocystis sp. Uni0008. Next base: position 1,725,907 of record NZ_CM166370.1, read on the forward strand.
CGCGTCGCGCAGAGCACCACGGGGAGGAGAAAGATCGCCGACGGATTGGTGAGGCCGAGCCAGCGATCGAGCGCATATGCAACAGGCAACGTCGCGGCGACCGCCACGACGGCGCCGGCGACGCCAATCGACGTCTCCGATAAGCTCGGAAGTTTCGGGCTGCGCGCAGCGAGCCCGCTATCTTCCTGGACGACGACGTGAACCGCGATATCAGTCGATTGTCGAAGAATTTCGTCGGTCAGCGACCGACGCAAAAACCTGGGAAATGTCCGGGACGGCGAACGACCGAGCACAATCTGGGTAATATTCTCACGTCGGGCAAAGCGCAGCACTTCGTCTACGAGATCGTCTCCGGAGATGCGTGCTACTTCGGCGCCGAGCCGCTCCGCCAGACGCAACGAATGGTCGACATTTCGTACGACATCCGCAGACCGTTCTTCCTGGCCAGCGCGCTCGACGTAGAGCGCGATCCATGTCGCGTTGAGGCCTGTCGCGAGCCGGGCGGAGGCGCGGACCACGGCTTCGGATTTTGCGTCGCGGCCGACGCAAACAAGTAAACGCTCCGCCGTCGCCCAGGGACCCTCGATCGCCCCTTGCCGAAGGAAGTCGACCATTTGATCGTCCACCCGCTCGGCCGTTCGACGCAAGGCAAGCTCGCGCAGCGCCGTGAGATTGCGCGGCGTGAAGAAATTCTGCGTCGCGCGTCTCGCGGTCTCGGGAACATAGACCTTGCCTTCCTTCAGTCTCTGGAGCAGCTCGTCGGGCGTGATGTCGACAAGGATGACGTCCGCGGCGTTCTGCAGCACACGATCCGGCACGGTCTCTCGCACGGCGACGCCGGTGACGCGCGATACGACGTCGGCGAGGCTTTCAAGGTGCTGGACGTTCAGCGTCGTCCATACGTCAATACCGGCATCGAGCAGCTCCTCAACGTCCTGCCAGCGTTTGGGATGACGGCTATCAGGCGCATTGGTATGCGCGAGCTCGTCGACGACGATGAGCTGAGGCTTTCGCGTCAGCGCCGCATCTATGTCGAATTCCTCGATGGTCCGGCCGCGATAGTCGCATTTGCGGCGCGAAAGCGTTTCGAGACCCCTGAGGAGCGTCTGCGTCTCGAGACGTCCATGGGTCTCAGCCACGCCTATGACAATATCAACGCCCTCAGCCTTCGCGGTTTGCGCGCGCGCCAGCATCGCATAGGTCTTGCCGACACCGGGCGCGGCGCCAAGGAATACGCGTAGCTTCCCTCGACCCTCCTTGTCGCTCAAGGCAAGGAGCGCGTCGGGATCAGGTCGGCGGTCGAAGTCTTCGTCGTTACGGGCCAAAGACGTCTACCTTCTGGGCGTCATCCTCATTTTAAGCGATCTATCGCCATGTTCAGCAAGAGCACATTCACGCGCGGCTCGCCAATCACGCCAAGAACGCGTCTTTCGGTATTCGCCTCAACAAGCCCGCGCACCTGCGCCTCGCTGAGATGGCGCGCCTTGGCGATGGCGGGCGCTTGCGCCAGCGCGAACTGCGGCGAAATGTGCGGGTCGAGGCCGGAGGCGGAGGTGGTCACGGCGTCGGCCGCCACGATGTCGATGCGACCAGCGTCAAACTCCGCCTCGATCGCCGCATTAACGCGATCGACGAGCATTTTCGACGTCGGTCCAAGATTGGAGCCCATCGAGTTCGCGGCGTTGTACGGGGCGTCCACCATACGGGATGGATCGGCCGGATCGGGGCCGGTCGTCGCCGACGGCCGGCCACGAAAATAGCGATCGGACGCAAAATTCTGTCCGATCAGCGCCGAGCCGACAACGATTCCTTCACGTTCGATGAGACTGCCGTTCGCCTGCCCAGGCAGAACGAGCTGGGCGACGCCGGTGATCGAGAGCGGATAGAGCACTCCAGTCAGCGCTGTGAACAGCAAGATCATGACGATCGCCGGACGAAAATGGGAGAGCATCTTGAGGTTTCCTTACGCGAGATGTATGGCCGAGACCGCGAGGTCGATAAGCTTGATGCCGATGAAAGGCGCGATCAGCCCGCCCAGCCCGTAGATCAGCAGATTTCGCCGCAGCAGCGCCGCGGCCCCGATGGGCCGGTACGGGACGCCCGTGAGCGCGAGAGGTATGAGCGCGACAATGATGAGCGCGTTGAAGATCACCGCGGAGAGGATCGCCGAATGCGACGAGGCGAGCTTCATGATGTTGATCGCCTCCAGTTCCGGATAGGCGACGACAAACAGCGCCGGAATGATCGCGAAATATTTGGCGACGTCGTTGGCGATTGAAAAGGTCGTCAGCGACCCGCGCGTCATCAGCAGCTGTTTGCCGATCGCGACGATCTCGATGAGTTTCGTCGGATCGCTGTCGAGGTCGACCATGTTGCCAGCCTCGCGCGCCGCCTGCGTGCCGGTCTGCATGGCGACGCCGACGTCGGCTTGAGCGAGTGCGGGCGCATCATTGGTGCCGTCGCCGCACATGGCGATGAGCCGGCCGCCTTGCTGTTCCTTGCGAATGTAGGAGAGTTTGTCCTCGGGTTTGGCCTGCGCGATGAAATCGTCGACGCCCGCTTCTCCGGCGATCGCCGCGGCGGTGATCGGATTATCGCCCGTGACCATGACGGTCTTGATGCCCATGGCGCGCAAGGCGGCGAAGCGCGATTTAATATCAGGCTTGATGATGTCCTTCAGATGAATGACGCCCAACAGCTTCCCATTCTCAGACACCGCGAGCGGCGTCCCGCCCGCGCGCGAGATGCGCTCCACCGCGCGCTCGAAATCGACAGGAACGGACTTAACTTGCGCGGCGACGGCGTCGACCGCGCCCTTGCGTAGCGTCTGGCCGGGAAGATCGACGCCGGAAATGCGCGTGTGCGCGGAGAATGGAACGATCTGGGCCTCGGGGCCGAGGTTTGGCGTCGACGAGTGAAGAACGCTCTTGGCCAGCGCGACGATCGATCGGCCTTCCGGCGTTTCATCCGCGAGTGAGGCAAGCAGCGCCGCTTCAACGAAAGCATGCTCGGAAACGCCTTCGACCGGAACGAATTCGTCCGCCATGCGATTGCCAAAGGTGATCGTGCCCGTCTTGTCCAGAAGGAGCGTGTCTACGTCGCCCGCCGCTTCCACCGCGCGACCGGAGGTGGCGATGACATTGAAGCGGATCAGCCGGTCCATACCGGCGATGCCGATGGCGGACAGGAGTCCACCGATGGTCGTTGGGATCAGGCAGACAAGCAGCGCGATCAGCACGGTGACCGAAATTGCTGCGCCCGAGTACGCCGCGAGCGGCCAAAGCGTCACGCACACGATCAAGAAAATGATCGTCAGCCCTGAGAGGAGGATCGATAGCGCAAGCTCATTTGGCGTTTTCTGCCGCTGCGCGCCCTCGACGAGCGCGATCATACGGTCAATGAAGGTCGAACCAGGCGCCGCGGTAACCTTGACCTTGATCCAATCGGAAAGAACCGTCGTGCCGCCGGTGACCGCCGACCGGTCGCCACCCGCTTCGCGAATCACGGGCGCGGACTCGCCTGTTATCGCCGACTCGTTGACCGAGGCGACGCCTTCGATAACTTCGCCGTCACCGGGGATGAGGTCGCCCGCTTCCACTAACACCACGTCGCCGAGCTTGAGATCAAGCGCCGAGACGCCTTCGTAGACGTCCTTCATCCCGCTATTGTTTTGCGGATCAATCAATCGTTTGGCGTGCGAATCGCTGCGCGTCCTGCGCAGAGCGTCCGCCTGCGCCTTTCCGCGCCCCTCGGCGACCGCTTCGGCGAAATTGGCGAAGAGCACGGTGAACCAAAGCCAGGCGGCGATTTGGCCGGAGAAAAAGGCGGCGCCATTTTGCGCAAAGAGATCGCGCATAAAAAACGCCGTGACGACCGCCGACACAATTTCCGTGACGAAGATCACCGGATTGCGCGCGAGGCGACGCGGATCAAGTTTCTTGACGGCGTCGACGGCCGCCCGCTTGGTGATCGCGGCGTCGAACAAGCCGGGAGCGGCGACCTTATGCGACATTGGACATGCTCCTTAGAAGATTTTTCCTGCGAGCAGCGCGAAATGCTCGACGATGGGACCGAGCGCGAGCGCCGGAAAATATTGCAGCAGATAGAGAACGACGATCACCCCGATCAGCAGGCCGATGAAGAGCGGACCATGCGTTGGGAATGTGCCGACTGATGCGGAGACCCTCTTTTTCGCCGCGAACGAACCGGCGATCGCCAATACCGGAATCACGAAGGCGAAGCGTCCGAGCAGCATCGCGACCCCAAGCGTCGTATTGTACCAGAGCGTATTGCCGCTGAGCCCCGCAAAAGCGGACCCGTTATTGTCAGTGGCGGAGGCGAATGCGTAGAGGATCTCGGAGAGGCCGTGGGGACCGGCATTGTTCAGACTGGCGAGGCCGGTCTCGAGCATGACCGAAGCCGCCGTAAAGACGAGAACGGTAAGCGGATAGACCAGCACCGCCAGCATCGCGAGCTTCATCTCGCGCGCCTCGATCTTCTTGCCGAGATATTCTGGCGTGCGGCCGACCATGAGTCCGGCGACGAAGACGGCGATAGTCGCCAGCACTAAGAAGCCATAAAGGCCCGCGCCGACGCCGCCTGGCGCGATGCTGCCCATCAGCATGTTGAACAGGGGCACGAGACCGCCGAGCGGCATGAAGGAGTCATGCATCGCGTTGACGGCGCCGCAGCTGGTGCCTGTCGTCGCCGCGGCGAATAACGCGCTCATCGCCGGACCAAAGCGCACTTCCTTGCCTTCCATATTGCCGGGCGAGGGATCGACGCCGATCTCGGTCAGCAGCGGATTTCCATGCGCCTCCGCCCAGTAGGCGACGAACACGCCCGCCACAAGCACGATCATCATCGTGATGGCGATCGCACGACCTTGCCGATGGTCCAAGACTGCGCGTCCAAAAGCAAAAGCGGTCGCAAAGGGGATGACGAGGAGAGACCAGATCTCGAGCATATTGGTAAGAGCGTTCGGGCTCTCGAAGGGATGCGCGGAATTGGCGTTGAAGAAGCCGCCGCCATTGGTGCCGAGCTCCTTGATCGCCTCCTGACTGGCGACAGGACCTATGGCGAGCGTCTGCTTCGCGCCCTCAAGCGTCGTCGCTTCGATCGAACCCTGAAGCGTCTGCGGCACGCCGAGAGCGACCAGGACGAGCGCGACGACGATCGATAGCGGCAGCAGCACGTAAAGCGTTGAGCGAGTCAGATCGACCCAAAAGTTGCCGATTGTCGGCGAATCGGCGCGCGACAAACCGCGCACCAATGCAAACGCCATCGCGAGCCCCGTCGCAGCGGACACGAAATTGTGCACGGTGAGGCCGAGCATTTGCGTCAAGTGACTCATCGTCGACTCGCCGCCGTAGTTCTGCCAATTCGTGTTGGTGACGAAGCTCACCGACGTGTTGAAGGCGAGGTCTGTTGGCACCCCGCTAAAGCCTTGAGGATTGAGCGGCAGATAAGCCTGAAGCCGCTGCAGCGCATAGAGTGTTACAAATCCGACAATGCTGAAGGCCAGTATCGCCATCGCATACGCCAGCCAGTTTTGCTCGCGCCCGGGATCAACGCGGGAGAGCCTGTAGAAGGCGCGTTCGATGGGCGAGAGCACAGGAGTCAGCAGGCTGCGCTCACCCGCTAAAACTCTGGCTATGTAATCGCCGAGCGGAACAGCAGCGACGATAACGGCAATCAGCACGATGGCGATTTGCGCCAGCCCAGTGGAAGTCATGGCGAACGCCCGGTCTTTGCCGGGCCTCCCTTCAGAATTTTTCGGGATGGAGCAGCGTGTAGGCGAGGTAGGCGCCGAGCAGAACGGCGACGATCAGTCCGATGACAGGTTCCGACATGCGCCTCTCCCTAAAGTCGCCCGCAGGCGCGGGCATAGGCGCCGATGATCGCGAAAAGGAAGATGCCGAAGCCAAGATACAGAATATCGAGCATGTGCGCCTCTCCCGCGCTGGTCATCGCCGTGCGCCTCTTCGAGCGCGCCAGGCCCGCAATTCGTGAAACAGGTTGTTTACGATGAGAAAGACCAAGGCCGCGACGCCCAAGCCTATCAGAGATTCAGGCATGATCGTGTCTCACTTTAATGTCGCGTTCGCGCTTGGCTATCCGCCAAAGGTGAACTCACGAGCCGGAATTTGCACGCGAATGATGTAAGGGCGCTATTAGGATTTTTGGTCGGTTCTTCGACTCTACTCAAATCGGTGAGTCCGAACGCGCCAACCCATCGGGCAGCTAATAACTGCCGCGTCCGAACGCCCGGGAACTACGCAAGGTTACTGCTCCGCTTGATCGGGCAAGAGCTATTGCGCCTTGGCGCGCGCTTGCAGGCAGCGGCTCCACGTCAGCCATGCCGCGCCATCTGACGGCGCTGTCTATGCGCGTCGCGCATGATCGCGGACTTATCGTAGGAGCCGGAGGGCGTGATGCGCATGTCGGGCTTCACAATGTCACCTGCCGTGGGGGCTTGGCGACGGCTGCGCGAAATTCTTCCTCGGTCAGGGCTCCGCGTTCAAGCAGCGGCCGCGCGACCCGTTCGATACGGGACCCAGTTGTCGTCGACCATCTTGGTGGCTAGCTAGCGCCTCGGCGTAGCCCGCATCTCTCGCGACGCCGCCAATCTTGCGCCCCGCTATGACGTCGCGCCGACGACCAGAATTGAGGTCATCCTTTCCCAAACCCTGGCAAGTAGTTGGCGCCGATGCGTAAGGTTACGATTGCCGTTCGCGGCTTCAGCGGCCAGAAGCGTTGCAGCGGAACGCCTAGCCTGCCCCCGCACGGCCGCTCATCCCGGAAAGGCTCGTTTCAAGCTTGAGGAGGTGGGTGCCGCAGCGACAACCATTCATGCTAGAAAAGACTAAGCGGGTCTCTCACGGAAGGCAAAGGCACAGGCGACCCTAAAGCGGTCGCAGAGTAACGCTGGAGGCTCCGTCAGTCACGCGCCCAGCTCTCGTTGCTTCTGCAATTCCTTCTCTGGAGCGGGTTACATGCTGTCTGCACTGAGCGAGTGGCTCTTTAACACCTCTGGCCTGTCGCCGCATGGATACTGCTTGCTGTGGGAACCGGGACTGATCTGGCTCTATGCGGTTTCCGACGCGACTATCGCGCTGGCGTATTTCTCTATCCCCCTGACGCTCGTGATTGTGGGAAAGCGGAGGAGCGATCTCATATTTCGGCCGCTGTTATGGCTATTTGCCGCGTTCATCCTCCTGTGCGGCATGACGCATTTGTTCGATCTTATGACCCTCTGGGCCCCGCTCTACGGCTTGCAGGGGCTCGTCAAAGCGGCAACTGCGATCGCCTCCATCGCGACGGCGGTCGCGTTATGGTGGGCTATGCCGAATTTTCTCGCCCTTCCTTCGATCGAGCAGCTACGTCACGCCAATGCTGCGCTGCTTGCGAGCGAGGAGCGGCTGGCCCATGCGCAAAAAATGGAAGCGCTCGGCCAGCTGACCGGCGGCATCGCGCACGACTTCAATAATGTGCTTCAAGTCATCGTCGGTTCCCTTAGTGTGATCGAGCGCCAGATTGCACTTGGGCGCGCGAACGCCATAGACCGCCCCCTGGCGGCGATACGGAAAGCATCGACGACCGCCTCCAGCCTCACCAACCGCATGCTGGCCTTCTCGCGTCGACAGACGTTATTGCCGCGGGAGATCGACCCCAACAAGCTCGTGGCAGGCATGGAGGAGATGCTGCGCCGAACATTGGGGCCCGAAATCCATCTGGATCTACGCTTGGGCTGCCGCTGGAGCGTGAGCTGCGATCCCTGCCAACTCGAGAGCGTCTTGTTGAATCTCGCAATCAACGCTCGGGACGCCATGCCGCAAGGCGGCGCGCTCAGGATAGCGACCGCCGATCGGACGTTTGCGACCGAGTCATCCGATCCCGATATGGAGCCAGGAGACTATGTTGAGATCGAGGTCGCGGACAACGGCGTGGGGATGAGTCATGATCTGCTCAGCCGCGTTTTCGAACCGTTTTTTACAACAAAGCCCACGGGACAAGGGACGGGTTTGGGCTTGTCGCAGGTTTACGGCTTCGTCAAACAATCTGGCGGGCACGTGCGAATCGATAGCGCCTCGGGCGAGGGGACCAGAGCGCGAATTTATCTGCCGGGACACGCGCCGCTTCCATCCTCAGCCGCCCAAGACCAGCCGCCGACCGGGACGGAATTCGACTCTCCTTGCGCTGCGCATCGAGGAAAAACTCTGGTCGTCGAAGATCAAGAGGAGGTGCGCTCTCAAATTGTCGGCACCCTCGCTGAGATGGGCTGCAAAACAATCGAAGCCGGCGATGGGACGGCAGGATTGAAAATAATACAGTCAGGCGAGCCCTTGGACCTACTGATCAGCGACGTTGGCCTCCCCGGGTTGGGCGGACTTCAATTGGCTGACGCCGCCCGAGCCGCGTACCCTGATCTGCCGATCCTGCTTATCACCGGATATGCGGGCAAATCGGCGGAGACATTACAGCTGGCCCCAAATATGGAGCTTTTGCGCAAGCCGTTCACGCTCGATGAATTGGCCGAGAGGGTTCGGGCGATGTTCAAAGGGACCTCCCATGCTGAGTGATCCGACTTGCGGCGCCGTCCACTCGGCGCTGAGTCATCGGTGAGTTCCTTGATTACATTGAAATTCGCAAACCGACCCTAACCGGAGAATCGCTGGCGGCCGTCGCAAACCCGACTGTTCGCTACGGCCCTATGAAAAGCGCGCTTCACGAGCGCTTGCTTCCGAACTGACACACCATCAGCCGGGAAGCCGCGCGAATCTCCATACGTTGAAGCGGACTGAGCGGAGCCAGATGAAAATCACCCTTGCAGACAGGGCGGGCCATACGTTCATTCGGCTCATGGACGCTGCGGCCAAAGCCCTTTCGACGAAAACGCTGCTCAGCTCCTTGGCTGGATGATTGGCGCGCAGCAACCTGCAGCCGGCGGCTGGTCGTCAACGGCAAGGCAGCTAAACAGTCTTTGGGGAAGAGTGCGGTTGGACGCCACTTCTCACGAAAACAAAGGCGAGCATAGCTGTTGTCCAAACCCATTAAACGAACAGGGCCGTCACGAAATCGATCTGCAGAGGTCGAAACTAGATGTTCTGTCTTGTTGGCTGGACGCTCGATCATTCGCGCATCTCCTAACATTGTTCGGCGAGTGCCGCGTCTGTTGCGGCAACAACTGACCACCCCGATGGAAGCCCTGGTTGGGGCTATCCATCGGAGCTGAATTGCAATGGTTCAGTTGCCGCGTTGCTCCTTGGTCAGAAGCTTGAGCCATCCCTCGACTTCGGCGCTCAACTTGCCCGTTCCCGCGAATTTTAGCGTGGGCGCCAGCATGCCACGCTCGACGATCGGCAAGGGCAGCACGCCCTGTCCGCCCATGCCGTTATGCGCGGTGATCTGACCGTCCTTCGAATCCGCGAGCAGAATGCGGCCTACGACTTCGAGCTTATCCATGTCGATAACGATCAAGTCATTGGCGAATTTGCTCGCCACATAGGCGTAATAGCCGCCCCCCTTCTTATGTCCGAAGTTGACGCCGTGGCAGCCTGCTTCGCAGGGCAGGCTTTTCACTACCTTGTCGGTCTTCACGTCGACAATCGTGACTGTGGCGCTCAATGTGTTCGCCGTGACGACGTATTTGCCGTCCGGGCTGACCGGGGTCTGGATCGGAAGCAGGCCATAGGCCTCGCCCTTGTGCGCGCCGCTGATCGGATCGTAATCGGCAGCGAGGTCGATGTCCTTGACCTTCTTCTTGTTGTCAATGTCGATAACCGTCAATGAGGAGAGCATGGCGGGGGGCGTGCCGAGCAGATTGGCGGCATAGCCCTTATGGTTCATGTCGCTCCAGATCGCGATCGGGATAACGCCGCCGGTTGGAATTTCCGTCGCTGTCTCGGTCGCGAGATCAACGACGGTAACGCTTCCCGCCAGCGCGTTCGGCGTCATCATATATTTGCCGTCGTCGGTGAGGTGATGGCCGTGCGGGCCGGAATGCGGGCCGACATTAATGTTGCCCATCGCCGAAGGGAATTCGCCAGGCGACAGTTTCGCCACGCGGTCCTCGCCATTGATGGCGACATAGAGCATGCCGTTTACCGGGCTCGTCATCACATGAGACGGATTTTGTCCAACGACCTGCGTGTTAAGAACCCTTCCGCTCTCGCGGTCGAAGGTGGTCAGCCGTTTGTCGAACCATTCCGTCTGATAAATGTATTTATATGTCGGATCGGGCCACATATTGTGAGGGTTGTTCATATTCTGCTCGACGCCCTTGACTTTTTTCTTGAGCGTCCAATCCGCCGCGTCGATTTGCGTCGCCGTTCCGAACTTCGTCTTGCCGCTCACCCCTTCAAACTGCGTGTTGACCCAGACCTCGCCGACGCCGGGCGTCTTGGGCGTCAGCAGCGTGTTCGGCGCCGAAAGGCTGAGCGCGCTCAGATTGATCTGCGCGCCGCCGAGATTGAGTCCGAGATCGGGAAGCTTCACCTCCCACTTCGGCTGCCGATAGTCGCGCCATAGCGCCGGCGTCGTGGCGACGAAGAAGGTGCGGAGCAGCTTCTTGGCGATGTCGCTTGTCGTCGGAACTTTGGCGCCGGTCACGAGCTGCAATTCGCCGCCGATGTCCAGCCCTTCCGTCTTCGGATCGTCGACGACAACGGCGCCGAACATGTAGGGATGGACCTTGCAAGTGAAGACATAGAGCCCCGGTTTGTCGAAGGTCTGCGTAACGCTGGCGTTCGACGGCTTCTCCTGATCGACCGGGAATTTGTCCGCGCCAGGCTGCCAGGCAAGACTGGTGATGGTGTGATCCGTATTGGTGTCCGTCATCTTGATGAGCACCGCCTCGCCAGGCTTCACCACAACGAGCGAGCCGCCGCTCTTGGGATCCTTGAACCATTTGCCGGGCTCGTCGGTCATCTCCAGCACGGCCGACGGTAGGACCCCGGGGCGGCTGATGATGACGTCGTCAGATTTCGCGGCGTCTTTCGCTTGCGAAGCCAGCGGCGCGGCCAGCGAGGTCGTCGCCACGGCCAACGTCAGAAACGATACGCGGTTCATGTTCGTTGCACGGTTCATGCCCTTAACTCCCGTTTTTGTTATTGATCATTCGATGACGCGGAAATCCCCCATCATTCCGGACTGCATGTGTTGGATGACGTGACAATGGTAGTGCCAATCGCCGGGGCCGACGCCCTCGCCGGCTTTCACGATGAACGAGGTGCGGCCGATTGGGCCAATGTTGACGGTGTCGACGCCGGCGGTTGTTCCGGGCTCGATCCAGCGATGCGCATGGAGGTGGAAAGTATGGAACGCGGTGCCAATGCCGATGACGTGGAAGCGGACTTTTTCACCCATGCGCGCCCCGACGGTCGGATTAGTCCACAACGGAATTTCCTTGCCGCCCTCGATGATATGATTGAGCTCCTGGCCCCAGAAAGTTGTTTCGTGCATCCACAGGATGAACTCTCGCTTGATGTCCGAGAGATCGACGTCAACGACTTTGCCGTCGATGAGCGCAGGAACCTTCCCGCTCGCTGGATTGATGATGAGCGTACCGAACAGCCCCTTGTCCTCGGCTCCGAGCATCGGATTGCCAAATGTGTGATCGTGATAGGCCCAAGTACCCGCCGTTCCAGGCGCGGCCGTCCATTTGTATGTGTAAGGTTTGTCTGGGAACGCAGCTTCGTCGGCGACGCCATTTAAGAGCTTCATCGTGCCGTCGCTATCGATCTTGTAGTGCACGCCGTGGACATGGATGCTGACCGGCAACGCCGAGTCGGCGATGCCATGTTGAAGAGTCACCTCGGCGACGTCCCCCTCTTTCATGACGAGCGTGGGTCCAGGGATAGTGGGACCACTCGCATACCGCTCCGTAAGGTCGCTTTCTTTTCCCGTGGAAGATTTGACCTTGTGACTGACCATCTCATAGGCCAGCTGACCCGACGGCATTGCGCTCGCTTTGAGCGTGATCAAATGTTGGTCGGCGGCAGAGGCTTCGCTAGCGGCGAGAAGAGCGCCTGGCCACATGAGCAAAAACGCGAACGAACGTGAAATCCCCAACTGCGCCCAGGTTCTTAGCATCGCATCACACTCCTTCGAGCGGAGAACCGGGGACAATGCCGGCGATCGATTCGATCGCGCGCGCCAACCAGTTCGATCCGATACGACTTAGATGCGACGGAACGCTGAGGTCTTACCTCGAAGGAAAAGTTTTTTCTGCGTTCACGAGTCTCAGAAGGGCGAGATAAACCTCTTCGCACTCGGGGCACTGATGCATATGGTGTTTAACCTCGGGCAATAAGGCTCCGGCGTCCTGACCGGATGCCTCAATGTCGACGTAACGTGGAAGTTCATCAAAATATTCCGTGCACAGCATCTCCTCTCCGCTCTTAGCGGCGAAGACGGTGTCAATGAGGCGGGTAAAGTCTTTGTGTTTCATGTCGGGTTCCGGCACGACTGATTATAAGATGCGTTGAACGGAGGAAGTCTTACCCTCCGAATGGAGATGGGTTCCCGATTTTGGCTCGTCAAACACGGCAATAAGATCTTTGTGCGTCACGCCTTCTTCGAGCAAAGCCTGCTTGAGCCGTTTACGCGCATCGTGGATGAGTTTGTAAAGATTATTCCGATTAGAACCCAACCATTCGGCGACCTCGTCCAAGGGCATCCCCTGAAAAGCGTGAGCGACAAGTGCAGTCCGCTGCAAGGGAGTAAGCTTGGCGCCGATAAGTCGCGCCAGTAGAGTCCACGCTTCGCGCTGCTGTAGACTGCGTTCCGGCCCCGGTTCTTGAATCGGCCAAGCCGGCAAAGTCTGTCCAAGCTGAGCGCGCTCGATCGTAGCTTCTCGCCAGCGACGGCGGCGCAGCTCTCCGAGCACGACTCTGATTGCGATTGAATAAGCCCAAGTCATAAAGCGGCTTTCGCCGCGAAAGTCTCCAAGTTTTGATTGTATAATAAGAATGGCCTCTTGTGCGCAGTCTTCAGCAAGGTGCTGCGCTTCATCTGAACGCATTGATTCTTGCGTGGCGTAGCCTTTCGCCAGATAGGCCCGAATTGCCGCAAGCAGTCGCGCTCGAAGGTCCGCAAGCGTCAACTGTTGATCTCGACCGCCCTCCTGAAGCGCCGTCAGCCACTCCGCATTGGATCGTTGCATAATTTCCATCACGGCTCAGGCGAAATTAACGCGGGTGCGGAACAAACGCGTACCGCAGGCAAATGTAGCAACACTTGAGGGAAATGCCATCCTCATGAACGGCTAGCATTTTTTGCATCGCAACTAAGTCTCTGATCGGCTGGGGGGCAGGTAAAGCCGCTAAACGATGCCCGGCGCCGACGATAACGTCCCTGGAATTACGATCGAAGCGGCGCGTAATGCGGCGGCAGCGTGCCGCCAGCGACGTCGCGCGCTTTGCCGACACCTCGTTTTGTTCGTAATGCAGCCTATTGATAGCGTGAGGCGGGAGGAAAATCTGCGACCCCACGCTTGATCCCATATGGAACGCCCCTTTGTCGACGGCGCCTCGCGCTCCATCGACCGCTTAACTCGAGGTGCCCGAGCAACGTTCGGCAGTGCGAGGGCGCTCCTTGGACGATGCGAATGATCCGGAAGACAGGGCTTTTCTTCTGTTGAATCTGGATAGGTTCGAAGCGCCCGCCGGTCTGCGTTCAAGGCGGGGATGCATTGAGAAAGCCGCCGTGCGCTGTGCGCGCAGCTTAGCTGGCGCGACAACAGACGCTCGCGCGTGGCGCCACAGGGCGAACCGGGCGGTCAGATTCGTCGAGAGATATGCTCGCAAGGATCGGCACTCCTCGTGCCGGATGCTTGGGCATGCCGCCTAAAGGGGCCGCCATCCCCGCACGCGCGATTATCCACCAATTCATTCGTTGCTGCGACATGCAAATCGCTCGATGCGGTAGCAGCAGCGATGCAAGGGTGACGCGATTGCGCGTGTGAGTGAAGGTCGAGGCTGAGAACGGATTGCCTTTTCCGCGTAATTGGCGATCCTAAGTGGAGCCACAAATGCTCGCTTCCGCAATAGCGTGAGCGAGGCTTGCGGTGCTCCGAAATCGATACCGAAGTATTCATCCTCATCGCACGGCGTTGGTCGAACGAACGCTCACTTGGCTCAATCGCTGCTGACGGCTCGCCGAATTTTGAGTCCGACTCTAAGTAAGATTTCGTCTTCTCATCACCTCTAAGAGGCGTCGCGCATTCAGCACGATGGGCGATCTCCGAGCGTTGAATAGAAATCCAAACACTAGGAACCAATGGCATGAACCACGTTTTTTACCTACTTGCGCTCGCCACTTTCCTACTCACGCCTCCGCTGGCGGCAAACGCCATTGAACTACCTTGGCGATCCGACGACGTGTTCATCAGCCGCCCGGGGGTTCCGCCTTCCGCAAATCAAGTGAACGGAACTGGCGCGAAAAGTGTTGAAAATGGCGGAATGCAAGTCGGCGTGTTTCGGTGCGGAGAGCTTGTCGGGGATGATGCACAAAATAGCGCCGCAGAAACACAAGATGAAAGCAACCGCACTTCTGGAGCCGATTTATATGTCTGGGCGAAGAATCCCTTTGCGCAAATGATCGTGCTATCTTTGCTTTTCGCCTTTCTAGGCCTCATCATTGACATTGCAGCGATGCCGCCCTTCCAAGGGTTGATGCCCCAAGAAGCGCTCTCAAACTACAGGACTACGTGGAGAGCGATCATGATCGTAGCCATACTTGGAGGAGCGCTACTGTTGCCTGTGACAACCAATATCATACGGTATTCGATGACTCGTCTGGACCACCGAGACGTTCCGCAAGGCACCATGTGAGGCATTCAGCGTTATGCCGATAATAGTCGGTAATTGAGATTTTTTGCATCCAACGACCCACGCGGCTTTCTGCTCTGGGACCGTTAAATTACGTGGGATGTTGATCGCACAGAAGATCGCGTCGGCGACGGGCCGTTGGGCGGATACCAACGACCACCATTTTGGAAGTGGCGTATGCCGGGGATATAGCCAAGGAAATCGAAGCTTTCGCGTCGGGCGTCTTTCAGAGAAGTTTTCACGTCGTTGATCGGCAACCCGAGTTTCGTCATCACCGCGGTCGTCCAGGCCAGAGCCTCGTCCGTATGTCCGCAGCTGAGGAGTAAGCGTGATCGGACGACCGCCTACGGTGCTGCATGTGGAGTTGGTTAGGTGTCCACCATCGAAGAGGTGGACACCAGATGACGTCCCTCCGAGAAGGGTCAAGGGCTACCTTCCCAAATGCGCTAGCGCCACGGTCGCTGTACCTCAGATAGCTGCCGACTTACGGCGTGAACCGCTCCGGCGTCGGCGATGACGATCCCACGCTGATCGAGCCGGCGGTCGCCGCTTGAAAGGCAGGTTCCGCCGCTCGCTAGTGGTGCCGGTCATTCTGACACCGCTATCAGGCGACCAGCAAAAACGCCGTTAGCCGCCGTCGCCGTCGCCTTGTGCGCGGAATTAACAAGCATAACAAAGCCGATCACGAACGCTGCGGTCGCCATTGTGCGACGACATCGCGCAGGTACGCGATTGCACATTCGAGCGTGAAGAGCCGATTGTAGTGGACCTCGGGGATGTTGACCCCCAGTCGATCGTGAAGGGCGACGACAAGATTGGCGAAATCCATCGAATCGAGGTCGAAGACCTCGCGAAGATCATCTTGATCGCGCGCCGACGCGAGATCAGCTTCTGGCGCGATTTCGCCGATCAGCTCCAAAATGAGCGCTCTGATTTCGGCGTCGCTCATAGTTTATCCGGCTCCTGCAAGAGACGCGCGACCCCGGCGAGATACAGGCCGCCGATGTGGCCATCCGTCACCCTGTGATCGGCCGCGAGACTCACAGTGACGAGCGGACGACCCTCGATGCGTCCGCCGACGACCCAGGGTCGCTTGACGACGCGGCCAAATCCAACAATTGCGACTTGGGGAGGATAGATAATCCCTGTCACAGACTCAGCCCCGCGATCTCCGACGTTGGTGACGGTGATGGTGGGCGAAGTAAGCTCGGAGCTGCGTAAATGCCCGCGGCGCGCGCGTTCGACAAGGTCGCGCATCGACTCCATCAATTCGGCAAGCGATTTCTTGTCCGCGTCGCGAATGGCCGGCGCGATCAGCCCGCCGCCGCGCAACGAAACCGCCCATCCAACGTGAATGTTGGAAGAAGGCGAGAAAACTCCGTTCTCATAGGCGCCGTTCAGCCGCGGCTGCTCACGCAAGGCGAGCGCCGCTGCTTTGAGGAAGAGCACGGCCGGCAAAATGCGTTCAATTGGCGGCTTGTCCGCATTGAAGCGTTCGATCCAGGTCAAAGCCGCGTTCACTTCGACCGTTTCCGTAAGGTAATAGTGTGGAATTTCCCGCTTGGAACGGCTCATCGCAGCTGCGATCGCTTTGCGCATCTGGGAAAGATCAAGGCCTCGTTTCGCCGCCGTCCGAATTGGCGTAGTCCCGGCCGTCTCAACATCGACAAGCCGGATCGAGCCTTCTACGCCGCTTCCCTTCGCAATGGTTGCGATATTGATGTTTAACGCCGCCGCGCGTCGTCGTGCTGCCGGCGTAATCTTCCGTCTTCCGATGGGCGATTCCACGATGCCGGCGCTCGGTGACGGGGCTTCGCGCGGCGCAAGGGGCGGCGGCGCGGTTACAGCGGGTTCGGCGGCGGGCGAGGGCGCGACTCGTTCTGCGCCGTCGATCTGCGCGAGCACCGTCCCGACCGGAACGCATTCGCCCACCGGAACCAGAATATTTGAGAGGACGCCCGTCTGGAAGACTTCTACCTCGATCGCGCCTTTTTGGGTCTCCACGACCGCGATCACGTCGCCGGACTTAACTCGATCGCCGGGCTTTACGAGCCATTCGACGAGCGTGCCGGTCTCCATATCGGCGCCGAGGGCGGGCATCCTAAATTCGCTCATGTTGGACGAACAAGTTCGCGCGCCGTGGCGACGATCGTTGCCGTCTGCGGTAGGCAAGCGTCTTCGAGGTGAGCCGCGTAGGGAATGGGGATCTCTCGTGAGCATACACGCCGTATCGGCGCGTCGAGTTCGAAGAACGCTTGTTCCGCAATGCGCACGCCGATTTCCGCGGAGATCGAACCGCTACGCCAGCCTTCGTCGATGATGACGCAGCGCCGGGTCCTCGAGACCGAGTCGATAATCATCTTGGTGTCGAGAGGTCTGAGCACGCGCAGATCGATCACCTCGGCCTCGATGCCCTCGGCAGCCAGCTCTTGCGCCGCTTGCAACGTCTTGAACAAGCTGCCGCCATAAGTGATCAGGCTAACGTCCCGGCCGTCGCGGCGCGTTCTCGCCTGAGAAATGTCGACTTCCATCACGTCGAGAGGAAGATCGCCCTCCATGTTGTAGAGCATCACGTGTTCGAAAATAATCACCGGATTGGGGTCAGCGAGAGCGCCCTTCAGCATGAAGCGCGCATCCTCGACGGTCGCCGGCGTCAGAACGCGTAAACCGGGGATATGCGCGTACCAGCCCTCGAGGCTGCGCGAATGCTGAGCTGCGACGCGTCGCCCTCCGCCCGTCGCCATGCGAATGACGAGCGGGATCGCGAACTGGCCGCCCGACATATGTGGTATGGTGACGGCGTTGTTGAGAATCTGATCGAGCGCCAGCAGGCTGAAATTGACTGTCATGATTTCGACGATCGGCCGCATGCCCGCCATGGCCGCGCCGACGCCCGCGCCTACGAAGGCGCTTTCAGAGAGCGGCGTGTCGCGAACGCGTTCCTCTCCAAATTCTTCTATAAGCCCCTTCGTCACGGCGTAGCAGCCGCCATAGCGGCCAATATCTTCTCCCATTAAGAAGATGCGCGGATCGGAGAGCAGCGCCTCGCGAAGCGCCTGCTTGCAAGCCTCACGATAGGTCATGCGCGTGGCGGCGGGGTTCGGGTTCGACGCATTCACGAGGGTATCGCCTCCATCGTGACGAAGCGCTCCAGTTCGGAGACGGGTTCAAGACCGCCAGCTTCCGCGAAAGCAACCGCCGCCGCGATTTCCTTTTCGACCTCTGCTTCAATCGTCGCAAGCTCTTCAGGCTTGATTAATCGATTGGCTTCCAACCAGGTCTGAAAGCGGACGATCGGCCCCTTCTTCCGCCATTCCTCCACCTCGTCCTTCGATCTGTAGAGCTGCGCGTCAAACATGGAATGCGCGCGAAAGCGATAGGTCTGACATTCGAGGAAATAGGGATCACTCTCGCTGCGAACCCTGTCAACGGCGTTTCGCGCTGCGCTTTCGACCGCGACGACGTCCGTGCCGTCCACTTTCTCTCCCGCGAGTCGATAGCCCGAGGCTTTATGCACGAAATCTACGTCGGCCTCCGCGCGGGCCACCGCCATGCCCATCGAATAGAGATTGTTCTCACAGACGAAGAGAATGGGCAGGCGCCAGAGTTTGGCGAGATTGAGCGTTTCATGGAAGTCGCCTTCGTCCACCGCTCCTTCGCCGAAAAAACAGGCCGTGACGGCGGATCGTCCTTGCATCTTGTCGGCGAGCGCCACGCCGAGCGCCAGCGGCAAGCCGCCGCCGACAATGGCGTTGCCGCCATAGAATCGACGCGCACGATCAAAGAAATGCATTGAACCGCCACGGCCGCGGCAGCACCCGTTGACCCTGCCCATCATCTCGGCCATCAGGCACTTGGGATCAACTCCGCGGGCGAGCGCCTGTCCATGTTCCCGGTAGGTCGCGATAACGGCGTCATCCGTTGTCAGCGCCTCCATCACGCCGACTGAGACCGCCTCCTCGCCGTCGTAGAGGTGAAGAAAACCAAGAATTTTTTGCGCTTGATAGAGTTCGACGCACTTCGCCTCGAAACGCCTGATACGGATCATGGCTCTCAGGAGATGCAATAAATGCGCGTGATCGAGATGAACCTTGCTGGTCATCGCTCATCGCTCTCGAGAGTCGAAAGATCGCCTTCGGGCAGGCCGAGTTCGCGGGCCTTGAGCAGACGTCGCATGATCTTGCCGCTACGGGTCTTCGGGAGATTGGCGCGGAATTCGATATCTTTTGGCGCGACGGCGGCGCCGAGTCTCTTGCGAGCATGCCCAAGCAGCGCCTTTCGCATGGCTTCGTCCGCGACGAAGCCGAGCTTCAAGGCGACGAAAGCTTTGACGATTTCGCCTGCGATTGGATCCGGTTTGCCGATGACGGCAGCTTCGGAGACGGCCGGGTGCTCCATAAGCGCGCTTTCGACTTCAAAGGGACCTATAAGATGGCCGGACGATTTGATCACGTCATCGGCGCGTCCCACGAACCAATAATAGCCGTCGGCGTCGCAGCGCGCCAGATCGCCCGTGAGATACCATCCATCAACGAAACACTTTTGATAGCGCGCTTCCTCATGAAGATAGCCGCGCATCATTGACGGCCAGCCGCTTCTCAGGGCGAGTTCGCCTTCTTCGCCAGATGCTGCGACGACTTCGACGCCGCCATCCGCTTTCCGCCTGACGATCGTCGCTTCCACCCCCGGCAATGGCCGCCCCATCGAGCCGGGCTTGATGTCCATGGAGGGGAAATTAGCGATCATAATGCCGCCCGTTTCGGTCTGCCACCAGTTATCATGGAACGGCAGGCCGAAGGACTCTGCGCCCCACACGACCGCCTCCGCGTTCAACGGCTCTCCAACGCTGGCCGCGAAACGTAACGCGGTAAGATCGTAGTTCTTCACGGCGTCGGCGCCGAGCTTCATCATCATGCGGATGGCCGTGGGCGCCGTATACCAGACACTAACCCTTTCCTTCTCAAGCACGCCATACCAAGTCGGGGCGTCAAATTCCGCCTCCACGACGATATTGGTCACGCCATGCGTCAGCGGCGCGATCACGCCATAGCTCGTTCCAGTTACCCAGCCAGGGTCCGCCGTGCACCAAAAGCGATCGTCGTCGTGAAGATCCAGAGCATAGAGTCCCGTCGCGTAATGCGTGACGACCGCTTCGTGCACATGTATGACGCCCTTGGGGCGGCCGGTCGTTCCGCTGGTGAAGTGTAGCAGCGCGGGCTCTTGCGGATCAGTGGGCGCTATCTCGAAGACGTCCGACGCCGCTTGCGTGAGTCCCAGCCAGGAATGGGCGCCTTCGACCTCCTCGCCGTCAATGAGGATGACATGTTCAAGCCCCGGCAACCTGTCGCGCACTCCCTCAACTTTGCGTCTATACAGCGCGTCGGTCGTAACAAGGACGCGCGCGTCGCCGATTTCCATGCGGGTCACGATCGGCTCTGGTCCAAAAGCCGAGAACAACGGCGAAACGACGCATTTCACCTTCAACGCGCCGAGGATGGACACGTAGAGCTCCGGGATGCGGCCCAGCAGAACGAAAACGTTGTCGCCCGAATTGAGACCGAGGGACCGCAATGCATTCGCGAAGCGATTGGTGGCAAGCGCCAGTTCGCGATAGCTGTAGTCGCGATGTTCTCCACTCTTGCCTATCCACCGAAGGGCGACTCGGTCCGCTCGTGAGCAGCAGGCGTGTCGGTCCACCGCCTCATGGGCGATATTAAGGCCCCTTCCCCGCGGCAGGCCACTCAAGCCCTTGCGCGCCGCCTCCCAGGTGAACGTCGCCCGCGCCGTCTCATAGTCGGCAAGGTTAGGCGGAACTACAAGAGAACCCGGATCCTTGTGGATCGTCGCGTAACGGAGGGAGTTGTCAGGGGCGCGCATTCGATGATTTCTGCAGGCCTCTGCCGCAAAATTCACGGCGTCTTGTGGGCCCCCTTTTTCACATAGGAGATCGCGAACTCAGCTTATTTGACGACCGCTTTACGGGCAAGTTCGTTCGAACGGATCTCACATGTGAGGGCTTCCCTCGAAGCAGGCAAAGCGGAAGCGTGACTGGGATTCCGATGCGTGATGCGTTCAGTTCCGCCGGCACATCCGAAGCATGGTCCGGCCGCCGTGCCTCTGACGCTTGCCGTCGTGTTCCTCATCATGCTGGAGACCGGCCGCTTCTTCGACCGCATTACGCTCGGCGCCCTCATCCTGGCGCTCGGCCTTCTCGTTGACGACGCCATCATCGCCATCGAAGTGATGGTGGTGAAAATGGAAGAGGGCATGGACCGCATCAAGGCGGCGGCCTATGCGAAGCTGCTCGACACGCTGTCGAAGCAGGGCGGCGTGATCGGCGCCATCTTTCTGAAGGCGCAGAACGAGATACAGGATCCCGCCAAGCTCAAACGGCTCGTCGGCCTAATCGATAGCGAGACCTGGCTCGGTCTTCCGGTCGACGTCAAGGGCGACATTTACGAAGGGCTCCTTGCCCGCAACGCCGAGGACGTAAAATCAGGCTCCGGTCAGTACTTTACGCCGAGACCTCTGATCGAGGCCATGGTGAAGGTCGTCGATCCGGAACCGCGTCAAACCATTCATGACCCAGCCTGCGGCACGGCGGGCTTTCTGCTCGCCGCCTGGGAACACATGAAGAAGCACCCTAAAGCGCGCGATCGCGCCGTCTATTCGGCGCTGAAGAACAAATTCTCTGGAATCGACATCGTACCGGAGGTCGTTCGCCTCGCGGCGATGAAATCTCTACTTACATGGCATCACCGGCGTCGATTCCATTGTTGAAGCCAAAGATGCGCTGCTCGGCGCAGGCAGCATAAGCTATGACGTGATCCTCACCAACCCGCCATTCGGGAAGAAGCAGAGCTACCGGATCGTCCGTCCCGATGGCGAGATCGACACAGAGCGCGAAGACTATGACCGGCAGGACTTCTTCGTCACAACCTCGAACAAGCAACTGAACTTCCTCCAGCACATCATGTCGGCGCTGGCGCCGGAAGGCGAAGCGGCCGTCGCTTTGCCGGACAATGTGCTGTTCGAGGGCGGCGCCGGTGAAACGATCAGGCGGAGGCTTCTGCGGAACTTCGAGTTTCACACGCTGCTGCGCCTGCCGACCGGCATCTTCTACAAGCAGGGCGTCAAGGCGAATGTGCTCTTCTTCGACAAGAAGCCGCCCTCCGAAGAAGCCGCCACGAAGGAGCTGTGGATTTACGATCTGAGAACCAACCAGCGCTTCACGTTGAAGGAGCGCCCGATGGTGAGGGCCGATCTCGATGACTTCGTCGCCTGCTATCGCTCGGGCCGGCGCTTTGAGCGCGCTGAAAGCGAGAAGTTCCGCCGCTTCACGCTTGATGCGTTGCTCAGCCGCGACAAAGTCAATCTTGATCAATTTTGGCTAAAAGATAACGCGCTCGACGATCCCGATCTCCTGCCGCCACCCGACGAAGTCGCCGCGGAAATCGTCGAAAGCCTTGCCGCCGCGCTAGAGAGGTTTCGGGGCGTGGCCACCGAATTAGGGGATCGGTGAGGAGCATCCTTGGTTGGCGCCAGCGGCGGCGTTAGACGCCCAAAATCTCGAACCAAGCAAGCAGGAGCGCGAACAAACTCGACACCGTCAAGAGCGCTTTCTCTTTTTTGATTTTTTGATTGATGATTATCGGCCCGCAGATCGTGGAACGCCGATTCTGCGCAGTGTGCGTCGGGCATGCGCGCAAACGATCTTTTTCGCGCAGTTTGGTTGAGGTGAGAGAAGAAAAAAGACAGCTCAGGGCGCGCGTCTGTTCCTTCTTCATGGACTGTTTGGGCGGCGTCGCCTTCACAGTAAAGTTGCATGGTGCCGCGGATCGCGAACTGAATTTAGCGGCGCGGAACGCCGTCTATTAACGAGCGCGAAACCTGTCGAGGTTGACGTATGCAAGTCGTGCTTGGGATTGATGCCGCTTGGACGCTGTCGCAGCCGAGTGGCATCGCTCTGGCAATTAATCAGGGAGCGGATTGGCAGCTAAAGGCGTTGTCGCCGTCGTATCAAGCCTTCCACGCGCTCGCAGCCGGAGAGCCTTGGTGCGAACGTCGCCCGTGCGGTTCACGGCTAGACGCATCCGAGTTGATTGCATCGTCGTTGACGTTGGCAGGCTGGCCGGTCGATCTCGTCGCAATCGACATGCCCTTGGCCCATGAACCGATCACAGCGCGGCGGGCCGCCGATAATGCCGTGTCCAGAGCTTATGGGGCTCGCAAATGCGGGACTCACTCACCAAGCGCCTTGCGACCCGGATTGATGAGCGACCGACTCAAAGGGGAGTTTGCGCTCGCCGGATACCCGCTGCAAACAACCTCGATTTCACCTCCAGGACTCATTGAGGTCTATCCTCATCCAGCTCTTGTGGAACTCGCCAAAGCGCAAGAGCGACTCCCTTATAAAGCCTGTAAGCTTCGCACCTATTGGCCAGCAGCCGACGCCGCCACGCGAAAGGTTTACCTCTTTCAACAATGGGAGCGGATCGCAACGCTTCTTGACGGCCAGATCAAGGGCGTCAGCAGTGCTCTGCCGCAGCTGCCTCCCGACGCGCGCGGCATTGAGATCAAGGCCTATGAAGACATGCTGGATGCAGTCGTTTGTGCCTGGGTCGCTATCTGTGCGTTGGAAGGGCGCGCCAAGCCGTTTGGAGATGAATGTTCCGCGATCTGGATTCCTGGCAGCTCATGTTCTGATTAAGTTGCCGAGCCTTTAGCCTGCGGCGGGTCGTCCTTCACGGTGAACGGCGTCGCGCTCGCCTATGTCTATTTCGAGAAAGATCTGAGCCGACGGGGCCGCCAATAGCCTGTCGGGCGTGATGCCAAGACCATCTCGCGGGTGATCACACAAGCGGTTGAGGTCGCGCGGTTCAGGCGGTTTTTTCGCTAATCTGGGCCATGGACCACAGTCTTGCATTTTGAGCAGATGATGCGCGTTTCTTTGGAATGCTTTTCACCAGGAACCACTTCAAATCCAGGGGTGCAAAAAAAGACTATTCGCCCGGTATCGCCTGTCTCATAGGGATGGTCTTCCTCTGAGAACGCAGCCGTTCCTCACATCCGAGGCATTGAATACCAGATGTCCATCGTTCGCGATGTGCCATGCCTCAATATGCACGGGGCGGAACGAGAATGCCAGGACGCGCATGCCTCAATCAAAGGTTGGGGACGTTTTCTCCTGCCCCTCCTCCGCACAAAAAAGCAGACGCGCCGCACAGCGGGCTTAGGCATTTTCGCTCAGTTTCATTGCGAAAAGCCGCCGCCGCCAATTGCCGACGGCTCCTACGCCGATGCGACGTCGAGCGCAGACCAACAGAGAGGGAGGAGCGGAACGGCTTTAGGCGGTGTTGCGGACCATGGGCTTTATCTTGAAGGGAACGGATTGGCTCAGCGCGACTGTCGAAGTTTAATCGAGACGGAGCGTTCTGCGCCATGCACTATGCACCGGCTCTCTCATTCTCTCATTCTCCTTCTTTCCTCGAAAATCTCTCTGAGAGCGACTCTTGGTGTAAAGAGAAAAATAGTAATAATTATATATATATAAATATATTGATTCTTATAGAGATCGTTCTGCCCCGCGAGCTGCACCACGATCTGCGCCAACCGCATTTTTCTGGCGACGAACGGAGCACGACGTAACGTCAAGCTGAACCTTTCGTCGAACGGTTGGCGCATTACGCCGGTGCAGAACGTGAAGGGCTTTCACGGGCGCGTCTCGCCCACCCGTGAAAACCCCCTTGGGCGGCCGCCTCACGCTTCCGGCGCGCGCGTCGCCTTGAGCCATGTTTTCGTCGGGCCGCCGTTCTTTGGCGTTTCGTCGAACGTCATTATCAGCCCCGAGGCGAGCAATATTTGAAGCGTCGTTTCATAGGCGTTCAAACCGTCGAGCCCTCTGCGAACCGATCGATAAAGCTCAACGCGTCCGATCTTGCCGTCGGGGCTGTTGCGAATGCGCTGTAGAAGCTTGTCCTGCATGTCGGCGATCTTGCTGTCCGGGAGGTGCGTATCGAAACCGCCCGTCATGTCGTGGAACGAAGCTTCCGCCAGCGAAATGCCGAGCCGCATATGGCGCGGATGCACGACAGGCCGCTCCGGGTCTTCCGATATGGCGAGAATCGTCGCGAGTTTGATGGCGTTGTGCGCGAGGCGCGGGCCGAGCGTTTCCCTTCGATTGTCGGCGTCGATCTTCAATCGCTGCTCGTTGCGATATGATTTGTAGAGGGCCTGCGCTCCCGCGCCCCACGGCACGGCATAGGCGTCTTGCGTCGACGCGGCGGCCTGCGTCTCTTCATCGTTATCGTCCGACTTCGGCTTGCGCCTGCGGAACCGCTTCGGGTCCGGTGCGCCCGGCCGGTCGGCGAGCTGGCGCAGACGTCTCGCCAGTTCTTGCGGCGGATCGTTGACGTCGCCTTCATTCTCATTGAACGGCGCAAGCCCTTCCGGCGCGAAGATTCCGAGAAAGCGATTCAGCATGCCGTCGGCGACTTGCTTGCCGCTGATGGCGTCGAAGAACTGCGCTGGCGTCGCGGCGCAAAGCAGCGCCAGAAACGGATCGTCGAGCGTGAGATGCTCGCGCGACGCCGCCGCCGGCAGGGAGATTTGGCCGCCGCTCCACATGATCTTGTAGACGGCGCCGATTTTCTGCGCGTGCGACGAAGCGTTCGGCGCGTTGTTGGCGGCGAGGACGTCGCCAAACTCGTCGATCACCATCACCGTCACTGGATGCTTATAACAATGCAGCAAGATGCCGACGTCCGAATTGCCGCCGCTCGGTCCGAGCGTTTCGCGCAGGCCGGCCTTGACGAGCAGGTTCTTCACGGCGGCCTGCGGCGCGTCCTTGCCGTTTGCCGTCTTGGCGATCATCAGCAAATAGAGATTGAGCGCCGACATCGTCGGCGTCAGCAAGTGCCGCGCCGCCGCAGCGCTGACGACGGTGAGCGCCGCCGCCACGGCGAATCGTGGTTGCGGAACTTGCGCGACATTGAGTACCCAATTGGCGATGTCGGATACTAGGCCCGGCAACTTTAGAATCCTCTCCGCGTAGTCCGACGATTCGATCTTTTCGCCGTCGTCGCCTTCGCTCGTCGTTGGGCCATCATTCTTCGATGCGCTGTCGTTCTCCGACTCGTCGGGCGATTGTTCTCCGCTCGCCGAGCCAAGAGTTTCGCCGGTCTCCTTATCGACGAGATTGCCGTCTTGTTCGAATACCTCGCGGGCTTCGAAATACCGCGACGCGCTGAATCCGTTCGCCAGCGTTTCGATTGGCGCTCGCATTCCGGCTTCAATGCCGCTGCGCAGCGTCGCTGCGAATTCGTTCGGATCGCCGTCCCAATCGTCGCTGACGGGCAGGAGTCCGTTGGTGATGCACGCGTGCTCCAATTCGCCTTCGACTTCGGCGCGGTCGATCCAACCGCTGTCGATCATTCGCCCCATGCGATAGGCGACGCTGTTGAGCACGCTGTTCTCTTGCCTTCCCGTGTCGCCGCCAATTCAGCGGCGTTTTCTGTCAGCGCCTTCGCCGCGTAGGCTTTCTCGCGCGCCCCGACAAAGCCCTTGGGCTGCGGCGTTTCGCTCTTCGGCTGCTTGGGCGTTTTGCGCGTCGTCAGTATCTCGACGAGCCAATCGGGAACCGGCGGAATCGCGCCGGCCTTGAACGCTTCGAGAAGATGCGCCGAGCCTTCACGCGTTTTCCACTTTTTGCGGTTTGGCAGCATCGCCCCCGGCGCGATCGTGTAGCCGTTCACGCGCACATTGATGGCGTCGGGCAGGCTGCCTTCCGAGTTGCTGAGCGCGTCGCCTTCCGGCTTTTTGAAATAGATGTGCTCGCCGTCGCCGCTTGTCGCCACGACAGGCTGCGCGCCGTCATTCCAATCGTGTTCGAAGCAAAGAAAATCCCACGCCGCGACGCCGTCCGCCGCGCCAGGATGCCGATCGGGATCGATGACGACGAGCCCGGCCTTGCGCAAATCGATCGCCGGCAACGCGTCGGGCCATTTATCCCACCATTTGTCGATAACGGCCGCGTCGGTCGTCGAGCGTTTCTGCCATTCCTTGATGCGAGGAACCTTCACGAGCGGCCCGGAGCCATGGCAAGGCAAGACCGCTACGCCCGCATGCGCCCATGCGAGCGCAGTCGCGCGATTGTGCGCGGCGATCTGCTCTGGCGTTATGCGCGGCGGCGCCTTATGTTCTTTACCGTTGACGTTCGCAGTGGACGTCGCATTCGAATGATGATTCTGGCGGTGCGCCCGGCTCAGCGCGCCGACACTTTTTTGCGGTGTCGTCATCGAGGATGACTTTCCAAATTGCGGTGAAGGTCTTCATAGCGGGAGAGCCTTTTCAAATTCGAGGGATTCGAGACATTCAAGCAGTAGGGCTCGTTGCGTTTCGCCGCGCCCGGCGCAGCTATCTCATCGGCGTTTTTCCTTCCCTGCGTGATGCGCGAGTCGTCATGGCGCGAAATATTTCGATTGGGCGTGCGGCTCGATGATGTGGAAGCTGACGGCTCCTTTCGCGGCGAGCGTCGCCTCGTCGACGCCGGCGACGAAAGCCTCCGCCTCTTCAATTGAGTCGAATTGGCGCTTCTCTTCCTCGACGTCGCATGGATCAGCGCCATGCCAAGAAACGAGCAGCACGATCTTTCCGTCGACTTCGGTGTAGGTGAAGGGACGCTCGGGCGGGCCGGCAAACAGCGTCGGCGCCTTTGCCGGAAGTTCGAAGACGCTCCTTCCGAAAAGCGGTTCGGCTTTGTGATCGCTCATTTTGATTTTTTCCTTTCCTTCGGTTTTCGCGGTCTATGAGGCTTTCCGCATAGCGGCGTCGGCATATAGGCGGGCGCGCGCGATCAGCTCGCCCGAGTCGAGAAACGTCAGGCTCCCGCGCCGGCCGTTGTCGCCCTTGGCGATCAAATCAAAATCCGCATGGGCTGCGTTTTCGTCGTCGAGCGGAAATTTCGCGACTTCAAGCAGCGCGAAGCGCCGTGTTCGGACTCCCGGCCGGAGTTGACGAACGACGGCGAAGTTCGCCGATCCGGCCGGCAGCTCGTGCTGCGCTGGATCGAAGCCGAGCGCTTCCATCTCGCCGGCAAAAGCCCGACGAATGCGATGCGTCCGGCCGGGATGACGTTCGAACCAATATCGATCGTCGCTTTTCCAGAGCATGTCGACTTCCGCTAGGCGCGGTTCGTCGACATCTTCATGAGAGCCCGCCGCCCCCGGCGGGCTTTTTCTTTTCGTCATTTCGCGTGCTCCTTCGGCAGTTCGATGTGGCCGCGCAACAGCGTCAGGACGGCGTCGAGCTTCGATTCGACGCGCGCGACGCGCTCGCGCTGCGCCAGCGCTTCATCGCGGAAGGCGTGCAGCCGGTCCTGATAGGCGCGCTGATGCGGGTGCTTGGACGTCGCAGTTGCTTGCTTCACTTTCGTCGTCATCGGTTCCGATCCTCCTGTCCGTTTCAGTTCAGGGTGAAGCTATTCCTTCGGGCGGCGACTTCAAGCGCAACCCGTTGATGTTGTTGCATCTTTGGTTGACGAGCGCTCAGCTTGAGAACGTCAAAAGCGCCGCGATCTCAAAGGCGGCGTGCTTGAGCGCGGCGGCGTGAAAATATTTTCGGGCGAACGGCTGAAACAGGATGGCGCGTGGCGGGGCTGCGCGCAGCGCTGAGGGCGGTTGGGCGGCGCGGCCGTCCGCGTGGCAGTCCCGACGGTTTCATCATCAGCGCGCGGCAACCAAACGCGCCCGCTTCACCGTCGCAACTCTCGCTTGCTTTGGAGAAGCGCGAGGGCGCTGCCGGCTACGCTTTCTGATTTGGGGTGAAACGCAACAACGGACCTCCGCTACCATGAACTACGTTTAGGCTGCTATTTCAATACTTTATTCAAGTATTCTCCTACGATGCGGCGCGACATTACGCTGCGAAACCGCTACCACATTCGCGCGATATCGAAAGTTAGGCGCAAGACGGCGCGTTCATTATATGACCTGCCACGGACACAAACGGATCCAGCAACGGCGCGTCATCATTCGCGCCACGAGCGGGTCAGATTGAGCACCAATCGATCTCTTCTCGAAAGGCGAGAAACGCTACTGGTCAGCTCCGCGATGACGAGGAAGTCATTGTCGTGAGGCCGGCGGGCAGCGCAGGCATTCAAGCAGACAAAATGCTGCGAGCCGCCATCACCTTTTTTGGCGGCGGACTTTCTTTTCAATCGAGATTGAGGCGGGCTCCGGACTGGCCTCAGGCAGTTTTCGCTGTATGTGCGTTTGGCCCCATTGATACAGCTCCCGCAGCAACGGCTCTAATGTCCTGCCGAGATCGGACAGAGAGTATTCCACCTTGGGAGGCACCTCGGCGAAAACCTTACGCAGGATCATGCCGTCGGCTTCGAGTTCGCGTAGCTGAAGGGTCAGCATCCTCTGCGTAACATTCGGCATAAGCCTGCGAAGTTCATTGAAACGCCTTGTGCCATCGAGAAGGCGAAAGAGAATCGTCGCCTTCCATTTGCTTCCCATGACGTCCAGCGCCGCTTCGAGAGGGCAGCATGTGTAGGTTTGATGTCGCTGTTTCCTCATGCCGGCTCCAATGGTATCAAAACAGACACTATCGCTATTATTAGTGCCTACTTGCACAAATTGCAATTACCTGTGGATATTGCTCCATCGACGCTAAACCGAAGGAGCAGCGACATGCCACTCGTCAACATCAAGGGAATCGGCGGCTATCTGACGTCCGATCAGAAGAAGGAACTCATCTCGAAGGTGACGGAGGCTGTTCTGGCCGTGGAAGGCGAGGGCCTGAGGGATGTGACCTGGGTCATCGTCGAGGACGTGGCCCCCGGCGCCTGGGGGGTCGGCGGCCGGCCCATGACGGACGCCGATCTTCGTCGTCTGGCGAATCGTTAATCGGGGAGAGAACTCAATGAGGAACACATATCGAATCAAGGACCTCCCCTTCCTCACGATCGAGACGGCGACGGGAAAAGCCCGGAACCTGCTCGAATCCGCCAAAAGACAAATGGGGTTCACGCCAAAAATGTACGGCGCCATGGCCAATGAGCCGGCGCTATACGAAGCCTATTCCTCCGGCTATGCGGCCTTTCGTCAGGAATGCGGATTCACTCCCGTCGAGCAAGAGGTGATCTTTCTCGTCATCAGCCGCTGGAACGAATGCCACTACTGCATGGCGGCGCACAGCTTTGTCGCCGACAAGATGTCGAAGGTTCCGCCCGCAGTGACAGACGCCATCCGCGACGGCCGGCCAATTCCAAACGTCAAGTTGGGGGCGCTCGCTGAGTTCACGCGGATCATGCTCGAAAAGCGAGGGCGTCCAAACGAGGCCGAGGCACAAACATTTTTCTCTGCGGGATACAGCGAGAGAAATATTCTCGGAATCATCCTCGCCATCAGCGTCAAGACGATCAGCAATTATGCGAACCACGTCTTTTACACGCCGGTCGACGAGATCTTTCAGAGCCGCGTCTGGCCGTCGGCGGCGTGACCGCACTGAATGGCCTTGCCTTTTCGGCAGGGCCATTCAGAAGGCCGGAAGGTCGTTCACTTGCCTGCTGCACCTTCAGTCCTCTGAGGGACAACGCCATCGAAAGGGTAAAGGCCAACGAGTTCAGTCGGGGGGAACGGCAGTAGCGAACCTCCGCTACCATCTTTCCCCCCAAAAATATTGTTCGATCATCGACTGTTTTTCCTCATCTGTGAAATACTCCTGCTTGTTCAGCGCCATGAGCGGCGTGAGACGGATTCCGATCTTCAGGGGCAGCTGCTCTTCGCGCGTCACGGGACTTTTGGTCGTAGGTTCGAGGACCACTTTCGACAGAAGCGCCGCGAACAGTGCGCGGCCTTCCGCAGAAAACCGAGCGTCGTCCAACGCAAAATCCTCGAACTCGGCGCACTCCCGTCGCGGTTCAAGCCGACCGCAATGGCGCGCGGCGATTTTTTCGCCACATTCGGAAAAGATGCGCCAAACGATCTCCGCCGCCTCGGCGACAATTTCAAGCTCGCCAATTTACCGGGCGTTGGCCGATAGCAATAGCCGCACCCACCAGCGCTGCGGCCCCCCGCGCACGACGCCCGCCATGCCAGGCCTGATTTTCTTGACCCCATCTTCGCGGAAGAACTGGCAAACGAGACCACGCGGCCGATGTCGACAGTGTCGGCGACTCCCTCATGCACGCTGATAATTTTGACGTCGATGAACGATAGTTGTTTGTGAATGCTGGCGAGGTCTGCCATATCGCGCGCGAGACGATCGAGCGCCTCGACGATGACTACGTTAAAACGCCCCAGCGTTCGCCGCTTCAAGCAGCGCCGCCAGCCCGTCGCGGCCTATCCTTGATGCGCAGAGCGAGCTTTGTCGGCGTATTCGGCGACGACTTCGCGCTTATCGACAGTCGCCGTCATCAGCATGAGCCGCCGTGGCGCATAGTGCACAGGTTTCAATTCAGCACGTTCCGGCGTGTCGCGTAAGATCTAGGCCGGACCGCTCAGTCCACCCTGATGTTGCTTTTCGCAAACGACCTTCTCCACATCATTGCGCGGCCTGCTGCACGCGCGCCATGTGCGGACGCTTCGCACAGCACCTCTCCTGGAAAGCGCTCCAACGCCTCGCCGATTTGATCGGCCAGCCGCGTAGTGACATGATGCGTTGCGCTGAAGCAGAGTTATCAATCGTAGCGGATTCGGTTATAAAATATGGAAGCGAACTCGGCGCTAGATCCCGAAGCGTTTGACGGAGTTGCAAAATTCTCCCTGCAGGGCGGCCCACTTTACCGGCTGGGGCGGCGCTTAGGCCTCGTCCGCGGAGAATCGAACAGCTTTATGTTGGGGTTGACGATCGGGTTGACTGCATGGTCAGTCTTATTGGCGTTGGCGTTGTTGGAGGGTGTCGGCGGCAGCTTGTTTTCCCTCTCCACGATTGCTGAAAATGTTCGCTTGCTAGTGGTCATTCCACTGCTCTTCTTAGGCGAATCGTCGCTGGAGCCCCACTTCCGCGCCTTTGTCGTCACAACCGTGCGTTCGGGGGCAGTGCCCCACGATGCAATGCCGACTCTGGTAGCCGATATTGCACGCATCGACCGTTGGAAAGAAGCTTGGTTGCCGGAAGCGATATGCCTAATTGCCGCGGCAGCCCTATCGTTATTTGCGGTTCAGATGCACTTGCCGGGAAAAACGGCCGCACTCGACTCAACACGAACCTTGAGCGAACTCCCTTTAGCGGGACTATGGTACTGGACCATTTGCCTGCCGCTTTTTCGCTTCCTGGTGTTTCGTTGGCTGTGGCGAGTCGCCCTCTGGTGTTACTTCCTCTGGCGTTTGGCGAAACTGGATCTCCATCTCACGCCCATTCATCCTGATAGCGTTGCAGGGCTCGGCTATCTTGAAGTTGTGCAGACCCACTTTACCGTGCTCGTTCTCGCGATTTCAACGGTGGTTTCCGCTTCGTTCGCCGAGGAGATCTCATCAGGCGAAACGGTCTTCGAGGTGATCTATCCGGCGCTTGCCCTAACATTGATCCTGGAATTGATGCTGATATTTCTGCCTCCCTTCATCTTCATCTTCAAGCTCAGAGCCTGCCAGGAGAAGGGCTTAAGAGACTATACGGTGTTCGCCGCCCGTTACGTGAACGACTTTGAGAAGAAATGGCTGAGCGGCGGTCCTGCTCCGGCAGAACCCTTGCTCGGCATGCCTGATCTGCAAACCCTGGCTGATTTAGCGAGTAGCGTCGGGATCATACGAAATATGCGCTGGGCTCCAGTAAGCACGCGTCTGTCGATAGCAGTCGCGGCAGCGGGACTGTTGCCGATGATGCCTCTATTTCTTTTTAAGTATCCGATTGCTGAACTAGCCCAAAGGCTCTTCAACAAATTGGCGGGCCTGTGAACCATTTCAAGCAACCATAATTCGTCCGCGTAATTCTGTGATCACCGAACTCCGACGGCTCCTTTTTGGCGTCCAAGTTAAGGCGCGGGCGCGAGGCGTGTTCGAACCGAAGCACGAGAGAAGCATGTTCGAGATGAACGGCAGTTTGGCTATTCCATTGTGGGAACAGCGCTTCTGACGCTGCCCGAGATTTTGCGCCTCCGCGTGGCGTTCTCCACGCGGACTCCCTATTGTCAACGACCCCAAATTCAAGGATGCTTGCACCAGAAATCGGATCTGATCTGACGAATTGCAGTTCAAAAACGGCCTTTCGTTCGCCGGGAAGCTAGGGAGGAGAAACAATGAAGCCGATACTCGCCGCAGGCTTCGCCATTTTTGTAGCCAGCGCCGCGCAAGCTCAGACGCGGCTCTCCGCGTACGCGGACGAGAAGGGCTATATCGACGTGCAGAAACTGACCTGTGCGCAGCTTGCGGGAACCTTCCAGGAAGACGCCGACTTCCTTGGTGTTTGGTATAGCGGCTGGTACAACGGTTTGGCCAAGAAGCACGCTATTAACGTGCCGCGCGTTAAGGAAGGCATTCACGAGGTCATCGTTCACTGTAAGGCGAACCCGGATAAGAAAATCATCCAGGCGATTGATTTCGTCCTGAAGGCCGACAAAAACAAATAAACCCCTTCAGAAGGATCGTCGGCGTAGCATCTGAAACTGAAATTCATTTCATTGCAGATCTGCGCTTCGCCGAATGATCTCACCATCGCTCCCCTGCTGGTATCCAGCAGCGCGGCAAGAACACATGCGCGTTCATGTGATGAAACAATCGAGACTCTGGATTGCGAGAGAGAGGTAAGCGAGACTGCTACAAGTCCACCCTCTTTATCCTCCAGTCGACGGTGGGGATATGCGGCAGTTCTCGCCCGTCGTCGACGCCGATTTCATCCTTGATGATCGCTTCCAGCTTGCCGCTCATCGTCGTTATCAAATCAGCATTGGCCTTCCGGTCTGCGGCTAGGTTCTTGACCTCGCGCGGATCGGATTCAAGGTCGAAGAGTTCAACGTCATTCCAGTCAAAAAGCTCGTCGATTGTCTTGGGCTTATTGTGGTCCACGGGCGCGAAATAGCGCGAAAATTTATAGCGCCCGTCGAAGACGGTGCGCAGGCTACCGCGCTTCTTCATGTCCGGCCTGTATCCAGCTTTCAGGAGCTCGACGACGGGCCTTTTGCCGGCCATTTTTGCTTCTGCATTGATGCGATACACCTCATGGTCGTTCGTTCCAAGGCCGCTGTATGTGAAGAGCACGCTGTCACGGATGGAATGTGTCTCGGCGGCGCGCGGGTTCGATAGCGCTGGAGTCATATCTTTTCCAGGCAACTGGCGACCCGCATAGTCTCCACGCTTTCCAGCTTCGACGCCGGCCATCGACAGAAGCGTAGGCGCGAAGTCGATGTGGCTGGTCAGAGCCCTGCAATCCTGCCCACCTTTTACATCCGGATGCACGATGTAGAGCGGCAGATGGATGGCCTCTTCATATGCGAAAGGCCCCTTGCCTCGCAGGCCGTGCGCGCCGGCAGCTTCGCCGTGATCCGAGGTAAAGACAATGATCGTATTGTCCGACAGGCCGAGCGAGTCGAGCTCCTTCAAAACGACCTCGACTTGCATGTCGACGCTGCGAATGCAGTTGACGTAATAATCGGTAAAGCGGCGCCAGCGGTCTTGTTCCGGAGGAACGTGACCGAGCACGTAATTCCACACTTTTTGGAATTCGCCATGCGCCTTAGGGCGGCCTGGCGCATCGAGCGGCTCCGACAAGCTTTCCGGCAGCGGAACGTGCCAACTCGCCTGATAAAGAGGATGATTGGGCGCGCGTGCCGCGTGCATCATCAGGAATCCGCCATCCTGAACGGATTGTCCGGGCGCGTCCGTGTTGAAATACATCACGTCGTGGGGATTAACGAGACCAACCGTTAAAGCCCAGGGCTTTCCATCATCGGAGAGCGGTTGTCCATGCCGTCGTAGCCAAGTAACCGCGCTGCCCGCGATGAGATGATCGAAGTGGTAGCCGCCGAGCGTGTGTCCGATAATGTCACCTGGACCAAAGAAATCCGAGAACCCGTATTCATCCATCTCGCGCGTAAAGAGGCGATCGGCTTCCTCGGCGTCGATCTTTCGGCTGAGGTGCCATTTGCCTTTATAGGCCGTATAATAGCCTGCCTTTCGCAACATGTGTCCGAAGGTGGGAATTTTCGGAGAAAGGCTGCCGACATAGGGCGCATCGGTATTTTCGAACATGCCGTTGTCTGGCGTCGTAAGCCCGGTCATCATGACGCTTCGCGAAGATGTGCACATGGTCGCCGGACAATAATGCTTTTTAAAGGTGACGCCTCGTCTTTGTAGCGCCTCATGTGCAGGCAGAGAGAGACCGCTGGGCCATTTCGGGCAATAGCGCTCTTGATCCGTGAAGATGAAAAGAATGTTCGGCCGCTTGGAACGCAGACGTTGAACCGCCGGCCCCGACACTTTTTGCTTTTGAGCCGCATCTGCCGAGCCCGCGAAGGCCGGCATCAATGTCGCAGTAAGCATGGTCGTAGCGGAAGAAAGCACATCGCGCCTGGTGGGCATTGTAGGCTCCGTCATATCCGCAAGTGTGGGCCCACTTTTCTGTGAGAGCCATCCACTCGTAAAGGCTGGAAAGTCGTTCTTACCTTCGGGCGACATAGCGAGAATTTCCCCGCAGGTGATCTTGATCGTGTCGATCTTTACGTGCGCTTCCGACAGCGAAGGCGCTAGCGCGCCTCACAGCGCCAGCGCAAATATCAGCTTCTGCATTAGACTTTCCTCCTCGATGCGTCCCGCATCGCCTCATTTTGCCGTCTGGACCCGATCCGGCAAATACCAGAATGGCCGATTCACCTCTACGGCCGGCCGGCCGTCTTCGCCCGGCATCTTGCCATCCCGAATCAGCGCGGTGAGGTCGGCGCGTACAGTCGCGTCCGACAGGAAATAGCTGTGGCCGATCCAGCCGCCGCCCTGCACCGAGATGAAGTCGGCGACGCCGGCGACATGCGGCGCGATTTTGATCTCGCTCGGGTCGGAGCGCGCATCGAGGAGGCCCAGCCGCAGTTGGCTACCGAACAGCATTTTTGACAGACCCAGCGCACGATCGCCGGCCGAGGAGTAGACCGTGTAATGCATGTCGCCGGTTTTGAAGACGACGCTGCGCTGCGGCGCGCGCCCGAACTGCATGTCCGGGTCGGACGGCACGGCCATCAATCGCGCAAAAGCCACATCGATGTCCATGTCGGGCGCCGCGAGAATGATATTGGCGACCTTGAATCGCGTCGATAGGGATTGCTGCGTGACATAGGCCTCGATGGCGAGATGCTGGAGCGCGGTCGTGAGCACATCCGTGCCGCGGCTATGCGCGACGAAATGCAGCCGCCGCACGCCCGGCGTGTCGGCGATGATGCGGATGGCCTTGCGGATGTCGGTGATGGAAAATTCGCCGGACTCGCGGTCCACATTATAGCCCATAAGGATGCCGCCCGAGCCGCCCGCCGGCCAGGTCAACGCGACGCAAGTGAAGTCCTGCGGGCCGAGATCCCCGCAGATCTGCGCGGCGGATTTCACGGCGTCCTCGAAACTGTTGTTATAGCCGTGAACGAAGACGACGACCTCCTTGCGAAGGGTCTGCGCGACGCGCGTCCGCAGCGCCGACTGCAACTCGGCGACCGAACGCTCATGCGCGGCGACGGTGTCGGATTTGCGCCTGACGCCGCCGGCGACCTTCTCCAGCGGATAGGGCGTCGCGGGAAAGCGGCCGATCTCGCCGGGCGGCGCGACGACAGCGCTCGCGGCCTCGGAACTGCTCACCTCCACTGCGCCATAGGCGAGATTGTACGAGCGCTCCGCGCCATAGGAGAGGCTGCCGTCCTCACGGGCGGCGCGCGCACGGTCGGTCACGTAGAATACGTCGAGCGGGCGGCTATGCCCCTGCCCACCGGCGTCGCCGCCCGTGGACATGCAGCCCGCAAGGGCGAACGCGGCGGCCAGCGGAGCGCCGAAACGATTTAAACTCATGAATTTTTCCGATGGTCAGGAGGGATCCCGACGGTTGCACATCGCAGGCGAAGCGCGAAGGGGCGATCCCGGGGTCGGCCGCAAAAAGTCGCGTCGCGAGCCATGTCGAGCCAAATCTGTCTCCGAGAAAAGCGTGGGCGACTGGCTTCTAATCATGCCTAAACCGTTCTCCACGTCAAAAATAGGGAAAATACCAGCGTTCTCCCAGGTCTCTCTCTGAAATCGGAGCCAGGTCAATCCGCCACGGCTTCTTCGCGCCTGCGCCCCTGGCCTGCTCGTCCTCCAGCTCCGCCGGCTTGCCTCTTTGAGGTTCTTTGTCACCCTGTCGGTCTTGCCCGCGCCGCCAGGACAGCAGGCGGCTAACCCGGCTCAGTGGCAAGGGGTCACGCCCGCCAGGAGCGAGTAAGCGGAGCCAAATCCTTGTCGCGGGAGGAAGGCCACGGGTTGGCCGAGTTTTTGACCAAACATGCCGATCTCAAGACCAGGGATGGGCATCGGCGCGTGGTGCGCCACGGTCGCCTGCCCGAGCGAGAGATCATGACCGGCATTGGCCTCCTCGCCGTGCGGAAGCCGCGCGTGCGGGACCGGGAGACTGGCGCCGGCCGAGCGTATAAGCGTCGTATTATGTTATACATTCTACTTGATGAGGACCGAGCCTATGTTCAGCGCAGGGCCGATGCGGGAAGGCTCGGCGCACGATTGGTCGCTATGACGCGCCAGAGATTAAGGAACTCATTGCCCGCGTGAACGAAAAGTATTAACTGGCGTCGGGCGCGACCTCCTTCCTTGCCGGCTGTATGCGATATCCTGCCCCCTCGCCTCTCTCGCGAGAGCGCGCTTTCCGCGCCGCTCTCAAAAGCCGGGACTTCGAGGTTCGAGGCCTCTTCTCAACTTCTACATCGCGGCGCGTCGACGCGGGCAGAACCGACAGCGAACCGAGGAGACAGTCCATGCGCGTCATGGTTCTCGTGAAAGCCACGCTGGAAAGCGAGTCCGGCCTCCTGCCGTCGACCGAGCTCCTGGAGGCGATGACAAAGTTCAACGAGGAGCTGGTCAACGCCGGCGTCATGCTCGCCGGCGAGGGCCTGCAGCCCTCCTCAAGCGGTAAGCGGGTGGCGTTCAATGGCGCCGAGCGAACCGTCTATGACGGCCCGTTCGAAGAGACGACCGAGCTGGTCGCCGGCTATTGGGTCTGGGAGGTGAGGGATATGGCCGAAGCGGTCGAATGGGTGAAGCGATGCCCCAATCCCATGCCCGGCCCGAGCGAGATCGAAATACGCCCGCTCTATGAAGCGGCCGACTTTGGCGATGCATTGACTCCCGAGATTTCTGAGGCGGAAGACCGGATCCGCAAAAGACTGTCGGACGTTTAGCGACCGGCCCTACAGTCGACGCCCCTTCGCGCGATCGACGCGCGGCGCTGAATTCCTCACTCGGAACCATTGGCTTGTCGAGGGGCTATTCTCGGCAGCCACGATTCTCATCAAGGGATTGAGCAATGCGAAATCTGCTTTTTGCGTCGAGCGCCTTCTTTGTTGACCCTCGCGCCAGCGCTGGCCGATCGTCCGCTTACCGAAGAGGAGAGAATGAAACTGCAGTCGGTTATGACGGCTCAAGGCTGCACAGGCGGCGAGATGGAGTTCGATGACGGAGGCTACGAAGTCGACGACGCTCGGTGCAGCGACGACAAGATGTACGATCTGAAATTCGACGCAGGTTTCAATTTGATAAAAAAAGTGCTGGAGTGCTGATTCCGGCCGGAGCGCCCCGCTCGCGCAGCTCGCAAAAACGAAATCGGCGCCGCCTATGTCCTACAGCGCGGCGCCGTCGAACTCACAAGTCGCCGTGGTTGACTGTCGCTTCAGTTCGTATTCTGCGCATATCGAACAGGTCGAAGCGACTGCATTCGAGCGAGAGGGCGCGACGACTTGGTTAAACCGCTCGTATCGTGAAGAAATCCTGCACGAGCAGGCATTTCAAAGCGCTTTGCGACATGACGCGATGGGACGATCGATTGTAATTCTTCTCGAAGAGAGCTAATTGTGGCGCTCGCGCCTAACGCCGGGCCCATTGCGTCGTCTGAATTATTGAGAGTCTTTCCTCATGCATTTCCAGATCACAATCGAATGTAGCACGGCGGCGCTTGGCGGAGATTCAGTCTCGCGAAGTCAGGAGCTCGCCAACATTCTGATCGCCGTCGCCGCGGACCTATTGGACCAAGGCTTAGCGCCCGGCGACAAACTGCCTCTGAGTGACCGCAACGGTCACTCTGTCGGAATAGCCCAACTGAACGAGCGCCCCCGCATGCGCGCTGCGAGCGCGCCCCTAACGCGGGATGCTGGGGCGAAGCTGATCGTCTGCGACAGGCGGCCGAGCGCGCCCTTGTGAACGCGCCTCAGTCGAATTTGACAGGTCCTGACCCTAGGCTTTCCTGACGAATTCCGTACGCAGCACGAGCCCTTTCACCTTCTCGGCGCGGCAATCGATCTCGGCGGGATCATCGGTGAGACGGATGTTTTTGATCAGGGTCCCGCGCTTCAAGACGACGGATGAGCCCTTGACCTTCAGATCCTTTATCAAGGTCACGGAATCGCCGTCCTTGAGCGCTGCGCCATTGCTGTCTTTCACCACTACCGTCATCAAACCCTCGCGCGTTCCCTAGCGGATAATGCGCATCGTTATATTCACCGCGTGGCCGGTTTGTATATCCAGGCGCTTGCAGGAGATGAAGCCTTAGCTTCACCCGCTTGCCGATCTGATGGATCAGCCGCCTTGGCGATCCTATTCGCCAGCGCGTCCCAAAATGCGGCGCGACCGTCATCGCCATTACGCCGAAAGAGATCGGCCTGGCGCTTGAACGCCTCGCGCATCGATGCAACCTCTCCTGCCTTCGCCTCGCCTGCAAACGTTCGAATTGCTTCGAAAGTCCCGCCGTCGAGCTGGTCTGTCTGCTTTTTCATAAAGATTTCCGCCTGCTGGAATCCCGTCAAAAGCGCCCTCCGAGCGCATGACGCCATGGCCGAGAATCGCGCAAACCGCTTGGGCGTGGAAATGCGCGAGCACACACAACAAGTCTACGCAGAGTCGCTGCGCGCAATGGCGTCGAGGCGAAAGCGCCTCTTCATTCAGCCAGCATTCAGTGGCTCGATGGGAATGAATCGCAAGGGGCAGAAGGAGATCAGCATGTTGCGCAAACTGTCTCTCGTTACGACTTTGGCCGCCTCCTTGACGCTTTCGACTGCCGCTGTGGCCTGGGATGGTCATGGCGGCGGCTGGGGCGGCGGCGGTCATCATGGCGGCTGGGGCGGCGGTTGGGGCCGCGGCGGCGGATGGGGTCACGGCGGCGGCTGGGGAGGCGGCTGGGGCCGCGGCGGAGGATGGGGCGGCGGTTGGGGCCGCCGAGGATGGGGCGGCTATGGCGGCTATGGCGGCGGCTACGGGGCCTGCTGGCGGTGGTATGGGCAGTGGATGTGGGTCTGCTGAGGATCTCGGCGAACGTCGCTCCGGCCTTCGTCTCAAACGGCGAAGGCCGGCGCCTTATCTGAACAGGTTTGGCTGAACAGTCCTCGCGCGGCGTCCGCCATGCTGAAGCGCGATCAACTTTTAGCCCTATTGATCAACTCTGCTCGGTTGATCCGCCCCCGGGAGGAACTCTGATGAAATCGTTTGCATGCGTTGCGCTTGTCGCAGCGGCCACACTTTCCCTTGCCGGCTGTTACACGCCCCAGGAGCGCGCGCTCGGCGGCGCCGCTATTGGCGGGCTTGGCGGCGCCGGTATCGGCGCACTCGCCTCTGGCGGAAGAGCCGGTGGAACTCTCGCCGGCGCCGCGATCGGCGCTGCGGGCGGCGCCGCGGCAGGCGCGCTGACTGCGCCTCCGCCGCCTCCGCCGCCGTATTACTATTGAGTTCGCGTTCCGACAAAAGCGCGCGCCCGAGACCTGCAGCTGCGCATCATTAAGGGAGGCGGGTCTTTCGGGCGTTAGCGGCATGCCGCTGTGTATCGATCCAGGCCCCGCCTCCATCAGACAGCCGGCGAGACTGAGCATCAATCCGTTGTGCTGGCGGATCGCCCGCGAACCTTCCGACTTTGATTTCCAAGAGGCCGAGGCGGCAAGGCCGCGTCGCGCAGCCAAAGCGCTGTGCGTAAAAATTTCCTCCCCGGCGCGTCCGAAAAGCCTGAGATGTGTTTCGGCGATGAACTCGCGCGAGGCGTTTGCGACGAAGACCTTTTCATCGTGCATGCGCTTGAGTTGAACGCCGGCGTTGCTGGCCGGCGACATGCGAGGGCCGGGACCGGGACGCCAAAGGACTTGTTTTATTGTATTCCTTTGCTTCCGTCGACGGTCGGTCAGAATTGCGCGAATCGATTTGTGCGTGCGATAACGCTGGCGCGCGTCAGGCGACGCTCGATTGAAAGAAGCTCATGGCAAATTCCCGCAATGCGGAATCTCCGCTCCCACTGAGGCTGGCCAGATTCTTCCTGGGGCTGCTGAACGCCCTCCTGCTCGTCGCGCTGGCGCTCGTCCTGCTGCCGCTCGTCACGCATTACTTCAAACATGCGAATTCATACTGGTGGATTGAGCAGGTCGAGATCTTTGACGCGCGGATGATCCGCTGGGTCAAATCGATAATCCCGACCAACTTCAAGGGCCATGAGCTGGCGCGTTGGTTCATCGTCGCCGGGATTCTGGCTGCGCGCATGTGGGTCGACAATCTGCGCCGCAAGGTCTCGGCCGCCATCTACCGCACCGCGCTGCAGCGTGATTTCGAGGCTCTGAAATCCGCAGCCCCCGCGGGGGCCGACGAACGGGTGCTCGCGCCGGTCAAGGAAAAGATGAAGACGATGGACGCGCGCAACGCCAAGAGCCGCGCCGAGTTGCTCAAGGTCATGGCGGAAGCCAAGCGCCAGTTGGAATCGATGGGGCGCGACCTCGCTTTCCTCGCCATCGACGTGGTTGACTCGACCAAGATGAAACTCGGCGAGGATAAAACATTCATTGAGCATGATTTCTATGAATACAAAAATCTGGTCGACAGCAAACTCCGCGCCAACGGGTCGCTGAAAGCGGCGTGGACGCCGGACGGCGTCATGGCCTGTTTTCCCACGATCGACGCAGCGCTGAAGGCCGCCAAGGAAGTGATCAGCGGCCTCGAGGCGTTCAATGCGAATGTGAAAATGATCAAGTCGGATTTCACGGTGCGCTGCGGCGTCAACGCCGGCCACGTCTATTACGACGAGCAGACGCCGATGGAGGAAATGAGCGATCGCGTCATCGATATCGCCGGCCATATGCAGAAATATGCGCTGCCCGGCACGATCGCTTGCGCCAAGCAGATCATCGAGCCGGTGCAGCAGCGCGGCGGCTTCTGCGACGCAGGCAAGGTGGTCGACGGCTATGAGGTATACCAGTGGACCCCGGCGGAGTGTCTGCAGGAGGGCCGCACAGCTTCGTGAGGCTCGCGGTCGGCAAGAGAGGCGGTTCGTCTACGGGTAGATGCGTGTTTTTGCGAGTGGGGCCATCCGTGGCTGGGCTTCAATGACATGGGCGTTTTTGGTGAGATCCATCGCTCTGGCGTCGATCTCAATGACGGCCGCCGCCGCTGAGGAAGCGTCGACGCGCATGCAGGTGACGGGGAAAGCTCCGGTCGCTACGCTGTCGGCGAGGCCGACGATGATCAATCCAGGTCAATCGGCGACTCTCGCATTTTCCGCGGCGCACGCCGACTTCTGCAAGGGTTCGAGCCGCCCGCACGATCCCCGCTTCGTGGTCCGCGGCGTCTCGGGCGCTATCCCTGTGCGCCCGACGCGAACGACGACCTACACGATCAGATGCAAGAGCGGCCCGGCGTCCACGTCGCATCGCGCCATGGTGACGGTGACTCCGGACCACATCGTCCTTTCCGAGACATTCGACGGCGCGGTTCCTCACGCCCCCGAAACCCGGATTGAAGACGGCGCGATTCTCGCCCCCAATTGGAAGTCCGTCTATCACGGCTTTGGTCTGAATTCGGTCGCCAGCCAGTTCGACGGCCGCTCGCTCTCCATACGGCCCAAGGAGTCGATTTCCGCGAACGAGACCCACGCCGGTCTGATCAACGGCCCGCATCCGTCATGGCCCGTTGACCTTCGCGGCAATTTTACGATCGAAGCGGCGCTTCACACCGAGCAGCAGCTTCGGCGGCAACCTGCGCCAAATCCATGGGAGGTGGCCTGGCTCTTGTGGGACTA
Organism: Methylocystis sp. Uni0008; assembly: GCF_056838045.1. Classification (NCBI taxonomy): domain Bacteria; kingdom Pseudomonadati; phylum Pseudomonadota; class Alphaproteobacteria; order Hyphomicrobiales; family Methylocystaceae; genus Methylocystis; species Methylocystis sp. Uni0008. The sequence goes on from NZ_CM166370.1 coordinate 1,768,944, forward strand.
CGCCGACAACACGCATTTCTATTATCTCATCCCCAAGCCGAATGGCTGGGAACTCGGCAAAGCGGACCCCGCTTACCCCGGCGCTCAGCGCTTCCTGGCGTCGGGACATCAACCAACCTTCCCGATCGGACATCGCTACGTCGTCAAGATTGTTCAGTCCGCCTCCCCGAGCGCCACGACCCTTACCGCGTATGTCGACGGCGTTCTGCTAACCACCTTCACTGACCGGGAGAGGCCCTACGCCAGCGGGCTCGTCGGATTCTATTCCGAAGACGCCGCCGTCTATTTCCATTCGGTCGTGGTCACGATGCCGCGCAGCGGAAGCATCGCAAAGTAGATCTGCAGACCCGGACGCGCGTCGCGTCAGAAAGTGATGGCGATCGTTCCGTTGAGGCCGCCTTGGCGGCGACTCTCGCCGAAGGGGAACAGATAGCCGATCTGGAGCGTAAGGATTCCGTCGAAGGCTCGATAGAAATCTCCGCCCAGCCATGTGCGGGCGACAACCGCCGGACCCGCCCCGAAGGCGAACCGGCGGGTGTCCGCGCTGTCATATGTCGCCATTCCCATCGCCGCGGCGCCGAGCACCACGCGGGCGTCGGCGTTCCAATAGGAATAGCCGAGCAGACCGACCGCGTTTTGCAGATAGCGGCGCTCGCCGGCCCTGTAGGTGCCGTAGGTCGCGAAGCTCGTCAGCGGCTGCCACGTCGTCTCATAGGGGTAGCTCAGGTCCGTTGGTTCGATCGCCCCAGCGGCTCCCGCGCTGGAGGTGCTCGAATAGGCGAAGCCGCCATAGCCATAGCCCCATGACAGGGCCAGCTGATTGAAAGGCGCGTTGCGCGTGAAATAGTGCTGCCATTCCGCGCTGACCGAAAAATTGACGCCGTCCAGCGGACGAAGGCGCAGGCCGAGGCGCGAATAGCTCTCGGTGAAGCGTGTCTGATCCTGGGACCAGAAACCGCCGATCAGAGTTTCGAGACCGAATACGTAAGGCAGGTGCCGACCATCGAACCGCATGACCGTTTCGAAGCTCGGCTGCATCTGATGCCCGCCCCAGCGTTTGCGACGATCGGCGATGCCGCTCATCACCACATTGGTGCGAACGCTCGCATCCGCCTCGACGATCTGCGTCTTGACCACCTCCCGATCACGCGCCGGTCGCGCGCTGAGCGAAGGATCGTCCGACCAGCGGTCGATCGCCTCCCGAAAGAACTGCGACTCTTTCGAACGATCGACATAGACGCTCGCGTAGCCCGCGCTCAGCAGCACTTCGCCTTTCGGATCGAGCGCAAGGCTATGCTCGTAGGCGTCGACCGCGGACGCATATTCCTTTTGACGCGCGTAAAAATAGCCGAGCGTCGCCCATCCGGGCGCATAGCCGGGGTGGCTCTGTGTGAAGTTGACGAGTTCGGCGCGCGCCTGCGTCAGGTCTCCCTGCTTTTCATAAGCAAGGGATTTTGCGGTCGCGATTTCGTGCTCCACCGCGATCTTTTGCGCCGGCGGCAGACCGCCGCGTTCGAGCGCCGTCACGAAGTCCGCATAGGCGCCGTCGGCGTCGCCGAGCGTCTTACGAAGATAGGCTCTCTGAGCATAGGCCTGGCCCGAGGCCTTGCCGCGCGCGATCAGCGCGTTCGACTTCCTCAGCGCCTCGTCTGTGCGGCCTAGCCCCGCAAGCGCGGCGATCGTCACACGAAAAACGGCTTCATTGGCGCCCGGGAACGCTTCGGCCGCCTGTGCGTAGCGCAAGGCGTTCGCCCAATCCTGCGCCGCCGCCGCCTTGAACGCCTTTTCGGCGACGAGCGTGTAGCGCGCTTCGTTGAGCGCTCGCGCGACATTGAGCTTCTGATCGGCCGGCAGGCCATATTTCAACGCGTGCTCGAAGTCTGCGGCGGCGCCGCTGACATCGCCGGACTGACGGCGCATGAAGCCGCGCTGGGCGAGAACCGCAGCGCTTTGCGGGACAGACGCAAGATAGCGGTTGGCTTCCGCAAGCGCCTCAGGCTTGCGTCCCTGGCGAAGCAGCGCGGTCAGCAGGAGGAGAACGGGCTCTTCCGCCTCGGGATCGAGACTACGCGCCTCTTGCGCCGCGCGGACAGCCGCGTCCGGCCGCCCGAGTTTGAGCGCGTCGTATCCGTCATTGAGCGCCTGCTGCATGGGCGTCTGCTGCGCGCCCCCGCCGGCCTGCGAGGCGCCCGGCTGATTTGCCCGCTGCGCCTCGGCGATCGCGAGTTTCAACCTCTTCTCTTGCGCGGGCTCGACGCCCGGCTTGGCGAGCGCCGCCTCGAAGTCCGCAATGGCGCCGCGCAGGTCGCCGCTTGCGCGCCGGCTGTAGCCGCGCTGCGCGAGCAATGTCGAACTCGGCGAATGGTCCTTGATGAACGAATCGGCTTCGCGAACCGCTTCTTGCGCGCGACGGGAGCCGCTCAACGCGGCCATCAGCGCAAGCAGCGGCGCTTCATCGTTTGGATATTTGACGCGAAGCTCGCGCGCCGCCTTCGCCGCACGCGCGTAATCGCGCTTCTTGATCGCCTTGTAGACCTCGGCGAGTTCGGCCTGCACAATGCTGTCCTGCTCGGCCTTGTTCGCTTCCGCGAGCGCGTCGCGCAGCCGTTGCGTTTCGCCTGTCAACGGCGGAGAGATTTCCTGCCATTGGGGCGGAGTAAAACCAGGCCAGTTGGTCGCGATGGCCGACATGCAAAGGGGCCCGATCGGGCCCCTTTGCATGTCGGCGGCGAAATAATTCTTTGGCTACGTCGGCGAGATTTCGCCGGTATCGGGATCGATGGTCTGCTCTGCGGTGGGCTGCGGCTGCTTGTGACGCCGGGCCCTCGATTGCTTGAGCCGATAGCTCTCGCCGTTCATCTCGAGAATGTGGACGTGATGGGTGAGGCGGTCGAGCAGCGCGCCGGTGAGACGCTGATTACCAAAGACGCTCGTCCATTCGTCGAACGGCAGATTGGACGTGACGATCGTCGATCCGAGTTCGTGGCGCTGGCTGAACACTTCGAAAAGTAGTTCGGCGCCGGTCTGCGACAGTGGCACATAGCCGAGTTCGTCGACGATGAGCAGCTTGACGGCGGCGAGTTGCGCCTGGAGCCTGAGCAGACGCTTTTCGTCGCGCGCCTCCATCAGTTGATGAACGAGCCCGGCGGCTGTCGTGAAGGCGACGGAAAGGCCCCGTTGACAGGCGGCGAGGCCGAGCGCCAGGCAGACATGCGTCTTGCCCGTGCCGCTGTTGCCGAGGGCGATGATGTTGTCGCGGGCGACGATATATTCGCAACGGGCGAGTTCGAGAACGAGCGGTTTGTTGAGCGATGGGATGGCGGCGAAGTCGAATGTGTCGAAGCTTTTCACCGCCGGGAGGCGCGCGGCGCGGATACGCCGCTCGACCATGCGTCGTTCGCGGTCGATGAGTTCGAGTTCGACGAGGCGTAAAAGGTATCGGACGTGATCCTGACCTTCGCGCGCCGCCTCGGCGGCGACCTTCTCGTATTCCCGCAGGATCGTCGGCAATTTGAGCTGCCGCAGATGATGGCCGAGCAAAACCCGCGGCGGCGCAGGGATATCGGCAGAGGCGGACGTGGTCATGCCGCCTCCCTGGAAACGAGCGCGAGATAATCGGCGGGCGATGTCGTCTTGACGTTCAGTGACGGCAAGTAGGGATAGGCGGAAAGATCGAGACGCGCGGGCCTGTTCTCAGTTCTTGCGATGACGAGTTGTTTGACTGCGTCGAAACCGATGGCGCCCAGCCTTATGGCGTCGAGCGCCGCGCCGATGACGACGGCTTCGGGAAACACTTCCGTCAGTCGCAGCACCTGAATGAACTCGCGCTTGCCGCGCTTGCCCATGCGCGTTTCCAGAAGTCGGCGCAGATGCGCGAGCGTCTCGGGCAACGTCCAGCCCTGCAAGGGCGCCGCTTGATCCAGCGCGCCAGGCTTTTGCTCGAGCAACGCTAGATAGTGACGCGGCTCAAAAATAAAATCGTCGCGGGCGTAGCTGCGCGCATGACGGGCGATCAGGGCGCCGTCGCAGAAAATGGCGACCTCGTCGACGAAGCCTTTCGCCAGCACGTCGCGAAAGCCATACTTTGTGGGAACCGAATAATCGTTCGTGCGATAGCGGACGAGCGACAGGGACGAGACCTTTGTCGCGACCTTGTGGCAAGCCTCGAACGGCGCGGCGGGAAGTTCTCGAAAGGCGGCCATGTCGGCGACGAGCCTCTCGCCGATCGTCTGCTGATGCCGGCCGGCGCGCTCGTTCTGGCGAGCGCGGCAGCGCTCCGCGAGCCTGGCGTTGAGTGCTTCGATGGACGGCGCATGCGGAACGGGCGTCAGAAAATTGGCCCGCGAATATTTTACCAGCCCTTCTACTTTCCCCTTGTCATTGCCTTTGCCGGGACGCCCGAAGCGGTCGTCGAACAAAAAATGACTGACGAGTTCGGTAAAGGCCTGCGTGCGCCGCCGTTCGCCGCCGCCCAGTATCTTCGCCACGGCGATCTTGAGATTGTCGTAGAGGATCGACAGCGGAACGCCGCCAAAGAACGCGAAGGCCGAGACGTGGCCGTCGAGAAAAGCTTCCGTCGTCTCCGCCGCATAGGCCTTGATAAAGCAGGCGTCCGACTGCGGCAGGTCGAAGCAGAACACAGGCAGCTTCATCCGCACGCCGCCAATGACGCCGACGCATTCGCCAAAATCGACCTGCGCATGACCCGGCGGATGCGCGAGCGGCACGAATACCTCGCGCGAGCGCGTGCGCGCCAGCCGCACATAATCCTTCACCACGGTGTAGCCGCCGGCGAAGCCGTGCTCATCCCGCAGCCGTTCGAAAATCCGCTTCGCTGTATGCCGCTGCTTCGGCGGCGCCATCTTGTCGGTGTCCAGGATGGCGTCGATCGCCGGAAGCAACGGCCCCAGCTTCGGCCGCTCCGGAGCCTTGGTGCGCACGTAACCCGGCGGCGCCGAATAGCGGCACATCTTCGCCACCGTGTCCCGGCTCAGTCCGAACACGCGCGCCGCCTCACGCCGGCTCTTGCCCTCAATGAAAACAAAGCGTCGAACCGCCGCGTAAATCTCCACCGCAAACATCCCCGGCCGCCCTCCCGAATCAATGTTCGGGAAGTCAGCCTAAAACTGGCCGGGTTTTACGCCGCCACGCGGCCGCAATATGCGCCGCTCAATGGCCGATTATTGCGCCGCCGCGTACACGCCGGCCGCGTCAAATTCCAGATAGGCCTTTTCACGCACCCATTTGACGTCGTCTCCGGACACGATGCGATGCTCGATGTCGTAAGGCTCGCCGCGCAGGGCCGCCTGCCATTGCGCATCGACATAGTCCCGGTCGTCGGGATGCACCATCGAGAGAAAAATGTCGTAGCTCAGCGGCGTTCCTTTGGGCACGCCGAAGATGCGATAATTCTCGTCCGACCAGGTCAGCACGTTCTGGCGGACGTCGAGACGCCACCAGCCGATCTTTCCGACCTCCTGCGCGCGGTCAAGGTCGTTGCGGCTTTGCTGCAGCGCCTCCTCGGCCTGCTTGCGCTCGGTGACGTCCTCGACCAGCGTGATGAGCCACCGCGGCGACCCGTCAGCGTGACGAATAAGCGAGACGCTTTTGCGGACCCAGATGTCTTCGCCGGTTTTGCGCACATAGCGGTTTTCGATGACGAAGCCGGGTATTTCGCCGACGGCCATCCGTTTGACCAAGGCCTCATTGGCCGGCCAGTCGTCAGGATGGATCAGTTCCGAACCCTTGTGAGCGCGAAGTTCTTCGAGCGAGTAACCCGTCAGGGCGCAATAGGCGGGGTTGGCGTCCAAGAACTGATAGTCCGGTCCGTTCATCGCGAAACCGATCGAAGCGTTGGCGAATGACGCGCGAAAGCGCTCCTCGCTGTCACGCACTCCCGCCTCGGCCTCATGTCGCGAGGTGACGTCGGCATGGGTGCCGATGGCGCGTAGCGGCTTCCCTTGAGCGTCCCGCTCCACCACTTGGCCCCGGTCGAGGATCCACCGCCAGGAGCCGTCTTTGTGCCGCAAGCGGTGCTCGCATTCGTAGAATTCAGTTCTCCCCTCCAGGTGCGCGGAAACTCTCGCCGCAACCGCCTCCCTCTCGTCCGGATGAATAAGCGTCTCCCAGGCTCGGAGATGCGGCTCGATCTCGCTGCGCTCGTAGCCCAGCATTGACGCCCAGCGGCCGCCGAATTGGACGCGGCCGCTGGGCACGTCCCAGTCCCAGAACCCCAGCTGGCCAGCTTCGAGCGCCAGTGCAAGCTGCTGCTGGCTGTCCCGCAGAGCCAGTTCAGCTTGCTTGCGCTCCGTGATGTCGATGCCTTCGACGAGTAGAAACTCGATTTCTCCCCACTCGTCGCGCAGTGCGGTCACGGTGTTGAGCGCATAGCGCTGCGCGCCGTCGCGCGTCTCGTAAGCCCCTTCGCCGTGTGACGGGCTGGGTCGCGCCCGCGCCTCGTCGAACTGCGCCTGCAAACGTGCGCGCGCATCCGGAACGTTTCGCCACCACGGAGCGTCGAGCAGCGGCCTGCCTACAATCTCCTCCCGAGGAACGCCCGTGCCGTGAATGACAGATTCGCTGACTTCGATTACGCGTCCATCGGCGCTCAACAAAGCGCTGTACTGATACTGCTGGTTGAAGATGGCGCGAAAGCGCCGTTCGCTCGCGCGCAGCGCCGCCTCGGCCTGCTTGCGCTCCGTGATGTCCAGCACGAAGGCCACGCCATTGAACCGCGCCTCATCGAGCATGGCGCCGGCGACAATAACCGGCACGCGCGAACCGTTCCTATGGAAGAATTGCTTCTCGAACGGTGAAGCGTTGAAGCCGGTGGCCTTCACTTCTCGAATGGCGGCTTCATCGAGATGCAGGAGTTCCGGCGGCGTCAGTTCGAGCCAGTTGATGCGTCCTTCCTGGAGGTCAGCGCGCGTATAGCCGACCATCTCCAAAAACCTGTCGTTGGCGTCGGTGACCGCGCCAGCCACATTCCAATAGATGACGCCCAACAGGCCGGAGTCGTAAAAGCGACGCATGCGCTGCTCATTGTCGCGCAACGCCGCCTCCGCCGCCTTGCGTTCAGTGATGTCGCGCACGAACGCGCGCATGCCGACGATCCGGCCCTGGTCGTCGGTAACGACCCAGGTGCGCAAGCTTATTGGAAAGACGCGTCCATCCTTGCGGATATATTCCTTCTCATATTCGGCGGATTCGCCGCGCGGAAGAATGTGCTCCCGCACGATCGCAGCTTCCATCTCGCGCCAGACTTCCGGCGTCAGCTCCTGGTAGGTGAGACGCTTCAGCTCTTCGAGCGTGTAGCCGAGCATCTCCTGATATGCGGGATTCGCCTCGATGATGCGTCCGCTCATGTCGACGGTGACGATTCCGTCGCGGCTCGATTCAAAGAGCGTGCGAAAGCGCTGTTCGCTCAAGCGTAATTCATCGAGCCGCTCCTTGCCTTCCGTCACGTCGACCGTCACGGCGACGGCGCCAAGGACCCCACCATCGGGGGAAACGATCGGCGCGCTCGATGCTTCCAGGCGCCATCGGCGTCCACTCGGCAATTCGACTTCCATCTCGATCGGTTGGACGGCGCGACCTTCACGCGACGCCACCTGCAAAGGGAGTTCCGACTCCGTCAGTTCGCGTCCATCCTTGAGATAGCGAATCCGACGTCCCGCGGCGCCCGGGTCGGGAGCCGATGCGGACGCATTGTCCGAGGCGTCAATCTCGAACTGCGTGAAGAGTTCCTTGTTGCCGGTGATGAAGGCGCAGCTTGGATCGGTGGAATAACTGAGACCAACGGGCGCGGCGTTCATCACCGCTTCCAGCCTTTGCCGCGCTTCGCTGAGTTCGCGTTGAGCGGCTATCCGGTCATGAAAATCGATGATGGCGCCGCTGTGGCCGATACATGCGCCTTGCGCATCATAGCGCGGCGCGCCGACCGCCAGCGCCCAGCGGAACTGGCCATCCGCCTGCCGAAGCCTTACGATGACCTGAAACGAACGCTCCGACCGCCGCGCGCGCGCCAGCTGGGTCCTCGCTTGTTCCTGATCGTCCTGGTGGACGGCTTCGAGCCATCCCTCGCCAAGCGCACGTTCGGGTTTTTGACCCGTAATCCCTCGCCACTGCGGGTCGATGGAGGCGCAACGCCCGTCACAATCTGTCGACCAATTTACAACCCAAAATCTGTCCGTGTTTGAAAAATTCATTTGCTATCCAGTAGACATTGGCCGCGGCCGGCGCGTTCGACCGGGCGGGCTCGCGATCGTTGGGCTGTCCAGGTCGGATATTGGGTCGAAAGGATCGATGCCGCCGCAGCGCTCGAACACGAGCTTCGAGCGCTTCCCGCTCTCTGTCCGAGCTTTCCTTAGCTGTCTGCGCCGACACGCCAAGTCGCATCGCTCCCTGGAATTCTGGCCGATGAGCCCCAGACCGATCGCGCCTCTCGAACTACTACGCTGGCGTGTGTGCGGAATCCAGCTAAGCCACGACGATGTCTAAGCCCGAGCTGAAGCTTCGGCTTTGGGAAGTCCTTTGCAGCGGCGCGCGCTGAGGCAAATAAAACAAGCGCAAAAAAGCCCCTGCGAACTGCGTAGGCGGGGGGAGATATTCTAAGCGAACCGGTCTACCTGCGGCGTTAGGCCGCTCGGGCGATCAGTCTTCCCGATGGGCAGCGATGATTTCTTCCAAAATATCGATATCGGCGGGCTTGACGAGATGACGGTCGAAGCCGGCCTCGCGGGTGCGCTTTTTGTCGACGTCCTGCCCCCAGCCGGTAAGCGCGATAAGCTGCGCCTGCCGACCGGCCGGCTCGCTGCGAATGCGGCGTGCGGTTTCGTAGCCGTTCATATCGGGCATGCCGAGGTCCAGGAAGACGATCGTTGGCTGAAATTCCGCCACAAGAGAAGCGCCCACGGCTCCCGTATAAGCCGTCTTCACGTCGCATCCCAGCAAGTCGAGCAGCATCGCCAGGCTATCGGCGACATCCCTGTCGTCATCGATGACGACCACGCGCGGCGCCGACTGAGCGGCAAAGGGACGGCCATTCTGTTCGACGGCATCCGTTTGCGAGATCCGCTCTCTCATGACCAATTTGCTCCTCTACGCTCGGTCTTCCGGATTTGAATACCGAACCACGCACATTGGCAATGCGTGTCCTTACCAACAGAAACTAGTCGCGACGCAGGATTGGCGACGCAGGTTTTCGGGAGCCGCGGTCCCCGGCGCCGCTCGCCGACTCCAAAACATCTCGCCCGTTGAGGACCATTCGGACCAGTTCCGCGAGGTTTCTGACGCGCATCTTGGCCATCACATTGGCGCGGTGCGCTTCGACGGTGCGCACGCTGATGCCGAGATCATGGGCGATCACTTTGTTCGAGTAGCCTTCAGCGAGCCTTTCAAGAATTTCTCGCTCTCGCTTCGTCAGCGACATGAACCTTTCGGACATCCGCCGCTCGTCCGAATAGCGCGACTGCTCGGCGGCGTCCCGCGACAGCGCCCGCTTGACGGCTGCGAAAAGCGCATCGTCGTCGAAAGGCTTTTCCAGGAAATCCACGGCGCCCCGCTTCATCGCCTCCACGGCGAGCGGCACGTCGCCATGACCCGTGATGATGATGATCGGCAATCGAAGATTTCGGTTTTTCATCTCGAGAATGAGATCAAGTCCGCTCACCTCCGGCATGCGAACGTCGGCGATCACGCACCCGGCGCTCTCCGGCCCGACGGCCGAAAGCATGGATGGCGCGGACGGAAAGCTCGACACGGCGTAGCCTTCAGATTCGAGGAGAAACTGAAGCGCGTCGCGCACCGCCGGGTCGTCGTCGACGACAAAAACCGTTCCTGGGTTCATCCGTTGAACTCTCGCCCTCGCAACGGAAGATCACAGGAGAATATAGCGCCCCCGTCAGGGTTGGCCTTAGCCCATAGGCGCCCATTATGCGCCTCTACGATTGCCTGCGAAATGAGCAGCCCGATGCCGGCCCCTTTTTGCTGCGTCGCAAAAAACTCGAACAGATCAGCGTCCTCCCGTTCGCCGACCCCGCAGCCGGAATCCTGAATTTCAAATCGGATCGCTCCCGCAGCATCCGTCGCTGTGGAAATCAGCAGCTCGCGTCGCGCGGATCCGTGCATCGCCCCAATCGCGTTTCGCAGAAGGTTCACCAGGACATGCTTGATCTGGATCCGGTCGGCGACGATGCCGTCGTCTTCTTCCGTCAGACGTTTGCTGATCGAGACGCCGGCTTCGGCCGCTTCCGCGGCCATAAGGTCGAGCGTCTCCTCGATTAAAGAATTGAGCCGGACATCCGTCTTGTCGGGCTCGCCCAGCGCGGCAAGCTCGCTCAGCCCACGGACCGCCTGCCCCGCCCGGATGATCTGCACCGAAGCCTTGTCGAGCGCGTCGACGATCGGCGCGACCGACTCCCTAGGGAGCCCGCCTGTGAGGCGTTGCGCGGCTCTCAGATAGGCGCTCGCCGCGGTCAAGGGCTGATTGATTTCATGGGCGAGAGTGTCCGCCAATCCGCTGACCGCTCGCAATCGTTCGAGTTCGCCCCGCCCGGCGCCAAGAACATTGCGGCCAGCATCATCCACCGAAGCCACCCTACTGGCATAACCTGACGTGGAAATTACGCCGCATCCGCCGCCGACTGCAATGGCGCTCGGCGCTGGTAAAGCGATAGCCCACCACGAACCCGCCCACAAGCTTAACCGCTGCAGCCGCGCAGACGGCTTTTCTGGGCATTGTCGCTCGCTCGCAGAGGGGCGGCGCTGAGGCTGCGACGACGCTCACGCCGCGCGGGGAAATTTCCACGCGCGGCCGTGGTCCCTCGCTAGTTGTGGCTCTGCGTCTCCATCGAGCCCTCGGCGCGCGTCCCCTCGCCCGCCATAAAGTGCGAAGCGATCGTGCGACGCGCCGATTGACCTCGGTACAGGCTCTCGAAGGCGCGGGCGCGCTGGGCGTGGCCATTCAATTGCGGACGGTCCCGCATGAAGAGTCCGAGAAGGAGGAACACGTCCGTCGCCAGCGCCTCTGCGCCGAGGTCCAGAAGCCGTCGGATATCCGAGACCATCATCTCGAACACGAACCACTCGCCCCTGCGCAGATTGAGCAGATAGCTCGCGAGCAGGCGCTTCTGCTTCAAAGAAAGCATAGCGCCGGAAAGCTCTTGGTGAGCTTTGAGACTCGACCGCTCCGCACACCACGACATGGACATATCGAACGCTCCCGCCGTTCTTGCGCGCCTTGCTGCAATGCTTGCCCGCCACTGACGTGGCGGCGTTTCACTTGAGTTTGGACAACAGAGCCATAGAAGCACGCTCGCATGTAAAGCAAAATTGGTAGACTTACGTAAAAGAGATTGGGTCAGACCAGTCCTGGTCGTGATTTCATCATGCGGTAAGGCCATCGGCGAAACAACGCGCGCGCCGAGAGGAAAGGCCGAGGATCGCGTGCGATTCGGCGACCAATAAAACCCTGATTGACTCTGATATCGCTAAAAATTCAATTTCTACGTAAGATTACCAGCTTGGCAGCAGCCTAGTCTCAGCGAAATATGAACATTGCTCAGCCTGTGCGTTTCGGCGAGCGGCGGGCGTCCCCTTGCTTCCTTCTTCCCGAGTTACTGAACAAACTTCTACAAGTTCGGAGGTGCGGAAGAATAGTTGGAGCGAAACTGGAGCGAATCATATGGGCACTGCGGTCAACAAGTCACGGAGAGGTTTTGCGTCGATGCCGCTGGAGCGACGGCGTGAAATTGCGCGCAAGGGCGGCAAGAGCGTCCCGAGCGAACAGCGCAGCTTCGCGAAGAATCCCGAACTCGCCTCGACTGCGGGACGCAAGGGCGGCTTAGCCGTCAGCGCGGCCAAGCGCAGTTTTTCCATCGATCGCCAGCTTGCGTCGCAGGCGGGCAAAAAGGGAGGCCACGCCTCGCGCAGCACGCCGCGCGCCGAGGACGACATCATGTCAGGAGGCGCATGACGGCGCTTCTGCGACGCGCCGCTGTTCGGGCAATTGGCTCTCGAGATTTGTCGCTGTCGCAACCGATCAACGTCGGCGACGGGCGCTCTGGAATGGAGCTGCTCCGGCGTTTAGCGTGCTCGCAGAGCCCGGCGTTTCGCTGTTAGAATGTTCAAGGCCGACGGCATTTTGCAGTTGTGCGCCGGATCGCGAGGCCCAATGGTGGCGCAGCGCAGGCATCCGCGGAACGGCGTTGATGGCGATTCGACTCCGATTGGTCTTGGGACTGCTGCCGCTGATCGCCGCCACAACGACAGAAGTAGCAGCCGCGCAAGACGCGCGGCTTCCGAGACTCTACACAAATGAGGCGCTAATCGAGGATGTGACGCGAAAGGCGGAGCTCGCCATCGACGACCCCATCGCCGTCTTCGCCTTCGTGCTCGGCGCTCTTCCAGAGCAAGTTCGAGTCTATCCGACAGAGAATTATTACTATTTCAGCTTCTTCCTCAATGGGAGCCGCTATTCAGGCAATATCCGCCTGCCGGCGGCCGATCGTGACCGCGGCGAACTTCGTTTCGAATATTTTCAGGAGCCGAGCGCGTGGGCGGCGCCCGGCAACGCCCATCACACGACGCTCGGCGCTTCGCAGGGCGTCAGAGTGGAGCGGATCGCTCCCCTACTCTATCGGGTTTCGCAGGGCGCAAAGAGCGTCATATTTGCGCTCGAGGATTTGTCGAAGGCGCAGCCGCCTGCGAGCGCCGTCGGTCCCGATGAAGAATTTCTTGGACCCATCATCGATGAATCGGGGATACGATTCTACCTCGTCTACAATTCACGACTAAAGCTCTTCCATTATGTTCTCGACGAGAGTTCGGCCGGCGCAGACGAATTGGTCCGGTCCCGGCGCACGGATCGACTTGTCGTCGGCCGAAGGTCCGGCTTTGCGTTCTACCGCGATCATTGGCGCGAACGCCGCATACTGATAGGCGTGCGCGAAGAAGATTCGCGTCTGAATACATATTTCGATGGTCCGTTCGACCAATTGCCGGAAAACTTTGTCGAAGGCGAAAAGCTGCGACACGCGATCGTCGACTCGGACCCCGCCGTCAAAGGCGACATCGATCGCTTCGGCAATTTCGTCGATGGCAGCGGGCGCTATCTGATCCACCCCTACATTCGCTATAGAACGCGAAACGATCTTTATGCGTTGTACAGATGCGCAACCGGCGCTCGTCTGCCGCCGACTTACTACAGGTGCCTCGCAAGCAATGATGACGGGAGAGGCGGCCTCCTGGGCCACCCCGTCCGGCGAGAGGGCGGCGCCGCCCGCCATCGCAGCAAAGCGGCGCCAATCCGGTGAGCGCGCGGCCTGCTACCAGCAGCGGCGCCACACGCGGCAGCGACGGCCGCTATAAGCACCGTGCCAGCACCGCCGCCATACGCGGCACCTGGCCTCCTGAACCATCGACGAGACCGCCGTGGCTTCTCCGATTGCGGCGCCGTTCGCCGGCGCTGCAGTCGCGGGCGCCGCGCTTAGGAACAGACTAAACAACCCAGCCGTCGCCAACGCCATCAAGATAGAGCGCATTCCGATCTCCTTTTTCGATACATGGGCCGCGCCTCGACGCTCCGCCGAAGCCGGCGGAGCGTACGCCTGGAAGCAATCTCGATGTGCTTTGGCTTCCGACCCAAAACAACGAATAATTGGAGCCTTAGGGAAAAATGACAAGCCTATGGTCGAAGCGATGCGCCTCAGACGTCTCATGAAGGAGGGCCGGCAAAATCACGCTCCCTGCCACAGAGGCGTTCTGTTCGAGGCGAAGCCCGGACATGCTGCTCGCCCATGCCCGGCATGACTGTTGGCGGGACACAAGCGCACCGGCGAGCATTGGCGCTCGCAGCGCTGATCATCGCCGGCGAGTCGGTTTTTCTGCTGCCGTTCGTATTGGCGCGCGTCTTCCGACCGACGCTTCTCGAAGTCTTTCACCTCACCAATTTTGAACTTGGCGCCGCTTATGCGGTTTACGGGGTGATCGCAGTGGCGGCGTATTTACTTGGCGGCCTGCTGGCTGATCGTTTTCCGGCGCGCACGATGTTGATCGTCGCATTGACGTCGACCGCCGCCGGCGGCGCCGTTATGACGGCGATTCCTTCCCCATCGACGCTTGCGCTGCTGTACGGCTACTGGGGCGTCACCACGATCGCCCTCTTCTGGGCGCCGTTGATACGCGCCACGCGTGAGTGGGGGCTCGACTCTTCACAAAGCCGCGCCTTTGGCTTGCTCGAAGGCGGCAGAGGCGCGCTGGCCGCCGTCATGGCGTCGTTCATGGTGATTCTCTTCGCCGCGGCGCTGCCGACAGACGGCGAAACGGTAAGTCTCGCACAGCGCACGGACTCATTGCGACTGATCATCGTGGCGCTGTCCGCGATGACCTGCGCCGCCGCCCTGCTGATCTGGCTGGCGCTGCCGGAGCGCAACGCGCCGTCATCAAGCGACATGTCGATAAGCGGCGCCGCTCGCATGTTCGCCATGCCATCCGTCTGGCTTCAGGCGGCAATCATTCTCTGCGCCTATGTCGGATTCAAAGCAATCGATGACTTTTCGTTGTATGCGCACCAGGTCATCGGACTTGACGAGGTGGACTCAGCGCGGGCCGGCGTCACATCGCTCTGGATACGACCGTTTGCGGCCATTGGCGTCGGCTATCTTGCTGAGCGTATTGGCGCGACGATTATGACGGTCGTCTGCTTCGCGCTGCTCGCAGCCGGCAGTTTCATACTCGCCTCCGGCGCCCTTGGAGCCGGCATGGTTTGGGCGTTCCTCTTGACGATCGTTCTCAGCGGCGCCGGGGTATTCGGGCTGCGCGGCTTGTATTTCGCGATCATGCAGGACACCCAAATTCCAGTAGAGCATACCGGGATCGTGGTGGGCTTCGTCTCGGTCGTCGGCTTCGCTCCGGACATTTTCATGGGGCCGCTGATGGGCTATCTGCTCGATGAGTGGCCTGGGGCCGCCGGACACAATCGCGTGTTTTGGGCCGTCGCCCTGTTCGCGATTTTGGGATTGATCGCCAGCTGCCTCTTCGCGCGTTTCGCACGTGCGCAGACCAAACTGTGAGTTCCCACTGAACGCTTCGATGCGATCGTCGAGCGCTTGCCGCAGGCGCGTGCTGAACCAGTTGTAAGCTTGGATCTAGCCGCACCGCCAAGCGAGGCGTTGGCGGAAGCGGAGCGGTTCATGGGCTCAGTCTTTCGACCCGCCGCGAATTTCTGGGCATCGCTTGCACTCCTCATTCTGGGGCTGGCGCTCGTGGCCTTTCTACTCGCTATTTGGCTTTGGCCGCACAGCGATTATGCGCGACGCGTGAATTGGGCGCCTGCCCAACCGGTCCCGTTCAGCCACCAACATCACGTGAGCGGATTGGGGATCGACTGCCGCTATTGTCATAACGGAGTCGAAGTTTCCGCCAACGCAGGCATGCCCCCTACTTATACCTGCATGAGCTGCCATTCGCAGATCTGGACCAACGCCGCGCTGTTGGAGCCGGTGCGCAACAGTCTGAAGGAAAATCGGCCGGTCGTCTGGCGGCGGGTCACCGACGTTCCGGACTACGTTTACTTTAACCACAGCATTCACATCGCCAAAGGGGTCGGCTGTTCGAGCTGTCACGGCGACGTGGCCAATATGGCGCTCACCTACAAGGCCAAATCGCTGACGATGCAGTTCTGTCTCGACTGCCATCGCGATCCTGGCCCGCATTTAAGGCCAAAGGACAAGATCTACGACACTGACTGGACGCGCAACGAGTCAACGCCGGCGCCCGAACTCCTGCTCGCCCAATATGGCGTTCCGCAGAGAAACCTGACGGACTGTTCGATATGTCACAGGTGAATGGGCAATGGCGTAGTCTGGAGGAACTGGCGCGGGATGCGGAATTCCTGTCGCGCGTCGGGCGGGAATTCCCGATGCTGGGCGAAGCGCTTTCAGCGCCGCGCGATCGCCGGCAGGCGCTGGCGCTGATGGCCGCCTCATTGGCGCTCGCGGGCGCGGGCCTCGGCGGATGCGACGGCGCGCCCGAAGGACATCTCACTCCCGCCGTTCGCATGCCGCCGGGCATGGTTCCGGGCGCGCCCGACGACTACAGCAGCGCGCATATCGAGGGCGGCTACGCCGCCGGAACCGTCATCAAACATTTCATGGGACGGCCAATCAAAGTCGAAGGCAATCCCTTTCATCCGGCGAGCCTCGGCGCGACGAGCCCGATGGCGCAGGCTGAACTCCTCAACTTCTACGATCCGCGCCGTTCCTGGGGCGTGACGCAAGGCAATCTCCCGCGAAGCCGAGCGGCGCTCGAGCAGGCCCTCGGCGAGCAGCGGGATAAACTCGCGGCGACTGGCGGCGCAGGCTTCGTGATCCTGACCGGCGCTTCGACATCGCCGACGCTGGGCGCGGAGCTCCGCGCGCTTCGTGATTCCTATCCGCAGATTCGCTGGCTGCATTGGGAGGCGATCGGGCGCAAAAACGTCGAAGGAGGCATGGCGCTGGCCTATGGCGCGCGTCTTGAACTCAAGCCGCAACTTAAGAACGCCGACGTCATTCTGGCCATCGACAGCGATCTCCTGAGCGCCGCGCCGGGTCATCTGCGCATAGCGCGCGAATTTGCGGCGCGACGCAATCCGACGCGCGCGAAGATGAACCGACTTTACGCGATAGAAGCCACGCCGTCGCTTACCGGCGTCGTCGCCGATGAGCGCTTCATCGCCGGACCGCGAGAATCCCACCGGATCCTGCTTGCGCTCTCCGGCGCGCTGCTCGGCGGGCCGAGCGTGGAAGGTCCGCCCTGGCTCGAAAGGATCGCGTCGGATCTCAAAGCCAATCGCGGCCGCGCCTTCATTCACCTGGGACCAGATCACTCGCCGGAAGCGCATGCGCTCGTATCCTCCATGAACGAGGCGCTCGGCGGACGCGACGCCACCTACGCGCTGCTCGAGTCCGCGATGCTCGCGTCGTCGGACGAATCCCTCTCCCTCGGCGCGCTCGTAGAAGATATGCGCGCGGGTCGGGTCAGCTCCCTGCTCATCATCGACAGCAATCCGGCCTATGCCGCGCCGGGCGCTCTCGGCTTCGCGGAGGCTCTGGGTCGCGTGGATTTCAGCCTCTGCCTCAGCACGACGACAAACGAAACAACGGCCGCATCGCTCTGGGCCACGCCGATGATTCATCCTTGGGAGGGCTGGACCGACGCGCGCGCTTTCGACGGCACGGCGAGCGTCATGCAGCCGCAAGCGCTGCCCCTCTATCAGGGCGTCGACCCGCATCGCGTATTGGGACTGCTGCTTCGACCTGATCCGCCGAGCGACTTCGATCTCGTGCGGCAGACGTGGAAGGATCAGCTCGGCAGTGAAGCTTGGGCCGACGCGCTGGCTCAAGGCGTCATCCCCAGTAGCGCCGGTCCCCCGAGCCGACGGCCGCTGCGCGACGCTGCGGGGCGCGCGCGACTTCCCGATCCGCCCACAGGCGCGACGGTCCTGCTGCTTCGCCCCGATCCCTATCTCCTCGACGGGCGTTACGCGGATAATCCCTGGCTCCAGGAACTGCCCCGGCCGCTGACCAAGATCAGCTGGGGCAATCCGCTGATGATATCGGCCAAACGCGCCCGCCAGCTGTCGCTGACGGACGGCGACATCGTTCGGATCGCCGTTGACGGCGTGCATACGACGACGCCGATCGTCATTGCGCCGGGTCAGTCGAACGACTGCGTCGTTGCGCTCCTTGGATTCGGCAGAAGCCACGCAGGCCCGGTCGGGCAGAATATCGGCGTCGATTTCTTTGCGTTCACCGGTCGATCGTGCGGCTCTGCGGACATTCAGAAAACCGGCGCAACGGAAGAGCTGGCGAGCACGCAGCACCACTCTACGATCTTCGACGAAGGCGGCGTCTATGCGCGCCATGGCGTGCTGTCGCAGTTCCTCAGAGATCCCAGCTTCGTTCGAGGAGACCAGGAGCCACAGCCATCCTTTTATGAATGGCGGCCGGAAGGTCCCGCCGCCTGGGGCATGAGCATCGACCTCAACGCCTGCATCGGCTGCAGCGCCTGCGTGGTCGCCTGCCAGGCGGAAAACAATATTCCAGTCGTCGGCAAGGCGGAGATGCTGCGCGAGCGCGAAATGTATTGGCTGCGCATCGACCGCTATTACGATGGATCGCCCGAGTCGCCGAAAGTCAACTTTCAGCCCGTTCTCTGCATGCACTGCGAGGAGGCGCCTTGCGAGCCGGTGTGTCCGGTTGGCGCGACAATGCATGACGCCGAAGGGCTCAACGTCATGGTCTACAACCGCTGCATCGGCACGCGCTTCTGCTCGAACAATTGCCCCTACAAGGTTCGCCGCTTCAATTACTTTGACTTCGCCGGCGAGGAGCGGCGCGCAATCGAGTCGCGAAACCCCGAGGTCACCGTGCGCGCGCGCGGCGTCATGGAGAAGTGCACCTTCTGCCTGCAGCGCATCGCCGCCGCGCGCATCGTCGCCGATCGCGAGGACGGGAAGGCGTCCGCGGTCGTCACCGCCTGCGAAGCAGCCTGTCCGACGCAGGCGTTCACTTTCGGCGACCTTGCGGAGAAAGGAAGCGAAGTCGCCGCGCGTCGCGCCGGACCGCTGTCCTACGCGCTGCTCGCCGATCAGAACACCAGGCCGCGCGTCACCTATGAAGCGCACATTTTCAACGTCGAGCCCGTGAAAGAGACACAGAAATGACGGTGTGGCAGGCAGCGTCGACGCTCGATGTCTCCGCGAGAGGCAGGCGGCCGCGCGCCAATGATCCGATCGTGGCGCCCGAGCAGACCATATCGACACTGACTGAGAAAATATCCGCGCCGCCGCTGCAGGAGAAATGGCCCTTATGGTGGAGGCTCAGCCTCAGCGCGGCGATTTTCTTCGTGCTTGTTCTCGTCGTCGCCAGCGGCTGGCTCTTTTATGCCGGCGTTGGCGTCTGGGGCGTCGACTGGCCCGTCGTGTGGGGTTTCGCGATCATCAATTATGTTTGGTGGATCGCGATCGCGTCGGGCGGAACTTTCATCTCGGCGCTCTTCTATCTCGCCGAAGTGGAATGGCGTAGCGCGCTCAACAGAATCGCCGAGACCATCACAGTCTTCGCCGCCGCCTGCGCAGCGATCTATCCGGTTTTGCACCTGGGCAGGCCGTGGCTGTTCTACTGGCTGTTCCCCTATCCCAACACCATGACCCTCTGGCCGCAGTTCCGCAGCCCGCTGCTCTGGGACTTCGTCGCGATCCTCGTCTACGTCATCTCCTCCATCCTCTTCTGGTATTTCGGCCTTGTCCCCGATCTCGCGACGATGCGCGACAAGGCCGTGACTCCGCTCAAGCGCCGCTTCTACGGTCTGCTCGCTCTGGGCTTTAGAGGCTCGCGCAACGACTGGCGCTACTACCGTGTCGGCTATGGCTTGCTCGCCGCGGTCATGACGCCGCTCGTGATTTCGGTGCACAGCATCGTCGGCCTCGACTTCGCCGGCGCCGCGACCGTCGGATGGCATTCAACGCAGTTTCCACCCTTCTTCGTTTTTGGCGCCCTGTTGTCCGGCTTTGCGAGCGTGATGCTGCTCGTTGTGCCGCTGCGGCGACTGCTCGGGCTTGAGGATTTCATCACCGGCCGCCATTTCGACATCCTCGGCAAGCTCTTGCTGACGAGCAGTCTGTGCGTGGGTTACGCCTATCTGATGGAGGCGTTTACGACCTTCTATGGGCCGGACGCCGCCGAGAAGCGGCTTTTCATCAACAAGATTACGGGCGAGCTGGCGCCGGTCTACTGGGCGACCATTCTCTTCAATGTGCTCGCTCCGCAACTGATGTGGTGGCGCCGAGTCCGGCTTAGCGAGATGCTTGTTCTTCCCATCAGCCTCGTCGTGATCGTCGGGATGTGGTGCGAGCGCTACGTCATTGTCGTGATGAGCTTGCGCCACACGCATCTGCCGTCCGCCTGGGGCGGCTATACGCCGACGATCTGGGATTGGCTCACGTTGTTCGGCACCATCGGTCTTTTCATCGCCGGTTTCCTGGTCGCCATTCGCCTGCTGCCCACGCTTTCAATGTTCGAGATGCGCGAAGTGATCTTGCGCAATGCGGAGCGCGAAAGATGAGCGCCGTGGCCGAGGCGCGGGCGACGCCGAACGCACTGACAGCGTCTTTCCTCTCCGAGGAAGCTGCGCTCGCGGCGCTCGCGCGGCTCGATGACGCCGATGTCGGCGACGCACAGCTCTTCAGCCCTGTTCCGCCGTCCGAACCGCCGATGCGGACCCGGCTCCCGGCAATGGCGCTGGCGATGGGCCTTCTCGGCGGCGCAGCGTCCTTCGGACTGCAAACCTATGCGAACGTCAAAGCCTATCCCCTGGATATTGGCGGCAGGCCGCCGTTTTCCTGGCCGTCGTTCATTCCCATCGCTTTCGAAGCCGGCTTTCTCGCCGTCGTGCTCACCACCATTATCGGCGCGGGCGCGCTCTGCGGTTTCCTGCGCTATTACGACCGGGTCGACGAGACCCGAGCGATACGGGACGCGATGATCGATCGTTGGGTGATCATCCTGCGCACGGCGAATTCCGAGGCCCTGACGACGGCGCGGGAACTCCTGAAACAGAGTAGCGGCGCCCGCGCGATCGAAGAGGTCGAGCTGTGACGCGGGTCTCCCCCATCATCGCTCTGTGCGCTTTGGCCGCGTGCAGCGACATGAGCAACCAGCCGAAGCAGCGCAGCTATTCTCCGCTCGTCGGTCCTGCACAGACGCCGTCGGACGTCGTCGCCTTTCTGTATCGCGAACCGCCCGCGCCGCCTTTGACGCTCGCGCTGGTCGAGCGCGGACAGCAGCGCTTCCGGATTTTCTGCACGCCCTGTCATTCGGAACTTGGCAACGGCCAGGGCATGATCGTCCAGCGCGGCTTCCCTGCGCCGCCTTCCTATGACAGCGAGCGATTGCTGAAAGCGCCGACGCGTCACTTCGTCGATGTGATCGCGCGAGGCCACGGCGCCATGTATTCCTATGCGGCGCGCGTCCCGCCGGCTGACCGCTGGGCGATCGCCGCTTACATCCGAGCCTTGCAGAAGAGTCAGAATGCGTCCGCGGCGGATCTTGCGGCGTCGAAAGGGGAGGCTGCGCGATGAGCCGCATTCTCATGATCCTGGCGGGCGCAGCGGGATATGCCGGAGCGTTTCTCGGCTGGACCCTGGCTCCGACGAGTTTCGGCTTTGCCTGGCTGGTTGCGATCAGCGTATGGATCGCTTGGCCGCTCGGCGCAATGGCGCTGACGCTGATCCATGCGCTGACGGGCGGACGCTGGGGATACGCCATTCACGATGTTCTCGCGGCTGGCGTGAGGAGCGCGTTTCTGCTCCCGCTCTTTGTCATTCCTTACGCGCTGACCGCGCATCAAATATATCCCTGGCTGCAGGGCACCGCGCAATTTCACAACGCAATCTATCTCAACGCCCCCGGTCTCGTGCTGCGCGGCGTGATCTATATGCTGATCTGGCTTATTCTAGCGGCGCTCATGGCGCGCGCGGCTGACGACCGCAGGGAACTCGCGCGGATTGCGCCGGCTGGCCTCATCGCTCTCGCCCTGACCACCACCTTCGCCGTCATCGACGCGATCATGTCGCTTGATCCGAATTTCTCGTCCAGCCTGTTCGGTCTTGTATTCATAAGCGAGATCGGCGCGCTCTCGCTCTCCATCGCGATACTCGCGCTGATCTTTTCATCTGCTCCAGACCCCGAAGCGTTACGCCAGCTTGCCCGGGTGCTTCTCGCCTTCATCTTCCTGTGGAGCTATCTCGCCTTCATGCAGCTTTTGATCGTGTGGCAGTCGGACCTTCCGCATGAAGTCGCCTGGTATCTCCCACGCTGGCGGCAGGGCTGGGACATGATCGCCTGGGTGATTGTCTTGACGCATTTCATCGCGCCTTTTTTTGCGCTGCTTTCGAACAGAGCGCAACGCTCGCCGAAAGCCCTGGGTTTCGCCGCCGCGTCGACAATCCTGGGCGGAATTCTTCATCAGTTCTGGCTAGTCGCCCCCGCCGCCGGCGCTAAATCAGGGGTAATCGCGCTGCTCACGCTTTCCGCCCTGCTGGCGATGTTCTGCACGTCGTCCGTGATGTCGCGGTGGACAAAACGGATTTGGAATATGGTTGAGGCTTAGCGCAATGCAGGAGGATGACCTTGCGCCAGCTTCGCACGAAGTAAGCGATGTCGGCGGCCGCTTCATTGCGATCGGTTTCGTCTCCACGACCCTCGGCGTCGTTTCCCTCGCCATTATGGCGTTGGCCATCTACCCGGGCTCGCTTGTCGACAGGACGCTCAATGCGCCACTGCCGCCTTATCCTGAACCGCGGCTGCAGATCAATCCTGGCGAAGACTGGGCGGACTTCCACCGGCGCGAACTGGCGCGCTTGAACAGCGACGGCTGGATCGATCAGTCGAAAGGCCTTGCGCATATTCCGATCGACGTCGCGATGCGGAAAATCGCCCAGCAGGGCATTTCTGACTGGCCGAGCGCTGCTCAGCCGCTGAAGGAGAATGCAAATGAAGCTGCTCCTTACGCTGGCGGCGTTGCTGCTTCTCAATCCCTTTCCCCCGGTCCATGCGCAACAAACGCCAAACACGACGGGGATTGCTTACGAGAAGAAACTCGGCGCGCGCCTTCCGTCCGAAAACGCCTTCCTCGATGGAGACGGACATGGCGTTCGTATTGGTGAATTGTTCAATCGCGCGCCGATCATTCTCGTATTCGGCTATTTCCATTGCGAAAAGCTCTGCGGCATGACGCGGCTGGCAACATTGCGCGCCGCGCAGAAGGCCGGCCTGTCGGCGGGCGCCGACTATGTGTTCGTCGCGGTCAGCATCGATCCGCAGGAAACTTTCGACGCCGCACGAAGCGCGCGTGACATCGACTTCGCCGCGGCGTCTCCGAGCGGCGCGACTGATGACTTCCACTATCTCACAGGGAAGCAGGCGGACATCCGCGCTTTGGCCGACGCAGTCGGATATTCCTATCGCGGCGGCGCGCGATCGCAGACCTATGTTCATCCGATCGGCGCAGTTATCGTCACGGCGCAGGGCGTCGTCTCCAGCTATCTATCCGGCATCGGGACCTCACCCGAAGAGATGGCGCGCGCTATTACCGCCGCCGCCGAGCAGAACATTGAGTCACGCGGGTCGCCTGCGCTGTTGCTCTGTTTCGACTTCGATTCGTCGACCGGCCGATACACATTCGCCATCATCAAATTCTTGCGCCTCGGCGTCCTCGTCGCCGCGCTTGCGCTCGCCGCAATGATCTACCGCGAGTTCCGGAAAGGGGCGCGGGCATGAATGGCTACTGGCCGAGCGCGACGGTGGAGGGGCGTGAAGTCGACTTTCTGATTCTCGCCCTTTTGCTCGTCTCCTGCGCCGTGCTTGCTCTCGTCTTCGGGCTCATCCTTCTCTACATGGTTCGCTACCGTGCCGGGAGCCGCGCCCATCGCGGCGCGCCGTCTGGGAAGACATGGGGATTCGAGATCAGCTGGACCGCGGCCACTCTCGCGGTTTTTTTTGGCCTGTTTATCTGGGGCGGCGACCTCTACGTGCGCCTGTTCCAGCCGCCTGCCGACGCGTTGCAGCTCTATGTCGTTGGCAAGCAATGGATGTGGAAGGTCGAACATCTCGGCGGTCAGCGCGAAATCAACGCTCTCCACATTCCGGTTGGTCGGCCGATCCAGCTGGTGATGACGTCGGAGGACGTCATTCATGATTTCTCCGTGCCGGCGTTTCGCATCAAGCATGACGTCCTGCCGGGCCGGTACGAGACCCTGTGGTTCCAGGTCGAGATCCCCGGGACGTTCGAACTCTTCTGCACCCAGCTCTGCGGCGTTGGACATTACACGATGACGGGCAAGGTCATCGCGATGTCGCAGCCGGATTTCGAGAAGTGGCTTTCTGGCGATGCGCCGACGGGCGGACGCGAAGACATGGCGGCGGCCGGGAAGGAACTCTTCACCGCACATGGATGCAGCGGCTGTCACGGGGACGGCGGCGTCGGAGGTTCACCCGAGACGACGGGGATTTCCGCGCCGGCGCTAGCAGGGCTTTTCGGCCGCCCGGTCAAACTGCAGACCGGCGCGACCGTAACGGCCGACGAGAAATTCATCCGCGACTGCATCCTCACGCCCGACAAGACGCCTGTCGCGGGCTATCCGCTGATCATGCCGTCCTTCTCGGGCCAGATCAGCGAAGAAAAAGTGCTGCGGCTCATCGCCTATATCAAATCGCTGAAATCCGGGGGCCGGACATGACGCATTCAGCGCCGCAGGTTTCCTATCTCGAAGATGGCTATACATTGCGCAGCTGGCTGCTCACGACGGATCACAAGCGCATCGCCATTCTCTACCTCGTCGCCATCACCTTCTTCTTCTTCGCTGGCGGCTTGGCAGCCTTTCTCATGCGCTACAATTTGATGTCTTCGCATGGCCTGCTCGGATCGGCAGAGACCTACAACCGTCTTTTCTCGATGCACGGCATATTGATGGTCTGGTTTTTCCTCGTTCCCGCTGTGCCTGTGACGCTGGGAAATTTTCTGACGCCTCTGATGCTCGGGGCCCGCGATCTCGCGTTTCCGCGCCTCAATCTGCTGAGCTGGTATTTGTTCATGGTCGCCGGCTTCGTCGCGCTCTATGCCGTCGTCGTCGGCGGCGTCGATACCGGCTGGACCTTTTATACGCCGCTCACCTCTCTTTTCTCGAAGGGGCATGTGGTTGCGGCTGTCGTCGCCATCTTCATAGCGGGATTTTCGTCGATCGCGACGGGGCTCAATTTCATCGTCACTATTCACAAGCTCCGCGCTCCAGGCATGACTTGGTATAAAATGCCGGTCTTCCTGTGGTCGCTCTATGCGACGAGCGTGATCCTTGTGCTCGCGACTCCCGTGCTCGCGATGACCTTGCTGCTGCTCGCGTTTGAACGCATCTTCAGGATCGGTGTGTTCGATCCGGCGATTGGCGGCGACCCGCTGCTGTTTCAGCATCTCTTCTGGTTTTATTCGCACCCCGCGGTCTATGTGATGATTCTGCCGGGCTTTGGCGTCATCAGCGAGATCATCCCGGCGTTCTCTCGCAAGGAGCTCTTCGGCTACAAATTCGTCGTTTGGGCAAGCATTGCGATCGCCGTGATCGGCTTCCTCGTCTGGGGCCATCACATGTTCGTCGCGGGGGCCTCGCTATATTCCGCGCTCGTCTTTTCGCTCCTCAGCTACATGGTCGCGGTGCCGTCGGCCATCAAAGTCTTCAACTGGATCGGCACGATGCATAAGGGCTACATTCATTTCGACTCGCCGATGCTCTATGCGATCGGCTTTATCGGCTTGTTCACCACCGGCGGCCTCACCGGCCTCTTCGTCGCGGCGCTCGCCGCCGATGTTCATCTGACGCAAACCTATTTCGTGGTCGCGCATTTCCATTATGTGATGGTCGGCGGCATGGTTTCCGCCTATTTCGCCGGCCTGCATTTCTGGTGGCCGAAGATTACCGGACGGCTCTATCCGGAGATGTGGGGACGCGCCGCGGCAATCATCATGTTCGTGGGGTTCAACGTCACTTTTTTTCCGCAGTTCCTGCTTGGATATTTCGGGATGCCGAGGCGCTATTTCGCCTACCCGGCGCAATTCGAACCGCTGAACCTGCTGTCTTCCGCCGGCGCGCTGGTGCTCGCTATCGGCTATCTTCTGCCGCTCGGCTATTTTGCCTGGTCGCTCTTCTATGGCGAACGCGCGCCGGCGAATCCATGGAGCGCCACCGGCCTGGAATGGACGACGCCATCGCCGCCGCCGACGGAGAATTTCCCCGTGACGCCGACGGTCACTGAAGAGCCTTATCAGTACAAGCAGATGGAGGCCGCCGCCCATGAGTGACGCCGCCGCTCATGAATTTCAATTCGCCAGCGCCGAACATCAGCGTGAAACGGCGATCTCCGGAATTTGGCTTTTCCTCGCGACCGAGGCGCTGTTCTTTGGCCCGATCTTTCTGGCGTGGATCTTTGCTCGCCTTGCCGATCCGAGCGCCTTCGACGCCGCCGCTCGACGGACGGCGCTGATGATCGGCTTGACGAACGCGGCGCTGCTGATCGCGAGCAGTTTCGCCTATGGCGTCGCACTGGCGTATATCGGCTTGGGCCGCCGTCGCGGGATGGTGATCTCGCTGCTGATCGCTTGTGCGCTCGGCGCCGCCTTCCTCGGCCTCAAATTCGGCGTGGAATGGCGGATGGATCTCAAGGAAGGTCTATTTCCCGGCGTGAATTTTGCCATTCAGGGTCCCGCGAGAAGCGGCGCGCAACTCTTCTTCACGTTCTACTTTTTCAGCACGGCTCTGCATGGCCTGCATCTCGTCGTGGGGCTCGGGCTCATCGCCTGGATCATCGTGCGAGCGAGACAATTTACGGCCGAGCGTCACACGCCGGTCCGCGTCGTCGGCCTCTATTGGACCTTTGTCGACATCGTCTGGCTCATTCTCTTTCCGCTGATCTATCTGATCGGACGCGCGACATGACAGCGGCCGTCATTCGCCTTCTGGCGGTCGCGTCGCTGATGTTCGCGCTGCTCGCCGCGGAGCTTGCAGCGACCTTCGCCTTTCCGGGGTGGGGACGCGCCGGCGTCGCCGTCGTCGCGGCGACAATGGTCGGCGTGGCCGCGTTCGGACTCATGGACCTGGGGCGAGAGGGCGCGACCGTCTGGCTGTTCGCTGCCGCGGCGGCGCTTTGGCTTGTGATCCTTTTGGGCCTCGGCAGTCTCGATCCTCTGACGCGCACGCTCTACCCGACGGTGATCGCCGCGCCTTGAGACCCGGCGGCCTCGCTTTACTCGGCCGCCTGCTTCATTTCCGGATAGGTGCAGTGCGCGTCGGCCATTGTCTGGCGCGGGCGCAGCGGGATGACCTTCGCTTCAATAAAGGGCAGGCCCAGCGTCGACCAGACGTCAACCAGCGCCTCGACGAGCTCGGCGACATGGGCTTCGCCGTGACGCGGCGTCGGCGTGATGCGCAGACGCTCCGTGCCGAGCGCCACGGTCGGATAGTTGATCGGCTGGATATAGATCGAATGGCGCCGCAGCAGCAGATCGCTCGCCTCCTTGCAGAGCGCCGCGTCGCCAACCATCACCGGCACGATATGCGAATTGTTGTCCATCACCGGCAGGCCGGCCGCGCGCAGCGCATGTTTCGTCAGCATCGCCATGTGCTGATGACGGGCGCGCTCTTCTCCGGAATGTTTGAGATGGCGCACGGCGGCGCGGGCGCTCGCGGCGACCATCGGCGGCAGCGTGGTCGTAAAGATGAACTGTGGCGCATAGCTGCGCACCGCGTCGACGATCGCCGGACTTGCGGCAATGTAGCCGCCGAGCGCGCCGAACCCCTTGGCGAGAGTGCCCTCGATGATGTCGACGCGGCTTTCGACGCCTTCGCGCTGACAGATTCCACCGCCTCTGGCGCCATACATGCCGACCGCATGAACTTCGTCGACATAGGTGAGCGCGTTGTACTTCTCAGCGAGTGCGACGATCTCCGCGACCGGCGCGATGTCGCCGTCCATCGAATAGAGGCTTTCGAAGACAATGAGCTTGGCGCGTTCCTTACCGGCGGCCTTAAGCAATTCCTCGAGATGAACGACGTCATTGTGACGCCAGATCTGCTTCTCGCACCCCGAACGGCGAACCCCCTCGATCATCGAATTGTGATTGAGCGCGTCCGAAAGGATGAGGCAATCCGGCAGCAGCGACGCCACTGTCGAAATGCCGGCAAGATTGGAAATCCAGCCGGAGGTGAAGACGAGCGCGGCGGACTTGCCGTGCAGATCAGCGAGCTCCGCTTCAAGCTCGACGATCGGATTGTGTGTGCCGGAAATGTTGCGCGTGCCCCCTGCTCCGGCGCCATGGCGGTCCAGCGCGTTCCGCGCGGCGTCGATCACGGCCTGATGGCCGCCCATGCCGAGATAGTCGTTCGAGCACCAGATCGTGACCTCGCGCGGCGAATCTTCTTCGCCCTCGGGCCGCCACAGCGCAGTCGGGAATCGGACGGCGTCGCGTTCGAGATTGGCGAAGATCCGGTAACGCTTTTCCATCTTCAAGCGCGCAATCGCCGACTGGAAATGGTGGTTGTAGCTCAGGGCCATCGGATTCATTTGAGTCTCCATCGGCATAATAACTTCCCTTGACGCGCCATTCTGCGTAACGCCTAAATTCCGTTCATTCGGGAGCGGCGAAGCGTCGCTTCGATTGCGACGACCCGAAGCGAATCACAGCTATTCTCTTCATCCGTCGGATGAATCTCCTTGACGCCCCAGGACCAGAGCGCATTGGCGCGCAGCGGCGCAACCAGAAACCAGTGCTCGGCGACTGCAAGCGCCATGAGCGTCGCGAGTATCGTGTAGCCGACAAGCTCGAACGCCGTCGTCGCGGCGAGCGCCTTCTGCGCGATCAGCACGGTGACGACGGTCGAGGCGGTGACGGAGAGCGGAAAGAACAGATTCATCGGCCTGCGGGTCATGTAGGTCGCGAGGTAACGCAAATGCTCCGGCAGAAGCTCTTCGCTCAAGTTCGGCGCGCCGAAATAGAGATTGAGTTTGGCGCTCGTATGCATCCACCAGAGGACGAGGAACGTCCACGCGCCGATCTGATTCGGCTGACCGCGCGTCAGAGCGACGAGCGCGATGGCGCACAGGATGATCGCGATCTCGTGATAGAGGCTCGTGCGCACCGCCTCGACGAAGCGCGGCCAACCGCGCAACTGCGGGGGACAGGCCGTTTTCCGCGGTCCGGTAATGAACCCCATGTAGTAGCTCACGAGCTGCCAGGCCCAGGCGGTCAGTCCGCAAAGGAACGCATAGTAGGCGGCAGACGCCGTCGTTTCGGCGCTCGTTGCAACAAAACCCCAGAGCGACAGCGCAAAGAGCGCTGTAGCGCCCGCCATGCTCCATGCGAAGGAGCGGCGAGAAAGCCCGTCGAGATAGAGAATCGCGCCGGTGCTTCCCCACCAGACGAGGAGCGTTGCGAGGATTGGCGGGACATAATCGAACATCGACGTTCTCACCAGACCGGCGCGAGACGAATTTCGACCGGCAGCGCATTGGACTTTGCCGGCAAGGCATAGAGGCGCGCGAAGGTCATCGCCGCGGCGGCCGCCAGCGTCGCCTGTTTGACCCTGGCGACGACGCCCTTGCGCTTCTTTGCTTCCGCGATCGCGCGTTCGATCTCGACGAGACGATCGAGGCCCGGCTTGAACGCCGGATGATCGAGATCGAGCGTGATCGGAAACACCTGGCGGGAGATTTCCGTCGTCAGGCGCAGCACCTTGAAGTCGTAGTCGTCAGGATGCATGCCGATCGCCGCGTGAAACGCAGGCCGGCAATGATCGCGCACATACATCGTCGCAAAGACGGCAAGGAGAAAGAACTTGATCCAGTAGACGTTCAAGCCCGAGACGAGCTTCGGATTGGCGCGCATCAGCAGCGCGAAGGCTTCGCCATGACGGAACTCGTCATTGCACCACTTCTCGAACCATTTGAAGATCGGATGGAAGCGCCGCTCGGGATGGCGCTCCAGCTGGCGATAAATCGTGATGTAGCGGGCGTAGCCGATCTTCTCCGAGAGATAGGTCGCATAGAAGATGAACTTCGGCTTGAAGTAGGTGTATTTCTTCGCTTTCGTCAGAAAGCTCAGATCGACGCCAATGCCGAAATCCTTTAGCGTATCGTTGATGAAGCCCGCGTGGCGGGCCTCGTCGCGGCTCATGAAGGCAAAGAGGTTCTTCATATCCTCGTTGTGCGCGCGCTTCTTCATTTCGGCATAGAGCACGCAGCCGGAGAACTCCGCGGTGATCGAGCTGATGAGAAAGTCGCGGAATTCCTTGTCGAGATCCTCGGGATAGACGAAGTCGCCGTCGAATTCGGCCGTGCGCTGAAAATGCTTGTTGTTAGGATCCGAACGCATCTCGTCCATCAGCGCGTCCCATTCGGCGCGCACGGGCGAGACGTCGGTCTTGTCGAGTTCTGCGAAGTCCGTTGTGTAGAAGCGCGGACTGAGAAGCGTATCTTCCTGCGCGACGCGGGTCGCTTCGAGCGAGACATTTTGGCGCAACGGAGCATTCATAGCGCTCTCCTGTTCGTGAAGCTGACGTCATAGAGTTCGGTAAGTTCGAAGTTGCCGAGGAACCGAGTCCACAGCCGTTCGATGAATCCCGCGCGAATGATGGTCGCGCGGCGCTCGACCGTAATGCGATACCCGAAAGGCGTTTCGGTCGGCGCGTTCTGCACGAGCACGCGATCGCCGGGACGCATCTCGAAATCTCCTTCGATCTCGACATGGGCAAAAAGGCTCTCGGCGGTATGGCCGATTTCGACAGTGCATGGCGCTTCGAACGTCTGGCGCGTAAGAGGCAGCAACCAGTTCATGGCTGGCGCCTCCGTTCGGCAAAGAGTTGCGCGAAGGCGCGCGAATTGTCCGGCCCGAAAGCGTCGAGATTGACGCGTCTGCCCGTCGCCGCATCTTCGAGCGAAAGCGTGCCGTCGCTCCAGCGCGTCAAGGCGAAGGGGGTCGAGGCGTCGAGGCCCGAGCGGCGCCGCTCGCGCGCAAGCCCCCGAAGAGTCGAGCGGATGAAGCCATAGGCGCCCGGCTGAACGACATAAAAGGCGGAGCCGTCGCGCGCATCGCGTACGGCGATCGCGCCGTCGTCGCGATCCTCGAAGCGCAGCGCGAGACTTTCGATCGCGTTCGCCACGGGCATATGCAGCGTGCCGACGTCGGTGAGGTGCGCGAGTCCCGTCGTCAGCAGCGCGAAACCGATAAGCACGGCCGCGCCGCGCAGGACGGGGCGTGGCACGCCGTCATGCGCGCTTGCGGGAGTTTCGTTCTTGCCGATCGAAGCTTCGCTCATGATCTCCACCCCTTGCCGTGCTTCACGCCGCGATCGCGTCGCCGGTCGGCATTCGAGCCTCGGCGCCTGCGCCGCCTGTGGCCGCATCATCCTGGCCGGCGGCGTAGAGATCGCCGCGCTCGGCTGCGGCCGCGACGAGAGCGCGCCCGAGGGTTTCGCCGACCTGCCGTGCGTCGGAGAGGCCGCGCAGCGCCGGCTCCGGATGCGCAAAGCGAAACGGTCGCGCAAAGGGCCAAAGATGCAGATAGCCGATGTGTTGGCTCGGCGAGAGCGCCAGCGTCACATCGCCGCCACCGTCGCTTTCGACGCGCAGAGTCGCGGCCTTAATCTGCGAGAAAGGCAGATTGTAGAAGACCTGCAAGGCGACGCCGATTTTCAGCACCACGCGGCGCGAGGTGATGACGAAGAGCGCGGTGCGCGCCGACGCCCAGGCGAGCAACGCCAGCAGAGCGAGCGCGGCGGTCGCGATCGCGATCGTCCTGAGGCCCGCCAGAGCCGCCGCGGCGGCGCCGTTCTCGACCGCAGCGTCGAAGACGTTCCAGGCGGTCAGCAGAGCGAAGTAGGCAGCGACGAAATCGGCCCGGTAGGCGCGGCGAAAAAGATTCACCCACCTTGGACGGCCATGCCACAGGATGCGTTCGCCTTGCGGGATGTCTTCCGGCAGAAGCTTTTCGAGATTGACGGCTTTCACAGCAGCGGCTCCACTCTGGCAGGCGTCGCGTAGAGCGTGCCCGCGGCGTAATAGGCGGCGATCTTTTCTTCTTCGAACATCGTCACCTGATCGGGATCGCGCAGCTTCGGCACATTGGCGAACTGATCGGCGAGGATCGCGTCGACTTGGATCCGCCGCCGCGCGCGATCGACGAGGCCGAAAGGCGCCGGCATGAGAACGTCGCCGCCGCCGTCCGCCAGCGCGATTTCGTAGAAGCGAATAAAGCTTTCCGCTCGATCCACCCAGATGTCCTTGATGACCCCGGCGACGCGGCGATCGGCGGCGACCACTTCCATCCCGATGGGATTCGCGTCTTCGCGCGACACCGCGAAATTCGTCGCGACGCGCAGCGGCGCGATCAGATTGCCGCCTCTGAACAATTTTTCTGGCGTGTCCACGCGCAGCGCATAGGCGCCGGGCCCGACCTCGGCGAGCATCGGATCGCCGTTCGGCGTCAATGGCGCGCCAGGCCATACGGCCACTTTCGTGGCGTTCGGCGTTCGGGGATCAGGTTTGAAGTTGGGGGCCTGAATCTCCTCGCCATCGCCGCGCAGAAACGTCTTCGGCGTCGGAATCAGCAGGAAGCCGCGATCCCTTTGCGGGCCGACTTCGGACTCCAGCGGATAGCCTTCTCGGCGATCCTCGCGGCGCAGATAGAAAACGAGGCCCGCGAAGAAGATGAAGAAGGCGTAAAGAACAACCTGCGCGACATCGATGTTGCTGGTGATGGCTCCGCGTATCATTGCATCACTCCGGAGTTGAAGCTCGACGAGGGAACGAAGTCGAAATCCGCCTGCGTCTCGCCACTCTGCTTCGCAAAGCGAACGAGCGGTCCGATCACAATGATCGTCGCAACCAGCAGGAAGATTTCTATGACGTAGACGATGGCGTATCCGGTTGCCGGACTGACAAGCGCCTCGCCCAGCGCGCCGCTTGTCGCGAGCATTGCGCCCACGTCGTTGACGAGACCGCTCGCCGCAATGGCGAGGCCCGCCGCCGTCGCCTGCGAAGCGCCCCATGCGCCGAGCGCCAGACCGCGGTCTTCCGGCCGCGCAGTTTCCATTGAGGCGGTGAGCGTGCCATGCGCGAAAAGGCCGCCGCCGAGACCGATCAGCGTGACGCCGACGCTGAACAGCGCCGAGGAGTCCGCCGGCGCCGCGAAGATTACGGCGAAAAAGGCGACAATGCCGACGACCGCGCCGACGCCGGCGACGCGATGCGCATCCGCGCCGCGCGTCAGCCAGCGCGCGGCGATCGCCAGTCCCACGCCGCTGCCGAGCGCCAGCATCGCGGTGAGCGCCGTCGTCGCGCTCACGGGCAGATGCAGCACGCGCCCGCCATAGGGCTCGAGCAGAATGTCCTGCATGCTGAAGCCCGCGGTGCCGAGCGCCGTCGCGAACAGGCGCCGACGCGCGCGGCCAGTCGTCGCGAATCGCTTCCACGCCTGCGAAAAATCCACATCCGTTGCGGGCGGAAGCGCGCCGCGCGCCTCCTGTTTCCACAGCGCGACGCAATTCAGGATCATTGTCACGACGGCCGCGCCCTGCACGACCTGAATCAGCCGAATGGCGCTGAATTTCGCAAGCAGCGCGCCGAAGGCGAGCGCGCTCACGCCCATGCCGACGAGCAGCATGGCGCAAAGCAGCGCGACGACGCGCGGCCGCGTATGCGCCGGCGCGAGATCGGTCGCGAGCGCGAGGCCGACCGTCTGCACCGTATGCAGCCCCGCGCCGACGAGAAGGAAGGCCAACGCCGCGGCAGCCTGTCCGATGACGATCGGTCCTGTCGTGTCGCCCGAGAGGATGAGCAGCGAGAACGGCATGATCGCCAGGCCGCCGAACTGCAGCATCGTGCCGAACCAGATGTATGGCACGCGTCGCCAGCCCAGCACCGAGCGATGGGTGTCCGAACGAAAGCCGATCAGCGCGCGCAGCGGCGCGAAGAGCAGCGGCAGCGACAGCATCAGCGCGACGAGCCAGGACGGCACGCCGAGTTCGACGATCATCACGCGGTTGAGCGTGCCGATGAGCAGCACCGCCGCCATGCCGACCGTGACCTGGAAGAGCGAGAGCCGCAGCAGCCGCGGCATCGGCAGTTCGGCGGAGCCGGCGTCCGCGAAGGGCAGAATGCTCGGACCGATGCGCATCAGGCTTTTCACCAGGGCGGCGCTGGCGCGATTCATGAGCGTCGCGCCTCCACAGCCTGCGAGATGTAAAATCCGCTGACGATCTTCCCGCTTTGCGCGATGCGCCAATCCTCGAGCGCTTTCTCCGCCGCCATGTGGCGTTCGAGCGCCGGGAGCGCGATGGGAGCGATCGCCGGCGATCGGTTGCCGCGCGGGAAGAACTGACCGAGGGCGTGCATCGCCGCGAGAGCCGCCGTGCGCGGCGCGATGGTGAAGATCAGCTTGCCGTCGACGCGCGGCGCCAGAGCGGCGAGCGTTCGCGCGATGTCCGCGCCCTCGTAATGGATCAGACTGTCCATCGCGACGACGTGATCGAAACGGCCGAAAGCGGGATCAAGCATGTCGCCGACGGCGAAGGTCACGCGGCCGGCGCCGAGGTCGCGCGGCGCGCGCTCCTGCGCGAGAGCGATCAAGGTCGGCGACAGATCGACGGCGGTCACCTCGGCGCCGCGACGCGCCGCCTCCATCGCGAGCGCTCCCGTGCCGCAGCCGGCGTCGAGCAAACGCTGACCGCGAAGATCCTGCGGCAGCCATGAGAGAAGCCTGCTGCGCATGGCGTCGCGGCCGGCGCGCACCGTCGCGCGGATGCGGTTGACCGGCGCGTCGGAGGTCAGGCGTTTCCAGGCCTCGACCGCGGTGCGGTCGAAATAGGCCTCGAGTTCACCGCGTCTTGCGACATAGCTTGGCGTCGTCATCAGTCGAATCCCAAAAATTCGAAGAGATCGCGGTCCTTCATGGGCGCGGCGTCGAACGGCTCGTAGCCGTTCCACAATTCGTCGGCGAGGCGCAGATATTCGTTCTGCACCGCCTCAAGCTCCGGCGAAGGCTCCATCTCAAAGAGCGTAGATTTCTTGAGGCGGCTACGGCGGATGACGTCGAGATCGGGAAAATGCGCAACGCGTTTGAGGCCGACCGCTTCGTTATAGCGGTCGATCTCGTCGGTCTTGCCGCTGCGATTGGCGATGACGCCGCCAAGCCGCACCTCATAGTTCTTCGACTTTGCGCGGATCGCCGCGACGATGCGATTCATCGCGAAGATCGAATCAAAGTCATTCGCGGTGACGATCAGCGCACGGCCGGCATGTTGCAGCGGCGACGCGAAGCCGCCGCAGACGACGTCGCCGAGCACGTCGAAGATGACGACGTCCGTATCCTCAAGGAGATGATGCTCCTTGAGGAGCTTCACCGTCTGGCCGACGACATAGCCGCCGCAGCCCGTGCCGGCGGGCGGGCCGCCCGCCTCGACGCACATCACGCCATTGTAGCCCTCGACGACGAAGTCCTCGACGCGCAGCTCCTCGGAATGAAACTTCACGGACTCAAGCGCGTCGATGACCGTCGGCGCGAGGCGCTTGGTCAGCGTGAAGGTCGAATCATGCTTGGGGTCGCAGCCGATCTGCAGCACGCGCTTGCCGAGTTTCGAAAAGGCGACGGAAAGATTGGATGACGTCGTGCTCTTGCCGATGCCGCCCTTGCCATAAACCGCGAAGACTTTCGCCGTCCCGATGCTGATCGTTGGATCGAGCTCCACCTGGAAGGAATCGGTTTCGACCGGTTTGCGGATCTGGAGATTCATGCCGCGATCTCCTCGACGACGCCCTCAAGCCGATCTTCGAGTTCTTCGCTCGCCTGCTGTAGCGCCGCCAGCGTTTCTGCATTGGGCGTCCAGTAGCGACGCTCATGCGCCTCGATGAGCCGGTTGGCGATCCTCGCCGAGGCTGTGGGATTGAGCTGCGCGAGACGATGGCGCATCTCCGCGTCGAGCACATAGGTTTCGGTCAGGCGCTGATAGACCCACGGCTCGACCTGTCCCGTCGTCGCCGACCAGCCCAGCGTATTCGTCACATGCGACTCGATGTGGCGCACGCCTTCGTAGCCATGTTTCAACATGCTCTCGTACCATTTCGGGTTCAGCGCGCGCGTTCTGGTCTCCAGCGACACCTGCTCGTTGAGCGTGCGCACGACGCCCTCGCCCCTGGTCTGGTCGCTGATATAGACAGGCGTGGCGACGCCCTTGGCGCGCTTCACGGAACGGCTGACGCCGCCAAGCGTGTCGAAGTAATGGTCGATGGTGGTGACGCCGAGTTCGACCGAATCGAGGTTCTGATAGGCGAAGTCGACGCCGGAGAGAACGCTGTGCAGCACCTCGTTGCGCCTGATCGGACTGCCCGAAACGCCATAGGCGAAGCCCTTGCGCCGCATATAGGTCTCGGCGAGCTGATCCTCGTCCTCCCAGCAGCCGCCGTCGATCATCGTATTGACGTTTGCGCCATAGGCGCCGTCGGCGTTGCCAAAAACGCGTAGCGCCGCCGTCTCCATGTCGCCGCCGAATTCGGCGATGAAAGCGAGCGCATGTTTGCGGACGAAATTCTGTTCGACCGGCTCATCGGCGGAGGCCGCAAGCAGGCAAGCCTGCGCCAGAAGTTTGATCTGCAGCGGCAGAAGATCGCGGAAAATGCCGGAGAGCGAAATCATCACGTCGATCCGCGGCCGGGCCAGCGTTTCAAGCGGGATAAGCGTCGCGCCTGCGAGACGACCGTACCCATCGAACCGCGGCTCGGCGCCGATCAGCGCCAACGCCTGCGCGATCGGTCCGCCTTCGGTCTTGAGATTGTCGGTCCCCCAGAGCACCAGAGCAATCGTCTCAGGCAGGGCGGCGCCGTCGCTCATATGGCGTTCAATCAGCCGCGCCGCCTGTCGCGCGCCGTCGCGGACGGCGAAGACGCTGGGAATATGGAAGGGATCGAAGCCATGCAGATTGCGGCCGGTCGGCAGCACGTCGACCGTGCGCAGCACGTCGCCGCCCGGCGCGGGCCGCACGAAGCGCCCGTCGAGCGCGCGGATCAGCGCGGCAAGTTCGTGATCCTTCGCAAGCGCTGCGTCGGCGCGCGCGAGCGTCCGCAGCGTTTCGGCTGTCGCATCGTCATCGGCGAGGCTTTCGGGCGAAGCGCCGCTGGTCAGCGCTTCGATCGTTTCGCGCGCGATCTGCGCGCCGCTCGCGTCCGCCATCGCCATCAGCATGTCGACGCGGGCGTCCGGCGTCATGGGTTCGCCAACGATATGAAGGCCGTGCGGAATGAGCGTGTATTCGAGTTCAAGCACGGCTCTTGCGAGTTTTGTTATCTGCTGCTCCGCCGCGTCGCGCCAGGCCGGCTCCGCCGCGCAGAGGTCGAGTTCTGCGGCCTGAGTCTGGATGAGTTGAGCGAGTTCATTGCGCTCGCCCGCCTCTGCGGGAGCGAGCCCGCGCCAGCGATCGATCGAGGACTTCAGATCGTTCAGTCCGCGATAGAGACCGGCGTTGGCGACCGGCGGCGTCAGATAGCTGATGAGCGTTGCGCCTGAACGACGCTTGGCCAGAACGCCTTCGGAAGGATTGTTGGAAGCGTAGAGATAGAAATTCGGCAGATCGCCGATGAGCCGGTCCGGCCAGCAGTCAGCGGAGAGGCCCGTCTGCTTGCCGGGCATGAATTCAAGCGCGCCATGCGTGCCAAAATGCAGCACTGCGTCGGCGCCAAAATCTTCTCGAAGCCAGCGATAGAAGGCCGAGAAGGCGTGCGTCGGCGCGAAACCCCTTTCGAACAGCAGCCGCATCGGATCGCCCTCATAGCCGAAGGCAGGCTGCACGCCGACGAAGACATTGCCGAAACACGCGCCATAGATCTGGATCGAACCGCCGTCGCTTTGATGCCGACCCGGCGCCGGACCCCACTGCGCCTCGATTTCGCCAAGCCAGGTCTCGCGGCGCACATGATCGTCGGCGGCGACACGCGCATGCACATTCGCCTGCGCGCCATAAAGCGCCGCATTGCCTTCGACGACGGCCTTGCGCAGCTCCTCGACCGTCGCGGGCGGATCCGCCACATAGCCGCTGCGCCTCATCTCCTGCAGCAGAAGATGAAGCGATTCGAAGACGGAGAGAAAGGCGGCGCTTCCGACCGCGCCGGCGTTCGGCGGGAAGTTGAAGAGAACGATCGCAACCTTGCGCGCCGCACGCGCCGAGCGCCGCAGCACGACGAGCTTTTCGACCCGGGCGGCAAGCTTTTCCGAACGCTCCACGCAGGACTGCATGTCCCGCGAACTGTCGCTTGCCGGGAAAACGCAATGGCGCGCGCATGCCGCGCAAGACCCCGCGTCCTGGGGACGTCCGCCGAAGACCATCGGGCCCGTCGCCCCATCGAGTTCGGGAATCGAGATCATGATGGTGGATTCGACCGGCAGCAGGCCGCGATCCGAGCCACGCCATTCCGACAGGGTCTGAAACTCGACCGGATGCGCGGCAATGTAGGGAATGTCGAGCCGGGCGAGTATTTCCTCGGCCGCTTTCGCGTCATTGTAAGCGGGACCGCCGACGAGCGAGAAACCGACGAGCGAAACAAGCGCGTCAATCGTCGGCTTGCCGTCGCGCATGAAGAACTTCTCGATCGCCGGACGCGCGTCGAGCCCGGTGGCGTAAGCCGGAACGACTCTCAGCCCGCGCGCCTCCATCGCCGCGATGACGCCGTCATAGTGGCGGGCATTGTCGGCGAGCACATAGGAGCGCAGCACGAGGAGGCCGATCGTCGCGCTGCCGCCATCCGCCGGGCGAGGCAATTGATCGAGCCTTTCGCTCACCCTGCCCGACATCCGCGGGTGGTAGAGGCCGACCTCCGGATATTCGACGGGCGCATGGTAAGTCAGCGCGCCGCGCAATCCCAGCCGTTGTCCGTCCGCATAACGGTCGATGAGGAAGCGGACCATGTTGGCGATGTTTTCGTCGGAGCCCGCGAGCCAATATTGCAGCGTGAGGAAATAGGCGCGCACATCCTGCGCCGTTCCGGGAATGAAACGCAGGATTTTCGGCAGACGACGCAGCATTTTCATCTGCTTGGCGCCGGCGGCTTCGGACTTGCCCTTCTTTCCGCGCAGCCGCTTCAGGAGCGACATGAAGCCGGAGGTCGGCGCGCTCATGTCGAAGCGTCCCATGCGGGTCAGCTTGGCGACCTCGCCCGCCGACATGATGCTGACCATGGCGTCGCAGTCGCCGCGACGCGCGCCGAGAGCCGCGAGCAGCGGCTTGAAATGCTCCTCGAGGAAGAGCATGGCGTTGACGATGATGTGGGCCTCGGCGATCGCTGCGAGGCAGGCTTCGAGCGCCTTCGGGCTCGCGGCGAATTCAGACGCGGCATGAACGCTGAGCGTCAGTCCGGGGACTTCGCGGATAAGCGTGCGACGCGCGCGGTCGGCGGCGGTGGCCACATGCGTGTCCATCGTCACGATGACGACCTTCACGGGCGTCGCCTCAGCGTGCGAAATGCGCTTTTGCGTCATAGAGCGTCTCGACGGTGATGGTCGAAAGGCCGCGCGCGGCGGCGAATTTCTCGGTGTTGCGGCGCGCTTTGCCGCGCACGAAGAAGGGGATTTTCTTAAGCTCCTTCTCGGCGTCGTCAGCCCAGGCGACGACGATGTCGCTGATGACCGCCGCGGACGGCTGCCGATGAGTCTCTTTTTCTCCGAGGTGCGATGGCGCGGCGGCGTCGTGGAATTCCGCGTCATCCCTGAACATCGTCAGAAGATGTTCCTCGAGCCCCATCATCAGCGGATGAACCCAGGAGTCGAAGATCACATTCGCACCTTCGACGCCCATTTGCGGCGAATAGCGGGCGGGGAAATCCTGCACATGCACCGGCGCCGAGATCACTGCGCAGGGAACGCCAAGCCGTTTGGCGATATGGCGCTCCATCTGCGTTCCGAGCACGAGTTCCGGCTGCAGTTCGGCGATCTTCGCTTCGACGTCGAGATAGTCATCGGTGACCAGCGCCTCGACGCCGTAGCGCGCGGCGGCGTCGCGGACGTCGCGCGCCAGTTCGCGCGCGTAGGTTCCGAGGCCGACGACATCGAAACCGAGCTCATCCTGCGCGATGCGCGCGGCGGCGATGGCGTGGGTAGCGTCGCCGAAGATGAAGACACGCTTGCCGGTGAGATAGGTCGAGTCGACCGAGCGCGAATACCAGGGCAGGCGCGATTCGGTCGCCTCCAGCGCCGGCGCGGGATCGATGTTGGCGAGCCGCGCCACTTCAGCGACAAAGTCGCGCGTCGCGCCGACGCCGATGGGGACCATGCGCGTAAACGGCTGGCCATGCGCGCGCTCGAGCCATTGCGCGGCGACGAGCGCGATCTCCGGATAGAGCAGCACGTTGAAGTCGGCGTCGCCGAGACGCGTGAGGTCCTGCGGACTTGCGCCAAGCGGCGCGACGACATTGACGTCGACGCCAAGCGCGGCAAGCAGCTTTTCGATCTCGCGCACATCGTCGCGGCAGCGGAAGCCGAGCGAGGTCGGCCCGAGAATATTGCAGCTCTTGCGATCGCGCAGCGGCCTTTCGCGACGCGCGCCGGCGAGGCCGCGCACGAGGCGATAGAAAGTCTCTGAGGCGCCCCAGTTCTCCTTCTTCTGATAGGCGGGCAATTCGAGCGGGATGACCGGACAGGGAAGATCGAGCGCCTTGGCGAGACCGCCGGGATCATCCTGCAACAGCTCCGCCGTGCAGGACGCCCCGACGATCATCGCCTGCGGGGAGAATCGCTCATAGGCTTCGCGCGCCGCGGTTTTGAACAGTTCGGCCGTATCGGCGCCGAGATCGCGCGCCTGAAACGTCGTATAGGTGACGGGAGGCCGCGTCGCGCGCCGCTCGATCATCGTGAAAAGAAGATCGGCGTAGGTGTCGCCCTGCGGCGCATGCAGCACGTAATGCAGGCCGCGCATCGAGGCGGCGACGCGCATGGCGCCGACATGCGGCGGTCCTTCATAGGTCCAGAGCGTCAGCTGCATGGCCTAGACCTCGAGCCGCGCGCGGCGCTTGAGTGGCCGCACAAAAAGTTCCGCGAGATCGCCGGCCTGCTCGTAGCCCTGGATGGGCGAGAACAGGAGTTCGATCGACCATTTCGTCGCGAAGCCCTCCGCCTCCAAAGGATTGGCGAGGCCAAGCCCGCAAACGACGAGATCGGGGCGCGCCGCGCGACAGCGATCGAGCTGCCTCTCGACGTCCTGCCCTTCGACGATCGGCGCGTCCTTTGGCAGCAGGTCGAGTTCGGCCGCCATGTGCCGGCGATGCAGATAGGGCGTGCCGATCTCAATGATGCGCATCCCCATCTCGCGCGCGAGAAAGCGGGCGAGCGCGGGCTCGAGCTGCGAGTCCGGAAAGAGGAAGATGCGTTTGCCGGCCAGCGCGTCGCGATAATGGGCGAGCCCCTGCTCGGCGCGCGCCCGCGCCGGCGAGGTGACCGAGTCGAAACGCGACTCGGACACGCCGAAGGCCTGCGCAGCGGCGCGCAGCCAGAGCGTAACGCCCTCGGCGCCCAGCGGATAAGGCGCCGGGATCCAGCGCGCGCCGCGCTCCTGCAGCGCATGCGCCGTATCGCCGAGAAAAGGCTGCGCGAGAAGAAACGACGTGTTGGGGCCGACCGGGGGCGGATCGGACGCGCGCCGCATGGGGAGGAAGCGAACGGGCGCGACGCCCAACGCGTCGAAGAGGCGGGCGAACTGGTCTTCAACGATGTCGGCGAGCGCGCCGACGACCAGCAGCGAAGGCCCGGCGCCTTCCGCCTCGGGCGGAAGCGTCGGGACGAGAGCGGAGAGACAGGCGTCCTCGCCCTGGGTGAATGTCGTCTCGATCCCGCTGCCCGAATAGCTGAGAATGCGCACATTCGGCGCATGCTGGCGCGACTGGCGCGCGGCGGCGCGCGAAAGATCGATCTTGATCACTTCCGAGGGGCAGGAGCCGACCAGGAACAGGAGCTTGATGTCGGGGCGCCGCGCCAGCAGCCGATCGACGACGGCGTCGAGTTCGTCGTCGATGTCGGCGACGCCGGCGAGATCGCGGTCCTCGAGAATGGCGGTGGCGAAGCGCGGCTCCGCGAAGATCATCACGCCCGCGGCCGACTGGATGAGATGCGCGCAGGTGCGCGAACCGACGACAAGAAAGAAGGCGTCCTGAATCTTGCGATGCAGCCAGACGATGCCGGTCAATCCGCAGAATACTTCACGCTGGCCGCGCTCCTGCCGGATCGGCGCGGCGTCGCATGCGCCATGGGCGAGTCCCGAAAGCGGCGCGAGCGCATTCATAGCGCGCATTCCATTTCGGATTTTTCGCGCGCCGGCTCCTGCAAGCGCGCGGCGCGCAGCTTGAGCAGAAACTGCGTGGCGTTGACGACATAGGCGGCGTAGGCGGCGAGCGCGAGGAACATGAGCCCGCGCGCATCGAGCCAACCGAGGGCAAGCGCCCCGAGATAGGCCGTGTGCAGCGCCAGCACCAGCATGCTGAACACGTCTTCCCAGAAGAACGCCGGCGCGAAGAGATAGCGGCCGAAGACCTCCTTCTCCCAAATGGAGCCGGTGATCATGATGGCGTAGAGCGCGAGCGTCTTGACGACGACCGACGCCGTCGCGGCGGTCTCGCCTTCTCCAGTCGCGAGATAGCGCAGCACGAGAATCAGACTGACGAGAAAGATGAAGAACTGCGTAGGCGCGAGCACGCCCTGGACCAAGGTCCAGACCGACGCATC
Source organism: Methylocystis sp. Uni0008 (assembly GCF_056838045.1). Classification (NCBI taxonomy): domain Bacteria; kingdom Pseudomonadati; phylum Pseudomonadota; class Alphaproteobacteria; order Hyphomicrobiales; family Methylocystaceae; genus Methylocystis; species Methylocystis sp. Uni0008. The sequence goes on from NZ_CM166370.1 coordinate 1,811,277, forward strand.
GCGCCGGCGGCGCTCGTCGGCCGTATACAGCGGTCTGGCATTTTGAGGCCGGTAGTCGCTCATGCCCGCTTCCTCGCAGCGCCCTGCTTTTGGGGATGATTTTCGTCGTCGCACGCGGCGGGCCTCACCCTTCGAGAAGCTTAAAGCCGCTTGCGGGAATGTGTCAACTACAATTGACGTTATGTTTGCATGACAAAACAGCGGCTGTGGTTTATGCTTCTGGCGGGAAGGCGCCGCTGAGCGCCCGAATTGCACTTGGCGCAAATTTTTCATTGGACGCGAGGCTTGGTCGCGACGCTCGCGCAGATGGCGGAAAGCGGCTTAGGCGGGAAGGTCTTCGGCAGTGCGCGCGAAATTTGGTGAAGTCACTGATTCAAAAGCTCTTCGCAGGCGACGCGCAAGCCCCCGTCTTGCTAAGCTCTGGGCAAGTTTGTAAGCATCTACGTACACGACGATCTGTCGGAGTAACTGGTCGGAACCGAAAGAAACGCTGTTGAGCGACGCCCCCTCCTCCGCGACGACGACGAGCTTTCTGAGCGCCGACGCGCGACTCGGCGCGCTTCAGGCGGAGAGAGTCGCGGGCCTCATCGCCGCCGCCGCGGATTTGACGCTCGTCATCGACGCCAAGGGCGTCATTGTCGACGCCGCGGCGAGCGCCGAATGCAATGCGCCGGCGCGCGAATGGATCGGCCGCGCGTGGATCGACACGGTGACCGTCGAGAGCCGCCCAAAGATCGAGGCGCTGCTGCGCGACGCCCAGAAGGGCGCGGCGCCGCGCGGGCGCCAGGTCAATCACCCGGCGCCGCCCGGCCCCGACCTGCCGGTCCGCTACAGCGCCGTGCAGGCGGGAAAAGACGGCGCCATTGTCGCCTTCGGCCGCGATCTTCGGCCCCTCGCCGCGCTGCAGCAGCGCGTCGCCGAGGCGCAGCAGGAAATGGAGCGCGAATATAATCGCATCCGCAACGCGGAGAAGCGCTACCGGCTGTTGTTTCAGCTCTCCTCGGAGGCGATCCTGATCCTCGACGGCGCCGCCCAGCGCGTCGCCGAAGCCAATCCTGCCGCCGTCGCGCTGATCGGCAAAGCCGCCAAGAAGATCATCGGCGCCAATTTCGGCGATCTTTTCGACGAGGCGAGCCGCCGCGCCGCGCAGTCTTTCGTTACCGCGCTGCTCGTCGCGCCGCGCGTCGACAATGTCCACGCTCAGCTCGCCGAGACCAAGGAATCCCTGCTTCTTTCCGGCGCGCTGTTTCGTCAGGACGGCGCCGCCAATATTTTCGTCATGTTGTCGCGCATGGGCGGCGCCTCGGCGCTCTCGGGCGAAAAATCCGGCATGCTCAGCGCGCTGGAACGCCTGCCGGACGCCTTCGCGCTGACCGACTCCAATCGGCGCATCGTCGCCGCCAACGCCGCCTTTGTCGAACTGGCGCAGGCAGGCTCGGCGGAGCAGCTGCGCGGCGAACCAATCGAACGCTGGATTGGACGGCCGGGCGTCGACTCCGATGTCCTCTTCGCCAATCTCCAGACGCATGGCGTCGTGCGTCATTTCTCAACGATCTTCCGCGGCCAGTATGGCTCATCGGAAGATGTGGAGCTCTCCGCTGTCGAGGTCGCCGACGGCGCGCGCCACTATCTCGGCTTCTCTATCCGAAACGCCGGCTGGCGCGCCGGTCGCGACCGGCTTGGCGGCCATGAGCTGCCGCGCACGGCGGAGCAATTCGCCGATCTCGTCGGCCGCGTGCCGCTGAAGAATCTGGTGCGCGAAACCACCGATCTCATCGAGCGGCTGTGCATCGAGGCCGCGCTCGAACTGACGCGCGACAATCGCGCGTCCGCGGCTGAGATGCTCGGCCTGAGCCGACAGGGCCTCTACACCAAACTGCGGCGCTATGGATTGGGCGACCTCGACGATGAGGAAGGCGGCGGCGACGGCGAATGATCGTCAAGCTCGTCATACTGTGCTGTGTAAATCTTAATTGACAGGCATTGGCGTCCAGCGTAGCGTTCCACCATGCGGACGCCGAAACCTGCAGCCGTTCTCGAGCTTCTCAAGCCCATCACCTGGTTCGCGCCGATGTGGGCCTTCGCCTGCGGCATCGTTTCCTCGGGCGTCTCGCCGCTCTCCCGCTGGTCCTTTGCGCTCGCCGGCGTGATCCTCGCCGGACCGCTCGTCTGCGCGACGAGCCAGGCGGTGAATGACTGGTACGATCGCCACGTCGACGCGATCAATGAGCCGAACCGGCCGATCCCCTCGGGACGCATTCCCGGCCGCTGGGGCTTCTATATCGCCTGTCTGTGGACCTTGCTGTCGCTCGCAGTGGCAGCGGCGCTCGGTCTCTGGGCCTTCGCCGCCGCGGCGCTCGGCCTCCTCCTCGCCTGGGTCTACAGCGCCCCGCCGCTGCGGCTGAAGCAGAATGGCTGGTGGGGCAATTCCGCCGTCGCGCTCTGTTACGAGGGGCTGCCATGGTTCACCGGGGCGGCGGTGATGGCCGCCTCGCTTCCGGACTGGCGCATCATCGCGCTCGCGCTGCTCTACAGCTTCGGCGCGCACGGCATCATGACCTTGAACGACTTCAAGTCGGTCGAGGGCGACCGGCGCATGGGCGTCATGTCGCTGCCCGTGCAACTCGGCGTCGGCGAGGCGGCGCGTCTCGCCTGTTACGTCATGGCGGCGCCGCAGTTCGTCGTCGTCGGGCTGCTGGCCTATTGGGGACATCCGCTTTTTGCGGCGATCGTCGCGGCGCTGCTCGCGGGACAATTCGCGCTGATGCGCCGCCTGCTCGCCAATCCGCGCGAACAGGCACCCTTCTACAACGCCACGGGCACGACTCTTTACGTGCTCGGCATGCTCGTCAGCGCTTTCGCCATGCGCGGATAGGAACACCGATGCACGCGCCGCCGCTCGCTTGGTCCGGCATTGTCCGGCTGGGACTTGTTCAGACCGCGCTCGGCGCCGTCGTCGTTCTGATGACATCGACGATCAATCGGGTGATGGTCATTGAACTCGCATTGCCGGCTTTCGTGCCGGGAATCCTCGTCGCCTCGCATTATGCAATCCAGATTCTGCGCCCCGCCTGGGGCTATGGCGCCGACGTCGGCGGACGCCGAACGCCCTGGATCCTCGGCGGGCTGGCCGCATTGGCGCTCGGCGGAATCGGCGCGGCGCTCGCCACCGCGCTCGCCGCGACCAATCTCCCCGCCGGCCTTGCGCTCGCCGCGCTCGCATTTCTTCTCGTCGGCATGGGCGCCGGCTCGGCAGGCACCTCGGTGCTCGCGATGCTAGCGACGCGAGTCGCGCCGGAGCGCCGCGCGGCCGCCGCCACCACGGTCTGGGTGATGATGATCCTCGGCTTCGCGGTGAGCGCCCCGCTCGCCGGCCATTTCCTCGATCCGTTCTCGATGCAGCGCCTTGTCCTCGTCACCGCCTGCGTGTGCGGCGCCGCCTGGCTGATCGCCACCGTCGCGGTCATTGGCCTCGAGACGCAAGCGCCGTCGCCGGTCCTCTCCGCGAAGCGGCCGCCCTTCCGGGAAGCCTTTTTTCAGGTCTGGAGCGAGCCCGCGGCGCGCCGATTCACCATCTTCATCTTCGTTTCGATGCTCGCCTACAGCATGCAGGAATTGCTCGTCGAGCCCTTCGCCGGCGTCGTCTTCGGCATGACTCCGGGATCGACGACGAAGCTCGCGGGGATTCAGCACGGCGGCGTGCTGTTCGGCATGATCGGCGTGGCGTTCGCCGCGACCGGCATCGGCGGACCGCGTCTCGGCTCGCTGCGGCTATGGACCGTCGGCGGCTGTCTCGCGTCGGGCGGTGCGCTCATCGCCGTCGCCGCCAGCGGCTACGCGGGACTTTCTCTCGCGCTGCGCATCTGCGTTTTTGCGCTCGGTCTCTCGAACGGCGCCTTCGCGGTCGCCGCCATCGGTTCGATGATGGGACTCGCCGGCGAAGGCGCGCATCAGCGCGCGGGCACGCGCATGGGCCTGTGGGGCGCCGCGCAAGCCGTGGCCTTTGGCCTTGGCGGCTTCGTCGCAACCGTGCTTGTCGATCTGGCGAAGCTCGTCGTCGCGACGCCGCTCGCGGCCTATTCGCTGGTCTTTCTTGGAGAGGCGCTGCTGTTCGTCGTCTCGGCCGCGCTCGCGAGCCGAATAGCGGCGCCGCAGCCGGCGCGCGCGAGCGCGCCATTGCCGTCGCATGTCGCGACGGCCCAGTCCTGAAGGAGGCGCTCATGAGTGAGGACGCGCTCTTTGACGTCGCCATTGTCGGCGGCGGGCCCGCAGGCGCGACGGCGGCGCATGATCTCGCGCGGCGCGGCCGCAAAGTCGCGCTCATCGACAAGGCGGGCCGCATCAAGCCATGCGGCGGCGCCATCCCGCCGCGGCTCATCCGCGACTTCGCGATACCCGAGCATCTGCTGAAGGCGCGCGTCTCGTCAGCCCGGATGATCTCTCCGAAAGGCGTCGCCGTCGACATGCCGATCAAGGGCGGTTTCGTCGGCATGGTCGACCGCTGCGAATTCGACGAGTGGCTGCGCTCTCGCGCCGCCGCTTGCGGCGCGACGCGCGTGACCGGCGCCTATGAAAAAATCACGCGCGACGAAGACGGCGTCGTGCGCCTGCATTATCGCGCCAAGGGCGAATCCGAGCCGCGGACGCTTCGCGCGCGTTTCGTCATCGGCGCTGACGGCGCGCTCTCCCAGGTCAGCCGCCAGGAAGTGCCCGGCGGCGACAAGACGCGTTTCGTCTTCGCCTATCACGAAGTGATCGAGACGCCGCCCGCGGAAAAGAGCGATCCTGATCGCTGTGAAATTCATTATCGCGGCGCGCTCTCGCCGGACTTCTACGCCTGGATCTTTCCGCATGGCGACACGATGAGCGTCGGAACAGGAAGCGCGAACAGGGGCTTTTCGCTGAAGAACTCCGTGCGCGATCTGCGCGACGACACGGGACTTGCGGGCGCCTCGACGGTTCGGCGCGAGGGCGCGCCGATTCCGTTGAAGCCTCTCAAACACTGGGACAATGGCCGCGACGTCATTCTGGCCGGCGACGCGGCGGGGGTCGTCGCGCCGGCCTCGGGCGAAGGCATTTACTACGCCATGCTCGGCGGCCGGCTCTCCGCCGATTCCGTCGACGAATGTCTGCGCACAGGCGACGCTCGCGCGCTGGCAACGGCGCGCAAACGTTTCATGAAGCTGCACGGCCGGGTCTTCTTCATCCTCGGGATCATGCAACATTTCTGGTATCGCAACGACCGGCTGCGCGAAGCCTTCGTCAGCATCTGCAAGGATCCGGACGTTCAGCGCCTCACCTGGGAGGCGTATATGAACAAGGAGCTCGTGCGCGCGGATCCGATGGCGCATGTGCGCATCTTCTTCAAGGACCTCGCCCATCTCCTGAGGCTCGCCTCGCCATGATGGACTCGCTCGCCGCCGATCGCTGGACGCTGGTCGCCGTCGCCACCGCGATCGTTGCGCTCGTCGCGCTGCTCGGCGGTCTCGCCACTGAGATCAGCGATTGGTACGAGGGCTTGAACTTTCCAAGCTGGCGACCGCCGAACTGGCTGTTCGGCCCGGCCTGGACGCTCATCTTTCTGCTGACCGCGACGAGCGGCGTTCTCGCCTGGGAGCGGGCGCCGGACGATGGCGCGCGCCTCTGGCTCTTTGCGCTCTTTGCGATCAACGCCGTGCTCAATGTCGCCTGGAGCCCGCTCTTCTTCAAGCTGCGGCGGCCCGACTGGGCGCTGGTCGAACTCGTCTTTCTCTGGCTGTCGATCGTGTCGCTCATCGTCGCCGTCGGCGCGATCTCGCCATCCGCGGCCGCATTGCTGGCGCCCTATCTCGCCTGGGTCAGCTTCGCGGGCTTCCTCAACTGGCGCATGGTTGAGCTGAACAAGCCATTCGCGACCTATTGGCCGAGCGCCAAACGCCGGACGGAACCCACATGAGCGCCTTTGTCGATCCCCGACTCGTCGACTGGATTTTGCTGCTCGTCGCCTTCGAAGCCGTCGGCGCGCTCGCCCTTCGCCGTCTATGGCGGCGCGGGCCGCCGCCGGCCGGCTTTCTCTGTAACCTGCTCGCCGGCGCGGCGCTGCTGCTGGCGCTGCGCGGCGCGCTCGCCGGCGATTCCTCGTGGGCGATCGCCGCAAGTCTCGCCATGGCCTTCGTCGCGCATCTCGCCGATCTCGCGCTGCGCTGGGAGTCGCCGCCCGCCGAGCGTCAGTCGACGATCGGAAAGGTGACGGCGAGCGCCCAGGCGAGGCCGAAGGCCGCGCCCAGCGCCGGGACGCGCGGATCGCGCGTGCGCGCATAGACCCATCCGCCGACGAGACCGTAGACCGTCAGCAGGATGACGATCACGATCGCGATGATCACAAGAAAGAACAATCGCCTCGGGTTGAGCGCGACGGCGATGCCCAGCGAGGCGATGAAGCAGAATTTGCTGAATGCATAGCCGCCCGGCGCGACGCCGGGTCCCCGCGTCAGCCACTCATCGGCGAGAAAATAGAGCGCGCAGCCGATGAACATCGCCGGGATGAGCGGGCCGCGAACGCCGGTCGGCAGAAAAGAGACGACGTAGGCGTCGAGCGGCAGGCCGAGGACGAGCGTGTAATAGGCGGCGAGCGCGGCCGCCGCGATCAGCAAAGCTTTCCAGCGCGGCCGCGGAAAAACCGCGCGCCAGCCTTGCGCGAGCCAAAGCCCTACAAAAATCAGCGCGCCATACACCGCAAGATGCAGGACGAGATAATCGCCAAGCAGGATCGGCAAAAAATCCGTCGGCGCTTTCCAAAGAATGAGCGGCGTGAGCAGAGCGGGCGCGACGGCGATCGGCGCGAAACGCCGCCAGGGCAGACCGGCGCCGAGCGGCGCGGGCGAGACTTGCGGCAACAATTGCGCGAGCGGCCGCATCAAGGCGATCAGACCCGCAAAAAGCAGCGCGATCCAGGGGCCGCGCGCGTCGATATAGCCGGCCTCTTCTCGACCGAAAACGGCGTTCATCCAGCCGAGCGTCTCGCGCATCGCGTCGCGGCTGTAGAGAACGCTGATATGTTCGACGCCGCGCGCGATCACGAGCCGGCGCCCGGTTCCGCCAGCGATGTCGCCGTAAGTGACCCCTGCTTGCGCCGGCGCGCCGGCCGTCTGAGAAACGACGCGCGCGCCGGCGTCGATCAACCGCTGCGATTCCCATGCGCCGTCGATGATGAGGAGATTCTTCGGGCTTTCGGGCTTGACGCCCTGGCCGAAAAACGAGAGCGCCGCGACGGCGGCGATCTCAGGCTCGCGGATGGCGTAACGCACGACGAGGTCGGTGGCCATCGAATGGCCGGCGAGCGCGATGCGCCCATCAGACCAGGGGTGAGTTCGCGCGAAGCGCACGACCTCGTCGATATCGTTGAGGAGCGCCGCCGTGCTCGTTTCCAGCTTGGCGAGGCCGCCCGGCATCGGCGTCGGGTTGCGCCCATGTCCCGAGAAGTCGAAGGTGACGGCGACATAGCCGTTGCGCGCGAGAGTCGTTGCGAGCGGCGCCATCAATTGCTGTGAGCCGGAAAAGCCGTGGGCGATAATGATGACCGGCGCAGGCTGGCTGTCGCTCCTGCGCATCACATTCACCGGCGTTTCGCCGACGTGAAGATGGTCGATCGAAAGGCCGGCTTCGGATTCCGATAAGCGCCACAGCGATATCAACACCGCGCCTGCTGCGATCGCGGTAAAAAAAATCGCGCGCAAACGCGTCATCGCTGCTGCCCTGCGCGGCGCGATAGGAAGCGGATTCTAAAGCTCATTGGCGAACGCTCCGGTGTGTCCGTGCTGCATGACACAACGAACGTTATGGCGCAGCTACCGTCAATTAAGCTTTACTATCGCATTATTGTGCGTTTCAATGGGTCACGGCAGGCGAACGCCCGCCCCAAGCCGAAAAGGCGCAATTAAGAAACGAAAAATCGTTCATTCTCATCAAATTACGAGGCGGGACCGCTCGCCCGCAACCGGATGGCTGTCAAGATGCGGCGCTTGGGATGTCCATTCGGCGAGGTCGGAAAGCGGCGAGCGATGATTTCGGGGCTGCACGCTGGCGAGCCATCGCCGCGGATGGTCCGGGAGGCCATTGTATGACCGATCTAGGGGAATTCGACCCGGTTTCCGCCCGACGCGCGCCGCCGCGCGCGTCCTCCTGCCCGAATGAATTTGGATGGCCCGAGCGGAACGATTTTCTGCGATCGGACCGCGACGATCGGCGGGAGCGACTCGCCTGCGTCATCCTCGACGACATCGTTCCGCGTCTTCAGCTGATGCATCACGCGCTTTCGGCGCAGGAGGCGGAGAGCGCCTTCGAGACCGAAGAAATCGAAGCGTTTGGCGCGCTTCTCACACGTGACGACGGCGAAGGCTCCGCGGTCTTCTTCGACAGGATGCGCGACAGGGGCCATTCGCTCGAGACGCTGTTTGTCGGCCTCCTCGCCGAAGCCGCGCGCCATCTCGGCGCGCTTTGGGAAGAAGATCGCTGCGACTTCGTCGACGTCACGCTCGGCGTCGCGCGGATGCAGAAGCTGATGTGCCGCTTCGGCGGCGTGGACGAGCCGGCGGCCTGCGATCCACGACAGCGCGCGCTGCTCGCGACGCTGCCCGGCGAAAAGCACGTTTTTGGCGTCGACATGGTCACGGTGTTCCTGCGCAACGCCGCCTGGGACGTCCGCCTCCAGAAGGATCTCGACGCCCAAGACGTCGCCGGCGTTTCGGCCGGCGAATGGTTCGGCGTCTTTGGGATCACGCTGAGCGCCGAGTCGGATTTGGAGAGGCTGGCGCGGACGATTCAGGCGGTGCGGGAATCTTCAGCGAACGCCGAACTCGGCGTGATGGTCGGCGGGCCGCTCTTCAAGCGCAATCCCAATCTGGTCGCGCAGGTCGGCGCGGACGCCACGGCGCCGGATGCCGCGACCGCCACCATTCTCGCGAAAAAGCTGGTCCTGCGTCAGTCGTGCGCGCCAGGGCGCGCCGCTATTGCGGAACGCCGCCTTTAGTCTCGCGCTTCTCCTCGATCGCCAGGCCCGCGACGCAGTTCGGCGCCGCGCGCCAGTCCCGCATCCATTCCTCGAAAACCTGGAACGTCTCGACGGCGGCTTCTACGGCGCTGGCCCGCTGCGCCCCGGGCGACAGCGTTTCGACGCGCGCCAAAAGCGCCGGCCAGATATCGCCCCGCGACGGGCAGCCGAGAAAAAAGCGGCGCGCCTCGCCGACGACCGGCGCGAGCGCTTGCGCGATCAGCGCGCCCCCCAGCGCCGAGCCCTCCACCACATAGAGCGCCCCGAGCGCGGCAGGCTCGCCCGAAGGCTGACGCATCGCGCACAGCGGCAGTCGGGAAATGTCGGCGCGCATGGCTCCGAGCGCCGCGAGATCCAGCGCGATGAGTTCGGCGCGCGATCCGGCGACAGGTCGCAGTCGCTGCGCGGCGCCGACGTAGACATTCTCGAAGGCCCGGTGAAAGCCGTAAAGCCGCCCCAGCAATTGGCGGTAATCGTCGAGACCGATCGCGCCGCGCGCCGCCGCGGCAAGTCCGGGATGGCGATGCAGACGCCGATGTATCGCCCCCGTGGCGGCGCGCAGCTCATCGTGAACCATCGCGCTCCCGCTCATTTCTTTTCGCCGCAGCTTTTCGAAGCCGAAGCTGCGTTGCGCCTGTCTGACGCGCCGAGCGAGATTTGTTCAAGCACCTCCGCGGCGCGGGCCACCGAAGCCCGGACGCTCTCCAGCGTCTCGGGAATGCCGGCGGTGTCGAGACCGTCGGCGATTTCGAGAGCGGCGAGTTGCGCATTGTCGATGATGCTCGACATAACATTCTCAACGGCAAGCGCGGCGCTGGAGTCGATCCGGCGCATCAGCCGCCGCTGGCTCAAGACCAGATTGTCGCGAAAATTCCGTCGCGCGGCCTCCGCAGCCCTGCGCTCGGCAAGGTCTGTGAAGAGAATGACATATCCCAAAACGCGATCGCGCGAGGCCAGCACGGGATCGGCGCGCACGGCGATCGGACGTGTTGCGCCATGTCGGTCGAGAAGCAGCGCTTCGCCGCGCCAGGGCGTGCGGCGCTCGCGCAGCGCCCGCAACCTTCTCTCCACCTCATCGGGATCGGCGAAATGGACGCTCAATTCGTCGAGATGACGAAGCGGTCGCGACAGACCCAGCAGCAGGTTGAAAGCCGAATTCGCCTCGAGCACGCCGCCGTCCGCCCCCGCGACGACGATCTGCTGACTGGAGGAGTGAACCTGTCGCAAGACATGTTGAAGCTGATCCTGCGCCACAAGAATCCGCAGGGAGCGAAACTGCGCCACGACGTCTGTGACGCTTTCTCCGATCAGACGCGCCGCCGCGCGATCAGCGGCGGTCCAGGGGTCGGACGTTCCCTCGACGACTTGATGCCATTGCGCGAAAGAACGGCGCGGCGACAGCTCGTTGGGGTCGTCTCCGTCGGAGGGCGCCTTGAACGGATTGCCGCCCCACGTCACGGTCCGCACCCGCTCCTTGCGGAACCAGATCAGCAACTCGCCGGCTTCGCTCGAAATGCGCGTCGCGATAACGCCGCTGGCGACGCCGGTTAACGGCGCGAAAGCGGGTTCTTGCGAGGCCAAGGCGGACGTGGCGAAAACGCCGTCATCGAGCCGGTCCTCCAGCCATCGACCCAAGGCGCAGATCTCTTCAGAACCCGGCACGTCGCCGGCGGTTTGGATCTTTCCTTCAAACAGCAGCGCCGCGCCGCTCGCGTTGAGCGGCAGCAACAGCGAACGCGCGCGGTCGAAGAGCGCGCCCCGCCAGTCGCCCTCGCGCGTCACGCTTTCAATCATCCGCTGTTCCAGCCGGCGCACCGAGAGTTCGGCCTGGCCCTGCGCGAAGCTCTCCAGCGCCGCGATGCGGGTGGCCATGACCTCGGCCAGCAGTTCGCAGACGGCGCGCATCTCGAAATGGATAAGGCGGGGCGAATAATGATGACAGGAGATCAGGCCCCACAGATCTCCACCGACCATGAGCGACACAACCAGCGTGGCGGCGACGCCCATGTTCTGCAGATATTGGATATGGATGGGCGACACGCTGCGCAGGAAGCACATCGACATATCGAGTTCTTCGCCCGTGAGAGGCGAAAGACGCGGTTCGAGCGCCGAGGGCGTGTAACCGACGTCTGCGAGCAACCGAACGCGATTGCGCTCATATAGCCGTCGCGCGATATGCGGAATGTCGGAGGCGGGATAGCGGTTGCCGAGAAACGCTTCGAGCTCTGGGCGTCTCGTCTCCGAAAAAACCTCGCCATGACCCTCGTCGTCGAAGCGGTAGACCATGACGCGGTCGTAGCCCGTCAAATCGCGAAACATCCCCGCGCAGGAATCGCAAAGCGCGCGCAGCGTCGACGCTGAGAGAATCGTGTCGACTCCGCGCTGGATCGCGAGCGTATAGTCGACGAAGGGCCCGGCATGCTCCAGTTCGACGATCAGGCCGCCGCGAGACGCGCGATGCAACAGCGCATTGAGCGGTTCTCCCCGAGTTCCGGCCATGCACCGCAGCGCGACGGGAATGGCGTCGCTCGCGCGGTCAAGGTAGGGGCGGCTCAAGTCCCAAAGGTCGCCGCCAAGATTGCGCAGGTGAGAGCCGCGCAGCGGTCGCGGATAGCCCAGAAAGGCCGCCGCATTGCCGCTCTCCTGCACAATGACGCCGTTCGCTTCGCGAACCGCCAGAAGCGCGCCATGCGGCTGAATCGAGCCGGCGAGATGAATCTGCTCGCGTTCGCAATTCGAAAGGTTCGCCTGACCGAAGGCTGGCGAGGCGGGATCGAGCGTCACGACGTTAGCCTCCCTGCCTGGCTAGTGTATGGGCGATTTGTTTATTCTCGTTCGTATTTCTTTAGCTTTGTGTGCAGGCTCTGCCGACTGAGACCCAGGTGGCGCGCGGCGGCGGTGCGATTGCCGCGGAACCGTTCGAGGGCGCGCGCGATAGCTTTGCGCTCGATCCTTTCCGTGGTCATTTTGACGATCTGCTCGAGCGTGCGATTGTCGAAATCCTCGACCATCGACGGCGCTTCGGCCGCCGCTCGCGCAGAATCCGCCGCCTGCGCGCGTTGATGGGCAAGATCGCGGATCAGCAAGCCGAAGTAGCTCGGCTCAGAGGCGTCGTCGCCGACGGCGGAAATCTCGACGGCGGTCGACTGTCCAAGCTCTCCTTCGATCGCCGTCTGAAAGCGCCGCACATCCCCGTGCTTCTGAATGAGGGAAATCACCACATTGGCGTCCGCGCCGGGGCTTGAAAGCCAACGCATCAATTTGCGGCCTATCGCAGCCGCCTCCGATCCGATCTGCACGAGATCGAGAAAAGCGCCATTGGCGGTCTGAACGACGCCGTCGCGGTCGATGATGACGAAGCCTTCCGGCATCCTATCGATGAAGCTCCTCATCGAGAGGCGGTCGGATTTGTCAGCTTCGCCGCTCAGTTCTCGCATCGGGGCGAGCTGGCACAGGTAGAGCGCGCCGGACTCCGCGTTCATCAACGACGCGCGCAGGCTCCACAGTCCGCCAAAAGGCGCTACGCGCAGCACGACGCCCGGCGCGCGTCCTTCTTCGCGCGTCTTCGCCAGCATGTCGTCGAGGACGCGCCTGTCGCGTTCCTCGAGCCGAGGCAGGAAGGGCGCGCCGGGGGCGAGATCGAGGTTCTTGGCCGCGCAGAGATTGGCGTCGACGACGCGCAGATCGGCGACGCTGACCAGAGCCACCGCCTCGCTGGTCGCATCAAACAGCGTCCGGTAGCGCGTCTCGATCTCGCGCATTTTCCAGTAGTCGCGCTCGCGAGCCTCCTGCGCGAGCTGGAGACGCGACTGCAATTCGCTGATCGCCTCGAGACTGCGGCCGATCGCGACGAAGCCCGCCTTCTTGCCGAGGCTGAAGGTCGTGTATTCCATCGCGAGCTCGCGGCCGCTGGGAAACCGCTGGCGCACGCGAAAACAGGAAGAATCGCCGTGCAGCCGCACGTCCTCGATCTTCTGCAGCGCGACGTCGTCGATCGCCGGCTCCATCATGTCGCCCCAGCGCCTGCCCAGCCACCCGTCGAGCGGCTCCTGCGCCAGCGACTTCGCCATGACGACGTTCTTGATGACGCCGTCCTGGTCGAGCGTCAGCGTCAGATCCGGGCCGGCTTCAGACCTATCCGGCATGGCCGATCCCGCTTGGGTCGGGGGCGGGGCGCATGAGCGCGCGCTCCAAGACCCTATCGCGTCCGGCGTTACCGCCAGCAGACATCACCGAGCCCCCGTTTCGTTCAGCGCATCTTACACAATGGACCGCGCCGCTGCAGAATACTACGCCTGCGCCGCAAAATTTGCGCGATTTTTGACTGAATCCGTCATGCGCGCTTGCGTGGGAGCGCCAAAAGTGTCAATTTATGGTGACACACGGCGCGTCAGGCCATTCACCCGCGTCAAGCCGAAAGGGCCGAGCATGTCGTCGCTTCCGGTCAAGCTACCGCGAACAACGTCGCGCGCGGTGGACGCGCGCCGCGTTCAAGCTTCGGACGACCTCGCGGCGCGGGATTTCTCGTCGTCCGACTCACAGGCGCCATTTCCCTTCACCGCCATCGTCGGCCAGGACGACATGAAGCTCGCCTTCGTGATCGCCGCGATCGATCCGTCCATCGGCGGCGTGCTGGCGTTCGGCGATCGGGGAACCGGCAAATCCACGGCGGTGCGGGCGTTGGCGCGTCTGCTGCCGCCCATACGCGCGGTCGTCGGCTGCGCCTATAATTGCGATCCCGCCACGACCGCCGCGCAGTGCGACGGATGCAAAAAGCGCGCGGCGCAGGGCGCGGTCAAGACGACGCTGCGCGCGGCGCCGGTCATTGATCTGCCGCTCGGCGCCACCGAGGATCGCGTCGTCGGCGCGCTCGATCTCGAAAGGGCGCTGACCCAGGGCGAAAAGTCGTTCGAACCCGGATTGCTCGCCAGCGCGAACCGCGGCTTTCTCTACATCGACGAGGTGAATCTTCTCGAAGATCACCTCGTCGATCTTTTGCTCGACGTCGCCGCGTCCGGGGAGAATGTCGTCGAACGCGAGGGATTGAGCGTGCGCCATCCGGCGCGTTTCGTCCTGATCGGCAGCGGCAATCCGGAAGAAGGCGAGCTGCGGCCGCAGCTTCTCGACCGTTTCGGCCTCGCCGTCGAGGTGAAGACGCCAATGGACATTCCGACCCGGATCGAAGTCGTGCGCCGCCGCGACGCCTTCGAACGCGATCCGGCGCGCTTCGCCAAGGCCTGGTCCGTCGAAGAGCACAAGTTGCGGCGCCGAATTTCTACGGCGCGCGAACGCAATGTCGTCGTCGAGGCGTCTGACGACGCGCTCGAGAAAGCTGCGAGGCTCTGCGTCGCGCTTGGCGTCGACGGCCTGCGCGGCGAACTGACGCTGCTGCGCGCCGCCCGCGCGCTCGCGAGCTTCGAAGGCGAGGCGCGCGTCAGCGACGAACAGCTGCGGCGCGTGGCGCCGCTCGCGCTCGGCCATCGGCTGCGGCGCAACCCGCTCGACGACAGCGGCTCGGGAACGCGCGTCGCGCGCGCCGTCGACGAAATTTTCGCCGCATGAGCGGCGCGGACGACGGCGACGCCTGGGCGCGCGCGAGCCGCGCCGCGGCGCTGTTCGCCGCCGATCCATCATGTTCCGGCGTGTCGCTGCGCGCGCCGACCGGCCCCGCGCGAGACGCCTGGCTGGCGCTGCTGCGCGACTATCTCCCGCGCGACGCGCCGGTGCGCCGCGCGCCGCTCTCCATCACTGACGACCGTCTCCTCGGCGGACTTGATCTGACCGCGACGCTGCGCGCCGGCCGTCCCATCGCCGAAACCGGTCTCCTCGCGCAAGCGGACGGGGGAATCGTCGTTCTCGCCATGGCCGAGCGGCTCGGCGGCGCGACGGCGGCGCGCGTCGCGGCGGCGCTCGACGCGGGCGAGATCGAACTCGCGCGCGATGGTCTGTCGGGGCGCCAGCGCGCGCGCATCGGCGTCGTCGCTCTTGACGAAGGACGCGACGACGACGAGCGGCCGCCGCAGACGCTGCTCGACCGCCTCGCTTTCCATCTCGATCTCGACGCGATCGGCCATCGCGACATCGCAAAGCCCATGGTAAGCGCCGCGCAGGTTGCGGCGGCGCGCCAGCGACTGCGCTCGATTACCGCGCCGCGGGGCGCGATCGACGCGCTGGTCGCGGCCGCCGCCCGGCTGGGGGTTATATCCTTGCGTGCGCCGCTGCTGGCGCTGCGCGTCGCCCGCGCCTGCTGCGCGCTGCGCGGCGCGGGCGAGGTCGACGACGAAGATCTCGCCGAGGCGGCGGCTTTCGTCTTCGCGCCGCGCGCCACATGCGCGCCGGCGATCGAAGAGACCGACGCCGTTCCCGAAGAGGCGTCGGGAGAGAACAGCCCGACGACAGAAGACGCCGATGCGCAGAACGACGATGCGCAGCCGCAGCCGGCGCAATCGCTCGACGAGGTCGTCGTCGCCGCGGCGCGCGCCGCGATCCCGGCTGATCTCCTGGCGCGGCTCGCGACCGGCGCGCTGCCCCGCGCGCCCTCCGCGCGCAGCGGAAAATCCGGCGCCGCGCTCATGTCCGCCCGGCGCGGACGGCCGCTGGGCGCAAGGCGCGGCGCGCTGCGCGAAGGCCGACTCGCCCTCATCGAAACGCTGCGCGCCGCCGCGCCGTGGCAAGGTCTGCGTCGCGCGCGGGCCGAGGGCGATGCGTCGATGGCGGTGCGCGTGCGCGCCGACGATTTTCGCATCACGCGGTTTCGCGAGCGTCGCGAAACCACCGCGATTTTCGTGGTGGACGCCTCGGGCTCCTCCGCCATGCAGCGACTGGGCGAAGTGAAGGGCGCGATCGAACTGCTGCTCGCCGACTGCTATGTGCGGCGCGACAGCGTCGCGCTCGTCGCCTTCCGCGGCAAAAGCGCCGAAATCCTGCTGCCGCCGACACGTTCGCTGGCGCGCGCCAAGCGTCTGCTGGCGGCGCTGCCGGGCGGCGGCGGCACGCCGCTGGCGCATGGGCTCGATACGGCCGCCGCGCTGGCCGAAAGCGTCAAGCGCAAGGGCCAGACGCCGCTCCTGGTGCTGCTCACCGACGGTCGCGGCAATATCGACCGCACGGGCGCTCCGGGTCGCGCGCAAGCGCTTGACGACGCGCTCGACGCCGCGCGGCGGCTTCGCGGTCTCGGATTGTCCGCGCTGGCCATCGACTCTTCGGCCCCGGGGGCGACGCGCGTTGACGCGCCGACGCGCAAAATCGCCGAGGCGATGAATGGCCGCTATCTCAAAATGCCGATCGCCCAGGCGGCGATGCTTTCGGAGGCGGTGCGCGCCGCCGCGCCGGGGCCGTGATCGTCCCACACTTGTTCGCGCCCGCGGCCCGTCTTTCTCTTGAGCGGGATGGCGCCGATTGGCCGAACCGAGCGGCGAGCCGCATGCTCGACGCCGGCGGCGTCTCCTGGCATGTGCAGGTGCTGGGCGAAGGTCCGCCGCTGCTGCTGCTGCATGGCGCCGGCGCCTCGACGCATTCCTATCGCGACCTTGCGCCGCTGCTTGCGTCGCGCTTTCGCGTGATCGCGCCCGATCTCCCCGGCCACGGCTTTTCGTCGTCGCGCGGAGCATGGACGCAGTCGCTGCCCGGCATGGCGAAGGCGGTCGCGAGCCTGTTGCGCGCGCTCGGCGCCGCGCCCGAGATCGCCATCGGTCACTCCGCCGGCGCGGCGGTTCTCGCGCGGCTCGTCCTCGACAAGGCGATCACGCCGAAACTGATCGTCTCGCTCAACGGCGCCTTCACGCCATTCGGCGGCGTCGCCAGCCATGTGCTGCCGCCGCTCGCCAAGGCGCTGTTCCTCAATCCCTTCGCGCCCCGCTACTTCGCCTGGTCGGCCGACCGCGCCGCGGTCGCGCGGCTTCTCACCGGCGTCGGCTCCAGGATCGATGCGCGCGGCGTCGATCTTTACGCCAGACTCATGAGCAATCCGGCGCATGTCGAAGGCGCGCTCGGTATGATGGCGCATTGGGATCTGCATACGCTCAATCGTGATCTGCCGCGCCTCGCAACGCCGCTCGCCATGATCGTCGGCGCCAATGACCGCGCGGTGCGGCCGCAGAGCGCGCTCAAGATCGCGGCGCGTCTGCCGAACGCCCGCGTCGTTGAAATCGGCGGCCTCGGCCATTTGGCGCATGAGGAAGCGCCCGAGGCGCACGCAAGGCTGATTTTTCAGATTTGGGACGGGCCGGAACGTCAGGACATGGGTAGCCAGGAACTCGAGCGTCTGGCCGTTCAGGCGTCGTGAGGCGATCGGTCGCGGCTCTTGATCCGCGAAAACGTCAATCGCCGTTGCAAAGCGTCACACTTGCTTTACGCTTAGCTAGATTGACAACCGCCGAGAAAGGGACATGCGATGCGCATCCTTTTCATCCATCCGAATTATCATTCCGGCGGCGCCGAAATCGCCGGCAACTGGCCGCCGGCCTGGGTGGCCTATCTTTCCGGCGCGCTCAAAAAGGCAGGCTACGCCGAGATCAAATTCATCGACGCGATGACCTTCGACATCGGCGAAGAAGATTTGCGCAAAGCAATCGCCGATTACGCGCCGGACGTCGTCGGCGTCACTTCGATCACGCCGTCGATCTACAAGGCGGAGCGCGTGCTGCAGATCGCCAAGGAGGCGGCGCCGACCGCCGTCGCGGTGCTCGGCGGCGTCCATGCGACCTTCATGTATCGCCAGGTGCTCGCCGAAGCGCCGTGGATCGACGCCATCGTGCGCGGCGAAGGGGAGGAGATCATCGTCGATCTTGTGCGCACGATCGACGAGGGCGGATGGCCGGCGCGACGCGACGAGATCAAGGGTCTCGCCTATGCGGCGGCCGGCAAAGTGGTCGCCACCGCCGCCGCGCCGACGGTGAAGGACATCGACTCCATCGTCGCCGACTGGGGCCTGCTCAACTGGGACAAATACACTTACATCCCGCTCGGCGTGAAGGTCGCCATTCCAAACATGGCGCGCGGCTGTCCCTTTACTTGCAGCTTCTGCAGTCAGTGGAAATTCTGGCGCGACTACCGCATTCGCGATCCGAAGAAGGTCGTCGATGAGATCGAAACGCTGATGCGCGATCACGGCGTCGGCTTCTTCATCCTCGCGGACGAAGAGCCGACCATCAACAAGAAGAAATTCGTCGCCTTCTGTCAGGAGCTGATCGACCGCAAGCTCGATATTCTCTGGGGCATCAACACGCGCGTCACCGACATTCTGCGCGACGAAGCGCTGCTGCCCTTCTACCGCAAGGCCGGATTGATCCATGTTTCGCTCGGCACCGAGGCGGCGGCGCAATTAAAGCTCGATCTCTTCAACAAGGAGACGACCGTCGCGCAAAACAAGAAGGCGGTCGAACTGCTGCGCAACGCCGGCATCGTCGTCGAGGCGCAATTCATCGTCGGCCTCGAAAACGAGACGGCGGAGACGCTGGAAGAGACCTATCAAATGGCGCAGGACTGGAAGCCTGACCTCGCCAATTGGTCGATGTATACGCCCTGGCCGTTCTCCGATCTCTTCAAGGAGCTCGGCGACAAGGTCGAGATCTTCGACTATGAAAAATACAATTTCGTCACGCCGATCATCAAACCACAGGCGATGGATCGTGGCGAATTGCTCGACCGGGTGATGAACAACTACCGCCGCTTCTACATGAAGAAGGCTTTCTTCTCCTATCCCTGGGCAGGCAGCGGACAACGCCGACGCTATCTCCTCGGCTGCCTCAAGGCGTTCCTCAAAGCTGGCTTCGAGCGGAAATTCTACGATCTCGGCAAGGTCGACTATTGGGGACCACAGTCGCGCTCCAAGGTGAAGTTCAACTTCGACGCGACACGCCAGCGCGCCGCGGATGAAGACGTCGAATGGCAGGTCACGCATAAGCGTCCCGCCAGCACCATGCATGAAGCGGCGCAGGCGATGGCCTGCGGCGGCGGCAAGGAACAGCTCGCCGAGGAGCTGGACGAAGCGCCGCTCGCCTCGGTCGTCCTGCGCGAACCGGCGGCGCCGCATGAGCATCGCGCACACTGAAGCCGAGAAGACGCGACTTGGCCCGATCGGAGTTGGCCTGATCGGACCAAACGCCATCACGCAGATGGCGGCGGCGCTGTCCGCCATCTGCGGCGAACGGTTGCGCCATGAAATTTTCGACGATGCCGGCCTCGCGCGCTATCTGGCGGCGCCGCCGACGCATATGACGCCTGAAGACGATGTCGCGCGGCTGCATCGCGCAGCGATCGACCGGCTCGGCGAGGCGCAGGCCGCCGAGACTTCGCGGGAAGCGGGACGACGCACGGGCGATTATCTACTCGCCAACCGCATTCCCTCTCTTGCGCAGCGCATGCTGAAAGTCACGCCGCGTCCGCTCGCGGCGCGCATTCTCGCCGCGGCGATTGCGCGCCACGCGTGGACATTTTCAGGAAGCGGCGAATTCTCCTATGAATTTTCGCCGCATCTGCGTCTACGCATCGCCGGTTCGCCGATCTGCAAAGGGCTCCACACGGAAACGCCGGCCTGCGCCTATTTCGCCGCGACGTTCGAGCGGGTGTTCGCGGAAATGCTGGGGCCCGCTCTGAGCGTCGCCGAAGTCGAGTGCGAAGCGACCGGCGCGCCGGCCTGCGTTTTCGAGGTGCGCTGGTAAGCGCGTCATCGCTAGCGACGCAAAGCAGTCCAGCGCCATAAAGCGGCCCCAGATTGCTTCGTCGCTTCCTGTCTCGAAGTAACGACGCGTCTTCTAGCTTCCTGCCGGAACGAGCCAGTCTTCGGCTGGCGCATAGCCTTCGCCGACGGCCTTGCGATAATGCATCGTGAAGCCGCTGATCGCCTTGCGCAACGCGTCTCCCGGCGTCTCGGCCTCCGATGCGCAGCTCCAATAGGGGCTCGGCTGACGCGGCGTCTTGATGGCGTGACTCAGGCGGTAGGCCGTGCGCGATCCCCATGTCCGGCGCAGTCGAATGGTGACGATCGTCTCAAGGGTTCCGATCCGAATCATGTAAGCGCCTTCGTCGTCCTGCCTTTGAACGACCCTGACGCAATCGTCTTGCAACGCGCTGTCTACCGAACACACGGCGTCATCCTCCCTGCTTGCGCTCAGCGAAACGAAAGCAAAGCTCAAAACCACCGAAATTGAAATCCTTGTTAACCATTCTTTTTTTTGAAGAGCTCGAAGAGCGCCCGGCCGCTGTGACTGTCGGCCGGGCGAAGAGCCGACGGTCAGGGCGCAGCCCTGCCGCCGAGTTCGGGGAAGTCCTTCAACATGCTTTGGCCGTAAAGCGGTTTGCTCACGCCCTGATGACAGGTCCCGCAATTGGCTTTCGGATTGTCGCCGAGCGGCCCTAAGCGGTTGGCGGGATAGACGGATTTCAGGGTTTCGAGATAGACGGCGTTCAGCTCCCGCACCATCTGCAATCCGTTCCAGGCGACCGAGCGCTGCGGCGCGCTCTGGGACCATTCCAGAAATGCGCGGGTGTTATGACAGAAGGTGCAATTCACGCCGAGCGCTTGTGACATGTGCATCATAAGCGAGTAGCTCTGCTCCGTCTGCTGGATCGAGGCGCCCAGGCCCGTCGGCAAGGCGGATTTTCCTTCGACCCGGATGCTGTCGTCGCCAAGAAGATGCGGCGTGAAGGGGTCGATGGGAAGCGCCGTCGTTCCATTCGATGCGGACGGATGGCCGAAGCCATAATTATGCGCCGCCATGCCGCCGGCATGCGGCCTGCCCGGATTTTCGTACCAGACGTTCTTGGGAACGGGCTGGCCGCGGTGGCAGGTGTAGCACGTCACGCCGACGTCGCCGACATGCGACGTCCAGTCCTTGTTGATGTCGCGCGTCATCTCGATCATGCGCCGCGAGACGACCTTGGTGTAGAGGCTGTCGTCGGCAAGATCGTCGGTGTGACAATAGGCGCAGCCCTGTTCGGGCGACACCCATTGGGTGATGGCGACCATCAGGCGGTTGAACTCATCCGTACTGAGGTCGGTCAGCACTTTCACATTCTTGTATGTGGCCGTCGCACGCTCGCCCGAAGGCGACGCCCTGTCGATCGGCGCCGGCAGCGCGTTGGCGGCTTCAAGGATGCGCTTATTCTGCACGCTGATGAGCTGGTCCTGGCCGGTGCCACGGTAGCCGGTCTGCACGCCGATGATCGGCGGGCGAACCCAGCCGGGGGTGAACAGCATGGCGACCGTCAGCAGCGACGCCACAACGATGCCGAGGAGAGAAAAAGCCAGTCTCATGGCGCGCCTCCTGGAGCGAGCGCGGGATCGACGACCGGCGCGAAGACATGGGGATATTCCGGCGCGATGCCATGCATGACGCCCCAGAGATACCAATTGTCGACGACCGTGCCGGTGAGAAGAATGCCAATGCCGCCGCTCAACGGGCACAGCACGGCGAACCACCACGCCCAGCGATGGATCGACTCCATCGTTGCGTTGAAGCCCATCGTCCAGCGCCAGAACAGCGCCGCGCGCTCCGAGGCCGTGCCGCGATCGAGGATCTGCTCGATCTCGCGCTCGCCGCCGAAACGGCCCACCGCCAGAATTGTCGCGCCATGCATGGCGAACAGCAGCGCCGATCCGTAGAGGAAGGCGATCGAAAGCATGTGGAACGGGTTGTAGAAGAGATTGCCGTAGCGGATCGAGAACGCCGCCGTCCAATCAAGATGCGGGAAGATGCCGAAAGGCACCGCCTCGCTCCAACTGCCCATCAGCAGCGGACGGATGAAGCCCAGCACGAGATAGAGCCATATCGCCGAGAGGAAGGCCCATGCGGTGTGCGTGCCGAGACCAAGCGCACGCGCCCGGCGATACATGCGCCACCACCACAGCAGCACGGAGGAGGTCAGGAAGAAGCCGGCGAACAGCCACCAGCCGCCTTCGCTGAGCGGCGGGAAGATCTTGATGCCATATTGTGGTTTCGGCGGCTCCAGCGCCAGCCATGGCAATTGCCTGACGAACTGCACCGGATCCCAGTTCACCGAGGCCCACATGTTGAGGCCGATGATCTCGAAGGCGATGAATCCGAAGACGAGCGACAGCGTTCCGATATAGCCGAGATAGATCGGCCCGATCTGCGCATTGCCGATGCGTCCGAGAAGATGCGAAAACGTCGCATAGCTCGTTCGCTTCATTCCGGGAACCGGGACGCCCGGGTCGGGCGCCTCGGCTCGGACCTGAATCTGCGTAAAGATGTTCTGATAATAGGCCACGGGTCGTCTCCCTTACGCGTTAGCGCCAGACGGGAAGATTGAGCCACCAGTTCCACCACTCGGGCCAGCCGCGAGTCCAGAACGGGCCGCTGATGATCATGCACACCGCGCTCCAGAAGGCGGAGGAAACCGCGAGGAACAGGCCGAGCCGATGAATGCCGAGCGTGCCGATCGAGTAGCCGATCGCGTCCCGAAAGAACGTGTCTTCGTGCTCGGGCGACTTGACGACCTCGCCTCTGCCCGGATTGGTCGCGGAAAGCACCAGCGAACCGTGCAGGGACAGCGCGAAGCATGTCGCGAAGAAGAACGACACCGCGATCATATGCGCAGGATTGTAGTGGAAGTGCAGATATTGGTAGCCGGTGTTCGACACCCAATCGAGATGGCTGATGATGCCGTAGGGGAAGCCGTAGCCCCAGGCGCCGAGCAACAGCGGCCGGATGCCGACGAGCGACACATAGGCGAAGATCGCGAAGCCGAATGCGACGGGCACGTGATAGTTCATGCCGAGCTTGCGACAGATTTCGACCTGGCGCAGCGCCCATGAGACGAACGCCCCGGTTGCGCAAAGGGTGATGATCTGCCAGAGCCCGCCTTCCTTCAGCGGCGCGAGCGCGAGACCGTATTTGATGTCGGGCGGCGCGATGTTGATCTGCCAGATGTTCCAGGTCGGGCCCATCGCCGCGCCCCAGATGATCAACGCCGTGCCGAGCGTCGAGAGGATGATCGTGGTGACGCCGAAGAAGCCGACGTAAAAGGGGCCGACCCAGAAATCGAAGAGGTCGCCGCCGATGAGCGTGCCGCCGCGCACGCGATATTTTCTTTCGAAACTCAGCATGGCCATGGCCGCGCCTCCCTCGGATGCCGTCAAATGTGTTGCGTCCGCGGGCGGAAGCGAAACGCGTCCGTCCGCAGCGCGTGATGTGCGTCGTCGATCAGCCGAACGCGGCGGGGGGACCGCCGGGAATCGTCTGTTCGATCTGTCCCGTGCGCGCCGGCCGCGGACCTTCCAGCCAGTTGAAGCGGTCGGTGCTGAGCAAAATGAAATGAATCAGCAGCGCCAGCGTGAACAGGAAGGTAAACAGCGCGACCAGCGTGCGACGCGGATCGAAAAGCAGCCATATTTTGTGCATGCCGATCTCCTATCAGCCGAGGAGCGACAGCGCCGCGTGAGCGACGTTTGTCACGCCGTCGAGCAGAGCGTAGCCCTTGGGACCCGGCAACCAAGGCCGCCAGAACCACACCAGCACATGCGCGATGATCGCGATGAAGGTGAAGATCAGGAAGCTCTTGACGAAGAGGCTATGGAATTCGATAGCCTCTGCCTCTGTCAGACCCGACAGAGAACTCCTTTCTTTGTCGATGGCCATATGTTGACCTCCGTTACGATTGCCGCGCACGCCTTACGCGGCGGAAGCATCGCGACTTTTTAGTCACGACAGGCGTTCCGCCCGGTTATCCCGGGCGAAGCTCTGCAACATCGCGCGCGCAATCATGGCGTAGGAGATCACCGTCAGCATGTTCTCGCGCGCTTCGGCCATCACCGAAGCCCGGGGGGCGTCGCCGTGCTCTCGCGCGTGGAAGAGAAGACGCTGCGCCGCCGTCATCACGAGAAGAATCGGGAAGAGCAGACCGAGCAGCAGCTGGAATTTGAATTCCGTCGCGCGAAGACCTTTCGTCGAGTAGATCGCGGAACTCATGGCTTCTCCTTCCATGCGGGAACGAACGTCAGAGCGGGATGGTCGCGCCGGATCATGCGCCGCGGCCCTCCATCGCCAGATCGCGGGCGCTTTCGACGCGCGCCGCCGTGACCATGTCTTCGCCGGCGCTGCGCGCCGCGCGTTCAGCGGCGTCGCGCAGCCGCTTCGCGGCGGAGATGCGCACCAGCACCGGCGTCGCCTCGACGAGTTCGTCGAGCATCGACTTTGCGGATTCGTCCCAGGCGATCTCGCGATGCAGACGCGCCGGAGTGGGGTCGACCTTGTCGAGTTCAGTGCCGAGCGGCAGAATGTTGAAGAGCGCGTCAAACAGCGCGTTGCAGACTTCCTGCACGAGGTAGACGGCGCCCGAATATCCCATGAAGGGCGTGCCGACGTGGCGCCGGATGATCGCTCCCGGAAAAGACGCGGGGATATAGATCGAGCGTCCGCCGGCTTCCGCCGCATACATGCGCTCATTGTAGCTACCGAAGAGAACGAGCGGCGCCGCGCTCTTGACCGCTGCGCGCACGGCGGCGTTGTCGGTCTTCTCGCCCGGGCGCCGGCTGATGGCGAAGGCGCAGGGCAGACCCATTTCGTCTTCGAGGAAATGCCGCACGCCGCGCGCATAGGTGTCGGTCGCGACGATGCCGAAAGTGGCGGTGCCGAAGAAGTCCTGCGTCACCGACCGCCATAAATCCCACAGCGGCTTGATCGTCGTGTGCTTCTCGCGTTCGATGAACGGCTCAGGATCCAGCCCCAGCTCTTCGCCGAGCCTGCGCAGGAATTTCGTCGTGCTGTGCAGGCCGATCGGCGCCTGCAGATACGGACGATCCAGCGCCTCGCACAGCTGGCGGCCGAATTCGCGATACAAGCAGATGTTGACGTCGGCGTCGGCGAGTTTCGGCGTGTCGGCGATATGGCTGCCGAGCGGAAAGACCATGTTGATCTCGGCGCCGATTCCTTCGACGAGACGTTTCATCTCGGCGAGATCGGACGGCATGTTGAACACGCCATAGCAGGGGCCGATGAGGTTGACGCGCGGCTTCTCGCCGGCCGCGCGCTCCTTGCGCTTCGGCGCTCTGCCCTTCTTCACGCCATATTCGCTCCAGAGCCAGCTCATGGCGCGGTTGGCGCACTGCCACTGATCTTCATCGATCGTGCGCGGCAAGAAGCGCTGGATACCTGTCCCTTCCGGCGTCACTCCGCCGCCGACCATCTCGGCGATGGAGCCGGTGACGACGACGCTCGGCAATTCCGGATCGAGCGTGGCATGGGCGCGTTTCATCGCGCCCTCGGTGCCATGACGGCCGAGCTCCTCCTCCGCCAGTCCGGTGACGACGATCGGCAGCTCGTGCGGCGGCAGCGCGTCGGTGTAATGCAGCACCGACGTCACGGGGAGGTTTTCGCAGCCTACCGGACCGTCGATGACGACCTGCAGGCCTTTGATCGCCGTGAAGACATAGACGGCGCCCCAGTAGCCGCCGGCGCGATCGTGGTCGAGGACTAGCATGCGCCCATCTCCTCGATGGGCTTCGCCGCCAGTTTCGCGCGCTGCTTCTTGCGGAACTCCGGACGATCGCGCGGAACGTCCTGCCATATGCCCGCCGCGAATCCTGACCCCACGCCTTCGAAAAAGTCATTCATCGCGTCGAAGCGCGCGCGATTGGCGATCGCCGTGTTGATGACTTTCGCAAGCGAACCGGCGCCGGCGACGCCCATCAACGGACGCGCTGAGATGAGATTGGTGAAATAGAGCGCCGGCGTCGAATTCTGTTTCGCCTTCTGCACGACAGGCGTCGTGCCGATGGCGAGATCCGGCTTGAATTCGTCGAAGGCGGCGAAATCCTGCTCGAGCGATGCGCGGAACTGCACATGCACACCCTTCGCCTCGAGCCATTCCCGATCAGCGTCGGAAAAGCGCGTGCGCGGACAGGCCGTGCCGACATAACGCAGATCGGCGCCGGATTCGACAAGCAGGCGTCCGACGAGAAGCTCGGAGCCTTCATAGCCGGAAAGCGTCACGCGGCCCGTGATCGGCGTCGCCGACAGGGCGGCCTTGATCGCCGGCAGCAAGCGATTTTTCGCCGCGTCGATCGTTCCGCGCGCGACATTGCAAACGCCGCCGATCGCGTCGAGCCAGGCGGCCGTTCCGTCATGGCCTACGGGCGCGGAGCCGATGACGCTACGCCCCGCAGCTTCAAATTCACGCACGCAGGAGGCGTAGAACGGGTGGATCGCCGCGACGGCGGCGCAGTCCAATGCGCCGTAGAGCTCGCGCCATTCGCGGGTCGGCGTCACAGGACCGGCGGCGAGCCCCAGCAGATCGAGCATCGCGCCGATCTGCATCGGATCGGCGGGGAACATTTCGCCGAGCAATGACACTGTCGGCTTGTCGGCGCGCGGCGCGCGCGGCGCCTGAACCGGGCCCCGCTCCGCCTCGAGCCGCGCGAAGCGCAGCATCGCGCCGGCGAGCACGTCTTTCGCTTCGGCGTGAGTCGGCACGCCGAAGCCCGGCACGTCGATGCCGATGATGCGCACGCCGTTGATCTCTTTCGGCAGCAGACGCAGCGGCACGCCGGACGCCGTCGGCACACAGAGGTTGATCACGACGATCGCGTCGTAATCCTCAGGCCTGGCGAGCGCGTGAACCGACTCGCGGATGTCCTCGAACAATTTGCCGGTGACAAGCGTCTCCGAATTGAACGGGACATAGCCGACGGTGCGCTTCGCGCCGTAGAAGTGCGACGTGAAGGTGAGCCCGTAGACGCAGCAGGCAGAGCCTGAAAGCACCATCGCCGTGCGCCGCATGCGCAGGCCGACGCGCAGCGAACCGAAGGCGGGACACATGCTCTGCGGCTGATCATGCGGGCCTTGCGGATAGTCCTTCGCATATTGGCCGAGCGTTTCGCTCATGCCGGCGGCTTCCGCGGCTGACCGCAGCCTGTCTTTTCCTGCATGACAGCCGAGACCGTCCGCCTGCGTCGCCGCAAGATTGACGTCTCCTCCCCCGTTCGAGACATCGCCGGCGCCTGCGCGGGCGCTTGCCGAACGATCTTCTCCCTCGAGGGGAAGCGCGGGCGACTGAGATGTCAGGTGAGAGGCGAAATCGTCCATCTTCTTCCTCTCAGATCGATTCGTAGACGACTTCGAGGGAGGGCTTCTGCGTCACCGCGCCGCCACTCATGTCCTGGGGCGTCGCAGGCTCGAGCACGACGTCGCGTCCGACCGAGTCGCCAGAAAAAAGCCCGAGCAGTTCATCCTGCGTCAGCGGCGACGGACGATTCGCCTTTGCGTCGGCGACATTGGCGGCAAGTTCGGCGAAGAGCGCGCCCCAGCGTCCGTCCGGACGGCCGATGATTTCGTAATTCGCGCTCTTGCGGCGAATGTCGTCGTCCGCGGGAATCGACGCGAGGATCGGAATGCCCGTGGCCTGCGCAAAGGCCTGCGCCTCGCCGGTTCCGTCGTCCTTGTTGATGACGAGACCGCCGACGCCGACATTGCCGCCGAGTTTGTGGAAATATTCCACCGCGGAGCAGACATTGTTGGCGACGTAGAGCGACTGCAGATCATTCGAGCCGACGACGATGACCTTCTGGCACATGTCGCGCGCGATCGGCAGGCCGAAGCCGCCGCACACGACGTCGCCGAGAAAGTCGAGCAGAACGTAATCGAAGCCCCATTCATGGAACCCGAGCTTTTCCAGAAGCTCGAACCCATGAATGATGCCGCGTCCCCCGCAGCCGCGTCCGACTTCGGGCCCGCCGAGCTCCATCGCGAAGACGCCGTCGCGCTTGAAGCACACGTCGCCGATCGCGACCTGATCGCCGGCGAGCTTTTTCTTCGTCGAGGTTTCGATGATCGTCGGGCAGGCGCGGCCGCCAAAGAGCAGCGATGTCGTGTCGCTCTTCGGATCGCAGCCGATGAGCAGCACTTTCTTTCCCTGCTGCGCCATCATGTAGGAGAGATTGGCGAGCGTGAAGCTCTTGCCGATGCCGCCCTTGCCATAGATCGCGATGATCTGCGTTTCCTTCGTCGCAGTTTCCGGCGCGGGGTCCGGCTCGATCGCGGCTTCCTCGCGCAGAAGATGCGTGGGAGGACTGGCGAGTTCGGCGGCCGTGAGGAAGCCTTGCGCGTAATTCATGCTGCCGCTCTCCAATCGAGAACCATCTTGAGACAGCGCGGATCGTCGAAGGCGACCGGATAGGCGTCCTCCGCCTGCCGCGCAGAGCGCCGGTGCGTGATCAGCCCGTCGAGCGAAAGACGCTCGTCTTCGACAAGACGAATGACCGTCGCAAGATCGCCGGGGCGCCATTGAGCCGCGACGCGCAGGCGCGCTTCGCGCATGAAGGCGGGCGGGAAAGCGAAGGCGAGAGGACGCTCGTAGAAACCCGCGAGAACAATTTCGCCGCCGGGCGCAAGATGCGCGATCAGAGCGTCGAGGATCGTCGCATCGCCGCTCACGTCATAAATGACGCGGTAGTCGCGGCGCTGATCTTCCTCCGGCGTGGTGACGGAATAGCCGTCCGCGCCGTCCGCGCGTTGCGGATTGCGCTCCCATACGGTCGGCGCGCCCCCGGCGGCGACGGAAAGACGCGCGAGCAGTCGTCCAAGAACGCCATGGCCAACAATCAGTTCTGCGCCTTGCGTTGCGACATCGCCGCGCGCGTGCTGCGCGGTCGCCGCGAGGGCGAGAAGCGCGCCGCTGTCGCCGAGTTCGCGGGGAATGGCGGCGACGCGTGAGCCTTTGACGACGAGATGCGAAGCGGCGCCGCCAAACAGTCCGCGTACGGCGCCATAGCAGGTCGCGCCCGGCGCAAAGACGCGTTGACCAACGCTGTAGCCGCTCTCGGGACCAGCTTCGACGATTTCGCCAACTGTCTCGTAGCCGGGGACGAGCGGATAACCCATGCCGGGGAAGTCGGGCATGCGCCCGCTATAGAGAAGCCGCTCGGTGCCGGTGCTGATTCCGCTCCACGCGGTTTCGACGACGACGTCGTCGGCGCCGGGCGCATCGAGCGGCAAGCGGCTCAACGCCAGCCGGCCGGGCTGTTCAAGGACGATGGCCAGCGTTTCCAACATCATCGACCTTTCGCGCACCCGCCGCGCCATACTCTGGAGCGATCGTCAGTCTATAATGACATATTATTGCGTCAAGTAAATATTACACTCGGCGCGCCGTCAGCACGCTGGCGAAGAGCGGTCGCGGCGATTTGAGGAAGAGAACGCGTTCAAAACCGGCCGATTGGAGAAGCTGCGTCATTTCGCCTTGTCGGCGGGGTCGGCCGCTGCCCATGGCGAGCAGATAGAAGCCGAAATAGGCGTCGCCGATCGCTTCGGCGCCCGGCGTTTCCGCCATCGGTTCGGCGACGAGCAGCACGCCGCCTGGCGGCAGCGCGGCGTAGGCGGCGCGCAGCGCCGCGAGCGCCTTCTCGTCGTCGTGATCATGCAGCACGCGGATGAGCGTCACGATGTCGGCGCCTGTGGGCGGCGGCGCTTCGAGAAAGCTCCCGGCGTGGATTTCGACCCTCGACAGCCCTTGCGAGGCGAGCAAGGGGCGCGCCCGCTCGGCGACGGGCGGCAGGTCGAAGAGCTGCAGCCGCAGCGCCGGATGGCGCGCCGCGACGGCCGAGAGGAATGCGCCCTCGCCGCCGCCGAGATCGAGCAGACATCGGTGGCGGTCAAGCGCATAGGCGTCGAGCACGTCTTCGGCAATCAGCCTTTGCGAGCGCGCCATCAGCTCGCTATAGGCGCCCCACGCCGCGTCGTCGCCGGATCGGCCGGTGGCGTAGGGCCAGAATTGCGCGAGCCGCGTCGTCGTCTCGCCGCGCAGCAGCGCAACCGGATCGCGCAGATCGTCATAGAGCAGCGTATGGTGTTCGACGAAGGCGGCGACGGAAGGATTGCCCAGCATCGACGCGCCGAGGTCGTCGAGCGCAAAGCGGTCGTTCGGCAGCGCGCGCACGAGCTTGAGCGACGCCGCGGCGCGCAGCAGGCGCTGCGCGGCCTCGGGCGGAAGGGCGAGCCGCGCGGCTATGTCGCTTACGTGCTGCGGGCCCGCCGCCAGCGTCTCAAAGAGGCGCAGCCGCACGCAGGCGAGCAAGATCTGCGAATAGACGAAGCCGGCGCAGAGATCGAAAAGCGACTTGGCGCGGCGCTGGGCGATAAAGCGCGTGAACGGCGAAACCGCCGCCCAGCGCTGAAACCCTGCGTCCGCGACGAGGCGGTTACGCCAGTTGAGCCAGCGTTCGCGCCACGCCGCAAAGCCGCCGGGCACCGGATGCGAGGCGGCTGACATCGACGCGCCGCTCAGGCCGCTTCGCGCGCGAGCTGTTTGGGAAAGAACAGCGCGGTCTGCGCCTTGATCAGCATGCGCAGCTCGGGCGCTCCGGGGCAATCGGGAATGGAGTTGACGGCCGCCTTGACCAGCTCCTCGAGCCTTGATTTGGCGCCGGCCACGCCAAGCTGCGCCGCGGCGTTGGGCCGAAGGCGTACAGCGTCCTGGCCGATCGGCTTGCCGAGTTCGTCCGCGTCGCAAAGCACGTCGCGCAGATCGTCGGCGACCTGATAGGCTTCGCCCAGCTTTTCGCCGAGCGTGCGCCAGGGCTCCGCGTCGGCGCCGGCCGCAGCCGCGCCGGCGCGGGTCGCGGCGACGAACAAGGCGCCGGTCTTTGCCCGCTGGTAATCGGTAAGCGGCACGGCGACTTCACATTCCCAGGCCTGTCCGGCGACGATGCCGCTGGGCGAACCGACCGCTTCGGCGACGATGCCGAGCAGCGCTGCCATCCGCGCCGGGTCGCGCGCCGCCACCGTCCGCAGCGTCGCGAAGGCGTGGACGATCAGCGCGTCGCCGGTCAGCACGGCGATGGGAGCGCCATATTCGGCATGGACCGAAGCCTTGCCGCGACGCAGCGGCGAATCGTCGAAGCAGGGCAGATCGTCATGCACGAGCGAGGCGCAATGCAGCAGCTCGATCGCCGACGCGGCGGCGTCGGCCGCCTCCGGGTCACTGTCGCCGCAGGCGCCGGCGACGGCGAGGCAGAGCTGCGGTCGGATCCGGTGGCCCGCCGGGAAGACGGCGTAGCGCAGGGCCGACGCGAGCAGCGGCGGCGCCCCCGGGCCTTGCGCCAGCGCGACGGCCTCGTCGAGCGCCGCTTCGATACGGTCGGCAATCTGCATGGCCCGCCTCCGTTATGTAAATCTATGTAGCTCTACTTTGTGTCAATTTAGATTGACATAGAGGGAAGGTTAGATCAACTCTTTTCAGGGGCGCAGGCGCGCCTTTTCGGATGAGCGCATGGCAACGCATCGCATCGCCGTCATCGGCGCTGGAATCGGCGGGCTCGTTTCCGCGCTGCTGCTTTCGGCGCGCGGCTTCGACGTCACCGTGCTCGAACGGGCGCAGTCCCCCGGCGGCAAGATGCGGCAGGTCGAGGCGGGCGGCGCGCTGCTCGACGCCGGCCCGACCGTAATGACGATGCGCTGGGTCTTCGATCAGATCTTCGACGACGCCGGCGCCGATTTCTCCGACTGCGTGAAACTGCTTCGCCTCGAGACGCTCGCGCGCCACGCCTGGAGCGCAAATGAAAGACTAGATCTCTTCGCCGATCCGGCGCGCAGCTTCGAGGCCATCCACGCCTTCGCCGGCAAGACGGAAGCCGAAGGCTTCGCGCGCTTCTGCGCGCGCGCCCGCGGCATTTACGAGACGCTCCGCGATTCCTTCATTCTCGCGCAGCGGCCGAGTCCGATCGATCTCGTGCGCCATGCTGGCGTATCAGGCCTCGCCAATCTCACGCGCATCTCGCCCTTTGCGTCGATGTGGGACGAACTCGGCAAATATTTTAGCGATCCGCGCCTTCGACAGCTCTTCGGGCGCTACGCGACCTATTGCGGCTCTTCGCCCTTTCAGGCGCCCGCGACCCTGATGCTCGTCGCGCATGTCGAGATGGACGGCGTGTGGCGCATCGAAGGCGGCATGCATCGTCTCGCCGCTGTTCTCGCCGATCTCGCGCGCGCCCGCGGCGCGAAGATCCTTTATGGACGACACACGAAACGCATTCTCATCGAGGGCGGGCGCGCCGCTGGCGTCGAGACCGACCAAGGCGACGTCATCAGCGCCGACGCAGTGGTGATGAACGGCGACGTCGCCGCATTGCGCGCCGGACTTCTCGGCGCGCCGGCGACGGCGGCGCTGAGCGGCGCGCCGCGCGCGCGGCCGTCTCTGTCGGCGGCGACATTCGCGATGCGCGCGCGGACGCGCGGCTTTCCGCTCGTCCATCACAATGTGTTCTTTTCGCGCGACTATCGCGCCGAATTCGAAGACGTCTTTCGCGATCGACGGCTGCCGCGCGCGCCGACGATCTATGTCTGCGCGCAGGATCGCGGCGACGAGGATTCACATCCCGACGACGAAAGGCTGTTCGCGCTCGTCAATGCGCCCGCAGCCGACGGCGCGCGAGACATCTCGTCCGAGGAGTTACGCCAATGCGAGGAGACGGCCTTTCGATTTCTCGCCGACTGCGGTCTCGAAATCACAGCCTCGCCGGAAGCGATCACGCGAACGGCGCCGAAGGATTTCGCCAATCTGTTTCCGGCGTCTGGCG
Organism: Methylocystis sp. Uni0008; assembly: GCF_056838045.1. Classification (NCBI taxonomy): domain Bacteria; kingdom Pseudomonadati; phylum Pseudomonadota; class Alphaproteobacteria; order Hyphomicrobiales; family Methylocystaceae; genus Methylocystis; species Methylocystis sp. Uni0008. The sequence continues at coordinate 1,843,835 of NZ_CM166370.1, forward strand.
GGGCGATCTACGGCCAGGCGTCGCACGGTTGGATGGCGTCCTTCACGCGGCCGGGATCCCGCACACGAGTCCCGGGTCTTTATCTCGCGGGGGGCAGCGCGCATCCGGGACCGGGCGTGCCGATGGCGGCGATCTCGGGTCGGCTCGCGGCGCAGAGCCTGATGGCGGACCTTGCTTCGACGCGCCGGTCGCGCCGCGCGGCTATCGCTGGTGGTATGTCGACGCGCTGAGCGATGATGGCGAATATGGCGTGACCGTCATCGCCTTCATCGGCAGTGTCTTCTCGCCCTACTACGCCTGGTCAGGCTGGGCCGATCCCTTCAACCATTGCGCCGTCAATGTCGCGCTCTATGGCCCCCGCGGCGCGCGCTGGGCGATGACCGAGCGCGGCCGCAGGAGCCTGAAACGCACCCGCGACGTTCTGCTGATCGGACCGAGTTCGCTCGAATGGCGCAACGGCGTTCTGACGATCCGCATCAATGAGATCGCGGCGCCGCTGCCGAAGCCTGTCCGCGGCGAAATTCGCCTCGAGCCCTGCGCCATCAACATGCAGGAGTTCATGCTTGAAGCTCACGGACGCCACCTCTGGCGGCCGATCGCCCCCATGGCGCGCGTCTCGCTCGATCTCGATGCGCCCGACCTGCGCTGGAAGGGTCACGGCTATTTCGACACGAATTCCGGCGACGAACCGCTCGAAAAGGGCTTTTCATTCTGGACCTGGTCGCGCGCCAATCTCGGAGACCGCGCCGCCATCCTTTACGACGCCGAGCGACGCCGCGAAGCGCCGCTGTCGCTGGCCTTGCGTTTCAATCGGTCGGGCGAATTGGAGACGCTCGATCCTCCGCCCCTCGCGCCGCTGCCTTCGACGAAATGGCGCGTTCAACGCCGCACGCGCGCCGATGATGGAAGAGCGCAGGCGCTACGCAGCTTCGAGGATGCGCCCTTCTATTCCCGCTCGCTTGTTTCGGCGAAGTTTGGCGGTGAAACCATCCGCTGGGTCAACGAGAGCCTGTCGCTCGAGCGCTTCGCGAATCCGCTCGTGCGACTGATGCTGCCGTTCCGGATGCCGCGCCGCGCCTGAACCAAGCGAAGTCAACGCTTGTCGTCCGCCTTTGACTGCTCATCGCGCAGCCGCTTCCTTGCCTTCTCCAGCGACAGGAGCTGCCAAACGCCTAGAATGATGATCAGGCCGAAGGAAAACACCATCTCGACCACGCCGAAATATTCATCTGACATCGCGCCAGTCGCTTCAACGTTCAGCGCGTTCGAGACGTTCGAAGATTTCGAGCACGCGCAGGAATTGCGGGACGACGCCGTCGGCTTTCGGGCGCCGCGGCCGAACTGGATGTCGCGCCACCGCCTGGATCAAAAATGTCGCGGCCTCGAGCGGCGGCGTCTGCGAGTCGCTCGAAAGCAGCGGCGACGCCGCACAGGCTTTCGCGACCAGCGCGAGTTTGCGCGCCGAACCGACGCGCGCACGGCGCGTCACCGAGTCGAGCCCGTAGCGCAGGTCGAGTTCGCGGCCAATTTCGGCGTATAGCAGCGCGGCGGCGAGAATGGCGGGCCGGCAGGAAAGAGGAAGTCGCGCAATGCCGCGCCGCGCACGCAGATAGAGCGCGTCGGCTTCGCCCAGCAGCCGACGCACGACGCTTTTGAGCGCCGGCGTCGCCACGGGGTTCGCGAGGAAAGCCTCGGGATCAACGCCCGCCTCGCGCAGCCAGCAGAGCGGCAGATAGAGCCGGCCGGCGCGCGCGTCCTCGCCAACGTCGCGCGCAATATTGGTGAGTTGCATCGCGCTTCCGAGATCGCAGGCGCGCGCCAATGTCTGCGGATCGCGCACGCCCATGATCAGCGTCATCATCACGCCGACGGCTCCGGCGACGCGCGCGGCGTAATCGTGGAGTTCGTCGAGCGTCTCATAACGCCGCCCCTCGGCGTCCCAGGCGAGGCCTTCGAGCAGCGCTTCAGGCACAGCGCGAGGAATGGCGTAGCGACAAACGAGATCCGCCATGGCGCGGTCGGCGGCGACGGGGTGCGGAACGCCCTCATAGGCGCGCGACAGTCGCTTGCGCAGCCGGTCCACTGCGTCCGGGGAGCCGCCCTCGATATCGACGGCGTCATCAGAGAGTCGGCAGAAGGCGTAAAGCCCGTAAGCCGGCGTGCGCACCTCGCCTGGCAATAACAGCGACGCCGCGAAGAAAGAACGCGAACCCTGTCGGATCGCTTCTCGGCAGGCGACGTAATCCTCTCGCGCAGCGAGCGCGGCGTCAGGCGAAGACGGATGCATCGGGCGCCACCTTGTCGAGAATCCGCGCCGACGACAGAACGCCCGGCAGTCCGGCGCCGGGATGCGTGCCCGCCCCGACCAGAAAAAGATTGCGCACGTCCTCGCTCACATTATGCGGACGAAACCACGCGCTTTGCGACAATATCGGCTCGAGCCCAAAGGCCGCGCCGCGGAAGGCGTTGAGTTCGGCTTCGAAATTCAGCGGAGTCGCGATGCGCGACGTGACGATTTCAGAAGCGAGGCCCGGCAAGATCGTCGCTTGGAGGGTGTCTTCGATTCGTCGGCGATAGCGCTCGGCGAGCGCCGTCCAGTCCTGTCCACCCTCGAGATTGGGCACGGGCGAAAGCACGTAAAATGCATCGCAGCCGGGCGGCGCGAGCGTCGCGTCCGTCGCCGTCGGTCGATGCAGATAGAGGCTGAAATCATCCGCGAGCGTCTTGCGCTCGAAGATGTCTTTGAGCAGTTCGCGATAGCGCGGCCCGAGCAGAATCGTGTGATGCGCGACGTCTTCATATCTGCGCCGCGTTCCGAAATACCAGAGGAAGAGGCCCATCGAATAGCTGGCGCGTTCGAGCTTGCGATCGCTCCAGCGTCGCCGCTCGGAAGGATGCAGCAGGTGACGATAGGTCCAGGCCGAATCGGCGTTGGATACGACAATGTCGGAGGCGATGCGCTCGCCCGAGGCGAGACGCACGCCCTTGGCGGCGCCATTTTCGACGATGATCGAATCGACCTCGGCGTCGCAGCGAATCCCGCCGCCCTGGCTTTCAATGAGATCGACAAGCCCTTTGACCAGGCTGCCCGTTCCGCCCATGGCGAAATGCACGCCCCAGCGCTTCTCCAGCGCCGCGATCAGACAATAGATCGCGCTGGCGCGGAAGGGGTTGCCGCCGATGAGCAGCGGATGAAAGCTGAAGACCGTGCGCAGCCGTTCGTCGCGTAAAAATTGCGACACAAGCGCGTAGACGCTGCGATAGCCTTGAAGTCGGATGAGGTCGCCGGCGACCCGCGCCATATCGAACGGCGAAGAGAAAGGAACGTCGCCAAGTTCTTCGAAACCGATGCGGCAGATCTCGCGGCTTTTGTCCATGAAGCGCGTAAAGCCATCGACGTCCTGCGGCGAGAAGCGCGCGACTTCGGCGCGCATCGCCTCCATGTCGCCGCTGTAGTTGAAGCAGGCGCCGTCGGCGAAGCGGATGCGGTAGAAGGGCGACATCGGACGCAACTCGATGTCGTCGGCCATGTCGCGCCCGCACAGCGCCCAGAGTTCCTCGAAGAGGAATGGCGCGGTGACGATTGTCGGGCCGGCGTCGAACGTAAAGCCATCTTGACGATAGACATAGGCGCGGCCGCCCGGCGCGTCTCGTTTCTCGAGAACGGTGACGCTGTAGCCGCGCGCGCCAAGCCTCACGGCTGCTGCGAGCCCGCCAAAGCCGCTGCCGATCACGACGGCGCGCGGCTTCCTACCGGAGGCCGCCGCAAAGCGGGGACGCTCAGCCAGTGTCAACATAAGTAGACAGTAACGCGACCAGCGCGAACGATCAAGGGAGAGTCTAACCGCCTGTCCGCCGACCGCGGCCGCGGGGTTACAAATTCAGAACCAGCAGGTCGCTCTTGGCCCGCGATACGCAGGCCAGAAAAAAGCCTTCCGCCTTTTCCTGATCGGAAAGACGCTTGTCGCGATGGTCCGCCTCGCCTTCGATGACCTGGACCTTGCAGGTTCCACACATGCCTTGCTCGCAGGACGTGGGGATCTTCACGCCCTGCTCCTCGAGGAAAGCCGTGACGGTCTTGTCGCCGGGGATTTTATACACGGCTCCAGTGCTGGCGATTTTAACTTCGAAGACCTTGTCGAGCGCCGCCGGCGGCACTTTCGCCGTGAATCTTTCGACGTGGATCCGCTCCTTCGTGAAGCCCTTCTGCTCCGCCAGGTTGATGATCGGATCCTGCCACCAGTCAACGCCACAGATGAAAAGCTGCGTGTCTTCCGGCTGGTCCTGCAGGAGAGCGGCGGGATTGAGCAGCTGATCGCGTTCGCTCGCCTCATAATAATAGTTCGTGTCGTCGGCGAAGTTTGATGTCGCGATCATCTCGCTGAAGGAGCCCGGCGACATCATCGCGTAGACGTAGTGCAGCTCGAACGGAATGTCCTGGCGCTTGAGATGATCCGCGATGCTCAGGATCGGCGTCACGCCGATGCCTCGCGCCATCAGGATCGCCCGCTTCGTTTGCCGCGGCGCGCGAAACCGATTTCTCGGCAAGCCCACCTGTAATTTGTCGCCGACATTCACCTGGGTGTGCAGCGCCTTGGAGCCGCCGCGGCTATTGGCGTCATTCCATACGCCGATGACATAGCGATGGCGTTCCGTCGCGCTGTTGCACAAGGAATATTGGCGCACCAAGCCGCCGGGAAGCGTGACGTCGACATGCGCGCCAGGCGAGAAGGCCGGCAGCTCGGCGCCAGTTGGATCGACCAGTTCGAACGAGGCCATATTGTGGGCCTCTTCCGTCTTCTTGGCCACAATCACTTCACGCAGGGCGTCGTCCATCGCGTCGTCCGATCAGATGCGAAACAGAGCGCAGAAAGTAGCAAGAAGCATACCCTGCGATCGCCGCAGATCGCGCCAGGGATCAAGGCCCTCGCCCGCTGGCGGCTGTCGCGTCCCGCGAACAGCGCCTCGAGCGCACGTGGTGCGACCTCGCTGTGCGGCATCCGCGCATCCGACGGCGAATGCGAAGTCATCTTCGCGCGCTTAGGCTGGCGGGGAACCGACAATGTCGCCAACCGGCCAAAGCCGAGCGCGGCATCCTTGCGCACGCGACAAAAAACCCTTGATCTCGCTTGCCATTCTCAACGCCCCAAACTGGGCGCCGTTCTTGAATTGACGATGCGATGAGGAGGCCGCATGGCTGAAGCGGAGACTGAAATCCAGAGTCTGCAGGAACGGCTGGTGGACGCCGACGCGCTGCCAAGCGACATCCGCGGCTATCACAAGCGCACCAAACATGCGCCGACGCGCTATGCGCTCGGGCCGGCCTTTCTCGATTGGTCCTCGCAGCCTTCGCCCTTCCGCCGCTTCGACGGCGCGCCGCGCATCGAACTGCCGCTGCGCGATCGCGAAGAGACCGCGCCCTTCCCGGGCCCTGCGCTGCGCTCCGCCCCGCTGGACCGCATGGCGCTCGGCCTGTTTCTGGAGCTCGGCTTCGGAATCAGCGCCTGGAAATCTTACGAAGGCTCGGCTTGGGCGCTGCGCAACAATCCATCTTCCGGCAACCTGCATCCGACCGAAATCTATCTCCTCGCCAACGCCGCCGAGGGGCTCGGCGAATACGCCGCCCTTCATCACTATGCGCCGGAAGATCATGCGCTGGAACGTCGCGCTGTCTTTGAAAAGCCGGGCGTTCTTCCCGAGGGCGGCTTCGTGCTCGGTCTGAGTTCGGTGGCGTGGCGCGAGAGCTGGAAATATGGCGAGCGCGCGTTTCGCTATTGCCAGCTCGATGTCGGCCATGCGATCGCCGCCGCGGCGCAGGCCGCCGTCGCGCTCGGCTGGCGCGCGCATCTCCTGTGTGAACCTGGCGACGCTGCAATCGCGGCGCTCCTCGGTCTCGATCGGCCGGACGCCGCGCATCGGCGCGAAGAAGAACATCCCGATGCGCTGTTGTGGATCGCCACGGATGCGAATGCGCCGCCCGTCATAGACGTCGCGCGGCTGGCGCAAGCGCCGCGCGCGTGGACGGGAGCCGCAAATCGCTTGAGCGAAGATCACGACGGCTGGCCGCTCGTCGACCGGGCCACGCGACTATGCGTCAAGACCCGCACGCCGGCGCTGGAGCGCGTGTCGCCACTTGCGCCAAAGCCCGCAGTCCCTTTCCCGCTGCCGGACATCGGGCGCGTGGTGCGGCGTCGGCGCAGCGCGCAACGCATGGACGGCGTCGCACGCCTTTCGCATGAAGCGTTTTGCGCGATGCTCGCGGCGACGCTTCCCGGCGCCGAGCCATGCCTTGCGCCCTTCTCATGGCCGCCACGCCTGAACCTGCTGCTCTTCGTGCATCGCGTCGATGGCCTGGAGCCGGGTCTCTACCTTCTGCAACGCGACGCCGAAGCCGTCGCGCGGCTGCGCGAGATGTCGGCGCTGGCCTTGCTTTGGACGCCGATGGAGATCGGCCCTCTCAAACTCTTCCGTCTGCGGCGCGGCTCTGTCGAACGCGAGGCGAGCATGAACGCCTGCCGCCAGGCGATCGCCGGCAAGGGCTGTTTTTCCATTGCGATGATCGCCGATTTCGACCGCACGCTTCGAGAAGACGGCGACTTCGGCTATCGCCGGCTGCACTGGGAGGCCGGCGCGATCGGCCAGGCGCTCTATCTCTGGGCCAGCGCCATCGGCCTTTCCGGCACGGGCATTGGTTGCTTCTTCGACGACGAGATCCACGCGATGCTTGGCCTGTCGCCAGAACAATACGCCTTTCAGGACGTCTACCACTTCACCGTCGGCGCCGCGCTGGAAGACGCACGCATATTGACGCTCCCCGCCTACCCCGAAGAACTGCGCGCGCGAACGTAAGCTTCAACCATCGGATTTGCCGGCCAGCCGCTCCCGCCAGCGCTCGCGGAAGGCGTTCGCCAGCGACTCGTTCGCAAAGACGACCTCTATCGACCATTCAGTGGTGCGCGTAGCGTCAGGCCAGACGCGTTCCGTGCGACGCCAGACAACCTCTGGCCAATCGGGATTGCGCAGCGGCTTGCCGCTCTCGCGCGAGGACGGCCGGCCGACGCGCGCGATCAGCCAGTCCATGACTTCGGGGCGAAAGGCGGCGCCAAAAAACAGCCCGTGCCGGCCCATGCGATCCGGCGTGCGAAAGATGCGCTGGTTCAGCCAGGCAAAGGAAGGCGGATCAGGATCGTTGTGAAAGCAGCGCAGCGCCAGCAAGCGGAACCCCATAGGAATGCGCAGCGCGGGTACGGCGTTGACGCAGCTCGCTGACTCCAGCAACGCCGTGTCTTCCATAGTCACGCGCAGTCTCCCCTGCCTCCGGCGATAGCGGCTCGAATCTTGCTCGCCGTCGAAGCAAATTCGCAGCCAGCCTTACGGAGCGCCCTCATGTTCGTTCGCGTCTGCAAGGAAGACACCCTCATGGAGGGCGGGATGCGCATTGTCATCGCCGACGCGCAACTGATCGTTCTCGCCTGGCCGGAAAACGGCATCGTCAGGGCGTTTCAGGGAGTCTGTCCGCACGCCAACATCCCCTTGGCGGACGCCGATTTCGACGGGGCGACGCTCACCTGTCCGCGGCATTTGTGGTCCTGGGACTTGAACAGCGGCCAGCCCACCCATCCGCATGCGACGCCGCTTGCCGAATATCCCCTCCGGATTGAAGACGGCGTCGTCTATATCGACGCCGAAGGCGTCGCGCCGATCTTCGCAGAACCCTGAAAAGCAACTCTGGTCCGTATATTTCGCAGGCGCGATCGCGTCAGAAAAGGTTGGCGAGCATGGCGGTGGATTTGAAGACGGATTGGACGAACGACGATCTCGCCAGGCTGATGGCTTCCGTCGAAGACGATCGCGACTGGCGGCTCGAGGTCAGCGCCGAAGGCGTCGCCGATCTTAGCGACAAGACCGCCAATCCCACCGGCGCGGACTATGACGAGTCGCTGCATTGTTTCTTCGAAACCTGGATGCAGGGTACAGATTTCGTCGGCGCTTCGGCCGCCGCCGACAAGAGCCTCGTCGAAAAAATCGCGAAAGCCCTGCGCGAAAACTATCCACAGCCGAAAGCAGGAAAATTCGTTTACGTGGCTTTGTAGCGAATTCCGACGCCGAGCGACGCGCGCCGCTTCAGTCGCTGGTGCGCTTTTTGCTTTTGCCGAGCGCAGGGGGACGATGTCACACGAGCGATTCCGCGAATTTTTGTCCAGTCGAAGCGCGCCTTTCGTGATCGTTCTGGGCACGAATGAGATTGCGTCGGCGGTCGCTGCGCGCCTGACGCGGGAAGGCTGCCGCGTCGTGCTCAGTCATGACCCTAACCCGCCCATCATCCGGCGCGGCATGGCCTTCCACGACGCTCTTTTCCAGGATCGCGCCGAGGTCGATGGCATTCAGGGTCGCCGCGGCGAGACTGCGCTGGAAATCGTACAGGTGTTGACGCGAACTGGGGTCGTCGCAGTAACCTCGCTGCAACTGACCGATCTCATCGCGCTCCGCACGCCCGACGCGCTGATCGACGCCCGGATGCAGAAAAACTGCATGACCACGAATCTGCGCAACATCGCCAATCTGGCCATCGGCCTCGGCCCCGGTTTCAATGCCGGCCTGAACTGCGACGTCGCCATAGAGACGCATCCCGAACATGCCGGCGAACTTGTCGAGAGCGGCGAAACCCGGCCCAAGGACCATATTCCGCGCTACCTCGGCGGCGTCGGCCGCGGCCGCTTCGTGTATTCCGCACGAGCGGGCGTCTGGCGCACGCCGCTCGACATCGGCGCGCGAACCTTCAAGGATTATCTCCTGGGGCTCCTCGACGGTCATCGTGTGCTTTCGCCGATGGACGGATTCCTGCGCGGCATTGCGCGCGACGGCGCCGTCGTGCCACAAAACGTCAAACTCGTCGAAGTCGATCCACGTGGGCGCGCCTCAAATTGGACGGGCTCAGACGAACATGGACGCGCCATAGCGGACGCCGCCTTCCGCGTGATCGCCAAGGCCGCCCACCAACGCTTCTGGGCGCGGCCCGTTACCGAAAGTTACCATTGAGGCTTAAGCTGTGACCACGGCCACGCTCGACAATTCCGTATCGATCTACGACCGTATCGGCGGCTCCGACACGATCGACCGGCTTGTCGACACCTTCTATCGCAACATGGATGAACTACCGGAAGCACGCGACATACGCGCCATTCACGCGGATGACCTGGGACCGACGCGCGCCATTTTGAAGGTCTATCTGGCCGAGTGGCTCGGCGGCCCCAAGGAATATTCCGCCAAGAAGGGACATCCACGCCTGCGTATGCGGCATGGGCATTTGCAAATCGGTCCGGCCGAGCGTGACGCCTGGATGCTGTGCATGAACGGCGCGCTGGATGCGACGATCGAAGACGCGGGCATACGCGAAGGTCTGCGCGAAAATCTCGCTAAGCTCGCCGATTGGATGCGCAATGACCCGGATAATGCGCATGACAAGCGTCATTGAGCGCGGAGCAGCTGCGCCTCTCAGAGGACCCCCTGTCCTAGCGCGCGCATCACATCAGCTGCGATAACCTTCCTCAGCGAGCACCTGGCGGACGGCTGGACGCATTTTCATGCGCTCATAATGCGCCCGGCAGTTACGGGGCAGCGTCATGCCGGTCTTGTCAGCCCAGAACTCCACATAGAACAGCGCCGCATCGGCGATCGAAAAGCCGCCGGCGACATAGTCCTTGCCCGCGAGTTCAGCATCGATCGCGATCAGCGCCGATGCGACGATCTCGCGTCCTTCGGTCTTGATCGCCTGTACGTCGCGCTGCCGCCCGGCATAGCGCTCCGGCGTGAACACGCGTCGAAAGCCTTCGCCGTGAATGTGCTGGACGCAGAAGCGCATGGCGCCCAGCGCCGCCTCGCGCGCTTCCGCGTCCTCCGGTAGCAGCTTGCGGCGCGGATAGGCCTCCGCGAGCCATAAGGCGATCGAGTGAAAATCCGTCAGCGCGACGCCGTCGTCGCGCAGAAGAGTCGGTATCGTCCCATTCGGGTTAATCGCCAGATAATCCGGCTTGAGGTGATCGCCTTTGACGAGATTGACGATATAGGCCTCGAAGACCAGCCCGATCTCTTCCAGTAGAATGTGTATGCCCGTGGAGCAGGATCCGGGCGTCATGTAAAATTTCATTCCCGGCTCGCTTGGCGGGCGTCCGATCGGCGGAAGCGATCTCAGCCGAATTTGAACAGCACGCCATAGCCGCCGCGCGGATAGTTCCATTCGATGTCGCCGCTCGGCTCGGCGATGATCCGGCAAGTGCCGCATTCGACGCAGCCGTCCGTGGCGATCTCGACCTGCCCCGCCGAGTTCATTTCATAACAATGCGCCGGACAGACGTTCAGCAGGCTGAGCAGTTGCGGCGAAGGCTTGCTGTGCGGACGCACCTTGATGTGGGCGCGGCCGGCGTCGACGAGATAGCGATTGAGGTATAGCTTGTCCTCCACCCGGACAGCTGAATCTGCGCTCATTGTCCTTCTCCGTTGCTAGAGGGCATCGCGCCCGACTACCTCCACGCGCGCGCCAGACGAAAGGCGTCGCCGACCAAACCAGTCAGCGAACGCGCCGCGAGGAAGGAGCGGAACGTGGTCTTCTCCTTTTCGCGTTTCGGCGTGCCGTCGACGCGAAGAAAATTCGTCATCGCCTTGGAGACGAGCTGCGGATAGGTGAGGAAGAAGTTCTGCGCCTGGATGTGGAGCAGGTCCGGCATGTCGCGATACTTCTTCAGATCCTTCATCACGAAGGACTCATCGAGCATCTTCTTGTAGAGCGCGAGATTTTCCTTGGTCATCGGATCGCGGCGCGATTTGATCTGGAAGATCGCTTCCGCGGCGAGACGTCCGGAGGTCATCGCGAGATTTGATCCCTCGCGATGCACGGCGTTGTTCAATTGCGCGGCGTCGCCAACGACGACCCAGCCGTCGCCATAGAGCTGCGGGATCGCCTTGAAGCCGCCCTCGGGGATCAGATGCGCGGCGTATTCCTTGACTTCCGAGCCTGCGATGAGCGCCGCCACGGAGGGATGCTGCTTGAACTTCTCCAACAGTCCGTACGGCGTCTGTCCCGTCTTCTCGAAGTCCGCGACGAGACAGCCGATGCCGAGCGAGATGGACTCCTTGTTGGTGTAAATGAAACCCATGCCGGTCATGCCCTGCGAGATGGTGCCGACCGCCTCGATGACCACACCCTCGTCGCCGCGCAAATTGAAGCGGGCTTCCAACGTTTCCTGCGGAAGGAAGTGCATTTCCTTCACCGCCAGAGCGACATTGTTCTTGTCAGGCGTCTTGCGCAGTCCGGCTCTTGTGCCGAGGAGCCCGCTGACGCCTTCCGCCAGCACGACGACGTCTGCGCCGACCTGTCCGTTCTTGCGGTCGGTGCGCACGCCGATCACTTTCCCGTAGGCGTCCTGCAACAATTCGACGACTGTTGTTTCGCACAGCACGACCGCGCCGGCCTCCTGAACCTTCTTGGAGAACCATTTGTCGAATTGCGCGCGGATGATCGTGTAGCGATTGGGACGCTCCTCGTTGAATTCATCGGAGCGGTAATGCAGTCCCGTATGGGAGTTGTCGTCCATCATCCAGAAGCGCTGCTCGACCAGATGGCGCTCCAGCGGCGCATCTTCGCGGAAGTCCGGGACAAGCTTCTCGAGCATGTCGGAATAGAGGATCGCACCCTGCACGTTCTTGGAGCCGGAATATTCGCCGCGCTCCAACTGCAGGACCTTGAGGCCTTTGCGCGCCAGCGTGAGAGCGGCGGCGTTGCCGGCCATGCCGGCGCCAACAACGATCGCGTCGAATCTTTCGTCGATCATGCCTATCTCCTCTAGCTCGCTAGACGATCGCGCTGATGCGGAGACAATCGTTTCGAGAACGCTTCAGTGAGGGCAGGCAAAAGCCGTACCGCGTCGGTGACGATCCCGAGATGAGCGAAGTCGAAGATCGGCGCATTCTTGTCGGTGTTGATCGCGACGATGTAATCCGCGCCCTCGACGCCGACGCGATGTTGAATCGCGCCAGAAATCCCCGCCGCGATATAGAGTTTGGGGCGGATGGTCTTGCCGGTCTGGCCGATCTGTCGATCGGAGCTGACCCATCCCTTCTGCACGAGCGGGCGTGAACAGCCGAATTCCGCGCCGATCGCGCTCGCGAGCTGACGCACAAGTTGGAAATTTTCCGGAGAGCCGAGACCGAGGCCGCCCGCGACGACCACGTCGGCGAAGGCCAGGTTGGATTTTGTCGAATCGCGGTCAGGCAGAAACGACAGCACTTTCGTGACAATGTCGTCTTCCATCATGTTGAGAGGATGTTCGACGACGCGGCCGATCGGCTTTTCGACGCGCTCCGGCATCGGCATTACGCGCGGACGCACGGTCGCCATCTGCGGACGGTAGTTCAGCGTGAAGATCGTGCAGAGCAGCGAGCCGCCGAACGTCGGACGCGTCGCGGCGAGCGAGCCTTCCGCGTCGACGTCGAGTTCCGTACAATCGGCGGTGAGGCCGGTCAGCAGCGTGGTCGCCACCGAGCCGGCGAGGTCGCGCCCCAAAATCGTCGCGCCGAGCAGCAGGATTTCCGGCTGATAGGCGTTGACGAGATCCGTCATCGCCTTGGTGTAGCTCTCGTTGCGATAATCGGCGAGGATGTCGTCCTCGACGAGGTAGGCGACGTCTGCGCCATAGTTAAAGCTTTCCCGCACGACGGCCTGCGTCGCTTCGTTGCGCGCGCCGATGACCACCGCGGCGAGATTGACCCCGAGCTTATTGGCGAGAATCCGCCCGGCGCCCATCAACTCCCACGACACCGGGTGCGCCTGTCCGCGCTCCTGCTCGATGAAGACCCAGACATGCTTGTAGGCTTTGAGATGTTCGGGCAGCTCTTTCTTCGCCGCGGCGCGCCCCGCCGGAGCAGGAGCCTTTGGTGTGTCGTTCATCAGTGGCGCTCCTGTTTCGAGATCAATAGCCGCGGGTCAATTGGCCGAGCTCGGCTTCGAGCGCGGGTCGGCGCTTGAACAATTCATCGACGAAGGCGTCTCCAGGCTTGTCGCCAAGTTCAATGAATTGGGCTTTTTCCGCACGCGGCTTCGGCGCGAAGACGCGCTTGACGATGGTCGGCGACCCGCGCAGGCCGCATTTGGTGATGTCCTCGACGCCGGCGTCCTGCGCGCTCCATTTGACGATCGTCGCGCGCGCCGCAGCCAATGCGTCGCTCAGCGAACCAATGCGCAGCTCGTTGACGCCTTCGAGGATGGAGATCAGGCAGGGCATCTTGCTGCGCAGCTTCTGCACGCCGCCTTCGCTGCGCCGCTCGACGTCGATCGTGCCGGCCTCAAGATCGACTGCGTCGATGTGCGAGACATAGGTGAGCTGCATCAGGCCAAGCCGCTTGGCGACGCCCGGCCCCACCTGCGCCGTGTCCCCGTCGATCGTCTGCTTGCCTGTGAAGACGATGTTGGGCGGGCCGAACTCGACGCCGATCTTGCGAATCGCGGTCGCCAGCGCATAGGTCGTCGCCAGCGTGTCGGCGCCGGCGAAGAAGCGGTCAGTCAGGAGCACCGCGCGATCGGCGCCAAAGCTCAACGCCTTGCGGAGGCTGTCCTCGGCGGAGGGCGGACCCATGGTGAGAATGGTGACTTCGCCGCCGAACTGCTGGCGCAGCCGCAGAGCCTCTTCGATCGCAAAGAGATCATAGGGGTTGATGATGGTCGGAACGCCCTGGCGCATGATCGTGTTGGTCACCGGGTGAACGCGAATCTGCGCCGAGTCGGGCACTTGCTTCATGCAGACGACGATATGCATTCGAATGGTCCCCGTTATCCTTGAGCGTTCACTTCAGAACGTTGAGCTGCACGAGATTCGGCGTCGGCGCCGGCTTGACGGCGTCCTTGTGGACCTTGAACAGGCGCTCGTTTATCGGCGTCGACGTCAAGAAGTCCTGATAGGCGCGCTCCAGGAAGTCCCTGCAGCGCTGGGTCACCGTGGCTTCGTCCAATTCGCAGAGATCCTCGCTGAACAGATACTGCCCCATGCGCCGCAGGATATGGAGACGCGCGACATTGACGACCTTCGGATCGAAATCGACGCCGAGCAGCGCGAAGAATTCTTCGGCGCAGGACGCCTTTTTCAATTGCTCCAGAATGGCGGGCTCGGACATTTCGGTCTCCTTCATGCGATTTCCGCCGCGTCCCCCTTTGGCGCGGCGCCATCGGGCGCCTTGAGTGTCCGTTCGCGCTCTCGCAGGCGCCTCTGCAGATGCGACACGCGCGTCTCCAGAAACTCGACGCGATCGAGCAGAACCGAGAACGCCTCGCCAACCGGATCTGGCATCAGGTGGTGATTGAGGTTGATGCGGCCGTCGAACGTGCAGCGGCCAATGTCGCGATGCACGACCTTCGCCGGAATGCCGACCACCGTCGCATCGCGCATCACGCTTTCGATCACGACGGAATTGGCCCCGACGCGCGCATTACGGCCGATGGTGATTGGCCCGAGAATCTTCGCGCCGGCCCCGACGATCACTTCGTCTTCAAGCGTCGGATGGCGCTTGCCGGGCGACCAGGACACGCCGCCGAGCGTTACGCCATGATAGAGCGTCACGTCATCGCCGACGACCGCTGTCTCGCCGATGACGACGCCGGCGCCATGATCGATGAAAAAGCGTCGGCCGATCGTCGCGCCAGGATGAATGTCCACATTGGTCAGCAAGCGCGCGAGCCAGGAGAGGAGACGCGCGCCAAAGCGATGATCATTGATCCACAGCCAGTTGGCGAGGCGATGCCAGATGACGGCATGCAGCCCGGGATAGGTGAGCAGCGTCTCGAAACGTCCGCGGGCGGCGGGATCGCGCGTCGCGACACAAGCCAGGTCCTCGCGGATCAGTTGCAAACGCGTGGGTTCTTTCGGCGCTGTCGACGCCTCAGCGCGCCCCGCATCGTCCGTCATGGTGGCGACTCGTTCGAGCATGACGCCTCACATGCCTCTCGCGTGCGCGCTCGCGCAGACGCTGCGCCAGATCGAAGTCAAGGCCTCGCCGCTGACCGGCCCCTTGTGATCGAGCGCATGCGCGCGCACGCAGGAGACGATTTCGCCGATCTCCTCGACGTTCACCGATAAATTCAATCGTCGCAGCATCGCAGTGACGGCCGCCGAGCCGGAATGTTTGCCGATCACGATTTCATGCGCGCGGCCGAGCACGCCGGGATCGAAGGCTTCATAGGTGCTTGGGTCTTTAAGCAGCCCGTCGACGTGAATCCCGGATTCATGTGTGAAGGCGTGCTCGCCGACGATGGATTTGTTCAGCGGAATCGGTCGCCGCGCCGCGGCGGAGACCAGCGCCGCGACGTTGCGCAATTCGGTGAGCACAATGCCGGTTTCGTATTTGTGCAGCTGACGCGCAGCTACGGCCACTTCCTCCAGCGGCGCATTGCCGGCGCGCTCGCCGAGTCCGATGACGGTGACCGACGCATGCGTCGCGCCCGCCCGAATGCCCGCCAGCGTATTGGCGGTCGCGAGGCCAAGATCGTCGTGACAGTGAATTTCAATTTCGAGGTCGCTCTCCGCGCGCAGCTTGGCGATCAGCTCGAACGCGGCGAAAGGATCGAGCACGCTCAACGTGTCGGCGACGCGGAACCGGCGGGCGCCGGCGGCTTTCGCGACCGCCATCATCTCCATCAGGAATTCGGGCTCGGCGCGCGAAGAATCCTCGCCGCCGACCGCGACGTCGAGGCCCTTCTCGTGCGCGTAGCCAACGACCCGCCGCGTCATCTCCAGCGCCTGAGCGCGCCCGCCGCGCAGCTTGGCGCCGATCTGCGTCTCGGAGACTGGCACGGACAGATTCACCATCGAGACGCCCGACGCCAGCGCCGCATCGACGTCCTCGACGCGCATCCGGCACCAGGCGATCGCCCGCAGCGGCAATTCGGCGTCGACGATCGTCCGGATCATCGCGATCTCCACGCCGCCCATCGCCGGCGTGCCGGCTTCGAGTTCGGTGACTCCGGCGCGCGCCAGGGCGCGGGCGATCTCGAGTTTTTCTTCGCAGGTGAAGGCGACGCCCGGCGCCTGTTCGCCGTCCCGCAGCGTCGTGTCGTTCAAGACCACGTCCAGCACGCTCTGCGCCGACGAAGCGGCGACACTGCGCGAAGTCTCTATGGGAATGTCGTTCGTCATCGACTCATACGAGCGCCCAAGACGCCGCTTTCCTGCTACCAAGGAACAATCGCACAACCGCATCACGCATCCGGGCAGCCGTCAGCTGAAGGACTTTTGACAGCCGCAGGTGGAGCTTGCATTGGGATTTTCAAAGGTGAAGCCGGATCCGGCGAGATCCTGACGAAAGCCAAGCGTCATGCCTTCGAGGCGCGGACGCGAAGCCGGATCGATCAGCACGCGTATGCCGTCCGCCTCCACGACCGTGTCATCGGTTCTCTGCTGCGGATCAAGATCGACAACATACTCGTAGCCGGCGCAGCCGCCTTCCTTGACCAGGATGCGCAGACCACCTTCTCGTTGAGAGGCCCGCGTCATCGCATCCTTTACTGCGGCGACGGCTGCCTGCGAGACCGTGATCATACTGGATACTCCGGGATGAATTTGCTTGCGCCTATAACAAGCAATCGACATGCCATCCCGTCTCTGGCCAGATACCGCCAGTCCGACAGCCAATTAAGCGAATTGTCGAAAACTCGACAGACGTTGTTCGAATGAACCTACACGATCTGTCCGACGTCGGGCGTCGCAGGGGGCTGCGTCGCCGACGCAATGCGGCTGTTCCCGGATTCCGCGCCATAACAGAGTTCGTAATCGGCGCAGTTCGTGCACACCGGCGTGCTGCACATGACGAAACCATCGTCCTCGCACATCATGCGATAGATGAACCGCTTCCAGCGCATGTTCTTGTCATTGCGTCTGGCGAGCGGCGCGAAGTGACGCGCGATCAGCCGCGTCAATTCGGATCTGTCGCGAAGTCCGAGATCCTCCCAGAGATGGTTCGGCTCCATCGCGCGGCGCGCAATCATCGCGGCGAGCCAGCGGCCGCAGTCGCCCTCGCTGGAGCGGTTCTCAAGGAGAAGCTCCCGGACCATTTCTATTTCGTCCGCATCGACGAGATTCCCCACGTCTTCGCCGCGGGATTCGATGCGTCGCGCAGGAAAGCAGTAAGAAAAGAGACCGGCGAGTTCCGCTTCCGTCAGACCGGCTTGCGTCGCGAGGCGCCCGCCCTCGCTGGACGCCAAGGCAAGAATCGAAGCCAGAACGTGGCGGTCGAAATTGGCGTCGCCATCGATGCTTGCCGCCTCTGGCAAGACCCCGGTCAGATCCCGATAGGCGCGCGCCGCGTCACTAACGTTGGGCCCGCTTTCCGTCGCCGCAGACGCGAAGCCGCTTCTGCCGTCCATATCCGGAAAGGCGCGCACCATCACGTCACGCTCCGCTGAGAAAAGAGCGTCGGCCTCCCTTTTTGAGGGAGGTCGACGCGCAAGCATTGGTGGATCAGGCGATCGCCTGGAGTTCGGACGCAGTCTTGCCGACCTGGCTCTCGTCGACCGCCTTCATGATGCCGTGCTCCATCAGCATGTCTTCGAGCTCGTCCATCGTGATCGGCGTCGGGATGATGCCCTTGCCCTGATTGGCGTGGACCCTGGTCGCCAGATTGCGGTAGTGGTTCGCCTGATCGGACTCCGGCGCATATTCCAGAACCGTCATGCGGCGCAGCTCCGCGTGCTGAACGATATTGTCGCGCGGCACGAAATAGATCAGCTGCGTGCCGAGCTTCGTGGCCAGAGCTTCCGCAAGCTCCAGCTCCTTGTCGGTCTGACGCTCGTTGCAGACCAGGCCGCCCAGGCGCACGCCGCCGGAGTTGGCGTATTTGAGAATGCCCTTCGAGATGTTGTTGGCGGCATACATCGCCATCATCTCGCCGGACATGACGATGTAGATCTCCTGCGCCTTGTTCTCGCGGATCGGCATCGCGAAGCCGCCGCAGACGACGTCGCCGAGCACGTCATAGGACACATAGTCGATGTCCTCGTAAGCGCCGTTCTCCTCGAGGAAGTTGATCGAGGTGATGACGCCGCGGCCGGCGCAGCCGACGCCAGGCTCGGGACCGCCGGACTCGACGCAGCGAATGTCGCGATAGCCGACCTTCATCACGTCTTCGATTTCGAGATCCTCGACGCTGCCGGCGTTCGCCGCCAGGCTCAGGATCGTGTCCTGCGCCTTGGCGTGCAGGATGAGGCGCGTCGAGTCAGCCTTCGGATCGCAACCAACGATCAGAATGCGATGTCCCATCTCCGCCAGAGCGGCCAGCGTGTTCTGGGACGTCGTCGACTTGCCGATGCCCCCTTTGCCGTAAAATGCGATTTGCCGTAGTGACGACATGTCTGTCTCCTCTTGAGCCCTTCGACACTACCCAGAGATATGCTGGGCAGTTCCTCTGCATCAGAAACTGGTCGCGGGTTGCGGGAAGGAACACATCGCTCGGCGAAACGTAGGCGTGCGCTCAGCCCTCACTCGCGCTGGACAGGTAGCAACCGCCATGCCAATGCGGCATTTGCGCCTAGTCCATTGTTTTTTATGAAATTGATCAATCGATAGGCGCTGACGAACATCTATTGTGTATGTGAGGGAAGCCGACAGTCTCGACATTGTTGCGAACACAACATCGGCCCGCCGCGGTTATTCCGCGATGCGTGGAACAGAGCTTGCTTCTTATGCTGCACACGGCAATTGGCGGCGTATCTTCGAAAGGAGCAGGGATGCAGATTGGCGTCGAAACCGCGAAGGCGGTCGATCAGCGGCGGGTGTTCGTCCTCGACGAAGACGAGATCGTGCGCGCGGCGCTCCAGTTCATGCTGCACGACGAGATCGAAACCCACGAAATCGCCAGCATCGAGGAAGCCTATGACAAAGGCGTCGGCTGGCTGAAGCCGGACGTCGTTCTGCTCGGCGCTTCCTTTCTAAAGAGCAATGGCGCGTCGATCCTGAAGGATTTCGCGGAGCGTTTCGGCGGGGTGCGCATATTGGTCGTCTGCGACAAGGCTGACGAGGCGCTGGCGGTCGACGCGATGAAATATGGCGCGCATGGAACGCTGGTGAAACCGCTGACGATCGAAAACGTTCGGCAGAAAGTTGATACGGTCCTCGGGCGGGGCGGCGCCAAGCCGCTCGTGCAACTGGGGCTGCTCTAGTTAGAACGCGCCGACGTATCAGCGGCGCTGCGATGGAGTGAACGGCATTACCCCGCAGCTGGCGCAATGGCTGACGACGCAAGGCTTTCGACCGGAAGCCCTCAACGCCATCGGCGCGGGCAGCCTCACGCCGCTTCTTCGAGCCGCGGCCGAGGCAAACGTCGACACGTTACGCGAGATCATCGCGGAAGGCGGCGATCTTGGGGCGACGACGCGCGACGGCAACGACGCGGTGTGGCTGGCGTGCAAACTGGACGGGGTGGAGGCCATCAAGCTGCTCGCCGCGGCCGGAGCCAATATTCACCATCGTAACGCCGACGGCTCCACGGCGCTGATCTATGCGGCTTCCGCGGGCAAGACTGCGGTCGTGACGCTCTTGCTGGCGCTCGGCGCGGATCCCCTGCAGGAAAACGTCGACGGATTTTCCGCGCTCGATCTCGCGGCGAACTTCGAATGCCTGCAAGTGTTGCGCGCCGCGTCTCGTGGGCGGCGATCCGCGCAAAGCTGAAGGAATGATCGAAACATGACGACGATCGACGACATCATCGATAATTTCTCCCTGCTCGACGATTGGGAGGACCGCTACCGCTATGTCATCGAACTTGGCAAGATGCTCGAGCCGCTGCCCGACGCGTTGAAGAATGATGAGAACAAAGTTTCGGGCTGCGCGAGCCAGGTCTGGCTGGCGACGACAATTTCCCATGCCGAAGGGCGGGAACCGGCGCTGATGATCCGCGGCGACAGCGACGCCCATATCGTGCGCGGCCTCGTTGCGATCTTGCTGGCGCTCTGTTCCGGCAAGACCGGCGCGGAAATTCTGAAAGCTGATCCCGTTGCGCTGTTCGAGCGGCTCGGCCTGCGCGATCATCTGACGCCGCAACGCTCCAACGGCTTCAAGTCGATGGTTGGACGCATCCACGCGGAGGCGCGCGAGTTGCTCGCAGCCTCCAGCGCGGTGTCTTGAGCGCCTGACATTCGTCAGCGGGACAAGATCATCACCAGGCGGTCGACGCGCTTGCCGCCTTTAAGATGCGAGTCGTAGATTTCGTCGATGTCTTCAGTCGTCGTCGGACGGTACCAGACGCCCTCTGGATAAACCACCATCAGCGGCCCCGCCGAGCAGAAGCCCATGCAGCCCGCGGAGGTGAAACCGATCTCGCCGCCGCCGTCGGCTTCGACGCGCTTGCCCAGCCGCTCCCAAAGCGGCTGCGCGCCGAGCGCGCCGCAGCTGCCGCGCGGATGGTTCGGCGGCCGCTGCGTGAAACACGCAAAGACATGTCGCTTGTAAAGTTGAGGCAGCTCAAATTCTTCTTCCGACGTTTCCGACATACTGCACCGAGTCATTGTGAGGATTGTAACAGGCGCCCTGCGAGCCATGCGCTTCGTAACGAAAACGCCCCGACGCCGCGGACCGTGAACGTGGAATAATTGCAAATTCCGGTCCAGCCACGACAAAGTCTGCTGGCGCCTTACTTGCTCGCTGACATCGAGTCCGCTGCCATCGAGCGGTCGAGAATTCGACTCGGGCCATACAGGAAACTGAGATGGAATCACAAAGCGACATGACAAAGCTCTCCGAACCGGACAGCCGTGTTGGGCGCGCCGATGACTCAACGGAGGCGCAGGCGCTTTATGAAGACGTCGTCGCAGCGCTGCGAACCGTATTCGATCCGGAGATTCCAGTGAACATTTACGATCTGGGGCTGATCTATCGGATCGACGTCATCAATCGACGCGACATCGACATCGACATGACGCTGACCGCTCCGGGCTGTCCCGTCGCCGGCGAAATGGTCGGGATGACAAAGAAGGCCGTCGACGCGGTCGATGGCGTCGCGAGCGTGAAAATAAGTCTCGTGTTCGATCCGCCGTGGCACCAGAGCATGATGAGCGACGAGGCGAAGCTGGAACTGGGGTTTTTCGACTGCTGAATCGAAGGGCTTGGCGGGGAGGATTCAAGCGGGAACATGTCGAACGACCCGTCTCCTTAACTACAGGCATGATATTCGCAACGTAGGTGTGCAGGCGAGAGATGATTCCGCCGGTCTCTCTTTGAGAGCTTCCGCAGTCTTCCAGCACATCGAGGCCGTCATGATCGAACTTACTTCCGAAGACGGACGCAGTTTTTCCGCCTATCGCGCCGAACCCGCCGACTCTCCGAAGGGGGCCGTCGTGGTGCTCCCAGACGTCTACGGCGTCACGCCACATCTGCAGAAGGAAGTCGACAGTTTCGCCGCCGAAGGTTACGTCGCGATCGCGCCGGCGATCGCGCCGCAGGAGGGCGAGGCCGACGGCTCTTCCGTCACGACCGCTTTGCAAGACATTCAGACCACTGTCGACGCCGTGAAGAGCCTCGGCAAGGTGGCGATCGTCGGCTATGACTGGGGCGGCTATCTCGCGTATGTTTCGGCCAATCGTCTCAGCGACGTCGCCTGCGCGATCAGCTATTATCCCGCCGGAATTTCGGAGGAACGTTGGGTGAAGCGGAAAATCCCGACGCTGCTGCACTTTCCCGAGAACGACCCGTCACTGCCGATGGATGAAATCATCCAATTTCGCGCGCAGCGGCCCGACGTAAGCGCCTTCTCCTATCCCGAGGCCCGCAACGGCTTCAATTTCGACGCCGCGGAGAGTTTCGACGCCGCCGCTGCGCAATCAGCGCGCGAGCGCACCTTGTTTTGGATTTCGCAATATGTCGAGGGTCAGCAGCCGATCGCGCTGAAGAACTCAGGCGCCTATGCGCAGGCCAAGACCGACAAGAAAAAGAAAAAGGGCGGCGACGATATGGGTCCGCCGGACGCGTGAGCATGCGCTTCGGAGCGGGGCTACGAATTGGAGCGGTTGAGCGCGTCCCCGCCATCGCTCCGTAGCGCGCACAGTCGGATTTGCATGCGTTCGCCGAGCGCCGCGGTGCGCAGGCGACTGGGCGAGTGTCAGTCAGAGGTGATCATGACTTCGGGGGCTTCGTCCGGCTCCTCGAGACCCAGACCATCCTCCTCTGCGAGCTGCACGCCCGTGAGACAAACGTCGCCGTCGTCGATGACGATCTCGAGGGACTTCAACTTCTCGCCCTGGCATGGACCGATGAAACAGTGTCCCGTGTCGAGATCAAATTGCGCCTGATGATGGCCGCAGGTCAGGAAATTCCCCTCCTCATTGAGAAAGCGCCCCGGCTCCGCGTCCAAACGTTCGCCCTTGTGTGGACAGGCGTTCTCAAAGCCATAAAAGCTATTGCCCTTGCGCGTGATCAGGATTGGCCAGGGCTTCGCCTCGCCGGTCTCTTCGATTCGCATCAGCAGGAAGCCGGCGGCCTCGCCGTCTTCGATCTCGCCGGTCTGGCAAACCGCATAGAGTTCGATCATTCACCGTCTCCGCGTCTGGCGCGACCCTTGCACGATCACGTTGCCTCAGGAGCGCATGACGCCTCGTGCAATTGACGCGCCATGCTATGCGCGCCGTGAAGCAAGACTGAAAGTCCATCGGCGAATAGCCGCGGAGATCCGGCCGAGACGGAGCACTGATCATGAGCGTCATCGAACATGATTTCGGCTTGACGAAACGCGCGACAGAACGGCGCTTTGGCAAATTGTTGACGCTCGACGCCCTGCATGAGGCGAATATCCGCGCCAATCCGCTGCCCTATCTCGAGCGGGCGAGCGAGCGCATCTTCCGCCTGCAAGCGGCAATGTTCGAGGCGATCCAGGCCGCCAAAGCTCCGCTGCCGGGCGCGGCGGCCGATGTGGAGAACATCCTGGTCGCGAAGGCGGACTATCAGCGTCTCAAGCGCTGTGTCGCCTTGCTGGAGAAAGCCTATGCGGAATTTGGAGCGTCGGACGAGGACGCCTAGCGCGCGGCGAGAGGGGTGAAAGCGCCTCTTTGCGCAATGCGCGCTCCGTGACGCGAGGGATCATTCACGCGGCTTTGGCTTCCGCCGCCGGCACCCATTTGTAGAACTCTGCGCCGTCTTCCGATTTGGTCAGCGAAAAGCCGCAGCCTTTGAGCTCCGCCGCAAGCCCCTGCGCCTCGCCGGCTTTCACTTCCACATAAACCGGCGCGTTGCGTTTCAATATCGCTTCGATTAGCACTTTGAATGCGCCCTCCTCGCGACCGCTGGCGGACAACGCCGCCAGCGAGACGCTGATCGTTTCAGCGTTGCGCAGACCCCAGTCGAGTTCATCGCGACGCGCCAACAAAGCCCCAACGACGTTATACTTCGCATCGAGAACGATCGGCGAGAATTCCGCCGTGCAGCACTTCATGATCTCCGTCAGCGCCCGCTCCTGCTCGCTCTCGGTTTCGATCGGACAGGGAATGTCTGCGGCCGTCTGTTTCATTAAGGCCCAAAGAGCTCCCATATCGTCGAGCGACGCCTTTCTAAGCGCGAGTTCAGCCATCTGCTTCTCCTTCGACTTGCGCGCGTCGGATGCTTTTGCGCGCATACGCCTTCCTGGGAAGCAAGTCTTATTCCCTGCTGCAAAATCGAAGACCATGGCAAGAAACTTGCTCCCCTGCTGCGTGACGTTTCAACGCGAAAGCGAGAGGGAACATGGCTGTCGAGGGCTATTTCATCGACTGGGACGGCAATGCGCGCAGCGTCAGCGATCCGGGCGGCGGCTATTCATGCGAGGCCGATACAGTCGCGCGCTATGTGGCGATCATGACCAAGACCGGCGCGCTCATGCATGAAGGGACCTACTACAAGTCTCTCGCCGACATCGAAAAGGCGGGCATCAAGGCGTCGCTGGTCTCCGGTTCGCATCCCTGGGGGAGCAAGGCGGAAGGTTTTTGATTAGCCAACGGGAGCTGCGCTCATGCTGCCGACGACTATTCTGATCGACGAAAGTCCGCGCTGTGTTGTGCGTCCTGTCGACACAAAGGATCTCAATCGATTCCTGCGCAATGGCAAAGCGTTTCTTCTCGCCGAGAAGCCCGCCGGGAAAGTCACCCATCGCGCCGCGACGGAAGCGGAGCAAACACGCTGGCGTGAGGCTTTCGCGCTGCATAAGGCGTGGGGCGGCGACGACGAAGCCTTTTTTGGAATACCGCTGCACGGAGAGATCCCCGCGAGCAGGGACTGAAAAACAGCGCCGCCGACATTCAAGGGTTCATTCGTCAAGGCTGGGCGCGAGGATCACTTCCGCGGGTGCGCCCGGTCCTTGCGCCTCGATGAAATCCAGCCCGCTCACACGCGAAAGTCCACCGTCGCTGTCCATCAATACAACCGCCTCCTGCGGCAACTCCGCCAATTTCACGATCAATTCAGCCACGGTCATCGCGCGCCTTCCAAGCTTGCCTTACAGCCCAAAATTCAGCCGGGGTGGATCATGATTTCCATGGTCTCGTCGAGATCATCGTCGTCGTAAATCTCTTCCTCGGCGAGTTTGATCCCGCACAGGCACACGTCGCCGTCCATGACGACGAGCGCAACGGGCTCCATCATTTTGTCCACGCACGGCCCCTTGACGCACAAACCTGTCTCCACGTCGAATTCGGCCTTATGCCTGCCGCAACGCAGCCTCTGACCGTCCTCACTGAAGAACTTGCCGTCGCCGATGTTCAGCCAGGAGCCTTGGTGCGGGCAGACGTTGACATAGCCTAAGCAATGATCCCTTTCGGTCCTGACGACGAAAATCGAAAAGGGGCGCGTTTCTCCTTCTTCGGTAACCCGCGAAAGGCTGAAGGGCGTCGCTTGGCCGGGCGCAAGACTGTCGAGCGCGCAAATGACGTAGAGATTCACGTCGCCCTGCATGCCTAGATCTCCGTCGACTTCTGTTCGTTCTCTCGCGTGCACAACGCGCTAAGAGCCGATTCTCTGCGCCCGATAGTGTCTGCAAGAGGACAATCTTGCTCGAGCAGCGATTGTCGTGGCAACAAGCATTATTCTTGCCGCGTGGCTCCGCCGAGCGTGATTATTGCTTGATAGCGCCCATGAGAGAACGTATGGCGGAGGCGCAAAGTGGTCATGTTGCAGGTTGACGAACGCAATCAGGACGATCTTTCGCGCCTCGCCGGCTGCTATCTTTACACGGGGACGCGGGTCAGCGTCGAAGAGGGCGTCGTGCATCGCGAAGACGGTCCGGCGGTGATATTCCCGGATGGCGTGGCGCGCTGGTATTTGCGCGGCAAGGAAGTCACCCGCGCGGTCAATACGCTCTTTTATGAAAACAAATGGCCGATCGCGAATGGTCTTGATACTGACGCGAAACGCGCCCGATTCGCTGAAGTTTTCCTGACGTGAAACCAAGCTTCCCTTCCGCAAGGAGTCCTCTGCGGAAGGGATCAATTCGAGCGCGGCCTGGCGGGTTCAGGCGGCCGCGCTCTTCGCGGCGATGCCGGCGCGAAGCTCCTCGAGCTTATCGCGAGGAATGCGGAACACGCCGCGTCCGCCCGAAAGCGCCTGATAGGCGTCGGGCGCGTTCAGACTGACCCAGTCGAACCATTCCTGCGCCGAATTCGGCGCGGGGCGTTCGCTGATTTCCACGACGCCGCCGTTGGGCGCAAAGCGGACATGAAGCATTACGATGTCGGAAGACATTTCTCCCTCCTCTAATTTAGAAGCCCGACGAGAAGCCGAGCAGTTCGACTTTGATGTTTTCCGTGCCGAGAATTTTCGCCTGGCAGGCCAACCGGGACTTCGAACCGACGCCGACGATGGAGTCGAGCTTTTCATTCTCCTCCCGCGCCACCTTCGAAATGCCCTTGCGGCCCTCATGCACGAAGATATGGCAAGAGCCGCACTCCGCCTTGCCATCGCATTTGTGATTGATTTCCTCGCCGCTCGACATGATGATCTGCAGCAAGGTCGCGCCCTCCGCGGCGTCCACCGTTTTTCCTGAGGGCATGATCGTTACGGTCGGCATTTCAACACTCCTTTTTTGGGATCTGGACGGTTAGTAAATGGCGGCGCCGGCGCCGACATTGATCGACGCTTCCTTCATCGTCTGCACGATGAATGCGATCTGGCGCTCTTGCAGATGGACGTGGAAGGGCATCGCGACGGCGCGGTCCGCAACCTTTTCCGCGACGAGAAAACTGCCGCGACGATATCCATAGGCGAAATAGCGCCGTTGCGTATGCAAGGGATTGCTGTAAGCGGCGGCTTCGACTTTTTCGACGAGCAGATCCTCAACGATCGAGTCGCGGCTGGATTTGCTGAAGCGCGTGCCGAGATGAACGACGTAAAGGAACCAGTGCACCTCGTCGACTTCCGGCGCGATGAACGGATCCTTGATGCCTTCAAACGATTTGATGTGCTTGAAGTAGTAGTGCTCGATCAGCTTGCGCTTCTCGAGAATCTCGTCCAGCCTTCGCAGCTGCGCCAAGCCCAGCGCAGCGCTGATGTCGCTCATCGGCGCCTGATATGGCGCGCTGGAGCCCACCACGACCGATGCTCTCTCGCTCGGTCTATGCGCGCGGAACCGCCGCATGGCCACGGCGACGTCGATGTCGTCGGTGACCACCATGCCGCCTTCGCCGCAGACCAGCGGCCCAGGCTGCGAGAAATCGAATACCGCAGCGTCTCCGAAAGCGCCGACAAGCGCGCCCTTGTATTTCGAGCCGATCGCTTCGGTGGAGTCCTCCAGCAGGATCAGGCGGCGCCTGTTGGCGATTTCGCGCAGCTCCGCCCACTGCGCGGGATGACCATTGGTGTTGCTCCCGACGATCGCGCGCGTTTTATCAGTGATCAACGCCTCGATCTTACTGCTCGCAATGACACCGGACCAATAGTCGATGTCGGCGAAGACCGGCTTGGCGCCGGCAAGCGCGATTGCGTGCACTGTCTCGCGGAAAGAGTGCGGAGAAGCGATCACTTCGTCGCCCGGACCAATCTCGTAGGCGGCGAGCGCGAGGAGCAGCCCCATCGTGCCGCTTGGCGCCGCCACGGCGTATTTGCGTCCGAGGTAAGCAGCGAAGGCCGCTTCAAAGGCCTCCATCACCGGCCCGCTCGACAAACGGCTGGAGCGCAGCACCTCCTCCACTGCAGCGATATCGCCGATCGTGATATCGGGATCGGAGAGCGGAATGACATCGCCGCCCGAGGCTTCAATGGACGGCGGCTCTGCTTCGAATTCGTCGTCCACCTCGACGCTCGCGTTCATCGCAGACTCCCTCGATAAGCGACGATGACGCCCGTGGCGCGCGCCGGATTGTCAGTAACCGTCACGCAATGATCGGCCCCGTCGAGCAGATGCAGGTCGCAGTTCGTGTAACTGCGGAAGGGCGTTTCGATCACGTCCGACACGTCGCAACGCGTCCATGAGAGATGGGAAAATGCGGCGCGCAACTCGGACAGCTCGGGCGTTCGCTCGTCGCCAAGCAGTCTTTCGATCTCCGTCAATTCCACGTCGCTGATCGCCATGATCTATCCTCTTGAGAGATCGAACTCACTGCCAGAAGCGCCGCTCGGCGTCTTCTTTGAGATGGTCGAGCAACTCCGCCAGGCGGGCAAATTCGCTGTCCAGCTCCCACACGCCGATTGCATGGTCCTTGCGAAGAAGGCGCCAGTTGCCTTTGCGGTCGTCGAAGAGGAGCAAGGCGATATCGATGACGCCGCCGTCCGCATCAACGTTTCGCGAACAACAGGGGCTCTGAATGCGGTAGCCGTTCGCGGTCTTGAGCACGAGCGGCGTGACATAGCGGTAGCGCCGCCGTTGCTCGAGCGCACGCGCGATCCGTCTGTGGTCGAATTCGTTCGGCTGGGCCGATGCGACGCTATGCGTCTCAGTGACTGTCCGTCGCATGCTCGCCATCGCTCCTACAAGGGTGCGATCTCTTCCTCCAGACAGCCGATGACGCGGCCGTCGCTGAATTCCACGAGATAGATCGGCGTATTCGAGTCCGTATGCGATCCGACTTGCACGATTTCGCCCAGGCCGCCGTTGGCGACGAGCAGCGCTTCCGGTTGCGCGTCGGGATAGCTCCCGTCGTTGATGAGATCGACGAGCGTCTTCACTCGCTGACCCCATTGATATTTCGGCATGCGTGGTTCGAACACGGTCAGACTCCTCAAGGCAGCGGGAGATCGACATCTTCGCGCGGATGAGCGGGATCGAGCTCCTTGCGCTTCATGCCGACTCGATTGCCGCTGTCGATGAACTCGACGCCATAGATATAGAATTGCTGGAGAAAGGTGCCGATGCTGACGACGTAGCCCTCTTCGCCTTTCTTGGCGAGAATCTCGCCGATCTCCTTGCCTGCGTAAGTCCCGTCGTTGCGGATCGTACGTTTCGCCTTCACTTTCTCGCCGTAGGAAAAGACTGGCGGCGCAGTCAGTTCACAAACTTCGCTGTCGCGGACGATGTTGCTCATCGCTGTCTTCTTCCAAAAAGCGACCTTCGTTGGCGATGCGCCGCTCGTGCCGCCGAGAATCGTTCCGAATTGGAGGCAACATGCGTGCCACGCGGCGGCGTCAATAGATTGATCGAAGGGGCGTTCTGGGCCGGCAAACATACGCCCGCGTGGGCGACTGGATGTCAGAAATTCGACATCGCCCAAAAATCGTCTCAGTGCGCTTTTGGCTCAAAGGTTGACCGCAAGCTCGTTCATATCTCTTGCAAAGCGCGCACGAGTGTTTTGCGCGCTTTGGCGCCCTCCTGGGCTGCGGCCCACATGGTTCGTTAGCGCTTCGTTCAGCCGATCAGGATTTCGCAGGCGCGATCAATTGGCATCGCGAGCGGTATGATTCCCTGAATGGTGAGGAACTTCAGCTCGTTTTTCGTCAGCGCGGCCGGATCGACGATGGCATGATGCATCGTCGCCGAGCGCTTCATGATCTGCCGCGCGTAAGTGCGGAGCAGCTGATCGTGAAAGCGACAGCCGATGAACAGGAAACTGCGCTCGGACCGGCGATCTTTCACAGCGTCAGGCAAGGGCGTCTGAATGTCGATTTCCGTCAATACCTCGACATAGTCCGCGTCCGAAATCAGAAAGTTCTTGGCCGGCGCGATGCCCCCATGCGGCTTGTAGAGGATCGTCTTCCAGGTCTCGGCTTTTTCCTTGCTGGCTTCCGCGCCGTCGGCTTCGTAGAACCGGTACCAGCGGTCCTCGCCGATGCCGGCGCGGGTGATGCCCTGGATTTCGCCCCAGTCGTCACGGCCTTCGAACGCCGAACGCATCGTCGCGTCGTACCAGGTGTCGACGATCATCGGCAGCTGCAGCGACGCAAGATAGACATGCAGCGGGGTCGGCGCGATGCTGTCGGCGAAGGCCTGGGACATCAGAGCCGAGACGGTCGAGCGATGCTTCATGCTCTCGATGTGCTGGGCGCTTGCCCAGGCGTTTCCCTTGGCGCGCCTTGGCAGAGCCACCTTGGTCCCGAAAAACGCGGCGAGCGCCTCGGGCGTCATCGGAACCTCGGTTGGCGAGAGCTGCGTCAACCCGGGGCCGATATAGGGAATGATAGTTCCCGTCTTCAGCTCCTCGGCGATTTTGCCGAGCGCCGCTTCGGCTGCGTCGCCTTCGAGCAGGGCGTAGCCATCAAATGGCGCATTCATCGCGATCACTCCGCATCATCGCCGCGCTTGCGCGCGTTGACCGTTATCGGAAGCGACGTGCCGGCCGCCATCTCGGGCAGATCGAGAACCCAGCCGTTGGCGATCTTGATCCAGCCGCCCCACAGGCTTTCGTGCTCGCTTTCGACGATCGGCTCTTCCAAGTCCTTCTTTGGGACGTAGATCGACAAGCCGGTCTCTGGAGAACGGCGGATCATGATCTTCATTACTTCGACTCCTTTGGCGCGCTTATCGCGCCTTGCGCTAGTTCGCGAGAAGCTGCGCTTCGGTGTGGCGCGACGCCCGCGCAATGTCCCTTAGCTTGGCGACGATGCCCGGCAGCGTCTCCAGCACGTCGTCAACCTCCTCAACCGTATTCTCCCGCGAGAAGGAGAAGCGTATGGCGCCATGCAACGCCTCTTCCGGCACGCGCATCGCGCGCAACACATGCGAAGGCTCAGTCGATCCCGCTGTGCAGGCGGAGCCGGTCGAGGCGGCGATCCCGGCGCGATCCAGATGGGTCAGCACCGCCTCGCCTTCGACATCGCAAAAGGCGATGTTGGATGTGTTGACGAGACGATTGTCGACGTCGCCAGAGATGCGACACCCGCTGATCCGCTGCGTCACGCCGCGTTCGAGCCGGTCACGCAATGCTGCGATATGGGCGGCGTCTTCCTGCAGACGCAGTCCCGCCAATTCGGCCGCCGCCCCCAGTCCGACGATCCCGGGCGTGTTCTCCGTCCCGCCCCGGCGCGTCCGTTCCTGGTGGCCGCCGCGGATGAAAGCGTTGAACTTCGTTCCCTTACGCACGTAGAGCGCGCCGATTCCCTTGGGACCATGCAGCTTGTGCGCGGAAAGCGAGAGAAAATCGATCTGGGTGGCTTTCAGATCCATCGGAATTTTGCCGACCGCCTGCACGGCGTCGGTGTGAAACAGAGCTCCCGCCTCGTGTGCGAGACGCGACAGCTCGTCGATGGGAAACAGCGTGCCAGTTTCGTTGTTCGCCCACATCGCCGAAACGATGGCGGTTTTCGGGCCCAGCGCGGCGCGAAGGGCGTCGAGATCGATGCGCCCGCGCGCGTCGACTCCAATGAGATGCGCGGTAAGGCCACGCGTCTTCTGCAAATGTTCGATGAGAGACAGGATTGCCGGGTGCTCGACGGCGGTGGTCACGATCTCGTCGCGTCCCTCTTGCGCCACGAGCCCGGCCATGATCGCCGCATTGTCGGATTCCGTACCGCCTGAAGTGAATACGATCTCGTGGTCATGCGCCGCGCCGAGCAGCTTCTGGACGCTGCGCCGCGCCTCTCGCACCGCTCCTGAGACCTCGACGCCGAATCTGTGAGATGAAGACGCATTGCCGAATTCCTGGCTGAAAAACGGCAGCATCTTCGCCACGACTTCGGGGTCGGTGCGCGTCGTCGCGTTATTGTCGAGATAGACGCGCCGCATCGACACTCTCGCTCAAAGACGCGCCGCCGCGCCCGGCACAGGCACCAGCCGCACGAATTCCCCGAGTTCTTCGATCAGCTTGGCCTGAATGCCTTCAAGCGTCGCGCTGCTCAGCTTGCAGAGCACGCAGGCGCCTGTCAGTCGCACCATGATCTTGTTGCCGCAGATCTCGATGAGTTCACAATCGCCGCCGTCGCGGCGCAGATTGGGACGAATCTCGTCAATGACCGCGCGAATGACCTGCTCGCGCTCGGGCGATGAAGCCGTTCCGCTCTGGCCAGCCTGTTCGTTAGTTTGATCATTCTGCAACATCGTCTGGTCCTTCCGCCGCGCCGTCCCGCGGACGCGCTCTCATAAACCTTAAGGTGGGGGCCCAACTATCCGAAAGACTTGCCGCAGGAGCAGCTCGACTGCGCGTTCGGATTGTCGAAGGTGAAACCGGAGCCCTGCACCGCGACGACATAGTCGATGGTCGTGCCGGTCAGCAGTTCATGGCTGGTGTTGTCGATGAACACCTTGACCCCGCTGCGCTCGATGACCGTGTCGTCGGGACTGGCTTCGCGCACGAGACCCATTTTGTATTGATAGCCGGCGCAACCGCCCGCCTCCACCATGATCCTCAGCCCGTCGACAGGATCGACGGCGCTGGCAATGGCGGTCTGCACTGCGTTGATGGCGCTGTCGGTAAGGTTGATCATGTCGCTCTTCCAGTAACGAACGCGGCTGAACTGTTCGAAGCAATTCATGTGCCGCAACATTGCGCGCTAAACGGCGTGGGAAATTCGGAAAAGCCGGCCGTTTTGTCGTGTTTCAGACATTGGTCGCCACGCCGTGTCGCTTCCGTCGCCCTGATCCTTGAGTCGACGCCGCCAAACTCCGGCGAACTTCTTGCATGACGCACGAGGTTACGGACGCAAGGCGTGACGAAATATCCCCGAGCGGATGCTGCGTACGAATTGCAAAGCGGAGAACTGTCGATGACTCAAATTGAGAAGACTGCCCTCGCTCGGTTGGATCGGGAGGGCCGCCTGCTCAACGCAGTGCTGAAGGGGCCGACCGGGAAGCCGGGGCGTTTCGGATTTCGCGGCGATATCGCCCTAAAATTCCAATCGCAGGTCGCCGACGAGAAGCGGCCGCCGGATTTTTGCGTTGAGCAGGTGCTCACCTTCGCGAACGAAGGCGAAGCGACAATTCCGATCCTCGCCGGCTATCTGCATAATTTCGCCTATCTGGAAACCGCCCATGAAGTCATCGGCGATCTCCTCTCGCCGACTGGCGCTTACTTCATGTTCTGCAACAACATCGACTTGCTCACGAAGTTCCGCGTCAAGCTCGGCGAAATCACTTATAATGTGCTGCCCTGCGATGAATCGACTGTGTGGAAGGAGATGATGGATCTCGCCATGGTCGACAAGAACGACATCAAGAAGCTCGACACCGGCGGCAAACTCGACGTTCTTCTCGACAGCGCGCTGAACTTCAACGACGCATACGAGGTCATCGCCTATCAGCAGGGCGTCGAGCGCATGGAGCCCGTCAAGAACCGCAACGAGAACCGGCCGGTCTGACCTTCGCCGTATCGCGGAGTCGGCCTGTCTGAATGACGCCGGCTCTGCGCTCCTGTTCATTGCTCAGGAGCGCGCAAGCGGATCAGATCCGCCTCATTCGCCTGCGCACTCCCCTTCTTCGAGGTCTTCGTCGCCGTCCTCGGCGAGTTTGACGCCGACCACGCAGATGTCGTTGTCGACGACCACGAGATCCACCGGGGTGAGTCCGCGCCCCTTGCACGGGCCTTCAATGCACATGCCGGTGCCGAACTCGAACAGCGCCCCATGCTTGCCGCACATCAAGCGCAGTCCGTAATTGGGTTCGAGGAACGTATTGCGCTCCCAATCGAGATTGACGCCGTCGTGCGGGCATTTGTTCACATAGCCGAACACTTGCTTGCCCCAACGCACGACGACGATGGGGAACGGCTTCTCTTCGCCGTTGTCGTCGAGCCGCACGAGATTGAAGCCTCTCGCCTTCTGGCTCGGAATGTCGCTCATCGCGCAAATAGCGTAGACGACGACTTCCGGCGCCGCGTCTTCCTGCCCCGCCATCGTTCCCTGCTCGCTCATCGCGACGTCTCCCGCCTCTGCGCTTCGTCCCGCTTCGCCAGCAACAATCCATTCGCCGCAAGCGAGAATTCCCGCCAAGCCGCGGCGATGTCCTGCATGATGACCCGAGTGTAGTCCCGCGACAATTTATGTTCGGCGGGGAAGTTGGAAAGGGCGCAGGACGTCTGATTGAAGGCGACCACGTCGTCCATGATCGACTGCAGCAAGTCGCCGAAAGGCTTTTGGATGCGCGGCGTCAGCGCCGTGCGGCCGCGTTCGACCGGGACATCGTCCATTTGGAAGGGAAGCGTCGTCAACAGGCGCAGCGCCTGCTGGAACACGTCCTCCACCGCTCCGAGCACAGCCACCTGCGTGAGATTGTCGCGCTCTTGCGACGCCAGCGCGCGGTTCAGCCGCCGGCGATAGTCGTCGAAGACCTCATCTGCGCGGGAGTCCACCCAAGCGGCGAAACGCGCCAGACTGGCCTCGTTCACCGGCATATCGTCGAAGAGAGCGTCGCCGGAAATCGCCTTTTTCGCCTCGAGCGCCGCCAAGGCGCGCTCGATGCGTTTGGCGGCGTCGAGAGCGCCTTCCAGATAGCCGGCGTTGCGCGCGGCAGTTTCCGAGCCCCCGAGAAAAAGCTTCTTATCCCACAGCGCCTGGCGCAACAGCGGATTCGCCACGTCGTGCGAGCCGTCGCCGCCCTGCTGCGCGCGATCGGCGGCGCTACACGTCAGCCGCTCCCTGGCCCAATCCTGATAATGAATTTTCAGCGGTTCAACATTGCGGCTGAACACATTGCAGATCTGACTCTCCAGCAAAATCGGCAGACCCACGCCGAAGGACTCGCGCGTGTCGGCGTCGAGGGCGAGAAAGCCGCCGAGCGCGTGAAGACCCGCCGCCGTGTCGCAGGCGTCGAAGATTTCGCCGATCACGGCTTGTTCATGCGTGACGAAAGCGGAGCCGGAGAGACCCTGTTCGCGCCAAAAGGCGTCGCGATACTCCAGCACCACCTTCGCCTGCGCTCCCATCCAGGTCTCGGCGCCAAGCATGGCTTGGTCCGTTGCATCATCCAAAGAGGGCGAAAAGCTAACGGTCTCGCGCAGCAAGCGCGGCGGCAGCGTCAGAACGACGCGGCGCGTGGCGATCTCCATGGGTTCTTCGCCGGTCTTGAATTCGAGCATCACATGGTCGCCGCAGTCGCGCAGGCTCGCCAGCTCGTGACCAAGATGCACGGCGCCCGCTGGCAACGCGGCGGCGAGCGCCTCCACCAGCGTCGCCATTCCGCCATGCAGGCGACGCGCGCCGTCATACAGGCGTTTGTCTTCGATGCGTTCGGCGCTCTTTTCGGCCTCCCGCAAATGCAGCACGGCGCCTTCGTCATGCTGCGCGAAATCCCGCAGCGCCAGTTCGTTGACGAGTTGCACGATCAGCGGCTGCGTCTTCGGCCAAAACCAGGTGGGCCCGAGGTCAAAGCCGCCGCCATCGCCGCGCGCAACGGTGAGAATACGCCCGCCGAGCCGATCTCGCGCCTCGAAGAGCGCTAAGTCGCGGCGGCGCAGGTGAAGCTTTCGCGCCAGCGCCACGCCGCATAGACCGCCGCCGATGATCGCCACATCCAACATGTTTGCGCCGTCCGCTCTCATTCGATGCAGTGAATAGCAATTAACGTGCAACATTCGCGGCGAGCGCGAACGCCTGAACCGTCGTGCGCTATGGCACGAAAATTGAACCTTCCGGCTGGAGTTCTACAGCTAAGGAGTCGAATATGAATCTGGCCACCGAATTCGCCAACTGCTCGCCGGACGAGTTGAAGGAATTGCTGAGCGGCGGCACGTTGACCGTCTATTCCGTCGCGCGCCCCGCAACGGCGGACATAGCGGTCGATCGCAGCGGCGTGCTCGCGGTCTTCACTTTCGGCTCGCCGGCGTTTGGTCCCGCGACCGATGGCGTTGATACGCCCCTGTTCGTCGCCGATTCAGTGCCGGCAGCCACGACCGGCACGCCGGGTTTCGCGCGCGCGCGCAAGGCCGACGGCACGGTGGTCGCGGACTTCTCCGCAGGCAGCGGCGATCGTGAAATCAAATTCGCCGAAGTCTCCTGCTCGCCCGGCGCGCCCGTGAAGGTGGTCAAGTTCACCATCAAGCAGGGCGATTGGCCGGAACGTCCCGACTACTACGGCACGCGTCCTCGCTCCGGCTATCCGCTTCCCGTCGCGCGGTGACGCTTGGCGAGGCGTGGCTATTGTGAACTTGCAGACAAGAGGTCTGAATCATGGCTGAAACCCTGACCGGCCCGCTCGTCAGCGCGGCTTGGCTTGCCGAGCATCTGAGCGACGGCGATATTCGCGTTCTGGACTGCACATGGCATCATCCCAGCACCAATCTCGACGGCCGCAATCAATATCGCGGTCGGCATTTGCCGGGCTCGGTGCACTTCGACATCGACCATGTCGCCGATCCGAATTCCGATCTCCCGCACATGTTGCCCAATGAAACAGACTTCGCCAAGAAAGTCGGACTGCTCGGCGTTGGAGACGGCGATCGCGTGATCGTCTACGACCGGCTTTTCGGCGGTTCGGCGGCCGCGCGCGTGTGGTGGATGTTCCGCGTCTTCGGCTACGACAATGTCGCAATGCTCGATGGCGGGTTTAACCAATGGGTCGCCGCCAAGCATCCAACCGAAATGTCGCCGGTGCGTCCGCAACCTAAGACATTCACGCCGAGGTTCAGGCCGGAGCTCATCCGTAATTTCGATGAAATGAAGAGCGCTGTCGCGAGCGGTGGCGAGCAGATCGTCGACGCGCGGGGGCCAGGGAAATTCGACGGCTCGCAAGCCGACGTTTTTCCTTTCAAGAAACTCGGACATATCCCGGGCGCCGTGAACGTCCCTTGGGCCGATCTGGTCGATCCGCAGACGGGCGTGCTGCTCGACGCAAAGGCGTTGCGCACGCGGTTCGAAGCGGCTGGCGTCGATCTTGGCAAGCCGATCGTGACCACCTGCGCTTCGGGCATGACGTCCTGCATGGATGCGTTGGCCCTTTATCTCCTCGGACGCGCCGATGTCGCGGTCTACGACGGCTCATGGGCGGAATGGGAGCGCACCGAACAGACGGCGGCCGCGGCGGCCTAACAGGAGTGCAGCGCGTGGGCGGTCTCGATGACCATCAGCTCGAAACGGGAGAAGAATATGCGCTCTCCGCCGCGCCGGACCGCACGCGCTTCACGCTCCACAACAAAACCGATCGCATGATCGCCGAACTGCGCGACGACGACGACGCGCGCTTTATTCAGGACTACGACGCGTTGAAGATCCAATTTCCCGATTGGAATGCCGACAAGCTGCTCGCCCAACTTTGGGATCAGGGCGGCTACGGCTGGCTCGCACAACAGGAAGAGTGACGATGACGACTCTCGTGAAGATCACCGAGGACGGACGAAAGCTCGAAGTGAAAGGCTTTGCGCTCTATCTTGACGGCGTCCTCGAAGCGGTCGACCTCACCGAGGTGAAGATGCACCCCGCGAAGCGAAAAATCTGGTCGATCATGCCGGACGCCACTCATGTGGCCGGCCGCGTCGCGCTGAATGCGGAAGAGACGGAGATCGTCAAAAAGGCGCTCAAGGAAGCCGAGGCGATGATGCTGGCCGATCCGATCGCGATCGCCGAGCGATTCCGCATCGCCGCCATGTGGAAGGCGCGCGAGCAAGGCATCGAGTAATCTGCTTGACGTTTTACGTGCGAGCCTCGCTAAGGAGGCCCGCATTCTTGATCAGACCAGCGCGACGTCTTCCGCCGCATGAGTCTGGCAATTGGTCGGACAAACGCGCGCACAGGCGCCGCAGCCGATGCAGGCGCCGATGTCGTTCATCACCATGATCTTCTTTTCGACCTCATCATCCTCGTCGTCGTCGAGCGCAACAAGATCGCCGTCCTCGTTAATCCCTTTCAGGGTCATCACGTCGCGACCGCATACCTTGTAGCAGCGTCCGCAGCCGATACATTTTGCCGGATCGATCGCGACAAGATATTCCGGACACCAGTCGCGCCCATCGCGCGTCGCTTGTGACATGGCCGTGAGCTTACTTTCTCGAGTTAGACCGTCTCCAGGGACTTAAGCTTCGCGCGCTTCGTCTCCAGTTCGGCAAAAGCGTCGTGCGCCTTTTGTGCAACCTCCGGGATGGTGGGCCAATTGATCGGCAGCTCTTCGGAAAGATCATGCAGGTCCATTTTCGCCTGCATGGCCTTTGCCGAGAGCTTCTTGATTTCCGCCTTCAACTCGTCGATCTCGCTCATCGCCCACCTCAGTATTTCGCGACGTCTGGGAATTTCTCGATCATCTCGACGCCGGACTTGACATATTTGTCGCCTTCCGCCGCGAGCTTCTCGAAACTGTCGAATCCGAAGCGGTGCACGTCGCGCAGCTGTTTGTTCACGACGATCAGGCGTCCGCCGATCAGCACCATGCGGCCGAAGCCTTCATGACTCATCTTCAGCATGGGCGCGATCATGACGCCGGTGGCGCGTTCGATGGAGAGCGCGACCGCATTGAAGAAGAGCTCCATGCGCCAGATCGTCTCCGGGTCTGGATCGCCGATGATCGGCAGCGCGCGGCGCGCCTCCTTGTCGAGGACGTAGGGAGCCAGGAGATCGAGATCGGACTTCGTCTCCCAAGTCCCATGCGTGTCCTGGGCGCGCCAGATCTTGATGAGCTCCTTGATGAAAGGAAGCTCGGCTACCGAAGTTTTTTCGAGCACGTCGCTAGGTTCAGACATTGGGCGTTCCTCACTCTTCGAAATCGAGCACGCGCTCTTTTCCCTTGGTCAGCGCTTTGCGCAGCCATGGCGGCGGCACGCCTCTCAGCACTTCCTGGAGCTTGTCGAGGAGATCGGAGATGGCCTCCGGCTGATTGACCTTCATAGGATGGATGTTGTTGGCGACGACGCGCGCCGCGCCGGAGCCGCCGATCGCAGCGACGTAGAGAATGGCGCAATCCTTGATCGCGTCGATCTTCGGCGCGAGCTTGTCCTCATTGCCATCTTCCTTGAGATCGCCGTCGAATTGTATGGCCTCGAGGAATTCATGGCCTTCCGGGCCGATCTCATAGATTGCGATGTTCTTGGCCCAGCCGAAATGCGCGTCGACGCGTTTCAGGTCCTGGGTTGCGAATGCGACTTTCATAGCGCCTCCGATTTCGCCCTAGTGCGAGGTTGCGGCGTGCGACGCGCCGACGCCATCGCGCCAGCTGTCGGGCGTCGGTTCATGGTTCTCTTCGTGATCGGCCATCAAGAGATTGCTGACGTCAAAGATCAGATCGCGCGCGCCGCGATAGCCCACCATCAACTGATGTCCGCCGCCGAGGCGGTCGAACATCGGAATGCCCATGCGAAAGAACGGAATCTTCAAGCGAGCGGCCGCCTGCCTGCCGTGCGAATGGGTGACGATCAGATCACAGTCTTTGGCCTTCGCCAGAGTTTCGAGGTCTTCGAGATCGCCGATCAGCACTTCCTCGGTCGGCAGTCGTTCGAGCACCGTCGACTGCGTGGTCGTCACCGCGACGAGAAGCTGCGCGCCCACTTCGGTCAGCAGACCGCCGATCTCGTTGAGCAGATCCGGCTCGGCCCCGACCGCGAGCTTGCGGCCGCCGATGTGGAAATGACCGTCAAGCATCGCGTCGACGAGCTGGCCGCGTTGCCGACGATATTTCATCGGCGCCGGCCGGCCGCTAATCTCGGTCAGAAAGGCCATCAGCGCATCATTGGCCTCGAGCCCGCAGAGTCGCTCGAATAGCCGGAATGGAACGCCGGTCTTCTGTTGCATGGCTTCGGCGGCGCGCCGCATCTGAGCGCCGATGGCGATCGTCCACCCGGCCTGACCCATTGCCGAGATCTCTTCGACCCCGACGCCGCCGATCGTCGTCGGGGTGAAATCGTCCGGTATGTGGCCGTCGAGCGAACCGGCGAGATCCGGCAGAAAAGTCGGCTCCAGGCCGAAATCCTCGATGATCGTGCGCAATTCGTCGAGATCGCCGGGCGTCAAATGGCAGCCTGGCAGCACGTTGATCTTGGTCGGATCGCGGCGTGCGGCGCTCTTTGGCGTGTCGACCATCGTTTCGACGATGCGCGTCACGGTCTTTTCCCAGCCGTCCTGGAAGGCGTCCTTGAAGTCTGGCGTCGAGACGTAGACGATCGGCAGATGCGCGACCGCAGCGTGCTTCTCGCGGATCAGCTTGATGTAGCCGTCGACGTCGTCGCCCTTGGTCTCGGTGACGCCGGTCGAGCAAATGCCGATGATCTCCGGCTTCGTGCGATTATAGATGTTGAGCACCGCCTGCTCGACGTTTTCGTAGCCGCCGAGCACGGTCGCGACTTCGCTCATCGCGGTCGTCTGCATCGGAATGGCTTCCTTGAAGTGCCGCGTGAACAGCACCAGGCCGAAAGACGTGCAGCCCTGCGATCCGTGCAGGAGCGGCATGGCGCCCCGCAAGCCCATGAACGCCAATGCGCCGCCGATCGGCTGGCTCATCTTGAGCGGATTGACCGAGCAGGCCTTCTTGCTGACTGTGACGGTCGCCATCTCGCCCTACTCCGCCGCGATTGCGTGAGAGGCCGGGACCATTTGCGCGAGGATTTCCTCGATGCGCATGGCGCAGGCGCCGCAACCGCCCGAGGCGTTCGTCGCTTCGCGCACGCCCTCGACCGTCGAAAGGCTGTTGCCGATGATCGCATCCTCGATCACGCCGAGTTCGACGCTCATGCAGTTGCAGATCTTTTTCGCGCGGCGAACCTCTTCGGCCTTCACGGGATCGGCGGCGAGCGCCGCCGCCTCCGCTTCCGCCTGCGCCATCGCGCGGCTTTGCCAATTGTCGCCGGACTTCTCCCAGGGGGCCGGCCTGCGCACCTGCGCCCAAACGGGATTGTAAAGCGCCTTGTCGATCTCTTCGACGAGCTTCACCATGCCGACATAGCCCATATAGGCGTGATGCCGCTCCTGGTTGATGTCGAGCCAAGGCATCGACGCTTTCAGCGCGATGAATTGCGAGCGGCCGCCCGAGAGCATGATGTCGGCGCGCGCATCCTTGAGCATCTTGTACATTTCGCGCGGCGTCATATCCTCGATCATATGGGCGTCCTGGCCCATCAGCTCCTTGATGCGCTCCTTGTCTTCCTTGGTCGACTTCTTGACCGACGTGCCGACAAGTTCGAGACCAGCCTCTTGCAAGGCGGCGACGACCGACCAGGATTTGACGCCGCCGGTGATCAACAGCACCTTTTTCCCTTCAAAGCGCGGCTTGTATTTGGCGATCGCCGCCCAGGCCTTCGCCTCCTCCCGCGCAAGCAGCGCCTCGGTTCGATCCATCAATTCAGCAGGCGCACCGCGCTCGATCAGCATTCGCGCGATCTCGCGAAGCGAGTCGCTGCTGTCCTCGATGCCGTAAAATGAGCCTTCGAAGAAGGGTATGCCGTAGCGCTCTTCCATCTTGCGCGCGACATTGATCATCGCCTTGGAACAGACCATCATCGCGGCCTTGGCGCGATGCGACGAGGCGACCTCCTTGTATTTGCCGTCGCCGGAGATGCAGGCCATGATGCGAATGCCGAGTTCGTCGAGCAGCGGCTTCACCTGCCATAGTTCCCCCGAAAGATTGTATTCCCCGATGATATTGAGGTCATAGGGCGTCGTATATTCAGGCTCCTCCGTGCCGATCACATGTTCGAGCAGCGCCTCGCCGGCAAGCTTGTTGCCGAGATTCTTCGGCCCCACGAAGCCCGGCGAATTGATCGGGATGACGGGTTTGCCGAATTTCTCGCGCGCCGCTTTACACACCGCGTCGATATCGTCGCCGATCATCGCGGGCACGCAGGTCTGATAAACGAAGACCGCGGGCGGATCGTATTTCTCGATGATCTCGCGGATGGATTTAAACAGACGCTTCTCGCCGCCGAAGACC
This sequence comes from Methylocystis sp. Uni0008, assembly GCF_056838045.1. Taxonomy (NCBI): domain Bacteria; kingdom Pseudomonadati; phylum Pseudomonadota; class Alphaproteobacteria; order Hyphomicrobiales; family Methylocystaceae; genus Methylocystis; species Methylocystis sp. Uni0008. Next base: position 1,885,019 of record NZ_CM166370.1, read on the forward strand.
ACGTCCGTCTCGTTGATGTCGGTGGTGAAGCCGGTGCGCCACAGATTGGAGCCCGACGACTTCGCGCCGCGATTGTCCCAGCTGTTGCCCTCGCAGGCGATGGGGCCGTGGACGAGATGGGCGACATCGGTGAGCGGTTGAAGGGCGATCTTGGCGCCGTCGAAGGCGCAACCGCCCGCCGCGCCGCCGGGTTGCAGTTGCTTGGTGCAACCTTTCTTGCGCTCGGCCTCCGACTTGTTCGCGTTCTTGCCGCAGCCCGGCTCGTTGAAAACGTCCTGGATCGTGGCCGAAAGCGAACTCATGCATCTTCTCCTTCGCGCTGCGACTTGTCATTGCAAAGCAAGATGTAGACCGCTCCCGCCATGGCGGCGGGAGCGGGAACGCCTTATCGAATGATGTCGAAGCTATAGTCGCTCTTCGCCGGCACATTGGTGGTGGCGTCGATCGATTCGAAGATGCGATCGAGGATCCACACCAGAACGTTCAGGCCGCCCTGGTAGCCCCACACCGGATAGCGGTGGTGATGATGGCGATCGAAGATCGGGAAACCGATACGGATCAGCGGCGTGCCGGTGTCGCGCTCGAGATATTTCCCATAGGTGTTGCCAATCAGGAAATCCACCGGCTCGGTGAAGAGCAGCGAGCGCATGTGCCAGAGATCCTTGCCCGGATAGACATGGCAATTCTGGCCGAAGGGCGAGGAGTCGAGCAGTTTCTGCACCTTCTCCGCCCACGCCTTGCCGCCGTTGGTCGCGAGGATGTGCGTCGGTTCGGCGCCGAGCTCCAGCAGGAAGCCGGCGAGGCCGAGGCAGAGATCCGGATCGCCGTAGATCGCGAACTTCTTGCCGTGAATATGCGCGCTCGAATCGGCGACCGCGTCAACGAGACGACCCCGCTCGCGCGCCAGCTCCTCGGGGATCGGCTTGCCGGTGATGCGCGACAAGGTCATGAGGAACTTGTCAGTCGCGGAGACGCCAATCGGGTGATTGAAAGCTGCGACTTCCTGACCATGCGCAGCGATCACCGGCAGCGTCTTCTCGGTGCAATATTCCTGCATCGAGATCGTCGCCTTGGCGTGGATCGCATTCGCTGCGTCCTCGAGCGTCGTGCCGCCGTCATACATGCGGAACTCGCCGTCCGTGGGTGTGTCGAAGACTTCGCTGTTGTCGGCAAGGATCGTGTAGTCGATCCCCATCAGCCCGAACATGCGCTTGATTTCGCGCATATTGCCGACCGTGTAGCCGTCGAAGCCGCCGATGAAATTGACCTTCTCATTCGGCTTGCGCTCGAGCTTATCGACAGTGCCGGCCTTGCCGTCCCAGAAATGCTCGATGATGCCCTTCAGCGCATTGTCGTAGCCGGTGACATGGCTGCCGACGAAGGCTGGGGTGTGGGCGAAGGGAACGTCGTATTCGGCCGGAACCGAACCCTTTTCCTTCGAGGTCTTGATGAACGCGTTCAGATCGTCGCCGATCACTTCCGCCATGCAGGTGGTCGAGACGGCGATCATCTTCGGCTTGTACATGTTGTAGGTGTTGGCTAGGCCGTCGATCATATTGTTGAGGCCGCCGAACACCGCCGCGTCCTCCGTCATCGACGATGACACGCAGGAGCTGGGCTCCTTGAAGTGCCTCGACAGATGGCTGCGATAGTAAGCGACGCAACCCTGCGAGCCATGCACGAAGGGAATGGTCTGCTCAAAGCCGACCGCGGCGAAAACCGCGCCGAGCGGCTGACAGGCCTTGGCGGGATTGACCGTCAACGCCTCACGGGCAAAGTTCTTCTCGCGATATTCGGGGGTTTTAGCCCATTCCCGAACGCGCTCCACTTCTGCGGGATCGCGCGGGTTTTCGAACATCTTTTTCTTGTTCGCCAGCATCTGCTGGTACTCGGGACCTCTGAAGAGGTCGAAATGGTCTAGGACGTGTTCTGCGCTCTGCGGCATGGTCGAACCCTCGCGTCATGCATTGGGGGGCCCGGCGCGCGCTCTCGCGACGCGCCGGCGCTGTTTTATTCCGCGGCTTGGAGCAGCGGCTGTTCCTCGGTCTTCCAAGGCGCCTTCGTCATCTTCCAGACCGGCGAGTTGATCGCCATGTCCATGTCCCGCGCGAAGATCGCGAAACCGTCATAACCATGGTACGGGCCCGAATAGTCCCAGCTGTGCATCTGACGGAAAGGCACGCCCATCTTCTGGAAGACGTATTTTTCCTTGATGCCTGAACCGACGAGATCGGGCTGGACCTTCTCGACGAATTTCTCGAATTCGTAGCCGGTCACGTCGTCGTAGATCAGCGTTCCGTCCTTGACGTAGTGCTGCGCGGTGCGCTGATAGTCGTCGTTGTGGCCGAATTCGTAGCCCGTGCCGACGACCTCCATGCCGAGGTCCTCGTAGGCGCCGATCACGTGACGCGGGCGGAGGCCGCCGACGAACAGCATGACCGTCTTGCCTTCCAGGCGCGGCCGATATTTCGCGATCACCGCGTCCATCAACGGCTGATATTTCGCGATAACCCGCTCGGCGCCTTCCTTGATCTTGTCGTCGAAATAGCTTGCGATCTTGCGCAGCGACTCGGCGATCTTGCTCGGGCCGAAGAAGTTGTATTCGCACCACGGAATGCCATACTTCTCTTCCATGTGACGCGAAATGTAGTTCATCGAACGGTAGCAGTGCAGAACGTTCAGCTTCGCCTTCGGCGTCGCTTCGAGTTCGGCGAGGCTGCCGTCGCCCGACCATTGCGCGATCACGCGCAGGCCCATCTCTTCGAGCAGGATGCGCGATGACCAGGCGTCGCCGCCGATGTTGTAGTCGCCGATAATGGCGACGTCATAGGGCGTAGGCTCGAAACGCGGCGCAGCGTTGGGGTCCATCTTGTCGAACACCCAGTCGCGGATCGCGTCGTTGGCGATGTGATGGCCGAGCGACTGGGAGACGCCGCGGAAGCCCTCGCAACGCACCGGAACGATGGTCTTGCCATCATATTCCTTCGATTTGACCTTCGAGACCGCTTCAATGTCGTCGCCGATGAGGCCGATCGGGCATTCCGACTGAACCGTGATGCCGTTGTTGAGCGGGAACAGCTCTTGGATCTCGTCCATGATCTTCGCGAGCTTCTTGTCGCCGCCGAAGACGATGTCCTTCTCCTGGAAATCGGAAGTGAACTGCATCGTGACGAAAGTGTCGATGCCGGTCGTTCCGATATAATAGTTGCGGCGCGCCGCCCAGGAATATTGGCCGCAGCCGACCGGGCCGTGGCTGATGTGGATCATGTCCTTGATCGGACCCCAGACGACGCCCTTCGAACCGGCGTAAGCGCAGCCGCGAATGGTCATCACGCCCGGGATCGACTTGATGTTTGACTTCACGCCGCAATCCGGCTTGCCTTCCTGATGCACGTTGAGGTGCTTGGCGCGGCGCTTGGCGGTCTTCTCCGGATAGACCTTCAGAACCTCCTCGATGAGCGCTTTATTGCGCTCCTTGATCTCCGCGACGCTCAATGTGGGCGAAACACTCATTTGATGTCTCCTTTATGTCTCTGGATTTCCGCGCGGCCTCCCTTTTTGAGGGAGGTCGACGCGCGAGCATTGGTGGATCAGGCGATCGCCTGGAGTTCGGACGCAGTCTTGCCGACCTGGCTCTCGTCGACCGCCTTCATGATGCCGTGCTCCATCAGCATGTCTTCGAGCTCGTCCATCGTGATCGGCGTCGGGATGATGCCCTTGCCCTGATTGGCGTGGACCCTGGTCGCCAGATTGCGGTAGTGGTTCGCCTGATCGGACTCCGGCGCATATTCCAGAACCGTCATGCGGCGCAGCTCCGCGTGCTGAACGATATTGTCGCGCGGCACGAAATAGATCAGCTGCGTGCCGAGCTTCGTGGCCAGAGCTTCCGCAAGCTCCAGCTCCTTGTCGGTCTGACGCTCGTTGCAGACCAGGCCGCCCAGGCGCACGCCGCCGGAGTTGGCGTATTTGAGAATGCCCTTCGAGATGTTGTTGGCGGCATACATCGCCATCATCTCGCCGGACATGACGATGTAGATCTCCTGCGCCTTGTTCTCGCGGATCGGCATCGCGAAGCCGCCGCAGACCACGTCGCCCAGCACGTCGTAGGACACATAGTCGATGTCCTCGTAAGCGCCGTTCTCCTCGAGGAAGTTGATCGAGGTGATCACGCCGCGGCCGGCGCAGCCGACGCCAGGCTCGGGACCGCCGGACTCGACGCAGCGAATGTCGCGATAGCCGACCTTCATCACGTCTTCGATTTCGAGGTCCTCGACGCTGCCGGCGTTCGCCGCCAGGCTGAGGATCGTGTCCTGCGCCTTGGCGTGCAGGATGAGGCGCGTCGAGTCAGCCTTCGGATCGCAACCAACGATCAGAATGCGATGTCCCATCTCCGCCAGAGCGGCCAGCGTGTTCTGGGACGTCGTCGACTTGCCGATGCCCCCTTTGCCGTAAAATGCGATTTGCCGTAGTGACGACATGTCTGTCTCCTCTTGAGCCCTTACTCATGGCCGCAGCTCTCTCGCGGCGCCTTGCTTTCGCTGCCGAGTTAGAGAAGGACTCCCCAGAAGAGGTTCTCTTCGACGGCCCTCGATGTCGGTCGAGCACGTCCCACTTTCGCAATGTCCATGCCAGCGCTTGCCGATGGCTGTTACCGGTTAGTATTCAGATACTTGCGCAAAAGCGGCGCGCCGCGTCGTTCGATGTCAAAAAGCTAACAACCCTGTGCTGTGGACGACAATCTATTGCGGGACGCGATGGAAAAATCTGCTGTGCTTCTCGTCCGTTGGGACGGAGGCGATGTCGGCCAAGAAGTAGACTGGCGCGCCGCAGTGGCGGTTGATGACGCCTGACGCGCGAAGGCGAGTTCGGCCCGAGAAGGTAATGGTGGGCCTGGCTCGAATCGCGCCGAGCCCCACCGGCACTGACTGGTCGCGCAGCATCACGGCAGCGCCCAGCTGGTAAGGAAGTATCGTGAACGCAGCGGCGTTAGCCGCGGAACGCCGACGATTCGCGTCGCGTCACTTCGATGACTCGCGCGCGAGACGCTCGCGGGCCGCTTCCGCGACAAGCGGATCGCTGTCGTTGATCAAATGTCCGATTTTGTCCACGTTCAATCTGGTCGCGACGTAATGGCGCACGCGCCAGTCAGCGTCCTCTCGCAAATCGAACAATTGCTCCGGCGTCATTCTTTGCGCGGCTTCGAGACGGACATCGGCGTTCGGATCTCGACATATTCGCCCGAGCCACTGGGCGTCGATCCGTTGCGCCACAACGCGCCGCACTTCCACTTCCGGGTCAGCGAGCATCATCACCAGCAGCGCCGGCGCGACCTTGCGGGCGATCACGATCCGCACGTAATAGTCCTCATCCTGCATCATCGGCAGGAGATCTGGGTCATCGAGCAGAGTGGCGACGCGGATGCGCACTTCACGATGCGGATCATTGCGTAATTCACATTGATAGCGCGCAGGTAATCGCCGCACGGCTTCCCAACGCACGGTTTCGTCGGGGTCCGATAACAAGCGCGGCAGGAGAAAAGGATTGGCGAACTTCGCCGCTATGGCGCGAACTTCGAAGTGTGGATGTGAGAGATAGGCGTCGGCGAGTTCTGGATTCCAATTGAAGAACCGGTCGATCCGCCGCGCATATCGATCGTGCACGCAGGCTTTGCGCAATTCGCACCGCCCCACGACCAGCAACTCCCGATGCGCGCAGCTCGTGCATTCGACGTCCAACCCGCGCCAGTCGCGGGCCTCGTCGATCTCACGCGTCATCTTCGAGCCCTATTCTGTCGAGAACGCCGAGAAGAACCTTGGCCCCTATCTTGTCGGTTGGATCAAGCTCAAGCAGCTTCGCGATCGCCGCTCTGCTTTCCTCGAGTTCGCCGAGACGCATCTGCAGATAGGCATAGCCCTTCAGGGTAAAGAGGAAGAAGCGCGGCAGCATTTCGTCGTAGCGATCGAATACCGCATGCGACGACGAGGCGCGGCGCCAGTCGCGCGGCATGTTGTTTTCGCGCGTCGCCTTCTCGAGACAGCGGTTGGCGATCTCCAAGGCTTCTCGCAATCTGCCCTTGTAGAAGTAAAAGCGATAGAAGCCGATCAGCACGGCCGCGTGGTCGGGAGCCCATTGCTGCGCCTGACGCAAATAGCGCTCCGCCGTTTCGGAATCGGCGTAGGTCTCGCTGGCGAGTTGGAGAAATCCTTCGGCCTCCGGCGGCAGGCCCTCGCCGAGCAGCGCCCCGGCGAGAAGTTCCTTCTCGTCGGGGCTGAGAGCGACCTGCTCGCCATTCGCCATGACGCGCGCCTTAGTGCGCTGCCTCCGACAGGGGCGCGCTCATGCTCTTGCACGATCCGGCGTTCTTCGGGTCGTGAAAGACGAGCCCTCCGCTTGAGGAGGAATCGGTGAAGTCAATCGTCACCCCGTCGAGCAGCAGGCGGCTTTCGGCCGGCAGGAAGAACTTCACGCCCTCGACGACGAATTCCTGGTCGCCAGCGCGCGGCGCAGCTTCGACATCGAAGAGGGCGCTGAGCCCCGAGCAACCGCCGGGGGACACCATCAAGCGAAAGCCGCCGCCCGGATTGGCGCTGAACTGGATCATTCGCCGGATGAATTTCTGTGCCGCCGGCGTTAGCGTAAATTTCATGCAGGCCTCCTCAAGCCGGCGCTTGGTAGCGGGGATAGGCGTTGTCGATCACACAAGTGTTGTCGACGGGACAGACGGCCGCGCACTGCGGCACATCGAAATGCCCGATGCACTCCGTGCATTTCTTCGGATCGATGACGAACGTGCCGTTCTTCTCGGTGATCGCCACGTTCGGGCATTCCGGCTCGCAGGCCGAACAACTTGTGCACTGCGAGGCGATGATCTTAAGCGTCATGTCTTGCTCCCTGGATTGGTTCCCTGACGCATGTCTCAGGCGGCGCTGATCAGCGCGCCCTGACGGATTTCCGCGTCGCCGCGCTCCTTATGTTCGATCTCTCCGCCGTTCACCTTGTCGAGATAGGCCTTGAACCAGGCGATCGCGGACTTCTCGATGAACTCATGGGCAAATTGATCGACGGGCTCGATCCCGGCCTCCAGCAGGTCGTTCTTCGGACAGCCGCCGATCTTCGCGACGAACACCGCGTGGCAGTCGTTGATCGCGCGGATCACCGTCTCGAGACTGTCCTCGTCGCCATATCCGCCCTGACAGTAGAGATCGACGCGGCGATGCCCGACGAATTTCGCGCCAGACGTCGAGAGTTCGTAAACCTGGAACTCCTTGGCGTGCCCGAAATGTTCGTTGATCAGTCCCGAACCCTTCGTCGCAACCGCGATCAGCAGTTTGATGTCGCTCGCCGCGCCAGCCAGCGTCGCCAGCTCTTCCTGTTTCGCGGCGACCTTCGCGATACGCTCCTCTTCGACCTTCTCCTGATAGGCCTTGCGGGACTCGAGGTCGTAATCGACCTCCATGGCCATGATTTTCTCGGTGGTGAACTCGGCGCTGCGATCCTCGCCAAGCAGGCCGACGGCGTCGGCGCGGCACTGGCGACAATGGCGCATCATGTTCATCTCGCCTTCGCAGCTGTCCTGCAGCGCCTTCAGCTCCTGCGCCGAGGGACCGCGCTGTCCGTTGAGGCCGAACACCGTGCCGTGCTCCGGCGCCGAGATTAGCGGCATGATGTTGTGCAGGAACGCGCCGCGCGACTTAACGGCCTTGTTCACTTCGACGAGATGCTTGTCGTTGATCCCGGGGATCATCACCGAATTCACCTTGCACAGAATGCCGCGCTCGGTGAGCATCTCCAGACCCAGGAGCTGCCGGTCGGTGAGGAGCTTCGCCGCTTCGACCCCGGTGTAGCGCTTGTGCTTCCAGAACACCCAAGGGTAGATCTTCGCGCCGATTTCCGGATCGATCATGTTGATGGTGATCGTGACGTGGTCGACGTTATAGCCGGCGATCGTGTCGACGTGATCGGGCAAGGCGAGGCCGTTGGTCGACAGGCAGAGCTTGATGTCGGGCGCGGTGCGCGAGATCAGATCGAAGGTCTTGAAGGTCTTTTCCGGATTGGCGAGCGGATCGCCCGGACCGGCGATGCCCAAGACCGTCATTTGTGGGATGGTGGAAGCGACGGCCAAAACCTTCTTCGCGGCCTGCTCCGGGGTCAGCTTCTCGCTGACGACGCCGGGGCGAGATTCATTGGCGCAATCATATTTGCGGTTGCAGTAGTTACACTGGATGTTGCACGCCGGCGCGACGGCGACATGCATGCGCGCATAATGGTGATGCGCCTCTTCGCTATAACAGGGGTGGTTCTTGACCTTCTCCCAAATCTCCGTCGGAAGGTCGCCCTCTCCGGCGCCCGACCCGCAGCTCGCCTTTCCGCTGCCGCCCGACGTTCCGCAGCCCTTGTGCTCGGCGATCTTCTGCATCACGTCGCTCATGGCGACCGCGGCGCTCACTTCTTCAACTGCGTCCGCCGTTCCAACATCCAGAGACGTCATGGCCTTGCTTCCTTCTGTCGCTGCAAAGTCGCCTTTGCCGACTCCCGGCTGAGACGGACCGATGCATCAGTCTTTGGAAGGGATCGCAACAACCATGCCAGCGCTTCAACGGTAGTTTTCGCTTTTCCTTCAATTGGTTATATCGAACAAACAATGTAAATATTCAAACACGTCACTATTCCTGCATGGCGACACTTGTGACAGATTCAACATCGCTGATCGCATTGGCTGCCGCTGCGGAGCTGATGGGCGCGGGCGAGCTTCGAGGCGCTTTGCACCGACGGTCAACGCCGTCGGAAGAATTCTTACAGAGGTGTCCTCGCGCAATCGCCCGCTGCCCTATTGAGCGATTCGCGTTCAAACGCCCGGATCGAGGACTGCTGATAGAGTTCATGTCCCCAGTCTCGGAGTGAGACCGAGAACCATCCGAGACTTATGTGGCGACGCCGCATTCTTCAGATGGATTGAGAACGACAGTGAACCTCTACGCACATAGAGGAGCGTCCGACGCGCTATCGCGGGTTCGAACAAGAACAGCCGCTCACAGGCTGCGGATCATTGTCGCGTTCTCAGTCGTTCAGAAACGAGCGCGGTCAGGGCTTCGCGAATGCTGCGATTCTCCACGGCGTCGATCACTTCCCTGATGAAAGCTTCCGTCAGCAGCGATTCAGCTTCCGCGTGCGAAATCCCGCGCGCCATCAGATAGAAAATCAGGTTCTCGTCGAGCGCGCCGACCGTCGAACCATGTGCGCATTGAACGTCGTCGGCGAATATTTCAAGTTCCGGCTTGCAATTGGCCTGGGCGCCTTCGGACAGCAACAGCGCGCGCGCCATCATGCGCGCGTCGGTCTTTTGTGCGCCAGGCCGCACCAGGATCTTTCCCTGAAACACCGCCTGCGACGCATCGTTCAGCACGGATTTGAACAGCGCCTTGCTTTCGGAACGCTCCGCTGCATGATCGAGGAACAAGGTCGCGTCGGCGTGCTCCTTGTCCTTCAATATATTGGCGCCCCTCAGGGCGGCATGCGCTCCCGGCCCGTTCAGAGCAATGAAGGACTGGTTACGCAGCAGGGCGCCGCCGAGATTGAGCCCCAGATCATTCAGCTGGCTATCGGCGGCAAGCGAGGCGACGAAGGTTGACACGTGCATCGCTGCGGCGCTTTCGCGGCTGATCTTGAGCCGCTCGAGCGACGCGCCCTCTTCCAACACGACCTCGGTCGCCGCGTTCACATGATAGTCCCCCGCCCCGTCGCCCTCGAAGCTCTCGATCAGCGTCGCCCGCGCGCCCTTTTCCAGTATGATGAGCGAACGGAGAAAATAGGTTGCCGGCTGCGCGCCGGCGACGAAGACCAGCTGTATCGGTCGATCGACACAGGCCCCGGCGGCCACGCGGATAACGACACCTTCACCCATGAAGGCCGTGTTGAGCGCGAAGGCCGGATCATCGACCTTCCCCGCTTTCCCGAGCTGCGAAACGGTCGCGGCGTCGCCGGTGGCCAGGGCCTCCGACAGCGAGATCACGCTCAAGCCTTTTTCCAGATCGGCGAGATCAGAAAGCGCCGGGACGAAATAGCCGCCGACGAAGACGATGCGGCGCGCGGCGACGCCCGTGAGAATCGTGGCGTCCTTGGCGCTTTGTCTTGCGCTCTCCTCCGGCGGCGCCGCCAGAGGCTTTACGTCGCGCAGCAGGGCGCGCAGATCCGTGTATTTCCAGGCCTCGTCGCGACGGTTGGGAAGGCCGGTTCGGGAGAAGGCTTCGAACGCGGCGGTGCGCAGCTCGGCGACTTGCGGCGCGCCGGCGCTTTGTTGCGCGAAGATTTCGGCGAGCTGCGCCTCGGCTTCGGTGAGTTTGCGAGCGGGAGTGACTGGCGCCTTGTCCATGACTTAGGCTGCCTCATTCTGGTAGCGTGCGTAGCCGGTTTCCTCGAGCTCCAGGGCGAGCTCCTTCCCGCCGGTCCGCACGATGCGGCCGGCCGACTGCACATGGACGACGTCCGGCGTGATGTAATCTAAGAGACGTTGATAGTGAGTGATCACAACGATGCCGCGGTCTTTCGAGCGCAATTGATTGACGCCGTTGGAGACGACCTTCAGCGCATCGATGTCGAGCCCCGAGTCGGTCTCGTCGAGGATGCACACCTTGGGTTCGAGCAGCATCATCTGCAGCGTCTCGGCCCGTTTCTTCTCGCCGCCGGAGAAGCCGACGTTCACCGGGCGCCGCAGCATCTCCATGTCCATGTCGAGGATCTTGGCGAGCTCCTTGACGCGCTTGATCAGATCGGGGGAGGATATTTCCTCCTCGCCGCGCTTCTTGCGCTGCGCGTTGAGCGCGGCCCGCAGGAAGGTCATCGTCGCGACGCCCGGCACTTCCAGCGGATATTGAAAAGCAAGGAACAGCCCCGCCGCGGCGCGTTCGTCGACGCTCATCTGCGACAGATCAGCGCCAGCGAGCAGCGCCTGCCCCTCGGTGATGGCATAGCCCGGACGGCCGGAGAGCACATAGGACAGCGTTGATTTGCCGGAGCCGTTCGGCCCCATGATCGCATGCACTTCGCCGGCGTTCACGGTGAGATCGTAGCCGTTCAGTATCTGCTTGCCAGCGATCTCGGCCTTAAGGTCGCGAATTTCCAGTAGCGCCGTCATCCCATCACTCCCAAACTGTTGAGGCGTCAGCCGACGCTGCCTTCGAGACTGACCGAGATCAGCTTCTGCGCTTCGACCGCGAACTCCATCGGCAGTTGCTGCAACACGTCGCGTACGAAGCCGTTGACCACCAGCGCGGTCGCATCTTCCTGCGAGAGCCCGCGTTGCATGCAATAGAACAAGACGTCCTCAGATATCTTCGAGGTCGTCGCCTCATGTTCGAACACGCAGGACGGGTTCTTCGCTTCGATGTAGGGAATCGTATGCGCGCTGCAGGCGTCGCCGATGAGCAGCGAGTCGCAATTCGTGAAATTGCGGGCGCCTTCCGCCTTGCGATGCGCCGAGACGAGGCCGCGATAAGCGTTCGACGAACGGCCGGCCGAAATGCCCTTCGAGATAATGCGGCTCGTCGTGCCCTTCCCGAGATGGATCATCTTGGTGCCGGAGTCGACCTGCTGGCGGCCGTTTGAGATCGCGATGGAGTAGAACTCCCCGCGCGAATTATCGCCGCGCAGCACGCAGCTCGGATATTTCCAGGTGATCGCCGAGCCCGTCTCGACCTGCGTCCAGCTGATCTTCGAATTCGCGCCGCGGCAATCGCCGCGCTTCGTCACGAAATTATAGATTCCGCCCCTGCCGTTCTCGTCGCCCGGATACCAGTTCTGCACGGTCGAATATTTGATCTCGGCGTCGTCGAGCGCCACGAGCTCGACGACCGCCGCGTGCAACTGATTCTCGTCGCGCTTGGGCGCAGTGCAGCCTTCGAGATAGCTGACGTAGGAGCCGCGGTCGGCAATGATGAGCGTCCGCTCGAACTGCCCGGTGTTCTTTTCGTTGATGCGGAAATACGTCGACAACTCCATCGGGCAGCGCACGCCCGGCGGGATATAGACGAACGAGCCGTCCGAAAACACGGCGCTGTTCAGCGTCGCGAAGTAGTTGTCGGAGGTCGGCACCACGGTGCCAAGATATTTGCGCACCAGTTCGGGGTGCTCGCGCAGCGCCTCCGAGATCGGGCAGAAGATCACCCCGGCCTTCTTCAGCTCTTCCTTGAACGTCGTTGCGACGGAAACCGAGTCGAACACCGCGTCGACCGCGACGCGTGGACGCTCTTCGCCCTCGGGCCGCTCGACGCCGGCGAGAATTTCGCGCTCATGCAGCGGAATGCCGAGCTTTTCGTATGTGCGCAGCAGCTCGGGGTCGACCTCGTCGAGCGATTTCGGACCGGCCGTCGATTTCGGCGCCGCGTAATAATAGAGATCCTGATAGTCGATCGCCGGATACTCAACGCGCGCCCATTTCGGCTCGGTCATGGTCAGCCAGCGCCGATATGCGTCGAGCCGCCAGTCGAGCATCCATTCCGGCTCGCTCTTCTTCGCCGAAATGAAGCGGATGACTTCTTCGGAAAGCCCTTTGGGCGCGAGGTCCGATTCGATGTCGGTGACGAAACCGTATTTATATTGGTCAGCGCCAACACGGCGAACTTGATCAACTGTCTCTTGCACCGCCGCCATTTCGCTCTCCGTTCACTGTTGCGCTTCGTCCAGGCGGTCCTGGACCAGGCGCCTCACTTCCGGATCGGGATCGTCGCGCAGACGCGCCAGCAATTCCGTTTCACATCGCTCCGCCACCAGGAAGCGGACTCGCAAGTCTTCGTCCGCGACGAGCAGTCCCAACTGGGCCGGCAGCAACCGCTCTGCAATAATCATGCGCACGCGCGGTTCGGGATCGGCCGCCATGGCCGGGAGCTTGCTGATAGCGATCCGGCGCGCCGCTTCGCATCGCACTTGTGGATCGTCATCGGTCGCCGCGCCGGCGAGAATGTCGGACGGCGCGCGGCGCGCTGTAATCAGGCGCACGCCGCTGTCTTCATCGAAGAGCAGCTTCACAAGGCTCGCGCCTTCGACACGCTGCGCCAGCGCCATGCGGACCTTGCGGTCGCGATCGCCAATCATTTTTTCTGCGAGCCGTAGCGGCAGACGCTGCGCCACCATGGCTCTGACGTCCGGCTCTTCGTCATCGATCAGCGCGCGCAACTGAAAGACGCTCGCATATTTCACCGCGCCGACGCGCAGTTCGAAATAGGGATGATCGAGATATTTCGCAGACTCCTGAGGACTCGCCGCGAAGAACCTGTCTATCCGGCGGGCCCTCCGATCGCGCACACATGTCTGTCCGAGATCGCAGAGGCCTTTCTCGCGAATCTCCACATGCGGACAATCGCGGCAGGACAGGAAGTTTCCAAGCCAGTCGACGGCGTCCATGCGATGCGTCGTCCCGCCAGCCCGCACTTTTGAAGTTACGCCGGCACGCACGTGTTTTCGACGGGGCAGACGACCGCACATTGCGGCTTATCGAAATGCCCTTCGCATTCGGTGCATTTCTTCGGGTCGATGATGTACATGTCATTCTTGAGGCGGATCGCCGCATTCGGACATTCGAATTCGCAGGCCCCGCACACTGTGCATTGCGAGGCGATAATCTTGTATGCCATGTCGCGAATCCTCGTTCATTTCTGGAAGTTCTCTCAACTTCCTTCAAATCGCATGCCAATGCGGTCCACGCCTGCCGAGCGTAGAGCAACTCGCTGAATTGAAAGCGGATGACGGCATGCGAGCCCGCAGAGTCGATTGTTCGGCCCTTTCAGGCGACCGACACAGGCCGCTCGGCCGCATGAATCGAACAATGTCCTGAATGCGACAATCAGCGGGTACGTTCAGATGCGCTTTGTCTCGCTAGCGCATTTCTTCGCGCAAGGGGACGGCGCCGCCCATGCCGTGTCTCCGGGATACGCTTATGGGGAGATTGCGCAGTCGGGCGCGGTAGGCCGTGTCGGGTTTACGACATCACCGGCGCAGCCTCGGCCGAAGCAGATGCTTGCCCGAGGTTTGTCGGAGTTATGACATTGTCGGACACACATTGCAGCTACGGCGCGCTGCCCTGCGCGAGTTCCTCGATGACCTTCCAACCGACGCTGCCCTGCGGATCCGCGCGGGAGAGGATATCGAGATATTCCTTTGCGGTTTCGCTGTGGCCGCGCTTCAATTCGATGAAGCTCAGCGCCTTTAGCGTGTAGAGGGCGAAGCGCGCTGCGCCGTCCTGCGCGCCGACCTGCGCAGGCCAGGCCGCGGGATCGCTTGGCCATCCCGCCTGCCGCGACGCCTGCTTCATGCCCTCCGCCGCGACATCAGCGGCGTAATCGAGGCTCCCCATATACGTGTGGATCTTGTAAAGGCAGTAGTAAGGCGCGAGTTCTTCCGGCGTCAGCGCCAGGGCCTGCTTGAAGAGACTGTCGGCCTTCTCGCGATCAGTGCGATAGGCGACGACCCCCTGTTGCAGAAGTTCGTTGGTATTCGGGTCGAGTTCGCCGAAGTTCACGGCGTCGGCGCGGTCAGCGTTCATAGCCGGCTTGAAGCAACCGCTGAGCCAGGATGAGCGATGGCTGCGCGGCGTCCTGCCGTCAGCGCCTTCCTTTATCTGGCATGCACGGAACCCTATCGAGCGTTATCGCTAACGACTTTTGAAACGGCAAACGCCTCTTGCCTTTTTCAAAAGCAGATCAGGCGCGTCTTCGCACAAAACCTGGATTCGGCCGCACAAATGGCACGCAGTTTGCGTGCGCGCCGGGCACGCGGTTGTCGCCCCAACGCTAAGGCGCGCGACCACGGACAAAACCAACAAACGAAAAAGGGCCAGGAATGATACGCGAATTCCGCTACAAGGGGGAAACCTTCCGGGTGAACGCGCATGGCGCGCCCGGGCATGAGGAAGTGTTTATCATCCATTTGGTCGACGACGAAGAGCTGGGCGAAATCTCGATCGACCGCATGACCGAGGAAAACGATAGAAGCGCCTCGATCGACGCGATTTGCGTCATGCTCTGCGACAAGCTGATCGTCGAACAGGATGTCGCCTGCGCCGACCCCGCCGGGGCATTCTTCTGGGTGGAAGGCAAGCGCATCCGCGAGGTTCTCCCGAGCAACGAAGTCGCCCCACATTGATAGTCGCGGCGCGAGAGCCGATCAGGCGAAATCAAGCGCCGCGCGTCTGTTCCTCACGGAAATCTCTCAACGGCGGCGATCGTCTGTAGTCGCCGCCTCAATCTCGGATCTCGGCCTGAATCGAAAAGATATCGTAGGGAGGATCGCTTTCCGGATTGGCGTAGCCCGTTGACGGCGCATTCATGCCGCCACGACCTGGATTGGAGCGACGAGTCATCCGCGCGATGTCGCCGCCATAAACATGAACGACGATAGATATCTGATCGTCGAGCGCGTTGCGGCATTTGACGACGTCCCCGCTCCCGGACGAGCGTGCTTCGATCGTGTTCGCTTTCAGCAGACGAGACGCGCCCGCTTGCGCGCAAGTTGACGAGGAGCCATCGAATTGCTGACGAAGGACGGCGCCGTGCAACACGCCGGCGATCTCCCAAATGGCAGGCTGAGAGATCGTCACGCTCGCCGCGCCGCCTAAAACTGTGCTCACGACGGAAAACCGTTCGAGCCCATCGCGAAAAATCTGGAATTGTCGGCCCACGCCGGGACTTGCGGCGGCAAAAACCGCAGGCAGCCAATCGTCGGCCGTGACGAGGCGGGCCATGAGGTCGCGACCGATCAACAAAATCTCGCGCTCGCTTTCGGCGAGTTCGACCATGGACTGAATGTCCCAGATGAATCGCCTCAGCGCTGGAGGAACAGGATCGCGCGCGATGACCCGAGCGATTGGACCGACCGTATTCATCATCGTTCTTTCTGCGCGCAAATCATATCGATGGCGGACACTGCCGCATCAATTTCGCTTTCCTCGACTGTAAGCGGCGGAAAAAGACCTAGGACCGGTCCCATCGCACGGGTCAGGAGCCCGCGCTCCGCCAGCATGGCCCGCATAGGCTCCGCGTCTCCCGCCAGCGTTAATCCCTGCATCAGACCAAGGCCGCTCAGCGCCGTAAAGACTTCACGACGCCGATAAAACAACGCGGACAATTGGTCTTCGAAATACCAGCTTCGATTCTGCACGCGTTCCTGAAAGCCTGGCGTCGACAGAGCATCCACAAGGGCGTGCCCAACCACAAGCGTAGCCGCGTCAACGAGCGGCGGGGAGCCGAGCGCCCCTCGCGCGACTCTTTGCGTGAGGACGAGCGCGGTCAGTCGCGGGGCGTCTGCAGGCGAATGACTGGCGATCATCAGGTCCGGGGTGACCCCTGTCCATTCGTGCGCCCAAAGCATGCCTGAGCGGCCAAGGCCGCAAAAGGTTTCGTCGAAGCCCAGTACGATCCCATATTCGTCTGCGGTCTCTCGCAACCGAGCGAGCAAGCTGCCTGGAACGACCTCGAAACGCGCTCTGGTCCTGACCGGCGCAATCAGAACGCCAGCGGTCCTCGCATCGATTTCCGCCTGCAGCGCGGCGTGGTCGTCCGATCGAAGAATTGTGATCTCGTCATCGCCCTCCAGACCAAGCGGCGCGCACTCGATCCGATCTGAAGGCCCGACGCATATGATGAACCGGCGGCGCTTGGGGCGACCGACAATCTTATGGTAACGCCGAACCATTTCCACCGCGAACCGCCAAGCGTCCGCCTCGCAGGGATACAGGAAGACGCGGTCGCCAAAGGACACGGGCGCGATCTTCGCGCATAGCGCTTCGGAGTAGGCCGCAAGCGTCGGCGGCGATTGCGGCGGGCGTATCGGCTGCTTCGAGTGAGGCGCCAATCCGACAGTCCTCTCTGAAGGCAAGAGCGATGACCCCGAAAAGTCCAGCGGCGCGCTCACGGCGCATGGATCGCCGGTTTCGAGAAGGCCGTCAGGCGCGCGCGGCGAAACCGGCGATGTGAACTGCCCCGTCACTCTGGCCGACGGCTCTCTGGCGGCTGACGCCACCGATCGCCGGGGACAGCCATTGCGCGCGCCCGGACATGCGGAAATCGCGCGCTCCAGAACGGCTGTCCAGAGTCCGACATCTCTGCGCCGCTATTTCTGATATTTGCGGAGCATCATTTCAATCGCCGTCACCGACTCGGATACGTTCAGCCAGTTTTCCGCTTGTTCGTCGTTCTTGAATTCGCGCCCGAGGTTAACCGGCTCGTCTCGTCCGGCGATGTGTAAGAAACAGGCCCATTTGCCACTGGGCAACTGCTCAACTGTAACCTTATGATCCGTCATACGTTCCATCCCCGCCAGCGGCGCTTTCCGCAAAGAGATACGTTCGCGCGCCTTAAACGCTGGCGATCAGAGCAAAAATCTCGCCATTCCTCTACCGCCTCGACGGCTAAGCGATCGCGCGCACATTGGCTTCGAACCTGCATGGTCTTCTGCTTCAGCTCTTGCGAAGGCCTCTGAACGACGAGGCAAGGCGCGAGTCAGTCCATGCATGAGCGCTCCGCATGACGAACAAACAGGAATGGGTCGTCTGGAACGGCTCGCTGGGCATATTGGACATTGCGGCGATCGGCGACGTCCAACATGGCGACAGCGGCAGGAAGGCATGTCTGGCGCCGCCCTATGATGTCGTGGGTCCGTTCAGTCTGGACGAACTTGAAACGCAGGGCCGGATCGCCTTTGGCGAATGCCTTGTCATGTCGCGCCAGAGGTGGCGGAATGATCAAGTCGATCTGCGTCTCGAGGCCGAAAGGCGCCGAAGACTCTTCTTTCAACCGACCACCGACCAAGACCTTCGCCATCGCGAGATTTTGGATCTGCCGTTTGAGGGGCCGCTCAATCAATCGGACATCAACGCCGCCTTCAGGCGACAGGCGAAAACGGCGCATCCGGACGCCGGGGGCGACGGCGAACATTACCGTCGTGTCGTCAACGCGCGCGACGCTCTACTCAACAGGCTTAAACCGACGTTCGGTTGATCGACGATTCCAGCGTTAACGTGACCCTACGGCCGTCGCCGCGCTGCCGCAGGCGCTTTGACGAGCATACGTGACTTGCTCGCGAAGCGTCGCCGCCGTCGCGGCTTCAAGATTGAAGGACCGTTGTTTTAAAACCGCTCTCCCGGACCGAATTTATAAGTACAGCATAGACGTAGCCGACGCGCCTGTTTGACGAACAAGGACGATCGCTGCAGACGCCGACTAGACGGTCAATTAATTTTGAGCGGGAGTGCAGGTCGACATGGAACATCTGCGCGAGCGAAAGGTTAATGGACCGTGAAAGCTAGACCCGGGCTCGCTTTCCAAGGCGTCCGCCGCGACAGCGGCCGCCTCCTGACAAGGAGGAATCCATGAACTGGGACACGATCGAAGGCAACTGGAAGAAGTTTACTGGCAATGTGAAGGAGCAGTGGGGCAAGCTCACTGACGACGATATTACGCGCATCAACGGCAATCGTGAGCAGCTCGAAGGCATGATCCAGGAGCGCTACGGCGTGGCGAAGGACAAGGCCAAAGAGCAGGTCGACGACTGGATGTCGCGACACTAAGTTCAACGCGTAGTTTCTGGACGCCGGCGAGCCCCGCTCGCCGGCGTTTTCGTTTGCCGAATAGAGCCAGGTCTTGGCAACGGCTTTCGAGCGCACGAGCCGGAACAATTGGCCTGGCGCCGAAGTTTGATACGCGGTCCCTTAAGACGAAGGTCCAGCAATGAAGAAGGTCGTTCGCCCGTTCATCATCGAATATCGCTCGAAGCGCGGCAGGTCGCGGACAGTCCGAGGCGATGTGTTTCGCTCCGCTGATCGCTCGGCCGAGCGCATGGTCGCCGGCAAAGATATGCGCGAAGAACTCGCCGCCTGGCACGCTCTCTTCAAGCAGGAGGCGCGGCCGCTGTGACCGCCGCTTCTCCGAAAATCTATCGCCGCGATGGCAAGCGAGAGCTGCTTCTACAGTCGATGAGCGAAGCGCTGCGTAAGCGCCTTTCGCTCTTGTATCTCGATCTGATCATGAAGCCGGTGCCGGACGATCTCAAAGATCTCCTGATCAAACTGGATTTCAGCGAGCGTTCAAACAAGTCTCACTGACCAGACCATCGCGCCTATGTCACTGCGCGGCCTTCTCGTCGAGTTCTTCCAAGAGCGCGCGCATAGCGTCCGGCAGCGGCTCCAAAGCCTGCTGTAGGAATTGCCGCTTCAGCTGGTCGCCAAGCAGCTTCACGCTCATCTCGATATCGCGCGCGTCGCACTGCGAATGATTCCTCATCGTCGGCTCTGTCAACATTGCGATGCTTTCATGTGGCGACACGGTAGCCCTCCACACGGCTATTGAAGCGCTGATTCGAAAATCTGTTCCGACGATGCTCCGAATTTTTTAAGGAATAGAAAAGCTTAGCCGCAAAAAGGAGTTGTGGAGAACCTAAAGAGACGCCACAGGCCACACCTTGCAGCCTGCCGCGTCGCGCCTCCTTACGAGAAATGGCGGCTATTTTTTTCCCGCGCGAAACTGCACGGGCACTTCAAACGTCAGCCCTTCGTCCGCCATCACAGGCGGCGGCGGCGGCACCGGATCCGCGCGCTTCATCATCGCGAGCGCGGCGTCGTCAAACGCGGGATGCCCCGCCGAGCGCTTGATCGCGTAGCTGAGCACGCGGCCGCGCCTGTCGAGCGTGAAGGAGACGCTTGCTTCAGCCGAACGACGGCCGGCGGCGCTGGGATACCGCTTGTGCCGATTGAGATGCGACAGAAGGGCCTTTTGCCAGGTCAGCTTGACGGCGTTGGCCGCGGCGTCAGCGCCCTGGACAGGCGCGACGGGCTTGTCGGACTGTCGATCAACGTCGGATTTCGGAGGCGCGGTCGCTTCCGAGGCCGACGACTCCGCCGACACTACCGGCTGCGCCTGATGCGTTTTCTCCTCCTCGATCGGCTTGTCGGGCTTCACGGTGTGGGTGAGTTCAGCCTCCTCCGCCTCTGTGTGCGTGATCCGCTCCTCATTCGTCTCCTTCGCCTCGGATGCGGCGACGGACGGCGCCGCTGCGGCGGCTTCGTCGGCCAGCGGCCCGGGCGGAAGATCGGCGGCTTCGGCGTCACGCGGCGCGGCGGGCTCGAGCGATATTTCGATCGCCGGCGCGCCGGAGGCTTCGTCGTCTAGCTCGCCCTGCAATGTCAGCAGCGCGGCGACGGCGCCGCCGACATGCAGAAACACGGCGAAGGCGACGGCGACGCTCCAAAGCCTGCCGTTCGACTTTGGAT
The DNA here is from genome assembly GCF_056838045.1 of Methylocystis sp. Uni0008. Lineage (NCBI taxonomy): Bacteria > Pseudomonadati > Pseudomonadota > Alphaproteobacteria > Hyphomicrobiales > Methylocystaceae > Methylocystis > Methylocystis sp. Uni0008. Next base: position 1,905,270 of record NZ_CM166370.1, read on the forward strand.
TCTGGAGAGCGGCGGCGGCGCTCATTTCGCGTCCGGCTGCCTGCCGCCAGCATCGAGCGCGACCAGCGCGACGCGCAGATAGCCGCCGGCGCGCAGGCGCTCCAGTATCGCCATCATCTCCCCGTAGGGCACGCTGGAGTCTGCGCGCAAATAAATTCGCTTCGACTTGTCGCCGAGAAGCGCGTCGAGCGCCGAAACGAGATCGTTCCGCTTGACCGGCGTTTCGCCGAGGGCGAGCGCGAGGTCGCCTTGGATCGTCACATAAGTCGGTTTGTCGGGCTTCTCATGCGGCGCGGCGTTCGAGGCCGGCAGATCGACCGGCAGATCGACGGTGGCGAGCGGCGCCGCCACCATGAAGATGATCAGCAGCACAAGCATCACGTCGATGAACGGCGTGACGTTGATCTCGTGGGTTTCCTGAAGATCGCTCTTGAGTTGGACGGCCATCAGCTACTACTCCGCCGCGTGGATTTTCGTCGCCGCATGCCGCGTGCGATCGAGATCGCGCGACACGATGCGCAACAATTCGCCAGCGAGATTGGAGACGAGTTCGAGATAGGCCGTCGACTGACGCGCAAGATGATTGTAGATCAGCACCGCGGGGATGGCGGCGAACAGGCCGACCGCCGTCGCGAGCAGCGCTTCGGCGATGCCCGGCGCGACGACCGCAAGGTTCGTCGTCTGCGCTTTCGAAATGCCGATGAAGCTGTTCATGATGCCCCACACGGTGCCGAAGAGACCGATGAAGGGCGCTGTCGATCCGACGGAGGCCAGCAGTCCGGTGCCGCGCTTGATCGAGAGCGCTTCGGCGCGCTCGATTTCCGCGAAGCAGCCGGCGATGCGCTCCTTCACGCCCGGCGCCATCAGAATATCGGATGAGAGCTTCGTTTCACGCGTGGCTTCGGCAAGCAGCGCCTGCGTCAACCGGTCGCCGCCGCCGAGCGCCAGCCGCGCCTCGGCGAGTCCCCGCGCTTCCGAAAGGCGGCCGATCGCCGACAACACGCGTTCGCGCGCGCGCTTCAGTTCGATCGTTTTGGCGATCAGGATCGTCCACGTCGCAACCGACGCCAGCAACAGACCGAGCATCACGATCTTCACGACGATGTCGGCGTTGACGAACATCGTCCACACGGAGAGATCGTGAGGCTTCGTCGCCGCGATCGCCGCGTCGAGCGCTTGCGTCCACTGGGCGGCGCCGGCGCTCCTCTGCGCAACAAGAAGCGCCGTGATCGAGATCGCGAGAAACTGCAAAAGACTCTTCATGCTTCAGCCCATGTCCTGATCAGATTGTGGTAGACGCCGGTCAGTTTGACGCAGGCGGGATCTCCCGCGCCAAATCGCGTCGTCAGTGATTGAATCGCTTGGTCGAGATCGAAAAGCAAAGCGCGCGCCACATTATCGCGGATCATGCTCTGAAGCCAAAAAAAGGAGGCGATGCGCTCGCCGCGCGTGACTCCTCTGACCAGATGGAGGCTGGTCGAAGGATAGAGCACGAGATCCCCAGCAGGAAGCTTCACTTCCTGCTGCCCGACCCGATCTTCGATCACAAGCTCTCCGCCGTCGTATTCGTCCGCTTCAGAAAGAAACAGCGTGCACGACAGATCCGTGCGAATGCGAATAGGCGTGCCCGGAATGCCGCGGATCGCGTTGTCGACGTGCAGACCGAAGTCCTGGCCGACGCCATAGCGATTGAACAGCGGCGGAAAAATTCTGTGCGGCAGCGCCGCTGAGACGAACATCGGCGACTGCGCGAGCGCCTCGAGCACATGCTCGCCAAGTTCGCGCGCAACGCCGCCGTCTTGCGGCAGTTGAGAATTATTCTTGACTAGCGACGACTGCGAGCCCGCCGTAACGCGGCCATCCACCCACGGCGCCTTGTCCATGGCCGCGCGAAAAAAGGCCACCTGCTGCTTGGAGAGAACCTCGGGTATGCAAATAAGCATAAGCGCTATGCTTCTCCCCAGTAGCGGATGAGATTGTGGTAGACGGTCACAAGTTTGCGCAGATCCGGATCATCTGCGCCGACGCGCGGCGCGAGCTCCTGTATCGACTCGTCGAGGTCGCAAACGAGGCTGCGCGCCTCGTCGGCGCGGATCATGCTTTGCAGCCACAAGAATGAGGCGAGACGTTGTCCGCTCGTGACCGGCGTCACCATATGGAGACTACCGGCCGAATACAGGATGAGATCGCCGGCCGGCGGCTTGAAGCGCCTCGATCCGTAGATGTCTTCAACGATGAGTTCGCCGCCCTCATATTCGCTGGGGTCAGAGAGAAGCAAAGTGGCGGCGAGATCGACGCGAATGCGCGCGCCGGTCAGGGCGTCGCCGCGTATGGCGTTGTCCACATGCGGATCGAAGTGATCGCCGACGCCGTAACGGTTGAACAACGGCGGATAGATGTGCAGCGGGACGGCCGTTGAAACAAACTGGGGATTGGCGAGGAGCGACGACAGCAGCCGCTTGCCGAGCGCGCGCGAAATCTCGGAGTCCGGCGAGAGTTGCTGATTGCGCTTCGCGCCGCCGGCGTTCGCCCCTGCGGTCGAAGCGCCGTCCTCCCACTGCGCCTGCGCCATCGCCTCGCGAAGGGCGTTGACGTCCTCCCTGCCGAGCGCGCCTTTTATGTGAGCGAGCATTTATGCGGCTCCTAGAAAAGGACGCGCGTTTCAAAGTAGACGGCGCGGCCGGGCGACATCTGCGTGAACGGCGTCGCGGTCTGATAGAACGCGTCGTAGATCGTGCGATCGAAGAGGTTATTGACCGAGAGCTTCATGGTGATGTTATCGCCGATCTTGCCTTCCGCAAAAAGGTCGAAGCGCCAGTAGGACGGCAGTACGGTGGGGACGTTCAAGAGATTCGTGAGCGTGGGATTCGGCAAGCCGAACGCGTTGAACGATGTGCCGCCATTGGCGACGATATTGTTGCCGCCATAGATTCTCGAACGATAGATGGCCTGCCCGCCGATTTCCAGAACGTCCGGCGCAAGGCCGAGCAGTTCGCCAGCCTTATACTTCGACAGCAGGCTGAACGACTCATGCGCGACATTGGCGAGTTGAAGACCGATATTCGTTCGCGCATAGGAGCTGGTCACCCGCGAGTCCATCAACACCAGGCCGCCAAGAATCATCCATTTGTCTGTGATATTGCCTGCGGCCTCGAGGTCCACGCCTTGGACGTAATAAGACGCATTGCCCGTGGTCACGCCAGAGTTGACTTCTCGCGCGCCGCTCACATCCGTCTTGAAGAAGGCTGCTGTCGCGAGCAGATGCCTGTCGAACAGCTCCCACTTGAGGCCAACCTCCGCCGCCTTGTTGAGCTGGGGAGCGAAGATTTGCGCCGCGGTCGTCAAGCCGCCGTAGTTCGCGGCGCCGCCGTCGAGCTCCGCGCCGACCGGAGTCGCCGAGGTGGCGTAGGCCGCGTAGGCGCTGACGTTCGGCAGCGGCTTGAACACGACGCCGGCGTTCCAGTTGAACAGACCGGAGTGGTTTGAGGCGAAAGTCGATAGCGTCTCGGTGCGGCTCGTGATGTTGTAATCATCAAAACGCGCGCCGCCATTAACAAGCACGACGTCCTGATAATTCGCCGTCTCGATCAGATAGCCGGATTTCGTGTCGACGGCGATGCGGGTCGGATTGAGATTGCGATAGGGCGTGTTCGGAAACGGCAGATAGGTGCACGGCAGGTAGAGGTTGCAGGTCACGGCGTTGCCGACGAAGGGCGTGCCGTTCAATTCCGAAGCCAGCCCCTGATAATTTGTGCGCGTCACGCCTTCGCGTGCGAATTCTACGCCGGCAACAAGCGCGTGTTTGACAGGTCCCGTGTCGACTTTGAGCGTCGCTTCCGTCTGGTTGTCGAGAGTGTTCACCACCTGATAGCGGCTTTGCGCGCCGATTCTAACCGTGCCCCTAAAGAGGTCGGCGCTTTGCGTCAGCGAGCCGATATAATCCAGGACCGAACGGCTCTGCCGGAAGCGGTTGTCGAAGACGAGATTGTCGTTGTAGCGATAGTGGGCGGTGAAGGTGCCGAAATTCTGTAGCGCAACCTGGAAGTCGCGGTCGACGAATCCGTACCAGTTGTAGCGGGGAACGACGCCTTCCGGGAACGGTCGATTCCAGATCCGGTTATAGGGCACGCCGAAGTCCGGCAGGCCGTTCTGATAAACATGCGTATATTGCCCGGTGAGCGTCAGATCCGGGAGCGGCTTGAACACCACCGAGCCGGCGACGCCGTCGCGATAGTCGGTGATGAAGCTGCGGCCCGCGACATTTGAGTCGTGATAGAGCGCATTGACGCGCACCGCGAGGATCGGGCTGATCGCTTTATTGATGTCGAGCGTCACGCGCTTCATGTGATCGGAAAAGCCGCCGATCGTTTTCAAATCGTAGAAGTCGTGGTCGGTCGCCTGTTTCGTGACGATGTTGATCGCGCCGCCGGCGGTTCCGCGGCCCGCGAAGCTCGATCCGGGCCCGCGCAGAATTTCCACCTGCTCGGTATAGAAGTTCTCGCGGATGCTGACGCCGGGATCGCGAATGCCGTCGACGAAAATGTCGTTGCGAACGTCGAAGCCGCGAATGAAGAAGCGATCGCCGAAGGCGTTGCCGCCTTCGCCCGTGCCCAGCGTCACGCCCGCCACGCTCCGACCGATCTCGCGCAGGGTGAAGGCGTTCTTGTCGTCGAGCACTTCCTTGGTGAGCACCGTGATCGTGCGCGGCGTATTGAGCACCGGTTCGGTGAATTTCGTGGAAGACAGCCGGTCGACTTTATAGGGCGCGACAGGATCAGCATAAGGATTGGCGTTCGGCGCCGTCGCAAGGATCGGCAAACCGCCGTTCCCCGCGCCCTGACCGCCGCCGCCTGAAGCGCCTGGCGCGCCGCTGCGCTGACCCGCCGCTTGGGGGTTCGCGGCCGCATGGGGCGCCTGACGCGGCTGAGCGGCGGCGATCGGCTTGGGTTTGGCGGGCGCCGTCGCTCGCGGCTTTTCCTGCGGCGCGTCGACTTTGACCGGCGGCAGCGTTGTCGAAGCGGATTGCGCCAGAGCCGAAGCGCTGACGCTCGACGCAAGCGCCGCCGCGACGCCCAGCGCCCTTACCGACGTCAGCTCTCCGGCGCGACTCCGCGGAAGCGACTGGGTCAACATTCTTAGAGAAAGGGGAGATTTGACGTCGCTCATTGGAACCGCCAGGGAGGGTTATACGTTATCCATCTTCACGTTGCGCGAAGAAGTTGACTGAAGCTAAATTTGGCGGTGACGCTGGTCAACAGAACAAACGTTCGAATGGAAGTATTGTAATCTGTATAGTTTCAGACAGATGCCGTGTATTTTTTTCGACAGTTGTCACCTTGCTGCCACACAGGCTAGTTTGGAAACGTTTTAATTCCAAACTGTCGGGCATTACTTAGACAGGCCTCCTATTCACGAGCAGGAAAGGGCGTAGAGCCGCGCGCCAGAGGGTGCGGCTGAACGCGCGCGGCTGTTTCCCTGCTCTGGCGCCCGGAGCCGCGCGATCGCAAACGGCACGCGCCTTGCATTCAGTTAATCGAGTCAAATCAGGCGCGAGGCTGCCATGCAGATCGGCGTACGGATGGCGAAAGCCATCGAACGCAGGCGCGTCTTTGTCGTGGACGACAATGCAATGTTCCGCGCGGCGATCCAATGCGCGCTCCACGACGCATATGAGGCGCATGAACTTGCGAGCGCGACCGAAGCGCTCGCAAAATCGGAACGAATTCAGCCGGATCTGCTGGTGCTTGCCGAAGGCGTGATCCGCGTCAACGGCGTGGACCTGATCCAGGAGTTTCTGGCGCGCATTCCAGATGCGGAAATCCTGGTCATCGTCGATCAAATTTCGAGCGGGTTTGGCGAGGAGTGCGTGGCCGCCGGCGCGCATCGTTTTCTGGCGAAGCCGCTGCGAACCGAGCTTGTGCGCGATAACGTCGATGCGCTGCTGAGCGCCAGGAACGAAAGTCGTGACGACTCCGCTGGCCGTTCTGAACGCCCGTTAGCGCGAGAAGGTTCGCAGCCGCCAGTCATAGCGAGGGGAGAAGGCCATGGAGCCGGTCATTCCGCCGATTCAGGACGCGGCTGAACGCGCCAGACTGGAGGTTGCGATCGACGACTGCGTGCGCCGCTTTTACGCCAAGGGCGCCGAAGACCCGCTATTGGGGCCGATCTTTACGGCGATAAACGGTCTCGAAGAGCACATGGGGATCGTCGCGAACTTCTGGTCGAGAACGCTGCTCGGCACGGATCGTTATCAGGGCCAGCCCTTCGCCGCGCATATCAATTTGCCGATAGAACCTGCGCACTTTACGCGCTGGCTCGAACTCTTTAGCGAAACCGCCGGTGAAACATTGCCGAAAACGCAGGCCGAGCAGGCGACCGCTAAGGCCGCTCACATGACGCAATGTTTTCAGGCGGGGCTGTTTCCTTTCGTCGGAGCCGATGGGAAGCCCTCGCGGGTCCCCGCTCAATAGCTTCCATCGGCCGCGTCGGAACTAGTCGACCGCGATCATCACGTCCGACGACTTGATGACCGCCTTGACTTGGGACCCCTCGCGGAGCCCAAGCTCATCAACGGATTCATTGGTGATCGCAGCTGTGACCGTCAATCCGTTGACGTCGATCGTCACATGCGCCGTGGTCGCGCCCTTCTGGATGTTCTTGATCGTCCCGGGAAGGCTGTTACGCGCGGAAATCTTCATGCCGTCGGCTCCTGAGAAGTGATTATGGCTATGGCCTCCCCTCGACGGCGCCCGACGTCGCTACGGCTGCGGCACAATAATCAGCCACTCCACCGGCTTTCCTTCGATTCAATGGGACTGCACGATCTCGTCTATAGCATCGGCGGCGCCGGGCGCATACCACGCGCCTTCCGTAATTCGAAGCCTATTCCGCCAACTGTAAAATGGTGGCGAACCCGCATTGGCCTGCGCAGCATCCCATTATGCATCGATGCGCGCAGGCTTCCGGCGCCTGTAGGAAACGCTTGCTGCGTGGCGCCGGGCGTGTCGGAGACCGCCGCCTGCGTCGGCAAGGCGACATTGGCGTCCATTGCAGGGAAGGCGGCGCGATCGAGCCGCCGTTCGATCGGGCTGCGGCGCCGGAGGACGCGGCAGAAGGCGCAAGAGTTGATCAAGCATGCGCGCCCACGCCGATCGCGTTGCATCCGCAGCGCATTGTTTTCCATCGGACTAACCGCCAAGAGCGGTATGGCACGATGCTTGCGTCAAAACCTGCGAAAACACCCACGCATGTCGTGAGGCTAAAACGGATGGGTTTGCAGCTGGCAGGCGGCGCGTGCGCGCCGAAGGCGCGCGAATTCGACGTGAGAGACACCGCTCTCGTCGGCATTTACGAAATATCGAAGCTCCTGGCGTCGCCAAACCGTTTGGAACACACGCTCGCAGGCGTGCTGGCGCTGCTTTCGAGCTTTCTTGATATGCGGCACGGCTTGGTCGCTTTGCTCGGCGCGGCGGGCGAGCCCGAGATCGTGGTTGGCTCCGGCTGGAGCGAAGATTCCGCCAAGCGGTTCTTCGACAGGCTGCCGGAACGCGCCGTGGGGCAGATCGTCGCGACGAAAATGCCGCTCGTCGTCGAGAACGTCGCAGCCTCGCCGCTATTCCAGGGCTCAGACTTTTCCGAATGGGGGCCGACCGACGGCCGGCCTTTCTCGCTGATCGGCGTCCCAATCAAGGAGGGTGACGCCGTCGTCGGCACGCTGACGGTGGATCGCGTCTATGACGACCGTTCAGTGACGCTGTTCGATCATGACGTGCGCTTCCTGACGATGATCGCCAATCTCGTCGGGCAGACCCTGCGGCTGCACAAGCTCATCGCCCGCGACCGCGAGCGCTTGATGCAGGAAAAGGCATGGCTCGAAAAAGGCGACCGCCTTCCGCATGTCGAAACCAAGATCAGCGGCATCAACGGCGTCGTCGGCAACAGCCCGGCGCTGCGCGCGGTGATCGAAAAGATCCGCGTCGTCGCCAAGGCCAAATCCACCGTGCTGCTGCGCGGCGAATCCGGCACCGGCAAGGAGCTGTTCGCCGCGGCGATTCACAATCTCTCGGCGCGGCGCTCAAAGCCTTTCGTCAAGCTCAATTGCGCGGCTCTCCCCGAAAGCGTGCTGGAATCGGAACTCTTCGGCCATGAACGCGGCGCCTTCACCGGCGCGGTGAACATGCGCAAGGGCCGTTTCGAACTGGCCGACGGCGGCACATTGTTTCTGGACGAGATCGGCGAAATCACGCCCGCCTTCCAAGCGAAGCTGCTGCGTGTTTTGCAGGAAGGGGAGTTCGAACGCGTGGGCGGCACGCGCACGCAGAAGGTCGACGTCCGGCTTGTGTGCGCGACGAACAAAAATCTAGAAGAAGCGGTCAAGCGAAATGAATTTCGCGCCGATTTGTACTACCGCATCAGCGTCGTGCCTGTCTTCCTGCCGCCTTTACGCGACCGCAAGGGCGATCTGGAGCCGCTCGCCCAGGAATTCCTTCGCCGCTTCAACGCCGAGCAAGGCGGACGGCTGAGCTTCTCGGAATCGGCCATGCATGTGCTCAACGCCTGCGCCTTTCCCGGCAATATCCGAGAACTCGAGAATTGCGTGTTCCGCACGGCGACTCTGGCGCAAGGCAATGTGATCACCGACAAGGATTTCTCCTGTCGCAACGACGGCTGTCTCTCCTCGGTGCTCTGGAGCGGTTCGCTGGAGCGATCGGCGGCTCCCGCAACGGCCGCTGGCATGCCGATCATTGCGCCGCCGCGCGACCGACAGCCCCCGGCGCCGCCGTCCCCTCCGACAAGCGAGCGCCCCCCGGCCGACGCTGCGCCCGACGCCTGCCCAGGCGCTGAGAATTGCGGCGTCGGCGAGCGTGACTCGCGTTCGGATCGAGACCGTCTGATCGACGCGATGGAGCGCGCGGGCTGGGTCAAGGCGAAGGCGGCGCGGCTGCTTGGACTAACGCCTCGGCAGATCGGCTACGCGCTGCAAAAGCACGGCGTCGAAGTGAAGAAGTTCTAAGTCCCTCAGCGCGTCAAAGCTCTGTCGGAAACACGACAATTGTAACCCGCGGCGGTCCGCATATGCGGCCCGCGAGCGGCTCGCCTTTACATTTGTCAAAAAATTTTGACTGGTCTGCATCTTGCTCGACGGCGGTGCGCCGAACGCGGTCGCATCGACAGGAGCAGACATTGGCCAACATCACATTTTCGTCGCCCGTAATGCCGAGGGATATCACCGTCTACGCCGTCGCGGGCGATCGGGGAACGATATTGGCCGTTGCGAAAGCGCATAAGATACCCATCCCCTTCGACTGCCAGGACGGCGAATGCGGCTCCTGCCTCGTTGAGGTCGGACATCTCAATCGCCACGCGAAATACGGCGTCGCCTTGACCGAAAAGGAAAAGGAGATGCTGAAGCAACTCGGCAAGATCACCAAGGAAGAGATCGAAAACGCGGAAGTCAACGATATGCCGCCGCGCTATCGGCTGGCGTGCCAATGCTTCGTGCGCCACGAGGACATCATCGTCAGTTTCGAGGGCGACCAGACTTTGCCTATCGCCGGTCCGCATATCACCCATGCGGCGGGCCGCTTCAAAGGCGGCACGGAGATCGCGACCGTCGATGAGTTGTTGAGCTATGCGATCAAGGTCGAAGAAGACGCCGCTGATCATCTCGAAGCGCTCGCCACGACCGCCGAGCAATTCGGCGGCGACGCGATCGCAAAGCTCTTCAACCAGCTCGCAGCCTTCTCGCGGCGTCACCTCGCCGAAGCGAAAGCCCGCGCCGGAACAATTGATTCAAACAAGGTCGTTCCGCCGGACTACGCCTGGCCCAACCAGGCCTCGCCAGAGGCCGCTCATCGCGGCGACCCGGCGCTGATGCGCCTCGGGGCTTTGAAAGCGGCCTTACAAGGGGAGCGGCGCGGCTACGAATTCTACTGCGCGGCCGTCGCCATGGCGAAGTCGCCGGAAGTGGCGGCGGCGGCGAAGGAATTCGTCAAGGAGGAGGCCGAGCACGTCAAGGTGCTGGAGGCCTGGATCACGCAAGAGGAATGGGCGTCGAGAGGCGCGAACGTGGCGTAAGCGACGCCAAAGACCGGGCTGAACGCGCACCAGGAGAAATGAATATGGAGTCGGTCGAGGAGTTTCTCGCCTACGCCATCAGGTTGGAGCAGGACGCCGCCGAGCGGTTCGGACAGCTCGCCGATGCGATGGAGTCCTGTGGCAACCGCGACGTCGGGCGGCTGTTTCGACGGCTATCCGACTACTCGAGGCTCCATCTTGGGGACGCCCGCGCGCGCGCCGGATTTCGAAAGATCCCCGAGAAGGGCCCGACCGAATTCGTCTGGCCCGACATCGAGAGCCCCGAGACGGCGGCGATCTGGGCCGCCGACCCGTTCATTGGCCGCGAACAGGCGTTGGAGACCGCGCTCGAGGCTGAGCGCGCGGGTCTCGATTACTACAAGCATGTGCTAGAGACGACGCAAGACCCGGAGATAAAAATGCTTGCCGAGGAGTTCGTGCAGGAAGAGCGCGGCCACGTCGCCGAGCTCGAAAGGTGGATCGCCGCGCATCGTAAAGGACTAGCGTCCCCTGCCCTAAACAACGCCGGCAAGTGAAGCCCACATGCAGCCAAGAGGCGCGCCAATGCGGGCGCGGCCTCTTCTCAACAGTCGCCCGCCTCGATTGACACGTCGGCGATCGTCTCGCCCCTATTGTCCTTCAGCGAATATCGGATGGTTGTGCCGCTTGTGCGATGGTGCGGCATCGTCAGACAAACGCGCTCCTGCAGCTGAGCTCTCAACTCGGCGAGCTTCTTTGCGTTGCCGACCAACGCGCGCGCCGCTTCGTCGTCGACGACGGTATAGCTGTAATTGAAGATATTGCCCGGGCCCGCGCTCGTCTGGTCCAGACGAACGCCTTCGCTGACCATTTCGGGAAGCGTCGCGTTCACCTCAGCCGCCTCTCGCTCCAAAGCCAGAGAGATCGGCGCCGAGTCTTCTTCGTCGGCTAGGCTCTCCCGATAGTGCCTGGCGATCAGAAACGCCGCGACCACGACGGCGACGAGCGCCGCCGCTTCCAGGGCGCCCACCCATGATTTCGTATCCTTCTCGTCGTTCACGGCCTTCCTCGCGATCACTCCCGCCGATTTTGTCTCGGCGGGCCCCCTTTCGCAAGGCGGCCTACGTCAGTGCACTTTGAATTCGCCGCCGAGAAGCTTCATCTCGGCGGGCTTAATCAGGCGCGAATGCGCGACGGTCACGGAATGCAACGGCCCATCGAGGCTGCGCACCCAGAAATCGAGAAATTTTCTTAACTCGGGGAAGTCAGGGTGGAGATCGTATTCCTGCCAGACGTAGGACTGGATGATCTTGGGATAGTCCGGCAGATGATACAGAATATTTGCCGTCGTCAGGCCGTAGCCTTCCAGCTGCAAACGGAAATCGCTGGACGCCATGCGATTCTCCTCGGCGGGTCGATTCTCTCCAGATTAGGATCAAATTTGTCGAGAGCAAGCGCCAGGAGCGTCGAAGGCCTGCAAAAACAATGTGCTAGCAGCAAGGCGCCGCGAGTGCCAGAAGGACGGCTCGACGACCGGCGCTTTCGAGGCGGCGCAACGCCAACCCCTATCTGCGATGGCGAAAAAGCGAATCTGCGAGCGGCGCCAGCGCTCTTCAAGGGACGGAGCGCGCCGCATCAGGTCCTCGCGTTTAGGGCCGCCTACGGAGTGTCGCCAGCAACGATCGCGTGGCGCATCTCGGCCAACCGCCGCCGCCCGCGTCGAGCGGTCAACCGCCTTCAGTTCTGATAAAGCAGCGGCGCCGTCGCAAGCGACGGCGCCGACTCATGTGCACTCGTCAATCGCGCTTCTCAGCGCAGCCACTCCCCGGCTCACGCCAGACCCTTTACGGGGCTCCCGCCGAGAACGGCGGCTGATCAGATCTCAGCTGATTCGTAGCTCGTGATCTCCATACCGAGACAGATTTCAACGATTGTGGGTTGCGTCCAAGCCATGGCGTTGCTCCTCCAATTTCGTGTCCGCCGACGGGCGGCTCCGTTCGAGAATAATGAAGGGCGCGCAGCCTTTCACCTTCAAACTTTCGTCATTCAGGCTTCCGTATTTTCCCGACCTGCGCGGCGCCCGATCACTCGCCCTCGTCCCGCAGCGGAAGCGTCACCGTGATCCGCGTGCCGCCGGACGGGGGCCGTTCGATCCGCTGCGCGCCGCCAAGCGCGCGCACGCGCTCATTCATGCCGAGCAGACCCATTCCCGGGGCGAAGCGCTCCGAAATTCCGACGCCATTGTCCTCGATCGTAATTTTCAGTTGCGGCGGCGTTTCCGCGTCGAGTTCGGAGGGTTCCGTCGCGGCGTCGAAGCCGAATTCCAGCGTGACCTCGCCCTTATTCGCGCCGGAGTGGCGAAAAATATTGGTGACCGCCTCCTGCACCACCCGATAGGCGGCGAGCGCCGTCTCCTCGTCGAGCGAAGAAAGATCATGACGGACGTTGAGGCGCAGATCGACCTCGGGACGGGTGAGCGCCCATGACGCGAAGAGCGCTTTTAACGACGGCTCCAAACCAAGCTCTTCGAGACCCTTCGGCCGCAGCCGGCCCAGCAGTCCCCTAAAAAGCGACTGAAGCGACTCGCTCGCCTTGTCGATCGTCGCGCTCATCTGTCTCAGCCGCCCCATGTCCGGCGCAGGATGCGCGACAAGCTCCTGCAGCGCCGCCGATGTGGCGCGTATGGAAAACAGGCAGGGACCGGCCTCGTCATGCAGATCGCGCGCGATTTCCTTGCGTTCGCCTTCCTGCACCTGAATGAGCCTGTCGACCAACTCGCGATTTTCCCGCCTGACGCGGTCCAGCGTCGCGCCGAGCGAATTCAGGGCGGCCGCTATCAATCTGAATTCCGTCGCGCCGCTGAGCGATAGGCGCACGCCGCTCTTGCCCGCTTCCAATTGCGCCAGACCAGATTTCAGCGCATCGAAAGGCGCAAGCGAGTAGCGCAGGAACAGGAGGACGATCGTCAGGAAAACAATCATGACCGCAAGGCTGATCGCTGCAAGCCACACCATGTCCGACCAGATCTCTCCAAGCTCATCGAACGGATTCGAGATCACCACGATATTGCTGTAGGCGCGGCCGCCGACGGTGACGGGGATTGTCATTACCCTCGGCGCGGCGCCAACGAGCTTCACGAACCACTCCGGAACGTCGCGATCGGAATGACGGATTTTATCCAGCCAGTCCCTGGGCGCAGTTTCGTTTGGCGCAAGGATCTCGACATCCCCATGGCGAAGGTCGCCAAGCGACGCATAGAGACGCCGCAGGGCGGGACTGGGGTCTTCGTTTTGGGGAAGATTAGCAAGCGTCGTTAGGACAACTTCCCGCATCAGCCTGAGATTGCTTCCCGCTTCGGCGCGCACGCGCGGACCGGCGTGCAGCAGCTGAATCGCAAGATTGCTCAGCAAGGTCGCGACGAGCACGACGCCGATCAGTCCGCCCAATTGGGCTTTGAGCGAAATTCCGCGCATGTATAGGCGCCCTTGTTCGCCGTCGAGCAGCTTTGCCGTTGACGGCCGCTTGCAGTCGATTGACAAGACTCGCGGTTCTCACAACATACGTTCTGGCCCTCAAACAAGCGAAAAAAGGAATGCGCGTTCTCATCGTCGACGACCACCCCATGGTGATCGAGGGCTGCCGCGGCATGCTGTCTGGGCAGAAAGACATCGAAGTGCTCGAGGCGCACAACGCCGACGAAGCTCTGGACGCTTATGCGTCGTCCGCGCCCGACGTGGTGGTGCTCGACATCAATTTACCGGGCGTCTCCGGCTTCGAACTTCTGCGCCGGATTTTGAAGCGCGACGCCAACGCGAAAATCATCGTCTTCACCATGAACGACGATCCGGTATTCGCGGCGCGGGCGATCGAGGGCGGCGCTCGCGGCTACGTCGCGAAGAACGAGGATCCACGCGTCTTCATCAAGGCGATCCGCGTGGTTGCGGGCGGCGAGCGCTATCTTTCAAGCACGCTCGCGTTGAAGCTCGCCTTCGCCGACCAGGCGCGCGCCAGCAACCCGCTCGACGCGCTGAACGGCCGGGAAATCGAGATCCTGCGCAACCTCGCCGACGGCAAGGACATGACGGAGATCGCGCATATTCTGAAGGTCTCCTACAAGACGGTCGCCAACAACTGCATCCTGCTCAAACGCAAGCTCGGCGCGCGATCGAAGGCGGATCTTCTGCGCATCGCGGTTGAAAACAAGGTCGCGATGAAGCTTGTTTAAGCGCTGCTACCTGAATTGCCTCTGCGTCTTGTAACGGTCAGCGAGCATGCGCAGCGCCTCGTCGCGTTCGACTCCGCTGTGACGCAGATTGTAATAGTGCTGGCAAAGCTCGCCATAGGTCTGCTTTTGCCCGGCCGACGCGGCGACCTCGACGAGCGAGTTGATCAGCTGCGCGAAATCCTCGGCATGGCCATCCGCCGCGAGCATCTCGCCGATTTGCGCGGTGCGGTTTGCGAGCATGCGGTCGGATTCAAGAAAGTGCGCGCGCGCCGAGCGCAAGGCTGCACGTAGGCGCTCGACGGCGGGTTCTCGTTCGCCAACGGCCGAGCCGGCTTCGCGTTGAGCGAGCCAGAGTGCGAGCTCCGTATGATCGTTGGCGCGTAGCCAGACCTCCGCCGCCTTGCGGTCGTCAGGTTCGATGACGTCATCCTGTTCGGCGCTGCGCCTCTCCTCGCCGCAAGCGGCGAAGAGCGCACAGACGCCCGCAAGAATGATCGCTTTTCGAAGGCGCATCGCCGCGGGCTATTTCCCTTCCACCTTCTTCTTGAGGCCTTGGAGGCCGTCGCGCAGGTAGTTCGTCATCGCCGTGCGCGCCGCGTCGTCATTGAGATTTTCCGGCGGCTCGTTGCTCGTGTCGCCACGATAGAGACGGCCATACCATTTCACCTGGCTTCCGCCCGCTGGCGTCGGCTCGATCGTGAATGTGAGCGTGTAGGAGCTGACCGGCAGCGCATCGAGATTGGGATCCGACATGCGCCAAGACATCTTGGAGGCCGCCGGATCATATTCGTCGAGCCCCTCCTTCAAGGCGCCGCCTTTCTTGAAGGTCACTTCGCGCTCGGAGCCGGCGGCGTCTCCGCCCTGGGCCTTTACGCTCTGAACGTCAGGATGCCAGTTCGCGAGCCCGTCGAACTTCCCGGCCACCGCCCAAACGGCTTTGGGGTCGGCGGCGATCAAGATCGACTCGTCGACTTTGATCGGCGTCGGACCGTGCGCCAGCGCGGGCGCGCAGAACAGAAGGGCGAAAAGCCCCAGCATCTTTCTCATTTGGATCTCCCTGGTTGCGGATAGCGGTTGAATGGTGTGAAGCGGCGCGCCTGAACGAACGCCTTTGCGAGCAGATTCGCGGCGACGGCCAAGAAGGTGAAAATCGCCGCGAAGGCGCCAAAGAACGGACGCAAGTCAAGCGCCGCTTCGCGCGGCCGGGCGGAGGCGATCGCGGCATAGTCTTTCCACAGTCGCTTGCCGTCTTCGAGATGCGCGTAAGCGAGACCCGTCTTTTCGGCGAGCGAACGCAGATAATCTTCCTTGACGGAAGATAGATGCTCGACGCCGACGGCCGCCGTCGCGCCGAATGGCGCGTTACGCGCATTGTAGCCTTCGCGCCGCTCCGCGCCTTCCGGGGGCAAGCCGAAGCGGCTTTCGTGCGGAACGTCGTCGACGTCCAGGAATCCGATGTCGCGGCCTCTGTCGTCGAACTTCGGAATGGGCGAAAGCTCATAGCCGCCGACGCCGACAACGAGGCCGCGCAGTTCGCCTGCGCGCCCTTCGAACGTCGGCGCGCCGTGAGCGGGCAGCGGCGGCGCCTCTTGGCCGTCGGTGAAAAACAGAAGATCGCTCTTCAACTCGCGCGCCATTGCGACGGCGAGGAAAAAGCCCGCCGAAATCCGACTGTCGCCCTCCCACGCCATGCGCCAGTCGAGCGCGCCGATCGAGGCCTGCAGAGGCGTGAAATCGGCGCAGACGTCGATCGGATCGAAAAGCAGGAACGGCCTGCGTTCGCTGAAAACGCCGAGTGCGACATGCGACGGACATGGCAGCTCGGCGAGCATGACGCGAAGCGCCGATTTGACCGCCTCGAGACGGCTGACGGGCCTTCCTGACGCCGCGTAATCGCGAACGTTCATGCTGCCGGTGATGTCAACGACCGCGAGAAAATCGAACGACGGACGCCGGATCACTACGCTCGGCGCCAGAAAGGTGACGATGAGCGACAGCATCGCCAGGGCGAGCAGCGCGAGTCTCGGATCGCGCACATCCGGGCGCATCATGGCAGGCCCTTCGGCTTGCCCGGGATGTCGGTCCAGAGCTTCTTCGGATCGGCGCTCAATTCATCGCCGCTCTTTCTCTCGAAATCAGGAAAGTCCCGGACGAGCCGCGCCGCAACGTCGAGATTGAATTTGGCGTCCCAATAGTCCGGCGCGAGCTGCAAGGCGCGGCGGTATTCACGTTTGGCGAGATTGACGAATGGATTGGCCGCTTCGAGCTCCGAGCGTTGAATCTGATCGAACGCCTTGCGCAGCAGCGCGTTCCCCAAGAGATAATGTCCCCGCGCGCGCGCCTCGGAACTCCCGCTGCGGTCGAGCGCCTCTACTGACGCGCGCGCGCGATCGACGTCGCTTCGCGCCGCAAGAAAGCTGATGCGGGCGAGAAGCGTCTCGGGCCTCGCGTTGGCGTCCACGACGATGTCGCGTCCCGCGCGCAGCGCTTCGATTGTGTCATTGGCCTCGACGGCGCCTCGCCATTCGAAGACCAAGACGGCCGTGGTGACGACGAGAGCGAGGCAAAGCGCGATCAGAACAAACGATCGCATTTGTCGCCACAGCGCCCGCGCCTTGTCTCGAACGATCGCGATCTTCGTCAAGAAAACCGTCATCGCGCGCGGCCTCCGACGCCCAGTCCAACTTCAGCGAGCTTCGCTGCGAAGAGGAGCGTCGCAGCGGCGAGCGCAAGGGCGAAGGCCCATGCGCTCAGGTCCGTGCGCGGCAATTCTTCGACGTAGCGGACGGGATGGCGTTCGAGCTGATCGATCTCCTTCAGCGCGCGCTCCGTCGCTTCGGGGCTTTCAGCCTCGAAGGCCCGATATGGCACGCCAAGCTTCTTAAAGAAGAGATCGAGATGGCGCTCCGGCGCGGCCTGCGGCGATTCGTCTTCGCCCGATGGCTGATCGGCAATGCCTCTGCTGCCTTCCGTGCGCAGGAACAGCCAGTAGAGACTGACATGGGTCTTCCGAAATTCGGCCTGCAGATCGTCGCGCAGCTTCGGATCGATGACGCCGGCGCCGTCCGATATGAGGAGGATGGCCCGCGTCAGTTCGGCCTCGCTCGTCTTGAACATCGACAGCGCCATCGCAAGACCGCGCGCGATATTCGTGTAATCGAGACCGGGACGATCGATCGCATCAATGGCGGCCTCGGTGGCGCCGACATGATCGGAGATCGGCGTCACCAGCATCGGCGCCGTCGAAAACGCCGCGACGCCGACGAGATCGTGACGACGCGCTTCGACGAAACGCTTGAGAATGCGTTTCGCCGCCGCCGCTTTCGATTCCTCGTCCCCGGACGGGGTTCTGCCGGCGAAAGTTTCGTTCATGCTGCCGCTGCGGTCGATCAGCATGACGATCTGCGCGCCTTCAGCGAAGCGCTCCACCGCTACGCCGGCGATATAGGGGCCTGACGCGCCGATGAGGCTGGCGCCGATCGTGACGACGCCGCTGAGCTTCAGGACAACGCCCGCGATAGCTGAAAGCCCATCGGCGGGCGCAGACAGGAGCGAAGGGACCGTCGCGCCGCGCAGGACAGTCCGCAAGACGGGAAGCAACGCCAGCGGCGCCAGAAACAGCGGCTCAATGTGATCGAAGCCGAGCCCGCTCAACCCGCGCGCTCCCGCCTGGCGAGCGCGCTCACGAATTGTGCGAGCTGCTCCGCGCTAAAATCGTCGCCCGACGTTTCGCCGCCGAAAAAGCGGCGCTTGGAGGCCGTGAAAAAGCGCTCGAAGTCGGCGCGCAAAGGCGCAAATTCTGGATGCTTGTGCAGGAAACCTGGAAGATCGCCCGAAAGCAGGGTGGCGCCATGGGCCGTATCGAGCGCGCGATGCACCGACTGGATCGCAGCGCCGAAATGGCCGTCGGCGGCCATGATACGCCGCCTCGAAAAATCATTGGCGAGCGCGGAGAAGACGCGCGCCTTCCGCCGCCGGAAGGGCGGCCAGGCGCGATCACGCGCAATGAAAGCAAGCGCCAGCAAGGCGCCGGCGCCGGCGCCCACCGCGAGATTTCGCGGCGTGGCTTCGTCAGCGAATGAACTCGAGCCGTCGGGTCGCAGATAGTCCTCGGCGCGCTCCTGCTTCTTGGGCGCAATCTCCCGCAAGGGAGAGACCCCGACGCTCCACGCCGGAACTGCGACGGTCTCGGCGCCCACCGCCGTCGATATGGAGAGATCAAATCCGGGGATTTCAATTTCGCGCACGTCGAGCGCGACGTAAAAATTTTGATAGGTGAGATCGAGCCGCCACAAGCGCGCGTCGTTTTCGGTCGTCTCGCGAAGCATGACGTCTCGAAGATCGAGCGAACCGGTGAGCGCGCCCGGATTAGGCAAGGAGGCGCGAGAGAGCGTCGCGCCGGGCGGCGCCGAGATGTCGACGCGCGCGTGGATGAGATCGCCGACGAAATAGCCGAAAGGCCGCGCCGAGCGGATGCGTGCCGTGGCTTCCTGCGCGAACGCCGGCAGCGTTGCGGCGAGCATGAGGACGACACATGCGATGCGCATCGCCGACCTCACGCCGCCGTCAGCCGAATGCTGAGATCGTCGGGGTCGAAACTGTCCTGAATGAAGATCGGCGCGCGACTGCGCATCGCCGAGAGACGGGCGAGATCGCGCCGACGCGCATGCTCGGCGTCAATCCAGCGCTGCTGGAGCGCGGGCCTCATCACCAGGAATTGACGGCGGCCGCTCTCGCCGTCGCGAAGCTCCAGCGCTCCCCATTTCGGCGGCGCGGCTTCAAGCGAGTCGATCAGAACGAGCGGCGCGACGTCATGCAGCGAAAGCGCCTCGAACGCCTGCTCGATCAGCTGCTCGGGCCAGCGAAAGTCGGAGATGAGCACCACGAGCTTGCGGGTGGAGCCGAGGGCCGCCGCAGCGGCGAGCACGCCTTTGGCGCTCGACCCAGACGGCGCTTCCGCGCCGAGCTTTTCGACGCTAGCGAGCGCCGCTCTTGGCGATCGCGTCGCGAGAAACGTCGCCCGATCGATCAAAGCCTCGTTGCAGGCGAACAGGCCGAAACGGTCGCCGATCCGCGTCGCCGAATAGGCGAGCGCAGCGCAAAGGTCCAGCGCGATCTCAAATCTGCTGACGGCGCCGACGAAACCCATCGAAGCGGACAGGTCCACGAGCGCATAGACATCGACCGCAGCTCTTTGTTCGAACCGGCGCACATAGGTGCCGCCAAACGGATCGCGCAGCGTCGCGCGGACGTCGATGCGGCGCGCGTCGGGGTATCGCATGAACGGGGCCTGGTCGCGAAAAACTCCAAAGCCGCCGACTTCGCTCGACGTATGCGCGCCGACGTGATTGGCGGCGAAGCGTCCGCGCGGCCGATAGAGAATATCGACGACGCCGTTCATGGAACCGGCGTCGCGTCGAAAGCCGCGTGACACAGGCGCTTGACGATGTCATCGCCACGCAGGGCATGGATCGGATCGACAAAGATGCGGTGCGCCATCACTTCGATGAATACGTCACGCACGTCTTCCGGAACGAGATAGTCGCGTCCCTCGAGCCAGGCGCGCACACGCGCCGCCCGCGCCAGCGCCGCCAATCCGCGCGGGCTCGCGCCGCCCTTGACGAGACTGTCGACGTCGACGTCGGGCAGCGATACGCCAGCCGAACCGGGCGTGACGAGAGCTTGCCAGAGTTTCAGCACATAGCGCTCAAGCGCCTCGCTGGAGCGCACATGGGACTGGATAACGCGCGCCACAGCGGGGATCTCGCGATAGTCGAACGAGCCCGAACTCACTCTCTCGACGAGCGCTTCCATATCGTGGAATCCAGGATCGAACACCAGTCTGCGGCGCGCGTCCTCATCGTCGGGCGCCGCCATGGGAATTTCCATAAAGAACCTGTCGCGGGCGGCGGCGGGCAGTTCGAAAGTCTCCTCCCGCTCGACCATGTTTCGATCGGCGAAAACGCTGAGATAGGGAAAGTGATGCAGGCGGTTAAACGCCGATACGCTTCGCTCGGCCATGAGCCGAAGCAACAGTGAATGAACCTGCGGGCGGGCGCGGTTGATCTCATTGAAGAAAAAAACCGGCAGCGTCTCGGCCAGACGCAGCAGTTCGGAGGGATCGACCCGCGGACGTCCGTCTTCGCCGATGTAAGTATGATAGAGAATGTCGCTGGGCATCATGTCGACCGTGCCCTCGACGCGGGCGAAATCGCCGCCAAGCGCGCGCGACACCGAACGTAGCAAGGTCGTCTTGCCGACTCCGACGTCGCCTTCGATCAGCACATGGCCACGCGCGAAAATGCAGATCGTCACCAGCCTGATGACGCGCGCCTGGCCAATAACAGCCTTCTGGATTTCCTGATCGAACTCAAGGGCGCGCTCGCGCCAATCGGAGAGCTTCTGGACGACGTGCAACGTATCGTTCAAGGCCTGACCTTAGCGCGCCAGAAAGAAAAGGCGGCCACGATCTCGGGAATGGGGCCAATGCGCTGTTGTCGAATACGCCGGCTCCAGATCGTGGCCGCTAGATCATCGCGTTTGCATCGCGATGAAACCTATTGAGCGATCTTGCTCACGTCATATTCCCACTTGCCGGTCTTCTTGAAGTTCTCGACCCGCTTCTTGTTGCGCTCTTCCATGCCCTGAACAGAGGCCTGCTGCTTGGCGATTTCCTTCGGGTCGTGCTTGGGATCATATTTCGAACCCTCGACCTTTTCCGGGAAGCCGGGCTTGGGCTCCCAGCAGTTGCCGGGCGCCTTGCACTTGGTGCCGTCATAGGCGAGAGCGCTGCCCGCGCCGAACAAAATGCCGACGGTGAGCGCCGCGGCGAAATGCATCTTACGCATCCCTGTTTCCTCCGTTTATTTGAGGCTTGCGCCTCAGTGCTTGCGCCCCCGGCGACGGCGGCGTGGAACTTACTTCGCCTTCGGCTGACATTTGCCGGGCGGATTGTCCGGCAGAGTTTCGTGACCCGCATAAGGCTTGAAAGCTTTGCGCTGTTCGTCCGTCAACCAGTTCGCCTTTTCCGGCGCATCCTTGAAGAGATGCCGTATCCAGGCCATGACCTTCAGCATCTCATCGAGCGTGAGGTTCTGATACTGCGGTCCCATCGACGCCTGCGCGCCGCCGAAGATCGTCGAGAAGAGACCTTCGTCGGTTTCATTCTGCGGATAGGTCCAGTAGTCGTCGTTGAGACCGGGACCGATCTTTCCTTCGGCGAGGTGCCCGTGACAGCCTGAGCAGGCGGAAAGAAACAGTTGTTCGCCCTGCTTCAGACAGCTCGCATCCTCATTGTAGGGATTCTTGCCGGACGCCATGAACTGCTTGACGCCTTCAGTGTCTTTTCCCTCAGGCAGCGCGTCGTCGAAGTTCAGCACTTCGCCGGTGACCGTGTTGCGGAACGTAATCCCGGCGGTTTCCGCGATGGCGCCCAGCGTAACGAGACACGCCGCAGCGCCGACAAGGGACAGGGAAAAGCTTCGTTTCATTTTCAACACGTAATTCTCGTCCTGTTCGTTAGCGCGCCGCGCATCTATTGGGTGACGGGGAGGAGAGGCACGCCCTCCCCCTTGAGGATTTCATCGATCTTCGGCTGAGCGGCGGAGAGAGCGCTGTCGATTTCGGTGAGCAAAGCCTTGTCGTCGCGTCGCACGGCGATCGACTGATCGAAGCGCTGCGGCACCTTTTCACCGCTGCTCTTCACCGCGTCATCCTCGATCAGATTCATGCGGAGGGGTGTCGGCGACGATTTGACGTAACGCGCAACGTCCGGCGCGAATCCGACCGCCACATCGGCGGCGCCGCTCGCCACCTCGCCGATCATCCGGGCCGGATCGATCTGCGTGTATTGATTGCGTGGCGATTTGAAATTCACCAGCGAGTAGAGATAGGCCATGTTGTCTTCGTACTGGCCCATATCCTTGAGCAGCGCTTCGCCCGGCGAACCAAAAGCCACGACGACGTGGCCGAGCTTCTTCAAGCGGGGATCGGACCAGGATTTGATGTCAAGGTCGCGATCGGCGCGGGTGACGAAGACATAGCCGGTCCGGTAGTAAGGCTTCGATGTCGCCACACGCGGATCGCCGGTATCGAGGCCGATGATGACGTCGCAGAGCTTCTTGTCGAGAGAGTCGCGCACGAGATAGATCGCCGGCCGCTGCGACCAGACGAACTGCGCCTTGCGCTTCATGGCGTCGGCAAGCGCGACGCCAATCTTATTCTCAAGTCCGGAGCCGTCTTCCATTGAAAGCGGCGGCTGGTTCTTCGCGGCGCAGATGCGCAGCGCATTGGGGTCAGCAGGCGGCGCCTGTTCCGACGCGGCGTCCGACCCCGCGCCGCTGGAGCCGCCGAAAGAAGCGCCCTGCGCGCCGACGCTCGCGAGAGCGAGCAGAAGAGCGCCGCCGAAGCCGATGGACAAGCGAGTGATACGCGACATGGTTCTATTTCCGTGATCGTTTCGATCGCGCTGCTCGGACGCACGGGGGCGCGTCCGAGCAGCTTCTCACAGCCCTGTTAGGGGTGGAGCGATCGATGGAACGGCAGGCGATCAGTTCGCCTTGTATTCGCCCACGCTCAGATCGTCGTAGGGGCCCTTGCCGTCGAGCGAGAACACCATCACGCCGCCGCCCATCTGCGTGTAGTTGGCGAGCTGCTTGAAGGCGCCGACCGCGCCAAGACCCGCCGTCGGATCCTGGAGGTCGAACACGAGGCCGACTCCCGGCCAACCGCCGACGCCATACAGGATGGCGACATATTCGACGCCCTTGTGCTGATAGACGATCGGATGGCCGATGACGCCCGACGGAAGCTTGAACTTCCACAAGAGTTCGCCGGTGTCGCTGTGACGGGCCTTGATGAAGCCGTCGAGCGTTCCGTAGAAGACGACGTTGCCGGCCGTGGCGGCGGTGCCGCCCCAAACGGCGAAGCGCTCCATCTTCTCCCATTTGAACTTGCCGGTGATGGCGTTGTAGGCCTTGATCTGGCCGAGGCCTTCACCCTTCTGCCGGTCGCCCTTCGGTCCCGGATACATGTTCAGCGTCGCGCCGACGAAGAACTGACCCGCGCGGTAGGGAAGCATGAAGGGCTCCCAATCCATGCAGATGTGGTTCACGCCGAGGAAGAACAGCTCCTTGGTCGGATCGTAGGAGTCGAGACCCTGGTTGTGATAGCCCATCGCCGAGGGACACACGTCCTTGGCGAGATGGTCCATGCGCGTGCCATATTCCGGATCGCGCACGGGCAGGCCGCTCTTCAGATCAACCTTCTTGAACACGTTGACCGTGTCGTCGATCTTGTCGGCGGAGATCAGCGTGCCGTCGGTGCGGTCGAGCGTGTAGACGATGCCGTTGCGGTCCGGATGGGTCAGCAGTTTGCGCAGCTTGCCGTCCTTGTCCTTTTGCTCGCTGAGCATCATGAAGTTGATGCCGGCGTAGTCCCACTCGTCATGCGGCGTCTTCTGATAGCCGAACTTCGCCTCGCCGGTGTTGAGATCGCGACCCCAGATGGTCATGGTCCACTTGTTGTCGCCGGGACGCATCGTCTCGTTCCACGGCGCAGGATTGCCGCTGCCGTAATAGACGAGATTGGTGCCGGGGTCGTAAGCGAACCAGCCCCAGTTGGTGCCGCCGCCGATCTTCCAGGCGTCGCCTTCCCAGGTCGCGGTGCCGAGGCCCTTCTGGCCGTAATGCGGATTGGCCTTGTTGAAGTCGTCGCCGATCAGCACGTCAGAGTCCGGGCCAGTCGCATAGGCGCGCCACTTCTGCTCGCCGGTGCGCACGTCATAGGCGGACATGTAGCCGCGCACGCCGAGCTCGGCGCCCGAGCTGCCGATGAGCACGATGTCCTTGTAGATGTGCGGCGCGACCGTCAGCGTCGAACCGACCTTGAAGTCGGAGTTTTCGATCTTCCAGTATTCCTCGCCGGTGTCGGCGTTCAGCGCGACGACATGGCCGTCAAGCAGGGTCTTGACGATGAGCGAAGGCGTCTTGCCGTCGCCGGGCCAGTAGGCGAGGCCACGATTGACGATATCGCAGCAGGCGACGGCGCGGGCGGCGGCGTTCTGCTTGGGCTTGTGCTGCCAGAGAATGCGGGTCGGATCGTCGAGGTTGAGCGCGAAGGTGTTGTTGGGGAAGGACGTGTGGACATACATTTTGCCGTCGACGACGATCGGCGAACCTTCGTGACCGCTTAGGAGACCGGTCGAGAAGGACCAGGCGACCTTCAGATTCTTGACGTTGTCGGCGTTGACCTGGTTCAGCGCGCTGTAGTGATTGGCGCTGTAGTTCTTGCCCTGCATGGCCCAGTTGTTTTCGCTCTTCGTCAGAGCTTCGAGCTTGTCTTCGGCGACTGCGGCGGACATCGTCACGACCGGCGCCGCCATCAGCACGGACAACAAGGACACGGAATTCAGCAGTTTCCTCATGGACGAGTCCTCCTGCAACATCGCCCGGACGCCTTCATGGCTTCTTGGACGGCGACGTCGCCTCGCAGATAGACGGCCAAAATGCAGCCGTCACGGTTTATTGACGGTCGCTTATTCCCGCTGCGCGTCGGCGCAAATTCGAGATGACGATCCGCCGGCATATAAATTTAAGCGCAAGGCCGAGTCTTCACGATTTATCGGTAATGTGTCTCGGGAAAGATCGGCATCGATGCTCCCGATGCTTCCCGATCGGCGGCGCGCTTGACGTGGAATCGCGCACGGATTTTGTTGAGGAGGATCTGTCCCGCCCCACCTAGAGAACGAATGTTGAAAGCTCTTACGGCAAGAACTTCGCCTGCATCCCAGGCTCATTCCTCCTTTCCGCCTAACCTGCGCTGGCGCGAAGTTCGCCGGGCGATCGCTGTAATCATGCTAGCGCTGGCCGCGGCGATGGCGGCGCGCATCGCCGGGGAAACGGCGCAGGCCGCGCTCTATCCTCGCGACGGCCGCCAGGCGATGACCGAGGGTGACGCAAATCGTTTCTCGGGCGCCGGCGTGCTCATGTGCTACTCCGATTTCGGCACGCTGGAGCGCGCGGCGGCCGCCTGGCTCGTCGCTTCGCATGATCTCGTCGTGATGAATGCGCATAATTTCGTGGATCGTCGTCTCGTGCCGACGCATCCGGTGACGAATTGCTTTTTCAGGATTGCGGGCGGCGATTATTATTTTGACGAGGACAGTCTGCGCATTGGCGCCTCTGTCGAATCAAAGGGTCTGCACATAACCGACGACTGGGCCTTGCTGCGCCTGCTGCAGCCGACTCCCGAAAACGTGAGGCCTCAGCCCGCGCCGGACGTCAGGGACATCGTCACTGGCGCGCGGTTCAAGGTCGTGATGGTCTCTCCGGCCGGACACGCCAATACACGCCTCCCCGCCACGACTGAATCCTGCGATGTGTATCGCGTCGATGAACCGACCGAAGGCCACGTTCGTCGCGTGCGCCACGATTGCAACGATGGCTACGGCGGTTCGGGCTCCGGCCTCTTCACCGAGGACGGCCGTCTCATCGCGATGCACAGCGCTTCGCTGGACATGAATCACAAGCGGCCTTTCGATATCGAGACGCATTTCGGTTCGGCGATGCTTTTCGAAGGCGAGCTCGCGGCGGCGATACGCGACGCAGCATCGAAGCAGCGCTGATTCATTCCTTTGGCGGAAGCGTCCGAATCCAGGCGACGAGCGCATCGAGATCCTCGGACGACATTTTCGAGAAATGCGCTTTGGAAAGCGTCGACATCGGCGGCCGAAGCGGCGCGCGGTCGCGCGAAACGCCCTCTGTGATCGCGCGCTTCAATTCATCGTCAGACCAGTCGCCGACGCCCCTGGCCGGATGCGCCGTGATGTTTGAGGCGACGACGACGCCAGCGGCGTTGCGAAAGATTTTGCCGCCCGCGCCAAGACGATTGCCATAATCGAGCGCGCCGTCGATCTCTTCGCTATGACACGCCATGCAGCGGGCGAGCGACGCGACATAGAGGCCGCGCGTGGTTTTGTCTGCGAGGGATGCTTCATCAAAGCGCGCCGTCGCTGTGGGCATCGGATGCGGCGCCCATTCGCCGCTTCGCTGCTGTGGCGACTGAAGCGGCGCGCGGATCGGCGTCGCCGAGCGCAGAAACGCGATGATCGCGTCGCGATCGCTTGTCGTCAGCGGCTTATAGGAGTCCGAGGGCATGACGGGCGCAAGGCGTCCTTCGCGTCCGACGCCATCGACGATGGCGGCCCGCAATTCTGCATCGGTCCACGCGCCGATCCCTGTCTCAACGTCGGGCGAGATGTTTGGACCGCGCACGACATAGGTCTTGTCTGTGAACGTCTGCGCGCCGCCGGAGAAGCGTTTCGAGAGATCATAGCCGCCTGGTCCGCGCGGCGTGTGGCAATTGTCGCAAGCCGTCAGCGCTTCAATGAGGTAACGACCGCGTTCGAGGTCGGCCGCGCAGGTCGGTCCGCCAAACAGCCAGAACGCCAGCAGAGCGACTGGCGTGGCTAAGTGCGATGGGAGACGATTGGCGCTCATGATCACGACGCGTGGGCAAGGCTTCGGGCGCTCTTAATTCAGGCCGCTCTTCACGTCTCGCGGAAAAAATCCTCGGCGTTTCAGGAATGATTGGCAGGACAGCGTCAGCGTCCGAGCGAAAGGTTCGACCCGTCGAGCACCGCATAATCGAACCGCGCGCCGGTTACGATGGCGCCCGTGAAGCTTGCGCCCGTGAGAACCGCATGCGTGAGATTGGCGCGCGTCAGATCGGCGCCGTCGAAATTGGCCTCCGGCAGTTCGGCGCGCACGGGAACCATGCCCTGATTGGCGGGATCGGCCCCGAGATCGGCGCCGATCAGCTTGGCGTTGCGGAAATTCACGCCCTTTCCGCCGCCGATGATCCGCGCCTCGGAAAGGTCGGCGTCCGCGAAATTGGCGCCTTCGAGAAGCGCAGCGTAGAGAGTCGCGGCCTTCAGCTGGGCGCCGGAGAAATCCGCCTTCTGCAGGTCGGCGCGCGTGAAATTGACCCCCGACAGATTCGCCTTTGCAAGCCTTGCGTCCGCGAGTCTGGCTGAGAAGAAGTCTGCGCCGTGCAGGTCTAAGCCTGAAAGATCGAGTCCGGAGAGATCGAGATCCGCGAGGTCGATCGGCTTTCCGTGCGACTGCGCGATTTTTTGTTCGATCTGCGCGCGCGACAGTTCAGCGGCAAAGCCGACGCGAACAGGCGCGGCGACGACGAGCAGCGCGCCCGCGGCAAGAGCTAGACTGATCAGCTTCGCATCCAGCAATCGCATCCCTCGGACCTCGTCACATCGCGTGCTCAAAACCTATGTTCGACACAAGGAAGGACGCAACAGGACAATCTCTTGCGCAATTCGGGAAACAGCGGAAACGCGGTTGTCCGACGTGGATCGAATTGCGTTTTGGCGATAGTGAAGGTCGATGGAACTCTGGCGCCTCACTTCCTTCACCGTCGCTCTGTCGCTGTTCGCGCAAGCCCATTCGCCTGTAATCGCCGCGGACGCTGAACTGCCGAAACGCCGTCCTGGGCTATGGCGCATTTCAACGATCTCGCCCGAAGTCGGGCTGCAGTCCAACGACGTCTGCATCGAGGAAGGCGACAGCATCATCGGCGCTCACGACGAAAGTTGCACGAAGCCTTCCGTCACGCATGCGAACGATCAGATCATCGTCACATTCGAATGTGGTCCGAAGGAGTCGCGGGAAGTGACGAGTTTGCTGTTTACCGGCGACTTTCAGAGCTGGTATCGCGCGCAATCGAGAGCGACAGCGAAGGGCAGTCGCTCGGGCTTCACGATCGACGCGAAGTTTTTGTCCGAACGCTGCACGAAGTAGACGCTCTGGCGCTATCCAAGCTTAAGATCCGAAAGAATCGTCTTCGCCGCATTGTGGCCGGGCGCCATGGAGACGCCGGCGCCGGGATGGCAACCTGAATCGCCAAGATAGACGTTCGGAACCGGGGTGCGGTATTGCCCCAGGCCCGGCGCCGGACGCATCGAACCTTTCTGATAGGGCAGCATCGCGCCGTGGCTGATCGTGCCTTTGACGGCGCTACTCAGCTTGCGATTCATGTCGACCGGCGAATGGACGGCGCATTTCAGGATGTGCTGACGCAGACCCGGCAGATAGTCGCGCTCGATCGATTCAAGAAGATGCGCGGCGTAAGGCTCCTTCGCCGCGTCCCAATCGCGGGCGGCGACTTTTCCGGTCGCGTCGCCGGAGATATTCCAGGGCGTCCCAAGCACGACGAACTTCATGAGCGCCTTCCCTTCCGGGGCGCGGCTGGGATCGATGGCCGATTCATTCCAGGCGACGACGAGCGGCGCATTGGGGAGTTCGCCGGCGCGGCACTGATTCATGGCCTCAGCCATCGCGCCGATCGACGGCGGACTGAGATGAACATGCGCCGCCTGCCGCAGCTCCGGGCCGGCGGCGAATTCGACGGGGCGATCGAGCGCGACATACATCGCCATGGTCGCGTCGCCCCATTCATAGGTGGCCATGGCGTCCGCGATTTCTTTGCCGACGACTTCGGCGCCAAGAAAGCGGTTCACCAGCTGACCGGGATCGGCGCAGGAGACCACGACCTCTCGCGCGCCGATCTCTTCGCCGGTCGCGAGCCGCACGCCGCGAGCGCGGTTGTTGTCGAGCAGGATGCGATCGACGGCGGCGCCAGTGCGAATCTCGCCGCCGTGTTCCGCGAGCACGCGCCCCAGGGCGCGACTCACCTGATGCATGCCGCCGCGCACCAGATTATTGCCGGTCTGCTGCAGCAATGCTCCAAAGAGCCAGGCGATCTCCGCACCGCCGGCGTCGTCGGGCGCCGAACCGACAAAGAGGCCGAACGCGCCAAAGAGGCTCCGCACGACCTCGGTTTCGAAGGTTTCATTGGCCCATGAACGCACGCTCTGTAGTGAGAACCGCTCCCGCGCCATACCGCCCGGCGCCGACGCCAGCGCCTGTGCAGTGGCCACAAAACTCGGCGGCGCGGTGAACATGCTTCGCACGAGATTCGCCTTCTCTCGGCCGAAGAGTTCGAAGAGCCGACGACAAGTCTCCGCATCGCGACGCGACCAGGGTTCGAGCGCCGCGATCGTGCGGTCCAAGTCGCGCTCGACCACGATGGCGCGACCGTCTGGGAAAGCATGCGCATAGACGCGCTCGGGCTCGATCAGCTCGACGCCATGCCCCGCGAGATCGAGTTCCGCGGGAACCGGAGAAATGTTGGCGAGCTGATAACCGCTGGCGTGCACATCCGACTGGAAGCGGGGCAGCGTCAGTTCTTCGGAAATGGTCATGCCCCCGATCGCGCTATATTGCTCCAGCACTAGCGTCGAAAGTCCAGCCCTTGCGAGATAGCAAGCGCAGGTGAGGCCGTTCTGTCCCGCGCCGATCACTATGGCGTCGTAGCTCGTCGTCATTGACCAATGTTCCAGTGGATGGGCGGATGCGGAGGCGACATTCGCTTCCGCTCAGGCGAAAATAGATAAGTCTCGATCAATTTCCGGCTTCACTCCGTCAGCGACGCCTTCCGAGGACTCAGATGTCAGCATTGTTCCAGCCCCTGCGCCTCGGCGAGATCGACCTGCCAAACCGCGTCATCATGGCGCCGCTTACCCGCTGCCGCGCCAGCGAGGGACGCGTCCCGAACGCGCTCATGAAAGACTACTATGTGCAGCGCGCGTCCGCCGGCCTCATCATCACCGAGGCGACGTCCGTCGAACCGATGGGCGTCGGCTACCCCGACACGCCGGGGATCTGGTCCGACGCGCAAATCGAAGGATGGCGGCGCATCACCGACGCGGTTCACGATTCTGGCGGTCGCATCATGCTGCAGCTCTGGCATGTCGGTCGCGTGTCGCATCCGATCTATCTCAACGACGCGCGTCCCGTAGCGCCGAGCGCCATCGCGCCTTCCGGCCATGTGAGCCTCTTGCGCCCCTATCAACCTTATCCGATTCCCCGGGCGCTGGCTCTTTCCGAGATCGCAGGAGTCGTCGAAGCCTATCGGCGCGGCGCCGAAAACGCCATGGCCGCCGGATTCGACGGCGTCGAGCTGCATGGGGCCAACGGCTATCTTCTCGACCAGTTCCTCCAGGATAGCGCGAACAAGCGAACGGATCGCTATGGCGGCCCGGTCGAAAACCGCGCGCGGCTGATGCTGGAAGCCACCGACGCCGCCATCTCCGTGTGGGGACCGGGCCGCGTCGGCATGCATCTGGCGCCGCGCGGCGATTCCCACTCAATGGGCGATTCCGATCCAAAGGCGACCTTCGGCTATGTCGCACGGGAACTCGGCAAGCGCGGCGTCGCCTTCATCTGCGCCCGCGAACGTGCCGGGCCCGACGCCATCGGGCGCTTTCTCAAGACCGAATTCGGCGGCGCCTATATCGTCAATGAAGGCTATGACAAGCAAACCGCCGAAGCCGCGATCGCTAGCGGCGACGCCGAGGCGGCGGCCTTTGGCAAGCTCTACATCGCCAACCCTGACCTACCCGAGCGATTTCGCAGCAACGCCGCCTTGAACGCGCCTCAGCCGGCGACGTTCTACACAAAGGGTCCGGAGGGCTACACGGATTATCCGGCGTTGGCCGAGTGAGCGCGCCGGACTTCAGCCGCGCGCAAAGGGCGAAGCGCGCAGCTGACGCGTTGAGCGTCCGCAGGCTTACCGGCGCGCGACGCTGGCCGGAAGAACGACCACCCGGGTTCCAACCGCCGCCTTCTGGTAGAGATCCATGGCGTCATGATTGACCATCCGAATGCAGCCCGACGACTGGCTCTGCCCGATCGTCCATGGCTCATTCGTGCCGTGGATGCGGAAAAGCGTATCGCGATCCCCTTGCCACAGATACATCGCACGAGCGCCCAACGGGTTGCCCGGACCGCCGTGCATCCCTAGTCCGCTTTGCAGCTCAACGAGCTGTTTCTTGAGGTCCGGCCGCCGTTCGACCATTTCCTTCGGCGGATACCAGTCAGGCCATTCCTGCTTGCTCTTGATCGTCGCTTCGCCCGCCCAGGCGAATCCTTCGCGCCCGACGCCGATGCCATAGCGGGTCGCCCGGCCGCCTTCCTCGACATAGTAGAGATAGTGCCTGGTGGGATCGACGACGATCGTCCCCGGCGCTTCCCTGGTCGCATAGGCGACGGTCTTACGGAGGAACGCCGAACCGACCTGGCCCGGTCTGAGCGCCGGAACGACGAAGCCGCCGTCCTTCATCTCGCCGTAGAGGTTCCCTTCGGGCGCCGCGGCCAGGTCCATGCGCCCCGCCGGCTCGCCCGGAGCGGCCTGAGGCGGCGGCGCGACCGTGGCGGAGGCGTTCAAGGTCGAAGAAGGCTGCGTGCTGGCGCAACCGGCAATCGAGGCGCCGGCGATCACAGACGCCAATAGGGTTCGGACATGGCGGTTCACGGGGGACATGGGCGCTCACCATCCGCGGTCGGGAACGCTTAATATAGCTAAATCCGCGCCGTTAACCAATTGGCCGAGCGTTCGGTGATCGATCCGGACTGCTGCGGCGCCCTTTCGCCTCGTGACATCTCATGACGAGGTCAACTTCTCCAACACATCGAGAAGCGCTTCAAACCCGGCCGGCTTGGTAAGCAGACCGTCGAAACCCGATAGACTGGCTGCCTCAACATGCGGCGTGCTGAGGGCCACCAGCGAGACCTTGTTACCGTCGGGCAATTCAC
The DNA here is from genome assembly GCF_056838045.1 of Methylocystis sp. Uni0008. Taxonomy (NCBI): domain Bacteria; kingdom Pseudomonadati; phylum Pseudomonadota; class Alphaproteobacteria; order Hyphomicrobiales; family Methylocystaceae; genus Methylocystis; species Methylocystis sp. Uni0008. The sequence goes on from NZ_CM166370.1 coordinate 1,937,220, forward strand.
GGATGCGACGCATCATCTCAATTACGTCAATATAAGGAATGCTGATCTCGACAAACGTCAGTTGGGGCCCGAATTCGATCAGCGCCTCCACGCCTTCCGCCCCGCTGCGCGCGAGCCGGACAGAGATCCCGACCGTTCCAAGAAGCAGCGCAAGCCTGTTCGCGGCGTCGCGATCGTTATCGATAACCAGCGCCTTGAGCGGGAATATCGAGTCCCCGCTGATTGGAGCCGGCGCTAGCTCCCGTGCATGCTTCTCGCGCTGAGCCGTAATATCCTGCGCGACGCCGATCATCCGAAGCGGCCGCCCGAGCTGGTCTCGTTCGACGATCCCCAGTTCTCTATACCACGTCACCAGTCCATGCGGACTGAGGACGCGGATTTCGGTTTGAAAACGTTCCATCTCGCCGCGCAGCGCCGCTTCGATATCCGCACAAAACCTTCCTCTATCTTCCGGATGCACAGCGTCTCGGACCGCGGCGAAACGGCTAAACATGCCTGTGCTCGAGGAATGGTCGGAGTCAAATGGATCGAAGCGCCGCACGATGTCGCGCACGATGTCCCATTCGAAGCTGATCATGGGTACCGTGTGCAGCGCCAGGCGTAGAGCAAGCTCATTACGCCGCGCCCGCTCCTCGCGCGCAGCCTTATGTCCGAAACTCAATTGCGGCCGAAGTCGCCAATCTCTCATCGACTGTTACCGAGCGTCCCATTGGCGAGTTAATGCGAACCGCAAGGCGATATCAAGCTGTTGGCCCTGGCGTGGCCCCCTTTATGCTCGCGCAAACTGCACCTGCCGGCGCTGTGGATTTCGCCTGACGCGCCCGATCCATCGTCTTCCTGATCGTCCAAGGAGGGACGATCAGGAAAGCTGAAACGACCAAGCCCGGCGCAACGAGGCCCCGCAAGCCGCGCGCGCCAACGAAGCCGCGAAGCGCGGAGGAGTGTCGCTCAAAGTCATATGCGCCGAAATGAAGCTCGACCGCGACGCGCTCGCGAAAAGCTGCGCATCGCCGCGCGCGAAATGCCCGACCTGGCGAAAGGCGCATAAGCGGAGGTCGGCGTGGGACGAGACTCAAGCCGAAAACGACCGGTGCGCCCGCGCCGCGATCCGTAACGTAACTAACCGATTTTCAACTGATTGATGGTGCCCAGGGGCGGAATCGAACCACCGACACTGCGATTTTCAGTCGCATTTTAATGGTTATAAATCAGGGTGTTATGCGCTTCACAGTTGTCAACATCGATTTAGTTACCAACGATTTGCGAGCAAATTGTCAACACACAACCCGCCACGTCCTTGATCGTTCTAAGCACCTAACGTTTGATATTCGTCAACTACTACGCATCTCGTGTGCTATCGCATTCGCCTGCCCTGCACCGGGTTACCTACCATTGCTGTAGACGTTCTTCATGCTTGCCAATTTGAAATCACCGTGATCTTACCGACAGCGCGTCCATTGCTATCACGCATTCCTGCTTCATCGGGTCTCTCCAATGTGTGTACCAAAGGGCCCACCAGTGCATCGAAATTCCGTACGCGACATTTGCGCTGCACCAAGATTCTTGACCTTATTGTGCAATGCACATAAATGGCGCTTACTTGAGGGGAGCGAGATATCGCTTGTCCCTCGGAGCAAGAAGGATTTCGCATGTTTAACAAATTCCAGGATATGCAGTCGCACTTCGCTAACCCCTTTGAGGCGTTCACGAAACCAACAAGAGAAGCAGCTACAAAGCTTGGGGCTATCAGTTTCGAAACGACGGATTATGCAAAGAAGTCATTCGAAAAGGGCCGCGATCATTTCGCAAAGTTTGCCGGCGTAAAGACAGCCGAAGACGCGGTTCAGCTTCAGTCTAATTTCGTTAAGTCTGCATATGATGACTTCGTCGCTCAGAGCACAAAGATCGCAGAAATGTACTCCGACTTAGTGAAGGGCGCTTTTCCGGAGGCCGAAGTGATGCCGCCTTCGAAAGCGGCAGCGCCCGCGTCTTCCAAGAAGGCGGCTGGAGCAGCTAAGCAATACTGACTCCTGCCGAGGGACCCCCTCTGGAGCTTTCGCCAAAGGAAACCGCTCGCCCTGCGCGGTTTTTTTTGAGTAATTTGTCGAACTGGAGCCTACTTGCGCACAACTCGCTGGATTGCGCGGCGATCACGCGGCGATCAAATGATCAAATCGAGGCTCGCAGTCTCCTCCGTCACAAGCCAAGTTTGATGACGGCGGCGAGTTTGTCCGCCAGTCCCAGCCGGCGCTCGGCTTGCCCCGGCAACATCACGCCGGCGTCCGAGGTAAACCAAGCGACAGAGGCGCTGCCTCCCGTGATCAGACAAGTCAGAGCGAGCTTGAGCGTCCGCGAATGGCGTCGCGAATTTCTTCGAGCAACACTTCGTTGCGCGCGGGCGGCGGGGGAGCCGCTGGAGCTTGCTTCTTCAGCTTTTCGAACTGACGGATGACAATGAACAGAACGAAAGCGACGATAAGGAAATTGACGACGATCGTCGCGAATTGCCCGAAACCAACGGTCGCCCCGAGTTTCTTTGCCTCCTCGTAGGTCATATCGGAATGCACTGCGGGCGAGAAAGAGTAATAATAGTTCGAGAAGTCTAGGCCGCCCGTCAGCTTACCAATGAACGGCATGATGATATCGTCGACGAGCGAAGACACGATCTTGCCAAAGGCGGCGCCGATGATGACGCCGACCGCGAGATCGACCACATTCCCGCGAAGCACGAAATTCTTGAAGTCCTGTAGCATCCCAGTCTCCCCGGCGTGCTTATGTGTCATGCATCGGATTGCTCAGCCGTTATCACCCCATGAGTTTTTTCTTCAGAACACTGACAACGGCAGTAACGATAGCACCCGTTATGCCGCCTCCTGCCGCCTGACCGAGCATGGTCGCGATGTCAAAATTGCCACTTGATGCGGCACCAGCTAATGCTGGGATCAACGAACTGAGCAATTGCCCACCAATACCGCCACCAAGCGCACCGCTGATTGTATTTCCCAGCGGGCCTAGATCGATATTCTTGGATGCGCGACCGACGGCATTGCCGCCAATTGCTCCCGCGACAGCCTGTACAAGCAAATCCGTAATAATAGACATCGATATCTCCCGAGAATTAGGTTGCTACATTGCCCTTTGAGCCATTCGGAATTGAGCGGTTTTCTCGATCAGCTCTTCAAGTCTTCCGGGAGCTTCCCGCCATGTTCCGCCAATTTTTTCATGAGCTGCTTGTGAAGCCAGATATTCATTGCGGCCGAATCATGCGTATCGCCCTCATAATGCAGCTCTTTCGCGAGCTCCTTTCTGGCGGATAGACTGCTATCTATGTCTAGAAGTTTCATCAGATCGACGATGGAAACTTTCCAGTTCAGCTTTTGAGACGCTTTCGCCGCAAGACCATCGAGTAGCGCGCCAATGTCGACGACAGGCATATTTGGGTCGATGGATACGTTTTCGATCTTGGCCGCCTCGCTCGAACCCGTGGGGACCGACGCGGCCGTCGCTGTTTTGCCGAAGATTTTTTCCTTTATGGATCCAAAGATGCTCATTTTTTTTCTCATAGGTTGAACTTGGCAATTTTTATCATGGATTACCGTGGATTACCTTTGCTTCCTGTCCACTCATGTCTGAGCATGCCGATCATCAGCGTTCCTTCCGCCGCCAGGAACTGGGGCGGGCAAGGCTCCGCAACTCAACCAGCGGCTTCGAACACGCCACCCCAGCGCCACTCAACGCAACGACGCGTGGCGGATTACGCTTTATCTTGCGACGGCAGCTTACCTTCTGGCGTCGCCTTGTCGATGGCGACTGGAAGGTATTCGGCGATAAGGTCGCGCGCCTTGTTCAAGTCGACGCCCGCGCTTTCGGCCAGTTTCTTCAACTTTTCGATGCCGATCGCCTGACCGAGTTCGATGCCGCTGATCGCCTCGTTCTTGCCCGTCGAGATCCAAGAGTCGACCTGGCGCTTGAAGCCGCCATTCTGGAAATTCTTCACGACTGCGTCGAGGCCGCCCTCTTTCTCAACATATTGCTTGATAAGGCTCAGTGCTTCAGCGCCGATTACCCCACCCGTGATAGCTTTCAACCAACTCATTTGCGATCCTCCTATTTGCGATTCTCCTTCGAAAAAAAAACTCGAGCAGCGCCTTACCACCGAGAAAAATAGCGCCGCTCGCCGACCTCTCAATGGCGAAGACCAGGGATTTTAACTTAGATATCTCTCTTCGAGTCCCTCGGCTGGCGTCATCGACAGCCAAGGCCCCGGCGGCGCATGCGCGAGGTTACGACGCCGGCAAGAAAATCAAAGGGCGCAAGCGCCAAATTGCGGTGGATGAGGACGGACGGCTGTTCATGGTCAATCTGACGACAGCGGATGTTTCCGACTCTGCGGGCGCTTAGCATATTCTCGACGCCATCCGCAAGCGCTGGCCGTGTGTCAAGCATCTGTTCGCCGACGGCGCCTATGATCGCAGAAAACTCATGGACAAGGCGGCGTTCAAGGAGTTCGCCGTAGAGATCGTGCGAAGGATCGACGCCGATCCGGGCTTCAATGTTCTGCCGCGACGCTGGGTCGTCGAGAGAACCTTCGGCCTCCTTCCAAGCAGCGGTCCACAACACGTTCAACGTTCAGCGCCGTCTCATCTCAGAGAGGACGCACCGAGCTTTTCGAGCATCATCCCTGGACACATGGCGTTCGGCCGCTGCTGCAGCGTGAGCGCGATCGTCAGGTCATTCGCGACTATTGTTCGACAACGTGACAAAGCCTTTTACGAGCTTCGGCCATGGAGGCGTGGCTTGCGGCGACCGCCGCGGCGTAAGCTCGCTCAGCAGCGCGACCTGTTGCGTCCGTCGTTCGACAACATGGCGAAGTCCGCCGGATGAGCTCGGCACCGCTCGCGATAACTCAGCCTCAGCGTCCTCCGCCGCCAACGTCGAGAATATTTGCTGGAGCTCAGCGCCGGTCCGCGGTGAATAGCCCTCAATACCGTCGCGTCCATAGAACGCCTTGAACATCTGCCGCGCGCTCTCGCGCGATAGCGGACCGACCTCGATCACGTCGTCAATTCGTCCCGGTCGGACAATCGCCGGATCGAGCTTGTCGAGATGGTTCGTCGTCACAATGAATTTTAGACCATCCGGCGTCTGCATGCCGTCCATAGAATTCAGGATCTCGTGCAGCGGAGAGCCACGCACAGCAGTTTCTTCAATGAGGTTGCTTCCTTCCTTCTCCTTAGGCTCAGCTCGGTTCAGGCGATCCGTCATCGTATCGATGTCCTCGATCACGAACAGGTCGTTCTTAGTTCCAGATTTGAATGCCGCACCCACTCCGTGAAGCGACTTGATATATTTGATGTCGAACCCGAAGTCAGAAGCGAGCGCATGTATCAGGCTCGTCTTCCCAGTTCCAGGCGGACCGTAAAGAATGATGCCGAGCTTCCATGGAATGCCGCGGGATGAGTGCCACTCTTCGGCGCTGATGAACCACGTAAGGCGTTGGACGAGCCGATCCTTGATCTCCTCGTCAACGAAAACGGTATTGAGTCCGCGCTTGCGCCTGCGAAGGCCACCATCGCTTCCGGCGGCAGAATACAGGGAAATGTGAATGGAGTTCTTGTGTTCCTCGGGCCTGCTGTCCTTCATGAACCGCTCGACTATGCTTCGATCGCGAGTCAAAAAGGAAATGTCGATCGTTTCGATATGCGTGAGCCGCTGCTCGGATCTCGTCTTCGAATATTTGAAGAGGATCCCATCATAGGTTCCCCATCCCCCGCCGAACCCCGTTTTCAGGTAGCCGTCCTTGATCTCGAGAGATCTGCTGAAAAAATTGAGCCGCAGTCGCTCAATGAAGGCATCGACGTCTCGATATTCGTTGGACATGTTTTCGACGGACACCGTGGTCCATACTGTCTTCTCGACAACGCCCAGCATTTTTTGTGGAACCGTTCGAAGCACGTACATCAACGAGCCGAAAGCCAGAGTGCCGACGCCGCCAACGAGAAGCTGGTTGGAAGCCAGTGCAGAATATGCGGTGTCGAGAAGATTCATGAGGCGCCCTTCATTTCATGCGTCTATCCTACGGACCACAGCGCTGGGTCCAGGGCCTCGCTGCAGAACTTGCATTATGCGCAGGATCCGGTATCCGCTTCGGCCGCTAATGTTGTAATTGCTCACAATCAGCGGAAGGGGCGCCGTAAAAAATTTCTTTCCCCCCAAGCATGCAGAGCGGAGACTGTCCGTGCGGTGACGCAGAGATCGGAACGGTAGTCAGCTGCGGAACAGACGAACGACAGCAGACGGAAAAGTCGGCAGTCAACCTCCGCCGCTAGGCCAGCCGCCGAAAGCGTGGTTGTCGCGAGGCGCGGGCCGAGGAAATATAGGCAGATGGCGGCGATCAAGAGCTTGAACCAGATCGGGTTATCGCCAAAGGGAAAGATCGGCGCCACCATCTCGCCTATCTTTCAGCAACGTTTGCCAGCGTGAGCGAGAGCGTCAAACTAACTCGACGACACGGCGCTGAGCGTCCGCGTGAGCCTCAATATATCGCTTCTTTGAGTGAAGAAAGTTTCGCCGCGCATGTTCAAGCGGCAAGGTCATCGGGCTCCAAGAACCGAGGTGGAGAGGTGTGGGCTTTTATGACGGATTGAACATCTTCTGATCGTGCGGCCTCGGCTATCACATTGAGGGCGGCAACCACTGCCGAGATGCCAATCTTTTGATAGTGGCGAAGTAGGACGTCGGATGCATGCTCGGGCGATTGCGGCTCGGTCAATTCCGTGGCGGTCGGCGCGGTCATTACAAAACTCCACTGTTTCGAATCCCCACTCATTCTTCAGCGACCCTCGAATGGAACGGCGTGACCCTTGATCGATTGGCAATTGAGGGCCCATGCAGATCGAGAACCGCCTGATACGCTCGATAGGAGGTCTCGAACATATTTCGCTGCAGTGAGCTCGTCGAATGCTTGGTGGCGTAAAAGCGATAGCCTTCAGCTTCGCGGATGATCCGGCCAACTGCCGCATGCTCGATCTCAATTACGTAGGCGTGTGACATCCCTTTCTCGCAGTCTCGAACCCTTGCCGAAAAATTCCTGTTCAACCTTTCAGCCAAATCGGGCCGTTCGTGGATTGCCTGCAAAAAGTGATTTTGATTCGACAGTTCGAAAGGTCTGCCGTCAAAATTTTTGTTAGGTAAAATTTGAGTCAATTCCACGCAGTTCCGTTCAACATTTCGGACCTTAGCCTTAGCGAAAGAGGGCCGTACGTAACTGCGACAACGTCGCCATGACATCCTCTGCAGCGTGTTTGCTGCACTCAGGCGCTTCGCTTGCAGCGTTTGGGTGGTGTAAGCGACGGAAATCGACGTTGTTCAACTTGAACGTCGCGACGATGGAGGCGGGCGACGCCCAGTTTTCAGCTCCGACCTCGTTTCCAGTTGGGGAAGACAGCCTAAAACTGGCCGGGTTTTACGCCGCCACGCGGCCGCAATATGCGCCGCTCACTCGATTATTGCGCCGTCGCGTACAGAAAAGAGGCAGAGCGACGAGCGTTCGCCGATGCATGGGCCTACATCAAATCATCGCGTCCTGCGGCAATTTATTACTACTCGAAATATGAGCGCACCCTGTATCGTAAGTTGCAATCGAAATACCCGGAGGTGTGTGCATCTGAGGAAATCGAGGAACTATTCGACCCCACGCGGTCTCCGACAATCGACCTGTATTTCGATGTTGTGCTACGAGCTACCGAGTGGCCGACGCGGGATTATTCGATCAAGTCGCTTGCTAAGTACCTCGACTTCACCTGGCGTGACGCCAACCCGTCTGGCGCAGCATCTATCGAATGGTACAACCACTGAGTCGGCACCAATGACATCGCAACAAAAGATCGCAGCCTTGCCTACAACGAAGATGATTGCGTTGCGACGCGCGTCTTACTCGACGGCATCCGTGCGCTCGGCGAGAACTGAGGCCGGGCACAAGGCACGGGAAGGCGCTCCATCTCCTTCGCGTGGCGCGCCCTCCGACGTCTTCTGCGTTTTTGCGCTATGCTGCTTTCGCTTGCTCAGGTTCCGCGGCTTCCATCGCCCTGAGATAGAGATCGAGTAGGGCTTCGTGCTCGTCGCGCTCGTCTCTATCCTGCTTACGCAGGCGCAAAATCTCCTTCAAAATCTTCACATCGAATCCTTCGCCCTTTGCCTCAGCGAAGATTTCCTTTTTTCCCTCATTTAGCGCCTTGATCTCTTCCTCGATGTGCTCGATGCGCTCAATGAGGGAGCGAATGCGATCACCCGCGATCCCAACCGTGTCGGTCATCTGTATTCTCCAATTGTCGAAAAGGCACGGTATGGCTGCGAAAGTAACCGAGAGGTTAATTTGGCGACAATGATCACTGCTGAATTTCGGTGATTGACTGTCGCCATTAAAACAGCGGGATCGACTCAAACAGACTGGAAGGGGCCTGGATTAACCTGAATAGCCGCGCCCCGTGCGCGCCGCCGCGCGGGTTTAAAGGGGATAGTCGCGCGCAGGATCGACCCCAGCATCCGTCAGGAATTTGCGCAGGGCGGCAACCTCGTCTTTGGGAAGGCTATGATGGATGTCGTGGAATCCATGGGTGAAGCCGTTCAGCGTAACCAATAAATGGTTGTGCCGAGTATGAGTTATCTCAGCTCCAAGCTCTTCCAACATTGACTTGACGAGCTTTGGATCGATGTTGCTGCTCATGGGGTGCGCGAACAACGCATGCAGGGTTGTCCGATGCTTGTGGTTCATTGGTTGCGCTTCCTGCTCGTCGCAAAAGTCGACTATTTCTTCGGGTTGGTAGCACGGCCCAGCGCGCATGCGGCTGCGACAAAGAGACTTGGCGGTATTTTGCCTATTTTGGCGTAATTGTGATTTCAACGAATGCGTCGGATCCGAGACGATCGCCGTCAAGCGTATGGCGCTCCGCGAACCAGTGCCCAATGCCGCGCTTAACCTCGCCAAGAAAGTCGAGATCGCGCTCGATAGCCAAATGGCCAAGATCGCAAATGAGATCGGCGACGGCATGTTCGTCACTCGTGCCGCAGCGCTGCTGAAATACGGCAAGCGCATCAGCAGCGGAGGCAACGTGTTTGGCTTTGTCGACCATCATTTCCTCAATTAGAATATCGCTTTCGCGACAGGCGTCCTAATTCAATTTCTCTGGCAAGAATGCGGCATGCGCGGCGCAGATCAAAAAAGGCAGACGCAATCAATGCATCCGCCCTTCTTCTTCCCAGACTTGGAACTCGCGCCAAATACATGCAGCGTCGAAGCCATCCGTCCTCAGTGACCTCTATGTGTAGCCGCTCTAGCATCGGAATGGAATCGATCCCACAGGAATTTGCAGGCGTCTTTTGCAAACTCTTCCTTGTCCGTGTAACCGGCCATGCGTAGTAGCACTTGTTCAGCGAGCACCGCCACCGCGCGCCGCCATTCGTCCGAGGTTGTCGCATCCTCTAACAAATCCGCTATCTGCCCGTCATTGAAGGCCGCTCCGTCTAAAAAGACCGCGCTGCTGCAGTCGGGTGGCGATGAAGCGCTATCTTGGTTGCTGTAGGTCATTGCCGCCCCCGTTTTGGGTGTCACTCGAGACGCAATACACCTTATGGGAAGAATGGAGCGCGCCGACCAGAAGACAATCGGCATAGTGAATTTTTGGATTTTTGCCTTTCAGTGCAGATGGGGAAAAACGCACTGAAAGCCTGAGCGGCGTTGTTAGTCAATTCTGGAAATAGCGAAGTTGCCGATGAATGGCGTGGGTTCGATAACGACCGACCGCGTCAGGTTGCCGGTGTGTCGTCGCTTGCCCTTGCTATCAAGATAGCCGACGGCTGCATTGACCCAAAACCTGTATCCCGCAACGTCGTAGTGAAAAATGTTTCGCCGTCGCCAACCCATATGTGCGCTTTGCCGCTCGCGGCGGCATATGGATTGAACCAGCATGATCGGGGTGTTGTCGGCGCTTTCCCATAGGAAGTCGTCGTTAAGGAAATCGTCAAAATCGGTTTCGGAAAAATCGAACCCGAGCTTTTGCGCCACGGCCTTGTGACTTGGGTAGGGATGGCTATGAAAGTCGGCGAGTAGCGTTTGGTGAGGGGCCAACTGCCTGAACAGTTCGTCCTTGATTTTGCCGGCGCGACGGTTGGGTACAACGCTCAACGCCGCCCGTTTGGCGCTGAGGCTGACGCTGAGCTTGTCGAGGAAAAAAGCGATTTGGCCGTCCGGGTAAGCCTTCTTGCTTCCCCAGATGTAGCCATAGGTTTCGACCCCACATTTACTGCTCGATTGGGGGCCGCGAAAGTTGAAGGCTTCGACCGTCGCCAGGGTCATTGATTCAAGCAGCGACGCGCCGAGCTTCACGCGAAAATTTGGCATGCCGCTTTCCCCCGTGGCTCAATATTCGTCGGCGAGCATGATGGTGAGCACGCGCTTCGTGACATTGGGGTCGGCGGCGTTTTTTGAGTGGTGGGCAAGGTCGCGGTCGTAGTAGTCGATTTTGAACAGCAGCTCGTGGCCTGCCACAGTGATCATGCCAAAGTCGTGTTCGCCATAGGGGTCGTTGTCGGCGTCAAAATCATCGTAGGCGCGCAGGGCGTCGGTGATTTGGTGCAGAACCTCGGCCTCAAGCGCCGCCACCCCTCGCGTTATCATCACTTTGCCCCCGGTCAGGGTGGTGCGCAGGGTGTCATTAAGCGCGCGCACCCGAGCAGTGTAATTTTCGGGCGACTGTGGTTGATCGGCTTTGCCCATGACCTTTCCCTCGCGATGAAAGCTCGGTTCGTTGGAGTCAGCGACGATGACTCGGCGAGCGGCGACCTTCGCGTCACAACAGGTTCACCAGTTGACGCTGACTTTGGCTGTCGCCGTCGATGTATCGTTGGGTGGTTTCGATGGACTGATGACCGGCGAGCAACTGCACGTCGCGCAGGCTTCCTCCGGTTCGATGCACATTTTTCGCGGCGGCGGTGATGAAGGTGCGTCGGCCTGAATGCGATGAGCAGCCTTCGAGATTGAGGTCATGAAACATCGTCACGAACCAATTGACGATGCTGTTGGGGCGCATGGGGCCGCCACGGTTCGAGGCGACGATATGAACGTCGGATGTCCTCACTGGCCACAATTCCCCCAGCGCCTGTTGCAGGCTGGGGTGCATGGGAATGCGTCGCCCCGACCCCTTTTTGGCGATGGCGCTGCGAATATCGATGACATCGGCGATGTCGCCATTGTCGGTCATCGCCATTGACCATTGCAGGCCGGCGATTTCACATGACCTGAGTCCGGCTTTCACCGACAACAGCACGATGACGGCGTCACGCTTTGGTTGCCTTGTTTGGCTGGCGTAATCGAGCATACGCGCAAGGGTTTCAGGCGAGATGATTTTGGCCTGTTTGCCAAGCATTGGCGTCTCCATTGATGACGCCAGGGCGTGAGTCATCCACCTCCGCCCAGGGCGTCGGCTTGCACAAGCTTTCGATGGCAAGGGATGATGGTTACGGCCGGCGGCTTTTCAGGGTGATGTTGCCCTCGTCGCCGACGGTCATTGCGGCCTGTGAGCCGCTTAGGCTTTCGATTTCGTCGATTGAAAAGCTCAGGTTACGTCAGGTGCGCCCTCCATGAATCGCAAAAGGCGCCGCAGCGCCCTTGCACATGTCACCATGGCGTTGGTGATGCTAAGCGTTAGCCTCGCTTTTTCCGCCAGTTGTTACAAGTATAGTCTAGCAGCGCCGCCGCGTCAAGCGCCTTAAAATACACTATAATTTGCAACGCCAAAGCAGTTGTAGAGCTTGCATGCGCCAAAATTAGCTTAAAATAGATGTCTGTCGTTACGATAATACCTGTTTGCCACATTTCAGCGCGCGATACTGCTTCTTAGCAAGGGCGCTTCGTCTTAATGTGTCGCGCGCCAGGTTTGAAACGCTTTGGCATGCCGCGAACGGGCGTCTGCTTGTAGAGGCTTCCGCTTATCGCTTTCGTGGCCTTAAATTCGGTCGTTGTTCCTCGGCGCCCGTTCCGTAAATCCCGTCACTCGCGCATGACCACTGTCCCGATCCGCTATGTCGAACCCGTCTTTCGCCCGCCGAGCGAAGAGAACTTGATCGGCCGGCTAATTTGGAAGGCGTACGCCCCATCGACCCACGGGATGCTGGCGGCCCTACGCGCTGACCGAATGGCCAGCCGCCCGCATCACGGCAATCTGGTCTCTTTCATCATCAAGCAGATGCGAATAGCCTGGCATGGTGTGAGTGCCGGTCGTAAACTCCCCAAATGTGCCGATTGAAAAATCCCCAGTTTTCGTGACGCCCGGCCTTCCAGGGCATGCCCTGGAAGGCCGGGCGGCGCCGACTCGCCGATGCTGCTCCCCTTGGCGGAAGGGAGGGCTCGGTGATCAAACTCGGGGAAATTGTCATGATCCTGGAATTACATCGTCAGGGCGTCTCTGTGTCCGCGATCGCGCGCCAGCTCGGAATCGACCGGAAGACCGTCCGCAAGCACATCGCCGCGGGGCTGACGGCGCCCAGCTACAAGGCGCGGCCGCCGCGCGAACGCGCGATCGCAACTTTCGAGGCCTATCTGCGGGAGCGCCTCGTCGCCTATCCGGCGCTGAGCGGCCGCCGGCTATGGCGAGAGATCAAGGATCGCGGATATGCCGGCGGCTACACTGCGGTCACCGACTTCCTGCGCGAACTTCGGCCGCCGCGCTCGAAAGGCTTCGAGGTGCGCTTCGAGACGCCGCCTGGCGAACAGGCTCAGGTCGACTTCGCCCGCTTCGATGTCGAGTTCCTCGACGAGCTCGGCGTCAAGCGGATCGTCTGGCTCTTTTCCATGGTCCTGGGGCATTCCCGCTTCATCTGGGCGCGCTTCGTCCTGCACCAGGATATGCAAAGCGTCCTACGCTGCCATATGGCCGCCTTCGAGGCGCTCGGCGGCGTCCCGCGCGAGATCCTCTACGATCGCATGAAGACGGCCGTTATCGGGGAAGACCCGGATGGCCTCGTTGTCTACAATCGCGCGCTACTGGATCTGGCGCGCCATTACGGCTTTCAGCCGCGCGCCTGCAAACCCTACCGCGCCAAAACGAAGGGCAAGGTTGAGCGGCCCTTCCGCTACATCCGGGAAGACTTTTTCCTCGGCGGCGCCTTCCGCAATCTTGATGACCTGAACGCCCAGCTCCGAATCTGGCTCGATACGATCGCCAATCCGAGGGTCCACGCCACGACCAGGCGCGTCGTCGATGAGGCTTTCGCCGAAGAGAAGGCGTCGCTCAAGCCGGTGCCGTCGACGCCCTATCAGGCGGTGCTTCGGCTCGAGCGGCGCGCGTCGCATGAAGGCATGGTCAGCGTCGGCGGCAATCTCTACAGCGTCCCGGACACGACCCGGCGACGCGTCCTTGATGTCCATGTCTTCGCCGACGCCATCCGCATCTTCGAGGACGGCGAATTGATCGCCGCCCATGCGCCGCTCGAAGGCCGCGGCGAAAAACGTCTCGATCCGGCGCATCGCAGAATGCCGTTGCAAGCGTATCGTCGCCGGCCGCCCGACGCATTGCCGTCCCTCATGCTGCGCGCCGGCGATCACGCCGCGAGACGCCCGCTGGCCTTCTATGACGCGGTGGGGCGCCGGCTGGCGATGCAGGGAGGCTCACGATGAATGCAACGCCCTCCGCCGTCATCGACCGCGTCAAACGCAATCTCGTCGGCCTGAGAATGCCGCGCGCCCTCGAAATCCTCGACATCACCCTGCGCGGCATCGAGCGTGGCGAGACTACGGCGCTCGACGCGCTCGACATTCTGCTCACCGAAGAACTGACGCTACGCGAGAACCGCCGCGTCCGGATGGCGCTCCAGATGGCGCGCCTGTCCGCCGTCAAGACGCTCGCCGGCTTCGACTTCGCCTTCCAGCCGTCGCTCGACAAGAGCCGCGTCATGGCGCTCGCCGAATTGCAGTTCATCGATCGCGCCGAAGCGGTTCATCTCATCGGACCGCCCGGCACAGGCAAAACCCATCTCAGCCTGGCGCTCGGCGTCGAGGCGGTTAAAGCCGGCCGCAGCGTCTACTTCGCCTGCCTCGCCGACATCATCACAACATTGGCCAAGGCCGAACGCGAAGGGGCGCTGCGGGAGAAGATCCGTTACTTCTGCCGCTTCTCGCTGCTGATCGTCGACGAGATCGGCTATCTGCCGGTTACGCCCGGCGGCGGCAATCTGTTCTTCCAGCTCGTCAACGCCCGCTATGAAAGGGGCGCCATGATCCTCACCTCGAACCGCGGCTTCGCGGAATGGGGCGAGATCTTTGGCGATCCAGTCGTCGCCACGGCGCTCCTCGACCGTCTCCTGCATCACGCCGTCGTCTTCCAGATCGAAGGCTCGAGCTATCGCCTGCGCGAGCACGCCGACCTCTTGCCCGAACATGTTCGGACGAAAGCCAGCATCCAACCCGCGCCAATCCCGCCGACCCTGCGTCGTCGCGGACGCCCGCCAAAAAACGGAGGCGCCGATCAAGACCTCGGCTGATCGCCACGCCCGCCAACTGGGGAATTTTACTCCGGCGCTTCTGGGGAAATTAACATCGGCATTTACAGGCATGGCAACACTCCCGAAGGTCTTGGTTCGCCTGCCTGCCTCAAGGAGACGTTCCGTCGCCCGAGGGGGCCGGGCTGTCGAAGTCGGCGACGTCCCGCCGTTTCGTCGCGCTGTCGGCTTCGCGCATGAAGGCGTGGATGGAAAGCAGGCTCGATGATCTCGATCTGCTGGCGATCCAGATCGACGGCATTCACATGGACGAGGACCTGATCCTCGTCGCGGCGATCCGCGTCGACGCGAACCGCGACAAACACCCGCTCGGCCTCGTCGAGGGCGCGACGGAAAACGCGACGACCGTGAAGGCGCTCATCGACAATCTCGTCGAGCGTGGGCTCGATCCCAGCGCGCCGCGGATCTTCATCATCGACGGCTCGAAAGCACTGTCCAACCGGCGGACCTTCGGACGCGATGCGGCGATCCAGCGTTGCCAGATTCACAAGGCGCGCCGGTGAAGCGCGTCTTGCGGCAAGCCTGGGAACTGGACGACGCCGACAAAGCCGAAAAGCTCATTCGTAATCTCGCGCGCCGTCTCGAACGCGATTGGAAGGGCGTTTCAGCTTCGATCTTGGAAGGTCTCGACAACAGCAATTACCCACCCCCTTTTTTAGGGTGCCGATCGAGGGCGCGGCTCCTGGTTTGCGCGTCCTCCTTGCCACGGACTCCGATCTCTGAATCCATGCGCGCATGGATCGCACTGATTTGCAGCGCCTGAGCAAGGACGAGTTGATTGAGCTGGTGATCCAGCTTCAACGACCGGATAAGACGTCGCGCAATTCGTCGAAGCCTCCCTCGACTGACAAGAAAGAGAAACGCGAGAACTCCCGTCCTGGCGGGGCGAAGCTTGGACATGAGCCGCACAATCGTCGGCTGGCCGACAATCCCGATGAGTTCCGCGACCACAGACCAACTCGTTGCGACCTATGCGGCGGGTCTGTGTCGCCGAACGCCGACATGGAATTGATTGGCGAATATGATGAGATCGAGATCCCGCCGGTCAAGCCTTATGTCGTCCGCCACCGACGCTTAGCCTGCCGCTGCGCGCATTGCGGCGCGGGCGTACCATTACGCGCCCACCTCTTCATCTTTTGGAACGAGCATCCAGGTTCGACGTAGTGGTAATTCAGCGCGAAGCTGTTCCGGCAGTCGGTCGTAGACCTCGAAAAGCGCCGCGAGTATCTCGGTCCGTCCCCAAAGACGGATGCGGAAGAAAAGCTCGTTACGACGCTGCTCAACGGTCCGCTTAAACCCACCCCAGCAAACGAGCAAACCCTGATCGGCACTGGTGTCGTGAACTGCGCCAATCAGCGCCTGAAGCGTCGGTTGGTCCGCAACGAAGTCACCAGACTTGACCTGAACGACAAGCCGGGGCGGTTCGAAACCAAGGCCTCCGCGACCCGCGGTAATGTCAACACTTTGGTCGGGACCCGGGGGTGAGATGTTTACAACATGCCCTTGCGCTTTCAGGATTTCGCCAACCAGTCGCGTGAAGTCGTGGCCAGCGAAGGCACTAGCAATGCGCCGCTCGATTTGGTCGCGTGCGATCTCCTCAAGATCGACCTCCACGTCTTCGCCACTCGGGGTGTCAGTTGATGCGAGCGGGCGTGGGGTTACCGAAACACGGCTCTCCCATCCGGGATCGCGACCCGTCTTGAGGATCGCAGCAACACGTTGAAGCGCATCATTACGGCTAATCTCGCATACAGTCATGAAGGCGCCAAAGCTGTAAAGAAGGTCTTGCCGGAAATCATCCCGCGACAAGTCCGGTTTGAGCCAGCGGACAGGGCGCATGGGGTATCCTTCCGCCGTCATTTTACACGGTCCGGCGATCTCACCGATTGCGATTTTCCCCGAGGTTTTTAAAGGGACAACAGCGAGGTCTTCGGTCTGGATCGTGTTGCTAAACTGATTGAGCTGTGCAGCGAAATTGAGCTGCGTCTTGTGTTTCTCGTCAGGCATCGCCTGCTCGACAAGCTTCAGGACGGCCTCACGATCCTTGGCTGTTATAAGGTCCCCAACACGAAAACCGAGGACAAGCTCACCTGTATCAAGAGCATGTGCTTCTTGTTCACCGTGCTTACCAAGCCGCACGAGCCAGAGACGCTTCATGCTCGGGCCTCCCATAGTGGCATCAGTTCTTCGCCCCGATCCAACTTGTGGTCAATGTCGCCGCGCTTGTGCCATGCCTCTACGTAAATTTGGCCGGTTACGGCGGCGGTAATACGAGCGACACGCAACTCCTCAAGCAGGGAATTTGATTCCACAGTCTTCTCTTTTAACCGTCTTTCAAAAACGACTGCCCACTCCACGGCAGCCTGTAGTGATTTATCCGGAATTCGAATTTCCTCTTCCCCAACACACCATGTGTTGAGCGGCCGGTTCGCGTCGTCAGCCATCATGCTCTCTCCATAGCTTTGGGGTTCAATGAAACGTAATCTGGCCACAGCATTTCTTGAATTTCTTTCCTGAGCCACAGGGGCAATGGTCATTGCGACCAACTTTTTGGGAAGAGGGGCGCGCATGCGGAGCACGGCTAGTCGCGGCATCCTGTCGAAATATGTCGTACAGATGTTTTACCCCCGCGATCATCGCCACGAGCAGCTGTTGCCGCTTTTCCACTGATAGCGGTTCCTTATAGGGTCGAAGCGACGGATCCTCGGCGTTCTCGTAAGCAAGCGCCCAGATTGGAACGAATGGACCGCTCCGCTCCTCATCATGGATGATTTCCTGCCAGGCGTCATAGCGAAAACGCGTGCCTTCGAGAAAGCCCTTCGCCCACTCGTTTCCGTGTGCAACGCCTTCCACATCTTCAAGCAGATATGGCATATAAACATCGTCTTCGTGAAACGCGCGATTGATCTGATTCCAATAGCGCATCAAGAGGCCATAAAATCCTTCAGCCTCTTCAACAGATTCGAAGACAAGGTCGTCATCCTCGGTCTTTCCGGAGAGAATGAAGGGGACGAATTCGCTGGGCCGAACGAGCTCAGGGCAAATGACGAGGGCTGTCAGAAAGCCGTCGAGCGCCTCCAGATTTGGAACCCTGCCGCCAATAACGCGCGAGAGAATCGCGGCAAGCGCATCATAATCCTGATCGGATAGCTCTCGATTGAGATCCACCTGGGGCATTTTTCCTCACTAAACGACCGTGTCTGAGCTCAGGGGAAAGCCTCAGATCATTGCCGCGGTGACGCCGGGGGATTAGAACAGCCTACGGCCCAGGTAAAACGTCACCCGGCGCCAGAGCTAGGCTGTGATTTTTCCGAGCTCTGCGAGGATAGCAAAAGGTTTACCTGAGCCAACCCCGAAATAAGAGAACCGCCATGGGACAAAGCCGCGAAAAATTTCTCGTTGCGCTTCGGGCCTATGCAAGGAAAAGCGTCATCAAGGCGACTGGTTGACGGTCTTTGCTGCGGCAAAGGAAACAAGGAAATGGTTTCGCCATCCAAGATGGCTCTCAGCGTGCGGCCGAGAACGGCAATGAATTTCGTAGCGATTGATTTCGAAACCGCAAATTATCTACCCAACAGCGCCTGCGCCCTTGGCGTCGTGAAAGTGGTTGACGGCATGATCGTCGATAAAGCGGTGCATTTGATCAAGCCGCCGACGAAAGAATTTGTCTTCACCTATATCCATGGCCTGACTTGGCAGGACGTGGCCAAGGAAGCCGATTTTGGAGAGATTTGGTCAAAGGTCGAATCGCTTCTTTGCGGGGCCACATTTCTCGCTGCGCACAATGCCGCCTTCGACAAAAAGGTCCTGCAAGCGTGTTGCGCAACCTATGGGATTCCTATGCCATCACAGCCATTTCAGTGCACCGTACAAGTTGCTCGACGGACATGGGGCATTTATCCGACGAAGCTTTCGAACGTCTGTGAGAGACTTGAGATTGAGCTCAATCACCATGAAGCCTTATCCGACGCGATGGCTTGCGCGAGGATCATGATCGCCGCGAGTCGTTGCGAGGACAGACAGATTTCGGCGGCAAGAACGACTGGCAAGGCATTCGCCAGGACATGAGGGGGCGGCAAAGTATGGGCCTGCTCAAAGCCTCGACCAACAATATGCCCCGTCTGCGTTGGCTGGTCGCGGACCTCAATAGCTATTTTGCGTCCTGTGAGCAGCAGGAAAACCCGGACCTGCGGGGTAAGCCAATAGCAGTCGCTCCCCTTCTATCGAATACGACCTGCGCGATCGCCGCCAGTTACGAGGCGAAGGCGTATGGCGTGAAGACCGGAACCAATATCGGCGAAGCCAGGAAGATGTGCCCGGAGTTGATCGTGGTCCAATCCCGGCCGAAACTCTATGTCGAATATCACCACCGAATTTTGGACGCGATTGAGAGCTGCATTCCCATCGAGCACGTCATGTCTATCGACGAAGTCGCTTGCGTATTGGATCGAAGCCAACAGACGCCAGAAGCGGCGATGCGACTGCGGGGCGCGGCGATCGTCGAAAACGACATGCATCTGGGCCTGCGCGAACCCAACGTCTGGTTCAGGGCGCGGCTGAAGGTGGAAGATCCGTGGCTTGACATCACTGGCGTGACCCTGCCGGGCGCACCGACCGTCGTCGCCGGCAGCAATGGCCGTGTGGCATGGGGATTCACAAACAGCATGGTGGACACAAGCGATGTCGTTGTTCTCGAACCGGCGGGTGGAGACACAAATCGCTATCGAACGCAGGACGGCCCTAAGGAGCTGGATCGCATCGAAGAGCTGCTGTGCGCCACCTGCGCCAATAGCGAAAGCTTGATGGTTGAGGAAAGCGTTTGGGGGCCCGTGATTGGGTCGGATTCCAAGGGGCGCAAGCTCGCCTATCGCTGGGTCGCCCATGATCCGATCGCCATCAATCTTCAAGGCTCTCTTGAATTAGAGCGCGCACGAAGCGCGCGCGAAGCGCTCGACATCGCGCATCGGATGGGCATACCGCATCAAAATATCGTGGTGGGCGACGCCGACGGAAACGTCGGCTGGACAGTGACGAGCGCCATACCGCGCCGCTTCGGACATGACGGACGCACGCCTGCATCATGGGCGGGTGGCGATAAGGGTTGGAATGGCTTTCTTACGCCGCAGGAAACGCCAACTCTTTTCAATCCCGAAAACCGGCGGATTTGGACCGCCAATGCGCGCGTTGTCGGAGGAGAGGATCGTGTCCCTGCGCGTGGTGTAACTGATCGCAGTCATCACGCTTGCCGGTCTGGGCCGGGTTGATCAGGCGGCCACGGCAGGCAGCCCGACGATGGGATCATCGCTCAAGGGCGCGATTGTTTCCAGCGTCATGTAGCGGCTGCGCTGGACGGCCCATTCGTCATTCTGTTCCAGCAGGATCGCGCCGACGAGGCGGGTGATGGCGGCTTCGTTGGGGAAGATGCCGACGACCTCGGTGCGTCGCTTGATCTCGCCGTTCAGCCGTTCGATCGGGTTCGTGCTGTGCAGCTTGGCACGATGGGCGGCGGGGAAGCTCATATAGGCGAGCACGTGCGCCTCGGCGTCGTCCATGAAGGCCGCAAGTTTCGGCAGCTTTGGCCGCAACTGGTCGGCGACCTTGCGCCATTGGCCTTTCGCAGACTCGGCGTCTTCCTGTGCGAAGGCGGTGGCGATGAAGGCGGAGACGACGCGCCGGCCGCTCTTGCCGGCATGAGCGAGCGCATTGCGCATGAAGTGGACGCGACAGCGCTGCCAGGTCGATTGCAGAACCTTGGCGACCGCGGCCTTCAGCCCTTCATGCGCGTCGGAGACGACAAGCTGGACGCCTCCAAAAACCTCTGGCCAAATCGGCGTTGAGTTGATTCACTTGGTCATGTCGCAAGGGGATCGCGGCCATGGCGAAGGGAACGCCCGGATTTTTTGATGTCGACGAACGGCTGGCTGAGCTGTCGGCGAAGGGCGACGATCTGGAGCGCGTGAAGGCGCTTGTCGATTTCGAGATGTTCCGGGCGGCGCTGGAGGCGGCAGTCCCGCGGGCCGACCGCTCCAAGGGCGGGCGTCCGCCATTTGATCATGTATTCATGTTCAAGGTGCTGATCCTGCAAGCAATGCATTCTCTGTCGGACGAGCGCTGCGAATATCTGATCAAGGACCGCCTGTCGTTCATGCGCTTTCTCGGATTGGGTTTGGCCGACGCGGTTCCCGACGCCAATACGATCTGGACGTTCCGCGAGGCGCTGAAGAAGGCAAATGCGGCCGACCGCTTGTTCGAGCAGTTCGACGCAGCGCTGCGCGAGGCCGGCTTTCTCGCGATGTCGGGCCAGATCGTCGACGCCACGATTGTCGCCGCGCCCAAGCAGCGCAATACGAACGGCGAGAAGCAGGCGATCAAGGACGGCCGCATTCCAGAGGGCTGGAAGGACAAGCCGGCGAAGCTCGCACAGAAAGATCGCGATGCGCGTTGGACGGTCAAATATACGAAAGCCAAAGTGCGGGAGGAGGACGGCTCTGTTCCGCCGGTCGATCTCGCCATCCCCGCATTCGGATACAAGAACCATGTGTCGATCGACCGGGCGCATGGGCTGATCCGCAAATGGACGGCGACGCACGCTGCCGCGCATGACGGCGCGCGGCTGGAGGATGTGCTCGACAAAACCAACACGGCGAGCGAGGTCTATGCGGACACGGCGTATCGCTCGGCGAAGAATGAAGCGATGCTGTCGCGGCGCGGCTTCGTCTCGCGCATTCATCGCAAGAAGCCCAAGGGCAAGCCGATGCCGGAGCGAACGCGCATCGCCAATGCGCAGAAGTCGAAAGTGCGCAGCGCCGTCGAACATGTGTTCGCGCATCAGAAAGGGCTGATGGGCCTGTTCGTGCGAACAATCGGCCTGGCGCGGGCGCGGCTCAAGATCGGGCTCGCCAATCTCGCCTACAACATGCGCCGCTTCGTCTGGCTGCGCGAGAGAGGGGCGCCTGCGTAGCAAAATTAGCGGCAAAGACGGCGCCGCTCACCGGGCGACGCCGCTTTCGAAGCCCATGAACCGATTCTCCCCGGAAGGATGGCCTCGAGCCGCCTCACGCCCAACACCCAGTCACGAAAAGCCAGGTTATTGGAGGTGCCCAGCTTGACGCCGCGCAGTCCCCGGCGACGCAGCTTGCGCAGGAACTCGGTCCAGAAGGTCTCGGCCTCCGAGAGGCCGATATCCATGCCGAGCACTTCGCGCCTGCCGTCGGCGTTGACGCCCACCGCGATGATCGTCGCCAGCGAGACGACGCGGCCGTTCTGGCGCGCTTTCACATAGGTCGCGTCGATCCAGAGGTATGGCCAGTCGCCTTCGATCGGCCGCTCGAGGAAGGCCGTCACCCGCTCGTCAATCTCCTCGCACAGCCGGCTCACCTGACTCTTGGAGACGCCGCTCATGCCCATGGCCTTGACGAGATCGTCGACCGAGCGCGTCGAAACGCCCTGGATGTAGGCTTCCTGAATGACGGCGGTCAGCGCCTTCTCGGCCATCCGGCGCGGCTCCAGAAAGCCGGGAAAGTAACTGCCCTTGCGCAGTTTGGGGATACGCAGTTCCACGGCGCCGGCGCGCGTCTCCCAGGTCCGCTCACGATAGCCGTTGCGCTGGGTGAGGCGCTCGGCGCTCTTTTCGCCATAGGCGGCCCCGGTCAGCGCGCCGATCTCGATCTCCATCAGCCGCTCGGCGGCGAAGCCGATCATCTCGCGCAAAATATCCGCGTCGGGCGCCTTTTCCACAAGCGCGCGCAGGTTCATCATCTCATCGGTCATCGGCGGTTCCTCGGTTGCGTTAGAGTCTCGCAACCCGATCCTACCGGCGAATCGTCGATGACCACCGCAAGCCGCTCGCTCGCTACGGCGCTATGAAAAGCGCGCGTCGCGAACGGCTTGCTCCCACCCAGCTACACCATCACTGGGGACACGACCGAGGAGAGGCGCTGCAAAAGCTCGGGTTCGGTGGATATGCGCATGGCGCCCGCACAAAGCAGATCAGAGACGGTCTTTTCGCGAAGCCGCGCTTCGAGGAGCGGGACCTCCTCGCGATTGCGCTCGACGATCGCGGATTGGTTTTAGAGCGTTGGCGGGACCTCATGCTGCAGTCGTTGCGCAGTCGGATGGATCAGTCTCGCTATGCTGGTCTCGTTTTCCAGGTCGAAAATTGGGGCGGCCGCGCGACACCCGATTCCATCGGCTATCGCCTCGTGCGCAGCTTCCGGCATCAATTGATCGCGTCGATCTACGACAGCTACACGGCGGCGACGCCAGTCATCGCAACGCCGCAGGCGGGATCTCATGCGCGCCGCTTTGCGACGCCTCAAGCCGACGAACCGTCCTGGCGACTAATCAGCGAACGGCCTGGACACCTCGTCCCGCCTGGTTTCGCCACCTGGGACGAAGTCATTGATGCGGCTCTCGCCAAACTGCTCTTGGAGATCGAGAGCGAGGCCGGTGGCAAACTGCAAGCATTCACCTGGGGGGCGTTCAGCCACACTGCGATCAAGCATGCTTTGGCCTCGGCCGTCCCCGCGCTCGGACTCTTGCTCGACCCGCCTGACGAGCCTTTGGCGGGCGACATCTATCAGCCCCGCGTTTCTGGTCCGGGCTTTGGCGCTGCGGAGCGCTTCGTCGTGGCGCCGGGACACGAGGACAAAGGCGTTTTTCACATGCCGACCGGCCAGAGTGGGCACCCGCTGTCGCCATACTATAATTTCGGACATGACGACTGGGTGAATGGCCGCCCGACTCCCTTCTTACCTGGCGAGAAGAAATGGCTGCTCAGGTTTTGGCCAGGCTGAAGGCCATGTAGTGGGCCAAACGAAGAGTCGTTTCAACATCCGAAAGTCCCTTCAAAACCGCCGACTTCTTCCCTAAGGAATTACGTTGGTCGGGGTCGTAGATGCCTGGCAGATCCAATCCATTTTCGGCGGAGGAGTGGACTTTTTGCTTGCGGAAATTTTGGCGAGAACAAGGGACTCGGCATTCTTCATAGCCTCAAAGCTGATCTGGCCAATCATCGAGCCGGAAACATGGATCGTTTTTGGTCTGGCGCTCACTTGGTTCGCACTTTCTCGAGGACGCCATAGGTCGGCCCGGATCACTGTTATGCTGACCTTCGCTTTTACGGTCGTGATGGCGGTTTTCCCACTGGGTGAGCTTCTGCTTCGGCCCCTGGAAGGGCGCTTCACGCCCAATCCGCAGCTTTTTCTTGTCGAAGGGATCATCGTGCTCGGCGGCGCGGAAGACGCGCGTAAGTCAGCTCTCTGGGGTCAGCCGCTGCTGAACGAAGCCGGAGAGCGCTATATGGCGGCGCTCGCACTAGCAAGACGCTTTCCGCATGCGCGCGTTCTTTTCACTGGCGGTAGCGGCGGCCTGCGCGACCTTGGCAAGGCTGACCAATCAGAAGCTAAAATCGCCGAACAATTATTCGAAGAGCAAGGTCTTGACCCCAAACGTCTCATTCTTGAGCGCGCATCGCGCAATACTGCGGAAAACGCCAAATTGAGCTTTGAGTTGGTCAGCCCAAGCCCCTATGAGAACTGGGTTTTGGTGACCAGCGCATTTCACATGCCTCGAGCGCTGCGGAGTTTCAAGCTTGCCGGTTGGCGGCACATTATTCCATTCCCCGTAGATTTTCGTTCCGGCCGGTTTACTGACGACATCGGGTGAGATTTGGGACGCAACCTCGAGTTGTTGAATGTTGCGGTGAAGGAGTATGTCGGATTGTTGGTTTACCGACTCACCGGGCGCTGACGCACGCACAATGCTAGACTGATCAAACCGGCGTCTAATGACTGAGAAGCCGCGTAGCGAGACCGCGCCTAAAAACTCAATTTTTTTTCCTCTCCGCGACGCCTCTTTTGTAAGCGATGTCCTGACCTCACTTTGGCTACGCGCCGCGAAGCGGACGTTTAGCTTCGCGCTCGTTCCGGCCAAAACGCATTGGTAACCCCAATGATCGTCGTCCGCATTGAATCCGCGCGCGGCACTGCGGAGCTTTGGCTCACCGCACAAAGAGCCGCTCAGCCAGCTCTTGGATCGCTCTTGAGTCGAGGCCCTTTCCGCTCCCGTCCTCCGTGACAATCAGCCGGGCTGCGGCTTATGGCGCGAAGCGGACAACGCTTTCGCCAGTTGAACACAACGACCTGTCAGCAAGATAGGTTGGCCTGCTGGAGAAGCTTCATAGCGCTTCAAACTGCTTGCTCGAGATTGCCGGCGCTCTGGAGGCCGACATCGGCGAACCGATTATGACACCGAGCCCGTCTAAGTTCGTAAAATTTTGAAGGAATTTGGACGCGCCCGATTGACCCAAGGCGCAGATAGAGCAAATATTGTCACGTTGAACAACATCAATTTCACTTGGCGTAGGCCTCGTCGTCATCGGCGGGGCCTTTTCTATCGGCGATATCTCCGAAAGTCGGGTTGATGCGGCGCGTCGACCAAACAAGCTAAGCCGGCTGTCCTACATTGGCGGCTTAGCGCTTGCGATACCGTCGGGGCGCAGTTCGGCTGCCAGAAAGTTCTCAAAGCCGCCATCATCCTGACTCATCGAACGTGAGAGCATTGTCTCACGCGATTCGAATTTAGGAGCGCGACAATGAACGGCGATCGATCAAGCGAGCCTCGATACAACATCGTCATCTGGAAAAAGGACAAACAAGTCGGAACACTGCGAGACCACGGTGCGAGTCAGGCATGGAGTTCCTTCGGCGGAGCCGTCGCGCGCTATAGAGGTTTAGCCGACAGCCACCGCGTGGAACTTTACGACGGGCCGAACTTGATTGAGGCTTGGACTTCCGAAGAGGGGCACAAGGCACTTTCCGCCTAAAAATCGCGGGTCTCAAAAATCTCGGCAATCAGCGTAGGATCGTCATCGCCGACATCGGGTCTGTTGACGCGCGGCTCGCGCCCGGACATGACGCCGAGCGCCGGAATTCGCTCCCAACGCCATACGCCCCGACCGTGGATGTAACGGCGGGGCGTTTTTGTTGTTTGGATTATTTCTTAGCCGCTTCGAGATGGGTCAACGCCTCTTCGGCGTGTCCGGTCGCGGCTTTGGCGTCCTTTTTCTTGCCTTCCGTAATTGACGCCTTCAGATGCGTAATTCCTTCCTTGGTGTGCTCATTCTTCTTCGCTTTGTCCGCCGCTTCAGCGTGTTTGAGCGCGGCTTCGGCATGCGTCACCAACACATCTGCATGACCTTGTTTGCCGTGGTCGATCGCTTCCTTGGTATGGCTGATCGCCTCGGCCAAATGATCCTCTGCGAGTGCGACACGGGGCGCGATGATGAATGCTGCAACGCCCAAACCCAACGCGAGTGCGAAAATTCTCCGGTTCATCAAAATGTCCTCCTGTAAGCGTTCCTCGCTGGAACGGGGAGAGATATTCCACGACATTTGATGACTGGCGCATGAATTGGATGAGCCTGTCGTCTAGATCGGGCGACGAGAGATGTATGCCCCTCTCGTCGCCCTAGCCGCGCCAGGGTGCGGCCCGGGCGCAGATGGCGGACAGAGATAGCGCGCGGGAGCAATCGCACAAGCCCCCCGGGTGGTTGCTTCGATGGCTTCACGCGCCTACACTTGGCGTGCGTTGGGCCATCCGGGTCGGCGCTTTTAGGCTTAACTTCCAGCCCGGCCGGCGACGACCGGGCTTTTTCATGCGGAATGCAGCTTGCGGTCCCGGGCGCTTGCCCCTATCTCACAAGCATGCGCCGGCACCGCGTGTGCCGGCAATTCCTTGGTTCCTCAGCCCGGTCAGAAATGGCCGGGCTTTTCGTGCGGGAGAGGTGCACGTGAAACGCCCCGACCAGGGATGGATCGGCTGGCGTTTTCCGCTCCTCAAAGTGCGCCTCCTAATACTTCGCAAGGCGCTCTATCGCGTCGACAAATGCCTCGGGCGCAGTCCTTACGCGCCTGATAACACGCGTCGGCAACTCTCCAAGGACGCGAACCGCAGCCGATGCAGCGAAGATTCTAAAGCTGGAAACAATGCGTTGCATGGGCGACTCCGTTGACGCTGCGCCCCTTGGGCGCTACCAGCCCGGAACAATCGTTCTGCAACTTCATGAAAAATTCACGTGCTGGAGACCTCCGACAAAGCCCGCGCTATCGTCTGCGCCACTGCTCGCGTCGACGCCAGAGAGCCGATTGACGAGCCCGCGTCGGCTCGGATCTTCCTCGAAATAGACATAGGCGAGCGCCGCCGTTCTCATCTTCGACAACGAAGGATTCGGCGGCCTTGCGGATCCGCAGCGGCGGGGCGGAGGGCGGGGGTGGCATCGCTTCCGCGGCTCCAGAAACTCGCCTAATATCGTTCATGGGCTGGCGCGGGCAGGATAACCGGGATCGTGACGCTGAACGTGAGTGGCGTAAATTGCCGCTTCGCGAGCGCTACGATTGGCCGAGCGTCGCGCTCTTCGTGGTTTTTGTGATCACCTTCGCCTATGCGCTCTGGCGCAGCGGATAAGCGGTGTGTGCGCCGGCCCCTATTTGCTGGTTCGGAAAATACTTGGGACCGAGGTTCTGAACCTTTAGGCAGCGGTCCTGTGCGGCGCCCGAACCGAGAAAACGGGAAGGCCGTCGACGCCTCTGCCAGCTGAGCGCGCTGCCTCGCGTGGTGCGCGGGTCGGGCGACGAGAGTTGGATGCCTCTCGTCACCCTAGCCGCGCCAGGGTGCGGGCCCAGCGCAGATGGCGACGCGATGATAGCGCGCGGGAGCGATCGAGCCGGCCTGCCGGGCCCGCGCTTGCGTCCGGCCGCAAAGCGTGTAGCCGCGATCGCCGACGGGCAGCGAAGTATCGCCGCATGCTCGGATTTCCCCTCGACCACGCTTCGGGCGTCGCCGTCGCGAACGCCCGACCGTGGATGTAACGGCGGGGCGTTTTTGTTGCGGGCTTGGCTACTTCTGCTGCTTCCAGATGCGTCAACGCCTTAACTGAGGCTTATTGAGCACTCTCTTCTCTCACCTTGTCGCGGCTGCCCCTTCCTGCCAATAGGGCCGAGCAGCATAATGCTGGTGCACGCGCGTCTCCCACTCGCGATCCAACCAACTTTCTTCGGTGTAGTCTGGCGCGCTCTCAACCAAGTCCTGAGTGACATCCGTGAAGTAGCCACGACAGTCTCTGTCGTATTTCAGCGATGTCCAGGGCAATGGATGATGACCGGGATGCAGGCACATGAAGCCACAAAATTCGACGACCGCATAAAGAACTCGGCCCGATTCCATATCAATCATGAAATGGTCGATCTTGCCGATTTCCTTGCCACTCTTGTCGTAAACGGCCGCGCCATCGATGTGCTGGCTCGATATCAGGTTGATTTTCGGATTTGAGGTTGCAGTCGCCATTGCGCTCTCCTCTGCGTAGGACGCCGCCCGTCGCCTTCCAGCAACACTCCCTCTCACGCTCTTTGAGATGGATCGGACGCGTCGCACCAGGCAAAAGCCAGCGGCGCCATTCACACCGTAAACGCAGGACCCTGTGCAATGTTCCTGGACCGCCGCCTTCGAACGGCGGAGAGCACGATGCTCGCAAAGATGTGCGTAAGAGACCGTTGCCTCGGCACTAGAGCTTCGCATCTTACTTCCTAAAAGGGTCAGCCAGGGAGGCGACGATGTTCAAAAAGATTCTTGTCGCGATCGATCTCACTGAATCTGAGATGACCAAGCAGGCGATCGACAAAGCAGCGGCGCTCGCCAGCGCTTTCAATAGCGAACTCAGGCTGGTCAACGTGCAGACGCTTATTCCCATCGCCTTCCTCGACTACGTCAAAGCGTCAAAGGAAATTTCGACAAGGATATCCGGCAAGGCCTTGAGAAGGAGATCGCGGTCCTAGCGGCTAGCATCGATCTCCCGACCGGCCGAATCTCGACCGTTGTGCTGTTCGGTCCCGTCTATCAAAAGGTTCTGGCGGAGGCTGAGGAGTGGGGCGCCGAAGTCGTCGTCGTAGGCTCTCACCGGCCAGGAATGGATCGGTTTCTCATTGGCTCCAACGCCGGCGCCATCGTTCACCACGCAAAATGCTCAGTGCTCGTCGTGCGGCAGTAGCGACTTCGTCTCGACCGGCTCAGCCGGCCCATGTCGCCCGGTCAGCAATGGCCGGGCTTTTTCGTGTGTCGCACGCGAAGAGCCCGCGCGGCTTCGGCAGGCAGCGGGCAAGGACCTGACTCCTGGCGATTGAAAGGAGTCCGCTAGATATATGTCGCACGCTCAATGGCAAGCGAGCCAGGCGGTCCGCGTCGCCAATCCTAACCGGAAACGCCCAGAGCGCCTTAGCGTCATGAGTGGCGCATCAAAAGGGGGAAACCATGCTTAAGGTCACACTCGCTACTATGGCGGCGGTCCTGGCGCTCGGCGGCCCAACTTTGGCCGGGAGTGAAACATGGCTCGTGACGGAGGAAAACTTGGGGGGAGTCAGAGGTTCACAGGGGAATTGGACCGTTAACATCGAAGGAAACCAGCTCAGCGGCGCCGCGGCGATGCAGGCGAACAACGGCAGTGAATTAACCTATAAGTTCGAAGGCTCGATCGCAGATGGCGTTTATACGGTCACAATGAACGATCGGTCCGACGGGAAAAAGGGCTGCGTGTGGAGCGGCCATGCGCCCGCCGGCACAGGAACTCAGAAAAAGGGCCTGCTGGGTTATGCTGAATGCCAAGGCGCGAAGCTAATCATTCGCGCTTCCTTGCCTGGTCAATGAACGCGGGGGCACGCTCCGACTGTCCTGTCTTCGCGGCTGTGTCGGCGGTGAAGCGATCCGAGCATGTCGCCAAGTTGGCGACTTGATCGGAACTGCGGAACGCGCGTTTTTGGGAACCGCGATTGGGGCCGATGCCGTCTTGCGAAGCACGTCGTTCGCTCGGCGACGCGTCGGCGTCTTCGCTTGTGTGGCCGAGACCAATCGAAGCGTCGATTAGGAAGCCTCAGCGCTGAAGCTGAAGCAACAGCATCATACCGCCCAAAATTTCGGCGAAGACGACGGATGCGATCAAGGCATTCGCGATGGGCGCTCGTATCATGCGCGAATTTTGCACAAGCCCAGCGAAATTCAATTAGGCACGTCGTCGCACGAGCGGCCTGAAAAAAGGCCCGCGACCATGACGCCGCGGGCAAGTCAGACAGAACATGCCTGCCGATCAACAGGGCGTCGGCTACATATGCGTTAATCCCTCAATGGCAAGCGGGGCGGGCCGGCGGCCGAATTGACCGCGCTCGCACGATGCCGCGGCCAATTCGGCATTAGATGCACGTCGCGCGACCCGCGCCGAGCAACCGAAGGCGTATGTCACAATTTCTCGGCGACTGTCTCGGCGCTGGCGCCGAACGTCAATGGAGGTTGCTGCGGAGACGACGACGGTTCAGACCGCGGGAGCCTCGCCGTCTTCCTTTTCACCCTCTTGCGCATGGTCCGTCGATGACACGCCGTCAGCGATCGCCGGCGAGACGGGCGCCGGCCGCACAAAACCGGCCCGAGGAAACGGCGCGCGCTTTGGCGGCGAACGCACGATCTCGATCACCTGAAAGGCGGCGGCGCATTTGGGGCAGACAATTGGCACGCGATTGAGATCGTAAAAGAGAGCCGCGCAAGACTGGTAACGGCGCTTCTCGCCGAGTTCGGCTTTGGCCATGAGGATCTATCCCTTCGAGGTTCGAGCCCGACAGACTGTCGGTGCGGCGATGTGTATTGCGCGTCGGCGAGGGATCGGATTTCGACCACCCCGCGACGGCATGTTCGCCGTTCCGCCTATCAGCAACCTGGCGTTAGCAATGGAAGCGGAAGCCCCGTCATTTACGATTTGAGCGTCCCTGGCCAGAATAAAGGCAGAAGACCGCGGCAAGAAGGTTACAAAGGTCGCCACGACAGCCAATTAGCTCTGGAGCGTGCCCAAGCAAGCGCGGCAGGCCCAGAACTAACTACTCTGGAACGAGATGAGCATGTCAGGACGGACACTAAGTAGAATTACGAACTTGGCGAGCAGCTTCACGTAAGCAGAAAATGAACTCTGCTCAGACGCATTCCGTTTGGAAATTTCAACAGGGGAGCCGGTCTGGCTTCGATCCATTGGGGCATTGTGATTTGGATGGTGATTGATGGACCCCGTTTCGGCGATCAATGCTCTAAGCGCGCTTTGACTCGCTCCGACCTTGCAAACGCAATTCATCAAAAAGTCGGAACGTCGCAAGCTGAGTCCGCGAAATACGTGGACATGGTGCTCGACGAGATTTCCGACCGCCTAGTAGCGCGCGATGATGTCAAGCTCTCTTCGTTTTACGCATTCTCGGTGCGTGCGAAAAAGGAGAGGCCCGGACGCAATCCGAAAACAGGCGTGAACGCCACGGTTTCAGCAAGGCTAGTCGTCGTTTTCAAGTCGTCTAAGATACTGCAGGCAAGAATCAACGGCGTCATGGCGGCGGAGCAACTCGCCAAAGAGCGCATCGAGGACGAGGACTCACGCGGCGCGCGTCAATCCGAGATCGCCGCTACCAAGAGCGCGGCTAGCATGCGCGGGGCAATCGAAGCCGACCGCGCCGACCGCAGGCACAAGCTGATTTAAGCGCGCCTCTTCACTCTATGGACGCGCTCCCGAAATGTGGACGCGTCCAGGCGAGCGCTGAGCGAATATGACGTGAAGCCCCGCGCGACCTAATTTAAAGCTATCGTCACGTCCACAGCGCTAAGCTCGTCATCTAGTCGTGGCGTTCGCTTCGCCGGCTGTTTCTCTTGCAGGGTAAGCTCGATCAGCGACGCGCTTCTCTCCAGCCAAATGCGTCACCACGCCGAGCGCAACGAACACAATCCAGAAAAGCAGGGGAATGATTGAGGCCGCATCAAATTTGGCCATGTTCGCCATACCTTTCGTCGACGCTAATAGAGCACTCGCGCCTACCAACGGCCCCGTTGAACGCGATGCCGTCAGCGGCCGTTCTGGTAGCGCCAATATGGACGGCCATCCGGTGAAACTCGACTGTCCCAGTGCCATCACGACACCTCCCGGCATCACTATGGCGGTAGATGCACGTCTGGCCGAAGGCCGTTCCGGGAAGAATTAAGACCACGGCCAGGAACGCGGCCATCGAAAGCTTGTGCACCATCTCAGGGATCCGCAGCGGCAGAGCGTAGGGCGGGGGTGTCATCGCTTCCTCGGCTAACGCAATGGTTTCGCTTAATTTCTTCTGGCTTTGGTTCTTGTTTCCAACCTGAACCCGCCCCATGTGTTGGTCCTCGCCCGCCGCAGCAAAAAAGGCGCAGAGCGCCGATTGCGGTGCGGCCGATCAGCATCGAGGAGGTTCTGATATGGCGATTGCAGTGCATAGCGGGGCGGAACTCGGCAAGATCATCATGTGGGTGGTCGCTTTCGCCGCGTTTGTGGTCGTCGCGCTCACCTGGGTCCCGGATTGGGTAGCGCCGCAAGGCGAGCAAGGCGCACCGGAAGTCGGCCGCACGGTGAAGATGATCAAGTAGGAAATCCGACAGTTAGAAACAAAAGGCGCCGTTGATATACGGCGCCTTTTGTTTTCAAAGTGCCCCATCTATTGAGAGGCGCCCCGAACTCATGAGCGTCTTCTCAAACCGAAAAATGTTTTGACAGCGCTTTTATCAACACCCCCAGCCGCCATAGGGATAGCCCCACCCCCACCCACCATAGGGATAGCCCCAGCCGTCGCTATTACCGCCGAGGCTACGGTTATCGCTACGATCCAGCCGGGGCGATGTTCGCCGCTGCAGCGCTCGGGATAATGGGCGCGGGCATCGCCGCCGCCACGGCAAAGCTGAATCGCGTCGAGCCCTACGCATGGATGAAGGCGACTCTCGAGGCCATCGCCAACGGTCATCCGCAATCGCGCATCGACGAGCTGATGCCCTGGGCCTTCAAATCCGCACCGCCGGCGCCGACGACCTGATCACCTAACCCAACACCCACCAATCGTTTTCAAAGCTTTGCGCCAAAGCTATGCAATGCCTTGTCGCAAAAGATTGCAAGCCCTTCCACCGCTTCAAAGTATGCCTCCGCGGGGGGCCGCCTGGCGTTGATTGCGGTTTTTGAGATAGCTGCGTGACGGGTGGCGCGACGATCGTGTCCACTACTGTTACAAGCGGACACTATCGCCGATGTCGCGCAACGATGCCGATTCGCCGGCTCTCCGGCGCAGGCGCCGGTCCTGGTCTCTCGATGAGAAGCGCCGGATCGTCGACGAGAGCCTCGAGGATGGAGCTTCGATCGCCGAGGTTGCGCGACGGCACGACCTCAACACGAACCAGCTCTTCACCTGGCGTCGGCAGTTTGGCGTCGAGCTGGCCACGCCGCAGGAACGCGCACCGATCCTGCCCGTAACGATCACGCCGGACGCGACGTCGGAATATTCCGCTCCAGGGTCGACCGGCCAGATGGAGATCGTGCTCGCCGAGGGGGATCGGATCATTGTGTGGGCCGATGTCGAGACAGCCGCGCTGTCGCGGGTCGTGAAGGCGCTGCGCCGATGATCCCGCTGCCGGCGGGCTGCCGGGTCTGGATCGCGACGGGCCACACGGACATGCGCCGCGGCATGCAGGGCTTGGCGCTTCAGGTTCAGGAGCAGCTGAAGCGCGATCCGCATGCTGGCGATCTCTATATCTTCCGAGGACGCCGTGGCGATCTCGCCAAAATCCTCTGGCACGACGGGATCGGCCTGTCGCTCTACGCCAAGCGTCTCGACCGGGGAAAGTTCATCTGGCCTGCGGCGAGCGCGGGCGCGGTGTCGATCTCGGCCGGGCAGATGGCCTATATGCTGGAAGGGATCGACTGGCGAAATCCGCAACTCACCTTCAGGCCGCAAAGCGCGGGGTGAGGCGCAAAAAGCTGGGGTGACTGCATTTTGGGGCGCCACAAATCACGCGTTTTGTGATTCACTTCGCTTCATGGATGCTGCGGCCAAAGCCCTTTTCGACGAAAACGCTGCGCTGAAAGCGGAGCTGGCCGTGGCGCGGGCGAAAGCGTCGGAAGACATGGCGCTGATTGCCGCGCAGAGGCTTCAGATTGCAAAGTTGCAGCGCCAGATTCACGGGCAGAAGTCGGAGCGCTCGGCAAGGCTGCTCGATCAGTTGTCGCTCGAACTCGAAGAACTGGAAGCAAACGCGACGGAAGACGAACTGGCCGCGGAGCACGCTGTCGCTAGAACGACCACCGTCGCGGGGTTCACGCGCAAGCGGCCGGAGCGCAACACATTCCCCGAGCATTTGCCACGCGAGCGCGTGGTGATTGATCCACCGACCGCGTGCGCATGCTGTGGGGGCGCGCGTTTGCGCAAGCTCGGCGAGGATGTGACGCGGACGCTGGAGACGACCCCGCGTCAATGGAAAGTGATCGAGACTGTGCGGGAGAAGTTCTCGTGCCGGGACTGCGAGAAGATCACGCAGACGCCGGCGCCGTTCCATCCGGTGCCGCGGGCGTGGGCGGGGCCGAGCCTGCTGGCGATGATCGTGTTCGAGAAGTTCGGACAGCACCAGCCGCTGAACCGCCAGGCGGAGCGCTATGCGCTGGAGGGCGCGCCGATCGCGCTGTCGACAATGGCCGACGCGGTTGGCGCCGTCTGCGTGGCGCTCGATCCCCTCCGTCGCCTCATCGAGGCCCATGTAATGGCCGCCGAACGGTTGCACGGGGACGACACCACAGTGCCGGTGCTGGCGAAGGGCAAGACCGACACCGGGCGTTGCTGGGTTTATGTTCGCGATGACAGACCGTTCGGCGGCGCCGGGCCGCCGGCCGCGATCTTCTACTACTCGCGCGATCGGAAGGGCGAACATCCGCAAACCCATCTGGCGGGCTATGCCGGCATCCTGCAGGCCGACGCCTATGACGGCTACAACAAGCTTTATCTGGCGGACCGCAAACCGGGTCCGATCCAGGAGGCGGCCTGTTGGGTTCACGCACGCCGACCGTTCTTCGCCATGGCTGATCTCGAGGAGAATGCGCGTCGCAAGGCTTCCGGCAAGAAGGAGATACCGCTCTCGCCGATCGCGATCGAGGTTGTTCGTCGCATCGACGCGCTGTTTGCGATCGAGCGGGCGATCAACGGCAGGAGCCCTCAGGAGCGCGTTGCGGTTCGACATGCCTCGAGCCGCCCTCTTGTCGACGCACTCGAGACCTATATGCGCGAACAGCTTGCCCGGCTCTCGCGCGGGCATGATCTGGCCAAGGCGATCAACTACTTGCTGAAGCGCTGGGCGGCCTTCACGCTGTTCCTCGACGATGGGCGCGTCTGCATGTCCAACAATGCCGCCGAGCGCGGATTGCGCGGCATCGCTTTGGGAAGAAAGTCGTGGTTGTTCTGCGGATCGGATCGCGGCGGACAGCGCGCCGCGGCCATGTACGGCCTCATCGTGACGGCTAAGATGAATGGCGTTGATCCGCAGGCATGGCTCGCCGATGTCCTCGCGCGCATCGCCGCCCATCCCGCGCACCGGCTTGATGAACTGCTTCCGTGGAACTGGCGCCCGCCGGCTCAGCGGGCATCAGCGCTGGCGGCCTGAGCATGCACGTCAACAAGGTCGATCACGTCACGACCGTCGAGCGCGTCGCCGCACGTCTCGGTGAGAGCGTCGACTTCATCCACGACGTCGCTCTCGAAATGGATGCCGAGGACGGCGTCATCTGGGTCTACGGCATCGGAGACGACGGCGTTCTCGCATTCACCGACTTCGGCATCGAAACTCTCGTCGAACTCATCGAAATCCACAAGGACTTGAAATCGAGCGCGGACGCCTGACGCAGCGCGAGATCAGCCCCTGCGGCCCACGCCGGATGCATACGCTTCAAATGACATGGGAGAGGAACGGCGCTTACCGTTTTTTTGACTCCGTGGCGGCAATATCGAGCGCTCCCTTGAGAAAGCTGAGCCGCGCCGCGCGTGCGGGCGTCTGGTTTGGCTCGCCAGGACGTAATCCTTTGAGCGCATTGGTTGCGTGCGATCCCCACCGGCTGCGCGTGCTTGACGCGTCGACGCCAGAATGGTCCCTTCGTCAAAAAAAGCCGCTCGCTTTACTGATTTGTCGCGCAGCTGATCAGAACGGACATGGATTTGGCTCGGTCGGCGAGGTCAGCTGGCTGGAGATGCTGCAACGTCGAGCTCGCCGTTGAATACTGCACGCCGTTGGCTTCCAAAAAATTAAGCAGCACCGATGCCTTGATCGCAAAGTTCACATTTTGAGCGACATCATTCGTCGCCTGAGCGATTTCAATTACGTTAAGCTTAGCAACGACTACGCCCACCACATTACCCTGTTGGTCGAGCACCGGACCGCCACTGTTGCCGGGCTGTATAGGAGCGGTGATCTGAAGATATTTGGCGTCATTGCGAAGTCCCGCTAACGCGGACACGTTTCCGGTCGTAAAATTGCCGCCCGTCGCAAGGATGCCGGTGAGGGGATAACCGAATGCCGAGACGCTTTCCCCGAGCCGAACTCCGGCCCGAAGTGAAGCAAACATGCTCGGCTTGGAGTCGGTTTTTATCAGAGCCAAGTCATCTGCTATGTTTCGCGTTGTCACGGCAGCAATTACCGGTTTTGAAAGCGCGCCGCTGACCTGAACGGCGTTGCATCCCTCGACAACGTGCGCATTGGTGATCACGAAACCATTCTGCGAGACAAAGAAACCGGTCCCAGTAGATACACCCGCCCGTGAGTTAGGCTTTCCACCGTCGTCTGGCATCTCCCTGGGTTGCGGCGCGGGTGGAATAGCGACAGTGTTCAACTGCATCAGAGAAGGGTCCATAGCAAAGAAACGAAGTTTGCCCTTGCCCCGCTGATCGAAACTTCCGACCCACACAAAGCCTTTGCCGCCTGCAACCCGATACACGGGCAGCTGCATCCGTGCGGAGTTGCGGAAGTCTCCAATCAAATCGACGAGAACGCCAGCGTGAACAGAGCCACCTTGGGCAAGCACGTTCAGATCGGGCCGATTTAAGGGCTGCAGGTCGATATCGTTCCAGGCGGCGAGAAGCGCCATCAAGCCGCCCGGTCCGTCCGTCATTTTCTTCATTTGCGGCGCAGACCCGAACCGCGTCGAGAGCCGAGTGAGCTCGTTTTCAATCTCTTGAATTGTGAAATGTGCGGGCTGGATGAACTGGTTGATGTAAGCGACGAACCCCTCGGCCGAATGCACAATAGTCGTCGTCACGCTGACCTTTTCGCCATTGATGTGCTTTCTCTGATTTCGCACGCACCACGTGAACCCGGGGTAGTCCTCGCTGGGTCTGCATTTATACGATCTATATGCACGTGACGCGGGGTTGACCGAGCCTCCGACGGCCAACCCGTCAACAGAGAACCTCTGGTCAGGAGAAACCGTAATCCCGTATTGTTGAGCATCAGTTGGGCTTGAGGCGATTGCGAGGCAACTCAGCAATAACCCCGTTAAAAGTAATTTTGCCATGCTCCAACTCTCAAACCTGATTCTTGGCACTATGCTGAGCTGATGGCTTACGCCTGCGCTCTGGGCTTTTAGTGTGATCGCCCGTGTTACGCGTCAAAGATCCATTTGTGCGGCGCAATTGGGGGCGCTGTAAATGGGTGCGAACGCATGACACGTTCTATCGCGGCGAAGTCGTCTACCACGGATCGATTTGACCAGTTCGCATCACACTCCCAGTAAACCGGTCGTTACTGTTCTCCGCATACATACAATAAACCGCGACAAAGGCACAGCGATTTCAATGGTCGGGTTGGGACAGATGAGCCGATCATTCGGCTCATTCTCGACGGCACGGTTGTGCGTGAGCGGCTCGATAAGAAGGCCACGTCGATCTCGCTGCTCGTTGCGTTGGGCGTGCGGGACGACGGCCCAAAGATGCTGCTGGCGACCAAGAACATGGGCGGCGAGAGCGAAACCGCTTGACGAGGTCGTCGACGGCGCGCCCGGTCTGGAAAAGGCGCTGGCGGCGTTGTGGTCCAATGTTCCGGTCCAGCGCTGCACGCTGCATAAGCACCGCAATCTGCTCGCCCATGCGCCCGAATGGCTGCATGAGGAAATTTCGAATGACTACGAGGATATGATTTATGCCGCGACGAAACAGGATGTCGAAACGAAACGAAAGGCGTTCATTCGCAAATGGCGCTTGAAATGCCGCCCCATCGCTGCGCTTGCGTCGAGACAAATCACTTCAAGCCGCTAGATTGCGGAGTTCGTGCACGAGCCATGGCGTCATCGCGCCGGTCTCGACGCCGATGCGGGCGTCATCCCCTGCATGTCCGCGCACCATAGCGGCGATCTGTTCCGGAACTGTGGGGCACTGGCCCCGCCAAAGTCTGCGGCCGGCATTGTGGAAAATTGGTCATATGAACCTCAGATGGTGCGAATCACCGGGCGACGCCACCCGGATCGCGGCACTATCGGATGATCAGGCGCCGACCGCGATTATCGGATGTCCACACATGCCCCCGAACTTTCATCCAGTGGCGACTAGTGTTCCGGTGTTTGATACGCCCGAGGGCGCGGATGTAGCAACAGGCGATCGGCGGAGCCATTCGCTCAATGCCGATGCTAGGCGGACTGCATCATCAATATGCTCGGATCTAATTTTCGACAGGGACAGACCATGAACGTGTCGAACGCTGGGATGCGCAGCGCTACTTGAGAAGGTCCTTCATGCCGCTGCCTACGGAGACGCACGACGTACCCGTCCACTTGCAGGTGATCTTCTTGTCACAATCGCTTCTTGTTGCGTTCGTGGAGCAGGTCAGGAGAGAGTCGGCGGACCTCGAAACGTCGAGGAGTGCGCAAAGGCCCGTTATCTTTGTGGCGCAGGATGCTGCGAGTATCTTTCTGGCCTGCTCTTCATTGACAGGCTCTTTGAACTCTTTTGAGTTCGAAACGAGAAAGCGCTTGAGATCTTCCCAGCGCACGCCGTAAAGCTCGATCTGATCCTTCTCGTTCTTCTCGGGAATAATCCTTTTGCCTTCAATTTTGTCTCGACCTTCAATCGCAGAGTCGAAAAGTGCCTTGAAAGCAACCTCGACGACAATCTCCGCGCCGCGCTCCAGAACGACGCAGACAATCGCGGTTCTCGCAGAGCGCATGCAGTATTTTATGTGCTCGTACACCTCCGCTTGAGATTGCGAGGGCTTCGCAAGAAGCACGAGCATGCCGATCACGGCAGCCATAAGGAAACGCAAAATAACTTCCCCCTTGGTTCTGGAACTCGAGACGCAAGATTGACGGCTCATTTGACGCACCGCGCCGGCCGTGGTGACCTCGACAGCTTCCAAAGGCCCGCATTCAAACTCGCCGGTTTGAGCTTCCACTCGGCATAGGATTTCAGCCAACTGGGCTCAACGTGATCGTGACTCTTGCGGTTGTAAGTGTCCTGGACCTCGGTCAAGTACTTGGCGATCTGGTCGCCGGGATGATATCCGTTTATTCGCCCGGCCTCGGCGAGCATCCGCGCTTCCGGATAGAGCACCGTAATAGTGGGGTACGCGTTAATATCGAGCGAGGAGGCGATGGCCGAGGTCGTCTTGTCGGTTTCGTGAGAGCCGATGGCGAACACCGCGCTCCCGGCAAAGCGGTTGACGCTCGGACAGGTAAGAGCATCAATCAGATCCCAACAGTACTCGCACGAGTCCTGGTGGACCACGAGAACCAACGGAACATTTCGGTCAATCGCCTTTTTGAAGGCAGTGGTCGTATCGTTGACGTGCCAGCCGATGCGGACGCTTTCGATCTCGTCCCAGGCCCAGTAAAGCGTCTGGTCGGGGCGCCTCTCACCGGCCTCTTTGCTTGCAGTGGTTTCGGATTGAACGCGCGTCAGCGGCTGCTCTGGTTTGGGGGCAGGTCTCGCCCTGATCCCCTCAAGCGATATCGGCGGCTTTGTCTTGGACTCTTCCGCCCCTGCCGGGGGGATCGCCGACATCGCTGTCAAAAATGCGCAAACAACAGCCCGCGGCTGTAGTGAACCGCGCCGCTCAAGCAATGCGGACAAGTCGAACATCGCGGTACTCTTACAAAATATACGCCATCCTGGAAGCGCCAGTAAGCCGCACCTGAATTTAGCACAGATCGCAAATTGTGAAAGAAGATTGAACTTGTGTGTGCCGAAACGTTACCATCTCGGGCGGCGGACGCAACAGCGCGCCAGGTCGTCCCCAGCCATCGATGCGCTGGCGTCGCGCCCGCCGGTCCGACGATGATTGTCGCCGAGTCGATCTTCACACCGCGCTCATGATCGCGCCACGCCTCCCATAATCCAGCGAAGGCGAGCGGGCGACCGTCAGGCGACGAGAAATATTGCGGCGTCTTCCCGCCGGGCTTGCCGGTCCATTCGTAAAAGCCGCTGGCGGGAATGACGCAGCGGCGCGATTTGAACGCCGATCTGAACTACCTCGGGCGCATCGGAAAAGGTTGTTCCGTCGTTGAAGTATGTGCCGTCGGAGAATAGGGCACCTTGACCAATTCGGAAGAGCTTAGCTGCCAAGCCTTTTCTCGACCCACGATCACGTTCACCGATCTCGAAATCATTGGTTGTGAGTCCTTCCGGAAATCGAGTCATTGCTATTTTAGTGCAGCCGACGACTGTGTCGAAAGGATCAGTGAAAATTTCCTCAGATCGGATTTTTGATCCACGTCCAAAGTAGACGTCGGTCGGGGTGAACCGTTCAAGCTCTCGTAATAGCGGCGATGGGGGATATCGCCGCGCAAGGACGCCACTGAATTGTCTTTCAGTACACACTGGGAATTTCCCACTAAACGCCCGAGCGCCCTCGCCTAGCCCGCAGATTTGCCGAAGGAAAAATTGCCGATGAACGGCGAGGTTTCGATCACGACCGACCGTGTCACATTGCCGGTGTGTCGCCGCTTGTGTTGATTTCCACTGAGAGTTGACCCGGGTAGCACGGGTTTTTCCACCGAGAACTGACCCATGTTCGAACCTTTCCCCCTCGGCCATCGCGGGGGAACGCGGAGTGATCGACATGGAGTTATTGAGCGTCATCCGGCGCTGGCGATATCGGCAACATTTCTCGATCAGGGAGATCGCGCGACGCACGGGGCTGTCGCGGAACACGGTGCGCAAGCACCTGCGCTCGGACAGCGTCGAGCCGAAGTTCAAGATCCCTGACCGTCCGAGCAAGCTGGATCCCTATGCTGACAAGCTGGCGCAGATGTTGCGGCAGGAGGCGGCGCAGTCGCGCAAGCAGAAACGGACGCTCAAGCAGTTGCACGCGGATTTGGCCGCCCTCGGCTACGACGGCTCGTATAACCGCGTGGCGGCCTTCGCGCGCGAGTGGAAAGCCGCGCGGCGTCGGGAGCAACAGACCTGTGGCCGCGGCGCTTTCGTTCCGCTAGCGTTTCTGCCCGGCGAGGCGTTCCAGTTCGACTGGTCGGAGGATTGGGCGGTCATCGCGGGCGAGCGGACCAAATTGCAGGTCGCCCAGTTCAAGCTCTCCTACAGCCGGGCCTTCATTCTCCGGGCTTACCCACAGCAGACGCATGAGATGCTGTTTGACGCCCACAACCACGCCTTCCGCGTGCTGGGCGGCGTGCCGCGGCGCGGGATCTACGACAACATGCGCACCGCCGTCGACAAGGTCGGGCGCGGCAAGGAGCGGCAAGTCAATGCGCGTTTTGCGGCCATGGTCAGCCACTTCCTGTTCGAGGCCGAGTTCTGCAACCCCGCCTCCGGCTGGGAGAAAGGGCAGATCGAAAAGAACGTGCAGGACGCGCGGCACAGGCTCTGGCAGCCGACGCCGAACTTTCCCTCGCTGGCGGCGCTGAACGACTGGCTGGAGGCGCGGTGCCGCGAGCTGTGGGCCGAGATCCCGCATGGCTCGCAGCCGGGTACGGTCGCCGACGCCTGGCGCGAGGAAGCGCAGCACTTGATGCAACTTTCCCGCTCCTTCGACGGCTTCGTCGAATACGCCAAGCGTGTCTCGCCGACATGTCTTATCCACCTGGAGCGCAATCGCTACAGCGTGCCGGCCTCGTTCGCCAATCGCCCGGTCAGCGTGCGGGTCTATCCTGAGCGCATCGTCGTGGTCGCCGAGGGACAAGTTGTTTGCGAGCATCGGCGCGTCTTCGCCCGTTCCCACGATCGCAAGGGCGCGACGGTCTACGACTGGCGGCACTATTTCGCGGTCATCCAGCGCAAGCCGGGCGCGCTGCGCAACGGCGCGCCCTTCGCCAAACTGCCACCCGCCTTCCGCGCCTTGCAACAGCGGATGCTCAAGACGCCAGGCGGCGACCGCGAGATGGTCGAGATCCTTGCCCTGGTCCTCCAGCATGACGAGCAGGCCGTGCTGACCGCCGTCGAACTGGCGTTGGAGGCGGGCGCGCCGACCAAGACGCATATCCTGAACGTGCTGTGCCGGCTGGTCGACGGAAAGCCGGTCGACGCGCCGCCGGTGAAGCCGCCCAACGCGCTGACGCTCACGACCGAACCGCAGGCCAATGTCG
Source organism: Methylocystis sp. Uni0008 (assembly GCF_056838045.1). Taxonomy (NCBI): domain Bacteria; kingdom Pseudomonadati; phylum Pseudomonadota; class Alphaproteobacteria; order Hyphomicrobiales; family Methylocystaceae; genus Methylocystis; species Methylocystis sp. Uni0008. The sequence continues at coordinate 1,979,191 of NZ_CM166370.1, forward strand.
AGCGCTACGACGCCCTGCGCAAAGCCCGGGAGGTGCGCCATGCGTCATAATCCCGCCGCCGGCGCCATCGTCATCATGCTGCGCAGCCTCAAAATGCACGGCATGGCGCAGGCCGTCAGCGAACTGACCGAGCAAGGCGCTCCGGCCTTCGAGGCCGCGCTGCCGATCCTGTCGCAGCTTCTGAAAGCGGAAACGGCGGACCGGGAGGTCAGATCGACCGCCTACCAGCTCAAGGCCGCGCGCTTTCCGAACTATCGCGATCTCGCCGGCTTCGACTTCGCCAGCAGCGAGGTCAATGAAGCTCTCGTTCGCCAGCTTCACCGCTGCGAGTTCCTGGAAGACGCCCACAACGCCGTCCTGGTCGGCGGGCCCGGCACGGGCAAGACGCATCTCGCCACGGCGATCGGCGTCCAGGCCATCGAACATCACCGCAAGCGCGTCCGGTTCTTCTCCACCGTCGAACTCGTCAACGCGCTCGAGCAGGAAAAGCTCCAAGGCAAGCCCGGGCAAATCGCGGCGCGGCTCACCCATGCCGATCTCGTCATCCTCGACGAGCTTGGTTATCTGCCGTTCAGCGCCTCGGGCGGCGCCTTGCTCTTCCACCTGCTGAGCAAGCTCTATGAACGCACCAGCGTCATCATCACGACCAATCTCGGCTTCGGCGAATGGGCCAGCGTGTTCGGCGACGCCAAGATGACGACAGCGCTGCTCGACCGCCTCACCCACAGCTGCCACATCCTCGAGACCGGAAACGACAGCTTCCGCTTCAAAAACAGCTCGGCAAAAGCCGACAAACCCGCAAAGGAGAAAACCCGAACTTGACGAACCCCTGACCCTCAAACCATCTTCAAGCCGGGTCAGTTCTCAATGGAAATCCCGGGTCAAATCTCAGCGGAAATCGACAGCCCACAATCATGGTCGGCAAACTGACCGCGAGTGAGAGGCTTCCTGCGAGTTTGATATTCACGCCGAACAACAAAACCAAAGTCGGGATAAGAAGCTCGCCCCCCGCAACTCCAAGAAGCGAGGCAGCGACCCCGATGATGAAGCCCGCCACCACTCCTGTGACGACTCGGAGATTGCCGGCTGCGAAAGTTTGCCCACCCGCGTGCAGATCGTGCCCGAGAAGCAGCAGGGCGGCGATGCCCACGAGTAGGAGGGCAATCACACGGTAGAGCGTTGCCGATCTGAGGCGCGTTGCCCAGCCTGCCCCAAGCCATGCGCCGAGAAGGCTGCCGGCCAGCAGATTGAGAATAATCGGCCAATGTGCGGCAACATCGCCGAGCGGCACCGCCGCTGCCCTAAAGGGCAACGCCGAAGCAACTACCACAAAGCTCGTTGCCTTATTGACGATGACCGCTTCGAGCGCAGCGAAGTGAAATGCGCCAATAAGCAACGGCAGCCGGAATTCAGCCCCGCCGAGCCCTATCAGGCCGCCTAACGTTCCGATAACCGCCCCGCCGCCAAACACCGCCGCTTTGTTGTTCCGCGTCCAGCACTTCTTGCACGCCGGCGAGTTAGCTAGGTGACTGGTTCGGGTCACAAACGGACGCATCGAAAGGAACGGCGACATAAAAAAAGAGGACCGCGCGAATCCTTCTACAGACCACTTCGTTGTTCTTTTCGCCATTCCCACGGCGGCCGCATCACGCCCGACCATATGCCGCGCTTCGCGTTCTTCGCCTCCTACTCCGCGCCAATGTAGTCCGACGAATAGCATCCCGCCGCATCAATCTTGCCGGTCAGACTGCTCCTTCTCCGCAATCGTTTTCTCAACCTGGCCCTGAAGCTCATCCAAGCTCTCGGCTTGGTTTTGGAGCGCGTCCAGACTCAGAAGGGTTTTCTCGAGAATTAAAACCGAAAGGTTGCCGAAGTCTTCTTTGTTGGTTGCGAGATAGACGCACAGCGCCTCGCGCAGAATGTGCTGCATCCTTGCCGTTGAGTTGTGCCCAGCGGTCTTGAGCGCCTCCCATTCGTCGGAGGTGAAGGCGACCGGGAACTCAGCCATTTCCTGTCGCCACGGCGTTAGCTTTTTAGGCTTCCCCTTGGCCGACCCCTCTTGCATCGCCGTTTTCAGTCTCCGGATAGGACGCTCTAACTCTGGCTATAATAGTGTCACCTCCGGTCTTTTGTATGCCTCCGCGGGGGGCCGCCTGGCGTTGATTGCGGTTTTTGAGATAGCTGCGTGACGGGTGGCGCGACGATCGTGTCCACTACTGTTACAAGCGGACACTATCGCCGATGTCGCGCAACGATGCCGATTCGCCGGCTCTCCGGCGCAGGCGCCGGTCCTGGTCTCTCGATGAGAAGCGCCGGATCGTCGACGAGAGCCTCGAGGATGGAGCTTCGATCGCCGAGGTTGCGCGACGGCACGACCTCAACACGAACCAGCTCTTCACCTGGCGTCGGCAGTTTGGCGTCGAGCTGGCCACGCCGCAGGAACGCGCACCGATCCTGCCCGTAACGATCACGCCGGACGCGACGTCGGAATATTCCGCTCCAGGGTCGACCGGCCAGATGGAGATCGTGCTCGCCGAGGGGGATCGGATCATTGTGTGGGCCGATGTCGAGACAGCCGCGCTGTCGCGGGTCGTGAAGGCGCTGCGCCGATGATCCCGCTGCCGGCGGGCTGCCGGGTCTGGATCGCGACGGGCCACACGGACATGCGCCGCGGCATGCAGGGCTTGGCGCTTCAGGTTCAGGAGCAGCTGAAGCGCGATCCGCATGCTGGCGATCTCTATATCTTCCGAGGACGCCGTGGCGATCTCGCCAAAATCCTCTGGCACGACGGGATCGGCCTGTCGCTCTACGCCAAGCGTCTCGACCGGGGAAAGTTCATCTGGCCTGCGGCGAGCGCGGGCGCGGTGTCGATCTCGGCCGGGCAGATGGCCTATATGCTCGATCACCCATGTTGATGCCCCTCCTGGTCAGGCCGACAGATTCTGAGATCGAGGCTGTCGATCATGTGGTTTCGAAGGTCTCGAACTCCCTCCAGGACGTTTTCTGCGTCGCCGAAGAGATACGCGCCATTGGGCTGCCGATCCACCATCAGCCGCTGTTTCCTAATTTGCACATACAGCCAGTTTACGGGGATGCTCAGCTTCGCCGCCAGCTCCTGCGCGGAAAGAGCGCCGGCGCTATGGGTCCATCGCGTGCGGGCGCGCGGGAGTTCGACGCGCGCAGCAAGCCGGATTTTCTGCACAGTGACGGGGAGAACCTTGTCCTCGCATGTCGGGGAGCGATGCCCTTCGCTCGTGAGAACGGCGGCGATTGCGTCGTCGTACAGACCCTCGCGCGCCAAGGTGAGCGCGCGCTCGCGCATTTCTTCGGCGCGCGCGAGCTTCGAGAGGGAGGCGACTCTCATTCTGACCTCGAGGCAGGTAACGGCGCCGCCACGCCAGACGATGCGGACGGTCGCGATGTCGTGTCCGCCCCGATCGAGGATGACCTTGTCGACGAGACATCGCAGCAGCGCCTTCCGGCGGGCGTCGGAAGTGGCCGGGTCGTCCCAAATTTGCGGCAGACGTCCCGCCAAGTTGATGACTTTGCCCTCCAAGGCTTTACCGATCCCGAGCCGCGCGCCGACGTCGGGTGAAGCTTGACGGTCGAGCGCCTCTTCGGCTGCCCGGACTTCGATCAAAGCCGCTTCCCAACGGCGTTCGAGCTCGGCGGCGACAAGACGATTATCGGGGTCCACGCGATTGAACTGTCGCTCGGCCAGTGACGCCTCGTATCGCTTCCGTTCGAGCTGGCGCTCGGCGCTCGTCCGCAGGGCGGCGTTCACCTGGGATCGTGCGCGACGGGCCTTCGACAGGGCATCGAGTTCCGCCGGCGCCAACGCCGTCAGAAACGCCTCGGCGACGGCGGCGTCGACCGGCGCCGCGCGAACGTGCTGACAGGTCGGCAGACCTTCGTTGGAGCGCAGATGATTGCAGACATATTCGCCGCCGCGACTCTTGTAACGGACGTACATCTTGTGTCCGCAACGTGCGCACCAAGCGATCCCATGCAGCAAGAGATCGCCGTCGCGAGGCGCGCCTCTGGTCTTGATGCGCATGTACTCGGCTCGGTTGTCTTTCAGGGCGGCGTTGATCTTTTCATAAGTCGGCCAATCGATGTAGGCGGGATATCGGTCCTTCACGACAATGCGCCATTCACCCACGGGGCGCGGCGCCTTCATCTTCGACGCGCCTTCGCGCCCGCCGGCATGCATCCGCGTCCGTCCATAGACGAAAGCGCCCGCGTAGGCGGGGTTTTTCAGAATCGAGGTCACGGACGAGACAGTCGCCCGCGCCCAGCAAGAATCGCCTCGCCGGTCGCGTCGCGGCAGATCGAGACCGCGCTCGTTGAGTTTGCGCATGACTTGGGCGGCGGCGCCGAACTTCAGAAACAGCTCGAACACCAGCCCGAGCCGGTCCTGAACCGCCATATCGGGATCTTTGACGACCACGCCGCTGGGATCGCGCGTCAGGCCGATGGGCAGATTGAGCGCGAGTTCGCCACGTTCGGCTTTTGCGAGCAGGCCGGCCGTGAGCCGGCTGCGAATGGTGTGGAGCTCGAGCTCCGAGATGGTCCCTTTCAAGCCGAGGAGCAGTCGGCCGTTGGCGCTGCCGGGATCATAGACGCCGTCGCGGTCGGCGATGAGACAGCCGCGCAGGCCGCAAATATCGAGAAGCGGATACCAGTCCGAACAATTGCGCGCGAGACGCGTCACGTCGATCGACAGGATCAGCCCTACCTCGCTGAGGCCGACGCGGCCGACGAGTTCCTTGAAGCCGCTGCGTTTGGCGGCGAAGGCTCCGCTGAGGCCGAGATCGGCGTCGATCACGTCGATGTCGGCCTCACGCCATCCGAGCTCGCGAGCGCGTTGACGCAGCGCGTATTGCAGCCTCAGGCTTTCTTGATTGCTCACCACCTGATGCGGCGTCGACTGACGGATATAAACGACCGCCTTGCGCGCCAGGTGAGCCGGCTTGACCAGTTCGGACATCATGGGAGAGCTCCGCCAGAATGGCCGCGACGTCGTCGACGACTTGGCGGCGCAGAGCGTTCGGCAACGTCGCCCAAAGATCCTTCGGATCCATGCTCATCGCCTTCGAGACATTCTGCGGCTGAAACGAGCTCGCGAAGCGCCTCTATACTCAGCTTAGTTTGATTCGTGTCCTGTTGATAGGGCTCCGTTACAGCTATTGGGATCAATAGACTGGCGCCCTTCAGGTATTCGACCTCGTATGAGGGGGACACGACGCCGCCAGGAGATCTCGCGCGCCCGATGACCCGAAACGATCGCCCGTAAAGCGGGTGTCGCGGGTCGCGGACCTGAACGACCGATGATTCATCAGCCTGCTCAGAGGGGATATTCCTGAATGCCTTCGCTGGAAGGGATCGACTGGCGAAATCCGCAACTCACCTTCAGGCCGCAAAGCGCGGGGTGAGGCGCAAAAAGCTGGGGTGACTGCATTTTGGGGCGCCACAAATCACGCGTTTTGTGATTCACTTCGCTTCATGGATGCTGCGGCCAAAGCCCTTTTCGACGAAAACGCTGCGCTGAAAGCGGAGCTGGCCGTGGCGCGGGCGAAAGCGTCGGAAGACATGGCGCTGATTGCCGCGCAGAGGCTTCAGATTGCAAAGTTGCAGCGCCAGATTCACGGGCAGAAGTCGGAGCGCTCGGCAAGGCTGCTCGATCAGTTGTCGCTCGAACTCGAAGAACTGGAAGCAAACGCGACGGAAGACGAACTGGCCGCGGAGCACGCTGTCGCTAGAACGACCACCGTCGCGGGGTTCACGCGCAAGCGGCCGGAGCGCAACACATTCCCCGAGCATTTGCCACGCGAGCGCGTGGTGATTGATCCACCGACCGCGTGCGCATGCTGTGGGGGCGCGCGTTTGCGCAAGCTCGGCGAGGATGTGACGCGGACGCTGGAGACGACCCCGCGTCAATGGAAAGTGATCGAGACTGTGCGGGAGAAGTTCTCGTGCCGGGACTGCGAGAAGATCACGCAGACGCCGGCGCCGTTCCATCCGGTGCCGCGGGCGTGGGCGGGGCCGAGCCTGCTGGCGATGATCGTGTTCGAGAAGTTCGGACAGCACCAGCCGCTGAACCGCCAGGCGGAGCGCTATGCGCTGGAGGGCGCGCCGATCGCGCTGTCGACAATGGCCGACGCGGTTGGCGCCGTCTGCGTGGCGCTCGATCCCCTCCGTCGCCTCATCGAGGCCCATGTAATGGCCGCCGAACGGTTGCACGGGGACGACACCACAGTGCCGGTGCTGGCGAAGGGCAAGACCGACACCGGGCGTTGCTGGGTTTATGTTCGCGATGACAGACCGTTCGGCGGCGCCGGGCCGCCGGCCGCGATCTTCTACTACTCGCGCGATCGGAAGGGCGAACATCCGCAAACCCATCTGGCGGGCTATGCCGGCATCCTGCAGGCCGACGCCTATGACGGCTACAACAAGCTTTATCTGGCGGACCGCAAACCGGGTCCGATCCAGGAGGCGGCCTGTTGGGTTCACGCACGCCGACCGTTCTTCGCCATGGCTGATCTCGAGGAGAATGCGCGTCGCAAGGCTTCCGGCAAGAAGGAGATACCGCTCTCGCCGATCGCGATCGAGGTTGTTCGTCGCATCGACGCGCTGTTTGCGATCGAGCGGGCGATCAACGGCAGGAGCCCTCAGGAGCGCGTTGCGGTTCGACATGCCTCGAGCCGCCCTCTTGTCGACGCACTCGAGACCTATATGCGCGAACAGCTTGCCCGGCTCTCGCGCGGGCATGATCTGGCCAAGGCGATCAACTACTTGCTGAAGCGCTGGGCGGCCTTCACGCTGTTCCTCGACGATGGGCGCGTCTGCATGTCCAACAATGCCGCCGAGCGCGGATTGCGCGGCATCGCTTTGGGAAGAAAGTCGTGGTTGTTCTGCGGATCGGATCGCGGCGGACAGCGCGCCGCGGCCATGTACGGCCTCATCGTGACGGCTAAGATGAATGGCGTTGATCCGCAGGCATGGCTCGCCGATGTCCTCGCGCGCATCGCCGCCCATCCCGCGCACCGGCTTGATGAACTGCTTCCGTGGAACTGGCGCCCGCCGGCTCAGCGGGCATCAGCGCTGGCGGCCTGAGCATGCACGTCAACAAGGTCGATCACGTCACGACCGTCGAGCGCGTCGCCGCACGTCTCGGTGAGAGCGTCGACTTCATCCACGACGTCGCTCTCGAAATGGATGCCGAGGACGGCGTCATCTGGGTCTACGGCATCGGAGACGACGGCGTTCTCGCATTCACCGACTTCGGCATCGAAACTCTCGTCGAACTCATCGAAATCCACAAGGACTTGAAATCGAGCGCGGACGCCTGACGCAGCGCGAGATCAGCCCCTGCGGCCCACGCCGGATGCATACGGTCTTTTTTCCTTTGCCACTGTTTCACCCCACCAGTTGGGCTGCGCGGCCATGCGCGATTCCCAAACCAATCGTCGCCCATATCCCGGCGCGGCGCGTGCCGCTGGTGTGTAGCTGGAGCGGCACATGGAGATACGAGAGATTCGCGTAAGTGACGGCAAGCGCTAGACGGTAATCAAGCCTCCGGCGCCAGGCTCTAGTGGAGTAGCTCTAGATGCATCAGTAGTCGCCATGAGCCAACGGTTAGCATCAGCGCTGTGCCTAGTAGCATAATGACGACCAAGACGCGCGCTGCTTTATTGGAGAGCATGGCGAGACTCCATGAAAAAGAATGCCATTAATTTGCCATTTGATCTGTATTTTAATGGCTTGCATATGGCTACTTGCCTGCTCCAACATTGGAGGCTTGTCTTGTCGCAAGAAATCGAAAAATCAACGGCCTCAAAAGAAGCAGACCTATTCGACTCTGCAAAGCTATTAAAGCAATTGCACGATGAAATTTTGGCGCACATTAATTCGGCGCACACTAAGAAGTTCGATGAACTGATCACAAAAATGTCTTCAAGCACGCGCTCACTGACTCGAGCTTCTGAGTCTCAATAAGATTGAGCGTAGTTGCTCCGGGATGCACGGCGGGGGATAGCATTTTCTTAAGAAATTGAGCGTCGCATGATCCTGCAACGTCAGGCGCTCCTTTCTTAACGCCGCAAAGTTTAGGAACGTAAAGCAGCTTGGCGTTGCGCCAAAATCCCTATTGAATTCCGCACCACAACCCCAGCCACCTGCTTGGCTGCAAGCTTTTTCATGAACCGCTCACGAGCGGGCGCGATATCTGGACTCAGTGAAGACTTACCGTAGGAGGCTTGTCGGTCTAACGGCCAGCGTCATATCGAATAGCACGATGGATGCCGCAAAATGCACGATGAACTGAAACAACTCCTCAAAATCGCCGGAGCTGCATTAGAGGCGGAAGATCATTTTCTCCGTAAGGCGGCCGCCAGCAATCCAGCCGCATATCATAATGAAAAAGCTGGCATTTTGAGGTTCAATAACGAACACTACTATCAGTTCGTTGTTGCGCGCGCGACTGTATCCTCCCTCCGGTTGGCTGCCTCTATCGAAGTCACCTCTAATGATTTGGTGCTCAAAGACCCGAACAGCCGCAACCGGTTCGCGGTGGTCGAAATGAAACGGTGGATGAGCCCCACCAACGAGCGGGAACTTACGCATATCCACTATGATGTCGGCAGGCTTCGATCTGCTAACGCCGAGCACGCTTTCATGCTTGTTTTCTCAGCGAACAGCAGCGATACGACCGAGACACATATCGGGTGGCTGGCTGATGAGTTAAATTATCCCGCTATCAAAGACCCTGAAGCGCGGCATTGCTTCCGAACATTTGATATGAACGGCGATGAGGTGGAGTTCTGGGTGACTGGTTGGGAAATTGATCACACGAGCATTGCTTCCGGGTAACGTTACCGGCAGCCCCAATCAGACCGTCCGCTGATATATTGCCCCCGGTGATTGCCGGAAATGATTCCTTCCGACGTCGGGCGGGCGACCGGCTCTTCCTGTAGCGAGCGGCGCGCCTTGCAGGTCTCGCCACGCGTCAACCGCGCGGGCGTCGGCGACGATGATCCTGCGCTGATCGAGCCGGCGGTAGCCGCCTGAAAGGCAAGTTCCGCCGCTCGCTGAGCGGCGCCGGTTATTCCGACACCGTGATCAGGCGACCAGCAAAAACGCCGTTAGCCGCCGTCGGCGTCGCCCTGTGCGCGGAATTAACAGGCATGAGAAAGCCGATCACGAACGCTGCGGTCGCCATGGCGGCTACCATTAAAATCGACACGCGAAGCTGCCTGCGCGCCGACTCCTGAGCGACTTCCCAATCAAAGTAAGTCGACATGAAGACCTCCATCCGTTGTTCGATGGAAGCGTAGTAGCAAGTGCGGGCGACGCCCGAAGTGCGCCCGCGCACACGCAGCGTTAACCTTAATTTGTGCGCCAGCCCTCGGCGGGCTAATTCTCTAGCGAAGCAAATCGAGCCGCGAGCCGCGCCCATTCTTCCGGCGTCACCACGCGGTGATCGCCGCGAACATCGCGGCGACGCCCTCGACCGTCGGCCGGGTCATGTGGCGCTCGGTCTTGTCGGGGTCGGCGGTCAGGCGCTCGCGCATCGCTCTTGCCTTGGACCACGAGAATTGCAGGCAGCGGCTCCACGTCCAGCCGTGGCGCGTCATCTGTCGGCGCTAGTGATGGGCGCGGCGCTCTGGATTATAGCTTTCATGGACTGCTTCTCCGGCTCCTTCGCGGGCAAGTCCTTCCAGACTCCGGGGAAGCAGCCGGTCCATCCCATTAGCGGTGATTCACTGAGCCCGACAGATCCTTGCCAGTAATCCGTTTCTGTGGTGCCTTGAAGCATTGCGTTGGGGCGAAAAGTTTTGGCGTCGGGAGAAATTGCGCAAGTTGCGATTGAGTCGGACGCGGCGGACAAAAGAACCGCCGCGTGCGCCTGAAATCCCCGCGCCCCACTGCGAAACAGGCGCCGGCGCTACCGCCCATGGTTAGGGCTTCCAAGCGGGCGAGGAATTCCTGGGGCTCCAGGCCTTTGAGATGGATCGAAGGCGTCGCCCCGCTGTTTTCCGACCCGCTTCTGGAGAGTCCCCACTGCTAAATCTGAGTCGACGGGTCGTGATGAGGCAGCAAGCGGAGCGACTATCTTGCGTTCTGTCTGATTGCGCTGCTCACTAACCCGTGAAACCTTCGACGTGGCTTCGCGTTGCATGCGCTCGACTTTACCGGCTAGCTCAGCAATCGCGGCGCCGGTTTCCCTCTTCACTGCGTCGAGACGCCTCTTCAAGTCTTCAAGGACGGCAGCATCCTTCGCACCCAGGCTTCGCGCGGCGGGCACAGCTTCGACTTTGGTTTGGAGACCGCGAATATCCTCGGCCATTTTTTTCTGGATGCGGACCAACTCGGCGCGCTCGACGCTCTCTTGAGCCGCGACGGCCGGGTCGGACTGAGGCTTCACCGCGTAAAACTGAGACTGACCGCCAAAAAGATAGAATCCTGCCATCCAGGCGCAACCCAACACGCCGGCCGCCAGCGCGGTGCGCGGACCATAAGTCAAGAGACGTTTGAATCGTGGGGGCGACTTGCGCGCGAAGGCTTCTTCGGCCCTCTTGGATGACGTTGAGCGGAACGCGGCGCCAGTCGCTCCCACGTCAATGTCAGGCACAAACGCATCCTGGCGATAGGCGGCGGCAGCGCGGGCCTCGGCAACGAGGTCGTCCACAGGACGGGACATGCAAGAGCTCCTACCCGCTACTTGGATGGCTTCGGGCCATGGAGACAAGCCTCGCGGGCATTTACCTAAAATTACGTTAAAGGCTCGCGAGCCCGAGATGCAGGAATCCAAAGTGTTTCACGCCGCGCGTCGAAATCCACGACATCGTCATGACCGCCAATCCTGACGCCTAAAAATGTCTCAGGTTCAAGACCCCCTTCCAGGCTATGCTCAAAGAACTCGGCAAAGACGTTCAAATCCGCTTTTCATAACGCCGTGCTGATTCCGCTTGAAGGCGCCCCCTAAAACGAGATGATGGCGCCCATCGATTCCGGAATGAAGGCGCCCCCCGATTCCGAGATGATGCCGCCCCCCCTGCAACGGAATGATCCCGCCCGGGTGATTTCGTGCAGTGGCGGTCGCCGCCGTTGGCCTGATCAGGTCGATCCTTTTAAGATCTCGTCGGCGGTCTTCCTCTGATCCTTGCTCAGGGTCGCATAGAGCGGCTGTAGCGCCGCGTCCAACACGCGCAAGGCCTCGAGCTCTTCGCTCAAGTGATCTTCCTTGATCTTGATCGACTCCGGTAAGCTGGCGGACATCATCGAGCGACTCTGCTCCTGCGCCAATCTGCAGCTCCGGTACTGCTTTTCCTTATTCGCCCGAAAAACATTGGCGAAGACGTTCCACTGAGGCTCCTGCGCGGCCGTAATCCTGAGCTCCGTCTTTATGTAGGCGAGTTGACCTTCGACGCGTTCATAGGCGCGGCACATCATGGCCTGCCCCGCCGTCGCCGCGCCCCCTTGCCTGATCGCGTCCTGCGCGCCGGCGGGGCCCAAAACGCTCAGTAGCGCCGCTGACGCGATTGCGAGTTTGCTTGATCTCATGATGCTTCCTCTTATGGGTCCGACGTCGCGCCCGCCGCCATCGCTGACCGCGCAATGATCTTTCGGCTGCTCACCAGAGCGGCACGCCATAGGAGACGGCAGTCACAGGCGCATAGTCATAGCCCACTGACTCATCGCCATAACCATAGACCGGGCCCACGCCGTAAACGTACGGCGGCGGCGCATAGGCGAGCGGAACGTCATAGCCGTAGAGTGGATAGGGCGCGCCGTAAAAGGGGCTGCCATAAAGCGGGTACGAGAAGGCGCTCGTCAGCCCTAGGCCAAGCGCGAGCCCGGCCAGGCCCAATCCCCAATCGTAACCGCCCCAGCCGCAGCAACCATAGCCGCCCCAGCCATAGAGCGGATACGGGGCCCAGTAGAAGGGCGAGGCATAGTAGGGATACACGAAGGCCACCGGCGGATATGCGGAATAGGCGCTCGCCAACCCAAGCCCGAGCGCGGCCACGCCCAGCCCCCAACCGTAACCCGGCCAACCATAGCCGCCCCAGCCATAGCCGGGCCAGCCATAGCCGCCCCAACCGTAACCTTCCCAGCCTCCACCGTAACCGCCCCAGCCGGCGCTTCGCGCGAAACCGCCGCCCGCCACAGCGCCCAAGCCGGGGATTCCACCAAATCCGCGCGGGTCGCCAAAGCCGCGTTGTCTGCCAAACCCGCGCGGGCTCGCAAAACCGTGTCCGCCGCCAAAGCCGCGCCCGCCGCCAAAGCCAGGGATTCCACCAAAGCCACGCGGGCCACCAAAGCCGCGTTGTCCGCCAAAGCCGCGCCCGCCGCCAAAGCCAGGGATTCCACCAAAGCCACGCGGGCCACCAAAGCCGCGTTGTCCGCCAAAGCCGCGCCCGCCGCCAAAGCCGGGTATTTCGCCAAAGCCACGAGGGCCGCCAAAGCCGGGTATTCCACCAAAGCCACGAGGGCCGCCAAAGCCGGGTATTCCGAAGCCGCGCGGACCGCCAAAGCCATGGCCCCCGCCGAAGCCGCGTCCGCCACCGAACCCGGGCAATCCCCCAAAGCCGCCGCCAAACCCATGTCCGCCGCCACGAAAGCCGCCATGCCCGCCGGCTCCAAAGCGGGGTATTCCGCCGAAGCCGCGCGGACCGCCAAAGCCATGGTCCCCGCCGAAGCCATGGCCCCCGCCGAAGCCGCGTCCGCCACTGAACCCGGGCAATCCCCCAAAGCCGCCGCCAAACCCATGTCCGCCGCCGCCAAAGCCGCCTCCGCCGCCTCCAAAGCCGCCGCCGAAAGCGGGCACCAGAGCTGCGTCCAACGCTAGCGAAAGCGCGACAAGTGCAACTACGAACAGCTTGAACGGCTTGAGCATGCGCCATCACCCCCGGTTGCCAGAGGTCCTGAATTGAATCCGTGCGGGACTTCGCGGAGGTCCGCCGCAGGGCATCCCAACCAGCGTTGTTTTTGTGAGAGGAATGAGCCTTTTCGTTGGCGTCATTTCGGACAGAATAATTCTCGTCTTCATCTCGATGCCGCTGATCTTGCGGCTACTGCAAAAATCTCACCGGAAGTGTCGGCTTGGAAAAAGCTGGAAGATTCTGACGAGCATCGTTTCGGCATCCCGAGAAAGTCAGCAAATGGCGGATTGTGTTGAAAAACTCGACGTTGCCGCACGCCATGGCTCGTGATTCACTTTCCCTGCTGATTTGCAGGAGAAGCGGCGATGATGGGGACTCAGACAGCAGCCGCTCGGTTTTTCTATGATTTTTGCCTCGACGACCATGTGCCAAAGGACCATCAATTGCGCGGGATCGATCGGCATCTCGATCTCGAAGGCATTCGCGCCGCGTTAAAGCCCTTCTACAGCAGCACTGGCCGCCCTTCAGTCGATCCGGAGCTGATGATCCGCATGCTTCTTGTCGGCTATTGCCTGGGCATTCGGTCCGAACGCCGCCTGTGCGAGGAAGTGCATCTCAATCTCGCCTATCGCTGGTTCTGCCGCGTCGGCCTTGACGGCAAAGTCCCAGACCATTCGACGTTTTCCAAGAACCGGCATGGCCGCTTTCGCGAGAGCAACATCTTGCGCCAGCTCTTTGAATCCATCGTCGCGCGTTGCGTGGCAGAGGGCCTTGTCAGCGCTAACGGCTTCGCCGTCGATGCAAGCCTGATCGCTGCCGACGCCAACAAGCAGCGCTCAGTTCCGAGCAGCGACTGGAACCCCGACGAAATCAAAGATGACGCGTGCCGCGCGGCGCGGGAATATCTTGCAATGCTTGATGACGCCGCGTTCGGCGCGGCTTCGCCCGTGACGCCGAAGTTCATCGCGCGATCGGATCCCGCGGCGCAATGGACCGGCGCGCATAAAGGCCACGCGTTCTTCGCCTACGCGACCAATTATTTGATCGATACGGATCACGGCGTGATCGTCGATGTCGAAGCGACGCGCGCCATCCGACAGGCCGAGGTCGGCGCTTCAAGAACGATGGTAGAGCGCACCGAAGAGCGCTTCGGCCTGAAGCCGGGTTATCTTGTCGCCGACACCGCATATGGCTCGGCGGATAATCTCGCCTGGCTCGTCAAGCAGAAGCGGATCACGCCGTACATTCCCGTTTTCGATAAGTCGACGCGAACCGACGGCACGTTCTCGCGTTCGGACTTCACGTTCGATCCCGAGGCCGACTGCTATATCTGCCCGGCTGGAAAAAAGCTGGTTCAGTTCCGGCGCGCCTACGCCACTCCGCGCACCGGCGTCGGGGCTGACGGCACGCGTCGTTACCGCGCGAGCAAGAAGGATTGTGACGTCTGCGAACTCAAAGCGAGATGTTGCCCGAATGCTGTGGCGCGGAAGATTCCACGTGACGTTGAGGAAGATTCCCGCGATGTCGCTCGGGCGCTTGCTGGAACGCCCGAATTTGAAACGGCCTGTCAGCGACGCAAAAAGGTGGAGATGCTGTTCGCCCATCTCAAACGCATATTGCGACTCGGGCGCTTGCGGCTACGGGGTCCATGTGGCGCAAAGGACGAGTTCCTGCTCGCCGCGACCGCGCAAAACTTGCGACGTCTCGCGCGGTTGAGGCCCCCAGAGTTCGAAATGGCGGCATAAGCCGCACACTATGGCGGCGTCGCCGCCACCACGCCGATGAACGCGCAGTCCAATGCTGAAAAACGCCTCCGCGGAGGCCGACGACCCTATCTCCCAGACTTTTTCAACGAAATCGGCGCGAAGGAGCCGTTGACGAAGGGCAAGTCGTGACGAGACTCGGTCATTCCTACCTAAGGGCACAACCGTGGATTTCTGAAATTTTTCCTTGGGAATCCCCATTGCGTCGCCGCTTGGGCGAGAGCGCTAAAATTCTTTTCGGGTAACGATATTCCAGAGAACGGCCAAGTGGCGCGCATCGGCTTCGGCGCGGTGACAGTGCAGAGCCAATTCGGTCGCTTGAGTTCTCACGCGCGCATATGCCGCTTCATCCAATCCACTATCGGCGGCGGCTTGCGAAATCAGAATTCTAGCGTCGGTCCTGCGAATCGTGAAAGTCACATCGCAGCCTGCGGCGTCAAACAGAAGACGGAGCCAAGCTTCGTCATGCGGTGCGTCGGAGAAGAGTTCCCGCCCTTGCAGCACGAGGTTCATACGCTGGGCGACCTCCCAGGCCGGGCGACCGTCGCGGCACAATTGCTCAAACGTGATTCCATGCAATCTTTCGGCGGCGCGATCCCAGCTGGCCTTGACCGGCCACTCCGCTGGCGGCCGAATGAGATGGCTTTCGGATATGACGTCGCCCGTTCCGGGATCGGTGAACGCCCAGCCGATTTCGATCGGATAGCCGTCCAGATCGGAAGCCTCGCAGTCGAAGAAAACAGGTTCGGCGATTGTCATCGTTCCGCAGCCGCCTCCGTTGATTGTGACCGGTCAAGAAGCCGACCGACTGCCCCCAAAGTCTTCTCGCCTCAACTTCTTCGTCTAGCCAGTCGCCAAGCGTTCAATGGATTCCTGACGCCAAGAAGATCGCGCTTGCGTTGAACGGTCGCGAAATCGCCGGGCGTCCCCCATCGCAACTGAACGCCCCCATGCCACACCCTCGGTCGAGGAGCGAATTGTCGAACCAAACCAATACGACGGCGGCCTAGGGGGGCCGCCGCCACGTTTGGCGTCAGAAGCTTGCCGTTGGCGGCAGCAGGCCGACCTGCGATATCTTTCGAAGGAACTGCGGCTCCTCGGGCCAACTGCACCAAGTCAGCGTCAAAAGGTCGTCGTGGGTTTCGACTACTTCTGCCTCATACCAGCCTTGGTCGGGGCCGGTCGTGGCGAGCACGACGCTGCCGACGCCGATGTCGCCCCAGCCTCCAGGCAGCTTTACCTGAGCCATACGGCCCGCCCCGCTGCCGCCCACAGCGCCCCCATGGCCCTCGGGCGAGCCTGCCGAGGCCGTACAGGCCAGTTTCGGGCCCTTGGGGGGCAGCCCGGCGGCGGCGATTGATTGATACAGCCCCGCCCGCACGAAGGGCACGAAAGCCCGCCCGCTGGCGAACACCCGCCCCCGGGGTAGCTTGGCCGCGAGCGCCTGAAGCTCGGCCGTATCGACGGGCACAACCCTCATGCCCATCAGCCCCGCCACCTTCTTGGCCAGTTCGGCGCTTTCTTCGTCGAAGGTGGAAGCGTGCGGTTTGCGCGTGTCGTCGAGCCCCATGACGATCAGCACAGGCGTGGCGTCATGCTGGGCGGCGTGAATCGGCTTGGCGCTCATGGCAGCCCTCCAAAAAAGACGAAGGGGGCCAGAGGCCCCCGTGTCGGTCGAACAGTCGATGGTGCGCGTGGTGGCCGTCGAAGCGACGGCTTCAATCGAGTTCTCACGTGGCTTTTCCTATCAGCTCAGCGAAGCGAAATGCTCGCCAGCACAATATAGAGGATTTTATTCCTATTGTCAAGATCAAGGTTCTGAGTGGGCGGTCAAGGCACGAGGGCCCTTTAGCGCCACCCGGTCACAATCCTCATATGCCGGGCAATAGCGGTTTTGGCACCGGCCTCGGTCGTCGATGCGGTTGCCGTTGCAGATGTCCCGACCCCAGCCAGCGCATCCGCAAAAGAATCGAAGAAGGCTTCGGCTGGATCAAGACGTTCGCCTTGCAGGAGAAGACAAAGTTGCGGGGTTGCGACAGGGTGGGCTTCGCTTTCACCTTCGCAGCCGCCGCCTATAATCTGATCCGGCTGCCGAAGCTGATGGAGGCGACATGAGCGCGCTGGCGAGGGTGTGGGCTTGTCGGTCGATGGCAGATCGTCCAAGCCTATATTTGGAATCGGGGCTATGTCGATCTGTGTGAACCGGCGGCCATCGTCATCGGCACCGACGGACGCGGCGAAATCGTCTCGGCGCCATGCAGGCAACGCTTGATATCGAATACGGTCGCACCTCTTCGTGAGGCGTGGCTTCGACGAGAGTGGCGAAGTCGCCGGGGAAGGATCCGCCGAGTTGCTCGACGACGGAACCATTAAGATCGATTTCGCCTATAACAACGGCGACGGAGCCGTCCTCAAGGCCAAGCGCTGGCTTTTTCAACAGCCTGTTTTAGCCCCTCTTATTCATCGCAGCGGATTCAGTCACGAAGTGCAATGAATGCGGGTTTTGGCGGAAAGTGCCCGTGGCAAAAATTGCCACACGCCAACCCTGCTACAAGGCTCTGAATTTACATCGTATTCCTCAGCTTTCGAGCCGCTCCGGTGAATATGGCGGGTTAGATCGTTGGGCTGATAGCTCTTTGAGCGCTTTTATAACTTCGCTCTTCGTCAGATTGGAGTCGATCTGAGACATGAGTACCCAGACAAATTCCACGCTCTCGCTGACAAATTCATCGCCCGAGGCGTCACCCGTGCGTACTCCGGTATCAAATCGCCATTTGAATTCATTTCCCGACTCCTCCCATAACTCAATTAGTTTTGAGGCCAAATATCGCACATGAACTTTTGGCCGCGCACCTCGAGGGCCTTCTTGGTGGACTTTCGTGCCGGATGCCACGATTAACTCTTCAAGAGAAATTTCGAACGCGTGAAGCTTGGAATGAGAATCGCTCACGGCAAACTTGAAGTTCCTGTCAAGGAGGAAATGAACTGACGGGGATGTCCCGGTCGCTGTTGAAAAGCGCGAAGCGGCTGCTGCGTGACAAATCTTATGCGGCCTCGGCGGTTTGAACAAGGTGCGCCGCTGACGCGGCCTTTGCGTTTCGCTGCACCAGAGCGGCTCGGAGAGCTTGCAGATGCTTGTGCGCCTTCAATCGCCGGAAGCCTTTGCTTGCTTCCTGCATGGCGGCGGCGGCCCAGCGCAGGGCCATCGATGCCGACCGCCAGTATTTAACGTTTCGGCAGACGCGGCGCACCGTGCTCATGACGTTCTCGACGATGTTCGTGCAGGCGAGCGATCGGCGCAGCTCCCGCGGAAGTTTCAGCCTCGTGACGGTGAGCATGTCGTCGAGGCCTTCCAGAATCGAAGCTGAAACGCCCTTCCAATCGCGTTCGAGACGGCGCGCGAGATTGCGAATGAGCTTTTCGGCTTTGTCGGCGTCGTCCAGTTCCCAGGCTTGCCGCAAGACGCGCTTCACCGAGGCGTGCATGGATTTGGGCAAGCGCTCCAGAATGTTGCGCGCCTTGTGAACCTGGCAACGCTGGATCGCCGCGTCGCGTCCGAAGGTCCGCCGGATCGCCTTGGACAGTGCTTTCGAGCCGTCGATGATGAAGAGCCGCGGCGCGCTGGGATCGAGCCCACGCTCGACGAGATTGTCGATGAGCGCCTGCACGGTCGTCGCGTTTTCCGTCGCGCCCTCGACGAGGCCGAGCGGGTGTTTGTCGCCGTTCGCGTCGACGCCGATCGCCGCGACGAGGATCAGGTCCTCGTCCATGTGAATGCCGTCGATCTGGATCGCCAGCAGATCGAGTGCATCGAGCCTGCTTTCCATCCACGCCTTCATGCGCGAAGCCGACAGCGCGACGAAACGGCGGGACGTCGCCGACTTCGACAGCCCGGCCCCCTCGGGCGATGGAACGTCTCCCTCGGGCAGGCGAACCGAACGTTTGAACCTGCGCGTCGAGACGTTGATCAGCATCTGGTTCATCGCCCATTTGCCGAGCAAATCTTCGTTAATGGCGTTTTCCCAGCTCGGCAGAACCTGTTCCTTGCCATCGAGCCCGCGAACGCGCGGGCGCTCGATCTCGACCTTGCCGCCGTGGAAGCCAATCTTGCCTCTCGTCCTCCCCCAGCGATGCGCCTTGCGCCGTTCGCCCCGCTCGTGACGCTCGCCGCAGACCGCCGCCGCATCCTGCTCCATCATCTCGTTCAGCGCCTCGACCCCGGCGGCAAGGCAGAACCGCTCGAAGCTCGCCGACATGCTCGCCAGCGCTTCGGCTTTCAGCGCATGCGTGGGAATCGCCGTCGATGTGGTATGTTCCTTCATGGCGTTGCTTTCCTTTCGTGGAATCAGCACCCCGAGCCTAACGGCTCAAGGCGAGCAACGCCGCTCCTCCATTTTCAACATTCTTCGGGACATCCCCGAACTGACCGAGGCGCACGCTTAAGAAAAGATTGCAAATTTAATGCAGCCTTGTTAATTTTTCCTAGTTCTGCATTGAAATTTGGCTTTGGCTACGCCGATGCCAATATACATGCGCAATGTCCAGCAACTGACGATGCGCCGGATGCTCCTGCTCATCACCGGCATCGATTGTCTTCAAGTATTCTGTAGCGTCGGCCGTTGATGCAATAATGCTTGGATATTTCAACTTCAGATGTGCATAAGCGGCTGCAGCAGCCTGGATCGCGTTTTTCCCCGGTGACAAGGGAATTAGATTAGCAATTGCAACTGGAAGATATTCGATTGCCTCTTCGCAAGCGATTTGATCGTCGCCGACATCTTCTGAATCGCTCAGTGGCAAATTCTTTTTGTCAGCCATAAACTTCCCCGCATAGAAAGCCAAACTAATGCTTTTACGTGCCTTTTAATTCTCACCCAGCTGCAATTTCCGTGCTGACGATTGACCCTGGTAGTTTTACAGTCGGTGAGATCGTAAAGCCCAACGCAAGATCCCAATGCTCTGGTTAGACAGCTGGACACGGTGCTCACGCTTCAGTTTCGTGGGACTGCGGGAATCCATAGGCACGACGAACTTTCGGCAAAGTGTGCGACTGAGCGATCTCGTGCTGGAGTACGCCTGTCCATCGGCGTTCGGGGACAGCCGAGAGGTTTTGTGCCCCCACTGTGCCCCTGGCCCGCAGAGCTGCCCATCAGCCCGAAACAGATAAATCTGAAAATGTTTTCATTTCATAGAGTTATGGTGGTGCCCAGGGGCGGAATCGAACCACCGACACTGCGATTTTCAGGCTCGTGCTTTTTTCATAATATCAATGGCTTGCGGAGTTTGGTTTTGTCTAATTCGAATCAAAAACTAAGGAAATCGCAGCATTTTGTCTAACCGGATCAGTCTAAAATTAGTGGAACCGAGCCCCCTGCCCGTCTTATAGGGCCTCGCAAACACGCAGCCATGGGCCAAACTCCTACGTTCAGAGCCTGCGAGGTTTGAATCTGATTTGCGTAACGGTTGGAAGAGGGAATTTTTCGAGGTGCCCTAGAGCCAGTACAAGCCCTGAGCGCCGCCGAGGATAAGCGAGTAATTACGGAGGCGATGGCTCATGGGTGTGATAGAAGAAGCGCTATGTTGCATCGCAATCACCCAATTGAGAAGGCGACGATTAGGCGGAAGTAGTTGCGCAGTTGTCACAGTCCTAAAGAATCGTATGCTTTTCTAACGAGCTAGGCAAAAATCGCCCTCTTTCTGCCTCTGATCTGCATGACGCTAGATGCATCGCGTACCAGAATACGGTACAGGAGGGGTCGCCATGTTATTGCGTTCCGTCTTGACTGCCACGCTCATCGCGATATGCATAGTTTGTTTTGGATACATCAAGATCAGAGGGCTCATCCGAAGCTCTTGACGAGCTAACCGACGTGATAGCGGAGCTCAAAGAGCAAGGATTGCTCTGTCGATATCTTTCCCGCCGCTAGCCGCAGTCACCATAGCTGCAAATGTCTCCTGGGAAGACGCCGCTCCCTTAGCGCATGCGGGCGGGAGCCTTGGGGTGTTGATCGGAGCGGACATCCTGAATTTCGATAAAATTCAGGGTCTCGGGACGCCGGTTGCTTCAATCGGCGGCGCGGAAACTTTCGACAGAATATTTGTTACCGGCCTCGCAGCGGTCCTTTTAGCGCGGTTCTTTGGCGCCAGAGCAACACGCGCATTCGGTCATCACGATAGAAGTGGCGGCGCAGAGAAGCAGTGCATCCATATGCGACGACTCAGTACGCACCGGCGACCTGAACGCATCGTCGGCTTAGGTAAAGCGGATTTCATACGTGGCGTTCCGTGCGCCATTGATGCGACGAATAGTCAGATTAGATAGCCGTCAGCAGATCATTAAGCTGGATCCGCGTCAAAAATTCATTCAAGGAGGTTTTCAATGAGGCTGCCAAGTTTGTGGTCGAGAGCGGAATTAGCGGCAGACCCCTTCAAAGCTTTTCGTCGGGAAATGGAAGACTGGTTTAGGGAGGCGGACAAGACCCTGCCGAGTTTGTCGCTTGGAGCTGGGGCGCCGGCGGTGAACGTTGCGGAAACCGACACGGCGATTGAGATCACGGCAGAGCTTCCTGGAGTTGAGGAAAAGGACATCAAGGTCAACCTTGAGGGCAATCAGCTAACCGTGTCCGGCGAGAAGAAGCAGGAAACGAAGAGGGATGAAAAGGATTGGCATATCGAGGAACGCAGCTTTGGCTCGTTCTACCGTTCTATCTCCTTACCCTTTACCCCCAAGGACGGAGCGATTGAGGCCCACCTGGATAAGGGCGTTCTCCATGTCACCGTGACGAAGCCTGCTGAGGTGGTCGAAAGCCCCAAGACAATCGAAATCAAGACGGGCGCGCCTCCGCAGGCATGACGAGCCAGCCGAAGCTGGGGAGCTCCACGCTCCCCGGCAGTTGCAGTCTGAATCCGATTCGACGACAACGATGCATGAGTCAACCTGTGGCCAACAAGAGTATCTATCCGACCATTGCTTTCGTCGCCGTCGGCGCGGCGCTCTCACTGCAAGCAACGGCAGCTCCCTTCGACCCATTGGATGTTCAGCCGGGTAGAGAATTGTTCTCAAAGACCTGTTCGCCTTGCCATGCCATGCCGTCACAAACGAGCAAAGAGCACGCCTCATCTTTCATGGGAGCGCCGTTGTCCGAGATTGCGAGGGGATCCAAGGCGACATACGAAAATCTGAGGGTCTTCCTCTTATCCACTCAAAGCAACATCGCTCATCCCGGCGGTATGCCGAGGCTGGAACTCACGGAAACGGAAATCCGGCAGATCGCCGCGTATCTTTCCAGCCTGCGTAACGGGCAAGAACGAGAACCAAAATAGGGACTGCATAGCAATTTTGACGATTTGACCGGCCCGAGGAGCCGTTTTGCCTCGAACGGTGCCGCTCATCGTGCACCCTTGGATCTGAAGGAAGCCTAGTGGCCCCCCGCAACCATTTTCGACGGAGAGGTCGGGTGGAGAATCATTCCGAGCGTTCTTGATAAGAGGCCCGTTTCCTTCCAGATATAAGACGACATGAAGGAAAAGCTCGAAGACCGGCTTATCGAGGCGCTCAAGAAGGTGGATGTGCACGGCGACATCGCCCCGGAGCATGTCCATGATCCCATGACAATGATCCTGCGTGAAAGAGCATTGCAGCATCATTTAATGCTCTGGGACGACAACAGGGGTCGGTATGTACTAACCGGAACAGGGCGTCGGCGAATTAACTCGCGCAGCGGTAGAGCTGCCGTCGTAATTCGGTTTCCCCAACTCAGAGGAAGCGACGATGAGGTTACATCCGGGTGACGGGCTCGGAAACCGAGACGTTGAGAGTTGATTGCATTGCGTCCGAGTCGAATCATCAAACGCCAGATGCTTTCGCTGAAACATCGGATGGTGGGGCATCGAAATATTCTTGTTGCGGGAACCATTATCAACGAAGCATTATTGAAATGCTTTTCGCAGCAAAAAGGCCCGAAGCGATGGCAGACACTAGCCAACTTGCAATCGCGATATCCCAGCTCATCCAGATCAGCCGAAAACCCGTCCCGATCAAGTTTGCAAATCATACCGTCGAGCAGGCTGCTGCAGTCATTGGGGCTGTCGTCGAAAAATGCCACAAAGATGGTGTCAAGCTAGTGTCCTGTCCCAGAAATTACTAGCCACGTTTTCGCGATTGTGATTCCTTCGGCCCAGGCGGGATTCGGGAGGGCGGCATGGCGAGGGACGGAGCGACCAAAGCGAGCAAGATTGAGCTCAGCGAGAACGAACGGGAATACCTCAAAAGGCTCGTCCGGCGACGCAAGGTGGCGCGTGGGCATGCGCAACGCGCGGAGATCGTGTTGCGGGCCGCTGACGGGCTCAACAACTGCGAGATCGCGGCTGCGGTCGGTGTAACGCGGCAGACCGTGCGCACATGGCGCGAGCGTTTCGCCAAGCACCGTCTCGATGGTCTCGACGATGAGCCGCGCTGTGGCGCGCCACGCAAGATCGGCGACGACCGCGTTGAGGAGATCGTGACCAGGACACTCGAAACGCAGCCCAAGAACGCGACGCACTGGAGCACGCGCGGCATGGCGAAAGCATCGGGCGTGTCGACTTCGTCGGTTCATCGCATTTGGCGTGCATTCTCCCTACAGCCGCATCGCACCGAGACTTTCAAGCTCTCGACCGACCCGCAGTTCGTCGAGAAAGTGCGCGACATCGTTGGCCTCTATCTCGATCCGCCCGACAAGGCGCTGGTGATATGCGTGGATGAAAAGAGCCAAATACAAGCGCTTGATCGAACGCAGCCGCTGCTGCCGATGCGCCCTGGACAAGTCGAGCGGCGCACGCACGACTACGACCGCCACGGCACTACGACGCTCTTTGCCGGCTTCATCGCTGCTGTCACGGCTGAGACGACCGTGAAGGCTGGCAGTGTGATCGGCACATGCATGCCGCGCCATCGCGCGCAGGAGTTCCGCAAGTTTCTCGACGAAGTGGAGAGCAACGTTCCCGCCGGCCTCGACATTCACGTCGTGATGGACAACGCTTCGAGCCATAAGACGCAAGTGATCCGCAACTGGTTCGCCAAGCGGCCCCACTGGCACATGCATTTCACGCCGACATCGTCGTCGTGGATCAATCAGGTCGAACGCTTCTTCGCGCTGCTGGCCGAAAAGCA
Source organism: Methylocystis sp. Uni0008 (assembly GCF_056838045.1). Lineage (NCBI taxonomy): Bacteria > Pseudomonadati > Pseudomonadota > Alphaproteobacteria > Hyphomicrobiales > Methylocystaceae > Methylocystis > Methylocystis sp. Uni0008. Next base: position 2,002,992 of record NZ_CM166370.1, read on the forward strand.
GATCAAGCGAGGCGCGCACAAGTCCGTCAAAGACCTCATCGCCGCCATCAAGGCTTTCCTCGCCCAACAGAACGCTGATCCGAAGCCGCTGCGCTGGACCAAGTCAGCCGACGACATTCTGGCCTCCATCGAACGCTTCTGCCGTCGCACCCTCGACCTCCAAGCCAAAGCTGGATAGAAACTTCTGAATCAGGACACTAGCACTACTTTGGCAGATTTTTGAGAGGTCAGGCTTTTTTGGGATTCCCGCGACGCGCATTGCGTGATTCATAGGAGGTCGGCTTTCGGGAGGGCCGACCATGGACGAGACTTGGAAGTCAGATCTCGAGCGGTGGCTGACGCCTTTCCTTGGCGCTTTACGACACAAGGCGCGGGCGCGGATGTGCCCAGTGTATGTTGCAGGGCTGATAGGCGCGGGTGATCGCAAGAGCATGCAGCCCATGGCAGCGTGCGACGGCGACGTTGGATACGACCAGCTTCATCACTTCATCGCCAGCGGCGTATGGGACGCCGCGCCGCTGGAGAAGGCGCTGCTCGTCGAAGCCGACAGGATGGTCGGCGGCGTCGACGCGTGGCTGATCGTCGACGATACGGCCCTGCCGAAAAAGGGCGCGTATTCGGTCGGCGTCGCGCCGCAATATGCATCGTCGCTGGGAAAGACCGCCAATTGTCAGTCGCTGGTCTCGCTCACCCTGGCGTCGCGCGAGGTTCCTGTGATGGTGGGTCTGCGGCTCTTCCTGCCCGAAAGCTGGACAAATGATCCCGAGCGCATGACGCGGGCGCGCGTCCCAGAGGACAGGCGGGGCGCGCTGAGCAAGCCGGAGATCGCGATCGAGGAGATCGACCGCGTCATCGCCTCGGGCGTGCGTTTCGGCTGCGTCCTTGCAGATTCAGGTTACGGCTCCAGCGGGCCTTTCCGTCAGTCTCTGAGCGCGCGTGGTCTACTATGGGCAGTGGGGCTGTCGCGACGCCAGAACGTCTACCCGGCAGATGTCGCTCTGGCGTTCCCTGTCGCAAAAGCAGGGAAGCCCCGCAAATATCACATCCCCGATCAACCGCCGGTCTCCGCTGAAGCGGCGTTAGCCGGCGAGAAATGGCAAAAGGTCAGTTGGCGGCGGGGAACCAAAGGCCGGCTGACATGTCTCTTCGCGGCTCGACGTATTCGCGTAGCGGATGGCCACAAGCACCGCATGCGCGACAATCGTATGCAGTGCATGCCGGGCGACGAGGTCTGGCTCGTCGGCGAACGCCGGTCGACGGGCGAGCAAAAATACTATGTGTCGAACTTGCCAGCAGATACAAGCCTGAAGAAGCTCGCCGCCTCGATCAAAGCCAGATGGATCTGTGAGCAGGCGCATCAGCAGCTCAAGGAGGAACTCGGCCTCGATCACTTCGAAGGTCGGTCCTGGACCGGTTTGCATCGACACGCATTGATGACGATGATCGCCTACGCCTTCCTCCAATCCCGCCGCCTTAAAGCCGCGGGGCGGAAAAAAAAGAATCGGGGGACCGCCGCCACAACCGAGCATGCCAGCCATCCGGCAGGCCATTCTCGACATCTTCGCGCGACCTCCCCCAACGCGATGTCCGCATTGTGATCGGCTGCTCGCCAAACACGTCGAGCCTAAACTGCCAAAGTAGTGCTAGTGTCCTGTCCCAGAAATTACTAGCCACGTTTTCGCGATTGTGATTCCTTCGGCCCAGGCGGGATTCGGGAGGGCGGCATGGCGAGGGACGGAGCGACCAAAGCGAGCAAGATTGAGCTCAGCGAGAACGAACGGGAATACCTCAAAAGGCTCGTCCGGCGACGCAAGGTGGCGCGTGGGCATGCGCAACGCGCGGAGATCGTGTTGCGGGCCGCTGACGGGCTCAACAACTGCGAGATCGCGGCTGCGGTCGGTGTAACGCGGCAGACCGTGCGCACATGGCGCGAGCGTTTCGCCAAGCACCGTCTCGATGGTCTCGACGATGAGCCGCGCTGTGGCGCGCCACGCAAGATCGGCGACGACCGCGTTGAGGAGATCGTGACCAGGACACTCGAAACGCAGCCCAAGAACGCGACGCACTGGAGCACGCGCGGCATGGCGAAAGCATCGGGCGTGTCGACTTCGTCGGTTCATCGCATTTGGCGTGCATTCTCCCTACAGCCGCATCGCACCGAGACTTTCAAGCTCTCGACCGACCCGCAGTTCGTCGAGAAAGTGCGCGACATCGTTGGCCTCTATCTCGATCCGCCCGACAAGGCGCTGGTGATATGCGTGGATGAAAAGAGCCAAATACAAGCGCTTGATCGAACGCAGCCGCTGCTGCCGATGCGCCCTGGACAAGTCGAGCGGCGCACGCACGACTACGACCGCCACGGCACTACGACGCTCTTTGCCGGCTTCATCGCTGCTGTCACGGCTGAGACGACCGTGAAGGCTGGCAGTGTGATCGGCACATGCATGCCGCGCCATCGCGCGCAGGAGTTCCGCAAGTTTCTCGACGAAGTGGAGAGCAACGTTCCCGCCGGCCTCGACATTCACGTCGTGATGGACAACGCTTCGAGCCATAAGACGCAAGTGATCCGCAACTGGTTCGCCAAGCGGCCCCACTGGCACATGCATTTCACGCCGACATCGTCGTCGTGGATCAATCAGGTCGAACGCTTCTTCGCGCTGCTGGCCGAAAAGCAGATCAAGCGAGGCGCGCACAAGTCCGTCAAAGACCTCATCGCCGCCATCAAGGCTTTCCTCGCCCAACAGAACGCTGATCCGAAGCCGCTGCGCTGGACCAAGTCAGCCGACGACATTCTGGCCTCCATCGAACGCTTCTGCCGTCGCACCCTCGACCTCCAAGCCAAAGCTGGATAGAAACTTCTGAATCAGGACACTAGTGTCCTGTCCCAGAAATTACTAGCCACGTTTTCGCGATTGTGATTCCTTCGGCCCAGGCGGGATTCGGGAGGGCGGCATGGCGAGGGACGGAGCGACCAAAGCGAGCAAGATTGAGCTCAGCGAGAACGAACGGGAATACCTCAAAAGGCTCGTCCGGCGACGCAAGGTGGCGCGTGGGCATGCGCAACGCGCGGAGATCGTGTTGCGGGCCGCTGACGGGCTCAACAACTGCGAGATCGCGGCTGCGGTCGGTGTAACGCGGCAGACCGTGCGCACATGGCGCGAGCGTTTCGCCAAGCACCGTCTCGATGGTCTCGACGATGAGCCGCGCTGTGGCGCGCCACGCAAGATCGGCGACGACCGCGTTGAGGAGATCGTGACCAGGACACTCGAAACGCAGCCCAAGAACGCGACGCACTGGAGCACGCGCGGCATGGCGAAAGCATCGGGCGTGTCGACTTCGTCGGTTCATCGCATTTGGCGTGCATTCTCCCTACAGCCGCATCGCACCGAGACTTTCAAGCTCTCGACCGACCCGCAGTTCGTCGAGAAAGTGCGCGACATCGTTGGCCTCTATCTCGATCCGCCCGACAAGGCGCTGGTGATATGCGTGGATGAAAAGAGCCAAATACAAGCGCTTGATCGAACGCAGCCGCTGCTGCCGATGCGCCCTGGACAAGTCGAGCGGCGCACGCACGACTACGACCGCCACGGCACTACGACGCTCTTTGCCGGCTTCATCGCTGCTGTCACGGCTGAGACGACCGTGAAGGCTGGCAGTGTGATCGGCACATGCATGCCGCGCCATCGCGCGCAGGAGTTCCGCAAGTTTCTCGACGAAGTGGAGAGCAACGTTCCCGCCGGCCTCGACATTCACGTCGTGATGGACAACGCTTCGAGCCATAAGACGCAAGTGATCCGCAACTGGTTCGCCAAGCGGCCCCACTGGCACATGCATTTCACGCCGACATCGTCGTCGTGGATCAATCAGGTCGAACGCTTCTTCGCGCTGCTGGCCGAAAAGCAGATCAAGCGAGGCGCGCACAAGTCCGTCAAAGACCTCATCGCCGCCATCAAGGCTTTCCTCGCCCAACAGAACGCTGATCCGAAGCCGCTGCGCTGGACCAAGTCAGCCGACGACATTCTGGCCTCCATCGAACGCTTCTGCCGTCGCACCCTCGACCTCCAAGCCAAAGCTGGATAGAAACTTCTGAATCAGGACACTAGTGGATCGAATCTAACACTTGATGCCCGCGTCTGACGGCGGCGATGATTTTGTCAGGATCGGCGGTCCAGGTGAAGGGTTTGGACTGTTCGTTGTGCTCTTCTAGAAAGCGATGGATGGCGGCCTGTAGGTCGACGATCGATCGGAAGACGCCGCGCTTCAACCGACGCTTTGTGAGCTTGGCGAAAAAGCCTTCGACAGCGTTGAGCCAGGAGCACGATGTCGGCGTGAAGTGGAAGGTGAAGCGTTCGTGGCGCTGGAGCCATCGGCGCACCTTAGGGTGCTTGTGAGCGGCGTAATTGTCGAGGATCACATGCACGAGCTTGCCGGCGGGAACCTCCGCCTCGATGGCGTTGAGGAAGCGGATAAATTCCTGATGGCGGTGACGCTGCATGTTGCGGCCAATCACTTTGCCGTCGAGCACGTTGAGCGCGGCGAACAGCGTGGTCGTTCCGTTCCTTTTGTAGTCATGCGTCAGGGTTCCGGCGCGGCCCTTCTTCATCGGCAGACCGGGCTGGGTGCGATCAAGCGCTTGTATCTGGCTCTTCTCGTCGACGCTGAGCACGATGGCGTGCGCCGGCGGATCGACATAGAGCCCGACGACATCGCGCAATTTCGTGACGAAGTCCGGATCGTTGGAGAGCTTGAACAGGCGCAGGCGGTGTGGCTGAAGCCCGTGCGCGCGCCAGATGCGCTGAACCGAGCTGACGGAAACGCCGACGGCCTTCGCCATCATCGCGCCGGTCCAATGCGTCGCTTCGCAAGGCGGCTCTTGCTGCGTCAAGGCGACGATCCGTTCGGCGACGTCCTGCCCGAGCGGTCGAACGCGAGACGGGCGGGTCTTGTCGCGAAGAAGGCCGTCAACGCCTTCCTCCATGAACCGCGCCTGCCAGCGCCAGACGCAGGTCTTCGACGTGCCGGTCTGGCGCATGATCTCGTTCGTGCCGACGCCGTCGGCGGAAAGCAGAACGATCCCGGCTCGCCAGACATGCTTTTGAGCCGCGTTCCGGTCCTTAACGATGGTCTGAAGCCGCTTCCGATCGGCCGACGACAACGTGATGGAGATTCCCGTGCGCATCACCCAGACTCGCACGCGCAATAAGCGATAGGAATCCCTCAAAGGACTCAATCGTCAGATTTTATCCACTAGGCCATGTTTGTCTCGATCCTGAGCTGGCGATGGAACTCGGGTTGAGTCACGGAGCAGAGTTGCCCCATGGCTGTCGGCCCATCGTGCAGACCAAAGAGGGACTTGGACGCGAGGTCCTCTTTCAGCGAAGCTAGTCGTACCAGGCGCATTTCAACCTTAACTAAGCTTCATCGAAAAACTCTTCATACTCCTCAAGAATGCTTTCATTCATATGAGACAGACCCTTTAACGCCAACAGCTGATCTACCGCGTGGTATGACAAGAAGGAGCACTTATCGGCCATCGCTCCCCCCTCCATCACGGAAAAAACAGGTCTCAAAATCTCCCGGCGAACTTGGTCGCGCCGTTCAGCCGGAGCCACGACGTGCAGTCGGATATCAATTCTTGGCTGCAAAGCGAGCAGATCGGCCATGCGAAGTAAGCCGGAGTAGATTGAGGTCGTGTGCTCTACTTCAAACGCTCTTGCAACTGAGCGCCGTTCCAGCCAAATCACGTCAATGTTTTCGATGGTTTTAAGAGTTGTGCTGTCGTAATTGAGCGGCAAGTTCGTTGCGACTTTGCTCTGCACCTTCTGCGAAAGAAGCTCAAAAATCTTGCCCCTGTCCGCAGATGGAACCCAGACCGTGAAGCCCAAAATCGCACCGAGCTGAACTAGTGTCCTGATTCAGAAGTTTCTATCCAGCTTTGGCTTGGAGGTCGAGGGTGCGACGGCAGAAGCGTTCGATGGAGGCCAGAATGTCGTCGGCTGACTTGGTCCAGCGCAGCGGCTTCGGATCAGCGTTCTGTTGGGCGAGGAAAGCCTTGATGGCGGCGATGAGGTCTTTGACGGACTTGTGCGCGCCTCGCTTGATCTGCTTTTCGGCCAGCAGCGCGAAGAAGCGTTCGACCTGATTGATCCACGACGACGATGTCGGCGTGAAATGCATGTGCCAGTGGGGCCGCTTGGCGAACCAGTTGCGGATCACTTGCGTCTTATGGCTCGAAGCGTTGTCCATCACGACGTGAATGTCGAGGCCGGCGGGAACGTTGCTCTCCACTTCGTCGAGAAACTTGCGGAACTCCTGCGCGCGATGGCGCGGCATGCATGTGCCGATCACACTGCCAGCCTTCACGGTCGTCTCAGCCGTGACAGCAGCGATGAAGCCGGCAAAGAGCGTCGTAGTGCCGTGGCGGTCGTAGTCGTGCGTGCGCCGCTCGACTTGTCCAGGGCGCATCGGCAGCAGCGGCTGCGTTCGATCAAGCGCTTGTATTTGGCTCTTTTCATCCACGCATATCACCAGCGCCTTGTCGGGCGGATCGAGATAGAGGCCAACGATGTCGCGCACTTTCTCGACGAACTGCGGGTCGGTCGAGAGCTTGAAAGTCTCGGTGCGATGCGGCTGTAGGGAGAATGCACGCCAAATGCGATGAACCGACGAAGTCGACACGCCCGATGCTTTCGCCATGCCGCGCGTGCTCCAGTGCGTCGCGTTCTTGGGCTGCGTTTCGAGTGTCCTGGTCACGATCTCCTCAACGCGGTCGTCGCCGATCTTGCGTGGCGCGCCACAGCGCGGCTCATCGTCGAGACCATCGAGACGGTGCTTGGCGAAACGCTCGCGCCATGTGCGCACGGTCTGCCGCGTTACACCGACCGCAGCCGCGATCTCGCAGTTGTTGAGCCCGTCAGCGGCCCGCAACACGATCTCCGCGCGTTGCGCATGCCCACGCGCCACCTTGCGTCGCCGGACGAGCCTTTTGAGGTATTCCCGTTCGTTCTCGCTGAGCTCAATCTTGCTCGCTTTGGTCGCTCCGTCCCTCGCCATGCCGCCCTCCCGAATCCCGCCTGGGCCGAAGGAATCACAATCGCGAAAACGTGGCTAGTAATTTCTGGGACAGGACACTAGCTTTGCCTGAACAGTGTGCGAGGTCCGAACTTCAGAAACCAGTTCCCCTGGTTGGGGGGTGGCTTGTTCTCGCTCAGGAACGACCACCTCAATCTCACCCCGTTCTGTGCGGACGACATCGCGATTTCTCACGTGGCGGAGATCGGCGGCGTCCAACGCATAGGAAACCGATTTAGCTCTTTGGTTTTCCAAGGCGGCTTTGATGACATCACCATCAGGGTGAGAGATGCTTACAAGCGATTGACGAAGCTTAGCAGATTGCGCCCAGCCAAAACTTCCTGCTTTAAGCTCACGTGTAAATGATAGATTGTTCCAAAGATCTGGAAGTTCTACTGGTATAGAATGCTCAAAATCAAGGATAATCAGAGGTTTTACCTGAACCCTGATCGTGAAAGGGTCTGGGTCAGCGAAAATCGGACTGGTGTCCTCGAACGCGTTGCTCATAACTTCTAAAACGCCGCACCACCTTGATAGTTTTACCAAGTAACAAAGAAACAGATCGCCCTTCTGCACACGTTCAAAAGCCGTCTTTCGCTGCCGAGGACGGAACCCACTGGTATTTGAGCCGTTCTCCTGAAACCGCTCCCACGTGTGTGGAGTGAATAAATCCAGCCAGTAATTCATCTCTTTCGAAAACCCCTGTGGAGCAGTTGGAGTTGGAGCATTGGGATGAAGTCAGGGTATTCTTGGGCCACGATCAACTCCGAATTTTCCTTCGTTGACTCTTTCAGCGCACATTGGGGACAAATGCTCTGAAATCGAAATCGGGTCGTAACCAAGTCACGAGATCCGATGTTGATTCGTTACCAGCAAGGCCAGCAAGGATCATTTTACGCCAAGGCGCTCTCGAAGAAAGCTGATGACTTTCGCTTCGGCTTTTCGCGTTGGGCCGTCGGGATCGTCGTCTCGCAAATGAAGAGTAAGAACTGAGTGAGTCGGGCGCGGGCCTTCAGGGTTAGCATCTGTGGGGTCGAGTTCGATAGCTTCAAATCGCTCTCCAAATTCACGCCGGAGCATTTCGAATCTTTCGTCGGGAACAAATGGGTCGCCTCGAAACCGCAAACCGATCATGGACAAATTTTCGTCAGCAAGCCTTCGTCGGGCGCAAGCAATCTCTTCAGGTGATGCGTCTATGGCGCGTCGCAGTGAAGGTGAAATCGCCACGGGCAGAGACGGTTCCCCGAGAACCGGCGCAACAACTGCCGGCTCGGTCATCATTGCAAGGGCGAAACCACCCGTAAGACAAAGGCCGATTGCGCCAACGCCTCGCCCGCCGCTCTCGTTCTGAGCGTGACGGGCCAGGGCGCGTAACCACTCGACGATGGGACTCGACCTGTCGCTTGCCCAAACAGTGAACTCGCGTCGGATGCAGAGCACCGTTGCCGTGCTTTTTATCTGATACAGCGTCGAAAAGGGCCGACAAGGCTCTCCAAAGAGAGTTGGCAAGTAAACGGTCAGTCCGGCCGCTGCGATGCGATCCGCAAGCCGCACCACAAGGGGGTGAAGGCCAAAAATTTCATGGATCACAATCACTGCTGGCCCTTTTCCCCGTCGGAATACGGTTCGGGTCCAAGGTTTATGGGTGAAGGCGAAACTGTCATAACCGTCGAGACAGGAAGACATCGCAGCAGCGCTCCTGGTTGTTCGTCAAAGCAGGATATTGATGGAGGCCTTCCAAGGCGCGGATAAAATGAAACTGAAGTAAGGAAGCCTCGGGAGTTGTGATATTATTAGGATGCGGATTAGTCGCAGGTGTAAATGCCGATGTTAATTTCCCCAGAAGCGCCGGAGTAAAATTCCCCAGTTGGCGGGCGTGGCGATCAGCCGAGGTCTTGATCGGCGCCTCCGTTTTTTGGCGGGCGTCCGCGACGACGCAGGGTCGGCGGGATTGGCGCGGGTTGGATGCTGGCTTTCGTCCGAACATGTTCGGGCAAGAGGTCGGCGTGCTCGCGCAGGCGATAGCTCGAGCCTTCGATCTGGAAGACGACGGCGTGATGCAGGAGACGGTCGAGGAGCGCCGTGGCGACGACTGGATCGCCAAAGATCTCGCCCCATTCCGCGAAGCCGCGGTTCGAGGTGAGGATCATGGCGCCCCTTTCATAGCGGGCGTTGACGAGCTGGAAGAACAGATTGCCGCCGCCGGGCGTAACCGGCAGATAGCCGATCTCGTCGACGATCAGCAGCGAGAAGCGGCAGAAGTAACGGATCTTCTCCCGCAGCGCCCCTTCGCGTTCGGCCTTGGCCAATGTTGTGATGATGTCGGCGAGGCAGGCGAAGTAGACGCTGCGGCCGGCTTTAACCGCCTCGACGCCGAGCGCCAGGCTGAGATGGGTTTTGCCTGTGCCGGGCGGTCCGATGAGATGAACCGCTTCGGCGCGATCGATGAACTGCAATTCGGCGAGCGCCATGACGCGGCTCTTGTCGAGCGACGGCTGGAAGGCGAAGTCGAAGCCGGCGAGCGTCTTGACGGCGGACAGGCGCGCCATCTGGAGCGCCATCCGGACGCGGCGGTTCTCGCGTAGCGTCAGTTCTTCGGTGAGCAGAATGTCGAGCGCGTCGAGCGCCGTAGTCTCGCCACGCTCGATGCCGCGCAGGGTGATGTCGAGGATTTCGAGGGCGCGCGGCATTCTCAGGCCGACGAGATTGCGTTTGACGCGGTCGATGACGGCGGAGGGCGTTGCATTCATCGTGAGCCTCCCTGCATCGCCAGCCGGCGCCCCACCGCGTCATAGAAGGCCAGCGGGCGTCTCGCGGCGTGATCGCCGGCGCGCAGCATGAGGGACGGCAATGCGTCGGGCGGCCGGCGACGATACGCTTGCAACGGCATTCTGCGATGCGCCGGATCGAGACGTTTTTCGCCGCGGCCTTCGAGCGGCGCATGGGCGGCGATCAATTCGCCGTCCTCGAAGATGCGGATGGCGTCGGCGAAGACATGGACATCAAGGACGCGTCGCCGGGTCGTGTCCGGGACGCTGTAGAGATTGCCGCCGACGCTGACCATGCCTTCATGCGACGCGCGCCGCTCGAGCCGAAGCACCGCCTGATAGGGCGTCGACGGCACCGGCTTGAGCGACGCCTTCTCTTCGGCGAAAGCCTCATCGACGACGCGCCTGGTCGTGGCGTGGACCCTCGGATTGGCGATCGTATCGAGCCAGATTCGGAGCTGGGCGTTCAGGTCATCAAGATTGCGGAAGGCGCCGCCGAGGAAAAAGTCTTCCCGGATGTAGCGGAAGGGCCGCTCAACCTTGCCCTTCGTTTTGGCGCGGTAGGGTTTGCAGGCGCGCGGCTGAAAGCCGTAATGGCGCGCCAGATCCAGTAGCGCGCGATTGTAGACAACGAGGCCATCCGGGTCTTCCCCGATAACGGCCGTCTTCATGCGATCGTAGAGGATCTCGCGCGGGACGCCGCCGAGCGCCTCGAAGGCGGCCATATGGCAGCGTAGGACGCTTTGCATATCCTGGTGCAGGACGAAGCGCGCCCAGATGAAGCGGGAATGCCCCAGGACCATGGAAAAGAGCCAGACGATCCGCTTGACGCCGAGCTCGTCGAGGAACTCGACATCGAAGCGGGCGAAGTCGACCTGAGCCTGTTCGCCAGGCGGCGTCTCGAAGCGCACCTCGAAGCCTTTCGAGCGCGGCGGCCGAAGTTCGCGCAGGAAGTCGGTGACCGCAGTGTAGCCGCCGGCATATCCGCGATCCTTGATCTCTCGCCATAGCCGGCGGCCGCTCAGCGCCGGATAGGCGACGAGGCGCTCCCGCAGATAGGCCTCGAAAGTTGCGATCGCGCGTTCGCGCGGCGGCCGCGCCTTGTAGCTGGGCGCCGTCAGCCCCGCGGCGATGTGCTTGCGGACGGTCTTCCGGTCGATTCCGAGCTGGCGCGCGATCGCGGACACAGAGACGCCCTGACGATGTAATTCCAGGATCATGACAATTTCCGTATGCCTCCGCGGGGGGCCGCCTGGCGTTGATTGCGGTTTTTGAGATAGCTGCGTGACGGGTGGCGCGACGATCGTGTCCACTACTGTTACAAGCGGACACTATCGCCGATGTCGCGCAACGATGCCGATTCGCCGGCTCTCCGGCGCAGGCGCCGGTCCTGGTCTCTCGATGAGAAGCGCCGGATCGTCGACGAGAGCCTCGAGGATGGAGCTTCGATCGCCGAGGTTGCGCGACGGCACGACCTCAACACGAACCAGCTCTTCACCTGGCGTCGGCAGTTTGGCGTCGAGCTGGCCACGCCGCAGGAACGCGCACCGATCCTGCCCGTAACGATCACGCCGGACGCGACGTCGGAATATTCCGCTCCAGGGTCGACCGGCCAGATGGAGATCGTGCTCGCCGAGGGGGATCGGATCATTGTGTGGGCCGATGTCGAGACAGCCGCGCTGTCGCGGGTCGTGAAGGCGCTGCGCCGATGATCCCGCTGCCGGCGGGCTGCCGGGTCTGGATCGCGACGGGCCACACGGACATGCGCCGCGGCATGCAGGGCTTGGCGCTTCAGGTTCAGGAGCAGCTGAAGCGCGATCCGCATGCTGGCGATCTCTATATCTTCCGAGGACGCCGTGGCGATCTCGCCAAAATCCTCTGGCACGACGGGATCGGCCTGTCGCTCTACGCCAAGCGTCTCGACCGGGGAAAGTTCATCTGGCCTGCGGCGAGCGCGGGCGCGGTGTCGATCTCGGCCGGGCAGATGGCCTATATGCTGGAAGGGATCGACTGGCGAAATCCGCAACTCACCTTCAGGCCGCAAAGCGCGGGGTGAGGCGCAAAAAGCTGGGGTGACTGCATTTTGGGGCGCCACAAATCACGCGTTTTGTGATTCACTTCGCTTCATGGATGCTGCGGCCAAAGCCCTTTTCGACGAAAACGCTGCGCTGAAAGCGGAGCTGGCCGTGGCGCGGGCGAAAGCGTCGGAAGACATGGCGCTGATTGCCGCGCAGAGGCTTCAGATTGCAAAGTTGCAGCGCCAGATTCACGGGCAGAAGTCGGAGCGCTCGGCAAGGCTGCTCGATCAGTTGTCGCTCGAACTCGAAGAACTGGAAGCAAACGCGACGGAAGACGAACTGGCCGCGGAGCACGCTGTCGCTAGAACGACCACCGTCGCGGGGTTCACGCGCAAGCGGCCGGAGCGCAACACATTCCCCGAGCATTTGCCACGCGAGCGCGTGGTGATTGATCCACCGACCGCGTGCGCATGCTGTGGGGGCGCGCGTTTGCGCAAGCTCGGCGAGGATGTGACGCGGACGCTGGAGACGACCCCGCGTCAATGGAAAGTGATCGAGACTGTGCGGGAGAAGTTCTCGTGCCGGGACTGCGAGAAGATCACGCAGACGCCGGCGCCGTTCCATCCGGTGCCGCGGGCGTGGGCGGGGCCGAGCCTGCTGGCGATGATCGTGTTCGAGAAGTTCGGACAGCACCAGCCGCTGAACCGCCAGGCGGAGCGCTATGCGCTGGAGGGCGCGCCGATCGCGCTGTCGACAATGGCCGACGCGGTTGGCGCCGTCTGCGTGGCGCTCGATCCCCTCCGTCGCCTCATCGAGGCCCATGTAATGGCCGCCGAACGGTTGCACGGGGACGACACCACAGTGCCGGTGCTGGCGAAGGGCAAGACCGACACCGGGCGTTGCTGGGTTTATGTTCGCGATGACAGACCGTTCGGCGGCGCCGGGCCGCCGGCCGCGATCTTCTACTACTCGCGCGATCGGAAGGGCGAACATCCGCAAACCCATCTGGCGGGCTATGCCGGCATCCTGCAGGCCGACGCCTATGACGGCTACAACAAGCTTTATCTGGCGGACCGCAAACCGGGTCCGATCCAGGAGGCGGCCTGTTGGGTTCACGCACGCCGACCGTTCTTCGCCATGGCTGATCTCGAGGAGAATGCGCGTCGCAAGGCTTCCGGCAAGAAGGAGATACCGCTCTCGCCGATCGCGATCGAGGTTGTTCGTCGCATCGACGCGCTGTTTGCGATCGAGCGGGCGATCAACGGCAGGAGCCCTCAGGAGCGCGTTGCGGTTCGACATGCCTCGAGCCGCCCTCTTGTCGACGCACTCGAGACCTATATGCGCGAACAGCTTGCCCGGCTCTCGCGCGGGCATGATCTGGCCAAGGCGATCAACTACTTGCTGAAGCGCTGGGCGGCCTTCACGCTGTTCCTCGACGATGGGCGCGTCTGCATGTCCAACAATGCCGCCGAGCGCGGATTGCGCGGCATCGCTTTGGGAAGAAAGTCGTGGTTGTTCTGCGGATCGGATCGCGGCGGACAGCGCGCCGCGGCCATGTACGGCCTCATCGTGACGGCTAAGATGAATGGCGTTGATCCGCAGGCATGGCTCGCCGATGTCCTCGCGCGCATCGCCGCCCATCCCGCGCACCGGCTTGATGAACTGCTTCCGTGGAACTGGCGCCCGCCGGCTCAGCGGGCATCAGCGCTGGCGGCCTGAGCATGCACGTCAACAAGGTCGATCACGTCACGACCGTCGAGCGCGTCGCCGCACGTCTCGGTGAGAGCGTCGACTTCATCCACGACGTCGCTCTCGAAATGGATGCCGAGGACGGCGTCATCTGGGTCTACGGCATCGGAGACGACGGCGTTCTCGCATTCACCGACTTCGGCATCGAAACTCTCGTCGAACTCATCGAAATCCACAAGGACTTGAAATCGAGCGCGGACGCCTGACGCAGCGCGAGATCAGCCCCTGCGGCCCACGCCGGATGCATACGAAACCAACCGCGACGTTTGGCTCTCATCCGTTACGCAATGATTGAACCGCTGATTTTAAAGCCATACAAAAGCGCCCCGTCCGTAGGGGCGAGGCGCGAGGCGTGGTTATCTCTTGCGCGAGGCTTGTCGATTCGCCGCCAGCGAGGCTTAGTGCTTCGTCACCACTTGGAAGCCCTCATCAACTAGATCCTCGGCAAGGGCTCCTGCGCTGCGAAAATCAACCGCGTAGCGCTGACCTTCCCATAGCCACTCATCGAAGTACGCGTTCTCGCGTACGAACCTTTGCGCAGCTTCGCTAAGGGGCTCGAACAACCATACGCTTGCTTGATCGGTGACGATGAAATCCTGCGTCATGGCTTTCCCCTTTCTTTTTCTCCTTCAGGTTTGCCTTAGTCTTTGCAGGTCGCGCCTTCGCGACGCGGTCAATATAGGACGGCGTTCAAGTCTGGCAATCCCGCGATCTGCCGCAGCGCCACTATTCGCAGCTCAAGGCGAGCAACGCCGCTCCTCCATTTTCAATGTTTTTCGGGACATCCCCTTTGATCCTGAACGGCACCGCCCTAGAACTCTGCGCTCCGTATCGCTACGGCGATTACGTTTCCTAAAGTCAACCAGTCACCCTACCGTCGCTGTTCAAAAGCCTGCACGGAGAGCTCGGCTATCTTCTTCATCAGCGGTATGTGACCTAGCGGCAGGTCCGAGGCAATGTCACGCCCAACAAGAGCCAATTGCCTCCAAGACGCAAGACAACTTTTTTTGTCCCCGTGCATCACAAGGGCGGAAATCGCACACTGACGCGCCCAAAAAGCCCGTCGTTCGGGTAGATGAGCCTTCATAAGTTTTTCGACGCGCTGTTTGAAGCCTTTCACGGGGTAGAGCAGGTCTTCCACCGCCTCGCCAGCTTCGAACCACTGATAAGCAAATTCGCTGTCGAGAATATCTGCATGAGCTTTTGCCACGGCTGTCGGGTTTGATTGCTCGGGCGGGAGATCTGCCAGGAGACCGTTTATGATTTCCGCGGCCTGAGCATGATCGGGGTGCAGCGGGCCAATGCAGAGACTCTCCACCACCTCGACCAACTTGAACGGCGGCGGATTTCCGTGAGTGAGGTTGTCAGCAATTGCAAGGGCCAGCAACCGACTTATCCCGCCTAATTCTGTTTCCATTACCGGAAGAGACGTTTTCAATTCACGAACCATTGCGTCCATTTCTGACTTTGATAGTTCCGAGATAACCATCGCGTCCGCAACGCCAGAAGGTTTCATCATCACGGTGGCAATTTGGTAGCGAATGCCGAACCTTTGCGTGACAAACACGCTTCTCGTTCCCGAGCCATCGCAGACCGAGGCATAACATTTGATGATCTTTGGCGCCTCCGCTTTTTCCGGAGGGAGGGCGTTCAACCGCATAGCCTTTATGGCTGTGTCGAGCTGTGCTTGTCGGTGCTGCAACAGCCAAGGCCGCATACGGACAAGGCGTTCAATCAGGGAACTCTGAACCGGACTTTTGCTCGCGGAAGCAGCCAAGGCCTCAGCGACTGACTGCGCCAAGGCAGCGTCAGGATGCAAGAGAAACCCCGCGACGGCCTGATTAATGACGGCATTATTTGCGGCGATGACTTCTGACAGCATCATCGCAGCGGCCTCTGGCGGAAAACAAGCTAAAAAGGAATTCAGATATTCGTAGACGTCAAATGGATTTTGACCTGCCTGATCGGCCACTTCCAGCAAAGACGAAACGAGGTTGGCTTCAGTGCCGCCTTCCATTTCGGGCGGGGCAGCTTGTAGTGCCTCAGCCATGGCCTGCTTCAGGCTGTCGGGAATATCCCATCCGGCGTCAGAAAGAATTTTCCCTGTCATCATCAAATCGGGCGCTTGCAGCAAATGGCCCTCAATCGCATCGTCTAACAGACCGTAAACGGCCTGGATTTTTTCGCGGCCGTCCGGGTCTCCTCCGTTGGAATCAATTTTAAGCTCGGACAAGCTATCAAGGAGGTCAGCCAATAAATCGCTTTCCTCATCGCCGTCGAGGCTGCGCTGTCTGCAAGCTTCCAAATATTCATAAAATAGATCGACTGGATCCTCTGCGCCGAACGCCCCTTGACCGGAAGCGAGCATCTTTAACAGATCGACATCATGTTCCTTGAAAAGATCCAAAGCTGGATCGATTTGGCCCCTCCCTTTTTTAGTCCGGGCTTTTCTTTTCGCGGGGCTTGCAACCGTTTTGGACTTTTTCATTGGCTTGGCCCTCGGAGTCCTGCCTAAATATTTTCATCTTACCCCGAATACACGCACCTCGCCGAACGCGCCAAATGATACCCACAACCAAATCACCGGATCGAAAATCCGGTTGCGGCTCGTTAGCTAAAAGATATGCAGCTCTCCTCTTGTTGAAGAAGCCGCGGCCCAGCATTCAGTGTGTGTGGGCCGCGCATCATTCTATAATCAGCTGTCGAAAAACTTTGCATCGATCACACAGCAATACTTGCGCTTGGTTCCGATGTTGACCTTGACGGCGTAGCGACGGTTATTCTTTCCGCTCTTGTCGCGACCGGTCTTTGTTCTGATGACCGTTCGGTGCTGGCGCAAGGCAAGTCACCGCATCGCGGGATTTTAATCGATTTTCTGGGGGACCTTTACAAATCAGCTCGGGTGAGCTTGCCTGTTTATAGTGTCTCAGGAGAACAGGGCTTCGTCTGGGTGGCAAGTTATGACCGAGAGGGAGAAGGCACCCTTCGATTTTTCGCCATGGACCCTCCTTACTCAACAGGCCTTCCCCTTCAGGAAATTCAATCGCAAGGGACCAATACCGGCCGCAAGGTGGCTTAGAGTCAATCGCGATGATAAAAGAGGGAGGCGTCTTTGTCGTCCCTGTCCGTTTCAACGACATGATTACCCTTAAAGCTATCGTTGATAGCGGCGCCAGTGAAGTGAGCGTTCCTGCGGACGTTGTCTCTACGTTAATACGAACCGGGACAATCACCAGCGACGATTTCTTGGGACAACAGACCTATGCCCTCGCTGATGGGTCTAAGGTTCCTTCTGCTCGGTTCAGAATCCGCGCCCTGAAAGTGGGCGGCAAAACGGTAGAAAATGTCACTGCCGCAATTGCGTCCGGTGAAGCGGAGATTCTGTTGGGGCAGAGCTTTCTGAGCCACTTTAAATCTTGGTCCGTAGATAACACAAGGCACATATTGAAGCTTGAATGAGCAATATGTTTTCCGCTCGGCACGACACCGCCGAGAATCATAAATAGCCGGAACGTCTTCGAAGGCGGCAACGGACTGATTATGACGCCCAAGCGGGCCGTTCCTAATAGAGATATCCAACGACGCGAGCTGGCGCTGCCGAAGCGTTTCTGATTCGGAGCGGAAACACCGCGATATCGAAGCCATGGCTCGGGAGCTGATCAAGCCCCCGCAGCTGCTCCAACTGCCAATACGGCTTTCGCCGACCAACGAGATGTCCCTGCCAGAAGACTGTGGCGTCGTTCGTCGCTTTCGATTTCCTGATCTGGTGGTGAAACGGCAAATCCCATCCCCACTGATCGATCCCCATAACGGAAACGCCCCGATCAATCAGCCATTCGGTCGCGAGCGCGCTCATCCCCATGCCTGTCTTCCAATATTCTCTGGAACCCTGAAAGCGGTCACGGCCTGTCTGAATCAGTGCGATTGCACCCTTCTCGAGCATCGCGCCGCTCGACTTCAGGCTCGACTCCATGTCGTCGACGGTGATCTCCTCCCCGTTCGCCTTGTGGCGCATGTCGAATTTGACCCCTGGCCCAAAGCAGAGCTCCAATGGCATTTCATGGATCGCAGCCGGCTTGCCACCATCCAATAGTTTCGGACCGAAATGCCATGGCGCATCGACATGCGTTGTGGAATGAACGCCCATATGTGTAATCGTGTCGTCGGCCCACCCCGCGAACTCCTTCGGGAAAAGCCTGAACGGCAACCCTAGAGCGCGTACGAGCCATCGCGCCTTCCAATGGCGGTGATGTTTAATCTTAACACGCATGAAAAGGGGTCTTTATGATTGTAAGCGATTTCCTTCGAGAGATCGACAATGCGAGTTGGTCTCACGCGATTCACGGCGTTTCTCCGGCTAAACCATAATTTTATCGGGAGAGGATTTTTATCATAGCCCATTCAAAGGCGTTTTGCGGCATGAAGCGTTTGAGAATTGGCAGGATGCGCTGGCTCGGCATCGCGACGACATAGCGTAATTTCGGATCTGGATCGTCCAATATTTTCTGGACCAGAATCGCGACCGGTTCTGCCGTCGAGGCCTTAATTTCGAATGCGCGCCTTTTTTGCAGAAAGACGTCAAACGCTCCCGCATAGACGCCCTTTTTCGTCGCTTCCGAGATCCGGCGCGCATTTTGAATGTTGGTTCTGAAGTCTCCCGGCTCGACAAGCACGACACGGATGCCGGAAGGCCGCAGTTCTAAACGCAGGCTTTCACTCAATGCCTCCAGTGCGGCTTTGCTTGCACAATAGTGGGCGGTAAAGGGCAACCCAATCAGGCCCGCGAGGGAGCTCATGTTAATAATGCAGCCACGGCTTTCCCGCAGAGCGGGTGTTGCGGCTTGGCACACTCTCAGGGCCCCGAAAAAGTTTGTTTCGAAAATGGTTTTCGCTTCATCCAAGGAAACATCCTCGACAGAACCGCGCATCGAAAATCCGGCGTTGTTGATGATGGCGTCTATTCTCCCGGCTTTTTCCAGAACGTGTTCGATCCCTTGTTTAACGGATGCGTCGTCATTGACGTCCATTTGAATCATTTCGACGTTGTCGAGAGATGTCTTGGTCCGCGCCCCTCCGAAGACGCGCCAATTTTCGCCCACAAGCCTTTCCGCGCAGAGCCGGCCGATTCCCTTTGAGGCGCCAGTGACCAGAACGACGCGGTATAGAGGGGAGGCTTCGGTCATGTTCAACTCATCGTTTGGTCGAAAAAGTGCGGAAGGTGTCGAACGGATTTCCTGACGGATCACGTTGTGGAGTCGAGGCAGGAAGAGTTTACAAGCATTTTATAATTGTTGCGGCGCGCCACCGAGCGGAGTCGATAGGCCGCGGAAATGTGCCATGAGATAACCCGCCTTCAAAAACGACATTCTGACGCGGCCGCTGCCAACAAATCGAGCCAGAGAACAAGCGATTATTTAGCATCAGCGAGTACCTTGAAGCCGTAATCCACTTTTCAGGCTGCTTCCAGCGATGTTCAAGGTCCTCCGCAATGCCGTCGCCGGCTCTGCCCTAGCAATTTTCGGAGCTACCGCATATTTGGCGGCGATGACGCCTCCGGAATCATCCCCTGCCGAGGCGCGCACGGAGACGTCGAGCCCGATTGGGTGGCAAGACTTCTGTCACCATGACCCAAGCGAGTGCATCCAGAAGAGCGGGTCGACGGAGCCGTTGCGCCTGACATCAAAAAGCATGAGCGTCATCAATCGAATAAACCGCTGGGTGAACACTTGGATCATTCCAACGTCGGATCTCAAACAATGGAGTCGGGAAGAACATTGGAGTTATCCCGACAACGGAAATGGGGACTGCGAGGACTACGCGCTGTTGAAGCGGAAAATGCTCCTTGAAGAGGGATTTCCTCTTCAAGCGCTGTTGCTGACCATCGTGCGCAATCCGTTGGGGGATGCTCACGCAGTGTTGATGGTTAGGACCGACCATGGCGACTTCGTTCTCGATAACCTGACTGACGAAATGCTGCCTTGGGCCGGAACCAGCTATCGTTTCATCAAGCGACAATCAGAAAGAAACCCAAATGTCTGGTTAAAGCTTCGAAACGCCTCGGATGAAGACCAGATCACCACGCGCCAAATTCCATGACCGATCTTGATAGCCTTTGGTTCGTCCGCGAGTCGGCCAAAGGCGTGTGGACAAAAAGCCTTCGGTATGGCGAGCTTTAAGCGCTACTACTTGCAGGACTGTATCTGCGCGCGCTTGAATGACCTCGAAAAGGAGAATTCTTCGCGTTGTGCGCTGAGCTCACCGGCATAGCGACGCCCATAGAGTCCGACACACATCCTACGCAGCAATGGCAGTAGTGCGACATAGAAACCCGCCGTTGCCGCCACTGACGACGTGCGGGCGAGCTCGTTTGGGCCAAAAACCCGCGTGACCAAAATTGTCCGGCACGAGGTCATCTGGCGGGTTCACCCTCAGCCCCGTCCGCTTTGCGCCAAAGGACGTTCCCGGCAACTCATGTCCGGCGTCAGGGCCTTTGAGACAGATTGGGCGGATTACCTCTTACGGTAATTTTCTAGTTACGGCGCTGAGCACGACAGGCGTGCTCGACGGCGCTGGCAACTACACCTTTAGACGCAAAAACCGCGAGGCCACCATGCGCCTCTGCGCTGGGAGTATTGGGACCGTATCAACCCGGAACGCTTTATTGGGCGCTGCGCCCAGTGTTAGTCGCCGATCCCGGTGAGCGGCATTGTCGCTTGTTCGCCAACGCGCTCCTCCGAGGCCGTCTCCTATAAGCCGTTGGCCTTCACCAAGGTGAATAGGTCCATGGCCATGGCGATCCATAGTCACCCTGGGATCCATCGTAATAAGGAACGCCAACTGAGCGCTTGACCCCGCGCGGACGTGTCTGACCCCTATCAACCTTATACGCGCCGCGCGGACTTGTCTCATCCTCAGCGACTTTATACTCGCCGCCCGGGGTAACGCCGGTCACCACTACCCGCGTATTCTCCAGGCCATTCTCCTTCACCAGCGCATAAAGAATGGCGGCATCCTTAGGCGAGATACGCACGCAGCCATGCGAGACGGGTTTGCCAAGATTCTTTACTTCGAAGCTGCCGTGGATGGCATGACCGTCCTTTATAAAGAAAATGGAATGGGGCATGGGGGCGTTGTCCCACTGTTTGCTATACCAAATTTCGTTCATCGAGGTGGCAGTATAGGTTCCCGATGGAGTTGAATATCCTGCTCGGCCAGTTGATACCGGCCATTCATATCTTTCTACCCCATCCACATAAACTGTCATTTGTTGTCTTGTTTTGTCGATGTTGACGAGGACGGCGACCCTGTTGGCTCCGGTCGCACCCGCGACCATCGCTCTCAGGAAGCCGGAACCCGCATGAGCCGTCACCGGAAAGAGGACCAATGCCACGTCAATGGCGGTGAACAAAAGCCCAATTCTCAGCAATTGTTTTAAGGATATGAACATATGCCCCTCCAAGGCTGCGGAAACGAGCATATGCCCCGCCGCTTCGTAGCACGTTAGCCGGAACATCAGATGAACGCCGAACCAGCACAGATGGTTCCTCTTCCGGCTAGAACGGAGGCTGCATGCTAGTGTCCTGTCCCAGAAATTACTAGCCACGTTTTCGCGATTGTGATTCCTTCGGCCCAGGCGGGATTCGGGAGGGCGGCATGGCGAAGGACGGAGCGACCAAAGCGAGCAAGATCAAGCTCAGCGAGAACGAACGGGAATACCTCAAAAGGCTCGTCCGGCGACGCAAGGTGGCGCGTGGGCATGCGCAACGCGCGGAGATCGTGTTGCGGGCCGCTGACGGGCTCAACAACTGCGAGATCGCGGCTGCGGTCGGTGTAACGCGGCAGACCGTGCGCACATGGCGCGAGCGTTTCGCCAAGCACCGTCTCGATGGTCTCGACGATGAGCCGCGCTGTGGCGCGCCACGCAAGATCGGCGACGACCGCGTTGAGGAGATCGTGACCAGGACACTCGAAACGCAGCCCAAGAACGCGACGCACTGGAGCACGCGCGGCATGGCGAAAGCATCGGGCGTGTCGACTTCGTCGGTTCATCGCATTTGGCGTGCATTCTCCCTACAGCCGCATCGCACCGAGACTTTCAAGCTCTCGACCGACCCGCAGTTCGTCGAGAAAGTGCGCGACATCGTTGGCCTCTATCTCGATCCGCCCGACAAGGCGCTGGTGATATGCGTGGATGAAAAGAGCCAAATACAAGCGCTTGATCGAACGCAGCCGCTGCTGCCGATGCGCCCTGGACAAGTCGAGCGGCGCACGCACGACTACGACCGCCACGGCACTACGACGCTCTTTGCCGGCTTCATCGCTGCTGTCACGGCTGAGACGACCGTGAAGGCTGGCAGTGTGATCGGCACATGCATGCCGCGCCATCGCGCGCAGGAGTTCCGCAAGTTTCTCGACGAAGTGGAGAGCAACGTTCCCGCCGGCCTCGACATTCACGTCGTGATGGACAACGCTTCGAGCCATAAGACGCAAGTGATCCGCAACTGGTTCGCCAAGCGGCCCCACTGGCACATGCATTTCACGCCGACATCGTCGTCGTGGATCAATCAGGTCGAACGCTTCTTCGCGCTGCTGGCCGAAAAGCAGATCAAGCGAGGCGCGCACAAGTCCGTCAAAGACCTCATCGCCGCCATCAAGGCTTTCCTCGCCCAACAGAACGCTGATCCGAAGCCGCTGCGCTGGACCAAGTCAGCCGACGACATTCTGGCCTCCATCGAACGCTTCTGCCGTCGCACCCTCGACCTCCAAGCCAAAGCTGGATAGAAACTTCTGAATCAGGACACTAGGTGAGCACTCGGAATTTATCGAGAGTTGGAGAGGCAGCTCAGTTCGCCGAAGCGCGGATGCAAGACGCTATTGATTTTCACCACTAGTTATCGTCGAGTCGGTTCTTCGCTAAGAATGAACGTTGAACAAAGCCTGACTATTTGATGATGCTCAGTCCGGTACAGTCCGGGGAGAACCGAGCGGTTTTGTGCCCCCAGTGCGCCCCCGGCCCGCAGGGCAGCCCGCCCGCCACAAAACATGTAGATCTGAAAATGTTTTGCTTTTAGTCAGTTATGGTGGTGCCCAGGGGCGGAATCGAACCACCGACACTGCGATTTTCAGTCGCGGCGTAAATGTATTTAACAATTTGTTTTTACTATTGTTTGTCCAAATAAAATTTTTTCAGCAAGGCTTCAGCAAGGGTTGCGCGGCTTTCTCGGCCTTTCCTTGACCCGCAATCGAATAGGCTGTCAGTTTTGATCTCTTTGGCGTCGCCTTGGAGAAGGGTGTTGCCTAGGCCAAGGCCAGCCTGGGTGCGGGGATGTTTGCGCTGACCCAAACGGTCGCGATTTTTTGGGGGCCTATATACGAGTTTGACCCAGCGGCGTGACCGTGGCATATTCTGGCCAATGGCAGGGGAAGGCGCCCCCTCTGCGCTTGCGCAAGGCACTCTTTGCCGGACGAGGATCGCGTTCATTTACGCGTACGCCTCGCACCCTGCCAGAATCGTTTAATATGAGACCATGCGCATATTTTAGGCTGACAGTGGCCCGGCTGTTGCTTATGACACGTCACGCCCATATAATGCCGAATCTGGACTGTACCAGATTCGCGAAATGTCAAGCGTGCTGTGTTGATAGTTGGGGGAACAAGTGGGTAGTGGAGCCCGTGAGATCACTGTGGTGTTTGAGCGCCGTGAAGACGGTGGCCTTCGCGCGTACAGCGACGATGTTCCTGGATTTGTGCTCTCCCATTCTGACGCCGAATTGCTTCTAGGTGACGTTCAGCCCGCTCTAGAGGGCATTCTGTCTCATATCCACGGCAAGCCGGTGCGGGCGGTTCTAATAGGTGATTTGCGAGAAGAATTGCAGCACGCGGGGGTGATAGACCCTGCGTCAACCGCGCAACACCTCAGTCGCACAGAGAAGTCGTATCTTGCACTAGCTGATTGCAACTAGTGTCTGGTTTCGTCTGCATCCCAACAAAACATTTTGACCAGCCTATCAATCGCCCAAAACTCGCTGCTCCCGTCATCTTCGACGGGGACTAGGAACGGAACATTGCCGGGGGCAAGCCACCATTCTGCGGTTGCCAGTTTGGGTTTGCCGTCAAGCGGATTGCACCCGTTCCGGCGAAGCTTTGCTTCCCATTGCTCACGTGAAAGAAATTTGTGGGGCAGCAATCCCGCACCTTCAGTAGGCTAGTTGACAGTCTCATAATCTGGCTCATAGCCGGATTCGAACCAAGGACATTCAGTTAGCCAGTAGCCGCCATTTTTGAGGCGTACTACCTTGTCTTTCATCCTCCAAAGCATTGTGCTCAAAACCATTTCTGGGTCCGATCCCCGCAATTCTATGCCGCGCTCCCTAAGAGCGGAAAATAAGTCGGACCGTGATACGGGGTGGCCTCGCTCTTTGATAATCTCACGCGAAGCCTCTGCTACCTCCTCCTTTTTCGGATTTCCAACAGTCCGCTTTTTTCTGG
Organism: Methylocystis sp. Uni0008; assembly: GCF_056838045.1. Classification (NCBI taxonomy): domain Bacteria; kingdom Pseudomonadati; phylum Pseudomonadota; class Alphaproteobacteria; order Hyphomicrobiales; family Methylocystaceae; genus Methylocystis; species Methylocystis sp. Uni0008. The sequence goes on from NZ_CM166370.1 coordinate 2,027,086, forward strand.
CTTCGACAGCCAAACTCATCTCCGGCAATTCGCCAATTTCCGCGATACCCGGCACCTTGCCCATTCCGGTATCGTCTCCGAGACTAGCGAACTTATGCCACTCATCAATGAATTTCTCGATATGTTCTTTTTCGCTCTGGAGTGCTGAGATGCGAGCATCGAGCGATGCGATAATCATAGAAATCTCATTGAGGCGCTGAAGCGCATTCTTTAATGCTGTATCCCCCATTGGCTGCCCCTTCTTTCAGGGGCAGTATCATACAAAAAGCGCTGTCCAGCAAGATTCATCTTGCGTGAATGCGGTGATGAATATAAATTTTGAGTTGGGCCGGCTGTAGACGCGTAAAGGCCCGGCAGACGACTGATCCTCGTCTCCGGGCCTGTCGCAGCCCCCGTGTCAGATTACCGATCCTCGCACGGGAGGAGGGCAGAGTCCGCCCTCATAGTTGCGTTGAGTATTATAGCGGCTCTTCCCTCTCGACTCAAGGATTTCTCCATCTGGAGAGATCGAATGAGAAGACTGAAAAAGTGCCATAAGGTCCGCGCCCACGTGAGAGTTTCCAAAAATGGAAACCTTCACAGCGTCCGCGAGTACTGGAGGTGCTACGGCTAATCCCGGACCTTGGACCGTGGACTAGTAACTCGCCGCTGGGGCTTAGGCTCCAGCGGTTTTTTCGTTTTCGCCCGCTCGATGCTCTCTTCGACTTCTTGGGGGGCGGTCTGGAGCGCGCGAGCCAGAGTTTCCCCAAAGCTCATATTGAGCTTGAGGGGCGGCTCCAGCTTCTTGCCCTTGTTCGTCATGCGATCAACTCGCGATAGCGCAGGCGGCCTTCGACGCAGGTGAAAATGTCATTCATGCGCGGCGACGGCTTCATATCGCGGCGGTTATAGCGCCACGTCATTTCGTCCACATAGCGCTGAAGGTGCTTGGGCGACACCCAATGATGAACGCCGACGATCTGGCGCTTCAGGAGCGCCCAGACGCCTTCGATGTTGTTCGTATGGACGAAGCCGCCGAGGCGCACATATTCGCCAGCCGAGTGATTGACGGCGAGATGGTTGTAATCCTTGTCGAGCCCGACAAAAGCCATGTCTTCGTCAGTCAGCACAGCCGACCCCTTGGCGACATTCTGGCGGACCTTCCCCTGAAGCGTCTTGGCCTTGTGATCGGCGACGTGCTCGGCGCGTAGCTCGCCGTCGCGCTCGACAATGCCGAGCACAACCGCCTTGCCGGCGCCGCCCTGCTTGCCGCCCTTGCGGTCCTTGGCGTGCTTGTTCTTTTCCTTGCCGCCGACAAACGTAGTGTCGGCCTCAACGTCGCCCTTCAGAGGCGCGTTGAATGAAGGCGTGCGCGCCGCATGGCGCAGGCGATGCAGCATAAACCACGCGCTCTTTTGCGTGATCTTCAAATCCTTGGCGAGCGTGACAGACGCAATGCCCTTCGGATGGTTGGTGATCATCCAAATGGCCGCAAACCACTTGCGCAGCGGCAGCTTGGTGTCTTCGAAGATCGTGCCCACTTTGATCGAAAAGCGCTGACCGCACTCGCCGCACTTATGCGTCTTGCGGTCGCTGAAATGGTAGATTTTATGGCCGCCGCAGTAGGGGCAAAATTCCCCATCGCGCCATCGGATCGACCGCAAATGATCGACGCAAGACTGCTCATCGGGGAAGGCATCAAAGAGGCTGTAGAGGCTATCGAAATTCGTAAGCACGGCTCGTCTCCGTCGATTTGGAGATACTAGCCTACTTTTTTGGTTAGGTCAAACTCGTATATAGCTCCCATTTTTTGGGCAAATAGAACGACGTCTCTAATTCGAGATACGGGGGCAAGCGCGGCTTCTCAATGGTTGCCGCCTTGAGCAGTTCATGGGCCTGAATAGATATAATTCTATGGATCACCCTCATCATCACGACCATGGCTCGCGTGAGGCGGCGAGACAAGACCGTGACCAAGCTCATACTTATCCTCCAGCTCAGCAGATTGCAGCTTCGGGGACGATTTACACCTGCCCCATGCATCCCCAAATTCGTCAGCTTGCCCCCGGCGCTTGTCCCATCTGTGGAATGACCCTCGAACCCATTGTGGCGTCGGCCGAAACTGGGCAGAGCCACGAACTTGTGGACATGACGCGTCGCTTCTGGATCGGTCTCGCTCTTACCGCGCCGATTCTCGTACTTGAAATGGGCGGACATTTTTTTGGACTGCATCGTTTTATTGAGCCACAGCTTTCCAACTGGATTCAATTTGCTCTGGCGACGCCGGTGGTTCTTTGGGCGGGTTGGCCATTTTTCGTCCGCGCGGCGCGGTCGCTGATTACCCGCAAATTGAACATGTTCACGCTCATCGCGATGGGCACGGGCGTCGCTTGGCTTTACAGCGCCATCGCAACGATTGCCCCGTCTGTCTTTCCGGCCGCGTTTCGGGCTGCGGACGGTTCTGTCGCGATCTATTTCGAGGCGGCTGCGGTCATCACCGTTCTGGTTCTGCTCGGACAGGTATTAGAGCTGCGCGCCCGTGAGCAAACGGGAGGAGCTATTCGTGCGTTGCTCGACCTCGCGCCGAAATTCGCGCGGCGAATAGCGCCGGACGGCTCCGACGAGGACGTGCCGCTCGAAACGGTCGTCGTGGGCGATCGCCTGCGGGTGCGACCGGGCGAAAAGATCCCCGTCGATGGCGAGCTGCTCGAAGGACGCAGCTCCGTCGACGAGTCCATGGTCACCGGCGAATCGATGCCCGTTACGAAGACCGTCGGCGATCGACTCGTAGGCGGAACGATGAATCAGACTGGCGCCTTTGTCATGCGCGCGGACAAAGTCGGTCGCGACACGATGCTCTCGCGCATTATCGAGATGGTCGCCGCCGCGCAGAGAAGTCGCGCACCGATTCAACGGCTTGCCGACCAGGTCTCGGGTTGGTTCGTGCCGCTGGTCATCGCCGTGGCGGCGGTCGCTTTCATAGCATGGGCTGCTCTTGGCCCTGAGCCGCGGATGAGCTACGGCCTTGTCGCGGCCGTTTCCGTCCTCATCATCGCCTGTCCCTGCGCGCTTGGCTTGGCGACGCCCATGTCGATCATGGTCGGCGTCGGACGCGGCGCGCAGTCTGGCGTTCTCATCAAGGACGCCGAAGCGTTGGAGCGTCTCGAAAAGGTTGACACGCTCGTCGTCGACAAGACCGGTACGCTCACCGAAGGCCATCCGCGGGTAATCGCCATCCATCCAGTTGCGGGGATTACAGAGAACGATCTCTTGAGATTGGCGGCGAGTGTCGAGCGCGGCAGCGAACATCCGCTGGCGATGGCCATCGTTCAATCGGCCATCCAAAAAAATCTGAAACTTGCGGATACGGACGGCTTTGACGCGCCGGTCGGCAAGGGGGTGATCGGAAAGGTCGAAGGACGGTCGCTTGTCATCGGCACTCGACGATTTCTCGATGAAAATGGGATCGATGCGACTGATCTCGTTGAGGAAGCAGAAAGATTCCGCGAAGACGGGGCCACCGCAATCTTCGTCGCGATCGATGGCAAGGCGGCGGGAGTCCTTGCAATCGCAGATCCCGTCAAAGCGACAACCCCAACCGCGTTGCACGCATTGAGAGATGACGGCGTTTCGGTCGTCATGCTCACTGGCGACAATTGGACGACTGCCCGCGCCATCGCAAAACGCCTTGGCATAGAGGAAGTCGAGGCCGAGATTCTGCCAGAGGACAAGAGCAAGGTTGTGACGCGCCTGCGCGAGCAGGGACGCATCGTGGCCATGGCGGGCGACGGCGTTAATGACGCTCCAGCGCTGGCGGCGGCAGACATAGGCGTCGCGATGGGGACCGGAACTGACGTGGCGATCGAAAGCGCCGGCGTAACCCTGCTGAAGGGCGATCTTCGAGGTATCGTTCGAGGGCGGCGTCTGTCGACGGCGACGATGCGAAATATCCGACAGAATCTCTTTTTCGCTTTCATCTATAATGCTGCGGGCGTGCCGGTCGCGGCTGGCGCGCTTTACCCATTTTTTGGCGTGTTGCTGTCCCCAATCATCGCCGCCGCCGCCATGACGCTTTCATCGCTCAGTGTCATCCTCAACTCACTTCGCTTGCGCAACGTTAATCCTGACGAGCAACTTACCTCGTCGCGTTTGCCTGCACCCAGGCGGTCTCGCTGGGTCGCCGCATGGGTCGCGTCGATCGCCGCGCTCATCGTCTTCGGCGCCCTGCTCTTCGCCTATGCGCCTCAGCTTCACGGTCCACAGTTGGTTGAGCCTAAGGGAACCGACACCCTCGAAACTGCTCCAGCGCCTCAGGCGGCAAAGCCTCAGCCAACAGAGGCTCCGTCATCGTCTCGCGAAACAGAGGCGCAGATCTCGACGCCTCACGAGCCGACGAAAGAGCATGAGGCCGAGGCGGCGAATAAGAATGCCGCTGTTGGCGAACGCGTCGCGAAAGTTCTTCCCAATGGGGTCGAGTTGACGCTTTCTGAAAGCGACGTCGAGGCAAGATTGCTTGATTTTCTCGAGAATCGAACCGCTCAATCAAAGAAAGTCACCTGGTTCGACCTCGACCATGTTGTTTTCAACTCGGGTCGGAAGTCGCCCCGACCGGGTTCTCAAGAGCAGCTGCGCAACATCGCCAAGATTCTCGCCGCCTATCCTCAGGCGCACGCCATTATTGGCGGCTTTACCGACGACGTTGGCAACGCAAAAGCTAACCAGAAAATTTCACAGGCGCGCGCCGAATTCGTACGCCGGGAACTGATTCGCATGGGGACAGACAATTCACGCGTCGAGGCGAAGGGGTATGGAGAGGAGCATCCTATCGCGAGCAACGACACCGAAGACGGACGAAGGAAGAATCGCCGCGTCTCCCTGAGCTTTGTCAGATAGTAGCGATCAATGAGCAATCCGTCGTTCGATGTTCAGCATTCACATTTTTTTTGTTCTCGGACGCGAACCACATCTTCTGATGCGCTGAACGGAACCTTTGAGCATGCCAACTATGGCTAAGCGTCAAGACGCCCTGCGACCTCGGGAGCTGCTTTCAGATGTGGAGCTCCTTGAACTCGTGCAGCGACAAACCTTTCGTTATTTTTGGGACGGAGGTCATCCCGTCAGCGGGCTGGCGCGCGACAACATCGGCGTTTCCTCGAATCGTGATGACGATATAATAGCCACTGGCGGTTCGGGCTTCGGGATCATGGCCATCATCGTCGCGGCGGAGCACGGCTGGATCGAACGAGAGGAGGCTGTTGCTCGGCTCGCACTCATGGTCAACTTCCTCGAACGAGTAACTTGCTATCATGGCCATTTTCCGCATTTCATGAATGGTCGTAGCGGCGAGGTAGTGCCCTTCAGCCGAAAGGATGATGGCGGCGATATCGTCGAGACCTCCCTGCTTTTTCAGGGTCTGCTGTGCGCTCGGCAATATTTTGATTGTGAGTCGGCTGCGGAGAAGGGCTTGCGGGCGCGCATCACCCGCCTGTGGCTCGACGTGGAATGGAACTGGCACAGCCGAGAGGGATGTCGGGTGCTGACCTGGCATTGGAGTCCCAATAACGGCTTCAGCCTTGCTCATGAAATACGTGGCTGGAATGAATGCCTGATAACTTATGTCCTCGCCGCCGCCTCACCGAGCTACGCGATAGATGCTTCAGTTTATCACGACGGATGGGCGCAGAGCCGCAGCTTTCTAAATGGTCGCAGCTACTATGGCATCAAACTGCCGCTTGGCCCTCCTTATGGCGGACCGCTGTTCTTCAGTCATTATTCGTTTTGCGGCCTCGACCCGCGTGGGCTCGTAGACGGCTATGCTGATTATTGGCGGCAGAACCTGCATCATGTCCGGATCAATTATGAACATACGATCGAAAATCCCGAAAATCATCAGGGTTATGGGCCATCGAGCTGGGGCCTCACGGCGAGTGACGATCCTGAGGGCTACAATGTGCATGCGCCAGGTATAGACGTCCGCATTGTTGGTTGCTGCGATACAAACGTCGCCGGGCGTTGTTGCAAACGTCATGCTCCCGATGAGGACAATGGTGTGATTGCGCCCACTGCGGCTTTATCAAGCTTTCCCTATACGCCTGAACCTGCAATGCGCGCGACGCGCTATTTTTACGATGGACTCGGCGAACGACTCTGGGGTCGGTACGGCTTTGCCGATGCATTCAGTGAAGGCGCAAATTGGTTCTCCGGAATCTATGCTGCGATCAATCAAGGGCCGATCGTCGCGATGATCGAAAATTATCGCACAGGCCTGTTGTGGAACCTTTTCATGAAGGATTCCGACGTGCACAGGGGCCTGCGCCGGCTGGGATTTCGTAGTCCGCATTTGAAGTAGAGCTCGCGTGAAGAGGCCCGGCCGCACGGCCGAAGGCCGCGCGCGCCAAGTGATGTCGGAACGTGAAGAGGCGTCAAGATCGGACAGACTCAGAGAGGCCGACGAATTCCTTTCACGGATTTGTCCAGCCCTTCGTAATAGCTCAGACGTTCAACCCAGCTTGCGGCGACTCGGATTTCAAAGCCAGCATTTCTTGGCTCTTTTCAAGTCCGGTTACGGGCAATCCTATGCCTTTGATCAGCGCATAAATCGCCGGGATCACGATGAGCGTCAGAAATGTGGAGGAGACCATGCCGCCGATCATCGGGACAGCGATACGCTGCATCACCTCAGAGCCGGCGCCCGTGCTCCACAATATCGGCACGAGGCCCGCCATGATGGCGACGACCGTCATCATCTTGGGGCGCACCCGTTCAACGGCGCCGAGCATGATGGCTTCGCGAAGATCCGCCTTTGTGAACGCCTTACCCTGATTGGCGCGCGCGTCCGCGACTTCATTCATGGCTGCGTCAAGATAAATCAACATGATGACGCCGGTTTCAGCGGCGACGCCGGCGAGCGCGATGAAGCCCACGCCCACAGCGACGGACATGTTGAATTTCATGAGCCACATCAGCCAGACGCCGCCGACGAGGGCGAAAGGCAGGGACAGCATGACGATCAATGTCTCGGTAATTCGCCTGAAGTTCAGATAGAGCAACAAAAATATGATTGCGAGCGTGACCGGAACGACAATGCGCATGCGTGTCTCGGCGCGCTGCAGATATTCGAACTGACCGCTCCAGACGGCATAGGAGCCCGCTGGAAAATCGATTGCGTCACTAACCGCTTTGCGGGCCTCGGCCACGAAACTGCCGATGTCACGGTCTCGGATATCGACGAAGATATAGACGGCGAGCTGTCCATTCTCCGTGCGGATGGAGGTAGGGCCGCGGACCAGCTCAACCCTTGCGACCTCGCCAAGCGGAATGGTTCCGCCGCCGGGAAGCGAGATGAGGACATCGCTCGCAATCGCTCGAGGGCTTGAACGAAAGTCCCTGGGGTAGCGGATGTTGACGCCATAGCGCTCGCGTCCTTCGACCGTGGTGGTCACGACTTCGCCGCCGAGCGCCGTCGTAATTGTGGCCTGCACGTCGTCGATCATCAGTCCATAGCGCGCAAGCGCCCCGCGATCCGGCTCGATGTCGAGATAATACCCGCCCATCACGCGCTCGGCATAGGCGGACGCGGCGCCACGCACGCCCCTAATGACTTTTTCCGCCTGCCGCGCGAGCCCTTCGAGCTTCGAAAGATCATTGCCCATGATTTTGACGCCGACCGGGGTCTTGATGCCGGTTGCGAGCATATCGATCCTGTTGCGGATCGGCATGGTCCAAGCGTTGGAAACGCCTGGGAACTGCAATGCGGCGTCCATCTCCGCGACGAGGCTGTCGATCGTGACGCCAGGCCGCCATTCATCCTTCGGCTTGAGATTGATGATGGTCTCGAACATTTCGAGCGGCGCGGGGTCGGTCGCCGTCGATGCGCGGCCGGCCTTGCCGAAAACTGACCTCACTTCGGCAAAGGATTTAATGATCCGATCCTGCGTCTGCAGCAGTTGCGCAGCCTTGGTCACGGAAATACCTGGGAGGGTCGTCGGCATATAGAGCAGCGCGCCTTCGTTGAGCGCCGGCATGAACTCCGAACCGAGCTGGCGCGCGGGAAGAATCGTGACGACGAGAGCGCCGACGGCCAGAAGGATCGTTGGAACCTTCGCGTTCATGACCAGGCGGATGATCGGCCGGTAGACAGATATCAGCGCCCGATTGATCGGGTTTCTTTCCTCTGAGACGATCTTGCCGCGTATGAAAACAACCATCAACGCCGGCACGAGCGTAACGGATAGCAGCGCCGCTGACGCCATGGCGAAGGTCTTTGTAAAGGCCAGCGGGCTGAAAAGCCGACCTTCCTGAGACTCCAGCGTAAAGATTGGCAGGAAGGAGACCGTTATGATGAGCAAGCTGAAGAACAACGCCGGACCGACTTCAGTCGCTGCATCGATCAAAATGTCGAGGCGCGGCGTATGGGGCGCGGCTCGCTCCAGCCGCTTGTGAGCGTTCTCGATCATCACGATCGCGGCGTCGACCATCGCGCCGATGGCGATGGCGATGCCCCCCAGGCTCATGATGTTGGACCCGAGCCCGAGCGTCTTCATCGCCGCAAAGGCCATGAGCACGCCGACCGGCAGCATGATGATCGCGATCAGCGCGCTGCGGAAATGCAAAAGGAAGACAACGCAAACGAGCGCGACGATGACGCTTTCCTCGACAAGCGTGCCGCGAAGGGTTTCGATCGCGGCGTGGATAAGTTCGGAACGGTCGTAGACCGGGACAATCTCAACGCCCTTGGGAAGGCTTGGCGTGATCTGCGCCAGCGCCGCCTTAACATTGTCGATGACGGTCAGGGCGTTGGCGCCATAACGCTGCAAGGCGATTCCGCTCGCCACCTCGCCTTCGCCGTTGAGCTCGGAGACGCCGCGCCGCTCATCCGGTCCGAGTTCAACGCGCGCGACATCCTTGAGAAGGAGCGGCGTTCCCTCGCCGGCACGCAAAACGATATTTTCGAGATCGGCGAGGCTTTTCAGATACCCTCGTCCGCGAACGATAAACTCGAATTCCGAAAGCTCCACCGTTCGGCCGCCGACATCCGCGTTGCTGGCGCGAACGGCTTGGCGAATCCTTGAAAGGGGAATGTTGAGGGCGCGCAGCCGGTTAGGATCGACGACAATATTATATTGTCGCACGTAACCGCCCACGCTCGCCACTTCGGCGACCCCTTCGGCCTTCGCGAGGCCGTAACGCAGCGTCCAGTCCTGCAGCGAGCGCAATTCGGCAAGCGTCATTTGCTTTGCGACAAGCGCATATTGATAGACCCAGCCGACGCCCGTCGCGTCAGGACCGAGAACCGGCGAGGCGCCGGCCGGCAAGCGATTTGTCACGGCGCTCAGATATTCGAGCACGCGCGAACGCGCCCAATAGACGTCCACCCCGTCTTCGAAAATCACATAGACAAAGGAGACGCCGAAAAAGGAGAAGCCGCGCACCACCTTCGACCGCGGAACCGTCAACATGGCGCTCGCCAATGGATAGGTGACTTGGTCCTCCACGACTTGTGGCGCCTGGCCCGGATATTCGGTAAAGACGATCGCCTGCACGTCCGAAAGATCCGGGATGGCGTCTAGGGGCAGAGTTCGCAGCGAATAGAGGCCGGCGGCGATCGCAAAGAAGGTCCCAACCGACACCAGCACGAGATTGCGGGCCGACCAGGAGATAAGCCGGCCGATCATTTGCCTGCCTCGCCATGATCGAGCGCCTCTAGCGCCGCTTTCAGATTGCTCTCCGCATCAATCAGGAAGTTGGCGGAAGTAACGACGCGGTCTCCTTCGGCGACGCCGCTTTTGATTTCCGCATAGCCGTCTCCGTGACGGCCGATCTTGACTTGTCGCGGCTCGAAGCGGCCTTCGCCTTTGTCGAGAAGCACGACCTGTCGCTTGCCTGCATCGATAATCGCGCTTTCCGGAGCGGCGAGGACCCTCCCCTTGCCGCCGGTTTCGATCTCGACGTCGGCGTACATGTCGCCGAGCAGCAAGCCTTCCGCATTCGGCAGCTCGATGCGCACGCGCGCGGTGCGCGTTTCCATGTTCAGATGGGGATAGATAAGCGCGACCCGTCCCTTGATGGGCCGATCCGGATAGGATCTCGTGCGGATGATCGCCGTCTGGCCCGCGGCGACGGATTCCACGTCTCGCTCGGGAATATCCGCGAGCAACCACACGACGCTATGATCGACAATACGAAACAGCATCTCTCCGGGCGCCGCGCGCATGCCGCTTAAGGCCTTGCGTTCGATGACGTGGCCATCCTGCGGCGCCGGCCATGTGATGACGCGGGGAACGCGGCGGCTCCGTGCAATAGCGGCGATCATGGCGTCGTCGAGGCCAAGATTGACGAGTCGCCGCCGTGCGCCTTCGATTCGCGCCGAGGAATGGGCGTTCAGCACCGCGACATATTCGGCCGCGGCGTTGGAGAGGTCGGGCCCGTAGATGCGCATGAGCGGCTGGCCCTTGCGCACATAATCGCCTTCCGCGAACTTCTCGACAGATTCGACGAATCCCTCGAAACGAAGCGACACGACCGACATGCGTCGCGGGTCAAAGTCCACGCGGCCAGACGCCCGAACAGGAACGGCGATCATCCGCCGCTGGACAGGCTCCGAACGTACGCCCGTCTTTTGCAACTTGGTGGCGCTGATGACGACCGTGGAGGCGTCCTGCGTCTCGTCTTCATAGACGGGCACATAGTCCATACCCATCGGGTCTTTCTTTGGAACCGGCGAGGTGTCGGGGAGGCCCATCGGGTTGCGGTAATAACGGATGCGACGGCCGCGGCTTTCCTGATGGCCAGGCGCAGTCGGCTTGTCTTCGAAGGAGACGTCTTCGCTGGCGCGGACGGCGACATAGTCGTTGCCCGCTGCGTTCTTCTTCGGCTCGGCGGAATAGAAGGGCCCGTCCGGATCCCGGTAGTAGATCACCGGCCCGGTTCCGGCATGAATCTCGGTAGGCGCGCGCACCGGCTCCTTGGCGCGCCAAAGCACGACGCCAGCGCCGACGAATGCCCCCACAGCGAGGGCCGCCCCGAAAAGAAGTTTCGCGCCCTTCATAGCGAACCTCCCGCGAGGCGTTCGAGGTCGGCGTATCTGCTCTGCTCCTCGATTTTCAAGCCGAGGAGCTCCAGCTCGATGGCGCGCAAGCGACGCTCAGAGTCGAGGAGCGCGGCCAAGCTCGTCGTGCCCGCGTCGAATCCGCTGCGCGCCGTTTCGATCGACAGTTTCGCCGGCGGGAGCTGTCGTTGTTCGAATATCCTGATCGCCTTGCGGACGGCCTCGAGCCGGAACCATGCCTCAGCGACTTCGCCGTCTAGGCGGATGCGGAGCGCCTCGTTGCGCGCCTGCGCGGCCCCAACGCTGGCGCTCGCCGCCCGCTGTTCGGCGTCCTTCGCCTCATATTGCAGCGGCACAGTAAAACCCAGCATAAACATGCCGCTGTTTTCGCCGGTCTGGCGTTGCACGAAGTTCGCGCCAGCGGTGATGTCCGGATAGTAATTCAGATCGGTGAGCTTCTTGGCCGTCGTTGCGGATCGCACTTGAGCATGCGTGGCGGCGAGCTGCGGGTTGGACGCGCGTGCGAGGTCCTGAACGCCCGCAAGCGTCAGTTTTGTTTTGAGAGAGGGAAAACCCTTGGGCGCGCCAAGCGGCGAGCGCGCGTCGCGCCCGATCAAAGCGTTCAACCTGGCGGCCGTCGATTTCGCTTCCCCTTCGCGGCGCGCGACATCTGCGGCCGCGTTGGCGGCTTCGAGTTCTGCCTTGATGACATCCTCCTGCTCGACTGAGCTTGCGCCATAGCGCAGGCGAAATAGCTCAAGCAGTTGGTCGACCCGTTGCTTCAGCGACTTCGACAACGCGACTGCGCGCTGCGCGGCGTTGTATTGAGCGAAAGCGGTCTTGACGCGTGCGACGAGGTCAATCTCAATTGCATGACTGCGATGCCAGGCGGCGTCGGCGTCCGCTTCTGCGACGCCCCTCTCCAGATCAGTCTTCCCCCAAAGCCTGAACGTCTGCTGGGCGCCGATCCACCGCTCACGCACGCCACGACTGTTCACGTCCCAAGCTTGTAACGTGACCACGGGATCTGGCTGGACGCCGGCGGCGCCGACGCGCTGGGCGGCGGAGTCCGCGTCGAGAACCGCGGCCGCCACCTCGGGGCTGAGTTTTTTTGCCAAAGCAACGACGCTCTCGGCCGTTACGCCGGGAAGGTCACGATCGGCCGCCGAAGCGGACGCGATTGATAGGTTCAAGAGCAGGGCTGCAACTAGAGGCAAACGGAGACGTTGCATCATCGCGTAACTCGAAAGACAAGACGGTTCTGAAGCGTTCCGATCTCTCCTTGAAGCTTCGCCGCAAGGGAGATGCGCCAACGTCCCTCGTCGGTTAGGTCTACCTTAAATCGATAGAGACCAGGCTGCGGGGGTCTTGTCGACTCAATGGCGCTTGTCATCGCTTCCATGTCGTCCGGCGCCATGTCGAGCCTCATGGCGAAGATGACGGCGTCGGACACGAGTTTCCCGTCCGGCTTGTGAATCAACCGCACGTCAATGACTCCTTGTCCCCTCTTGAGCGTCGACTGGATCAGCTCAAAAGCATAGTCGTCGATGGCTGCGCGGGCGTGTCCTACGCCAATTACGAGGAGCGCCAGCAGCACGCCACTGGCAAGCTGCCTGTTGTTCTTTGACATTAGCGTCATCTCTTGCTTCCTCTCGGAAGCTGGTGCTGCTGGAATAGCTGTCGCGCGACGATGCTGCGCAAATGCGCGCACGACGGCGGGGGCCGATTAAACAGCGCAAAGCAAGGGATTCGGCGACATTGCCGTCGAAGCGCCGAGGCGCTGGAAAAATTGGCGCTAGGACTGCTTTAGAAGATCGGCGGACGAAGGCTGGGTGGGCTTGAGACGCCTCGATGCGTCGCGTCGTCAGGAACCTGCATCCGCAGCCCGACTTCCGCCCTGCGCGCTTGCGTGAAAGTCGCGTGAGGCGCGAGCTGAATCGCCCCGCAGATGAGAGAATCGCAGTGTCGCAGCGCCGCCGTGTGGTCGACCGGATGGTCCGGACAATCCTCTGCCGCCGACATTCCCACACATGAATTCGCGACTGGCGCAGCAAAACTGGACGCCGCGCCCGAGAGCGCGGCGACGACAACCATCGCGGAGACGATTAGGCGCAGCCAGTTCTGCTTCATTGTCGTCCTCTGCGCGATTGATATCACGGACTCCTCGGCCCGCAAAACTGTGGCGGACGCCAGTCCGCTTGACGCGGCGACCAGCGTCTACAGCAGGGCGCCCCTGTGGCCATGATGCGGACTTCCCGTCGTCCACCTCATGATCGCGGCGGTAACCGCCTTTTGGCGTCGTGCTTGCGCTTGGGCCGGCCGGCCGAAGGTGAGAAGCGCCTAAGACGTGAAGGTCGGTCCGTCCGTCGGGATCTTCGCGCACGCCGCCGATATCAGGCGCGATTGAGCGCCGAAGCCGTCAACTCGGGAGTTGCCAGCGTCGCATCCCTTCAATCCTGAATGTCGCGCCGCCGCCAGGCGTGGCTCCGACGAAGATCGATCCTCACATCCGTTCGATGGGTCTCTTCGAAATCGACACCCCAAGACCAACGCCCGCTCCTTCCCTGTCGCTCCGTCAGAAAGGTTCGCATATTTTTTCGCGATCCGATGCGCGACGCCAGGCCATGATCGATCACCTCAATTGTGGCCGTCGGAAGGACGCGAACCTGGACGGCGCCGCCATCCGGCTCCGCTCGAAGCGCCTCGTCGAGAAGATTGGCGACCACGCATTCGAGCGCCCATCGAGGGCTCTTGGATTCGGTTGGCGATTCGAGCTCGTCGGCCGCTACACCAGCACGTGAATCTGCGGCGTCATGAGGCAGGGCCCCGCCGGCCCAACGGATAGCTGCGGTCGTCATCTCGGAATGGCTGCAGAAGCATGCGGTCGAGGCGCAGTTCGCTCGGGTCGCGGAACTGCTCAATGCCGATTGTCATGCCCTCGTGACCGGCCGCCGGCTGATCGCGATAGGTCCCGAGCAGCCGATCCCACCAGGGCAGGTTGAAGCCGAAATTGCTGTTGGTTTCATGTGGCGCCTCCGAGTGATGAACGCGATGCATGTCGGGCGTGACGAGAATCCAGCGCAGCGCTTCGTCAAACCTCTTCGGAAGGCGGACGTTGCCGTGATTGAACATCGAGGTAGCGTTGAGGAGCACTTCGAAAAGTAGCACGGCGACCGCCGGCGTCCCGAGCGCGGCGACGACGCCGATCTTGATCACCATCGACAGCAGGATTTCGAGCGGATGGAAACGCGCGCCGGTGGTCACATCGAATTCCAGATCGGAGTGATGCATGCGGTGTAACCGCCACAGCGCCGGCACGGCATGGAACAGTACGTGCTGCAGGTAAATGGCGAGGTCCAAGAGAATGATCGCAGCGATGAGCGAGAGCCAAGCTGGCGCTCCCAACGCCCGGAACAACCCCCAGCCGCGGTCGTCGGCAACCAGAGCCACGCCGACAGCGGCAACCGGAAAGGTGAAGCGAACGAGCAAGGTGTCGATCACGACGATGCCGAGGTTGCTGGGCCAGCGCTGGAGGCGGCCCACGGCTTGGCGTCGCCGCGGCGCCAGCAGTTCCCAAAGCGCCATCGCGGCGAAGACGCTGGCGAAAGCCCCCAGGCGGATCGGGGGTTCGTAGGCAAGGAGGAAGTCGACGAAGGTCATGTCTGGCACATAGAGGCCTTGAGGTGTGTCGATTGACAGTTCAATCCGAGACCTGAAATGCTCGGCACCACTTACGGCATTTCATTGGAGACTTGGGTCTGGATCGAACTGTCCGAACGCAACAGTATGTTCAGATCGTCGGTTCTCGCGGGCTGAAACGAAGTGAGAACCTATTGTCGGTCGACCGGTTGATCAATCCTATATGCGCGAGACGGGAGCGTCGGCCAAGCATTCGTCGCAGTCGCTATTTCTGGCGTGGCTCCCTTGCCAGGAATTTGGCCGGGGGTGCTGTTTTATGGGTCCTGGCGGCGGCGATCAAAGTATCCGCCGCAAGCCGCACTTCTTCCTGCATGGCCGTATCGGCGTCGAGTTCCTCGTGGCTCGTTGCATACGGCTTCCAATAGCCAATGTAGCGATCGAGCTCAGCGACGGCGCCCGCCGCCTCGAGATGCATGGAGCTAAGCCAGTCGGAGAGAATCCGCCGGAGGGTTTCTGCGCCCTCGACATCGCCATGCACCACGATGGAATATACGCGGCCCGCTAAATGACGCGGATAGGGCCAATCCGCCAGTTCGAGCTCCTTGGCGAGCGAAACGTTCTTGCCTTTGGTCCGGGTCGGATCCGGGTTGCCGCCATCGGCGCAGACAAGACGATCCATCATCAGTTTCAATCCTGACGGAGCCTGATACCAATTCACCGGCGCGATAATCATGACCCCGTGGGCTTCGACCCACATGGGATAGATTTCATTCATCCAATCCTGCGTCTGGCCCAGCGCGTAGTTTGGATAACAGGAACATGGCCAATGGCAGAGCGCTGCCGCCGTCGAGAAACATGCCTTGCAGGGATGAATATGGCGGCCATACTCGGATGCAAGGCGGGCGAGGTCGAGCACGCATGTATGCGCCCCCGCTGCATCAAATCTCGCCTTGGCAATTTCAGCCAGCCGCCAGCTCTTCGACATTTCGCCGGGACAAGTATGTTCGCTGCGCGATGAGCCGTTTACAAGCAACAGCCGCGTCGGACCGGAAGGGTCATCGTGGCGAAGGCGGGCGGCTTCGATTGCTCTGTATGCTCCGAGCCAATCGGAGGCGAGTTCAAATTCGGGGTCGGCGAACTCTTCGCCAGCCTTGACTGTCAGAGGACTTTTGCGCGCGTTAGTATAAGCATCCCAAGCAGCTGAGGCGATACGCTCGAGCTCGGCGCCCAGCGGATTGAATGCGGGATCCCGAAATTGGCTGGCAAAGCGTTGCCGAAATTGTAATTCGTCAAGCGTTGGATCAGGCATGCCCTTACGCGGTGAGGAGGATGTTGACATGATCTTCTCGACGCTCCTCTTGGTTTCCGTGATAAGTCCCGTTGGGGAAATCTCGTTATGAGCTCTATAAATGCACGATAACTTGTATTTGTTGCAAAAGACGAGGCGCTGCTCGCAGCCGAAATCCGTGCGGCGTTCCCCAAGTGCGATTTGAAGGTCGGTGGCTGATAGGAGAAAGTTGTCGATAGAGGTGACAACCCTCAAGTTCTCGAAATCTCTCCCGAAAAGAAATTCAGTCAGCTCCGTAACCAAGAAGCCGTCGATTTCGAAGAATTTTTTAGCACTTCTTATTGGCGCATCTGCGGAACGGATTCGAAGTCGAGAATCTGACCCAGAGCTCGGACGATTCTGCGTCTCGGGTGGGTGGCCACGCGCCGCGCGGGCGAGGGCGAGGGCGAGGCGTATCGCTGCGATTGGTCCTGATCCTGCTTCACGATCGGAGCACTCACGCCCGTAGGCAGAATTGTGGGGCGCGCCGACGAGCGAATACGGTACAGCGCGAAAAGGGTTCTATGCCCCCAAAGGTGGAGCCAACAAGGAAGGACGACATGAAAAAGGCAGTTCAAATCGCGTTGCTCGCATTCCTGCTCTTCATTGGCGTCGCAGGCGGTAGCGCAAAAATCGTCAATTCACTCAGGTCCGGCGCCAGCGACCCCTGCCTTGGCTACGCAATTTGCCAGTGACCCGAGCATGACTGAACCGTTCGGAACTACATGGGCGAAAAAAAGTTCCGTCTTCCCTGCATGCCAAGATGGTCACACTGAGTCCATCTGCTTAGTGACCGCGTCTGGCGGATTCCGACCGCGGTCATGCCAAGGAGCCAAAACTCCGATGAAATGGCTGCCGTCCAAACCAAACTTTGCGTGCTCCGTCACGGCTCCGGATTTAGTTTCGCTCGCTCATTGCTTGGAGTTTTCCGATCTGACCCGGGAAGAATTACCGCCATGCGTGGTCCCGTCCACCAAATGCGCTTCACTTTACGCGAGTTACTTGCTTCTCCTTCCGATTGGCTCGACGGTTGTGCGCGATAGGATTGTCGCCGATATTCGTTTGTTTCTGGAACTCGGAGCGGCCAAGCGGGCGGCAGACTTGCTCATTGTGTTGCGGCGATTCTTGTTTGCTCATCCTGATGCAAGGATCAGATCGCCGCCGCGTGACAATTAAGGTTTGTCGGGCAGTGTTTACGCAGTCGCCACGCGTACTTGCGTGATGAAACGCTCTATGTCTCTGGTATGCATGTACATGCCCGCCGAGATTAGACCCGCGCAAGCAAAGGCCCGCAACTCGTCAAAAAACATTAAGCCGCTCACCCACCATGAACTCCTTGGCTCACACAACGACGATGTTCCGACACGCAATTTCGCAGTTCTGGCGCTCGTTAACGGCAGTTCCACTCGGCGAGCCGGCGCCGGCTCATATTCCGTCACGGTTGAGAGGAGTGATCGCGCAGGAACATAAGCAGGGAGAACTGCTTATCGCTTGGGCGCAAGGCGCATTGCTGCTGATTTGGAGCGCGCTCTATGCGCTCGCGCCAAGAGCTTTACCCTCGCAAGCATTCGAGTCCGTTCCGTGGACGCTGGCGGCCTATGGCGCGTTCATCATCGTCAGGCTCATCCTGATTTATCAAAACCGACTCGTAGATTGGCATGTAGCGCTTTCGATCATCGTCGATATAGGCGTGCTGATGTTGCTGATTTGGAGCTTTCATCTTCAATATGATCAGCCGCCAGCTTTTTACTTGAAGGCGCCAACACTGCTTTATGTCTTTATTTTTATAGCTTTGCGCACATTGAGTTTCGAGGCGCGATGGGTGTTGCTCGCAGGAGCGGTCAGCGCCGCCGGCTGGGGCGGTCTCTTACTCTACGCCATCGTGGCGCAATCGGACAATCCACCGGTCACTCACGACTATGTCCATTACATGAATTCGTCGAGCATTCTGCTCGGCGCGGAATTTGACAAGATTGTCTCGATTCTCATGGTTACGGCGGTGCTGGCGTTAGCGTTGCGGAGAACGCGGCAACTTGTTCTGCGTTGCGTCGTCGATCATGCTGCGGCCAACGAGTTGTCTCGCTTCGTCGCAAGAGGCCTGGCGCAGAGAATCGCGCGCGCCGAGGCTCCGATCGAGCCCGGTCAGGCGGAGCTGAGATCGGCTGCCGCCCTCGTTATCGACTTGCGCGATTTCACAAGGATTTCTCGCCGCCTGACGCCTCAGGAGGTAATGCAGCTGCTCGGCGAGTATCAAAGGCGGGTTATACCGCTCGTTCAGCGTAGTGGAGGATTCATCGACAAATTCCTCGGCGACGGAATCCTAGCGAGTTTTGGCGCTGTGATCGTAAACGATACTTATGCCGCTGACGCACTCCGCGCTGTCGATGCAATCGCGTCGGAGCTTGAGGCGTGGCGCGCTACGCGCATCGAGGCTGGCTTAGTGGCGCCCTCGTTTGGCTTGGCAGTCTCAACGGGTGATGTTTTGTTTGGCGCGGTTGGCGACAGCACAAGGCTCGAGTACACGATTATAGGCGACGCCGTCAATTTCGGCGCCCGGCTCGAAAAGCACTCCAAGATTGAGCGGGTGACGGCCGTAACCGATTCGGCGACGTTTGAACTTGCTCGGTCCCAAGGTTACGCATCAACCGAAAGGTGGGGCTATCGTCTTGGGCGCGAAATTGCGGGCGTCGACTATCCAGTGGATCTCGCGGTTCTAATAGAGGCGGGGCGTTCCTCAAATGGACCTCGGTTACCGGCGGCGGCGACCGTATAGAAACTCCCAACCGGAAAGACGCGCGAGCGACGCGGCGTCGTCGACGTCCTCGTGCATATTGAGCATCGCGACCGAAGCGCCGGCTAAGTTCGCCAGACTGTCGGATAACGCATGTTCCGTAGACCACCGCACGTCGCGGAAGGGATCAACGAAGTGGGGTCGGCGGCGAAAGCCAACGGCCCAGTAGCCACCGTCCGCTGCAGGGCCAAAAACCGTGTCATGATTGCCCAACGCCCGAAAAGCGCACGCCACTTCGGCAATCGTGACCCTCGGCACATCGGAGCCCATGATGAGTACGGGTCCCGCCGGCAACGCTTTTGCGACCCGCGCCATACGCTGGCCGAGGTCGCCCTTGCCTTGCGGCAAAACGCCAAAACTAGGCGGCCAAGGTCCAGAGCGATCGGGTGTCACCGCGAGCCACGTTGTCCAGCGCGGATCGGCGCCGAGACGTCGAAGTGTCTGCGTTAGCATAACGCGCTGAAACCTCAACGCCTGCATAGGCCCTATGCCTGCTTCGAGGCGCCGCTTGCCGGCGCCGTATCGCGGCGCGCGCGTAAAAATGACAAGATGCGCGCGAAGCCCCATCGTCAGCCGTAGACGCGCTTGATGAACTTCGTTGGAACGCCTGCGAAATATAGCGAGAGGCAAAGGAGGTTGCGGGCGCTGCGCCGCAGCCATCCCTCCCGACGCCACCGCGCGGCGGAGGTACGGGCCGTTACGGGAAGCGCTACGACGCGGCGCCGACCGATCCGGCGCGCGAGATCGACATCCTCCATCAACTCCAGCGGCTTATAGCCGCCGACAGCGCGATAAAGGTCGCGATGAATAAGCAGGCCCTGATCGCCATAGGGCAAGCCCAGTCTCCTAACGCGCCAGGCGACCATTCGCTCCAAACGTCGCGCTTGCCGTGATGGATCATCCAGAGCGAAGCGGAAGGTCGCCGCCTTCGTCCGATTTGCCGGGTCCTTGCAAAAATGGGTCACGGCCTTCCGCCAGCCTTCCCCCAGCAAAGTATCGGCGTGAAGAAACAAGAGCCAGTCGCCCCCTGCTTGCTCGGCGCCGGCGCTTAATTGCGGGCCGCGTCCTCTCGGCGCGACAATGACCCGCGCGCCCCGGTCACGCGCCATGTTTGCGCTAGCATCGGTTGAGCCGCCATCGACGACGAGAATTTCGCCGTCGACGCCAGACAGCGCCGCCAGTGTTCCTGGCAGCGTTTGCGAAGCGTTCAAGATCGGAATGACAATCGATAGGCTCATGCTGACCGCCTATTGAGGCCTTCGTCGCGACCCCGGGAAAAGTTACTTCCGTGCCGGAGATTAGAAAACATCCTAGAGGAAGGCAGTTGGCCGACTATATAGCTGCGGCGCGACATATCCGCCGCAGCGGTGAAACCTTTTGTAGCGCAGATTCGAATTGCCTAACTGAACATCGAGGAACCGTCGTATGAGAGTCCCTTCGGTCAGTGTCTTGAATGGGGAAGGCGTTCGCGCAGACCTATCCCGGGCAGCGGCCCAATTCGCTGATCCAGACGTCACGGCCAAGGGTGAGCGCCGCGCGTCGGTTCCGTTTCACCATCTTGAAACCTTGTGGTTCAACACGGGGACGCTTTGCAATCTCGCCTGCGAGGGGTGCTATATCGAATCCTCGCCGCGCAACGACCGTCTTTCCTATCTGACGCGCGCTGAGGCGGCGGCGTTCCTGATGGAAGCGGCGGGGCTCTCTGGTGGACCGTTAGAAATCGGATTCACCGGCGGCGAGCCCTTCATGAACCCCGATACGCCGGGAATGCTCGAAGATTGTCTCATCGGGGGCCATCGGGTTGTTATCCTCACGAATGGGATGAAACCGATGCAGCGCGCGAAGGCGAAGCTGCTCGATCTCTCAGCCAGATTCCCAGGCAGGCTGACGATACGCGTATCGCTCGACCATTACGAAGCGGCCGGCCATGAAAAAATTCGCGGACCCAACAGCTGGGAACCTGCGATCGACGGCTTGCGCTGGCTCGCGTCCAATAATTTCGATCTGACCATCGCTTCGCGTCTCGTATGGGATGAGACCGAGGCCGAGACGCGAGGCGGATTTCGCGCGCTGTTCGACAGGCTGGGGTTGGGCGTCGACGCAGGCGATGCCGCTCGATTGGTCCTCTTCCCGGAAATGGACCCACGCGAAGATGTGCCTGAGATCAGCGAAGGCTGCTGGAGCATATTGGGCCGCTCCCCCATGGACATGATGTGCGCGACTTCGCGGATGGTGATCAAGCGCAAGGGAGCGGAGCTGCCTGTTGTTGTGTCCTGCACGCTTTTGCCGGACGCGCTTGGTTTCGAGTTGGGGACGACGCTCGCGGAGTCATTTCGCCCGGTCAGTCTCAATCATGTCTTCTGCTCGCGTTTTTGCGTTCTTGGCGGCGCTTCGTGCAGCGCGAAGGGAGACAATGGATCGTGAGCGAACAAATCACGTGCGACATTTGCATTATCGGCGCCGGCTCCGCCGGTCTCTCTGTCGCCGCGGGCGCGGCGCAGATCGGCGCCCAGACGATTCTTATCGAGGCAAACCGCATGGGCGGAGATTGCCTGAATACAGGCTGCGTGCCGTCGAAATCGCTGCTCGCGGCCGCCAAGGCCGCGAACGCGATTTCGCGAGCGACGCGCTTCGGCGTTCATGGCGGCGAGCCCCGCGTCGATTTCGCGGCTGTCAACGCCTATGTGCACGACGTGATTGCATCGATCGCGCCGCACGACTCGGTTGAGCGCTTTGTTGGGTTAGGCTGCACGGTAATACAGGCGCGCGCCCGGTTTATAGATGAACGAACGATCGAAGCCGGCGGAAAAACAGTCCGCGCGCGGCGCTTCGTGCTCGCGACAGGAAGCCGCGCCGCGATCCCCGACATTCCGGGAATCGAAGACGTTCCTTATTTCACGAACGAGTCGATCTTCGAGAATTCGGTCCTACCAAACCATTTGCTCATCGTTGGCGCCGGGCCGATCGGCTGTGAAATGGCGCAGGCGCATCGGCGCCTCGGCGCGAAAGTGACTTTGATCGATATTGGTCCCATCTTGCCCAAGGATGATCCGGACGCGGTCGCCGTAGTGCGCGAGACGCTCGCCGAAGAGGGCGTCGACATACTGGAAAACGCAACAATCGCACGGGTAGAGAACGGAAATCGCGGCGTCGCGCTCGTGATTGAGACGGAGGCTGGAGAGAAACGCCTCGATGGCTCGCATCTGCTTCTTGCTGCGGGCCGCAAGCCAAATATCGAAAATCTCGGCTTAGAGGCGGCCAGCGTGCGCTTCTCCGGAAAGGGCGTCGAGGTTGATGCGCGCCTGCGCACGACGAACAAACGGATTTTTGCCGCCGGAGATGTGATTGGCGGACTTCAATTCACGCATATGGCGAACTATCACGCCGGCATCATCATTCGTAATGCACTTTTCCGGCTGCCAGCGAAAAGCAAGCCATCGCCCTTTCCATGGGTCACTTATACCGACCCCGAACTCGCTCAGGTCGGTCTCAACGAAGAACAGGCGCGGGACCACTATGGCGACGGCGCGCAAGTGCTGCGCGCCGAATTTCGAGACAACGACCGCGCGCGCGCCGAGGGGACGACTCGCGGTTTTCTCAAAGTGGTTACGACCAAGCACGGGCGGGTGCTCGGCGCGACGATGGTCGGCCAGAAGGCCGGCGAATTGATCGCGCCCTGGACGTTAGCGATCTCTCAAGGCCTGAAAATCGGAGCCATCGCCAATCTCATCGCTCCCTACCCGACGCTAAGCGAAATCTCCAAGCGGGCCGCTGGGAGCTACTACACGCCGACGCTCTTTTCTCCGCGCACGCGCAAACTCGTGCGCTTTCTGGGACTTTTTGGATGAATCTCAAACGCGTCGCCCCTCTCCTCGTTCTGGTGGCGCTCGTCGCGGCCGCCTTTGCGTTCCGGCTCGATCGCTACCTCACGCTCGAAGCTCTGAAAGACCATCGCGCCCTACTTCTCGTCTTTGTCGAGTCTCACGCGTTATTGGCGGCGATCGGCTTTGTTCTTGCCTATGCCGCCGTTGTCGCGCTTTCCCTGCCGGGCGCGACAATCATGACGCTGGCCGGCGGCTTCCTCTTTGGCGTGACGCTTGGCGCGACGCTGACCGTCATTGGCGCGACGGCGGGGGCGACGCTGCTGTTTGTGATCGCGCGTTCGGCCTTTGGCGATTTGCTGCGTCAACGCGCCGGGCCGTTTCTCGCCCGCATGGCCGAGGGCTTTCGGCAGGACGCCTTCAGCTATCTGCTTTTCCTGCGCCTTGTGCCGGCCTTCCCGTTCTGGGCCGTCAATCTGGTCCCGGCGCTCCTCGATATGCGCCTTGCTCCCTATGTTGCAGCGACCGCTCTCGGGATTATCCCGGGGACTACGGTCTACACGGCCTTTGGCGCAAGCCTGGGGCAGGTATTCGACGCCGGAGACGATGTGCGGCTGAAAGACGTGTTCAGCCCGACCCTGATCGCCGCCCTTGTTGGGCTCGGTCTTTTGTCGCTGTTGCCGATCGCCTTGCGCCGCTTGCGCAAAGCGCCGTCTTGAGCCTCATCTCTCTCACTGATGGAAATCCGCAAATGTCTGTTGTGCCGGCGAAAGAGATAATCGACTATCCGTGGTTCATTCGCCTTTTCTTCTGGAAGCAACGGCGAACCTATGGCCGCGTGCTCGATCCCGGCCTGCTGTGGGGTCGCTCACCTTGGGTTTTCGCAGCAGTCGCATTGCTTTATGGCGCACTGGATCGGCGGTCGTCCCCGCTCTCGCCTGCACTACGATCTCTCGTGACAGTGCGAGTCTCACAAATCAATCATTGCGCGTTTTGCGTCGACATCAATTCGGCGACGCTGGCGAAGCGCGGCGTCCCAATGCAGAAAATCGAGGCGCTCCCCGCATGGCGGGCGAGCGCGCTCTTCACCGTGGACGAAAGGCTCGCTCTTGAATACGCCGAAGCAATGACGATCACTGAGCCGGGCGTAAGCGACGACTTGCGAGCGAAACTAAAACTGAGATGGCCCGACGACGCTATCGTCGAATTGACCGGTTTAATCGCGTTTCAAAACCTTTCATCAAAATTCAACGCGGCGCTCGATATTCCGCCTCAAGGCTTTTGCGTCGCGCCGGCGCAATCGAGCGCGAGCTCGCTTTCTCCGTAGTCCAATCCGTCGCTCGACGGCCATGAGTCACAGCGCGCGCCATGATCACAATGCGAGCGACGAAGGCTCGCACGCGCCCAATTCCGTGACGGGATTGCTGAACACTAAATGTTCGCCGATCGCGCACATCGCATTTGCGACGCTTCCACGGCATTTGTAACTTTCAGACAGTTCGTTCGAAGAATCGATTGTCGAATGCGGCCAACGCTTCGAGGCGCGAGATCTAAGCGCCCGTTTCGCCGCGCGAGACAGAAGGACGCTCATGAACGCCATCACGGCTGCTCTTTCGATCTACGCTGCGGCTGCCGTCGTCATCCTTGTCGTCACGCTCATCGCCGTCGGTTGAGCGCCATCGCAGCGCATGGTCGAGAGCTTTTGATCCATTCTTAACGAGCGCGGCAGCACACGGCCCAGCGTTCCAACCGTGCAATTTCTTCTGAACCGGTGGAGCGGCGAGCGCCTTCGCCGCGTGATGAATCGACGCAACTCATGCGTCGTCAAAAAACGAACCGCGTGAAGTGTGAGTAGCGCCTCGGTTCCCTGCCTTCCAAGACTGTGCTTTGAAAAGGCAATGCCGCAAGCGTTGGGGCCTTGCATCGCTGATCGCCTTCGCACAATACGCCTCTCACGCAGGCGCTTCACGTTTTTGTTTTTTCGCTTCACGACATGCGTCGCAGTATTTGTGGGACACGTTCGATTTGCCGCCGCTCTCGCACCAATGAACTTGTCGACGTGTAACTTTCCTCACCGCCGCGCGAACTGGGAAACATGGAGAGCGTTCGCCGCTAACGTCACTTCGTGACCGGCGTGCAAATGCAGTCGATGCAATAAGGCCGCGAGCTCCAGATCAAAACCAGTATGAAGGAACGGCAAGATGAAGCAGCGAATCTCGGCTTTGGCTCTCGCCACAGTTCTCGCCACAGGCTCGGCCAATGCGGCCGATCTTCCTTCCCGAAAAGCGTCTCTCGCATACATTCCGCCGCCGGCGTTCTCCTGGACGGGTCCTTATGTCGGCCTCAATGCGGGCTATGGCTTCGGCCAGCGTTCAGACTTCAACGGTTTCGTCGGCGGCGGTCAGGTCGGGTTCAATTATCAGCTGACGCCACTGTTGGTCGCTGGTCTCGAAACTGACTTTCAGGGCGCCGATATTTCTACGCGAAACGGCGGCTTTAATGTCAGCTTCTTGGGCGTGCGGCCAACAAAAGTCGAGTGGTTTGGCACGGTTCGCGGTCGCGCTGGCATTGCGCTGCTCAATTCGCATTTGCTCGTCTATGGCGGCGGTGGATTCGCGTACGGGAGAGTGAAACAGGCGGGGCTCTTCAACGAATACGGGGACACGCAGACAGGCTGGACAGCGGGCGGCGGCGTCGAATGGGCTCCCGCAGCCTTTTCCAAATGGTCGGCGAAGGTCGAATATCTCTACACCAGTCTGAGCAACAACGGCGGAAACGCATTTTTTGCCGGCAATCGCGGGGACACACGATTTCACACCGTCCGCGCGGGCGTGAATTATCACTTCAATCTGTTTACGCCCGCGTCGATCCTGGCAAGATTCTAGTCGAGCAAGCCGTCAAGCAAGTGCGATCCCGGCGCTCGCCGCCGGGCCGACGATGTGATCTCCGCGATACCCGCGCGGATCGCGGAGAACGTCGACTCTTAAACGTATGCCCTGGAACGGCCGCCAGAGTCGACGGCATAATTGCTGCCCAGAAGGAGCCACGAATGCGAAGAATTGCCGAAGTGATTGACGTAGCTTTTTGGGGGGGTGTGCGCGTGGCGTCACTTCTCGCGCTTATATCTTACGCGGCTGCGGCGACAACCGAGCCCGCGGATCTCTTCCGCGAAGCTGCAAATGATCCTTCCGTGGTTGTCGATCACTCGGCGTGGGACCGTCTGTTGCAAACTTATGTGCATCCGGCCGATGACGGGCTGAACCGGGTGGACTATGGAAGCTTTCAAGCGAATGGCCACGCAGAGTTAAAGCAGTATCTCGAAAGCCTGCGCGCCGTCGACCCGCGAACGCTCGGCCGTTCGGAGCAGTTCGCCTTCCTCGCTAATCTTTATAATGCAAAGACGATCGACATCGTGCTGGATCACTATCCTGTCTCGTCGATCAAAAACGTCTCGCTCGGCGGCGGGCTCTTTGCGGCGTTCACCGGCGGCCCATGGAAGGCCAAAGTGCTGACACTGCAGGGCGTCGAATTCAGTCTCGACGACATCGAGCACGGCGTGCTGCGGCCACTGTTCAAGGATCCGCGAGCGCATTATTCCGTAAATTGCGCATCGGTCGGCTGTCCCAATCTACAGACCCACGCCTTCACCGGCGCCCGCCTCGACGCGCAACTCGACGCGGCGGCGAAAGCCTATGTCAACAACCCGCGAGGAACGAATTTCTCCGGCGGCCGGCTCGTGGTTTCGTCGATTTACGAATGGTTCAAGTCGGACTTCGGCGGCGATGATGTGGGCGTCCTCAGACATCTCCGCAAATATGCGACTCCGTCTCTCAGGTTAAAACTCGACTCTGTAAGATCGATTAGCAGTCATCAATACGATTGGACGCTCAACGATGTCGTGCGGTGAAGCGGGGCTCAGACTGATCTTCGGCGCTTCGGCTTGCGATGCTCGGAGCCTCTTCCTTCCGCGACACTATCGATCTCCGGAACCACGAACATGACTGAATTTAGGCCCGTGCGGCCAGGCTCATATGACAAGAAAGTGGCGCTCGTGCTGCAAGGCGGAGGCGCCCTGGGCAGCTATCAAGCGGGAGTTTACGAGGCGTTGTCGGGCTCGGAATATCAGCCGGACTGGGTGGCGGGCATATCGATCGGTTCCGTCAATGCCGCCATCATCGCAGGAAACGCGCCACAGCTTCGTGTCGCACGGCTGCGCGAATTCTGGGAAGGAATCACGGCTCCGACTGCGCTATGGTTTTCGGGCGTTACAGGCGCGCTCGGCGCTTGGCAGCGCAAGGCGAGTGGCGTCACTGCGCTGATGTTCGGGCAGCCTGGTTTTTTTGCGCCGCGCGCGCCACACGAATGGTTCGTTAACAGTCCACCCATGAGCTATTACACGACGAGCGCGCTAAAAAGCACGCTTGAGCGGCTCGTCGATTTCGATCGCATCAACGACGCTCGGGAAATGCGGCTCAGCGTCGGCGCAGTTAATGTTCAAACCGGCAGATTTGCTTATTTCGACAGCGAGAACATTACTATTCGGCCCGAGCATGTCATGGCCAGTGGCGCTCTTCCGCCGGGTTTTCCGCCGATCGAGATCGATGGCGAATTCTATTGGGACGGCGGCCTCGTCTCGAATACGCCGCTGCAATATGTGCTCGACTATTTTCCGAGACGCAGCCGCCTGTGTTTTCAGGTCGACGTGTTCCAGGCTTTCGGGCCCCTTCCCGCCAATCTCGAGGAAATCAGTGAACGCGAGAAGGACATTCGCTATTCCAGCAGGACGCGCGTCGGCACGCAAAATTTTCATGAGCGTCATCAGGTTCGCCACCTCATCAACGAACTTTATGAACTATTGCCGGAAGCGATTAAGGAGATTCCGCAGGCACAGCAACTTTATGAATACGCCTGCGTCACCCGCATGGATATTGCGCAGCTCATCTACCGACCGCTGGAACCCCAAGGCGCGTCGAAGGATTATGACTTCGACCGCAGCCTAATGAATGATCGCTGGTCGCACGGGCTTTCCGACGCGCGTGAAACCTTGCGCGCCTCCCCGTGGCTTGCGCCCATGCCGAAGGAAATCGGCGTCCGCGTATTCGACGTGATGCACGACATTTTGGCGGAGAAATTTGACGCGGCCGTGGAGGAGGACTCGCGCGAGAGGATCCCGCCACGAGGCGCCGCGCCGATAAGAAGCCAGGCCACGCAATCGCCGGCGTCGCGCGCGAAGTCGGCCTAAGGAGCGACGTATATGGACTTCGAGTATGTGAAGCGGACGGCTTTCGCCATGCCGTTGACCAGCCCCTCCTTTACGCGCGGGCCGCATCGTTATTCGAATCGCGAACACATGATCGTCGTCTACCGGACCGAACCAGCGAAAGCGCAAGCAGCCGCGCCCGAGCCGCTATTTTGCGGCGATGCGATCGTTCGCTTCGAATTCATGCGGATGGAGAGCGCCACGGGCTTTGGACGGTATTCGGGCGCTGCGCAGTCAATTGCCGTCAGTCATGCTGGGCAAGCCGGCGCTTACACGCACAACATGTTTCTCGACGCGCAGGGGCCGATTTCCGGCGGGCGCGAGCTATGGGGCTTTCCGCAGAAACTTGCCGGCCCTCGGCTTTCCGTCGAGCATGACACGCTCGTCGGCGCGCTTGACTATGGTCCGGCGCGCGTGGCGACCGCGACAATGGGCTACAAGCATCGCGCGTTGGACGATGCGGAGGCGCTGCGCTTCCTACAGGAGCCGGGCTTTCTCCTGAAAATCATTCCTCATGTCGATGGGACGCCGCGCATCTGCGAACTCGTGCGCTATTTCCGCCGCGACATCGTTGTCAAAGGCGCGTGGAGCGGTCCCTGCGCGCTGGAACTGAAGCCTCACGCTCTCGCGCCGGTGAGTGACTTGCCAATTGTCGAGATTATCAGAGGGGTCCATGTGATCGCCGATTTCACGCTCGAACTCGGAGAGGTCGTTTTCGACTATCTCGCCGATTGACGGACATTCGCCAGGGAGCGTCTCAATGAAAGCGCAAGAGATTCGCAGGAGAGCCTTTTCCATGCCGTTGCACAGTCCCTCCTATCCGCGGGGGCCCTATCGCTTCGTCAATCGCGAATATTTTGTCATTTCCTATCGGACGGATCTCGCCGCGCTCGAGAAGATCGTGCCGAAGCCGCTCGAAATTATCGAGCCGATCGTAAAATATGAATTCATCCGCATGCCTGACAGCACTGGGTTCGGCGATTACACGGAATCAGGGCAGGTTATCCCGGTTCGCTTCGCGGGCGAGACTGGCGGCTATGTCCACGCCATGTATCTGGACGACGATCCGCCGATCGCCGGAGGACGAGAACTGTGGGGCTTTCCCAAGAAGCTCGCCTCGCCTTCGCTGCGGGTCGAACATGACACCCTCGTCGGCGCGCTCGACTACGGTCCGTTGCGTATAGCGACAGGCGCGATGGGCTACAAGCATTGCACGATGGATGCGAGTGACGCTCTGCGCTCGCTCCGCGAGCCCGGATTTCTGCTCAAAATCATTCCCCATGTCGACGGATCGTCGCGCATTTGCGAACTGGTGCGCTACCGACTCGGGGATGTCACGCTAAAAGGCGCATGGAGCGGTCCCGCAAGTCTTGAACTGCATCCGCATGCGTTGGCGCCGGTCGCGGATCTGCCTGTCCTCGAAGCGCACGCCGGCGTCCATCTCATCGCCGACGTTACACTCGAACTCGGCGAAGTCGCGCATGACTATCTCGCCGTCTGAACCCCCATCGTCGAAGAGGCGAGAATGACTCTCTTTCAGGACCAGGTCGTCGTCATCACAGGCGCCGCGAGCGGCATTGGCAAGGAGATCGCGCGCGCCTTTGCGGCGCAAGGCGCTCGGGTCATCATCGCGGACCTGAAAAAGGGCGCTGCCCAAGCCGCTGCGGCAGAGATCGCAGCGTCGGGCGGCGTTGCAATGGGAGTTGAAATGGATGTAAGCGACGAGGCGACCGTCAATGCCGGCGTCGACGCCGCATACGCCGCTTACGGTCGCATCGACGTTCTGGTCAGCAACGCTGGAATTCAGATTGTCCATCCAGTCCATGAGTTTCCGTTCGATCAATGGAAAACGATGCTCGCCGTTCATCTCGACGGCGCATTTCTGACGACGAAAGCCTGTCTGAAATATATGTACGAGGCAAGTTCGGGCTCGATCATTTATATCGGCTCCGTCCATTCGAAAGAAGCCTCTCCGCTTAAAGCCGCCTATGTGACAGCCAAACATGGCTTACTCGGATTGGCGCGCGTCGTGGCGAAGGAGGGGGCCAAGCATAATGTCCGCGCCAATGTCGTCTGTCCTGGCTTCGTGCTCACCCCTCTCGTCGAGAAACAAATACCCGAACAGGCGAAGGAGCTTGGGATTGGCGAGGCCGAAGTGATCCAAAATGTCATGCTGAGGGAGACGGTCGACGGCGAGTTTACAAGCGTCCAAGACGTCGCGGAAGCAGTCATGTATTTCGCTGGCGCCAAATCCAACGCGCTTACCGGACAGTCGCTGGTCGTCAGCCATGGCTGGTTCATGGAATAATGGCTCGTCATAAGACGGGGAGCGATACGAAATTGACAAAAGCGAAGCTTGGCGCAGGAGCTGTTTTGATATTCTGGATGACGTGGACGGCCTTGTCCGTCGCGCGGGCGGAAAGTCTACTGCTAGATCCTGCAAACGCGCTGGCTAGCGCGAAGCGGATCGACTTCGTTGGCCGAAACGATTTCAGCGTCGAGGAGAGCGCGCAGGGCGCCATGCTACGTAGCATCCCTCATAAATCCGCATCCGGTCTCTATCAACCAGTTGAGCGAGACGGCGCTGAGCTGACGCGCGTTCGGTGGCGATGGCGCGTCGACCAACTCCAGGCCACGGCAGATTTGCGCAAGCTCGCAACTGAGGATTTCGGCGCAATGATCATGTTCGTTTTCGGCAAGCCGTCGTTTTTCAATCGCGACGTTCCGACGTTGGGCTATGTTTGGACGGCGACGCCTATGCGCAACGGATCGATCATCCGCTCCCACCGACACCAAAGCCTCGCCTATATCCAACTCCGCGGAAGCGCCGACATCGGTCTTATGCGCGTCGAACAGCGTGACGTCGCAGCAGACTATAGAAACGTGTTCGGCAAGGAGCCAGGCGAGTTGAAATTCATCGCCGTGTTCAACGACAATGATCAGACGAATGAGCCCGCATCCGCCCTGTTCGGGCCGATAGTGGACGGACGCTAGCAGTCACTGAGAGTTGAATCTCTGATTGCTCTAATTCCTAACGCAATGTTTTCACTCCGCGCGCTTTTTCGACGCATCGTTCATTTCGGCAAAGCCCTGTTTCGTGGCCTGTAGCATGGTTCCATGCATAAGAATCGGCGCCATAAATCCGGAGAATATCTCCCAGTGCCTGAGAAGCGTGGCCGAGTGGCCGAGCGGCTGGAGCACGAAGTAATGTTCTCCAGCGAAAAAGCCGCGCGCTATGACTTTCCCGATCCAGCGCAGCTCACGTTCCCGATCGGCCACAAGTATGGTTGGGTTGGGCGTCATGACGGCTAGATCAGGCGGCGCAAATCGGCGTGTCCCGCATGGCGGAACACTCGACGAGACACGCCGAAGCGAACATCAATCGTCTGACCTCTACGCGATCTCCCACACGCGCGTGGCGAAAGCCTCGTCTACCGGCGTGTGAAAGACGTGGTTCGCATAATTGCTGATCGTCTTGACGCTGATGGCGAGGATGATTCCGAGAATATTTCTCTCGCTGTATCCCGCGGAGAAGAACGCCTGTGCGTCGGCTTCGTTTGGACGCCCGCGCTTTTCGAGCATGATCCGCGTGAACTCAGCGAGCGCCCGCAGCTTGGCGTCGGGAATTGGCCGGCCGTCGCGGATGGCGTCCGTCACTTCGGGCGGAACCTTCGACATCTTGTCGGCGACGAAACTGTGCGCCGCCATGCAGTAGTGGCACCCGTTCCAGCGGCTGATGACGAGAAAGATCACCTCCTGCTCGACGGGGGTGAATCCGCATTCCTGACGAAAGGCCGCATAGCCGGAGGAATAGGCTTCGTATAGCGCCGGCTCATTGGCCATGGCGCCATACATTTTTGGCGTGAACCCCATTTGTCTCTTAGCGGATTCGAGCAGGCTCCGGGCTTTTCCCGTCGCCGTCTCGATGGTGAGGAAGGGGAGGTCTTTAATTCGATAGGTGTTGCTCATTGCGTTCGCTCTCCGACTAACGATTCGCCAGACGACGAAGATCGGCGTCCGTCATGGGCTGGCCGCCGACCCCCCAGGCGCCGGGGGCCACGTCCTCGACGATGACCCACGTCACGTCCCTCAGGCCCTCGCCTTCCACGGCCAGTACGGCCTCCGTCACCCCCGAGATGAGTTCCTTCTTCTGATCAGGCGTCAGATAGCCGCTGATTCCCTTGATGTTCACGAGTGGCATGCCGCTGCTCCTTTGGCTTAGCGTGAATGGAGCGATATCCACATGTATTTGCAAAATGGACAAGTAGGCACTAATAGTATCGATAGTGTCATTTTTGATACTGATGGAGCGTGCATGAGAAAACAGCGACATGAGACCTACACATGCTGCCCGCTCGAAGCCGCCCTGGACGTCATGGGAAGCAAATGGAAGGCGACGATTCTGTTTCGCCTTCTCGACGGCACAAGGCGCTTCAATGAACTTCGCAGGCTTATGCCGAATGTTACGCAAAGAATGCTGACCCTTCAGCTACGCGAGCTCGAAGCCGACGGCATGATCCTGCGCAAGGTTTTCGCCGAGGTGCCGCCCAAGGTCGAATATTCCCTGTCAGATCTCGGCAAGACATTGGAGCCATTGCTGCGGGAGCTGTACCTGTGGGGCCAAACGCACATACAGCGAAAACAGCCTGAGGCCAGTCCGGAGCCCGCCTCAAGCTCGACTGAAAAGAAAATCCTGCGCTCAAGCACTTGAGCACCGCTCTTCTTTCTGCGCCGAGGGTCAAAACGGCATGTCTACCCCCCGAGACGACCGCGCGAGGTTGGAGCGCGAGGAACGCTGGCGGCAACTGATGCGCGCCGCTCAAGACGGCGACAACGCCGCCTATGCTGCGCTTCTCTCTGAAATTCTTCCCGTCCTTCGCAGATTCGTCGCTTACAGATGGCCAAGCGCGCCGGACGTGGAAGACATCGTCCAGGAGGTTTTGCTGTCGGTCCACACGGTCCGGCACACTTATGACCCAGCACGCCCTTTCATGCCCTGGCTTATGACGATCGCGATGCGCCGGACGATCGACGCCGCGCGCCGCCGGACAGCTCGCAACGCCAACGAAACGACAGTCGACATTATGCCCGAAACCTTTTCGGGAGACGACGCGAAGAACGAGCAGGAGATCAGCGATGATCAAGAGGCGATACGGCGCGCCCTGGCGCAATTGCCAGACGGACAACGCCAGGCGGTGGAGCTGATGAAAGTGCAAGGTCTGTCGCTCCTGGAGGCTTCCGCGGTGACTGGCAAGAGCGTGGCGTCGTTGAAGGTCAGCGTGCATCGCGGGCTCAAGACGATGCGTGAAGTGTTGAAAAGAGAGACGCAATGAATTCCGAAGAACTTATTCGTCGCCTCGCCGCAAGCGCCAAGCCTGTCCGCCGTTTGCCGCATCCCATGTGGCGCGCAATGATGTGGTTTATGCTTTCTCTCGCCTATGCCGCGGGTTTGGTGTTCGTCATAGGGTTGCGTGGGGACTTCTCAGTTCGAATCGCGGAACCGCGCTTCTTGATCGAGCTCTCGGCCGCCATTCTGACGTCGATGATGGCGGCTGCTGCCGCGTTTTGTTCGACTTGCCCCGGCCGGCCGCTGTGGGAGCGCCTGGCGCCTTTCCCGTTTTTACTCGTCTGGCTAGCGTCTCTTGGCGAAGGCTGCTGGCGCGATTGGACGCTGCATGGATTTCAGGGTCTCGCCATTCAGCAGGAATTTAGCTGCTTCTGGAAAATCGTTGCGACGAGCGCGGCGCCGCTAGTCCTGATCCTGGTTATGGTTCGCCGAGGCGCGCCAATTGCGCCCTACCTGACGACCGGGCTCGCGACGCTCGCGGCGGCGTCGCTGGTCGCGGCCGGCATGCTCCTGTTCCATCAGCAAGAATCGAGCGTCATGGTGCTCGTCTGGCAGTTCGGCTCGGTCCTTGTCCTCTCAGGACTTGCTGCGCTCTTCGGTCGGCATGTCCTGTATTGGCGAACCGTCGATAAGCGTTCGCTCGAAAATCAAACGACACCTCACTGCTAACGGGATTACGCCGAAAGGGTAACGGTCGGCTGAAAAGGCGCGCTCATGAACATTCAGGTCGTTAAGGATTATTACGGCAAGATCCTTCAGGGATCGCAGGACCTCAAAACCAAAGCGTGTTGCACACCGGACAATATGCCGGAGCGCGTCAAAGCGCTCCTGTCGAACGTCCATGACGAGGTGCTGGCGAAATATTATGGCTGCGGCCTCGTCGTTCCGGAGCTTTTGCAGGGACGCCGCGTCCTGGACCTTGGTTGCGGATCGGGTCGCGATGTTTATGCGCTTGCCCAACTCGTCGGACCGTCGGGCGAGGTCGTTGGCGTCGATATGACGCCGGAGCAGCTTGTGGTCGCTGAGGCGCATGCCGACTGGCATATGTCGAAATTCGGCTTCGATCGGCTGAACGTGCGGTTTCTCAGAGGATATATCGAGGCGCTCAATACGCTCGGACTGGAACCGGGCAGCTTCGACGTCGTCGTATCCAATTGCGTCGTCAATCTGTCGATCGACAAGCCGGCGGTCCTCGCGGGCGTCTTCGACCTGCTCAAGCCTGGGGGCGAATTTTATTTCGCCGACGTCTATGCCGACCGGCGGCTTGATGAGGCGGTGCGCGGGGATCCCGTTCTGTATGGCGAATGCCTCGGCGGAGCGCTCTATTGGGGGGATTTCCTCGCCCTGGGAAGGTCCGCGGGCTT
Organism: Methylocystis sp. Uni0008; assembly: GCF_056838045.1. NCBI lineage: Bacteria > Pseudomonadati > Pseudomonadota > Alphaproteobacteria > Hyphomicrobiales > Methylocystaceae > Methylocystis > Methylocystis sp. Uni0008. Next base: position 2,061,661 of record NZ_CM166370.1, read on the forward strand.
TGGCGATCCGCGTCTCGTGACAAGCCGGCCACTTGAGATCACTGACCCGGGAGTCGAAGAAAAAATTGGCGCGGCGCGCTTCTATTCGGCGACATATCGCCTGTTTAAGATCGATGCGCTCGAGCCCGCCTGCGAGGACTATGGTCAGGCGGTGATTTACAAAGGCGGCGTTCCGGAAGCGCCGCATGTGTTCTCGCTCGACAGCCATCACGCGATGGAAAAGGGGCGGATTTTCCCGGTCTGTGGCAATAGCTGGCGGATGCTGAAGGAAAGCCGCTTCGCGCCGCATTTCGAGTTTATCGGCGATTTCTCCCATCATTACGGCGTGTTTCCCGGCTGTGGGACGAACATCCCCTTCTCCCCCGACTCCAGTCGCGGCGGCGAATTCGGCGACTGCTGCTGATGTCGGTCTGTTGGTTTCGCGGAAAGGACCGACGTGCGTTGGCGTCTATTGGCCGCGTTTGCACGGTCTATATCGCTTTTTTCTCGTCGTCTCTCGGGCATGCGGCCGACAACCGGCTCGTGCTGACTGGCTCGAGTACCGTGGCGCCGCTCGCGGCGGAGATCGGCAAGCGCTTCGAGGAGCAAAACCCCAGCATCCGCGTCGACGTGCAATCGGGCGGTTCCTCTCGCGGCGTCGCCGACGCCCGCTCAGGCCTCGCGGACCTCGGCATGGCGTCGCGCGCGCCGAACGCCGACGAGACGGACCTGCAATTCTTTACGATCGCGCGCGACGGCGTCGGGATCATCGTGAATACGAATAATTCGGTCCGGTCTCTGACGGACGAGCAGATTGTCGCGATCTATACGGGAAAAATCACCGATTGGAGCAAAGCTGGCGGCGCAGCCGGACGGATTACGGTCGTCAACAAGGCTGCGGGCCGGTCGACCCTCGAACTGTTCCTCCACTATTTCAAGCTGAAGGGCGGCGACGTGAAAGCGCATGTCATTATCGGCGAGAATCAGCAAGCCATAAAGACGGTGGCCGGCAGTCCTGGCGCCATCGGCTATGTGTCGATCGGTTCGGCGGAATATGAGGGGGATCACGGCGCTCACATCAGACTCTTGCCGATGAGTGGCGTGGCGGCGTCTATTGAGAATGTTCGAAGCGGATCCTTTCCGCTCGCCCGCCCGCTCAATCTTGTTAGCAAGGGAGAGCCCGGAGCGGTTGCGCGACGTTTCATCGATTTCGCTCGATCGAGGAGCGTTCATGACATTGTCGAATCGCAGTTCTTCGTCCCGGTCGCGCCGTGATACGCGACTTGTCGCGGCGGTGGCGACGGCCGCACTCGGCTCGTCCGCCATATTCGTGTTGATCGTCGGCTTCCTTCTGAAGGAATCGTGGCCGGCGCTATCCACGATTGGTCCTGCGCGATTTCTCTTCGACCCGGCGTGGCGCCCGACCGAGGGCCTCTTCGGCCTCGCCCCGATGCTGTCGGCGTCGCTTGCGGCTTCGGTCGGCGCGGTTATCCTCGCCACGCCGCTCGGAGTCGCCTCGGCGATTTTCTGCCGCCATTATGCGCCGCCCCCGATCGGATGGATTCATCGCTGGTCGATGGCTCTCTTGTCTGGTGTCCCATCTGTCGTCATCGGACTTTGGGGGTTGACCGCCATCGTCCCGCTAATCGGCCGCTTCGAGCCGCCCGGCGCCAGCCTGCTTGCCGGGATTCTGATCCTGACAGTGATGATTACGCCGACCATCGCTTTGACGAGCGGGGCGGCGCTGGATTCCCTCCCCGATGCATATGGGCGGGGCGCTGTGGCGCTGGGATTGTCGCGCGAGGCGACGCTGGCGCATGTGCTGCTTCCCGCCGCGCGCGGCGGCGTCGCCGCCGGCATTCTGCTTGCCGCGGCGCGCGCCCTCGGCGAAACGATGGCGATCGTCATGGTCAGCGGCAATGTCGTGCAGGCGCCGTTGAGCCTATTCGACCCAGTGCGCACGCTGACGGCCAATATTGCGCTGGAGATGGCTTACGCGACCGGAAGCCACCGCGCCTCGCTGTTCGTTTCCGGACTGATGCTCACAGCTCTTGTCATCGCACTGGCGGCGGCAGCCTGGCGCCTTTTGGGGGACCGCTGTCATGAATGAGGTTGCAAGGCCCCAGGCGGCGTCGCCAATGCTGCCGACGTCCTCCCTGCGTGACGCGCTGTATGGCTTCGGCATTTGCATCGCCGCCTTGCTTGTCGCCGGGATATTTTTCTGGCTGCTCGCCGATCTGGCGCGGCAGGGCGTGGGCCGCCTCGACTGGACCTTTCTCACCACTTCGCCGCGCAATGCGGGGCGCGATGGCGGTCTTGCGCCCATCCTCGTCTCGACATTTCTGATTGTCTTTGTGGCGATGTCGATCGCGGCGCCGCTCGGCGTCGCCACCGCAATTTTCCTTTCGGAATTCACGCCCGCAGGCGGACGCTTGGCGCGCTGGATGAGTCTCAGTCTGGACGTCCTCGCCGGTACGCCGTCCATCGTATTCGGTCTCTTTGGCGGCACATTCTTTTGCGTCTTTCTGGGCCTCGGTTTTTCGATTCTCTCGGGTGGCATGACCCTCGCGTGCATGGCGCTTCCTATCCTGATCCGTACGATCGAATCAGGACTGCGGTCTTCGCCGATCGAGTGGCGTCTCGGCGCCGCCGCTCTTGATCTCTCACGCGCGACCCTTCTCTGGCATGTCCTGCTGCCCGCCGCCGCGCCGTCGCTCGCCACCGGCCTGAGCCTTGGAATTGGCCGGGCGGTGGCGGAAACGGCGGCGCTCATTTTCACAAGTGGCTATGTCGATCGTATGCCGTCATCTCTCTTCGACTCCGGCCGAGCGCTTTCCGTCCATATCTACGATCTCACGATGAATGTCAGCGGCGGCGACGCCAACGCCTATGCCTCGGCGCTCGTTTTGATCGCCTTCCTGATCGCCGCGAACAGTCTCGCATTTTGGTTCTCAAACAGAATATTCGGCCGAAGGGTGGCCCGCGCATGATCGCGTACATTGCAGACAAAGACGCAACAGCCGGCTCCGGCCGCGCCGCCTATACCCTCGGCCCGCTGGCGGCCGGGCCTACCTGCTGCGAGCCGAGGCCACAGATTAGCGTCGAGAATCTGACGCTGGCGTATGATGGACGCGCGGCCCTCAAGGAGGTGAGCCTCGATATCTTCCGCGGTTGCGTCACAGCGCTGATTGGTCCCTCAGGCTGCGGAAAGACGAGCTTCCTGTCGAGCCTCAACCGGCTGAGCGATCTCATTCCGGGATGCGAAGTCGAAGGACGAATTCTTTTCGATGGCCAGAATATTCATGATCAGCTCGCAAATGTCCGGTCGCTGCGGCGTCGCGTGGGAATGATCTTCCAACGGCCCAATCCGTTTCCGCTCTCCATCCGACGCAATCTTGAGATGCCGCTGAAGGAGCATGGCGTTCGGCGCCGCGCCGATCTCGATGCGGCCGTGTGGCGGTCGCTCGTCGACGTTGGCCTTTGGGAGGAGGTGAGGGATCGGCTCGACGCCCCCGCGCTCGCGCTGTCCGGCGGACAACAACAGCGTCTGTGTATCGCCCGCGCCCTCGCGCTGCAGCCGGACGTCCTGCTGATGGACGAGCCGTGCAGCGCGCTCGATCCCGTTTCCTCGACCATCGTCGAAAATCTGATCGCGAGTCTGCGAGGCAGCTACACGATTGTCATCGCCACTCATAATCTGGCCCAGGCGCGCCGCATCGCCAATTATGCCGGCTTCTTCTGGGTGAAGGATCGCGCCGGCGTGCTGATCGAATTTGATCATTGCCAGCGAATTTTTGACTCGCCACGCCATGAACTGACGGCGGCTTATGTTGGCGGGCGAAGCGGTTGAGGCGCGCGCTACGGAAGGCCGAGCGAAACAGTTACCCTTGCCGAAGGGCCTCCCGACCGATGACGTAGAGTATCTTGACGCCGGCGCCGATGACGCCCCTAAGCGTGCCCGAAATCTTTGACGCCCCGATGCGTCTTCGATAGCGAACCGGAACTTCGAGCGTGCGCAAGCCATGTTTCGCTGCGCGCGCCTGCATCTCCACCGTCCAACCGTAATTCTCGTCGGTCAGCGCCAGTCGGCTGAGGGCGTCGCGCCTTATGGCGCGGAAAGGTCCGAGATCCGTATAACGCGCGCCCCAGATCCACCGCATCAGCAGGCAGGCAAGCCAATTTCCAAATAATTGCTGCGGCGTCAACGCGCCCGCTTGCCTTTTTCCCAGCGTTCGTGATCCGAGGACAAGATCGGCAGCGCCATCGGCGATAGGCGCGACGAGCGCCGACATGTCGGCCGGATCGTCGCTTGCATCGCCGTCCATGAAAACGATCACATCCACGGATGGCATGACCGAGAGCGCGGTCAGACACGCGCGTCCATAGCCGTGGCGCGGCTCCGTGACGACGACCGCACCCAGATCTCTCGCAATCTTGCCCGAACCATCACTCGACTGGCCATCGGCGACGACAACGATCTTCACCCAATCGGGAATCGCAGACAACACCACCGGCAAAGCGGCGGCTTCGTTCTTCACCGGAATGACGACCCCGATGGAAAGATCGCCCGGCGCAACGGCGTTGTTCATGTGCGGCTCGCGCAGTGCGTCTTCTGGTCATGAATTCGGCGCCACAGAAGCCAAGCCCAGACCGGCGCCGCGTGCAAAATTGCGACCCCATTCTGAAACAGCGCGCGCTCGCCCATGGCCGCCATCGGAAAGAACAGATAATATGCAGGAAGCGTCACGGAAGCCAGAAGCAGCGGCCAGCACTGTACAGCGGCTGCGAGCGGTAGGAACCACAGCGCATACCAGGGGAATTGCGCCGGGGACAGATAGAAAACGGTTGCGGCGACGATGAGCGCGCGGCCGAGAAGGTCACGCAAATCCTCGATCGGACGCATAGCGATGATGACGGCGACGGCCGCGGCGGAGCCGCCAGAAAGATAACGCAAGGTTTTTGCCGTCCGGCGAGAATCGTCGCCACTGACGCAGTCGAACAGCCTGCACAGCCATGTAAAGGGCGCATTGTTGTTTTGCCAGTGCGCTGCATAGGCCGCGAGACCCGAGCGATCCGAGAAGGAAGCGGCGAATAGCGGCGCCAGCAGAATTGCCGCGGCAATAGTGAAGACAAAAATGGCGATGACTGGATAGCGCCGCCCATCGAGATGCGCGCGCGCGATGAGAGGCGCGAGAAGTATGGGCCATATCTTGACGCCGACCGCCAGCGCGAGCAACGCCGAGCACGCAATGGACCTCATGCGATAGGCGGCGAACATCGCGCCGAGAACCAGCGGGCCAAGCAGAAGATCGACATGAACGGTCGCGGCGCCCGCAAAAACAACGAGAGGATTGCACCAGTAAAGCGCCGCCAGCATGCGCGGTCGGTTCAGTTCGTCCAGAAGCCGGAACATGACGCCGAGCGTCGCAACGTCGGCGATCGCAAAAATGAGCCGAAGGCCGTCGACGCTCCAGGGCGCGACAATGTGCGCGGCGCCAAAGGCGAGTTGCGCGGCGCCAGGATAGATCGAGGTATATTCCGGGAAATTGATGCGTTCGAGCGTCGAGCGCCCGGTCTCGGCCAGCTGGTCGAAGGACGGCGTCACGTTCTGACCTGTCGCCGCCTGTGCCGGCGAAAGCGCGTAGGGGCTGCGACCCGAGGCGACGGAGGCTCCGTCCCAAAGATAGCGGTAAAAGTCGTCTTCGAGCGGCGGCGCCGTCGCGAACCAGACGAGCCTCATGGCGAGGCCAAGTCCAACCATCGGCCACAAAGGCGACGCACGACTCAGCCTCGCGGGTATCGCGCGTACACTATGCATATAAACGAGCCCGACTGCCGCCGACGCCGACAGAAGCCCGACGAGCGGCGCGACGTCGGCGAAATCCCTCGCCGCCGCATGGGTTAGCCCAGGGCTCAGGACGACGAGCGCAATCTGGCTTGCCGCCAGCAGAGCGCCTACCCAAATGCTCATCAACCGCGCGCCTTCATGGCGCGCTGAAGCAATCTGCCCCATGACTCGTCGTACGGGTCTATTCGATTGACGGACCCGGTCAAATCGACGACAGGCCGCCCTTCGCTGAACCAGCGGAAAATCCCTCCTCGGAGATTGTAAAGCGCGAGGGATTCACGCGCTGCGGCCGCCTGCGCGATGCGCTCCACCAGGATTGAGCTGCGCACGCCAACGGAGCAATAAAAAATCGCGACGCGCCCGCGCAGCTCCGCTGCATGTTCGGCGAGGAAACGATCTGCCGATTCGGCGGGATCAACATGGAGCGCGCCCGGCAAGTGTCCCGCGTCGAATTCGCGACTCTCGCGAACATCAAATAGAACGGCGTCCCCGGACGCGATTAGTCGAGATGCTTCAGCGCTTACGATGTTGGGAACATTGTACTTTGCTGCAACGGCGCGCTCTACGTCCGCCAAAGCGACGTTCTTCGATGCAGGATTTGGGATCGATACAGAGCGAAGTTCAACAAAGGTAACGCCGCTGACTATTCCGACAAGCGTAAGAGCCCGGAGGAAATTAGAGAATTTCCAGAGCCACCCCCTACTTTGGATTGCCTGCTTTGACGCCATTCATCCTTATCCGGTTGGACAGTCGAGAGCTAGTTCGAGCCGCTAAACGAAAAGTTACATTCACCATGGCGAGAGCCGACGAAATGGAAGGCGCAGAGCCCCGTAACTTCGGAGTGCTCCAATGCGAATAGCCTCGCATAACCGAGCGAAGGAGCTGAAATGCCTCAGGCGACCCCGCCGATATGGTCCCTGCCCCAAGCTGAGGCGATCGCTGTTGGGCTTATGTGCAAAGCGCCGCGTCCCGGTCACGCGAAAACTCGCCTGGGTCGCACGATCGGCGCGGATTTCGCAGCCTTGCTTTCTGAATGCTTCCTGCGCGACGTTGCGAAAATTATCGAGACCCTCCAATCAAGCCACAACTTGCAGGGCTACGGGCTTTACGCCCCGATCGACGCCGCCGCCGAGATCGCGGCGTTGCTTCCCCGCTCATTTCGTCTCGTTCCGCAACACGGCGATGACTTCTCGTCAATCGTCCATGGCGCAATCGCCAGTCTCCTCGAACGCCATCGCGGCGGCGCGATGCTCATTAACTCTGACAGTCCGACGCTTCCTCCGCAGATTCTAGCGATGGCGTCGGATGCGCTCCGGCGCCATGAAGATTGCATCGTTCTCGGTCCGGCATTTGATGGCGGATATTACTTGATCGGACTCAAGCATGCTCACTGGGAGCTGTTTCGAGACATCCCCTGGAGCACGAATGAGGTCGCGCGAGTGACGCGCGACCGCGCGCGGGAATTGGATATCCCGACCGTCGAGCTTCCGATGTGGTACGATGTCGATGACGCAGCCGACTTTTCGCGCCTGCTCGAAGAAATCGCAGGCGTACCGCCAAGCTTCGAAAGTTCTGGAGTTGGTGCGAATGGGCGTTCTGGTGAGCTGCACGCTGCTCCCGCGCTCGCGACCCGCGCCATGATCAAGATGTGGAGCCAGAACCGCGAATTTTATTTGGAATCAGATCGTTGGTCGAAGCGCGCACGCGAAATTGGCCGACACACTAACGTCAGGGATGCTTGAAAACGGCGTTGTGCGCAGGCGACGCGCCATCGTCCCAGCGCAATGCGCGGAAGTCGAATTCACCATCGATGAGAGGTTTGACGATCTGAAAATAGGGAGAAACATCGAAATCCCTCGGCGTGAACAGCCCGTGGTGGCGAATGGTGAGGATCTCTTCAATGCATCCCGGACAATCGGGCGCGCTCATATCCCGAGCATTCACGATCGGCAGAATCGGATAGCGGATCGACTGAAACGCTTGCGCAATCAACGTGGAGCAAATGGCCCGCGTAGGATCGCCGCTGCCCAAGGCGATCATGCGACGACGGAACCGCTGCGGAACCGGCGGGTTCGGCAACAGATAACGCGCAAGATCGATGATGTTGCGAAGATCATAGTGATTGCCCAAACGCTCAATGACATAGGACGTCACCTTGCGGCGTTCGACTTCGTCGAGCCCTATTGGCCGGCAAATACGGGTCTGGACATTCTCAAATTCGCTAATCCCGACGGTACGAACGCCGTCCACCAAGTCGACTTCGACGAAGCAGTGATCGCTTTCAGTGGCGGTCTGCGTGACGTGCGACCCGACATACAGCGCCGCATGCGACCACGGGGACTGCGTCAAATATTTTACTGCTGCGCTGACTCGGCTGTTCCCTTCTACGAGCAAAACATCGGCTGGACGCAGGCACGCCAGCAGCCGCGTCGGGCTCGTTACCGGTCCGGAGCTATGAACATGCGTTGGGGTCGTCAGTAAGCGCGCTAGTCCTTCGCCGAACCAACCGACAATCTTTCTCATCGCAAGCGGCTCGGCGCGAAACATGGCGGATCAGTCATCGAGCGCCAGACAGGATATGATCCCTGCCGCGAACCACTGCGTGAGGAACTCCCCGGCTCGGGCAGCGACGTTCTCACCCGACCCCTGGAATTGGAGAAGCGAACAGATCTCGGCAACCGACTTTCCCGCCGAAGCTTCAATCAGGGCAAGCCGCTCGTCGAATGAGACGAGACGATAAGACGACTGATGATCGCTGCTACGCCAAAACAGGACGTGCTCTTCCCCGTCATCGATGAGTGGCAGCTCCTGCCCGTCACGCACCGCCTCATATAGCGTCGCCGTTCCGATCGCGAGATCTAAGAGTTCGTAACTGGGGTGGAATTTGAAAGAAATCGATGGCCAGCCTTCCGCAGAAACAGCGGCTAGCACGTCGATAGAGAGGCGTGGACCGTCGGCTGCGTCGAACGCATCGGCGAGCGCACGCTCGAAGCGCGCGAGGTCGATCGCTTGTATGTCGTTTTCCAAACGCGCATGCGTTCTCATGAATTCGGGGAGTCGCGCTCCGTACCAGCGCGCGTTTCGAACGCGCGACGGCGCCGCTGAAATATACGCCTCGACGAGAGATCCGAATTCCTCGTCCTCAAGATAATTTCGCAGAACCGGGTAGTCGTTCGAGAGAAACTCTGCGAGGCGAAGTCGGTAAGCGTTATGGTAGACGGCAAAGAGCGCTTCCGCGTTCGTCTTTTTCGAATTCGCGACGAAACGCGGCGCGATCGCTTCTTCGCTCAATATCCCGGCCTGAAATCTTTCTTGCAGCTCGGCGAGCGTCATGCAGTCGTCTCCTCTCGTGAGTGGACGACGGCGGCGTATACCGACCTTGCACGTTCGAGTTCGGCGACCAGTTCATGGAATGGCGGAAAGTTGTCGTCGCGCTCGATCATCGTCGAGACCTCGCCGAATTGGCGGCAAACCTGTTCGTAAAGCTTCCACACGTCAGCGCAAATTGGCTGATCATGCGTGTCGATCTTATGCGTTGCAGCGTCCGAATGGCCCGCGAGGTGTAGTTGCACCACACGCTCTGCTGGAATTGAATCGACAAATTGGCGTTCATCGAAGCCATGATTGAACGCAGAGACGTAAATATTGTTTACGTCGACAAGCAGCCAGCAGTCGGCGCGCTTCGCCATCTCTCGGACAAAGGTCCATTCGTCCATCTCGGATTCATGGAACGTCACGTAGGTGGATGCGTTCTCGATCGCGATCCTTCGTCCGAGAAAATCCTGCACGCGGCTTATCCGGTCTACAACGTGTTGCAACGCCTCGAAAGTGTAAGGAACGGGAAGTAGATCGTGCATGTTCACGCCATGGACGCCCGTCCAGCAGAGATGATCGGAAATCCAACGGGGCTCGATACGATCAGCGAGTTTCTTGAGGGCTTTGAGATAATCGAAATCGAGCGGATCGGTGGACGCCAGAGACATCGACACGCCATGCATGACAATCGGATAGTCGGCTCGAATGCGTTCGAGCATGGCGACCGGCCGGCCTCCCGGAACAAGATAATTTTCCGTGATGATCTCTAGCCAGTCCACATTCGGCCGGCTTTCGAGAAGCTCTCGGTAATAGACGGGCCGCAGACCGAGACCAAAGCCCAGGGGCATAGGCTTGTTCATGGCGAATGACTCAGACGTAATTGGCCAGCAGCGAAGGCGGGCGGACGCGATGTCCGCCCGATGGTCTTAACTGATCAGCCGACAGTGCCGCCCTGCGCCTCGCAGGCGCCCTTCGATTTTGCAGGGAGCCAGCCCTGGCCTTTGCACGCATTCTGGCCCTTGCAACCGCTACTCGCTGTCTGACAGGCGCCCTGGCCCTTGCAGGCGTTGAGGCCCACGCAATGAACGGATTTCATGCCCTTTTTCGCGGCAGCTGGCGTCGAGGCCGCGCCGCTAAGCGCCAGCGCAATCGCCGCGGCGGCGAGAGTCGAGCCCGAAACGATACTGACCTTCATGTCAATCTCCCTATTGGTTCGCTCAACTGGCGAACAGCGATGAGGACCCCTCACGAGCCTCACGAAACATGTTTCGCGCGGAGTGCGCCTAAAGTTACAGAGAATGTATCCGTTGGAGTTGCACGCAATTAATCGGGCGCCGGCTCGTAGCTAGCTAGTGGGCTCTCGGGCTTTCTTCAGGCGACGACCACAAATGGCGTCCAATTTCGATAGGAGGCTTGGATCCCACACCGATGGATCGCTGATGACAACGGAATCCAGGCAGCTGTCGATCGGCGAAGGCGCCCGGGGATTGCGGAGGCGCTTCGCGAGTTCGACGATCAGACGTTGGGCGCCTCCCACGTTCGCGCGCATCACCGCCAAAATGCTCGCAACGTCCACCTCGGCGCTGTCTTCGCGCCAACAGTCATAATCCGTGATCATGCAAAGATTGGCGTAAGGAAGCTCCGCCTCCCGGGCGAGTCGAGCCTCCGGCATCGCGGTCATCCCAATGACATCGCAAGCCCAGCTTCGATACAGCCGGCTTTCCGCGCGCGTTGAAAACTGCGGTCCTTCCATTGCAAGATAGGTCACGCTTTCGATCAGTCTCAGGCCAACTTGGCGAGCGGCGTCCTTGGCGTAGCTGGACAGGCGAGGGCAAACTGGGTCAGCCATGGAGACATGCGCGACGAAGCCTGCGTCAAAAAACGATCTCGCTCTATTTTCCGTTCGATCGACGTACTGACCGACGGTGGCGAACATGCCTGGCGCCAACTCCTCCTGCAGCGACCCCACAGCCGAGACCGACAAGATGTCTGTGCAGCCAGCCCGTTTTAGGGCGTCGATGTTGGCGCGCGAGTTTATGGCGCTGGGCGGAAGTCGGTGACCACGCCCATGCCGCGGCAGAAAAACCAAACGAGTCTCTTCTACCACGCCAAAGAGCAATTCATCGGAAGGTTCGCCCCATGGGCTGTCGACCTTGACCCAGCGGCGATCCATCAGGCCTTCGAATTCGTACAGGCCAGATCCACCTATTATTCCCAATGTCCAGCGCGTCAAAATCCTCTCCTCAGTGGGGCGATCCATGATTGTTGTAGCATGACGCCTTCGGGCCGTTCATCAACAATGTAGCGACAGAAACGCGCGAGCTATGCGTCGAGACACGCCAGGGGCGCGCGTTTGGCGCTCCGCGCAACTACTCGTGCCTCGGATGTAACCTCGCGGCGCTTTACAGCGAAAATGAATTCGTATCGTGTGAACAGCGTCGAACGGCCGAAGACTCAAATGAGCGATAAGCCGCTCCCCTTTCCAAAAACAGTCGATCGCCCGCAGTTTGACTGCCCGACAGTGGACCTGCCGTAACCTATTTGCCTCCTTCATCGAAAGATATGTCGGCTCCCGAGATCATCTGGCCCACCGTACCGAGTGTCTTGAGAGCTGCTTTCCGGGCGTGGTCGCGGCGAAGATGAACAAGAAGCGCCTCATCGCGCTCGGGAAGCTTTTTAGGCATGTGGGCTACGACCGTGCGAGCGCGAGCGCCCTGTTCGCGGTCTCGCTATCTGAGCTCGCTGAAGCTCAAAAGAATAAAGGTCATGTAGTGCATAGTTCGTTCACCGCTTTTGCTATCGCAACGCCATTGCTAACGGCGCTGCTCGCCTGGTTCTGGCCGCCAGCGCTCGTATCATTTGCAATAATCCTGCCTCTCATCGGGATCGGGCTCTACGATAGGCGCCAGACTCGTCACAGTCTCAGGCGCAACTATCCATTGTTCGGACGCGGTCGCTGGGTGATGGAGTGGATACGTCCCTTCATCCGCCAGTATCTAATCGAATCTGATACAGATGGAGCTCCCATCAATCGTATGTTTCGTAGCATTGTTTACCAGCGCGCCAAGGGGACGCTGGAAGCGGTTCCGTTCGGAACACAGATCGATACCTACCGGGCGGGTTATGAGTGGATGGGGCACTCTCTCGAAGCCATCGACACGAAAACGCTGAATGCTGACATTCGCGTAATGGTAGGTGGACCAGAGTGCCGCCAGCCGTACTCCGCAAGCATCTTCAACATTTCCGCGATGAGCTTCGGAGCGCTGAGTCGAAACGCGATATTGGCGCTGAACGCGGCAGCGAAAGACGGCAATTTTTTCCATAACACGGGAGAGGGTGGCATTAGCCCTTATCATCTGAGGCCAGGCGGCGACCTGGTGTGGCAGATAGGCACTGGCTATTTCGGCTGCCGAGACGAATCAGGCAAGTTTTCGCCCACGGCCTTTGCTGAAAAGGCGAAACTCCCCAGCGTGAAGATGATCGAAATCAAGCTTTCGCAAGGCGCCAAGCCGGGTCACGGCGGGATTCTCCCCGCTGAAAAGAATACGCCTGAAATCGCTGTAATACGGGGCGTGCCTGTGGCCACGCAGATAGATTCGCCACCTGTCCACAGCGCCTTTTTCGGACCGCTCGGTTTGCTTGAGTATGTCCGCCGCTTGCGCGAACTTTCCGGCGGGAAGCCCGTGGGAATTAAACTGTCGATAGGTCGAGAAAGTGATTTTGTCGCCATTTGTAAAGCGATAACTCGCAGCGGCATCCTGCCCGACTTCATCACAGTTGACGGCGGCGAGGGCGGCACCGGCGCAGCGCCGCTCGAATACGTCAACTCGGTCGGTATGCCCTTGCGAGAGGCGATAGCTTTCGTCGATGATTGCCTGACCGGCTTTAGTCTTCGCCAGGACATCCGCATCATCGCCTCGGGCAAAATTCTGACGGGTTTTCACCTAGTCAAGAATCTGGCTTTGGGGGCGGATTTGTGCAACAGCGCCCGGGGTATGATGCTGGCCCTCGGTTGTGTGCAGTCGCTCACATGCAACAGCAACCGTTGCCCCACTGGCGTCGCCACCCAAGATCCCAGGCTCTACCGGGGACTAGTGATCGCGGACAAGCGACTTCGAGTTGTCCGATATCACCGCAGAACTGTCCACGCTACGACCGAAATCATTGCCTCTGCAGGTCTGCGCCATAGCTCGGAGCTGGATCGCACACATATTTACCGTCGAGTCAGTCACGATGCCATACGCCGATATGATCAGATTTTCCCTTACCTCAAGGACGGCAGTCTCCTGACAACGGAGCCGCCGGACGGTTGGCGGCTCCACTTGGATGAGGCGGACCCAAAGGAGTGGCGGCCACGCCGGCGCCTGACGGAAGTCGATCTGCAGCTTTGGGATTCTCGCGGCGAGCCAGGTCGTCCAAACGGGGTCTCAGACAATGTTGTGCGAGTGTGATGCCGTTGCCGCTGCTCTTACGCGCTTTCCGTTTAAACGGAATCGTTCGACGATATGAAAATAGAGCTTGCTCTAGCCCGTCCTTCCGGCCGATCGCCAGCGCCCGATGCAGGTCTGCAAAAAGAATCTGCGGCGATCGAAGTTGCCACAACCTTCTATTCGGCATTTTTCCATTGAATGGCGGCTTCATGCAAGCGTGTCGCACGCTCTCAGTTTGCGTTTTGGCGAGCGCATGGACATTTGCTGCTCAGGCACAAACAGATTCGCCGCCAACTCTACAAACGAACGGTAGCCAGTTTATTGAGCTGCAACCGCGGGCGCCGGCTCCTAAAATCGTGTTGGACCGGCTCGACGGCAAACTCGTTCCGCTCAGCGCGTCACAGGGGAAGGTCGTTTTATTGAGCTTCTGGGCGACGTGGTGTCCGCCGTGCCGGAGAGAGTTGCCGACGCTTGAGCGATTGCAGAGGACTTTTCCGAGGAAGCTGGAAATCGCCGCTATCTCAGTTGACAGAGCCGGCAGACCGCCGCTCGAACGATTTCTCGACAGGTTGAACGTCAAGCGCCTGCGCATTTACCTGGATCCGGACGGACGGGTCGCCGAGCGCGCCAATCACGAAACCGGCGCGCCGTTTCCTCTTTACGGAATGCCGATCACCTATGTGATTGATCGAAGAGGCTCGGTCGTAGGTTACATCACTGGTGAAGTTGACTGGCTCTCTCCCGAGGCGATCACGTTCCTAGAACATTTCATCGATCACTGACTTTTGTCCTATCTCTCGCACATGGGCGCCAGGAGCGACCGTACGATCCGCCTGCCATCGCTGCGCACACATGACGCCAACGCTATCGCTTTTCGCCGCATGCGGAGCTATTCGCGCGTTATGCCGTGTACCGCGCCGCTACCGCTCCTGCCGCGCTTGGCGAACATTTGGCGATAAAATTGTATGCGACGGCGCACCCGTACTTGGTGGAACCTTAGCTACCTGACCCAAGCTAAAGAAAACGTCGGATTACTGCCCTCGACGTGATCGGCCGGGCCAGGAGTTGGGAAAAAGATGGGGGTGGAACCGTGGCCTGCGGAAAGTGTTGCTGAGTCAAGTCCGTCGGGCCGGGAACTGTGGAGGTTGCGATGACAGGCAGAAACATCACAAAGGGAATGGTCGCTGGGTTTGTGGCGACCGTAGTTCTATCGATCTTGATGGTCATGAAATCGATGATGGGCCTCATGCCTGAGTTCGACATCGTGGCGATACTAACGGGAATGATGGCCGCGCCATCGCCGATCGCGGGGTGGCTCGTTCACTTTGCGATTGGCGCGATCTTGTGGGGAGGTCTGTTTGCATGGCTCGATCCCCACCTTCCTGGAAACAGCCACTGGCTTAAAGGAATCGTTTTTGGGATTGGCGCGTGGATCCTGATGATGGTCTTGCTGATGCCAATGGCCGGCGCAGGTTTCTTTGGGATCAACTTTGGCGCCATGGCCCCCTTTATGACTTTCGTGCTTCACATAATTTTCGGGGCGGTGCTCGGCGGCGTTTATGGGCTGGAGCGGCCTGAACCGGCGCCGCATCTTCAATTTTCGAGGCGAACCTAGATTGAGCTTGGAGCGCCGGCCGCCTGGGCTAGCTCCGCCTCGAGTTCGGCGATGCGCGCGGCGAGCGGCGCCGTTATCGCGCCCACTTCATCGAGCGTGTAACGCTCGACGATGTGCTGCGGACAGTTCCAGTCGAATCCCTCTACCTTGACCAGGAAGCCGCGCTCGACGCGGGCGCGGTAATCCGACGTTTCGAGTCGAGACAAGGTCGCCTCGTCGTCGAGACCGATGATCTTCGCGCGCCCGAAGAGCTTCAGCCGAGTCTTATTCGGATAATCCATGAAGAACAGCGACACGCGATCATCGTTCGCGAGATTGCCGAGACTGATATATTGCCGGTTGCCGCGGAAATCCGCGAAACCGATCGTGGTCTCGTCCAGCACGCGCACGAATCCCGTCGGCCCGCCGCGATGCTGGATGTAGGGCCAACCGGTTTCGCTGACCGTCGCCATGTAGAACGAATCTCGGGCGCCAATGAATTGGGCCTCCGCCTCGCTCAGATGATGGTTCCTGGCCTCCCGCGCTCCCTCCATCCGCGCGTACCCGACTCCAAGACAGGCAGAAAGACGATCACGCTTAACGCGCCAGCGGTGGCCGTCTTACGGTCTCTGGAGCGGATGGGAGAATGCGTCATACCAGGCGCCGATCCTGATCGCCCGCGTGCAGATCTTAAGAGGGCTTGGGGTGCAGTGACAGATGCTGCCTCACTTCCCCGGCGTTCGCATTCATGACCTTCGTCACTCGTTCGCCCGTGTAGGAGCCGGCGCTGGCCTCGGACTGCCAGTCGTCGGCAAGCTCCTTGGTCATACGCAGGCGGCGACGACCCAGCGTTATGCGCATCTCGACGCTGATCCGATCCGACGCGCCGCGGATGCGATTGGCGCGACGATTTCGGCGGCGCTTGAAGGGAGCGGTTGTCGGAGTCGCTCTTAAAAAACAGAAGCTGATCACTTGCGCGTGGTTGCGGCGAAAAATAGGCCCTACACAAAGCGGTTGGGAGTGCTATAACTCGCGTGTTAAAGCAGTTGCTTGCTCGCCCCCGGCTCGCGCCCCTCCCACTTGGGCTTGGCTTCGAAGAACGTTCGGTTGCGAGCCGCCCTGCAACGCCAATTCGACGCGAGAGTTGGGTATCCTTGGGCTATGAGGCCCCGGAAGTCTTCGCGCCGCCGATTCCGACGAGCGGAAGCGCTCGTCCCTACGGCTGGCTTCGGGGTATTCGCCTAACCTTTCAGGCTCAACGAACCATTTTGAGTTCGTCCCGCCCCTCGCGTCAATTGGATGAAAAGGGGGACACATGGCGCGCTTAACGCCTTAGCCGGCAAATAGATTTCTCCTTACCGCATGCGCCCGCGGATGTTCCACGGGGGCGACGTTTCTTTGCGTCTGCATGCGTGATCGTCGCGCTCGCAAAGAGCGTCCGACAAATACTCCTCGAGATTAGGAGTCCCGAATTGACTGCGAAGGAAATTTTATTCGAGGAAGACGCACATCGCCGGTTGTTGCGCGGCATTAATGTGCTCGCTGATGCGGTCAAGGTCACAATGGGGCCCTGCGGCCGCAACGTCGTGTTGGAGAAAGCCGGCGGCCCGCCACGCTCGACAAAAGATGGCGCGACCGTCGCCAGGGAAATCGAGCTTGATGATCGGTTTGAAAACATGGGCGCATCGCTGCTTCGTGAACTGGCGGAACGCGTGAACGCGGAAGCAGGCGACGGCACGACGACAGCCATTGTGCTCGCTCATGCGATCGCCGAGGAAGGCGTCAAGGCGGTCTCGGTCGGCCTCAATCCGATGGACGTCAAGCGCGGAATTGACATGGCGATCGACGCTGTTGATTCGCGGATCGTCCAGATCAGCCGACCGGTGAAAACGAGGGATGCGCTCATCCAGGTTGGGCTCGTTGCTTCCAATGGCGATGCGCAAGTGGCTGAAATGTTAGCCGACGCGATCGAAAGAATAGGTCGGGACGGCGCCATTGCCATAGAGGAGGGGCAGACAACCGAGACCGAACTCGAGGTTGTCGAAGGAATGCAGTTCGATCGCGGATATTTGTCTCCTCATTTCGTCACTGACGCGGAAAGAATGATCTGCGAATTCGAAAATGCTCGCGTTCTTTTGCATGAAGGAAAGCTCACAGCTCTGCAGCCTCTCCTGCCGATATTAGAGGCCGTAGCGCAGAGTTCTGCCCCCTTGGTGATCGTAGCCGACGACATCGAGGGCGAAGCGCTTGCCACGCTCGTTCTCAATAAACTCAGAGCTGACCTAAAAGTGGCGGCAGTCAAGGCTCCGGGTTTCGGAGATCGTCGGCAGGCCATGCTCGATGATCTCGCAACGCTCGTGGATACGACTGTTGTGCGAGACGAACTCGGTCTCACGCTTGAACATTTCGCCCCTGACCGTCTCGGCCGGGCTCGACGCGTTCGCATCGCCAAAGACAAGACGATTGTGGTCGGCGCTGGCCATCGAAAGGATAAGCTCGACGAGCGATGCGTTCAAATCCGGCATGAGATAGAACTGGCGACCTCCGACTACGATCGGGAGAAGCTGCTCGAACGCCTCGCGGCCCTATCGGGAGGCGTGGCGGTCATACGGATCGGGGGAATGAGCGAAGCAGAGGTAAAGGAAAGAAAAGATCGTATCGAAGACGCCGTCAATGCCGTGAAAGCAGCCGTGGCGGACGGCATCGTTCCTGGCGGAGGCGCCAGTCTAATTGCATCGATCACGGCGCTGGATGGTCTGAAGCCGCTCAATCACGAACAAAAGATCGGGTTTGAGGCTGTGCGACGCGCCTTGCAAGCGCCCACGCGACAGATCGCTGACAACGCGGGCCTGGCAGGCTCGTTCATCGTGGGCAAGCTGCTTGATCGTCGAGAGAGCGGAGTCGGTTTGGATGCCCGCTCGGGCCAATTCACTGACATGTACGACGCCGGAATCGTTGATGCGACGCGCGTCCTACGCGCAGCATTGCGATGTGCCGGCTCCATCGGAGGCCTGATAACAACTACCTCGGCGATGATCGCGCGGCGCGGGGACCAGCACAGCCATCAAGCCCGTGCGTGACATTGGAGGCGAGCGCGCTAATGGGAAGTCAGCATGCGAAGTGACCGAGGAAAAATGCAGCCGCCGCAATGGGCGTTACCCACACGCTCACACGAGGCTCTCGGCATCCAGACCGTGGATCGCGGCTACTGCGGAGTCATCGTTGATACCCAGACGCCGTTGCAAGTCTTTGCCTGCCGAAGCCGAAGCGCGCTATTGTGCGCAACACGAAGAGCCCACTTCGCCTGCGTGCTCAAACAAAGTAGCATCCGGCAATGCCGGGGCAGTTTTAGTGCCCCGGCCCTGCGAGAACGGCCCCGGGCTTATGGTGTGTCCCAAGATTCTCGACCATGGTCGCCGTGGCCTCATTCATGCCGATGATCTCCACCGGAATATCATGATGGCGGAACTTGAGAACGACGCGATCCAAGGCGTTGATGCTGGTAATGTCCCAAAAATGCGACGCGTGCAGATCAATCACCACGCCTTTCAAATCTTCCTCACGGAAATCGAAAGCCGAGTGAAAGGCCTCCGCGGTTGCAAAGAAGATTTGGCCGGTAACTTGATAAGTGCGCACGGCGCGAGTTTCGTCGCGCGAGGATGAGACCTTGAAAAACTGGGTGACTTTGTGCGCAAAAAACAAACCGCTCAGGATAACGCCGAAGATTACGCCCTTCGCCAGATCATGCGTAACGACAACCACGACGACAGTGCCTAGCATGACAAAACTTGACCTCTTGGGGTGGGTCAGCAGCGTACGCATGGACTGCCACTGAAACGTGTTGATCGAAACCATGATCATCACCGCCACCAAAGCCGCCATCGGGATTTGAACCACATAGGGGCCAAGCGCCACGATCAAGAACAACAGAAACGCGCCAGCCCATAACGTAGACAGCCGTCCCCGGCCGCCGGAGGACACGTTGATTACGGACTGGCCAATCATCGCGCAGCCCGCCATTCCGCCCAGAAATCCAGAGGTTATGTTGGCGACGCCCTGACCGGCGCACTCACGATTCTTGTTCGATGTTGTATCGGTCATCTCATCGATGATCGCCGCCGTCATCAGACTTTCTAGCAGCCCAACCATCGCTAGCGTCAACGCATACGGAAGAATGATTTTCATCGTTTCAAGGGTGAAAGGCACCTGCGGCAGGGCGAACCATGGCAAATCACTTGGCAGCGCGCCCATGTCGCCGACTTTATGTATGCCAAGACCGAAATACATAGACACCGCCGTCATCGCCACGATGCAGACCAACGGAGATGGCACGGCTTTCGTCAGATAGGGCAGCCCATAGATAATGCCGAGGCCAGCGGCGACCATGATGTACACGGTCATGCCTTGGCCCAGCAGCTCTGGCATTTGCGCCAGGAAAATCAGAATCGCCAGTGCGTTGACGAATCCGGTGACCACCGAGCGCGAGACAAACCTCATCAGATTGCCCAGTCTCAGCATCCCTGCCGCGATCTGGAAAACGCCCGTCAGGATTGTTGCAGCGAAGAGGAACCCGACCCCGTGATCTTTCACGAGCGGAATCATCAACAGCGCCATCGCGCCTGTGGCGGCAGAAATCATCGCGGGCCGGCCGCCCGCAAAGGCCGTGACGACTGCGATGCAGAACGAGGCGTAGAGGCCGACCTTGGGATCAACGCCGGCGATAATGGAAAAGGCGATCGCTTCAGGAATGAGAGCCAACGCGACAACTGTTCCGGCGAGGATCTCACGGATTATGTTGGGAGCCCACTCGCTCCGTAGATGGACAAGGTTCATCTGAACAATAGCTTTCATTGCCTGCCGCTTGTAACGGCAGCAGGTGAAGTTTAGGCTTTACTCGACAGCCTCGTTAAAGGGGGAGCCGCGCTTAGATCAGACAGCCACGCTCTAAGGCGGAGTCAGTCGGCGAAGGCGGGGCGCTGCAGCGACAAGGATCATTCCCGGCACTATAGCACGGCGATGCTGCGATGCAGCATCAAAGTGTTTGCTGTATGCCGATGTTTTCAGCACGTTATGTGGCTGAGCTTGTAAGCGATGCCGCTCGGCGATGTGTCGGACGCTGGACAGCAAGACGTCTGTAACGTCCGTAGCAAGAGCGGGGCGTTAAATCCCATCAGCCTTGACTCGACGCGCCGGCGTCGACGGAACGCTGGAAGCTTGAATGCCGCGAGTCTCGACGCTGCAATTAGGTCCGCCAAAACACGGACCGTCCCGCTTCATAGAATGTGATCACCCGCTCGACAGCCAGGATCAGAGCTTCGGCTTCGGCTCGAATGAGCGCAAGGACGCGACTCGGATCTATCTCGAAGCGCGGCAATCCGCAACTCAGAACGCTTCTGATCCTCGGAGCAACTCCCATAAACTACGCAAGGAATGGCGAAGCTCCTTCGCGAAGTCGCCAGGCTGCGGACGGGCGCGAGATCCCAAAAAGGCGCGGCCTTCTTTCGGCGAGAGGCGAAATGAGGCGCGCCTTCATCGCGAAGCGCCGGAGCATCTGGCGGTAGCATGGCTATGCTAAGCGCTGGATGTGTCGTGGTCGGGCTATCACGGCCGGCTGCGTCGGGGACAAAGTGAACAGGCTCGGCGCCATGAGGAGCCGACGACAAAATTCGGGCAAGCTTTGTCGGGAGGATCGAACCTATGGACGCGCTGGTCAAATTTGACCGCCGACTGACAGCTTAAGCCGGTGCTTCGTTTATACAGCGCCGCGCTAATCTCCTGTTCGTGCAGCCATTATTCAATCACATTGGGAGTTTTGTTGAGGGTCGTTGGCGCTTGTGCTACATAATTATTATGCACGGGACCTCGACGGCATCTTACGCGCAAGACTTGGCTCCGCCGTAGCGCCTTCGACGTCCGTCGGCTTTGGCGCCGCGGAAGACTTTCATCATCAGAATCGCCACTGTCATTCTGCGCCTCAACGCTTTTTGAGGCGCAGAGAAGCGATCTGTCGCCTTCGACAACGACTGTTTCGTCGAAATGTTGTTCGAGGTCTCGCCCCTGCAGCTCGGCGGCCTTGGCCCTTCTTCAATTCATGCGCATGAGCTTGCCGCTTCTATATGCGCGCTAAAGCAAGAGGACGGCATCGGCATGAGCGTCATGTTCGAAGAGCTCGACTACTGTATCACTTCGATCGGCTCTTTGAGCCTGCGGCGACGTAGGGCCGCGCCCAACAGTGACGAGATTTTTGAGATTAAGCTCGGCGAGGCGTTCCTTATGTCGAGCCTGTTCACAGTGGCCGAGATCGCGCTCGCTCAGTTCGCACTAGCAGAGACGACGGAGGAAGACCTTGATGTCGTCGTGGGCGGGCTCGGTCTCGGCTGCACGGCGCAAGCGGCATTGTCGGACGCCCGGGTCCGATCCCTGCTCGTGGTTGAAGCCCTCGCGCCGGTTATAGAATGGCACGAGCGAGGGTTATTGCCGCTGGGCAAGCGACTCGCCGATGAACCTCGCTGCCGATTTTTGCAAGGCGATTTCTTTGCGCTCGTAGCTTCACATGATGGATTTGATCCCCGGGCTCCCCAGCGCCGTTTCCACGCGATTCTTGTCGACATTGACCATTCGATCGATGACCTGTTGCACCCAAGTCATGCCGCCCTTTATCAGGCCGATGGCCTGCGTCGTATTGCTGCGCACCTGTTTCCTGGAGGCGTTTTCGCATTGTGGTCCAATGAGCCGCCCGATGAGGCGTTCTGTGCGACCTTGGCCGAGATTTTCGCGTCCGCGCGCGCCGAGGTCGTCGGATTTCATGATCCGCGTCACCCTGGTCGTGAGGCTGAGAACACCGTCTATGTTGCGAAATCTCATAACACCGATGGAATTCGCAGCGATGCTTCCGCGAGCAGGGAGGTCGATCGGACATGACAGATTCAATGTTAGCGGAGCCGAGCACGATCAGAACCGTTGGCGTCATCGGCATCGGCCAGATGGGCAAGGGCATTGCTCACGTCTGCGCACGCGCGGGCCTCAACGTGCGACTACGCGATCTCAACGAGGAATTGACCAACGTCGGGTTCACCGCCATCAGCGAAATGTTGACGGAGCTGGTCTCTAAGGGGAGCCTGTCTGATGAGGACAGACGAACAGAGCTGAGCCTCATCACGCCCGCGACGGCGTACGAACATCTCGCTCCCTGTGACCTCGTTATCGAGACCGCGACGGAGGACGAAACGGTCAAGCGCGAAATATTCGTGGCCCTTTGCCCGGCGCTTAAGCCGGATACGATTATCGCCACCAATAGCTCCTCGATCTCGATTACGCGTCTCGCCGCCGCAACGGACCGGCCAGAGCGTTTTATTGGCATGCATTTCATGAACCCTGCGCCAGCGATTCAGCTCGTGGAGCTCGTTCGGGGCATTGCAACGGAAGATATAACCTTTGCGGTTGCCAACCAGTTCGTCGGCCTCCTCGGCAAGACCGCGGTAGCGGCAGCCGATTTCCCGGCCTTCATCGTCAACCGCACTCTGGTTTCGATGATCAACGAGGCGGTCTATGTACTTTATGAAGGTGTTGGATCGGTCAATGCGATCGACACTGCGATGCAGCTCGGAGCCAACCATCCGATGGGGCCGCTCGAGCTCGCTGACTTCCTTGGTCTCGACACATGCCTCTCGCTCATGCAGGCGCTCCACGAAGGGCTCGCGGACACCAAATACCGTCCCTGCCCGCTGCTGGTGAAGTACGTCGCGGCGGGCTGGCTCGGCCGGAAGACGAAGCGCGGGTTCTACGACTACCGAGGTAATATTGTGGTTCCGACTCGGTGAGCGAGAAGGCTATTGGTGGTCATCGGCGCACGAGAAAACTCCATCTCCGCAGATCCGGGCGCGAAACTGGAGCTGAGGCGCCGAACTTACGCCTTTGGAACGATACGCCAGCCTGGTCTCTTTCCGAGCGACAACCTTTGAAAATCTTATTCGCACTTCGGCCTTCACAATGCCTAGGAACTCCTATATTTAAGAAGTGGTTCTTCAATTTTGGTCGAGCCAATCCGAACACACCGTGCTGACGCTGCTCTGTTTGTCAGGCCATTAGGCTGACAAAAACCGAGGCCATGCGCCGCCGATTTCGGGCGGGCGTTGTGGCGCTGCTCCTCAGCTGGAGTGGTGGCGGACGCCATTGTAAAGCGAGTGGTGGAGTGCTCAATTCAGGTCGAGATCGATTGCAGGCAACCAAGTTTATTCGCGAGCGCGAAGTTGCTGATGCAGTCCGATTGCTGCGAATATTAGTCGCCGACATACGAGCTGCAGGTCCAAGTGGCGTTCACCTGACCGCTACGGGCGCACTGTTCCAATTGGCATGTCAAGTCATCGAGGCGTCACCGGAAGAACGAGCGAGCGCCCGGACAGCGTTGACCGCATTACGTGAATTCGTTTGGCGCGTAGATTCAGTCCGATCCGCGCTCTCTTCCTACTCTTCGGAGCCCGCAATTGGCGAGGCTTTGAACTGGTTAAATACCTCGGACATCCACGTTTATCTGAGGCAGGATCCATAGGCCGCTGCATCACTTGGGTTTCCTAATTCCCCATTGATGGATGCGCTATGCTTCAAGTTCCCACTTCCAATTTAACAACAACACTGTGCGGGCGTTCGGCAGCAGAACGTCGACGAACCTTCGCCATCATCTCCCATCCCGACGCGGGCAAGACGACATTAACCGAGAAGCTTCTGCTTTTCGGTGACGCCATTCAGATGGCGGGGCATGTGAAGGCGCGCGGCGAACGACGGCGGACGCGTTCCGATTGGCTTCAAATCGAGCAGGCCCGCGGCATCTCGGTCAGCAGTTCGGTGATGACCTTTGAATATGGTGGGAAGATATTCAATCTCCTCGATACTCCGGGTCACGCCGATTTCAGCGAAGACACTTATCGAACTCTGAGCGCCGTCGACGCGGCTGTCATGGTCATCGACGCAGCCAAGGGAATCGAGAGTCAAACGCGTAAGCTATTTGAGGTCTGTCGCCTACGTGACATTCCAATCATCACTTACATTAATAAAATTGATCGGGAAGGCCTCGATCCGCTCGCGCTGCTCGACGAGATCTCATCGGGGCTGGCTTTAGATCTCACTGTGCTGACGTGGCCGATTGGCATGGGAGTCGACTTCCGCGGTTGTCTCGATGTCCAAGGGCCGCGTCTATTGCTTCCCAGGCAAGCGCGAACTGATGCATTCGGACGCGCCGAGCAGCTTGCAGACATCAACGCGCTTTATGCCCATTCGTCTATCGAGAGCCGTATTGCGGGGCCGGCGCTCGAAAATCTCGCCCTATGTCTGAGCAGTCTTCCGAAGTTCGACATCCGAGCGTTCCGAGAAGGACATCTCTCGCCGGTCATTTTTGGCAGCGCGCTTAGAGACTTCGGCGTGGCTGAGCTGCTGGAATTCCTGGCCCAATCGGCTCCTGGGGCGCTTCCGCGGAAAGCAACGGAGCGGGTCGTCGCGCCGAATGAGGACTCAGTTAGCGGTTTTGTCTTCAAGGTCCAGGCGAATATGGACCCCAATCACCGCAACCGCATCGCCTTTGTTCGTCTATGCTCCGGCCGCTTTCGACGCGGAATGAAACTGTTCAACGCACGTGAACGTCGGTGGATGACGGTCAGCGCGCCGATCTTTTTCTTCGCTCAGCAGCGCGAAACGATCGACGAGGCGTTTCCTGGCGACATCATCGGCATCCCCAGTCATGGCGCGTTGCGAGTCGGAGACTCGCTTACGGAAGGCGAAAATCTCAAGTTCCAGGGACTACCGAACTTTGCTCCAGAAATTCTAAGGCGTGTCAGTCTTAAGGACGCTATGCGGGCCAAGCAGCTTAATCGGGCGCTTGACGATATGGCTGAAGAGGGCGTCGCCCAAGTCTTTCGTCCCATTTTCGAGTCATGGCCAATTTTGGGAGCGGTTGGATCGCTTCAGCTCGACGTATTGGTTTCCCGGCTGAGCGAAGAATATGGCGTGCCGGTGAAATTGGAGCCTGCGCCTTACGAAACTGCGAGATGGCTTTCAAGCGACAAGCCCGAACGTCTGCGACTGTTTTGCGAAGCAAACCGTTTCAGTATCGCCGAGGATAAAGACTCCGCCTTGGTGTTCCTCGCCAGGAACGCCTGGGCGTTGGATCGTGCGATCGAAGAGTGGCCAGATATCGAGTTCCTCAAAGTAAGGGAACGATATGGAGAAACACAGTCATGATGACCGACGAGGACAAGCGGCGCATCAAGACATTTCGTCCCGCGCTCGAACGGATGCTCGAAGAGCTTCTTTCTTTGCGTGAGTCGAGCGCGCAAAGCCGAGAAGCGGTCCAGCTCGACCAGCAGAGCGTCGGCCGCCTATCGCGGATGGATGCAATGCAAGCGCAACAGATGGCGCTCGCCGCCGATCGGCAACGAAAGATGCAGATCAGCCGCATCCAGCGAGCCTTGCGCCAGATGGATGAAGGAGAGTTCGGCTACTGCGTCGAGTGCGGCGATGAAATTCCTGAAGGTCGCTTGCGGGCCGATCCGACTGCCCATCTCTGCGTTAGCTGCGCCTCGCGCAAAGAGTAAACGATTATGATTTTGAGACTGCAATATACCAGCACGCCACCGTAGAAACTCGGAACAGGCGCCTTTTCCCACCAATCGCCGGGAAGTTTGTTTTGCGAGCACGATTCCGTTCGCAAGGTGTTATTCGTTCTTGAGGTGCAACCATGGTCCGCGACCTTCAACCAATCCTTTCGCATCCCTCCCGAAGCGGGCAGGATTTCTTTTTTCCCGGCCGTTCCGTGCTCATGGTCGATGCGCGTTCCACCTACGCGAGTCTTCACTATTTGAACGCCGATATCGACTATCGAAAGCTTCGCGCATTGTTCTTTGGCGATATGCCGTTGGTCTGCGCGCTCGTCTATGCGCTGACGACGGACGGAGAATATTCCAGTATGCGTCCGTTTTTGGATTGGCTGGCATACAACGGATATGTCGTTCGTGAAAAGCCTGGCCGCGCGTTCGTAGACGCAAATGGGCGTCACGCTCTGAAAGGCCGCGTATCGCTCGAAATGACCGTCGATGCTCTTGAGATGGCGACAACAATGGAGCATCTGATTTTGTTTTCCGGAGACAGCAATCTTGCGGCGCTGATCAAGGCCGTACAGCGAAAAGGCGTACGCGTGACAACGGTGTCGCTATTAACATCCAACCCTCCGATGATCTCAACCGAGCTTCGACGCCAAAGTGACCACTTCGTGGATTTGCGTGACCTAATGCCCTTCATCGGGCGCCCGCGCTCTTCGCGAGCCCACGTAAGCTCTGTTGCTGAGCGGACAGTATAGGCACTGGGTCGCGCCGGGGTCGATGGGCAGCGGCTCGCCAACGGCTCCGGTCCGGATTTTTAGATCGTCTATCGAACGAGATCCGGGGCGAGATCACCGCTCAACTCTCGTCGGTCGCCTGTACGAACGCTGATACCTCCCCGGCTGAAATCAGAGTCAGCCGGTGCATGGCCCTCGTGCAGCCGACGTAGAGCAGGTTGCGGTCCATTTCAGTGGCATAACTCTTGGCGCTTGCATCGGCAATGATAACTTGATCGAATTCCAGGCCTTTGGCGAGATGTGGGGTGCAGATGATAACGCCAGCAGGATAGCCCGTACTTTCCGCATCGAGCAGCCGGGCGGAGAGGCCTACCTGTTCGAGTTGCTGGTGCAGCTTCTTCGCCTCGGGCTGAGTCTTCGCCAGGATCGCCAGGCTGCAATGAGATGAGGCCGCGAAGTCCTGCACCTCGGCGGCTATCGCGGAAACGGCGTCCTTAGCACTGCGGCACTGTACCACTCGGGGTTCTTCACCATGGCGCCGCATGGCGACCATATCCGGGTTCGGCGCGATCCGTAGCGCGAACTGCATGATCGCGTAGGTCGAGCGATAGCTCTTGTTGAGCGTCACCAGGGTGGCGCCCTTCAGGACCTGCCTGATCGTCTCGGAGCGCGAGGCGCTGTAAGGATTGACCGACTGGCTGACGTCGCCAAGGATCGTCTTGGCGCAAGGAAACAGTCTGGCCAGCACGGCATATTGCACCGGCGTATAGTCCTGCATCTCGTCGACCAGAAGGTGCTGAACGTCGGCCCAGGGATTGGAGACGCCTTCGGTGAGCATCTTGAGATAGATCAGCGGGAAGACATCGGCGTATTCCAGCTTACCGCCGACTGGACGGAGCAATTCGGGCCGCTCGATCCAATTATAGAAATTCTTGTAAGCCTGGCGCAGGGTGGGACGGCGAACCATGCCCGCAAGCGCCTTTCTGAGTTCGGCGCGTTCCTCCTTGCGCAGTTCGATACGGTATTCCTTTTCGACCTCCTCGATCACGGACTTTGCGGCTTCTGACCGGCGCTCGTTGGGCGGGAGGTGCTTCCACCTCTTCCATTCCCGTTCGAACACAAATCCGGGAACCGGGCGGCGTCGGATCACGCATTCCGCCGGATGGAAGGCGGTCTCTTCGAGATGCCAGGCGTAATCCTCGATCTGCTTGAGGAGTTCGGCCGCAGCTTTCGCTCGAAGGCGCGCAATCATCGCCTCGTCTCCCTTTTCGAGCAGCAGCGCGGTCTGCTCGAAGAAGGTCTGGAACTGGATGTCGCTGCCCAGCAATTGCGCCGCGAGCCGTTCCATGCCGATTTCCGGCACGGTTTCCTCGCCGAGTTCAGGCAGGACATTGCCGATATAGTCGGCAAACACCCGATTGGGCGAGATGATCAGTATGTCGTCTGACGAGAGCGTATCCTTGAACCGATAGAGCAGGAAGGCGATCCTGTGGAGCGCGATCGAGGTCTTGCCGGAACCCGCAACGCCCTGGATGACGAGCGTGTGCGCATCGGCGTCGCGGATGATCGCGTTCTGGTCGCGCTGAATGGTCGCGACAATGGTCTTCATGCCCTGGTCGGAACTCCGGGCGAGTTCGTTCTGCAGCACGTCGTCCACGATGTTGAGCGAGGATTCGATCACCAGCTCCAAGGAGCCGTTCTTGATGCGAAACTGCCGCTTGCCGGTGATCTCCCCCTCGATTCTTCCCGCAGGCGCTTCGTAGCGCGCCGGACCCATTTCATAATCATAGAACAGAGAGGAAACCGGCGCGCGCCAGTCGTAGACCAAATGCTTTCCGCCTTGCTCGTCTCGGAAATCGTGCACGCCGACGTAATGCGCGCGGCTTTCGGCCGCCCCGGCGCGGCGGAAATCGAACCTGGCGAAATAGGGCCCCCGTGCGGTTCCGAAAGAGCGTCGCCGACTGCTGGTTACGGCTTACGATCCGCGAGGGACGCAACCGCCAGGTTAGGCGAATGACGGCCGCCATCGGCCATCCGACCCTGCGCCTAGTTCGTTGGACCATTGGAGACTGGACCCTCGACGGCCTTGAGCCGGGTGCGTCGAAAGAAGGGCGCGCTTGCCTACCATCACCGGACGGCGGCAAGTCTCCTAAGAAGAGCGCCGCGATATCAGCCGGCTGATGTGACATTAATTCGACCCGGGAACATTTGGAATTTGTTGTCATGCGTGACAGCATCGAACGGACCAGGTCGAAAGTCAGATTACAAAGCTCAAACTGATGAATGTTTGGGAAGCGAAAGTCGATCTAATCGAAGCGCGCCTCATCGGCGCCGTTCGCCGGCAAACTGCATCAAATGCAACGCCGCCTCAGCCTTGCCCAGACGATGGCAAAGGAAAGTCGAATGAAGGTTTGGACGAAGGCGACGTTGACGCCTTAGCCTTCTTCGCGGCGTTGCGGGATTTGGTAAATCCTCGATCGCTTGCGATGAATTTCTCCAACATCGGCGCAATGAGTTTTGCCGGCTCGACCGACTTTCCCGTTTCCTTGGCGAGAACCTCCGCATAGGCGATCAAATTTCGGTGAAGCGCGGCCGGCAGCGTGACGGTGAGCTTAACGGGTTTGTCGTCATCGATTGCGGCGAGTTTCAACTTAGTCATGGATCAACTCGCTTTGAGGCGATTGTTGCGCGCTCTTGATAAGGCGCGAGCACCAGGTCGCGTGTGACGATCACCCGCACGGGAAACCCCGGACGGATCGTGAGCGTCGGCTGGATATTGAGATTGCGGCCGACGATTTGTTGGCCGGTTTGGTTGAGGCTTTGCGCGCCGCCACGACGCAGCGCTTGCAGGAGCGCGTTCTCGTCGCCCGTCGTGCCGAGTTGCGTGCCGACGCCGAGAATGGTCGAGAGCGCAGCGGCGCCAGTGAGACGGAGCCAATGGTGATCGACTTCGTCTTCAAGCCCGGAATAGCCGGATGCGTCCGCTCCCGGCTGGCGCTCGAGAACGATCGAGCGGCCATTAGGAAGAATGAGCCGGCTCCAGACGAGGAGCACGCGCGACTGACCAAAGGCGATCTGCGAGTCATAGAGACCGATCAGTTTTGAGCCTTGCGGAATCAGCAGAAATTTCCCCGTCGGGCTGTCATAGATGCTTTCGGTTACCTGCGCGGTGATCTGACCCGGCAGATCAGAGCGAATGCCGGTGAAGAGCGCCGCCGGAATCACAGCGCCTGCTTGCAGGACGTAACGGGAAGCTGGATGTTCGAGCCGATCGGGGCTCGCCGTGCGACGATCAGCCGGCGCATTGACGAAGGCGAGTTTGCGATCCTGCATATTCTGGATCGCGCCAGGATCGATGGGCGCCGCTTCCGAGAAGGGCGAGTGCTGAGACAAGGACTCGTGCTCGAGTGACTGAGTCGACTCTGACGCTGTCGCGACGCGCCCATGGGTATTTGTCGGCGCGAAGAGCTTTGCGGTGCGCGCCGCCTCGCGCTCCTGACCCATGCGCTGCTCTTCCGGATCGATTGTCGATTGCGGCAATTGACCCTGTGCGGCAAGGATCGGCCGGCCGAGATCTCCTGGCAAAGGCGGCCCGAGCTTCGGGACGTTTTTGGGCAACGCCGTATAGTCGCGGGGCAGCGCCGCGAGCCCATCTGCAGTGGTTTTGGCGTCAGTGTTGTAGAGTTCGGGCGGCGGCTTCGCGCCGGAACGCTCATGTAGCGCCCAGAGAGTCAGGCCGAGAACGAGCGATGACGAGACGCCAGCGAGCGTGATGAGCACCTTGCGCGAAAGCCGCGTCACCGTCGGGCTTTCGGGCCGCAGCCGCAATTGTTCAGCGAGCTTCTTTTCGTGCTCCGGCGGGTTCATATGGCTGGTCTTCCGTCGCTGCGCACGATCCGGACCACCCTTTGGTCGTCCGATCCAAAGCGCAGCTCCGCGGCGGCGAAGAGCCGATCGATCACCATGTGATGGCCGCGCACGCGATAATTGACGAGCTGACTATTACCTGAGGCGCCGATGACGAAGAGGGGCGGCATTTCGCCCTGGGCGATGCCGCGCGGGAATTCGATATAGACCTTGCGGCCGTCATCGAAAGCGCGGAGCGGGCGCCACGGCGCTGCGTCTCCCTCGATCGCGTAGCGGAAATTGAGGCTCCCGAGATCGACGCCCGTATCGACCGGCATAGCTTCTTCGGCCGCAGTGTTGCGCCGTCGAAGCGCAATGAGCTCGTCCTGCGGATATTGCCAGGAGACGGAAGCCATATAGGTCTTTTCCGTTGATCTGAGCTCCAGATGATAAGTGCGTCGATCCGTGTTGATCACGAGATTGGTCATAAGGTCAGGCCGCGTCGGTTTGACCATGATGTGGGTCTTCCTCGATGCGCCCACGCCGCTTTCCGTATCGCCGATGATCCAACGCACCGTGTCGCCGGCGGCGACAGGACCAGAGCCGACAAGCTGCTCGCCCTCCTGGAGTGCGATATCGGTGATCTCTCCCGGCGACGCATAGACCTGATAGAGCGCGCCTTCGGTGAAGGGATAGATCTGGACTGCATTGATATAGCCGGCGCGGCGGGGCTGCACCCGCGCGGCGGCGTTCGCCTGCGCCACCCTGACTTTTGGATCGGGCGCTTCCGGCGTCTCCTTGAACTTCGACAAGGGTTTGAGCTGTCCCGGCAGCGGCAGGATTTTCGGAATCTCGACGATCTTGACCGGGCTCTCCGGCTCGCTCTCGATTACTGCAGGGACGGGAATATCGTCATAAGCGATCTCGGGCGGCTTGAAGCTCATGCAGGCGGAAAGCGAGGTCGAAGCGAGCACCGCGGCGATGAATTTGTTGGATCGGATCGGCGTCATTATCCGAGCTCCTTCGACCAGCTGATGGCGTTAATGAAAAGTCCGAGCGGGTTTTTGCGCAGGCGCTCAGCGTCGCGCGGCGGCTGAACGACGATGGTGAGGATGGCGGTCCAGCGTTCCGTCGACGCGAGGCTGGCGTTCTCGTAACGGCGCTCGGTCCAGGCGATGCGAAAGGAATCGGTCGAAGCGCGAATGACGCTTGCGACATCGACGGCGATCTGGATTTGACCGACCTTGGCGAAGGGATCATTGGCCCGTGCGTACTCGCTGAGTGCGCGAGCGCCCTTATCGGTGACAAAGTCGTAAGATCTAAGCCAGTTCTGGCGGACGATGACGGGGTCGGCTGGAATGGCGCGGACGTTCTCGATAAAGCGCGCGAGATGCCAGGCGATCTGCGCATCGGTTGGCTGATAGTCGGCGATCCCCGGGCCGACCGCTTGCGCTTCTCCCAATTTATCGATCTGCACAACCCAGGGGACGACGGAACCGCGCGCGCTTTGCCAGACGAGGCCGATGGCGAGCCCCCCGGCGAGAATGAGATTGCAGAGCGCGATGAGACGCCAGTTCTTGGCCTGCACGCGCGCCGAGCCGATGCGCTCGTCCCAGACTTGCGCGGCTTTCTGATAGGGGGTGACCGGTTCTGGCGTGCGCCCGTAGCGAACGGAAGAGCGTTTGAACATTTAACGGCCTTCAGAAAGATTGATGGATGCTCCGGCGCCATGCGCGTCGCCGGCGCGAATGGAATGGGCGGCGAGCGAGACGCCATGGGCGACGGACTGGCTGCGTTTGAGGCGTTTAGCCCAGGCGGGTTCGCCTGCAGGAGAAGCGGCGGAAGTTGCGGCCGCCGCTCCGTCGATCGGCGAAGGGCCAGAAGATTGCGCCACGGACGGTTCAACAGCGGCTGATGAACCTCCGCTCGGCGCTCCGCCTGGGCGCGGCGACGTTCCGCTAAGAGAACCACCGCCGGGCGCATCGGGACCGCGCGATGGCGGCAGCATCGCCGCCGCCTGCGTCTCGCTCTTTCCGGCTGGTCCCGTCAGCAAGCCGCCCGCCATTCGCGCCGCGCCGGCCCCGGCGAGAACTGCGCCGCCCACAGTGAGACCGGTTCCGACCACTGCGCCGGCGCCGAGCTGCGGTCCTCCAGAGACGATGCCATTGGCGACGCCTGGGCCGAATATGCCGAGACCCAGAAGCGACAGCGCCGCGAGGACGAGCGCCATCGCGTCGTCGACGGTCGGTTGAGCGCCAGTCGCGCTCTGCGTAAATTGCGCGAAAAGCGTCGAGCCGACGCCGACGATAACGGCGAGAACGAGGATCTTGACGCCGGACGAAACGACATTGCCGAGAACGCGTTCAGCGAGAAAGGCGGTCTTGCCGAAGAGACCGAAGGGAATGAGGATGAAGCCGGCAAGCGTCGTGAGCTTGAATTCGATCAGCGTCACGAAGAGCTGAATCGCCAGAATGAAGAAGCTGAGTAGCACGACCGTCCAGGCGAACATCAGCACGACGATCTGAACGAAATTTTCGAAGAAGGAGACATAGCCAAGGAGTGATGAGATCGATTCCAGGATCGGGCGGCCAGCATCTATCCCGACCTGAGCGATGCGCCCTGGACGCAGGAAATCCGCTGACGACAGGCTGCTGCCGGCGGCTTTGAGGCCAAGGCCAGAAAAGCTCTCGAAGACGATCCTCGCGAGATTGTTCCAATTGCCGATGAGAAAGGCGAAGACGCCGACGAAGAGGGTTTTCTTGACGAGGCGAGCGATGACGTCTTCGTCAGGGCCCCAGCTCCAGAAGAGCGCGGCGAGCGTCACATCGATGACGACAAGGGTCGACGCCAGGAAAGAGGCTTCGCCGCCAAGGAGGCCGAAGCCGCTATCGATATAGCGGGTGAAGACCTCAAGGAAGCGATCGATGACGCCAGTTCCGCCCATCGGCTTACTCGCTTTGGGCGGGCGCGGATTTCTCTGCCGGCTTTTCGAGCGCGCGCGGGACTGAGGGAAACATCTTCGGCGCAGCGCCCGAATCGTCGTCCTTCTTCTTCGGCGCCAAAAACTTTCGCCGCTGCGCCGCCCAGAGCGCTTGGCATTTGGGATCGTCGGCCTGTTCAATGGGAAGCGTCGCGCAGCGCAGCGTTTCGCTGTCGATCGGCGAAGCCTTCGAGGGCGCGATCAATTGGAAGTTTTTGGACGCCCGCAATCTTGCCGCGACATCGGCGTCGCAGGCGGCTTCAACGCCAATCAGTGAGACGGCGCCAATGACAACGCCGACGGCGATGAGTCCTAAATTTTCGGGGATGAGCCAGTGTTCGATCTTCATGTCGGCCCCATCAATGGAACATGGCGACATTGCCGGGCTGATAGGCTCGGCCAGGAGCGATGAAGCGGCGCATCTGTTCGCGCGCCTGTTCCTGCGCCTCAGCCTGACGGGCGAGTTCGAACGACTGCGCGCGTCCCTGCGAGGCGAGCAATGCCGTCACATCGGCGAGTTGCTTGCTTTGCAGGGCGAGCAGCTGATTGCCGGCTTGCGAGGCCTGCAGCGCGCCGACGGCCGACTGGCTCGATGAGAGCAGCGTCCCGGCTTCGGATTTGGCGGTGCCGATCGATTGCACGATGCCGGCCTGAACGCGCATCGCGTCCTGGAGCGCCGCCAGAGAATTCTGCCAGCGCTGCCTTGCGCCATCGATCAGCGAAGCGGAGCTTGTCGAGACATTTGCCGGCCCATAATGGGTCGAGAAAGCCTGATCGATCTGGCGCACGTCATAGGCGATGCGCTGCGCGTCAATCAGCAGTCGCTGGGTCTCACCGATCGATTGTTGGAGGCTTTGCAGCGAGGAGTAGGGGAGATTTGTGAGATTTTTGCCCTCATTGATCAGCATCTGAGCCTCGTTCTGGAGGCTCGTGATCTGATTGTTGATCTGCCGCAGTGTATTTGCCGCCGTCATGACGTTTTGCGCATAATTGGTGGGATCGAACACCGCCAATTGCGCCGATGAGGGACTGTTGAGAGAGAGAAGGATGACGACAGCCGTTGACGCCGCGAGGGAGCGCTTTCTGTTCATGGCGAGGCCTCCAGAGAGTCAGGATTGGGGAGAAGTTCGGTCGCCCAGCAAAGGCCGCGATGTGTCAGCCAAGCGCGCGCAAACCCCTCGCGACCGTGTTTGGCGACGAGTTGAGAAATCGCCCGCTGGTCGCTCTTCGAGGATGCCGCGCAGAGCGCGAGTGCTAGGGGACCAAGGCCGAGTTCGAAAAGGCGGTTGCCGCGACGCGACTGGCAGTAATAGTCGCGCTTCGGCGTCGCCCGCGCGATGATCTCAATCTGCCGATCGTTGAGGCCGAAGCGGCGATAGATCGCGAGGATCTGCGGTTCGATCGCCCGTTCATTGGGAAGAAAGATCCGCGTTGGACAGCTCTCGATGATCGCCGGCGCGATGGGGCTCGTTTCGATATCGGCAAGCGACTGCGTGGCGAAGACGACGGAGGCGTTTTTCTTACGCAGCGTTTTCAGCCACTCGCGCAGCTGCGCGGCAAAGCCCGGATCGTCAAGCGCCAGCCAGCCTTCGTCGATGATGAGCAAAGCGGGAGAGCCGTCGAGCGCCGCTTCGATGCGGTGGAAGAAATAGGAGAGAACGGTCGGCGCCGCGGCGGAGCCGATAAGCCCTTCCGTCTCGAAACATTGGACCTCGGCGTCGCTTAGATCTTCCGTTTCGGCGTCAAGGAGACGCCCATGCGGTCCGCCGAGACAGTAGGGTTTGAGCGCACGTTTTAGTGAATTCGATTGCAGAAGGACGGAGAGTCCGGTCAGCGTTCTCTCTTGAACCGGCGCCGAGGCGAGAGAGGAGAGCGCCGACCAGATATGCTCTTTCACTTCTGGGGTGACGCTTACATTTTCGCGGGCGAGAATCGAAGCGATCCATTCCGCCGCCCAGCTGCGTTCCGCCGCATCAACGGTATTGGCAAGCGGCTGAAGTGAGACAGGCTCAAATGCGTCTTCGGACAGCGCGCCGCCGAGATCGCGCCAGCTTCCGCTCATGGAGAGCGTCGCGGCGCGCGCCGAGCCGCCGAAGTCGAAGATGAAGATGCGGGAGCGTTCATAGCGGCGAAACTGCAACGCCATCAGCGCCAGTAAGACGCTCTTTCCCGCGCCGGTCGGGCCGACAATGAGCGTATGGCCGACATCGCCGACGTGGAGCGAGAAGCGAAACGGGGTCGATCCTTCTGTCTTGCCGAAGAACAGCGGTGGCGCGTCAAGATGCGCGTCTGCGAGCTGTCCCGCCCAGACCGCCGAGAGCGGGATCATATGGGCGAGATTGATAGTCGAGACCGGCGGCTGACGGACATTGGCGTAGACATGTCCGGGAAGCGACCCAAGCCAGGCCTCGATGGCGTTGACGGTCTCGACCATGCAGGTGAAGTCGCGGCCCTGTATGACCTTCTCGGCGAAACGGAGCTTTTCGTCGGCAAGGCGTGGGTCGTCATCCCAGACGGTCAGCGTCGCCGTCACATAGGCTTCGCCGATGAGATCCGAGCCCAGATCCTGCAGCGCCGCGTCGGCGTCGAGCGCCTTATTATGCGCGTCGGTGTCGACAAGCACCGAGGCTTCGTTGGTCATCACCTCCTTGAGAATCGCGAAGACCGATTTGCGCTTGGCGAACCATTGCCGGCGGATGCGGGTCAGGACTTTCGTGGCGTCCGTTTTGTCGAGGGTGAGCGCCCGCGTGGACCAGCGATAGGGAAAGGCGAGCCGATTGATTTCGTCGAGGACGCCGGGATAGGTCGCCGAGGGAAAGCCCATGATGGTGAGGGTGCGCAGATGCGCGCTCCCGAGTCGCGGCTCGAGGCCGCCGGTCAGCGGCTCGTCGACGAGTATCGCGTCGAGATGCATGGGCGTCTCGGGAACGCGCACATTGTGACGCTTGGTCGAGACGCAGGAATGGAGATAGGTCAGGGTCTCGGCGTCGGAGAGCCATTCGGCCTCTGGCGCGAAGCCTTCGATCAGCTGTAGCAGGCGATCGGTGCGATCGAAAAAGCCAGAAAGGATCGCGCGCGGCGTATCGCCAGAGGCGCGTCCCTCATAGAGCCAGCTCTCGGCGCCCGCTGCGTCGTCTTCCGGCGGCAGATAGACGAGGGTCAGAAAATAGCCGCTCTCGAAATGCGCGCCTTCCTCTTCGAACTGCGCCTTGCGCTCTTCGTCGACCAGCGCCGAGACCGGATCGGGAAAGCGGCGTACAGGATAGTGCTGGGCGGGATTACGCTGCGCCTCGACAAAGATCGCCCAGCCTGAGCCGAGACGCCGCAGCGCGTTGTTGAGGCGCGCCGTCGCGCCGATGAGTTCGGCCTGCGTCGCGCTGTCCAAGTCCGGCCCACGAAGCCGAGCCGTCCTTTGAAAGGAGCCGTCCTTGTTCAAAACGACGCCAGGTGCCACCAGCGCCGCCCATGGCAGGAAGTCGGCGAGGCTTTGCGGCTTCTTGCGATATTCGGCGAGGTTCAGCATCAACGCCGCTCCTCAAGCGCCAAGATGGGCGGGGTAGCGCAGATGCCGGCGCACGACTTCGACGAAGTCGGGATCGCGCTTCGCCGCCCAGACGGCGGCAAATTGCGCCACGATCCAGAAGGCGAGCCCGGCGATCCACAGCCGCAGACCAAGACCAAGCGCTGCTGCTAGTGTGCCGTTCAGGATAGCGATGGCGCGCGGCGCGCCGCCGAGCAGGATCGGTTCGGTCAGGGCGCGATGCACCGGAACGCGGAATCCAGCGATAGAGCTGCCATTTTGGATTGACGCGTTCTCCATCAGATCAGCGCTCCGCCGCCGAAGGAGAAAAAGGAGAGAAAGAAGCTCGACGCGGCGAAAGCGATCGAAAGACCGAAGACGATCTGCACCAGCCGCCGAAACCCGCCCGACGTATCGCCAAAGGCGAGCGTCAGGCCCGTCGTGATGATGATGATCACCGCCACGATCTTGGCGACCGGTCCCTCGATCGACTGCAGGATCTGCTGGAGCGGCTGCTCCCAGGGCATGTTGGAGCCGGCGGCGAAGGACGGCGTCGAAAGGACGGCGACGCCAACGATGAGAACGACAGCGCCAACGCGCTTACGAGCCAAAGTCCTATTCATGGTCTTCTCCGAGTTTGAGATGGGTGAGATCGGCAAGCGCATAGTCGCCGTATTCGGTCAGTCCCTGCACGGCGGCGAGTTCGATGAGCCGGCGTTTGTCGCCGCGACCCGCCAGCACAGCGATGATCTGGATCGTCTCGGCGATCATCGCGCGCGGAACGGTCACGACGGCTTCCTGGATGAGCTGTTCGAGGCGACGAAGCGCGCCGAGCGCGGAGCCCGCGTGGATCGTGCCGACGCCGCCCGGATGTCCGGTTCCCCACGCCTTCAGAAGATCGAGGGCTTCGCTGCCGCGCACTTCGCCGATTGGAATGCGGTCGGGTCGCAGGCGCAGCGATGAGCGGACGAGTTCGGAGAGGGTCGCGACGCCTTCCTTGGTGCGTAGCGCCAAAAGGTTCGGCGCGGCGCATTGCAGTTCCCGCGTGTCTTCGATCAGGACAACGCGATCATTCGTTCTGGCGACTTCCGCCAGCAGCGCATTGACGAGCGTCCTCTTGCCGGTCGAAGTGCCGCCGGCGACGAGAATATTGCTTCGTTCGACGACGGCGGCGCGCAGGATCGACGCCTGCTGCGGCCCCATAATCAGGGCGGCGACATAGTCATCGAGCGTGAAGATAGCGACCGCCGGCTTGCGGATCGCGAAAGCCGGCGCCGCGACGATAGGCGGCAGCAGTCCCTCGAAGCGCTCGCCTGTTTCCGGCAATTCCGCCGAGACCCGTGGCGCGCCCGAATGAACCTCGGCGCCGACATGGTGCGCAACGAGCCGCACGATACGTTCGCCGTCTTCGGGCGAGAGGCGCGCGCCCGCGTCCTCCAATCCGCTCGTCAGCCGATCGAGCCAGAGCCGTCCGTCTGGATTGAGCATGATTTCGACGACGCCGTCGTCGTCGAGCCATTCGGCAATCTGTGCTCCCAGAGCGGTGCGCAACATGCGCGCGCCGCGCGAGATCGCTTCTGCGTGTTGAGTGTGAGCCGCCACTGCCGTCCCCGGTGTTCGTCGAATCGCTTGTCGGCGGCTCGAAACCAGGGTCGATTAAGAAAGGCCGAAGCCGATACGATGCAACAAGCCAGTCGGGGGCGTAGGGCTCTGGCGCATAATGACAGGGAAGAGAGCAAGTGAGCTCGAGCGATGGATCAGCCTTATGACTCGGCGCCGTTCGATCCAGAGGGTGGTGCGACTTCCTGAGAGACCTCTCGTGAAAGGCGTTGACCCTTCGCGAGTCTTCTCCCCAACGCCTCGATGAAACTTTCGTAGCGTTCGCGGCCCTTGGCCTGGGCGGTGGCCTGCGCGTTGTCGGGGAGAGGCGGCGTCGCGGTGAGCCAGGCGCGGATATAGAGCGCGAGCGCCTCGACCGAAAATTCGAGGTCGCGTTCCATGCGATCGACCGAGCGTGTGAGCCGATCCATGCGGCGCGCGACCGCTGCCTCCCAGCGATCAGCGTCGTCGGCGGTCAGAAACGACATGATCGCGGCTTCCGCAACCGCCGATTTGGCTGTGCGTTCCTTATCGGCGAGTTTTTCGAGCCGCGCCATCATGTCGGCGTCGAGATAGACCGAGAGGCGTTGCTTTACCGACATGGATACCTCACAGAGCTATTCCGTCGTCGGGATCCATGGATGCTTGGCGCGCGACCGATCGGACACGGGCGCCGAGCGTTCGGGCGCGGATGACTTCTTCGTCGTCGGGTTCTTCGGGCGGTGGATCGTCCAGCGACTGCGTGGAAGGCGCCGACTCGGGGGCGATCGCCTCATGCTCCGGAATCTCGGGTTCACGACGAATGCCGCCATTATCGGGATCATCCGATTTTTTGGCGAGGGCGGCCCGCGCATTTGTCGGCTCTTTTGTCGGCAAAATGAAAGCGCTCCAATCATCTTGGGCGTCGCGCGGCGATTCGCCGTCAGGTGATTCGCCCTGGTCGTGACGTTTTTCAGCTGGTGTTGGCAGGATGCGCGCCATCAATCGCCGATCCTCGAAATAGCGTGCCTTCTTCGCGCGGATCGGCGCGAGCCCGGAGACGAGCACCAACTCGTCGGAGGGCGGAAGTTGCATGACTTCGCCCGGCGTCAGCAGCGGACGCGCCGTCTCCTGACGCGACACCATGAGATGGCCGAGCCAGGGTGAGAGGCGATGGCCCGCATAGTTGCGCGCGTCGCGTATTTCCGTGGCGGTGCCCAGCGCGTCGGACACCCGCTTGGCTGTGCGTTCGTCATTGGTCGCGAAGGAAACGCGCACATGGCAATTGTCGAGGATAGCGTTGTTTGGGCCATATGCTTTCTCGATCTGATTGAGCGACTGGGAGATAAGAAAGCTCTTCAGCCCATAGCCGGCCATAAAGGCGAGTGCCGACTCGAAAAAGTCCAGGCGTCCGAGCGCCGGAAATTCGTCGAGCATCAAGAGCACGCGATGGCGTCGTTGCTTGGCGTCCAACTCCTCCGTCAGTCGACGACCGATCTGGTTGAGGACCAGGCGCACCAATGGCTTGGTGCGAGAAATATCGGAAGGCGGCACGACGAGGTAGAGCGTCGCCGGCCTCGGGGCCGATACAAGATCGTCGATCCGCCAATCGCAGCGGCGCGTCACCTGCGCCACGACAGGATCACGGTAGAGGCCAAGGAAGGACATGGCGGTGGAGAGCACGCCGGAGCGTTCGTTTTCGGATTTGTTCAAGAGTTCGCGCGCGGTCGAAGCGACGACGGGATGAGGCCCGACGTCGCCAAGATGCGCGGTCGTCATCATGGCGCGCAGCGTCGTCTCGATGGGGCGCCTGGGATCGGACAGGAAATTGGCGACGCCGGCGAGCGTCTTGTCGGCTTCCGCATAGAGGACATGCAAGATCGCGCCAACAAGCAGCGAGTGGCTGGTTTTCTCCCAGTGATTTCGCCGTTCCAGCGCGCCTTCGGGATCGACGAGAATATCGGCGACGTTTTGAACATCGCGCACCTCGGCCGCCCCACGCCGGACCTCCAACAACGGATTGTAGGGGCATGAATTCTCATTGGTCGGATCGAACAGCAGCACGCGCCCGAAGCGCGCCCGCCAGCCGGCGGTCAGACCCCAGTTCTCGCCCTTGATATCGTGAACGATGGCCGAACCGGGCCAAGTGAGGAGCGTCGGCACGACAAGGCCAACGCCTTTGCCTGAGCGGGTCGGCGCGAAACATAAGACATGCTCCGGTCCATCGTGGCGCAGATAGTCGTCGTCGAAACGTCCCAGTACGACGCCGTCTGGATCGAGCAGCTTGGCTTGGCGCACCTCACTTGCCGTCACCCAGCGCGCCGAACCATAGGTGATGACGTTCTTGGCTTCTTGCGCTCGATGAACCGACATGCCGATAGCGACGGCGATTGAAGCGAACCCGCCTGAGGCGGCGATCACGGCGCCTTCAACAAAAATGGACGGCGCGTAGGCGTCGAAATGATACCACCACCAGAAGAATGCAGGCGGGGGATAGATCGGCCACGAGACGATGGAGAACCATGCCGGCCCCAATTCGGGCTGAAAGGCCAGACGCCACGCTGTCCATTGTGTCGCGCCCCATGTGGTCGCGAGCACAATCGCGAAGACGACGAGAATTTGACCCCAGAGGATGCGGGTAGCGGACATGGGCGTGAGCTTCCGAAGCCAACGCTCCGGAGTGCAAGAGAAATTCGGCGACGGCCGAATGCCGTCGTGCTCAGGCGTGCAAAAACAGGGGATGTCGAAAATGGGCCCGGCGATGCGCGACAGCGTTCGTGACGCGGACGTCTCTTGAATAGCCTGCCAATTGGCAGTATATAGACTGTCAAATGACAAGAAACCTGTGAGGCCGTCATGAGCTTTGCAAACGCCGCTGGCCCGGCCATGGACGGTGGGCTTCCCCCAACGCCGCCCAATCTCGCGGATGCGGCGACGCGGGAGCGTCTGACGCCCGCGGCCGTTGAGGGTGTCGTGCGCCTTTCGGAAATCTGGCGGCTGACCAGCGCAGAAATTTGCGCGCTGCTTGGCGGCGTGTCCGAGCGGACCTGGTTTCGCATGAAAAAGGGCGAATGGCCCGGCGCGCTGTCGCAGGACACGCTGACTAGGGTCAGCGCGCTCGTTGGCATATTCAAGGGGCTGCGGCTGCTGTTCTCGGAGCCGCTTTCCGACGAATGGGTGCGACTGCCGAACAAGGGGCCGCTCTATGCCGGTCGCCGGCCACTCGACGCCATGATCGAGGGCGGCATTCCCAAAATGCTCGAAGTTCGCCGGCAAATCGACGCGTTGCGCGGCGGTTTGTAAATGTCGCCGCCGACGGTCGATCTATCTCAGCGCGATACGGTGCGGCTGATTTCGACGGGCCGCCTCAAGCCGCCGGTTCTCTCGCCGCTCGCCGCCAATTTCGGCGCTCTGGAAGATCTCGCCGGTCTAGAGAGCGTGACCAATGGTCGATTGCAGGCGCAGGAGAGGGGCTTGTCAGGTCTGGATCCACGAGAACTGGTATTCGGCCGCCCCGGCTACACCTTCATCAACGCCGCTTTCACGCATACGAGGCCGGGCGGCAATCGCTTCAACAGCGAGGATCGCGGCGCATGGTATTGCGCCTTCGAGGTCGAAGCGTCGCTTGGCGAAGTGTCCTACCATTTGACGCGCGAGCTCGAAGCGATTGGCCGGTTCGATAACGTCACCGACTATGCCGAACTGCTCGCCGATTTCTTCGGGCCGTTTCACGATCTTCGCGGCGCCGACCCGGAAAGCGAGCCCGCCCTTCGCGAAGACCCTGGCGTCGCCTATCCGGCCGGCCAGACGCTCGGGCGGCGCCTGCGGACGGAGGCCGCGAGTAACGGCATTGTTTACCCGTCGGCTCGCCATGCCGGCGGCGCGTGCCTTGTCGCCTTCCGGCCCGATCTGGTCCAGAACCTGCGGCAGGGCGGCATCTGGCGGCTTGAATGGCAAGGCGCGCCCACGCCGGCGATGATCCGGCTGAGTTGATCGGCGAAGTGGGGTCAGCGGAATTCGCTCAAAGGCTCCATCTAGGCGTCCAGGAACCGTTCAAAATCTGCATCTGGATCGAAAAAATAGTGGTTCGCTTCGCGTCTAACTATCTGCCATTCCATGCTATTTGAAACATCTAATCTTGGACGCGAATGTCGCCTAACCCGCTTGAGCCTTGCCCACGGAGTAGTGCCGCTCCCGAGGGGGCGCAATCTCAAAAAAGAACCGTGCGATACTTTCCTTGTTCGTCTCAAAGTCCCGGTCCGCCAAAGCTGGAAGCCGTGCGAACGCCCCATCGTAGTCATCCATCTCGACCAGCGCATCCTCGCCCGCCGGTTCAAGGCGCAGACAACGATCAGGGCCAAGTAAGAGCTTAGCCTGTGCTGTTGCGTTGTCGGTAGTAAGAAACATGGCGGCTCTGATGACCTCTTTCCATGCCCACAAGCCGCCAAAGACGCTAGCCCTGCCCAGCTCGAACGGCGCATTTCCTGTTCCGATGCTGAAAACTTCGATCTGGCCAGGCGTCAGGTCGTATGCCGAAAGCGCGTCCACCAGGGCGACCATCACGGGGTTGTTCGCCCATACTCCACCGTCGATGAAAATCCGACCGCTTTCTTCGTGCTCGTGTCCCTTAAGATAAGTCGGCGCCGCAGAGGTCGAACGGGCCACCTTCCACATCAGCGTCTGGTAATCGTTCCGGAAATCCTCGTGATGGTCTGTCTTGAAGACTGTGATTTCCGTCTTCGGCACCATGAACGCCGGAATCACGATACGCGCGGCGGACTCGCCGAGAAGATGATCCTCGAACCGGTTCTTCAGCGCCTTCTCGAGCTCTTCATGCGCCAGCTTGGGGCCGAAAGCCCATTCCAGCTTTTGGCGCATCCTGCCCAGCCGGCACCCCGGCATGGGCGGAAAAATCCGACGCCCGTCGTCGCGGTAAAAAGCCGAAATATCTGCCGTAGAAAATCCCAGTCCCAATCCCAAAGCGATGATGCCCCCCGTCGACGTACCTGCAATCATGTCGAAATAACGCGTGAGCGGCTCACCCCGCCCAAAAGTCTCGTCACACCGACGCAGAAGCTCTGCGGTGTAAACTCCCCTGATCCCTCCGCCGTCGAGCGAGAGGATCTTGAACGTCTTGTTCTTTGGCCAAGGCTGGCGCCGTCGCTTGGTTCGCAGACTATTTGTGCGCCGATCAGAGAACATCCGCCAGCACCTCCTTCACTGTCCGCGCTTCAGCGGCGTGCATGCGCGCCACACTGTCATAGCCGACGCCGGGCGCCAGCCATTCGCCGGTCAGGTTCCACAATTCGTAATAGGCCAGCCACTCGGCGGCCCAGTAGATCGTCGTCTCCGCGATCAGATCCGCATCGGACCACTCTCGGCCCTCCGGATCGAACAGGCACAGGCCCGAGCGTGTCGGCTCTTCCGGATGAAAGATAAGGTGAGGTATTTCAGCAAATGTGGCGCCCGGCCGCGGCGCGAGCGGCGGGTCGTCAACCATCACGTAGGGCAACGACATTGCTCCCGGCTTCCAGAATAGCGAGACGGCGTAAAACTGCGCTTTCGGCCGCAGCGGCCCACTCCACCAGAGCGTTCCATCCGGCAGCCTGCGGCCCTTGAAGTCGGGCCACAAGCGGCGCATCGCCGTCAGCTGCGCGTCGGGCGACCGGCGCCTGCCGCCGCTATTCATCATCCCCGCCGCCCAGAACGCAGGGATGGAAATTGTGGCGCGGAACCTCGCGAAACCGCTCGGGCGATACCACGACGGCCGGGGCCTGGATCGCGCCCGAGCGGGCCGCCGACAGGATGGGAGTCGCGCTGCCGCGCCGGTCGTAGCGTTCGGCCAGCACTGTGCGCTGTTCCCGCCCGACGCGCTCGCCGAACAGGTCGTCGATCGCCTTCGCGATTTCCGC
Source organism: Methylocystis sp. Uni0008 (assembly GCF_056838045.1). Classification (NCBI taxonomy): domain Bacteria; kingdom Pseudomonadati; phylum Pseudomonadota; class Alphaproteobacteria; order Hyphomicrobiales; family Methylocystaceae; genus Methylocystis; species Methylocystis sp. Uni0008. The sequence goes on from NZ_CM166370.1 coordinate 2,105,986, forward strand.
GAGCGGCGCGACGGCCATCGTCTCAATGCGCTCCGCGAGATACTCAAGCTGTTCGGCGAGAGTGCGCATATCGGTTATGCCCTCCCGCCCGGCACTGGGCCACCGGTCGTTGATCTGATCGGCCGGATAGGACGGGTTCTCCTCCTCCGGCCGGGTGCCGTTCGCGATGTGCGCCCGCATGATCTCGGCCGTAGAATGAGCCAGTGCCAAGAGCTGCGCCGAGAGGCCCTGTGAAATATAGCCGACGTCGCCCGCCCTTTTGGTGAAGTAGATCGAGGGTGGGCGGTTCAGCGTCAGGCTCTCGTAGCGCAGGTTGAGATAGCGCTTAAGGAGCTTCAGTGAGACAGCCTCCTGCGCGTCGATGGCGCTCGGGATCATCGGCGGCAAGTCGAGCTGGTCGGCCTTCATCACGACAAGGCGTTCCTGCTCGTCGATGAATTGCAGGCGGCTACGGGCTGCGGCGGCACGGTGGCGGCCCAGACTCTCGGCAAACGCCGCCTGACCGATGCCAACGGTCGACCGGAACCACGCTGTGAAGCCCCAGGGGTTTGAGTCAACGCGATACGCATAGCCTTCGTCCGGCGAATGGAAAATTTGCCCGGCGCGAGGAATGGCGACCCGGGCGCGTCGGTCCATGATCGTCACGTCCATGTGCATGAACGGGAACTGCAACTGGACGCAGCGCGTGCAGCGTACGATGGCGACGGCGCCGGCGAAGCCCTGCAACGCCTCTTCCAGAAGATCGAGCGCCCGGCAGTCGTCCCATTCCGTCGGCACGTCGATTTCGACGATCGCATCGACATCGAACCGATCGTCCTCGGCGCCGCTTACGATTGTGGTGCTCGTGGCAATCGAGCCCTGCGCGTAGATCAGGCTGACGCCGTCGACCAGGTACGGTGCGAGGGGGCTTTTGTCGCGTTCGAGGTGACGTTTGAGCAGGCGGTAACGGTTCTCCGCGATTCGTCGGTCGCGGGGGCTGAGTTCGATGAGCGCGGCGACATCGAGAAGGACTTCGTCGAGGGCGGCTGTCTGCTGGAAGGGGTTCTGGTAGGACATGAAACGGATCCTTGTGTCTGGCGGCATGGCCCCGATGGCAGGCGGCCCAAGCCGTGATCTTTTGCTTGTGTATGTCGTTCACGACATGAGATACATGTCTTGAATGTATGACGCTCTATAGAATGCGTCAAGTTTTACCTGTCGGAGAAGACATGACTGAAAACCAAACCTCGACCGACATTTTTCGCGAGAGGCTAAAAAATGCTAGGGAATTAAGGGGTTATAGCCAGGAGGATCTGGCGAAACGGGCGCGTATGCCGCCCAGCTCGATCGCGCATTTCGAGACCGGCCGCAAACCTTCCTTCGATTCGCTCAAGCGACTCGCGATCGCGCTGGAGATCACTACAGACTACTTGCTCGGCCGCGTCGACAGCCCAGAACTGGCCCAGGACGGCGATCCGCTGTTCCGGGACGTCGCCAAACTGACTGGCCACGACCGCGAGATCGCAAAGGATTTCCTTGAAATGCTGGCCAACCGGAAAGCCAGGAAAGAGAAGGACGAGTGAGCCGGGTCTTCAGCCTCAAGCTTGCCCGGCAGACGGCAGAGGCCTTCCTGAAGGAGGAAGGCCTCACGGAGCTGCCGGTCGACCCCTTCGCCATCGCGGAGAGCCGGGACATCATGATCGAGGGCAAGCCCGAGGAGCATGAGGGCGTGTCGGGCATGCTGCTGCGGCACGGCAATGACTTCGGCATCATTTATGCCACCCATATTCCCAGCGCCGGCTTCCAGCGTTTCAGCGTCAGCCACGAGTTGGGGCACTATTTTTTGCCGGGTCACGTCGACCAAGTCCTGAAGAACGGACCGCACGTCTCGCGCGCGGGATTTGTGACCAACGACCCGTATGAGCTGGAGGCCGATCATTTTGCGGCCGGCCTTTTGATGGCTGAAGCCCCCTTCCGCAAAGCGATGGACCGCCACGACCCGGGGCTGGATGCGATCGACGTGGTGGCGGAACACTGCGTGACGTCGCGCACGGCGACGGCAATCCGCTTCGCGGAACTCACCGACGCTGCCGTCGCGGTCATCGTCAGCACCGGCGAGACGATCGATTACTGCTTCATGTCCGAAGCGATGAAGTCGCTCCCGAAGCTCGACTGGATTCGCAAGGGATCGCTCATTCCAAAGGGTACCGCGACGGCCCGCCTCGTCGCCCAGTGCGATGCCGTGCTGGCTGGGGAGCGCGTGACAGATGAAGTTGATGTGCGCGACTGGCTCGGCGGCACGACGAAGGCCGCCCTGTCTGAAGAGTCCGTTGGTCTCGGCCGGTACGGCAAGGTGCTGACAGTTCTCGTCTCAAAACCGATCGGTCAGGAAGAGACCCAGGCCGATGACGAGAACGAAGACGATCTCATCGAAAGCTGGACGCCACGGTTCCGTCGATGACGGACACAGACGTTAGACTCGGCTTAGCGGCTTGATAGATGTGTCGCCTTATCGTCCGATCCCTCGCCTCCGTCCAAAACTCCAATCCACGCTCCCGCCCGGCGACATGACGCCCGAAACCTGCTTGCCGATTTCCTTCTCCAGCGACGGCGCCCAGGGCACGAGCTGGAAGCCGAGGCCGTCGTCGATCATCGCGAAGCGGCCCGACGCGAGCGTGAGGCGACTGCGATAGACACCGGCGACGGTTTCTCCCTCAGCGACAGCGTGGCGCGGGAGGCCGGTTTCGGCGGCGATGCGACCGCTAGCTACATCGAGTTCCCGCTTCCGCAACGTATCGAGCAAGTCGCGAGCGAAGACGACGCGCTGGCCTTGCCTCCGGCCGAGTCCTTCCGAGACGAGGTGCTCGGTGCGAGCCTCCAGTGCGTCCCTCACTTCGCGTCCAAAGCCGTTCTCGGCGAGAGGTGTCGGCTCCGTGGCCACCAGGCGCCGATCGAGCCACGTCGCGCCGGGGGCGTGAACTTGATCAGCGAGTGCGTGATCGGAGCGCACCGCGAGAACAAGGCGCGACGGTTCACCTTCGCGCGCCATGAGGCACCTCGTTTCGACGATGGCGCCTGGAGCGGCGTCGCTAGTCGCGTCGAGATCAGAAAACCGCACATGATGGGTTCGGCCGTCCACGCCGTCGATGATCGCGAATGCGGAACACTTCAGTTCATCGTCGAGGCCTCGAGAGAGAAGTCGGCCGATGATCGTATCGCCGCGCGTTTCGGCGTCGAGCACGAATTCAGCTGGGGCACGATCAAGACCGCGCTCACTCAAGCCACGATGGATGCGCTTGATGATGTCGCCGCGCTCGCCGAGCGCGCGCAACGTCGTCTCCGCGTTCTCGGCCATGACCCATTGTCCTGGGCCGGTCGGCGCCGCGAGGCCGAGTCTCTCCAGCTTGCGGGCGCGGGCGACAAGCATGGTTCGCTCGGCATTCTGAGCCCGGTCGCCAACGGGCCGAAGATCAATCAACCCGTCATGGCGGGCGCCCTCGCGCGCGAGGGCTTGATCGAGCGGCGTCCAGCGATCGGCGTCGACTTGCCTCTCCAAAGCGCGACGGATTTCCTGCTCGCTACGGGCCCCAAGCTCCAAGGTCACGAGCTGTTCGGCCCGGGCGCGAAGACCCCGGCTGATATAGTCGCGGTTGATAACGAGATCGCCGCCGTCGTCTGCTCGGCCCCGCATCAGGACGTGGATGTGGGGATGCTCGGTGTTCCAATGTTCGACCGCCACCCAATCGATCGTCGTGCGGAGATCGCGCGACATTTCTGCCATCAGATCGCGCGTGAAGGCGCGAAGGTCGGAGAGCTCGGGGGCGTCATCTGGGGAGACAATGAATCGAAAATGGTGTCGGTCGCCCTGGCAGCGTTCGGCGAAAGCGCGTGCATCCGCTTCGTCGCTGGCCGCGTCGAACATTCTGCCCGGAGCGCCGTCGCGGGTGACGCCGTCGCGGCGAAGATAGGACAGGTGAGCGGAGAGCGGCACCGATTTTTGGCTGTGCCGAACGACGCGCGCCTTGATCACCACGCCACGAGACCCTGAACTCAGACCGCGCAGCGCACCGAGGCTCGCGGCGCGGCCGCGCCCGAAGGCGCCGCGACTACTTCCGCGAGCGCCAGAGCGATGCAGCCCGCCGGCCTTCTGCGTCGCCGCGAGAACGCGCGCAACGAAGCTCTTCCCCTTTACCGGCGCCTTCGATCGGATACGGCCAGGACGAATGTTGATTTCGTCGTCACGAGACATGGCAGCAGTCCGACGAGGTGAAAATTGATGAGTCTATGCAACGGCTTGTCGAAACCGACCGGCTGCGCCTCAAATACGCAGCCTGTGCGAACATGTTGACGAGTAACGCCAAAACGACCGCCCGAGAAAGCCGCAGGCTGTCTCTTTTATCCTGCCATAGGTCGGTCGCTTGCGCTCCCTCCGCCACGCTCGCGCACAAAGGCGCGAGTTGCTGCGCTAACATGCGATAGAGCTTGAAAGGGATCATCGAGCGCGACGCGCTACAAAAATTTCGGTAGCCGAACGATGAACCGGGCTCAAATCTGCGATAGCGTCGTCATTCGAAAGCGAAATTCGCGCAAATATTTTGTCGTCGCGCTGCGCCGGAAAAAGAGGGTGAGGGACGGCTTCCCCGGTAGTCGCTCCGGCGCTGGTCGCGCTGTTTCCGGCGATTTGCCGCGCAGAATTCAGTTTGGTTAGAGCAACGAAGGTTGACGGTTTGCTGATGTCGGCGGATGGGGAACTTTGTTTGGCAGGAAGCTCATCGAGGCCCAATTTCAATGCAAGTCCCGCAACGTAATTTGTCGTCTCCGCCGGCAACGGGCGTCCATGCAAATATTCTCCGTAGCGCCGCGGACCGGCATTATAGGCGGCAAGGAAACCGCCTTCGCCATAACGCTCGAACATCTCGGAAAGATAGGCTGCGCCGGCCAAGATGTTGTCGCGTGGATCGAATGGATCGGGTCCAAGAGCATGCTTGAGGCGTAGCTCCAGGTAGGTCGCTGGCATGATCTGCATCAGACCGATTGCGCCTTTTCGGGATACGGCGCATGTGTCGCCATGACTTTCAGCGCGCATGACTGCCCCAATCCATTGGGGCGGGATATGGAAGCGGCGCGACGCCTCGTCAGTCGCACTGCTGATGGCTTCCGCCGATGCCTGAGTCGAATTGAGCGCGCATTTGGCGGTTTCGGTAGCATGTGCCTGCGAAAGCAAAATCGCGCCAAACGCTGTCAAAAAACTGAGCATATTCACCGAAAACGCAAATCGGCGGCAACGTCCTCTGGTGAGCGTGCGAATTTTCTTAGGCGCCATTCGCGTCACTCCCACGTCCAAAGCGGGACTGCGCGTCCAATCAACTTTTCCAAAGGAATGGTCCCGAAGTAGCGTCCGTCGAGCGACGAGGATTCATCCCAGTTGAGAAGAAAGACTTTGCCTGGAGCCACCGAAAGGCAGCCGCTCCAAGTAGGCAGCGGTCGCCCGAGGTGGTCGCGTTCCTGAGCCTCGGCCATATCGATGCCGTCGACCGTCACGGCCCGCCCGTTGCGGCAGATTGATTGCCCTGGCAATGCCGCAACCCGCTTGATCAGCAGCGCGCCGGAGGCGAGATAGGCGCGTTCGGTAAGCCAGTTTGACAGCTCATTGGTCGGCCGTGCGACGACAAGATCGGTGACGGCGAGTTTGCCTATAGACTGCACGGAATAGAGACCTATTGGGACGCTGGCGGAAGCGTTCCAAACCACAAGCGGATCGTGCGTCGCCGCGAATGTTGACGCGACGGCGCAGCTTGCGAGCAATGTGAGAACGATGGATCTGATCATTTGGACTTTACCCTCGCGCGCAGGAGCCAGGCCTTATGGCGTTCTCGCGTATAGGGCCGCGGCGGCAGGCCAGCAGCCAGCCGACTGTGGATATGCCGCCAATGATCCGGGCAAATATCTTGCGGCGCAAAGCCAAGCGCTTCGACGGCGTCGATGGCGCGCAGAACCCGCTGAACATTGTTCCAGCCTACCGCTCGCAGAAGAATTTCAGCGCCGGGTTTGACGGCGGGGACAGTCGAATAGGGCTCGATCGATTTGCAGGCGCGCAGAATATCGATGCGCGAAACAAGCGTCCCGTAACCGTTCGACGCCCAGCGGACGAATGCGAAAATTGATCCCGGCGCGAAGTAAGCTATGCGTCGCCGACGGTCGAGCGTGCGTTCGTTCCCAGGCGCGCCGAAACGAATCCAGCGCTCGATCTTGCCCTTGAGAAAATAGAGCTCCACTTCGGTGAGCGGGGTCATGGCGCGCCTCCGCAAGGCGCAGAACTCTCCGAGTTAATTGCGACGTATGGATCGATAATGGAGCGAGTTCTCTCGATGCGCCGCTTTTGCGCAGGCGCGCGGCCTCGGAGCGTGGCCTTGGGACGCCGATAAATGACGATGGACGCGGACCGACGGCTCTGCCCGCCCTCTCTTTTCGGCAGACCTTGGCCAGGAGTGTCCACAAGGTGGATTGCGGCGCTGTCCGTTAGAATGAATCCGAAGGATTCAATGTTAGTACAGTTAGGAAGGCCGTGAACGATGACATAGCAGGGCTTTAGTGACCATTTTGGTCCCCGATAGCACGAGGATCTGGTCCCTGATGGCACGATAGGGTCGGTCCCCGATAGCACGAACGTTTTCACAGCTTATCCACAGAGGGGAGAGATAAATCGAGGCGGTCTAAAGCGCGCTCGAATGGGTCGAGTGGAATCGGCGCGAAGACGAGACGCTCGTCACCAAGCGGGCCGTGACGGATGGAGAGCTGGTAGTTTGGAAGCGGCTGCCGACGTACGATGTCGCGCAGGTCGAACGCAAAATGTTTGAGCGGCGACAGTGCGCCGGACTTCACGTGGAGATGTCGGAAATCGAAACTCCAGCCGCCGCCTTTACGGCCGCCATGCTTGCGCACGAGGCGATAGAGCCAGCGCTCCAAACCGCCCGTGAGCGCGAAATATTCCCGATCAATCGTCAGCACCAGGGCTTCATTCAGGATGCTCGCATAGAACCAATCCGGCAGGATCAATTCGACGCCGAGCGGCCGACCGTTCGCGTCGGAGGTTTCTTTCCATTCATTGATCCAGGAGAAGCGGTGGCGCCGCCGCTCCGCCGGCTGGCGGATGGATGTCGCGACGCTTGTCGACTGCAGCCGGTCGAGCGCACCCTTCAGCCGCTGATAGTCACGCGCACTCGTCGTGCGCCCGATGAACGTCAGAATCTCATAAGGAGTCGCCGCCATCAGGCGCGATGTTTTCAAGCCATTGTCGCGCGCCTGGACGATCTGGGAAGCCGCCCAAATGAGCACGTCGGCGTCCCAAATGGTCGCCATGCCGTGCTCAGGCGTCGCTTCGACTTTGATGACAATCTCTCCCATCCGGAAGTCGATCGGCGTCAAGCGTTTGGATTTGGCGAGGCTGAAAAATGGGTAGGACATCAGGTCCTGGGCGTCGCGCGGCGCGAGATCGCCAGGGAGCGCGCGAAACAACTCGAGCTGCTCCCATTCGTCGCTGAGGAGACGGCCGGATCGGCGTGCCATGGCGCGAGTCCGAGAGCTCAACGGCGCGGCTGACTGACGCGAAGGAGCACGTCACTGGCGTGGCGACGCGCCGGCAAAACGGTCCCGACGCCGGGATCGGACGTTGAGGCTTTGGTTCCGCGTTCTACCCATGCCTGGAGGTCGTCGACGCGATAAACGACACGGCCGCCGAGCTTGGAGTAGCGGGGGCCGGTGCCATAGGTGCGGTGCTTTTCGAGCGTGCGGCCAGAGAGACCGAGGAAGCGTGCGGCTTCGGGCGTGCGCAGATAGCGCGGCGGGAGTTCTGCTGATTGCGCGGACATGATCGAACCTTCGAATGGCGAGGCGCGCCGCCGACGATCGGCGGCCGTCGTCGATCACACTGGCGGAGAAGGTTCGGAGGGAGGGATGACGAATTTATCGAGTGCGAGATTCGTCACCCTCGCTGTTGCCGGTTCTCGCGACGCGGAAAGCGGCTGAGCGGAATTGTCCGCGAGCGGATCGGCTATTTTGTCAGAAGCTTGCGATAGCCGCCGCGCATCAGCGCAATGCCGCCTTTCACGAGGCGGATTGTCGTGGCGCGGATCGAGGAAGTCTTCCAAGGCTCGCGGTTCAGTCGCTCACGACCGAATAGTTGCTGTGCAATGTCGCGATAGGTTGCCTTCACTAGGTGTCCATCGAGGGCGCGGAGCATCTCTGACATTCGCTTATCGTGGATTTGCGCCGCGCCGGCGGAGGATGCCCCGCTGATATGGCGGAGAAAACGCAAGGTTGCCGCAGAACGCGTCTGTGTCGACTTATCGACGGGAATAAGCGCTGAAAGCGCGGCGCCTGGCGCCGGAGGGCCGGGCAACCAGAGCCGATGTTCCCGGCGTCTCGCGCCAAGGATTAAATAGTCTCCATCCGACGTCGTGCGACGAGACCGTAGGTCGGGCCAATTTTGCGGCGCGTAGACGAGCATTGAGGTAAGGGCTGGATGCGCGTCGAGCATCACAACGCTGGAGCAGCATTCGGGACGCCAGAAAATTTCCGCTTCGACGGCGTTCAGCGCTGGATCAACCGCGAAATCGAAGCCCCCAACACCGCTCGGGTCCGTCTACGCCGGCGTCGAGCCGCGCCCGGAACTCGGGATCGGCGTATTGCGCCTGATAGTCATCGTTGCGCCGCAGATATTCCCAGGCGTAGTCGCGCCAGTTTGTATCTCGCAAATGCTCATATGCGCCTTCTGAGCGCCAATCGCCGCTTGTCATGAATATTCTCATCGTGGAGTGGCTAAGCCAATGTTTGAAAGACTATTTGTCGATAATTTGTCTAAGAAATCCCGGAACTGCGGCGCCATCGTTCTCGGCGAACGGCCCGTTACATCACCTTCCCAATGGCGCCTGATCGAACCATATCAATTTAGCGCTACAAAACTCGGCCCGAAGAACCACTCACGGCGACCCGTCGAGAAGGTGCTTGTAACCATTCATCGTCATCCATTTTGCACGCTTAAGATGCGTATCGTAGGCACGCTTCGCGCGTTCTGGCTCACGTTCCGAATCGATTCCAAGGACGATTTTCGCTACTTCTTCCCAAGCGGCGCCTTCCTTTGCGGCGTCTAGCAATCGCAGATAAATGATCGAATGAGCGCGGTCGTAGTCGACCACGTGGTCGTCAGTGGGCGCGACGTCGGCGATTGAGCTGGCTTTGGTGTGCGGCACGGTTTCCGATTCCGGGAACATTAGATGTTTACTCTAGCCAATCTTTCCCGCGAGCGTCTCGCGCGAAATTGGGGCGCAAATACATACTATAGTGGATAAACCTCATAGTGTGTGTCGGTCCAGCCTTTCCTCATGGATATGCGGAGGCTGGTCGGCAGAAACGTACGAAGAATCAGGCTTGAGAAAGGCCTGACGCAAGAGAAGTTTGCCGAACAGTCGGGATTTACCCAGCAATATGTGAGCGGCCTTGAGCGCGGCCTCCGAAATCCAACGATTGTGAGCCTCTACGAAATCGCGCTTGCGCTAGGCGTGGATCATGTCGCCTTGATCACCCCGGATGATGAAGCGCGCGAAGAAGAGGCGCGACGCCTCGAAGGGAAAGCGCGCGGGCGGTCGAAAGGTAGCGCGAAGCGACGGGAGTCAAAGGCTCCGAGGAAAACAGCGCGAGCAAGTGGAAAACCAAGCGCCAAAGCGTGACTTACCCGAAAGGAAGGACTGCCCCGCCCGATGTCTCAGGCGGGGCATTGGCGTTCAGTCGCCATTCGGTTTGCGACCCCGCGACCAGATCAGCGAGTAGCCGTCGCCATCCTCGTCGTCGAAGAGATTGGCGTAGATCGGAGCCGTGAAGCTCGGATCGTCGAGCTTGACCGAGAGATAGTCTCGGCCCTCGTTGGAGCGCTTGGACCAGGCGGCGCCGATTTCCGCACGACCGACGAAGACTCGATGACTCGGGGCGTTGTCGTTGGCACGGTTGGCCTCGGGGACGATGCGGACGCCTTTGGCCTGGACGCTGAGCGTCACGATTTCGCCGAGGAATTCGTTGCCGGATTTCTTGAAAGAGCCGATGTTCGCCATGGTAAGTCTCCTTAGGTTCTGCTGTCTTCGAGCCCGCGACCATCGCGGCCTCGATGGCGATCAACAGGCCGAAGGCGACTCGCCGACGCACCCGCAGGGCAGCAGCGAAGCGGAGGACGGCATGGGCGCGGCTTTCTTGCTTCGCGAGGAATGACGCCGCAGGCGTCAGGGGAAGAAAGTTGCGCCTATGCTGTTGCGGCTATGGCGATCGAGGCGCAGCCGGTCTTCGGCCAGATGAAGCCATAAGAGAGGTCGTGATGGTCGTAGCTGGCCAGACAGCAACCTCTAGAGATGACTTCGCCAACGGGTGGGCAAAAAAACAAGACCGTCGGAATTCAAAGCGAGGGAAAGGAAGTAGCCGCGCGCGAAAAGGCGGGGCGTCAGGAATGGGTCGCTTCCAACATATCTGCCGAGAACAAAGGTAAGGCAGCTGGCGACCGGATGCACCGCCGTCACGAATTTCTCGAACGCCCGGCGACACAGCGAGGCTCGAATAAGTCGCCTTAGAGCATGACGCAGACCGCTCCCTGCATCTATGGACGACGGCAAAGTTGCACGCGTGCGATTCGCTAGCCGGGCGCAGAGACCAAGACAAGAGGCGCTGTCTCCAGTCAGTTAGTGCGCTCTGCACTTTGGCGAATACGTGACCACGCAACAGCCGCCGTCACGATCGAGCCAACGACCGCAAGCGCTTGCCGCCATACAGAAGGTGTCGCCGTCAAACGCGAGAGGCCAAGAGCGGCATGATAGCCGGCGACGACAGCTGGCACTGTGTAAATAGATCCAATGAGCGCCCGGCTCGTGGGGGAATGCGTCGCCGCAAAAATGCGCTGCGCCAAACCGAGCGTAAGTGCGGCGGCGATCACGCCGGCCAGCAACGCGCCCAGCGAATCAAGAGATCCATCTTCGGACATGTGTAACCGGCCATCGAACCGATTTCATAAACTCCCATGCTGCATGCCCGAACAACATCCGGCGGCGCGGCCATGCTCTCCTGCTTCCTGAACCGGCGGGCACGGAACGTCGCCATAGGAGCAGAACACGCAGCAATCCCCCGCCTTTGGCTTGAGGAGGGCGCCGCAGCCCCTGCATTCGTAGAAGAACTGACAAGCGTCAGTCGGCATCATTTCCGCTGATCTATGACCGCAGGACGGGCAAGTAATGGTCGAGACGAGTTGCATTCAGCGGCCTCCAAAAAGCTTGAGCAGCATTGGGTCGATATAGCTCCAACTTGCCGCCGCGAGTACGGCCGTCGACGCGCAGAGGAGCAACGCCAGCGTTGCGCGCGAGCGACCGGGCGACGCGCAGCTTGCGTCCGATGCGCAGGCAACGGGACGCTTCAACCACCACGCTCCCCAGCCCCCGACAACTGCCAGGGCGCTGACAGAGAGCAGCGGAGCGCGCCACATCGCGACCGCTTCGAGTCCGCCCAGCACGCCCGCGCCTGCGCCGAGAGCGGCTAATCCGAGGGGAATGACGCAGCACGACGATGCCACGACCGCGCCGAGACCCGCGACAAGTCCAAAGGCCGCGAACCACTTCGGCGTCGCTGGCGCGGCGGAGGAAGACGGAGCGTCTGGCGTGGTTTTTTGTGCGGCGTGGTTGACGGTCATAGCTTAGCTCGCCCTTTCTCGACGTAGGGGCTATTCTGCAACCCGTAGCAACTACGGGTGCAAGCGAAATATGCAGCCTTTCAGCATTGGGCAACTTGCGGCGGCGACGGGCGTCAATCTCGAAACTGTGCGCTATTACGAGCGCATCGAGCTCATGCCGTCTCCGGCGCGGACGGCGAGTGGGCACCGCGTCTATGAGGAAGGTCATATCCGACGGCTGGCCTTTATTCGCCGCGCTCGCGAGCTGGGATTCAGCATCGAGCAAATCCGCGCGCTTCTGGCGCTCGCCGAGCCGTCCCGCGCGTCCTGCGCCGAGGTAAGAGAGATTGCGCAAGCGCATCTCGACGAGGTTCGAGCGAAGCTCGCAGACCTCGCCAGACTTGAGAATATTCTGGCCGATACAGTCTCCCGCTGCTCGGGCGACCCTGCTCCATCATGCCCCGTGCTCGACATGCTGGCCGCTTCGAAAGGCGCGCCGATCAATCAATCGGCGAAGATTGATCGCCGCATCAAGAGTCGATCTGACGCGCCGACGCGCCGCCGTCGATGAATTTCCATACCGGGATGCCGAGCATGCGCGCCTTATCGGCGAGATTGGCGGAGATGCCTGACCCGGGAAAGACGATGACGCCGATTGGCAGCGTCGCCAGCATGTGGTCGTTTCGCTTGAATGGCGCAGCCTTAGCGTGACGCTTCCAGTCGGGTTTGAAGATGATCTGCGGAACCGCGCGGTTCTCGGCCCAGCAGGCGGCGATGCGTTCGGCGCCCTTAGGCGATCCGCCGTGCAATAGCGCCATATCGGGATGTTTCGCGAGAGCCTTGTCGAGACGATCCCAGATTGCCCGATGATCGTTGAAATCGAGTCCGCCGGTAAAGGCGATTTTTGGACCGGGGGGAAGAAGTGCGTCGGAATCGGCGCGACGTTTGGCGGCGATAAAATCACGACTGTCTATCATTGCGGAGGTCAAAGCGCGGTGATTGACTCTGGAACCCGACCGGGGTCGCCAAGCTGATCCGGTATGGCGCTCGAATTGATCGGCGGCCTCGTCGCGGAAAAGCTCCATGCTGTCGCGGCGCTCGATCAGCGTAACGCCCGCAGCGATCAGACGCTCCAATTCGACCGAGCGGATTTCGGAGCCGTCCTGCTCTTTCTGGCTGCGCTTTTGGGCGGCCTCATTGTCGTCGAGCCCACGTTCGGTCCGCAGCACGGCGCGATGAAAGATATTGACCGTCGACCACAGCAGATCTTCGATATCCGGTTCGAGACGCGTATCTGACAACGTCGAGACGAGCGCGTCGAAGATGTCCGCGACCGCGCCGGCGATAGACTGCGCTTCCGGCAATGGCCGAGGGTCGGGTTCGCCCTCGAAGGGACGAAAGCCATAGAGTTGCAACTCGGTGAGAACGCGATCGGTCGGAGAGGTCGCGAGGGGTGAAGCCGGTCGTGTCTCATTTGAATGGATTGTCATGGCGCAGCCCTTTGCCGGATCGGCCGCGCCCTTCGCGGCCTGCATGGGCGTCCTAGGCGGCAAGGAAGAGCCGGCGCGCACCGCGTAGCGGCCGTAGCGCAGCGCAGGATGGCGGGCGGCGGCTATTTTGTTTCGCGCTGCAAAGCGCCCCTTGAGGGCGCGGCGGAAAATAGTTGCCGTCCGCCGTTGCGGCGCCGGATCGCTTGCCGCAGGACCAACCCCTCTTGAAGGCCGCAGGCTCGGCCCTTTCGGCGATCAGGATCGCCACGAGCAATTCTTCGATTGCGCCGTCCGGATTGGGCCGTCGATCAACCGACCGCGCTGTGCGTTGACATTCGGGGGATGAAGCGAACGACATCTTCAGGAGCGAGCTGCGTTCGCAGCGCCGCAAGAAGTTCGATGCCGAGAAGGCGGAGGTCGTCGTTGAAGTCGGCGAACATCGGCGACAGGACGATCGTCTCAACGCCGGCTGATGACGCTCGCTGCGCGAGTTGGTCCGTCGCATCGTCTCCGGCGGCGTCATTGTCGCGCGCGATGTAGAGGCGGCGCAAAGTCGGCGGGAGCGACAGGCCCGCCAGATTGCTGGCGGAGAGCGCCGCGATCATAGGCAGGCGCGGTAGTGCACACCGAAGCGACATCATGGTCTCGACGCCTTCGCCGGCCACCATAGCGTCGACGACAGATCCGAACCAGACGCCATGACCGCGCAGCTGACCCATGGCCCGCCTCGGCGTTTCGATCGCGGCTTTGTCCTGGCCGGACGGATCGAGCCACGTGCGCTGAACGCCGACGATGTCGCCTGAGGCGTCGGTGATAGCGGCGATCAGCGCCGGAAAGGCCTGCGTCGGCGCGTGTCGATCGGGGCGGTAGTAGCAGCGCGGATGAAAGCGAAGCGCGCTTGTTTCGAGAAAGGCCGTGATGCCGCGATGTCTGAGATAGGTTTCCGCCAGCGTGCCCGCGATCGGGCGCGACATGTGGAACAATCGGCACGCCGACTCGGGAGAGCCGGCCGGAGAGAGTGAAGCAGGGTTTGTCGACGTGGGCATTGCGCCGCATCGCTCGCTGTTCAACAAGCGCCGCGCCTCGTCGAGCACGTCGCCGAAATTGCTCAAATTGCATCGGATGCGGATGACGTCGAGCAAATCGCCGTGCTCGCCCGTCGCCGCATCCACCCATTTGCCGGCGGCGGTTCTTCCATATGCGTCGCCTTTCAGGCGCACAAAAAGCGAGCAGCCCGGCGTATTGTTGATGTCGCCGACGAGCCAATAGCCGCCCGAGCGACGACCGTTCGATAAATACCGGCGGCAGACCGCCTCAGCCTCTTGCGCGAGGCGGCTGGCCAGTTCCGAGGCGACCGAGTTCGACACTGATTCATCCTCCAAGAAAAAAGGGGCCCGCCATCTCTGGCGAGCCCCTCGCTATCGGCCTCGGGGAGGTCTACTCGGCGGCGATGCCCTGGGGGCCGTCGACCGACGCCCGATCAGCATCGTCCCTGGGCGTGGTTTGGTCGATGGCCGATTCGCTTTCGATCGCCGCCGATTGTTCGACGGCCGCGGAGTCTTCCGGACCGGCGGCATCGGAAGATGCTTCCGCCGAAACATTCAGCGGATGTTCAGGCGTGCGGAGCGGCTCAGGAAGCCAGTTCGTTCCGGAAAGAAGCTGTTCCACTTCTTGCGCCATGTCGCCCTTCTTCAGCCCCTCGATGCGCCGGGCGGCGTCGGCGCCTTTTGCTTCGCGAACCGCCTGGACCATCCGCGCCTTGGTGACGCGGCCGAGGAAATTGTCGACCGTTGGCGTCCACCCCGTTGCTGCGATGTCGAGGGAAAGCGAAACCGCGAGACAATCCGCATGGGCGATAGCGCGCGGCCGTCGGCTCCAGGGCTCGTGCACGGCGTTTACCGTCAGCGAGACGCAATGTGCGAAGAGTTGCTGGCGCGCTTCGGCGTCAAAGGTCGTGAGTGCGTCCCAGAGGTCTTGCGGCTCCGCCGGGAGTTGCTGCGACCAGTCGAGATGACGCGGGTCGACCTTCGCTGCGAGCGGCGTATCCGAGAGACCTGGCGCCTGTGCGCCGAAACGAACATTCTTTGCTTCGATCTCAAGACAGGTGTCGGAGCCATAGCGATAGAAGAGCCGCAGACACAGGGCATGAAGCGCCGCGAGGAACGCGGTGTCCGGGTCATTGCCGAGCGCCTCGCGCAGCGCCAGCGTGCGATAGGCGGTCAGTTCGGTCAGCAATTTGTCCGCCAAAGGCCTAACGCCTTCGTCTTCCTCGTCTTCCACTGGGCTCGTTCGAACAGCGTCATCGCCATCGGATGCGTCGGGATGAGGCATGACGGCCGCAGTCGAACCCGCGCCAGCGGCTTCTTCGATCTCGATTCTGGCGGTTGATGCTTCGGGCTTCTCGCTTTGCGCTTCGTCCTTGGGGCGGACGTAGCCGCGCTCGACCCGCAGCCGTCCAGAGCCGTCGATGCTGACAAAAACGCCCGCGCGGGCGATATCCTCCTGCGCGTAAATAACCGGGCGGTCTTCCATCGCTTCGAGCGCCGCCTCGATCTCCCCAAGTCGCATATCGACTTCCTCGGGGATTTCGTCGGCTTCGGAATAGTCCGCTTCGAGCTGAGCGGCTTCGAGACGAAGCGACTCACGTGTTGCGACTTCTTCTTCGCTCAAAGGCTGGCGTTCGCCCTGAAGGTGGCGGAGCCCATAGGTGTGGCCATAGGGAAAGTCGATCGCCGTCTCGACCCATTTCCAGCCCTCCTGGCAAATGGGTTCGGCGTCGCGCGCCAGCTTTTCGGCGACCAGCCGTTCAAGCAGGGCGACATCCTGTAGCCAGCCGCCGTCATCGCTCTGGAAAAGGTCGCGCATGATAGGCCCGCCGGCGGCGAGGTAGTCTTCGGCGACATATTGCGCGCGCTTGTCTGAAGCCCGCACCGCGCCTTCGGTGAGAAGGCGGCGGATTTGATAGGCTTCCTTGTTGTAGGAGCGCTGGATCGCCTCCCAGACCTGCTCCTGACGCTCATGGTCAGGATTGACGGTAAAGGCCATGAGCTGATCGAGCGTCATGCCGTCCTCGGCGTAGATGTCCAGAAGGTTTGGGGACACGGAGGCAAGCCGCAGCCGCTGCTTCACGACGGCGACGCTGACGAAAAAGGCGGCGGCGATCTCCTCCTCACTTTGGCCCTTCTCGCGCAAGGTCAGAAAAGCCTGGAACTGATCTAGGGGATGCAAGGGCGCGCGCTGGATATTTTCAGCGAGGCTGTCTTCCTCAGGAGTTCCTTCCAAACGAATGACGCAGGGGATGGGGGCGTTGCGTGCCAGGCGCTTCTGCTTAACGAGAAGCTCCAGCGCGCGGTAGCGGCGCCCGCCCGCCGGAATCTCGAACATGGTCTCGGTGCCATGCTCGTCGAGGACAGGCCGCACGGTGATGCTCTGCAGGAGCGTGCGGCGGGCGATATCCTCCGCGAGTTCTTCGATCGAGACGCCGGCCTTGATGCGGCGAACATTCGCCTGGGACAGGACCAGCTTATTGAAGGGGATGTCGCGCGAGGCGCTGAGCTGAATTTTCTGAGCCGACTTGGCCATGGCAATGAACTCCGCGACGGGCGGCCGAGAGCCTCTCTCCTGGCCTCCAACCCGTCACGAAGCGCAGCGCCGCCCTCTGACTTTAAGGGCGACGCCGGGACATCACGGAGTTGAGGGCAAGAGTAGCAAGGGGCGCCGCACACAGCGCTTGCCACTGCGCCAGTAGGGCCTGGAATTACGCCGCGCGGTCGAACAGTTTCTTTGCACGCGTCTCGAGATCGAGCCTTGCGTCCTGATGCGTCTTCTTACGCGCGATCGCTGTAATCCCCTGCACGAAATCGAAGACACTTTCCGGCTTGCGACCTTCCTCAGTCAGCACCGTTTCGATGATCTTCGCGGTCTCCGGTTTCGAAAAGCCGCGCTTGCGCAGGAATTCGGCGCGATCATCGTCATTGTGGGCGACAATCCGTTCCCGCGCAGCCTTGACGCCATTGATGAATGGCATGGGCGAGGAATTGGCGAATCTTGTCAGCGCCGGCGCCGCCTCATGCGCGAAGCGCGATGCTGCATATTTGGAATGGCGGATCGTGATCTCTTCGAAATCCTCGACGCCCCAAAGATTGCGGTTCTGACAAACGGCCCGAAGATAAAAGCTCGCAATGCCTAGCGTTTTCGCGCCGACTTCTGAGTTCCAGCAGTAGAAACCTCGAAAGAAAAGATCAGGCGACCCGTCAGGCAGACGGCCGGCCTCGATCGGGTTCAGATCATCGACGAGGAAGAGGAAGACGTCGCGGTCTGAGGCATAGAGTGTCGTCGTATCCTGTGTCACGTCGACATTGGGGTTGTAGATTCCTGTCGACCAGTCGAGCACGCCCGGAACTTTCCAGCGCGTGTCGCCTGTCCCATCGCCCGCGATGCGCTGCACTGCGGATACGAGTTCATAATCGAAGATCCGGCCATAGTCTGGACCGGTCACTGCGCGCAGCTCAACGCGACCGTCGTCGATCTCGAGGGTCTTGACCTGCTCGGCGCGATGCGAGCTCAGCCCATATTGCAGATTGATCCCCGCGAGCGATGCCGGCAGCTGACGCAGATATGTCGCGGGCGCGCCGACGAGACTGGCGAGTTGCCCGAAGCTCCAATGCGTCGGCGCGATTGGCGCATCGGAACCAGGCAGCGAGAGCGCAAGCTTATCGGAATCGTCGCGTCTGGCTTCGACGCGGATCGCAGCGCTCTCTACCGTGCGCGTTCGGCTGCGCTCGGTCCGGCCGTACACGGCCGCGAACAGCTCCGACAGCGACAGATACCGCTCATCCGCGGGCCGCGAGAACCATTCAGAGGACACGCGTCCAATCCGCGCGCCGCGGCTCGCATCCACCTTGTAGCCGCCGTCGTGTCCACGCGCGGCGTCCAGAAATTCCACCTGAGTCATGGTCCGTCTCCATGACGGGTGCCGGGAAACTCTCTCCCGGTCCTCAACCCGTCATGGAAATCGGTCCAAGCTCTCACTCTCTTGGGAGGTTGCCAGAATAAGTGATTGCTCTGCAACAGGGCGTGCCGGAAGCGATGTCGTTAGAGAAAACATTAATTGCACTCAAGTCTCGAGAGCAGCGAGCGGCTGTCGGCAAGTAGTTAAGACAAACGATTCATCGCGCCGGCGATTTGCTTGCCGATGGCGTCCACGGCCTGATGAAGTGGGGACGCAGCAAGGTGAGCGTAACGCGCGGTGGTGTTCGGTTGCGAATGGCCGAGCAGCGCGCCAATTATGGGGAGGCTGAGACCGTTAGCAGCGCCGATGCTCGCGAAACTGTGGCGCAAATCGTGCAGTCGGATGTTTTGGAGCTGCGCAGCCTTGCAAATGTGTTCCCACGGTTTCCGTATAGATCGGAGCGGTTCCGATAGCCGCTTGCCGGGAAAAACATGCGGATTGCCTTCGATTCGCTCGACACATGTTAAAACCGTCAGCGCCGCTTCTGAAAGATAAACGGTCTTTGCCCCAGTTTTGCTGTCAGGAAGGAGTAGTAAACGTCTTTCGAGATCGACGTTTGACCATTGCAGTTCCAGAATTTCGCCGAGTCGGCATCCCGTGAGCAGCAACAGTCGAATCGCAGCGACTGCATGTGGATTCTGTGAACGCGGCTTCGGACGTTTCTTACAACCGCCGTTGCGACTTTTTTGGGGTTCGCTTGGCATACGTTGAACATCGGGCACGAGGCGTCCCTCCTCGGCTGCGGCCAACGCCTTTCCCAGACGGGCAAATTCATCGAACGACAGGTAACGTTCTATCTTGTGTTCCGCAAAGCGCTTGGCCCCGCGGCACGGATTGGAATTCGGAGGACGAAATTTCCAATCCTCGGCCAGTTCGAACATTTTCGATAGGAGCGCTTGAACGCGGTTGGCGACGATTTCGCCACCGCGCACAATGCGCCTGCCCTGAAGTTTCGTCTTCTCGTCCTTCGCGGTTTTACCTGCTGCCACATCCCGCATGACGCGCGCAATGTCTTGGCGCTCGACCTCTGAGATTTTGAGTGAGCCGATCAGCGGGATGATGTGATTGTCGAGGTTTCGTCGATCCTGAGCAAGTCCTGAAGGCTTCTTATGCGGTCGAGCATATTCATCAATATAACGCTGTCCGAGCGCGGCGACGGTCGGCTCGGAGCGATCTCGCGATCGTTCGAGAGCCGGGTTTCCGCCAGAGGCGATTAGACCACGTAGACGGCGTGCCTCGTTGCGCGCCTGCTCGGCTGTAAATTCGACGCCGTGGCGTCCGATGGTGACGCGATGGTCGCGACCAGCTCGCCCATATTGCAAGACATAGATGCGGGCTCCCTTAGGGGTGACCTTGCAACCAAATCCAGGAATCTCGGTGTCCCACAGGAACGTGTCGCACAGCGCAGGCTCGATTGCATCGACCGATCGCTTAGTGATTTTGTCGCGCATGCCTCCTCCAATTTGGCTGGAAGGACGTCACTCGAAACGAGAAAAAGGTTAGCGTTCGAGCACCGTTCTAGCAAGGCGTCAGCAAGGTGGAGACAGCAAGTCGCAGGATATCGGGGCGCAGAATCGGATACGCACGGGTGCGTCGCGCCTATCACAAGTATCTGATTATAGTATATTATCGCAGCAATTCGTAAAAATGGCTGGTGCCCAGGGGCGGGATCGAACCACCGACACTGCGATTTTCAGTCGCATGCTCTACCAACTGAGCTACCTGGGCTCGCGCGGACGCGATGTGTTGCGGCTTATAGAAAGCGCGCAAGGACTTGTCCAGACCCGCGAGCCTACCGGAAGCGCGAGATTGGATTCCGCGCGCCGCGAAGACGCGCGCCGCCGCGCCGCGAACCAAAAGCTCTGCGAAGAAGCGGCTTCGTTGCCTTCCGGCCGCGATGCCCGCTTGCCCACGGCCGCGACGCCCGCTTGCCCGCGCCGCGCGCTTCGCCTAGACCGGCGCAGCAGCAGGAGGCAGGATGAGCAGCATCAAGAGGATCGGCGCGGGGCCGCGCATGAGCCAGGCGGTCGTTCGCGGCAACGCCGTCTATACGGCCGGCCAGGTGGCGGACAAGTCGAAGGGCGGCTCTGTCGCCGATCAGACCCGCGAGATTCTGGCCCAGATCGACGCGCTGCTCGCCGAAGCCGGCAGCGCCAAGGCGAATATCCTGTCGGCGACGATCTATCTCGCCGACATCTCGACCTTCGCAGAGATGAACAGCGTCTGGGACGAATGGGTCGACAAGGCCAATCCGCCGGCGCGCGCCACCGTTGAAGCAAAGCTCGTCGCGCCCGCCTATAAGGTCGAGATCGCCGTCATCGCCGCGCTGTAGCGCCGCCGTTGCAAACCCCCGTCAAAAGCGGCGCGCGTTCATAAACGCGCGCCGGCGCCGCTCAGCGGATTTTCCGGGTCATAGGCGTAGCGCACGGTCTCGAAGCGCATGCCATGCGCGTCGATGAGCAGCAGGCGGCCCACGAGCCCCTCGCCAAAGCCGACGATCTCGCGCACGACTTCGAGCGCCATCATCGCGCCGACGACGCCCGCAAGCGCGCCGAGAACGCCCGCTTCCTCACAGGTCGGGATTTCGCCTTGCTGCGGCGGCGTCGGAAACAGACAGCGATAGGTTGGATTGGGGCCGTCGGCGCCATGCTCGAATGGCCGCAGCGTCGTCAGCGACGCGTCGAAGCCGCCGAGCGCCGCGGTGACGAGCGGCTTTCTCTCGTAGAAGCATGCGTCAGACACGAGATAGCGCGTCGCGAAATTATCCGAACCGTCGGCGACGATATCGTAGCGCGCGATCAGCGCGCGCGCGTTGGTCGCATCGAGCCGCAGCGCATGCGGCTCGACCACCACATGCGGATTGATGCGGCGGGCGGCGTCTTGCGCGCTGTCGACCTTGAGCCGGCCAACATCCTGCGTCGCGTGGATGACCTGGCGCTGCAGGTTCGACAGGGAAACCGCGTCGTCGTCGACGACCCCGAGCGCGCCGACGCCGGCCGCGGCGAGATATTGCAGCAAGGGCGCGCCGAGCCCTCCCGCGCCGACGACGAGAACCCGCGCCGCTTTCAGTTTGCTTTGGCCCGGCCCGCCGATGTCGCGCAGCACGAGGTGCCGGGCATAGCGTTCGATCTCTTCAGGGGTAAGGCTCAACAGGCGCTCCGGCGCCGCGCAGGGGTGCGGCGCGGGCGACCATAGCGGCTTCGCCCCCGCGCCTCCAGCGCCGGCGATATCGCCCCACGATCGAGATTCAGGGTTGCACAGGCTGGCGATTTTTTGCCGAGCGGCGCTCGCCGTCGCCCTCCTGGCTCGTGGCGCGCAGCGCTTCAATGCCGACGCCGCCGAGCGCCGCCGCGCCGCGGGCGTAGGCGATATTGTCGAGGAATTGCCGCGCGCAATTCTCCCAGGTGTAGGTCAGCGCATGCGCGCGCGCCGCCTCGCGGCTGATGTCGAGCGCCGAGAGCGCCGCCGTCCGCAGATCCTCGTTCAGCGCGCCCGCGCCGCTCGCGCCGATGACGTCGAGCGGCCCCATCACGGGATAGGCCGCAACCGGAAGGCCGCAGGCCATGGCTTCCAGCATCACCATGCCGAA
Organism: Methylocystis sp. Uni0008; assembly: GCF_056838045.1. NCBI lineage: Bacteria > Pseudomonadati > Pseudomonadota > Alphaproteobacteria > Hyphomicrobiales > Methylocystaceae > Methylocystis > Methylocystis sp. Uni0008. The sequence goes on from NZ_CM166370.1 coordinate 2,127,750, forward strand.
GGTGTCGGTGCGGCTCGGAAAAACGAATGCGTCTGAGGAGGCGTAAAGCGCGGCGAGTTCGGCGCCCGTCTTGACGCCGAGGAACTTCGCCTGCGGAAATCTGGCTTCGAGCCCGACGCGCGCCGGTCCGTCGCCGGCCAGCAGCTTCGTGCCCGGCAGATCGAGCGACAGGAAGGCTTCGATGTTTTTTTCGACGGCGAGACGGCCGGCGTAAAGGAAAATCGGCCGCTCGTAGGGAAGCGGCGCCGCCGCGTCGGGCGTAAACAGCGCGTGATCGACGCCGCGCGACCAGCGCAGCAGCCGCCGAAATCCGCGCTCGGACAGTTCCCGCGAGAGGCTCGGCGTCGACACCATCACGCCGGCGCCTGCGTTATGGAAGCGGCGCAGCGCCGCATAGGCGAGCCCGACCGGCAGTCCGAAGCGCGCCTGGATATATTCGGGAAAGCGTGTGTGAAAGCTCGTGGTGAAGCAGCGGCCGGCGCGCAACATGACGGCCCGGGTCACGAGGCCGATCGGACCCTCGGTCGCGATATGGACATGATCATAGCCGTCTCCGAGACGCCGGCGGACGGCGCGCGGCGAGGCGAGCGCCAGCGCGATCTCCGGATAGGTCGGCATCGGCAGCGAATTGAAGTCGCGCGGCGTCAGAAAGTCGATCTCGGCGCCGAGCGCGCGCGCGGATTGCGCCATGGCCTCGAGCGATCTGACGACGCCATTGACCTGCGGACGCCAGGCGTCCGTCGCCACCAGTATGCGCATCAGGCCGCCGCCGCTCTCTCGTTCGTCAAAGCCTTGGCGCGCTCTGCGGCGTCCGCCGCCGCGCGTTCAGCCGCCGTATCGTGCCAGCGCAAGATCTCGAAGACGCCGTCACTGTGTTCGGCGATCGCGGTGCAGCTCTCGACAAAGTCGCCTGTATTGACGTAGAGCTTGCCGGAGATCGTCTTGATCGTCGCGTGATGGATGTGGCCGCAGATGACGCCGTCCACATTGCGGCGCGCCGCTTCGGAAGCCAAAGCGTTCTCGAAATCGCCGATGAAATTTACGGCGTTCTTGACCTTCAGCTTCGCCCACGCCGAAAGCGACCAGTAGCCGACGCCGAACATACGGCGCGCGCGGTTGAACCAGGTGTTGACGACGATCGCGAAGTCATAGGCCCAGTCGCCGAAGAAGGCGAGCCAGCGCGCGTTGCGCACGACGATGTCGAACTGATCGCCGTGGATGACGAGCATGGTCCTGCCGTCGGCGGTTTCATGCAGCGCGTCCTCGACGACTTCGACGCCGCCGAAATTCAGTCCGGCGTAGTCACGGGCGAATTCATCGTGATTGCCCGGCACATAGATGACGCGAGCGCCTTTTCTCGCCTTTCGCAGGAGCTTCTGGACCACGTCGTTATGCGCCTGCGGCCAGTACCAGCCGTTCTTCAGACGCCAGCCGTCGACGATGTCGCCGACGAGATAGAAAGTGTCTGCGTCATTGTGCTTGAGAAAATCGACCAGCAGCTCAGCCTGCGCGCCGCGCGCGCCAAGATGAAGGTCGGACAGGAAAATCGTCCGATACCGCTTTACCGCATGATCGCTTGCCGGATCTGACATTTGCGCCGTGTGGGACCGCGCCGCTTGGAGGACATTCGATCTGGCGTTTCTGTCGAGCATGAGCCTGTTCGCCTCTCGCCTTCGCCGCTTTGAACTGATTGACCAGATTCGCATCACAGGCGGATGACACGTCGGCAAGGCTCGATGCCTGCGAAAGCCGGACGGGATGTCGCGGACCGTTCGATATTTCGAACGCAATCGGCTATCTTGCCGGACCGATTCTGAAAATGGATGGGCGCGTAGAGCGCCAGGAATTGATGGGCGTCGAAGGCCAGGACAGGCAAAAAATGATGGAGGCTGGCGCGCTGGCGCTGTCAGGCCAGCTTGGCGCCACCGTGCAGCGGTTGCGGAAGGCCTATAATCTGTCGCTTTCCGAACTGTCTCAGCAGTCCGGGGTGGCGAAATCCATCATCAGCCAGATCGAACGCAACGAAACGAATCCGACGCTCGCCACGATCTGGCGTCTGGCGCAGGCGCTCGACGTCTCGATCGAGCGGGTGCTGCAGACGGCCGAAGACGAACCCTTCCTCGAGAAGACCAGCAAGGCGGACACGCCCATCCTGGTCTCCGACGACGGCAAATGCCGTCTGGCGATCATCGGCTGGATCAAGACCGTTGAATGGCTGCAGTGCTACGAATTCGCCGCGGATCCAGGAGGCGTGCTGGAATCGGACGCGCATCAGCGCGGCTCGGTCGAAAGCCTCTCCGTGCGCGAGGGCGAACTCGAGGTCGAGGTCGCCGGCGCCAGGTCGAGCGTGAAGGCCGGGGAAACCTTGCGCTACCGCTGCGATCGGCCGCACGTCATCCGCAACCTCGGCTCGACGCCGGCGCAGGCGACGATGGTCTGCATTCTCAAGGCTGCGGTGATGGAATGAGGCCGCCGCAGGCGTTCGAGCGTCTGCGGCGAGCGACGACGCGGCTCAGGAGTCCAGGCCGCCGACGTGCTTTTGCGAGTAGAGCTGGACGCCGAGCTGCTTGATCAGTTCAAGCTGCGTCTCGAGGAAGTCGATGTGCTTCTCCTCGCTCTTGACCACGCTTTCGAAGAGCTGCTCCGAAACGCGGTCATTGATCGAGAGGCAATAGGCGGCGGCTTCGAGATACAAGTCACGGGCGCCGAGTTCGGTGGCGAGATCCGCCTTGATGATCTCCTCTACCGACTGACCGATGCGCAGCGGATCGAGCACCTGCATGTTCGGAAAGCCTTCGAGGAACAGGATGCGCTCGGCGAAATGATCCGCGTGATGCATCTCCTCAATGGATTCTTCCCGCCATTTCTTGGCGAGTTCGAGAAAGCCCCAATTGTGGAAAATGCGGAAATGCAGCCAGTATTGATTGACCGCCGTCAATTCTGCGCGCAAACCGCGATTAAGATACTCGATGACTTTCGCGTCACCGCGCATGTCCGCATCCTTTCCATGAAATAGACGTCAGGCCGCCAGTTCGTCGGCGCGACAGCCCTCACAATCGCCGTTCCCTGGACACTCGTCCAACCCTCGCGCGGCGTGCTGGTCGACGATGGCGACGATGCTGCGCACACAGCGCCCGCATTTCGCCTCGCAACCCATATGCCGGAACACCGCTGCAACCGAAGGCCGGTCGCCGCGGGACCCAAGCGTATCGCGCACATCGCGGTCCGACAGGACGTTGCACGAACAGACGATCATTGCTTAGCCTAGTTTGGAAAGATTGCAAACTACTTTCTGGAAAGGCTGCAAACCTCCTAGTTTGGAAAGATTGCAAACTACCTTTCGTTTCAGTAGGTTACACCTCTTCCCATGGTTTGCCAACTCCGATGTCGGCTTTCGGACAGAAGGCCGCATCGATGAACTCAAGTGGCAAGGACCGTGCCGGTTCATCAAATTCATTTCGGACCGTTCGGCCGCAGGGCAAGAGTTTGAAAGAAAAGAGCCGCGAGAGGCCCTCGGCTCAGATTCAGTGGAGCCGAGACCAGCTTTGACGGCTGCCGATCTCATGGCGCATCCTCCTCATGGGAAGTCACGGAACCGTTGAGAGAATGCGGGCGAACGCGCTGAACCAGGGCTGAAATTCCCGTTCATCAGAAGGTTATGAATGCTGAAGCTCTTGGGCGCGCTGGATCAGGGCACGACGAGCACGCGTTTTGCGATTTTGGATGCGTCCGGCGAAATCCTCGCCCAGGCGCAGCGCGAGCATCGCCAGATCTATCCCCGCCCCGGCTGGGTCGAGCACGACGCGGCGGAAATCTGGCGAAACGCTCAGGCCGTGATTGAAGCGGCGCTGGCGAAGGCTGGACTCTCGGCAGCGGACCTCGCCGCCGTCGGCGTCACCAATCAGCGCGAGACGACGGTCCTGTGGGATGCGGCGACGGGCGCGCCGCTCCATAACGCCATCGTCTGGATGGACACGCGCACCCAGGCCGCCGTCGATCGCCTAACGGACCAAGGCTTGGGCGATCTCGTCCGCGCAAGAACGGGACTGCCGCTCGCGACCTATTTCTCCGCTCTCAAGCTCGGCTGGCTCTTCGACGAGATCCCCGGCGCGCGCGCAAGCGCCGCGCAAGGAAAGGCGCTTTTTGGCACGATCGATTCCTGGATCATCTGGAATCTGACCGGCGGCCCGGGCCGAGGACGTCACGTCATCGACGCGACCAATGCTTCGCGCACCCAGCTGATGAGCCTGCAAACGCTGGGCTGGGACGAAGAACTGCTGCGGATCTTCGACATCCCCGCGGCCTGTCTGCCGGAAATACGCTCCTCGAGCGAAGTTTACGGCGAATGCGTCGGCGCGCTCGCGGGCGTTCCGCTCGCCGGCGCGCTCGGCGACCAGCACGCCGCGCTGCTCGGGCAAGCCTGCGTCAATGCGGGCGACGCCAAGAACACTTACGGCACCGGCTGCTTTCTCCTCATGAACGTCGGCGAGACGCCGCGCGTCTCGACCAAAGGCCTGCTGACGACGCTCGCCTATCAGCTTGGCGACGCCAAACCCTGCTACGCGCTGGAGGGCTCGATCGCCATCGCCGGCGCTCTGGTGCAATGGCTGCGCGACAATCTCGGCGTCATCAAAGAGAGCCGCGAGATCGAGGCGCTGGCGAGGAGCGTGCCCGACAATGGCGACGTCTATTTCGTTCCCGCCTTCTCTGGTCTTTTTGCGCCGCGATGGCGCGGCGATGCGCGCGGACTGATCGCGGGGCTGACGCGCTTCTCCAACAAGGGCCATATCGCGCGCGCCGCGCTCGAAGCGGCGGCCTTCCAGACCCGGGAGGTTCTGGCCGCGATGATGGCGGACGCAGGCGTCGATATCGGCGCGCTCAGGGTCGACGGCGGCATGGCGGCGAACGACCTGCTGATGCAGTTCCAGGCTGACATCAATGACGCGCCGGTCGTCCGGCCGCGGCAGCTCGAACTGACGGCGGTCGGCGCCGCCTATGCGGCGGGCCTCGCCGTTGGCGTCTATCGAAGCCTCGACGACATCGTCGCGCATGCGCGCGAGTCGCGCCGCTTTACGCCCGATATGACGCCGCAGGAGCGCCTGCGGCTCATCGCCTCATGGGAAAAAGCTGTCGAGCGTTCGCTCGGCTGGGCGATCTGACCGGCGCGCTATTCGAAATCGACGCTTAAACCGTGCTTTTCGAGCTGTCGTTCGACCGCGTCGAGAATTTTCTGCAGCTCCTCGATCTCGATCGGCGTTTCGTCATCGGGCGCATCCCAATGGTCGAGATCATCGAGACGCACGACAAAATCGGCGTCTTCGTCCGATTCCGCGTCCGGCGCCGCTGCGGGAATGGTGAGCGTCCTCCCGTCGCGGCGCACGCGAATCGCGCCCTCCGTCATCTCGACCTGATAGCCGCTTCCGCGTCGCGCCATGGCTCCCTCCAGCCTTGCGGCTCTCACTCCTCGACAAGTCCGGCGCGAACGGCGGCCTTGCGCATGAGCGTCGGCAATCCCTCTTTATCGAGATTGGCGCGCGCCGCCCAGCGGCAATCTGCGGGCGGCGCTTTGGCGCGCGTATGCGCGACGAACACCGTCGCGTCGAGCGCGAAATGGGTGAAGACATGCGTCACCGGCGCGTCGAGCGCGCGCCATTCCGCGGCGCAGGGCGCGAAACGCGAGAATTCGGCGGCGCCGACGTCCTGCGTCAAGGGCGTCGAGGGAAAGGCGTTCATGCCGCCAAACAGTCCCTTGGGCGGCAATCGGCGCAGCAGCGCCTCGTCGCCGCGCCGAAGGATGAAGATCGCGCCGCGGCGCCGGGGTTTTGGCGCTTTGGCCTCGCGCGCCGGATAGTCGCGCTGCGCGCCAAGGCGCCGCGCCGCGCAGCAGGACGACAGCGGACAGGCGGCGCAGCCCGGCGTTCGCGGCGTGCACACCAGCGCGCCGAGCTCCATCAGCGCCTGAACTGAATCGCCGGGCCGCGCATGGCTCATGAGCGCTGCGGCCTTTTCGCGAATCAGCGGCGCGGACTTTCGCGGCGGGCGCTCGATCGCATGCAGCCGCGCGACGACGCGCTCGACATTCCCGTCGACCGCGACGCAGGGCTGATCGAAGGCGATGGCGGCGATCGCCGCCGCCGTATAGGGGCCGACGCCGGGAAGCCGCCGCAGGGCCGTCTCCTCGCGCGGAAATCCGCCGACGGAGTCCGCGACCGCGCGCGCGCAGGCGTGCAGGTTGCGGGCCCGGGCGTAATAGCCGAGCCCCGCCCATAGCGCGAGAACGTCGTCGAGCGGGGCGCGGGCCAGATCCTCGACCGTCGGCCAGCGGGCCAGAAACTCCCTGTAGCGGTCCTTCACCGTGGCGACGGTCGTCTGCTGCAGCATGATTTCCGACAGCCACACCCGATAGGGGTCCGGCGCTTCGCCGCGCCTCGCGCGCCAGGGCAGCTCGCGCCGCGCGGCGTCATACCAGGCAAGCAGCGCTTCCGCCGGTTTGGTCGATCTCGCGCGAGGCCTTATCATGAGCGCGATTGATAGAGGGCGAAGCCTCGCCCCCGCAAGAAGGGCGGCCCGGCCGCAAGCTCGATGAGCCTCTCCCCGCGCGCCAAAAGTTTCGCGCGCCCGCTCGCGGATTACGTCCTGCGCGAACTTGATCCGCTCGTCGCCGCGCGCGGCTTCGGGGAAGCCTCGCTGCTTTTGTGCTGGCGCGAGATCGTCGGCGCGCGGATCGCCCGGATCTGCGCGCCCGCCTCACTGCAATGGCCGCCGCGCGCGCGGACGAAACCGGCCGAGCCGCCCGGCGCAAAACGCCGCGAAAAGACGCCGCGCGAGCCGGCCACTCTCGTGCTGCGGGTTGACCCGGGCTTCGGACTCGAGCTGCAGCATCTCGCGCCGACCATCATCGACCGGGTCAACGCGCATCTCGGCTGGCGATGCGTCGCGCGGCTCTCGCTGCGGCAGGAGGAACTGGCTCCCGCGTCCCCTGCCCGGCCGAGCCCCGGCCGCCCGCCAAAGGCCGACGCGGCGGCCCGCGCCCGCGCCGCCGAGGCGGTCGAGGGCGTCGCGGAAGAGGCCCTGCGCGCCGCGCTCATCAGGCTCGGCGAACGCGCGCTCGCCGGCGCGATTCAGGACCCCCGCGACGCTTGACGCCGGTCTTGCAAAGGCTTGCAATCGCGCATAGGTTCGCGCCGCTCAATGCCGCCATAGCTCAGTTGGTTAGAGCACCAGATTGTGGATCTGGGGGTCCCCCGTTCGAGCCGGGGTGGCGGTACCATGCTCTTAGTGCGCCACATTCAGGCCTGGTCCGCCGGGAGCAAGGCGACTTATGAGTTGGCGGAAAAGGCTTCAGGGCAAGCAGCCGGAACGCGACCCGCGGCCGATCTATGTCGCAACCTTCGGTCTGCTGATGTCGGCGGCGAGCTACGCCATTCCCGATGAAGGCGTGGCGGGAGCCTTTTTCGGCTCCGGCCTGATCACGGCGGCCTTCTGCATGCTCTATTGGCTTGCCAACCCGACCGGCGGCCTCGATTGAGCCCGTCCATCGAAGGCCTTTGAATCCGGCTGTCGAATTCGCTGGGCCTGTCATTCCCGGCAGGCCGGAGGCCTGACCGGGAATTCCGAGCAACGTTCAAGAATTTGGTCGGACGCGGGATTCCCGATCGCGCTACGCGCCTCGGGAATGACATCGAGCGATTCCGGTTACAGCAGATTGCCTTCCGAGATGGCGCGAAGCGCGAAGCCCAGCGCAATGATGCCCCATCCTTTGAACAGCAGATCGATGCCGAGGAAAGTGCCGATCGCCCAGAGTCCGGTGAACGGCCAGCCGGTCAGCAACAGCGCGCCGAGCACCAAAGCGACGCCGCCCTGCAGGAGATACATCCACAGACCCTCGATTTGAGAGGTCAGCGCAAAACCGATGATGAGTATGCCTTCGGCAATGAAATAGAAGGCGATCAGCAGCGTGATCGCTTCGGCGCTGATCGCCGGGCGCGTCAGGAGCATGATTCCAACGACCGCCAGCAGAACCGCCCACAGCACGTGAACGAAAAAGTCGGTCCACAGGCCCGCCGCCGAGAAGGCGAAGATGAGAACCGACACCGCGCTGACGATGAGCAGCGCGCCCAGAAAGCCGACCGCGATGAAGGTCGCCATTCGGGCGCGGATGATCGCCAGGATTCCCAGCGCCCCGACAAATATCCCCAAGGCTATGACCCAGCCCCAGTGTACGGCGAGGACGTCGGGGGCGGCCGAAACGAAAGAGTCAAACTGGCGCTGCATCTAAGGGCTTCCATGGCAAGGTGGGTGAAAGCCAGATCTTTGCCGATCACAGGCAAATAGCAAGCGGATAATTCCGCGAAGAACGCGCCTCCACTGCTTTGTGGCCGACGGAAGATACGCCGGCTTTTCCGAGCGACGCGAAACCACGAACATAGAATCAGCCTCGGAGGGTCCGAGCAAAAGCGGCCCGTCGTGAGCGGCGTTCAAGAGCGTTCGCTGTCGAGATGGCTCATTTGCGCCTTCGCATATCGCTCTCCCGCGACGGAATCGGCGATGTTCTCCAAAGCGGAAAGCGCCTCGCCATCGAGCGTCAGCGAAAGCGCGCCAAGCGATTCTGAGAGCCTGTCCCGCCGCCGCGCGCCGACGAGCGGCGCGATATCGTTGCCGCGCGATACAACCCAGGCGATGGCGACCTGTGCGACGGTCGCGCCTCTGGCGTCGGCGACGCGCTTGATCTCGTCTGCGATCGCCAGATTCTGATCCAGATTGGCGCCCTGGAAGCGCGGAATAGTCGCGCGAAAATCCATTGCTCCTGTTTGCTTCTGGGCTTGCCAATGGCCGCTGATCAGCCCGCGCGACAGCACGCCATAGGCGGTGAGGCCTATGCCGAGCGCACGGCAGGTCGGGAGAATCGTCTTTTCAATTCCGCGCGAGATCAGCGAATATTCGATCTGCAGATCGGCGATGGGGTGAACGGCGGCCGCCCGGCGGATCGTCTCCGGCCCGACTTCCGAAAGTCCGATGAAGCGGACGTAACCCGCCTTGACCATGTCGGCGATGGCGCCGATCGTTTCCTCGATGGGCACGTTCGGGTCGAGCCGCGCCGGCCGATAGACGTCGAGATGATCGACGCCAAGGCGCTTCAGACTGTAGGCGAGCGATGTCTTCACGGCGGAGGGCCGCCCGTCGAAGCCGATCCAATTTCCGTCCGGATCGCGCTGCGCGCCGAATTTGACGCTGAGAATGGCGGCGTCGCGCGGGCGGCCGCGCAGCGCTTCCGCGATCAGCATTTCATTGTCGCCCATGCCGTAGAAATCGCCTGTGTCGAGCAGCGTTACGCCGGCGTCGAGAGCGGCGTGAATGGTGGCGACGCCTTCCGCGCGGTCCGATGCGCCGTAGAGGTCGGACATGCCCATGCAGCCGAGGCCGAGGGCTGAAACGACCGGGCCGTTCGCGCCGAGTTTGCGAGTGATCATTTAGGATCTCCTAAAGCCGCAGATCGATGCGGATTGACGACGCCCGCAAACCTGTCTGCGCCGCGCAACTATATGTTACTGCATCCCTGCTCGCGGCCGCGCATGAGCTTATGCTTGCCGGGCGCAATGAGAGCGAAAGAACCGTGCCGCGCCATTTCGACCCTGCGCTGATCAATGATCAGTTCGATGATCCCGGACTTTACGTCGATCTCGTTTTCGAAAAGCGGGCGCTGCTCTTTGATCTTGGCGATCTCGCGCGGCTTTCGCCGCGAAAGATGCTGCGCATCAGCGACGTCTTCGTGACGCATCTGCACATGGATCACTTCGCCGGCTTCGATCAGCTGCTGCGGCGGCTGCTCGGGCGCGAAATGACGCTGGGCGTTTATGGGCCACGCGGCATAATCGATGCGGTTGAACATAAGCTCAGAGCCTATTCCTGGAACCTCATCGCCGGCTATGACGGCAATCTGACGTTCCGCGTCACCGAAATCGACGAATCCGGATCCAAGTCTTCCGCGTCCTTCTCGGGACGAACGCAATTTGCGCGTCGCGATGAAGAGAAGAGCGCGCCCAGCGATGGACTGCTGCACAAGGAATCTGGCATTCAGGTTCGCGCCACGACGCTCGATCACGGACTGCAGGTTCTCGCTTTCGCTCTGGAAGAGCGCGCGCATATCAACATATGGCGCAACAGGCTCGATGCGATGGGCCTCGCCGTGGGCCCGTGGCTACGGACGTTCAAGGATGCGACGCTTCGCGGGGTCGACGATGCGGCGCCCATCAAGGTCAGCTGGAATGATTCGGCAGGCGAGAAGCCCGACGCTCTGCCCTTCGGCCTGCTGAAGAAGAAGATCATGAAGATCTCCTCGGGCCGCAAAATCGCTTACGTGGTCGATTGCGCCTACACCGACCGCAACATCGAACGCATCGTGCAGCTCGCGGCAGGCGCGGACACGCTCTTCATCGAAGGCGGTTTTCTGGAGTGTGACTCGGCCGCCGCCGCAGCGCGGCGGCATCTGACGGCGCGTCAGGCGGGAACGATCGCGCGTCTCGCCGGCGCGAAGCGCCTCGTGACCTTTCATTACTCGCCCCGCTACAAGGGACAAGGCGCGGAGCTTGCGCGCGAAGCTCAGGACGCGTTTCTTAAGCTGAAGACGCATTCGGAAGCGGGAAGCAGTTCATGAAAATTTTTCGGGCGACGGCGTTTTTCGTTTTTGCGGCGCTGTTCTTCTCCCCAGTCGCCGGCGCCGGCGCAGAGAGAAGCCGTTCCGTCATTTCGCTGACCGTGACCGAGGATCAATATTCCGGCGGGCGCATCTACCTGCCGGTCCGCGTCGGCAACGTCATGGGAACCATGCGCCTCGACACGGGGGCGTCCAGCACCCGCCTCAGGCTGGCCGCATGGAACAAGGATCTGCCCATTCTCGGCCACAGCGCGTCGACGGGAGCGTCGGGCGCGTCGATGCAGTGCGACGAGGTTGAAGCGCCGCAGGTCGAACTCGTCGCCAGCCAGGGCGCCAACATCGGGCGGGCGAAATATGAGGTCACGCGCTGTCCGCCGGGCGACGGCGATGATCTGTTGGGAATCGATTTTTTCAAAGGCGCGCGCTTCAGCCTGGATATCGATCGCCGCGAGCTCGTTTTCTTCGGAGACGCGACGGCCGGCGGCCGGCCGAAACCGTTCCGGCGGCTGGGACCCGACGGGCGGCTCGTCGGCGTCGACCTGCGCGTCGGCAATACCACTGCTGTGGGCCTGTTCGACTCGGGCGCGGAAGTCTCGGCGGTCGATCAGCAATTCATACGCAAGCACAAGGGACTTTTCGTCCCCGTAAGGGCCAAGGCAAGCGCAAGCGGCGTCGGCGGCAACCGCATTTCGCTCAACGTATACAGGATCAAGTCGCTGGATCTCGGCGAAGGCCGGGTTCTGCGCGATCTTTATGTCATCTCCTACGACTTCGGCCGCTTGCGCGCCGCTCTCGGTCGAAACGTTCCCTTCCTGCTGGGCGTCAATCTGATGAGGAGATTCGCCTGGGATTTCGATTTCCGCAGCCCGGATTCGCCGACCTGGGACGCAAAGCTGAAATAGAGAGGGACGGCGCGCTCGCATCGCGCGGCGGGTCCTCCGCCAAGGTAAGAACCGAGACGAAGGGCCCGCCCGCGAACGCGCCTAGAAGTTCACTTTTGTCGCGAGATAAAAGCTGCGTCCGGGAGAGGGATAGCCGTCCGTCACCGTATAGAGCTCGTCGAAGAAATTGCGCACGCCGGCCTGAAATTTGACGTTGTCGGTAGGCTGGTAGTCCACGTTCAAATTCGTTAGGAGGTAAGGGTTGGTTCGGTAATACACGAGGCCGGTCGAGACGCTGGTCCATCGACTGGTCGCCATCTCGATGTTCGGCATAATGGTCAGCCCCGGGATCGGACGATAGCCGGCGTAGAAAATCAGCTTTGCATCGGGCACGCCGATTGGCTGGAGCGTGACGATCCCTGTGAGCGTCCTCCCCGAGAAAAACAGGGATGGCGGCGCATCCAGGCGGCGGCGGATCAGCGTCAGATTGCCGCCGAGCGAGAAATCCTCCCGCACGAAATAGTCGGCCGATATTTCCGAGCCCCAGAAGCGGGCCTGGCCGACATTCTGTTGCTGCGTGGTAGGGACGCCCGTAGGGTCGAGTATGGGAACGCCTTGGATGAATCTGTCGACGAGGCTGTAGAAGACGTCGATCGAGACGCGGCTGCCGGGCGCGAATTCGGAGGACCAGCCGAGATCGAAATTGGTGGCGCGTTCGGGCTTCAGTCCCGGATTGGACGTTTGGCCGCCAAAGCGGGAGCTGAATCGCTCGAACAGCGTCGGGTAACGGGTTCGACTCGACACTTTGAAATAAAGGCGGTCCTGATCGGTGTAATGCCAGATCGCGGCGCCCTGATAATTGGGCGCCTGTACGTCCTTGGGCGTATATTGGAAGTAGCCGCGATCCGTAGTCCACTCGTCGGCCTGTCGCAAGTGCCGCCAGTCGTAGCTGAAGCCGGCGACGAGATCGATGTCCTTGCGCGGATGGAACGTGTTTTCGACCGCGACCGAATAAGTGTCCTCCTGGCTTGTCTGGAGCGGCTCGAACAAGCAAGGCACGCCCGTGAAGCATCCGACTCTTCCCCTCGGGTCGTTGTTTGGGAAGAGCCCGCTGAGAGTATTCCGGCCGAAGCCTTTCTGTTGTTCGCCATGATTGTCGAAGCGGTAGAAGAACAGGCCTTTCAACGTGTCGATGTCGCCGAACTGGTGGCCCGCCTCGACCTCGGCGCCGAGAGAATAATCCATATAGGGGCTGATGAAGGAGCGCTGCAGGGATTGAGTGATGAACGACTGGTTGTCATAGGCGGTGAGGCCATTGTCGAATTTGGTCCAGTAGCCGCGCGTCTTGACATAGGAGGCGTCGCCAAGCTGGGTCTTGGAAAGGAAATAGAGATTCTGCACCCGCCAGTAAGGCCATCTCCAGAAGCGCTGGCTCGCAAGCGGATCGGTGATATGCAGCGGCGCTCCCTTCTCACCTTCCTGGCGGTTGAAGCTCAGCGAATATTCGTCCGTCGCATTGGGCGTAACGCCGACCTTGGCGCCAATGTTGAAGTCGCGTGAATAGGATTGGCCGCGCATGCCCCAGCCTTGCGTCAGCGTCGACCTATAGCTCGCGGGCAGCATCCATCCGTCCATCGTTTGAAAGGTGCCGCTGAGCTGCGCGTAATAGAGATCCCTCTTCGTGCCGGCGTAGGCATAGGCGCGCGGTCCCAGGAATGTGCCGTCGCGGCCGAATTCGAGTTTCGCCCTTCCTTCGAACTCCAATTCGCGAGAGGGCTTGCGCGTGACGAGATTGATCTGGCCGCCCATGCCGCCCGGCCCGTCGAGCACCGAGACGTAGCCCTTGGCGATTTGGATTTCGGCGATATCGGCGGTGAGAAAACGCGCGAAGTCAAGCCGGTTGTCGGCCGGCAGGTAGACGCGCACGCCGTCGATGGTGAGCGGCACCTGCCAGCGGTCGAAGCCGCGCACATAGATGTTCTGCTCGTTGCGCGTGCCGCCGACAAGTTGGCTGTTCACGCCCGGCGCGAGATTGACCGCGGAGTCCAGCGTATCGCGAGAGAAAGTCTCCATCTGTCTGTTGGTGATCGTATAGCCGCCAAAGGCGTCGGTATGCTGTCGGGGGGTCGGGCCATTATCGATTTTTTCCGACGGGGACCATGTGGGAGGCGGCGCGCCCGCGCCGGCGCCGACGCCGCCAGGAGCCGCAGGCGCAGCGACCTTCGTCGGAAGCCCGAGGCGGCGTTCGCCGACCTTGATCTGTCCGAGTTCAAACGCTTTCGGCGAACGCACCTCGATCGGCGGCAGCTGAGTCTGCGCGCCGGCGCTCGTCAACAGCGAAAGAAGAACGCCGCCTGAGATCGCCGTCGAAGTAAGCAGCCTGGTCATCTTTGCCCCCATGAACGTCAGAGAGAGTTGAGGAAAGCGAGCAGCGCGTCGCGCTGGCGTGCGGGAAGTTTGCGGAAGGCTTCGGCCGACGCTTGCGCTTCGCCGCCGTGCCAGAGGATCGCCTCGGCGGGCGTGCGCGCCCTGCCGTCATGCAGAAAATTGGCGCCGTCTCCGCCTTTGCCCGCGAGACCCAGCCCCCAGAGCGGCGGCGTTCACCAGTCGCGCGGACCAGCCTCGAAATCCTCGCGGCCGTCAGCGAGTCCTTCGCCCATGTCATGCAGCAGAAGATCAGCGTAGGGATGGATCTCGACGCCATTCAGCGCAGGCTGCAGCGGAAAATTCGCAACGTGCAGCGCCTCGCGATGGCAGGCGGCGCAGCCGATCTCATGAAACAGGCCCTCGCCGTCTTTGACGCGAGCGTCTTCGAGATTGCGCCGCGCTGGCGGCGCGAGCGCGCGGATATAGGTTGAGACGGCGTCGAGTTGCGCGTCTGTCAGCTCGGGGGTCGACGCGCCGTGACATTCGCTTCGAGTCGACGCGCAGTTTTCGTCAGGGAACAGCGACGAGGTTATGCCGATGTCCTCGGCGAAAGCGTTGGCGATCTGCTGCATGAGATCGGGCTGATTGGCTTTGAGCCCGAAGCGGCCGAGCGCCTTGCGATTGGTCTCGACGCTGAAGACGAAATTCGGCCTGCCCTTGCCAGCGAGAATCTCGGCTTCGGACACAGCTTCGAGCAAACCCAGACCGAAGACAGGCGGCGCGTTGCGCAGCGACGTCTTTGTCTGTGGTCCGAGCGGACCGTAAGCGAGATTGCGGAACGAGAGCGTCGGGCGGCGAAGCGTTATCTTCTCGCCCTCGGAGAGCGAGACGTCGAATTCGGCGTATTCGACGACGGCCTGACCTTCGCCAGCGACGCCGGGAACGCCTTCGGGATTGAGCTGAGCGCCGTAAATGGGATGGGCTCGTGGTCCGCCAAGCGCGTCCTTCCCATCGACGCTCAGCCTCGCCGCCATCGTGCGCGCGAGCCCATTTTCCAAATCCGGGGCGGCGCCGCGACCGTTCTTGACGTGGCAGGCGATGCAGGAAAGCCGATTGTAGAGCGGTCCGAGACCGGTAAAGTCAGGATGATCCTGCGACGGCCCGATCACCCATGCTTGACGGAATATGCCGCTTCCCTTGCGGAAGCTCGCGGCCTGTTCGACCTGCAAGCCCTCGACAGCCTGTGTGAAGGCTTCGCTTTCGGGGCCGCTCGCCTCGTAGCGCGCCGCGCCGGCCAGCAGCGCGGCGCATAAAAGGACGCCGAGGCGTTTCACGGTGCCGCGTCCAGGCTCACAACCAGCGCATGCGCCTTTTGCCGTGAAGCGGCGATCTCCTTACGCCACTGCGCGATCTGCTGCGGATCGATGGCGTCGCGACGCGCGAAACGCTCAAGGAAGTCAGTCGCGCGCGAGTCGGCGTCGGAGACCGGAACGAAGCCGGCGAGTTTCCTTGCCTCGGCGACGACCGCCATCGCCTTTGCGTCGCCGGCGAATTTTTTTTCGGCGTCGTGCAGCTTTCGCCACAGCTCGGCGTTCGCGGCGTGGTTTTCGACGATCGCCAGATCGAAGAGGAGCGTGATCAGCGGCGGGCGCCGGCGGCCGATCTCCGAGTCATAGTCGAGTATCGTCGACGCCGGCAGCGCAAAGGGATTCGTAAAGCCCTCTGGCGCGTTCTGATAGGCGTCGGGTCGCGCCGGATGGCGGCGGCTGTCGCGCTCCATCATCAACTGCTGGCCTTCCTTCGACAGCAGGAAGTCGATGAAGGCCTGCGCGCCGGCGGCGTGTTTGGAGCCGGCGGCCATCGCGACATGGGCGGGCAGGAACGCCGTGCGCTCCGGATAGATCATCGCGAGCGGCGCGCCATTGGCTTTGGCGCTCTCGGCGATGAAATCGATGGTCAGAGCAAAGGCGGCCTTGCCTTCGCGCACGGACGCCGTCGGCGCGAAGCCGGACTCGAGCAGCATCGCCTCGCCGGCGACTTCGCTGAGGAGGCGCCACCCTTCGGTCCAACCTTCGCTTTGAAGGACGATATCGTAAAGCGCGGGCGAAAAGCCGACCTTTCCAGCGACCGGCATGGCCGTCCGGCGCGAATATTGTGGCGACGCGAGGTCGCGCCAACGCCGAGGCGGGTCGAAAGTCCGGCCGCGGCAAGCGCGCCCGGATTGACGACGATCCCATAGCCCGCGACGTCATAGGCTTCGTAAAAGCCGTCTTTGTCGGACAATTGCTGTGCGCCCAGCCGGCCGGGATAGGCGGCGCGGTCGACCGAGATCTTGCGGAACGCGCCGCGGTCGCGAAGAAGCGCAAAATTTGCCAGCGCCGGCGACCAATAAATATCCGCCCCACCCTGTTCCGGCTTGCTGAGTTCGGCGAGCGCGTCGCGGGACTGTTTCCAGACGAATTGAACGTGGGTTTGCGGGTGATTTCGCTCGAACTCCCGCTCGTAACGGGTGGTCAATTCTTCCGGAAAGCTTGTGACGACGATGATCGTCCCATCGTCCGACGCGCCGGACAGCGACGCTGCTAGAATATTGAAAATACAGGCGATAACAGCGACAGCGACGGGGCGAATCATGGGAGGCGAGCACCGCTATGTAGTTAGCTTACATAAAGCTTGACTACAAACTACGGTTATAAAAGTCAACGTCCGAACGTTGTGCACATATGATAAGTATATAAGCGTGTGATATATATGCAACACGCCTGAATATGTTACCGATTCATATTACGATTGCAAAAAAATATATAGCTTTTCCAACAGCTTATATCTTGCCGTCCTCGCACGCCGCAGGCGGTTTGGAGCCTTTACTACATTTTGTCGAATTCAATACAAGACGAGGGTTCCTGTTCTTACAGGCGCGCCGGAGGCGTCCCGCGCGCCAGGCTATTCAGCAGAACAAGCGCCACGCGAATTACGGCGCCCGCTTCGGCGTCGGCGCAAAGATCGCCTTCGCGGCGGTCGCGTGATTGTCGCGTGGGAGAAGCCGTCGGGAGCGCCTGAGCCGGTTGCGTCCTGACTATCGACCCTGTATCCGGGCGATGAGGCGAGGCGCTGACATGGCGGACGGCAAGATTGATGCTTCACTGGCGCTGCGCAGCGAGGGCCGACTCCTCGTCGGCCGCGACCGCGTGAAGCTGTTGGAGGCGGTCGCGACCCACGGCAGCATCACCAAGGCCGCCAAAGCCGTCGGCTTCAGCTACAAGGCCGCATGGGACGCCGTGAACGCCATTAACAACCTGCTGCCGACGCCGGCCTTTGTCACCAAGGCGGGCGGCCGCAGCGGCGGCGGCGCAGAAGTGACCGAGGAAGGCCGGCGGCTGATCGCCACCTTCCATCGCCTCGAGGAAAAGCTCGGGCGCATATCGGAGACAATCGCTGAAGAGGGTCTCGCCGGCGCTGAAGATTTCCTGCTCTGGACCGCCGGGATGACGATTTCGGCGCGCAACGTCTTCCGAGCGGAAGTGACCCAGGTCAAGAAGTGGCCGGTCGACGTCGAAGTGACGCTGCGCGTGTCGGAGAAGGATACGATCCTCGCGATCGTGACCAATGAAGCGGCCGAGCAGTTGCACCTTGCTCCGGGACGCAAGGCTCTGGCCCTCATCAAAGCTTCCTTTGTCAGCCTGGCGCCGGCAGGAGACGCGACGCCGCTGCAGCGCAACTGCTTTCGCGGCGTGGTCACCCAGCGCATAGACGCCGAACGCAACAGCGAAATCCTGCTTGACGTTGGTTTCGGCAAGACGATGACCGTGGTGACGCCGCGGCGCGACGTCGAAGACATGGGATTGAAGGAAGGCGACGCCGCCCTGGCGACCTTCAACGCTTCGGACGTCATTTTGGCGGTGGAATAGCAGCCTCCGGAGAGGTCGGCGGCTGCAGCGCAACTGGCGACGGGCGTAATTCCGCAATAGTCTCTTCGCCACGCTTCGACAGAAGCGTCGCGCCTAAGGAGCATTCCATGAACCGAATTTATTTTATCGCCGCGGCCGGCTTATTCCTTTATGCGACGAACGCAATCGCGGAAACGAAAAAGCCGACGTCGAAATGGACGTGCGATGAGTTCCTGGCCGTCGATGAACAATTTCAGCCTAAAGTGATCTACTGGTCCTCTGCTCAAAGCAAGGCCGGCAAGCCGACGGGATCAACAGTCGATATCGAAGGCGCTGAAAAGGTCATCCCCATGGTGATCGACGATTGCAAGAAGGCGCCGAAAGAGTCTTTCTGGAGCAAGTTGAAGGGCGCCTGGAAAAAGGTCGAAGACGACGCAAAGTCGCTCGGCAAAAAACTGTGACGTCCGTGCGTGGCCGCCATTTGGAAGGGCTGAACAATGCTTGAAACGATCGCCGTCATTCTCCTCATCATGTGGCTGTTCGGCCTCGTGTCCTCATATACGCTCGGCGGTTTCATCCACATTCTGCTTGTGATCGCAATCGTCGTGATCCTCCTGCGCATCATCCGGGGCCGCAGCGTCATTTAGCGACCTTGCCGCGCAGAATGCTCCTGTTTGGACGACGACCGGGACGGCGAAGCCCGCGCAACGCCGTTCGCCGGCTTCCCCTGCCGCCCACTCCATTTCGACTCGAAGCGGGCGAAGCGCGCTTCGAGCTCCCACTGCAGTCTGGCTTTTTCTGAGCCCGCCAAGAAGCGGCTGCAGTCGCGTGAAGGCCCAGTCCCGAGCTGTCCGCCCGCGCAAGCGGGAACCGGGCGCGCCGCGCCGGGATCCCGCCACAAGCTTCCGCCTGGAAGGAAGGCGTAGGTCAGACTGTTTCGAGAAAGCTGTTTCAGGTCGCGGTAGGAAAGTTCATAGGCGCGCGCGGCGCGCTGGTACTCATGCGTGAGATCGATCCGCGATACGCCCTCGTCGTCTGTCGACAGCGCCGTAGGCACCCCCGCGTTACGATAGAGCGGAAACGGATGGTCAGCGCCTTCGACGCCAAGAATTTGCGCATTGGAGGTGAGATTGATTTCGACCATGATTCCATCGCGCGCCATTCGCCCCATCAGTTCTTTGGCGTCGCGCTCGAAGCCGATGTCAACTCCATGCCCGATGCGCTTTGCGCCGGCGATCTCCACCGCCTCGCGAATATGGAAGGTCAGGTCCTTGGGAGGAACAAGACCCATCGTCAGCTCGCCGGCGTGGAGACTGATCCGCGCTTTCGGATGCCGGCGTCCGACGTCGCCGACGATACGCATCTGATCGCTGTAGCTACCCAGCGTGACTTCATCGTCCTCCGCAGCGACGAGGTTCAATCCAACGACGAGTCCGTCGAGCGAGGCGAGGCGCGCGGCAAGCGCCGTCTGCGCAAACAACTTCGCGCGATCGACATTGCGATAAACCTGAGCGAGGAAGCGAACGGCAACGTCGCATCCGGGCCGGCGCGTGGCCGCGTCGCCGCAGCCGAGCCGTCGGTCCTTGTCCGCGACGACGGCTGCGACGCTCGCCCCAGCGCGCTTGGCGAGGTCGCCGAGCCCTTTGTCGTCGAGCGCCGAGAGCATCGCATCAGGATCGTCCTTCCAACCGATCTTGTCGCCAAGATCGCGCGCATCGCCCATCAGCGGACTTATCATCAACTCGAGGTACAGGATGTTCTGAGACGCGGCGCGTTCGACAACCTCCGCGAGGGCTGCGCCAATATTGTTTCCCGTCACATCTGAAAAGCGGAAGAAGCTGTTGAAGAACTGATCGTGACCGCTCACACGCGCGGTGATGACGTCGCGCATCGACCAGGCGTTAATCGCGTCCCGGTAGGATTGCGTGGAGCGCAACGCCTCGGCGAGAGGCGGTTTGGACGCGGCGTCGCAAGGCGGCGGCAGCGCCGCCTTGCTGGCGACGTCGAAACACCAGCCTTCGGCGCGCGCCCAGGCCAAAGCGCTTTCCGCATAGACGGCGCCCGAAAGGTGATTGTGCAGATCGCCGCCTTTCGGCATTTCGGCAAGGAAACTGCGCAGCGCGGCGCCATTGCCGCGGAAACGATCCAGGGCGGCTGAAGCGGCGTCCAGGGCGGCGCTCGACGTCTCTCGCGCATTTACGCAACCGCCCCAGGCGATCGCCAGGATCATCGCGAGAATGCGCAGCGGCGCAGCGGCTGGCCGAATTGCAGTGAAAGGGCGACGCAGAGGCGACGTCATGAAAGGCTCCGAGAATGCAGCGTCTCAAGCGAACAAAAACTTCGCTCGGCATTCGACTACGCAAATCGAATTTTTGCAAAGGAAGCTTGCTCAATTCAGTCGATCTATGACAAGACTGACGCTCACAATCTCCGGGAAACTCAGTTCGGCCCAATGTCGATGTCGTGGTTGCGCAGAATCTCAGCTTCCAAGCTATTCCGCATTTTTTTCATCAACTTCGGCCTTCTCATAGGTCTCGTCGTCGTTGCGGAGATTGTTCTTCATCTCGTCTACAAGAGCGGCAATCCTTTTCTGGCGCCTGCGAGAAACGAGCTGCGCGTTCGCGACCCTCATTTCACCCATGGTCTCAAACCGAATTTTGACGGTTTCGACGCGTGGGGCTCGAACAAGGTTCGCATTTTCACCAATTCGCTGGGCTTCAGAGACGCCGCCGTGCGCGACGTGCCGCTAACGACGGACCGCAAACGGGTCGTCTTCATCGGCGACTCCTTCACTGAAAGCCTCGGCGTTCCCTACGAGCAGTCTTTCGTCGGCTTTTTTGCGCAAGCGTTTCCCGCGATTGACGTGTTGAATGCAGGCGTTTCGAGTTACGCGCCGTCGGTCTATTACGAGAAGCTCAAATATCTTCTCGAGTCCGGGCTCAAATTCGACGAAGCCGTCGTCTATATCGACATCTCCGACATACAGGATGAAGCCATCCTCTATTCCTACGACGCGAATGGCGTCTTGCAGATGGGCCTGTTTCAGACCGGCTCAGAGGAATGTTCGCCGGTGCCGCGCCCGCCGCTGCAGCGTCCGGAGAGGCGCTGGTGGGAGAAGCTCTCCTATATCGGCGAGTTCCTCGGACAGATGCGCTATTCGGCGCAGCTGTCGAGAGCGCTCGAACACGCGAGTTTCGAGGATCTCTCGAAGTCGCGCGCTGTTTATAGTCGCGACTATGCGCGTCCGAGTTGGACCTATAGCGACGACTCAAGCTGCTATGGCGCTCTGGGGATCGAAGCGTCGATCGACAAAGCCAAGAGGCAAATGGATCGCCTGCATGAACTTCTTTCATCGCGCGGCGTGACGTTGTCGGTTGGCGTCTATCCCTGGCCGCAACAGCTGCTCTATGACAATGAACATTCCCGGCAAGCGCGCCTCTGGCGCGACTGGTGCGCCGGCAAATGCAGAAAATTCTTCGATCATTTTCCGGACTTTTTTCAGTACAAGGCGCAGGATTCCGATTTCATCAGATCGCTGTATTTCTGGGGCGACTTCCACTTCAACGCCAGGGGCAACGAACTCCTCGCGCGCCGACTCATCGAGAATTTTGAGTGAGGCGGCGGCAGGTTTCCCGGCCGCGCCGTAACCTTCCGTAAAAGCGATAGAATTCACGTCGGCGCGACCCCGCCGCGGCAAAATCGTAAGCTTGATACCCGGGACGATATCCCTTAATTTGCCGCCTCAAATGGAGCGATGGAGGTCGCGAAAATTTGCCGTTCGCGAGCCTTGGAGATAGTTTGCCGTCGAGGCGACGTGGGGGGTCTCGTCTGAATGTCGCATGAGGATTTTTCGAGAGACCGTTCGGCCGCCATGGGCTCCGATCGATCGTTCGGACTGGTGATCGCCGCGGCGATCGCCATCATCAGCATGCTGCCGCTGTGGCATGGCGAGACGCCTCATTACTGGGGGCTCGCCGGAGCGCTCGCTTTCGCCGCGGCGGCGTTGCTTGCGCCAGCCAAACTGCGGCCGCTTAACCGGCTTTGGCACAAGCTTGGCTTGACGCTGCACAAAATCACCAACCCCATCATCATGGGCGTCCTGTTCTTTGGCGTGATTCTGCCGATCGCGGTGATCTTCCGGTTGCGCGGGGCCGATCCGCTCAAACTTTCGTTCGACAAGAATGCGACTTCCTACTGGAACATGCGCGATACGTCCGAGACGGCGAGCGACATGAGCAAACAGTTCTGAGGAGAGAGGCAAAAATGAGTTTTCTGCTCGAACTTTGGGATTATCTGAAGACCCGAAAGAAATACTGGATGGCGCCGGTGCTGGTCATCATGCTGCTGATCGGCGCGCTGATCGTTCTGCAAGGAACCGCGGTCGCTCCGTTCATCTACACGCTCTTCTAATCGCGATGCGGATACTTGGCATCTCCGCCTTCTACCACGACAGCGCAGCCGCCGTGGTGGAGGATGGCGAAATCATCGCCGCCGCGCAGGAAGAACGGTTCTCGCGCAAGAAGCACGACTCCCGCTTCCCGCGTCATGCCATCGACTATTGTCTTGAGGCGGCCGGCGCCAAGCCTCAGGACATAGATTTCGTCGCCTTCTACGATAAGCCGTTCGTCAAGTTCGAGCGCCTGCTCGAGACTTACGTCGCCTTTGCGCCGCGCGGCTTCCAGTCCTTCAAGATGGCGCTGCCGCTCTGGCTGCGGGAAAAGCTCTTTCAAAAATCGCTGCTGCTGAAAGAGATGAAGGCCTATTCGGCGGACGTCGACTGGGCGAACAGGCTGCTGTTCGCCGAACATCACTTCAGTCACGCCGCGAGCGCCTTTTATCCTTCGCCGTTCAAGGACGCGATCGTTCTGACGATGGACGGGGTCGGCGAGTGGGCGACGACGTCGGTCGCTTTCGGCAACGGCAACGAATTGTCGATGCAGCGCGAATTGCGCTTCCCGCATTCGCTTGGTCTGCTCTATTCGGCCTTCACCTATTACACCGGGTTCAAGGTGAACTCCGGCGAATACAAGCTGATGGGCCTCGCCCCCTATGGCGAGCCGAAATACGCCGATTTGATCCTGGACCGCCTCATCGACCTCAAGCAGGACGGAACCTTCCGGCTCGATCAGTCATATTTCGACTATTGCACCGGCTTGCGGATGACCAACGCCAAGTTCGATGAGCTTTTCGGCGGTCCCGCGCGCAAGCCGGAAGAGCTGCTGACCCAGCGTCACATGGACATCGCCGCCTCGATACAGGCGGTCACCGAGGAGATCGTCCTCAGACTCACACGCGCGCTCGCGAAAGAGACAGGCGGGCGCAATCTATGTCTCGCCGGCGGCGTGGCGCTGAATTGCGTCGCTAACGGCAAGCTGCTGCGCGACGGCAGCTTCGATCAGATTTGGGTTCAGCCTGCCGCAGGCGACGCCGGCGGCGCGCTGGGCGCGGCGCTCGCGGCCTATTACGGCTACAAGAAAAATCCCCGGAGCCTCAACGGCGGCGGTGACGCCATGCGCGGCTCCTATCTCGGTCCCTCATTCTCGCAAGCCGAGATCGAGCGCCGCTTGCAAGGCGCGGGCGCGAAATTTGACACGATGTCGGAAGGCGATGTGATCGAGGCGACGGCGCGCGATCTTGCCGACGAGAGAGCGATTGGCTGGTTCCAGGGTCGAATGGAATTCGGGCCGCGAGCTCTCGGCGGTCGATCGATCCTTGGCGATCCGCGCTCCGACAAGATGCAGAAGACGCTTAATCTGAAAATCAAATATCGCGAGTCGTTTCGCCCCTTCGCGCCGTCGGTTTTGCGCGAGGATGTCGCCGATTGGTTCGATCTCGACGGCGACTCGCCCTACATGCTGCTCGTCGCCGACGTCGCGGAGAAGCATCGTCTCGCGATGACGCCCGAGCAGCAGGCGCTGTTTGGCATCGACAAGCTTAACGTTCCGCGCAGCTCGATTCCTGCCGTGACGCACGTCGACTATTCCGCCCGCATCCAGACGGTGCACGAAGAGACAAACCCGCGCTATCACGCGCTGCTTTCGGCGTTCAAGCGCATGACCGGCTGTCCCGTGCTCGTCAACACCAGTTTCAACGTGCGCGGCGAACCCATCGTCTGCACGCCGGAAGACGCCTTCGGCTGCTTCATGGGCACCGAGATGGACACGCTTGTGATCGGCAACTGCTATCTGCGGAAAGAGGACCAGAACGCATCGCTCAAGCACGATTATAAAGAACTGTTCGAACTCGATTAGAATGTTCCGCCATTTTTCATGAGCACATCGGACATCGTGCAATGGCTGAAGCGCGCCGCGAAAATCGGGGCGATAAACGCCGCCATTTTTCTCGGCCTTTTTCTTCTCGTCGAACTGGGCTTGCACCTCAAATCGCCAAATCAGAACCCGCTGCTTGGCCCGCCCTTCGTCAAGAGCGCGTTCAGAGTGCATGTTCCCGTCTACAGCCACTCCCTGGCGGCGAATTTCGACGGCGACGATCTGTGGGGCGGACATCGCTACCATATTCGAACAAACGCACTTGGGTTCAAGGACGCCGTCAACCGAGACGTGCCTTTCGAGTCGGATCGGCGACGCGTTCTCTTCATCGGCGACTCCTTCACTGAAGGGGTCGGGCTTCCCTATGAGCAGACGTTCGTCGGCCGTTTCGCCGCGGCGCTTCCCGAGGTTGATGTCCTTAACGCGGGCGTGAGCTCATACGCGCCATCGGTCTATTTCACGAAGATCAAATCGCTGCTGGACGCTGGAGTGCGCTTCGACGAAGTGATCGTCTATGTCGACATTTCCGACGTGCAGGATGAAGCCATCTACTATCGGTATGGCGCAGACGGGAAGCTCGAATGGAGCAACTTCGAGAAGGAGTGTCCATCGCCTGAGGCGACTCTCGTCATCGAACCCTCCTGGTGGGCGCGGCCTTCTTACACACTGGAGTATCTGGAAAAGGACCGCTTCATGCGGCGCGCGATCAAGGATGTGCGAGGCTTGAGCGGCGCGGAGTTGGTGAAGCCCGGCATGAGCTACGGACGCGATAGGGATCGCGGCAGCTGGACTTATGACTCGAGGGCGAAGTGTTACGGCGCAATGGGCATTGAAGGCGGCGTTGCGAAGGCGATCGAGAACATGGATCGGCTCCATGCGCTTCTGAGCGCGCGTGGGATCCCGCTCTCGGTCGGCGTCTACCCTTGGCCGCAGCAGCTGCTGTACGATCAGGAAAACTCACGCCAGGCGCAGATCTGGCGAGACTGGTGCGCGACCAAATGCCGAAAGTTCTTTGATCACTTTCCTGTTTTCCATGCGTACAAGGACGCTCATCCGAACTTCCTCAAAGATCTGTTCATATGGACGGACGTGCACTACAGCGAGTTCGGCAACGATCTCTTGGCCCGGGATCTGATCGCGAAATACCGCTAGCGGATCGCCCTTAAGGCAGGAGCCGTCGCCAGCAGCCGCCCAATAACCGAGCGCGGCCGCCCACGCACAGAAAAATCAGCCGCTCAGCTTGACGACGCGCTAAAAGCCAAGTTTCCTTTCGTCACGCGTAAGCCAATGCGATTGCACGCGAATTTTAGTTTATTGATGGAGCGGCGAATGGATTTCGATCGCGTAAGACAGGAAAATCTTGTCCAGAGCTTACGCGACGCGCTGCCCCTCTCCGCCCGGCCCAGGCCAGCGCTCCTCGCCTTCCTGCGCGGACGCGGCGCAATCGGTCGGAATGCGCCACGGCTGATCATCCTCGACGTCTTGGACGCAGGCGCACAGGGCCTGATGTGCCGCTTCGAAATTGCCGGCGACGTCAATGCGTCCGGTTTCGTCGCGCCCTTGGCGCAGATTGCGCTCGATCGCCGACATCCCGTGGTCCAGAAACTTGCCGCGTGGCGACGTCATACGCCGCGCCCCGGGGCTGCGTGACTATGTGCTCTCCACCCGCGCCACGCCATCGACGAACGTCGCCGTGAGCATGCCGGGGGTCGAGCGCGCCCGACCGCATCTTCCCTGCCGATCCACAAGGATGAGGCCGCCACGTCCGTCGACTCTGTCGACGAGATAGCGAATCGCCTCGCACGCGGCTTCTTCAGCTTGCATGGAGCGAAACTCGACGAAAAAGGCTGCCGTCCGCGCAAGCGCCGTGCGGATAAAATCCTCGCCGACGCCGGTGCAGGAGACCGCGCAGCTCGCGTTATCGGCGAATGTGCCGGCGCCGATGAGCGGTGAATCGCCGACGCGGCCGGAGCGCTGATTCACGACGCCGCCTGTCGAAGTCGCCGCGGCGAGATCGCCGTTTTGATCACGCGCGACGGCGCCAACAGTGCCAAGCTTCTCATCCGCCGCGTCAGAATGGTCGAGCGCGACCTCGTGCTTTCGCCTGGCCTTCGCCAATTGCGCGACGCGCTCTTGCGTTCGAAAATAATCCTCGCTTTCGAACGCCAAACGCCGCTCTCGCGCGAAGCGCTCCGCGCCCTCGCCGACGAGCAGCACATGGCGGCTTCTCTCCATGACCTCATATGCGAGGCGCACCGGATTTCTGACGCCGCGAATTGCCGCGACGGCGCCAGCTTTGAGGGTCCGGCCTTCCATGATCGACGCGTCGCACATCGCGACGCCCTCTGCATTAAGCACGGAACCTCGGCCAGCGTTGTAAAGAGGATCGTCTTCGAGCAGCGCGACACAGTGCGCGACCGTGTCGAGCGCCGACGACCCCGCCGCCAAAAGGCGCGCGCCTGATTCAACGATCGCGCGCAGCGAGGGCTCATATCGGTGCGGCTCGCGGATCGCGCCGGCGCCGCCATGAATCATGAGAGAGAAGTCCGTCATCGAAAAATCAACCGCCTGTGGTTGGGCTGCGCGCCTGCGCTATAGTCTCTTTGTTCCGGACTTTGGAGTGACCGCCATGCGCAACACATTGCTTCTTACCCTGATCTTCGCGGCGCTTGCAGCGCCCGCATCGGCCGAGACGTCGATCATAGGCAAAAAGGACGGGAAAGATATTGTGACGGTGCGTGTCGGCGAAGCGACGCAATCCAAACAGGCGTTGCCGATCTTTCCTGGAATCTCCGCAAACACCGCCGGCGCAAAAGGCCTGTCGCTGTTGAAGGTCGTTATTCCGCCGGGCGGCAAGGCCGAGGCTCATACCCATAAGGGACATGAATCCGCGATCTATCTTTTGCAGGGCCGCGTCGAGACGCGCTACGGACAAAATCTCGAGAAGAGCGTCGTGAACGTCGCAGGGGACTTCATCTTCATTCCTCCCGACGTTCCGCACCAACCGGTGAATTTGAGCGACAGCGAGGCGGCGATCGCGATCGTCGCGCGCAATGACGGCGACGAACAGGAGCATGTGATTCTCTATCCGACAAAAAAATGATGCGGCGTTAACCGCGAGCATCGGCGTGGGCTGGATCTTGGCTGGGTGAAAGAGTCTCGAAAGCCATCAGCTTT
This sequence comes from Methylocystis sp. Uni0008, assembly GCF_056838045.1. Taxonomy (NCBI): domain Bacteria; kingdom Pseudomonadati; phylum Pseudomonadota; class Alphaproteobacteria; order Hyphomicrobiales; family Methylocystaceae; genus Methylocystis; species Methylocystis sp. Uni0008. The sequence continues at coordinate 2,154,985 of NZ_CM166370.1, forward strand.
CGAGACTTTTCGCGTAAGGCCATTCATTTGCAGGAGGACAAAGCGCTCTAAAGCGCGCTTATGGACGCATGTTGACCATCAAGCCAGGCGACGCCTGAAGGCGTCATACGGCTAAGCGTCGATGCGGTTTACAACGGTCATGAAGCTGAGACCAAAACAATTGCAGGCGGCGACGTTTGAGCGTCACGCCTTTCAAGACGCGCCAATGCGTTAGGCGCCTCACTCAGACACAGCGCTCAGGAGTAGTAACATGCCCCGGTTCGCGGCTTTCCGAAACGATTCCGCCCTGGAGATCGATCCGTCCGCGCAAAACGCGTTTGTTCCTGCGTCGACGAATTTGCCGCGAGACGCGCGTATCTTGATCGTCAGCGACATGCGCCTGTTCAGCGAGGCTCTTGGCTTGCGTCTGAGCGCGCATAAAGGAATGTCGATTGTCGCCGTCGTCGAGCGCGAGGCCGCGCAAGCGGCGGCGGCGGAATTTAGGCCCGATATTGCTCTGCTCGACGTCGGCGAGTTGGAAAGCCTCGCGATTGCGCAAGGTCTCGCCGCACAACATGTGGATTTGCGCATTGTCGCGATCGGCGCGCCTGCATCGGCTGGCGCGGCCCTGGCGGCGGCGTGTCCAAGAATCGTGGGCGTCATACCTCGTGACGGTTCGGTTGAAGACGTCGTCGAACTACTCGAGAGGTTGACCGCCGCATCCGCGATTCATTCCGTCGCGCAGCGTCGGCCGATCGTCAGAAGCTCGAACGCATCCGGCGTAGATGCAAAGGACGCGCTGACTGCGCGCGAACGTGAAATACTGGAGCTGATCGAACGCGGGCTGTCGAACAAGGAGATCGCGCGTCGACTGCGCATCGAACTCGGCACGGTGAAGAATCACGTTCACAATGTTCTTCAAAAGCTGCAAGTGCGCGGACGCGGCGAAGCGGCTCACTCGATGCGCCTGCGCTCCCTCCCGATATGAGAGGGAGCGCAGTATTCCATGTTTGACTAGATCAGTCCCGCCGCGCGCAACTCAGTCAAGCGCTGCAGAAGCGCGGGATTGACGAACTGTCCCGCGATCGGCCTGCTCATCGGCGCCAATCCTTCGCCCATCCAGCCGGGCGCCAGTCCCGCGCTGGCCGGCGCCGCAGCGCCCATCGGCTGTGCCGCGGCGAGACCGGGCGCCCGCTCGAAGTCGGGCGCGCCGACGCCTTCGCGCGCGGCGTCGCCGAGATAGCGCACGCCGGACGAGGCGAGCAGCGAGAAGAGCTGCGCGACGCGCTGCTCATTGCGCGTCGCCCGCGCGCCAGTCAGAAGCGGGTGATGGGCGAGAAGCAGCGCAGCCATGCCCGTAACGTGAGGCGTCGCCATGGAGGTGCCGTCCCACGCCGCATAACCGCCGCCGGGCACGGTCGAGACGATGGCCACGCCAGGCGCCGCGACCGCGATCTGCGGTCCGAAGCAGGTGAACTTCGGCGAGAACATCGTTCCAGCGACAAGTTGCGGAACGACAGTCTGCGCGTGATAGCTGTCGCCTGGGAATTCGTTCAATTTGCCGAGCGCCGCAACGGTCAGCACCGTCGGCAACATGCCTGGAAACTGCACGGGTCCGCTGGAGTTGCCGGCGGCGACGATGCAGGCGACGCCGCTCTGGCGCGCTTCGGTGATCTTCTGCGTGACGAGTTCGGAAGGATCGCCGCTGCCGAGGCTCATATTGACGACATCCAGCTGCCGTTCGATGCATTCGTCGAGCGCGTCGATGAGATCGCTGAAGCGTCCGCCGGGAAACACCTTCAGCGCATGGACCTCCGCTTTCGGCGCAAAGCCGCGGATACCGGCGACGCCGTCGGAGGCGGCGGTGATGATTCCCGCGCAATGCGTTCCATGGCCGATTTCATCGTTCGCCCAGCTCGTCTTGTCGCCGCCATTGGTGAGATCGGCGCCGCGCGTCACATGCCGCAACTGAGGATGCGCGCTGTCGCAACCCGAGTCGATGATGCCGATCTTGACGCCGGCGCCGGTGAAGGACGGATCGAGCCGATCGAGCTTCATCAGCCGCTGGCCCCAACCCACCATGCCGTTTTGAGGGAAGCCGTTGAAACTTTCGGTCAGCGGCCGCAATTGCACCGTGTTCATGGCGCCGGCCTGCAGCGCTGGCGCGCGAAGCATCCGATCCCAATGATCGGCGGCAGGCTTGACGTAGATCGCCTGGATGGTCTCGATCGGGCCGCCGAAAACGGTGACGACGACTTCGCCGCGTTCATTCGTGACGCCCTGGCCGGGAAACCCCTGACCATAGACATAGACGGTCGCTTTCGGCAGCGGCTTGCCGCCGGCGCCCACCACGCGAAGCTGCACATCGACTCCGACGCCCGCCGCGATCGGCATCACTCCGTTGAAGTCGAAAGGACGAAAATCGTCCGAGGCGCGGAGAAAGGCGTCGCGCTCCACGATGACGTTGGGCGGCGCCGACGACTGCAGCGCGGCGCCGCGCGCGGGATCCATCTCCGCCACCAGAATCTCGGGCGTTTGCGAAGTGGGTCCGCCGGCCGCCGAAAAGGCTGTGAGGCCGCGCGGCGCGATACGCCGCACAATTTTCACGTCGGGGAGCGCATTGGCGAGATCGGTCGCCGAAGCGGGCGCGAAACCGGGCACGCGCCGTGAAGCGATCATGAAGCGCTCTGTGGGCGCGACCGCCATGGGCTCGACGCGCGTATCGGCGCCGTTCGGCGAAGGCGCGGCGGGCTCAGGACTGTGGCCGTTAGGCGCCGGGTTGTTATTGTCGGGACCAGCCATATCGACTCTCCTAAATGAAAGCAGGCCAGCCTGCGCATCGCTGCGAGGACGCGACGCCGGCGCTAAAATTGTTTGAGTGGAGCGTTAGGTTCAATAATCAGGGTCGCGCCGAACTGCTGGCGCAACTGACTTGCGCTTGCCGCGGGCAGCGCGACGACCAGCCTTGGTTGACCAACTTTGCCGGCGCGTTGGAGAATGGCCGCGCCTGGAACAGACTGCATCGCCTGTTCGAACGCCGCCAAATCCCCCAGCGCCGCCGCGTTGCGCGGCGCCACCAGGAATTGATCGATGCCTTTCATTGCGCTCATGACGTCGCGATCCTGATTTTCTGGATGGCTCCCGGGCCGGAAAATCGGCCCGGGAGCGGCAACAGATCATCCTTCAAACGCCGCGTCGATGGCGCGGCTCGGCGTCAGCCGTACATCGGCGCCTGCATTTGCGGCACGTAGTAGACGGGCTGCGGCGCGGCGTCGAACGGCAGGAAACGCTGAGCGAGACCGCCCACCGTGCCGCCGATCGTCTGGCCGAGTCCGGCGTTGCCGAAGCGACCGCCGATGAAGCCGCCGAGCGGCGCCCCGATCGCGCCAAGCGCGTCGCCGACGATCCCCTGCGGCGCGAACACCGGCGCGGCTTCGAACGGCAGGAAGCGCTGGGCAAGTCCGCCCACCACATTGCCGACCGTCTGGCCGGCGCCGGCGTTGCCGAAGCGTCCGCCGATCCAGTTGCCGACCCGGCCCCCGACCGCGCCGAGCGCATCGCCGATGAAGCCCTGCGGAACGAATACCGGCTCCGCTTCGAACGGCAGGAACCGCTGAGCGAGTCCGCCCACCGTGCCGCCGATCGTCTGGCCCAGGCCGGCGTTGCCGAAACGGCCGCCGATGAAGCCGCCGAGCGGCGCCCCAATCGCGCCAAGCGCGTCGCCGACGATGCCCTGCGGCGCGAACACCGGCGCGGCTTCGAACGGCAGGAACCGCTGAGCGAGTCCGCCCACCGTGCCGCCGATCGTCTGGCCCAGGCCGGCGTTGCCGAAGCGACCGCCGATAAAGCCGCCGAGCGGCGCCCCAATCGCGCCTAGCGCGTCGCCGACGATGCCCTGCGGCGCGAACACCGGCGCGGCTTCGAACGGCAGGAACCGCTGAGCGAGGCCGCCCACCGTGCCGCCGATCGTCTGGCCCAGGCCGGCGTTGCCGAAGCGACCGCCGATGAAGCCGCCGAGCGGCGCGCCGATCGCGCCAAGCGCGTCGCCGACGATCCCCTGCGGCGCGAACACCGGCGCGGCTTCGAATGGCAGGAAGCGCTGAGCGAGGCCGCCCACCGTGCCGCCGATCGTCTGGCCCAGGCCGGCGTTGCCGAAGCGACCGCCGATAAAGCCGCCAAGCGGCGCGCCGATCGCGCCAAGCGCGTCGCCGACGATGCCCTGCGGGGCGAATCCGGCCCCGGCCGTCTGCGGGACATAATAGGTTCCGGCATAGGCTTGCGGGCCGGCCTCGAACGGAAGCAGTCCGCCAAGCACGCCGCCCGCGACGCTGCCGATCTGTCGACCAAGGTTCTGATTGCCGAGCGCGCGGCCAAGCGCGCCGCCGCCCAATCCGCCCAGCGCGCTGCCCAGCGCGCCGCCGATGAAGCCTTGCGGCGCAAACATCTGATCGACGACCATGCCCATCGGCGCGACCGAAGGCGTTGCTCCATTATAAGCGACTTGCATATCTGATCCTCCCAAAGGGACAAAGGAATCTGCGCCGCTCAAACGCCTGTCGCATTTGCTCGCCGACGCAACGCAAACAATAAGTCCTCTGGCGCGCCTGACATATGGATCGTTGGGCACAGTCGAGGATACATGCGGCGCGACCGCTGCTGCTGCGTCGCCGGAAACGTTCAATAAAGCGCGGCGTCGTCGAACAGATGCCACAACGACTTCTGCAACTTGCGGCTTGTGATATGCGCGCCAGCGGCGCGGCGTTCGAGAACGAGTTTCTTATCGTGGAAATCTTCAAGGCCGACGCGATGACCGACGCTGATCACCGTCGCGCCGGCGAGATCTTCATTGAAAAGGCGCAGCATCGAAACCTGACTCTCTTCGTCGAGCGCCGAAGTCGCCTCATCCATGATGATGATCTGCGGCCTCTGCAGCAACAGCCGAACGAAGGCTATTCGTTGCCGCTCGCCGCCGGAAAGCGTTTGGTCCCATCTTTGTTCTTCGTCGAGATGCCTGACGAGATAACTCAGGCCGCAACGGCGCAGTGCGCCTTCGATCATCGCGTCGGTGATTTCCATATCGGAGATCGAATACAGCATCGCCTGACGGAGCGTTCCCAAGGGAATGTACGGCTTCTGCGGCACAAAGACGATGTGAGCGTCTTTCGGCAAGAGGATGCGCCCCGAGCCCCACGGCCAAAGTCCGGCGAGCGCGCGAACCAGCGTACTCTTTCCCGTGCCGCTCGGGCCGGCCACAAGCAGCTTCTCGCCAGCAGGGATCACGACATTCGCGCCGGCGATCACAATCCGCCCGTTGCGATGCGCGACCGCAAGATCCTGAATGTGAATCTTATCGTCGTCGCTGACGCCGAACTCGATAAACTCCTTTTCTTCCATGATGACGCCGACGTCGAGGCTCTCGAGCGCTTCGACGAGTTCGTCGACGCGGTTGGCTGACGCCATCCATTCCGCGACGCGCACGGAATTGTCGATGAACCAGTTGAAGGCGATCTGCACAGTCATGAATGCGGAGGCGAGCTGCATGACCGCGCCGAGCGTGAGCGCGCCCGAAAGGTATTTGGGCGCGACGAGCACAAGCGGAATAAGCGGCGTCAGCGCGCCATTGGCGCTTTGCACGGTGGCGATCACCCCGTTGCAATGAATCTGGCGAATCCACGCGGCGACGACGCGTCGATAATTCTGGAGAATGGAGCCCAATTCGTCTGCGTCGCCGCGAATGAGCGCGATGCTTTCCGCATTCTCCTTCAGTCGCGTGAGTTCGGAGAGCAGCTGAGCTTCGGCTTCGTTCTTGCGCGCAACCGCTGGAACGAGCGGACGTCCGGCGACATAGGCCACCGCGCCGGCGACGGTTGCGTAGATCACGGCGGCGAAGCCGAGATAGCCCGGCAAGACGACGCGGAATCCGAACAGATCGAACTCCAGCGCGCCGCCGACAGCCCACAGAACGCCAATGAAGGCCGACGCCGTCGCCAGCGCCGTCAAAAAACCCTACTGCGAATTCGACCAGAGGATCGACGGCAAGCTGCACGTCCTTGGCGATCCTGTATTCCGGAGAGGTCTGCTCAGCAGCGGCGATTTCGAGACGATAATAACGCTGGTCGTCGAGCCACCAGCCGGCGAGTTTCTCGGTGAGCCATTCTCGCCAGCGCATCTGCAAGGTCATGCGCGCGACGAGCGCGCCGCTGACGGCGACCCCGCTGAATGCGACGAGCGCGGGCAATAAGAGCGTCGCCCAGCTCAGCGACTCGACATTTCTGCTTTCGAGCGCGTCAAAAAACTTCCGATTCCATTCATTGGCGCTTAACTGCGCCCCAAGCTGCAGGGCGATGCAAAGGGCGACCAAGCCCGTGAGGATCCACGCGCGCCGCCTGGTCTCGCCGGTCCAGAACTCCAGCGCGAGCGCGCAAAACTCCCGCCAACGCGCTCGATCGGGCTGCTTGACCTCTGCAGCCGCCCCACCGGCTGTAGCCTGACGGCTCAATGTCAAAGCGCCTCCCCTTTGCTCGCGCACCCGACGATCAGCGAGGGAGCTGTCGAGCGGCCCGGCGCGTCGCGCCTGCTGCGCAGCTTTCATATGGCGCGAAGGAACAGCTAGACTATAGCGTCAGGGCGCCCATTTCGTGGATGGGAGCGGCGGACAGGAACTGCGGCTAGGGCGCTGCCGTTAAGCGGCGCGAGACGCCTTGCGCTCGAAGAACAGCGCCTGGCTGATCGTCGCTTTGACGGTGTCGACCTTGTAAGGCTTGCTGATGAGAAACGCCGGCTCGGGCCGCTCGCCGGTGAGCAGGCGCTCGGGAAACGCGGTAATGAAAATCACTGGCGCATCAAAACTTTCGAGCATTTCGTTGACGGCGTTGAGACCGGAGCTGCCGTCGGCAAGTTGAATGTCGGCAAGGATAAGTCCCGGCCGCTGGCGCTTGGCGAGCTCCACCGCCTCCTGATGGGTGCGCGCGACGCCGATGATGCGGTGGCCGAGGTCGCGGGCAATGAACTCGATGTCCTGCGCGATGAGCGACTCATCCTCGATGATGAGCACGTCCGTCGCGACGCGTTCGGCGATTTCGCGACCAGCCTCGCGCACGAGCGCTTCGACCTCTTCTTCGGTCACGCCCAGGATGGCGGCCGCGTCGGCGACGGAAAAACCTTCCACGGTCCGCAGTAGAAATGCCTGCCGCGAGCGCGGCGTCAGCATGCTGATGTTGCGCTGCGCGGCGGAGATTTCATCGGTCGGGGAAGCTTCGGTGTTGAGCCGGATCGATGACCACGACGTCATGAAGAGATGGTAGAGCCCGACCTTCGGCGACATGTTCGCGGGGAATGCGTCGGGATCCGCGACGAGCGCTTCGAGCGTCGCGACGACATAAGCATCGCCGCTTTTTTGCGACCCGCAGAGCGCCCTTGCGAAGCGGCGCAAATAGGGAAGATGCACCGCGATCTCACGCGAAAGGTTCATAGCTCCATCCTATTGCGCCAAACGCCCGAGTCAATTCGGGCGCCCTTGATATGCCAAGTGTTCCCCGCTTGCAATTACGGAACAATTAGTGTTCTTACGCGTTCCATCAAGGGAGGTCGTCGCTCGGCCGCCCCCGAGTGCTGGCGGGTCGTCTTGGGGGGGCAACTCGGGGTCGAAATGAGCCAACGCGAAAATCCCGACAACGACGGCCCCTGCCGCGGCGCGGAATCGGACCTAAATAACGGCGTTGCCGGAAGGGCCGAGACGGATGTCGACGGCTCGCTGGCGGACGGAATCATGCTGGACCCAAAAGTCCAGGCCCAGCTTGGCCGGGTTTTTCGCGCCTATTGCGACGATTTGATACATCAGCCCATTCCCGACAAATTCACTGTGCTGCTGGCCAAGCTGGAAGCCAAACAGCGCGAAAAGAAATGACCGACGAGGCCTTTGGAGATCAGATGGTGGCGCAGATGCCCTATCTGCGCGCCTTCGCGATCTCGCTTTGCGGTTCGCATAGCCTGGCCGACGATCTGGTGCAGGACACTCTGGTCAAGGCCTGGTCGCACGCCGATTCATTCGAACCGAACACCAATCTGCGCGCCTGGCTCGTGACCATCCTGCGCAACACCTATTTCTCGAGCTATCGAAAACGCTCGCGGGAAGTGCAGGACAGCGACAATCTCCTGGCCCAGCAGATCCCAGTGAAGGGCGGGCAGGAATCGGCGCTGACCCTGGCCGACGTCCAGGCGGCGCTTGATAAGCTCGCACCGGAGCACAAGGAAATCCTGCTGATGATCGGGATCACCGAGCTCTCCTACGAGGAAGCGGCGCAGATCTGCGGGGTCGCCATCGGCACGGTCAAGAGCCGATTGAACCGGGCGCGCGCCAAGCTCGCGGAGCATCTGGGCCTGCTGACGCCAAGCGATATCGACACCGATCCGACCGTGTCCGACCTCGCGGCGCGCCGGCCCTCCCGGGCAGTTTAAATTCAAGCCCGGCCTTCGCAAGGGGTGCGCTGGCGAGAGCGCGCGCTATCTGACGCTCTAGCCCCAACAGGGTATCCGAGAATTTTTGGCAGCGTAGATGACGGAAGGTCGTGACGGTCAGGCAAGGCCGCCGTCCCTCAGCGAGACTACGGCGAACGCCAGGGCGCGCGCGCGGGCGTTCGCCCTTCGAGCCCAGGCGGCGCTCGCGCTATGGCTGGCCATGACCTCAATCGCCGCCGCCGAGAACTCCACCCGAATGGACGATGTCTGGCCGACGATCGTGGGCGCGCTCGCAGTCGCGCAGGCCATGACGTTTGCCGTCATCGCCTGGCTGGTGAAACAGCGGCGCGACGCGCTAAAGGCGCAACATGAACTCGCCGAGCTGACTCTGGCGGTGGAAGCGCGCGGCGCCTCACATTGGTGCGACACCGGCGTTGCGGAGGTCGACGCCATTGCGCACAGCATTCAGGATATCGACGAGCGCCTGCGCGAAAAGCGCAAGAGATTGTCCGAGCTCAATGAATTGTTGATGAAAAGCTCGACGATCGTCAGCCGGGCCGGCGCCAATCTGCAACTGCGCGCGCTGCTCGACGCCGTGCCGGTCGGAATCATCATTGCTGAAGCGCCGAGCGGACGCATCGTCGAAGGCAATCGTGTCATCGAATCCATCCTGCGTCGGCCGGTTCGCTACTCGGAAAGCACGGAAGCCTATTACGAATGGAACGCCATTCATCAGGACGGCCGGCCGGTGGCGAGCGAGGAGTATCCGCTGGCGCGCGCTCTGGCCGGCGAAAATCATCCGCAGCTCGAATGCAAGATCGAGCGCGGCGACGGCGCTTATGTCTGGATCAACATCGTCGGCGCGCCGATCCGCGACGACAAGGGCGTCGTGATCGGCGCGATCGTCGCGGTGACCGACGTCGATGACATCAAGAACGCCGAAATGCACAACCAGATGATGAATCGCGAACTGCATCACCGGGTGAACAATTCGCTGGCGATGATTCAGGGCATCGCCAACATCACGGCGAGGACGGCGCAGGACTTTGCGAGCTTTCAGCACGGATTCTCGCATCGGGTGCAGTGTCTGAGCCGCATCTCCACCCTGCTCGTGCAGACCTCCTGGGAACGAACGCCGCTCAGAGACCTGATCTTGGTTGCGCTGTCCTGCGGCAGCCATGATTACGCCGACCGGGTTTCATTGACGGGAGAAGACGTGGAGTTGCGTTCTGCGGTCGCTTCGGCTCTTGGCCTCGCGCTCAACGAACTGCTCGCCAACGCCGAGCAGCACGGCGCGCTGTCAGACGACGACGGGCGGGTCGCGATCAGCTGGAGCGTCGATCGTGAGGAGGATCGCCCGCGACTTATCTTGCACTGGACGGAGACCGGCGGCCCCGCGGTGGAAAACCCGCAGCAAACCGGCGTAGGTCATTTCCTGATCACGAACGTGCTCGCACGGCAGATGGGCGGCGACGTCACGCTTTCGTATCGATCCGAAGGCCTGCATGCCGAACTCTCGGCCGAAATCTGAAAACGCTCCGCCGTCGCGGCTCAGGCGACGTGCTGCGGCGTTACGCGCAGGGCGGTGACCCGATTCCTGATCTTTCGCATCACCTCGAAACGAAAGCCATGATAGGTGAAGACCTGTCCGGCTTCCGGAATCGCTCCGGCCTCGTGGATCACCAGTCCCGCGATCGTGGTCGCCTCTTCATCCGGCAGGTCCCACGCCATGACGCGATTGAGATCGCGCACCGGCACGGCGCCGTCGACCAGCACTGACCCGTCGGGCTGCGGACGCACGCCCTGCACCGCGAGATCATGTTCGTCGCGGATGTCGCCGACGATTTCCTCGAGTATGTCCTCGAGCGTAACGAGTCCCATCACCTCGCCATATTCGTCGACGACCAGAGCGAAGTGCGTCTTGCGCTTGAGGAAGGCTTCGAGCTGATCCTCGAGCGTCGTCGCCTCGGGGACGAACCAGGGCGCCAACATCACCTCGTCGACATTGATTCTCGAGGCGTCGCCGTCCGAGGCGTCGAGCGCCCGCAGCATGTCCTTGGAATGCAGAACGCCGACGAAATTATCCGGCCGCTCACGCCAGAGCGGCATGCGGGTGAACGGCGAGGACAGCACCTCGCGCACGATTTGCGCCGGCGGCAGATCGGCGTCGATCGTGCGCATCTTGGTGCGGTGGATCATCACATCCGAAACATGCAGCACCTGCAAATCGAGGACGCCGCCGAACATGTCGCGCGCGGAGCGCTCGACGTTTCCCTCGTCGTGCAGGATATCCACCGCGCTCTTCAATTCGTCATATGGGGAGCGCACCGTCCGGCCCTGGCCGACCTCGACGCCCGCCAATTGGAGCACCAGGCGCACAACATATTCAACGCCGGCGAGCAGCGGGCCGACGACGCGCACGAAGGGCGCAATGAATTTCGCGACCCGCAGCGACGTCTCGTCGGGATGGTTGATCGCCAGCGTCTTGGGCAGAACCTCGGCGAAGACGAGCAGCAGCCCGGTCATGATGATGGTCGCGTAAACTGCTCCATTGTCGCCCGCGATCACGACGAGCACGCTCGTCGTGAAGGCGGAGCCGCCGATATTGACGAGCGTGCCGCCAAGCAGCAACGCCGCAATCATTCGGTTGCGCTGGCGCAGCAGCCGGTTGACCGCCGCCGCGCGCTTGTCGCCCTCTTTCTCGAGCGAATGCATCCGGGCGTGCGATGCGGCGGTGAGGGCCGTCTCCGACCCTGCAAAAAACGCCGACAGGAACACGCATAGAACGACAATGACAACCGCAGTCCATATGTCGACCTGCGGCGCGCCGGTTTCGAGGCCATGCATGGGACTATGTCCGCTTCAACTCGTCCTTGAGAAAGCCAAGCACTTCGTTGGGGTCGACGGATTTCGCGATGAACGCCTGGCCGATGCCGCGCAGGAGAATGAACGTCAGCGCGCCGCGCTCGACTTTCTTGTCCTGATACATCGCGTCGAGGATCGCCTGAGCGTCATCGCTCCAATCCGGAATGTCTCGGATTCTCGTGGGCAGTCCGACGGCCTTCAGATGGCGCTCGACGCGTTCCGCGACCGCCTCATCGCAGAGACCGTGGCGTGCGGAGAAGCGCGCGGCGCAAGCCATGCCGATCGCGACGCCTTCGCCATGAACGAGGCGCGCGCTGTCATAATTGGTCAGGCGCTCGAACGCATGACCGAATGTGTGCCCGAGGTTGAGCAGCGCCCGCTCGCCCTGCTCGGTTTCGTCGCGCGCGACGATCGTCGCCTTGGTTTCGCAGCTCACCGCCACGGCGCAAATCTGCTCCGCCTGACTATGGAAAACGGCGTCCGAGTCGGCGTCGAGCCAGTCGAAGAAGCGGGCGTCGCCGATCAGCCCGTATTTGACCACCTCCGCGTAGCCGGCGCGAAATTCGCGCGTCGGCAGAGTCCGAAGCGCGTCGACGTCCGCCAGAACCAGCGAAGGCTGATGGAAGGCGCCGATCAAATTCTTTCCGTGCCGCGAATTGATCCCCGTCTTGCCGCCGACGGAAGAGTCGACCTGCGAGAGAAGCGTCGTCGGAATTTGCACGAAGCGCGAGCCGCGCCTGACGCTCGCCGCCACGAATCCGGCGAGATCGCCAACTACGCCGCCGCCAAGCGCGACGATCAGATCACGCCTTTCGATCCGCGCCGCCAGCACGTCGTCGCAGACGCGGCCGTAGACGGAGAGGGATTTCGACGCCTCGCCGGGGGGAACGATAATCGTCGTCGTGGCCAGACCGGCGTCCTTCAGGCTCTGCTCGACGGTGGGAAGGTGCAATCTGGCGACGTTCTCGTCGGTGATGATCGCGCAGGCTGCGCCGGGCGCAATTTGCGCGATGTATTCCCCGGCCCGCGGCAGCAGCGCGTCGCCAATGATGATGTCATAGGAGCGCCCGCCGAGCGCGACCCGGACAATCTCCTGATGTGTGAGCCCGTCGCCTGTCGCGCGCGGCGGATGTAGATGCGTCATGGCTTTCGCGAAATCCTTGCTTTGCGCGCGCCGCCGGAGCTCCTCTAGTCTCGGCAATTCGGCGGCGAGAACGCCGATCGTATCCTCCACCATCGCATCCTGAGGAATTTCGCGCGACTCGACGCGAATGTCGGCGAGTTCGTATACGGGACGTCGCGCCTCCAGCAGCAGTCGCAGCGTTTCCTCAGGATCCTCGGTGTGCAGCAGCGGGCGATCGTTCTTTCGGCGCACGCGCTTCAGAAGCGTCTTGAGATCGGCGTCGAGCCACACCGACACGCCCCGTTCGCCGATGCGTTCGCGCGTGCGAGGGTCTAGAAACGCGCCGCCGCCGGTGGCGAGCACGATCGGGCCGCCGTTCAGAAGGCGCATGATGACGCGCCGCTCGCCGTCGCGAAAATAGCGCTCGCCATATTTGGCGAAAATCTCGGGAATGGACATGCCGGCCGCCGCGGCGACGATCTCGGCGTCGGCGTCGACAAATGGCAGGCCGAGCCGCGCCGCGAGCCTCTGGCCGATGGCGCTCTTGCCGGAGCCCATCATGCCGACGAGCACGATCGCCCGGCCGTTCAGGCCGGCGCGCACGGCCAAGGCGCGCTCGTCGTGCGGCGCGTGCAGAGGCGGAAGGACGGCGCCGGAGTGTTGGGGTCGGGTCATTAGCGCAAATCTAACCCGCGCGGAGCGGAATTTCATCCGCGCCGCCGAGCGCGCGCGTAAGATAGGCGACCATAAATTGGGGAAGGCGGGGGTCGGCGAGCGCCTTGAGGCTGGAAATCATATGCGCATCCGCGAGTTCGGGCGCGCTTTCGGCCGCGATGAAGTCTCTCACCTTGGAGAGGAGGACGTGCGAGGTCGCGTCGAAATCGAGCCGCTTGATGCAGGCGACGTGCTGGCGGTCGAAAATCGCCGTCCAGCCCGGCGACGGATGCGCCTCTGACGCGTCGAGGCCAGTCTCTTCGGCCAGTTCGCGCACGAGGCTGCCGGCGAGATCGACGCCGCCGCCGGCGACGATGTCGGAAGGGTCGGGCGTCCCGCAGGGAAAATAGAGTTGACCGGCGAATGAGTGTGTCGGCCCCATTTCTCCCAAGAGATAGGCGCCGTCGCAGGCGCGGGCCGCCGGCATTGAAAAGCAGTTGTAGATGGTTTGGTCCGGCCAGCCGAACTCGCGCCAGGCGAGAAAGGTCGAGAAGCGCGTCTTGAAGAACGTCATGCGCAACGCGCGCGCGCCATTCTCGCTCGTCGCGCGCTCAACGCGACAGGCGAGCAGCACGGAACCGTCATAGAGCGCCGGATTCGCGCGCCGTCGCTCCTCCCAGTGGCGCTCGATATCGGCGGCGCGCTCCTGCGCGAACGCCCAGCGATGATCCACAAAGCGACAGTCGAGGCGATCGACATCCAGGATTTCGCTAGTCACAGGCTGGCCGCTGCTTGGCCGCAATGGCGCGCGAAGCGGCGCATGGCGGACTGGAGGCGAGTGCGCGCGGCGAACGTTGGAATTCGGCCGAACTCATTCGATCGCATCGAGCGGGTCACGGCGCGCGATTACGCCTGCATCTGCAGAAGCGCGACGCTGTCGCGAAATTCGACGATCTCGACGATGCGGCCGTCTTCAAAGCGCACGAAATCGGCAAGCTGCACCTGACCGCGACGTCCGGTGCCGCGATGACGCCATTCGACGGTTCTGCGCGCAGCCGCGTTTGCGCCGTCGACGATAACTTCGGGCCTCGCGACTCCCAACTGCTCGAACTCGACGCCGATGCTGCGCACGATGTTGATGAGCGCGTCGACGCCGCGATGGCGCCCTGCATGTGAAATCGTCGTGCGGTCGCCGACGAATTCGCACACAACGTCGGACGAACACATCTCGCGTATAAGCGCTATGTCAGGTCCGCATGAAAAACTGCCCATGGCGATCAGCCGGCGCGCCATCTCGTCGCGCGTCAAACCCGGGCCGCGCGGATTGAGAATGTCGTCGACGCTTTGCGGCACGGCGTCCGCGCCGCGGGCGGCGCAACGATGGTCGCGAAACTCGTACATTTCCGAAACGAGGCCGTCCCGCCAGCGCAGGAAATGCGCCATGTCCATGCTGTGGACGTGGCCCGTGGCGCGATGACGCCAACTGCTGATCCATCGCACGACCGTATTGTCGCCTTCGACGAGAACGGCGAGGATCTCCGCGTCTAGCGGTTCGTAATCGACGTCGACCCGACGCAAATGCGCGCGCAACGCCTCGCGGCCGCGCCACTGTCCGGGCGGAAGCAAGCCAAGCCGCGAGCTGCTGTAATTGAGTTCGACGTCTTCGACGAAATGTTGAACCAGCGTGGAGACATCGTACGACATGCGGCTTCGTACAATCTCATGCACGCGCCGGCGCGTTTCGCTCTCGATAAGCTGACTCGACCGCCCGCCCGGCCCGTGCATTCATCCCCCGTTGCGGCGATGCATCCGCTCGTCCGCGATCCGCTTGCCGCGCGATCGGGTTCGCCCAAACCCGAATACGCGCTCGGCTTTTTGGGATTATTATGCGCTAATTGCGGTCCTTGTCGACCAACTTATTCTTGCCGATCCAGGGCATCATGCCGCGGAGGCGAAGACCGACTTCTTCGATCGGATGCGCGTTGTTCCGCGCGCGCGTCGCCTTGAAGGAAGTCTGGCCGACTTTGTTCTCCAGCATCCAGTCGCGGGTGAATTTGCCGGTCTGGATATCGTCAAGCACACGCTTCATCTCCGCCTTGGTTTCCTTGGTGATGATGCGCGGACCGGTGACATATTCGCCATACTCGGCCGTGTTCGAGACCGAGTAATTCATGTTGGCGATGCCGCCTTCATAGATGAGGTCGACAATCAGCTTCACTTCGTGAAGGCATTCAAAATAGGCCATTTCCGGCGCGTAGCCCGCTTCGATCAGCGTCTCGAAACCGGCGCGGATCAGTTCAACGAGGCCGCCGCAAAGCACGACCTGCTCGCCGAAAAGATCGGTCTCGCATTCTTCGCGGAAGGTCGTTTCGATGATGCCGGCGCGGCCGCCGCCGATCGCCGACGCATAGGACAGCGCGATCTGCTTGGCGTTGCCCGACGCATCCTGGTGCACAGCCATTAGGCAGGGCACGCCGCCGCCCTTGAGATATTCGCCGCGCACCGTGTGACCGGGCCCCTTGGGCGCGACCATCGCGACGTCGAGATCGGCGCGCGGCTCGATCAGATTGAAATGAATGTTGAGCCCATGCGCGAAGAAAAGCGCCGCGCCTTGCTTGAGATTCGGCGCAAGCTCATTCGCATAGATCTCGCCCTGAAGTTCGTCCGGCGTCAGCATCATGACGACGTCGGCCCATTTGGCCGCGTCGGCGACGCTCATCACCTTGAGCCCCGCGCCCTCGGCCTTTTTGGCCGACGCCGAACCTTCGCGCAGCGCAACTGCAACCTCCGCGACGCCGCTGTCCTTCAGATTGAGGGCATGCGCGTGTCCCTGGCTGCCGTAGCCGACGATGGCGACTTTTTTGCCTTTGATCAAATTAATGTCGGCGTCCCGATCATAGTAAACGCGCATTTGCTCTGCTTCCCTTAATGTGCGTGCGCTTCTTGGGGGAACGGCGCGCCCCGCGCCGTCGAATTCGCTGGCGGGCTCCTTCTACGCGGGCCGCCGGGCAAGGTCAAAATTCTCGCGCCTTAGATCGGGTCCGGGCCCCGGGCGATCGCGGCGACTCCTGTGCGGGATACTTCGACGAGCCCGATCGGCCGCATCAGATCGATGAATTCATCGATCTTATGTGGCTTGCCGGTCAGTTCGAAGATGAAGCTCTCGGTGGTGGCGTCGACAATGCGGGCCCGAAAGGCCTCGGCGAGCTGCAGCGCGAAGGTGCGGTGTTCGCCCCTGCCCTTGACTTTGACCATCGCGAGTTCGCGCTCGAGCGAGCGCTTCGACACCGTGAGGTCGGTCACCTGATGCACCGGGACGAGTCGCTCGAGCTGGTGGTGGATCTGGTCGATCGTTTCTGGCGCGCCGGAGGTCAGAATGGTGATGCGGGAGAGATGTTCGGCGTGGGCGACCTCGGCGACCGTGAGGCTCTCGATATTATAGCCGCGGCCCGAAAACAGGCCGACGACGCGCGCCAATACGCCCGGCTCATTGTCGACGAGCACGGAAAGCGTATGCGACTCGAGCTTGGAGTTCGTCGTCGCGGCGGCATAGGGGGAAGGCGGAGAAGCGGGGGCGTTCATTTCGGTCCTCTGGCAGTCGGCAGATCGGCAGTCGGCAATCGGAGTGGTTTTTACGACTGCCGACTGCCGAAGCCCGACTGCCTAAACGAGCATCTTGCCCTTTTCGTCGATGACCGCGCCAAGCTCAATTCCGGCGTCGTCCGAAAGATCGGCGAGCAGCATGTCGTTATGCGCCTTGCCGGAGGGGATCATCGGGAAGCAATTTTCGACCTTGTCCACGACGCAGTCGAAGATCACCGGCCCGTCATAGTCGATCATCTCCTGTATCGCGGCGTCGAGCGTCGCGGGATCGGAGCAGCGGACGCCCTTGGCGCCGAAGGCCTCGGCGAGCTTGACGAAATCGGGAAGCGCCTCCGAGTAGCTGTGCGAATAGCGCCCGCCATGCAGCAGCTCCTGCCACTGGCGCACCATGCCCATATATTCATTGTTGAGGATGAAGATCTTCACCGGCAGCCGGTACTGGATCGCCGTCGACATTTCCTGAATGCACATCAGGATCGACGCCTCGCCGGCGATGTCGATCACGAGCGACCCCGGATGCGCGAGCTGCGCGCCGATCGCCGCCGGCAGGCCATAGCCCATCGTGCCAAGACCGCCTGACGTCATCCAGCGGTTCGGCTCCTCGAAATGATAATGCTGGGCGGCCCACATCTGATGCTGCCCGACCTCCGTCGTGACATAGACGTCGCGATCCTTGGTCAGGGCGTAGAGACGCTGCACCGCATATTGCGGCTTGATCGCCGCCTCGGAATTGCGAAACGCCAGCGACTTCCGCGCCCGCCACTCGTTGATCTTCGCCCACCAATGATCGAGCGGCTGCTTGTCGGCGCTCATCGCCTCGGCGCGCCACAGGCGCACCATGGCTTCGAGCACATGGCCGCAATCGCCGACGATGGCGAGATCGACCTTGACGTTCTTGTTGATCGAGGAACGGTCGATGTCGATGTGGATCTTCTTCGACTCCGGGGAGAAGGCGTCGAGCCGCCCGGTGATGCGGTCGTCGAAACGCGCGCCGACGGCGATCATCAGATCGCAGTCATGCATGGCGTGATTGGCTTCCCAGGTGCCATGCATGCCGAGCATGCCGAGCCAGTTCTCGCCCGACCCCGGGTAGGCGCCGAGCCCCATCAGCGTCGAGGTGATGGGAAAGCCCGTCAGGCTGACGAGCTCGCGCAACAGCGTCGACGCGGCGGGTCCAGAATTGATGACGCCGCCGCCTGTATAAAAGATCGGACGCTTGGCCGCCGCCATCATGCGCACGGCCTGCTGGATCGTCTCCATGTCGGCGTCGAGCTTGGGATGATAGGTCTTATGCGCGGCGCTGCGCGGCGGCGCGTAGACCCCGCGCGCAAATTGGACGTCCTTGGGGATGTCGATGACCACCGGTCCGGGGCGGCCGGACGACGCCACATAGAAGGCCTCGTGCAGCACGCGCGGCAGATCGGCGATGTTCTTGACGAGATAATTATGCTTCGTGCAGTGGCGGGTGATGCCGACCGTGTCGCATTCCTGGAAGGCGTCGGAGCCGATGAGATGCGTCGGCACCTGGCCGGTGATGCAGACCAGCGGGATTGAGTCCATCAGCGCGTCGGTCAGTCCCGTCACCGTATTGGTGGCGCCCGGTCCCGAGGTGACGAGGAGCACGCCGACCTTGCCGGACGAGCGCGCATAGCCCTCGGCGGCGTGGGCCGCCCCCTGCTCATGGCGCACCAGAATGTGCTGCACCTTGTCCTGATGAAAGAGGACGTCATAGATCGGAAGGACCGCGCCGCCGGGATAGCCGAAAATAATCTCCAAGCCCTGATCCTTCAGGGCTTCGACCACCATTTCGGCTCCGGTCATTTCCTTCGACATCGTCTCTTTCCGTCTTGCTTCTCTGCTGGCGACCAGGACTTTTCGTGTGTTCGGGCAACAAAAAAGGCCCTCTTGGGGCCTTGGGTCAAGCGCCATTGGCGGAAGGCCGGGGCTAACCCCGCTCCGCTCCTGGCGCTTTGGATACGAGAAATGCGCGCATGCGTTCCGCTCTTTCTTTCGAGGCGACGTTACGGGACGCCGGACTGATAATCAAGGGCGGAAAAGTCTTCAGCGGGCGATCCATCCGCCGTCGATGACAAGCAGATGGCCGACGATGAAGCGCGCCTGTTCCGAACACAGGAACAGCACGGCCTCGGTCAGCTCTTCGGCCTTGCCCATGCGCCCGATCGGAAACAGCTTTCCCGCCTCCTCCGGGGTGATGCGCTCCTTCTCCATCCATTGATGGAAGACGTCGCCGGGCGCGTCGATGCCGCAGGCGCAGATGGCGTTGACGCTGATATTGTCCTTGGCGACCTCGAGCGCGACCGTTTTGGTCAGGCCATCGACGCCGCCTTTGGAGGCGGCATAGGCGCCTTCGGCCGGATTGCCGGTGAGGCTGCCGGTGATCGACGATTGATTGACGATCGCGCCGCCGCCGTTCTGGCGCATATGGCGGATCTCGTGCTTCATGCAGAAGAAGACGCCGCGCAGATTGACATCGATGTGAAAATTGAAGCCTTCTTCCGTCTCTTCGACGATCGGCTTGAAGCGCACGACGCCGGCGTTGTTCACCGCGCAATCCAGGCGTCCATAGGCTTCGACCGCCTTCGCCACCATGACTTCGACGTCCCGCTCGACGCGCACGTCGGCAGGCGTGAAGAGACCTTCCCCGCCCGCCGCGCGGATCATGTCGAGCGTCTCGCGGCCGCCGGCGTCGTCGATGTCGGCGAGCGCGACGCGCGCCCCTTCGCGCGCGAAGGCCAGCGCAGTCACCCGCCCGAGCCCTCTCGCAGCGCCGGTGACCAGCGCGACTTTCCCGCTAAAACGTCCCACCAGCGCCTCCAAGGCTGAACGCGCGCACGCTTCCACTCGGGGCGCCTCTCGGTCAAGCTCCAGGGAGGCGTTTTCTCAGGCGCCCTCGGCCGCGAGCGCGCGCTTCACGCCTTCGTCAGCGGCCATCATGTCATGGTGTTTCTGGATATTCGGGTATTTCGACAGGCCATCCTCGAGCATCGAAGCCGCCCAGCGCTCCATCGGGAAGACATAGGCGTCGAGATAGCTGAGCTTGTCGCCGACCATATAGCGGCGGCCCGCGAGATGCGCCTCGATGATGTCGAACTTCTTTCGCACGAGCGCATTGGCGGCTTCGCGGACGTTGTCGAACTCCTCCTTCTCCCTCGCCCGCGTGTAGCGATCGGGCAGGAACAGGGGGAAGAAGGCCGGATGCAGATCGCCGGTGATGAAGGAGGACCAGCGGTTGGCCTCGGCTTCCTCGCGCGGCGAACCGTCTGGAGCGAGCCCGGCCTGCGGGAAACGATCCGCAAGGTAGCGCAGCACGGCCGCGGCCTGGGTCAGGATCCAGCCTTCGCCGGTGTCGAGCGCCGGCACCGCGCCTGCGGGATTGATCTTCAAATATTCCTTGTCGCCGAATTCGACCTCTTTGGTCTCATAAGGCTCGCCGATCCATTCGAGTGCGATGTGCGGCGCAAGCGAGCAGGCGCCGGTATGGTAATAGAGCGTGAGCATGAGGGCCTCCGACTAAAGGCGTCGCTCTTAGGATAGGGCGGCCGTGCGCAGGAGGGTCGGCCTACTCCTCGCCGCAGTCGAGAATCCACGTCTTGTCGCAAAAGGCGACATAGAGGCGTTCCTGGCCGAGCGCCGCCCCGAGCTCGCCGGCAAGCTCGTTCAGCATCGCCTCGATCTGGGCGTCGGGCAGACCGCCGAGATAGGCGTGCACGGCTTCGCCGGTGAAGATCGCGACCGGCTCGCGGTCCGAGCCGACCCCGCCATCCTCCTTCGGCCAGGCGTAGGTCACCTCGCCGCGGGTGAACATGCCCGAGAGCGCGGGCGCGCCGGCTTCGACGCGGCGCCGCATCCAGGCGCGCGCGCAGCGCACCGCCTCGGAGACGTCATAGACGCGCCCCTCGGCCTCCCACCCCTCGCGCAGCCCGACGGTGATGCGGAAATCCCGCCGCGGCCCGCGCGAGCCGTCAACAAGGCGATAGACGCGTTTGCTCATGAGCGAGAAGTAAGGCGCCGGATGATCGCGAGGAAGAGCGAGCCGTATGGGAAAGAGAGACGCGCGGGCCACTCAGCTCAAAAGCGGCGTAGCCCGCGGCAATCAGTTCAGCCTGGCCCTACTGCGCCGCGACCGGCGTGTGTCGGATCTCGTCGCCGCGGCCGGCGAGCAGTCCTTCGATGGAGATATCCTCGTCGAGTTCGTCCCAGTGCAGCCCTTTGCGGCTGATCTCGTAACCGAGGCGCTGCGCCAGTGTCGCGTGCAGAAGACGGGCGAACCAAACGAGCGGCACGCCGAGCGTACGCCCATCGGACAGTTCGACCCACATGCTATCGTCGTCGAAGCGGAGGGACTTAGCCGAGATGCACATGGTTTAGCGGCCGGATACGCGCAATGGCGTCGAAGTCGCGATCATTGTGGACGAGCGTCGACGACTGGTCCATTGCAATCTGCGCGATGCAGCAGTCGACGAGGCTGCGGATCGTTATTCCCTGACGCCGAAGATCAAAATAGATGCGGGCCGCCTCTCCCCATGTCGCGACGGAGGGATCGATCAATCGAATTTTCGCAAGATAGTCCGAAAGGCGACGCCAATCCCCTTTGTCCTTCGCGCCGGCCAACAGCTCCATTTCGGTAAAGCGGGCGACGACTATCTCGCGATCACCGGCGAATTCAAGAAGCTCCTGCGCACGAGCGCCCGTCCGGTCGCGAACCGAGGCGATGAGGACCGAGGTGTCAGCCAGGATCATGCCGAACGGGGCTCAGCGCTTTGGGATCGTATCCTTCGTAAAACTCGACCTTCCCGACAAGATCGAGCAGCGCCGCATTCTTGCGACGTGTGTCGAGAGCGCCTTTGAGAATGCGCTCGACGGCGGCGCTGTCGTCTGTCTCGCCAGTCGCGGCGCGGGCCGCGTCGACGAGAGCGTCCTCAATTTGCAGCGTCTTGGTCATATCGCCCTAAATACAACCCGCTGAGGCAAGTGTCGATGGCGGCGCGACGCCGCTCAGCCCTCCAGCAACCGCCGGGCGATCACCTGCGCCTGAATCTCCGCCGCGCCCTCGAAAATATTGAGGATGCGGGCGTCGCAGAGCACGCGGGAGACTGGATATTCGAGCGCGAAGCCGTTGCCGCCGTGGATCTGCAGGGCGTTGTCCGCCGCCGCCCAGGCGACGCGGGCGCCGAGCAGCTTCGCCATGCCGGCTTCGAGGTCGCAGCGCTTGCCCTCGTCCTTCTCGCGCGCGGCGAAATAGGTGATCTGGCGGGCGACGTGGATCTCGACCGCCATCGACACAATCTTGTTGAAGACGCGCGGGAAGGAAAACAGCGGCTTGCCAAACTGGATGCGCTCCTTGGCGTATTTCAGCCCGAGGTCGAGCGCGCATTGGGCGACGCCGAGCGCCCGCGCCGCCGTCTGGATGCGCGCCGACTCGAAGGTCTCCATCAGCTGCTTGAAGCCCTTGCCTTCCTCGCCGCCGAGGAGATTTTCGGCAGGCACTTCGAAATTGTCGAAGCCGATCTCGAACTCCTTCATGCCGCGATAGCCGAGGACTTCGATCTCGCCGCCGGTCATGCCCTTGGCCGGGAAGGGATTCTCATCCGTGCCGCGCGGCTTCTCGGCGAGCAGCATGGAGAGGCCCTTATAGCCCTTCTCATTGGGGTTGGTGCGCACGAGCAGCGTCATCACGTCGGCGCGGACCGGATGGGTGATCCAGGTCTTGTTGCCGATGACCTTGTAGACGCCGCCCTCCAGCGTCGC
Source organism: Methylocystis sp. Uni0008 (assembly GCF_056838045.1). Lineage (NCBI taxonomy): Bacteria > Pseudomonadati > Pseudomonadota > Alphaproteobacteria > Hyphomicrobiales > Methylocystaceae > Methylocystis > Methylocystis sp. Uni0008. Next base: position 2,177,435 of record NZ_CM166370.1, read on the forward strand.
GCGCGTGCGCAGCCCGGCAAGGTCGGAGCCGTTGTTGGGCTCGGTGAAGACGGCGGTCGGCAGGATTTCGCCCGAGGCGATCCTGGGGAGATATTTCTGCTTCTGCGCCTCGGTACCGCCGACGAGGATCAGTTCGCCCGCGATTTCCGAGCGCGTGCCGAGCGAGCCGACGCCGATATAAGCGCGCGACAATTCCTCGGAGACGACGCACATGGCGATCTTGCCCATGCCGGAGCCGCCATATTCCTCGGGAATGGTCAGGCCGAAGACGCCAAGCTCCGCCAGGCCCGAGATGACCTCGAGCGGGATATATTCGTTCTTGGCGTGCCAGTCCTGCGCATAGGGCGTGACATGGTCGAAGGCGAATTTGCGCATCTCGCTGCGGATCGCCTCGAGGGTGTCGTCGAGGCCGGAAGCGCCGATGGTCTCCGCCGCCGCGTGATGATCGATGAGTTCGGCGAGCCGGGCGCGGTTCGCCGGCGTATTGCCCGAGTGGATCAGGCGGTCGACCGAAGCGGGACGGCGCGCCAGCACCTGCTGACTCGTCAGCCCGAAGTCGCTGAGCCGGACGATCTCGCCCTGGCTCATCGGAATGCCGCCGTAGATCTGCGCCAGGAATTCGGCGAAGCCGATCTGGTTCAAGAGTTCTTCGGTCTCGCCATAGGCGCCCTCGGCCGAGAGGCGTTCGGCGTAGTCGATGAGTTCGCGCAGGCCCTGGACGTAGGTCGCGAGCCAGGCGAGCCCGTGCGCGGCGTGCTGGTCGGCCTCGATCAGCTCGTTGGAAAGCTTGCCGTCCTTGGTGACGCGGGCGCGCACGCTCGCCAGCGCGTCCTTGTACAGCGCCTCGACGGCGGCGAGCGCCTCTTTCGCGTCGGTCGTCCAATCGGCGGCTTCAAGTTTCGTCGCGACGGCTGCGGTCATTTCACTTTCCGAAGGTCGAGGCGCCATAGGCGCCGGGCAAATTTGCGTCCTACATGCCGCCATTTGGCCCGAGACGCAACCGTTCCGCACTGCGCCGCTTTATCGCGGCGCGACGCGGCGATAGCCCCGCATGGCGAGGGCGGCAAGCAGCAGCATCGGCAGCGCGACGCCGATGAGCAAACCGGATTGTCCTGCCGGCGCGGGGGCCATCAATTCTTCGTCCGCCTGCGTGAATTTCGGCATTGCGGCGTAATCCTGCGCCGTGAGCGACGCGCCGGCCCTGGCGCGGGAGAGGAAGAAATCGCGCCAGTCGACATGGAAGGCGCGTATCCGGTCGAGGAACGCCCGAGAGCGCGCCTCGCCGGCGCCGGCGACGTCGGCCATCGCCTGATAGGTCAGATAGGCCGGCGAGAGATAGCCGAGCCTGTCGGCCATGTCGCGCTGGCGCGCAAGCTGCGCGTCATGATCGGCGACGATCGCCTCGACGCGCTGAAAGGCGGCCTCCTGCGTCGCGAGACGGCGCAGCGTCATCTCCTGCGGGCCGCCCCTTGGCCGCCCCGTCTCGCCATGCTCCTGGGCGTAGCGCGCGAGCGAGGCGTCCCGCGCGCGATCGGCGTCGGTCGAGGCGGCGCGGGCGGCGAGCGCCATGTCGATGCGGGAGGGGGCCGGATGGGCGAAGGCCGCGAGGCTGTTGATCGCGGCGGGCAGGATCATGGTGATCGCCACCCAGGCGCCGATCAGCGCCAGCGCGTTGAACGCCGAGCCGCGGCCGAGCCCGTCGACAGCGGCCGCGAGCGCCGCCCAGAAGACGCCGTAAAGCAGAACCAGGACGAGCAATGCGGCGAAGCCGGGAGAGGCGACGCGCTCCCATCCTGCAAAAATCCAGACGCCCGCCGCGACAGCCAGCAGCATCGCGGCGATGGGCGCGGCGACGCGCGCCGCGACTTTTCCGGCGAGCGCCGCGCCCGGCCGCCGGGCCGAGGCGAGCGTCATCGCCAGCGTGCCCCGCTCGCGCTCGCCGGCGAGCAGATTGAAGGCCAGCGCCAGTATGACGAGCGGATAGACGAAGACGACGACGAAGGCGAGGTCGGTCGCGCCGGACATCAGATTGGCGGGATTGTCGATCTCGTCGGCGAAGAGAAAGCCGTCCTTCGAGCCGGTGGTCACCCGGATCGCGGGCGGAAGCAGATCGCTCTGCCCTGTCGCGACGAGCGCCAAGGGCGCGGGCTCGAGCGCGGCGACCTTCGCGGCGGGCCCGCCGCCCATGAAGGCGGCGTTGCGCGGATCGCGATAGGGCGGCGGCTCCGGCGTTGGCTTCCCGGACGCGTCGGCCTGCTGCAATTGCGCAAGCGTCTTCTCAAGGCTACCGATGCGCTGCGTTTCGTCGGCGCGCGCCGCCGCGATAGCCGCCTGCTGCGCGGAGACGCGCGACGCGCCCATGCCGAGCGCGAATAGCGCAACGCTCATCAGGGCGATGAGCGCAAACCAGATTGCGTGATCCCGGCGCATGATGCGCGCCTCAAAACGCAATCCTGCAAGGAAAGCGGACATCATGGCGCGCCTCACACCGGCCGCAGCCGGCGCGCCGCGAAAATCGCGAAAGCGCAAGCGAGCGCGAGCCAGGCGAGCAGACCGAGAATGGGCAGCGCGCTATGGTCCAGCGCCAAGGCCGCGCCGGGCGTCCGATAGGCGAATGACGCGATCTTTCGCCACAGCTCCGGCCCTGCGACGTAATTACTGTCGTGCGCGAAGTGGATGATGTTGTCGCTGACATCGTTCTGGATGTCGCGCCGATGCGCCTCCGCGGCGGAAGCAAAGTCGAACTGGGCGCGGCTGTCGACGCCGGCGAAGGCCATCGAGATCGGCCTCACCGCGAGAAGCGGAAACAGGAAGCCGACCGCGGCGCGCAGCGCGTCCTGACGGTCGTAGGCCGACTGCAGCGCGCCGAAATGCCGGTCGAAAATCGCATAGCCGTTTTCGTCGTCCTTGCGCAGCGTCAGGCCGCGGAAACTCACCGGCAGATCCTCAACGCGCGACACGCCATATTTCTTCAGCGTCTCGTCTCGAAAGGCGATGAAGGCGGGATGGCTCTCGTCATGACCGAAGGTCTTCGCCTTGTCCTTCGCGATGGCGGCGCGAAACTCCTGCGAGGTCGGCGTGGGCGCGAAGGCGCGCGCGGCGTCCGTCGCGAGCCGCGGCGCAAGGAAGGAATTGGCCAGCCAGAAGGCGAGCAGCGCGACGAGCGCCGCGCGGGAGTTTCTCGCCAAAGCCGAAACGCCAAGCGCGAGGAAAGCGAAGCCCGCGAGATAGGCCGCATAGGCGGCGCCGAGCGCGGCGAGCCGGATGAATTGATCGGCGAGCGACAGGCGCTCGCGATCGACGAAAAAGAGAAGGGCGAGCGCCGCGCCGACGAAGGCCGGCGCGAGCAGCGCGAAAATGGCGCCGATGAGCGCCATCGCCTTGCCGGCGAGAATGTCGCGCGGCCTAGCGCCGACGCTCAGCAACTGTTTCAGCGTGCCGCTCTCGCGCTCGCCCGAGAAACTCGCGAAACCCATGAGGATGACGATGAGCGGCGCGATGGTCTGCAGGATGAAGGCGAGCGACAGCGAACCAAGCCGCGCGCCGACGCCGCCGTCGCGCGCCTGTTTGAACTGGGTCTCGTTCTGCTTATGCGCCTCGAGCCATACGGCCGAGCCGACATAGGCGTCGACGCCGGGATCAGCGAGCGCCAGCGGGCTCAACGGCTTGAACGCGTATTGCCCGAAATGCGCGGCGGCGTGCGGGTTCTTGGCGCTCTGCCCGACCCAGAGTTCGCGATCGGCTTTCGCCGCGGCCTCGCGCTCGCGAAGTAAGCGGGCGTTCTCGACATAGCCGAAGGCGAGCGCGGCGAGCATCAGCGCCACGATGAAGGCGCCGAGCCAGACGAGGCGGCGGTCGCGGAAGAGCTCCAACCATTCCTTGGCGGCCACCGCCCGCATGACGCGCCAGCGGCTCTTCTTCGGCGCGGCCGTAGCAAGCGGCGCGAGGACGAGATCGCTCACGCCGCCCTCGCAAAGAGATCGAGATAGGCGCGCTCCAGCCCGAGATGATCGACGTCCTCGGCGCCGAAGACGGACGCGAGACGCCCCTGCGCCATGATGCCGATCCTCGTGCCGCATTGCTTGGCGAGGAAGAGGTCGTGCGTGACCATCAGCACCGCCATGCCATCCTTGCGCAGCCGCTCGATCAGCGTGGCGAATTCGTTGGCCGCGAGCGGATCTAGACCCGACGTCGGTTCATCGAGCACCAGCGCCTGCGCGCGCCGCGCCAGCGCGATGGCGACGCCGACCTTCTGGCGCATGCCCTTCGAATAGAAGCGCACGGCGCGACTGGCCGCGTCGTCCGGCAGGCCGGCCGCGGCGAGCAGGGAAAGAAGCGTCTCGCGCGGCGCCTCGGCGCTGGAGATTTCGGTGAAATACTGCAGATTCTCGAGGCCCGTCAGGGCGCCATAGAGCATCACCTGCTCGGGTATATAGGCGAGAAGCGCGCGCGCCGCTGACGGATCGACCGCCGCGTCGATCCCGCAGACGAGCGCCTGTCCGGCGGTCGGCTGGATGAAGTTCAGGAAGAGATTGACCGTCGTCGTCTTGCCGGCGCCGTTTGGACCCAGCAGGCAAAACACCTCGCCCGGCGGCACGGTCAAATTCAAGCGGTCGAGCGCCGGCGCGTCAGCGCCGTCGTAATGCTTGGTGAGATTGCGCGCTTCAAGCATCCGCCGCTCCGCCTTGCAGCCCCCGACCCGGCGCCGTGGCCCGCGCCTGCGTCGAGTATGATTTATGGGTCGAGACTGCATCTTTGCATCAGACCCGTCAAGCAACGAACGCCGCTTAAGCGACTTGAGCCGCCGCTCTCGTCCGCTCATCTTGCATCTGAGCCAAATCAACAGATAAACCGGATGTGCGGCCGCGGTTTTTAAGTCCAGTTCGAGAGAAGACCGATATGCATTCGCTCCTGCTCTTGCCGATCGACTATTTCCTCGCCGCATGGTTCGCGCTGACAGCCGTCTGCACGCTCTACGTCGGCATCGATGGGTACAAGAATCCCGAACCGGTGGTGATGAAATGGGGGTTCATTCTCGTCACGCTCTACACGGGGCCGTTCGGCCTTCTGCTTTATGTCCTCGCTGACAAGGAGCCGCGGCCCGGCGCGCATGAGCAGTTCGTGCGGCCTTTGTGGAAGCAAGGCGTCGGCTCCACGATCCATTGCGTCGCCGGCGACGCGACGGGCATCATCCTCGCCGCCGTCATCGTCGCCTGGATGGGCTTGCCGATGTGGCTCGATCTCATTGTCGAATATCTCGCCGGATTCGCCTTCGGACTCTTCATCTTTCAGTCGCTTTTCATGAAGGAAATGATGGGCGGCTCCTATTGGGAGAATGTGCGGCGCAGCTTTTTTCCTGAATTCATCAGCATGAATTTCATGATGGCCGGCATGGCCCCGGTCATGAGCTTCCTGATGATGGGCCATGACATGCGCGCCATGGTTCCCACCGAGCTCATCTTCTGGGGCGTCATGTCGCTTGGCGTGATGGCGGGCTTTGTCACGGCCTATCCGTCAAACGTCTGGATGGTCGCGCAGGGACTGAAGCATGGGCTGATGACGGAGCGCGCGACAGCCGTTGAGCCCGGAGCGGCGGAGAGCGCCGAGTCGAGCGAACACGCTGCGCATCATGAGCATCACGCTCACAGCGAGCACGCCGGCGCGGCCGAAGAATCAGCGCCGACTCATGACATCGATGCACATGCCGCCGGTCACGCCTCCATGCATATGCATGCGACGTCGGAGGCGACGAGCGCTCAGATCGCGGCTTTCAGCCTGACGTCTCTCGTCGTTCTCGCGACCGGCATGGTCGCGCCCGCCAACTGGGTGAACATGGGGCTTTCAGCGCATGAGGTGGGCGGGCTGATCATGCCGCCGGGAATGCTCATGTTTCGCAACACGAGCGCCGAAGCGATGCGCGAGATGAGCTTCGCGAATTCGCGGCTCGTGCGCGCGCGCTTTCCGATTGACGTCCGCGGCGATCGGGAGCTGCCTTTCGCCATGGACGGCGGCGTCAAGGTCTTCGAACTCACCGCGTCCGTCATCCGTTGGAGCATCCTTCCCAACGTCGCCGTCGACGCCTATGCGTATAACCAGCAGATACCGGGGCCGCGCATCCATATTCGCGAAGGGGACCGGGTCCGCATCCGGGTGCGCAACGAGCTGCCGGAAGGCACGACCGTTCACTGGCACGGGCTCGTTCTGCCGAATGGGATGGACGGGCCGAGCGAGATTACGCAGCCGCCAATTCCGCCGGGCGGATATTTCGACTACGCGTTCACGGCGCATCAGCACGGAACTTATTTTTATCACCCGCACGCGGAGCCGGACCGAAGTCAGGCGCTTGGCCTCTATGGCGCGCTCATCATCGACCCGGCAGCGCCCGCCGAGGAGGTCTCCGCCGACCACGACTATGTCATGCAGCTGCAGGAATGGCTGTGGCGCGAAGGCCTGACGTTCCCAGCGATGCCGATGGACGGCATGCAGCCGAACTACTTCACCATCAACGGCAAGTCATATCCGTCGACGGAGACGATTCGCATGAAGCTCGGCGAAACGCTCAAGGTGCGCTTCATCGGCACCAATAACGGCTTCATCCACCCGATGCATATTCACGGAGGGCCATTTGAGGTCGTGGCGCGCGACGGCGAGACGCTGGCCAAAAGCGCGCGCTATCTCGCCGACACAGTCAATGTCGGTCCCGGACAGCGCTATGACGTCATCTGGACGGCGCGGGAACGAGGGAAGTGGCTGATCCATTGCCACATCCCCCATCACACGAGCAATGACAACGCCGAGACGAAAGGCGGCGGCGGGCTGATGGCGACGATCGAGGTGGAGTAATTCCCCGACCGCCGCCGCGGCTTACTTCTGCTTATAGGCGTCCACGACGTCTTCGACCGTGCGCAAGCCCGGCTTCGGCGACATGACGAGCACCGCCATGTTGCCGGGCAGGTGTTCGTTGCGCCACATCTTCATATGCGCTTGCGGAATCTTATCCCAGGCCAGCACTTCCGACATGCAGGGGTCGACGCGGCGGTCCAGCACCAGCTGATTGGCCGCAGAGGCCTGTTTCAGATGCGCAAAATGCGAGCCCTGGATTCGTTTCTGTCGCATCCAGACATAACGCGCGTCGAAGGTCAGGTTGAAGCCCGTCGTGCCGGCGCAGAACACCACCATCCCGCCGCGCTTGGCGACAAGGCAGGAGACTGGGAAGGTCTGTTCGCCCGGATGTTCGAAGACGATGTCGACGTCCTTCTTGCCGGTGATGTCCCAGATCGCCTTGCCGAATTTGCGCGCTTCCTTGGTCCAGGCGTGGAATTCCGGCGAATTGACCTTTGGCAGCTGGCCCCAGCAGTTGTAGTCCTTGCGATTGAGCACGCCCTTGGCGCCGAGCGACATGACATAGTCGCGTTTCGTTTCATCCGAGATCACGCCGATCGCGTTGGCGCCGACGGCGGCGCAAATCTGCACGGCGAAGACTCCGAGGCCGCCTGACGCGCCCCAGACGAGCACATTGTGCCCCGGCTTCAGCTCATGCGGCTGGTGGCCGAAAAGCATGCGATAGGCGGTCGCCAGCGTCAGCGTGTAGCAGGCGGCCTCCTCCCAGGCGAGATGTCTGGGCCGCTCCATGAGCTGGCGGTCCTGCGCGCGGCAGAACTGGGCGAAGGAGCCGTCGGGCGTCTCATAGCCCCAGATGCGCTGCGAGGGCGAATACATCGGGTCGCCGCCGTTGCACTCCTCATCGTCCCCGTCATCCTGGTTGCAATGAATGATGACTTCGTCGCCGACCTTCCAGCGCTTCACCTTGGAGCCCACCGCCCAGACGATGCCAGAGGCGTCCGAGCCAGCGATATGAAACGGATTTTTGTGAACGTCGAACATCGACACCGGCTCGCCGAGCGAGGCCCAGACGCCGTTGTAATTAACGCCCGCCGCCATCACGAGAACGAGCACGTCGTGGCTGTCGAGCTCCCAGGTCGGCACGACCTCCATCTGCATGGCGGTTTCCGGGGGCCCCTGCCGCTCGCGGCGGATCGCCCAGGCGTACATGTTCTTCGGCACATGCCCGAGCGGCGGAATCTCGCCCATCTCATAGAGGTCTTTCTTCTCGCTCAAGGTTTCGCTCCCTCCGCTCTGGTCTGGCGCCAATAAAGTTCCGGCGGAGCTTATAATAGGCCGCCGCCACGCTTCATAGCGCGAAAATTCCGATGGATCGGCAAGCGTTTCCCTATGGCTGCAGGAATGCGCTGACGGAGGGCGCCCGCCGGGCTGCGGCCGAGCGTCCGTCTTCCGCCTGCGCCCACCCCATGCTAGCTACGGCGCAGGAGACGCTATATGAACGATATGTCCGCGCCGCGCCGCGATAAGCCCTGGATGTTCCGCACCTACGCCGGCCATTCGACGGCGAGCGAGTCCAACAAGCTCTATCGCTCCAATCTCGCCAAGGGCCAGACCGGTCTCTCCATCGCCTTCGATCTGCCGACGCAGACGGGCTATGACAGCGACCATCCGCTCTCGCGCGGCGAAGTCGGCAAGGTCGGCGTGCCGGTTTCGCATCTGGGCGACATGCGCACGCTCTTCGAGGGCATCCCGCTCGGCGAGATGAACACCTCGATGACCATCAACGCCACCGCCGTGTGGCTGATGGCGCTCTACATCGCCGCCGCCGAGGAACAGGGCGCGCCGCGCATAAAGCTGCAGGGCACGACGCAAAACGACATCATCAAGGAATATCTGTCGCGCGGCTCCTACGTGTTTCCGCCGGCGCAGTCGCTGCGGCTGACCCAGGATCTCATTCTCTTCACGACGAAGGAATGTCCGAAGTTCAACCCGATCAATGTCTGCTCCTACCATCTGCAGGAAGCCGGCGCGACGCCGTCGCAGGAACTCGCCTATGCGCTCGCGACCGCCGTCGCCATTCTCGACAATGTGAAGAAGTCCGGCGAAATCTCGGACGAGGATTTCGCGCAAGTGGTCGGCCGCATCTCCTTCTTCGTCAACGCCGGCATGCGCTTCGTCACCGAACTCTGCAAGATGCGGGCGTTCGTGGAGCTCTGGGAGGAGATCACGCGCGAGCGCTACGGCGTGAAGGACGAGAAGCTTCGCCGCTTCCGCTATGGCGTGCAGGTAAATTCGCTCGGCCTCACCGAGCAGCAGCCGGAAAACAACGTTTACCGCATATTGATCGAGATGCTCGCCGTCGTGCTCTCCAAGAACGCGCGCGCGCGCGCCGTGCAGCTGCCGGCCTGGAACGAGGCGCTCGGCCTGCCGCGGCCCTTCGACCAGCAATGGTCGCTGCGCATGCAGCAGATCATGGCCTATGAGACGGACCTCCTGGAATATGGCGACATCTTCGACGGCAATCCCGAGATCGCCCGCAAGGTCGCCGAACTGAAGGCCGAGGCGAAAGCCGAACTCAGGAAGATCGAAGACCTCGGCGGCGCGGCCGCGGCGGTCGAGATCGGCTATATGAAATCGAAGCTCGTCGAGGCGAACACCGCGCGACTCGAGTCGATCGAGGCCGGCGAACAGATCGTCGTCGGCGTCAATAAATTCACCGGCGGCGAGCCGTCGCCGCTCGCCTCGGGCGAGGATCAGATCATGGTCGTGCCGGAACATGTCGAGGCCGAACAGATCTCCCGGCTGAAAGCCTGGCGCGAAGCCCGCGATCAGAAGGCCGCGCAGGCCGCCATCGAAGCACTGGCGCGCGCGGCGAAAGAAGGCCGCAACATGGTCGAGCCGTCGATCGCCGCGGCGAAGGCGGGCGTCACCACCGGCGAATGGGGCAATGTGCTGCGCGGCGTGTTCGGAGAATATCGCGCGCCGACGGGGGTCTCGTCGACGGCGCGTCAGGTCGGCGGCGCGCTCGACGCGGTGCGCGGCGAAGTCGAGCGCGTCTCGCAGAAGCTCGGCAAGCGGGCGAAATTCCTGGTCGGCAAGCCCGGCCTCGATGGTCACTCGAACGGCGCCGAGCAGATCGCGGTGCGCGCGCGCGACGCCGGCTTCGATGTGATCTACGCCGGCATCCGCTCGACGCCGGCCGAACTCGTCGAGACCGCGAAGAAGGAAGGCGCGCATTGCATCGGCCTCTCCATTCTTTCAGGCTCGCATGTGACGCTGGCGCATGAGGTGATCAAGCTGATGAAGCAGGAAGGCGTCGACGCGCCGCTCGTCGTCGGCGGCATCATTCCGCCAGCCGATGAAAAGCTCCTGCGCGAAGCCGGCGTCGCGGCCGTCTACACGCCGAAGAACTACGACCTCAACGCCATCATGACCGATCTCGCCCATATCATCGAGAAGGCGGCGGTCTGAGGCGTAGGCGCCTCCCCTCTTTGCGTCATGCCCGCGCTTGTCGCGGGCATGACGCGGCGCCAGTTCAAGTCGGCCTGCCGTATAGGCGCGATCGCCTTCGTGGATGGCCGGGACAAGCCCGGCCATGACGCGCTCCAATGAAAGCTCGCGGCGGCTCCTCTGCATGAAGATTGCTTTGTGCAGTCCGGACTTGTGCCGGGCTCCGCGCATACGCGATAACCGCGAGGCTACATTTTAGCTCGGGAAGCATTAATGACCGCCGCCGCCATCGCCCGATCCGACTTCCTGAGCCGCGAGCGCACCATCGCATCGCCTGCCTTCAATCGCTGGCTCGCGCCGCCGGCGGCGCTCGCCATTCATCTGTGCATCGGCATGGCGTACGGCTTCTCAGTCTTCTGGCTGCCGCTCTCTCGCGTGGTCGGCGGCGCGCAGCCGAAGGAATGCCCGCAAACGCTCGGGTTTTTCGCGACGCTCGTCGCCACCGATTGCGACTGGAAGATCAGCTGGCTCGGGTGGACGTTCACGCTGTTCTTCGTGTTTCTCGGTTCTTCCGCGGCGGTGTTCGGCCATTGGCTGGAGACGGCGGGGCCGCGCAAGGCGGGACTCGCGGCGGCCTGCTGCTGGTGCGGCGGCCTGCTCATCTCGGCGCTCGGCGTCTATCTGCATCAGATCCTCTTGCTGTGGATCGGCTCCGGCGTGATCGGCGGCGTCGGCCTGGGGCTCGGATATATCTCCCCCGTCTCGACGCTGATCAAATGGTTCCCCGACCGGCGCGGCCTCGCGACAGGTCTCGCCATCATGGGCTTTGGCGGCGGCGCGATGATCGGCGCGCCGCTCGCCGACCGGCTGATGAGCATTTACGCCACGCCGGCGTCGCCCGGCGTCTGGCAGACCTTCGTCACGCTGGCGGCGATCTATTTCGCCTTCATGGTCGCCGGCGCGCTCAGCTATCGGGTGCCGCCCCAGGGCTGGGCGCCGGACGGCTTCACGCCTCCCACAGCGGGCATGAACGGCATGATGACGCATCGCCATGTGCATCTCGACGTCGCCTGGAAGACGCCGCAGTTCTGGCTGCTCTGGGGCGTGCTTTGCCTCAATGTTTCAGCGGGCATCGGCGTTCTCGGCATGGCCTCGCCAATGCTGCAGGAAGTTTTCGGCGGCAGGCTGATCGGGCTGGACGTCGGATTCGACCAGCTCGACGCCGATCAGAAGAAGCAGATCGCCGCGATCGCCGCGGGCTTCACGGGCCTTTTGAGCCTCTGCAACATCGGCGGGCGCATCGGCTGGGCGTCGGCCTCCGACAGGTTCGGCCGCAAGCTCACTTACGCGATCTTCTTCGTCGCCGGCCTTGCGCTTTATTCGGCGATCCCCTTTGCGGCGAAAGGCGGAATGGTCGGCGTCTTCGTTCTGCTCTTCGCGTTCATCATCACCATGTATGGCGGCGGCTTTTCCACGATCCCCGCCTATCTCGCCGACATTTTCGGCACGCACCATGTCGGCGCCATCCATGGCCGGCTTTTGACCGCCTGGTCGACCGCGGGCGTGCTCGGGCCGGTGCTCGTCAATTACATTCGCGAATATCAGTTGAGCGTCGGCGCGCCGCGCGAGGACGCCTATAATCAGACGATGTATGTTCTCGCCGGCCTGCTGCTCTGCGGGCTCCTCTGCAATCTCCTCGTGCGGCCGTGCGCCGAGAAATATTACATGAGCGACGAAGAGGTGGCGGCGCAAAAACACGTCACCGTCGCCGAGGTCGTCAAGGAAGAGGACGAGGTCCACGCCGACTTCGAGGATTTTGTCGAAGAGGCGCGGGAGCCGAGCGCCGCGGATGAGGATCCGCCGGCCGCCGCACGCGCCGCGCGTCTCCCCAACGGCGGAGCGCTTCTGATGGGCCTCGCCTGGGCCGCCGTCGGCGCGCCGCTCGCCTGGGGCGTCTGGATCACGCTCCTGAAGACCGCCGCTCTGTTTCGCTGATCTCGTGAAGGCCCGCGAAATACCTCCCCCTTGCGGGGAGGTCGGCGGGCGCAGCCCGCCGGGTGGGGGTTCTCGTCGCGCGGCGGCGAGCGGTATCACCCCACCCGGCCCCGCTTCGCGGGGCCACCCTCCCCGTAAAGGGGAGGGATGCGCGAACCCCCAGCCTTCACCCGATTGCCTCGGCGGCTCGCCTTGATCGTGGCCTGCTTGTTTGTCAGAAGTCGGAGTCGCTCGGCGCCGTCGTGATTCGTCGCGGGGCCGCAACGAGACGAGGGGCCTCTATGGCGACCGCTTGCACGAATGGGCTCGACACGGGGTTCGTCGATCTCGGCTATATGAAAGTCGCCGTCCTTGGCGTGGTGCAGGGCATCACCGAGCTGCTGCCGATCTCCTCGACCGCGCATATGCGCATCGTGCCGGCGCTTCTGGGCTGGAAGGACCCCGGCTCCGCCTTCTCCGCCGCGATGCAGCTCGCCGCGCTCGCCGCCGTCGTCAGCTATTTCTGGAGCGACATCCGCGCGCTGGCCGAAGGCTCCGTTCGCGCGCTCGTGCGACGCGATTTCAACGACTGGACCTTTCGCTTCGTCGTCTGGATCGCGCTCGCGACAGTGCCGATCGGCCTCGCCGGCATGGCGCTGTCACATACGCTAAACACTTGCGGCTCGCCGCTGCGCACGCTGCCGGTGATCGGCATTTCCTCGATCGTGATGGCGGCGCTGCTCGCCATCGCCGAACTCTATTGCAACCACAAGCGCACGCTCGAACATGTCACCTTGAAGGATGCGATGATCGTCGGCTTCGCGCAGGTCGGCGCGTTGATTCCAGGCGTCTCGCGTTCGGGCTCCACTCTGACCGCGGCGCTTTTCCTCGACTTAAGGCGCGAGGAAGCCGCGCGCTTTTCCTTCCTGCTTGGCCTGCCGGCGATCGCTCTAGCCGGACTGAAGGAGCTGTGGGAGCTGCACAAGGCCCAGCTCGATTTCCACGGCTGGGCGGTGCTGACGCTGGGGCTCTTCGTCGCGTCGCTTTCCGCCTTCGTCGCAATCTGGGGCCTGCTGCGAATTCTCGAACGTTTTTCCGCCTGGCCCTTCGTCTTCTATCGCGGCTTCATCGGGATCGTGCTGCTCGTCGGCTTCTACGCAGGCTTTCTGGCATAAGGCCGTCATTGCGAGCGAAGCGAAGCAATCCAGAGTCGCGCCCAAAGCTCTGGATTGCTTCGTCGCTCCGCTCCTCGCAATGACGGATATTATTCCGCCGCGACCCGCAGACGCTCGCGCGCTTGCGCGCGCAGGTCGTCGATCGGCGCGAGCGCGCCCTTTTCTTCATAATGCCAGAAGGTCCAGCCGTTGCAGGCCGGGAGGCCCTGCGCCAGCGCGCCGGTCTTGTGGATCGAGCCGACAAATCCTGAGAGCGACAGCGCGCCGTCGGCGCGCACCAGCGCCACATGCCGTCTCTTGGCGTCGGTGAGCGCGGCGCCAGGCTGAATCAGTCCCGCTTCGACAAGACTCGCGAAGGCGATGCGCGGCTCGGCGCGTTTTGAGGGCGCGGTCGCGATCGCCTCATCCGGCAAGGGTTGGACCGCGGCGATCCGCGCATGAGCCGCCGCGCGATAATCGCCGTCGCGCTCGATGCCGAGCCAATCGCGCCCCAAGCGCTTGGCGACGGCGCCGGTCGTTCCCGAGCCGAAGAATGGATCGAGCACAAGATCGCCGGGTTTTGACGCGGCGAGAATGACGCGCGCGAGCAGCGCCTCCGGCTTTTGCGTCGGATGGGTCTTACGGCCTGCGCCATCCTTGAGGCGCTCGGTCCCTGCGCAGATCGGCAGCAGCCAGTCGGAGCGCACCTGGCAATCCTCGTTCGCGGCTTTCAGCGCCTCATAATTGAAAGTGTAGTTCTTCGCGCTCTGGTCGCGCGCCGCCCAGATCATCGTCTCATGGGCGTTGGTGAAGCGGCGGCCGCGAAAGTTCGGCATCGGATTGTTCTTGCGCCAGACGATGTCGTTCAGGATCCAGAAGCCGAGGTCCTGCATGATCGCGCCGACGCGGAAGATATTGTGATAGGAGCCGATGACGAAAATCGTCGCCGAAGGCTTCATCAGCCGACGCGCCTCTGCCAGCCAGTCGCGCGTGAAGGCGTCATAGGCGGCGAAATTCGCGAATTTGTCCCAGTCGTTATCGACAGCGTCGACGAGACTCTGGTCCGGACGATGCAGAGGATTGGCGAGCTGCAGATTGTAGGGCGGATCGGCGAAGACGAGATCGACGCTCTCGTCCGCCAATCGCTCCATCGATGCGACGCAGTCGCCGCTGAGGATTTCGTTGCGCGCCGTCGCGCGGAGCGGCCCATGTCTGGAGCGCCCGATACGCGTGACCTGATTTCGGGCTTTGAGGCGAGCCGCCCCGACGCGCGCGCTACGCATGAACTCAACACCACCAACGCTACTCAACAGGCGCGATAGTGACGTAGGGAGGTAAAAGCCGCGTTTAGAGCGAGAAAAGCAGCGCGTCTCTTTTTCGAACGGAAGTCTTAAGGAAATAAAAAGGTTAGCGAATAGTTGACGGCGTTGCTCCCGCGCGTTCGCGCCATATTGGTCGAGCAGCTTGCAGCCATTCTCGACGCTCGTTTCGAGCGCCGAAATCAACCGGACCGCCTTAATCCAAATTATGCGTCCTGGTCAGGCGTCTTCGCCGGCGACAGTGACGCGTCCAGCGCGCCAATCTGGAGCATTTCGGCTGGCCTCGAGCATGGCGCAAAGCTGACCCGGTGCGCCGGGCTCGCGCCATGCAGCGCCAGCGCTTCGAGGTGGCGCGGCGCGGCGTAGCCGACGTTGGTCTCGAAGCCATATTGCGGATAATGGGCGGCCAGACGCCGCATCATGGCGTCGCGCGCGACCTTGGCGACGATCGACGCTGCGGCGATGGAGAGCGCGGTGGCGTCGCCCTTGACGATCAAACGGCAGGGGCAACTGACCGGCGGCCTGTCGTTGCCGTCGACGAGAAGATAGGCGGGCGCGTGGGTAAGACCCGCCACGGCGCGCGCCATGGCCGCGAGCGACGCCTGCCGGATATTGATGCGGTCGATTTCGGCGGCTGTGACGAAAGCGACGCTGACCGCGAGCGCGCTGGCCATGATCCGCTCGAACGCCTCCTCGCGCTGCGCCTGGTTGAGCGCCTTCGAATCGTCGAGCCCGCGCGGCCGCCGGTCGGGGTCGAGAATCACCGCCGCGGCCGCGACCGGTCCGGCGAGCGGCCCGCGTCCCACTTCATCGACGCCGGCGATCGGCCAGACGCCCTGCCGGCGCAGCTGTCCCTCCAGCCGGAAAGTGGGCCCGCTGACCGTCACCAAACGCTCCCCCCGCCCGATCGCGCGCGATCCTGGCGCGTCATGGGGCGCAGGAGCCGCTCGCGAATAAAGCTCGGAGAGCCCGCCGCTGGCAAGCCGAAGGACGTCGCCTGCGGCGGCGTTCCAAAGAAAAATCAGCCGGGTCGGACGGTCGGGCGGGAGACGAGCGCCCAAAAATTTGGTCAGAACAGGCTGAGCTGTTGCGGCGCGCGGCGCGGCGGCTCGAAAAGATCCGTCCGCAGCTTCGCTTTCTGCGCGAAGCCGCGCCGGGCTGCGGCGAGTTCGAAGCGCCGGCCGATCATCCAGGCGTAGGGGCCTTCGCCTTTCATGCGGGTTCCGAAAGCGGAGTCATAAAGCTTGCCGTCGCGGGTCGAACGAACGAGCGCCAGGGCGCGGCGCGCCCTGTCAGGAAAATGCGCGAGGAGCCATTCGGTGAAGAGGTCGCGCAATTCGAGCGGCAGGCGCAGCAGCACATAGCCGGCCTCGCGCGCGCCCGCCGCATGCGCCCGCGTCAAAATCCGCTCGATCTCGTCATCATTGATGGCGGGAATGATCGGCGCCGTCATCACCGCGGTCGGCACTCCGGCGGCGCTAAGCCTTTCTAGCGCCTCGAGCCGCAGCTCAGGTGTGGCGGCGCGCGGCTCCATGAGGCGCGCAAGCTTGCGGTCGAGCGTCGTCACGGAGATCGCGACCTTCGCCAGGCCCTTGGCCGCCATGGGCGCGAGTAGATCGAGATCGCGCAATACGAGCGCCGACTTCGTCACGATGCCGACCGGATGATTGGCGCGCGCCAGCACTTCAAGGATCGAGCGCATCACGCGATGGCTCTTCTCCGCAGGCTGATAGGGGTCGGTGTTGGTGCCGATGGCGATCGTCTTCGGCGCATAGCCCGGGGCCGACAATTCGCGTTCGAGAAGCTGCGCGGCGCCCTCCTTGACGAAGATCTCGGTCTCGAAATCGAGGCCGGGCGAAAAGCCCATATAGGCGTGCGTCGGGCGCGCGAAACAATAGACGCAGCCATGCTCGCAGCCGCGATAGGGATTGATCGAACGATCGAAGGAAATGTCGGGCGAATCGTTCCTGGTGATGATCGTGCGCGGCTTCTCGACGTGGAAATTGGTCTTGAGCGCTTCGAGGCTCTCCAGCGACCCCCAGCCGTCGTCGGTTTCTTCGCGCGTCTCCTTCTCGAAGCGGCCGCTGCGCTTCGACAGAGTCCCGCGCCCGCGCCGGCGCTCCGCCTCGACGAAGGAAGCCGGGTCGCCCGGCGGCGCGCCCGTCGTCTCCCTTACCGATTGAACCGCACGCCCCATGTTCGCCAACCTTTGCCGCCGCCGTCGCGAGCGTCGCCGTCGCGCCATGGCGGAAACCTGGCTAAGAACATATAGAGAACATGCGCGCCATGCAAGTGCGGCTGCTGAACGGAAAAGGCGCGCCGGCTTTCGGCGGCGCGCCTCCCCTCAATCCATCTGTTGCGCGCTCAGCGCACCAGAAAATTCTTGAACTGCCAGGGGTCGTCCTGGTCGATGTCTTCCGGGAACAGCCCCGGACGACCGTCCAGCGGCGTCCACTCACTGTAATAGCCCTTCACCGGGCCGAGATAAGGCAGCTGCACGTCGAGGCAGCGCTTGTAGTCGACCTCGTCGGCCTCGACGATGCCGGCCTCCGGGTTTTCGAGCGCCCAGACCATGCCGGCGAGCGCGGCGGACGACACCTGAAGCCCCGTCGCGTTCTGATACGGCGCGAGGTCGCGAGTCTCCTCGATCGAAAGTTGCGATCCGAACCAATAGGCGTTCTTCGCGTGGCCGTAGAGCAGCACGCCGAGTTCGTCGATGCCGTCGACGATTTCATGCTCGTCGAGAATTTTCCAGCTCTCCTGCATCTTGCCGGCGGCGCCGAACAGTTCATGCAGCGACAGCACCGCGTCGTCGGCGGGATGATAGGCGTAGTGACAGGTTGGACGATAGATCGCCTGTCCCGAGCCGTCGCGCACCGTCAGGAAATCGGCGATCGATATCGACTCATTATGCGTGACGAGAAAGCCATATTGCGCGCCGGGCGTCGGGCACCATGAGCGCACGCGGGTGTTGGCGCCGGGCGAGAGCAGATAGATCGCCGCGCCGCAGCCCGTCGGATGCGTGCGGCCAATGTCGGGCAGGCCCTTCTCATGCGTCCCCCAGCCGAGTTCGGCGGGCTGCATGCCCTCGGAGACGAAGCCTTCGACCGACCAGGTGTTGACGAAGACGTTGCGCGGCTTCGGATCGCGCGCGCGCTGCGTGTCGCGTTCGGCGATATGGATGCCCTTGACGCCGAGCTTCTGCGCGAGCGCGCCCCATTCGGCGCGGGTGCTGGGCTCCTTGTCGAGCGCGCCCGTGTCTCGCGCGATATCGACGAGCGCCTGCTTGACGAACCAGGACACCATGCCGGGATTGGCGCCGACGCAGGAGACGGCGGTCGAGCCGCCCGGATTCTTGCGCCGCTCATCGAGCACCGTCTCGCGCAGAGCGTAATTGGTGCGCGCCTCATTGCCCATGCTCTTGTCGAAATAGAAGCCCGGCCAGGGCTCGATGACGGTGTCGACGTAAAGCGCCTTCAGCTCCCGCGCGAGCTTCATGATCGCGAGCGACGAAACGTCGACGGAGAGATTGACGACGAACGCCTGGCCATCGCCCTTGGTCAGCAGCGGCGTCAAAACCTCACGGTAGTTTTCGGGGGTGAGGCTTGTCTTTAAAAACGCGATGCCGCGCTCGTCGAGCAGACGGCGATGCGTATCGACCGGGTCGATGACGGTGAAGCGCGACTTGTCGAAATCGAAGTGGCGCTCGATCAGCGGCAAAATGCCTCGGCCGATGGAGCCGAAGCCGATCAGCACGATCGGACCAGTGATTTTGCCGTAGTTTGGCCAAGTCGACATAAGGCGCAGCTCCCGAGAAAGATGTTGCGCCGCGATAAAGCAAGCGCGGACGTATTAATCAAGAGCTTGAGGGACCGGAGGCGGCGCGCATAATGTTGCGCCGCGCGCGCCGAATCCTATGTGTGCGATAAACCTGCCGTAGAGCGTCTTATGGAGCGTTCGACCGAACCAGCGAATGCAAGCGCGCCCCATGGCGCGGGGGAGACCGATTCCGCCGACGCGCCGGCGGCGATCAAGGCGAAAGCGATCGAGCTTTCGCAGGATGATGCGCTCGAGGACGCCGCCGCGGCCATTTTCTCCGCCTCGCTCGAGCATTTTCTCGCCAATATCCCGCTTCTTCAAACATCGAGCGCGCCGGAAAGCGTGCATCAGATGCGGGTCGCCCTGCGCCGACTGCGGGCGGCGATCGGACTGTTGCAGCCCTCCCTCGCCGGGCCGGCGCTCGAGGACGCGCGCGAGCGCGCCAAAACCATCGCTTCCGTTCTCGGCGACGCGCGCGACTGGGACGTCTTTAGCGCGACGATCAAAGCCGGCCCGGGCGAGGCGCTCGGCGACGACCCGAGCTTTCATGCGCTGACCGATGCGATCAAATCGTTTCGGGAAAAGACCTACGGCGCCGCGCATGACAAGCTGTCGTCGAAAGAAACGTCGCAGTTCGTCGAAGACCTGCGCCTGACGATCGCGCGGCGAGATTGGGAGATCGCGCCGCAGATGCGCGAACCGGGCTCGGCCTGCGCTTTCGCCGCGCGCGCGCTCACCCGCCTGCGCAAGCGGCTCTTGAAGAAGAGCAAGAACTTCGCGCAGCTCTCGGCCGAAGACCGGCACCGGGTCCGCATCGCGCTGAAAAAGGCGCGCTATGGCGCGGAATTTTTCGAAAGCCTCTTTGACGATCGCAAGGCCGCGCGCGCCTATCTGCATGCGCTCGGCGACATGCAGGACCAGTTGGGCGTCTTCAACGATATGGAGGTGGCGAACGTGCTGCTCGACCGCGTCGACGCCGAACATCCTGACGCCGCCCGCGCCTCCGGATTTATCCGCGGCTGGTTCGCGCATGCGGCGCAGCAAGGCGTCGCGCATGCAAGAAAGAGCGAAAAACGGCTGAAGAAACTGGCGCCGTTTTGGACGTAGAGCGCGTCCGCAGACGCAGACATCTCAGGCATTCGTCTTCGGCCCTCGTCCTTCGAGACGCCCTCTTTGAGGGCTCCTCAGGATAGGGGCCTCGGGTGACGCGAATTGCCAAGCGCTTCGCACGATGAGAGGCCTTAGCTTACACGACAAAGCCGTTCACGCCGATATCGTGGCGCTGCCGTCGATGCGCCCGTGCAGGCCGTTCGGCAGCCGCGGAGTGGACAGAATATAGCGGCCGCGCTCGCGCACGAGTTTGGTCACGGCCGCAAAGTCGATCTTGCCGGAACCGAGCAGCGGCACCTGTTCGACAACCAGGATTTCCGTGGGGATCATCAGATCGGCGGCGCCTTTCGATTTCGCATAAGCTTGGAAATCCGCGCGCGTCGCGTCCTTGTGCTGGGTGATGAGAATGATTCTCTCGCCTTTGCGCGGGTCGATCTCCGTTGCGGCCGCCGAGAGCGCGCCGGGCCAAAGTTCCGCCGCGAGCTGTTCGATCGCCGCGAGCGAGACCATCTCGCCGCCGATCTTGGCGAACCGCTTGGCGCGGCCCTTGATCGTCACATAACCCTGCGCATCGATCGTGACGATGTCGCCGGTGTCGTGCCAGCCGTTCTCCGGCGGCTGCACCACGCCGGGCTTGTCCACTTTCAGATAGCCCATCATGACATTGGGTCCGCGCACAAGGAGGCGTCCGCCGCCCTCGACGCCAGGCATAGGTTCGAGTCTGTGTTCGACGCCCGGCATCAGTCGTCCGACGGCGCCGAACTTGTTGAAGATCGGCGTGTTGAGCGCAAGCACCGGCGCGGCTTCCGTAACGCCATAGCCTTCGAGGATGCGCACGCCGAATTTTTCCATCCACAAATCGCGCGTCGATTGCTTCACGGGCTCGGCGCCGGCGATGACGTAGCGGATCGAGCGGAAATCATAAGCGTGCGCCGCGCGGGCGTAGCCGGCGAGAAAAGTATCGGTGCCAAAAAGGATCGTCGCGTTCGAGCCGTAAACGAGCTCCGGCACGATGCGGTAGTGCAAGGGCGAGGGATAGAGGTAGACCGGAACGCCGGAGATGAGCGGCAGCATGAAGCCGACCGTCAACCCGAAGGAATGAAACATCGGCAGCACGTTGAAGACCTTGTCCGTGCGTCCGAAGTCGATGCGCGCGGCGGCCTGCGCCGCATTGGCCAGCATGTTCTTATGCGATAGCGCCACGCCCTTTGGCGCGCCCTCCGAACCGGAAGTAAAAAGAATCGCCGCCATGTCGTCGGCCTTGCGCGTCACGACGGGCCGGCGAAAGCGCCGAAAGGCGTCGAGCTTGTCGACGAAGGAAACGTGCGCGCGCAGATCCTCGAGATAGACGATCGCAACTTTTTCTTCGAGCGCCGCGACGAGTTTTTCGAGCTTGGCTTTCTCGATGAAGCCGCGCGACGTCAGAATGGTCCGCGCCTGCGCCGCCTCGCAACCGGCGAGTATGTTGGCGGCGCCCGCGGTGAAATTGATCATGGCCGGCGTGCGCCCGGCTGAAACGACCGCAAGGAAGGAAACGCCCGCGCCATTGGCGTTAGGCACCATGAGTCCGATCGCGTCGCCAGGATTGCCGATCGCGGCGATCTTGCCGGCGAGCGCGCGCGTTGCGATGAGGAGCCTGCGATAGCTGAACGCGCCGGCGATCGGGTCTTCCAGCGCGACGCGCGAGAGCCCATGCGTGCGCGACGCTTCGACGACCGCTTCAAATAGCGTGCGATCGACGTTCGTCGTTCGAAACAGCAGATCCGACATGATCTGATAGAGCGCCGCGCCGGCGGCCATCCGCCGCGCCTTGCCCTTCAGCGCATCGTCGACGCCAAGCCGGACGGGTTCGAGCACGGTCAGCGTGAATTTTGGGAACCACCGCCGGCGCGCCTGTTCGCGCGTCAGCCGCGAGAACATCGTCGCCTCGGCGCCGTCGATGCGCACGGGGACGACCATCGCGGAGGATTTCTCCGCGATCAGCCCGGCGCCGTCGTAGACCTTCATCAAACTGCCGGTGACGGTGAGCCGGCCTTCCGGGAAGATGACGAGCGGATTGCCGTCTCTGACGGCGTTGATGAGCGTGCGCGCGCCCAGCGGATTCGCGGGATCGAGTGGAATGGCGCGGACGAACTTCAGAAACATCCTCGCCCACCACTTCTTGGAGATCTCGCGGTCGACGGCGAAGACCGGCTGCTTCGGCATGACGGCGAGAATGGCGGCGGCGTCGAGAAAGCTCACATGATTGAGCGCGACAATCGGATTGGGCCCGGCCGCGTCGAAATTTTCGAGCCCTTTCGCTTCGAGCCGATAAAAGGCGCGAAAGTAGATCGACAGCAAATCCTGCAGCGGCGATACGACCACCGCCTTGACGATCCAGATCGACGCGATGAACGAGACGACGGCCAGCCCCGTCAGCAGCGCGGCGAAGGAGACGCCCAAGCTCTGCAGACCCGCCACGCCGACGCCGCCCAGCGCCATGAAGGCGGCGTTCTGCACATTGACCGCGGCGACGGTGCGCGCGCGCTGTTGCGGCGCGCTCTGCGCCTGAATCGCGGCGAAGGACGGAACGATCATCAGGCCGCCGGCGATCGCGAGCAGCGACAGATCGATCGCGGCGCGCCATGCGAGCGGCTGCGCGAAATAGGCTTGCGGCAGCAGCGCCGCCGATGCGTCAGGCGCCGGCGAAAGGAACAGCGCAAGGCCGAGGTCGGCCGATCCGAAGGCGACGAGCGCGGCGCCGGCGGCGGACGGCAGCAGCACGATCTTGCCCTTGAGCAGGAAGGCGGCAAGACCCGACCCGACGGCGATGCCAACCGCAAATAGCGCAAGATGGATGCTGACGACGAGTTCCGCGCCGTGCAGCCTCTGGACGATGAGCGCTGGCGCCAGCGCCATGGCGATAGAGCCGAACAGCCAGAAGAGGCTCGTTACGATCGCAAGCCGCCGCAGTTCGGGTTGCGCGCGCAGATGCCGCAGCAGTTTGAACGTCGAGCGGAAAATATTCGCGTCGATCTCGAGATCCGGATCGGCGCGCCGCGTGGGAGGAATGAGCCAGGCGGCGCCAAGGGCAAGGACCGCGACGACCATGACTCCCGTCGCGAGGATAATCCCGTCGCCCACGTGGAGCGCCATGCCGCCGGCGATCGTGCCGGTCAAAATCGCGAAAAAGGTGGCGCTTTCAACCAGCGCATTGCCCGCGGGAAGCTCCTCCCGGGTCAGATGATCGGGCAGGATTCCGTATTTGACGGGACCGAACAGCGCGCCGGTGACGCCAAAGAGGATGAGCGCGCCAAAGAGCGTCGGGATATTTGCGAACAGAAAACCGATCGCGGACAATGCCGCCACGCCGATCTCCGCGACGCTGAGCCAGCGCACGACCCGCGCCTTGTCGTATTTGTCGGCCATCTCGCCGCCGATCGCCGACAGAAGAAAGAACGGCGCGATGAAAGCGGCGCCGGCGAGCGTGACCAGTGACGCTCCGCTCTCGGCCGCGTGAGCCAGGATCAGGAGCACCAGCGCGTTCTTCAAGAAATTGTCGTTGAAGGCCGCGAAGAACTGACGCCAGAACAACGGCGCGAAACGCCGCGAAACGAGAAGCGAATGCGTCATGTCCGAACTTCCGGGAAGGGGCGTCGAGACTTTCGCCGATCACCCTTAAGGATCGGTCAAGTCGGGCGCGTTGCAATGGGCGTTGAAGGTCAGCCTTTCGCCATGAACTGTGTTCATAATAGACACTGCAGCGCTTTTGCTGCGCCGTCAACCAAAAAATGAACGATGTTCAAGAACGATGGGAGAGAACGTCCCTTGAACGAGAAAATGACCGAAGCGGGGGGCGACCGCAGGACCCAACTCCGCCAGCGACTGATCGAGGCCGCGCAGGAGACGATCGCCGCTCAGGGCCTCGCGGGCCTCAAGGCGCGCGACCTCGCCGCGGCGGCGGGCTGCGCGCTCGGCGCCATTTACACGGCCTTCGACGACCTCGACGAATTGATCCTGCGCGTCAACGCGCGCACGTTGCACCGGCTTGACGCCGCGATCGAGGCGGCGCTGGGAGACGCCGACGCGGAGCAGGCGCTGCAGACGATGGCGCGAACCTATTTGAGTTTCGCGCGACGCGAAGAGCCGAGCTGGCGCGCCCTCTTCGAGCATCGCCTGCCTAAGGGGACCGCGCCGCCGCAGTGGTATGTCGACGCGCGCAATCGTCTGTTCCATAGGCTGGACGCGCCGCTGGAGCATCTGCTGCCCGGAACCGGACAAGAGGCGCGCGAGTCCCTGGCGCGAACACTGTTCTCCGCGGTCCACGGCGTCGTGGCGCTCGGACTCGAGGAGAAGATCGCCGAGACGCCGCCGAAGCTGCTCGACGAGCAGCTCGAAAAGGTCGTGCGCATTCTCGCGGACGGCCTGATGATGGAGTCCGCCCGGTTGATTTGAGCGGCGCGACCTGACATAGGCGCGCATGGCTTTCGTTCTGCTGTTTGCCGTGGCGGTCTGGGCGGGCGCGCAGAATGCGCTCGCCGGCGGCGGCTCCTTCCTCACCCTCCCCACGCTGATGTTTACCGGCATGGACGCGCTCGCCGCCAATGTCACGTCATGCGTGGCGCTGTTTCCGGCGCAGGTCGCGACCGGTTGGACCGGCCGCAAGCTTGCGAAGGGCGCCAACGGGCTGTCGCTGCGCACGCTGTTCGTGATCAGCATCGTCGGCGGCGCCGTCGGCGCGGCGGTGTTGCTGGCCACCCCGCGCGGGCTGTTCGCGCGGCTCGTGCCCTGGCTCGTGCTCTTCGCCACCGGCGTCTTCGCCTGGGGCAGCTTCTTTCGTAAACCGAGCGAGGCGCATACGCATCTCAGCCCGCCCGGCGCGGGGGTCGCGCAATTCCTGATCTCGGTCTATGGCGGCTATTTCGGCGGGGGCATCGGCTTTCTGATGGTCGCCGCGCTGACCATGGCCGGACAGGGCGTGCGCATCGCCAGCGCAACGAAGAATGTTCTGGCGGGGGTCATGAACGCCTCGGCCGTCGCCATCTTTCTGTTTTCGCCGGATCTGCACTGGCCGCAGGCGTTGGTGACGAGCGCGGGCGCGACGATCGGCGGGATCGCCGGGGCGCGCCTGATCCATCACATCGATGAGAAACTTCTGCGCATCTTCATCATCGTGATCGGCGCAGCGCTGACTGTCGGGCTCTTCCTCAGAGCGCCTTAGCGGGCCCGCCGCGCGTTCAGCGCGTCGCAGCGGCGCCGGCGGCCTTGTCGATCTCGGGAATGAGCGTCGTCGCGACGGCGGAAGGCGTTAGCGGCCCCACGAATTTGTAGGCGATGGTCCCGTCGCCCTTTATCACGAATGTCTCGGGCACGCCGTAGACGCCGAAGTCGATCGCGGTGCGGCCGGCGGGATCGACGCCGACCCGCGCGAAAGGATTGCCGCCCTCCTCAAGGAAACCCAACGCCTTCGTCGTCTCGTCCTTGTAGGAAAGCCCGTAAAGTTCGACGCCCTTCGCCTTGAGCGCTTCGTTGCCCGCGATCGCCATCAGCACGGCGTGCTCTTGCCGGCAGGGCCCGCACCAGCTTGCGAAGACGTTGAGGAGGCTCACGTGGCCCTTGCGCAGATCTTCGGTCGAGAGTCCCGGAACGCCGGCCAGTCCGTCAAGCGCCGGCAGATCGAAGGCCGGCGCCGGCTTGCCGATCAGCGCCGAGGGGATGCGCGAGGCGTCGCCGGAAAAAAGCCGCACGAAAAAGACGAGCGCCAGCAGCGCGAAGAGCGCCAGCGGCAGAAAGCGCAGCGCCGAACGCGGCGCGACGACGTCGCTCACGCGCCCTCTCCTTCATCGCGGGCGCCCGCCGCGCCAAAACGCGCCAGCGCGGAACGCAAACGACGATATTCGAGGACAATGCGCAGAGTCACGACGCCGAGCGTCGCGACCGTGACGCCATAGGCGGCGGCGATGTAAATCGAATGATCGCTCATTCCGCCGCCTCCATGCTTTCGTCGCCGGCGGTTTCGCCGGCCCGGACCGCCTGCATCGAAAGCCGCGCGAGGCGGCGCCGCAGGATTTCATTGCGGATCGCCATCACATGCAAGGTCAGGAACAGCAGCGTCGCGGCGAGCGCCATGACGATGAGCGGCCAAAGCATCGATCCGGAAATCGCCGGCCCGCCAATGCGGAAGACGGAGGCCGGCTGATGTAGGGTGTTCCACCAGTCGACCGAATATTTGATGATCGGAATATCGATCGCGCCGACGAGCGTCATGATCGCGGCGATGCGCGCGCCGCGCGGCGTGTCGTCCATCGTCTGCCTCACGGCGATGAGCCCCAGATAGAGGAGAAACAGGACGAGCATCGAGGTGAGGCGCGCGTCCCACACCCAGAACGTTCCCCACATCGGCTTGCCCCAGAGGGAGCCGGTGACGAGGCAGATGAAGGTGAAGGCGGCGCCGAGAGTCGCGGCGGTCTTCTGCGCCGCGTCGGCCAGCGGATGGCGCCATACGAGAACGCCGAGCGACGCCGAGGTCATCACGACATAAGCGAAGATCGCAAGCCATGCCGACGGAACATGGATGTACATGATCCGCACCGTCTCGCCCTGCTGATAATCGGGCGGCGCCGTGAAGGCGCCATAGAGCCCGACAACAAGCAGGAGCGCGGTGGCGCTTGAGAGCCACGGCAACGCGCGTTCTGCAAAACGCAGAAAGCGCGTTGGGTTAGCGTAAGTGGACAGAAAGCTCATCGACGGCCGAAAACTCCCGCCGACTGCCTAAGCCGCATGATCCGCGCCGTCAATTCGCGGCTTTGGCCGGCGGCTTGGTCGTGTCCTTGGCGACCTCCTTCGTCTGCTCGGCGAGGATTTGCGCCCTCGGCTTGCCGTGCAGAAGTTCGACGGCCGCGGTCAGCTGCTTGTCGTTCTTCTCGTCCGGCGGGACATAGGCCTGAGAGCCGGTCTTTTCGTCGTCGCCATTCTTGAGATGGCCCTTGAGCGACGCTTCGCCCTTGGTGTCGTCCTTGCCCTTAAGCTCGTCCGGCACGTCCTGCAGGATGACCATGTCCGGGTCGATGCCCTTGGCCTGGATCGAACGGCCCGACGGCGTGTAATAACGCGCCGTCGTCAGGCGCAGCGCGCCGGCGCTGCCGCCGAGCGGAATGATGGTCTGGACCGAACCCTTGCCGAATGAGCGCGTGCCGATCAGCGTCGCGCGCTTATGGTCCTGCAGAGCGCCGGCGACGATCTCCGACGCCGAAGCCGAACCGCCGTTGATGAGCACGACGACCGGCTTGCCCTTCGACAGATCGCCCGAGCCGCGAGCGTTGTAGCGCTGGGTCTCGTCTGCGTTGCGGCCGCGGGTCGACACGATCTCGCCCTTGTCGATGAAGGAGTTGACGACCTGGATCGACTGATCAAGCAGGCCGCCCGGGTTGTTGCGCAGATCGATGATGTAGCCCTTGAACTTGTCCGCGGGGATATCCTGCTGCGCCTTGGCCATCGCGTTGCGCAGGCCTTCCGCGGTCTCCTCATTGAATTGCGAGATGCGGACATATGCGATGTCGTCGCCCTGCTTGCGCGTGCGCACGGACTTGATGTGGATCTCGGCGCGGACGAGTTTGACCTCGATCTTGTCCTTGTTCTTGCCGCGGAAGATCGTCAGCTTAACCGGCGTGTTGATCGCGCCGCGCATCTTGTCGACGGCCTGGTTGAGCGTCATGCCCTGCACGGACTCGTCGTCGATGGCGCCGATGAGATCGCCGGACATGACTCCGGCGCGCGACGCCGGCGTTTCGTCGATCGGGGCGACGACCTTCACGAGCCCGTCTTCCTGCGTGACCTCGATGCCGAGGCCGCCGAACTTGCCCTCCGTCTGCGTCCGCATGTCCTTGAAAGCCTTGGCGTCAAGGTAGCTTGAATGCGGATCGAGCGAGGTCAGCATGCCGTTGATGGCGTTTTCGACCAGCTTCTGCTCGTCAGGCTTCTCGACGTAATCGGCGCGGACCTTGTCGAAGACGTCGCCGAACAGGCTTAGATTCTTGTATGTGTCGGCGGAGGCAGCCTGAGCCGGAGCGCCGATGACGGCGCGCGCCTGCTGGCCCAGCGTGGCGCATCCCGCTCCGATGGCGATCCCCGTAGCGATTAGAACTGTTTTGCGAATCATCCGCCGACCTTCCGACTGTCTGACTTCGCCCACCATGGGCCCGAGTCGATTGACGCTCCGTCCTTGCGGAACTCAACATAGAGAATGGGTTGTTTCGCGCCAATTGCGATGGTCGCCGCGGTCTGCGCGGCTCCGTCTCCCATGCTGGCTATCGGCTCACCCGCGAGAACGAACTGTCCCACATTCACATTGGTGCGACTCATGCCGGCCAGGACCACATAATAGCCGCCGCCGGCGTTAATGATCAAGAGTTGTCCGTAACTTCGGTAAGGTCCTGAAAAAGCGATCCATCCGTCGCAAGGAGCGATAACGACGCCGTTTTCCCGCGCCGCGATCGACTGTCCCTTCTCCTTGCCGCCAAACCCGTCGGGCGCGCCGAAGCGGCGAACGACCGGTCCCGAGACCGGCGCCGGCAGCCGGCCCTTGAGATCGACGAAGGCGATGGCGGGCGCGAGCCGCGCCGGGTCCTTGAAGGGCGCGGCGAGCGCGTTCAGCCGCTCCCGCTCGGAAAGCTTTGCCTGAGCCTTTTGCCGTTCTTCGTCGGCCTTGCGCGCCGCCTCGGCCGCGCGCTTGGCGGCGGCGCTCTCCGCCTCCATGCGCGAAATTAGGTCCTTGAGGCTGGTCGCGCGCTGCGCCAGGACGCGCGCGCGGTCCTGCTCCGCCTGCAGCGCGTTTTGCGCCGTCGAGAGCGCCTGCTGACGTTCCGTGATCATCGGCGCGAGCCGCTCGCGCTGGACCTTGAGGCTCGCCTGCTGCTCGGCGAGACGCTCCCGCTCCCGCGCAACGCCGTCGCGGACCTGCTGCAGTTCGGAGAGATCATGCTGAAGCTGGCGCGCTTCAGCGCGCATTTGCGGCAGCACGGCGCCGAGCGCGAGCGACGCGCGCACCGCTTCGAGGATTTCCTGCGGGCGCGCCATAAGCGCCGGCGGCGGACGGCGGCCCATCCTCTGCAGGACGGTCAGGATCTCCATGATCAAGCCGCGGCGGCTCTCGAGCGATGAGACGAGCCTGCTCTCGTTTTCGGTAAGAACCGAAAGCCGCTCTTCGATCTCGGCGGCGCGCGCCTCGGTCTCCTGCAGGCGCTGCGTCGCTTCGATGAGCGCGCCGTTCAGCCTTTCGCGCGCCGCGGCGTGATCGATCAGCTGCTCTTCGAGCCGGCGGGCGCGTTCCTGTGCGGCGCCCATCGTGTCTTCGACGCCGCGCAATTCCAGTTGCTTTGTGGATAGGTCCGTTTCGGGGCTTTGTTGTTCGGCGTTCGCCGAGAATGCGACCGTCGTCGCAAAGAGCGCCGCTGACATAAGCCCGCGCTTCATGGCTTCGTTACGCGCCCTGCCCGAAACGCTCATGTCCTTCCGCGGCAATCCATTTCGCCAGGAGACGGATATGCTCCCGAAATAGCGTCCACATTGCGGCAAAGCGCGGCGAAGACCGCGCGCGCGCGCGGCGAATTGAAGAGCGCGTCGAGCGAATGCGGCAATCTTCGTCGCCAGTTCGCGCGTTCGCGATCCGTGCCGGGGAGATTGATCGCGTTGACTTCAGCCGCGAGGTCGTCGAGCTGCGCCACGGCGAGCAAGGACGGCGTGCGCGCGACGAAGGCGTGCAGCGCCTGCGCCAATGCGTCGTCGAAAGGGCTCGACGGTTGATGCGCGTCGCCGCTCAGCCCCTGCGCGCGCAGCGCATCGAGAAGCGCCTCCTTCTCGGCGCGGCGCGCGGCGCGAGCGGCGTCCGCCGCCTCGGGCGCGATCAGCCCCAACGTCTCCTTCTCGGCGATGTCCGCCGCCGCCCACCAGCCTTCGAGCGTCGGCAGATCATGCGTCGAAACGCAGGCCATGGCCTTCTCCGGATAGTGGGTTGGCGGCGCGAAACTCTCGCCCGAACGTTCAAACCATAAGACGCGGTAGCTCAGCACGTCGGCGCGCGCGATGCGCTCGCGAAAGACCCACGGAGACGTGCCGAGATCTTCGCCGACGACGATGCATTCGGCGCGACGGCTTTCGAGCGCAAGCTGGCCGATCAAGGTCTCGAACGGGTAGCTGAGATAGCCGCCGGCGGCCGGTTTTTCGCCGTCCGGAATAACGAAGAGCCGCGCAAGTCCCATGACGTGATCGATGCGCAGCGCGCCCGCGTGGCGCATGTTGGCGCGAACCAATTCCGCAAAATCCGCGCCGCCGTTTTTCTCGATCTCGATCCGATTGGGCGGCGGCAAGCCCCAGTTCTGACCCTCCCGGCTGAAAGCGTCAGGCGGCGCGCCGATGGCGAAGCCGTCGATGAAATTTCTGGCGCCGCGCCGATGGCGAGGTCGCGGCAGAAGCCGAGCGACAGGCCGGCCGCGCGCGCGTCCTGCGCGGCGCGTGTCAGCTGCGCGTCGGCGAGCCATTGCAGAAACTGATGGAAGCGCAGGCGCGACTCATGTTCGCTCGCGAACGAAAATAGCGCCGTCGCGCTCGCCCCGCGGAGCGCCTGCGGCCAGTTCCGCCAGCTTTGGCCATCGTGCGCCTCGCTGATCGCCTCGAACAGGCAGAAGCGCGCCAGCGCAGCGCCGCCCTCTGCGATGAAGCGCAAGAATGATGCAACGGGCGCGGCGTCCGGCTGGCGGCGCATGAGATCGAGAAAGGCGCCGAAAGCGCGCTCGAGCGCGGCCATCTTCAGCGCATGGACGGCAGGATAGTCGACCTCGGCCGAAGCGCGTAAAGCCGCGGCGGCGCGCTCGTCGAAGGCGATAGGTACGCCGAGCACGCGCTGCAAATCGGCGACGTCGATATAGAGCGGATCGAGGAAACGCCTGTCGGAAGGATAATACGGGCTGGCGCGCGTGCGGTCCTGCGGAAAGAGCGCGTGCAACGGATTGATGGCGATGAGCGCGGCGCCTTCCCTGGCGCCGACGCGCGCGAGTTCGGCGAGCGTCGAAAAATCGCCGATTCCCTGATCGCCCTCACGGCGAACCGAATAAAGCTGCGCCGACAGGCCGAATTCGCGACGCTCGTGCGGAGGCAGATAGCAGCCCTGCGGCGCGATCGTGAGCGCACAGGTTTCGCCGCTGTCGAGCGACAGCTGGTGACGGCCAAGCGGCAGGGGCGGCAGGCGCATATCAACGCCGTCGCAGCGCCGCCCGTCCAGTCCGCGCCATGTGACCGGGACGGCGGCTGCGAGCAAAGATATGCGCGACTGGCTTCCGTCTTCACGCTTCACGATGATCCAGCGGGGCGTGCGTCCGTCGCGCGCGGCAAGCCGAAGCGACAAAGGCTCGACCTCCTTGGCCGTCAGACTCATCGGCAGCGCGCGTCTGTCACGAAAATCGGATAGACGCGCCAGACTTTCGCGCGCGGCGTCGAGCGTATCTACCGGAAAGCCGAGTTGCGCCAGCAGCGCGCAGACCGTTCCGCGCGGAACGTCGTGCAGCGCGCCGTCTACGTCACGCCACTGCCTTTCGACGCCCGCCGCCTCGGCGAGGCGTGTCAGGAGTTCTTCCGAAGCCGGCGCGGCAGACCGGCGCGATGTGCGCTTTTCTTCGACGAGAAGCACAAGCGATCGCGCGGCCATGGAGATGTTTTGTTCAACATCTTCGTGCGCGTTCGCCTTCGCTGAATCGAACGCCAATCTCCAATCGTGATTGTCCCGGGCGGGCGGCGGCTGAACGGAAATCTCATCCGCGCCGCGGTGCAGAATGACGACGACGCGATCGTCCTCGGCGTAGAGCACGGCGATCAGCGTCTGCGCGTCGCCGTCCCGCCAGTCATTCTCACGCATGGGCGCGCCGTCGGGCCGCAGCCATGCAACGTCCGGGATCAGCGTCGCGTCATGCGGCAAGCCATCGAGAAATAGATCGTCGCACAAGGCGCGATGCCGCTTGCGCAGCGCGATGAGCTGCGCCGTCGCCTCGATCAATTCTTCGTCGGCCTGCGACCAGTCGAGCCACGACAGGGGGTTGTCCTGCGCATAGGCGTTGTTGTTGCCGCACTGGGTCTTGCCGAGTTCCGATCCCATCGCGAGCATCGGCGTCCCCCGAGAGAAGAGCAACGTCGCGAGCAGATTGCGGATGTCCTGCGCGCGCCTCGCGTTGATTGCGGCGTCTTCGCTCTCGCCCTCGACGCCATTATTCCATGAGAGATTGTGGTCGGCGCCGTCGCGGTTCTCTTCGCCATTCGCGGCATTGCGCTTATGCGCGTAGGAGACGAGATCGCGCAGCGTGAAACCGTCATGCGCGACGATGAAATTGACGCTGCGCGAGGGACGCCTTCGCGAGAACACATCCTGCGAGCCGGCGAAGCGCGTCGCAAGCTCGGCGACGCCACGAGCGTCGCCCCTCCAGAAGCGGCGCACGCTGTCGCGATAGCGATCGTTCCATTCGGCGAAAGGTTCCGGAAACTCGCCGAGCCGATAGCCGCCGGGGCCAATGTCCCAGGGTTCGGCGATGAGCTTCAACTCGCGCAACACGGGATCTTGCAGCAGCGCTGAGAGAAACGGGGCGTCGCGATCAAAACCGGAGGGGTGACGCGCGAGCGTCGTCGCAAGATCAAAGCGAAAGCCGTCGACGCCGCCATAGAGCGCCCAGGCGCGCAGCGAATCCATGATGAGCCGCACGACAGGCGCGCGTGCGCAATCGAGAATATTGCCGCAGCCCGAGTCATTGACGTAACGCGCACGATCGTTGGCGAGCCGGTAATAGGTCGCGTTGTCGAGTCCGCGATAGGAGATCGTCGGTCCGAATTCGTCGCTTTCGCCCGTATGGTTGAATACGACGTCGAGAATGACTTCGAGCCCGGCGTCGTGAAGCCTGGCGACGGCCTCCCGCACTTCGCGCCATCCTCCAGGCGCGAGGCGCGGATCGGGCGCCATCAGGGCGATCGGATTATAGCCCCAATAGTTGGAGAGCCCGAGCGGCGGCAAATGGCGCTCGTCGATCCATGCGGCGCAGGGCAAGAGCTCCAGCGTCGTCACGCCGAGCCGTTTCAAATGCGCGATCGCCGCTTCATGCGCGAGACCGGCGAAGGTCCCTCGCAGCTGCTGCGGAATGTCGGGATGCAGCGCGGTGAAGCCCTTGACGTGAAGCTCGTAGATGATCGTCTCACGCCAAGCATGTTTGGGCCGCAGCGCATTCGCGTCACAAGGCTTGGTGACGATCGCTTTCGGTACATGCGCGGCGCTGTCGGCATGGGCCGTCTCGCCATAGGCGAAGAGCGACGGATGCAGCGCGAAGGCGCGGTCGAGCGCGAGCGCATAAGGATCGACGAGCAGTTTCGCAGGATTGAAGCGATGGCCGGCTTCCGGCGCATCAGGCCCGTAGGCGCGAAAGCCGTAGCGCTGGCCTTCGCTCAGACCCACGATATGCCCATGAAAAACGTCCCCGCTGCGCGCCGGCAATCTTATGCGCGCGATCTCTTCGTCGTCGTCATTGAAGAGACAAAGCTCGATTGCCTCGGCGTGAGCGGAAAAGACCGCGACATTTGCGCCGCGCGCATCCGGCATGACGCCAAGCGGCTCCGGCGCGCCATCGGCGGCGCCGCTCATGCCCCCTCCCCGCCCCTCCCCCGCTTCGCTTCGCTTGCGGGAGAGGGAGGAAGACGCGGCGCATGTCGCATACCGTGCGCCACGCCGATCGTTAGGGTTCCCTCTCCCGCGAAAGCGGGGGAGGGACAGGGAGGGGGTCTCTTCCCATCAAAGATCACGCAGCTCTCGCGGCGGCCGCGTCCCGAAAGAGCGTGGCGTAGCGGCGCGCCGGATTGCGCCACGAGACATCGGTTCTCATGCCGTTGACCTGAAGCTTGCGCCACGTCTCCGCGTCGCGGAACAGCCGCTCGGCTTCGCGCAGCGCCCTCGCGAGCGCTTCGGCGGTCGTCGGCGAAAATTGCAGGCCCGTCGCGACTTCCGCCTGCAGCGCCATTTCATTCGCGTCGATGATCGTGTCCTTCAATCCGCCGACGCGCGAGACGATCGGCACCGCGCCGTAACGCAGCGCATAAAGCTGCGTCAGCCCACAAGGCTCGAAGCGCGAGGGCACGAGAAAAGCGTCGGCGCCGGCCTGAATCATATGCGCGAGTTCTTCGCTATAGCCGATATGCGCGCCGACGCGGCCCGGATGCGCGGCTTCCGCTGCCGTGAATTCTTCTTCCAGCGTCTTGTCGCCGGCGCCGAGCAGCGCCAGTTGCGCGCGCCCGCGCATGAGCTGCGGCAAGACGTCGAGCAGCAGGTCGAGCCCCTTTTGCCAAGAGAGCCGGCTGACGACGCCGATGAGGAAGGCGTCGGGGTCGACGCGCAGCCGCAGCCGCTTCTGCAAGGCCGTCTTGTTCTTGGCGCGCGACGGCAGGCTCCAGTGATCATAGCGCGTTTCGATATGGGGGTCGGTCGCCGGATCCCAGGTCTCTTCGTCGACGCCGTTCAATATGCCGCTCACGCGATCCGCGCGCGCCCTCAACAGGCCCTCGAGGCCCATGCCGAACTCCGGCGTCTCGATCTCGCGCGCATAGCTTGGCGACACCGTCGTGATACGGTCGGCAAGCTGCAGCCCCGCCTTCAGGAAACCGATCGCGCCGTAATATTCGACGCCGTCGATATCGAAAGCGTGCGGCGGCAGTCGCAAAGGCTCCAGCAGCTCTTTCGGGAACTGGCCCTGAAAAGCGATGTTGTGGATGCTGAAGATCGTCGCCGGGCGCGGATGATCGGCGTAATGCATATAGGCGGGCGCGAGCGCAGCCTGCCAGTCATGCGCATGCACGACGTCGGGCGCAAATCCGTCAAGCGCGCCAAGCCCGATCTGCGCGCCGGCCCAGGCGAGCGCGGCGAAGCGAAAGGCGTTATCGGGATAATTCGCGCCGTCCGGTCCCGTATAGAGCCCGCCTTCGCGCGCATAAAGATGCGGCGCGACGAGCGCGTAGATCGTGACGCCATGATGTCGCGCGGCGTGAATCCACGCGGGTCCGCCGAAGAGATCCTCGAACTCAAACACCGTTTCGCCCGCGCGCAGCGCGGCGAGGACCTCGGGGCAGCCTGGAATCAACGTGCGCAGCTCGACGTTTTCAGCTGCGAGCGCATGCGGCAATGCGCCGACAACATCGGCGAGCCCGCCGGTCTTGACGAAGGGCGCCATCTCCGAAGCGATGGCGAGCGCGCGCAACATGCTCATGCGCCGAGCCTGTCGATCATCGGCTGCGTGATGAGACAGACGCCGCCTTCGGTGCGGCGGAAGCGCGCCGCGTCGAACGCCGGATCTTCGCCGACGACAAGCCCCTGCGGAATCTGCACGCCGCGATCGACGACGACATTGGTGAGCCGCGCCGAGCGGCCGAC
This sequence comes from Methylocystis sp. Uni0008, assembly GCF_056838045.1. Taxonomy (NCBI): domain Bacteria; kingdom Pseudomonadati; phylum Pseudomonadota; class Alphaproteobacteria; order Hyphomicrobiales; family Methylocystaceae; genus Methylocystis; species Methylocystis sp. Uni0008. The sequence goes on from NZ_CM166370.1 coordinate 2,212,525, forward strand.
GTCGACGTAGGGCAGGATGACGGCGTTCTCGACCGTGGCGTAGGAATTCACGCGCACGCCTGTAAAGAGCAGCGTGCGGCGCAGAGTCGAGCCGGAGACGATGCAGCCTCCGGAGACGAGCGACGACAGCGCCTGCCCGCGGCGTCCGACCTGATCGTGCACGAATTTCGCCGGCGGGGTGATTTCGGCGTAAGTCCAGATCGGCCAGTTGCGATCATAGAGATCGAGCTGAGGCGTAAAGTCCGTGAGATCGATGTTGGCCGCCCAATAGGCGTCGACCGTGCCGACGTCACGCCAATAGGCGTTGCGTTCGCTTGCCGCGCGCACGCATGAGCGCTCGAAATGATGCGCGACCGCTTTGCCATGCGAGACGATGTAGGGGATCAGGTCCTTGCCGAAGTCGTGCGTCGAGCGCGCGTCGTCGGCGTCGCGACGCAGCTGTTCGTAGAGAAACTTCGCCTCGAAAACATAGATCCCCATGCTGACGAGCGCGCGGTCGGGATGACCGGGCATCGCCGGCGGGTCGCTCGGCTTTTCGATGAAGGAAATGATGCGGTCATTCTCGTCGACATGCATGACGCCGAAGCCGGACGCCTCGACGCGCGGCACTTCGAGACAGCCGATGGTCACATCGGCGCCGGAATCCACATGCTGCTGCAGCATGGGCTCGTAATCCATCTTGTAGACGTGATCGCCCGCAAGCAGCACGATATACTTTGGATCATAGCTCTCGACGATGTCGAGGTTCTGATAGACGGCGTCGGCCGTGCCGAGATACCAATGGTCTTCCGAGACGCGCTGGCTCGCCGGCAGAATGTCGAAGCTCTCATTGCGCTCGGTGCGAAAGAAGCTCCAGCCGCGCTGCAAATGGCGGATGAGGCTGTGCGCCTTGTATTGGGTCGCGACGCAGATGCGCCTGATGCCGGAGTTGAGCGCGTTGGACAGCGCAAAGTCGATGATGCGCGACTTGCCGCCGAAATAGACCGCAGGCTTCGCACGTCTGTCTGTCAGCTCCATCAGCCGCGCGCCGCGGCCGCCGGCGAGCACATAGGCCATGGCGTGGCGCGCGAGCGGCGGATTGTCAAAGACGGACATCGCCGCCCCCATCGGGCCGACGAGCCCTATCCTCGGGCGAATGGCGTAACTTCGTCCTCGGGATGAGGAAACCTTCGGCCTGGTCTCCTGAAGCGGACATTCTCATCGTTCCACTCGATTCGATATTCATTTTAGTTCATCGCTTTCGAATGCGAAGAAGAGAGTCGACAGCGGCGGCAGAAGAATTTCGGCGCTTGCCGGAAAGTCGCGGAAGGCTTCGCTGCGCGCATGAATGGCGCCGAGATTGCCTAGTCCGGAGCCGCCATAGATCGCGGCGTCGGAATTGACGAGTTCGCGCCAGCGGCCCGCGCGCGGCAAGCCGAGCCTGTAGGCGTTGCGCGTGACCGGCGTGAAATTCGACACGACGACAATGGGGCGCGACCGATCGGCGCCGAAGCGCGCGAAGGCGAACGCCGAACTCTCGGCGTCGTCGACCACGATCCACTGAAAGCCCTCGGCCTCGCAGTCGCGCGCATAGAGCGCCTCGTGATCGCGATAGATGCGGTTGAGATCGCGAATGAAGGCCTGAAGTCCGCGGTGCGGCGGGAAATCGAGCAACCACCAGTCGAGGCTTGACGCATAACTCCATTCATTCGTCTGGCCGAATTCCTGCCCCATGAACAGAAGCTTCTTGCCCGGATGGCCCCACATGAATCCGTAATAGGCGCGCGCCGTCGCGAAGCGACGCCATTCGTCGCCGGAAATCTTGCCGACGACCGAGCCCTTGCCGTGCACGACCTCGTCATGGGAAATCGGCAGCACGAAATTTTCGGTGAAGGCGTAGAGCAGACCGAAGGTCAACTCGTTGTGGCGCCATTTGCGATGAACTGGATCGGACGAGAGATATCGCAGCGTATCGTTCATCCACCCCATGTTCCATTTGAATCCGAAACCGAGTCCGCCCGCATAGGTCGGGCGCGTCACGCCGCCCCAGGCGGTCGACTCTTCGGCGATGGTCACCACGCCGGGATAGAGCGCGTAGACGAGTTCGTTGAACCTTTGAAGAAAGGCGACGGCGTCGCGATTGTCGTTGGAGCCGTCGGGATTCGGCGACCATTGGCCGGGCTCGCGAGAATAATCCAGATAGAGCATGGAGGCGACGGCGTCGACGCGCAGCCCGTCAATATGGAAGCGGTCGAGCCAATAAAGCGCGCTGGCGATGAGAAAATTCGCGACTTCGCGGCGCCCGTAATCGTAGATCGCCGTGCTCCAGTCGGGATGGAAACCGCGTTTGGGATCGGGATGCTCATAGAGCGGTCCGCCGTCGAATAGCGAGAGGCCGTGTTCGTCGGTCGGAAAATGCGCCGGCACCCAGTCGAGAATGACGCTCAACCCCGCCTGATGCGCGCGGTCGACGAAGCGACGGAAGCCATAGGAATCGCCGTGCCGGCGCGTCGGCGCAAAGAGCCCGATCGGCTGATAGCCCCAGGAGGCGTCAAGCGGGTGCTCATTGATCGGCATCAATTCAATATGCGTGAAGCCGAGATCCGCGACATAGGGCACGAGCTGATCGGCGAGTTCGTCATAGGTGAGAAAGCGCCCGTCTTCGCCGCGTCGCCAAGACGGCAGATGAACCTCGTAAATCGACATGGGCGAACGCCGCGGTTCGAATTTGACGCGCTCGCGCATGTGGGTTTCGTCGCCCCATTGATAGGGGGCGTTTGCTGCCACGACGGAAGCGGTCGAGGGCCGCAGCTCCGCCTCGAAGCCAAGCGGGTCCGCCTTGAGCGGCAGGAGTTCGCCCTGGCGCCCGACGATCTCATATTTGTAATTCGCGCCTGCGCCGACGCCCGGAATGAAGATCTCCCAGACGCCGCTGTCGATCCGCTTGCGCATCTGCGCGCGGCGTCCGTCCCATTGATTGAAGTCGCCGACGACGGAGACGCGCCGGGCGTTCGGCGCCCAGACGGCGAAATGCGCGCCTTCGACGCCCTCATGCGTCAGCACATGCGCGCCAAGCTTCTCGTAAAGCTTCTGATGCGCGCCTTCGACGAGAAGGTGGTCGTCCATCGCGCCGAGCACGGGCGAAAAGGCGTAAGGGTCTGCGAACTCCCATTGCGCGGCGTCGTTCGCGGCGCGCAGGCGATAGGGCGCCCGCGCCGCAAGCGGCGTCAGCCCTTCGTAGAAGCCATCGGCGTGAACGCGATCGAGCGGCGCGATCACGCGGCCGTCGGGCGTAACCGCCTCCACGCGCGTTGCGCCGGGAACGAATGCGCGTATCACAAAGCCGGCAGGCGTCTCATGCAGGCCGAGCAGTGCGAAGGGATCGCCATGGCGCGCGCGAAGAATCGCATCGATGTCGTCCGCGGAAGCGCGCCAGTCGGCTTTCGTCACTCTATTGTCCTTGAAGCGGCGTCGTCATTGCGAGGAGCGAAACGTCGAAGCAATTCAAAATCTACCGGGACCGCGATCGCTTCGCCGCGACGATATTTTAGCGTCGAGCGTTGCAGCAGCGCGATTCCTCACACCGGAACATTCCAGATCTCCTGCGCATATTCGCGGATCGTTCGGTCTGAAGAAAACCATCCGACGCGCGCCGTATTGAGGATCGCCGAGCGGCGCCACGCCTTCTGATCGCGCCAGCGCGCGTCGGCGCGCCGTTGCGCCTCCCAATAGGCGTCGAAATCCTTCGCGACGAGGAAGTGGTCGTAATAGGTCAGCGTATCGACAAGCTGCGCGTAGCGATGCGGATCGTCCGGCGAAAAGACGCCGCCGGCGATCGCCCGCAGCGCCTCGGCGAGACGCGGAGTCGCAGCGATCGTCTCGCGCGCGTCGATGCCCCGCGCGCGGCTCGCCTCGACCTCCTGCGCGGTGAGGCCGAAGATGAAGATATTGTCGTCGCCGACGCGCTCCCTGATTTCGACATTGGCGCCGTCAAGCGTGCCGATGGTCAGCGCGCCATTTAGCGCGAATTTCATATTGCCGGTGCCGGAAGCCTCCATGCCGGCGGTCGAAATCTGCTCCGAGAGATCGGCCGCCGGAATGATCGTTTCGGCGAGGCTCACATTGTAGTTGGGCAGGAACACGATCTTTAAGAGGCCGCGCGCAGCCGGATCGCCGTTCACGACCGTCGCCACGTCGTTCGCGAGCTTGATGATGAGCTTCGCCTGGTGATAGCTCGCCGCCGCCTTGCCGGCGAAGATCTTCACCCGCGGCGCGAATTCGCGCGCCGGCTGCGCGATGATGTCCTGATAGAGCGCGACCGCTTCCAGCACATTCAAAAGCTGGCGCTTATATTCGTGGATTCGCTTGATTTGCGCGTCGAAGAGCGCGGCGGGATTGATCTTGACGCCGACGCGCTCAAATACTGTCGTCGCGAGACGCGCCTTGTTGTCGCGCTTCGCCGCCGCAAAGCGGTTCTGGAACTCGGGGTCATCCGCGAATCCTTCGAGTTCGATCAATCGCTCCGGATGATCGAACACGCCCGCGCCGATCGTCTCGGCGAGCAATCGCGACAGCGGCGGATTGGCCTCGAGCAGCCAGCGGCGGAAGGTGACGCCATTCGTCTTATTGACGATGCGGTCGGGATAGAGCCGGTGGAAATCCTTGAACACCGTCTCCTTGACGAGCGCGCTATGCAGCGCCGAGACGCCGTTCACCTTGTGCGAGCCGAGAAAGGCCAAATTCCCCATGCGGACATGCCGGCCGTTATGCTCGTCGATGAGCGACACGGAGGAGAGCGTCGCCGCGTCGCTCGCGCCCTTGGCGCGCAAGCAGTCGAGATGCATGGCGTTGATGAGATAGATGATCTGCATGTGGCGCGGCAGCAGCCGCTCCATCAGCTGCACCGGCCAGGTCTCGAGCGCTTCGGGCAGGAGCGTGTGGTTGGTGTAGGAGAATGTCGCCTGGGTGATGCGCCAGGCCTCCTTCCACTCGACGCCATGGACGTCGACGAGCAGGCGCATCAGCTCGGCGACGGCGATCGCCGGATGCGTGTCGTTGAGCTGGATCGCCACCTTCTCCGCAAGCCGGTGGATGTCGCCCGTCTGCCTTAGATGACGGCGGATCAGATCCTGCAGCGAGGCCGAGGCGAAGAAATATTCCTGACGCAGCCGCAGCTCCTGTCCCGCGGGCGTCGAATCGCTCGGATAGAGAACCTTGGAAATCGCCTCGGCGCGCGCCTGCTCCGACTGCGCGCCGACATGGTCGCCCTGATTGAAGGCGTCGAGGCGCAGGGCGTCAGGCGCGCGCGCCGACCACAGCCGCAGCGTGTTGACGTGCTTGCCGCGCCACCCGACGACCGGCGTGTCATAGGCGACGGCGACAATGGTTTCGCCGGGTCGCCAGACATGCGCCAGCATCCCGTCGGCGAGCCGCGAACTTTCGACATGGCCGAAGAAGCCGACGTCATAAGTGATTTCCGGACGCGGGAACTGCCAGGCGTTGCCGAAGGAGAGCCAGTCTTCGGGATATTCGTGCTGCCAGCCGTCCTTGATCGTTTGCCGGAACAGGCCGTGATCGTAGCGAATGCCGTATCCCATGGCGGCGATTTCCAACGTCGCCATGCTGTCCATGAAACAGGCGGCCAGCCGACCAAGCCCGCCATTGCCGAGCGCCGCGTCCGGCTCGACCGCGCGCAGCATGTCGAGATCGACGCCGAGTTCGGCGAGCGCGTCGCGCATCGCTTCGGTCAGCCCGAGATTGGTCAGCGCGTCGATCAGCAGCCGGCCGATGAGAAATTCGAGCGAGAGATAATAAACGCGCCGCCGGTCTTCCTGATAATTGCGCTTCGTCGACCCGAGCCATGACGACACGAGCCGATCGCGCGTCGCGAGCGCGGTCGCGACGAACCAGTCGCGCGGACTGGCGTCGGCGTTGTCCTTGCCGACCGTATAGGTTAGCCGCCGCTGCACGTCGTCGCGCAGCGCGGCGACGACGGCCCGGTGAGCGGCCTCGGGCGGGTCGAAAGCGTTCAAGGCGATCCTTTCGCGACGACCGGGGGCTCCAGTCGCGACATGTCTCTCTCAGGGCCGCTGTTTTAAGTAGAAACTGCTTTCGGCGCTACGGCGCACGGCGACGGCGCCCGAAGTTCAGGCGCCAACGGCTCATCGAACCGTAAAGACGATGGCCCGCTTTTCCGCCTGTTCGGGCTCGCCGCCAGACGCGACAAGGCGTCGTCGGCCCAGGTCCTGACGTTCAAGATAGCCGATCGTCGCCTCAACGCGCCGCCGCGCCAGCGCCTCGTTATGCGCCCGCGCGCCCGATCCATAAACATGCCCGCGAATCTCGATCGTCGCGCCTTCAGGACAACGGCGAATGATCTCAGTCGCCCTGTCCAGCGCGAGCGCCGCCGAGGACGTCAGGCGCGCGCTGCCTCGGGGAAAAGCCAGTTCGCTCTGCCTCGAAACTTCCTCGAGCGCCGACTGACAGTTCACGATCGTCATGCGCGTTAAGGCAGGTGCGGGCGTAGCCGGGACGCTCGACGCTTTCGCCTCGATCGACGCCTCAATCGGCGCGGGCGAAGGCGCCGGGTCCGGCGCCGGCGTTTCGTCGGCGCGTCGGGCGGTCGCGGGCGCAACGGCCGGCGCCGCGCTTTCCGCCGGCGCGGCGTAACGGCGACGCTCCTGGCCGTCGGACGGGTTGATCACCGCCGCGCCAACCCACAGGAGCGACGCGGCGATGAGCCCTACGGCCCAGCCCTCATGCGCCCAGATCGACCGGTGCTGCGCCAGTGCGCCGAGCGCGGCGCCGATAATAAACGCGGCATAGGCCGCGAGAGCGCCTTCGACGACGGTCGCGGCGGCCTCGAGCGCGCCGAGACGCACAAGAAGCACGCCGACGCCGAAGGCGAGCGCAGTCCAGATGAGCCAGCGCGCGAGGACGCCGTTTTCGGGCGGTCGCCGGGTTAGCGCCCCAGCGGCTGCGCCGATCCCGAAACAGGCGAGCAGCCAAGGCCAAAGACGAGGGATTTCAGCAAGCACCCACTAAATCTAGCGGCCTGACGGCTTCCGGCAAAGACTAAACCCGCATCGGCATCAAGACGTAGAGCGCCGTGGCGCCGTCGCGGTCCTGGACCAGCGTCGGCGAGCCGGGGTCAGCGAGCTTGAAGAGGGCCGTATCGCTGTCGAGCTGCTGCGTGATGTCGAGGAGATAGCGGGCGTTGAAGCCGATATCGAGCGGCGGTCCGTCATAGTCGGCTTCCAGCTCCTCGACCGCCGAGCCCTGGTCGGGATTGGTAACGGACAGCACGAGCTTGCCTTCCGAAAGCGCGAGTTTGACGGCGCGGCCGCGTTCCGAGGAAATGGTAGACACGCGGTCGACGGCCTTGGCGAAGACGTCGCGCTCGACGGTGAGCCGCTTGTCGTTTCCGGCGGGAATGACGCGCGCGTAGTCGGGAAAGGTGCCGTCGATCAGCTTGGTCGTGAGCAGCGCGTCGCCAAAGGTGAAGCGCATCTTGTTGACCGAGAGTTCGACCGCCACGTCGCCCTGCGCGTCCTCGATCAGCCGCTGCACTTCGGTCACCGCCTTGCGCGGCAGGATGACGCCCGGCATCCCGGCGCTTCCCTCCGGAGCGGGGAGCTCCAGACGCGCCAGCCGATGGCCGTCGGTCGCCACGGCGCGAAGCATCGGGCGGCCTTCGACATCGAGCGTGTGGAGATAGATGCCGTTGAGATAGTAGCGCGTCTCTTCCGAGGAGATGGCGAACTGCGTCTTTTCGATGAGCCGCTTGAGATCCGCGGGCGGCAGCGCGAACTTGTGGCTGAAGTCGCCGGAGGTGACGTCGGGAAAGTCGCTTTCTGGCAAACTCGACAGATTGAACCGCGACCGCCCCGAGCGCAGCGTGAGCTGGCCGGCGTCGCCCGTGGCCTCCAGAGAGACCTGCGCGCCTTCCGGCAGCTTGCGCACGATGTCGTACAGCGTATGCGCCGGCAGCGTGGTCGCGCCGGGTTGCGACACCTCGGCCGCCGTCTTTTCAGTGATTTCGAGGTCGAGGTCGGTGGCCTTGAGCGTCAGCGCGCCGTCCTTGGCGGAGAGCAGCACATTGGCGAGGATCGGGATGGTCGTGCGCCGCTCCACCACGCGGTGAACATGGCCCAGCGCTCGCAACAGCGCCGCTCTCTCGATCGTGACCTTCATCGCCGGGAAATCCGCATATTATTGCGGCGCGGCAAAGCGCCGCGCCGGGGGCGAAGACTTTGGCGCGGCGGAGCCGGGAGCGCAAGGGCGAGGCGATGACCGAGGCCGTCATTGTGCATAACTAGTGTCCTGATTCAGAAGTTTCTATCCAGCTTTGGCTTGGAGGTCGAGGGTGCGACGGCAGAAGCGTTCGATGGAGGCCAGAATGTCGTCGGCTGACTTGGTCCAGCGCAGCGGCTTCGGATCAGCGTTCTGTTGGGCGAGGAAAGCCTTGATGGCGGCGATGAGGTCTTTGACGGACTTGTGCGCGCCTCGCTTGATCTGCTTTTCGGCCAGCAGCGCGAAGAAGCGTTCGACCTGATTGATCCACGACGACGATGTCGGCGTGAAATGCATGTGCCAGTGGGGCCGCTTGGCGAACCAGTTGCGGATCACTTGCGTCTTATGGCTCGAAGCGTTGTCCATCACGACGTGAATGTCGAGGCCGGCGGGAACGTTGCTCTCCACTTCGTCGAGAAACTTGCGGAACTCCTGCGCGCGATGGCGCGGCATGCATGTGCCGATCACACTGCCAGCCTTCACGGTCGTCTCAGCCGTGACAGCAGCGATGAAGCCGGCAAAGAGCGTCGTAGTGCCGTGGCGGTCGTAGTCGTGCGTGCGCCGCTCGACTTGTCCAGGGCGCATCGGCAGCAGCGGCTGCGTTCGATCAAGCGCTTGTATTTGGCTCTTTTCATCCACGCATATCACCAGCGCCTTGTCGGGCGGATCGAGATAGAGGCCAACGATGTCGCGCACTTTCTCGACGAACTGCGGGTCGGTCGAGAGCTTGAAAGTCTCGGTGCGATGCGGCTGTAGGGAGAATGCACGCCAAATGCGATGAACCGACGAAGTCGACACGCCCGATGCTTTCGCCATGCCGCGCGTGCTCCAGTGCGTCGCGTTCTTGGGCTGCGTTTCGAGTGTCCTGGTCACGATCTCCTCAACGCGGTCGTCGCCGATCTTGCGTGGCGCGCCACAGCGCGGCTCATCGTCGAGACCATCGAGACGGTGCTTGGCGAAACGCTCGCGCCATGTGCGCACGGTCTGCCGCGTTACACCGACCGCAGCCGCGATCTCGCAGTTGTTGAGCCCGTCAGCGGCCCGCAACACGATCTCCGCGCGTTGCGCATGCCCACGCGCCACCTTGCGTCGCCGGACGAGCCTTTTGAGGTATTCCCGTTCGTTCTCGCTGAGCTCAATCTTGCTCGCTTTGGTCGCTCCGTCCCTCGCCATGCCGCCCTCCCGAATCCCGCCTGGGCCGAAGGAATCACAATCGCGAAAACGTGGCTAGTAATTTCTGGGACAGGACACTAGCTCGGTCAGCGCAGCTAGCCCTCCAGATCGCGCCCCGCGGGTGAATCGCGCCGGCTCAATGCACCCTTAACCCGCCCTTAAACGGCCTTCGTTACGCTGCATCAGGCATTTCGGCCCGTGCGGCGGCGACAGGCGAGTATCCGATGGCGCGCAGCGACAGGCGTCGCGAACCGCGGTTCAACGACGACGATGACGACGGCGAATTGCGCGCCGAACGCCGTCCGCCGCCCCGCGCGCGCCCCCGCAAGACACCGCGCAGGCGCCGCTCACGCTCGCTGTTCGGCGCGCTCATCTATTGGAGCGTCACGCTGGCGCTCTGGGGCTCCATCGCCGGCGGCGGCCTCGCCGTCTATTACGGTTCGCGTCTGCCGCCGATCGATCAGCTCGCGGTGCCCAAGCGCCCGCCCAACATCGCCATCCTCGACGCGAACGGCGAGCTTCTCGCCAATCGCGGCGACACGGGCGGCGCGGCGATCCGGCTCTCGGATCTGCCGCCTTATGTGCCGAAGGCCTTCATCGCCATCGAGGACCGCCGCTTCTATTCGCACTGGGGCGTCGACCCGCTCGGCATCGGCCGCGCCATCGTCCGCAACGTCACCGGCCGCGGCGGGATGCAGGGCGGCTCGACCCTGACGCAGCAGCTCGCCAAGAATCTGTTCCTGACGCAGGAGCGCACGATCTCGCGCAAGATCCAGGAGGCGATTCTGGCGCTCTGGCTCGAGCGTAAATATTCCAAGGACCAGATCCTCGAGCTCTATCTGAACCGGGTCTATTTCGGCTCGGGCGCATATGGCGTGGAAGCCGCCGCCGAGCGCTACTTCGGCCATGGCGCGAGGACCATCACCCTTTCAGAGGCCGCGGTTCTCGCCGGGTTGATGAAGGCGCCGAGCAAGCTTGCGCCGGACCGCAATCCGGAAGGCGCGGCCGACCGGGCGGCGCAGGTGATCGCCGCCATGGCGCAGGAAGGCCATATCACCGAGGCGATGGCCAAGACGGCGCTGGCGCATCCGGCGCGCGCGCGCAGCGACATCGGCGCCGGCGCGATCAACTACGCCGCCGACTATGTCATGGACATGCTCGACGATACGGTCGGCGCGATCGACCAGGACATCGTCGTCACGACCACGATCGACGCCCGCATGGAGATGGCGGCCGAAGGCGCGCTCAAACAGGAACTCGACGAGAAGGGCGCGAAATTCGGCGTTTCCCAGGGGGCGCTCGTCGCCCTCGATCCGACCGGCGCCATTCGGGCGCTCGTCGGCGGCCGCGACTATTCGCAAAGCCAGTTCAACCGCGCCGTCTCAGCCAAACGCCAGCCGGGCTCGGCTTTCAAGCCCTTCGTCTACCTCGCGGGGCTCGAACAGGGGCTGACCCCTGAATCCGTGCGCGAGGACGGCCCGCTCGACGTCAAAGGCTGGAGGCCCGAAAACTACAGCCGCCAGTATCTCGGGCCGGTCACGCTCACCAAGGCGCTGTCGCTGTCGCTCAACACCGTCGCCGTGCGCGTCGGGCTGGAAGTCGGCCCGAAGCAGGTAGCGAAGACCGCGCGCCGCCTCGGCGTCCAGTCCGATCTGCAGGCGAACGCCTCGATCGCGCTCGGCACGTCGGAGGTGACGCCGCTCGAGCTCGTCGCGGCATATACGCCCTTCGCCAACGGCGGTATCGCGGTGCAGCCGCATGTCATCCTCAAGGTGAAGACCGCCGCCGGCAAGACGCTCTACCAGCGCAGGAGCGCCTCGCTCGGCCGCGTGATCGCGCCGCAACACGTCGCGATGATGAACGACATGATGCGCGAGACGCTGCTCACCGGAACGGCGCGCAAGGCCGAGCTTCCGGGCTGGGAGGCGGCGGGCAAGACCGGCACCAGCCAGGATTTCCGCGACGCCTGGTTCGTCGGCTACACGGGCCGGCTGATCGCCGGCGTCTGGCTCGGCAATGACGACAATTCGCCGACGAAGAAAGCCTCGGGCGGCAACCTGCCGGTCGAAATCTGGAGCCGCTTCATGGGCGTCGCGCTGAAGGGACAGCCGGTCGCCGGATTGCCCGCGGGCGCCTGGCGGTCGGAGAACATTGCGCTCCCCGAAGAGATCGCCAAGCCGATGGATGATCTTATCGGCCTGTTCACGGGCGAATCGAGGCCCGCGCCGCGCGCGCAAGCTGGGAGAGGCGCGCCCGCGCCGCGTCCGCCGGCGCCGATCTCCGGCGGCGGCGCGCCGGACGAGCCGCCGGTCGCCGAGGCGCAGCAGGATTGGCCTCGGCGCGACGCGCCGCCGGCGCCGCGCGGGATCGACGATCTTCTGCCGCCGGAAGACATTCCGACGGTCGGCTCGATCGAGCGGCCGCGGCAAAGGCGCGGCGCGCAGGAGAGAAGCATCTTCGAGGATCTCTTCGGCGGCGGCTAAGCGCGCCCAGCCTATTCCGCGGGCGCGCGCATGGCGGCGGACGGCGGCCGCGCGGCGAAGAATTTCGTCGCGGCGATGATCGAGACAAGCGTTCCGAGATAAACCGCGACCTGCAAGCCGGACGGCTGGTCGGCATAGCCGATCAGCGTGTGCAGCACCCGGCCGACGATGCTCTTATCGGATAGCAGCCACGACGTGTCCCAGGCGGTCTCGGAGAGCGCCGTCACGAGGCCCGCCTGCTGGAGGAAAGCGACGCACTGCGCCGCGAGGCCGGCGGCGAGCAGCGTGATGAGCCATGTCGTCACCGCGAACAGCCGTTTCGCGGGGATCGAGACCAGCCCGTAGAAGGTGGCGACGCTTGTCGCCGCGCCGAGCGCCAGGCCGGCGAGTCCGCCGGCGAAGACGTCCCAGCCGGATTCGCCTGATGCAAGAATGCCGTAGAGAAACAGCGCCACCTCTGCGCCTTCGCGCAGCACCGCGAGCGCGACGACGGCGGTGAGCGCGAACAGCGTCTCATCGCCACGCGCCACCGCCCGGCCGACCTCGGAGAGGTTCTGCGCCAGCTCGCGCCCGTGCTGCGCCATCCAGATGTTGTGCCAGACCAGCATCACAACGGCGGTGGCGAGAATGGCGGCGTTGAAAAGCTCCTGGCCGCTGCCCGCGAAGGCTGCCGAGAGGCGGTCGGCGAAGGCGGCGACGATGACCGCGCCGAGCGCCCCCAAGCCCGCTCCCGCCGCGACGAAGCCGCGCGAGCCGGCGACGCCGCGCGTCACGGCAAGCACGATGCCGACGATAAGCCCTGCCTCGATGGCTTCGCGGAAGACGATGATGAGCGCGCCGAGCATGGCTATTCCGCGATGACCTCGCCCTTGGCCGTATCGTCGTGAAACTCGCCCTCGAACTTGTAGCGGCCGGGCTTCAGCGGTCGGAGCGTGAAGGTCGCCTCGCTGTTGCCGGGGATCACCTTCTCGATCCGCAGGCTCTTGCTCTCGAATTCTTCCGGGGTCGGGTCGAGGTTCTTCACGGTCAGCGTCGCGGCCTGATTGGCTGGAACCCGCAGTTCGGCCGGGTCGAAGCGGTGGCCCTTGATCGTGAGCGTGAAGGCGTTCTCGGCCGCAGCGGGAGAAAGGCTCAGAGCCAAGGCCGTGAGAACGGCCCAAAAGTAGCAGCGCATCAAAAACCCAACCTCCTGAATTTGCTCAGCGCCGCTGTGTTGACGCGTCGCCACCGAAGGTAAGAACGCCAAAACATGAGGTCAATCAATCTAGTCTGGATCGCTTCCAAGCTGATGTCGCAGGGCGCGCGCCCGCCAGGCGCCATTACCCCGGATAGCCATGTCGCGATTTCGAGGCGCGCAACAGCGACAGCGCGCGGCCGTCCTGACCGCTCGAGCAGGCCGAGGACGCCTCGCCGATCTCGTTCGAGATCTGGGCGTGAACGCTCTTGTTGACGTGGCCCATCGCCAAGTCGTTGTCGATCACGGAGCGATAGCGCGCGACCGCGCCGGCGCAGCCCGGAGAGTCGGGCGGAAGCGCTTCGCCCATCCGCGCCGGCGGCGGGCCCGCCGGGCCGGGTGGAACGATCTGCGGTTGCCGGGCGGCATTGCAGCCGGCGGTCGCCGCCGCTGCGACTGCAGCCAGCAACAGTGAGCGTGCGCGCATTCTCTTCTCCAGAGCTGGGCTCGAGTCTGGCTTTCTTAGCGGCGAGCGCCCCTCCTGGGCAACCATCGTCACTCGCTTGCGGACGCCGTCAAAGCGCGTCACCATTCTCTAGGCGCGCCGTAACGTTTTCAGTTTCCATTGCTCCGGGCTCGCCGATTTTGGAGGAAAGATGATTCGCAACATTGTTTTGCTCGACGGCACATGGAACACGCCGCGCGATTTCACCAACATCTGCAAAAAGTCCTGGGATGAGAAAGTCGCCGAAAAGTTCATCCCTGCGAAAGGCGCGGACGGCGTCGAGCAGAACGTCCGCTACTTTTCCGGCGTCGGCGCCGAAGGATTCAAGATCGTCGGCGGCGCGGCGGGGCTTGGCCTGCGGACCATCGTTCAGGACGCCTACAATTGGGTCGTCGACAATTATCGAGACGATCAGGAGCTGTATATCTACGGTTTTTCGCGCGGCGCCTATGCGGCGCGCGCGCTGGCCGGCCTGATCGGCGACTGCGGCATACGCAAGACCCGCGACAAAAGCATCTTCGACATCGTGAAGGCCAACAAGAGCGCGAAGAAGGCGTCGCAGCTCGGCGGCCCGCCGAGCGGTCCCGACATACAGTCGAACAATCGCATCAAGCTGCTCGGCGTCTTCGACACGGTCGGCTCATATGGCGTGCCTGCGGGCTTCAGCGGGCTTGCGCCGCTCGGCCGCTATGTCACGCTGGCGGTGTTCGGCGGTTTCGAGGACACGCAGCTCGGCCCGCATGTCGATCACGCGCTACACGCGATCGGCGTGGACGAGCGCCGCCGTCCCTTCACGCCGACGTTCTGGACGGTGAAGAAAGGGACGGCGCATCCCAGGAACATCGAGCAGAACTGGTTTCCGGGCGTCCATTGCAATGTGGGCGGCGGCTACGAGGAATCGGGCCTGTCGGACATCGCGCTGATCTGGATGATCGCGCGCACCCAGGCGCTCACCGGTCTCTCCTTCGACGAAGGCGCGATCAAGCGGGCGGTGAAGCCGAACATCGACGGCGACATTCCGGATTCGGCCGAGAAATATCCGATCGACAGGAATTTTCCGCGCGCTCGCGAGATGTTTCCGGCCGGCGCCCCCGCCAACAGTTTCTTCAGCGCCGGCGGCGACCCTGGCGAGGAACAGGTCAACGAGAAAGTCCATTGGAGCGTGCTGGCCAAGCTCGGCCGCAGCTGCGCGATCTACGGCGCCGCGAACACGCGCTACGATCCCCCGAACCTCAGCGAGGCGATGACTCGGCTTGGCCGCAGTCTTGGGGGCAAGGTGGCGGCCCTCACGCCCGAGGAAGAGCGATTGCTGCCGCCCGACCTGGCGTCGCTCGCCCGCGGCGTCGCGTGACCTGTCGCGGGCCGGACGGCCACGGCGGCGTTTTTCGCTTGGCGGCGCGGCGCTAAGCCGCTATAAGCCATTTGAATTCGTGGCGCGCGGCCGGCAGGTCCCGCGCCGCGATCGTTTTACGACGCGCGTCACGACGGCAAATCGCGCGTCCCCGCACAGCCCGGTAGTCGAATGGTCAATCCGTTTCAATTCCTGCAGGAAGTCCGCGCCGAGGCGGGCAAGGTCACCTGGCCTTCGCGCCGCGAGACGCTGATCACGACCGGCCTCGTCATCCTCATGGTGCTCTTCGCGAGCCTGTTTTTCGTCGTCGTCGATTGGGCGCTGCGTTTCGCCGTCGGGCTGATGCTGGGCGTCGGTCGATAGATAATTGGAGCTGATGGCGCCGCTATGAGCATGCGCTGGTATATCGTCCACGCCTATTCGAACTTCGAGAAGAAGGTCGCCGACGCGATTCGCGAGGGCGCGACGCAGCGCGGTCTCTCCGACCATTTCGAAGAGATTCTGGTCCCGACCGAACAGGTCATGGAAGTGCGGCGCGGACGCAAGGTCTCGGCCGAGCGCAAATTCTTCCCCGGCTATGTGCTGGTGAAATGCGATCTGTCGGATCAGGTCTTCTCGCTCATCAAGAATACCCCGAAGGTCACGGGCTTTCTCGGCGCCGACAACAAGCCGATGCCGATCAGCGAGGAAGAGGCCCTGCGCATCAAGGGCCAGGTCGCCGAGGGCGTCGAGCGGCCGAAGCCGACGATCATGTTCGAGGTCGGCGAGACGGTGCGCGTCGCCGACGGGCCGTTCGCCTCCTTCAACGGCCTCGTCGAGGAGATCGACGAGGCGCGTTCGCGCCTCAAGGTGGCCGTGTCGATCTTCGGCCGCCCGACCCCGGTCGAACTGGAGTTCGCCCAGGTCGAGAAGGTCTGAGGACATCTCAAGCCCGAATTTGAATAGCTTTTTTTCTCCTTCATCCTTCGAGACGCGAGCTTCGCTCGCTCCTCATCCCGGGATGAGGAAGTCCTTCCGCGACTGCGCTTTGGCTGCACGGGGCGCCCGCCCAGGAAAATATGCTATTCTAGAAAATTGCCCGGCTTTTTTCACGCCGGCGACTGGGAGCCGCGATTGAGCGACGAGCCCGAAAATTTTACCTTGGCGCTGCTGCGCAAGATCGACGGGAAGGTGGACAGCCTTGCCGGCGAGGTCGCCGGGATGCGCAAAGTGATGGCGACGAAGCACGATATTGCCGATGTGCGCTCGGAGCTTCGCTCCGAGATTCATTCGCTGCGCGCCGACGTAGCGTCAGACATGATGGCGCTCGAAAAGCGTCTCGGCGACCAAATCTCCGGTCTGCGCCGTTCGGTTATGGAATATCACTCTTCGGCGATCGGCCATGGCGTTCTGCTGACCGAATTCGAGGAGCGCCTGCGCCGATTCTGGAGCTGATTCCAATGACGCGACCGAAGCAGCGGAATTTCAAATACACTCTCCGAAATCCAAGATGGAGTACTGCAGACCGCTCGTCCATCGATTGCATCATCAAATTCGAACACATGGCGAAAGAGGTGCCGTTCACTGCATCACCGTATGACTGTGAGCCTCACGGACGAGAGATTTTTCAAAAAATTGTTTCTGGTCAATTCGGGGAAATCGCGCCGTTCGAAACTCAACGATCGACGCATCCAGTTCCGGCGGAAGCGGTCCTTGAATTGGAGGCCTTGACAAAGGCTCCCCACGTCGTGGAACGGATGCTGGAGATTCTTCCGCACAACGAAGAAATCGCTTCTGGTAGCAGCCGCGGGATCGCGGCGCACGCAGAAGCGGTCCTCTCGGAGCGCTTGATGACGCTTCTGATTAGCAAAGGTGTGTCTGCCGACAAGGCAAAAAAGATGACCTTCGATGCTAAAATCATTAAAGCAGCACATCTTGGCGTCATAAGTGCAACCGAGGAGGCTGCGCTTAATCTGATTAGAGAAATTAGAAACAAGATTTGCCATGAAAGAATGGGCACATTTTATTCGGAAGTGGTTCGTCTATTAGCAAATGATCTTCACAAATGCCTCATTAATTATATGACATATGTGCCGACAGCATCAGTTGATGACAAATGGATAGACCTAATATTTATAGATGCTTATGTAACTCTCGATCTGTCTCTAGAGGCTCGGGCAAATCCCAACATGTGCGCTCGTATCGTGCGATAATTGACGGTTGATCTTTCTGTCGCCATCCCATAGAAGCCACGAAGCCCCTTCGCGGGGGCTTTTTTCGTTTCGTTCACCCGAAACGAAAACCCAACGTGGGAGACATGCCCGCTTCGCCTCGGGAGACCATGTCGCACCACGAACTGCAACCGGCGCCGCCGCGCATCACGCGCGGGGAGCGCCAAACGTTGGAGAGAAGCAATGGCGAAGAAAATCGCCGGCTATATCAAACTGCAAGTGCCGGCTGGCGCGGCCAATCCCTCGCCGCCGATCGGTCCCGCGCTCGGCCAGCGCGGCCTCAACATCATGGAATTCTGCAAGGCGTTCAACGCCAAGACGGGACAGATCGAAAAGGGGACCCCGATCCCCGTGGTCATCACCGCCTATCAGGACCGCTCCTTCACCTTCGAGATGAAGCAGCCGCCGGTCTCCTTCTTCCTCAAGAAGGCCGTCGGCCTCAAGATCGGCAAGAAGCCCGCCTCCGGCTCCAAGACGCCGGGGCGCAACGTCGTCGGCCAGGTGACGAAGGCGCAGATCCGCGAAATCGCGGAAAAGAAAATGCCCGACCTCAACTGCGCCTCGGTCGAATCCGCAATGTCGATGATCGAAGGCTCCGCCCGCGCGATGGGCCTCGTGGTGGTGGAGTAAGACCATGGCGCATATCGGAAAACGTATCGCAAAATCCCGCGAGGGCATCGAACGCACGAAGCTCTATGCGGTCGACGAGGCGGTGAAGCTCGTGCGCGAGCGCGCCAAGGCCAAGTTCGACGAATCCGTCGAGATCGCCATGAATCTGGGCGTTGATCCCAAGCACGCCGACCAGATGGTGCGCGGCGTCGTCAATCTGCCGAACGGCACCGGCCGCGTTCTGCGCGTCGCCGTCTTCGCGCGCGGCGCCAAGGCGGACGAAGCCAAGGCCGCGGGCGCGGACGTCGTCGGCGCCGAGGATCTGGTCACGACGGTGCAGGGCGGAACGATTGATTTCGACCGCTGCATCGCGACGCCGGACATGATGCCGCTCGTCGGCCGTCTCGGAAAGGTGCTCGGGCCGCGCGGCATGATGCCGAACCCGAAGGTCGGCACCGTGACGATGGACGTCGCCGGCGCGGTGAAGGCCAGCAAGGGCGGCGCGGTCGAGTTCCGCGTCGAGAAGGCCGGCATCGTTCAGGGCACGGTCGGCAAGGCCTCGTTCGACGACGGCAAGCTCGTCGAGAACATCAAGGCCTTCGTCGACGCGGTCGCCAAGGCGAAGCCGCAGGGCGCCAAGGGCACCTATATTCAGCGCGTCGCGCTCAGCTCCACCCAGGGCCCGGGCGTGAAGGTCGACGTGTCGAGCCTCGGCGCCGCCCCGCACTGAGCGAAGACGCATCCTCGAGTTAAAAAAAGCCGGCGGGCGACCGCCGGCTTTTGTTTTGGTTCATCCTGCGTAAAGGCTTGCCGAGCCAAAACAGACAACGGGAAGGCGACGCGGCGGCCTGTCGCAGGGGCCTTTGTCGCCTTGTGCGGCTGAGCTTTTGTCAATAGGTTCCGCCGCGGGCGACGACGGGCGGCGGCTGCCGGTTTTTCGCTTCGATGTAAAAGGCGCGCGCGCCGTTTTGCTTTCTTCAGGATTTGCGCTTCATGTCCGTGCTGATCGACAAGAACACCAAAGTCATCACCCAAGGCTTCACCGGCAAGACCGCCACGTTCCATTCCGTTCAGGCGCTGGACTACGGCACCAAGATGGTCGGCGGCGTGTCGCCCGGCAAAGGCGGCTCGGTCCACCTCGACCTTCCGGTCTTCGACACCGTCCTCGAAGCGCGCGAAAAGACGGGCGCCGAGGCTTCCGTGGTCTATGTGCCGCCGCCGGGCGCGGCCGACGCGATCTGCGAGGCGATCGAAGCCGAGATCCCGCTGATCGTCTGCATCACCGAGGGCGTTCCGGTGCAGGACATGATCCGCGTCAAGCGCGCGCTCTGCGGCTCCAGGTCGCGCCTGATCGGTCCGAATTGCCCCGGCGTCGTCACCGCCGGCGAGAGCAAGATCGGCATCATGCCCGGCAACATCTTCTCGCGCGGCTCGGTCGGCGTCGTGTCGCGCTCGGGCACGCTCACCTATGAGGCGGTGTTCCAGACAACCCGCGAAGGCCTGGGTCAGACCACGGCCGTCGGCATCGGCGGCGACCCCGTGAAAGGCACGGATTTTATCGAAGTGCTGGAGTTGTTTCTGGCTGACGAGGCAACTAAGTCCATCATCATGATCGGCGAGATCGGCGGGTCGGCGGAGGAAGACGCGGCCCAATTCTTGAAAGACGAGGCCAAGCGCGGCCGCAAGAAGCCGATGGTCGGATTCATCGCTGGCCGCACCGCGCCTCCTGGCCGCCGGATGGGCCATGCGGGCGCGATCGTATCGGGCGGCAAGGGCGACGCCGAAAGTAAAATCGCGGCCATGGAGTCGGCGGGCATCAAAGTGTCGCCGTCGCCTGCGAGGCTCGGAAAGACATTGGTCGAAGCGCTGAAGGGCTAGCGCCTTAGTCCGCTCAACGCTTCGAAAGTCGTCTGCGTCTGCAAGCGCCGGCGCTTTTGGGAAAGATTGAGATGGCGCGTTTTGAAACCAATGGCGGCGCCGGGCCTGCCGCGCCGGCGGGCGCGCGCTCGCCGCAAAATGACTTTCTGGCTTCGACATCCTTTCTGCAGGGCGCGAACGCAGGCTACCTCGAAAGCCTGCTTGCGGCCTATGAGGCCGATCCGTCGACCGTCAGCCCGGACTGGCGCAATTTCTTCGCGGAGATGGGGATCCGGCCGCAGGAGAAGGCGGCCGTCGGCGGGCCGAGCTGGGCGCGGCGCGACTGGCCGCAGCCGAACGGCGAATGGGTGAGCGCGATCGTCGGCGAGGCGCCGGCGCCTGTTAAAGCGCCAGCCGCCCCCGGGGCCGCGCCAGCGCCGACCGGCGAGGAGGTTCTGCGCGCGACGCGCGATTCGGTTCGCGCCCTGATGATGATCCGCGCCTATCGCATGCGCGGCCATCTGCACGCCAACCTCGATCCGCTCGGACTCGAGCAGCGCTACGACCACGGCGAACTCAATCCGCAGACTTACGGTTTCACCGACGAGGATTACGAGCGCAAGATCTTCCTCGATGGCGTGCTGGGCATGCGCTACGCCACGCTCTTCGAGATGGTCACGATCCTGCGCCGCACCTACTGCGGCACGATCGGCTTCGAATTCATGCATATCTCCAATCCGGAGGAGAAGGCCTGGCTGCAGGCGCGCATCGAAGGCCCGAAGAAAGAGATCGTCTTCACCGAGCAAGGCAAGCGGGCGATTCTCAACAAGCTCGTCGAGGCTGAAGGCTTCGAGAAGTTCCTCGACGTCAAATACACCGGCACCAAGCGATTCGGACTTGACGGCGCCGAGTCCATCGTTCCGGCGCTGGAGCAGATCATCAAGCGCGGCGGCGCGCTCGGCGTTCAGGAAATCGTTCTCGGCATGGCGCACCGCGGCCGTCTCAACGTGCTGTCGCAAGTGATGGCGAAGCCGCATCGCGCGCTGTTTCATGAGTTCAAGGGCGGCTCTTTCCTGCCCGACGAGGTCGAAGGCTCCGGCGACGTCAAATATCACCTCGGCGCGTCGTCGGATCGCGCCTTCGACGACAACAAGGTGCATCTCTCGCTGACGGCCAATCCGTCGCATCTCGAGATCGTCGATCCCGTCGTGCTCGGCAAGGTGCGCGCCAAGCAGGATCAGCATCATTGCACGGACGGAGATCGCCGCTGCGTCATGCCGCTTCTCATTCACGGCGACGCGGCCTTCGCCGGCCAGGGCGTCGTCGCGGAATGTTTCGGCCTGTCCGGATTGAAGGGCCATCGCACCGGCGGCTCGATCCACTTCATCATCAACAATCAGATCGGCTTCACAACCTATCCGCGCTACTCGCGCTCTTCGCCCTACCCGTCCGACGTCGCCAAGACGGTCGAGGCGCCAATTCTTCATGTCAACGGCGATGATCCGGAGGCGGTCGTTTTCGCCGCCCGCGTCGCCGCTGAATTTCGTCAGCAGTTTCAAAAGCCCGTCGTCATCGACATGTGGTGCTACCGGCGCTTCGGCCATAACGAGGGCGACGAGCCGGGCTTCACGCAGCCGCTGATGTACAAGAAGATCCGGTCGCATCGCACGACGCTCGACATCTATGCGGATCGCCTGATCGCCGAAGGCGTGATGTTGCGCGCCGACGTCGACCGCATGAAGGAAGACTGGCGCACGCGACTCAACGAAGAGTTCGAAGCCGGCCAAAGCTACAGGCCCAACAAGGCGGATTGGCTCGACGGCCGCTGGGCCGGAAAGAAATCAGGTTCACAGCTCTCGGAGAACGAGCGTCGCGGCCAGACCGGCGTCGCGCTGGAGACGCTCCAGCACATCGGCGACAAGATCACGTCGACGCCGCCCGATTTTCACGCGCATCGAACCATCCAGCGCTTTCTCGACAATCGCAGGTCGGCCATCGACCATGGCGGGCCGATCGACTGGGCGACGGCCGAAGCGCTGGCGATCAGTTCGCTGCTTTACGAAGGCTACAATGTGCGGCTCTCCGGCCAGGACAGCGAGCGCGGCACCTTTTCGCAACGTCACAGCGTGCTGATCGATCAAGAGAACGAGGCGCGCTACCTGCCCTTCAATCACATCGCGGACGGTCAAGGCCGTTACGAGGTCGTCAACTCCATGCTCTCGGAAGAGGCGGTGCTCGGCTTCGAATATGGCTATTCGCTGGCGGAGCCCGACGCGCTGGTGATGTGGGAAGCGCAGTTCGGCGATTTCGCCAATGGCGCGCAGGTCGTCTTCGACCAGTTCATTTCCTCGGCCGAGCGCAAATGGCTGCGCATGTCCGGGCTCGTCTGCCTGCTGCCGCATGGCTACGAAGGCCAGGGTCCGGAACATTCGTCCGCGCGGCTCGAGCGCTATCTGCAGCTTTGCGCCGAAGACAATATGCAGGTCGCCAATTGCACGACGCCTGCGAACTACTTTCATATCCTTCGCCGGCAGCTGCACAGAAGCTTCCGCAAGCCTCTCGTGCTGATGACGCCGAAATCCCTGCTGCGCCACAAGCGGGCCGTCTCGCGCCTCGGCGAGATGGGCATGGCGTCGAGTTTCCAGCGTCTCCTTCTCGACGACGCCGAAACGGCGCCGACCGAGACCTTCGTTCTTCAGCCTGACGACAAGATCCGCCGCGTCATCCTGTGTTCGGGCAAGGTCTATTACGATCTTTTCGAAGATCGCGAGAAACGCGGCGTCGACGACGTGTATCTGCTGCGCGTCGAGCAGCTCTATCCGTTTCCGCTCAAGGGCCTCGTCACCGCGCTCGGGCGGTTCAAGGACGCCGACGTCGTATGGTGTCAGGAAGAGCCAAAGAACATGGGCGCCTGGTCCTTCGTCGAATCCTATCTTGAATGGGTGCTGACGCAGATCGGCGGAAAATCAAAGCGCGCGCGCTACGTTGGCCGTCCCGCGTCGGCCTCGACCGCCGCGGGGACGATGTCCCGGCACCTGGCGCAGCTGAAACTGTTTCTGGACGAAGCGTTCGCGCCTTAACGCGCGACGCGGACCAAAAGTGAGAAGTGAGGCGATGGCTGAAATCCGCGTGCCGACCCTGGGCGAATCGGTGACTGAGGCGACTATCGGCCGCTGGTTCAAGAAAGCAGGCGATGCGGTGCGCGCCGACGAGCCTCTCGCCGAGCTCGAAACCGACAAAGTCACGCTCGAAGTCAACGCCCCAACCGCCGGCGTGCTCGCCGAGATCGTCGCGAAGGAAGGCGAAACCGTCGAGCCGGGCGCGCTGCTCGGACAGATCGCGGAGGGAGCGGCGGCGGCGCCGAAGAGCGGCGAGGCCGCGCCCAAGCCCGTCCCCGCCCAGCCGGCGCCCAAGCAAGCGCCGGCGCCGGCGCCCGCTCCAGCGACGGCCATGCCGCCCTCGCCCTCAGCCGCCAAGATCGCTGTGGAACAGGGCATCGACATCGCCCAGGTTCCGGGCAGCGGCAAGCGCGGCCAGGCGCTGAAATCAGACGTCGTTCAATTCGCCGCGCGTCAGGCGGCGCCGCAGCCCGCGCAGGAAATCCGGGCTCAAACGGCTCCCGCGCAGGAAGCGCGCATCGAAGCGCCGGCGCCCCGGACTCCGGTTCCGCAGGAAGACGCCGGCCGCGAAGAGCGGGTGAAGATGTCGCGCCTGCGTCAGACGATCGCGCGGCGCCTGAAAGAAGCGCAGAACACGGCCGCCATGCTGACGACCTTCAACGAGGTCGACATGTCGGCGCTCATCGAACTGCGCAAACGCTACAAGGAGGCGTTCGAGAAGCGGCACGGCGTGAAGCTCGGCTTCATGGGCTTCTTCGTGAAGGCCTGCTGCCAGGCTTTGGAGGAAATTCCCGCCGTCAATGCGGAGATCGACGGCGCGGATATCATCTACAAGCGCTTCTGCCATATCGGCGTGGCGGTCGGCACGGATAAGGGCCTCGTCGTGCCGGTGGTGCGCGACGCGGACCGCATGTCGCTTGCGGAGATCGAACGGACCATCGCCGAACTCGGCCGCAAGGCGCGCGACGGCGCCCTCGACATCGCCGATCTTCAAGGCGGCACGTTCACGATTTCGAACGGCGGCGTCTATGGTTCGCTCATGTCCACGCCGATCCTCAATGCGCCGCAGGCGGGCATTCTCGGCATGCACAAGATTCAAGAGCGTCCCGTCGTCATCGACGGCAAGATCGAAGCGCGGCCGATGATGTATCTCGCGCTTTCCTACGATCACCGCCTCGTCGACGGAAAGGAGGCGGTGACTTTCCTGGTCCGCGTCAAGGAGTTGCTCGAGGATCCCGCAAGGCTTGCGCTCGCTCTATAGCGGCATGCCCCTTCAAAATCTCCGAACCATGCACATCTAACTTCAGACGGCGCGCCGCTCATTGGGCGTCGTCGGCGGGGCGAAAGGACCGCCATGGAGGTAGAGATGGAAATGAAGACCGCGACCGAAACGAGAGAGTCTCCGCTGACGGCCGAGCAGTTTGCCCACCTTGGCGATGGCCTCATCGCTTACGTGCGGCCGATGCGCTCGGAAGACGTCAATCGGCTTTACCCGCAGGCGCCGCAGATTGCGCCGGGGCTGACGATCTTCGCGCTTTTCGGCGCGGACGGAGCGCCCATTGTGCTCGCAGACTCGGAAGAGGGCTGCATCGGCAACGCTCGCGAAAACCATCTCCAGATGGTTAGCCTGCATTAAAGCCATCCCAGACAAGGCGCGCCAAGCGCGCGCCGCTCTGGGCGAGGCTAACCCCACCTCATAAGCCGCACACGCAGCGTCTTCCGAAATTTCACGGAAGCGCAGTTTTGCGCGTTTATTCGCTTTCGATGGGCAGCCTGCTCGCGAGCACCTTGTCGAGCCGGCGGCCGTCGAGGTCGACGACCTCGAACCGCCACCCCAGCTTCTCGACCGTTTCGCCAAGCGTCGGGAAGCGGATGAGCCCGTCGAGCACGAGGCCGGCGACCGTTTCGAAGCTGCGGTTCTCCGGCAGCGCGACGTGCAGGAGTTCGGCCATCTCATCGACCGGCATCCATCCGGCCAGGAGCCAGCTGCCGTCGTCGCGTTGAAGCGCCTCCGGCTCTTCATGTCCCTCGTCGGATCTGAACGCGCCGGCAATGGCGTCCAGAATATCCGCAGGCGTCACCACCCCGTCGAAGTGCCCGTATTCGTCGTGCACGAGCGCCATCGGCGTCTCGGCTTCGCGCAAGACGTTCAGCGCGTCGAGCGCATCGATCGAATCGGGGACGACGGGCGCGGGCCGGACATGGGCCTCGAGGTCGAGCGGCTCGCCGCGCAGGGCCGGCCCAAGAAGGTCGCGGATCAGCAGCACGCCGATCATGTCGTCCATATCGCCGCGGCTGACCGGCAGACGCGCGTGTGTGGTCTCGACAAGCTTCTGGCGCAGGATGTCCTCGGGCTCGCTGAGATTGAGCCAGTCGACTTCGGCGCGCGGCGTCATCAGCGCGCGCGCGGCGCGGTCGCCCAGGCGCAGCACGCCGGCGATCATCTGCTGCTCGTCAGCCTCGATCGCGCCGGCCGAATGCGCTTCAGCCACGATCGTCTTGATCTCCTCGTCCGTGACGGCGGCGGGCGGCTCGTTCTTCTGGCCGACGAGCAGCAGAACGAGCTTCGTCGACGCGTCGAGCAGCCAGACGACCGGCGCGCCGAGCGTGGAAAGGAACGCCATCGGCGCCGCCATCCGGCAGGCGATGGCTTCGGCATGCCTTAGAGCGATGTTCTTCGGCAGGAGTTCGCCGATGACGACGGAAAGATAGGTGATGACCCCGATGACGCCACCATAGCCGATCCAATCGGCCGTCGTTCCTGACAGGCCCTGCGCGCGCAATTCGTGGGAGAGCCGCTGGCCGAGCGCCGCGCCCGAGAAAGCGCCCGCCAGCACGCCAACGAGCGTGATGCCGATCTGCACCGTGGAGAGAAAGCGCCCCGGATCCTCAGAGAGCGCCAGAGCCGTCGCGGCGCCCCGGCGCCCTTCCGCGGCCAAAGTCTTCAGCCTGACCTTGCGCGCCGAGACGATGGCGAGTTCTGACAACGAGAAGATCCCGTTGATCACGATCAATACAAGCGCGACGGCAAGCTCGAACATGATCCCTGATAGGGCTTTCCGCGCCCGCTCTCAAGCAACTGGCTTGACCGCGGCATGTGACGAGCCGCGACGCCCGCGGATCATCGTTCACCGCGGCCGGGCGCGGTTCAATCGCGCGCCGCGATTTCTATCTTCTTGATCACGCGCTCGGGCTCGGGCCGCGCCAGGTCGATCGACAGCAGGCCATTGACGAGATCGGCGCCCAGCACCTGCATCCCTTCGGCCAGAAGGAAGGCGCGCTGAAACTGCCGCGCGGCGATGCCGCGATGCAGGAAGTGCCGCTCACGCTCCTCGGTCTGCCGCCCGCGGATGACGAGCTGGTTTTCTTCGAGCGAGACGTCAAGCTGATCGCGCGTGAAGCCGGCGACGGCGAGCGTGATCCGAAGCCGTTCCGGCGCGCTCTCGCTGCGGGGAATGCGTTCGATGTTATATGGCGGGTAGCCGTCGGACGCGGTGCGGGCGACTCGGTCGAGCGCCCGTTCGATCTCATCGAATCCGAGCAGGAACGGCGAATTGAGCGGCGGACGCGACATTGTGACTGAAGCCCTGTTGGCGCCTCGCCGGAGCCCGCGAAGCGCCCCGGCTACAGCTATATGGCCGAGCCGGCCGCGCCGTTCAAGCGCGGCCGATGGGCGCGCCCGCCATTGACGCGCCGCCGCCGAACGCCCATGTGCGAGCGAGTTTCCCTTAAAGAGCGGCGACCCATGAGCCAGGCACGGCATGTTGTTCTCGCCATCCTTTTCGCCGCGGCTTGCGCAGCGCCGGCGCTCGCCGAAACGCCGCCGCCGATCATTGCGCCGGAGGGCGAGCGCTTCACCCTCACCCCTGCGGAAGGCGGCTACGTCCGGCTGAACAAGGAAACCGGCGCGGTCTCCTATTGTTCGGTGAAGGACGGCGTCACCGTGTGTCGGCTCGGCGCCGAAGAGCGCGCCGCCTTGGAGGCGGAGATCGACCGGCTGCGCAAGGAGAACGCCGCGCTCAAAGCGCGCGCCGAAGCCGCGCCCGTCCCGCCGGGAGCAAGGCCAAATACGGCGCCGAGCGAAGAAGAATTCGAGCGCGCGCTCTCCTTTACCGAGCGCTTTCTGCGCCGCATAATGCGTCTCTTCCGCGAAGAGACGTCGCCGGGGGGCTCTCTGTGAGCGCCGCAGGGACGACGCATCCGCAGGAGCGCCCCGATGGCCGCTGATCAGGGACCTTTCGCCAATTGGCCGCATCTCGACAAGCCGCATCGGCCGACCGAGCGGTCAGAAGCCGAACGCGACGTCCTGCTCCTGCCAGGCTCCGACAAATTCTCACAGGAAACCAGCCCGATGGCGTCGAACAATACGCTTGAAAATTTCCTTGGCGGCTCGCCGCTCAACACTTTCGCGCGGTTGTTCTTCATTTCGCTCGTGGTCGGCGCGCTGCTGATGTGGCTCGACCTGCGGCCGATCGATATTTTCCGCGGCGTCCAGGCCTTCTTCGACCGCATCTATCAGCTGGGGTTCGGCGCCGTGCGGGAGCTTGTCAGCTATGTGCTCGCGGGCGCCGTTTTCGTCGTGCCGGCGTGGCTCATTTTGCGGCTCATGAATATGGGCGCCAGCAAACGCTGAACCGCTTCCGCCGGTCTATAGTCTCCTGCGCCGGCCTATGCTCGACGTCTGATCCGGATCCTCGATCAGCTGCCCGATGCCGTCGCGGCGCGGCGGCAGCGGCGGCGGAGGCGGCGCATAGGCTTCAGGTCCGGCGAGGGGTCCAAATCCATCCCGCGCGCCGACTCCGGGTCCCTCGAACGCCGCGAGCGGCGGCTTGCCCGTCGTATCATTGTCGGTTTCGTCATCGGGCGCCGGCGTCCCGCGCCGCTGGGCGATGAGCGGCGACGGATCGGGCGGCGGCAGCGTTTCCTGCGGCGCCGGCTTGCAGATGCTGCGTCCCGAGCGGCCATGCAGCGCCAGATCGACATGGATGTGATTGTAGTGAAAGGCGTTGGAGCCTGGAGACAGCACCGTCGAGAAATGCCCGCAGGAGCCGCGATGCACATCCATCAAAAAGGCGCGGGTCTGTTCGTCGCCGCGCCACCAGTCGCGCACCAGCGTGATCTCGCGGCCGTCGGCGAGCACGAAGCCGCCGATGTCCAGCGCATTGCCGAAGGAATGTTCCGAAAGCTGCGCGCCGCGCTGATTGTTCATCCCGCGGCAGGCGTAGGAGCCCATTGAATTGATCTGAACCACCTGCTGCCCGAAGCGCGCCTGCGCGGCGGGCTGCACGGAGTCGGCGAGCCATGCGTCGAGCTCCGCGACCATCGAGCAGTCGAGCGTCGCGGTGGAGTTGAAGGCGACCGCGCCGCCCTGCAGCGCCGTCACCTTGAACGGCTTCGTCAGGCCGCAGATGCCGGGTCCGTCGATTTCGGTCGCGAGCGCGATGAATTCGGAAGGGTTGACGCGTCTTTCTGCGAGACAGGCGTTTTCAGCCTGGGTGCGCCATGCGGGCCGCTGCGGCTTCTGCCCGATGGAGCACGCCGAAAGAGCCGCCGCTGCGAGCGCCAGCAATAGCAGCGATTGATAGGCGCGGCGGACCATCCCGCGAGAATGGGCGCCGGGCGGTTAATTCGGGGTCGAAAATTGTGGTTAATAGTCAGATATTTGCCGGCTGTGGCGGGCGATCCACACGCAGGCGGCGCGCCGGACGGAAACGCGCTGCTCAGGCGCCGGCAGTTGCGAAGCGGCCTGCGCTAAAGCCGAGCCTCGCAGCGACGCGCGCGGTCAACGCGCAAATCTGCTCAAGCGCCGCTTCCACCTTTCGCCGGCCTTGAGCTCCGTCTTCAGAACCCATTTCCGCTGAATCATGCTGATCGCCCGGGGCGACGCATCGAGAATGGTTTCCGGCCTGGGGGCTTTCGCGGCTGGCGTGGGGGGAGTCGGGGCGGGCGCCGCCGTCCGCGGCTTCACCTTTTTGGGTTCCGCAGGAACAGCCTGTGCGACTTTGGCGGGCTGGCGCGCACGCCGCGTCTTGGCTGGCGCGCCTATCGCCGGAAGCGCGCCTGGGATGTCTTCTTGCAGCAGGTTGGGGAGCACCCGCCCCGGAACGCTCGTCGCTCGCGGAGCTGGCGGCGGCTCGGCGGCCCTGGCGCCGAAAACGGCGTCCGCGGCTTCGAGAGCCGCGAGATATGAGGCGTCCCGTTCGACCTCGGGCGCCGTCGGAGCGCGAACGTCGTTGATAGATGGACTCGAACCAGCATTCGCAGCCTCTTCGATATTCCATGGATTGGAAGTACGCGCTTTGGAAGACCGACCTTTGTATGCGGTTATGAACGGACGCGTGGGCTGGCGCATGTGCGTTGGAGATCTTTCAGTTGACGCATCAGGCGGGAGGGGTCGCTAGAAAAACCCGCCTCGGCGTCGGCGTCCTTAAGGTTGAAACACGCCCAGGGGCATGACGCTCAAAGACAGCGTCTCGGACGAAGGGCGTTCGTTATCTATAACGAATGAGTCGCAACAAGTCATCGTAATGGCGCGCGCGTGGCGCAAATCGGACATTGCCGATTTGCGCCACTGTATTGGCTTCGAGATCGTCCGCTCTAAGCGGATTTACGCGCTCGCGACGTCGCCTTTGCGGCCGCGCATGAAGGATTCGAATTCCTCGCGGTCGCGGGCGCGGCGCAGTTGCTCGATATGTTCGGCGAAATCGCGCTCGGCTTCGGCGAGCTTGCGACGCTCTTCCTCGAGACGCGCCAGTTCGCCTTCACGCCACTCGTCGAATGCGACATTGCCGGTCGAGCGCATGAACGAGGGACCGCCCCAGCCGGCCGCGCTCTCGCGGGCGACGCCGCTGACCGCTTCCTTGACGCGCACGCCCTGCTCCTGCGCAAAAGCGAGGAAGTCGCCTTCATAGCCCTGGCTGCGCTGCCAGATCTTCCAGAAGAGGAGCGCCAGGCCGAGAGGCCAGAAGATGAAGAAGCCGAGGATCACCGCCGCGATCTCGTAGGGTCTCCAGGACATTCGCCCGCAGTGTCCCCAGGGCGATCCGCGCTCTCCGGATGACGACATACGGGAATAACGATGGCAGCTCATGATGGGCTCCAGGGTTGTCAACGGCGGCCCGCCGCGAAGCGGGGCCGCAGACAATGTAATATGCATTAACATTGGCGCAAGGGAAAGGGGCTGCGAAATCGGCGCGCGCCTTTACGCGTCGCGGCGGCGCCGGCCCCAGATGGAGCCGCGCCGCCGAGCATGGAGGCATGGAGAGTCGTCAGCCGCCGGCGTCGGGCGGACTACGCCGCCTTGCCGCTCAGATCGTCTTCAAAGGCGTCGTCTTCCTCCAACGCGGCTTCGCGTTCGAGCGTCGCGCCCGGCTCGATCTCGATGTCGATTTCGAGCAGCGACATGTCGTCTTTGCGGTGCATTTTCACCATGACCTTTTCGGGGTCGACGGCGATGTGCTTGGAGATCGCCACGAGGACCTCCTTATGCAGCAGCGCGATCAGATTTGAATCCTGCGCCGACTTTCGTTCATGCGCGAGAAGAATCTGCAGGCGCTCGCGCGCAACCGGCGCGGTGGCGCCGCGGCGCCCAAACAATCCAAAAATATTCATGCCGCCCTCCGACCAAAGAGCCGAACGAGAAGTCCTCTCTTGTCCGTAGGAATGTTGACCGGCAGCTTTTCGCCGCACAGTCGTTTCGCCGCTTCCGAATAGGCGCGGGCCGCCGCGCTCATCGCGTTGTGCAGAATGATCGGCGCGCCGACGTTCGAGGCGCGCAGGACTTCTTCGCTCTCCGGCACGATTCCCAGCAGCGGTATCGAGAGAATTTCGAGCACGTCGTCGACGCTGAGCATTTCGCCGCGGCCCGCGCGCTGCGCGTCGTAGCGCGTCAGCAGCAGATGCTTCTCGACGCGTTCGCCTTTTTCGGCGCGCTCGGTCTTGGCGTCGAGCAAACCGATGATGCGGTCCGAATCGCGCACCGAGGAGACTTCCGGATTGGCGACGACGACGGCGACGTCGGCGAAGCGCATCGCGAGCGTCGCGCCGCGTTCGATGCCAGCGGGGCTGTCGCAGACGATCCAGTCGAACTTCTCGCGCAATTCGCCGATCACGCGCTGCACGCCCTCTTCCGTCAGGGCGTCCTTGTCGCGCGTCTGCGAGGCGGGAAGCAGATAGAGGTTGCTCAGGCGCTTGTCGCGAATGAGCGCCTGATGGAGCTTCGCGTCGCCCTGGGCGACGTTGATGAGATCGAAGACGACGCGCCGCTCGGCGCCCATCACCAGGTCGAGGTTGCGCAAGCCGACGTCGAAATCGACGACCGCCACCTTGTGACCCTGCTGCGCCAGCGCGGCGCCGAGCGCCGCGGTCGAGGTTGTCTTTCCGACGCCCCCTTTGCCGGAGGTCACCACCAAAGTCTTGGCCATTGTTCGTCCCTCTTAATCGAGCCGCTCGATCTTGACCGTCTCGTTTTCGAGCCAGGCCTGAATGGCTTGGCTCTGCACACTCGCTGAAATCTCGTCGGCTGTGAGATACACGCCGCAAACCGAAATCAATTCGGCTTCGAGCTTGCGGCAGAAAATTCGCGCGCGCTTTTCGCCATAGGCGCCGGCCATCGCGCGGCCGCGCAGCGTTCCGTAGATATGAACTGAGCCGCCGGCCATGATCTCCGCGCCGGAAGCGACCGACCCGACCACAGTGACGTCGCCGTCCGGATAGTAGATCGACTGGCCGGAGCGCACCGGTTCGAGCACGATCAGCGGCGCAGGCGCCGGCGCCGGCGTCGCGGCCGACTTGGCGTCGGACGCCTGCGCGCCGCCAGCGCCGAGCGCATTCGCAATGTCCTCGAACGCCGCTTCTTCGCTTGGGGTCAGCGTTCCAGTATTTGCGTCTTTGGCGCGCGCGGCGCTGGCTTCCGCCGAAGGTTGCGGGGTGGCGCGACCGCCAGCCAGAATCGGCGGCAGATCGTCGGCGGCCCATGCCGGGTCCGCGCCTGACAGGCCCATGACGCGTATGCCGCGCCGGGTGAGATTTTTGAGAAGGTCGGTGAGCTGCGGCCGTTCGAGCGTCAGTTTGGCGAGTTCGATGACGATCGACTTCCGGCTGAAGAAGGCCGGCGACTGCTCGAGCAGCGCGTCGAGCTGCTCCAACCAGCCTTCGAGCGGCTGCTCGGGTTCAAGCGTCAGGACGGGGAAGGACCGGCCCTTGAAGCGGATGTGTTTGGAAGACGCTTGCGGCACGAGAGCCTCACGCAATTAAGATTTGCTTCATTTGAGGGCGTTAACGTTAACGAAGGATTAAAGCGCGCGCGTAATTCGGCGCCGGATGAAGCTTTATTAAGAGATTAAGCCGTCGCGGCTTTCGCGCGCGCCGCGGCGCTCTCCATGACGCCCTGCGCCGCGCTCTCCAGCACCAGCGCCGGATCCGCGCTTTTCACCGGATCGAAATGGCCGGAGATCGTCAGCATCGCGACGCCATGCGCGAGAGACCAGATTTGCAACGCCGCGTAGCGCGCGCCCTGCGCCGGCGCCCCCGCCTGCTGCAGCCACGCGACGACGGCGCGCCAGAGAATCTCCAGCGCATGATCGGCGGCGCCGCCCGCTCCAGGGTCGGCGAGCGTCTGCGCCTGTCCGAACATGGCCGCATAAAGTCCGGGCTCTTCGCGCGCGAATTTGAGATAGGCCGCGCACATCGCCCGCATTGCGCTTTTGGCGTCGGGCCGGCCCTCGTCCCACGCCGCTTCGATTCGCGCGCCGAAGGTCTCGAAGCCGCGGCGCGCGAGTTCGCTGATCAGCGCGTCGCGGCCGGTGAAATGGCGATAGGGCGCTGCGGGCGAAACGCCGGCGCGGCGCGCCGCCTCGGTGAGGGTCAGCGCCGACGGCCCGCCCTCGGCGAGAATCTCGAGAGCGGCGTCGATCAGCGCCTGCTTGAGCGAACCGTGGTGATAGCCCCGCTTGTTGTGCATCGCTCACCGCGGCGCGCGATCGGCGCTCATCGTCCCGCTTCGCTAGCCCGCAAGCTTGGCGACGAGCGCGTCGGAGACCTCGAAATTGGCGTAGACGTTCTGAACGTCGTCATTGTCTTCGAGCAGGCCGACGAGCTTGAGGATCTTCTCGCCCGAATCATCATCGACCTTGATCGTGTTCTGTGGGCGCCAGACGAGCGCCGCCTTGCGCGGCTCGCCGAACTTATCCTCGAGCGCCTTGGCGACGTCGCGCAGCGATTCGACCGACGTGATCACTTCATGCGTCTCGTCCGTCGTCGACACGTCTTCGGCGCCGGCGTCGATCGCCGCCTCCATCATCGCGTCTTCCGTGGCGGCCTTCTTGTCGAATTCGACGAGGCCGACCCGGTCGAACATGAAGGAGACGGCGCCGGTCTCGGCGAGTGAGCCGCCGGCCTTGGTGAAATAGGAGCGCACCTCGCCGGCCGTGCGATTGCGATTGTCGGTGAGCGCCTCGACGATGACCGCGACGCCGCCGGGCGCATAGCCTTCGTAGCGCACTTCATCATAGTTCTCGGCGTCCGCGCCGGAGGCCTTCTTGATGGCGCGCTCGATATTGTCCTTCGGCATATTTTCCGCCCGCGCGGCGAGCACGGCGGCGCGCAGGCGGGCGTTCATGTTCGGGTCGGGCAGGCCCATCTTGGCGGCGACGGTTATTTCTCGGGCAAGCTTTGAAAAAAGCTTGGAGCGGATCGCGTCCTGCTTGCCCTTCTTGTGCATGATATTCTTGAATTGACTATGCCCGGCCATGCGCTCCCGTCCTGCTCCTCGATAAATCTTCGCCGTCAGGCGTCCGGCGGGTCATATACGCCGGACCCAAGCGGAAATAAAGAAAAGCGCTGCAACGGCTGCCAGGGAGCGGATGATTGAACGCAAAAGATGAAGAACTGAATCCTCGACCCGATGCCGGCGGCGGGCCTCCGTCCGAACTCCCGGCGCCGCACATCCCGGATCTCGCCGCGGCGAAGCGGCTGCAGGCGATACTCTCCAGCCCCTCCTATCGCAAGGCGGATGAGGACATAGATTTCCTCACCTCGGCCGACGCCCGCGGACCCCGCCTCGAACTCGAATACCTCAAAGCCGAACTGCTGCTGCGCCGCCACGGCGTCGCCGACACGATCGTCGTCTTCGGCTCGACTCGGATCGTCGAACCCGCTCTCGCCGAAAGCCGGCTCGCCGAAGCGCAGGCGCTGGCAAACGTCGCTCCCGGCGACGCGGCGCTCGCCAGACGGCTCGCCGTCGCGGAACGCGTCTGCCAAAATTCGCGCTACTATGAGATCGCCCGCGAATTCGGCGCGATCGTCGGCGCGGCCCGCAAGACCGGCGCGCCGCGCCTCGCCATCGTGACCGGCGGCGGACCGGGCATAATGGAGGCGGCGAACCGCGGCGCCTTCGAAGTCGGCGCAGAGACGGTGGGGCTCAACATCACACTGCCGCACGAGCAGCTTCCAAACAGCTATGTCACGCCGTCGCTTTGCCTGCGCTTCCGCTACTTTGCGCTGCGCAAGATGCATTTCATGCTGCGCGCGCGGGCGCTGGTCGCCTTTCCCGGAGGCTTCGGCACCTTCGACGAATTGTTCGAGACGCTGACCCTGGTGCAGACCGGCAAGGTCGAACCGATCCCGATCATTCTCGTCGGCGAAAACTATTGGCGACGCGCCTTTGACGTCGACTTTCTCGTCGACGAAGGCGTGATCGAGCTGCAAGACCGCCGTCTCTTCCGCTATGCGGAAACCGCTGCGGACATATGGGAGGAAATCCAGCGCTGGGGCGAAAGGAAAGAAGATCTTCTATTTGAATGAATAGTTTAGCCCACGACAGCAGCGACCCTCCATTGTAAAGCCTATGCCCCGGCTCTATCTCACCTAGCGCGGCGCGACGCGCACGCTTTTTTGAAAGGGAGAATGGCTATGAGTTGGCTCAAAGCGATCGCTGGCGGCGTGATCGGCGCTGAGGCTCTGAATCTTATCAAGGATTATGTGGAGAAGCAGGGCGGCCTCGACGGCGTCGTCAAGAATTTCGAGAATTCGGGACTGGGAAAGCAGATGCATTCGTGGATCGGCCTCGGGCCCAATGAAAAGATCAGCGAGATGGACATCGGCAAGGTGGTCAACGCCGACAAGCTGATGGAAATCGCCAAGAACGCCGGCGTCGACGTCGACAAGGCAAAAGCGCTTCTCGCGCAATATCTGCCGGAACTGATCGACAAGGCGACGCCGGAAGGCAAACTGCCGCCGCCCGACAAGCCGGCGTGAGCCGCTATAGAGGCCGATTATGCAACTGCCGGCGGCGCCTCGCCGCCGGCGGACATCCGCCCACGCTCTTGCTTCAGGCGCCTTGATTCTGTAATTCCGTCGCGCGCGCCCTTTGCGCCCGCCCGCGGCTTGGGCGAGGACGGCCCTGAGGCCGCGCCGCCGCGGAGGTTTCGCCTTCGCCACAGGCCGCCGGCCATTTTGAATAGGACCATTAATGAGCAAGCGCGCGCTGGTGACCGGCGTTACAGGACAGGACGGCGCCTATCTCTCACAATTCCTGCTCGACAAGGGCTATGAGGTGCATGGCGTGGTGCGGCGCTCGTCGCACCGTGGCGTCGAGGACCACCGCCTGCGCTGGCTCGGCATCAGCGGCAAGCTGACTCTGCACGACGCCGACCTCGCCGACCTGTCGAGCCTGCTGCGCACCGTGCAGGCCATCCAGCCCGATGAAATCTACAATCTTGCGGCGCAATCCTATGTCGCCTCCTCCTGGCGCCAGCCGATCCTGACGGCGAACGTCACCGGCGTCGGCGTGACCAACGTGCTCGAGGCGATGCGGCTCGGCGCGCCGAAAGCGCGGTTCTATCAGGCCTCTTCCTCCGAAATGTACGGCCTCATCCAGGAGCCGATGCAGAGTGAGAAGACCCCCTTCTATCCGCGCAGCCCCTATGCCGTGGCGAAGCTTTATGGCCATTGGATCACGGTGAACTATCGCGAGAGCTTCGGCCTGCACGCGTCGTCGGGCATTCTGTTCAATCATGAGAGCCCGCTGCGCGGCGTCGAATTCGTCACCCGCAAAGTGACGCGCGGCGTCGCCGCGATCAAACTCGGGCTCGCCAAGGAATTGCGGCTCGGCAACATCGACGCCAAGCGCGACTGGGGCCACGCCAAGGACTACGTGCGCGCCATGTGGCTCATGCTGCAGCAGGAGAAGCCGGACGACTATGTCGTCGCGACCGGCGTCACCACCACGGTGCGCGACATGTGCCGCATCGCCTTCGAGCACGCCGGCCTCGACATGGAAAAATTCGTCATCATCGACCCGGCCTTCTATCGCCCGGCCGAGGTGGACGTTCTGCTTGGCGACTCCAGCAAGGCGCGCCAGGTTCTCGGCTGGAAGCCGGAAATCGATCTTCGCGAGATGATCTGCGAGATGGTCGACGCCGATCTCGAGCGGCTGCGGCGCGAGTCGGCCTAATCCAAAAAGGGCGCGCGTCATGGCCGCCTTCGAGCGCATCTTGGTGACGGGCGGCGCCGGATTTGTCGGCGGCCATCTCTGCGCCGCCTTGGCCGAGACATATCCGCAGGCGACGCGGGCGCTGCTGCTGCGTCCGGGCGAACGCGGCGGCCACGAGGCTTTCTCGGCCGCCGTCGCCGATCTTGTCGATGAGGCCGCGATCGACGCGCTGATCGCGCGCCTGCGTCCCGACCTCGTCATCCATCTTGCGGGCCAATCGTCGATCGGCCAGGCGCTGCACGCCGCCGAACTGACCTGGCGGGTGAATTTTCACGGCTCCTTCGCGCTCGGCGCGGCGATCGCCCGTCATTGTCCCACGGCGGCCTTCCTTTTCGCTTCGACGGCGGCCGCCTATGGCGCGAGCTTTCGCGACGGCGTCCTGAATGAGGATGCGCCGCTGCGGCCGGTCGACGTCTACAGCCGCTCGAAGCTCGCTGCGGAGAGCGCGCTCGGGGATCTGCTCGCGCCCAAGGGGCGGCTCATCGTGGCGCGGCCGGTCAATCATTCCGGCCCCGGCCAGCGCAATCGCAACTTCGCCCTCGCTTCCTTCGCCGCGCAAATCGCCGCGATCGAATCGGGACGCGCCGAGCCCCGCCTCAAGGTCGGCGATCTCTCGAAGGCGCGCGATTTCCTCGACGTGCGCGACGTGATCGACGCTTATATGCGGCTGATTGAAACGGCGCGGGATCTGCCCAGGCCGGTTTCGACGTTCAACATCGCTTCCGGCAAGGCGCATCGCATGGAAGCGTTGCTCGAGCGACTTCGCGCAAAGTCCAGGGCGCAATTCGCGATCGAGGTCGATCCGTCGCTGCTGCGTCCCGAGAGCGATATCGCCAGCGTCGCTTGCGACGCGAGGCGACTGACGGATGCGACGGGCTGGCGTCCGCGCCATGACATCGACGACATGCTGCAGGCGCTGCTCGACGACGCGCGCGCGGCGGAGGCGCAGGCGCCAAAGGCGCAGTCATGAGCGAGCGGCAGAACCGCGAGCGCGAAGAGGGCCGCGAGCAAGACTATCGCGAGCGCATCCGCCTGCTGGAATTTCAGCTCGATCATCTGCGCGCCGAACTTCTGCATCTGACGCATGAACGCTATCGGCTGATCTATTCGGTTTCCGGCCACATCTATCGCTTCCTTCGACCGATCGAAGCGTTCATCGCCGACAGCGCGAACGCTGTCGCCGCGCGTTTTCGCCCGGCGCCGCTGCGCGAGACGGCGCCGATCGCCAACGATGAACGCGCGCCGCCCGCTCGCGGCGCGCCGCTGCGAGCGCGCCGGCTGCTGGTCGACGTGACGGGGACGATCAAGCGCGACGCGGGCACCGGCATTCAGCGCGTCGTCAAGGAAGTGACGCGCGGCCTCTATTGCGGCGAGAGTTTCGACATTCCAGCAGTTGCGGTTCGCTGCGAGGGCGGGCGGCTGCTGACGGCCAACGGATTCGTCGCCGAGCTTGTCGGCGGCGAGGCGGCGCCCGACTCCGAAATCTCGATCGCCCCCGGCGACCGCTTTCTGATGCTTTCCGACAGCTGGAACGCCTTCGAGGAGCTGGCGCCCGTATTCGCGAAGATTCGCGACGCGGGCGGCGAAGTCGTCACCTGCATCTTCGATCTCATTCCTGAGCTGTATCCGCACGCGTGTCACGAAGTGACCGTGCCGCGCTATCGCGCCTGGCTGCGCAAGGCGCTGCTCGAGAGCGACAGTTTCCTGGCGATTTCGCAAACCGTCGCCGACGAGCTCGCCGACTATGTCGCCGCGCAAAAACTGCCGCATCGTCCCGGCCTGAAGATCGGCTGGTTTCACTGCGGCTCCGATCTGCCATTGCGCGCTGAAGCCGCGCCGCGCGACAAGATCAGGGCCGCAGCGGCCGGCGAAGCGCCGGTCTTTCTGACTGTCGGCACCATCGAACCGCGCAAGGGCCAGCGCGTCGCCCTACGCGCTTTCGACGAACTCTGGGCGAAGGGCCGCGACGTTCGGCTGATCGTGGTCGGTCGGCGCGGCTGGTTCGAAGAAGCGGTCGTGAACGAAATTCTCGGACATCAGGAATTCGGCCGCCGGCTGTTCTGGATCGACGACGCGGACGATGATGAACTCTCCTTTCTCTACGATCAGGCGGCGGCGCTGATTTTTCCCTCTTATGCTGAAGGCTTCGGCCTGCCGATCGTCGAGGCGGCGCGGCGCGGACGGCCCGTGATCTGCAGCGACATCCCGGTCTTTCGGGAGGTCGGGCGAGATGGCGCGCTCTATTTCCGCGTCAACGA
This sequence comes from Methylocystis sp. Uni0008, assembly GCF_056838045.1. Lineage (NCBI taxonomy): Bacteria > Pseudomonadati > Pseudomonadota > Alphaproteobacteria > Hyphomicrobiales > Methylocystaceae > Methylocystis > Methylocystis sp. Uni0008. Next base: position 2,251,027 of record NZ_CM166370.1, read on the forward strand.
TCCTTTGGCGCTGGCCGAGGCGGTCGCCGATTTTCTCGACGGCCGACGCGCCGCCGACCCGCGGCAGGTCTTGCGCGTGGACTGGCGCGACGCCGCGCGACGCGTCGTCGAGGTGGTCGCGCGCGAGGATTGGAGCCGGCGCCAGCCATAGCCTCGTGGTTGCGCTGCAACAAAGCAATCGCCGCATTTCCGCGCTCCGCCAAAGCGTGCTAGAGAGGCGCCAATTGGTCGTGCGGCTCCGCCAGCGCCTTTGCGGCGCGCTGGGCCGCACGGCTTTTCGCTTCTAATGCGGGCAAGGCGTTCGCCTTTTCCCCTGCGACAACGGAAACGCTCTCCATGAAGATCAATATCCCGCTTCTCAATGAGCAGACGCCGCAGACCGTCCTCAAGATGCTCAATCTGGAGGCGTCGCAACTGTCGCTGCCGGACTCGCGCGAATTGGTGTGGGGCGCTTTCGGCGCCTATGCCGTGCTGCAGGCGTTCGCGCAGGCGTTCAATCATTCGCTGCTCGGCAGCCTTCTCTATGGCGCGCTGAGCGCGGCCTTTCTCTACGGCGCGACCTACGGTCTGCTGCGCGTTCTGAAAGAGGACGCGAAATTTCAGCGCACGGCGACGGCGCTCGCCATCATGGGCGCGTTTGCGGCGCTCGCTTACATTATCCTGCATCTCATCTTCGGCATCGCGCTGCCGCCGCCGCTGCCGACCGAAAAGCTGCTGCGCTTTCTGCTTTTCCCGATCCTGATCTGGATGGTGTTCATGTACGCCTTCCTGTTCCGGCATGTGTCGCTGCGCCCGCTGCCGGCCTTCACGGCGGCGGCGCTGTTCGTCCTGGTCATCGAGATCATTCTGTCGCCGATCTGCAGATAGTCGCTGATCGCAGTCCGAAGACGCGAATCCGCCTCTTCGCGGATCTTGCGAATGCTCGCCATGTGATCGACGGGACGGCGCCGCGGTGCTAAACAGCACGCCTGCGGCGCGCAGGCGCCCGATTGCCTACCCTAAGCGGATTAACGACTCTCATGACCTCATCATTTGACGTGCTGGGCATTGGCAACGCGATCGTCGACACGATCGCGCGCGCCGAGGATGACGATTTGCTGCAAGCCGGCCTGCGCAAAGGCTCGATGATGCTCGTCGACGAAGCGCGAGCAGCCGAACTCTATGCGGCGATGGGCCCGACGCTGGTCATTTCCGGCGGCTCCGCCGCCAACACAATGGCGGGTCTCGCGAGCCTCGGGCGCGCCGCCGGATTCGTCGGCAAGGTGAAGGAAGACGACGCGGGGCGCGAATTCGCGCATGATATCCGCAAGGCCGGCGTCGCGTTCGACACACCGGCGGCGGCCGATGGCGCGGCGACCGCGCGCTGCCTGATTTTCGTGACGCCGGACGGCCAGCGCACGATGAACACCTATCTCGGCGCCTGCCAGGCGCTCGCGCCGGACGACATTGACGAAGCGACCGTCGCGGGCGCCAAGGTTCTCTATATGGAAGGCTATCTCTGGGACCCGCCGGGGGCCAAGGAAGCCTTTCTCAAGGCGGCGAAGATTTCGCGCGCCAACGGCCGCAAAGTGGCGCTCACGCTTTCAGACAGTTTCTGCGTCGATCGCTATCGCGGCGAGTTTCTCTCGCTAATTCGCGATCGGGTCGTCGACATCGTTTTCGCCAATGAAAGCGAATTGCACGCGCTCTATGAGACCGGCGATTTCGACGCCGCTCTTGCCGCGCTGCGCGCCGAAGACGGCTTGCTCGGGGTCGTCACGCGCTCTGAAAATGGCTGCGTCGTGGCGAATGGCGCGAGCGCGCTCGCGGCGCCGGCGTTTCCCGTCGACGAAGTGGTCGACACGACCGGCGCCGGCGATCTTTTCGCCGCCGGCTTTCTCGCGGGCTACACGCAGGACCTTCCGCATGAGCGCAGCGCCATGCTCGGCGCGCTCGCCGCGGCGGAGATCATCTCTCACGTCGGCGCGCGGCCGCAGAAGGATCTGCTGCAGCTCGCCCGCGACAATGGCGTGCTGAGCTGATGCGCGCTTTCTCGATCTCGACGAGATCGAGAGCGATTTGAAAGCTGGAGGAATGAACGATGCGCCTTGTCTCCAAAACGATGCTTGCCGCCTTTTCCCTCGCCGCCGTCGCGAACTTCGCGCTCCCCATTGACGCGCGCGCCGAAGAGCAGATGACGAAGAGCCTGACGGGCCTTCAATTCAAGGATACGAAGGTCGGAACCGGCGCCTCTCCGAAGCTCGGGCAGACCGCGGTCGTGCACTATACGGGCTGGCTCTACAACAATGGCGCGAAGGGCAAGAAGTTCGACTCGTCGCGCGATCGGGGAGAGCCGTTCGCATTCCCGCTCGGCCAGGGCCAGGTGATCAAGGGCTGGGATGAAGGCGTCGAAGGCATGAAGGTCGGCGGCAAGCGCACGCTGGTCATTCCGCCGGAGCTCGGCTATGGCGCGCGCGGCGCCGGCGGCGCGATTCCGCCGAACTCCTGGCTGATCTTCGACGTGGAGCTGGTCGGCGTGAAGTAACGCTGCGCTTTTTTTAGCGCAGCGCAAGCCAAAGAAAACTTATCGACGTGCGCGCCGCTTTGATCATGCGCGCACGTCTTTGATTATTCCATCAAAGTAATGTTCATTTTTTTGGGTTCAGGAGGATCAATTATGCATTCTTCCCAAGGCGTTTTTACACATCCCGACAAAGCCTGCGACATCGTTATGAAAGGCGGGATTACCAGCGGCGTTGTGTATCCGCTGGCCTTGGTCGAGCTTTCAAAAAAGTATCGCTTCTCCAACATCGGCGGGACGTCCGCAGGCGCGATAGCCGCAGCTGCGGCGGCGGCGGCGGAATATGGCCGCGGCACGCCAAGCGCAGGCTTCGACTGCCTTAACAAGGTTCCAGAAGAGATAGGCGCACAGCTCCTGTCGCTGTTTCAGCCGACTCCGCGGCTGCGCCCGCTGTTCGAGATATTTGTCGCGCTCCTAAGAGGTCGCAACGGGTGCGAGAAGGGCTGGGGTGCAGTGAGCGCGGCCGTGCGCGGCTATTTCGAAAATGCACGGAATGGCGCCTTGGCCGGAATCGGATTTGCCATTCTGATTGGATTGTTAACGGGGGGCGGCGTTTCGAACATAATTGTTTTCGGACTGATCTTCGCGATGCTTGGCTCCGCCTCCGCTTTGGCCCTGAGAATCCTGCACGCGCTAACCCGGGAACTGCCGGAAAACGACTACGGCCTCTGTCCCGGCTTGCGTCAGGAGGGCGGAGAGCCGGAGGGGCTTACGGAATGGCTGGACAAACTTGTCTCGGAAGCGTCTGGGCGCGGCAGGACTGCTCCCCCTTTGACCTTTGGCGACCTCCTCAAACCGCCGGGCGACCGTCCTCCGATCCGACTGGCCATGATGACGACGTGCCTGACCGAGCGGAGGCCTTACACGCTCTCGACGGAGGGCGCCGAGAAGGCCGAACGCCTGGACGGCCTTTACCGCAAGGAAAATCCTTTCGTTTTCGAAAAAGGCGAATGGAGCAAGCTATTTCCGAAGCGAGTTATCGACTTCCTGATCCGCGACGACGACACGAGGGAACAGACGCCCGAGGGTCAGTCGGGCGAATTCTACCGCTTTCCAAAAATGGAGCATCTACCGATCGTCGTCGCGGCTCGAATGAGCCTTAGTTTTCCGGGACTGATCTGCGCCGTTCCACTCTGGCGCAAGGATCCGTCCTACAACGATGCGAACATCCACGAGCGGGAAAAATTCCGGCGCTGCCTGTTCAGCGACGGCGGCCTCTCCAGCAACTTCCCCATTCACTTTTTCGATCGATTGTTGCCGACCAGTCCGACCTTCGCGATTTCCCTTGATGCATTCGACGACAAGCGCAGCATGGATGGTTCACGGACGTGGCTGCCGTCGACGCCGGAAGCGGGCGTGAATATCCAGTTGCAAGACTTCAAGGGGCTACTCGGCTTCTTGCTGCGACTCGTCGATTCCGCCAAGGATTGGCAGGACAACTTGCAAAGCGTTCTTCCAGGTTACCGTGAGCGCATCGTACACATCGGGTTGAACCCTGAGGAAGGAGGCCTCAATCTGGTGATGGAGAAGCCGACGATTGACGCGCTCGTCGGCTATGGCGCTCAGGCTGGCGCTCGGCTGTGCAAAGATTTTGACTTCGATGCTCACCGCTGGCGACGCTTCCTGGTGGCAATGGCGCGGCTCGAAGAGACGCTCGACGAAGTCAAAAGGGCGTACGACGAGACTGAGCCGCCCGCCGATGGTTTCGCAGAGTTCCTCGCGCACTGCGACAAGCCCGCGCAATATCCGCAAACACCGCAAGTGTTGGAGGTCATGAGGGAGCGGGCGAAATCGCTCGCCGAGGTGGCGGCAAATTGGCAACGCGCACCGACAGTTCGCGCAAACGGGAATATTCCGAAGCCCGACGCCAATCTGCGGATTACGGCGAAGCCCTGAGCCGGCGGCTGACAGCGCGCCGAACGCCGCTAAAAAATCCACACCGCCAGGAGCGCCAATGCGATCACCGCCAGCACGAACCAGCGGTCGGAGCGGCGTCTCATTTCGTCGAGCGCGCCGAGCGAGCGGTCGGAGAGTTCGACGCCTTCTTGCGTCATCTTCGATACGCGGTGGATGGCGAGCTCCGCCTCCGCCAGCGTGCGCGGCAGATGCGTCGCGAGCTTCGCCAGCTCCGTGACGCTTCGGCTCGCGTCCTCGATCTTCGCTTTGACGCCCAGGTTCTCCTCGATCCAGGAGCGCACCACGGGGTCGCAGGTCTTCCAGATGTCGAGCGTCGGATCATAGGTGCGGGCGACGCCCTCGGCGACGACCATGGTCTTTTGCAGCAGCACCAGCTCGGTGCGCGTGCGCATGTCGAAGAGCGCCGTCACTTCGAAAAGCAACGTCAGCAGCCGCGCCATCGAGATGTCGGCGGCGTTGATCGTGTGCATCGGCTCGCCGATCGCCCGCAGCGCCTGCGCGAATTCTTCGATGGAATGGTTCGCCGGGACATAGCCCGCCTCGAAATGCACCTCGGCGACGCGCTTATAATCGCGAACGATGAAGCCGTAGAGAATTTCGGCGAGGAAGCGACGTTCCTTCAGGCCCAGCCGGCCCATGATGCCGAAATCGATGGCGACGAGCCTTCCCTTCTTATCGACGAAGAGATTGCCCTGATGCATGTCGGCGTGAAAGAAGCCGTCGCGCATCGCATGACGCAGGAAGGACTGCAGCACATTGCGGCCGATCGCCTTGAGGTCATGGCCCTCTGCGGCGACGCGCTCGATATCCGAGAGCGGAATGCCGTCGATCCATTCGAGCGTCAGCACTTCGCGATCGGTCCGGCTCCAGTCGACATGCGGAACATGGATCTCCGGATCGCCGGCGACATTGTCGCCGAATTCCGAAGCCGCCGCCGCCTCGAGACGAAAGTCCGTTTCGAGCCGCACGGTGCGCGCGAGCGTGTCGACGACTTCGATCATGCGCAGCCGGCGCGCTTCGGAGGAATAGCGCTCGGCGAGCCGCGCGATGCGATACATGTCGCGAAGATCGAGCGCGAACTGGCTCTCGATCCCGGGCCGCAACACCTTCACCGCGACCTTGCGCACGCCTTCCTTGTATTGCGCCTCGGCGACATGCACCTGAGCCACGGAGGCCGCGGCGACAGGTTCGCCGAAGTAGATGAACAGCTCGTCGACGCTTCTGCCGAGCGCCTTTTCCACGATGGCGACGGCCCGCTCGCGGCCGAAGGGCTCCATGCGGTCCTGCAGCGCGGTCAGCGCGTCGGCGATCTCGCCGCCGACGATGTCCGGACGCGTCGCCAGAAACTGTCCGAGCTTCACATAGGAGGGGCCGATCTGCGCCAGCGCCCGCACAAGCGCCTTGCCGGCGCCGTCGCGCTTGCCGCCGGCGAAAAGATTGGCGAAGCGCACGAGCGGCGCCGCGGCCGGCGGCAGAAGCGCGGGATCGACGAGCGCAAAGACGCCTTCGCGCGCCATGATGTAGCCGGCGCGCGCCAGACGATAGAAATGACCGACGCCAAGGATCACGGAAGCCGCCGCTCTTTAGAGATCAGCTCTTCCAGCCGGAATGGATCGCCACCACGCCGCCCGTCAGTCGCTCATACCCCGTGCGGCGAAAGCCCGCTCTGCGGATCATCCGTTCGAATTCTTCCGCGCTCGGGAATTTGCGGATTGATTCGACCAGATAGCGGTAGGGCTCCGAGTCTCCAGCGACGAACTTGCCGATCGTCGGAATGACGTTGAAGGAATAGGCCTCATAAAGCTTGTCGAGCCCCGGGACGGCGACTTGCGAAAACTCAAGGCACAGGAAACGGCCGCCCGGCTTCAGCACGCGATAGGCTTCCGCAAGCGCAGCGTCGATGCGCGGCACGTTGCGGATGCCGAAAGCGATGGTGTAGCAGTCGAAATGCGCGTCCGGAAGCGGCAGCGATTCCGCGTTGGCCTGCACGAACTCGACGCCGGAAAGCCCGCGTTCGCCCGCGCGATCGCGGCCGACCTCGAGCATGTCGCCATTGATGTCGAGCACGACGACTTCAGCGTCGTGCGCCGCGCCGGCGGCGATGCGGAAGGCGACGTCGCCCGTGCCGCCGGCGACGTCGAGATGACGAAAGCCTCTGCGGCCGCGCGCATTGACCTTAGCGACCAACGTGTCCTTCCACAGCCGGTGCATGCCCGCCGACATGAGGTCATTCATGATGTCGTAGCGCCGCGCGACCTTATGGAAGACGTCGTCGACGAGGCCCTGCTTCTCGTTCAGGGGAACCTCGGAATAGCCGAAATGGGTCGAGCCATCTCGCTCGGAACTTCGATCAGTCATCAGGCGCTCGGGTGACGAGGAAGGAAGGGGACGGTATAGCCTGTCGCCGGGCCGGTGGCTACGCCTGCGCCGCGGTGCCGAGCGGGCCCTTCCCACGGGATGAAGCTGAATTTATGCCTGAGCTGCCCGAAGTCGAAACCGTGCGCCGCGGCCTCGCGCCGGCGCTGGTCGGCGCGACCGTCGCGCGCGTCGAGCTCGCGCGGCAGGATCTGCGCTTTCCCTTTCCGGAAAGCTTCGCGGCCCGCCTTCAGAACCGGCGCGTTCTCGACCTTCGCCGCCGCGCCAAATATCTGATCGCCGATCTCGATGACGGCCAGTCGCTCATCATGCATCTCGGCATGAGCGGCTCTTTTCGCATCGATGGGGAGACGCCCGGCGTCTTTCACCACAAGCGCGACAAGAGCGCGGCGCACGATCACGTCGTCTTCCATCTCGAACACGATCGGCGCGTCATCTACAATGATCCGCGCCGCTTCGGCTACATGCTGCTCATCGCGACGCATGCGATCGACGCCGATAAGCTCTTTCATGGCCTTGGCGTCGAACCGCTGAGCGACGCGCTCGACGCGGCCTTCCTGGCGCGCGCCTTCCGCGGGCGCTCGGCGCCGGTCAAGGCGCTGCTGCTCGACCAACGTCTCATCGCCGGACTTGGCAATATCTATGTGTGCGAGGCGCTGCATCGCGCGCGCGTCTCGCCGCTGCGCGCCGCCAAATCGCTCGTCCTGGAAAGCGGCAGGCCGTCTGCGGCGTTGGCGCGGCTGCCGAAGGCGATCAGGGACGTGCTGAAGGAGGCGCTGCAGGCCGGCGGATCGTCGCTGCGCGATCACCGCCAGATCGACGGCTCGCTCGGCTACTTCCAGCACAGCTTCCGCGTCTACGGCCGCGAAGGCGCGGCCTGCCCGACGCCAGGCTGCAGGGGAACGATCACGCGCGTCGTTCAATCCGGCCGCTCCACCTTTTATTGTCCCCGCTGCCAGAAGTGACGGCCTTGCGAGCCCGGCCGCGGGAGGCTTAATAACGCCCATGTCCCAAAACGCAGAAGCGCCAGAGCCGACGCTCTCCGTCGCCGGCCTATCGAAAAGCTATGGCGAACGCCGCGTGGTCGGCCCGCTCGATTTCGCGCTTGGCGCCGGCTCCGTCACTGGCCTGCTCGGCGGCAATGGAGCCGGCAAGACCACGACCATCGGCATGGTGATGGGGTTGATCGAACCGACGGAGGGCTCGGTCCGCGCTTTCGGCTGCGACATGTCGCGCCAGCGCTACGGCGCGCTCGGCCGGATGAACTTCGAGAGCCCTTATGTCGACCTGCCGCATCGGCTCACCGTACGGCAGAATCTGCGCGTCTTCGGCATGCTCTACAACGTCGAGGATCTCGATGAGAAGATCGAGCAGCTGGCGAAGGATCTCGCGCTTGGCGATTTTCTCGACCGTCAGACGGGTCGACTTTCCGCCGGCCAGAAGACGCGCGTCGCCATCGCCAAATCGCTCATCAACGACCCGCAGCTTCTGCTGCTCGACGAACCGACCGCGTCGCTCGACCCCGACACGGCGGACTGGGTGCGGGCGCGGCTCGAGGCGCATCGGCGCACGCATAATTGCGCGATCCTGCTCGCCTCGCACAACATGAGCGAGGTCGAGCGTCTCTGCGACCGCGTGCTGATGCTGAGGGATGGAATCCTCGTCGACGACGATTCGCCCGCGAACCTGCTCGCGCGCTACGGCCGCGACACGCTCGAAGAAGTCTTTCTCGATGTCGCCCGCGGCCGCGTCGACGGAGCGGCGGCATGAATTTCTCCTTCAAGCGCGTCGGCGCGATGGTGCTGCGCTACGCCTATCTCTTGCGCGCGTCATACACCCGCGTGCTCGACATCATCTACTGGCCGGCCGTGCAGCTCCTCACCTGGGGGTTTCTGCAGACCTATCTGGTGCGCGCCGGGGCGCTCGCGGCGCCCGGCGGCGCGGCGCAGGCCGCAGGCACGCTCATCGGCGCCATTCTCCTGTGGGACATACTGCTGCGCGGCCAGCAAGGCTTCTGTTTCTCCTTCATCGAGGAGCTGTGGTCGCGCAACCTGCCGAACATTCTGATGAGTCCGCTGCGGCCGGTGGAATTCGTCGGCGCGCTCGTTACGATGAGTCTCATTCGGCTTGCCGTGGGCGTGTTTCCCGTCACGATCATGGCGATCCTGTTCTTCGGCTTCAATCTCTGGGCGCTCGGGGTGGCTTTCGCCGCATTCTTCGTCGTGCTGATGTTCTTCGCCTGGAGCATCGGGCTCTTCGTTACAGGCATTCTGCTGCGCTTCGGGCTTGGCGCGGAAAATCTCGTGTGGTCGCTGATGTTTTTCGTGCAGCCGCTCGGCGCCGTCTATTATCCGGTGAGCACGCTGCCGAATTGGCTGCAGCCGATCTCTTGGATGCTTCCGCCGACTTATGTCTTCGAGGGGTTGCGCGGCATTTTGATCGATCGCGTCATTCGCTGGGATCTGCTCGCGCAGGGTCTCGCGATCGACTTATTTCTGTTTGCGGCGGCATCGGCGGCTTTCGGCCTGCTGCTGAAAAGCGCGCGTCGCGCCGGCACGCTGCTGCAGACGGGAGAATGACGATGGCCGCGAGCCGCGCCGACGCGGCGCTCCATGCGCGAGGGCTTTTCGAGAGCCGCGCCAAGGCGCGCGAGGCGATCGAAGCCGGCCTCGTGAGCGTCGACGGACGCATCGTCAAGAAGCCTTCGGAGCCGATCGCCGCCGACGCAAATATCGTCGCGCGCGCGGCGTACCCATGGGTGTCGCGCGGCGGCGTGAAGCTCGCCCATGCGCTCGACCATTTCGGCGTTGATCCTGAAGGGCGCTTTTGTCTCGATGTCGGCGCCTCGACCGGCGGCTTCACCGACGTTCTGCTGGCGCGCGGCGCGCGCCATGTCGTCGCCGTCGACGTCGGTCACGGGCAATTGCACGAGAGGCTGCGTGGAGATGCGCGCATCACGTCGCTTGAAGGGCAGGACGCGCGCGCGCTGACGGCGGCGCATCTTCGCGAGGCGCCGAGCCTGATTGTGATCGACGCGAGCTTCATTTCGCTCGGCGTCCTGCTGCCGCATGTTCTTTCGCTTGCGGCGCCGCGCGCCGATCTGGTCGCGCTGATCAAGCCGCAATTCGAGGCGGGCCGGGCCGCCGTAAAGAAAGGCGTCGTGCGCGACGAGAAGATTCACGCGCAGGTCTGCGCGCGCATAGAACAGGAGATCGAAGCTCTGGGCTGGCGCGTTTGCGGCGTCATCCCTTCCCCGATCGCGGGCGGGGACGGCAATAAGGAATTTTTGATACATGGTGCCAATAGTTGAAAGCGGAGCCAATCCCCTGGCCCCTCACCTTACCTCTCCCCGCAAGCGGGGAGAGGGGCTGTTAGCGTTGCGCCTTCCGCCTCTTCTCCCCGCAAGCGGGGAGAAGTGAGATGAGGGGCTTGGGTGATTAGCCCGCAGCGTCTCGTCATCGAGCGCCTCGGCCATCGCGGCGAGGGCGTCGCGACGCTCGGCGATCGACGCGTCTTCGTTCCTTACGCGTTGCCGGGCGACACCGTTACGGCTGATGTGGACGGCGAAAAGGCGCGCCTTGTCGATATTATCGAGCCGTCGCCGCAGCGCATTCCGCCGATCTGTCCTTACTTTGAGGATTGCGGCGGTTGCGCGGTGCAGGCGCTTCGCCCCGACGCCTATGCGGCATGGAAGCGCGGCCTCGTCGAAACGGCGCTCGCCAACGCCGGACTAGCGGCCGACGTGGCGCCGCTCGTCGACGCGCATGGCGCCGGACGCCGCCGCGTCACCTTTCACGCGCGATTCGAGTCTGGCGAGGCGCGCGTCGGCTTCATGGCGGCGCGCTCGCATCGGATCGTCGAGATCGACGCCTGCCCCCTGCTTGCGCCCGAACTCGAAGGCGCGCTCGACGCCGCCCGCGCCATCGCCGGCACGCTTGCACGGCGCGGCAAGCCGCTGGACACCGCCGTCACGGCGACCCTTGGCGGTCTGGACATCGAGCTGCGCGGCGCCGGCCCGCTCGATGATTCGGAAACCGGCGCGCTGATCGCCGCGGCCGGCGCGCATGGTCTGGCGCGGCTGACGAATCACGGCAGGCTCGTCGCGCTGCGCCATGCGCCACAAATCCAGATCGGCGTGGCGACGCTCACGCTGCCGCCCGGCGCCTTCCTGCAGGCCACGCAAGCCGGCGAACAGGAGATCGCGGCGCGTGTTCGAAAGGCGACGGAGAAGGCTCATAGCATCGCCGATCTCTTTTGCGGCGTTGGCGCCTTCGCGCTGCGGTTGGCGCAGCGCGCTCAGGTGAAAGCCTATGATTTGGACGCCGCCGCGGTCGCGGCGATGCGCGCCGCCGCGCAGTCGGCGCAAGGGCTGCGAAGGCTTGATGGCGTCGAGCGCGATCTTTTTGCACGGCCGCTGAGGGCCAGCGAACTCAATGACTTCGACGCGATCGTGTTCGATCCGCCGCGCGCCGGCGCCGCCGCGCAGTCCGCTGAGATCGCGCAATCGGACGTTCCGACCGTCGTCGCTGTTTCCTGCAGTGCACAAAGTTTCGCCCGAGACGCCGCAATTTTGCTCAAAGGCGGGTACGTCATTCGGGAAATCGCGCCGATCGACCAGTTCCGCTATGCGGCGCATGTCGAGATCGTGGCGATTTTCGAAAGGGCGACCGTTCGCAAGGCCTCCAAACGTCGTCTGCTTGGATGATTTGCCGGCGTTTTCGGCGCGTTTGCGTGCCAAGAATGTCACAGGAGAGTCAAGAAACGCCGAGAAGCGACCCGGTTCTCGCAAAGCGGAGTTGCCGGCCCGCCAAATCAGGCATAGGATTTGCGAAGTGGTCCAGCGTAGCCGGAAGTTCAATGATTTCCGTGATCTGGAAGGAGAACGTCATGATGAATGCGCTTATCGCCGCAACATTGTGCAGTGTCGTCCTCGCGAGCGCGCCCGTCGCCATGCGCGCTTATGTCTACGCCCGTCAAAAAGATAATCGTCGCCGCCGTTACCGCTAAGGACTGCGCGACAAAAAGGGCGCATCTTACTGACTGTGACAGCAAATCGGTCTGACGCGCCTCTTCTCGTTTCTCGTCTCGCGGCGATTGTCGGCGAGGCGGCCGTCGTCACCGATGCGACGGCGATGTCCCCTTACCTGGCCGAGCCCCGCGACCTCTATCATGGGCGCGCGCTTTGTGTTCTCAAGCCGGGAAGCGCGCGTGAAGTCGCTGACATTCTCGCGCTCTGCAATGAAACCGGGACATGCGTAACGCCCCAGGGCGGCAACACCGGTCTCGTCGGCGGCCAGACTCCCGACCCGAGCGCCACGGCGGTCGTGCTCTCGCTCGAACGGCTCAACAGGATTCGCGCCGTCGATGCGACGGCGGACGCCATGACAGTCGAGGCCGGCGTCACCCTGTCGCAAGCGCAGGACGCGGCGCTCGGCGCCGACCGCTATTTTCCGCTGTCGCTCGCCTCGGAAGGCAGCTGCACCATCGGCGGCAATCTCGCGACCAACGCCGGCGGCGTGCATGTACTCGCCCACGGATCGATGCGCGACCTCGTGCTCGGCGTCGAGGTCGCGCTGGCTGACGGGCGCCTGCTGTCGATGCTCGGCGCGCTGCGCAAGGACAACACCGGCTACGATCTGACGCGGCTCTTTGTCGGATCGGAAGGAACGCTCGGCGTCATCACGGCCGCGACGCTGAAGCTTTTTCCGCGGCCGCGCTCACGCGCCGTCGCCTTTCTCGGACTTCGCGATCCGGCCGAGGCGCTGCAGCTCCTGAACTTCGTCAAGGGACGCGCCGGTCCGATGCTCAACGCCTTCGAGGTGTTGTCGCGACTGGGGCTGGATCTTGTTCTGCGCCACATCCCGGGAAGCCGCGATCCCCTGGCCGAGCGCCACGGCTGGTATGCGCTTGTCGAACTTGCGGGCTTCTCGGATGGCGAGGCCGAGCGCGTCTCGACCGAGATCCTGACCGCGGCGCTCGACGCCGGCATGGCGCAGGACGCGACGCTCGCGCAATCGCTGGATCAGGCGCAGGCCTTATGGAAGCTGCGCGAAAGCATGTCGGAAGCGCAAAAGCGCGAGGGCGGCTCGATCAAGCACGACATCGCCGTTCCGGTGAATGAAATTCCGCGCTTCATCGCGGAGGCGGGACAAAAGCTCGCCGCCGCCTTCCCGCAGGCGCGGCCTGTGCCTTTCGGGCACATGGGCGACGGCAACATCCACTATAACGTCTCCCAGCCTGTCGGCGGCGACAAGGCCGAGTTCCTGGCGCGCTGGGCGGATGTCAACGCGATCGTGCACGGCGTCGTGCGCGAACTCGGCGGCTCGATCTCAGCCGAACATGGCATCGGGCGGCTGAAACGCGATCTGTTGCGTCAGACGAAGGACCCCGTGGCGCTCGACGCCATGCGCGCGATCAAGGCGGCGCTCGACCCGAAGGGGATCCTGAACCCGGGCGTGCTGCTTTAGCGTTTCACCCGCGCGGGCAGACGATCTTCACGGTCATGCCTTCCCGGTAAAGGAAATATTCGACGCAGGACTGGCCGCCGACGTCGACCGGACGCTTGCCGACGTCGGCGGCGCGCAGGAAGTCCGCGATCGACGTATGGCCCTTGTCGTCCCAGTCCATTTCCGCCCAGTCGTAGCCCTGCCGCCACGCTGTGACGGCGCGGGCGAGGACAAAATACGCCGGGATCGCCAGCATCGCCGCGATGGTCGTTATAACGAGCCGTCTGCCGAAGGGCGCCGACATGTCATCCTTTCTTGCGCTTTACCTCGGTGAGCGCCCATTCGGCGGTCTTGTCCCGACAGGCCGCGCCCTCGAGGCTTTCCTGAGTCTCGTTCACCGCGATGTTGGCGTGGAAGGCGCGGCAGATTTTGCCCTCGGCGGGATAGGGCTGTCCGGCCGGCGTGAAGGAGCCCTTGGCGCCAGTCTGCGGATTGTCCCAATTGACGCTCGCGCCGCTCCCCTGCGGATCGAGCGCGGTGCTCATCGCGGCAATGGCGCGGCGCTGATCTTCGGAATCGAGCGCGCGCGACAATTTCGGCGGGGATTTCGGAATCGCGCCGGTGACGTCCGACGCCACCCGCTCGGAACTCCACATCGGCGAGGGTTCCGAGGCCATGGGCACGGCGATCGAGCAGCCGGCGAGGCCGCCAGCTGTCGCTGTGAGGACAACAAGCCTTGCGCCGCGCGGCATTTGAGCAATGACGCAAGCGGCGGTATGTCTGACGCGCTGGAACTGCAAAGCGCCACCTTCGAAGCGCCGATCTTTTGACTCGGCTTAGAGAGGATTCTCGCTTGAACGCGTTAACGCCGGGTGACTTTGTCGACGCCACCGAACCTTTCGCGTTGTTTGGACAATGGTTCGAGGAAGCGAAGGCCAAAGAGCCGAATGATCCCGAGGCGATGGCCTTGGCGACCGCCGACGCCGGCGGCCTTCCCGACGCGCGGATGGTGCTCCTGAAGGAATGGACGCCCGACGGCTTCGTATTCTACACCAACGCCGAGAGCGCCAAAGGGCGCCAGCTCGAGGCCAATATGCAGGCGGCGGGTCTCTTTCACTGGAAGTCGCTTCGCCGGCAGGTGCGGCTGCGCGGCCCCGTCAGCCCGGTCAGCGACGTCGAGGCGGACGAATATTTCTCCAGCCGCCCGCGCGACTCGCGCATCGGCGCCTGGGCGAGCCAGCAGTCGCGGCCGCTGGAAAGCCGTTTCGCGCTCGAAAAATCGGTCGCCGCCTTCGCCGCCAAATATGCGATAGGCGCGATACCCCGGCCCGCCTACTGGCGAGGCTTTCGAATCGCGCCGATCGCGATGGAATTCTGGTCCGACCGGCCGTTCAGGCTACATGACCGGGTCCGCTTCTACCGGACGGCGCCTGGCGAAGATTGGCGAAAGGAGCGGCTCTATCCATGACGGCGCAAGCAAAGCGCGCGACGGCGGCGCTCGTCGCGGCGGCGGCCGCGACGCTTCTCTCGGCGGAAGCGGCCGCGCAAGATCCCTTCGATTTCCTGTTCGGCGGCTTCGACGGTCCGCGCCGCGCGCGGCGTGCGCCCGAACCGAGGCGAGAGCGTCCGCCGCCGCGTAAGCGGGACAGCGACGCGCAGAGCCAGAGCAAGCGCCGCGATCAGCAGCAGGCGCCGGGCGCCCCAGGCGCGCCCGCCGGTACGGCGTCGACGGGAACCCAGGCGCCGAGCGGACCCGAGCGGCCGCCGCCGCCCTACGAGCCTCAGATCACGCGACTCTCCGAGGTTCTCGGCGCCCTCGCCTTCCTGCGCGATCTGTGCGGCGCCGGCGACGGCGAGGAATGGCGCGGGAAAATGGCGGCGCTGCTCGACGCCGACGCCCCCAGCGGATCGCGGCGCCAGAAGCTGATGGCCTCCTTCAACCGCGGATTTCGCGGCTATGAGCTGACCTACCGGGCCTGTACGCCCAACGCCAAGACGGTCATCTCGCGTTATCTTACGGAAGCCTCGCGGCTCAGCCGGGATATCACTTATCGCTACGGCAACCCTTAAGCTAAGCCGCGGAAATTAACCGTCTGGCGAGCCTCGGCTCGCGCGCTGCAGGCGCCTTCTCTAGAGTGCCGGCATGAACCAATTGGACGTCGCCGCGCTCTGCGACTCGGGCGGGGACCAGCGCCGAGCCGCTCTGGACTATGTCACCGAGGCCTTCGCTGAAGCCATTCTCGCGGGGATCGAAGGCGATTCCTTCGCCCATGCCGCTCTGACCGCGGCCTTGCGCGAATTGGTCGCGACCTACGGCGAGGACTGCGTGGCCGCCTTCGCCGAAACGCTTCCCGCCAAGCTGCGCGCCGGGGAGTTCACCACCGGCCTGAGGCACTAGGACATCCGCGGTTATTCGCCGCGTCCCCCCGAATGCGGACTGACTTTTGCACGCCAAAGCCCTAGAACGCCCGGCGCCGCACACATGGACGCCGGGCGGCTTTGCACAGCGGCTCCTGCGCCTTAAATCCCGAAACGACATGCCCCGTACGCTTCTGTGTCTCGCGCGCCACGGCGAGACCAACTGGAATATCGAAAGACGCTTTCAAGGCCAGTTCGACATCGCGCTCAACGCGCGCGGCCGCGCGCAGGCGGCGGCCCTGGCGAGGGAGCTCGCCGGCGCGCATTTCGACAGAGTGTATTCGAGCGACCTGCGCCGCGCGCTCGCCACAGCGACGCCGATCGCCGGCGTGCGCGGCCTGGAGGTCGCCAAGACCCCGGCCCTCCGCGAGAAGGACGACGGCGTCTGGCAGGGGCACACGCACGCCGAAGTGCAGGCGACGCACGCCGATATCTATCCGAACTATCTGACGCGCAAGCCGGACTTCGCCGCGCCGCAGGGCGAAACGCTCCAACATTTCGCCGAGCGGGTGCGCAAGGCCTTGACCCAGATCGCCAGGGAAAGCGCCGGCAAGACCGTGCTTGTCGTCGCCCACGCCGGCGTGCTCGACATCGCCTGGCGCCTCGCCGCCGGCAAGAAGCTCGACGAGAAGCGCGAACATCCGGTGCTCAACGCCACGCCGAACTGGATTGCCTATGAGGACGGGAAATGGTCGCTCGTCGACTGGGCGACGCCGGAGGGCCGCGCGGAAATCGCCGCGCCATGGGACGGCCGTGAACTGCCCCGGCGCGAAGCCGCCCGCGCGCTCATCGTCGATCATGACAATGACGTCCTGCTGATGCGCTACGCCGGCGGGCTGACGCCGCATTTCCTCGCGCTCGGGCATCATCACTTCTGGGCCACGCCGGGCGGCGCCGTCATGGAAGGCGAAGGCTTCGAGTCGACGTTGCGCAGAGAGGTATACGAAGAGACGGGCTTGACCGTTCTGAATCCGGGTCCGGTCGTCGCCACGCGCGAATTCCCCATGGAGATCGGCGACGACTGGCATCAGGCGGTCGAGCGCTACTACCTGATCCGCACCGAGCGCTTCGCGCCCGACCCGCGCGACCTGACCGAGGAAGAAAAGATCCACGTGCTCGGCTGGCGTTGGTGGAGCGCCGACGAGATCGCCGTCTCGCATGATCTGATCTTCCCCGAGGGACTCGAGGCGCTGCTGCGCAAAGTCAGCAAATGACGGCGTAGAGAGGCTCGCTGACGCGAGCCTCTTGCACTCACTTCGTCATGAAGACGTCCCTGCGCGGGAATTTCTCGAAGACCGAGGGGTCCTGGCCGAAATTCGTCGCGAGAATGTCGACCGGATTGCCGGCGATCCACTGTGACAGATCGATCGTCTGATAATGCGCGTTGTTGAAGACGATGAGCACGCGCACTTTCTCGGTTCCGACGTTCTCCAGCGAATGACCCATGCCCTGGGGAATATAGCCGACGTCGCCCTTCGAGAAGGTCTCCTGGCGCCAGCGTCCCTTTGACCCAAAGAGCGTGACGCAGAGCTGACCGCTCAGCACATATTGCCATTCCGACGCGTTGGGATGCCAATGCAGTTCGCGCAAAGCGCCCGGCTCCATTTCCAGCACCACGCCGGTCATCGTCGTCGAGATCGGGAACTGAGAGCCGTCGACGCGCCATTCGATTCCGCCCGGGAACGTCTCGAAGGGCTTTTGCGACAGCAGGCCGTATTTATGGGTGAGCGGCGGCGGCTTCCATCCCTGCAGCGGCGGCGACGGCGTCTCCGGCGGCACATTCCCCCTGGCGAAATAGACCTCCTGCTTGGGGAAGCTGTCGAAGATCGACGCGGGAACGCCGAAATTCTTCGCGAGCAGCTCCTTTGGCGCGTGGCCGATCCAGTCGCTGATGCTGAACGTGCCGAATTCGGAGAAATAGCCGTTGTCAAAGACAAGGATGAAATGACACAGGTCTTTCCCGAGCGTCTCGATGACATGGCCATGGCCGCGCGGGAAATACCAGAGATCGCCCGGCTCGAAATCGTTGGTCTCCGAACAGCCCGCCGGGTCGATGACGGTGGTGCGCACCCGGCCCTCGGTGACGAAGCCCCACTCGGCCGCGGTCGCATGCCAGTGCAGTTCGCGCATGACGCCCTGCTCCATGCGCATCGATACTCCGGCGATATCCTTGGAGATTGGCAGCTGCGCGACGGTCGCTTCCTTGCCATAGCTCGCGCCGTCGACGCGCCCTTGGGATTTTTCCAGCTCGAACTTGAACGTCGGCAGTTCGGCGCCCGAGGTCACGGGATCGGGCACGTTGTTGTGAAAGCTCGTATGTCCGCCTTCCGAGCTGATCGGGATCGTCAATGAGAACATCTATAAGCCCCCGCTGTTGAGCATGGATCGCGACTCTATGGCGATCGCCGTTCGCGCTGTTTCTACGTCACAGCGGCTCAGCTCGAGAACATGCCTTCTACAGTCGCGCTCGACAAGCCGCAGCCGCGGCGACGCGGCTTCAATCGCACATGAAATTTTGCGCGCGCGATTTACATGGGTGACAAAGGAACGCCGTAAGGCGAAACTTCTTGCCGAGAAAAAACTCCTACCGGAGATCTAGTGTCGGGCCGGCGCCGGCGCCGCCAGGGAGAAAAATGTGACGCCAGCGACGACCGCCCAAGCGCCCGTTCCGCCGCGCGGCGACATGCGCCGATCCGTGCATGTGCCTGAAGGCGGCGCGTTCCTGCGGCGGCTCTTCGTGTTTCTCGGCCCCGGCTATCTCGTCGCCACCGGCTATATGGACCCGGGTAACTGGGCGACCGCGCTCGCCGGCGGCTCGAAGTTCGGCACCGCTCTGCTGTTCGTCGCCGTGCTGTCGAGCCTGATGGCGATCGTGTTGCAATCCCTTGCGGCGCGCCTTGGAGTCGGCGCCGAGCTGGACCTCGCGCAGGCCTGCCGCAAGCATTACTCGGCCCCCGCCGCCGTCGGGCTCTGGATCCTGGCGGAAGTCGGCATTTTCGCCACGGACCTCGCAGAAGTGATCGGCACCGCGATCGGCCTGCAGTTGCTGTTCGGCCTGCCGCTCGCGGTCGGCATACTCATCACCGTGCTCGACACGTTTCTGGTCCTAGCGCTGGAGCGGGCCGGCTTTCGCAAGATCGAGCTGTTCGTCGTGGCGATGCTGGCGCTCATCGCCTTTTCCTTCACCGCGCAGCTCATATTGGCGCGTCCCGATCTCGCGCAGGTCGCGCAAGGACTCGTTCCCACGGGGCGCTTCTTCACCGATCCCGAGATGCTCTACATCGGCCTTGGCATTCTCGGCGCGACGGTGATGCCGCATAACCTCTTTCTGCACTCCTTCGTCGTGCAGACGCGCAACGTCGCCGAGCCGCTCGACAAGAAGCGCGAGGCGATCCGCTTCGCGGTGATCGACAGCACGCTGGCGCTGCTTCTCGCGCTGCTCGTCAACGGCGCCATACTCGTTCTTGCGGCCGCCGTCTTCCACACGACCGGCCACACCGAAGTCGCCGAGCTGGGCGAAGCCTACAGGCTCATCGCGCCGCTGCTCGGCCAGCCGATCGCGGCGACGCTCTTCGCCGTAGCGCTGATCGCCTGCGGTCTCAACTCCACTGTGACCGCCACCCTCACCGGCCAGATCGTGATGGAAGGTTTCGTGCGGCTGCGGATGAAGCCGGCGCTGCGCCGCTTCATCACCCGCTGCATCGCCATCGCTCCGGCGATCGGGGTGACGCTTTACGCCGGCGAGTCGGCGACCGCGCAGCTTCTCGTCCTGAGCCAGGTGGCGCTCAGCGTGACGCTGCCCTTCGCCGTGGTGCCGCTCGTCGCCTTCACGGCGCAGCGCAGGGTCATGGGCGAACTCGTCGCGCCGCGGCGCACCACCGCGCTGGCGGGCCTCATCGCGACGGCGATCATCGTGCTCAATGTGAAGCTTCTGTGGGACGCTGTCGCCGGCTGACGGCCCGCTATGCAGCGCGCCGAGCGCGATCCGCGAGCGCCTCCATGACGAGCGCCGCGGTTTTCGCTGCGGACGCGGGATTTTGACCCGTGACCAGATCGCCGTCGCGCACGGCGAAAGCTGCGAAATCCGGCCCCGAAACGTAGCGTGCGCCGAGTTCGCGCAATTTCGTCTCGAGCAGGAAAGGCACGGCGTCCTCCAGGCCGACGGTCCGTTCTTCGCTGTCGGTGAAACCCGCCACCGTGCGGCCTCGGACAAACGGCGCGCCCTCCGTCGTCCTGGCCGAAACAAGTCCTGCAGGACCATGGCACACGGCCGAGACGACCCGGCCGTCACGTGCGAAGCGCGCGATCAGATCCGCCAGCGCAAGGCTACTGGGATAATCGAACATCGCGCTGTGGCCGCCGGGCAGGAAAACCGCGTCGTAAGCGTCAGTATCCAGAGACTCGAAGCGCGAGGATTCCTCCACCGCGCGCTGCAACTCCGGATCCGAGAGATAGCGCTCGACGGATTCCTCGTTTTCGCCGGGCTGTTTGACGCTGCGCGGATCGATCGGAATGGCGCCGCCCGCCATCGATGCGACCGTCACATCGGCGCCCGCGTCTTTGAAGGCGTAATAGGGCGTCGTCAGTTCTTCGAGCCACAGGCCGGTCGACTCGCCGCTTCCGGCGAACGCTCCGGCTGAGGTGGCGATGATCAGGATCCTAGCGGGCTTGGTCATCTCTCATCTCCGATCGTTGATAGATAGCGCTTCCCCGCGCGACCGACCCGGGTCGCTCGCCCGAGGCCGTCCAGCATTGCCAAGCCGACGCATCTGGCTTAACTCGACGCAACTTTTCGCCGGAGTTGCGCTCGAATGAAACTGCCCAATCAATTCTACCGACCGCTCGCCATCGGCGCCCCGGCGCCTTTGCGGGAGCCGCCCGTCAAGGTCGAGCGGATGATTCATTTCGTGCCCCCGCATCTTGAAAAATTCCGCGCCAAGGTTCCTGAAATCGTCAAGCAGGTCGACGTCGTGCTCGGCAATCTGGAAGACGCGATTCCAGCCGACGCCAAGGAGGCCGCGCGCGCCGGCTTCATCGAAATGGCCAAGTCCACCGACTTCGGCTCGACCGGCCTGTGGACGCGCATGAATGCGCTCAACAGTCCTTGGGCGCTCGACGACATGATCGAGGTCGTCGGCGCGGTCGGCGATAAGCTCGACGTCGTCATGCTGCCCAAGGTCGAGGGCCTCTGGGACATCGCCTACCTCGATCAGCTTCTGGCGCAGCTCGAAGCGCGCCACGGCGTGAAAAAGCCGATCCTCATCCACGCGATCCTGGAAACGGCCGAGGGCGTCAAGAATGTCGACGCCATCGCTTCGGCTTCGCCGCGCATGCATGGCATTTCGCTCGGGCCCGCCGATCTCGCCGCCTCGCGCGCGATGAAGACCACCCGGGTTGGCGGCGGCCACCCGGACTATAAGGTGATCGCCGACGCCGAGCCGGGCCAGGGCCTGCGGGCTTCCTTCCAGCAGGACCTCTGGCATTACACAATCGCCAAGATGGTCGACGCCTGCGCTTCAGCCGGCATCAAGGCGTTCTACGGCCCCTTCGGCGATTTCTCGGACGCGCCGGCCTGCGAGGCGCAGTTCCGCAACGCCTTTTTGCTCGGCTGCGCCGGCGCCTGGTCGCTGCATCCGTCCCAGATCGCCATCGCCAAGAAGGTCTTCTCGCCCGATCCGCAGGAAGTCGCCTTCGCCAAGCGGGTGCTCGAAGCCATGCCGGACGGCACCGGCGCGGTGATGATCGATGGCCGCATGCAGGACGACGCGACGTGGAAGCAGTGCAAGGTCGTGGTCGATCTCGCCAAGCAGGTCGCCGCCAAAGACGCCGACTTCGCGAAGATCTACGGCCTCTAGAGCGTGACGGCGACGAGGCGCCGCAATTGACGCCAGCGCCCCGGCTGCGCTACTAAAAAGCGCGTAAACAGCGTGTTAAGGGCGCTTTTTAAATGCCGCGGGAGAGCATCGCCAAATTCGCCATCGGCCAGGTGGTCAAGCATCGCCGCTATCCTTTTCGCGGCGTGATCTATGACGTCGACCCGGTGTTCGCCAACACGGAAGAATGGTGGCTGTCGATTCCCGAAGAGCTGCGTCCGCATAAGGATCAGCCCTTCTACCATCTCTTCGCCGAGAACGCCGAAACCGAATATGTCGCCTATGTGTCGGAGCAAAATCTGCTGCCCGACGACAGCAACAGACCGGTGCGCCATCCCCAGGTCGACGAGACCTTCGAGCGCGACGGCGACGGCGTTTATCGCATGCGGACGCCCAAGCGCCACTGAAGCGCGCGACTTGGTTAACTGATCGTTATCGCCCTGCTGCGGAAAAAACGCGCAGCCGTCGGGATTGACGATTGCGCGAATCGCCCACATCTTGGATCGAGGTCTAACTTCATCGCGGGAGAGTCCGGCGCTCGCGCCGGCGCCGAAGGCGAAACCGCCCCGGAAACGCTCAGGCCAAAGGACCGCGAGGAAGCCTAAACTCTGGAAAGCGGCGAAGCGCGCAAGCGTTTCGCCCACCGACGGGCGTAACCTCCGCTTCGGCGCAGGGAAATCTCTCAGGTCACCGGACAGAGGGGGCGTGCAGCAAAGTTCGGCTTTGCTGTGCGAGCCATGTTCCGCCGGAGTTGATGGTGACCGAACTCGACGTCGCGACCGCTGCGCCTCCCGCGCTGGCCAAACTGCTGCTCGATGCCGTGCATCTGCGCCTTGGCGCGCGCATGGCGCCGTTCGCCGGCTACGACATGCCGCTTCAATATGAGCAGGGCATCGTCGCCGAAACGCTGCATACGCGGCGCGCGGCAAGCCTCTTCGATGTTTCGCACATGGGACAGGCGATCCTCGCCGGCGCGGGCGTCGTGCGGGCGCTCGAAAGTCTGAGTCCTGCGGACCTGGTTTCGCTTGCGCCGGAACGCACGCGCTACACGCAGCTCCTCAACGAGCAGGGCGGCATTCTCGACGATCTTCTCGTCACGCGCCTGCCCGGCGTCGAGGAGCGGCTCCTGCTGGTCGTCAACGCGGGGCGCAAACATGACGATTTCGCGCTCCTCGAAGCCGCGCTGCGGCGATTCGATTTCAATCCGTTAGACCGCGCGCTTCTCGCCCTTCAGGGCCCGCGCGCGGCTGCGGTCCTCGGCGCACTCCTCCCCGGCGCCGAGGACCTTCCTTTCATGGGATGGCGCGCCTTCGACTTCGGCGGCGCGCCGCTCTTCGTGTCGCGCACCGGCTATACGGGCGAAGACGGATTTGAGCTGTCGGTGCGCGTCGAACAAGCGGAAGACCTCGCGCGCCTCCTGCTGTCGCATGAAGACGTCGCGCCCGCCGGGCTCGGCGCGCGCGACGCGCTGCGTCTGGAGGCCGGCCTGCCGCTTTACGGCCACGACCTCGACGAGACGACGGATCCGGTCGAAGCGGGGCTTGGCTGGTCGATCGGCAAGCGCCGGCGCATTGAGGGCGGATTTCCCGGTTTCGAGCGCATTCGGCTGGCGTTTGAACAGGGTCCTGCGCGCAGGCGCGTCGGACTTCTGCCGCGGACAAAGGCGCCGCTGCGCGAAGGCGCGGAACTCCATGCCCCGAACGGCGACAGCGCGGGCCGCGTGACATCGGGCGGCTTTTCGCCGACGCTGCAACGCCCCATCGCAATGGGCTATGTCGCCAGCGATTGTTCACATGTCGGGGCGACGCTATCGGCGACGTTGCGCGATAAACGCATCGAGGCCGACGTGGCCGCTCTGCCCTTCGTGCCGCATCGCTATTTCAAAACGCCAGCTGGGAAGGACGCGAGATGAGCGATCTCCGCTACTCCAAGGATCATGAATACATCGCGATCGACGGCGAGGTCGCGACGCTGGGAATCTCGGACTATGCGCAGTCGCAGCTCGGCGACATCGTCTTCATCGAACTGCCCGAAGTCGGCAAGAAGGTCGCTAAGGGCAAGGAGATCGCCGTCATCGAGAGCGTCAAGGCCGCGAGCGAAGTCTATTCGCCGATCAGCGGCGAAGTCGTCGAGATCAATCCGGAACTCGGCGAAACGCCGGCACTCGTCAATGACGATCCACTCGGACGGGGCTGGCTGGTGAAGCTGCGGGTCAGCGATCCGGCCGAATGCGCTGCGCTGATGGACGAACCCTCCTATTCAAGCTTCCTGAAGACGCTTTAGGAAAGAAAAAACGATGCGCTATCATCCGCTGTCAGAGGCCGACAGGAGCGCGATGCTCGCGACGATCGGCGCGCCTTCAATCGATGCGCTCTACGCCGACGCGCCGGCCGAGACGCTGTTAAAGGCGCCGCTCGACCTGCCCAGGGGCAAGTCGGAGCTCGACGTCGAACGTTTCTTCGCAAGGCTCTCCGCGCGCAATCTTCCCGCTTCGCGCGCGCCCTTCTTCGTCGGCGCAGGCGCCTACAAGCATCACATTCCTGCGAGCGTCGATCATCTGATTCAACGCTCGGAGTTTCTGACGAGCTACACGCCCTATCAGCCGGAGATCTCGCAGGGCACGCTGCAATATCTCTTCGAGTTCCAGACCCAGGTCGCGCTGCTGACAGGCATGGAGGTCGCCAACGCCTCGATGTATGACGGCTCGACGGCGACCGCCGAGGCCGTGCTGATGGCGCACCGCCTGACCAAGCGGCGCAAGGCGCTTCTTTCTGGCGGTCTGCATCCGCATTACGCCGAAGTCGTCCGCACGATCTCGCGCCTTGCCGAAGATGAAGTGGCGACGATGGCGCCGGACGTTGGCGGCGTTGAAGATCTCGTCGCGCGCATCGACGACACGCTATCCTGCGTCGTCGTGCAGACGCCCGACGTCTTCGGCAATCTGCGCGATCTGACGAAGGTCGCGGAAGCCTGCCATCGCAACGGCGCGCTGCTCATCGCCGTCTTTACCGAGGCCGTGTCGCTCGGACTGCTGAAATCTCCAGGCGAGATGGGCGCCGACATCGTCGTCGGCGAAGGACAGTCGATCGGCAATTCGCTGAATTTCGGCGGGCCTTACGTCGGCCTCTTCGCCACGCGGCATGAATTCCTGCGGCAGACGCCGGGCCGGCTTGCCGGCGAAAGCGTCGACGCCGACGGCAGGCGCTCCTATGTGCTGACGCTGTCGACGCGCGAACAGCACATTCGGCGCGACAAGGCGACGTCGAACATCTGCACCAATTCTGGCCTCTGCGCGCTCGCTTTCACCATTCATCTGACGCTGCTCGGCGAAGCGGGGCTGACGCGGCTGGCGCGCGTCAATCACGCTAACGCGGTTCTGCTGGCGCAGATGCTGGCGGACGTTCCAAAGGTCGATGTGCTCAACGAGACCTTCTTCAACGAGTTTACGCTGCGCGTCGAAGGCGGCGCCGCCCCGCTCGTCGAAAAAATGGCGGCGCGCGGCGTTCTCTCAGGCGTTCCCGTTTCGCGGCTCTTGCCCAACGCCGGCCTCGACGATCTCCTGATCGTCGCCAGCACCGAAGTCAACACGGACGAAGACCGCGACGCATTTGTCGCGGCGCTCAAGGAGTCGCTCTGATGCTCGACAGACCCGCCGTCGTCGAACCGCTCGAAGACGACAAGACGCCCGCGACCTTCACCGGCAATCGCGGGCTCGATCAGGAAGAGCCGCTGCTCTTCGAAATCGGCCGGCTTGACGCGACCGGCGTGGACGTCAACGACCCAGCTCCTGTCGCGACGCGGCTCGGGTCGCTCGAGCGCAGCTCTCCGCTCGGGCTTCCGGGACTGACCGAACCGGAGACGATGCGCCATTACGTGCGCCTGTCGCGCAAGAATTATTCGATCGACGCGGGACTCTATCCGCTCGGCTCCTGCACGATGAAACACAATCCGCGCAGCAACGAGAAGATCGCGCGCTATGAAGGCTTCGCGGATCTGCATCCGCTGCAGCCGCAGTCGACCGCGCAGGGCGCGCTTGCGCTGATGCAGACGCTCGCCGATTGGCTGATGACGCTCACCAACATGCACGCCGTGGCTCTGTCGCCAAAAGCCGGCGCGCATGGCGAGCTCTGCGGCATGATGGCCATCAAGAGCGCGATCGCCGCGAAGGGAGAAGGCGCGACGCGCAACGTCGTGCTCATTCCGCAATCCGCGCATGGCACTAATCCCGCGACGGCCGCGCTGCTCGGCTTTTCGGTTCGCGTCGTTCCGGCGGCGCCCGATGGGACGGTGCGCGTCGAAGCCGTGAAGGAGGCGCTGGGCTCCGACGTCGCGGCGATCATGCTGACCAACCCCAACACGTGCGGGCTGTTCGAGCGCGAGATCGTCGAGATCGCGGAGGCGATGCACGAGGCCGGCGGCTATTTCTATTGCGACGGCGCGAATTTCAACGCCATCGCCGGCGTCGCGCGGCCGGGCGACTTCGGCATCGACGCCATGCACATCAATCTGCACAAGACCTTCTCGACGCCGCATGGCGGCGGCGGCCCCGGCGCGGGCCCAGTGGTGCTGTCGGAGCGTCTTTCAGCTTTCGCGCCGGTGCCCTTCATCCGCCGCAAGGGCGACGCGCTGGAACTCGTCGAAGACGCGGAAGGCACGCAGAGCTTCGGCCGCTTGACCGCCTTCCACGGGCAGATGGGCATGTTCGTCCGAGCGCTTGCCTATATGCTGGCGCATGGGTCCGACGGTCTCGCGCAGGCGTCCAAAGACGCGGTGCTCGCCGCGAATTATGTGCGCGCCTCGCTGCGCGACGTGATGACTCAGCCCTTTGGCGACCGCATCTGCATGCATGAAGTCCTGTTCGACGACGCCTGGCTGCGCGGCACCGGCGTGACGACGCTCGACTTCGCCAAGGCGATGATCGATGAAGGCTACCATCCGATGACGATCTATTTTCCGCTCGTCGCGCATGGCGCGATGCTCATCGAGCCGACGGAATCGGAATCGAAAGCCTCGCTCGATCTCTTCATCGCGACGCTGCGCGATCTCGCGCGAAGCGCGAAAGCCGGGGAAGTCGGTCGCTTTGGTCCCGCGCCGCGGCTCGCGCCGCGCAGGCGCGTGGACGAAGCGCTCGCGGCGCGAAAGCCGGTGTTGCGGTGGGAGAAGAAAGAGGCCGCCGCTTAGCGATTCACAGCAAGGGTCGAAGGAAAACCTATCATGTCGAAACCATTTCAAATTTCATTGGCGCCGGAGCGGCTTTTTCAGCCGATCAACCCGCTCACCTTTTTTCAGCAGGGCGCGTCATTCGGCATCATCAACGTCAACTTTGGTCAGACGCCTCGCCCTGACATCGAGCAGGAGATTCTCGAAGAAGTCGGCAGCTACGGACGTCAGATTGGCCGCATCGGCGACGCGCTCGAAATCCTGCTCAAGAATTTCGAGCCCGCCAATCAGGACGAGCGTGACGCGATAGACGCGCTTCGCGGTCAGCTCGCCGGAATACGCCAGATCAAGAGGCGCATGCAGAGCCGGCGCGCCTCAACGATCGAGATTTAGCCCTGGAGCCTCAGCGGCGCTCAGGGCGCCTCCGGCGGCGCGGTGCGCGGCGGCAGGATCGGCAGGACGACTTCCGGCTGACGCCCCGTCAGCGATTCCAGGAAGGCGACGATCTTGTCGGTCTCGTCGGGGCTGAGTTCGACGCCAAGCTGGCTTTCGCCCATCACCGCGACGGCCTTCTTCAGATCGAAGGTCGCGCCGGTGTGGAAATAGGGCGCCGTCAGTTCGACGTTGCGCAGCGAAGGAACCTTGAAGGCGTATTTGTCGGCGATCGCCTTGGTGACGGCGAAGCGCCCCCAATCGTCGGGCGGCAAATATTCCGGCGCCGGCTGTTTGACGACGCCGAACCGCGCAAACATCCCGCCCCCGACGTTGACGCCGTTGTGGCAGGTCGCGCAGCCCTTATCGATGAAGAGCTTCAGCCCCTCCTTCTGCGCGTCGGACAGGGCCTGATCGTCTCCCTTGAGCCAGCGGTCGAAGGGCGCGTCGGGCGTGATCAGCGTCGCCTCGAAGAGCGCGATGGCGCGCCCGATATTGTCGTAGGCGACGGGATCGCTCTGCTCGGGAAAGGCCTGTTTGAAGGCCGCCACATAGCCAGGGATCTTTTTGAACTGCTCGACGGCGCGCTGCTTCGCCGCCGCATGTTCCGTCGGATTGATCGCCATGGGGCCGCCGCGCGTTTTCAACATCGCCTTCGGATTGGCCATCACCGAATTGACGACCTGATCCGAAAGATTGGCGGCGCGCCCGTCCCAATATTGCGACTTGTTGAAAATAGCGTTCATGACCGTGAGCACTTCGCGGCCGGCGAGCTGCGCATTGTGGCCGCCCGAGAGCTTGCCGCCGTCGACGCCGCCCATGCTCAGATTGTGGCAGTCGGCGCAGCTCACATCGCCGCTTCCAGAAAGCCGCGGCTCGAAATAGAGCATCTTGCCGAGCGCGAGTTTTTCCGGCGTCGCGGTTTCGCCAGGAATCGCCGGCGGCGCTGAAGGAATCGGCTGAAACAGATCTTTCGCCTTGTCCCTGAGGCCGGCGTCGGCGAACGCCGGGCCGCTGACGAGGAGCGCGACAAGAGAGGCGGTCAAAGAAACACGCATGGCGGCGTTCACCTGGATTGAAGCGGGCGTAAGAGTTTGAAGCTTATAGCACAGCTGCATCCGCCCCAGGCTAGATGCGGCGAAAGGCGGCTAAGCGTCACAGTCACTGGCTGGCCCAGAGGATGCGGGCGATCCAGCTGACCTCGTCGCGGGGAATCGTGCGGTCGGGATAGGCGGGATTGACCGAGCGCAGCTCGATGGTCCGCGCCGTCTCGCGTTTCAGCTCCTTGGCCATGACCTCGCCCGAGGTGGTCTTCACGACCACGCGGTCGCCGCGCCGCACGGGGGCGGAGGGCGAGACGATCACCACGTCGCCGTCGCGGTAAAGCGGCGCCATCGAGTCGCCGGATATCTCCAGCGCGTAGGAATTCTCGTCGGCCTCCGCGAGCACGTCGATCTCGTCCCAGCCCGCGCCGGTGGCGAAGCCCGCATCGTCGAAAAAGCCGCCGACGCCGGCCTGCGCCAGGCCGATCAGCGGCCGCGTGTGGCGCAGCCGGCCCGCGGCGCTGTTCGCGGTCACGAGCGACATGAATTCGTCGAGCCCGGCTCCCGTCGCCTGCAACACTTTCGCGATCGATTCGGTCGACGGCCAACGCTGGCGCCCGCTCGCCGTCTCGCGTTTGGAGCGGTTGAAGGTCGTGGGGTCGAGACCGGCCTTGCGCGCAAGGCCCGACGGCGTCAGCCCGTAGCGTTCGCCGAGCGCGTCTATCGCCGCCCAGATCTGGGCGTGGGTGAGAATGTCGGACATGGGAGCCGCGATTCGGAAGAATTTCCTATCGATAGGAATATAACTATTAACCATGCCGCACAATAGGAAATCGGCGGAGCCAGCTTGGCGCAAGCGCGGCCAGGCGCCATAACCCAGTGCGCCTGCGTAGTCTTCGATGGCGCGCCCTCTAATCCGGCGAGTTGATGCCTCTCCCGCCCCAGCCCGCCCCAGGCGCGACGCGCCACGCTTTCCTCACACTCTGGCTCGGGATTCTCACCGCCATCATCGTCGGGGGCGGCGCGGCGCTCGCGGGCGCCGCATTCCTTGGCGTCGGCGAACTGATGTCGATCCTGAGCCGGCTGCCGACTCCGACCCCAGAGACAGCAGCCGTCACGGCGATCTTTGCGGCGACCTATCTCGTGCTCGCGATCGGCAAGCTGCCCTATTATCGCCTCGACCGCGCCGGCGGCGCGCTGCTCGGCGCGAGCCTGATGATCGGCGTCGGCGCGCTGACGCTCGATGAGGCCTATCGGGCGATCGATTTCGACGCCATCACCCTGTTGCTGGGCATGATGATTGTTGTCGCCAATCTGCGGCTTTCGGGCTTCTTTCGCCGCGCCGCCGACTGGCTCGCGGACGCCGCGCGGCGGCCGATCATCCTTCTCGTGGCGGTCGCGGCGGCGACGGGGCTTTTTTCCGCCTTTCTCGTCAATGATGCGATCTGCCTCGTGATGCCCCCCTTGATCGTCGATCTGACGCAGCGCCTAAAGCGCGATCCGACGCCCTATGTTCTTTCAATACCGCTCGCCTCCAATGTCGGCAGCGTCGCGACGATCACCGGCAATCCGCAGAATATGATCATCGCCGGCGCCTCCGGCATATCCTACGGCGACTTTGCCCAGGCGCTCTGGCCCCTCGCGCTCGCCGGCGTCGCGCTGACGATCGTTTTCGTGGCGCTTGCCTTTCCGCGTGAGTTCCTGACGCGCGAGAAGCTGGCGCCGATCGCGCCGGTGGCGCGGCCCTATCACGCCGCGCTCGCCTCCAAGGCGCTGCTGATCACCGCGGCGATGATCGGGTTCTTTTTCGCCGGCGTTCCGCCCGCCAAGGCGGCGATCGTCGCCGGCGGGCTCTTGCTGCTGACGCGGCGGATCGGCTCCAAGAAGATCTATCACGAGATCGACTGGCCGCTGCTGCTGATGTTCGCGGGGCTGTTCATCGTCGTCGCCGCTTTCGACAAGGTCGTCCTGACGCCCGGAGAGGTCGCCGGCT
This sequence comes from Methylocystis sp. Uni0008, assembly GCF_056838045.1. Classification (NCBI taxonomy): domain Bacteria; kingdom Pseudomonadati; phylum Pseudomonadota; class Alphaproteobacteria; order Hyphomicrobiales; family Methylocystaceae; genus Methylocystis; species Methylocystis sp. Uni0008. The sequence continues at coordinate 2,281,245 of NZ_CM166370.1, forward strand.
TCGGAGCGCTTCACCTCGATCAGGCGCCGACGCTCGCGCTCGTCTCCGCCGTGCTCTCCAACATCGTCAGCAATGTGCCGGCGGTCCTCGCGCTGAAGCCCTTCGTCGCGGAGCTGAGCGAGCCGAAGCGCGCGTGGCTGATCGTCGCCATGGCTTCGACTCTCGCCGGCAATTTCACGCTCGTCGGCTCGATCGCCAATCTCATCGTCGTCGAGCGCGCGCGAGCGCTCGGTGTGACGATCGGCTTCTGGGCCTATTTCAAGGTCGGCGCGCCGCTCACCCTCGCGACGATCGCGCTCGGACTCTGGAGGTTGTAGGCGCGCTGTTACGCCTCCTCCTCCCTCTCTTCCGCGGCGCGTCCGGAGATGCGCCGGCGCGCCTGCTCCCGCTTGATCCTGTTGCGCCGATCGGTCTGACGCGCGCGCGCGTCCTTGTCCGAAGGCTGCAGCAGCTTGCGGAATTCGTCGCGCTTTTCATGGATCGAGGCGATGACGTAGCCCATCGGCACGCCGATATCGACGAGCACGGTTTCGGCAAGCTGCAGGCTTGCTTCGACCGTTTCGGGAATCGCGTCGGTCGCGCCGAGCTTATAAAGCTCCGTCGCGTGGCCGGCGTCGCGGGCGCGGGCCACGATCGTCAGATCATTGCGAATCTCATGCGCCAGCCGCACGACCTCCTCCGCGGAGCGGGCGTTCTCGATCGTCACCACGAGCGCGCGAGCCTGAGCGACTCCGCAGCGCACCAGGAATTCGCGCCGCGCCGCATTACCCCAATAAATTTCGATCCCCTGTTCGCGCGCCTCCGCCACGGTCGAGACGACGTCTTCGACCGCCACGAACGGGATGTCGTGCCGCGACAGCATGTCGCCGACGAGGCTGCCGATTCGGCCATAGCCGACGATCACGACGCGACCCTCGGCGATCTGTCCCTCGGGGGCGAGATGCGCGTATTGCGCGTCATCCGCAACAACCGCCGCGCGGCGCGAGAGTCGTGCGCCAAAGCGGCCGAGGAACGGGATGGCGAAAATGCTTAAGGTGACGACGATCATGGCGTCGGCGCCGAAGCGGCCGGGCAGCACGCCTGCGCTCATCGCCGACGTCAGCAAGGCGAAGGCGAATTCGCCCCCCGGCGCGAGCAGCAGCGCGGCTTCTGCCGAGGCGCGCCATTCGATTCGGAAGGCGCGCGCGAGGCCAAAGATCAGCACCGCCTTAATCGCGATCAGGCCGACCGCGTACAACGCGAAGTTTTCGGGGTCTGCGGCCACGGCGCTCATGTCGAGGCTCGCGCCGACGGAAACGAAGAAGAGGCCGAGCAGCAGACCCTTGAAGGGTTCGATCGTCACCTCGATCTCGCGCCTGAATTCCGTCTCCGCGAGCAGCAGCCCGGCGATGAAGGCGCCGAGCCCCATCGATAGTCCTGCTGCGGCGGTGATGATGGCCTCGCCGATCACCACGAGGAGGCAGGCCGCCATGAAGAGTTCGGTCAGTTGCACGGAGGCGACGAGGCGGAACAGCGGCCGCAACAACAGACGACCAATGATGATGAGCCCGGCCAGCGCGACGAAAGCCGGCAGAAATGTCCACAGCGCGTCGACCGCGCTGAACCCGCTCTCGCCGTCGACGCCATTCTTCGCTTTCGCCAGCACGGAAACGAAGAACAGCGCAGGCGCGACCATCAAATCCTGCAGCAGCAGCACGGAAAAGGCGACTTTGCCGGGCGTTTTGTTCAGCCGCTTTCCCTCAGCGAGCACCGGCATGACGACGGCGGTGGAAGACATGCCCAGGGCAATGCCGATGAGAATCCCGGGAGCCACATCGACCCCGAACCACACGTGACCGACCGTGGCGAGCACCGCGGTGCAAACGACGACCTGCGCCAGACCCAGTCCGAAGACGAGTTCGCGCAAGCGCACGAGCCGCTCCCAGGACAGTTCGAGACCGATCATGAACAGCAGAAAGACCAGGCCGAATTCGGCGAGATCGGAAACGCCCTCGACATTGGTGATGGTGAAGTAGCGCGCCCATTCATGATCGCGGGCGAACCTGCCGAGGCCGAACGGCCCCAGAGCGGCGCCGGCGAAGAGAAAGCCCAGCACCGGCGAAATCTTCATGCGATGAAACAGCGGGACGACGACGCCCGCCGTGGCGAGAAAAACAAGCGCTTCTCGATAGGATTCTAAATGTAGGGAACTCGTCATGCCGCCTCGTTGCTCGCGCTGCTCCATGCGCAGGAGAAATGGGTCGCACGGCGATGACGATGAGACAGCAAAAGTTGCGCCGCCGGGCGCGCATGCGCGCCCGGCGGATGCGACGCTGGCGCTGGCCGCGACCTCAGTCCGATTGACGGAGGAACCCTACCAAATCCAGCGGCTGTCGCGCGACAAAATAATCATTGGTCCGCAACGGCTTCGGTCAGCGGAGGTTTGTCTCGGCCACGCGCAGTTTGGATAGCTGAGCTCGAGCCCGGAGTCGCGACGCTGACGGCGTCCTCCGCGATAATTCGAAGAGCAGGATGTCGCGCGAAGGATTCGCGTTATTCAGTGACGGAAGGCCCCTTCGCCCGGCTATTCGTCAGCGTCCGGCGCCTGGCCCTTGTCCGGAGCCTTGACTCCCGCCGTCGCGGTCGCTCTTCGCCAGGTTTCGCCCTTGCAGAGCACGCCCCACAGACAGCCCTTCAGCGTCAGTTCATTGGCCGACTTGAGGGTGATCACCCCGTCATAGGTGTTGCCGTCCTTGGCGTTGTAGAGCTTGCCGCGCCATTCCCTCGGGCCGCTTTTCGTGGCGCCGCGCAGAATGATCGTACCGATCGAGCGCTGCTCCTCGGCGTTGCGAACCGATATCAGTTTCGCGCAAAGCAGGCCGCCGCAATCGTAGAAGCTGAACTGCTGGCCGGCCTCCGGCCGCATCCAGACCCCGTAAGGCTCGTTTCCGGCCCATGCGGCCGGCGCGCCCGCCAGCGCCAAAACCGCGGCGGCGGCGAAGCGTCGCCAGCGAAGATCGAACATGCTGCTCTTCATTTCGACCGCTCCCTTGTTGAGGCGACGCGGCGAGGCTCGCGCGGCTTATTGGCGATTCTTCGGCCTTCGGCGGGCGTCGAAGCGACAGCATGAGCTCGACTGACCCGCGTCAAAGCCCAAGGAGTCCTTCATAGACATGCAGCGTCGCTCGCTGCATCTCCTCCACCGAGAAGCGGTCCTGCACGTTTCGTCGCGCCCGAAGCGCCAGATCGTCGCGCGCCGAGGCCGTCACGCTCAGCGCCTCGGCGATGGCGTCGGCGAGGGCGAGCGGATCGCCGGGCGGCGTCCGCCAACCCGTCGCGAGATGGCGGGGCGTCTGGGGCGGCGCCCGGACGATTTCCGGCGCGGCGCCCATGTCCGAGATGATGACCAGCGCGCCCATCGCCTGGGCTTCGACGGCGATCCGGCCGAACGCCTCCGGCTCCGTCGCCGGCGCGACGACAACCGCGGCCGCCATGTAGGCGGCGGGCATGTCTTCGCAGTAGCCGACGCTGCGAACGACATCCCCCACACCTGCCTGCTCGATCTGCGCCTCGAGGGCGCGACGGAAGGACTCGCTGTGCGGGTCGCCCGCGAAAATCACGCGCAGGTCGGGGAAACCTTCCTTGATCAGCCGCTTGGTCGCCTCGATCAGAACCGAATGCCCCTTTCGCGCCGAAAGCCGCGAGGGCAGCAGCACGACGCGATCATGCGGCCCGACGCCCCACGCTGCGCGCAGGCGCTCGACGCGGCGCCGATCGACGGCGGGCGGCGAGAAGGCGCGCAAATCCGCGCCGCGCGGGACGACCACGACGCGTTCGGCGCTTTCCGGATGCAGTTCGCGAATGCGCTGCGCGGCGTATTCCGAAATGGCGATCACCGCGTCGCCCGCCGACATGATGGCGTTGTAGCGCAGCTTGATCGCCGACTCGCCGCCATAGGCGCTGTGATAGGTGGTGACGAGCTTCGCGCCTGTCTGTCGCGCCGCGTAATAGGCGACCCAGGCGGGGGCGCGCGAACGCGCATGCACGATGTCGACGCCCTCGTCGCGGATGATTCGCGCGAGCTGCACGGAATTGAGCGCCATCGCGAAGGGATTCTTCGTCGCCGCCGGAAAGGGCGCCCAGACGCCGCCTTTCGACTGCAGCTCGCTGACCATGCGGCCGCCGCGCGACGCCACAAGGCAGCGCGCGCCGACGCGGCTCAAGGCCTCCGCCACATCCACCGTCGCGCGCTCCGCCCCGCCCGACTGGAGATCGGGGACGATCTGCAAGATCGTGCGGCCGGCCAGCCTCTGGTCGGGGGCGACGATCGTGGCGAGCTGTTGCGACATTGCCGGGCTAGTGAGAGCCCCGGACAGAATCGTCCGGCTGCAGCATTCTGTTGCGAGATCCTTTACCAACTATGAGCAACGCGCCTATTTTCACTTGCGACGCCTCCTTTCGAGCCTCAGCGAACGCTCTTGCCGGACACTCTCGACTTCCTCGACATTCCCAATCCGGCGGGGGGCGTCTGGCGCATCGCGCGGCGATTGCGGCGCGCCACGCCCCAGTCCGGAAAGGCGCCAGGACTCGTCTGGCTCGGCGGCTTCGCCTCCGATATGGACGGAACCAAGGCGAGCTTCCTCGATGAATGGGCGAAGGCGCGCGGCCGCGCTTTCCTGCGCTTCGACTATTCGGGCCATGGCCGATCGGACGGGCGTTTCGAAGACGGCTGCATCGGCGACTGGCTGGAGCAAAGCTGCGCCGTTTTCGAGACCTCCACGCAGGGGCCGCAGATCGTCATGGGCAGCTCGATGGGCGGCTGGATCGCGCTGCTGCTGGCGCGGCGGCTCGCCGCAAGGGGCGAGAGCGCGCGGCTCGCCGGACTCATCCTGCTTGCGCCGGCGGTCGACTTCACCGAGGCGCTGATGTGGGAAACATTCGACCACGCGACGCGCCGCGAACTGATGGAAAACGGCGTCCTGCCCGCCAAGGAGCCGGATCACGGGCCGGTCACAAGGCGGCTGATCGAAGAGGGGCGCAATCATCTGCTGCTCGGCGGCCTCATTCGCGCACATGCGCGCGTGCATATCTTGCAAGGGATGCGCGATGAAGCCGTTCCCTGGCGGCATGCGCTGACCATCGTCGAACATCTGAACGCCGACCCCGTGACTCTGACCTTTATCGCCGACGGCGATCATCGGCTGTCCCGCCCCGAAGACCTCGCGCAGCTCGCCGCCGCCATTGAGACGATGAGCGCGCCGCCGCCGGGCGAGCCGCCGCCGACGCTTTTCGATTGAGGGGAGCCCGCGATCATTCCCGCCAGCCGCCGCGACAAAGCGGCCGGCAGGCGCGCTTGCGCTTGACACCTTAGCCGCCCGCATCGATGTTGCCGAACGAATTGTTCGGCATATCGAACGCTGGGAAGATCGCTTGTCCATATTATCAGAGGCGCGGCCGGCCTGCGGCGAGGGCCTGGCACCGAAAACCGTTGTCTTTCAGCCCGACCGCCCGCTGTTGACGGACGGCGGCGGCCGAATCGCGCCGCTCGCCCTCGCCTACGAGACCTATGGCGCGCTCAACGCCGCGCGCAGCAACGCCATCCTGCTCTGTCATGCGCTGACCGGCGACCAATACGCGGCCGGCGTCCATCCCGTCACCGGCAAGCCCGGCTGGTGGGAAGCCATGGTCGGCCCCGGCAAGCCCTTCGACACCGGCCGCTATTTCCTGATCTGCTCCAATGTCGTCGGCGGCTGCATGGGGACGACCGGCCCGGCGTCGACGAATCCCGCGACCGGCAAGCCCTATGGGCTCGATTTTCCCGTCGTCACCATTCGCGACATGGTGCGCGCGCAGACGATGCTCATCGATCACCTCGGCATCGAGACGCTGTTCTGCGTCGCCGGCGGCTCGATGGGCGGCATGCAGGTGCTGCAATGGGCCGCGAGCTATCCGGAGCGGGTGTTTTCGGCGATGCCGATCGCGACCGCCGCCAAACATACGGCGCAGAACATCGCCTTTCACGAGGTCGGCCGGCAGGCGGTGATGGCCGATCCCGACTGGCGCTCGGGGCGCTATCAGGAGCAGGGCGTGCGGCCCGAAAAGGGCCTCGCGGTGGCGCGCATGTCGGCGCATATCACCTATCTGTCGGAGGCGGCGCTGCAGCGTAAATTCGGCCGCAAGCTGCAGGACCGCAGCGCGCCGACCTTCTCCTTCGACGCTGATTTTCAGGTCGAGAACTACCTGCGCTACCAGGGCCTCGCCTTCGTCGAGCGCTTCGACGCGAACTCCTATCTCTTCGTGACGCGCGCCTGCGACTATTTCGATCTCGCCGCCGACTATGGCGGCTCGCTGGCGATGGCCTTCAAGGACACGAAGACGCGTTTTTGCGTCGTCTCCTTCACTTCCGACTGGCTCTATCCAACGTCGGATTCGCGCGCCATCGTCCACGCGCTCAACGCCGGCGGCGCATCGGTGTCCTTCGTCGAAATCGAATCCGACAAGGGGCACGACGCGTTCCTGCTGCACGAGCCGATGTTCATTGCCACGACGCGCGGCTTTCTCGATTCGGCCGCAACGGCGCGCGGCCTCGCGCCTTCGGGAGGCGCGAAATGAATTTCACGTCTGTCGCCGACGCGTCCGAACAGCCGTCGCATCCGCTCGATCACCCGCGGCTCGATCTCGCCGTCATCGCCGAGATGGTCGCGCCAGGCGCGCGCGTGCTCGATGTCGGCTGCGGCGACGGCGCCTTGCTGCAGCTCCTGGGCCAGAAGAAGGGCGTCGACGGGCGCGGCGTCGAACTCTCGCAGCGCGGCGTCAATGAATGCGTCGCAAAGGGGCTGTCCGTCATTCAGGGCGACGCGGATACGGACCTTGCCGACTACCCGGACGATGGCTTCGACTACGTCATTCTCTCTCAGACGCTGCAGGCGACCCGGCGCCCGCGCGCGGCGCTCGCCAACATGCTGCGCATCGGGCGGAGCGCCATCGTCTCATTTCCCAATTTCGGATATTGGCGCGTGCGCGCGCAGCTCTCCTTGACCGGCCGCATGCCAGTGACCGGGCGCCTCGCCTATCATTGGCATGACACGCCGAACATTCATCTGTGCACCATTCGCGATTTCGTCGAACTCGTCGACGAACTCGGCGCGCATATCGAGCGCGGCGTGGCCCTGGATCGCGCCGGCGCGCCGATCCGCTTCAACGCTCCCTGGTGGGTCTGGAATCTCTTCGGCGAACAGGCGGTTTTCCTGCTGGAGCGCGGCGGCCGATAACCCGAGCCCGTGCGACGGTTTGTCCCGCGCTCATCGCCTTCCGCCTTCCGACTGTTCGGGATAGCCTCTCCTTTGGCGGCAGTTACCGAGACATGCGCAGGAGGGAGCGGCGGCGCCTCCGCTTCATGCGGCGCGTCATCCACCGGATGACGTGCGCGATTTCTTGCGCTTGAGAAGAGGGCGCGAGCTTGACGATCGAGACCGGCCACTCTCCGCAGAACTTTGACGTCGCATCTCGAAAGGGCCGCGGCGCTCGCCGCGCGCCGCAGCCTGCCGGCGTGGGAGAACTACGCAGCTCGCCGGTCTTTGCCGGGGTCGACGACGCGGCGTTGTCGTGGCTTTCGGCGGACGCCAGCATCGAGTCGCTTGCGGACGGAGATACGCTCTTCCACCAAGGCGCCGCAGTCTTGGAGGTCGCATTCGTTCTGAGCGGCTACGTCAAGCTGCTGCGCATTTCGTCGGGACGGCAGACGCTCATCAGCATCTGCTCGGGCGGTGAAATGATCGGCGAACTCCCGATCAAAGGCGGCGAAGTTCATACATTCTCCGCCGAGGCGGTGGGCGCGACGCGCGTCATCAAGCTCCCTGCAGCCCGCCTTGTCCGACTGGTGAAGGAATCGCCCTCGCTGTGCGCAGCGGTGATGGAGGAATACAGTAAAAGCATTGCGCGCCTCATCGTCGAGATCGAGACGCTCAAGAGCCACAACGCCGATCAGCGACTTGCCCATTTCATACTTGCGCTCTGCCCGCCAGGCGAAGATCGGTGCCGTTTCCGATTGCCTTACGACAAGCGCCTGATTGCCGCGCGTCTCGGCGTGAAGCAGGAGACGCTGTCGCGAGCTTTCGCCAAGCTCCGCGCTCTTGGCGTGCGCACCGAGACGCGCAACGTTCATGTTGAAAGCGTGTCGCATCTCGCAAACCAATGCGACCGACTCGGGCGCGCTCCCCGTCTGACTTTCGCACGTCGCAAGGTCGCGAACGGGCAGGACGCAGCGTAAGCGTTTTCGCCGCGCCCACAGCTCCCACGATTTCTCGCCCCCCATCTTGCGCATTCACGGCCGCGCCAATGGCGGATAAGATTTCGCCGCCGCCGCGGGCGCGACGCGCGAGCGCCGCAGTTTCGCCGGAGAGGCTTATCGTCTTTGAGTAGATGCTTTCATTCGGGGAATCGTCATGATCGCTTCCAAAATGGCTCGTTTTCTTCTCCTGGTCGCTTTCGCGCCCGTCGCCGCTCAGGCGGGGGCGAGCAATGGCGCGAACGCGCTGGCGCTGTCGGCGATCGTCGGCGAACTGGCGCCGCAGACGAGCGCTCCCAACAAGAAGCTTCTCGCCGCCTATTTCAGCGGACGCGCTGACGCGCCGCATGCGAAGGATCTGCGCATCGCCGTCAAAGCCGACGCGATCGACTGCCGCGCCGGCAACGTCGACATCACCTCGCGCGCCTGCGAATTGACCTTCGGCGCCAAGAAGGTCGAGCTGCGCGGCCGCAAGGCGCATGAGCTCTATGCGACTTTGATCGAGAATGGCGTCGCCCTAGAAGGCGCGGCCGGCGCCTCGCACGCGTCGATCACGGCGCTCGACTGCATCGTCGACGCCGACGAAGTGGCGGAGAAGGGCGGCGGCGGCGCGCGCTGCGCATATAATCCCTGAGCTGCGCAGCGCCGCTTGTCTTTGGCGCGGCTTTGATCGAGAAGGCGCGTTGAGGGACAGGAGGAAGAAATGGCTGCGCCCGGCGTCACACTCTTTGTTTGCGTCTCGTGCCGCGATGGCGCAGACGCCGACGCGCGTCCGGGCGCGCTGTTGCTGGAGGCGCTGCGCGCGCGGCTCGACGAACGCAATCTCGCCATCGCCGTCGAGCCGGTGGAGTGCCTCGCGGTGTGCAAGCGCCCGGCGACGATCGCCTTCGCGGGCGCCGGAAAATGGACCTATGTGATCGGCGATCTCGCCGCCGGCAGCCACGTCGACGAACTGATCGATTCGGCGCGAAGCTTCGCCGCGACCGACAATGGCATTGTCGCCTGGAAAGACAGGCCGGCGTGTTTCAAGAAGGGCGTGGTGTCGCGAACGCCGCCGCTTCCTTGAGTTATTTGGCCGAGCTGGCCCGCTCGATCGCGTCGGCGATCAGCGCGCGCGCCTCGGCGGCGTCGCCCCAGCCGGCGACCTTCGCCCATTTGCCGGGCTCGAGATCCTTGTAGTGCATGAAGAAGTGCTCGATGCGTCGCCAGGTCATTTCCTGAAGGTCGGTGTAATTCTCGACGTCGACATAGCGCTGCGTGAGCCGCGTGGAGGGCACGGCGACGATCTTTTCGTCCCCGCCGGCCTCGTCGGTCATGCGCAAGACGCCGATCGGCCGAACCGCGATCACGGCGCCTGGCGCGACCGGACGGGTGTTGGCGACGAGCACGTCGCAAGGGTCGCCGTCGTCCGAAAGCGTATGCGGAATGAAGCCGTAATTGCCGGGATAGCGCATCGCCGTATAGAGGAACCGATCGACGAAGAGCGTGCCCGAGGCTTTGTCGAGCTCATATTTGATCGGCTCGCCGCCAAGCGGGACTTCCACGACGACATTGACTTCGTGAGGCGGGTTCGCGCCGATCGGAATGGCGTCAAGACGCATTCAAGTGCTCCGATGAGTTTTTGAGCGCGCGGCCACAGCGGCCGGCGCTCCGTTCGATCTTGAGTGAGGGGATACGCACGCCCACGCGCCCTGCCGAGAATCATGGCGCCGCGACGTCTACATCCTACCGCAACTGCTTGCGTCTATTTGGTGGAAAATGCTTGCCGCTTACCGCACCGGCGCCGAAACGAAACCGAACGCGACGCGCGTCAACATGTCGGAGCCGAACCGCTCCTCGGCGCGGCGGATCGTCTGTCCGCCGAGGCTACGATAGAAGGCGAGCGCCTTTTCATTGTCGGCGAGCGCCCAGACGATGGTCGAAAGATAGCCGTGCTCGGCGAGTTCGCGTCGCGTGGCGTTGAACAGCCGACGCCCCAGGCCAAGCCCCTGCTGCTCCGGCGCAAGGTAGATCTCGAAGATCTCGCCGGAATAGGGCATCGACGGCACGCGATTCCGCCCGTAGGTCGAGTAGCCGACGATATCGTCGTCGAAGTCGAGCACGAGAAGGCCGGTGCCGCGCACGATCGCCGAGTGCCACCAGTTCGGGCCGCGGCGAGCGATCATCCGCTCCAGCTCGGTGCCAGGAATGACGCCGCGATAGGCATACCGCCAGGAAGCGTCATGAACGCGCGTGATCTGCTCTGCGTCTCCCGGACGTGCATGACGGATGGAGAATGCGGTCTTGACCATGCCTTTGATGTTAGGTCCCATAGGTTCGTTTGGGCAAGGGCCATAAGCGTTTCAAGCGCAAAAATTATCGCCCGCCGAGTCTCTCATGCATATGGCGTAGCCGCCATCTTATTGAAGCGGGCGCGTCATCTTTGTAGCCGGCGCATGGCCTTCCGACAGGCGGCGCTTGCGGCGCAGCGGACTCTTGCGCTATTCTCTGCGCCGATTGCGGCCAAACGCCGCCGGAACGGGACGAGATCGTTGCCCTACGCAACCGACTTTGCGAATGACTCTGCGACGCCGGCGCGCGCGCATGGATTCGCTCGGCCGCGTTCCCTGCCGCTTTTCGGCCTGCTGCTTCTTAGTCGCCCCTGAGCGCCCGACGGGCTCGCGCCCAGGCTTTCAGGGGACACGCCATGCAGTCAAGAAAGAGCCCCTGAGCGGGCGCGGCAAAGCAGGATTTCAAAACCGATGAGCCATACGTCACAGCCCGACGCGGTCGCAGATAACGACGCGCGCGTCCTGATTTTCGACACCACCCTGCGCGACGGCGAGCAATCGCCGGGCGCCTCGATGACCCTCGAAGAGAAGCTCGAGGTCGCCGATCTCCTGGATCAGTTGGGCGTCGACATCATCGAGGCCGGCTTCCCGATCGCCAGTCCCGGCGATTTCGAGAGCGTCAGCGAAGTGGCGCGGCGCGTGAAGAACGCCTCCGTCGCCGGATTGGCGCGCGCATCCGAAAAGGACATCGACCGCTGCGCCGAAGCGCTGCGGCAGGCGCAGCGCCCGCGCATCCACACCTTCATCTCCACGTCGCCCGTGCATATGAAATACAAGCTCCAGATGGAGCCGGAGCGGGTCCTGGAGATGGTCTCCGCCTCGGTCACACGCGCGCGCAATCACGTCGCGGACGTGGAGTGGTCGGCGGAAGACGGCACGCGCACGGAGCTCGATTTTCTGTGCCGCTGCGTCGAGGCCGCGATCAAGGCCGGCGCGACGACCATCAATATTCCAGACACCGTCGGCTACATCACGCCGGCGGAATATGAGCAGCTGTTCCGCACGGTGCGCGAACGGGTGCCCAATTCCGACAAGGCGATCTTCTCCGTGCACTGCCACGACGATCTGGGATTGGCGGTCGCCAATTCGCTCGCCGGCGTGCGCGGCGGCGCGCGGCAGGTGGAATGCACGATCAACGGCATCGGCGAGCGGGCAGGCAACGCCGCGCTCGAAGAAGTCGTGATGGCGATGAAGACGCGCGCCGACGCGCTGCCGTTTTTCACCAACATCGACGCCAAGCTGTTAACGCGCGCGTCGAAGCTCGTTTCGGCGGTGACGTCCTTCCCCGTGCAATACAACAAGGCGATCGTCGGTCGGAACGCTTTCGCGCATGAGAGCGGCATCCATCAGGACGGCATGCTCAAGAATGCGCATACGTACGAGATCATGACGCCGGAGAGCGTCGGGGTCTCCAAGACCTCGCTCGTCATGGGCAAGCATTCCGGCCGCCACGCCTTCCGCGAGAAGCTGAAGGAGCTGGGCTACGATCTCGGCGAGAACGCGCTGCAGGACGCCTTCAACCGCTTCAAGGATTTGGCCGACCGCAAGAAATTCGTCTACGACGAGGATCTGGTCGCGCTGGTCGACGACGAGATCGTCAACGCGCACGACCATATCAAGGTCGAGGCGTTGATGGTGATGGCCGGCACGCATGGTCCGCAGTCGGCGGCGCTCACCCTCGACATCGACGGACAGAAGCTGACCCATCAGGCGACCGGCAACGGCCCCGTCGACGCGATCTTCAACGCGATCAAGGCGCTCGCGCCGCATGACGCGACTCTGGAGCTGTTCCAGGTCCACGCCGTCACCGAAGGCACCGACGCGCAGGCGGAAGTCTCGGTGCGACTGAGCGAAAACGGCAAGTCGGTGACCGGCCGCGGCGCCGATCCCGACACGCTCGTCGCTTCGGCGCGCGCCTATGTTTCCGCGCTGAACCGGCTGATCTCGAAGCGGGCGCGCGGCAAGCCCGAAGCGATGCAGGCGATCTGACTGCCCTGGCTACAATTGAGGGCTCCCGCCGGTTATGGCGGGAGCCTTCTTCGCGCTGGACGAGCGGATGAACTGACGCCGCGCGCACGCGAGCCCCTACCCTCAAGATATCTTTGAAGAATTACGCGAAAGCTCCGCGCGAACGTCACCGCGCGACCGATCGCGCGAGAACGATTGCGTGCGCAACGCTCGGCTTTCGCGCGGCGCGCCTTGCCACCCGAGGAAAGTCGGGCTTATCCTCGAAGTTGGGGCAATTCGCGCATTTTCAAGCGCAAGACGAATTCAAACAGGGGCGCGCGTTTTTGGCGCGCGGGGGGCTGAAATGACGACTCCAGTTGAACGCATCATCATACGACATCTGTCAGGCTCCAAAGCCAATCAGATCGAACAGTTGCCGGTGGGCGACGCGCGCGAATTCACCATCGGCCGCGATCCCGCGTCCAAGATCGCTTTCGATCCTGTCGGCGACAGCGTCGTCAGCCGCAAACACGCCATCATCCGCATGACGGGCGAAGGCGACAATGTCTCCTTCAAGCTGTCGGACGCGGGCAGCAGCAACGGCACCTTCCTGAATGGCGAGCGGGTGACGGGCGAGGTCGAGCTCCTTCCCGAGGACACGATCGAACTTGGCGCCAAAGGCCCGAAATTCGCCTTCGACGTGCAGCCGCGGCCGACGAATTTCGCCGCCCGAACGAAGGTGATCGGCGTCGCGGACACGGCCGCGACGCGCGTCATCAAGACGGCGGAAGTCGCAGCGTCGACCGCCGTCAGCGCTGCGGCGACCGGAGCGAGCACGGCGGGAGGACCGAGCGCCGACGCAACGAAGAAGTCCGGCGTCGGCCAGGAAACCGTGCAGCGGCTCATCGGCGAGGAACGCGGCAAAGCCGCTCGCACGATGACCGGCGTGATCGCCGCAGTGGTCGCCTTCTTCGTGCTGGGCGGCGCGGCGCTCTACTGGACGCAGCATCGCGAGTTCGAACGTAGAGACGCGGAAGAGAAGCTCACCCAGAACGAGACCGACGAACGGCTGTCGCGCATACCCGACGACGTCAACCGCAAGATCGGCATGAAGCCGCGCGAGATCTACGACAAGTTCGCGAAGTCGACCGTCCAAATCGGGATGATGTGGCGCCTCTACGACAAGCAGACCGGTCGGCCGATCCAGCACAAGACTGTCGACTACAAGGGCCGGCGCTATCCCGCCTATGTGCAGCTGCCGAACAATCTCGGCGTCGTGCGTTGGCTAACGCTGGAGGATGATCACATCACCAATCTGATGGTCGGCGGCGGGGGCACCGGCAGCGGCTTCGTCATCAGCGAGCAGGGCTACATACTGACGAACAAGCACGTCGCCGCGGGCTGGCAGGTCGCCTATGGCGACGAAGGCGGCCGCGAGGGCATTCTCTACGACTACGTCGTCGTCTCGTCCGGCAAGAAGCGCAAAGCCAAGATCAAGGAGCCGAAGATCATCGATTTGCGCGATTCCACCTACTCCGACGTGTTCTATTGGATCCCTGAGTCCGGCGGATATATTTTCAAGACGGACGATCCCACGACGGCGCTCGCCGGCAATACGCCGGATCCGAACTCCAACAACAAGGCGACGTTCGTCGGACGCAATGAGGTGCTGGAGGTCAAGTTTCACGGCAGCCGGCTGGGCGTCAACGCCAGTCTCGTGCGGACCTCGCCAGACGCCGACGCGGCGCTGGTCAAGATCGACTCGCCACAGACTTTGACCAAGGTGGACCTGGCGCCCAACGCTCCGGTCGAGGTCGGCGAGAACATCATCGTTCTCGGCTATCCCGCCGTCTCGGTCGAGAACTTCGTGCTGCGGCAGACGGAGGAGCGCGGCCGCATTCGCAGCCAGCTCGAAAAGATCACCGAGGCGACCGTCACCGAGGGAATCGTGTCGAAGACCGCGAGCGGCGTGACGTCGACGGAGGGCGGGACTTTCGCGAGCGACATGGGCGACGTCTACCAGCTCAGCGTCGTCGCCACCGGATCGGGCAACAGCGGCGGTCCGGTGTTCAACTCAATGGGCAAAGTCATCGGACTGTTCACCTACAGCCGCAACGTCGGCGACACCAAGGCGACGATGGCGGTTCCGATCAAATACGGCGCCGAACTCACGCAGGCGCAGCGCGAATAATAGAGGCCGGTCCTCCCATGACGGCGAACCAGCCATCAGCCGCTCCGTTACGCATCGCAGGCGCGATCCGCACGGATGTCGGATGCGTCCGGCAGCTTAACGAAGACTCCGTCGCCTTCATTGCGGGCGCCGGCGGGTCGAGTGATCGCGACCATGGCGCGCTCGCGCTCGTCGCCGACGGCATGGGCGGCCATGCCGCCGGCGAGGTGGCGAGCGCGCTCGCGCTCGAAGTCGTGCGTCGCGTCTATTATTCGCTCGACAAGACCCCTTCCGAGGCGTTGCGCGCGGCGTTCGACGCCGCCAATCGCGCGATACTCGACTATGCCGGCAAACATCCCGAATGCGCCGGCATGGGAACGACATGCACGGCGCTCGGCGTCAGGGACAGTCTTCTCTGGCTCGCGCATGTCGGCGACAGCCGCGCCTATCTCATGCGCGACGGCCAGCTCACCCAGCTTTCCGACGATCAGACGCTGCACGCGCAATTGGTGCGCGATGGCGTAATGTCGCCGGAGGACGCCGGCAAGGGCGCCGGAAGCAATGTCATTCTGCAGGCGCTCGGCACGCGTCTCGACGTCGAGCCGACAATCTGGAAAGAAGGCCTGCCGCTGCGGCTCGGCGACATTGCGGTGTTGTGCTCGGACGGCTTGAGCAATCTCGTCTCCGACGCGACGATCGCGGACGCCGTCTCCAGGCACGCGCCGGCGGAAGCCTGTCGCCTGCTGATCGAGGCGGCCCGCGGCGGCGGAGGACATGACAACATCTCAATAGGCGTTTTCGTGGTCGAAACCGACGGCGTTAGTCGGGCTCCAGATCAAGCGGCGACGAAGCGGATCAACGTCGCCGACCCGCCGACCGGCGCGCTGACGGCGAAGATCGACGCCGTCGCGGAGGGTTAAGACATGACCGACCCGCAGATGATCGGACATTATCGAGTCGTCCGGCTGCTCGGCACGGGCGCGATGGGCAAGGTGCACGCGGCCGTCGACACCTTTCTCGAGCGCGACGTGGCGATCAAATCCTTACGCGCGGAGCTCACTCAAGATCCCGATTTCGTCGGGCGATTCCGGGCCGAGGCGACAAGTCTCGCGAAACTCAACCACCCGAACATCACGACGCTCTATTCGCCGGTGCTGGAGGGCAACGACCTTTACATGGTCATGGAGCTCGTAAACGGCCGGCCGCTCGACGAGATCCTGAGAGAGCGCGGCAAGCCGCTTGGCGTCAAGGAAAGTCTCGCCGTCGTCGCGCAGGCGGCGGACGGACTGGCCTACGCGCATCAGATGGGCGTCATTCATCGCGACATTAAGCCGTCGAACCTGATGGTCGCCGACGACGGCCGCATCAAGATCATGGATTTCGGCATTGCGCGGGTGCGCGGCAGCGTGCGTCTGACGCGCGCCGGCACGGCGGTCGGAACGCCTCTTTACATGTCGCCGGAACAATGCCGCGGCGGCGAAGGCGACGAGCGGAGCGACCTCTACTCGCTGGCCGTCGTGCTTTACGAAATGCTTGCAGGCGCGCCGCCGTTTTCCGGCGCGACCGAATATGACCTCACCCAGGCGCAGATCCACGCCGAGGCGCCGCCGCTCGTGCCGCGAATCTCCGGCGTAACGCCGGAACTTGAATCGGCGATCATGACGGCGCTGTCGAAGCGTCCCGAGCAGCGGTTCCCGAACATGCGCGCCTTCAGCGACGCGCTCGGCGCCACGGCGCTGCGCATCGACGCCGCGAGCATCGTGCGAAACGCCGCCCATCTCGTTCAGGATTCGACGGCCGAACACGACGTGCCGCCGCCCGAGCGCGTGTCGACCAAGCTGATCGCCCTCGCCAAGAGTCGCAGCGCGACGCTCGTGCGCCGCTTCAAGCGGCTGCATCCGGCGGCGCAAGGCGCTTCGCTCGGCGTCGCGGCCGCAGGCCTCGCGACCCTGGCGTTTCTCGCGCTGATGGAGCCATCTTCTGCGCCGGATCGACAGGAACGCATGTCGCGGATCGACTCCGAGGACGGCGATCGGCGATCGATCAGCCGGGTCAATGACGCCGCGCCCCCGCGACGCGGCGACTGCAATTCGCAGTTCGCCACGCCGAACGATCCCCTCGGCTGCAACTGGCGTCAGTCCTCCGCATCGAACTCAAGCGCGTCGATTCAAGACTTGCGCGCGGCGATGAAAGATCGCAGCCGGTGGGACGCCGCCTTCCCGATCGCGCAAAGACTGGCGGAGGCCGGCGACAAGGAGGCGCAATATTATCTCGCGACTCTCTACGCGAAGGCGCCGGGCCACCAGAACTTCTCGGAGGCGTTCAACTGGTTCAAGAAGTCCGCCATGCAGGGCTATGCGGACGCGCAGGCGTCGCTCGGCGTCATGTACAAGGACGGCTTGACGCCAGACGGCAGGCAAGACCCGAGCGAAGCGGTGCGCTGGTTTCAGCTGGCCGAAGCGCAGAACAACGGACGCGCGCAATTCTGGCTGGCCGAAGCCTATGAGAGGGGCCTGGCGGGACTGGACGTCAATCGCAGCAAGGCGGAAGAACTCTATTACAAGGCGAGCCTGCAGGACATTCCCGACGCCGCCGACGCCTTGCAAAGGGTCAAGCGGCGACGCGGCCGCCGCTAAAGACCGCCTTTGCTGAACTGTCCGCCGCCTCCCGAAGAACCGCCGCCGCCACCACCGCCACCGCCGCCGCTGTGGCGATGACGGCTCGCGACGCGCACGCGTCCGCGATGACGCGCGAAATGTCGCTGGGCCCGATAATGATGATAGCCGCCATAATGGCGACGATGAAATCGGAAGCGAAACCCTCCGAGCATCGCGCCGATGAGACCCAGTTGAGCGGAGGCCGGCTCGGGCTCCAACACGACCAGAGGAAGGATGAAAGCGCCCAGCAATAAGGATCGGCGCGAAAGCAGACGGTCGACGCCGTCGTCATTGTCACTCATGGAACTCGCCCCCGCAGACGGTACGCCCCGATATTGTTCTCGCGGCTGCATCCTGTCAATTTGACCGCCGCCCGGGGTCGAGCGCATCGCTTCATGAATTTGCGCCAGGCTTTGAATTCCTGAGCGCAAAAAACTTTGGGAAAGAGTTAATGGGAGACGCTGACAACCGTCCGGACCCGTGCGTCTTCGTCGACGAGCGCATGGATGGACCGGGCGCCATCCGCGTCGCGGAAAACGATCCGGCCGCGCCCTTTTATCGTTTACTGTCGAAGCTGCGCACGCCTGTCGCCATGCGCGACATGATGTTGGCGCCGGTGCGCGCCTGTTACAGAGGCGAGGGGCTGGCCATCGACCCGGCGGAACTGCCGCCGAGCGCCGCGCAGCTCTATCCGCAGGTGAAGGTTTCGACCCTCGCCGTTCCCTCGCAGGCCGGGCCGATCCGCTGCGAATGTTTTGCGCCTTCCGGCGAAGGCGCAAAGCCGATGATGCTTTACGTCCATGGCGGCGGCTTCGTCGTCGGACGATCGGAAGACACGGCCTATGTCACCAGCCGCATCGCCGCGGAAAACGACATCATCGTCGTCAGCGTCAATTATCGCTGGGCGCCAGTATGGCCGTTTCCCGCCGGCCTCAACGATTGCATGGCGGTTCTGCGCTGGATGCGCGACGCAGGCGGCGAGATTGGCGGCGACCCATCGCGCCTATTGGTTTGCGGAGATTCCGCCGGAGGCAATCTCGCCGCCGCATTGCCGCTAAGAGCGCGAGACGATCGCGCATCGATCGTCGCGACAGTGCTCTTATGCCCGGTGACGGATTTTCACTTCGAAGAATTTCCGTCCTTCGAGCGACTGGCGCCGACGGGCGTTGTGATCGACGCCGCCTTCATGGGATTCGCGCGCGGCGCCTATCTGACGAAGCTCGAGCAGTGGCGAAATCCCTGGGCGAGCCCGGCGCTCGGCGATTTGACGGGCTACCCGCGAACGCTGCTCGTCAGCGGCGGGGCCGATCCGCTTGTCGACGACAATCGCGCCTTTGTCGGAAAACTCGCGGCGGCGAAGGTAGAGGTCGCGCATTTCATCGGCGAAGCCATGCCGCACGGTTTCTATTTCTTTCCTGGCCTGCTGAGCGAGACCGACGCCGCTTTCGCGGCGATCGCGTCATTTTTGGGAAGGGCGCTGCAAAGCTAAGAAAAACAACTCCCTCAACTCGCCGCCAAGCAGAGTTCAAGCTTTCGCTGTCTTGTTCTTGGCTTTTGTTTTGCTTGCATGGCCTCGCATTAGCCATTCATTATCGATTAAATAAGAAATACGCCTTACTACCATAGGCGCTTAACCGCGGTTTGGAGCGGCCCATGCGCTTTCGAATGCGCTCTCGCGCCAGGCTTTTTACGACGGTGGTGATTGCTGCTGGCGCCGCCGCGACGCTTGGCGTCGCGCGCACGCCCGCCATGGCGCAAGCCTATTTTTTCTGGGGCGGCGAGAGCGAGCCTCGCGCGGAGCCGGCGCGTGAGCGCAAACCGGCGATGCAGCCGCAGCGCCCCTCCGCGCGAAAGAAAGTCTCCAGAACGGCGCCCGAAAAGGGCGGCGCCACAGCGGCGCGAGAGGCCAAGCCCGAGGCCGCGCAACTCGATCGACCGCTCTTCGTGATCGCCTCGATCGCGGACCAGCACGTGTCCATCTACAATCACCGGGGCCTTGTCGCCCGTTCGGCGATCTCGACCGGCATCGCCGGACATCCGACGCCCAAGGGCATTTTCTCCATCATCGGCCGCGAGCGATTTCACCGGTCGAACATCTATTCCGGCGCGCCGATGCCGTTCATGCAGCGGATCACGTGGTCCGGCATCGCCATGCATCTCGGCGTCGTGCCGGGACATCCCGCCTCGCACGGCTGCATCCGGCTTCCCGCCGCCTTCGCCGCGAGGCTGTGGGGCATGACCAGGATCGGCGAGCGCGTCGTCATCTCGCCGCATGACGTCAGCCCGTCCGAGTTCGACCACCCGCTGCTGCCCGCGCCGAAAATGCGCGCCGCCGAATCCGATAAGGACGAGCCAGCGACGGACTCCGTTCAGCCGCCTCAAGCCGCCGCCGATCGCCCGTCGAACGCGTCGCAAGAGCAGGCGGAAAAGTCGATTGTCGAGGCGGGCGGCGAAACGGGTGCGGCCGCCAAATCCGCGCCGGACGTAGGAACTTCAACCGCTTCGGCGGGGACGGAGCCTTCCGTCGCCAACGCGCCTCCGCAGTCGGAACAACCGAAGGCGGACGTCAGCATGGAAGTCGTTGCGGACGCCAAAGCTGCGCCCGCTCCGCAACAGGCGGAACGCGCGAACGCCGGAATCGTCTCCGAAGCGGCTGCGTCAACGAATTCCACGCCGGCCGCTGACCCGCAGCCGGCGCAGCATGCCGACGCGCAACAGAAGGCGGAGGAGCCGAGGCTCGACGCGGCGGATAAAACTGCTGAAGCCGTGGACGCTCCGCAGCAGCCGGCGCCGGTCGCAGTCGAATTTGGCGTCGCCGACCCGCAACCGCAAGCCGAGCAGCCCAAAAACGAAGCGGCCGCGGATAAGCCCGAATCAACGGCCGCCCCACGCGAAAACGCCGCCGCGAAACGCCTGACGGTGAATCCGCACCAATATGCGCAGCAACTCAAGACCAGGGCCGCGGCCGACGCCGCCGCCGCCGCCAAGGCCGTCAAGACGTTGTCCGCTGACGCGGCGGCGAAGCAGAAGGACGCCGCGCGCGCAGCGGCGGAGCTCAGCGCCGCAGAAGCCGTGAACGCCGCGGCGCGCGCGAAAGCAGACGCCGCCGCTGCGTCCTACAACGCCGCCATGGCGGCGGCGGCCAGCCAGAAGGAGCCCGCCGAAACCGCGGAGCGCGGCGCGCTCTCTGGCGACGCGCGCGCGAAATCCAACGCGGATCGGCTGACGATCGCCTATGGAAAGGCGCTCCTCGCGGAAGATGCGGCGCTGCTCGCGAAGACGAACGCCGAAGCCGCACTCGCCGAAGCCGCCGCGAAGCTGGAGCAGGCGAGAGCCATCTCCGCCGCCAAGGACACGGAGTTCGCGGATCTTGATCGGCGGCTGGAGGAGGCGCGCGCCGCCGCCGCCGTCGCCGCGACCGCCGAAAGAGAAGCGCAGCGGCGCATCGCGCCCGTGTCCGTGCTGATCAGCAAGAAGGAACGGCGACTCTACGTTCGACAAGGCCTTTCGCCGCTTTTCGACGCGCCGGTCGAGATCCGCGATCCCGACGCGCCGCTCGGTTCGCATCTCTACATCGCGACGGCGGCGAACGAAGACGGCGCCTCGCTCAAATGGTCCGTCGTATCGATGCCCGTCCGCGCAGCCGACGCGCAGCCGGAGCGCCGCAAGAATCTGGCGTCGGCCGAAGCTCGGGCCGACGTGTCCTGGGATTGGCGTCCATCGGGCGCCAGTCCAGCGGAGGCGCTGGAGCGCGTCGACATCCCCAAGGACGTTCGCGACCGGATCGCCGAACGCCTGTGGACCGGCGCTTCGCTCATCATCACTGACCTGCCGGTCAGCGGCGAGACCGGGAACGACGGCACGGATCTGACGATCAAACTGCGCTAGTGTCCTGTCCCAGAAATTACTAGCCACGTTTTCGCGATTGTGATTCCTTCGGCCCAGGCGGGATTCGGGAGGGCGGCATGGCGAGGGACGGAGCGACCAAAGCGAGCAAGATTGAGCTCAGCGAGAACGAACGGGAATACCTCAAAAGGCTCGTCCGGCGACGCAAGGTGGCGCGTGGGCATGCGCAACGCGCGGAGATCGTGTTGCGGGCCGCTGACGGGCTCAACAACTGCGAGATCGCGGCTGCGGTCGGTGTAACGCGGCAGACCGTGCGCACATGGCGCGAGCGTTTCGCCAAGCACCGTCTCGATGGTCTCGACGATGAGCCGCGCTGTGGCGCGCCACGCAAGATCGGCGACGACCGCGTTGAGGAGATCGTGACCAGGACACTCGAAACGCAGCCCAAGAACGCGACGCACTGGAGCACGCGCGGCATGGCGAAAGCATCGGGCGTGTCGACTTCGTCGGTTCATCGCATTTGGCGTGCATTCTCCCTACAGCCGCATCGCACCGAGACTTTCAAGCTCTCGACCGACCCGCAGTTCGTCGAGAAAGTGCGCGACATCGTTGGCCTCTATCTCGATCCGCCCGACAAGGCGCTGGTGATATGCGTGGATGAAAAGAGCCAAATACAAGCGCTTGATCGAACGCAGCCGCTGCTGCCGATGCGCCCTGGACAAGTCGAGCGGCGCACGCACGACTACGACCGCCACGGCACTACGACGCTCTTTGCCGGCTTCATCGCTGCTGTCACGGCTGAGACGACCGTGAAGGCTGGCAGTGTGATCGGCACATGCATGCCGCGCCATCGCGCGCAGGAGTTCCGCAAGTTTCTCGACGAAGTGGAGAGCAACGTTCCCGCCGGCCTCGACATTCACGTCGTGATGGACAACGCTTCGAGCCATAAGACGCAAGTGATCCGCAACTGGTTCGCCAAGCGGCCCCACTGGCACATGCATTTCACGCCGACATCGTCGTCGTGGATCAATCAGGTCGAACGCTTCTTCGCGCTGCTGGCCGAAAAGCAGATCAAGCGAGGCGCGCACAAGTCCGTCAAAGACCTCATCGCCGCCATCAAGGCTTTCCTCGCCCAACAGAACGCTGATCCGAAGCCGCTGCGCTGGACCAAGTCAGCCGACGACATTCTGGCCTCCATCGAACGCTTCTGCCGTCGCACCCTCGACCTCCAAGCCAAAGCTGGATAGAAACTTCTGAATCAGGACACTAGCGCGACGTTTCCTGTTCGAAGCTGACGAAAAGCTCGCGACACAAGCGACGTCATCGCTCGGCAGTCGCACGCGTCGCCTGTATTCTCCACCTGAACGCGCGAGCGCGACGTCGAAGGCGCTCCTCGGCGCACGTCACTATGGGAGGCGAACGATGAAACTCGACATGAACAAACTCGATTCGCTGGTCGGAACGGTCGTCAATGAACTCGGCGCGGCGTCCAATGCGGCGCTGGTGATTCTCGGCGACAAGCTCGGCCTGTTCCGCGCCCTGTCGGAAGGCGCCGCCACATCCGCCGAACTCGCCGCCAAGACGGGCACGCATGAGCGCTACGTGCGCGAATGGCTGTCGGCGCAAGCCGCCTCGGGCTTCGTCGATTACGACGCGGAGACCGGCATGTTCTCGATGTCTCCCGAGCAGACGGCGGTGTTCGCGGCGGAGGACAGTCCAGCCTTCATGGTGGGCGGCTTCAGCCTGCTGTCGGCGATCTTTCACGACGAACCCAAGCTCGCCGAGGCCTTCAAGAGCGGCAAGGGCATGCATTGGGGCGACCACTGCAATTGTCTGTTCTGCGGCGTCGAGCGCTTTTTCAGGCCGGGCTACCGAACCCATCTCGTCGCCGAATGGCTGCCTGCGCTCGACGGCGTGACGCGCAAGCTCGAGCGCGGCGCCAAAGTCGCCGACATCGGCTGCGGGCATGGCGTGTCGACGCTGCTCATGGCCGACGCGTTCCCCAATTCGCAATTCGTCGGGATCGACTACCATGAAGGGTCGATCGCGCATGCGCGGGAGAAGGCCAACGGGCGCAAGAACGTGCGCTTCGAAGCGGCGCGGGCGCAGGATTTCCCCGGCGACGGCTATGATCTCGTGACCATGTTCGATTCGCTGCACGACATGGGCGACCCTGTCGGCGCCGTCGCGCATATTCGCGACGCCCTCGCGAAGGACGGAACCTTGATGCTGATCGAGCCCGCGGCCGGCGACAGTCTTGCGGAGAACCTCAATCCTGTCGGGCGGGTCTATTACGCCGGCTCGACCCACATCTGCGTGCCGACCTCGCTCAATCAGGAGGTCGGGCTCGCGCTCGGCGCACAGGCCGGCGCAAAGCGCCTTGAAGCGGTCGTGCGCGAAGGCGGCTTCTCGCATTTTCGCAAGGCGGCGGCGACGCCGTTCAACATGATCATCGAGGCGCGGCCCTAACGGGATGGCAAACGCCCCGCCGATGTCGGACGGGGGACGCTTCGCGTTTCGCGCGCTTACCGCGCCGCCGGCCGATCGACGGTGATTTCGGCGCCCGGCGGCGATTGATCGATGACCAGCAGCTTGACCGGCGCGTCGCCGACCGTCGCGCCGAAATGCCAGCTGTCGACGCTCTCGACGACGAATTCTCCCGCGCGGTAGATCCGCGACGAGGCGCCGGCCTGCTGGACAATCAGCGCGCCTTGCAGGACATAGGCGTAGCGCTGAAACGGATGCTTGTGCTCCGGCAGCCGGACGCCCGGCGCCAGAGTGTAGATCGAGGCCACGACCTCCAGAGCACCTTGCGGCAGCGCGATCGGCTGCCCCGTGGCGGTTTTTGTCGTCCTGGCGATTTCCGTCACCTGCTCGGCGGGGACGCGCTCCTCCGCATGGACCGCGCCGACCGCGATGAAAGCGGCGCTAAGCATCGCGACAAACGCCAGGCGAATCATCTGCTGCTCCACTCTCAATATGAACCCCGCATTCGCCATAGATGGAGCGTGGTCCGCAATCCCCGTTAATCTCAAACGGCCATGCCAAAAATCTTGCCGACGCCCGCGGTGAGCGCCAGCGCCAAGGCGCCCCAGAACGTCACGCGGAGCGTGGCGCGCAGAATCGGGGCGCCGCCGGTCTTAGCGCCAATTGCGCCGAGCAGCGCAAGACATGCCAGGGATACGGCCGAGACGACGGGGACGATGACGTCTCGCGGCGCAATCCACACCATCAGGAGCGGCAAGGCGGCGCCTGCCGCGAAAGTCGCGGCCGATGTGAGCGCCGCCTGTACGGGTCTTGCGGCGACGATCTCCGAGATTCCGAGTTCATCGCGCGCATGAGCGGTGAGCGCGTCCTTGTCCATCAGTTGCAGCGCCACCTGCCGCGCAAGATCGAGGTCGACGCCGCGCTCGACATAGATCTGCGCAAGCTCTTCGCGTTCGAGTTCGATCTGCTCGCTCAATTCCTTGCGCTCGCGGGCGAGATCGGCCTTTTCGGCGTCGGATTGCGAACTCACCGAGACATATTCGCCCGCCGCCATCGACATGGCGCCGGCCACCAGCCCGGCGACGCCGGCGATGAGCACGTCGCCGCGCGACGCTTCGGCCGCCGCGACGCCGACGATGAGACTCGCGGTCGAGACGATGCCGTCATTCGCGCCGAGCACGGCCGCTCTCAGCCAGCCGATGCGCTG
Source organism: Methylocystis sp. Uni0008 (assembly GCF_056838045.1). Lineage (NCBI taxonomy): Bacteria > Pseudomonadati > Pseudomonadota > Alphaproteobacteria > Hyphomicrobiales > Methylocystaceae > Methylocystis > Methylocystis sp. Uni0008. Next base: position 2,306,155 of record NZ_CM166370.1, read on the forward strand.
GACGAGATGGCTCTCCCGATGCAAGCGAAGCCGGGTCATGTCGCCTCACGGTTGGGGAAGAAATCTGAGCGGTCGTTATTCGCTACGCGAAATGTTCAAGCATAGCCCTACATCGGCGGATAGCGTTCGAATTCCGGCAGGGCGTGCGCTTCCTTCATCCAGGCGATACGCTCTGCGATCTGGATTTGAGCGTGCGGCGGCAGCAGGGAAGGATCGTCAAGCGTCGCCGTCTGCACGTCGACAATGCCGGGCAGGACCTGTGAGTTTCGATAGAACAACCCGGTACCGCATGCGGGGCAGAATTGCCGGCGGCCGTGCTCCGACGACTCGTAGGTCGTCGTCGCGCCTTTGATGATCGAGACGCTGGCCTCCGGAAACATCGCCCAACCGACGACCGGCGCGCCTGCGTGCCTCCGGCAATCGGCGCAATGGCAAAGCGCGCTGGTTATCGCCTCGCCTTCGATGCTGTAGCGAACCGCGCCGCAATGACATCCGCCCTGCATCAGCGCCTCCCCTGATTCGGCGCATATTCATGCGCCCGGTTTCGATGAACCGATAGCGTCAGCTATCAAGTAGCTGATCGTGGCGGCGCCAATTTTGTGGAGTGGCGGAGGGGGCGGGATTCGAACCCGCGATACGGTTTCCCGCATACACACTTTCCAGGCGTGCGCCTTCAACCACTCGGCCACCCCTCCGCGAAGCGCGCACTATATTCAGGCGCGCCTCAAACGCAACGTCGCGCATGGACAGGCGAAGCTTGGGCGCCTATTCTTCCCACGATTTCCGCACCCGCCCGCTTCGAGCCTTCCGACGACGAGACCATGCTGCGACTCCTCACAAGACTGATCGGCCTCCTCCTGCTCGCCGGCGGCTTCATCGCCCTCATCGTCGACGGCACGCGCTCGATCGCCGCCGGTCGGGTGACGGTGACGAGCGTCAGCCGGGGCGCCTCCGAGCTTTTCCCCGGCCTCTACCAGTCGATTCAGTCGAGCGTCGAGAACGTGTCGAGCTTTCTGTGGGATCCGATGCTGACCACGCTGATGCTGGCGCCGGTCAGCGTCGCCTTCGGCGCGCTCGGCGCCCTGCTGATTCTGGTCAGCCATCGGCGGCAGGCGCCGCTCTATTACGCCCGCCGCTAGTTTCCCGGCGGGCCGCGCACTATATCGGCGCCATGGCGATCTTCGACGAACTCAGTCTCTCCAAGCTGCTCGGGCCAATTCCTGACCACGACGCGCCGGTCGCGCATGGCGCCCGCCATTTCGTCAACGGACGGCCGCTGGACCCGCCGTTTCCGCTGGGGTCCGAACAGGTCCTCTTCGGCATGGGCTGCTTCTGGGGCGCGGAGCGCAAATTCTGGCAAGCCGGCGAAGGCGTCTATGTGACGGCGGTCGGCTACGCCGGCGGCGTGACAAAAAATCCGACCTATGAGGACGTCTGCAGCGGCCGCACCGGCCACGCCGAGGTCGTTCTCGTCGTCTATCAGCCGCCGGCCATCTCATTCGATGACCTGCTGCGCATATTCTGGGAGAGCCACGACCCGACCCAGGGCATGCGCCAGGGCAATGACCACGGCACGCAGTATCGATCGGCGATCTATGTCTCGACCCCGGACCAGCTCGCCGCCGCCAAGCAATCCCTCGCCGCGTATCAACGCGTATTGACGGACGCAGGGCTGGGATCGATCACGACGGAAATCGCCGAAGGCCGCCCGTTCTACTACGCCGAGGACTACCACCAGCAGTATCTCGCCAAGAATCCCGGCGGCTATTGCGGTCTCGGCGGCACCGGCGTCGCCTGCCCCATCGGAACGGGCGCCCGCGTCGGCTGAGCTACTGCGCGCGCAAAACTTCGCGGCAGGCGGCGGGGAGACCCGCAAGCGTCATCGGCGGCCAGCTTTTCCCCGATTTCTTCGCGTGCAGCACGCCGTCCTGGAACCACCAGGCGAGCGAGGCGTCGCAGCCGTCGCCCGGGGGCGTCGGGTCCTGGTCGCGGCAGTTGGAGCCGTTCGGACAGTGCAGCCGGATGTGGAAATGGTAATTGTGCCCCCACATCGGCCGCACCTTATGCATCCAGCTTTCGCCCTGCGCCGAGCGGCACAGCGCGCGTTTGATCGCGGCGTTGACGAAGATGCGCTGCACGGCGGGCTCCATCGCCGCCGCGCGGATCACCGCGATATGGCTTTCGCTCCACACGTCGGAACGGACGTCGAGCTGGTCGTCGCGCACGACGTCGGTCGACATGAGCTCTTCGCGCTCCTCGCGGGTCAATTCGCGATTGGGCATCGGCGTCAGCCAGATGTCGGCGTCGAGGCCGATCTGATGCGAGGCGTGTCCGGAAAGCATCGGCCCGCCGCGCGGCTGCGACAGATCGCCGATCAGCAGTCCAGGCCAGCCGGACTCGCGCGCCGCCTTCGTGGAGAAATGTTTCAGAAAGGCGATGAGATTGGGATGGCCCCAATTGCGGTTGCGCGACAGGCGCATGACCTGCCAGTGCGGGCCGTTGATCGGCAGCGGCTCGCCTCCGGCGAGGCAGCCGCGCGAATAGAATCCGATCGGATCGGGACGCAGCGACGCCGCCTCCTGCGCGCGGCCGAAGAGTTCGCGCGCCGGCGTCGCCGGGCTTGAGGGATTGGCGAGCGGCGGCAGGGGCTTCGGCTCAATCGTGCCCCTGTCCTGGGCCAGCGCGCCATTTTCGCTCGCCAGCCCCGCGACGGCGAACAGCGTCGCGAAAATCACGCGCATCATCCGGTCTGTCATGGGCGTCTCGCCCCCAGTCTTCTGCGCAGGACGCAAAGGTTGCGATTCATCCTTGCCGCGAAACCTTACTGCTTCATTTAGTTTGATGGAGCGCCAAGCCACAGCAAAAATGCCGGCGAGGCCGCTTCCGCGTTGGGGTCAGGAGTCCGTCATGCGTTTCCCAGTCATCCTTCCCGCGGTCATTTCCCTCTGTGCTTGGACGGGCGCGGCGAACGCGGCCGCCCATATTCACATTAATCTTTCGACGCAGACGATGCACGTGCAGTCGTCGTCGGGCAGTTATTCGTGGCCGGTGTCGACGGCGCGCGCGGGCTATTATACCCCGCGCGGCTCCTTCGCGCCGACCGGCATGCAGCCCATGCATTACTCGCGAAAATATCACATGTCGCCCATGCCGCACTCGATCTTCTTCCGCGGCGGCTATGCGATCCACGGGTCGTATGAAACGGGCAGCCTCGGCCGGCCCGCGTCGCACGGCTGCGTGCGCCTCTCCCCCGGCCACGCCGCGATGCTGTATCAGATGGTGCAGCGGGAAGGCGGCCGCATTTCGATCACCGGCGCGCCGCCCCGAGGCGGCTATTACGCCAGCGCGCGGCGCGGCGGAGCCGTCGCCTATGCGGCGTCGCGCGGCCGTCGCGCTTACGGCTCAGGTTACGCCACCGTGGATCCTTTCGCCCTTTTCTTCGGCGGAGGCGCTTTCTGAAACGATGACGCAAGGGCCTGTCTCTAGCGCGACAGGCCCTCCTTGTTTTTGCCTCTTGCGGCCCGTTAATGGTCGCGACGCTTGCCGCGCTTCCTTTGCGCGCGATAAGAGCTGCAAAAGCAACAAGGAAACATCCGCTTGACGACGACATTCGACCGCCGCCGCTTTCTGCTGGGCGCCGGCGGCCTGGCTCTCGCCGGACCCGCTTCGGCGGAGCTTCCCGAAGCGGCCGAAGAGTTGCAGGTGCGGGTGGAGAACAATTCGGCGCCGGAGCTTTGCGCCGAAAAGGACAATATCGAGCTTGACTTCATCTCGCCCCGCGTCCGCAGTCTGCAAATCCAGGCGGTGCATCCGTCCTACATCAACACCATCGTCTCCGACCGCTGGGCGCCGGACTGGTCGAGCTGCGACCTCACCGTCGATCCCAAGGCGTTCTCGCAGGCGCGCCGCAAGACCTTCTGGGAGACGCCGGAATTCTGGCTGACGGGCTTCACCTTTCCCTCCTTCTGGCGACCAAACGACGTGCCGATCAGGATTGGCGATTCGGTAGAGCGGGGCTTCCATCTGATTCAGCTCTGGATGTGGCACCGCGAGCGCGCCGAAGAGATCATGGTGCTCTATCCGCCCGACGGCTATTGGCGGGCGCGGCCCCTGCCGTTCGACGACATGCGCTGGACGGCTTATGGCTCGTCCTTTCTTGTCGGGCCGGTCGAGGTGCAGGAGCGTCCGATCGTCGATCTCGACGAGATCGTCTTCGACCCTCAATCGCGCAGCCTGATTCTCAAATTCAGACGCGGCGGCGAAGCGCGCGTCTCGATCAAGAGCGTCGATCAGGACCGCTTGACGCTCGACGTCGCTTTCAGCCAGCCGATGCCGAACGGACTGCCCTTCGCGGCGCTTCGCTCGATGTACGCCATGGAGACGATGAGCGACGCCGCCATCGTCGCCTGGCGCAACAAGCGCGGCAAAGGCTGGGAAGAAGCCCCGGTCACGCGCTTCCCGGGCGCCAACGCGGCCGAAGTATGGGTCGGACGGCATCTGCCGTCGCGGCATAATTTGTCGGCGCCGGACATGGTGTTCAGCAAGTTCCAGGGCGCGCCGCCGTCGTCCGCGCGTCGATGACGAAAGCCCGCTGGCTGGCGCTCGACGCCGCGCGCGGTCTCGCCGTGCTGGCGATGATCGTGTTTCACCTGATCTGGGATCTTTCCCATTTCGGCTATGCGCCGGCGAATCTGCCGTGGTCGGCGCCCGTGAGGATCTTCGGCCACTCGATCGCTTTCGCCTTTCTCTTCATCGCCGGCGTCGCGCTCGTGCTGGCGCATCGCGCCCACATGCGCTGGCCTGCCTTCTGGCGACGCTTCGCGATCATCGTGGCCGCGGCGGCGCTGGTGTCGGCGGGCACCTATGTCGCCTTTCCGAAAGCCTTTGTGTTCTTCGGCATCCTGCATTGCATCGCCGTCGCGAGCCTGATCGCGGTTCCCTTTCTCTTCGCGCCCTGGCCCGTCGCGCTCGCCGGCGCCGTGTTCTTCCTTGTTGGCGGAGAATTTCTCGCGTCCCCCGTCTTCAACGCCGATTGGCTGCAGTGGATCGGGCTTTCGACAAGCGAGCCGATGACCCAGGACTGGCGTCCGCTGTTTCCCTGGGCCGGCGCGCTGCTGCTCGGCCTGGCGGCGGGGAAGCTTGCTCTCGCCGTTTACGGGGAGAGGGCTGGGGTGAGGGGCGAGGGGCTTTCGTCCCAAAGACGCACACAGAAGGATTCCGCCGATTTTCCTTCGCCGCCAAACCCCCAAGCCCCTCACCCTAACCCTCTCCCCACAAGTGGGGAGAGGACATGGCTTCCGTTCCTCGGCCGCCACAGCCTGCTCATCTATCTCGCGCATCAGCCGGCGCTGTTCGCGCTGCTGCTGGGGATCGCTTTTCTGGCGCCGCCGGCGATCGACACGACGGAGTTTGTCGCCTCCTGCGAAGCGCGCTGCATGGATGAGGGCGGCGAAGGCAAAATCTGCCACGACGCCTGTCAGTGCACGGCGAAGGAAGCGATCAGCAGCAAGGCGCTCGCCGGCGTGACGGATGAAGCCGAGCGCGGGCGAAGGCTGAATGAGATTGCGCAGCGGTGCGTGGCGAAAGGCAACTGAATTTAGACGACCGCATCCTGAGAAGCGGCTGCAAATCGAGTTTGCCGGACTTGCGAATTCAATGTCTCGAAGCACGAGGGCGCAGCGCAATTTCCCTGCTCCTTCGAGAGCGAGCTGCGCTCGCTCTGAAGAAGCCGGAAACTACTTGCTCTGCGTCTGGCGTTCACATCCCGCCGAGATGTTCGGCGACGGTGAAGATGTCCTTGTCGCCGCGGCCGCACATATTCATCACCATCAGATGATCGCGGGGCTTCTGCGCCGCGAGTTCGAACACTTTCGCGAGCGCATGAGAGGGTTCGAGCGCCGGGATGATGCCTTCGAGTTTCGAGCACAGCTGAAAGGCGGCGAGCGCCTCCTTGTCGGTGGCGTTCAGATATTTCACGCGGCCGATCTCATGCAGCCATGAATGTTCGGGGCCGATGCCGGGGTAATCCAGTCCCGCCGAAATCGAATGGCCTTCGAGAATCTGGCCGTCGTCATCCATCAGCAAGTAAGTGCGATTGCCATGCAGCACGCCGGGGCGCCCGCCGGTGAGCGACGCCGCATGGCCGTTCGGCACATTGACGCCATGGCCCGCCGCTTCGACCCCGAAAATCTCGACGCTGGCGTCATCGAGAAACGGATGAAAGAGACCGATGGCGTTGGAGCCGCCGCCGATGCAGGCGACGAGCGAATCCGGCAGCCGCCCCTCCATCTCCTGCATCTGCACGCGCGTTTCATTGCCGATGATCGACTGGAAATCGCGCACCATCGCCGGATAGGGATGCGGCCCCGCCGCCGTGCCGATGCAATAGAAGGTGTTCCCGACATTCGTCACCCAGTCGCGCAGCGCTTCGTTCATCGCGTCTTTCAGCGTGCGCGCGCCCGACTGCACGGGGATGACCTCGGCGCCGAGCATCTTCATGCGGAAGACGTTCGGCTTCTGACGTTCGACGTCGACCGCGCCCATATAGACGACGCAGTCGAGGCCGAAGCGCGCGCAGGCCGTTGCGGTCGCGACGCCATGCTGGCCGGCGCCCGTCTCGGCGATGATGCGCTTCTTGCCCATGCGCCGCGCGAGCAGAATCTGCCCTAGCACATTGTTGATCTTATGCGCGCCGGTGTGGTTGAGCTCGTCGCGCTTGAAATAGACCTTGGCGCCTTTGCCCTCGCCCGCGCGCTCGCGGACATAGTCGGTGATGCGCTCGGCGAAATAGAGCGGGCTGGGGCGCCCGACGTAATGCTTGTGAAGGCCGGCGAGTTCTTGGTGAAAGGCGAGGTCGTTCTTCGCCGCCTCGTAGGCCGCTTCGAGGTCGAGCACCAGCGGCATGAGCGTTTCGGCGACGAACCGGCCGCCGAAAATGCCGAAACGGCCGTTTTCGTCTGGGCCGGCGCGGAAGGAATTGGGAAGCGGCTTGTTCACGGGAGCGTCCTCGGGTCTACGGCGCCGCCCCCATCCCAACCCTCGCCCGCTGCACGGGAGAGGGAGTCAGATTCGGCGCTTCATCGAGTTTTCCGCAACGCGGCTCGTGAGCGTCGGAGGGACTGGGAGGGGGCCGATCCGTTGGCGCAGTCTTAAACCGTCGCGCGCGCCTATGAAAGCCGAGCGGCGGCCACGAAGGCGGCAATCTTCGCCACGTCCTTGACGCCCCGTTCGCGCTCGACGCCGGACGAGACATCCACCGCAGGCGCGCCGGTGCGGCGCATCGCATCGCTGACGTTATCGGGATCGAGTCCGCCCGACAGCATCCAGCGCTGCGCAGCGACGCCGCGCAACAAATCCCAGTCGAAGGCGACGCCGGCGCCCCCAGGAACGGCCGCGTCCGGCGCGGGCTTGGCGTCGAACAGAATGACGTCGGCGACGCCTTCATAGGCGCGCGACGCTTCGACGTCGCCCGCTGTCGCGACGCCGACCGCCTTGATCACCGGCAGTCCAAAGCGGGCTTTCACTTCAGCGACGCGCGCAGGCGTTTCCTTGCCATGAAGCTGCAGATAGTCGGGCGCGAGCGCTTCAACGATTTCTTGGAGCGCGGCGTCGTCGGCGTCGACGGTGAGCGCGACCTTGCTGATGCGCTCCTGCGCGAGAAAGCCAAGCGTGCGCGCCGTCTCGAGATCGATATGGCGCGGGCTCTTTTCGAAGAAGACGAAGCCCGCCATGTCCGCGCCCGCTTCGATCGCCGCGAGAAGCGTCTCCGGCGAGGAAAGACCACAGATTTTCACGATCTTGTGCGAGACGCCGGTTTTCGTCATGGCCGCGCTTGTCGCGGCCATCCACGCCGGGCCGCGGCGATGTTTTCTGGATCAAGCGCGCCTGAACGTGGATGGCCGGCCCGAGGCCGGCCATGACGCGGAAAGCTGAGCGGCGAATTATCCTCGATTATAGGCGTCCTCGAAGCGGACGATGTCGTCTTCGCCAAGATAGGAGCCGGTCTGCACTTCGATCAGCTCCAGATCGATCTTGCCGGGGTTGATCAGGCGGTGCTTGCAGCCGATCGGCAGATAGATCGACTCGTTCTCGTGAACGAGATGGGTCTCTTCGTCGCGCCCGACCTCGGCCGTGCCGCGCACCACGATCCAATGTTCGGCGCGGTGGAAGTGCTTTTGCAGCGACAGGCGCTGACCCGGCTTCACGACGATGCGCTTCACCTGATAGCGCTGGCCTTCGTCGATCGCCTGATAATAGCCCCAGGGCCGGAAGATGCGCTTGTGTTCGCCCGCTTCGCGCCGGTTCTCGCTGCGCAGCTGATCGACGAGCTGCTTGACCTGATCGCCATGCTCATGGCTCAGCACCAGCACCGCGTCCTGCGTCGTCACGACGATGACGTCGTCGACGCCGACGACGGTGGTCAGCGTGTCCTCGGATCGGACATGGACGTTGCGCGCGTCCATGACGACGCCGTGGCCGCGCACGGAATTGCCGAATTCGTCGCGCTCCGAGAGCTCCCAGACCGCGCGCCAGGTGCCGACGTCGGACCAGCCGATGTCGGCGGGGATCAGCGCCGCCTTTTCGGTCTTCTCCATCACGGCGTAGTCGATGGATTTCTTCGGCGCATGCGCAAAGGCTTCGGCGTTCAGAATGGTGAAGCCGAGATCCTGCCGCGCCGCTTCGATCGCTGCTTCCGCCGCGGCGAAAATGCCCGGCTCGAATTGCGCGATTTCCGACTGCATCACGTCGGCGCGGAAGATGAAGTTGCCGCTGTTCCAGAAATAGCCGGCGTCGATATAGTCCTGCGCCGTCAGGCGGTCCGGCTTTTCGACGAAGGCGTCGAGCTTGAAGACCTCGCAGCATGTGGCGAGCGGCGCGCCGGGGCGCAGATAGCCGTAGCCGGTCGCAGGACCGTCGGGTTTGACGCCGAGCGTGACGATATAGCCTTCCTCCGCGGCGGCGCTCGCCCGCTTGCACAGGTCGACGAGCCCCTCGGTGTCGCGGACGACATGGTCTGCGGCGAGCACGACGACGACCGTATCAGGCGCGCGGCGCGCGGCGAGACCCGCCGCCACGGCGACCGCGGGGCCTGAGTCGCGGCGCGACGGCTCGAGCACGACATCGGCCTGGGCGCCGATCTCGCGCAGCTGGTCGGCGACGAGGAAGCGGTAGTCGAAATTGGAGACGACGATCGGCCGCTCGAACGCCGGGTCAGCCAGCATCGCCATGGTCGTCTGGAAGGTGGAGCGCTCGCCGACGAGCGGAATGAACTGCTTGGGCAGCGTTTCGCGCGACTCGGGCCACACCCGAGTCCCCGACCCGCCGCACATAATCACGGGCAAAATTTTCTTCATTAGCCCCTCTAGCACTCGGCCGCGCCCGCCCCGGGGCAGCAATAGTTGTGCGGCCGACTATTGGCAATACGATGGCGAAGCTATGGGCAGAAGCGCTAGCGCAGCTATTTGCCCTTCTTCTCAAGCTCGGCCTTGAGCGCGGCCAGCTTGGCGAAGGGCGAGTCCGGATCCGGCTGTCGCTCGCGCCGCTCTGGCGCAGCGAAGCCGCCAGTACGGCGGGCGCGGGCGTCGTCGCGCATCGGCCTTCCCTCGTGGCGCGGCTTTCCGGCGGAACGAGCGACGTCCTTGCCGGGCCCATCGGCGCGGGCCCGCTGGTCGCGCCGCGGCGGCCGCTTGTCTTCGGCGCCTAGATCCCGCGCCACGCGGCGCACCGCGCCCTCCCGGCGCGGACCGGTATGGGCATGCCGTTGGGGACGCCAGATTTCGATCGCCTCGGGCGCGGCCGGCGCCGCCTCTTCGCTCGTTTCGACGGCCGCAGCGGCTTCCTGCGACGCCTGCTCAGCCGCAACCGGCGTTTCTTCAGTGGCGGCCGTCGGCGCTTCTGTCGGCGCTTCCTCGGTAACGGCGGGCTCGGCCTGAACTTCCTGTGCGCTTGAACTTGGCTCGGCCGCGACGGCTTTCGCCGTTTCCGCACCCGGCGGCTCGGCGGCGGCCGGCGCGGTTTGCTCGACGGCGGCGCCCTCTTTCTGGGCCTCCGCCGCATCCCCCGACGTGGTTTCGGCCGTCGTCTTGGGCTTCACTGGCTCCATCGGAGCCGCCTGCACGAGAGGGACCGTGATGGCGGGCCCCGGACGCTGCGTCGACGCATAGCCGAGCGACTTGAGGATCGAGGAGAAAGCTTCGCCCGAGCAGCCGGTGAGCGAGGTCATCGCCACGGTGACGACGAAGCCGTCTTCGTCCGCAGAGCCGGGCGGCGGCTCGCCCGCTGTGACGCCGGGACGATAGGCGATCGCCGGGCGGATGAGATCGGCCAGGCGTTCGAGAATGTCGACGCGAACGACGCGCTCGCCACACACGCGGAAGCCTGCGGCGCGGTAGAAGCCCCTCGGAACGGACGCGTCGACGGCGAAGGACGTGCGCCCGGAAGCGGCGAGATGCGGGACTTCTTCGAGCCCCTTCACATTTTCCAGCCCGCCGTGATGCAGCGCCCAGAGCAGCGCGGAAAGCGCGCGCGGCGCAGGCTTGAGCAGCGCGGGCACATAGACGTGATAGGCGCCAAAGCGCATGCCGAGCTTGCGCAGCGCGGCGCGGTCCTCCTGGGAGAACCCCTTCACTTCCTTGGCCACGCGCGCACGGTCCAGCACCCCCAACTCCTCCGCGAGCTGGAAGGCGACGCCGCGCGTCACGCCTTCCAGACCTTCGCCCTTCTCCAGCTGTTCGAGGGGCCCGAGCAGTTTCTTGACGTGTTGCGCGAGCCAGAGGTCGAGACGCTGCTTGACCTTCTCCAGCGCCGGGCCGGTCAATTGCTCGTCGGCGAGCACGCGCGTCGTCGGCGCCAGCGCTCCGGCGCCGGCGGCGATCTTCGCCACAGGTTCGCCGAGCCAGCGAATGAGTCCGTCGTTGCCCAGCGCGAAGGCGTCGTCGACGGCGTCGAACACGCGCGTCGCGCGCGCCTCGAATTCTCCCGCAAGCGCCTTCTGCGCCGCCGCGTTCAACGCCTTGGCCGCTTCGCCTGCGGCGCCCGGATCCGGCGTAAAGCGGAATCCCTGGAGGCTTCCGACATGCTGGCCTTCGACCAGAACGTCGCCGGCGGCGTTGATTTCGGCTTCAAGCATCGCGTTCTCTCTTAAGCGGCGCACCAGCACGCTTGTGCGGCGATCGACAAAACGCTGCGTCAATCGATCGTGCAACGCGTCGGATATGCTGTCCTCTACCCGACGCGCGACGCTCTGCCAATGCTCGGAGTCGTCGAGCCAACCAGAACGGTTGGCGATGAAACTCGCCGTACGTACTTGCGCGAGGCGGTTCGACAGCGTCGCAATATCGCCGTCGACGCGGTCCACCGCCTCGATCTGCCGCGCCATCCACTCCTCGGGGATCTTGCCGCGCCGCGCGATGAAGGCGAAGACGGCGAGCGCCAGCTCGGCGTGGGCGGCGGGCGACGTCTTGCGATAGTCGGGGATCTGGCAGGCTTCCCAGAGCCGCATGACATCGGCTGTGGTCTTGGCGTTGCGGCGCGCGGTCTCGTCGCGGCTCGCGGCCTCGAGCGCTCTTTGATCGTCCGCGACGCGGGCGCGGACCAGATCGGGATGCGCCGGGGTCTGGTCAAGCGAATGCATCAGCGCGTCGATCGAAGAAAAATCGAGCGCGCTGCTGCGCCACTGCAAGGTCTTCACCGGATCGAAGCGGTGGTCCTCCAACGCCTCGATCAATTCTTCGTCGAAAGGCGGGCAGCGGCCCGTCGCGCCGAAAAAGCCGTCGCTCATATGGCGCCCCGCTCGGCCGGCGATCTGGCCGAATTCCGCGGGCGTCAGCCGTCGGTGGCGCACGCCGTCGAATTTGTGATCGGAGGCGAAGGCGACGTGATCGACGTCGAGGTTGAGGCCCATGCCGATGGCGTCGGTCGCCACGATGTAATCGACGTCGCCGCCCTGATAGAGCTCGACCTGCGCATTGCGCGTGCGTGGCGACAGCGCGCCCAGCACGACGGCGGCCCCGCCGCGTTGGCGCTTGATTAATTCGGCGATCGCGTAAACCTCTTCCGCGGAGAAGGCGACGATCGCGGTGCGCGGCGGCAGCCTCGAGATCTTTTTCTCGCCGGCGAAGGAGAGTTCAGAAAGCCGTGGTCGCGTGAAGATCGGCGCGGCCGGAAAGATTTCTCCGATGAGCGGCGCCATCGTCGCCGCGCCGATCAGGAGAGTCTCCTGGCGTCCGCGCCAATTCAGCATCCTGTCGGTGAAGATGTGGCCGCGGTCGAGGTCGGCTGCGAGCTGAATCTCGTCGATGGCGAGAAAGTCGGCCTCGACGTCGCGCGGCATCGCCTCGACCGTCGCCACCCAATAGGCTGGCGCGCGCGGCTTGATCTTTTCCTCGCCGGTGACCAGCGCGACATTGTCGGCGCCGATGCGCGCGGCGACGCGATTGTAGACCTCGCGCGCCAGAAGGCGCAGCGGCAGGCCGATGACGCCGGTGGGAAAGGACAGCATCCGCTCGATCGCGTGATGCGTCTTGCCGGTGTTGGTGGGGCCGAGCACCGCCGCGACGCCCCTGTCGAAGGGTCTTGCGCGAGGAGCGGCGCGGCTCGCCGGATAGGACGGCGCGACTGTCATTTCTTCTTTGCTGCCTGACGCGCGCCGCAGCGCGCCTTCGTCTCATATCGAAACTTAGCGCGGTGCGCGACTTTACCCTCTGAACAGCCTGCGAACGAATCACGCCCGAATCGCTGACGCTTCGTGAGTCATGCTCTGTTCCAACAATATATGGACGCTTGCTCAAACCGAAATACCAGAACTGGATCAGAATGGCGCCTCTGAGCGTACAGCGCGCGGATGGCGGAATAGCTGCCGGCGGACTCTTTTCGCCGCTTCTGTCAACGGCGAAGATGGGGCGTTTCGAACGCCGCCTGTTAAGCTTTGGGATCAACCGGGAACGCAGCGGGCACGAATCAGCGTCCGATCTCGGTTGGCGTTGCGTTCCGCCCGCATTCCGCGGCTCTCGAAAAGGGCGCTCGCGACGCACGCGCGCTGACATTCCCGTCAAACGACTGAAACCCTTAACGCCGCGTCCTTCCCTGGGACGATCGCATGCCGCTCACGCGCGCCGAGGGGGTTCGCACTGAATCATTGCGACGGCTGTTCCTGCCCACGGCCGGCTCGAAATTGGTAAACGCCAAAACGGAAAGGCGGCTTCTCAGCTCCGTGATGGACGTTCAAAGGTCGGAGGGAGCGGCCGCTGAAAGGCGACGGAGATTTCCCTGCCGCAGACGGGCGGGATTACGCCAGCTGAGGCGGGCTGGAGCGGGTGAAGGGAATCGAACCCTCGTATTCAGCTTGGAAGGCTGCTGCTCTACCATTGAGCTACACCCGCATTCTTCGGAATCTATGCCAATCTGCGCGGCTCTTGGCAATGGGCGGGCGGGCGCCGCATTTCCTATTTGACAGCGACGCGGGACGCCACTAACCGGAGCGCCCACACAGTCTCTCAATACAGGCGAGGCGTTCCCACGCCGCTTCTCGAGGACCAATCGACCGTGGCTAAACCCGAACTCGGCGCCAAACGCCAATGTCAGTCCTGCGGGACGAAGTTTTACGACTTGAACAAAGACCCGATCGCTTGTCCGAAATGCGGCGCGATTTACCAGGTCGTGGCTTTGACGCGAGCGGCGGCCCGCGCACAGGCAGAAGAAGAGAGCGAAATCGAAAAGGAAAGCCCTGACACCGTTTCTCTCGAAGAAGTCGAGGAGACGGAAACGGCCGCGGAATCGCTCGACGTCGAGGATGAAGTGGAGATCGAGGCCGACGACACTGAAGACGACACCTTCCTCGAAGAGGAAGAGGCTGACGACGACGTCTCGGGGCTGATCGACGGCGACATCGAGACCGACGAGGAAAGCTGAAAGTCGGCGCGTCGCAGTTAATTCGCGCGGGCTTGCTGAAGATCAGGGAGAAAGGCGGCCGTTCGGCCGCCTTTTATTTGCCGCGACGCCGACGCTGCTGGCCGAGCCCCATCTGCTTGGCGAGATTGGACCGCGCCTTGGCGTAGTTGGGCGCAACCATCGGATAGTCCGCCGGAAGACCCCATTTTTCGCGATAGTCTTCAGGCGACAGTCCGTATTGCGTGCGCAGATGTCGCTTCAGCGACTTGAACTTCTTTCCGTCCTCGAGGCAGATGATGTAGTCGTTTGTCACCGACCGCTTGACGGGAATCGCCGGTTTCGGCGGTTCGGCGGGCGCCGCTAAGGTACCGGTGCCCACGCGCAGCAGCGCGTTGTACACTTCGCTGATCAGCCCAGGCAAATCTCCGGCGGGGACCGAATTGTTGCTGACATAGGCGGAGACGATGTCGGCTGCGAGTTCAATGTTGTTGGTTTGATTCATCGGATTGCTCACCACTTCCCTTTGAGGCGGACGCCGCGCCCGCCGTCCTTGATCAATGCTTCGCTGCATAGAATCGGCGCCCCACCGTTACTTGTCGACTGCGTAACAGAATAGTGCGTCTTCATCAAGAATTATTGTCAACTATTGGGTGGGGTCAAATCTCCATAGATGTTCGTCAGGAACTTTCGGGTTTTACGGCCAAGGCGGCTCATTTTTTTCCTTTTTTTGACTTTTTTTCTCCGCTAAAAGCGCGGCTGTGGCGTGACCAGGGGGCGGAGGCGAAGGCGCGTGACGGGTTTCAAGGCCATTCGCGTTGATAAAGACGATCATGGCCAACGCGCCGGTTATGTCGTCATGTGCGAGCGCGAGCTGATGCCCGGCGACGTCGACGTCGACGTCGCCTTTTCTGCGATCAACTACAAGGATGGTCTCGCCGTCACCGGCAAGGGACCGGTGGTGCGCCGCTTCCCGATGATTCCCGGGGTCGACCTCTCCGGTCGCGTGACGCGCTCCGCGCATCCCAATTTTGCGCCCGGCGACATCGTCGTCGCGACGGCGTGCGGGCTCGGCGAAGCCCATTATGGCGGCTTTGCCGAGAAGGCGCGTCTTTCGGGCGATTGGCTCGCCAAACTGCCGCCGCCGCTGACGCCCGCGCGGGCGATGGCGGTCGGCACCGCCGGACTGACCGCCATGTTCTGTGTGCTTGCGCTTGAGCGCCATGGCGCGCGGCCGCAGGACGGACTCGCGGTGGTCACTGGCGCGACGGGCGGCGTCGGCTCTTTCGCCGTCGCGCTGCTCGCCAGCGCCGGTTGGCGCGTCGCCGCCGTTACGGGGCGCGCCGGCGAAGAGGATTATCTGAAACGTCTGGGCGCGACCGAGATCATTCCTCGTAAAGAACTTGCCGCGCCGGGAAAGCCCCTGCAGACCCAGCGCTTCGCCGTCGGCGTCGACGCCGTCGGCGGCGTCACCCTCGCCAACCTTCTCGCGCAGACGCGTTTCGACGGCGCGGTCGCCGCCTGCGGCAATGTCGGCGGCATGGAGCTGCCCGCGACTGTCGCGCCGTTCATTCTGCGCGGCGTTTCGTTGCTCGGCGTCGAGAGTGTGCGGCCGCGCATAGCCCTGCGGCGAGAGGCCTGGGCGCGCATCGCCCGGGATCTCGATCCCGATACGATCGACGCGATGAGCGAAATCATTCCTTTCGACGACGCGTTGAACCGGGCGCGCTCGATCGTATCGGGACAGATTCGCGGACGCCTCGTCATCGACTTGGGCCTGAAACTTCCAGGGCAGGACGCAGGTCAATAGTATTCACGCGCTCGAACGACGAGGATCTTCCCATGTCACGACCGCCGCTGCCGCCCTTCACGCTCGAAACCGCGACACAGAAAGTGCGCATGGCCGAGGACGCCTGGAACACGCGCGATCCCGAGCGCGTGTCGCTCGCCTATACGGTGGACAGCCGCTGGCGCAACCGCGCCGAGTTTCTTGTCGGACGCGATGAAATCGTCGCCTTTCTCACGCGCAAATGGCGCCGCGAACTGGACTATCGCTTGATCAAGGAGATCTGGGCGTTTCGCGATAACCGAATCGCCGTGCGTTTCGCCTATGAGTTTCATGACGACTCGGGCAGTTGGTACCGCGCTTACGGCAACGAGAATTGGGAGTTCGACGAGAACGGCCTGATGCGGCTGAGAATCGCCAGCATCAACGACCTGCCGATCGCCGCAAGCGAGCGAAAATATCACTGGCCGCAAGGCCCGCGCCCTTCGGATCACCCTGGCCTTTCCGATCTCGGCCTTTAGCGCAGGCAAGCTAAGCGGTCGGGCGCGCGCGAATCGTCGCATTGGCGCGTCGGTTTCTCGACAAGCGCGCCGGTCTCGGCTCTAATATTGACGACGGCCCGCTTGGGCCGATTATTTTTGTTAAGAACGCTCGCCGCATCGGCGCGGCGAACCAAAGGTCAGACGTGCATGAGTTCGGCTTTCACCAAAGAACAGGACGACGACAACCCGCGTGAAGATCTGCCGGACCGTCCGGTCAGTCCGCATCGTAATCTGGTCACGCCAGAGGGTCTCGAACAGATTGAAGCCGAGCTTGCGCGCCTGCAAAAGGAAATCGAACGCGCGACCGCGAGCGAAGACAATCACGCGCTCGCGCTCGCCCAGCGCGATCTGCGCTATTGGTCCGCGCGCCGCGCCAGCGCCGAAGTCATTCGGCCGATCGCCGATCATTCGCATGTGCGCTTCGGCCACCGCGTCGTCGTCGAACTCGAGGACGGCGAACGCCGCAGCTTCCGGCTCGTCGGCGAAGACGAAGCCGACCCCACCAAGGGAATGATCCCCTACGTGGCGCCGCTCGCCAAAGCGCTCATGGGCAAGTCGGTCGGCGACAAGGCGGAGGTGATCCACCACAGCGCGCGCATCGTGGAGATCGGATAGGCGCGAGAACGGCGCGGGCCCGCGGTTCTTTCGCTCGATGATCAGGCGGCCTTTCTGGCCGCCTTCGTTGTTTTGGCGCCCGGCGTCTTGGCCGCGCTCGGCTGTTTTTTCAGCCGGCGCTTGATCGAGGCCCAAAGCTCCCGCATCTCCTCCGCCGCCACGCCGTCGGGATTGTATTCGCTGACGCCACGGCCGAGCCTTGCCGCCTCCTGGTAATCGACGCGCGACGAAACGAGCGGCGCGAGAAGCCCGCCCATCTCCTGCAGCGCCTTGGCGCCGAGTTCGACGCGCGCGCTCTGTTGCGCCGGCGGACACTGATTGAGCAGGAAGGCGTAGTCCTTGCCCTTCTCCTTCACACGAACGCGGGTGACTTCGGAGGCCCAGAGATCGAAGGCGTTGGGCCGCGCGGGGATGACGCAAAGATCGGCGGCGCGAACGGCGGCCGAGAGATATTCGCCCTCCTGACCCGGCGCATCGATGATGGCGAGAGTCACGCCCTTTGCGGCGAGCGCGGCAAGCGCCTTGGCGAGCTTCGCCGGCGGCACATGTTCGACCGCGATATCGGCCGCGCCGCGCGCCCGCGACCATTTCACCAGCGTCTGCAGCGGGTCGAGATCGATGATGAACACGCGTTCCCCGGCCTGGCGCGCGGCGACGGCGACGCTGCTGGCGAGCGTGCTCTTGCCGGCGCCGCCCTTCTGGGTGACGAAAGCGATGGTGCGCATGTGCGACCGTCCAGTTTTTGGTTGATGTCGACGCTCTGCACGCGAAACTTAACGAATAGGAGATCCCAGCCCGAATTCGTTCATTGAATCGTAATACTTGCGGCAAGGTTAATCGTTCGTTAACAGCTCCGCTTCAGTAGTCGAGAATCTGATCAGCGACAGTATTCGGCCTGCAGCGGCCGCCTCAACCGTCTTCACCGGCCGCCTCGACGCCAGCGATTCTCGCACTCGCGCCGCGCCGCTATGTTAGTCACTGACATGTCCGATCTCTTCCAAGCCGCGAAACTCGAACAAGACGCGCCGCGTCCGCTCGCCGACCGGCTGCGGCCGACGCGTCTCGATGAGGTGGCGGGCCAGGATCATCTGCTGGGGCCCGACGGCGCCCTGACGCGGCTGATCCGCGCCGGCGCTCTGGGGTCTCTCATTTTCTGGGGGCCGCCCGGCACCGGCAAGACCACGGTCGCGCGGCTGCTTGCGCACGAAACCAAACTCGCCTTCGTGCAGATTTCAGCGATCTTCTCCGGCGTCGCCGACTTGAAGAAAACCTTTGAGGCGGCGCGCGCGCGGCGCGCGGCCGGACAAGGGACTTTGCTCTTCGTCGACGAAATCCATCGCTTCAATCGCGCGCAGCAGGATTCCTTCCTGCCGGTCATGGAGGACGGCACGATCACGCTCATCGGCGCGACGACCGAAAATCCCTCCTTCGAACTCAACGCCGCCCTGCTTTCGCGCGCCCGCGTGATGACTTTCAAGGCGCTCGACGAAGCGGCGATCGAACAGCTGCTCAAACGCGCCGAACATGTTGAAGGCAAGCCGCTGCCGCTCGACTTGGACGCGCGCGCGGCGCTCGTCGGCATGTCCGACGGCGACGGCCGCGCGGCCTTGACGCTGGCCGAGGAAATCTGGCGCGCGGCGAAGCCGGGCGAGATCTTCGATCGCGCGGGACTGGCGGAGGTCGTGCAGCGCCGCGCGCCGATCTACGACAAGGCGCAGGAAGGCCACTACAATCTCATCAGCGCGCTGCACAAATGCGTCCGCGGCTCGGACCCCGACGCCGCCCTCTACTATCTCGCGCGCATGCTCGCCGCCGGCGAAGATCCGCTGTTTCTTGCGCGGCGAATCGTGCGCATGGCGGTCGAAGACATCGGTCTCGCCGATCCGCAGGCGCTCCTCGTCGCCAACGCCGCAAAGGACGCTTACGATTTCCTCGGCAGCCCCGAGGGAGAACTCGCGCTCGCGCAGGCGGTCATCTACGTGGCGACCGCGCCCAAATCCAACGCGGCATACGTCGCGTTCAAGCGCGCGCAACGCGTCGCGGAGGAGAAGGGCTCGCTCATGCCGCCCAAGATCATCCTCAACGCGCCGACGAAACTCATGCGCGATGAGGCCTATGGCGCCGGCTACGAATATGATCACGATTCGCCCGACGCGTTCTCGGGCCAGAACTACTGGCCTGATTCGCTGGCGCCGCAGAAATTCTACAGGCCCGTCGAGCGGGGATTCGAGCGCGAGATCGCCAAGCGCCTCGACTATTGGGATCGATTGCGCAAAGAACGCGGCGATTCATGAGTCTGCACGCGAGAAGCCGTGGCGAAATCGGGTCTTTTCGCTGTTGCCGATTTGTCACGCCTTTCAGCAAAAGCGCCCGGGACGCCTAAAAACGCGGCGTTTCGATTGACCCTTGGAACGGTTCGAACGTAATCCTGAACGTATCGGCGCAGTGTCGCAGAGGCGGCGGTCTTATTTCGGCGAGATCGTTCGGGCGATGGCGGCCGCAGGAACTGGAATTTTTACTAAGAGGGCGTCACACCATGACCAAATTGCCTGTCGCCGCCGGCCTCGCGCTGGCGCTCGCCGCCGGATCGGCATTCGCCGCCGACCTTCCCAGCTACAAGGCTCCCCCGCCGCCGCTGCCGCTGCCGCCGATGTTCTCCTGGACCGGCCTCTACGGCGGCGTCAACATCGGCGGCGCTTTCGGCAACGCGGACAATCAGTGGACCCGCGAGAACATTCACTCCGCGCTGGGCACGCCGATCTTCGGCGGCGTGGCTTATCAGCGGCAGACCAACCTCACCGGCGTCACGGGCGGCGGTCAGATTGGCTACAACTATCAGTTCAACCGCTGGCTCGTCGTCGGCCTGGAGGCTGACATTCAGGCTGCGAACATCCAGTCCAACAACACTGGCTGGGGTCCGGGCGTCACCGTTCCTGGCGTCGCCATCCCGGGCGTGCTGTCGCGCGCTTACGCTGGCTCCGGCACCGTCAACAGCTATGTCGACTGGTGGGGCACGGTCCGCGGCCGCATCGGCGTCACGCCGCTGATGCCGAACCTGATGCTCTACGCCACGGGCGGCTTCGCTTACGGCCAGGTCAACACCAACTTCAATTATGGCTCGGTGCGCGGCATCTCCGGCTTCTTCTTCCTGCCTTATTCGATCACGTCGGGCGCCTTCGGCCGCGCGTCTTATGACAACGTCAAATACGGCTGGACCGTCGGCGGCGGTTTCGAATATGCCCCGCTGATGTTCCCGAACTGGTCGTTCAAGCTGGAGTATGATTACGTCGACCTCGGCACCACGACGCTCAGCACCTTCGGCCTCGGCCAGACGGCGTTTCAGTTCGGACCGTTCCCTGCGGCCACTGCGGCCTTCTTCAACAGCGCCACGACCCGCGTTCAGAACCGCTTCCACGTGGCGCGCGTCGGCATCAACTACCGGCTGAACCTGTTCAGCTCGCCGGCCCCTGTGCTCGCCAAATACTGAGCACACGGCCAACAACAAACGCCTTCAGCGAAGCCCGGCCCTTTGGCCGGGCTTTTCTTTTTTGAAAACCGCAGCATGTGCGCGAGAACGGCCCGCCGGCGCATGGACCGGGCCGCCCAACTCCTTTAAGGAGAGGAATCGACGCCGGCCGCGATATCCCCCACTTTCGCCGCGCCGGCCAATGGCTCGAGCGGCGCGCCAGTGCTACGCCACTCAGACCGCTCGTGACGGAGCTGACTTCGCGATCATGACCCGTTACAGGTCCGTTCTGGTTCTCGCCGTGCTCGCGAGCCTTGCGATCGGCGCGGCGTTGCCGTCGCTGATCAGCGCCCTGCGCGATCGCATCGCGCCGGAAAGCCAGACCGAAGCGACCACGCCAGAGCCCGCCGACGGCGAAGTCCGGCTTTCCGCAGCCCAGATCGAGGCGTCCAAGATCTCGGTGGCGCCCGTCGGGCCCGGCGGCATCACCCGTCAAATCACGGCGCCCGCCGCCGTGAAACCCGATCCCGACAAAATTGCGCGCGTCGCCGCCAAAGTAACAGGCGTCGTCGAAGAGCTGCGCAAGCGGCTCGGCGACAACGTCACGCGGGGCGAGACGATCGCGATCATCGACTCGCGCGAGGTCGCCGAGGCGAAAAGCGAATATCTCGCCGCCTCAGCGAATTTCGATCTGCAGAGCGCGCTCTTCCAGCGCGAAAAAGGGCTGTTCGAAAAGAAGATCACCGCGGAACAGCTGTTTCTGAGGGCCAAGGCGGCCTTCACCGAAGCCAAGGTGAAACTCGATCTGGCGCGCCAGAAGCTCGCGGCGCTGGACATGAGCGAACAAGAGATCGCCGCCCTGCCCTCGCAGCCGATTGCGGAGCTTCGCCGCAAGGAGATCCGATCGCCGATCTCGGGACGAGTCATCGAGCGTATGGTCAACGTCGGTCAACCGGTCGGCGGCGAAGGACAGGCGAAGGAACTCTATGTCATCGCCGATCTCTCGGTGGTCGAGGCCGAACTCGCAGTGCCTGCCGCCGATCTCGGCCTGTTGCGCGAGGGGCAGGAGGTGCGGCTGCAAAACGCGGAAGGCCGCGGATTTGACGGAAAAATCACCTATGTCACGGCGACGATTTCACGGGAGACGAGAACGGGTCCCGTCCTCGCGCGCTTCGCCAATCCTGATTTCTCGCTGCGGCCAGGCAGTCTGCTCGAGGCTGAAGTCTCGCTCAAGGAAGCGCGGGTGAAACTCAAAGTTCCGCGCTCGGCCGTGATGATCATCGATGGCAAGCCCAATGTCTTCGTTCGCACGCCCGACGGTTTTGTGAAGCGTGAAGTCGAACTTGGACGCGGCGACGACAAGTCGGTCGAAGTCGTCTCGGGCGTCAATCAGGGCGAAGAGATCGCCGTCTCCAACGTCTTCCTGCTGAAGGCGGAGCTCGGCAAACAAAGCATCCCGGAGGAATGATGCAAGCCGAAGGCTTCCGTTCCTCGACGTCCTTGGCGACGCTTTTACTTCGCCCCCGATACGGATTTTTGATCGCTAGCGGTCGGCCATGATCAAGAATCTCATCGCCCTCTCGGTCCGAAGCCGCTGGCTGGTGGTGCTGTTGACGGCGCTCGTGGTTCCGCTTGGCGTGTGGTCGCTGATGCGATTGCCGATCGACGCCGTTCCCGACATCACCAACAATCAGGTGCAGATCAACGCCTTCGCGCCAGCTCTATCCGCCTTCGAGATCGAAAAGCAGGTCACTTACCCGATAGAGAACGCCATCGCCGGCATTCCCGGACTCGAATACACCCGATCTCTCTCGCGTAACGGCTTCGCGCAGGTCACCGCCGTCTTCGCCGACAACGTCGACATCTATTTCGCGCGCCAACAAATCGCCGAACGGCTGACTCTCGCGCGGGAGAATTTCCCTCCTGGCGTTGAATCACATATGGGCCCCGTCGCGACCGGCCTCTCCGAAATCTACATGTGGTCGGTCGACTATACGCCGAGAGGCGGAGACGAGCCGGCCCCGGACGGAACGCCTGGCTGGCAGAGCAATGGCGACTATCTGACGCCCGAAGGCCAGAGACTGCGCAATCTGGTCGAGATGACCGCTTACCTGCGAACGGTGCAGGATTGGATCATCAGGCCGTTGTTGCGCACGGTGCCCGGCGTCGCCGGCGTCGACTCTCTCGGAGGCTACGTCAAGGAATATCACGTTCAGCCGGACCCCGCGAAAATCTTCGCTCTCGGGCTCTCCTTCGCCGATCTTGCGGGCATCATCGAACGCAACAACATCAGCCGCGGCGCCGGTTACGTCGAGCGCAACGGCGAAGGACTGGTCGTCCGCAGCGCCGGGCGGCTTGAGTCGATCGATGATATCGCCAAAGTCGTCGTGTCGACGCGAGGCGGCACCCCGGTGCGCGTCGAGGATATCGCCGAGGTCGGCGTCGGCCGCGAGTTGCGCGTCGGCAGCGCCAGCATGAACGGCGAAGAGGTGGTGATTGGCACCGCGCTGATGCTGATCGGCGCGAACAGCCGGGAAGTGTCGAGCGCCGTCGACGCGAAGATGAAAGAGATCCGCCGGCTGCTGCCGCCCGGCATAGAAGTGCGCACGATCTTGAACCGTACGGTTCTCGTCAACGCGACCATCAAGACGGTGGCCCTGAACCTCGTCGAAGGCGCCGCGCTCGTCATCCTCGTGCTCTTTGTCATGCTCGGCAATTTCCGCGCGGCGCTCGTGACGGCGACGGTCATCCCGCTCACCATGCTGCTGCTGGGCGTCGGCATGTATGTCGGAAAGATCAGCGCCAATCTGATGAGTCTCGGCGCGCTGGATTTCGGATTGATCGCCGACGGCGCGATCATCGTCACAGAGAACTGCTTGCGCCGTCTGACGCAACGTCAAACCGCGCTTGGCCGCGCGCTCACGCTGGAAGAACGGCTCACAACGGTCATCGACTCGGCCGTCGAAATGCGGCGCCCCACGGTCTACGGACAGGCGATCATCATTCTCGTCTATGTGCCGATCCTGACGTTTTCGGGGGTCGAAGGAAAGATGTTCCATCCGATGGCGATGACCGTCATCATGGCGCTCGCTTCCGAATTCGCTCTCTCGCTGACCTTCTTTCCCGCAATGATCGCCATCGCGCTTTCGGGCCGCGTGCGCGAATCTGAAAACGCCGTGGTCGAGTGGCTCAAGCGCGTTTATGAGCCTATACTGAAATGGGCGATGGCCGCGCCCTTGAAGCCGATCGCCATCGGCGCGGGCGCCTTTGTCCTTGCGGCGCTGCTCTATTCGACGCTCGGCGAAGAATTCGTTCCGACGCTCGATGAGAAAAACCTCGCCATGCAGGCGAATCGAATTCCGAGCGCGTCGCTCACGCAAGCGCAGACCATGCAGTTCGAGATCGAGAGCGCGCTGCGCAGCTTCCCAGAGGTCGACTACGTTTTCTCGAAAACAGGCACGGCGGAGATCGCGACCGACCCGATGCCGCCGAACCTGACCGATACGTTCATCATGTTGAAGCCGCGGGACCAATGGCCGGATCCGGGTCTCGACAAGGCTCAGCTCATCGAGAAAATGGAGAAGCGGCTCGCCAAACTGCCGGGCAACGCCTACGAATTCTCGCAGCCCATTCAACTGCGCTTCAATGAATTGCTCGCGGGCGTGCGCGGGGACATCGCCGTAAAAGTGTTCGGCGAAAACTTCGATGTCATGTTGAAGGCCGCCAATCAGATCGCCGGCGTGCTCAACGGCGTCAAGGGCGCGAGCGACGTGAAGGTCGAACAGGTCGCCGGTCTGCCGATCCTGGACATCGCGGTCGACAAGCGCGCGATTGGGCGCCTTGGCCTGAGCGTCGCCGCGGTGCAGGACGTGATCGGCGCGGCGATCGGCGGACAGAGGGCCGGCGTGGTCTTCGAGGGCGATCGCCGCTTCCCGATCGTCGTTCGTCTGCAGGACAATTTGCGCGAGGACGCGCAAGCCTTGGAATCCATTCCGATCGCGCTGCCTTCGGCGGCCGGCAATACGCCGGTCGTGCTGCTCAAGCAGGTGGCGAAATTCTCCATCGTCGACGGACAGAACCAGATTTCGCGCGAAAATGGCCATCGCCGCGTCGTGGTCTCCGCCAATGTGCGCGGACGCGACATCGCCTCGGTCGTCGAAGAAGCGCGCGCCAAGATCGGATCGAAGGTGACGCTGCCGCCCGGCTACTGGATCGCCTGGGGCGGGCAGTTCGAGAACCTTGCGGCGGCGCGCGCGCGCCTGATGATCGTCGTGCCGGTTTGTTTTTTCCTGATCTTTCTCCTGCTCTATTCGGCGCTCGGCGCGGCGCGCGACGCGCTTCTGGTGTTCACCGCGGTGCCGCTGGCGCTTTCCGGCGGCGTCGCCGCATTGTGGCTGCGCGGCATGCCGATGTCCGTTTCAGCCGCCGTCGGCTTCATCGCCCTCTCGGGCGTCGCCGTGCTGAACGGCCTCGTCATGCGCACCTACATCTCGCAATTGATCGCGGGCGGCATGGCGGAACTCCCGGCGATCTTCAAAGGCGCGATGACGCGACTGCGCCCCGTCGTGATGACGGCGCTCGTCGCTTCGCTCGGATTCCTGCCGATGGCGCTTGCGACCGGCACTGGCGCCGAAGTGCAAAAGCCGATCGCGACAGTCGTGATCGGCGGACTGATCAGCGCCACCCTCCTCACGCTCGTCGTTCTGCCGGCTCTCTACGCGTTCTTCTCTCGCGCGTCGCAGTCCGTCTCCGTGCAGGAAGTCGGGAGCTGACCGGTGAAACTACGCAGCGCCGCCTGGGTCGTCATCTGCCTCGTTGCGGGCGGCGGCGCGGCGCGGGCCGAAACTCTGACGGGCGCGATGCGTCGCGCCTATGACGCCAACCCGCAGCTGAACGCCAGCAGAGCGGAGCTTCGCGCGATCGACG
The DNA here is from genome assembly GCF_056838045.1 of Methylocystis sp. Uni0008. NCBI lineage: Bacteria > Pseudomonadati > Pseudomonadota > Alphaproteobacteria > Hyphomicrobiales > Methylocystaceae > Methylocystis > Methylocystis sp. Uni0008. The sequence continues at coordinate 2,331,374 of NZ_CM166370.1, forward strand.
AAAGAGTGCCTCAGGCGCAGGCGGGCATGAGACCCCGCGTGACCGGGGATGCCTACCTCGGCGTACAGCGCAATCGCCTCGTCACCAAGCAGCGCGACGTCAACATCAATGATCCGACCGACACCGCCATTACGAAGAACATACAAAGCGGCGACAGCGTCCCCCGCTCCGCCCATTTGACCGTCGAACAGCCGATCTTCGACGGGTTCAAGGCGCAAAACGAAACACGCGCCGCGGAGTCCAACGTCTTCGCCGGACGCGAGCGGTTGCGGTTGACCGAACAGCGTATCTTGTTCGACGCCGTCACCGCTTACATGAACGTGTTGCGCGACACGGCGGCGCTCAGACTACAGGAAAGCAATGTCGCGGTCCTGACGGAGCAGTTGCGCCAGACGCGGGAGCGCTATCAATATGGACAGATCACGCTGACCGATGTCGCGCAGGTCGAGGCGCGGCTCTCGGGCGGAAAGTCTCTCGCGAGCGCCGCGCGCGCGGCGCTCGACGCCAGCATCGGCGTCTATCGAAAAATCGTCGGCGTCGAACCGTCAAAGCTCGCGCCGGGCTCGCCGATCGACCGGCTGCTGCCGAAGTCCCGCGAGGAAGCGGAGCACATCGCGCAAAGCGAACATCCCTTCATTCTCGCCGCGCTGCACGACGCCGACGCCGCCGATCTCGACATCAACGCGCTTGAGGCGGATTTCATGCCCAAACTGTCGATCGTCGGCGATATTTTCACGCAGACCGACATTTCCGGCATCGGCAACCGCAATGTCGGAGCCAAAATTCTCGGACATCTCAACGTGCCGATTTACGAGGGCGGGCTGACGTCCTCCCGCGTGCGGCAGGCCAAGGAGACCGCCGGTCAGCGCAGGCTCAACGCAGACGTGGCGCGCGCCGAGGTTCTCTCGCTGGTGCGCGCCTATTGGGGCGCGCTGCAGGCGGCCAAAACGCAGATCGCCGCAGCGCAAGCTCAGGTCGCGGCGGCGGAGCGCGCGCTTTATGGCGTACGTGAGGAAGCCAAGGCCGGTCAGCGGACGACGTTCGAAATTCTCGTCGCGCAGCAGGAGCTGCTCTACGCGCGCATCGGACTCATCGTCGCCCAGCGCGACCGCGTCGTCGCCTCCTACGCCGTGCTGTCCGCTCTCGGACGGCTTTCGTCTGAGTGGCTCGGCCTCACGCCCAACGGCTATGATCCGGCGATCCATTTCGAGCAGGTGAAGGATCTCTGGAGCAACCCGCTGACGCCTGACGGGCGCTAGACTGAAGACGCGCAGCGCCGACGCGGTAAGATGCTATAAGTCCAAAATGATGCGCGAAAACGCGGCGAATTGATAAGACCAAGGGAGAGAAATCATGCGAGGCGCTTTCAAAACGTTCGTCGTCGCGACGCTGCTGGCGTCGCTTTCGGCGGTTCCGGCGAATGCTTTTTGCATGTTCGGCGGTTGCTATCCGACCGAAGCGCACGCCAAGCAGATTTTCGAGAACTTGCTGAAGCAGCGCTTCGACAAGCCGTTCAAGATCGTCGAATTCAAGCAGACGATGTCCGAGCGCCTCGAGATGCACGCCACCGGAGAGAAGGGCTATGAGATTTTCTTCAACGCGCGGGTCGAGTTTCCGGAAGGCGCAAATGTCGAATGCAAGCCTGAGGAGCCTGGAAGATTTCCCGACGGCTGTTCGCCGAGCAATCATTATGTGACGGCGCCGCGCAGTTCCGATCCTGCGGGCAAGCAATATGTCGCGCCGGGGTCGACGGTTCTGTTCGACGAGGAATATCGCTTCTATGAAGCGGGCAGCGGCTGGAAAGGCCCAGACGGCAACGTCTATACGGCTGATTAAAAAAAACGGGCGCGCAGCGATTGCGCGCCCCGTCGAAAGCTTACCTCGCTCGCGAGGTTCGGTGTGTTACTGTTACTTGGTGTTCTGCGGGCAGCCGCAGGCGGCGTCGCACGCCTTCTTGTTGGCGGCGACCTCGGCCTGATTGGCGCCGTAATTCATCTTGCGGGAGATGAACTCATCGTCGCACTTCTGGGCGCACCTGGCCTGCTTGTCGTCGTCCGCGTTGCGGACGTCGCAATCTGCGAAAGCCGGGCTGATCATGCCGACGACAAGAGCCGCCGCCGTCATAATGGCGAATTTGTTCATTTAGTCGATTCCTTTACTTGCCCATAGGGCTTCCAGACTGCGCTTGCGTTCGACCCCTCCCGCCATAGAACAGCAACGGTCCTCACATCACGCATTAAGCGGCGGGACGATGTCGTAAGTGCCCGCTTATGTCAATTGCGCGTCACTTCCGCGACGGCAGGCGCCGCTTTCCGCGGCAGCGTCGAACTCCAGGAAACGCCTCTGTTTCCGAGATGTTATGTGGCATGACGCCACGCCTCCCCTCGCGCGGCGTATCCGCGCAACGCAAAAAGGGGCGCGCGATCGCTCGCGCGCCCCTTTCAATCAAAACCGAGGTCTTAGAGGTCCTTCGAGTTCTGCGGGCAGCCGCACTTCTCGTCGCACGCCTTCTTGGCGGACTTGATTTTGCTCATGTCCGCCGTCCAGCCCTGCTGGTCCTTGAGATATGCGTCCTCACACTTGCTGGCGCAAACGGCCTGGTCGTCCTCGCCGTGCGTGTCGCAGCTGATGCGCGTCGCATGGTTCGGGGCGCGCTGACCGACGCCGGCGTCGAATGCGAACGACGGCGCAGTCGTCGCCAGGAACAGAGCGGCGACCGACGTAAGGGCGAATTTATTCATATGTCGATTTCCTCTTCTTCGCGTCGTGAGTTTTTGTTTTTGTAGAGCGCTGCGTTGACGACATTGCAATCCGCAACGGCTCGAATTCAACGCAAAGCGTGACCACGCTGTCCGAGGACTCTCATGGAGTCAACGGTTTTTTGATGAGATTTACGGGGCGAGTTGTCGCAAGACGTAAGGGAGAATGCCGCCGTTTTTGAAGTATTCTAATTCATCGAGCGTATCGATGCGGGCGAGCAGCGGCGCGGTCTTGGTGGTCCCATCCGGGAAGGAGATCGTGGCCGTCAACGTCTGGCGCGGCGCAAGTCCCTCGCGCAAGCCATGGATGGTGACGGTCTCATCTCCCTTGAGTCCGAGCGTGTCCCAGCCCGTCCCTTCCGCAAAGGTGAGCGGCAGCACGCCCATGCCGACGAGATTGGAGCGGTGAATGCGCTCGAAACTCTTCGCGATGACGGCGCGAACGCCAAGCAGCATGGCGCCCTTCGCCGCCCAGTCGCGCGACGAGCCATTGCCATATTCGGCGCCGGCCAAAACAACGAGCGGCGCGCCTTCAGCCGCGTAGCGCATGGCGGCGTCATAGATCGGCATGATCTCGCCGCCGGGATAATGCCTGGTCAACCCGCCTTCCGGCGTCAGGCCTTTTTCGTCCCGCATCATGTGATTCTTGATGCGGATGTTGGCGAAGGTGCCGCGCATCATCACTTCATGATTGCCGCGTCGCGTGCCGTATTGATTGAAGTCGGCCGGCGCGACGCCATGCTCGATGAGCCATTTGCCCGCTGGCGAAGCGGCCTTGATCGAGCCGGCGGGAGAGATGTGATCGGTGGTGATCTTGTCGCCGAAGAGCGCAAGAATGCGCGCGCCAACGATGTCCTCGACGGGCTTGGGCGTGCGCTCCAGACCAGCGAAATAGGGCGGGTTGCGCACATAGGTGGACTGGTCGTCCCACGCGTAAGTCTCGCTGCTCGGCGTCTCGACCGCGCGCCAGTGCTCGTCGCCCGCGAAGACGTTGGCGTAGGTCTCGCGGAACAGATTGCGGGTCACCTGATCGCGCACGAAAGTCGCGATTTCCGCATTCGCCGGCCAGATGTCGCGCAGATAGACTGGCGCCCCCGCGCTGTCATGTCCGAGAGGCTCTTTGGTCAGATCGATCGCCATCGTGCCGGCGAGCGCGTATGCGACGACGAGCGGCGGCGAGGCGAGATAGTTCGCCTGGACGTCGGGATTGACCCGCCCTTCGAAATTGCGATTGCCCGACAGCACCGACGCCGCGACGAGGTCATGCGCATTGATGGTCTTGGAGATCGCCGGCGGCAGCGGTCCTGAATTGCCGATACAGGTCGTGCAGCCGAATCCAACGAGATTGAAACCGAGATCGTCGAGATATTTCTGCAGTCCCGATTTGGCGAGATATTGCGCGACGACCTGGCTGCCGGGCGCGAGCGACGTCTTCACCCAGGGCTTCGTCGTCAAGCCGCGCGCGACGGCGTTGCGCGCCAGCAGTCCCGCGCCGATCAGCACGCTCGGGTTGGAAGTGTTGGTGCAGGAGGTGATCGCGGCGATGACGACGTCGCCATGGCCGAGATCGAAGCTTTCGCCTTCGACGGCGTAGCGCTGTCCCAGCCCGTCTTCCTTTTTATATTCCGTCGCGAGCGCGCCCAGAAACGCCGAGCCGACTTCAGACAGCGAGGCGCGGCTCTCGGGTCGTTTCGGACCGGCGAGCGAAGGCGTCACCTCCGCGAGGTCGAGAGTCAGCGTGTCGGTGAATTCGGGATCCGGCGCGCCGGCTTCGCGCATCAATCCCTGCGCGCGGGCATAGGCGTCGATCAGCGCCAGGCGGTCATCGGCGCGCCCGGACATGCGCAGATAAGCGAGCGTCTCCTGGTCGATGGGGAAGAAGCCGCAGGTCGCGCCATATTCCGGCGCCATATTGGCGATCGTCGCGCGGTCGGCGAGGCTCATATGATCGAGGCCTTCGCCGTAGAACTCCACGAATTTTCCGACCACGCCTTTTTTGCGCAGCATCTGCGTGACGGTCAGCACGAGGTCCGTGGCCGTGACGCCTTCCTTCGGCGCGCCGATGAGCTTGAAGCCGATCACTTCGGGCGCAAGCATCGACAGCGGCTGCCCGAGCATGGCGGCTTCGGCCTCAATGCCGCCGACGCCCCAGCCGAGAACGGAGAGGCCGTTGATCATCGTCGTATGCGAATCGGTGCCGACCAGCGTGTCGGGATAGGCGAGTTCGACCGTCTTGCCGTCGATGCGCTCCATGCGCGTCCAGACGGTCTGACCGAGATATTCGAGATTGACCTGATGGCAGATGCCGGTGCCAGGCGGCACGACGCGGAAGTTGTCGAAGGCCGACTGGCCCCATTTCAGGAAGCGATAGCGCTCGCCGTTGCGCTCATATTCGAGTTCGACGTTCTGCGCGAAAGCCCTGGGCGTGCCGAAAACGTCGACGATCACCGAGTGATCGATGACGAGATCGACCGGCACCAGCGGGTTGATCTTCTGCGCGGTCCCGCCGAGCGCGACGACGGCGTCGCGCATCGCCGCAAGATCGACGACCGCCGGCACGCCGGTGAAGTCCTGCATCAGCACGCGCGCCGGCCGGAAGGCGATCTCGCGTTCCGTCTTGCCTTTTTCCTCGAGCCATTTGGCGAAGGTTTCGATCGACTCCCTTGTGACCGAACGGCCGTCTTCGTTGCGCAGCAAATTTTCAAGAACGACCTTGAGCGAATAGGGCAGGCGCGAAACGCCGGCGAGCCCGTTTTCCTCGGCCGCCTTCAGCGAGAAATATTGATAGGACCGATCTCCGACGACGAGCGTCTGGCACGCATTGAAACTGTTGAGAGAAGCCATGGAAGGATCCTTGCGGCGCGGAGAAGCGCGCTCTTTCTAGAGAATTCCATGCCACAGGGGCAAATAGAAAAGACGCGGCGGAAATCGACCCGTCAGTGATGTCGCTCCCCGCGCAGGGGGCGCTCCTCCATGCGCGCCAGGAAGAGCAAGGACAGGCCGACGCAGACGGCAAGCGCGAGAAAAACAAGGCGAAAGCTCGAAAACAAAGCGGCGCCGTCGGCGTCCGCCTTCAGTTCCTCGAGCAGTTGCGCGCGGCCGCCGCCGATCGCCAAGGCCGCGAACAGCGCGACGATCGCGCCCGCCGCGAGCTGCCGAAAGAATTGCATCGACGCCGTCGCGGTGCCGAGATCGCGCGGATCGACGGCGTTCTGCACCGAAACGGTCGCGATCGGCAGCATCGCCCCGATCCCGAAAGTCGTGACGGTGAGCAAGGCGTTCAGCAACAGCAGCGAGCGGCTCGCGCCCGCCGTCATCATCGCCGCCGCGGCGAGCGCTGCGAGAAGGCCCGCGCCAAGCCCCAGGAGCGGTGTGGCTTTATAATGCGTCACATGCGACATCAGCCGTCCGGACGCCGTCGCGCCCGCGACAGTGCCGACCATCAGCGGAATCAGCGTCAGTCCCGAATCGCTTGCGTTCATGCCGCCGCAGATTTCGTAATAGATCGGCATCACGACCGAGAGTCCGACGAAGCCGCCGAGCCCGAACGAACTCGACAGAATAGCGTCGCGCACGATTCGCAGTCTGAGAATGCGCAAAGGAATCAGCGGCTCCTCGGCGCGCAGGGTGCGCCAGCCAAACAGCGACCAGGCGAGGGCCGAGGCGGCGAGGAGGCCGAGGATCGGCGCCGACCGCCAGGGGAAGCGGACGCCGCCCCAGCCGAGCGCCAGCACGAGAAGTCCGGAGGCCGCGATCAGCAGCGCGGCGCCGAGATAATCCACCCGGTGCGGATGGCGTCGCTCGGGCAAGCGCTTCAGCCGCGCGTTGACGATAATGAGCGCCGCGAGGCCTAGCGGCAGATTGATCCAGAAGATCAGCGACCAATGCCAATATTGCGCAAAAACGCCGCCGAGCGCGGGGCCGGCGATGCTCGAGGTGATGAACACCGCGGCGAAATAGGACTGATATCGCCCGCGCTCGCGCGGCGAAACGAGATCGGCGACGATCGTCTGCCCAAGCGAAATCAGGCCGCCGCCGCCCAGTCCCTGAATGACCCGCGCGCCGGCGAGCGCCGCCATGTTCGGGGCCAAAGCGCAGGCGATCGAGCCGATCACGAATGTGGTCACGCCGATGAGGATGACGCGCCGCCGTCCGTAGACATCGGCGAATTTGCCGTAGAGCGGCGTCACCACGGTCGCAGCGATGAGATAGGCGGTGACGATCCAGGGCAGGTCCTGGGCGTCGCCGAGATCCGCCGCGATGGTCGGCATGGCGGTGACCACAATCGTCTGGTCGAGCGCCGAAAGTAGCATCGCGAGGCCGAGCCCGAACATGACCTGTCGCAGTTCGGCGGCGTTTTGCGGCGGGTTGTCGGGCATGACCTCTGGCGCGGGGAACGGATGGGGAGCCCTAACTACAGTGTTGCGGCGCCGAACGAAACCCTGGCGCCGGCCTCAGCGCGCTTCGCGTATCACCCGCAGCAGCGCCGCCGCGTCCTCGATGTCCCGCAGCAACGGATCGTCGGGATGTTGCGGCCTCTCGCGCGCGAGCGCGCGCAGGGCTTTTTCCGGGGCTACAGTTCGCGGCGCCACCCCGCGCCGCCGGGCGATGGCGAGACGCTCGGCCTCCAGCGCGCGCAACAGCCGCGCGTCGTCGACCTTCAGCGGCGGATCCTCCCGCTGCGCCAGCGCATCGCCGGGCGCAGGCGCCGGTCCGGAGAGATCGGCCTCATCTTCCGAGGCGTCCCCGACCGCGAAGCCGCTGGCGAGCGCAGCGCGCCAGCCGAGCCCCAGCGACGATAGGCGGCGCGGCCAGGCCAGCGGTCCGCCGCGGCAGTGGTCGCATCGGCCGCAGGGGGCGCTTGCTTCGCCAAACTCTCCGAGCAGCCGCTGAAACCGGCAGCCCGGCGCGGCGGCGAGCCGGGCGATCGCCTGGCGTCTGGCGTAATCGCCGGCGGCCGCTTCGTTCTCCTGCGCCGCCTCGGGAATGCGCCAGCGCAGCGCCAGCTCCGCGGGCGAGAACAGCGTCAGCGCGCGGGCGGGCGCGCCGTCGCGGCCGGCGCGGCCGATCTCCTGATAATAGCCTTCGACCGAGGTCGGGAGATCCGCGTGAACGACGAAGCGCACGTCGGGCTTGTCGACGCCCATGCCGAAAGCGATGGTCGCGACCATCACCGCGCCTTTGCGCGTAAAGAAGGCGTCCTGACTCTCGGCGCGCGTATGGGCGTCGAGACCCGCGTGATAGGGCAAGGCGTCGAAGCCCAGCCGCGAGAACTCGCGCGCGAGGGCGTCGGTCCTGTTGCGCGAGTTGCAATAGATAATGCCGCTTTCCGCGCCGCGGCCCTTGCGCGCGAATTCGACGATCTGCCTCAGCCCGGCGCGCTTTCGCGCGAAGTCGAGCGAAAGGTTCGGCCGCGCGAAGGAGCGCTGAAAGATTTTTGGGGGCCGCGAAAACAGCGTGCGGGCGATGTCGTCGCGGGTGCGCGGACCGGCCGTCGCGGTGACAGCAAGCATCGGCGGCGCGCCGAGTTTTCGCGCGATCTCGCCGAGCGCGCGATAGTCGGGACGAAACTCATGACCCCAGTGCGAGACGCAATGGGCCTCGTCCACCGCAAATAGTTTGATGCGAATGCTGCGCAACAAATGCTGCGTCCCCTCCTGCGCGAGTCGCTCGGGAGCGGCGTACAGAAGACGTGCGCGCCCGGAGGCGACGGCGTCGAGCGCGGCCGCACCCTCGTCGTCTTCCTGCATCGAATGCAGGGCGACGGCGCCGACGCCCTTGTCAGTGAGCGTGCGAAGCTGGTCGCGCATCAGCGCGATCAGCGGCGAGCAGACGAGGACGAGTCCGGGCCCCGGAGCTGCGGCCGGCAGCTGATAGAGCAGCGATTTGCCGGAGCCCGTCGGCATGATGGCGATGGTGTCGCGCCCAGTGAGCACGGCCTCGACGACCTCCGCCTGCCCCGGCAAAAAGTCCGCGAAGCCGAAATTGCTGCGCAGCAATTCCCGCGCTTCGGCCATGGATCGCGCGGTCACTCGGCCCTGCCCGGTCCCCCGCCCGGCGCCTCAAGGAGCGCTTCGGCGATCTCGCGCCACTCGTCTTCAAGCGCGCCGCTATGCGGCTCGCGCTGCGCACGGGCGTACCAGTAGCCGGCGTTGGAGAGATCGCCTTCCTTCCGATGAAGATAGGCGTGAACCCACATGCTGCCTGGATCGGATTTGTCGTCGACGCATCTATGCGCCGCGTTCCAATCGCCCCTGGCGTCGAACCACAGCGCCCGCAGCGGCGGCGGGAGGGACGGCGGCTCGGCGGCGGAAAGCGATCGGAGAAAAGCGTCGAGGGTCATCGAGTTTGCTCAAAATTAAGAGAGCCTCATCTCAACGCCAAACAAGATACCACTTCGAAAGACATCCAGGAATGTGCGGCTCTGAAAGTGATCGGTGATCTTGGCGACGTTGACTCCCGCCCCCGGCGGGCCTAAAAACCCCACAACTCTCGAAAGAGAAACCTAGACACAGCCGCGCCGCCCGAGAGGCGGCAGGCCAACGCCCGGCAGCGCGATGCGCCCCCGGGCGCGTTTTGCTTTGGAGCCTTCGCGCTCGCTGGGAGAACACCATGTTCGAGAGCCTTTCCGACAAGCTCTCCGGCATTTTCGACAAGCTGACGCGGCGCGGCGCGCTCTCCGAGGCCGACGTCACTGAGGCGCTGCGCGAAATCCGGCGCGCGCTGCTCGAGGCCGACGTCGCGCTGGACGTCGTGCGCTCCTTCACCGACAAGGTGCGCGACCGCGCAATCGGCGCCGGCGTCATCAAATCGGTGACGCCCGGCCAGATGGTCGTCAAGATCGTCAATGACGTGCTGATCGAGACGCTCGGCCAGGACGCCCAGCCGATCGATCTCGCCGCCGCGCCGCCGGTCGCCATCATGATGGTCGGCCTGCAGGGCGCCGGAAAAACCACCACCACCGCCAAGATCGCCAAGCGCCTGAAGGAGCGTCACGGCAAGCGCACGCTGATGGCGTCGCTCGACGTCAAGCGACCGGCGGCGCAAGAGCAGCTCGCCGTGCTCGGCCGGCAGGTCGAAGTCGACACGCTGCCGATCGTCGCCGGCCAGACGCCGGTGCAAATCGCCAAACGCGCGATGGAGGCTGCGCGGCTGCAGGGCTTCGACGTCGTGCTGCTCGACACCGCCGGCCGCACGCATATCGACGAGCCGCTGATGGAAGAGATGGCGGAGATCAAGACCTCCGCCAGGCCGCATGAAATCCTGCTCGTCGCAGACGCGCTGACCGGCCAGGACGCCGTCAATCTGGCCACGAATTTCGACGAGCGGGTCGGACTGACCGGCATTGTATTGACGCGTATGGACGGCGATGGGCGCGGCGGCGCGGCGCTCTCCATGCGCTACGTCACCGGCAAGCCGATCAAGCTCATCGGCGTCGGCGAGAAAATGGACGCGCTCGACGAATTCTCGCCGACGCGCATCGCCAATCGCATCCTCGGCATGGGCGACATCGTCGCGCTTGTCGAAAAGGCGGCGCAGGCCCTCGACGCCGAACAGGCCCGCAAGGCCGCCGAGCGGATGGCCAAGGGCAAGTTCGATCTGCAGGACCTCTGCGATCAGCTGGCTCAGGTGGAAAAGATCGGCGGCCTCGGCGGCATCATGGGCCTGCTGCCCGGCGTCGCCAAGATGAAGGATCAGATCGCCGCGTCGGGCTTCGACGACAAGATGGTGCGGCGCCAGCGCGCCATCATCCTGTCGATGACGCCCAGGGAGCGCCGCAATCCCGACCTGCTGAAAGCCTCGCGCAAGAAGCGCATCGCCGCGGGCTCCGGCGTCAAGGTCGAAGAGGTGAACAAGCTCCTCAAGCAGCATCGGCAGATGGCCGATCTGATGAAGTCCTTCGGCGCCGGCAAGCGCGGCGGGATGATGGGCAAGGCGGCGCAGATGATGGGGCTCGGCCCCGGCATGCAGATGCCGTCGCAGGAAGAATTGCAGAAGCTGCAGGAGAAGCTGGGCGTGCAGCAGCCCAAGGGCGCCCCCGGCGGCCTGCCGGCGGCGCCGCCTCCGGATCTCTTAAGCAAGCCGAACCTGCCGGGACTCGGCGGCGGACTGCTGAGCGGGCTCAACCCCTTCGGAAAGAAGAAGTAACGGCAGTCGGGCTTCGGCAATCGGCAGTAGGACAGGACTCTCCGACTGCCGACCGCCGAATTCCAACTGCCCCTACGTAAACCAAACAGGAAAGAAACCATGTCGCTCAAAATTCGTCTCGCCCGCGGCGGCGCCAAGAAGCGTCCCTTCTATCGCGTCGTCATCGCCGACTCGCGCTCGCCGCGCGATGGCCGCTACATCGAGAAGATCGGCTATTTCGATCCGCTCAAGGAAAAGGACGCGGCCGACCGTCTGGTGCTCGACACGGAGAAGGCGAAGGCCTGGCTCACCAAGGGCGCGCAGCCGACCGATCGCGTCGCGCGGCTGCTCGACGGTCTCGGCCTTATGAAGCGCGAGGCGCGCAACAATCCGCAGAAGGCGCAGCCGAAGAAGAAGGCGCAGGAGCGCGCCGCCGCGGCGGCGGAAGCCGCGGGCGCGGAAGCGCCGGCGGCGTAATGCAGCGGGCTCATACCTCCCCCTTGCGGGGAGGTCGGCGGTCTCAGGCAAGTTTACGCAGTACGCGTAAACTTGCCTGCGGGACCGCCGGGTGGGGGATCGACGGCAATCAGTCACCCCACCCCGCATTGCTTCGCAATGCGACCCTCCCCATCAAGGGGAGGGATGATCGCGCTGTGTCGGCATGACGGGTCCGTCTCATAAGCCCGGGATAGTTGGACAAGGCCTCGTCCTGCTCGGCCGCTTCGGCGCGCCGCATGGCGTGCGCGGCGAAATCCGTCTGCAAAGCTTCACCGCCGATCCGCTGGCGATCGCCGCCTATGAGGGGCTCACCGACAAGAGCGGCGCGCGCAAGTTCACGCTGACCTCCGTGCGGCCGCAGGGCAAGGACATGCTCGTCGCCAAGGTCGCCGGCGTCGAAGGCCGCAGCGGCGCCGAGGCGCTGACCGGCATCGAACTCTACCTTCCGCGCGAAAAGCTGCCTGCGCCGGAAGAGGAAGAATTCTATATCGCCGATCTCGTCGGACTTCGCGCTGAGAAGCCGGACGGCGCGGAACTCGGCATGATCGTCGCCGTGCGCAATTTCGGCGCAGGCGACATTCTCGAGATCGCGCCGGCGGACCACAGCGAGACGGCGTTCTACCCCTTCACGCGCGCAGTCGTTCCCCTCGTGGACATCGCCCAAGGGCGCGTGGTGATTGCGCCGCCGGCGGAAGTTTCGACCGAGCCGGACGCGGACTGATTTCCGCACATACGCCTGACTATTTGGGCGCCGGCAGGCGATACTCGGCATCGCCGTTCTTCACGTAAAACTCTTTGACGTCGAACCAAACCGTCTGCGGTCCGTTCGGCGTGTCGTAGACGATGACTTCATAAATGCCGCTGTCGTTGACGAGACGCCGATCCTTTTTCCGCCAGCCGGGATGCTTCCGCTGTATCCAGAAGTCCTCGGCCGGAACCCCTTCGAGGGAATTGGCGGCGCCCACGATCTTCACGGCCGTTTCACGGCTATGCCCGTCGCCGCCGTCAAAAGAGACGAGCGGCTTTGACTTCAGCCTCTCTGCGAACGCCTGCTTGTGACATTGTCCAAAGCCGTTCACGCACTCCGGCTGCGCTGAACTCGCGCCGGACTGCGCGCAGCGTCTATATTGCAGGAGGCACTTGAAGCAGGCGTTCAGACAGGTCAGAGCGACGGAATCGCCCATCGACTCGGAGCCGTTCCGGCTGGCGGAAACCAAACCGCGCACGGCCCAGCAGGCCTGCTGGCACGCGCGATGCGCCTCCTCGACAGTCGACGGCGGCGGCGCGTTGCTGGGCGCGGCGCGCGCTGCGCAAAAGCCGCCGAGCGCCAACGACAGAAAAACCAATCGGAAAACAAATTTCATCATTCACTCCTCGTCGCAATGTCCGAGACACTATGGGCGAGGCTTGATCTCAGCAAGAATGAAACTGCTTCTCGCCGCCTTCGGCCTCATGCCATAACCGCTCCATGTTCCGCGCGACCGTCCTGACCCTCTTTCCTGAAATGTTTCCGGGTCCGCTCGGACTGTCGCTCGCCGGCGACGCGCTGTCGCGCGGCGTCTGGGCGCTGGAGACGAGACAGATTCGCGAGCACGGCATCGGGCGCCATCGCGCCGTCGACGACACGCCGGCCGGCGGCGGCCCCGGCATGGTGATGCGCGCCGACGTGCTGGCCGCGGCGATCGACGCCGCCGCCCCTGCCGACGATCCCCGCCCGCGCCTGCTGATGTCCCCGCGCGGCAAGCCGCTGACTCAAGGTCGCGCGCGCGAGCTCGCGCAGGGCCCCGGCGCGATCGTTCTTTGCGCGCGCTTTGAAGGCGTCGACGAACGCATCATTGGCGCCCGGGCGCTCGAAGAAATCTCGATCGGGGATTTCGTGCTTTCCGGCGGCGAAATCGCCGCGCTGGCGCTGATCGACGCCTGCGTGCGGCTCATTCCCGGCGTGATGGGCGAAGAAGCGTCGGGCGTCGAAGAAAGTTTCGAGACCGGGCTGCTCGAATATCCGCATTACACGCGCCCGCGCGACTTCGAGGGGCGCGACATCCCTGACGTGCTGCTTTCCGGCGATCACGCCAGGATCGCCAAATGGCGCCATGAGCAGGCGCTGGCGCTCACCCGCGCGCGCCGCCCCGACCTTCTAAAGTCGTAGCTGGCGGCGCCGCTCGCGGGCGTTAAATCTCCACGCTGCTCTATCTTTCATCTGGTCCGGCAAAGCGGGCGATCTAGCTAATGAGCTGCTCACCCCGAGCTTGAGCCTGGAGCCAGGGCGCAAGGAGGCCCGCAAAATGCAAAAAGCGAAATCCCCGATGAAGCCGGACACCGAACGTTCGGCCCTCGACACGCCGACCGATCTCGAGAAGCAGTCGACGATGAAGATCGCCGCCGAAGTCAACAGGCTCGTCGCCGACGCCTTGGCGCTTTATCTCAAGACGAAGAATTTTCACTGGCATATGAGCGGGCCGCATTTCCGCGACTACCATCTGCTGCTCGACGAACAGGCGTCGCAGATTTACGCCACCGTCGACCCGCTGGCGGAACGGGTCCGCAAGCTCGGCCAGCCGACGCTGCGCTCGATCGGTCAGGTCGCGAAAATGTCCCGCATCAAGGACAATGACGAGGAATTCGTCTCGCCTTACGACATGCTGAACGAACTTCTGGAAGACAACAAGACGATGGCCGAGGCGCTGCGGGACGCCCATAAGGTCTGCGATGACAACGACGACATCGCGACGGCGAGCCTGCTCGAAACCTTTCTCGACGACACCGAGAAGCGGACCTGGTTCCTCTTCGAGGCCGCGCGCGGCGCCGGCCCCGGCGGTCACTGAGAGGGCGCGGCCTTCAAGACGCTAGCGCGTCGGCACGGGCGTGCCGCTGCGGTAATCGTAGAAGCCGCGCTGCGTCTTTTTGCCAAGCCAGCCGGCTTCGACATATTTCACGAGCAGCGGGCAGGGGCGGTATTTGGAATCCGCCAGGCCCTCATGCAGCACCTGCATGACCGACAGACAGGTGTCGAGACCGATGAAGTCCGCAAGCTGCAGCGGGCCCATCGGATGGTTGGCCCCGAGCTTCATCGCCGTATCGATCGCGTCGACGGAGCCCACGCCTTCGTAGAGCGTGTAGATCGCCTCATTGATCATCGGCAGCAGAATACGGTTGACGATAAAGGCGGGAAAATCCTCCGAAACGCTGATCGTCTTGCCGAGCTTGACGACAAACGCCTTCGTCTCTTCGAAAGTGACGTCGTCGGTCGCGATGCCGCGAATGAGCTCGACGAGCTGCATGCGCGGCACCGGATTCATGAAATGAATGCCGATGAAGCGCTCCGGCCGACCGGTGACGGCGGCGAGGCGCGTGATCGAAATGGATGACGTATTGGAGCTGATGATGGCGCCGGGTTTCGCGAACTGCGCGAGTTCCGTCAGAATCTTTCGCTTGACGTCTTCGACCTCGGTCGCCGCCTCGATCACAAGGTCGGCGTCGGCGAAGTCGGCCATTTTTGTCGCGCCGGAGATGCGCGCGAGCGCCGGCTCGACGGCCGCACCATCGAGTTGACCGCGTTCGACGGCGCGTCGCATCTGCGCGGCGACGCTGGCGATGCCATCGTCGATGCGCTCCTGTGAAATGTCGTTTAAGGCGACGTCATAGCCGGCAAGGGCGCAGACATGTGCGATTCCCTTCCCCATCTGGCCCGCGCCGATGACGCCGATCTTGCGAATCTCGAAGCCCATTTTTTTGACCACCGTCAGCCAAGCCAGCGCTGAGAGCTAGCGGCGCGCCGCGCTGAGTGCGTGCCGCAGTGCAATATAACTTGCGTTCCTCGCAAGGAAAACAAAGAAAAAGCAAACGGCGGCGCCGCAAGCGCGGCGTTCCGCCAATCTCTTGCCGCCGCGCAGGCCCCGTTGTTGACCAAAGCGCGGCCGCCCCGGTCAGCGGCCGATCTTCGCCAGCTCGGCGTCAAGTTCGGGCAGCGCGGTGAAGAGGTCCGCGACAAGGCCGTAATCGGCGACCTGAAAAATCGGCGCCTCTTCGTCCTTATTGATCGCGACGATCACCTTGGAATCCTTCATGCCGGCGAGATGCTGGATCGCGCCCGAGATCCCGGCGGCGATGTAAAGATCGGGCGCCACCGCCTTGCCGGTCTGGCCGACCTGCAAGTCGTTGGGCGCGTAGCCGGCGTCGACGGCGGCGCGGGAGGCGCCGATTGCGGCGTTAAGCCGCGTCGCGACCGGATCGAGAACCTTCTGGAAATTCTCCGCGGAGCCGAGCGCGCGGCCGCCGGAAAGGATCACCCGCGCCGAGGTCAGCTCCGGCCGCTCGGATTTCGCCAGCTCTTCGCTCTTGAACGTCGAAACGCCCGGATTGGCCGGCGCGGCGATCGCCTCCACAGGCGCCGAACCGCCCTCGGGCGCAGCCGCGAAGGCGGTGGTCCGAACGGTGATGACTTTCTTGGCGTCTTTCGCCCGCACGGTCTGGATCGCGTTGCCGGCGTAGATCGGCCGCTCGAATGTGTCGGCGGACACGACTTTGATGATGTCCGAGACCTGCATCACGTCGAGCAGCGCCGCGACGCGCGGCAGGACGTTCTTCGTCGCCGAGGTCGACGGGGCTATGATGACGTCGTAAGCGCCAGAGAGCGAGACGATCAGCGCGGCGACCGTTTCGGCCAGCACATGATCGAGCGACGCGTCCTCGGCGTAGAGAACCTTCTCGACGCCGGCGAGCTTCGCGGCCTGCTCGGCCGCGCCCTTCAGTCCGGGCCCCGCGACGAGGATGTGAATGGGGCCGCCGATCTCCGTCGCGGCGGTGAGCGCCTTGGCGGTCGCCGGCGCGAGCGCGTCGCCTGCGGTTTCGGCAAGAAGCAGAATCGTCATCTTTAAAGCACTCCCGCTTCCTTGAGCTTGCCAACGAGTTCGACCACCGAGCCGACCTTGACGCCCGCCTTGCGCTTCGCGGGTTCCGCGGTCTTCAACACTTCGAGGCGCGGCGCGATGTCGACGCCATAGTCGGCGGGCGACTTCACGGCGACTTCTTTCTTCTTCGCCTTGATGATGTTGGGCAGCGAGGCGTAGCGCGGCTCGTTGAGGCGCAGATCCGTGGTGACGACCGCCGGCAGTTTCAGGCTGACGGTCTGCAGCCCGCCGTCGATTTCGCGCGTCACGTCGACCGAGCCGTCGGCCATCTCGACCTTGGAGGCGAAGGTGCCCTGCCCCCAGCCCAGCAGCGCCGCCAGCATCTGGCCGGTCTGATTGCAATCGTCATCGATCGCCTGCTTGCCCATCACGACGAGCTGCGGCTGTTCCTCGGCGACGACCTTGGCGAGAATCTTGGCGACGGCGAGCGGCTCGACGACATCGTCGGTCTTGACCAGAATGCCGCGGTCGGCGCCCATGGCGAGGCCGGTGCGCAGGGTTTCGTCGGCCTTGGCGGGGCCAATCGTGACCAGCACGACTTCCGTCGCCTTGCCGGCCTCCTTGAGCCGCAACGCCTCCTCGACGGCGATCTCGTCGAAGGGGTTCATCGACATCTTCACATTGGCGAGATCGACGCCGGAACCGTCCGCTTTGACCCTGATCTTGACGTTGTAATCGACGACCCGTTTGACGGGCACGAGAATCTTCATCGCGCGACCCCTTGGTCTCCCTGGACCCTCTGGCGAGACGGTATGGGAACGCGGTCTGCGCGCGCTCCACTCTGGCTAAAGCCGTTGCGCGGTCTGGTAGCCGCGGCGTGCTCGTAAGTCAAACCAACTCATTGCGGCAAACCGCCGGGTCAGGGCGCGTCCTCGCCGGCGTCCTGGGCGCGCGGCGTCGGCAGCGCTCCGCCGCGGTCGAACAGCCTGTGCCGCCGGCGCTTGAAGATTGGCGTCAGCACGAGACCGGCGGCGATGCCGCCGACATGCGCCATCCAGGCGATCGCGCCGCCCTCGCCCATCGAGGCGTTGATGAGCTGCATCAGGATCCAGGCGCCAACGAAAAGCCAGCCGGAGGCGACGAAAGAGAAGAGCGGCGCCCGCAGCCCAAGAATTGACTTGAGATGCGTCCCGGAGAGCCACGCGCCGAGCCAGATGGGGGCGAGCGCCAGCGAGAGCGGCGGAAATATGCCGGCGACCGTGGCGCGTGGATGGAGCAGCAGGAAGGCGGCGCAAACGCCCGAGATCGCGCCGGAGGCGCCGATCAGCGGCGTGATCGAATGCGGCGTCGCGTAAATGTAGAAGACGCCGGAGGCTATGCCGCAGGAAAGATAAAACAGCAGGAAGTGGAGCGACCCCATCGCGTCTTCGACATTGTCGCCAAAAACGTAGAGGAACAGCATGTTGGAGCCGAGGTGCATCACCGAAGAGTGAAAGAACAGCGCGGTGATCAGCGTGAGCGCGGCTGGCGGTCCCACGATCCAGTCGGCCAGATCCGCTTCGCCGAACAGGACGCGCGGAATGATGGCGAAGCCGCGGACGATGGTCAGCGGATCGCCGAAGAGTTCGCTCTGCACCAGCAGGAAGATGAAGACATTGAGCGCGATCAGCGTCCAGGTCACGATCGGCCGGCGCACGTAGCGCAGCGGCGCATCGTCATAGATCGGCATCACCATCGGCGCGCTCCCTTTGACCGCAAGCCTAACATATGGCGTTGACGGCCGGCCGCGTCACGGGCGGGCGAGGCGCCGATCGAGCCATGTCGCTGCGAGTTCGCCCAGCCCTGCGATGTCGAAGGCGACGGTCAGCAGCCCATAGGCGAAGGCGCCAGCCAGGATCTGGGCGATCAGCGTAAGAATGCCCGGCGTCATCTCGCGCAGAGGCGTCAGCGCGAGCGACATCGCGCCCGTCGCCACGAGCGCCGCGAACATGTCCCAGAACGACGGCCAGACCGGCTGGGTGCGCAGCGCGAAATAGACCGTCGCGACGAGCGCCGCGACATAGGCGCCGCCCTGCGCGATCGCGAGATTGGAGGCGTCCTCTCCCCAGGGCAAAATAAACAGCAGCGCGAGGCCGAAGACGACCGCCGCAAGCGCCGCGACGATCAGCGGCGCGGTCTTCTTTTCGATCTGAAACACGGGATTGAGGCCGAAGAGAATGACGCCCATCGCGAAGAGCCCCGGAAGCAGCAGGCCGAGGTAGTGGCCGAAGGGACCGCGATATTGCGCGGGCACGATCAGCGCTTCGATCGACGGCAGCACAAACCAGAGTCCGGCGCAGGCCGGCAGCAAAAAGGCGACGACGACGCCCATGTTGCGCGCGATCTGCTGCTTGGCGCGATCGGCGCCATGCAGTTCATGCGCGGCGACGGCGATCTGAAACAGCAGCACGTCGAGCGCCGAACCAAGCGCCTGCACCGCGCGCACGCCGAGGTCGTAGGCGAGCGCGAACTGGCCGGTCTCCGCGAAGCCGAAGACGCTCGCGACGATGGAGCGCGCCGCAAGCGGCATCGCCTGATAGAGAAGATGCGCCGTGACGATCGGCGCGCTATAGGCCGCAAGCGCGCGGGCGCTCTCACTCGAGGCCGCTCGAATGTCGGCGCCGGGATCGAGCAGCGCGCGACGCCCGAGAATGACCGTGCCGAACAGGCTTGCGACGCCGCCGGCGAGCGCCACCGCCGCCGACTGAAAGATGAAGGCGCCGCCGCCGATCAGGACCAGCGCCAGCGCATTCTTCGCCAGCATCAGGCGCACATAGGCGCGGTCATGGAAGCGCGCGCGCACCAGAGCCGTGCAGTAATCGAACAGCCCGTTGGCGACCGCGGTCAGCAGCGCCAGAAGAATGAGGTTGGTTTCGAAATCGAGCGGCGGGCCGACGAGCGCATAGATTCCCGTGGCTGTTCCCAGGAAGAGCGTGACGCCGATGAAGGCGGCGTCGAGCGTCGAACGCACCACCGGCTCCTTGTCGCGCGTGCGCTTCGAATAGAAGCGCGTCGCCGAAAGACGCAGCCAGTCGTAGAGCGCCGTCTGCACGACGACCGCGATCGAGAAGGCGAGCGCGAAGCGGCCGTATTCCTCCGGGCCGAGAAACTTCGCCACCGTGAGGCCAATGACGAAGTTGACGACCGTATTGGCGAGAAAGGCGAGAAGGACGTTCACTGGCGCGCAGCCTCAGCTTCAACCAGCGCCGACGGTGGCCAGCGCGATGTCGCTGGCCCGATCGTTTGAGTCGCTCACCTATCGCTCCCAGCGGCCGAGCGCGACAAGCTCGCGCAACGCCTGCGCGTCGCGCGGCGTCACCTCGGGATAATCGGGATCCGCCATCGCGGGGTCGAAATATTTCCACGAGCGCGCGCATTTGACGCCGGCGGCGCGCTGCGACACCACGCCGACGCCCGGCGTCTCCGGCAATCGGAAAGCGTCAGGCGGCGCTTCTCCCGCCGCGAGATGGATGTCCGAGGCGATGCAGATCTCGGCGAAATCGACGCCGTCCAGCGCCGCGCGCAACGACTCGTCCTGCACGTAAACGATCGGCGCCGCTTCGAGCGAAGAACCGATGCGTTTTTGCGCGCGCTCGATTTCGAGCGCGCCGGTCACCACCGCGCGGATCTTGCGAATCTTCTCCCATTTCGCCGCAAGCGCGTCGTCGCGCCATGCGTCGGGAATGGTGGGGAAATGCTCGAGATGCACGGATTGCGCGTTCGGAAAGCGGGACAGCCACGCCTCTTCCGCAGTGAAAACGAGAATCGGCGCGAGCCAGGACGTTACGCTGCGGAAGATGCGATCGATGGTCGCGAGCGCCGCCTTGCGTTTGACGCTCGTCGGCGGATCGCAATAGAGCGCGTCCTTGCGCACGTCGAAATAGAAGGCGGAAAGCTCGCTCGTCATGAACTGCGTAAGCAGCGCGACGACGCGCTTGTAATCGTAGGCGGCATAGGCGGCGCGGATCGAGCCGTCGAGCTGATGCAGACGATGCAACATCAGCCGTTCGAGTTCTCCCGCCTCGCTCATCGCTGTATCGTCGTTTGGCTGATAATGCGCGAGCGCGCCAATCATCCAGCGCAGCGTGTTGCGCAGCTTGCGATAAAGCTCGACGAAGGTCTTGAGAATTTCGGGTCCGACGCGCAGGTCGTCGCCATAGTCGGAAGCCGCGACCCAGAGCCGCAGGATGTCCGCGCCGGAATCGGCGATGACCTTTTGCGGCGCGACGACATTGCCAAGCGACTTCGACATTTTGCGTCCTCTCTCGTCGAGCACGAAGCCATGCGTCAGCACGGCGTCGTAGGGCGCGCGGCCACGCGTGCCGCAGCTTTCGAGCAGAGAGGAATGGAACCAGCCGCGATGCTGATCGGAGCCTTCGAGATACATGATCTCGTCCGCGCCGCCGTCGCGCTTGCGGCGAATGCCGGCGAGCATCGGGAAATGCTGCGGATCTTCGAGCGTGAAGGCGTGAGTCGAACCAGAATCGAACCAGACGTCGAGAACGTCGGAGATCTTCTCGTAATCCTCGGCCTTGTAGTCAGGCGAAAGAAAGCGTTCGGCGGCATTCGCCTCATACCAGGCGTCGGCGCCTTCCTTCTCGAAAGCCTCGATGATGCGCGCGTTGACGCGCGCGTCGACGAGCGGCTCGTGCGTATCCTTCTTGACGAAGACCGCGATCGGCACGCCCCAGGCGCGCTGGCGCGACACGACCCAGTCCGGACGATTCTGAATCATGCCGCGGATGCGGTTTTCTCCCGCCGCCGGCGTCCATGTCGTGAGGGCGATTTCCTCAAGCGCGATTTCGCGAAGAGTGGATCGATTTCCACGAACCTCATCCTGAGGAGCGTGCGGAGCGCGCGTCTCGACGGATGCGGGCGCCGAACCCTCGTCCTTCGAGACGGCGCTGCGCGCCTCCTCAGGATGAGGGTTCGACTGAGAGAACGGCTTATCCATCGCGATGAACCCGGACGCGATGGATTTATCCATAGCGATGAACCATTGCGGCGTGTTGCGGAAGATCACCGGTTTCTTCGAGCGCCAGGAATGCGGATATTGGTGCTTGAGCTTCGCGCGCGCGATGAGATTGCCCGACTGAATAAGCGCGGCGATCACCGCCTCATTGGCGTCGCCCTTGTCGCCCTTGTCGGTGATGACGCGCTTGCCTTCAAAGCCCGGAGCGTCCTTCGTGTAGAAGCCGTCCTCGTCGACCGTATAGGGAATGCGCGAATCGATGCCGCGCGACTGCAGCGCGCGCGCATGCGCCATCCAGATGTCGAAGTCTTCGCGTCCATGGCCCGGCGCCGTGTGCACGAAGCCGGTGCCCGTATCGTCGGTGACATGCTCGCCATCAAAGAGCGGCACGTCGAAATCATAGCCGAGATGCGCAAGCGGATGGGCGCAGATCAGTTCGGCGAGCATCGCGGCGGGAACGTCGTGCAGGCGCTCGTAGCCGTCGACCTTCGCCGCCTTGAAGGCCTCGCTCGCGAGCTTGTCGGCGATGACGAAGGTCGCGCCCGGCAGCGCCCAATTGCCATCGGGCGCATGCGTGACGCGGTAAAGGCCGTAATCGATCTTCGACGAGAAGGAGATCGCGCGATTGCCGGGAAGCGTCCACGGCGTCGTCGTCCAGATGATGACGCGCGCGTCGCTCAGCTCGCCCTCCGCGCCGCGCGGAATCGGAAACGCCACCCAGACCTGGTCGCTCGTATAATCCTCATATTCGACTTCGGCCTCGGCGAGCGCGGTCTTTTCGACGACGCTCCACATCACCGGCTTGGAGCCGCGATAGAGCAGGCCGTTCGCCGCGAATTTCATGATCTCGCGCGCGATCGTCGCTTCCGCCGGATAGGCCATCGTCGAATAGGGATGATTCCATTCGCCGGCGACGCCGAGGCGCTTGAACTCCTCGCGTTGAACGCCGAGCCAATGTTCGGCATAGGCGCGGCACTCGCGCCGGAAGGCGATCATCGCATCGGGATCGGTAAAATCCGGCTTCTGCTCGCCTTTCGCGCGATAATTTTCCTCTTCGATCTTCCATTCGATCGGCAGGCCGTGGCAGTCCCAGCCCGGCACATAGACGCAGTCCTTGCCGGTCATGCGCTGGCTGCGCGTCACGAGGTCCTTGAGGATCTTGTTGAGCGCATGGCCGATATGGATATTGCCATTGGCGTAGGGCGGCCCGTCGTGGAGCGTGAATTTCGGGCGGCCGGCGCCCGCTTCGCGCATCTTCTTTTGCAAGCCGATCGTTTCCCAGCGCTTGAGGATTTCCGGCTCGCGCTGCGGCAGGCCGGCGCGCATCGGAAAATCCGTGACCGGCAGATAGAGGCTCTTCGAATAGTCCGGCCCCTTGGGGCTGTCGTCGTTCATCGTCGTGGAAACCGGCTGGGGCGGACGCGGGCGCCGTGAGCGCCGCTGTCGCCGCTGATTAGAGGATTTACAGGAAGAGCGCCAATCGCGCCGCGCCCGGACCTGCGCGAGCCTCTAGCTCAAGCGCAAGCCGGGCAGGTAATTCGACGGGCGGTCATAAAGGGCATTCGGTTCAATAGCAGCGCTCACGACGGCGGAAAAGAGCGCATTGGCTCAGCGTGGCCGCCTTAGCCCCAGGAGCCCAGCGACATAGGCGAAGCCCCCGGCCACGACGGCGAGGATGAGGAGCACCAGGAACGCGCCCGACAGCAGCGTGAAGCCGATGAAGAGCAGCAGCAGCAGCGCCGCGGTGACGATGAGGCTCTGCCAGGGCGAAAGCTTGACGACCTTGACCCGGCCGGAGCGCCCGGTGGCGACCCAGATGCGCGAGGCGTCCGTCTCCTCGCCCGGCAAAATGATTTCGACACGGCCCTTGGGCTCTTCGTCCATGACGCTTTCCTTCCTGTCGAGGAGATGTTCCCAAGCTAGATCGCCCGCCGATTAAGGCAACAAATTATGAACAGAGCCCGGCGCGCCGCTTTCGGCCAGTATTTTGCGGGCCTCCTCGACATCGACGCGCATCCGTTGGACGAGCGCCTCGACGCTCTCGAATTTGGCCTCGCCCCTTATGAAGCCATAGAAGGCGACCTCAACCTCCTTGCCATAGAGATCGTCGTCGAAGTCGAAGACGAAGACCTCGAGGAGCGGCGCGCCATTGTCAAAGGTCGGCCGGCGTCCGAAGCTGGCGACGCCCTGATGGAGCTCTCCGTCGACTTCGATCGTGACGGCGTAGATGCCGTGCTTGAGCCTGTTGGCGGGATCGAGCGCGATATTGGCCGTGGGGAAGCCGAGCGTCCTTCCGCGCTTGTCGCCATGACGCACGACGCCGCGAATGAAGTAAGGATGGCCGAGCAGCCGCCGCGCCAGCGCGGCGTCGCCCCGCTCGAGCGCTTCGCGCGTCGCGGTCGAGGAGACGGCCTCGAGACTGCCTTCATCGTCCTGGGTGATGCGATCGACGATCTCGACGATCATCCCCAGCCGTTCGCCCTCCGCGCGCAGGAATTCCGGTCCGCCCTCGCGCCCGGCGCCGAAACGGAAGTCATAGCCCGCGACGACGGCCGAGAGCCGCAGGCGCTTGTGAAGAATTTCTTCCGTGAAGACGCGCGCCGGACTTTGCGCGAAATCCTTGTCGAAGGTGAGCACGATGACGCCGTCGAGCCCGAGTCGCGCGGCCTGCGCGGCTTTGGCGTCGGGCGGCGTGAGGCGAAAAATCACCGTCTGTCCGGCGAAAAAATCGGCAGGATGCGGTTCGAAAGTCAGTAGAACGCAGGGCCGCGAAAGCCTGCCGGCGAGCGCCTGGGCGCGGGCGATGACGCCGCGATGGCCTCTGTGCAGCCCGTCGAAATTGCCGATCGCCGCGACCGCGCCTTCCAGTCCCGGCGGCGGCGCCTCTGGGTCGCGCGCGACGATGAAGGAGGCGGACAAGGGCGGAGGCCGGAACTTTATGCCGAGGCCGGCTTCTCCTCAGCCGGCGCTGGCGCGGCGGCGCGCATCGCCTGCTCGCGGCTTGGCACCATCACGAAGGCCTCGCCGTCGAGCACGACCTTGCCGTCGACGAGACATTCGCATTTGAGCTTGGCGCGGCGGCCCTTTTCGATCAGCTCCACCACCTCGACGATGACGGTGATGACGTCGCCGATCTTCACCGGCGCGCGGAAATTCAGCGTCTGCGACAGATAAACGGCGCCCGGACCCGGCAGATACATGCCGATGACGGTCGAGATCAAAGAGGCCGTATAAAGGCCGTGCACGATGCGCTCGCCAAAGCGCGTTTTCGAAGCGAAGTGATCCGAGAGATGAATCGGATTGCGATCGCCGGAAAGATCGGCGAAGGCGATCACGTCGTCATCCATCACCGCCTTCATCAGCGTCTCGCGCATGCCGACGCTCAGATCCTCGAAATAATAGATTTTGAACGGCGTCGACATGAAGGCACCGGAGAGTTGCGTCGCGGATCGTGGCCGCAGGAGAGGGCCCTGCGCAGCCCCTTTTACCAGAAAAGCTCGCGAGCCAAAGCCTTAGGACGGGCGCCGGCGCGCGCGAAGAGCGATTCGAGCGCCGCCTCGTCGAGCGCGCCGCCCTCCGGATGAAGCTCTTCGCGATGCACGCCATGCATGATGAAGAGGCAGTCGAGCCCCGCGCGGCCCGCGCCGGCGAGGTCGGTGAAGGCGCCGTCGCCGATCGCCAAAACGCGAGACTTGTCGAGATCGCCGCCGCGCAGATTTTTCAGCCGTTCCCTGGCGGCGGCGTAGATCGGGGCGTGCGGCTTGCCGAAGGTCAACACGCGGCCGCCGATCGCCGCATAACGCTCGGCCAGGGCGCCGGCGCAGTAGACGAGATCATTGCCGATCGCGACGACGATATCTGGATTGGCGCACAGCATGGTCAGATCGCGCGCTTTCAGCGTCGCCAGCTCTTCGTCATAGTCCGATGGCGCTTCATTGCGGTCGTCGAAGAGGCCGGTGCAGACAACGTAGTCGGCGGCTTCCGGCCCCACGCGCATGACCGGCGCGCCAAGCCGGCGGGCGGCCTCGCGGAAGAGGCCGTCGTCGCGCGGCGGGCCGAGATGATAGACCGCCTGTCCGTCGCGCGACACGATTTCGCGCAGCGCGAGCTCTCCTGCGGAGACGAGATCGTCGAAACAATCCTGCGGCACGCCGAGGCTCAGGATCTGGCGGCGCACCTCGTCGTCCGGGCGCGAGGCGTTGGTGATCAGCACGATCGCGCCGCCCTTCGCCCGAAAACGTCGCAAGGCCTCGGCGGCTTCCGGAAAATGCCGCCGGCCGTCGATCAGCACGCCCCATCCGTCGCAGAGGATCGCGTCATAGCCGTCGGCGATCTCGCGCAGACCGGCGATCAACGGCACACGGTCCGGATCCGCCGGCGCGCTGCCCGTCAAAACCGCGCCCCGGCGAAGGCCGCCGCATAGGCCCCTTCGCAGACCGGTTTGAACGCGTCGGTCGATTCGTCGAGCAGGAACAGACGTCCGTCCATGATCCGGAACAGCGCGCCGTGCAGCCGCAGATGTCGGTGATGTTCAAGCACCTGGATCATCGGGAAGGAGCGCAGATTGCGCAGCGTCTGCTTGATCGCCTCGAACTCGAGCCGCTCCACATAGCGCCTGTCCTTGGGATTGGGGGGAACGCCCAGCCGATCAACCGCCGGACCGAGCATCTTGATCCAGTCGCCGATGAAGTCGCTGTGGCTGAGTCGCGGCACGTCCGGGTCCGCCGCGATCTCCGCATAAGCCTGGACGCCGCCGCACTGGCCATGCCCCAGCACCACGATGTCGGAAACTTTCAAGGCCATAACGGCGTATTCGAGCGCCGCCGACGCCCCGTGAAAATGGTCGTCCGGCTCATAAGGCGGCACGAGCGCCGCAACGTTGCGCAACACGAAAAGCTCGCCGGGGCCGGCGTTGAAGATCGCCTCAGGCGCAACCCGCGAGTCGCAGCAGCTGATGATCATCGTTTTCGGCTTCTGGCCCTTGACCGCCAGTTCCTCGAAACGGTCGTGGTCCGACACGAAACGCCCGCTGAGGAAGGTTTCATAGCCCTCCATGAGCTTTTCCGGCAGACCGGTCGCCCCGGACGGCTTGTCATCCGCCATTTAGCGTTCCTCTCATGCGCCCCAGCCCAGGTCGCCTTGGTCAGGCGGATGGCGGACCCCGCGGTTATTGTGTAGATCACGCGGCAAGGTCAAGGGAAGGCCGACCGTCTCTATGCTGGAGTTTTTAAATGATTTCGCGACTGAAGCGCAGCGTGCTGGCGATGCCGGGCTCCAACGCCCGCGCATTGGAGAAGGGCAAGACGCTCGCGGCGGACGTCCTGATGTTCGAACTCGAAGACGGCGTCGCCGAATCCGCCAAGGCGGCGGCGCGCGAGCAGGTTGCGGCGGCGGTGGCCGGCGGCGGCTACGGCGCGCGGCAGCTGGTCGTGCGCGTCAACGCCCGCGGCTCCGAGTGGTATAAGCCCGACATGGCCGCGATCGCGCCGCTCGGGCCGGACGCTATCGTGATTCCGAAGGTCAACGCGCGCGACGAAATCCTGAAGGCGGCGGCCGACCTTGTCGCCGCCGGCGCGCCGCGCAAGACGCGTCTTTGGGCGATGATCGAGACCCCGCGCGCGGTTTTCGACATCGAGAAGATCGCCAGCGGCGCCGATGATCTGGCCTCGCGCCTGGAAGTTCTCGTGCTCGGCCCCAACGACATCGCCAAATCGACGCGCGCGCGGCTCACCCCGGGACGGCCGGCGCTGCTCTCCTGGCTTTCCGCCGGCGTGCTCGCGGCGCGGGTTCACAACATCGAGATCATCGACGGCATTTATAACGACTTCAACGACCTCGACGGTTTGCGGCGCGAGGCCGAGCAGGGGCGCGACTTCGGCTTCGACGGGAAGATGCTGATCCACCCCGGCCAGATCGGCCCCGTGAACGAAATTTTTGCTCCGAGCGCCGAAGAGGTCGATTTCGCCCGCCGGATCATCGCGGTATTCGACGAGCCGGACAACGCCGACAAGGGCGTGGTCCAGATCGACGGCAAAATGGTGGAGCGGCTGCATCTCGACATCGCCCGCCGCACGTTGCAGCTTGTCGAGGCGGCGAGCTGAACGGCCGCCTGTTTTGCGGGCGCCCGACGCATCAACTATAAGGATGCGGACAGCAAGGATTGGCCAATGGTCTCGCCGAACGACGAAGAACTTGAGCGCGTCGAATCTTCGGAAGCGCTAATCGAACCGCCAGAATCGCCCCCCGAACCGCCGCCTCCGCCGCCCGTCAGACGCAAGCGGCGCTCGTTTTTCGGCCGGCTGCTGTCGACGCTGGCGATTCTCGCCCTCATCGCGGGCGCGGCGCTTTATGCGGCGATCACGTTCAAGGACAAGGACGAGCGGCTGAAGGCCGTCGCCGATTACGCGGAGCCCTACGTCAATCAGGCGGGCGGCGTCCTTGGCGAGCTGAAGGACCGGATCGGTTCGATTTCCGCCCAGAAGGAGCCGGCCTCGCCCGAGAGTGGGCCTGAGGCGCCGTCCAGCCGCGCGGAAGCTCCCCCGCCGTCAGCGACGCCGCCGAAGTCCGCCGAAACGGCGACGGAGCCGAGCGCGCGCGAGAGCCGCCTCGAGGCCATGACCAACGCCGCCATCGAATCGCAGAACGCGGCCCTTGAATCGCAGAAGGCGGCGCTCGCCGCGTTGCAGGGTCGGGTCGAGTCCGCCGAGCAGGCGGCGCAGCGCGCCTTGCGCGCCGCCGAAAGCGCCGAGTCTGCCGCGAACGCCGCAAAGTCCGCCGCCGAAGCGGCGACGAAGGCGGGCCCGATCCCCGGCGCCGCCGAAGCTCCCGCCGCACCCGCACAACAGGGCGAACATGGCGCCCTTACCGCAAGCGAGCAGGTGACCGCGCTCGAAGGACGGATCGACGAGCTCGGCGAGGAGATGAAGGGGCTGCGGGAGCGGCTCGAGTCTCCCAAGAGCGAGACCCGCGCGGCGCCTGAGGCCTCGGCGCCGGCGAAGCCGTCGGCGTCGTCCGAAGGACCTGCGGCGGTCGTCGTCGTCGCCTATGCGCTGCAACGGGACTTCGAGGCCGGCCGGCCCTATGCCGTCGAGACGAAGGCGCTGACCCGACTGGGCGCCGACGCCGCCGCGCTGGCGGCGCTGACGCCCTTCGCGGACAAGGGCGCCCCGACGGCCGCGCAGTTGAAGGCCGATTTCGCGCCGGCGGCGAAGCGCATTCACGCGCTCGAGGGCGGCGATTCCGGCGATATCGCGCAACATCTGATGAAGGGCGCGAGCAAACTCGTGCGCGTTCGTCCGTCAGGTCAGGCCCCCTCGGCGGAGGCTCAGACGGTCGAAGAGAAGGTCGCGCACATCGAAGCGGCGCTCAACCATGGCGACCTGGCTCAGGCCAACGCCATTTTCGCGACGCTTCCCGAAGCGGCGCAAAACGAGGCCAAGGATTTCGGCGCCACGCTGCGCGCGCGCATCGATGCGGGACGAGCAGCCGACGATCTGCTGCATGGCGCGATCGCGGCGCTTGGCGCAGCCAAGGAATAAGCGGGATCTCATCGCCATGCTGTTTCTCTTCTTCTTCATCATCGCTCTTGCGGCGGTCGCCTATGGCCTCGAATTGCTGATCGAGCAGCCGGGTTCGCTGACGCTCGATTTCGCCGGCTACCAGTTTGAGGCGTCGATCCCCGTCGCCGTCGCAGGCCTGCTGCTGATCATCGCCGCGACCATCGTCATTTGGGCGATCATCGTCGCGGTGCTGCGGCTGCCCGGCCGCTGGAGCGGCGGTTCGCGGCTGAAACGCCGCGACAAGGGTTTCGACGCGCTTTCACAGGGCCTGATCGCGGTGGGCTCCGGCGACGCCGCACGCGCCCGCAAGGCTGCGAATGTCGCGGAACGCCTGCTGCCGAACGAGCCGCTCACGCAATTCTTGAAGGCGCAGGCGGCCCAGCTCGCCGGCGATCGTCGCCTCGCGGAAGAGACCTTCCACAAGATGACGCTGAAGCCGGAGACGAAGCTGCTGGGTTTGCGCGGCCTCCATATCGAGGCGCGCCGGCGCGAGGACGCCGAGGCGGCGCATCATTTCGCCAAGGAGGCGCATGACATCGCGCCTGTGCCCTGGGCGGGAGCCGCCATGCTCGAACATCTCGCCGCGCAGGGCGAGTGGCAAAAGGCGCGCGAGGCGATCGAAGCCAGTCTCGTCGCGAAGGCGATCGACGCGCAGACGGCGCAGAACCTGCGCGCCGTCGTCGAAACCGCCATGGCGATGGAGAAGGAGCGCGACCATCCGCATGACGCGCTGCACCTCGCCCGACAGGCCTTGAAGCGCCGGCCAGGCTTCGCCCCCGCGGCGGTCGCCGCGGCGCGAGTGCTCGTCCGCCACGGCGACCAGAAGCAGGCGCTGAAGCTCATCGAGTCCGTATGGGCCGCAAAGCCCCATCCCGATCTCGCCGCGGCCTATCTCGAGGCGCTCGCCGGCGAATCGAACCTGGGCAAACTTGCTCGGGTCGAGAAGCTGGCGCGCTTCGCGCCGAATGCGCCGGAGAGCCGGCATCTCGTCGCGGAGGCCGCGCTCGCGGCGCGCAATTTCGCCAAGGCGCGCGACGCGCTTGCGCCGCTTATCGCCAGCGGACGGAATCCGACGGCGCACACCTGCCTGCTGATGGCGGAGATCGAAGACGGCGAGCAGGGGCCCTCGGGCCCGGTGCGCGAATGGCTCGCCCGCGGCTCGCGCGCGCCGCGCGATCCGGTCTGGATCGCCGACGGCGTGGTGTCGAAGACCTGGCTGCCGATGTCGCCCGTCACCGGCCGGCTCGACGCTTTCGAATGGAAGCCGCCGCCGGATTCCGCTCAGCATCTGACCGAGGAAGGCAAGCCCAACATCCCGGCCGCCTTTTTGACGCGCCCCGCCGAACCCGTCGCCTTGCCTTCGGCCGAGGTTTCCGAAGCGGCGGCCGGTCAGCAGGCGTAACGCTCTGAGCTAGCGGCCGCGGTCGGCGCGGCGGATGCGCACATAAAGCGCGCCTTCGCCGCCGTGATGGCGCGCCGCTTCGCCGAAGCCCACGACGACGTCGCGCAGATTCGGCGCTTCGAGCCACATCGGCACCACCCGGCGCAACACGCCGCCCTCATCGCGGGTCAGGCCCTTGCCGGTAACGATGATGGCGATGCGCGCGCCATTCGCCTGGCACCGGCGCAGGAAGCCCGTCAGAGAGCGCTGCGCCTCGGCCTGCCGCATGCCGTGAAGATCAAGCTTGGCGTCGACCTCAAGCCGGCCGCGCTTGATCTTGGTGAATGTGCGCGCGTCGATGTCGATCGGCCGCGGCGGCGGCTTCGGCGCCGGCGGGCGATCGCCAATCACCGAAGGCGCCGAGGGCGCCACAGCTTCGGCGGAAGGCGCCGGCGGCGATAGCTTTTTCGGACGCGCATGAGCGGGCCGCACGTCGGCCGTCGCTCTCATCCAGAGCTCGGCTTCGGCCTGCGACAGCCGGCGGGCGAATCGGCGAGAATTCTGCTCGCTCACGGACCAACTCCAACGTCCTTCGGCAACAGCACGATCATTTCGGCGGCGTGCCGCACGTCGCCGGCGCGCCGCCCCGCCGCTTCGCCCGCGCCAAAGAAAAGATCGGCCCGCGCAGATCCAATTATGGCAGATCCGGTGTCCTGCGCGACCATCAGACGACGAAATTCGCTTTCCGCCTCTCTCTCCCACGGTATCCGTGCGACGACCCAGAAGGGCAGCCCGTAGCACCAGATGGAGCGATCGACGGCGATCGACCGGAACGGCGTCAGCGGCGCGCCCTGGCCGCCGATGGGGCCGATCTTGCGCGCCTCCGAACGATCGATCTCGAAGAACACGTAGGAACGATTTTCCTGCATGAGCCGGCGACCCGCTTCGCCGGGACCTGCGCCGAGCCGCCGCAGTTTCTCCTTCATCACGTCGAGCGACATCTCGGCGGCCTCGACGAGCCCGCGCTCAATCATCAGCCGGCCGATGGAGGTGTATGGCCAGCCATTGCGGCCGCCATAGGTGAGCGCCATCGCATCGCCGCCCGGCAGTCGCAGCCGCGCCGAACCCTGCACCTGAATCAGGAACAATTCGACCGCATCGCGAACATAGGCGAGAGGATGCGCGCTCGGCGCCGCGCCTTCTTCCTCGATCGCGCGCCGATCGGGATAGGGCACGAGCGCGCCGTCGGCCTGGCGTCTCGCGCTCGTGAGCTTCTCGCCGGAGGGCAGCGAGAGCGGCGCCTCGTTCAGAGTGACGAGGTCGAGCGGGCGCGAGAGAACCGGCGTAACGAAGCCCGGTTCGGGCGACAGTCTGGCGTCGACCTCGACCTCGTAATAGGCGGTGACGAAGCCTCGCGCTTTGATGCGGTGAGGGCGAAAGGCGCTCCGAAAGAAAAGGCCCGGATCGCTCACGCCGACGAGCGCCGCACGCGCGGCCGCGACGAGCGATAGCGGCGGCGCGACGGCGCTGCGCTGCTCTTGAGCGCGCGCGACGATGATCTCGGCGGAGCGGCGGAAGGCGCCAAAGGCGGCGGCGAGATCGTCGGCCGCGAAGCCGTCGATCTCTTCAAATTTGATTTCGTGCAGCAGATCTGAAGCGGAAAACTGCGGCGCGTTTTCCCGCTGCATGCTCAGTCTTCGGCTTGCGTCGCGACGAGCTTCCAGTTGGGATCATTCGCGCTCGGATCGCGCGCGAAGGTCCAGCGCTCGACGACCTTGCGCGTCTGCCCGCCATCGATCGTTTCGCCGGCGCGGTCGCGACGCACGCTCATCAGCCGGACGACGAAACGCACCGTCACCTCATTGCGGCCAGCGATGGCGCGGGCGGCGTCCACGGTCGCCGAATCGATCGCAACGACGGCGGTCTCCATCGTTTCGCCCTGCTGCTCGCGCCGCGCGATCTCCGCCGAGAACCCGTCGAAGACGTCTTGCGAGAGGAGCGGCTGCAGCGTCTCCCGGTCGCCCTTGGCGAAAGCGGTGACAATCAGCTCATAGGCGCGCCGCGCCCCGCTCAGGAATGATTTGCCGTCAAAGCCGGGATCGGAGGCGGCGACGGCGTCGAGCCCGCTCCAGGCCGAGGCGACGCCTTTCTCGGCGACGCCATCCCAACGTTCGGCCCCGCTCGGTCGAGATGGCGCGGGCGCGATCGGGGCGGCGACTGGCGCGGCCGCGACCGCGGCGGGAGACGGCCGGCGCGGCGTGAAGCGCGCCGGAGGCGGCGTATCGCGATCCACCCGCATGCCGAGCACCGAACGCAGCTTCCAGATGACGAAAACTGCGATGGCCGCGAAAACAACGAGGGTGGGATCGAAGAGATCGCCGGAACCCGGCATTGGTAACTCCCGAATAAAACTGTCGTCGGCTATCATGTCGCTTCATACATGTCACGAATCAAGGGGCGGGCGTATTGCCACAGGCGGCGAGGGCCGGAAGATCGGATGATTCGGTGAATTCAAAGCTCGTCGGCGGCGCCCTCGCGGCTTGGATCGTGCTGGAGATCCTGTGTTTCGCGCTCGTTGTGCGGGCCGTCGGGCTGCTCGTGGCAATCGCGATCGCCCTCGGAACCTCGTTGCTTGGCCTTTCCGACGCGCGGCGCATTCTGGATTTCGTCCGCTCCGGAATCGCCGCCAGGGCAAAGGGCGGAAGCAGCGGCTGGGCCGATGGCGCCATGCTTGATGGCGCGATGCAGGCGCTCGCCTCGATTCTCCTCATTCTCCCCGGCTTCGCCTCGGATTTCGTCGGGCTGGCGCTGAAGTCTCCGTCTATGCGGCAGAGCCTCGCCCGGCGCTTGCAGGCGCGCTCGCGGAACACGGACCCGCGCGTAGTCGACCTCGATCCGCGCGAATGGCGGCGCGAAGCGCGTACCGCTCGAAGACCGCGCCGGAACGCAGCCGAATAGGACGGACGGCCCGCCTTGTTCGCGTCTGAGAGACGTGTTAGGCGGGCGCGAATTCTCATTACAACGGCTTTGCTGGAGACCTACATGACCGACACGAATGGCAACGGCGCGCAAGGAGCGCCGGGCGGCGCTCCGGCCCTCAATTCGCTCGCGCAATATCTGAAGGATTTCTCCTTCGAAAATCCCAACGCCCCGCGCTCGCTCGGACCGCAGGACAAGGCGCCGAACATCTCGATTCAGGTCAACGTCAACGCCAAGCAGCTGGCGCCGACCGACTTCGAAGTGAGCCTGATGCTCGACTGCAAGGCCGGCGAAGGAGAGGGACTGCTGTTCAAGCTCGACCTCGAATATGGCGGCGTCTTCCGGCTGTTGAATATTCCCGAAGAGCAGGTTCACCCGATCGTGATGATCGAATGCCCGCGCATGCTGTTTCCCTTCGTGCGGCAGATCGTGGCCGACGCGACGAGCAAGGGCGGCTATCCGCCGCTTTACATCGACCCGATCGACTTCGTCGCGCTCTATCAGCAAAAGGCTGCGGAGGCAGGCCAGGCTGCGGCCCAGGCCAATTAGCCGGCGACCAGCGGCGACGGCTTTTCGTCGCTTGCAAGATAACGATCCCAGATCGGCGATTTGATCGTCGCGACAAAAGCCAGATGCGCGGCTTCCTCGGCCGCGCTCAAGCGCGGC
The DNA here is from genome assembly GCF_056838045.1 of Methylocystis sp. Uni0008. Classification (NCBI taxonomy): domain Bacteria; kingdom Pseudomonadati; phylum Pseudomonadota; class Alphaproteobacteria; order Hyphomicrobiales; family Methylocystaceae; genus Methylocystis; species Methylocystis sp. Uni0008. The sequence continues at coordinate 2,365,204 of NZ_CM166370.1, forward strand.
GCGAGCGGTTCCGGCCGGCGGCGCAGCAGCTCGCTTCTCGCGGCGATGCGCACGGCGTGCACCGTCTGAAGCGACAGCGCCGCCTGGCGACCGCCGCAAAGCTCGGCGTAAACCTCGGCGAGAAGATTGGCGTCGAGCAAGGCGCCGTGCTTCTCGCGACGCGAAAGATCGATCGCATAGCGCTGGCACAAAGCGTCGAGCGAATTCGGGCCGCCAGGATGGCGGCGGCGCGCCATGGCGAGCGTGTCGACGATCCGCGCGCCGCCGAGCGGCGGCAAATTCATGAGCGCGAATTCGGCGTTAAGAAAGCGCGTATCGAATTCGGCGTTGTGAATGATGAGCGGCGCATCCTCGATGAATTCGAGAAATTCGCCGGCGATCTCTTTGAAAACCCTGTGCTGCGCGAGGAATTCGCGAGAGAGCCCATGCACCCGGAACGCTTCTTCCGGCATGTCGCGTTCTGGATCGATATAACAATGAAAATAGCGGCCGGTCGGAATGAGATTGGAGATCTCGACCGCGCCGATTTCCACGACGCGATGGCCGCTCGACGGATCGAGCCCCGTCGTTTCCGTGTCGAGAACGATCTCCCGCATGCCTCACCCAAGCCGCGCCGCAAGCGCCCTGACGATGTTTCTCACCTCTTCGCGCGCCGCGTCGAGACCCTTGTCCGTATGGACCACGAAATCGCCGCGCGCGCGCTTTTCTGAATCAGGCGTCTGTTTCGCCAGAATGGACCCGAATTTCTCCGCTGTCATGCCTTCGCGCGCAAGCACGCGCGCTCTTTGCACATCTTCCGGCGCGGTGACCACGACAATCGCGTCGAACTCCTTCTCGGCGCCGGTTTCGAACAGCAGCGGGATATCGAAGACGACGATGCGGTCGCCCTTCCGGCGGCGCTCTTCGATCAGCGCGTCACGCGCGGCCCACACCATCGGATGCACAATCTCTTCGAGACGTTTGAGCGCCGCGGGATCGTCCAGAACGCGAGCCGCGAGGCGCTGACGGTCGACCACGCCATCGACGACGACCCCAGGAAAGGCGCGCTCGATCTCAGGCGCGGCAGGCCCTTTATAGAGGTCGTGCACGAGGCGGTCGGAATCGAGCACGGCGATGCCTTCGGCGCGGAACATCTCGGCTGTCGTCGATTTGCCCATGCCGATCGAACCGGTGAGACCGACGCGCAACATTTTTTTGTCGTTCACGAGAGCAGCGCCCCCTCGCGTCGCAGCGCATCGAGAAGAGCAAGCAGCGGAAGGCCCATGATCGTCCAGTGATCGCCTTCGACCTTGGCGAAGAGTTGCGCGCCCAGACCTTCGATCTGATAGGCGCCGGCCGAACTCAGCGCAAGGTTGCCAACGGCCGAGAGATAGGCCGCAATGAACGCGTCGCTCAGCTGCCGCATCGTGAGATCGGCGCGCCCCACGGTCTCGAATATGACCACGCCGTCGCGCGCCAGCGCGATCGCCGAATGCAGTCGATGCCGCCGCCCCGAGAGAAACCGCAGGAGCGCTTCGGCGTCCGGCATGGTTGCGGGCTTGCCGAAAATCCTGCCCTCGCAGCTTGCGACCTGATCCGCGCCGAGCACGAGCCGCCCTGCGGCGGAAATCGCCAGCGCCTTTGCGCGCGAGAGCGCAAGAGCGATCGCGTCCGCGTCGGCGCCGCCTAGCGCCAATTCGATCGCCCGCTCGTCGACATCGGCCGGAATGGATTCGAAAGGAACGCCGGAATGCAGCAGCGCCTGACGCCGGCCGGCGCTTTTCGAGGCGAGAATCAGCGGCGCCGATTCGCGCCAGAAGGGCCAATGCGCACCCATCGTCACGTCCACAGCCCCCGCGCGTAAGCCGAAGAGCGGGGATAAGCGGAGCCTCGAGACCGCGCCGTTTTTGCCAGCGTGAAAAGGTTCGCGGCGCGCTCAACAGGCAAAGCGCTGTCGACTGGATTCTCAAAAAAGTCCGTACAGGCGGGATTCACAGGCGATCCACAAGCGCCGGCGCCGAAAACCCGCGATAGGTCGATGATTCCATTTGCTGTCCGGGTTCTTCCCATCATTTCTGCCGAGGGCGACGCTCCGCCGATCGTCTGTGGGCGACTGGTTAATGAAAATTAACCTTTGTCCGCCCCGCGATACAAATGAAGAATCAATTCCTTTTAAAATGAATTTTGTTTTAACGGCGTTTCGCGCTACGCCGAATTCGAACGAACGAGAAGGACGGGTCACACGCGATGGCGGAAGAGAAAGCGCTTCTTTCGGTTCTACGCGGACAGGCGAGAAAAGTTCCGCCCCTATGGCTGATGCGTCAGGCCGGCCGCTACCTTCCCGAATATCGCGAGGTGCGGGCGACCACGAAAAGCTTTCTCGATTTCTGCTATTCGCCTCAGAAGGCGGCCGAAGTGACGTTGCAGCCGATCCGGCGCTTTCACTTCGACGCGGCGATACTTTTCTCCGACATTCTTGTCGTGCCCGACGCCATGGGCCAGCGGGTGTCTTTCGAGAGCGGGGCCGGGCCGCGGCTCGATCCCATCGAAACACCCGAGCAGGTCGAGCGGCTCGGCGCATTCAAGATCGAACATCTCGCGCCAGTGTTCGAGACGATCGACCGGGTGAAGGCGGCGCTGCCGTCCGACGTGACGTTTATCGGTTTTTGCGGCGCGCCGTTCACGGTGGCGAGCTACATGATCGCCGGGCAGGGCACGCCGGATCAGGCGCCGGCGCGTCTCTTCGCCTATCGTCATCCTGACGCTTTCGCGCGGCTGATCGATCGCGTGATCGAGGCGTCGATCGACTATCTTTCGCGCCAGATCGACGCTGGCGTCGAGGTCGTGCAGATCTTCGACAGCTGGGCGGGAGTGCTGCCGGCGCATGAATTTCAGCGCTGGTCGGCGGAGCCGGTGCGGCGCATCGTCGAAGGAATCAAGGCGCGTCATCCGCAAACGCCGGTAATCGCTTTCGTGCGCGGCGCCGATACGCAGCTGCCGAAGCTGACGCAGACGATCGGCGCGGACGCCTACGGGATAGACACGGCGCTCGATTCCGCTTGGGCGGTGGCGCAGACATCGGCGAGCGTTCCGCTGCAAGGCAATCTCGATCCGCTGGTTCTTGTCGCCGGCGGCGACGCGCTCGACCGTGAAGTCGATTCGATACTCGCGGCCTTCAAAGGCCGGCCGCATATTTTCAATCTCGGACATGGCATCCTGCAGCAGACGCCGATCGAAAACGTCGAGCGACTCGTTTCACGCGTGCGGCGGGGCGGCTGACATGTACCTCTGGATCAAAGCGCTGCATGTCATCGCCATCATCTCCTGGATGGCGGGGCTTTTGTATCTGCCGCGGCTCTTCGTCTATCACGCGAGCGCCGGCGTGGGCGCGCTCTCCGAAACGTTCAAGATCATGGAGCGGCGGCTGTATCGCTACATCATGACGCCGGCGATGCTCGTCGCCTGGATGACCGGCCTTTATCTCGCGATCGAGGGCGGCGCGCTTTCGTCAGGATGGTTTCACGCGAAAGCGACGCTCGTCGTGCTCCTCACCGCCGCGCATCTTCACGATGGCGCGCTGATGCGTCGTTTCGCGCAAGACGCCAACGTGCATTCGCCGCGCTACTATCGCATCTTCAATGAGCTGCCGACGCTGCTGATGGTCGGCGTCGTGCTCCTCGTGATCGTCAAGCCGTTTTAATTGGCGACGATCTTCTCCCACTCCGGCTCCGTCCTCGGCGCTGCGGCGCTCACCTTGCCCTTGTTCGCGCCATAGATCCGCTCTGCGGTTCTCCAGCAGAGATCTTCGCAGGCCTTCTCACTGAGATGGTCGAGAAAGACGTCATAGCGCTCGAGTTCCGGCCCCAGCCGTTCGAATTTCGCGACGAGATCGGAGCCGAGACAGATGCGCTCGCTATGACGTTCGGTCAGCGCGAGCCAATGTTCGTCGGGAACGCCATCGGGGCAGATCGAGACGTCGTAGATCACCCAGGAATAATCGACGCACAGATTTGGATATTGGTCGAGCAGCCGCTCGACCATCTGATAATAGAACGGCGCGTTTACACGTCGCGACATGCCGCAATGCGCGAAGATGAAGCGCGTGCGTGGAAATTCGCGCAGCGCCTCTTCGAGCTCGAAGAGATAGATGGGATGATCGCCCTTCGAGACGGCGGTGACGTTCTGGTGCAAGAGCACCGGAAGATCGTAGTGGCCTGCGAACTCGTAGATCGGATAGAGCGCGCGATGATTGGCGCGCGCATTCTCGCCGAAGGTGAAGGCGCTGAGATCGTCGTGGCGCAAAAGCATTTCGCCGACGCCGCTCCACACGTCTGGATATTGCTCATACAGCCGCTCGACGTGACGAATCGCGTAACGATCGACCGGATTGAAGCCGCAGATCAACGGATAAAGCCGGCTCTGTTGCTCGGCTGGCAAAGCGCGCACCATTTCGGCGACGATGACGTCCGTATAGGCGTAGTAGTAACAATGTGCGTCGTTGGCGAGATAATAGTCCGGCGGTTCGCGGTCATATTCGTTCCACAGCTTGCGCACCGGCAGACCGAAGATCACCGCCTTATCGACATTGGCGCGATCCATGTGATCGATGAGCGCCGCGCCGCCGGGCGTCTCCTGAATGAAGTCGACGACGTGAAGATGCGCGTCGATCATCCGCCGCCTGCTGCCCCGAAGCCGGGTCAGCGAACCGATTTCTTCGGGCTTTCGTCGCCAGGTTCGCGCGTCTTCATAGGGCATCGTCAGCTCCGAGCTTTCGCAGCAATTGCACGGCCTCGTCGGCCTTGATCCGATTGTAGAGATAGGTCCAGGCTCTGCGGTCGCCGATGATCTCTACGAGTTGTCGACGATCATATTGATCGAGCAGAGTCACGCTGATGCTTGGCGGGACCGCCCGCAGAAGCAACGCGAGGTCGCGCGCGTTGCGCGTCAGCTCTGCGACGCGCGCCCATCCGATGCTCGTGAGCAGCGCGCTTTGAGACTCCTCGGCAAGCGCATTCAGCGCAAAGGCAAGATCGTCGCCGTGACGAATGAGGCGGCGCAGATAGTCGTCCCCGAGCAGCTCCAGGAGACGCAGACTGCATTGCGCATATGTCCATTCGAGAGCGCCTGAGAGGTCCCGCGCGGTGACGATGAGCTTGCGCAACCCCTGTCCGTCGAGCGTGTCGATGAGACTCAATTTGACGTTGGGCTCCGCGATCGTCGCCAGAAGTTCGCGCAGGTGACGCGCGGTCTGCAGAGCGTCGGCCAGCGAGTCGCCCATCGCTTCGATCAGGAAGATCTGGTCGTCGGGCGCGAGCGCGCGGATGAGCAGCGGAAGATCGGCAGGCCTGCGGATGATCCGCGGCAGATGCGGTCGTAGCTGCGCGAGCACGTCGCGGTCGCGGCGGCCGTTGAGAACGTCAAGGACGACGGCGAGCTCCTCGGCGTCGCCGACGTCGGCGGTTTCGCCATCGACGTGAATGGGATAGCGAACGGGATCGGTTGCAGCCATCTCAAATCCATCAGGGGAGGGGAGCCGATTATGGGGCGCCTTGGCGCCGAAGCGCCAGCCGCCGAGGGCGAATTCGGGGGGTAAGGCCAGCTTTACGGAACGCTTGATTCGCGTCTGGAAATTGTCTAAGGAGCGTTATCCCTCTGAGGCCCGTGTCTGCTTAAAGCGGCATCGCCGGAATTTCGCCGGCGCTCGGGAAGGCCATATTCCCCGCCCTACCGCTTGTCCCCCGGCTCCTCTCCACCTGCGCCTAGCCAATACCCAAGGTTCCTCCTGAATGCGGGAAATTAAACTTTCGGACTTGAAGGCCAAGTCCGCCGCCGAACTCCTCGCTTTCGCCGAAGAGCATGAAGTCGAGAACGCCTCTCTCCTGCGCAAGCAGGAGCTCCTCTTCGCTATACTGAAACAGTTCGCGAGCCGCGACGTCGAAATCGTCGGCGAAGGCGTCGTCGAGGTGCTGCAGGACGGCTTCGGCTTCCTGCGCTCGCCCGACGCGAACTACCTCGCCGGTCCGGACGACATTTACGTCTCGCCCTCGCAGATCCGAAAATTCGGCCTGCGCACCGGCGACACGGTCGAGGGCATGATCCGCAGCCCCAAGGAGGGGGAACGCTATTTCGCGCTCCTCAAGGTCAACAGCATCAATTTCGAGGATCCGGAGAAGGTGCGCCACAAGGTGCCCTTCGACAATCTTACGCCGCTCTATCCGGACGAGCGGCTCAAGCTCGAAATCGAGGATCCGACCAAGAAGGATCTCTCCTCCCGGGTCATCGATCTCGTCGCGCCGATCGGTAAGGGGCAACGCGCCCTGGTCGTCGCGCCGCCGCGCACCGGCAAGACCGTGCTGCTGCAGAACGTCGCGCAGTCGATCACGACCAATCATCCGGAATGCTATCTCATCGTTCTTTTGATCGACGAACGGCCGGAGGAAGTCACCGACATGCAGCGCAGCGTGCGCGGCGAGGTCGTGTCCTCGACCTTCGACGAGCCGGCGGTGCGCCACGTGCAGGTCGCGGAAATGGTGATCGAGAAGGCGAAGCGCCTCGTCGAACACGGCCGCGACGTGGTGATCCTGCTCGATTCGATCACAAGACTCGGGCGCGCCTACAACACCGTCGTGCCGTCGTCCGGCAAGGTGCTGACCGGCGGCGTCGACGCCAATGCGCTGCAGCGGCCGAAACGCTTCTTCGGCGCGGCGCGCAATATCGAAGAGGGCGGTTCGCTGACGATCATCGCGACGGCGCTGATCGACACCGGCTCGCGCATGGACGAAGTCATCTTCGAAGAGTTCAAGGGCACGGGCAACAGCGAGATCATTCTCGACCGCAAGGTGGCCGATAAGCGCGTGTTCCCGTCGATCGACATCACGCGCTCCGGCACCCGCAAGGAAGAGCTGCTCGTCGCGACCGACATCCTCAAGAAGATGTACGTTCTGCGCCGTATCCTCAATCCGATGGGCACGGTCGACGCGATCGAATTCCTGCTCGGCAAGCTGCGCGAGACGAAGAACAATCAGGGCTTCTTCGATTCGATGAATACGTGACGCAGGAAACGTTCGTCGAAACATCGGCTGTCTTCTCGCCGCCCGTTCTCATCATCGAAAGCGAAGCGCCATCAGCGTTTCGTCGAGATAGTCGTCGTCGCCATTTTTCACTGAGCGGTCTTCGACGCCATAGGCGCGAAATCCCCATCGCTCATAGAACCGCAGCGCGCGGAGATTCGACGAGACGACGGTGAGCGTCACGATCTCAACGCGCCCGCGCGCCGCTTCGATCAGTCTTGTCATGATCTCGTCGGCGGCGCCCGATCCGCGATGGGCGGCTTGCACATACATGCCGTAGAGCAGCGCTTTGTGCCGCGTCTTGACGCCGTCGCTCCATGCGAGTCCGCCGACGCCGATCAACTGTGAGTCTTCTGCGTTGAAGGCGCCGATGACGAAGTCGCGCTTCAGGCGCGCGGCGATTGCGGCGGGCGCGACATGCGCTTCGTCTTCCGGCGCGAAGCGAAAGGCGCGAGGCTCGAGTCGGAAGCTCTCGAGACGCAGCGCCTGAAAGATTTCAGCGTCCGAGGCGTCGAGCCGGCGACATGTCGCTCTTATTGGCATATTTCTTTGTGCCGGACCGGCCTTGCGAATTCCAGCGGTGAAGGGAATAAGCGGCGCGCATGTTCAAGGATTTCGCCAATGTGTGGACGATCGTCGGGCTTGCGCGCGACTTAAAGCGCGACAAGCTGCTCGCGATGCGCGTCGCCGGCGAGCGCGTCGTCTTCTTTCGCGACGCCGCCGGCAAGGCCTGCGCGCTACTCGATCAATGCCCGCATCGGGGCGTCGCTTTGTCGCTCGGGCGTGTGGAGAAGGGCGTCATCGAATGCCCCTTTCATGGCTGGCGCTTTGATGGCGCGGGCCGCAACTGCCATGTGCCGTGGAATCCCGACGCCAAGCGCGAAAATCTCAGCGCGATCGCGCTGCCCTGCCGTGAGGCCGGCGAACTGCTGTGGCTCTATACGGGCTTCGACCCTAGAGAAGAACCACAGCCTTCTCAGACCCTTACCGCGCAAGATGGCGTCTCGCTCTGCGCGCAATCGGTGACCTGGAAGGCGCATTGGACGCGTGTCATGGAGAACATGCTCGACAGTCCGCATCTGCCTTTTGTGCACCGCAGCACGATCGGGCGCGATCTCTCCAGGCATCTCGGCGCAAGCCGGCTGGAGATGACATTTGAAGCGCAGCCCTATGGCGGCCACATCGCCGCGAGCGTCGACGGCGTCCCGCGCGCGGGAAACATGGATTATCGCTTCCCCAATGTGATGGAGCTTTTCATCGACCCGCCGGGCAAGACCTTTCGGCTGATGGTCGCCTGCATTCCGGAGGATGAGCGAACGACGCGCCTGTGGCTCCTCACGGTGCGCAGTTTCGCCCGCGCGCCGCTGCTACACGTCGCCTTCCGCTGGATGAACCGGCGGATCGCCCGCGAGGATCAGGCGATCGTCGAATCCTCTCTGCCGGCCGAGGTTCCCCCGCCGGCCGAGGAGGCTTCCGTGCGCACCGACGCGCCGACCCTGGCGTTCCGAAAAATCTATCGCGAGCGGTTGCTGGGGAGTTCCGTCTGCGCGCCGCGCCGCCGCGAGACGGCCGCGCCGTGACCTCGCGCGATACGATTTTCGCGCTCGGCACCGGCGCCGGACGCGCCGCGATCGGTGTCATCCGGATGTCGGGACCAGGGGCAGGGGAGGCGCTGAAGGCGCTCGCCGGCAAGCTCCCCGAGCCGCGCCGGGCGACTTTCGCGGTTTTGCGCGATCCCGCGACCGGCGAAATGCTCGACCGCGGCGTCGCGCTGTTCTTTCCGGCTCCCGGTTCGCCGACCGGCGAAGACTATGCCGAGCTGCAGCTTCATGGCGGCCGCGCGGTCGTTGAGGGGACGTTTTCCGCCCTCCATCGGCTGGCCGGCCTGCGTCCCGCCGAACCTGGCGAATTCGCCCGGCGCGGCTTCGCCAATGGCAAGCTCGATCTCTCGCAGGCGGAAGCGCTGGCCGATCTCGTCGATGCGCAGACGCAGGCGCAACGGCGCCAGGCCTTGCGCGTCGCCGGCGGGGCCTTGCGCCACAAGGTCGAGGGCTGGCGCGGGGCGCTCGTCGAGGCGCTGGCGGTACTCGAAGCCGAGCTGGATTTCAGCGACGAAGCCGACGTCACGGCTTTTTCCGCTGATCGCCTCGACGCGCTGCTGTCGCCGATTGCGGCGGACATGCGGGCGGCGCTGCGTCTCGCCCCGGCGTCCGAGCGAATGCGCGACGGCTTCACTGTGATGATCCTCGGCCGGCCGAACGCGGGAAAATCCACTCTGATCAATGCATTAAGCCAGCGAGAACTCGCGATCGTATCTGCCATTCCTGGCACCACCCGCGACATGATCGAGGCCCATCTCGACATTGGCGGGTTGCCGGTGACGCTGATCGACACGGCTGGCCTACGCGAGGCGGCCGATGAGATCGAGCGGATCGGCGTAGATCGGACGCTCGCGCGCATTGAGTCTGCGGATCTGGCGCTGTGGCTGTCGGATTCGGGCGAGCCGCCGCCTCCAAGCGCCGTCGAAACCATCCGCGTCGCGACCAAGACGGACTTATGCTCAGCGCCCGAGGGCACTATCGGCGTCTGCGCACTGAGCGGCGAGGGACTCGAAGATCTCGCTGCTGCGATTGGAAGCCGCGCTCGAGCTCGACTGGGCGACGGGGCCTCTGCGCTGATCGTGAGGGAGAGGCACCGTCGGGCTCTGGAGGAGGCGGCCGAAAGCGTCGAAGCCGTGATCGGAGAGGCGCGGCCCCTCGAGCTTCAGGCCGAAGAACTGCGCCGCGCGAGCGGGGCGCTCGGCCGGATCGTCGGCTCGGTCGATGTCGAGGACGTGCTCGATGCGGTTTTCTCGCGATTCTGTATTGGCAAATGATATGTTTCACGTGAAACAGGCTTCGCCATGAACGTCTCGCCTAAAATGCATTTCGACGTCGTCGTGATCGGCGGCGGACACGCCGGTTGTGAGGCCGCGGCCGCGGCGGCGCGGCTTGGCGCACGTACCGCGCTCGTGACCCAGAGCCGCGCTAAAATCGGCGAAATGTCCTGCAATCCGGCGATCGGCGGGCTCGGCAAGGGGCAGCTGGTCCGTGAGATTGACGCGCTTGACGGGCTGATGGGGCGCGTGGCGGACGCGGCCGGCATCCAGTTCCGTGTGCTCAACCGCTCCAAGGGCCCCGCCGTTCGCGGCCCGCGCGCCCAGGCCGACCGCAAGCTCTATCGCACCGCCATGCAGGCGGCGCTCGACGCCACCGATAATCTCACCATCGTCGAAGCTTCCGTCGAAGATCTCACCACGGAAGCCGACGCAGTGCGCGGCGTCGTCACGAACGACGGCGAAATCGGAGCCTCGGCCGTGGTCATCGCCACCGGAACCTTCCTCGGCGGCGTGATCCATATCGGAGACGAACGCACGCCCGCGGGCCGCATGGGCGATGCGCCGTCGAACGCGCTGAGCCGCCGCTTGCGCGACGCCGGTTTCGCCGTCGCGCGGCTGAAGACCGGCACGCCGCCTCGGCTCGATGGGCGCAGCATCTGCTGGGAAGCGCTCGAAGAACAATGGGGCGACCCGACGCCGGAGCCTTTCTCCTATCTGACCACGGCGATTGCAAATCGTCAGATCGCCTGCGGCGTCACCCGCACGACGCCAGCCGCACATCGGATCATTCTCGACGATCTGCATCGTTCGCCCTTGCGCACCGGGGCGATTTCGGGTCCGGGACCGCGATATTGCCCCTCGATCGAGGACAAGGTGACGCGCTTCGCCGACCGCGAGGCGCATCAGATCTTTCTCGAGCCCGAAGGGCTGGACGACGACACGGTCTATCCGAACGGCGTTTCGACCTCGCTGCCGCTCGCGACTCAGCAGGCCTTCATCAACGCCATTGCGGGGCTGGAGGAGGCGCGCATTCTACGGCCGGGTTATGCGATCGAATATGATTACGTCGACCCGCGCGAGCTGCTGGCGACGCTCGAAACCAAGCGCATTTCTGGGCTTTTCTTCGCGGGTCAGATCAACGGCACGACCGGCTATGAAGAGGCGGCCGCGCAGGGAATTCTCGCTGGAATCAACGCGGCGCGTCACGCCGCGGCCAAGGGTGCCATCGTCTTCGATCGCGCCGAAGCCTATCTCGGCGTCATGGTCGACGATCTCGTCACGCGCGGGGTCAGCGAGCCCTATCGCATGTTCACCTCGCGCGCCGAATATCGCCTGTCGCTGCGCGCCGATAACGCCGATGAGCGCCTGACCCCGCGCGGGATCGAGATCGGCTGCGTCGGCGCGCGCCGAGGGTCCCATTTCGCCGCCCGCGCCGCCCGTCTCGCGGCCGCGCGTAACATGCTGCAGGCGCGCGAATTGACGTCTGCGGCGGCGCTGCGCCACGGCCTGCCCGTCAACCAGGATGGGCTGCGCCGCAGCGCCTATGCGCTGCTGTCCTTTCCGGACATCACGCTTGATCGGCTGAGGGCGATCTGGCCCGAGTTCAGCGGGATTGATCCAGATACGGCGGGACGCCTCGAGACCGAGGCGCGCTACGCCGTCTATCTTGATCGCCAACAGGCCGATATCGACGCGTATCGACGCGACGAACGTTTGGCGCTCCCCGAGAGTCTGGACTATGCCTCGATCGCCGGTCTCTCCGCCGAGCTACGGGGGAAGCTGAGCTACCTGCGGCCGCGGACCATCGGCCAGGCGCAGCGGATTGACGGCATGACGCCCTCCGCGCTGACGCTGCTGGCCGCTCGGGCCCGCCGCGCGTGAAAGCCGACCCCGGCCGGCAGCAAGCGCTCAGGCTCTTTCCGGAACTCGAGTCCATCGCAGCGGAACTCGCGATCTACGCCGATCTGCTGCAGCGCTGGCAGGAGAAGATCAATCTCGTCGCCTCGGGAACGCTGGGCGACATGTGGATGCGGCATTTCGCCGATTCGGCGCAGGTCCTCGCCGCAGCGCCAGCTGTGAGCCGCTGGGCCGACTTGGGCTCGGGCGCTGGCTTCCCCGGATTGGTATCCGCGCTGCTTCTGAAGGGGCGACCGGGAGCCGTGGTGCATTTGATCGAGAGCGACCAGCGGAAGGCCGCGTTCCTGCGCGCTGTTTCACGTGAAACAGCGGCCCCCGCGGTCATTCACGCGGAACGAATCGAAAGCGCCATGCCCCGTCTGACTGGTCAGATCGACGGCGTCAGCGCACGCGCGCTCGCCCCGCTGGCGCGTCTCGTCGAACTCTCGGGAGAAGCGTTGACGCATGGGGCCGTTGGCGTGTTTTTAAAAGGGGAAGAATGGCGAGACGAATTGACCGCGGTTGAAGCGCTGGGTAGCTTTAGCTGCGAATCGGCGGAAAGCCGCACCCGGAAGGGCGCCGGCATCGTCGTCGTCAAGCATAAGGCTTCCCCATCGTGACCGCTTCCGCTTCGCCGCGCATTTTTGTGCTGGCCAATCAAAAGGGCGGCGTGGGCAAGACGACCACCGCCATCAATCTCGGAACAGCTCTCGCCGCCGTAGGCGAGGAAGTGCTCGTCATCGACCTCGACCCGCAGGGCAACGCATCGACCGGACTTGGGGTCGATCGTCAGAGCCGCACGATCTCCACCTATGACGTGCTGCTCGGCGAATCGAGCCTCGCCGACGCGATCATGGCCACCGCAGTCCCGCGCCTGTCGATCGCCCCGTCGACGCTCGACCTTCTCGGCGTCGAGCTTGAGATTGCGGGCGACAAGGACCGCGCCTTCAGGTTGAAGCGCGCGCTCGCCGAGCTGGCCGCTGACCACGACCATGAGAGGCGCTACAGCTACATTCTGATCGACTGTCCGCCTTCGCTTAACTTGCTGACTATAAATGCGTTAGCCAGCAGCGACGCTGTCGTCGTGCCGCTGCAATGCGAGTTTTTCGCGTTGGAAGGTCTCTCGCAGTTGCTCTCGACCGTCGATCAGGTCAAGCAAACTCTCAACCATAAGTTGTCGATCCACGGGGTCGTTTTGACCATGTATGACCCGCGCAACAATCTCGCGAACCAGGTCGCGGCCGACGTGCGGCGGTTCATGGGCGAGAAGGTCTATGAGACGATGATTCCGCGCAACGTCAGGGTCTCCGAGGCGCCGTCGCACGGCAAGCCGGTGCTGCTCTACGATCTCAAATGCTCCGGCAGCCAGGCCTATCTGAAGCTCGCCTCGGAAGTGATCCAGCGCGAGAAGCGGCTGCGCGCAGCCTGAGCAAAGAAGGAGCCTTTCAAAGATGGCGGAGGAATCGCGGCGCCGGCTCGGCCGGGGACTGGCGGCGCTTCTCGGCGACGCCGGCGCGGACGCCGCTCCCGCAGAGCGGCCGCGCGGTCCGCGAAAGGCGCCCATCGAGTTTCTGCGCCCCAATCCGCGCAATCCGCGCATCTCTTTCCGCGAGGAGGATCTCGCCGAGCTGACCGCGTCGATTCGCGAGAAGGGCGTGATTCAGCCGATCGTGGTTCGCGCCATCGCGGGCGTCGCCGACGCTTATGAAATCATCGCCGGCGAGCGGCGCTGGCGCGCGGCGCAGATGGCGGGCCTCTCCGACGTGCCGGTGGTGATCCACGAAGCCGACGACAAGGAGGCGCTCGAACTCGCCATCATCGAGAATGTGCAGCGCGCCGATCTCAACGCGATCGAGGAGGCGAAGGGCTATGAGCGGCTCGGCGCCGAGTTCAATTATTCTCATGGCGAAATCGCCAAGATCGTCGGCAAGAGCCGATCCCACATCGCCAATACGATTCGTTTATTGAACCTGCCGGACGAGGCCAAGAAATTCGTCGCCGAAGGGGCCATCTCGGCCGGCCACGCCCGCGCGCTGCTTGCCGTCGCAGACCCTGGCGCGGTGGCGCGTCGCATCGTCGATGACGGAATGACGGTGCGCGACGTCGAGCGTCTAGCGCAGGAGCAGGCTGAAGATACAGGCTCTTCGAAACGAAACGTGCGTCCTGCCAAGACGTCCGCCAAGGACGCCGACGCCCGGGCGATCGAGAAGACGCTGAGCGACGCGCTCGGCCTTCGGGTCGATCTGCGTCCGAACGGCGAAAAGGGCGAAGTGCGGATCAGATACGAATCGCTCGATCAGCTCGATTCGATCCGCCGTCTTCTCAGCGAATAGATCCGACGCGCGTCCAGACGCAAAAAAACCGGCCTCTTTCGAGGCCGGCTTTTTCAGCTTGGGTATCAGACTTAGAAATTGAGCACCGGGTTGACCATGCCGGAACCGAAGCGGAAGGTCAGGCCGGCGGAAACGACCAGCGGGTTGATCTTCACAGCCGCGTTCACCGGGATATAGGTGGCGCCGAGGGCAGGTCCGATCGGCGTCGGGATCGGCGTGCGCGCGATGATCGAGGCGTGCGCGTTCGGCTCCATCATGATGTATTTCACGTCGAGGTTGATGCCCCAGCGCTCGGTGATCATGTAGTCGAAGCCGGCCTGGCCGACGACGCCCCAGGAGGGGGTGATGCTCGCCGAATAGAAGCTGGCGAGGGCGCCGGGAATGCCGCCCACCGCCGCCGCGAAGGAGCCGGGAACGGTCGTCAGACCCCAATCGTTGTTGCCCGGACGCGTTCCCCAGAAGGCGGTGAAGTTGACGCCGACGCCGAGGTAAGGCTGGAACGCGCCAAAGTTCCGGAAGTGATACTGCAGCAGCAGCGACGGCGGGAACACCCAGGTCTTCGCGAGGCTCGAGCCGGCAAGCACGCCGGTGCCCTGAATGTGATGCGGGGTGATGCAGCAGATCGCTTCGATCGCCCAGTTCCTGTTCAGATACCAGGTGGCGTCGACCATCGGAATGACCGACCAGGAGATGCTCGTGCTTGCGCCCGGAACGACCGTGCCGTAACCGCCGCTGCGCAGAGTCGCCAGCCCGAAGGAAAGCGGACCGCCGAGGCCAGCCACCACAGGATTGACGGCGCCCGCGTCATAGATCGTCGACGTTCCGTCGAGCGGAATGACGGAGCCAACCTTCAGGCGAATCTGAAACGGCTGGTAGTCGTCGATCGGCGGCGGCGGCGGCGGCGCTTTGTAATGCGGCAAGTCAGCGGCATAGGCGGCGCCGACGCTCCCGACCACGAGAGCGGCAATTGCGCCGCGAATAAAATTCTTCATCGGAACCCCCGGATTAAATTCTGCGGTCGACGGTCGACGACAAAGGCGCCGAAGTCCCTGTCACGTTGCTATAAATTTTTGGTAATGCAACTGCATCTGATGCAAATTTAGGCTGTGGCATGCTCATTCTTGGCGGCTGTGGCTCTGCGGCAACAATCCCTTGGAAATCATGTGAGATAGCCGGCGCCGCTTTGCTGCATGCGCTGCCTAGGAAAGGCCGGTAGATTTGACCTCAAGCATACGCGCGGCTTGCCGCATCAAACGGCGCGAAGTAATCCTTCCCCCGCCGCAGTGCGGCAGATTATTGGCGCCTGCCGTGGTTTTCAGCCCACATGAGAGGATAAGTGAGCGCGACTGAACCCGCCGTCACGCCGGAGCTCGCCGCCGCTCACGGCCTCAAGCCGGATGAATACGAGCGCCTCCTGAAGCTCATCGGCCACACGCCGAGCTTCACCGAACTCGGCATCTTCTCCGCGATGTGGAACGAACACTGTTCCTACAAATCCTCGCGCGTGCATTTGCGCAAGCTTCCGACGAAGGCGCCCTGGGTCATCCGCGGTCCGGGCGAGAACGCCGGCGTCATCGACATCGGCGACGGCGACGCCTGCGTCTTCAAGATGGAGAGCCATAACCACCCATCCTTCATCGAACCCTATCAGGGCGCGGCGACGGGCGTCGGCGGCATTCTGCGCGACGTGTTCACCATGGGTGCGCGGCCGATCGCCTGTCTGAACCTTCTGCGCTTCGGCCGTCCCGCGCATCCAAAAACGCGGCGGCTCGTCGCCGGCGTCGTCGCCGGCGTCGGCGGCTATGGCAACAGCTTCGGCGTGCCGACCGTCGGCGGCTCGACGGAATTCGACGCCTCTTACGACGGCAACATTCTCGTCAACGCCATGGCGGTGGGCCTCGCGCGCGCCGATTCGATTTTTTACTCGGCCGCGGCCGGCGTCGGGAACCCGATCGTCTATCTCGGCTCGAAGACCGGCCGCGACGGCATTCACGGCGCCACCATGGCGTCCGCCTCTTTCGAGGAGGACGCCGAGGAAAAGCGGCCCACCGTCCAGGTCGGCGATCCGTTCTCGGAGAAGCTGCTGCTCGAGGCCTGCCTGGAGCTGATGGCGTCGGGCGCGGTCATCGCCATTCAGGACATGGGCGCCGCCGGGCTCACCTCCTCGGCCGTGGAGATGGGCGCGAAGGGCAATCTCGGCATCGAGCTCGACCTCGACGCCGTGCCCTGCCGCGAAGAGCGCATGAGCGCCTATGAGATGATGCTCTCCGAGAGCCAGGAGCGCATGCTTATGGTTCTAAAGCCTGAACTCGAAGAGCAGGCGGAGTCGATCTTTCGTAAATGGGGGCTGGATTTCGCGATCGTCGGCAAGACGACCGACACGCTGCGCTTCGTGGTCAAGCATCAGGGCGAGGTCAAGGCCGATCTGCCAATCAAGGAATTGGGCGACGAAGCGCCGCTCTATGACCGGCCCTGGACGCCGACCCCGAAACA
The DNA here is from genome assembly GCF_056838045.1 of Methylocystis sp. Uni0008. Taxonomy (NCBI): domain Bacteria; kingdom Pseudomonadati; phylum Pseudomonadota; class Alphaproteobacteria; order Hyphomicrobiales; family Methylocystaceae; genus Methylocystis; species Methylocystis sp. Uni0008. Next base: position 2,381,853 of record NZ_CM166370.1, read on the forward strand.
GCCGGCGATCGAACCGGCGTCGATCAAAGCGCCCCTGTCGAATCGCGACGCGCTGCTGCAGCTCCTCGCGACGCCGAACCTCTGCTCCAAGCGCTGGGTCTGGGAGCAGTACGATCACCTCATTCTCGGCAACAGCGTCCGGCCGCCCGGCGGCGACGCCGCCGTGGTTCGCGTAAAGGAGGGGCCGAAGGGTCTGGCGCTGACGACCGACGTCACCGCCCGCTATTGCGCCGCCGATCCTTATGAGGGCGGCAAGCAGGCGGTCGCCGAAAGCTGGCGCAACATCACCGTGCGCGGCGCGACGCCGCTGGCGCTGACCGACAATCTGAATTTCGGCAATCCGGAGCGTCCCGAATATATGGGCCAGTTCGTCGGCTGCCTGCAGGGGATCGGCGAAGCCGCGCGCGCGCTCGATTTCCCCATCGTTTCCGGCAATGTGTCGCTTTACAATGAGACGCAGGGCGCGGGCATTCTGCCGACGCCGGCGATCGGGGGCGTCGGGGTGATCGCCGACGTTTCCAAGGCGGCGCAAACCGGCTTCGCGGGCGAGGGCGATACGATCCTGCTGATCGGCGAAACCGCGGGATGGCTCGGCCAGTCGGCCTATGCGCATGATCTTTGCGGCCGCGCCGACGGCGCGCCGCCGCCGGTCGACCTCGCCGCCGAGCGCCGCAACGGCGACTTCGTGCGGGAGCTGATTCTCTCCGGGCGCGTCAGCGCGGCGCATGATCTCTCCGATGGCGGCCTCTCCGTCGCGCTCGCCGAAATGGCGCTGGCCGGCGACATCGGCGCCGAGATCAAGGAACTGCCCTCCGGCGCGCCGCACGCCGCGCTCTTTGGCGAAGACCAGTCGCGCTATCTCGTGACGGTCTCTAATGGCGCGGACGCCGCACGAATCGCCCAGCAGGGCGCCGCCGCGGGCGTGCCCGTCCAGGCGATCGGGCGAACCGGCGGCGACGCCTTGATCCTGCCGGGCGAGGCGCCGATATTGCTCACCGAGCTGCGAAAGGCGCATGAAACTCCGCTGCCGGCCTTCATGGCCGGCGAAGACAACGCGTTTTCGGGCGCTTTCCCGACACAGGTGTCATAAAATGCCCATGCCAGCCGCTGAAATCGAGCGACTCATCAAGGCCGCGATTCCCGATGCGCAAGTGGAGCTTATCGCGCTCGTCAATGACGACGATCATTGGGCGGCGACGGTCGTCTCCGAGCGCTTTCGCGGCCTCACGCGCGTCAAGCAGCATCAGATGGTCAACGCCGCCTTCGGCGACCGTCTCGGCGGCGAGCTGCATGCGTTGCAGCTGACGACGCGGGCGCCGTAAATCTTCTCACCGGCGCCTTGAACGCCGCAACAAAGGCAACTGAAAATGTCCGACGACACCAACGCCCGCATCAAAAACGAAATTGAATCGAGCGACGTCGTGCTCTTCATGAAGGGCACGCCGCAGGCCCCGCAGTGCGGCTTCTCCATGCAGGTCGTGCAGATCCTCAATCACCTCGGCGTGCCGTATAAAGCGATCAACGTGCTCGCCGATGGGGCGATCCGGGAAGGCATCAAAGCCTATTCGAACTGGCCGACGATCCCGCAGCTTTACGTGAAGAACGAATTCATCGGCGGCTGCGACATCGCCAAGGAAATGTTCCAGAGCGGCGAACTCGTCGCTTTGTTTGACAAGGAAGGCGTGCCTCACGCCCAGTCGGGCAAGGCCTAGACCCCATCGCATTCCAGCGGTTTGGTGCGCGTCGCTCCTCGAGCGGCGCGCATTTCTTTTGGCGCGGCGCGTATTTGTTTTTTCGATGGGTCGTCGCCAAGGCTGGTTTGTTGCACTGCACAACCGCCGAAGCAGGGGAGAAGCATCCTACACTTTTTTATGACAGAGAGATGAAGGATTCTGTTCTCCACAGGGGCGCAGCGAGCATCCCGCCCGTCAGCGCCTGTCGAGATGGAGCAAACGATGTCTTTCAAACTCGTCTTTGCCGCCGCGGCGCTGGGAGTCGCGCTTTCCGCCGGATCGGCCTTCGCCTATGAGCGGCACTATAATTTCGGCCAGGTTTGGGGCGACGCGGTGCGCGAACACAGGCGCGACGAAGCGCTGAGCGCAGCCCCGCGCGACGTCATGCGACACTATCCGCGCCAGCTGAGCAATGGTGGCGCACATGATCCAAGCGGCCGGATCATCCTCGAAGGCGCACAATAATCCTCAGGATCATGAAAAGCTCCGGTGGGCCGAAGCGGTCCACTGGAGCTTCTTTTTTTGGCGGACATGGCGCCGGGACACGCGCAATAAGACGCCTTACGAAAAATAAATTTTCCCTGCGGCGCGGTATAGCCAGGCGATGCTGCGCTCTTCATGACATTCGAGCGTAAGCACAGTCGGTAATTTCATAGTTTAAAGCTATGCATTGTCCGCGCCCCCCGTTTGATTTCGCAGCGCCCCTGCGACACTGTCGCTTATGACCAATCTGCGCCTGCTCTCACTCGCGCGGCTTTTACGAGGCGGTTAAGAGTCGTGACGCCCGCCCCCATCGCCCTCACGCAAGGTGATCCCTCAGGCATCGGGCCGGAGCTTGCGGTCATGGCCTATGTGGCGCGTCACTTGAACGATCTGCCGCCGTTCTTTCTGCTGAGCGATCCCGCCTTCATCGCCCGCGCTGCGGCCAATCTCGCGCTCGAAATCCAGATCGAAAACACGACGACGGCGCATGCCTGCGACGTGTTCTCACGCGCGCTGCCTGTGGTCGACACGGGCAGCAACGTCGTCAGCGGCGTTCCCGGCAGTCCTGATCCGGTCGACGCGCCGTCGACGCTGCGATCCATCGAGCAGGCGGTCGACTGCGTCGCCAGGGGCGAAGCGCGCTCTCTCGTCACCAATCCGATCACGAAGTCGATTCTGTATCAGGCAGGCTTCAAACATCCGGGGCATACCGAATTTTTGGCCGAACTCGCGCATCGCCATTATGGCGGCGACCATCGCGCGGTGATGATGCTGTGGTCGCAGGAACTCGCCGTCGTTCCGATCACGATTCATATTCCGCTCGTTGATGCGCCCAAGCGCCTGACGCGCGAGCTGATCGTCGAGACGGGCGAAATCGTCGCGCATGATCTGAAGATGCGCTTTCAGATCGAGGAGCCGCGCCTCGCCTTTTCGGGTCTCAATCCTCATGCAGGCGAAGACGGCGCGCTCGGCCGTGAGGAGATCGACATCATCGCGCCGGCGATCGCCGAATTGCGCGCGCGCGGCGTGCATGCGTCGGGCCCTTTTCCCGCCGACACGATGTTCCACGCGGCCGCGCGCGCGAAATATGACGTGGCGCTGTGTCCGACGCATGATCAGGCGCTTATTCCGATCAAGACGCTCGCCTTCGAGCGCGGGGTCAATGTCACGCTCGGCCTTCCCTTCGTGCGCACGTCGCCCGACCATGGAACGGCGTTCGACATCGCCGGCAAGGGCGTCGCCGATCCGACGAGTCTGATCGAGGCGATCAAACTTGCAGGACGCATGACGTAAGTGGCCGACGCGCTGCCGCCTTTGCGAGACGTCGTCGCCCGCTACGGGCTCGACGCGAGAAAATCGCTCGGACAGAACTTTCTGTTCGATCTCAATCTCACGGCGCGCATCGCCCGCGCCGCAGGACCCTTCGACGACACGATCGTCGTCGAGATCGGTCCAGGTCCCGGCGGCCTCACGCGCGCGCTGCTCGAGCAGGGCGCCAGCGTCATCGCGATCGAACGCGACCCGCGTTGTCTGCCGGCGCTGGAAGAAATCGCCGCGCATTATTCGGGCCGACTGACGATCGTCGAAGGCGACGCGCTCGAGATCGACGTCGCGGATCTCGCCCGCTGCGCGCCCGTCATTCCCGACGCGCGCGCAGCGGGCGATCGGGTATCCAAAGCAAATACCGATGAAGCCGTCACTCTGGATTCCCGATCAGGCCTTCGGCCTGTCGGGAAGGCCAGCCCTCATGCTGCGCGCATCTGCGCCAATCTTCCCTACAATGTCGCGACCGCCTTGCTGACGAAATGGATCGAAGCGGAGCCATGGCCCTCCGTTTTCGATCGCTATGTGCTGATGTTTCAAAAAGAGGTGGCGCTGCGCATCGTCGCGACGCCGAAAGAGCGCGCGGATTACGGCCGCCTTGCGGTGCTCTGCGGCTGGCGCACAAAGGCGCGCATCTTGTTCGACGTCTCGCCCGCGGCTTTCACGCCGCCGCCGAAAGTGACGTCGTCGGTCGTCGAGCTGACGCCCAACGCCAAGCCGCTCGACTGCGAGCCGCGCGCTTTGTCGCGCGTCACGCAAGCGGCGTTCGGACAGCGCCGCAAGATGCTGCGTCAGAGCTTGAAATCGCTCGGCGTCGACGCGCCGGCGCTGCTTGCCGCCGCCGGCATAGACGAAACCAGACGCGCGGAAGAAATCGATGTCGCGGGTTTCGTCGCTCTCGCCAATGCGTTTTCGGCTCAGTGACGCTTGCGCAGCTGATCTCGCAGCACGACGGCGTTGTTCATCGTCTCGTCGTGCGCCGCATAGAGCAGCGTGAGATGATTTTTGCGCGCCATAGCGCGTAGCGTCTTGACCTGCGCTTGCGCTTCGGGCGCGGCAAGCTCGTCGCGATAGCGCTTCTGGAATTCTTCCCAGCGCTCAGGCCGATGGCCGAACCAGCGGCGCAACGCATCGCTCGGCGCGATGTCCTTCGCCCAGAGATCGATTTCCGCTTTGTCCTTGCGCAGGCCGCGCGGCCAGAGACGGTCGACGAGCACGCGCGTTCCATCTTCCGCCTCCGCGGGCTCGTAAACGCGTTTGAGAGCGATCGCCGCCATGAGGAGGAAATAGCGCGCTTTGCGCGAAGGACTATTCGCTTAAAAGCTTGGCGACGAACTGCTCGATTTCCTTGTCGCGCCTTGGCCGCCGCTGCCTTTCGGCGCGCAGAATCGCGATCAGATCATTGAAGGCGCGCTGCAGATCGTCGTTGACGATCACATAATCGTAGTCTTTCCAGCGCGCGATTTCCTTGCGCGCATTCTCCAGACGCCGCTCGATCGCGTCGCGCGGATCTTCAGCGCGCCGCTCCAGGCGCGCCCGCAATTCGTCCATGGACGGCGGCAGAATGAAGACGGTGACCGCGTCGGCGCCCATCTTCTCGCGCACTTGCCGGGTGCCCTGATAATCGATGTCGAAGAGGCAGTCGCGGCCCTGCGCGAGAATGTCTTCGACCGGCCCACGCGGCGTGCCGTAGAAATTGCCGTGCACCTCGGCCCATTCCAGAAGTTCGCCGGCGTCGCGCATGGCGGCGAATTGGCGTTCGCGAATGAAAGTGTAATGGATGCCGTCGACTTCGCTCGAGCGTCGCGCGCGCGTCGTCACCGAGATCGACAGCGTCAGATCCAGATCGCGATCCTGCAGCAGCATCCGCGTCAGAGTCGTCTTGCCTGCGCCGGAGGGCGAGGAAAGAATGAGGACGATGCCGCGGCGGCTGGAAGGAGTGGGAGTCATGAAGCGAGTTTGTGAATGGCGATTGGCGATAGTGAGTAGTGAGTAGCGGCGCTCCTGTCCACTCACCTGCTTCTACGCGCTATTCACTCGATATTCTGAACCTGCTCTCGAAATTGCTCGACCTCGATCTTCAGCTCCAGGCCGATGGCGGTAAGTCCGGCGTCGTTCGATTTGGCGCAGAGCGTGTTGGTTTCGCGGCCAAGCTCCTGCGCGAGGAAATCCAGACGACGGCCGATCGGTCCCCCGGCCACGAGAAGTTTGGATGCGCTTTCGAGATGGGCCTTCAGCCGATCGAGTTCTTCGCGAATGTCGGCGCGCACCGCCAGCAGCGCCGCTTCCTGATGCAGTCGCGCAGGATCCAATGAATCGGCGCCTTCCAGAAGGCGGGCGAGCTGCTGTTGCAGTCGCGCGCGAATCGCTTCGGGCTGGCGCGCCGGCGCGGCGTCGGCCTGCGCCGCGAGGGTCGATATGCGATCCAGCCGCTGCAAAAGCACCGTCGCCAGCGCGTCGCCTTCGGCTTTGCGCGAGGCGATCAGCGCGTCGAGCGCTTCGTCCAGCGATTGAAGAATATGCGATTCGAGATCAGCCCTTTGGGCGTCGGAAAGCTCCGGCTCGACGAGCTCGACCACGCCGCGGATGGCGAGCAGGCCGTCGAGCGTCGCGGGTCCGACATTTGCGGGCGGGGGCGTTTCGGATAGCGCGTCGAGAAGCGCGTCGAGAGCGGCGCGGTTCAGTCGCGCGCTCTGCGCCTCGTCCTCGCGCTTTGCGACGAGATTGGCGAAGACCGCCCCGCGCGCGAGCCTCGCGGCGATTTTTTCGCGCGCCTTGATCTCCACGGAATCGAAGTCCGGCGGCGCGCGCAGCCGCAAATCGAGGCCTTTCGCGTTGACGCTCTTGAGCTCCCACGAATAACGAAAGGCGGCGACGGCGCCCTGGCTCCGGGCGAACCCCGTCATGCTGAGAATGCTCATGTGCGGCGGCGACTCCGAAAAGGCGGATCGGCGTCAGGCCGGACCCGCCGCGCCTCACTATCGCCGCGCTGGCCTTACCGCAAATCGGTCGTGGACGGGACGGTCTTGGCCGAGGTGAGATCCCAGCTCTTGTCACGCAGCGGGTCGAGCGGCGTGCCTTCCGAGGCGTCGAAGGCGCGCGGACGGAATGGCCGACCGCCTGTCGGCGCCAGGGCCGTGGCGCCGGCCGGCGGCGGCGCGTCCTGGAGTCCCCGTTCGCCGAGCGCCTCCCCCGGAAGCTCGTCGGAGGCGGCGGCAAGGCCAAGGCGCGCGGCGCGGGCCTTGAGTTCCGCGCGCTGCGCCGGCGACACCGGATAGGACGCGATGTCGCGGCCCTCGACCTGCTGTGCGTCCGGACCGCGCGCCACCGTCGTCATGTCCGGATTGAGTCGCTCTTCCTCCTCCACCTCGGGCGGCGGCTGACGGCTGGCGAAGACGGTCGGGTCGAACAACGCTTGCGCCGGCAGTTGCGCCGACTGTTCGGTAAAGAAGGGTCGGGCGCGCCTGAGGGCGGCGAACTCGCGCGCATAAGCCTGCGTGCGGTCGCCATGGCCGCCGAGCAAAAAATCAGATTCGGCGAAGGCGAATTTGCCGAGCCGGTGCGTCGGTCCATCGTCGGGCGCCATGGCGCGGCTCGGCGGATAATCCTCGTGACTCTGGGCCATCGTAACGAGACGGCCAATGGGAGCCTGCGTTCGTTTCTCGGGCTTGGGCGCGGCGGGCGCGGGGACCCCCGGCGTGGCGCGATCGACCGCGCCATCGGTCTTTTCCTTCTCCAGCCGCCGCCAGTTCTGGACGTTGCGCGAATGCTGGTCGAGCGATTCGGAGAAGACGTGCCCGCCCGTGCCGTCGGCGACGAAATAGAGATCGCGCGTCGGCGCCGGATGCGCGGCGGCTTCGAGCGCCGCGCGGCCGGGATTGGCGATCGGCCCCGGCGGCAGCCCGTCGATGGCGTAGGTGTTGTAGGGCGTCCACTTCTCGATCTCGGCGCGCATGATCGGCCGGCCGAGCGTCGCCTTGCCGCCGACGAGGCCGTAGATGATCGTCGGATCCGACTGAAGGCGCATGCCCTTGCGCAGCCGGTTGACGAATACGGCGGCGACGCGCGGCCGCTCTTCGACCTTGCCGGTCTCCTTTTCGACGATCGACGCCAGCGTCACCAATTCGTAAGGCGTGCGAAGCGGCAGCTCCGGCGAGCGCTTGGCCCAGATCGCGTCGAGCGCCTTGCGCTGATCCTCCTGCATCTTGGCGAGGAGTCGCGCGCGAGGGTAGCCGCGGGGGAATTTATAGGTCTCCGGCAGCAGAGCGCCTTCCTTGGGAAGATCGACGACGTCGCCCACGAGAAGCTCGGCTTCCTTCAGCTTCTGCACGACCTGTTCCGACGTCAGACCTTCCGGGATGGTCACGCTGTGCATGATCTGCCGGCCGGAGGCGATCTGTTCGATCACGTCGCGCAGGCTCATGTGTTTCTTGAAGCCATATTCGCCCGGCTTCATCTTGCCGAGCTTGCCTTCGAGAACCAGCCCCAGCTGCATGAGCGTCGAACTGGAAATGACGCCTTCGCGCTCGAGCTGAGAGATGATCTCGATCAAGTCGCTGCGCGGCGGAATATAGACGACCTTGTCGGCGGCGAGCGGGCCGGGAGCCTTCAGCTTGTGCAGGACGGCGATAACGCCGAAGACCCCCGCGACGAGCGCGACCAGCACAAAGCTCAGGAACCCACTCGCCATGGAGAGCGTGCCCTCGCGGCGCTTTCGCTTCTTCGGCGGCGGGGCGGCGGCGCGGGGCGGCGCCTGCTCGGCGTTTTGCTGAGGGGTGCGGCGCCGGAAGATGCCGGATCGCGCCGCGGGAGCCTCGGGCTTTGCCGCCGAAGGCTGGCCGGCGGGTCCAAGCGCCGGGGCTTCGCCCCTCGCGGGCGGAGTCGGCGCCGTCCGAGGCGCTGAAAGAGGCGGCGATGTTGGCGTAACCGGCGGCGGCGGCGCGGGTGCGGCGTGTTCGCGCGAAGGCGCGGCGAAGGTCTTCGGCGCCTCCGCTGGCGCAGCCCGCGCCGGTGCGGGCGGCGTGCTGGCGGGCGGCGCGACGGGCGCCACAGGCGTGTTTGCAGCCCATTCCATCCGTGGAATCGGAGCCGGGGGGGCAGGAGCGGGGACTGGCGGTGCGGGTTGCGCGGCCGCAGGCGCTGAAACTTGGGACGGGGTTGGCGCCGAAGACGTCAGAGGCTCGGAAATAGGCGCTTCGACTCTCGCGGCCGCTAGCGGAGCAGCCGCGGCCGTCGGCGCAGGCGCCACCGGCGTGTTTGCAGCCCATTCCATCCGTGGAATCGGAGGCGGGGGCGGAGTGGCGACTGCCGTCGAAGGTTGCGCCGGCGCCTGCGCTGGAACTTCCGACGCAGGTGGGGCCGAAGACTTCAGAGGCTCGGAAACAGGCGCTTCGACTCTCGCGGCCGCTGGCGGCGCCGCTGGGGCCGTCGGCGCGGGCGCCTCGGCGACGGGCGCCAGGACCGGCGCTGGAGCGGGTCTCGGAAGATCAGGTGCAGACGCAACGGACGGTTTTGGCCCTTCGGGCGCGGGCGGTTCAACTCTCGCGGCAGGTGACGCGATGATCACAGGCGCCGGCGGGACCGGCGCTGCGGCGGGCGGAGCGGAGAGCGCTGGCGCGGGCCTCGGGATGTCAGCAGCCGTCGCCGCGGGAGCGACCGGCTGCACGACTGGCGGGCGTTCGAGCGGGCGCGGCGGCTCAGGCGCAGGCGCTGGCGGCGTAGCGACGGGTTTAGCCGGCGCAGGCTTCGCGATGTAGGCAAGCGCGGCGGCGGGGGTTATCGGCTGTTCGGGCGGCGCCGCGACCTTCGGGGCGGGCGCGGGCGCAGTCGCCGGCGGAGGCGCGACGCTTACCGGCGCGGCCGCAGGGCTCGGCTTTGGAATTTCGGCGGCCGACGGGGCGGCCGGCTTCGGCGGCTCGGGCGGAGGCGCCGCGACGCTGGCCGCAATTGGCGGCGCGCTTTCGGGCGCGTGCGAAAGCGGAGCGGGAGCTGCGGCCGGCGCTGTGACAGGCCTTGGAGCCTCGCCTGGCGAGGGAGCGACTGGCGCTTCTTCGGTCTTCGTAGGAATGATTGGCGCAGGCGCAGGCGCAGAGGCACCGGCGACAGGCTCATTGACCGCCGTCGCGATCCGCTCCTGGACCGGCGCGGGAGCAGGCTGCGAAACCTCCGGGGCCGGCGGAGCGGCCGGCTTCGGCGGCTCGGCCGGAGGCGCCGCGACGCTGGCCGCAATCGGCGGCGCGCCTGCAGGCGCAGGCGTGGACGAAACCGCGATGGGCGTTGGAGCTGGCGCTGGCGCGGGCTCTGGAGCAGAGACGGGCGCGACAGGCTCCTGGACTGGCGCCGGAGCAGGCGGCGCGACTTGTTTCGGCGGCTCGGCGGCGCTCGTCGTCGATTCGACGGTCGTCGGAGGCTCCGGCGGCGCGACCGCTTCAGCCTTCACCGGCGCCGGATCGGCCGCGGGCGCAGCCGCAGCGTCGGTTTGCTTTTCGGGCGCGCCTTTTTCGTCCGCTTCGCTCATCGCAACACGCCCATCAAAGTCGAAGAACTCGCGCAGTCCGATTATCGCCGAGCACTTACACTATGCTTTATTGTGGCGAATTCAGGAACGCGCCGCTTCGGTGAGCAGGTCGCATGCGTGCCGAGAGGCGCGGCTCGATCGAGCTGACGCGCCTCAAAGATCAGGACGCGCGTCGAAACAACAGCGAAGCGTTGGTGCCGCCGAAGCCGAAGGAGTTCGACAGAGCAATGTTGATTTCCTTCTCGCGCGCCTTGTGGGGCACGAGATCGATCGCCGTTTCGACCGAAGGATTGTCCAGATTGCGCGTCGGCGGCGCGACATTCGCCTGCATCGCGAGGATCGAATAAATCGCCTCGACGGCGCCGGCGGCGCCGAGCAGATGGCCGATCGCCGACTTGGTCGACGACATGGCGAGCTTCGGTTCGACGTTGCCGAGGAGTCGCTCGACCGCCTTGAGTTCGATCTCGTCCCCGAGCGGCGTCGACGTGCCGTGCGCGTTCACGTAATCGATGTCGGTCACGGAAACGCCGGCGCGCTTCAGCGCCGCCTTCATGCAGCGATAGGCGCCGTCGCCGTCCGGGGTCGGCGCGGTGATGTGAAAGGCGTCGCCCGACATGCCGTAGCCGATGAGTTCGGCGTAGATCTTCGCGCCGCGCGCCTTGGCGTGCTCATATTCCTCGAGCACGACGCATCCGGCGCCTTCGCCGAGCACGAAGCCGTCGCGGTCCTTGTCGTAAGGCCGCGAGGCGGCCGTGGGACGATCGTTGAAGCCGGTGGAGAGCGCGCGGCAGGCGGCGAAGCCGGCGACGCCAATGCGATTGACCGGCGATTCGGCGCCGCCCGCGACCATCACGTCGGCGTCGCCCATGGCGATGATGCGCCCGGCGTCGCCGATGGCGTGGGTGCCGGTGGCGCAGGCCGTGACCACCGCGGAATTCGGTCCCTTCAGGCCATGCATGATCGACACATAGCCGCCAGCGAGATTGATGATTCGGCCCGAGACGAAGAAGGGCGACACGCGCCGCGGTCCCTTCTCTCGCAGCGTGACGGAGGTCTCGTAAATGCCGCCGAGTCCGCCGATGCCGGAGCCGATCAGAACGCCAGTCGATTCCTGCTTCTCGGGCGTATCGGCCACCCATCCGGCGTCATTCAGCGCCTGAGTCGCCGCGCTCGCGCCGTAGATGATGAAATCATCGACCTTGCGCTGCTCTTTGGGATCGAACCAGTCGTCGGGATTGAATGTGCCGTTCTGGCCGTCGCCCCGCGGCACGACCGCGGCGATCTGACAAGCGAGGTCCGAGACCTCGAACGTGTCGATACGCTTGAAGCCGCATTCCCCGGCGACGAGACGGCGCCAGTTCGTCTCCAGGCCGCAGCCCAAAGGAGATACGACGCCAAGACCGGTGACGACCACCCTGCGCATGGCTCTACTCTCGAACTCTTATTGTTGTCGGAAAAGGCGACGCCGGCGAAGCCTCTTAAGAGAATTCGCCGCGCGCGCTTGGATCTCTTCAGTCCGTCAGGCGGCTTTCGCCTTTTCGAGGAACTTCACCGCATCGCCGACAGTGAGAATCGTCTCGGCGGCGTCGTCCGGAATCTCAACGCCGAATTCTTCCTCGAACGCCATGACCAGTTCGACGGTGTCGAGCGAATCAGCTCCCAGATCGTCGATGAAATTCGCTTTGTCGACGACCTTATCGGCTTCGACGCCGAGATGCTCGACAACAATCTTTTTCACGCGCTCGGCGACATCGCTCATCTTCTTTGATCCCTGTCTGCGTTTGGCTCGCGCCTTTTGGCGACCTGGTGCGAGCCGGCTGGCGCGCTCCATGATCGCCTTCGTCCCTTGAACTTGCAATCGCTCGCCGACCGCCCTGGTGTCCGCAAGACGCTTGGCGGCTTGCTTTCCGGGTTGAAATCGCAGCGACGCCGCCCCTCAGCGGCGAGGTCTGGTAGCATACTTCCCCGAGCATGGCGAGAGGCGCGCAGAGCGCGCTACGACGCGGCGAAAAGTCGCCGCAAGCGCTGCTCCGCCGTCAAATCCTCGCTGCTAGATCATGGCCATGCCGCCATTGACATGCAGGGTTTGGCCGGTGACGTAGGCCGCCTCTTCGCTCGCCAAATAGACACAGGCGGCGGCGACGTCGGCGCCCGTTCCAAGCCTGCCGGTGGGGACCATCCGAAGGATCGCCTCTTTCTGCGCGTCGGTCAGCGCATCGGTCATCGGGCTTTCGATGAAGCCTGGCGCGACGCAGTTGACCGTCACCCCGCGCGAAGCGACCTCGGCGGCGAGCGATTTCGACATGCCGATCATGCCGGCCTTGGCGGCGGCATAATTGCCTTGTCCGGGATTGCCGGTCACGCCGACGACCGAGGTGATCTGGATGATGCGGCCAAAGCGCTTTTTCATCATGCCGCGCAGCGCCGCGCGCGACAGGCGGAAGGCCGAGGTCAGATTGACGTTGATGACGGCGTCCCAGTCCTCGTCCTTGAGCCGCATGAACAGCATGTCGCGGGTGATGCCCGCGTTGTTGACGAGAACGTCGAGCCCGCCCATCGCCGCTTCCGCGGCCGGCACGAGCTTCTCCGTCTCGTCCTTTTGCGAGAGATTGCAGGGCAGAATGTGCGTGCGGCCGTCCAGTTCGCCGGCGAGCGCCTCCAGCGCCTCTTTCCTCGTGCCCGAAAGCGCCACGGTCGCGCCGGACGCATGAAGCGCGCGCGCGATCGCCGCGCCGATTCCGCCGCTTGCGCCGGTAACGAGCGCGTTCTTGCCCTTAAGATCGAACATTTCCTCTTCTCCCTCATGCCGATGGCGCGAGCCTTATAGCTCAGTTCGCGGGCGAGGCCTTTTTTCAGCCGCGGTTCAACGTCAGGGGAGGGGCAGAGAGCGGCGACGCCGGATCAGAAAGCGGGAGAATGGCGGGCGAAAGCTCAGCTTCGCTCCGCAAACGCCGGATTCAAGACTGAATTGTCGAGTTGGAGCATTGGAATTGTACGCAAATCTTCATGTGACCCAACTGCAACACTACAAATCTTTTGGCCGTTTCGGGCCCGTTTTTACCTTCTGTTTGTTGTTTCCCGCGAGAAATTTGACCACACTCCGCCGTGCTTGGGGGTCAGCGTCCTTGAACGTCCGCAAGAGTCACAGGACTGACGCGCACCTATTAATTTAAGTTGGCTCGAACTGAAGGATAGAGAGATGAAGACAGCGATCTCGGCCCTGGCTCTGGCGACGGCGCTTTTCGCCGGCGCTGCGAGCGCCGCCGACCTACCCTCCCACAAGGCGCCTCCGCCCTATATTCCCCCGCCGCCGATCATGACCTGGACCGGGTTCTACGCCGGTCTTAACCTCGGCGGTGGCTTCTATGCCTCCAATTCGTCCAACCAGGGCTGGAATTGGGGCTGGAACAACGGCAACAACAACACCGGCGGCGTCATCGGCGGTGGCCAGATCGGCTACAACTTCCAGGTCACGCCGATGTTCGTTGTCGGCGCCGAGACCGACTTCCAGGGCACGAGCCTGGGTTCCGGCGGCAACAACAACAACAACTGGTGGTTGTTTGGCCCCGGCTTCGGCAACGGCGGCGCCACGGCTCGCCTGAACTGGTTCGGCACCGTTCGCGGCCGCGTTGGCATCACCCTGCTGAGCCCGCAACTGCTGGTCTACGGCACGGGCGGTTTCGCTTACGGCGAAGTGCAGCGCAATGGCTGGTTGAACCAGAACTCTGCGGTGCAGACCGGCTGGACCGCCGGCGGCGGCGCCGAGTGGATGTTCTTCCCGAACTGGTCGGCCAAGGTCGAGTATCTGTATACGCAGATCAGCGGCACCGGCAGCAACAACAACTGGCTGTGGGCGTTCAACCCGGGTTGGGGCCTCAACAACGTGAACAACCGCACGCGTTTCCACACGATCCGCGCCGGCATCAACTACCACTTCAACTTCGGCTCTCCGGCGCCGGTGTTGGCCAAGTACTGATCCGACGATCGACCTTAACGGTCGAGAGAATGGGCCCGGTCCTCGCGACCGGGCCTTTTCTTTTGCGTGGTTCGGAGAACCTCTAAGCGAAGGCGCGGTAGGCCTCGAAATCGGCCGGCGCTCCCACCGAGATGCCCGCTGCGCCGGGCGCGATTCGCTTCAACAGCCCCGCGAGCACCTTGCCCGATCCGCATTCGACGAACTTCGTCACGCCGTGATCGGCCATATAGGCGACGCATTCGCGCCAGCGCACCGCCCCGGTGACCTGTTCGACGAGCAGCCGGCGAATCGCCTCCGGGTCCTGCGTCGGCGCGGCCGTCACATTGGCGACGACAGGAACCCGCGGCGCGCTGATCGTCGCGCTCGCGAGCGCGTCCCGCATGGCGTCTGCGGCGGGCTGCATCAGCGCGCAATGGAAGGGGGCGGACACCGGCAGCAGCACCGCGCGCTTGATTCCCTTGTCTTTGGCGATGTCGATCGCTTTTTCGACGGCCGTCTTCGCGCCAGAAATCACCACCTGGCCGCCGCCATTGTCATTGGCCACCTGACAGACGCCATTTGCGGCGGTCGCCGCCTCCTGAGCGATCGCCCGCGCCTGATCGAGATCGGCCCCGAGTAGCGCCGCCATCGCCCCCTGGCCGACCGGGACCGCCTTCTGCATCGCGTCGCCGCGGATGCGCAGGAGCCGCGCGGTGTCGGAAATCGTCAGCGCGCCGGCGCTCGCAAGGGCCGAATATTCGCCGAGCGAATGTCCGGCGACGAAGGCCGCGTCGCGCGCGAGATCGAGGCCGCATTCCGCCTCAAGCGCGCGAATCGCGGCGAGCGAGACCGCCATCAGCGCCGGCTGAGCGTTGGCAGTGAGGGTCAGCTCCGCTTCAGGGCCTTCGAACATGAGTTTCGAAAGCGGCTGCGACAGCGCCCCGTCGACTTCGGCGAACACCGCGCGCGCCGGCGCCGAGGCGTCGAACAGCGCCTTGCCCATGCCGACCGCTTGCGACCCCTGACCTGGAAAAATCAAAGCCTTCGCCATGCGTAACCGCCCCTGCTCATTTTTGTTTGCGCCGCCGCGAGTGGCATTGGGCGGTTCGCCGTGTCAAGTTGGCGCTAACAGCGGAAAGCGGGCCGGAGGCGGAAGATGAGGCAAAAGTCACGCGTCAGCAGCGCCGATCGATTCAACCGGCGCGGCGCGCTGGCGACGATCGGCGGCGGACTCGCGGCGGCGCTTGGCGCCACATCGCCCGCGCATGCGAAAGCCGAGCGGTCCTCCGTCCGCCCTGATGATGAAGGCTTCATGCGGCTTGCGATCGCCGAAGCGGCGAGGGGAGACTTTCCTTTCGGCGCCGTGATCGTGCGCGACGGAAAGGTCGTCTCCACCGGCCGCAATCTCGGCGTCTCGGACAATGATCCGACGGCGCATGGCGAGATGGTCGCGATTCGGCGCTTCGTCGCCGACCATCCGGCGAAGCAGCTAAAAGGCGCGACGCTTTACACGTCAGGCGAGCCCTGCCCGATGTGCATGAGCGCGATCGTCTGGTGCGGAATCGGGCGCGTCGTCTACGCCGCTTCGATCGAGCAGCTCGAGAAGCGAATCGGCCAGATCATGATCACGAGCAAAGCGGTGGCGCAGGCCGCGCCCTTCGCCACGGTCGAGATCACCGGCGGCGTGCTCGCGCCGGAAGCGCTGGCGCTTTTTGCAAAGAAGTGATCCGTTCTGCCGCGCCTGATTGCCGCGGCGTTTTGGGATGTTTTGCCGGCGAGGCGACGCAAGCTTGGATTGACGCCGCGCTCGCCGGCCGCCGCGTCACAGCGAAGATTTGCGGCGCATCGACGCCGATCCTCACGACGCGGGAGGAGCGTCGCCGAAACCGTCGTCTTGGCGTCTCGCGATTGCGCGAACGGGGGGCGGCCGCGCCAAGCGAGCGAGGGACAAACCCGCCGCACTTCCTTCTGCAAACGAAGCTTGGAAGATAAAAAATCCAAAGCGTGGCTTGAGATAGCTGCAACCTCGCCAATGCAGCGCTAAAATTCGCCATTGAATTCAGTTTCCGGCCCGGCTCTACCCGCTAGCGGCCGATCTCGACCATGACTTCGTTGCGCCGGTTCCAGGGCAGCGTCCAGGGCGGGTCGTAGAAGGCGTATTGCGGCGCGCCCTTCGGCGAGAGCCCCTGCCGCTTCACATAGTCCAACAGCTTCTCTTGATTCTCGGCGAGGGCGTCGTCGCTGACGATGCCGGAGAAGCGGATCGCCGCCATGCGCATCGCCGGCGCGGCGACGAGCCTGACTTCGGCGTTGTTGGGCTTGGGCAGGTTCGCCATGCTGAATTCGGCGGGCATGGTGAAGCGCACTTTCCAATCGCCTTTTTCCGGCGCCTGTCCGACAGGCGCGGTCATGGCGATCTTCTGCTGCGGGGAATTGTCGCCGAAGATATATCCGGCGAGGCGGCGAAAGCCTTCGCTAACGGCCGCGCCGCGCTCGCCGGCGACCGTCGTCTCTGCGACGATCTGCGGCGCGTAATCGCGTATTTCGATGGCCCCTTGGGAGGCGACCACCGAATACCTTGCGTGCTCCACGTCGGAATCCGCGCGTGCGGGGGCGACCGCGACTAGTCCGGCGAGGATGACAAGCAATCGCCGCATCTCCTGGATCCTCTTCCTCAAGGAAAGAGAATGAAGCGGGTTGGAGCCGCGCAACAGGCGGATGGGCGCCAATGAGGGGCGGTTTCTCGCCACCTGTCGCATGTTCGACGTCGAGGCGCCGCTCCATGCCCGCATGGCCCAGCTCTCTGTCGGCGATGCGAATATTTAGCGGATCGCCTCCGGCGAGGCCGGGAACGAGTAAAGGCCGAAGAAGTTTGCTGTGCTCAACTCCGGAGACAGCCCATGCCGTTTAACCCGCTTGCAGAACGCGGACTGCCGCTCGAGCGACAGCTTCGCTCCTGGTCAGAGCTGAACGTTGAGCCCTACCGCACCGAGGACGTTCACCCCTACACCCGCTGCCGCGTCATCCTGATGAACGGCATTGAAGTTGAAGCGATCATCTTCTCGCACAACTTCAACCGGAACACCGCCGACGTCGAGCTGAAACAGCGCCTGCAGATGGTGCGGCGCATAGAACAGCAGCAGCAGAAGGCGGTGAACTGGCTCATCCCAGCCGAGAAGCACGAGAACGTCATCGAGGTGACGATCGGCTACGAGCAGGTGGCCGTCGACCTCACGGCATGGCTCGCGCGCAACGAACCCGATCCCTATCTGCGGCAGGTTTATGAATTCGGCCTGCTCGAAGATTTCGACCACCTCTACCGCTACGCGAATCTCATGGATCTGATGGGCAACCGTCGCAAGGCCGAAGAGATCACCGGCAATTATACGGACATCACCCCCGGCCGCCCGACCGCGCGACGACATTCGTCGGCCGATGACGGTGCAGGCCGCGCATCGCCAGTCGATCCTCAACGCCATGACGCTCGTCTCCGCCGAGCAGCAGACGATGAACTACTACATGAATGTCGGGAACAGGCCGGATAATCCGCTCGCCCGCGCGGTTTATCTGGAGATCGCGCAGATCGAGGAGCAGCACGTCAGCCATTATGAGTCGTGTCTCGATCCGACCGTGAGCTGGCTGACCAACTGGCTGCTGCACGAGAATCACGAGTGCTGGCTCTACTGGTCGTGCATGCAGACGGAAGTCGATCCGCGCATCAAGGCGATCTGGGAGCTGCATCTCGCCATGGAGATCGAGCATCTGCAGATCGCGGCGCGCGCGCTCGAGGAGATCGAGGGCAAGGACGCGGCCGAAATTCTCGGACCCGGCTACGACAAAGCCATGACCTTCGAAGAGAACAAGGCCTATCTCAAACAGGTCGTCGCCGATCAGGTCGACCTCACCGCCTGGGATTCGACGTTCCTTCCGGTCACCGACCTGCCGCAGGGCCATCGCTACTTCGAATATCAGGCGCGGGTGAACGCCGGCGGCGCGCCAACCGAGCAGGCGATCGAGCGCCATGTGGCGGAGTTCGGCGAGGAATACCGCCGCGAGGATACGCCGCATCCAGTCGCGGCGCTGCAGGAGGAAGGACCGCATGGCGATCTTGGTTACTGGCGCGCGGCCAGGGCCAACAATTTCGACCTCGGCGGCGGCGCGGCCGCGGCGGAATGAAGGAGAGCGATGATGGCTGATCCCAAGAAGCGGGGAGAAGAAGGCAGCGCGGGCGCCGTGAAAGGCGCCTTCAACCAGGCCGCCGACACCCTCGGCGGCATGGTCGGCATGGCGTCCGCCTCGACCTTCGGCTCGCGTGTGAGCGAGGCCTTCGTCTCGAACGCCAGCGCCGGCGATCTCTACGAGATCGAGGCCGGAATGATGGCGGCGCGGCGCGGCCGCTCGGAATCGGTGCGCGCCTTCGGCGAGATGATGGTCGCGCATCACACGACCTCGCTGCACCAGATGCAATCCGCGCTGATGAGCAGCGAAGTCGCGGACGCGCTGCCGGACCCCATGCCGGCGCCGGCGCTCGACGCGCGTCGGCAGAACATGCTCACGCATCTGCACGAGGCGTCCGACGACGACTTCGATGACGTCTATCTCGACCAGCAGCGCCTCGCGCATCGCGAGACCGTGACGCTGCTTCGGGGCTATGCCGGGAATGGCGACAATCCGCAGCTGCGCTCTGTCGCGGCCGGCGGCCTTCCGATGGTCGAGCGGCATCTGAAGGCGATCGAGCGCATCGGCCGTCACTGACGACGACAAGGACGGCGAGCTTCCGCCGTCCTTGCTCTCGCCTTCGGCGCCTGCGGAAGATGACGGCGCTTACGCCGGCCTCTCCTTGACCAGCTCCTCCACGACGCTCGGATCAGCGAGCGTCGAGGTGTCGCCGAGCGCGCCGAACTCCCCTTCGGCGATCTTGCGCAGGATGCGCCGCATGATCTTGCCTGAGCGCGTCTTCGGCAATCCCGGCGCGAATTGCACGATGTCGGGCGTCGCGATCGGGCCGATCTCGTGACGCACCCACTGCGCCAGCTCCTTGCGCAGATGTTCGCTCGGCGTCACGCCCTGATTGAGCGTGACATAGGCGTAGATGCCCTGTCCCTTGATCTCGTGCGGATAGCCGACGACGGCGGCTTCCGACACTTTCTCATGCGCGACGAGCGCGCTTTCGACTTCCGCCGTGCCGAGGCGATGGCCTGAGACATTGATCACGTCGTCAACGCGGCCGGTGATCCAATAATCGCCATCACAATCGCGCTTGGCGCCGTCGCCGGTGAAATATTTGCCGGGAAAGGCGGAGAAATAGGTCTGCGCAAAACGTTCGTGATCGCCATAGACGGTGCGCATCTGCCCCGGCCATGAATCGGCGATGACGAGCAGGCCTTCGCACTGGCCTTCGAGCACATTGCCGGCAGCATCGACGATCTCCGGGGCGACGCCGAAGAAGGGCCGCGTCGCGGAGCCGGGCTTGAGATCAATCGCGCCGGGCAGCGGCGAGATCAGCACGCCGCCCGTTTCCGTCTGC
Organism: Methylocystis sp. Uni0008; assembly: GCF_056838045.1. Taxonomy (NCBI): domain Bacteria; kingdom Pseudomonadati; phylum Pseudomonadota; class Alphaproteobacteria; order Hyphomicrobiales; family Methylocystaceae; genus Methylocystis; species Methylocystis sp. Uni0008. The sequence continues at coordinate 2,401,391 of NZ_CM166370.1, forward strand.
CACCATGTGTCGACGATCGGACAGCGGCCTTCGCCGACGACGCGATGATACCATTCCCAGGCTTCCGGATTGATCGGCTCGCCGACCGAGCCCAAGAGGCGCAGCGACTTGCGGCTGGTCTTTTTCACCGGCGCTTCGCCTGCCGCCATCAGCGCGCGAATGGCTGTCGGCGCGGTGTAGAAAATATCGACCTTGTGCTTGTCGACGATTTCCCAGAAGCGCGACACGCTCGGATAATTCGGCACGCCTTCGAACATTAGCGTCGTCGCGCCATTGGCGAGCGGACCGTAGAGAATATAGCTGTGGCCGGTCACCCAGCCGACGTCGGCCGTGCACCAATAGACGTCGCCCTCGCGATAGTCGAAGACGAGTTCATGGGTGAGCGAAGCGTAGACGAGATAGCCGCCGGTCGTATGCAGCGCGCCCTTCGGCTTGCCGGTCGAGCCTGACGTGTAAAGAATGAACAGCGGGTCTTCCGCGTCCATCTCCGCATAGGGACAATCGGCGTGGACGCGCGCGGCTTCCTCCTCATAGCGGAAGTCGCGGCCGGGCTGCATGTCGATCTCGGCGCCGGTGCGCGTCACGACGATGACCGCCTTTGCGGAGACCTTGTCGAGCGCTGCGTCGACATTGGCTTTCAGCGGAACTTTCTTGCCGCCGCGCAGGCCCTCGTCGGCGGTGACGATGACGTCCGATTGCGCGTCCTCGATGCGTCCCGCGAGCGAATCCGGCGAGAAGCCGCCAAAGACCACCGAATGAATCGCGCCGATGCGGGCGCAGGCGAGCATCGCGAAAGCGGCCTCGGGAATCATCGGCAGATAGATGGTGACGCGATCGCCCTTCTTGACGCCGTGCCTCTTGAGCACATTGGCGAAGCGGCAGACTTGCTCATGCAGTTCGGCGTAGGTGATGTGACGGCATACGGAAGGGTCGTCGCCTTCCCAGATGATCGCGGTCTTGTTGGCGCGCTCCGGCAGATGGCGGTCGACGCAATTCATCGCGACATTGGTCGTGCCGTCCTCGAACCAGCGGATCGACACATTATGCGTGTCGAAACTGGTGCGCTTCACTTTGGAGAAGGGCGTGATCCAGTCGATGCGCTGCGCCTGCTCGGCCCAGAAGCCTTCCGGATCCTGGAGCGAGCGCTCATAGAGACGGCGGTAGCTTTCTTCGTCGACGCGCGCGTTCTTCTTCCAGTCGTCCGTGACGGGGTAGATCTTCTGCGACATTATTGTTCTGACGCCTTCGAGTTCGTCATGGCCGGCCTGGGCCCGGCCATCCACGCCATGATGCTGCGCAATCCCTGGTCAGCGACGCCTATTACAGCCTTTCAAGCGTAGCCGATACCCGCGTGGACGCCCGCGACAAGCGCGGGCATGACGCCGGTGGGATGTCGCCGCGATGCGCGTCACCCCTTGCCCGTTCGCGCGATCTCCACATTGTGCTGCATGCGCCGGACCATCAGCCGCATCAGATAAAAGCCGAACTGTGGATTCTGCGCCGAGAGCTGCAGGAGATCGTCGTAGCGCACGCAGAGAAGCTCGACGTCGGTCGCGGCGTCGGCGGTGGCGGTGCGGCGGTTTTCATTGGTGAACATGCCCATCTCGCCGAACAGCGCGCCGGGCTTCAGCGTCACGTCAGGCTCGCGCAGATGAATCTCGCCGCGCACCAGGAGATAGGCTTCCTCCGAGAGATCGCCCTTGCGATGCAGAACGAAGCCCTCGGAGAGCTTGAGCGGCTTCATATAGGGGCGCAGCCATTCGAAATCGAAATCCTCGGAGGCGGCGGCGCGAATGTCCTCGACAAGGCGTCGCATCTGCCGAAGCCGCACGATGTTGACCGGCACGAGAAAGGCGTTGAGCGCGAAGAGCGGATAGAGGCCCTTGAGGAAGAAGTAGAGGGCGAACAGCGCATTGGCCAGAATGGCGCCGATACGCAGCGGGATCATGGTGTTCGACACATAGACGAACACGCTCGCCGCCGCGGCGAGATAGCCGATCGCTTCGATGATCAAACGCTGCAGCGTCATGGCCGGATCGTTGTGGCTTCAGCTTCGCTCAACACCTTTAGCAGAAGCCTTCGTAAAAATGCGAGGGGCGGAACACGCTTGCGCACGGAGCGTTCCAACGGTCTACGGGCCAGCGGACATCGACATGACACAGGCAGCCGACTATCGCGTCAACGGCCTCCGGGCCGCCTTTCCGACCGCCGGCGCGGTCATTCTGGGCGTCGGCCTCGGCATTTTCTTCGACGGCATCGTGCTGCATCAGATTCTGCAGTGGCATCATTTCGTCAGCAACTGGAGCCCTGCCGAAACGGTCGAGCGCATGGCGTTCAACACCTACTGGGACGGTCTCCTCCACAGTTTTGCTTATGTCTGCGTCGCCGTGGGCCTGTTCCTTTTGTGGCGCGCCGCGCGCCAGGCTGGCGGCATGTGGTCCGGCCGGCGGCTCCTGGGCGCCGTTCTGATCGGCTGGGGCGGATTCAATATATTCGATGGCGTCATCAACCACCTTGTCCTCGAAATACATCATGTGAATGAACGGGTGGATCGGGCGCTGTGGCCGATCTACGACGCCGGCTTCATTATCTGGGGCGTGGCGATGCTGCTGATCGGCGTCGCGCTTCTACGCGGCGTGAGACGGGAAATGCCGGCGGCCGAGCCTTCGCCTCGCGCCTAGTTGGGGCGTCCGCTTCGCGTCCCTGGCTTTGCCTGACTGCGGCGATTTGGTAAAGGGCGCTAGGCTTCCTCGCGTCACATCGAAAGAATCATGGAAAAGTTCACCACGCTGACCGGCGTCGCCGCGCCGCTGCCGATCATGAACGTCGACACGGACATGATCATCCCCAAGCAATATCTCAAAACCATCCAGCGCACCGGCCTCGGCAAGGGCCTCTTCTCGGAGATGCGCTATCGCGACGACGGCTCCGACAATCCCGATTTCGTGCTGAACCAGCCGGCCTACCGCAAGGCCAGCATTCTTGTCGCCGGCGACAATTTCGGCTGCGGCTCGTCGCGCGAACACGCCCCCTGGGCGCTGCTCGACTATGGCGTCCGCTGCGTCATTTCGACAAGCTTCGCCGATATTTTCTATAACAACTGCTTCAAGAACGGCATTCTGCCGATCACGGTCAGCCAGGCCGAACTCGACAAGCTGATGGACGACGCCCAGCGCGGCGCGAACGCCACGCTCACCATCGACCTCGAGGCGCAGGAGATTCGCGGCCCCGACGGCGGCGTGATCAGGTTCGACATCGATCCGTTTCGCAAGCACTGCCTGCTGAACGGGCTCGACGACATCGGTCTGACCCTTCAAAAGGCGGACAAGATCGACGTTTACGAAAAACAGGCCGCCGCGAAGCGCCCTTGGGCTTGACCGCCGGCGAGGTTTCCGAAGCGGAGCTTATAGTTTAGAGCACCCTTACCGCAGCGGCGAGCGTCGCTTCGACCCTGGACACTCAGAGCGACGGACAAGGCGCGCGCTTGAGCTATCTTTCCGCCCTTTCCACGCGTTTTCGCGCCGTCGGCCAGTCGCTGGCGCGGCTGGCTCAGGGCGTCAGCCGTTCCCGCAAGCCCGACGAACTGGCTGAAAGCCAGTGGCGCGACGCCGGCGCCCAAAATATAGGCGCCGATTCCGACGAGGCCGCGCGCGACAGGGACTTCTGGGGACCCTCTCCGGCGGTGGAGCAGGGAGACTCGGGCTTCGAGCCGCGGGCCGCCTATCGGGAGCCCGCCGGGATGGACGGCGAAGGCCTGCTGTCGGTCCACAATCTGGCCAAGTCCTACAAGACGCGCCGCGTCGTGGAGGACGTGAGCCTGCACGTCGCGCGCGGCGAGGCGGTCGGCCTGCTGGGACCGAACGGCGCCGGCAAGACCACCGTCTTCTATATGATCACCGGGCTGGTGAAGCCTGACAGGGGCGTGATCTCGCTCGACGGCTACGACGTGACGCCGCTGCCGATGTATCGCCGCGCGCGGCTCGGGATCGGCTATCTGCCGCAGGAGGCGTCGGTGTTCCGGGGCCTCTCGGTCGAGGACAATATCCGCGCCGTGCTCGAGATCACTCAGCCGGACCCCAAAAAACGCGAGGAGGAGCTCGACGCGCTTCTCGAAGAGTTCCGCCTCACCCGCATGCGCCATACGCCCGCCGTAGCGCTTTCGGGCGGCGAAAGACGCCGCTGCGAAATCGCCCGCGCGCTCGCCGGCCACCCTTCCTTCATGCTGCTCGATGAGCCTTTCGCCGGCATCGATCCGATCGCCGTGGGCGGCATTCAGGATCTCGTGCGGCATCTGAAGGCGCGCGGCATCGGGGTGCTTATCACCGATCACAGCGTCCGCGAGACGCTGGGCCTCACCGACCGCGCCTACATCATCTACAACGGCCATGTGCTGACCGAGGGCTCGCCCGAGGAAATCGTCGCCAATCCCGACGTTCGGCGGATCTATCTCGGCGAAGATTTCCGCATGTAACGCCACAGCAGCCGCTCCATCAGCGGCGGCGGCGCGGCTCGCCGCGCAGGCGTGGCGACGGGGCGCTTGTTGGCGACGAGGACCGTGGCGCAGGCGAGTTCAAGCTGTTTTTCCCGCGGCAGCTCGGCCGCGAAGGGCGCGCCGAGAAGCGCCAGGGGGTCGGCGGTGAGCGCGCCGACCGGCATCTCCAGAAATTTCGCCCGCGTGTCTTCAGGCAGAACCTGCGACCAGCTGTTCAGCACCCAGGAAATCGCCCAGAGGGGGTGGATCGGGGTCAGCGCGCCGTCCTCGACGGCGATGTCCGTTTCGAACAGGCGACACAGGCCCTGCGGCGTCGCGTTGAAATAATGATGCGGATAGGCATGGACCGGCTGGAGCAGCGGCATGCAGCAGAACAGCTCTCCGGCAGGCTTCAGGACGCGCGCGAGTTCTTTGGCGCAGCGGAACGGGTCGCGCACATGTTCGAGAACCGCGATCGAGATGACCGCGTCGAACGCGCCGTCGACGAAGGGAAGCTCTTCGCCGACGCCGAGCACGTCGGTGGTGTCGTAATCGACGATCTCGAAATTGACGACGTTGGGAAAATACCAGTCCCTGCGGCCGGCGCCGCAATCGAGCACGAGCCCCTGCGGATATTTGTCGATGATGCCGCGCGCGACCTCGTCGTAATTGTGGCTCGAGACGTTTTCCACCTCGGCGAGGCCCGCAGATTTGCGCAGTTCGGCCGTGAGGAAATCCAGCTTGCCGTCACGCTGACGCACCGGCATGTCGCGCCGCAGGAAAGGCTTTAGTCTGTCGAGCTTGGCCTTGCGCATCTCCTTCAGCGGGCCGAGCGGGACGCGCTGCGAGCGGTCTTCCCCGCGGCCATGCAGATCGAAATGCTGGCGACCGGAGCCGATCCTGCCCTCGGCGACCGCGACCCGGACGTCCGGATTGACCGAGAGATAGCCGTCCTCGAGAAATCCCTCGGACGTTGCCTTTCTGATCTCGAATCCTATCGGGTCGGTCATTGAAAACGCGCTCGCGACGACGAGCGGCGATCCTTGCCCCCATAAGCTGCCCTGGGCAAGTCGCAGGAACGTTCGATGATTAAGGGTTGGGCGTTTTGCGCCTCTGAGCGCTGTTTTTTTGGCCCTGTGCGGGCTCCGCCGAAGTGATATAAGCAAAAACCGGGCCGCACAGAGGCGGCAATGGCGTTCGAGTAGGTCGGGCGAAAATGGCGATTTCCACCAAGTTGATGATGCGTCAGGGCCAGGCCCTGGTGATGACGCCACAGCTGCTTCAGGCGATCAAGCTGCTGCAGTTCTCGAATTTGGAGCTTTCCGCCTTTTTGCACGAGGAGCTCGAGCGCAATCCGCTGCTCGAGGCGCAGGAGGGCGATGGCGGCGCTGATGCGGCCGACTCCGATCGGGGCGCCGAGCCAGGCGCCGCAGACATCGCCGAAGGCCCGCAGGAGGGCGACTGGGCGCGTCAGGATCTCGCCGTCGACTCCGCGACGCTGTCAGCCGATCTCGGCGCCGACATGAGCAACGCCTTCGAGCCCGAAGGTCCTTCGATCGGCGAGCGGGCGCGGGACGAGGCCCCTGACGGCGCCGGCCTGTCGGCGACGTCCTGGTCGGGCGCGGCGGGCGGCGGGTCGACGGACGGCGAAGCGCCCAATCTCGAGGCCTATGTCGCCGATCGGCAGAACCTACATGAGCATCTCGCCGAACAGCTGGCGCTCGCCTGTCCAGATCCGCGCCACCGAATCATCGGCCAGGCGATCATCGACGGCATCGACGACAGCGGGTATTTGCGCGAGGATCTCGCCGAAATTGCCGCTCGTCTCGAGACGGACTTGACCGAGGCCGAACGGGTCCTGGCGACCATCCAGACCTTCGACCCCTCGGGCGTCGGCGCGCGCGATCTTGCGGAATGTCTCGCGATCCAGCTCAAGGAGCGCGACCGCTATGATCCGGCGATGCAGGCGTTCGTCGCCAATCTTCCGCTCGTGGCGCGACGCGATTTCGCGCAACTCGCCAAGGTTTGCGGCGTCGACGCCGAAGACATCGCCGACATGGCGGGGGAACTACGCCGGCTGGAGCCCAAGCCGGGCCGGGCGTTCGGCGGCGCGCCGATCCAGCCGCTCGTCGCCGACGTCATCGTCCGCGCGGCGGCGGACGGCGGCTGGCACGTCGAACTCAACGCCGACGCGCTGCCGCGCGTGTTGGTCAACCACAGCTATGCCGCGCAGGTCAGCGCCGCCGCCACGGGAGCCGCGGACAAGAGCTTCATTTCGAACTGTCTGCAGAACGCCAATTGGCTGACCAAGAGCCTCGAACAGCGGGCGCGCACCATCCTGCGCGTCGCCTCCGAGATCGTGCGGCTGCAGGATGCGTTCCTCACCCATGGCGTCGAACATCTGCGGCCGCTGAACCTGCGAACGGTCGCGGACGCCATCGGCATGCACGAGTCGACGGTGTCGCGGGTGACGTCCAACAAATACATGATGACGCCGCGCGGCGTGTTCGAACTCAAATACTTCTTCTCCGCCTCGATCGCGACGACCAGCGGCGGCGCGGCGCATTCGGCCGAGGCGGTGCGATTTCGCATCAAGCAGATGATCGACCGGGAGACGCCCGACGACATCCTGTCCGACGACGCCATCGTCGAGCGGCTGAAGGCGAGCGACATCGACATCGCCCGGCGCACGGTCGCGAAATATCGGGACAGTTTGCGGATTCCGTCGTCGGTCGATCGCCGCCGCGCCAAGCTTGCGCAGTCAAGGATGGCGACCCATTAATTGTTCTGGAGCCTCTGCGCGCCTGAAGCTTTGCCGCAACCGAGGATTCCATTGACTTCGGGCGCCGAGGCTTCTAACGCTGCGCGGAATTTCCGCTCTTTGGCTAGGTCGTCGGCGTTTCGCTGAGGGTTCAGGCGGAAAGTCTCGGGCGGATGGCGGAATGTGCGGGGGGCCGACGGCGGCGCGGCAGCGCGCGGCGGCGCCTTTCCGCAGCCGAAACTTCGCTCGCAACGAAAGTTCGGATTGAAAAATGTCTCTCAGGGTTTCCGGCAAGAACATCAATATCGGCGAAGCCCTACGCGTTCATGTGACGCAGCGGCTGGAGACGGCGGCGGCCAAATATTTCGATGGCCGTGTGAACGGCCACGTCACCATTTCGCCTGAGGGCTCCGGCTATCGGGCCGATTGCAGCCTGCATCTCGCCTCGGGAATCGTGTTGCAGGCCGACGGCCGCGCGCAGGAGCCTTACGCCTGCTTCGATCAGGCGGCGGAGCGCATAGAGAAGCGCCTGCGCCGCTACAAAAGCCGGCTGAAGAGCCACCATGAACATGGCCAAGCCACAGGCGACGGGGCTCAGGCCGAGGTCGTCGCCTATCACGTCCTCGAGGCGCCGAATCAGGAAATTGACGCGCCGGCGGAGTTCAGCCCCGCGATCATCGCGGAATCGACGACCAGATTGCGCCGGCTGTCGGTTTCGGCCGCGGTGCTGGACCTCGATCTCACCGGCGCCCCTGTGGTGGTGTTTCGGCACGCCAACACTGGCCGCGTGAATATCGTCTACCGCCGCGGCGACGAGAACATCGGGTGGATCGACACCCCCGAATCCGAGGGCGACTCGCGATAACGCAAAAAACGTCGCCGACGGCCATAAATAGGGCCTCCTCGGCATGTATCTTGCCATTTTCCGAGGCGCCTTCGGGTTTTGGCGAAAATCGCGAGACGTTGAAATTTCAAGGATGGTCAAAGCCTTCGGCGGCCCTAGACCTCCAATGAGAAGCAGGATGATCGTCGCATGCGGCCAACGGACTTGGTTTCGCCCGATTCGGTCTGCGCCTCGCTGAAGGCGACGACGAAGAAGCACCTTCTACAGGAACTCAGCGAGAAGGCCGCTAAAATCTGCGGGCTCCCGCCGCGTGAAATCTTCGACGCGCTCCTTCACCGCGAGCGGCTGGGCTCGACGGGAATTGGCGAAGGCATCGCCATTCCGCACGGCAAGCTATCGAAGTTGAAGGGAATCTACGGGATTTTTGGCCGTCTCGACCGCCCCGTCGACTTCGGCTCTCTCGACGGCGCGCCGGTCGATCTCGTCTTCATGATTCTGACGCCCGAGACCTCGGGCGCTGACCATCTCAAGGCGCTCGCTTGCGCGGCGCGCATGTTGAGGGATCAGGGACTCGTGGCGACGCTGCGCGCCACCCGCGACGACGACGCGCTCTATTCGCTCATCGCGCAGCGCTCAAAGCCGTTCGCGGCTTAAAAAATTGCGCCGCTCCTTAGAGCGGCGCGCTGCGTTTTTGGGCGCCGCCTCCGTGAGAGGCGTGTCCGCCTTTGCGGCCGGCTTCGGAAGCGAGCGCATGATCGCGCGAGAAGCTTCGTTTGGCCGGATTCACGCTCTGACCGCCCTTACGCCCTGCCCGGGCCGCAAGATCGGGATTCTGCGAAAAACTACGTTTTTCGTCGGGAACGCTTTGCCCGCCTTTACGAGCGATAGCGCGCTGCTTTTCAGGATCCATAGACGCAAAGCCGCGACTGGATTTCTTGTGTTCCTCCATGGGCCGCCTCTCAGTTTTCCCAGCGCCTTGGGCTATAACTCGCCGGGACGGCCAATGTTTCTGCGAAGCGCGATTTATCTTCGCAGTCCCTCGTGATCGGTTGGCGAGGAGGAGGGCGTTCGCGCCTGAAGTAAAAACGGTCGCAATAAATACAACAATCCCGGCGCCTTACGTCACATGCCGACCCGCGGCGCGGCTTGTTCGCGGCGTCCGGCGCGGCGATCGAAGAACAGCGCCTGGCTGATCACGGCCTTCAGGCTTTCGACATTGAAGGGTTTGGCGATGAGAAAGGCCGGCTCCGGCGGCTCGCCGGTCAGGAACCGCTCGGGGTAGGCGGTGACGAAAATCACCGGGATGGACAGCGTGCCGAGGATTTCATTTACGGCGTCGAGCCCTGAACTGCCGTCCGCGAGCTGGATGTCGGCGAGGATCAGTCCCGGATTGCTCTCCCTGATGGCCGCGACCGCCTCGGCGTGCGTGCGCGGCATGCCGACGACCCGATGTCCGAGCTCCTCGACGATGCTTCTCAGGTCGTGGGCGATCAGCGGCTCGTCCTCGATGATCAGCACGTCGGTCGCGATCTGGTCGGCGATCTCGCCGTTCGCCGCCTCGATCAGCGCGCCGGCCTCATTTTCCGAGACCTTCAACGTCTGGCCAATCTGGTCGAGATCGAAGCCTTCGAGCGCCTGCAGCAAAAAGGCTATTCGCGGCTTCAGCGAGATCGCGTCGAGATTGCGGCGTCCGCCCTCCGTTCCCGCGCCGGAGCGGTCGATATGGGCGTTGATCGGCGAGGCCGACCAGACGTCAAGGAACAAACGATAAACGGCGATGCGCAGGTCGTCGGACTCTGCGATGCGGTCCGGCTCGGCGACGACCGTTTCGAGAGTGGCCAGCACATATGCGTCGCCGCCTTCCCGATCGCCGACCAATGCGCGCGCAAAGCGTCTCAGATAGGGAATATGCGCGGAAATTTCCTTTGACGCCGACATGTCTTACAACTCCAGCAGCATCGAGCCTCAGATAAGCGGAGTGCGCGCTAAGCAGAATCAGAACTTGGACAATGCGTCAAAACTGCTCGGCGTTTTAGGGAACCAATCCTTTAGCGGTGCGTTTTGCCTATCGTCCTTGCGGCGCACTATAACGCGGCGGCTCCAGAAATCATGCATATTAAAATAGAGGGCTCCATGGGGAACAAGAATCCGGAGAATATAGTTGCGCGCGCGAAAGCAGACGACGATGCTTTCGCGGGCGAGGGGCGGTATTCTCCGAGACCTGGCCCTCGTAGGCTGGAGACGTTTGCAGGGTGGGTGATGACTCGTGACGAACTCGGCGATCGACGCCGAGGAGTGGGGGAAGCGCGCTGCGGCGCAAAGCCGGCTCAGAGACAGCGGCCGGTGGAATTTCAGGATTCGATCGGAAAGGAGCTTCGCAACCTTTATGACGACGTCGTATCGCAACCCGTTCCCGATCGGTTTCTGAAACTTTTGAACCAACTCGAAACGAATGTGCTATCCTCCCCGGCGACGTCAAGCGCGCCGAGGAAGAGTGAGTGACGGCAAGCCAAGAAGCGCATGCCCCGGGACAGGGATTGAAGGCTGAGCTGATCTCGGCCATTCCGAGCCTGCGCGCCTTCGCGGTGTCGATTTGCGGCAATTCCGATCGCGCCGACGACCTTGTCCAGGAAACGCTCGTCAAGGCCTGGGGCAGTCTCGCGACTTTCTCGGAAGGCACCAATCTCACGGCGTGGCTGTTCACCATCCTGCGCAACATCTACTACAGCGAATATCGCAAGCGCCGGCGCGAAGCGCCGGACCCCGACGGCGTGATCGCCGGTCGATTGATCGCGCCGGAATCGCAGCACGCGCATATGGATTTCCTCGACTTCCGCGACGCGATGCAGAAGCTGCCGCTCGATCAGCGCGAGGCGCTGATCCTCGTCGCCGCCTCCGGCATGTCCTATGAGGAGGCCGCCGAAATCTGCGGCTGCGCGCCGGGCACGATGAAGAGCCGCGTGAACCGCGCGCGCAATCGGCTCTCGGAACTGATGTCGGCGCCGCCGACCGCGGAGTCGCGCGAATGGTCCGCCGCCGAGCATCTGACGGAAGCCACGCGCGATTGAACGCCGGTCGGAAATGCCGCATAGGAAGGCGCGCGACACGCGCCCTTCCATGCGAGCGAGCTGATGACCGACGATCAGAGAATTGAACGCGATTCCTTTGGCGACATCGCCGTGCCGGCCTGGGCCTATTGGGGCGCACAGACCGAACGTTCGCGCGAGAATTTTCCGATCGGCGGCGATCGCATGCCGATCGAGATCGTGCATGCGCTGGCGCGCATCAAGCTCGCGGCCGCCAAGGTCAACGCCAGAAAAGGCCTGCTGGACCCTAAGATCGCCGATGCGATCGTCGCGGCCGCGCGGCAAGTGATCGACGGCAAGCTCGATGAGCATTTTCCGCTCGTCGTCTGGCAGACCGGCTCCGGCACGCAGACGAACATGAACGTCAACGAGGTCATCGCCAATCGCGCCAATGAGATGCTCGGCGCGCCGCGCGGCTCGAAATCGCCGGTTCATCCCAACGATCACGTCAATCTCGGACAATCGTCGAACGACAGTTTTCCAACCGCCATTCACGTCGCTGGCGCGACGACGATTTCCGGCCGGCTGATTCCCGCCGTCGAGCGGCTGCATATCGCGCTCAACGCCAAGGCGGTGAAATTCGCCAATGTCATCAAGATCGGCCGCACCCATCTGCAGGACGCGACGCCGGTGACGCTCGGTCAGGAGTTCTCCGGCTATGCGGCGCAGGCGGAATGCGCGGAAAGGCGCATCAGAACGACGCTCGCCGACCTGCTGCAGCTCGCGCAGGGCGGCACGGCGGTCGGCACCGGCGTCAACACTTTCAAAGGCTTCGGCGAGGAGGTCGCCGCCGACATCGCCGAGCAGACGGGCCTGCCGTTCGTCTCCGCGCCCAACAAGTTCGAGGCGCTCGCGGCGCACGACGCCATCGTCTTCGCGCATGGCGCGCTGAATGCGCTGGCGGCGGGCCTCTATAAAATCGCCTGCGACATTCGCCTGCTCGGCTCGGGGCCGCGCGCCGGCTTCGCGGAACTGAAGCTGCCGGAGAACGAGCCCGGCTCGTCGATCATGCCCGGCAAGGTCAATCCCACCCAGGTCGAATCGCTGACGATGGTGTGCACGCGGGTCTTCGGCAATAACGCGACGATCACCTTCGCCGCCTCGCAGGGCCATCTCGAACTCAACGTGCTGAAGCCGGTCGTCGGCTTCGCGCTGCTCGAGTCGACGATCCTGCTCGCCGATGGCGTCAACAGTTTCGTCGCGCGCTGCGTCGACGGCATCGAAGCCGATGAAGCCAATATCAAGCGCTTCCTCGATCGCTCGCTGATGCTCGTCACAGCGCTCGCGCCGAAGATCGGCTATGACGCGGCCTCGAAGATCGCACGCGCCGCGCATAAGAACGGCACGAGCCTGAAGGAAGAGGCGCTCGCGTCGGGCAAGGTCACGGAAGTCGAGTTCGACGAGATCGTGCGGCCGGAAAACATGCTCGCGCCGAACGCGTGACGTCTTCCGCTCGTCATGGCCGCGCTTGTCGCGGCCATCCATCCACGAGAACTTGCGTCCTCTTGCGTGGATGGCCGGCTCAAGGCCGGCCATGACGGCGGTGATAGGCCGCGCCTTCCCCTCGCCATGCAGACGCACTAGTTTCGGCTCCTGACCAGGAGCTCCATGCATGGCCACGATCGACGCCGTCCTCACCACGATAGACGCCAATCTCGACGCTTCCAGAGAACGCCTGTTCGATCTTCTGCGCATCCCGTCCGTTTCGACCGATCCCGCCTATGCGGCGCAATGTCTGCGGGCGGCGAACTGGCTCAAGGATCAGCTCAATGGCCTCGGCTATGAGGCGCAGGTGCGCGAGACGCCCGGCCATCCGATCGTCGTCGGCCACGCCAAGGCGAAGCGCAAGGACGCGCCGCATGTGCTGTTCTACGGCCATTACGACGTGCAGCCGCCGGATCCGCTGGAGCTCTGGGAGACCGAGCCCTTCGCGCCGCGCCTCGCCGACGGCAATGACGGCAAGGACATTGTCGCCCGCGGCGCCTCCGACGACAAAGGCCAGCTGATGACCTTCCTCGAAGCGTGTCGCGCCTTCGAGGCGAACGGCGGCCTGCCCTGCAACGTCACTTTTCTGTTCGAGGGCGAAGAGGAGACTGGATCGCCCTCGCTGCCGGGCTTTCTCGCGGCGAACAAGGACGAACTCTCGGCGCCCGATCTCGCGCTCGTCTGCGACACCAGCATGTGGAACGCCACGACGCCGGCGATCACGGTGATGCTGCGCGGGCTTGCGCTGGAAGAGGTGATCATCAAGGGCCCCAACCGCGACCTGCATTCCGGCATGTTCGGCGGGCCGGTCCTGAACCCGATCCATGTGCTGGCGAAAGTCATCGCCGATCTGCACGACGCGGAGGGCAAGGTGACGCTGCCGGGCTTCTACGCGAGCGTGCCTGAGATTCCCGAAGACATCGCGGAGCAATGGCGCGCCATCGATTTCAACGAAGCTAAATGGCTTTCGGAAATCGGTCTGACGCGCGTCGCCGGCGAAACCGGCCGCGGCGTCATGGAGCAGATCTGGGCGCGGCCGACCTGCGACGTGAACGGGATCATCGGCGGCTACACGGGCGCGGGCTCGAAGACCGTGCTGCCGGCGCAGGCCTCGGCGAAATTTTCATTCCGCCTCGTCGGCAAACAGGACGCGAAAGCGATTCTCGAAAGCTTCCGCAGCTTCGTGCGCGAGCGCCTGCCGACCGACGCCAAGGCCGAATTCCTTTCGCATGGCGCCTCGAACGCGCTGCAGCTGCCGTTCGGTTCGGAGGCGCTCAATCGCGCGCGCCGCGCGCTGGCGGAAGAATGGGACAAGGAGCCGGTGCTCGCCGGCTGCGGCGGCTCGATCCCGATCGTCGGCGCGTTCAAGCGCGACCTCAATATGGATTCGCTGATGATCGGCTTCGCGCATGACGACGACCGCATTCATTCGCCGAACGAGAAATATTCCTACACGTCGTTTCACAAGGGCGCGCGCTCCTGGGCGCGGGTGCTGCACGCGCTCGCGGCGGCGTGAGTGCGGACGGCGCGTTCCAGCACTTGCTTGCACGTAAGAAACACGCAAGCTCACCAGTATGATCGGTTCTGTAATGCGGATCGCTCTTTTGCACTTGGCGCCAATCCCGGGCGCCTTGGAGCAAAATCGACAGCTTGTTGAAGCGGCGTTAACATCGGCGGCCGACGCCGGCGCAAATTGGGTCGTTACGCCAGAACTGGTGACCACTGGATATGAGTTCACTGAACGCATAACCGCCGACTGGATCGAAAGTCAGCCCGACGCGTGGGTTCAAGGCGTTGCCGATCTCGCGCGGAAACGGCGTTTCGCGCTGTTTCTCTCGGTTCCAGAGCGTCTCGGAAGCAAATTATACAACAGTATGATCGCAATCGACCGGACAGGACGAATTGCGGGGCGCCACAGGAAGATCAACGCCCTCCGCGTGGGCGCGGAGTCGTGGTCCACGCCTGGTGAAAGCATTCACGCCGTTGATATCGACGGATTCGGCCTTGTTGGCATGCTCATCTGCGCCGATGCTTTCACGCCGGGGATCGCGGCGACACTTGCTCATCAGGGCGCGCGCGCATTGGTTTCCTCCGCAGCCTGGGGGCCGGGACCTCATGGTCCGAACGGCGAATGGGAGGCGGCCAGTCAGGCGACGCTGCTGCCGATCTTTGTTTGTAATCGCACTGGCCGCGAACGCACGATCGACTTCTCCATGGCAGAGAGCGTCGTCGCATATCGCGGCAGACGAATACTAAGTTTTGCGGCGCAGCGCAGCGCGATCTTATTGGTCGACTGGGATTTCGAGAAGAACCAGCTTGTCGGGCATTCTCAAATAGCTCCCCTTCCCTAGCGGCGCTCGGTCGCTCGCCGATGCGATCGGAAGGCGACATCGCAGTCTTATCCGGTCCCTTTTGCCTTTGGCTGCGCTCGCCATTCGGCAGAGTTTGGCGATTGATCATCGATCCATGCGCTGATGCGGAATTACAACGCTGTAGAAGTTCCAAAGCCGCCTTCGCTCCAATCAGCTTGACTATGCGCGCTGCTGCGCCTTTACTTATCTCGACGGTTCCCAACGGGATCAAAATGGGAATGCGGTGAGCGCGCTTTGGCGCGCAATTCCGCGGCTGCCCCCGCAACTGTAAGCGGCGAGCCCAAGACCAATCAGCCACTGGAGCCGGGAAGGCTCTGGGAAGGCGGTCTTAAGGCGACAACCCGCGAGCCAGGAGACCTGCCGTCGCTTCGTGGTCACGCGCGAAAGCGTCGGGCGGGGTGCACCGATGCGGCCGAAGCCCCTCGCCTATGCGGCGTATGGGCGGCGACCTTCGCAGTGACGGCCCACGTTCGCTGCGAGTCCAGCCATGCCTTCCCATGTCCCGGCGACCGCCTTGCGCGGCGCGTTTGCGCTGTCCCTATCGCTTTCCGCTTCCGCCGCATTCGCTCAGCAATCCTTGCCCGTCATCGACGTCGGCCCCGTTGGACCGACGCAAGCGGACTCGCCCGCCGCGGAGATCGAGGACCAGATCGTCGTCACGCCGACGCGCGTCGAGCAGCCCGTCGCGAGCACCGGCGCCTCTGTCAGCGTCGTTCACGCGCGCGACATACAAAAGCGTGGATCGCTGGGCTTCAGCGACGTGCTGCGCGGCGTTCCAGGGCTGGACGTCTTTTCGAACGGCGGTCCGGGGACGCAGACGTCCGTCGCCCTGCGCGGCTCGACGCCCGGCCAGACTCTGGTTTTGATCGACGGCATCCGCATAGGCGATCCGACGAGCACGGACGGTTCGGTCGATTTCGGTCGGCTGCTTCCGACCGACATCGAGCGGATCGAAGTGCTGCGCGGCCCGCAGTCGGCGCTATACGGCTCGGACGCGATGGGCGGCGTGATCAATATCATCACGCGCCGCGGCAAGGGCGCGCCGCAAGGCTGGGTCATGACGGAGGGCGGCTCCTATGGAACGTCGTCCTCGCGCGCCTCGATCTCCGGCGCGGACGGACATGGCTCCTATGCGCTGTCGATCTCGGGGCTGCATGCCGACGGTTTCCCACGCTACGGCTATCGTCAGCAGCGCCCCATAGTTATCGGCGACCAGACGACGCCGCTGCCGCCGCTTCCCGCCGACGATCCGACGAACAATGTCGGAGTCACCGGGCGCATCGGCTACGAGTTCACCGAGCGCGCGCGGATCGAAGCGGGCCTCGCCGGCTATGACAGCGCCATCCGCTACGACAATCCTTACGCCTTCAATCCGTGGAGCGTTTTCGATCCTTTCAATCACCAGCACGCGACATTCATGCAGGGCTATGTGCGGCTCGGCGCGGAAATGTTCGACAACATGCTGCGCAACAGGCTCACGCTCTACGCCAATCGGGGAAATCGCGACGCCTGGGTCACGGAAGCCTGTTTCGACACGCTGACCTTCATGTCGCAGAATTGCCGTTTCGGCTATCTCGGCGGTCGGCGGGGCGTCGAATATCAGAGCGACATCGCGCTTGGGCCGCTTGGTCTCGCGACGCTCGGCTCGCGCGTCGAAACCGAGACGGCGCAGAATTCGCGGGACGCCTGGATCATTGATGATTATGCGCCAACCCATGCCGTGCAGACGACATGGTCCGGTTATGCGCAGCATCAATTCACGCTCTTCGATCGCCTGGACATTTCCTATGGCGGGCGCATCGACGCCGTCAGTCAGAACCGCACGTTCATGACCTGGCGGACGATGGCGAATTTGCGCCTCGACGAGATCGGGATGCGGCTGCGTGGCTCAGCCGCGACCGGCGCCAAGACCGCTTCGCTCTTTCAGCGGTTTTCCGAATATGGCGATCCGGCGCTCGCGCCCGAACGCGTGATCGGCTTCGACGCCGGAATCGATCAGAGCTTTTTCAGCGGGCTCGCGACCGCCTCAGTGTCCGTCTTCACCAATCGCTATGTGAACCTCGTGCAGTTCGGAAAGGTGGAGAGCTGCACGGCGGCGCAGATCTTCGGCTGCTATTTCAATGTCGGGCGCGCGGATACGCGCGGCGTCGAATTCTTCGGCGAAGCGGCTCTCGTTCCCGGCGCGCTGCTCGCGCGAGGAAGCTACACATTCCTCTCCGCGCGCAATCTCGACGACGACCCCGAAAGCATTTACGCCGGCCGCACGCTGCTGCGCCGCCCGCGTCACAAGGGAATGTGGTCGTTCGTCTACACGGGCCTGAAGGGCCTCGAAGTCGAAGCGCGCGCGAATTTCGTCGGGCCGGCGCATGACGTGGATTTTGTTTTCAACAAGCGCGTGATGCTCGCGCCCTACGTGCGGCTCGATCTCTTCGCGAATTACAGACTGACCGACCAGCTGACGCTGCATGGGCGCATCGAAAATCTCAACAATGCGCTCTACGAGGAGGTCTACAATTTTTCGACGACGGCGCGCGCCTTCTATGGCGGCGTGAAATACGCCTGGTGACCAAAGGAACGGCTGAGGAGACAGATATGCAAACGAACGCAGAATTAGCGCCAAGCATGACGCCACAACGCATCGTCGAGCCCGATGGCGCGTTGCTCGATGTCTTCTCGCTGCCGACCGATGCGGCGAGTCTTGAAGAGCTCATTCGCGACCTCTTCGAAAATCACTGGAATGAGATCGTCTTTGGTCCGATCGTTCAGGGCGCGGCGTGGGAAATCCACGCCGACCGGCCGCCGACGCGTATCAGGCTGCTCGACGGCTATCTCACGGTCGCCTTCGGCGTCACGCATTTTCACGTCTGCATCGGCGAGAACATGGGATCGCGCAGCCGGCCCACGTCGCCCGAACTTGCGAAACGGCGGCGCACGTCGCGCGCCGAACTCTATCGCAGGCTCGGATCGACATGCGTTCCGATGTCGTGGGGGTTGCAGCTGTTCAACGGCGCCGATGAACAGCAGATCACCGTGCTGCTGCCCAATCCCTTTCTCGAGCCGAAGACCGACAGGATACTCAAAGAGCCGGATTGGTCGCGCCTCGTGCTCTGGGACAAGTTGCGCGCGCGCTGGTTCGGCCTCCACGAACCCGATCCCGTCGATCGCTCGGCGAGCCGCTTCAAACACGCCTGATGCTTTCACTGTTTCGTGGCCCGCCCCGCGGGACGAAAAGCCGGCTGACGCCGGCGTCAACCAGAAGGAGACCTATCATGACCATCGCGCTTCCCGCTCTCTCGAGCGATCGTCGTTTCGCGCTCTGGGCGGCGACCCTAATCGCCGCGACTGCTCTTTCGAGCTTCACGCTCGCCTGCGCATTGCCGCTCGCGGGCTTCGCCGCTGTCGCGGCGCTCACCGCTTCGCGTCGTGAGGCGTTGCTGCTGACGGGCGCGGTCTGGCTCACGAACCAGGCGCTGGGCTTCCTCTTCCTGCACTATCCGACGGATGCGACGACGCTCGCCTGGGGCGGCGCGCTCGGCGTCATCGCTCTGCTGTCCTGCGAAAGCGCCGGCCTGATCGCGCGCCGCTTTGATGGGGTCGTCGGAGGGTTCGCTGCTTTCCTTGCCGCCTTCGTCGTCTATGAGAGCCTGGTTCTGGCGGTTACTGCGCTGACGGGCCCCGGCGTCGATCATTTCACCGCGCCGGTCGTCTCAAAGATCTTCTTCATCAATCTCGTCGCCTTTGTCGGTCTGTTTATGGTGAAGGCTCTTGGCGCTGCGGCGGCCAATCGCGATCCCTCGAAAGCGTTCGCTTCGCGCCCGATCTAGCGCAACGCTGACGAAGGACGCCGATGAGCGGACCTTCGTCAGCGCCTCTGTCGCGCGACTGCGAGATAGGTCGGGCGCGGTGCGATAAATTCATCGAGTGTCCGCGGCCTTACCCACCGTATCGGCCATCACGGCGCCGCGCTGGCCGAGCGGACGACGTTCGCCAATAGTGGTGTCTTCCTTCGTCTGATGCTCCATCTCGGCGTTGAGCTTTGCGCCGATGAGCAGAACGATCGACGATGCCCAGAGCCAGATCATGAAGCTCATCACGGCGCCGAGAGCGCCGTAGGTTTCGTTGAAATGTCCGATGTTCTTCGCGTACCAGGAGAACAGGATGGATGTCGCGAGCCAGCCGAATGCAGCGAAGGCGCCGCCCCAGGTGACCCAGCGCCAATTGGCTTTGTCGCGGCTCGGACCGTAGCGGTAAAGAACCGAGACTGCGAGGGAGACGATAATCAGAAGCAGCGGCCATCTGGCGATGCGCAGCAGCTCCTGAAGGTAGGCCGGAACTCCGCTTGCGCCCTGCAGAGCGGGGCCCAGGACCAACATTGCGGCGAGCGACAAACTCAAGAGAACGACGCCGAGCAACGTAAAGCCGAGCGATATGAGATTGAGCCGGACGAACCCGCGCTTCTCGCGTTCCGCGTAGATGACGTTCAGCGCGTCGAAGAGCGCCTTCATGCCAGCGTTCGCGCTCCAAAGCGAAACGACGAAGCCAGTGATCGATGCGAGCCCCAGGCTGACGTCCGCGCTACCGGCGATGCTGGCAAGCTGCTCCCGAATGAAGGAAATGACTTCCTCGGGCATGAGACCCGCAAGCGCGCCGATCTGCTTGTCGATCGTCGTCGGGTCTGCCATCCAGGAAAAGGCGGAGACCAGCGCGGCCAGCGCCGGGAAAATCGCCAGCAGCTGGTAGAACGTCACGCCGCCGGCGATGGCGAGTATCCGGTCTTGGCCTATGCCCTGGTAGACGCGCCACAGAATGTCCCTCCAGCCGGTCGTCGGTATCTCTCCAGGTGTAGAGGCGGATCGCCCACGATCGGGCTGCCCGGTCGCCATCGCCATTGCGCTTCTCCCACAAACAGCACGGGGTAGAACAACGGGCCAGGACGGCTGTTCCAGACATCCCTGTTGTTTGCGCGAACGCTGTCGTTAGGCTTGCGGCGCCTCAGTTCCGCGCTTGCAGCATTGGCTGCGTTCTTTGGGGTTGCTTTTGAAGCTCGTGCGGGCGTCAGCTCTCCGTGGCTGGAGAACGCCTCACCCGCCCAGCATCCGGTCTGCGTGTCCGCTTTGCTGATCGGCCAGGCGCGCGAGCGCGAACAACAGATCGCTGAGGCGATTGAGATAGGCGAGAACGTTCTCCGGCGGCGGCGGCTCTTCGAGTGCGGCGACGCTGCGCTCGGCGCGCCGCGTGATGGCCCGGGCCATATGGAGGCGGGCGCTCGCCTCCGCCTCTCCCGGATAGATGAAATCGCGCAGCGGCGGCAGCGCGTCGGTTGCGCGGTCGATCTCCGCTTCGAGCGCCTCGACCTCGGCGTCGGCCAGGACGATGTCGATCCGCCGCGCTTCAGCGCTGACGATGGCGCTGATCCTGTAGAGCGCCTTTTGCGCGCCGCACAAAAGGTCGTCGGCCTCGGGATAGGCGAGGCGCGCGAGGCCGAGGCTCGCCGTCAATTCGTCGAGATCGCCGACCGCCGCGACGCGCGGATCGAACTTCGCCGCCCGCCGGCCCGAGAAGAGGCTAGTCTGGCCTCTGTCGCCTTTTTTCGTATAGAGCTTCATCGCCGTCCTTCGCTTGCCAGCGTCTGGTTACCCCAGGCGAGACTGATGGTCATCCAAAAAGGGCGCAGCTCGGCAAAAGCCTCGGTGAAGGTGGTTGACGCGAGCGCCGTCCGCATGAGCGCTCGACGCCCCAACCTCTGCTGGCGCCATCATTTTCTTTTTCAGTGGCCCCGGATTTTGCGACAAAAGGGGCTCCGGCGCGTCATTCGGCCACTCGCCTTTAGAGCGCGGATCGGCTATGTAGGAAAACGTCCAAACTAGACGGCAGGCAGGAC
The DNA here is from genome assembly GCF_056838045.1 of Methylocystis sp. Uni0008. Classification (NCBI taxonomy): domain Bacteria; kingdom Pseudomonadati; phylum Pseudomonadota; class Alphaproteobacteria; order Hyphomicrobiales; family Methylocystaceae; genus Methylocystis; species Methylocystis sp. Uni0008. The sequence goes on from NZ_CM166370.1 coordinate 2,422,291, forward strand.
GGGGCCTCGTCGTCGGTGTTCCGGGGCAAGAAAAAAATCAAAGGGTTGGAGCATGGTCTATCGGCGTTACTTCGAGGCCGCCGTCTCCCGTCTGAAAGACGAGCGCCGCTATCGCGTCTTCGCGCATCTTGAGCGCGACGTCGAAGCTTTTCCGCTGGCGAACTGGCATCGTGAGGACGGTTCGGTCGAGCCCGTCACGATCTGGTGCTCCAACGACTATCTCGGGATGGGTCAACACCCCGACGTGATCGCCGCGATGATCGATACGGCGTCCAAGGTCGGGGCCGGCGCGGGGGGAACCCGCAACATCTCCGGCACGAGCCACGCCATCGTCGAACTCGAGCACGAACTTGCGGACCTGCACGGCAAGGAATCCGCCCTCGTCTTCACCTCCGGCTGGATTTCCAATCTCGCGGCGATCTCGACCATCGCCGACCTCTTGCCCAATTGCGTCATTCTCTCGGACGCCTCCAATCATAATTCGATGATCGAAGGTGTGAAGCGCTCGCGCGCCGAGAAGAAGATCTTCCGCCACAACGATCTTGCGCACCTCGAAGAACTGCTGATCGAAGCGGGCGACCGGCCCAAGCTCGTGGTGTTCGAGAGCCTCTATTCGATGAACGGCAATATCGCGCCGGTCGCCGAGATCGTCGCCCTGGCTGAGCGCTACGGCGCGATGACCTATGTCGACGAGGTGCACGCGGTCGGCATGTATGGCGCGCGCGGCGGCGGCGTCTGCGAGCGCGAAGGCGTGATGGACCGCATCAATGTGATCGAGGGCACGCTCGCCAAGGGCTTTGGCACGATGGGCGGCTATATCGCCGGCGACGCCGCGGTCATCGACGCCATCCGGTCCTACGCCGCCTCCTTCATCTTCACGACGGCGCTGCCGCCGGCGGTCGCCGCCGCAGCCTGCGCCGCGGTACGCTTCCTCAAGCGCCGTCCGGATCTGCGGGCCGCGCATCAGCGCGCCTCGCACATCACCAAACACGCGCTCGCGGCGGCTGGCCTGCCCGTGCTCGAAAACGGCTCGCATATCGTGCCGGTGATGGTGCGCGACGCGGAGCGCTGCAAGGCCGCGAGCGACCTGCTGCTCCAGCGCCATTCGATCTACATCCAGCCGATCAACTATCCGACGGTCGCCAAGGGCAGCGAGCGGCTGCGCGTCACGCCGACGCCGCGCCATACGCAGGCGCATATCGCGAACCTCGTCGAGGCGCTCGTCGATGTCTGGCAGACGCTGGGCATTCCCTTCGTCGAGCCGCCGTCGCATCTCCACGTCGAGGAGAAGAGCGACGAGAAATGCGCCTATCCCGAGATTAAGCTCGCCGCGCAGTAAGCGGGTGAGGCGAAGGCCGCAAATCTTTTTGGTTCAGGGTTTTTCCGGGGCCAAAAGATTTGCGTCTCGGGCGAGACGCCATCGGCCATCGGCTTCTTTGCGCAGAATCGTCAATGTATATCCGGACCGACGCACAGGAGCGCCTCCATCTGAAGGCGTCGCCGTCAGCTCGATATAGTTCCGCAGATAGGCGCAGTCGCCGAAAATTTTTAGTTCCTGAATTTCGCTGCGACCGTCGAGCTTCACGTTCTTCATGTTTTCAGAAGCCGCCGCGAAGGCCTCCTTCCCAAAGGGCCTTCCGCCCGGCGTCATGAAAATCACGTCATCCGTCATCATTTCGAGCACGGCCGTATGGTCGCCAGTTTTGCTGGCGACCATCCATGCTTCGATCAGTTCGCGAATGGCGCTTTCGTCGTTTGTCATCCTGCGCGCTCCGCGTCATCCATCTTAAACTCTTCCGACGCTCACATAGGTGAAGCCGCGCTTGCGCACGTCGCCGGGACGATAGACGTTGCGCAGATCGACGATGATCGGCTGCTTCAAGAGGCTCCTCACCCGATCGAGATCGAGCGCGCGGAAGGCGTCCCATTCAGTGACGATGGCAAGCGCGTCGGCGCCTTCCAGCGCCGAATAGGCGTTGTCGTGGAAGGTGACCTCCGGCATCAGCGGACGCGCCTGCTCCATGCTTTCGGGGTCGTAGGCGTGCACCTGCGCGCCGTCGCCGGCCAGCGAAGCGACGATGGCGAGCGACGGCGCGTCGCGCATGTCGTCGGTGTTGGGCTTGAAGGCCAATCCCAGGAGCGCGATCTTCTTGCCGCGCACCGAGCCGCCGAGCGCATGGATGACCTTGCGCGCCATCGCGCGCTTGCGGGCGTCATTGACGGCGACGACGGTTTCGACGATGCGCAGCGCAGCGCCTTCGTCCTGTCCGGTCTTGATCAGCGCCAGCGTGTCCTTTGGAAAGCAGGAGCCGCCATAGCCTGGCCCGGCGTGCAGGAATTTCGCGCCGATGCGCTTGTCGAGGCCGATGCCGCGCGCGACCTCCTGCACATCCGCGCCGACTTTTTCGCACAGATCGGCGATCTCGTTGATGAAGGTGATCTTCGTCGCGAGGAAGGCGTTCGCCGCATATTTGGTGAGCTCCGACGTGCGGCGCCCGACGAAGACGAGCGGCGGCGCGTTCAGGGACAGCGGCCGGTAGATCTCCTCCATCACCTCGCGGGCGCGCGCATCTTCGACTCCGATGACGACGCGGTCCGGACGCTTGAAATCCTCGATCGCGGCGCCTTCGCGCAGGAATTCAGGATTGGAAACCACCGAGAAATCGGCGTCTGGGTTCACTTCGCGAATGATGCGCTCGACCTCGTCGCCGGTGCCGACGGGCACCGTTGATTTGTTGACGATGACCGTGAATCCCTCGAGCGCCTTGGCGATTGTTTGCGCCGCGGCGTAGACGAAGGATAGATCCGCATGTCCGTCGCCGCGCCGCGACGGCGTGCCCACGGCGATGAACACCGCGTCCGCGCCCCTGACCGCCGGTTCGAGGTCGGTGGTGAAAGAGAGGCGGTTCTGTTCGACGTTATTGGCGACGAGTTCGTCGAGGCCAGGCTCGTAGATCGGAATGACGCCGGCCTTCAGGCGCTCGATCTTGCTCGAGTCGGCGTCGACGCAAACGACGTTATGGCCGAAGTCCGCAAAGCAAGCGCCCGAAACGAGACCTACATAGCCCGAGCCAATCATTGTGATGTTCATCAATCGCCTCTTTGCTATCGGACGCGCGCCGCGCCGATCATCCCATGCTCAGGAGCGCTGGGCGGCGATCAGAAGAAAGCGTCTGGCGCTTCGCCCCGCCGCTTCGAACCCCCCAAGGAACGAAATCGCCGCGGCGGCGCGCGAGCCAGTTCATTCCCGACGCAAGAACGAATCAGCCCCCGACGCCAAAGGCGGCGAGCGCCGCCATATTGACGATCTCCGTATCCGTCGCGCCGAGTTGGACGATTTGGATCGGTTTGTCGAGTCCGACGATCAGCGGCCCGAGCACGGTCGCGCCGCCCAGTTCCTGTAACATTTTTGTCGAAATAGCCGCCGAATGAAACGCCGGCATGACAAGGACGTTCGCGGTGTCGGTGAGGCGCGAAAACGGATAGGCGCTCATCAGCTCTTTGTTCAGCGCAATGTCGGCGCCCATCTCGCCCTCATATTCGAAATCCACCCGCCGCTGGTCCAGCACTCTGACTGCTTGATGCACGCGCGCCGTGCGTTCGCCCGGCGGATAGCCGAAGGTCGAGAAGGCCAGCATGGCGACGCGCGGCTCGAGGCCGATGCGACGCGCCACCCCCGCCGCTTCGATGGCGATCTCGGCCAGCTCTTCGGCGTCCGGCATTTCGGTGATCGCGGTGTCGGCGACGACGACGACGCGGCCGTTGGCGAGAATGAGCGAGGCGCCGATGACGCGGTGACCGGGCTTTGCGTCGACGACGCGCCGCACGTCCTCGAGCGCATGCGAGAAATTGCGCGTCACGCCCGTGACCATGGCGTCGGCGTCGCCCTGCGCCACCATGGCGGCGGCGAAATGATTGCGGTCCTGATTGATCAGCCGCTGGCAGTCGCGCATCAGAAAACCCTTGCGCTGCAGGCGTTCAAACAGGAATTGCGCATAGACCGCGTTGCGGTGGGAAAGCTTGGCGTTGTGGATTTCGATCTCCGCGGGAAGTTCGAGTCCGGCGTTCGCCGCAGCTTCCCTGACACGATCCTCCCGCCCGACGAGCACGGCGCGTCCGAAACCCTGATGCACGAACGACAGTGCGGCGCGGATCACCTGCTCCTCTTCGCCCTCCGCGAAGACCACGCGTTTCGGATCACGCCGCACGCGTTCGTGAATCGTCTGCATCAGGCCCGCGATCGGATCGCGGCGCGCTGAAAGCTCGGCGCGGTAGCCTTTCATGTCGACGATCGGTCGCCGCGCGACCCCGGTGTCCATCGCCGCCAGCGCCACGGCGGGCGGAATGATGGAGATGAGGCGCGGATCGAACGGCGCGGGGATGATGTAGTCGCGGCCGAAACGCGGCCGCGCGCCGCGATAGGCGTTGGCGACTTCGTCCGGCACGTCCTCCCGCGCGAGTTCGGCGAGCGCCTGCGCCGCGGCGATCTTCATCTCCATGTTGATCGTGCGCGCGCGAACGTCGAGCGCGCCGCGAAAGATATAGGGAAAGCCGAGGACGTTGTTGACCTGGTTGGGATAGTCGGAACGCCCGGTCGCGATGATCACGTCGGAACGAGTGGCGCGCGCTTCTTCAGGCGTGATCTCGGGATCGGGATTGGCCATGGCGAAGACGATCGGATCGTCGGCCATGCTGAGAAGCATTTTTGGCGACAGGGCGCCCTTGACGGAGAGGCCGTAGAAGATATCGGCGCCTTCAAGCGCCTCGGCGAGCGTGCGCGCCTTGGTGTCGACGGCGTGCGCGCTCTTCCACTGATTCATGCCTTCCTGGCGACCACGGTAGACGACCCCCTTGGTGTCGCACAGGATGACGTTGCGCGGATCGAATCCGAGCGCCTTCGCCAGATCAAGGCAGGCGATCCCGGCCGCGCCAGCGCCGTTGCAGACGAGTTTCGCTTCGCGGATGTCACGACCGGTCAGCAGCAGCGCGTTGAGAATGCCGGCGGAAGAGATGATCGCCGTTCCATGCTGGTCGTCGTGAAAGACCGGAATGTCCATGAGGTCGCGCAGCCGCTCCTCAATGACGAAGCATTCCGGGGCCTTGATGTCTTCGAGATTTATTCCGCCGAATGACGGTCCGAGATAGCGCACGGCGTTGACGAATGCGTCGACGTCCTTCGCGTCGATCTCGAGATCGATCGAATCGATGTCGGCGAAACGCTTGAACAGCGCGGCCTTGCCCTCCATCACCGGCTTTGCCGCAAGCGCGCCGAGATCGCCAAGCCCCAGGATCGCCGTGCCGTTGGTGATGACGGCGACCATATTGCCGCGCGTCGTATAGTCGAAGGCCGCAGATGGGTCTTTTGCGATGGCGAGCACCGGCACGGCGACGCCCGGCGAATAGGCGAGCGAAAGATCGCGCTGAGTCGCCATCGGTTTCGATGCGACGACCGCCAGCTTGCCTGGCCGGCCGCGGGAATGAAACAGCAGCGCTTCCTTGTCTGAAATAGCCGCGCGCTGCTCTCCTTCCGCGCGGCTATTCGCCATGTCGTCGGCCATATCTGTCCTTTTGCAGGCGTCTCCTGCTGCGATGCAACAAAGCCGACAATAACCGGAGCGTGGCCGTGTCCACAAGCGTTTCGCCATGAAGCCTCCGGCGCAAAGCGTCGCGGAACAATGGCGAAGCGTCAGAGTTTTAGGGCATGCGCCGCCTTCCAAGCCGCGGCTCAGTTTAGGACTGTTCAAAGCGCTGGGATGGAGGTTTCAATGAACGGCATCATCTATCTCGTCGGGCTTATCGTCGTCGTCATGGCGATTTTATCCTTTGTTGGCCTCCGTTGAGGGAGACGGCAGATGACCGACTTTGCTGAAAGAGGCGTTGACGTCAGGGCCTCGCGCGGAGAGACAGCAGCGCTGGCCGGCGTTCGAGAGGCGTCCGCGCGCTCCACGAATACCGATTGGGCGGCGATCCTCGCCGGCGCCGCGGTCGCAGGAGCGATCTCCTTCGTGATGGGCGCGTTCGGCACGGCCATCGGGCTCTCGCTGACGTCGCCCTATGAAGGGTCGTCTTTGGCCGTGCATCTTGTCGCACTCACCCTGTGGATGTTGTGGATCACGGTTTCGAGCTTCGCGCTCGGCGGCTACGTCACGGGTCGGCTGCGCCGGCGCTCGGCGGACGCTACGCCAGAGGAGGTGGAGGTGCGCGACGGGGTCCATGGTCTGGTGCTTTGGGCTGCGGCGATGGTGGTGTTCGCGCTGATCACGGGCGTTTCAATTTTCCAGCTCGCGAAGACCGGCGTTTCCGCCGCGTTGTCGGACACGGGGAGAACCGAGGCGTCCACGCTCGCGCCCGCCGTCAATCCGGCCGAGGAGCGCGTCGACTTTCTGTTGCGGGGAGACGGCGACGTGAGCGCCAGAGGCGTGAACATGCCTATGCCCGCGGAATATCCTCGCGCAATCGTCAAGCGCATCGTTGAGCGCGGCATGGCGTCAGGCGAAATCTCCGGGGAAGATCGCGCTTATCTCGTCAATGTTCTCGCTTCTCGCACCGGCCTCGCGCCGCAGGACGCGGAAAGGCGCGTCGACGCAACAGCTGAACGCCTGCGCGAAGATAACGCCAAGGCGAAGGAGACCGCGGAGACGGCGCGCAAGACAGGCATCGTTCTCGCCTTCCTTTCCGCCGCGACAATGCTCATCGGCGGGGCGGCGGCCTGGGCCGGCGCCACCCTGGGCGGACGACACCGCGATGAAAACATCGGCGTCGCATCGCTCTCTCGCTTCTAAAAGGAGGTCAAAATGTTCCGGTCTGTCTTGCTCTGGATGCTCGGCGTGCCAATACCGCTCATCATCCTGCTGGCGCTGTGGAACTAGGCTAGCGCGCGACAGAAGAAGCCCCGGAAGATCGCTCTTCCGGGGCTTTGTTCATGGCTTGCGGGGAATGTCGAAGACCAGCGGCGCTCCGTCCTCTCCGCCGTCCGAGAGGACGAGAAGACGGTAGCGCTCAGGAGTGAGGTCAAGCAGAGCAATCGCCTCCGGCTTGATGGGATCGTTCTTCGCGTCTCGGGGCGCATTATCCAGATTGAGAACCGCGAGTTCGCTTGCCTGCGCGACGCCTTGACGAGGCTGATCAATGCGGAAAATCGAATAGCCCGACGCCTTCTCGTCGTCGTCCGGACCCACGAGCGCGAGGAGCGCATCGCCGGCGACTGTCAGATCGCGAATGCCGCGCTTCTCTCCTACGCGAATGCGGGAAACGCTCGGCGCGGCGTCGCTGCCTTCGAACAGCGCTTTCGCGTCAACGCCGACGATCAACGCTTCGCCGTTTGTCGCGGGGCCGCGGAAGCCAAAATAAAGTCGTCCGTTCTTGGCCGCGACTCCTTCGATGTTGACGCCTTGTCTGCCTTTCAGATGTTTCGCATCTTTCGGAGGATCGTCGCCGAGACAGGCCTGCGGACCGGCGTGACCGGCGAATTCCGGCAGCCGCTCAATGATGTGCCAGAGCTGGTTTCTGGATTCGATCGCGCGAGGCAGTCGCTTCGCCTGATCGGCGCCGAAACGAAGCACAGTCCTGTTTGCGAGATGATCCTCGCAGCTCTTTCGCTTCACGGAGTGGGATCCGACAATATAGAAAAATTCGCCGTCTGCTGCGGCGCCTTCGGCGTCGAATTCGTCGGCTGCGATCGGCAATGAAAAAGGCGCGCCGGGCGTCAATTGCCCGTCCGTCAACCGCACGAAAGCCGCCTCATGTCCTTCGTCTGTGACGGCGAGGCAAAATTCCGGCGCGTTCGGCGCACAGACAAAGCCGCTGACGTTCGCCCGCTGCTTTGGCTGGGGAAAGACAGGGGGCGAAACGCGCCACGGATTCAGCGATTCAGGCGCGACCCGCTCGGTGGCCAAAGCGGCGGAACAAAGCCCGCTGGCCGTCACAGCAATTGCGAGAATGCGATTGATGACGGAAATCATCGAAACCTCCAGTAAAAATTTGGCAAAGCAACAGGCAAATCTAACCTCACGCAGGCGCGTCGTCCACATGCAAGAGGCCACGCCGCGTGGCGCTCGCGCCGCGAGGCCGTTAAACTGGCGGAGATGAAGCACGCCGCGCCCGCCTCCGCCGAAACGTCCCAGGACAGAGCGCTGACGCGCGCGACCCCGATGATCGCGCAATATATCGAGATCAAGGCGGCGAACGCCGATTGCCTGCTCTTCTATCGCATGGGCGATTTTTACGAACTGTTTTTCGAAGACGCGCAGACGGCGTCGCGCGCGCTCGGCATCATGCTCACCAAGCGCGGCAAGCATCTTGGCGAAGACATTCCGATGTGCGGCGTGCCGGTGGAGCGCGCCAACGACTACCTGCAAAAGCTCATTGCGCTCGGCCATCGCGTCGCCGTCTGCGAGCAGATCGAAGATCCTGCGGAAGCAAAAAAGCGCGGCGCAAAATCTGTCGTGCGACGCGACGTCGTGCGGCTCGTCACGCCTGGCACGATCACCGAAGACGCGCTGCTCGATCCGGCGAGACCCAACGCCTTTCTGGCGATCGCGCGCCTGCGCGGGGAAGACAGCCGTTGGCGATACGGACTTGCCAGCGTCGATATATCGACAGGCGCCTTCACGGTCTGCGCGTGCGAAGAGACAGCCCTTAACGCCGAGATCGCGCGGCTGGAGCCGCGCGAGATCGTCGCCGCTGACGCGCTCTGCAGGGACTCTCCGCTTTCGGCGATCTTCGAAGCGACGGGCGTTCCCGTCGCGCCGATCGGCCGCGATATTGGCGACGGCGCCGACGCCGCGCGACGTCTCATGGATTTTTACGCCGTTGCGACTCTCGACGGCTTCGGCGCTCTCAGCGACTGCCAGCTTGCGGCGGCCGCGACGGCGATTCTCTACGTCGAGCGCACGCAAAAAGGACAGCGCCCGGCGCTTTCGCGTCCGACGAACCTGCGCGAGCTGACGGCGCTCGAGATCGATGCGGCGACGCGCGCCAATCTCGAACTGACGCGGACGCTCTCCGGCGCGCGCGAGGGTTCGCTGTTGTCGGTGGTCGACCTCACGGTGACGCCGGCCGGCGCCAGGCTGCTGGCGGAGCGGATTGCGGCCCCCCTGACGGACGCGCGAGCGATCGCGGCGCGGCTCGACGCGACCGCCTTCTTTTTCGAATGGCCTGATCTGCGGGGGGCGCTGCGCGCAAGGCTTGCGCGCGCGCCGGATCTCTCCCGCGCGCTGTCGCGGCTTTCTCTCGAGCGCGGCGGACCGCGCGATCTTGCAAGCGTCGGCGTCGCGCTGGAGGCCGCAACGGGTATCGCCGCTCTCTTTGCGCAATGTGATCCGCCATCGGAAATCGCGAATGAGGTTCGCACGCTGTCTCAGGCGGATGTCGCGCTCGCCGGCGAAATCGCCGCAAGCTTGAAAGACAATCTGCCGCTGGACAAGCGCAATGGCGATTTCATTCGTGAGGGCCGCGATTCAGAGTTGGACGACGCGCGGCGCCTTCGCGACGCAAGCCGGAAGGTAATCGCCGAGCTGCAGGGCCGCTATGCCGAGCTCACCGAAACAAGGCTCAAGATCAAACACAATAATTTCCTCGGCTTCTTTCTCGAAGTGTCGCTGGCGCATGGCGAGAAGCTGCTGCGGCCGCCGTTTGACGCGACTTTCACGCACCGCCAGACCATGGCCGATGCGATGCGCTTTTCGACGCGCGAACTCGTCGAGCTGGAAGCCAAGATCGCTTCCGCCGCCGACCGCGCCGTCGCGCGGGAATTGGCGATGTTCGACGCGCTGGTCGCCGAGGTTTGCGCGCGCGCCGAAGATTTGCAGCGGCTCGCCGAAGCTTTCGCGCGGCTCGATTTCTATAGCGCGCTTGCCGAAGTCGCGGAGAAGCGCGGCTGGACGCGCCCGACGATCGACGCTTCGCTGGACTTCGAGATCATCGGCGGCCGACATCCGGTTGTCGAAGCCTCGCTACAGTCGCAGGGCAAGGCCTTCGCCGCGAATGACTGCGAGCTCGACGGCGGCCGGATCGCTGTCGTCACCGGGCCGAACATGGCCGGCAAGTCGACCTATCTGCGCCAGAACGCGCTCATCGCCCTCCTCGCGCAGGCAGGCTCTTACGTCCCCGCCCAGTCGGCCCGCATCGGCGTCATCGACAGGCTCTTCTCTCGCGTCGGCGCCTCGGACGATCTCGCCCGCGGACGCTCGACCTTCATGGTCGAGATGGTCGAGACTGCGGCGATCCTGAACTGCGCGACGCCGCGCTCTCTCGTCATTCTCGACGAGATCGGTCGCGGCACGGCGACATTCGACGGCCTGTCGATCGCCTGGGCGACGATCGAACATCTGCATGAAATCAACCGCTCGCGCGCGATCTTCGCCACCCATTTCCACGAGTTGACGCAGCTTGCGAAGAGACTGCCGCGCCTCGTCAATTTGACGATGAAGGTGACGGATCACGCGGGCGAGGTGGTGTTTCTGCATGAGGTGATCAAAGGCACCGCGGACCGCTCCTATGGCGTGCATGTCGCACAGCTTGCCGGTTTGCCGGCAAGCGTCGTCGCGCGTGCGCACGCCATTCTCGCGGAGTTGGAAGCGGCCGATCGTCGCGCCCCTGTCGAGACATTGATCGATGATCTGCCGCTCTTTGCGCGCGTCGCTGACAAGCCGTCGACGAAGGATGGGTTGCGCGACGCGCTTAAGGGAATCGATCCGGATCAAATGACGCCGCGTGAAGCGCTGGCGGCGCTCTATGAATTGAAGAAGAGACTGTAGCGGCGTCCTTTCTGCTCTGGAGCGACGCTTCGCGAGCCGTGACTAAGTCGCAGACCTTGTCGCGTTTGGCGCACACAATCCCGTCAATCGAGCCTCGTTGCGTTCTTGCGTCGACGCCAAGCGACGTCGAACGAAAACGCAAGGATCGGCTGTACGCCTGCGCCGTTTGCGGCATCTACGAAGCATGTCCGTCTCTCATCCGGCGGCGCCAACAAACTCCTCTGACATCGGAGAAGGGTCATGATTCTCGTGTTGATTTTCGTCGGCGTCGCCTTGGCGACAGTCGGCGTGCTTTCACTGCTCGACGTGCAGTTCAGAATAAGCAGGGTGACGGCCGTTGCGGCGTTCCTCGGCGGATTGGCGATGGTCGTCGGCGCCGAAGCCGGTTTGATCGGCTCCAGCTCGTCCTTCTACAAGGCGCAGCAGATTCAGACATCGGCCTGCGAGTTGGATGGTGAATCGGCATATCCGCAAAATCGTCGCCTGGATCCGGATCGCCTGATTCGCAAATACATTACGGGCTGCATGGCGCAGGCGGGTTACGCCTGGACGACCGATCACGAGCACTGCAGGGAAGCGCCGCTCGCGACAAATCCGCTATGCTATTTGCCCACGGGCCTGTTCGATCGCGCAGTGACGAAAGTTCAGGTCGCCTTCGAATAAGGCGTGAAGCCGCGTTCTGACGAACGCTAGGCGGCGTAGCGCGCGAAGACGAATTGCGTGTCGCCGTAGCGGCGTTCGTCTTCGCGCAGCAGGGGCGGCGGCAAATCGACTTGCGCCTTTGCGCTCTCTTCGATGACGACGACGGCGCCCGGCGCAAGCCATCCACCTTCTACAAGCGCGGCAAGCGCGGGCGTCGCGAGATCCTTGCCATAGGGCGGATCGAGAAAGGCCAGCGAAAACTGCTCGCCGGGCGGCGCGGCGCCGAGCTTCGTCGCGTCCCGGCGGAAGAGGCGGGTGACGCCGCCCAGTCCAAGCGCTTCGATATTGGCGCGCAGCAAGGCGCGGGCCTCAGCGCCGTCATCGACAAAAAGCGCGCGCGCGGCGCCGCGCGACAAGGCTTCTAGCCCGAGCGCGCCGGCCCCGGCGAAGAGATCGACGACATTCGCGCCCGACGCCGCATCGCCGAAGCGATGCGCGAGAATGTCGAAGACGGATTCGCGCAGGCGCTCGGACGTTGGCCGGATCGCCTGCGAGCGCGGCGCCGAAAGCGACCGACCGCGCAGGGCGCCGCCGACGATGCGCATGGCTTATTCGCCGCGCGGCTTGCGCGGTCCCTTCGGCGGTCCTTTGCGCGGTCCTTTAGGCGGTCCCTTGCGCGGCGCGCCTCGGCCGCCAGCCGGACCTTTGCCTGGCCCGCTGCGAGGACCTGTGCGGGGACCCTTGTGCGCTTCGCCGCTTCGTGCGGGCCGCGCGTCTGCGGCGGCGCGGGGCCGATCAAATTTGCGCGCGCCAGACGAGCGTTCGCCTGCTGAGAATTCGCGCTCCCCGCTGCGCGGTCTGTCGAATTTCCGCGGCCGCTCCTGGCGCGTCGCGCTGGCGCCGCGCGCATCACGTCGAGCCTCGTCGCCGTCGCGGCTCGGCGGGCGCCTCTCGAAACGTGCGTCCTCACGATCGGGCGTCCGATAATTTTTGCGACTGCTCGCGCGGTCGTCCGGCCGTTGCTCGAATCTCTGCGTGTCGCGTGAACGTTCGTCGCGCCTCTGCGGCCCGCGCGCGCCCGTCGCTCGTGCAGGACGCGCTCCGCCGTGCTCGTCCGAGCGCGGCGGCCGACGCGACCCGGTCGCGGCCCGCTCGCGGCGAGGACCCTCGTCGCGAGGGAAACGCTCATCGCGCGGCCTGCCGTCGTCCGCGGGACGCTGGAACCGCCCGCTTCTCCTCGGCGCGCCATCGCCGCGCATCGCTTCGAAGCGCCGCGCGTTGCGCGACTGATTTTCCTCTTGCGCCTTGCGTTGAACAGGCGTCACGCGCTCGACCGCGACCGCGCGACCCTTGCGGTCGGCGACGGCGTCGCGCGTCACGCGCGCGCGGGGCCCGGCCTCGCGTCGTCTGTCCTGCTCTTTGCGCAGCGTGGAGACGTGTTTTCGCGGACGTTTCTCGGCGTGCTGGCGAGTCTCTTGCTGCTCCGCAGGCGTCTTTTCGCGCAGCGGCGTCGCGAAATCCGCGCCGGCGAGTTCGGCCAGCGATTTGCCCAATTGTTCGCGTAGCGTTTTCAGACGAACTTCCTCGACTGCGCCTTCCGCGAGATCGCCGAGCTGGAACGGCCCATAGGACACGCGGATCAGCCGCGTCACGTCGAGCCCGAGATGCGCCATGACGCGCTTGATCTCGCGGTTCTTGCCCTCGGTGAGGCTCATCGCGATCCAGGCGTTGGCGCCTTGCTCGCGCTCGAGCCGCGCTTCGATCGGCGCATAATTGACGCCCTCGATCGTCACGCCGTTACGCAGCGAATCGAGCTGCGCCTGATCGATGTCGCCGTGCGCGCGCACGCGATAGCGCCGGGTCCAGCCGGTCGCCGGCAGTTCGAGCGTGCGCGCCAGCCCGCCGTCATTGGTGAGCAGCAGCAGCCCTTCGGTATTGATGTCGAGCCGGCCGACGCTGACGAGACGCGGCAGATCGGGGTGGCGTTCCTCGAGAAAAGAGAAAACCGTGGGCCGGCCTTCTTCGTCGCGCGCGGTGGTGACATAGCCCGCGGGCTTGTGGAAGAGAAAGAGCCGCGTGCGCTCGCGCGCCTGCATCGGCGCGCCGTCGATCGTGATCTTGTCGCTTTCCTGCACATTGAACGCGGGACTTGTCAGCACGCGGCCGTTAACGGCGACGCGGCCTTCCGCGATCCAGTGCTCTGCGTCGCGGCGCGAACAGACTCCCGCGCGCGCCATGACCTTGGCGATCCGCTCGCCCTCGAAGGCCTTTGCTTGCGGCGCGGGCGCAGGCTCGGCGCCGCGCTTCTTTACGGGTCGCTTGTCGCGCGCGCTTTCGGCGCCGCGCGAGGCGGCTTTGTCAAAGCGCGGATTGTCAAAGCGCGGCTTTGTCGGCCTTGCGTCTTTGCGCCCGACAGCGTTCGGCGCAGGCGCTTCCTTGGCGCGACGTCGCATAGGCCGGTCGCCGCCTTTTTGCGCCGGTCTCTCGTTGCGGTTCTTTTCTTTCATGGGTTCTGATAGCAGGCGGGCAGCGCGCTTTGAAGCGCCATTGCGCAAGAGAGACGGGAATGAACGGCAAGGATCCTTTCAGCGCCGCCTTCGACCAGGCGCGCGCCGCTGCGGCGGCGGACGAAGTTCCGGTCGGCGCGGCGCTTATGCGTAACGGCGCCGTCATCGCCGCAGCAGGAAACCGAACGCTGCGCGACCGCGATCCGACCGCGCATGCTGAAATGCTCGTCATCCGCGAAGCCTGCGTCGCGATCGGCTCGGAGCGCCTCGTCGACTGCGATCTCTATGTGACGCTCGAGCCCTGCGCCATGTGCGCGGCCGCGATCAGCTTCGCGCGCATCCGGCGGCTCTATTACGCCGCGAGCGATCCGAAGGGCGGCGCGGTGGAGCACGGGCCGAGGTTCTTCGCGCAGCCCACCTGCCATCATCGGCCTGAAGTCTACGGCGGCATTCGCGAGAGCGAGGCGGCGACGTTGCTACGCGACTTCTTTCAGGCGCGGCGGTGAGCTTCCAGCCGTAGCGCGGCCTGCGCCAGCCCGTGACGCAGCGTATCGCGGCAGGCGTCTCCGGCGGCGAAGATGCGCGAGGCCTTGAAGAGGTCGAGCGCGAGATATTGATGCACCTCGGGCCGGATCAGGACGTCTGGCGGGCGCTCGGCGATCATGCGCGAGCTGATCGCGTTCATCATGATCTGGCTCGCGACGATCATCGTCTCGAAAGCGGACGGCGGCCCCTTGCCGGTCTCGACGCCGAAATTGCCGGAGACGTCGACGGCGATGACAATGTCGGCAAGCCCCCAGAGGTGATCGTAGGGGAGCGGATTGACCAGGCCGCCATCGACGAAATAGCCGTGATCGCTCTGGGCGGCGCGCACGACGCCCGGGATCGCCATGGACCCCGCGACGGCGGGACGCAAGGGCCCCGTCGCGAAAACCGCCTCGACGCGTCGGCGAAAATCCGTGGCGACGACCTGCAGCGGAATGCTCAATTCTTCGAAACGATCAGGCATGCCGTGGGGCCAAAAGGCCTGAAGAAAGCGTTCGCCGTCGAACAGCAGCGGATGCGCGACGCGGGAAAGAAGCCGCTTGCGTCCGCGCGCCCGCGCATGGAGCAGCCGGCGCGCGAGTCCGATGCGGTTCTTGAGGATGGCTTGCGTGTGGGCGCGCAGCTCCGCGCCGGAAAAGCCAGCCGCATAGGCGGCGCCGACGATGGCGCCGATCGAGGCGCCGGCGATGGCGACGGGCCGCACCCCCAGATCGTCGAGCGCTTCAAGCACGCAAATATGCGCGAGCCCGCGGGCGCCGCCGCCGCCGAGCGCGAGCGCGACTGTTTTCCCGCGATAGAGGCTCACAGGAATTTTTCCAAGGCGGCGAGCGTCTCCGCCGGCGCCTCCTCCATTGGATAAAGTCCGGAGTCGACGCGCGCCTCGGCGATGTCGTCGCCCCATTCGCGCCAGGCGGCGACGAGCGAAGGGCCATTTGCGGGGAATGTCGCATCGCCCGCGACGATCAGCGTCGGCATCGCGAGTTTCCTGCCTTCGGCTTTGTCGGCGGCAAGCTGCTCGCGGTCGGAGGTCGCCCCGGCGCGAAAATCCTCGCAGAAAGCGTGGATGCGCGCCGGATCGTTGAAGGCCTGACGATAGGCGGCGAGCGCGTCCGCGCCAAATACGTCCAGCGACTTCGCTTTCGTCGCGTTCATCAGCGCATCGTCGAGAAAGCCGACGGGATCGAGGCCGATCAGCTCTTCTGGCTTGGGCGCGTCAGCAGCGAGGAAGCGCGCGCGTCCGACGCGCTGCAGATCGCCATCGCCGAAATCATCGTCAACCGGCGCGATATTGATGAGCGCAATCTTGTCGAGCCGGCCGGGCTGGTCGAGCGCGAGGCGCTGGCCGACGCGCGCGCCCCTGTCGTGCCCGACGAGCGCGAAGCGCGCATGACCGAGAGATTCCATAACCAACACGACGTCGGCGGCCATCTCCCGCTTCGTGTAATGCTCGCCCTTTTCGCTCGCCGGGACGGACGACCATCCGTAGCCGCGAAGATCCATTGCGACGACCGTGAACCGTTTCGCGAGCGTCGACGCGATCTTATGCCAGGCGACATGGGTTTCGCCGAACCCGTGTAACAGGATCACCGGCGAGCCCTCGCCACGGACGCGGGCGAATATTTTTCCAGCCGGCGCGTCGATCCAATGCGAAGCAAAACCCGGGAACAGATGCGCGTGATCGGACATTTTTTAAAACCATCTCCTACGGCGTGCGAGAGCGTTCGCGTGAATGTTATACAGTATCAGCTCCATCGCTCTCGAAATATATATCGCGGACCGTCAAGCGACTATGTCACGAAGATCGCGCTGTTCCTCTGCTTGAAAAGCAAGCTGAAGCGCTTCAATGTTGAGGCAGGTCAAAAAAATTTAGAAGCAACGAACGCAACAAGGGAGAGAGAGATGGCTAGCCAGATCGTCAACGAAGTTGTCTCCGCAAACAACGCTTACGCCGCCGATTTCGGTAAGAAGAGCGAACTCGCGCTGCCGCCGGCGCGCGGTTTCGCAATCCTGACCTGCATGGACGCGCGTCTTGATCCGGCAAAATACGCCGGCCTTTCGGAAGGCGACGCGCATGTGATCCGCAACGCCGGCGGTCGCGCGTCGGACGACGCGATTCGCTCGCTGGTGATTTCTCACAAGCTGCTCGGCACCAAGGAGTGGTTCGTCATTCACCACACCAATTGCGGCATGGAGCTCTTCTGCGACGAGATCATGAGCGACCTGCTGGACGACAGCCTCGCCACGGCGAGTTTCGACGGCAAGAACTGGTCGAACCCTCAACATGGCGGCGGCTGCGCGGCCGGCCACTTCATCAAATGGCACACGATCAAGAATCAGGAGGAGAGCGTCGCGCAGGACGTCGCGCGCATCCGTTCGCATCCGCTGGTGCCGAAGAACATCCCGATCTACGGCTACGTCTATGATGTGAAGACCGGCAAGATCAACGAGGTCTCGGAAGCGACCAAGGTCGGCAAGGCGGCGTAGCGCTTCGCGACGCGAATGCGCGGTTCGTGATCAGCCGCGTTCAGGATCCCCGACGCGCGCAGCGTCGGGGATGAGAGAGGTCTCTAAAACGCTCGGCGTGGCTGTCACTCCACCGCGCCGCCGCGTGCGCGCCAGCCGCCGGTGCCCGGCGCATAATGGCGAATGTCTTTCCGGCCGGCGCTTTGCGCCTGCGCAAGCGCCTTCGCCGATCGGCCGCCCGCCTGGCAGATCAGAACTACGTCGCCCTTCGGAAGCTTCGTCGGATCGAAGCTCGAGAGCGGCATGTTCTTGGCGCCCGGCACATGGCCGGCGCCATATTCGTGCGGCTCGCGCACGTCAACGACGGCGCAGGACTTGTCCGCGACGACGCGGCAGAAATCGTCATGCTCGATAGTCGGCGCCGAGCCGCCGCCGGCGAGTTTAGACAGGAGAGAGCCCAGAGTCATTTTCGTTCCTTTCGTCTCAGGCTTGCTTTTCGGCGTCGAACTGGGAGAAGGCGGCGAGCGCATGGCTCGCATACATCACCGACGGTCCGGCGCCCATGTAGATGCTCATGGCGAGCGTCTCCATCACCTCCTCGCGCGTGGCGCCGCGCTGCGACGCGGCTTTGGCGTGAAAGGCGATGCAATCGTCGCAGCGCACTGCGACGCTGACCGCAAGCGCGATCAGTTCCTTTGTCTTGGCGTCGAGCACGCCTTGCGCGCCCGCCGAGATCGCCATCGCCGAAAAGGCTTTCATCACCTCGGGCGAGCCGACCCGCAATTCGCGGATGTCGGCGGAAAGCTTCTTGGCGAGGGCCGCCCAGTCTTCGGTCATGAGGCGCTCCTTGGCGTTTCGTCGTCGCGCAGGACGACATAGATCGCGGGGATGACGAGCAGGGTGAGCGCCGTCGACGAGGCGAGGCCAAAGACGAGCGAAATGGCGAGACCCTGAAAGATCGGATCGGTGAGAATAAAGGCCGCGCCGATGATCGCCGCGGCGGCGGTGAGAAAGATGGGCTTGAAGCGCACCGCGCCCGCCTCGATCAGCGCGGCGCGCAGCGTCATGCCGCGCGCCCGTAAATGCCGGATGAAGTCGACGAGCAGGATGGAATTGCGCACGACGATTCCGGCGAGCGCGATAAAGCCGATCATCGATGTCGCGGTGAAGGCGGCGTTGAACAAGATGTGGCCGATGACGATGCCGACGAGCGTCAGCGGTACCGGCGCCAGGATGACCAGCGGCAGTTTGAACGAGCCGAACTGCGCGACGACGAGAAGGTAGATGCCGAGCAGCGCCACCATGAAGGCTGCGCCCATGTCGCGAAAGGTGACATAGGTCACTTCCCACTCGCCGTCCCAGAGCAGCGTCGGCTGCGAATCGTCGAGCGGCTGGCCGTGATATTTGATCGTCGGCGGTCCCGAAGGTCCCCAGTCCATCTTGTTGATCGCGTCTTCGACCGCGAGCATGCCATAGATTGGCGCTTCGAAACGGCCGGCGACCTCGGCGCTGACCATTTCGGCGAAGCGGCCGTTGTGACGGAAGATCGGGTAGGAGCCGAGTTCGCGCGTCGCCTTGACGACGTCGCCGAGTTCGACATTGGCGCCCTGGCGCACGGTGCCGCCGGCGGGCAGCGGCGTCGAAAGAATTCCCTCGCTAGGCGTCATCGCGGAGCGCGGCAGCGCCACCGTAATGTCGACCGGCTTGGCGCCGCCGCCCTTTTGCGAAAAGCCGATTTTGACGCCGCCGACCAGGGCGCCGATCGTGTCATAGACGGCGCGCTCCTCGACGCCATGATATTCGAGCGCCTCCTGATCGATCTCGAAGCGCAGGCGCTCGGCGCGCTGACCATAGCTGTCGTCGGTGTCGACGACGAAATCGACGGCGTCGAAAGCCTTGCGCACCTTGGCCGCAAGATCGCGCCGCGATTGCGCATCGGGTCCGTAGACTTCGGCGAGCAGCGTCGACAGCACTGGCGGGCCCGGCGGCACTTCGACGACCTTGATCGCGGTGTGTTCGGGCGCCGGCAGTCCCTCGAGCTTCTTGCGAATATCGAGCGCAATCGCATGGCTCGCGCGGCTGCGCTCGCCCTTGGGCTGGAGATTGATCGCCAGATCGCCCATCTCGGGCGCGCTGCGCATGTAATAGTGCCGCACGAGGCCGTTGAAGTTGAAGGGCGCGGCGGCGCCCGAATAGGATTGAATGGAGGTCAGTTCCGGAATGTCCTTGAGGCGTTCCGCCGCCGCCGTCAGCACCCGGTCCGTTTCCTCTAGCGAAGCGCCGCGCGGCAAATCCACGACGACGGCGATCTCCGACTTGTTATCGAATGGCAGAAGCTTCACCCGCACGGTCTTCGTTGCAAAGAGCGCCATTGAGAGAAGCGTCGCGAGGCCGACCGCCGTAAGAAACCACTGCGAGCGCTTACGGCCTTTGAGCAAGGGCGTCGCCACGCGCACGTAGAAATTGCCCATGGCGCCGCGTTCATGCGCATGATCGACGCCGTCTACGCGCTCCTGCGCGAAACGCTTGCCGGCGACCTTGAGCAGGAGCCAAGGCGTAATCGTCATGGCGACGAAGAAGGAGAAGATCATCGCAAGCGAAGCGTTCGCGGGAATGGGGCTCATATAAGGCCCCATCAGACCCGAGACGAACATCATCGGCAGCAGTGCGACGACGATCGTGAGCGTCGCGACGATCGTCGGATTGCCGACCTCCGCCACCGCCTCGACGGCCGTGTCGATCAGGCTGCGCGAGCCGCGCATATGCCAATGGCGCACGATGTTCTCGACGACGACGATCGCATCGTCGACGAGAATGCCGATCGAGAAGATGAGCGCGAAAAGGCTGACGCGATTGATCGTATAGCCCATCAGCCAGGAGGCGAAGAGCGTGAGCAGGATGGTCGTCGGGATGATGACGAAGACGACGACGCCCTCGCGCCAGCCGACCATCACGACAATGAGCGCCACGATGGAGACGGTCGCCAGCGCGAGATGGAATAGCAGTTCGTTGGCTTTCTCGGTCGCCGTTTCGCCGTAGTCGCGCGTCACCGCGATCTCGATGTCGTCAGGAACGATGCGGCCCTTGACCGCCTCGAGCCGATGCATGATCTCATCGGCGACGACGACGGCGTTGGCACCCTTGCGCTTGGCGATCGCAATGCTGACGGCGGGGCGCTTATCGAGGCCGCCGGCCGCGCCTCGCGTCATGGTCCAGCTGCGCCGGTCGGGCTCGGCGGCGCCGACGCGCACCTCGGCCACGTCCTTCACATAGACCGGGCGGCCGTCTCTTGTGGTCAGCAGCAGCTGGCCGACGTCAGGGACGCCTTGTAGCGTCTGGCCGGCGACGACGGGCACGGCGCGATTGCCCTCGCGAAACGCGCCGACGAGAAAGGAACGGTTCGCGTTGGTCAGCTTGTCGATAAGCTGATTGAGCGTCACGCCATATTGCGACAGGCGTTCGGGATCTGGCTCGACGCGGATCTGATTAGGGCTGCCGCCGACGATGTAGCTTAAGCCGACGTCATTGACCTTGGTGAGGTCGTGCTGCAATTCCTCGGCGACCTGATAGAGGCCATTGTCGGTCCAGCGATCGGCGCGCTCGGGCTTCGCCGAAAGCGTGAGCACGACGATCGCGACGTCGTCGATGCCGCGGCCGACGATCAGCGGCTCGGGAATGCCTTTCGGCAGATCGCCGATGTTGGCGCGTATCTTGTCGTGGATGCGCAGGACGGCGTTGTCCTGCGACGTGCCGACGTAAAAGCGCGCCGTGACCACCACATTGTCGTCGCGCGTCTGCGAATAGACGTGCTCGACGCCGTTGACGCCCTTGATGATGTCCTCGAGCGGGCGCGTGATGAGTTCGATCGCGTCTTCCGCCTTATAGCCGTTGGCTGACACCATGATGTCGACCATCGGCACGGAGATCTGCGGCTCCTCCTCGCGCGGCAGCGAGCGCAGCGCGATCAGCCCGACGAGAATCGAGGCGAGCAGGAGGAGCGGCGTCAGCGGCGAATTGATGAAGACGCGCGTCAGCGTGCCGGAAATGCCCGGGCGAAACTCATCGCTCATGGCGTCGACACCACGTCGCCGTCATGGAGGCCGGAGAGAATTTCGACGCCGTCGCCATGCGCTTCGCCAGGCTGAACGACGATCTCCTCGCCGGACGCGAGGCGGACGAAATCCACGCCGGCGCGTCGATAGACGGCGGCGCGCGGGATGATGATCGTGTCGCGCTTGCCCGTCGTGACGTAAACGCGGGCCCGTTCGCCGACAAAATAGTCGCCGAGCCCTACGACATCGACGTCGGCGATGACGCGGCCGCCCTGAATTTCGGGATAGACGATGCGCACGCGCCCCTGCTTGCGCTCGCCGCCCGCTTCTTCGTGCAGGCCGCGCGCGCCGATCTCGACCTTGTCGCCGGCGCGCATGAACCGCGCGTGGCGCTCCGGCAGTTGCAGGCGCAGGATGTATTTGTCCTCGGCGATCGTCGCGATGGTTTCGCCGGGCATCACCACGCGGCCGACGGAGACAGGAATGGTGAGGATGCGCCCTGGCCCCGGCGCGCGCACCGAGCCCTCCGCCGCCTGTTGTTCGATTACGCTGCGATCCGAGCGCAGCGCGGCGAGGTTGCGGTCGGCGACGTCGAGCGCGGTCTTCGCGTGATCGAACAGCGCCTTCGTATAGACGCCGCGGCGGAAAAGCTCCTGCGCGCGGTCGAAGTCGGACTGCGCCTTGTCGCGCTGGGCCTGCTGCGAGCGGATGCGCTGGTCGAGCGCCTGCATCTGCAAAAACAGCTTCTGGTCGACGACCGAGGCGATCTCGGCGCCGCCGGCGACGTCGTCGCCCTCTTTAATCTTGAGCGCGCTCACCGTCCCACCGATTCGCGCCCTAGCCGTCAGTTGATGCGCAGGCTCCACGGAAGCGACGACGGCCTTGAGGTCCTCGACCGGGGCGACCCGGATCGTGACCTCTCCGGCCTTGGCGCCCGAGGAGAAGGCGAGCGCGGCGAGGAGCGCCGTCGTCGGCGAAAAATGGAGGCGGCGCATTTGTCTCATGCAGCCCAGTTATATGCAGAAAACTTAAATTAGCAATAGCGAATTTAAGATCAGGAAAGGAAAGGACCGGGCGGCGCGGCGCCGCCCGACTTTCCTTCAGTGGCGTCAGCCCCAGAGATTGCACCAGCCGCGTGCGCTGACGGGCCCGCTCACCACGCCGCAGCCCGATGGCGGGTTGAACCAGGAGCAGTTGGCGCAGCTTTGCCGGCCGTTCGGCGCGCCGCGATAGGCGGCCGCCGATTTGCTCGACTTCGCCTGCGCCGTCGTCGCAGAAAATCCAGCGGCGGCCGCGCCCAACAACAACATCAAGGAGCGGCGCGTCGGCGCGCGAAATTCCACCATTTCAACCTCCCTTGGCAATTCATCCGCTGCCGGACGATTCCATTAAATTAGATGAACGTAATATACCGTGTTCGCGCCGGCATGAATGCGACATAACGCTCTTTCACGCCTGCGATACGCTCGCTTGACAATTATATTCAATAATCATAATTTAGATAACATGAATGTAAAAGCGATTGAGCTCGCGCCGAAAGCTGCGGAGGCCGAGAGCTTTCTAAAGGCTCTGGCCAACCGTCATCGGCTGATGGTGCTGTGCCAGCTCCACGCGGGCGAGCTGTCGGTGACAAAGCTGCAGGAGGCGATCGGGCTGAGCCAATCGTCGCTGTCGCAGCATCTCGCACGGCTGCGCGAGGACAAGCTCGTCAAGACCCGCCGCGAATCCCAGACGATCTACTATTCCCTGGCCGACGGTAACGTCTCACGAATCATCGGACTGCTTTACGAGATGTTTTGCGCCGAGGAGTGCGGCAAGCCGGCCAAACCGCGCGCGCGCGCAAAATCAAAGGAACTCACGTCATGAGCATTGATCGCATCGTTATGGCCTTCGCAGGCGCCATGATCCTTTTGAGCCTGCTCCTGGCGCAGTTGTTCAGCCCATGGTGGCTCTTGCTTACGGCTTTCGTCGGCGTCAATCTGCTGCAGGCGGCGTTTACCGGACTCTGCCCGTTAGCGATGGCGCTGAAGCGGTTCGGCGCCAGATCAGGCGCCGCCTTCTAGGATTCATCAGCGTGGGCGCCAAGGGCGCAGCGCGCACTTTTAACCAAGCCTTGGATCGTTAGCGACGAAGAGCAGGCGATGCCTTTCGATTGGGTCGACGAAACGCCGTCCTTGCGCAGCCTCGACGCCGCGACGAAGACCCTTCTGCGCGACGCCGCGGTGCGCAAGCAAATCCCGCGCGGCGCCGTGCTGTTTCGGCCCGGCGATCAATGCGTGCATTTTCCACTGATCGTCGCGGGATCGGTGCGCGTGCAGCGGGTGACCGAATCGGGCAGGGAAATCGTGCTCTATCGAGTCGGCGAGAATGAAACCTGCATTCTGACGACGGCGTCGCTGCTTTCGGACGACGCCTACGCCGCAGAAGGCGTCGCCGAGACCGATGTGATCGCCTATGTCGTCCCGGCCGAGCGTTTCAACGCGCTGATGAACGCCTCAGAAGGCTTTCGCGCGCTCGTGTTCAACGGCTACAGCAAGCGCCTTGCGACGTTGATGTCGCGCATCGAAGAAATCGTCTGCACGCGCATCAATGTTCGTTTGGCGGAACGTCTTCTCGCGCTGCGCGACGCCGGCGACAAGATCGTCGCCACGCAACAGGCGCTCGCGGCCGATCTCGGCACGGCGCGCGAAGTCGTCGGCCGCACGCTGAAAGCGTTCGAGCGTTCAGGCTGGGTGAAATTGTCGCGCGGCGGCGCCGAGATCGTCAATCTCGCGGCGTTGCGTTCGCTCTGCGACGCACAGCGTGACTAAGTCGCGGACATGCGCGCGACAAGCGTGCATGTCGTGACAAAATGAGCGCAACCGTCAGCGCCAAACTTTGTGCGCGCAAGCGCATGGGAGGATTGAATGGCTCACATCGTTATCATGGGCGCCGGGATCGGCGGCGTCGCCGCCGCGATCGAAGTTCGCGAGGGACTCTCGAAGCAACATCAGGTCACGGTCGTCTCTGACCTTGAGAATTTTCAGTTCACGCCGTCCAATCCGTGGCTCGCGGTGCAATGGCGCAAGCCCGAGGAGCTCAAGGTTCCGCTCGCGCCGGTGTTCAAGAAGAAGAACATCGGCTTCATTCCGGTCGGCGCGAAGCGCGTTATGCCCGAAGAGAACCGCCTCGAACTCGCGAATGGCGAGAGCGTCGCCTACGACTATCTCGTCATCGCCACCGGACCGAAGCTCGCGTTCGAAGAATTGCCCGGACTTGGACCTCACGGCGGGCACACGCATTCGATCTGCACGCTGCAGCATGCCGAGATTGCGTCGAAGGCCTATGAGGAGTTCTGCAAGAATCCCGGCCCGATCATCATCGGCGCGGCGCCTGGGGTCTCATGTTTCGGTCCGGCGTATGAATACGCCATGATTCTTTCCACCGATCTGCGTCGGCGCGGCATCCGAGACAAGGTGCCGATGACCTACATCACGTCGGAGCCCTATGTCGGCCATCTCGGCTTGGGCGGCGTCGGCGACACCAAGGGAATGCTGGAGTCGGCGTTCCGCGATCGCGACATCAAATGGATCGTCAACGCCAAAACGACGTCGATCGAACCCGGACTTCTCAAATGCGCCGAGCTCGACGACCAGGGGCAGGTCAAGAAGGAGCACGAAGTGCCCTTCAAATTCGCCATGGTGATGCCGGCCTTCAAAGGAGTCGACGCGCTGATGGGCGTCGAGGGGCTGGTCAATCCCCGCGGCTTCGTCATCATCGACAAGAATCAGCGCAATCCGAAATATCCGAATGTGTTCGGCGTCGGCGTCTGCGTCGCGATCCCGCCCGTCGAGGCGACGCCGGTGCCCACCGGCACGCCGAAGACCGGCTACATGATCGAGTCGATGGTGACGGCGACGGCGCATAATATCGCCGCGCTGATCGCCGGACGCGAAGCCAAGGAAGAAGGCACGTGGAACGCTGTTTGCTTGGCGGATTTTGGCGACAAGGGCGTCGCCTTTGTCGCCAAACCGCAGATTCCGCCGCGTAACGTCAACTGGTCGAGCGAAGGGCGATGGGTGCATCTCGCCAAGATCGCCTACGAGAAATACTTCCTTCGCAAGGTTCGTAAGGGGCAGAGCGAGCCTGTGTATGAGCGTTACATCATGAAGCTGCTCGGCATCGAACGGCTGCGCCGCGCCCTGTCGTAACAGGGCGTCGCAGTCATGCAATGCTGGAGGAAAGCCGATGCGGACTAGGCCGTTAAGGCGCGAGATCCTCCTCGCGCTGGGGTTCAAATTGCTGGCGCTCATCGCGCTCTACGTCATGTTTTTCGGCCCGGCGCATCGTATCAAGATAACGCCGGCGCAGATGGCGGAAGCGCTTTCCGCCGCCGCGCCGCGTTGACGCCCGTCAGCTGACTTTCGTCAGGAGCTCCAAATGTTCGAACTCGACGTCGTCACCCTCTCGCGCCTGCAATTTGCGCTGACGGCGATGTATCACTTCCTCTTCGTGCCGCTGACGCTGGGCCTCGCACTGCTGCTCGCGATCATGGAAAGCGTCTATGTGATGACGGGTCGAACCGTCTGGCGTGAGGCGACGCAGTTCTGGGGCACGCTCTTTGGCATCAACTTCGCCATGGGCGTGGCCACCGGCGTCACGATGGAATTCCAGTTCGGCACCAACTGGGCCTATTACTCGCATTACGTCGGCGATATTTTCGGCGCGCCGCTCGCCATTGAAGGGCTGATGGCCTTCTTCCTCGAGGCGACCTTCGTCGGCCTGTTCTTCTTCGGCTGGAAGCGCCTGAGCAAGGTGCAGCATCTCGCCGTCACCTGGCTCGTCGCCCTCGGCGCCAATTTCTCCGCGCTGTGGATTCTCGTCGCCAACGCCTGGATGCAGAACCCGGTCGGCGCGGCCTTCAATCCACAGACGATGCGCATGGAGCTTACGTCCTTCACGGAGGTGCTGTTCAATCCCGTGGCGCAATCGAAATTCGTGCACACGGTCAGCGCCGGCTATGTCACGGGTGCGATGTTCGTCATGTCGATCGGCGCCTATTTCATTTTGAACCGTCGCCACGTCGACATCGCCCGCCGCTCGCTGACGGTGGCGGCGAGCTTCGGACTCGCCTCCGCGCTTTCGGTCGTCGTGCTCGGCGATGAGAGCGGCTATACGGCGGGCGAGAACCAGAAGATGAAGATCGCCGCGATCGAGGCCATGTGGGAGACGGAGCCGCCGCCCGCGTCTTTCACGCTCTTTGGTTTCCCCGATCTCAAGAGCGAAACGACGAAAGACGAGATCAGAATACCGTGGATCCTGGGGCTGATCGCCACACGCTCGCTCGATAAGCCCGTCGAAGGCGTGAAGGCGCTCGTCCAACGTTCCGAGGAGCGTATCCG
Source organism: Methylocystis sp. Uni0008 (assembly GCF_056838045.1). NCBI lineage: Bacteria > Pseudomonadati > Pseudomonadota > Alphaproteobacteria > Hyphomicrobiales > Methylocystaceae > Methylocystis > Methylocystis sp. Uni0008. The sequence goes on from NZ_CM166370.1 coordinate 2,448,639, forward strand.
CAACGGCATGGCCGGCTATCAGTGGCTCGCGAAGGAAGGCGGTCATCCGAACGCCGTCGTTCCGCCGGAACTCGAGGCGTCGATGCGCGACGTCGGCCATTCGCTGCTCGTCAAGCGCATTCGGCCGGACATCGAGAACGCGACCGACGCGCAGATCCACGAAGCGGCGATGTCGACGATCCCCGACGTGCCGGTGCTGTTCTGGTCGTTCCGAATCATGGTGGCGCTGGGCTTCTATTTCATCGCGCTCTTCGCCGTGGCGTTTTATCTGTCGAGCCGGCGACGCTGCGGCAGACCATGGTTCCTGCGCATGGTCATGTATAGCCTGCCGCTTCCCTGGGTCGCCGCCGAACTCGGTTGGATCGTCGCTGAATACGGCCGGCAGCCGTGGATCATCGACGGAACGATGCCGACATTCCTCGGCGTCTCGAACATCCCTGCATCGAATGTCGCGGCGAGCCTCGCGGCCTTCGTGCTGTTCTACAGCGCGCTCGCCATTATCGACGTCGCGCTCATCGTCAAATATGTGCGCATCGGACCGCGTTCGGAGGCTGAGCCCCAGACCACCGGCGCGCCGGTGCTCCCCGCGCCGGCGCCGGCGCAAACGCGATAGGAAAGGCGACAGCGATGTTCGACTATATGACGCTTCGCCTCATCTGGTGGGCGCTGCTGGGCGTTCTGCTCGTAGGCTTCGCCGTCCTCGACGGTTTCGACATCGGCGTCGCCATGCTGCATCCCTTCGTCGCCCGCAATGACACGCAGCGGCGCGTGACGCTCAATACGATCGGCCCCGTGTGGGAAGGCAATCAGGTCTGGTTCATCCTCGGCGGCGGCGCCGCCTTCGCGGCCTGGCCGCCGCTTTATGCGGTGTCCTTCTCCGGCTTCTATCTTGCGATGCTGCTGGTGCTGATCGGCCTCATTTTGCGGCCGGTGGCGATCACCTTCCGCGACAAGAGACCCGAGAGCGGCTGGCGCGAGACCTGGGACTGGCTCTTCTTCGCTTCGGGCGCCGTGCCCGCGCTGATCTTCGGCGTCGCCTTCGGCAATCTTCTGCAAGGCGTTCCCTTTCATTTCGATCAGCAGTTGCGCGCCACCTATGAGGGCGGCCTCCTCGGCCTGCTCAATCCCTTCGCCTTGCTCTGCGGCCTCGTCAGCGTGACGATGCTCGCGATGCAGGGCGCCGCCTGGCTGAGCGTGAAGAGCGAGGGCGAGGTCGCCGTCCGAGCCCGGCGATATGGCGCCGTCGCGGCGATCCTGCTGGTTCTGCTCATCTCCGGCGCCGGAATTTGGACGATGCTCGGGGTGGAGGGATTCCGGATAGACGGCGTCATCGAACATGCCGGCCCGTCCAATCCGCTCGCCAAGACGGTGACGCGAGAAACTGGCGCCTGGTTCGATAATTACCGGGCCTACCCCTGGATGATCGCCGCGCCGGCCGCCGCCTACATCGGCGCTCTGATCGCGGCGCTGGCCCTCGCGCTTTCGGCGAGAAGGATCGCGCTTCTCGCCAGCAGCCTTTCGGTTGCGGGGATTGCGACCATGGCGGGCTTCAGCATGTTCCCGTTCCTGCTGCCGTCGTCGACTCACCCGAGCCAGAGCCTGACGGTCTGGGACGCTTCGTCGAGCAAAGCGACGCTCTCGCTGATGCTCGTCGCGGTGATCGTCTTTCTGCCGATCGTTCTTACCTACACGAGCTGGGTCTACTACGTGCTGCGCGGCGCCGTCAGCGAGGCGGCGATCCGTCGCGGCGACGACTATTATTATTGAGCGGGAGAAGACGAAGCATGTGGTATTTTTCCTGGATATTGGGTCTGGGGCTCGCCTGCGCCTTCGCCATTCTCAACGCCATGTGGCTTGAGCTCGATGACGACGACGAGCGGCGGAAGAAATAGGCGGCTCCCGGAGCGAGACTTAGTCGCTGAGCGATATTGCGCGACGCGATAGGCTCGCATCGTAACCCGTCGCGGGAAGGAGACAGTCATGGAAGCCAATGTTGGAAGGACCGATCGCATCATCCGGATCGTCGTCGGTCTCTTGTTGCTCAGTCTCGTTTTCATCGGACCGCAGACCTTATGGGGGCTCGTCGGCCTCATCCCGCTGACGACGGCGTTCGTGAATTTCTGCCCCGCCTATAAGCTGCTCGGCATGGATACGCTCGGCAAGTAAGCGGCGCGCGCGGGAATACGCAAAGACGGTCGACGCTCGGGGGCGCCGACCGCTGAAAGACGCTGAGCGGCGAAGCGTTCCAAGTTAGATGCGCGAAACGGCGATCACCTTTCACGCCCGCGGCATGCATTGCCACGGCTGCGAACATGTCATCGAAGCGGCGATCAAGAAGCTCGCCGGCGTGCGCAGCGTCTCGGCGAGCTATCCGACGGAAACGGTCGTCGTCGACTATGACGCTGACGCCACGAATTTCCGCGCGATCCGCGAAAGGGTCGAGCAGAACGGCTACCGCGTCGTTCTGACCGAGGAGGCGAAGCGCCGCCGTTCGCCGCTCGTGCGACTGGCGATCATCGTCGCGGCGCTCGCCGGGCTCGCCGGTTTGATTCTCTTCGATACGCGCTGGATCAGCGCCGAGGGCGAACCCGACATCGCCCAGCATATGAGTCTCGGCCTTCTGTTCCTGCTGGGGCTCCTGACAGGCTTCCACTGCGTTGGCATGTGCGGCGCTTTCGTCGTGAGCTATGCGGCGGCCGATGCGCGCGCCGGACGCTCGTCCTTCGTGTCGCACCTCGCCTATGGCGCCGGAAAGACGCTGTCCTACACGGCGATCGGCGCGGCCTTCGGCTGGCTCGGCGCTTTCATCGCCTTCACGCCGATGCTGCGCGGCGTCGCCGGAGTCGCCGCAGGCGCGTTCCTCATCATCTTCGGCCTCAACATGCTTGGGCTCTTCGCGCCGCTGCGCCGCTTCCGGCTCGGCCTGCCGGGGCCGCTGCAGAACTGGGTCAATCGCGAGGCCGGCGGCGCGCGCCATCGGCCGTTCGTGATCGGCCTTCTCAACGGGCTGATGTTCGCCTGCGGTCCGTTGCAGGCGATGTATGTGATGGCGGCGGGGACAGGCAGCCCCATCGAAGGCGCGAAGACGCTCTTCGTCTTCGGCCTTGGAACCTTGCCGGTGATGCTCGCCTTCGGCGCGCTGACGACGGTGCTTTCGGGCGCCGTCACCCATCGGCTGCTGACGGCCTCTGGCGTGATCGTCGTCGCGCTCGGCGCGGTGATGATCAATCGCGGATTGATCCTCACGGGTTCAGGCGCCGATCTCGCGTCGGTGATGACCAGCTGGCGGCATTCAGCGCCCGTTGAACTTGCGCAGACGTCGCAGGATGCGACTGTCGCGCCGCAAACTCAAACAATCGAGATGGAAGCCAATGGGCTGGGATTCACGCCGAGCCGCTTCACGCTTCTGCGCGGCGTGCCGGTCAAATGGGTGATCAACGCGACCGAAGTCACGACCTGCAACAACCGGATCGTCGTTCCGTCCATGAAACTCGAATTCGACGTCAAACCGGGACGGCAGACGATCGAGTTCACGCCCGAGAAAACCGGCCTCATTCCGTGGAGCTGCTGGATGGGCATGTTGCGCGGCGAGTTTGTCGTCGTAGACGCGAAGCCCTCGGAGACCTCGCAGCCTGCACAGCCAGCCGCGCCCGCTTCGGACGTTCAGGCCACGCCTGGGGCGACGCCGAGCGCCCCGCCAGCCGCAAAGACCTACACGGCGCGCCGCGGCGACACGCTGCGTTCGATCGCGAAGCGACTCTATGGCGACGAAAAGCGCTGGCGCGACATTGCCGCCGCCAACCCTGCGCTGAATCCCAAGAAGCTGCGGCAAGGACAAATCATCAATTTGCCAGTCATCGCGCAGCCGTGACGATTCGTCTCGTTCGCGACGCCACGTTGCGCGCTACGCTAGTCTTGGAACAGAGGGGGAGGCCATGATCAGAAAATTCCTGTTCGCCGCGGCTTGCGGGCTGTCGCTATTCGCCGGCGCCGCCGCCTTCGCCGAGGACGATGACGATGATCAGGGCGAGCACATGACGCACGAGCAGCATATGAAGATGTCGCCGAAGATGGGCGACACGCGCCAGGAGGTCGATGTTCCATCGCCGATGCGCACGCAAATGCTCTCTCACATGCGCGGCCACGCCGAGGCGATCGCGGACGTACTCGCCGCGCTCGGCAAGGGCGACGGCGCGGCGGCGGCCAAAATCGCCGACGCGCGCCTCGGCATGGCGTCTTCGGGCGCAGCGGCGTGCAAGCCGAACGCCAAGAGCGGCGAACTCGGCGATATGCCGGCGATGATGGCGCGACACATGCCCGACGAGATGCGCGCGCTCGGTCTGACGATGCACGAACAGGCGAGCAAATTCGCCCAGGAGGCGGCCAAGATCGGGCCCGGCGGCGACATGCGTCCCGCGCTTGCCGAATTGTCGCAAGTCGTGCAAGCCTGCAACGCCTGTCACGCCGCCTATCGCCTCGATTAGCGCGCGTGCGGCGCGGGAGCCGACCGTGCGCATCGCGACCTGGAACGTTAATTCGGTAAGGCAGCGTCTCGCGCCGCTTCTCGCCTTTCTGCGGGACGCTGCGCCTGACGCGCTCTGCCTGCAGGAAACCAAGTGCGAGGATCACGCTTTCCCGCGGCTCGAAATCGAAGACGCGGGATATAACGTCGCCGTCCACGGACAGAAGGGGTTCAACGGCGTCGCGATCCTGTCGAAGTCGCCGCTGCAGGACGTCGTCCTCGGCCTGCCAGGCTTCGACGGCGAGGCGCAGTCGCGCTACATCGAGGCGGTTCTCGCCGACGGCGCCGGCGGCGTGATGCGCGTCGCGTCCATCTATGCGCCAAACGGCAATCCGCCGGATACGCAGAAATACTCTTACAAACTCGCCTTCATGGAGGCGCTGACGCGACATGCCGACGCGCTGCTGCGTCTCGAAGAGCCGACCGTTCTCGCCGGCGACTACAACGTCATTCCCGATGCGCGCGACGTCTATGAAGCCTCGGCGTGGCTTGGCGACGCATTATTTTTGCCGCAGACTCGCGCGGCCTATCAGCGCCTGATCAATCTCGGCTACGCCGATGCGCTGCGGGCGACATCGGACGAAGGCGGGCTCTACACGTTCTGGGATTATCAGGCCGGCGCCTGGCAGAAGAACAAGGGCCTTCGCATCGACCACCTTCTGCTGTCGCCGCGCGCAGCGGATCGGCTGGCGCGCGTGGAGATCGTCAAGTCGATGCGCGCCGGCGACAAGCCTTCCGATCACGTCGCGATCTACGCCGATTTCGCAGCGTAATCGAAAAGCCCGAGGGCGCCGCCGCTGCGCCAGAGCACATAGAGCGCCACCGCGAAGACGACCGTGGCAAAAATGGCGCTCAGCGCGCCCCGCATTTTCGACAGTCGCCGCGCCACCGCGGCGCCGATCAGCCCGCCGAACGCGCCGCCGATCACCAGCGTTCCGGCAAGCTCCCATTCGACGAGGTCTGAATAGGCGTAGTTCGCCGCCGTCGTGACCGCAAAGGCGGCGACGGCGACGAGCGACGAGCCGATGGCGTTCAGGATCGGCATGTCGGAAGCGAACATCAGCCCGGGCACGATCAGGAAGCCGCCGCCGATCCCGAAGAAGCCGGAAAGCGCGCCCGCCGTCACTCCGGCGCCAGCGAGCCGCGGAAAATTCTCGCGGTTGAGTCTTACCGAGGGATATCCCAAGGAGCCCCGACGGCGCAGCATGAGATAGGACACGACGATCATCAGCAGCGCGAAGAGCGCGAGCAGCTTCTCGCCATTGATGATCTTGCCGAGCGTCGATCCTGCGAAGGCGCCGCCGATGCCGAAAAGCGCGAAAACGGAAGCGCAGCGCCATTTGATCGTGCGCGCGCGCGCATGATTGGCGAGACTCATCAGCGCGTTGACCGCGACCGCCGCCGCGCTCGAGCCGATCGCGACATGCGGATTCGGCACGCCAACGAAATAGACGAGAAGCGGCACGGCAAGCACCGAGCCGCCGCCGCCGACCAGGCCGAGCGTAAAGCCGACGAGGGCGCCGGAGATCAGGCCGAGCACGGCGTCGAGGGGAAGAGCCGTCAGCATGTCAGCATGTCGCTCCTTCGCACGTGTAATATTAGCACTTGCTTATTTAGCTATAGCGCATATATCTGACGGCGCAAGCACGAAAGGCGAAAGCACGAAGGAAGAGAAGTGCTTGAGCGCTGCAATTGAAGAAGAGATCGATGTCGCAGGCGCCGTCAGTGAGGGCCTTCTTCGACGAGCCCACCAATACGATCACCTATATTGTCAGCGATCCGGCCACCAAGCGTGCGGCGATCGTCGATCCCGTGCTCGACTACGACCCAGCGAGCGGCGTCGCAGATTCGCATTCCGTCGACGCCATCCTCGCCGAGGCGGCGCGGGAGGGTTTGACAATCGACTGGGTGCTTGAGACCCACGCGCATGCCGACCACCTTTCCGCCGCCCAGATCGTCAAGGCGGCGACGGGGGCGAAGATCGGCATCGGCGAACACATCGACAAGGTTCAGAAGCTCTTCAAGCCGGTGTTCGGCGCTGACGACGTGAAGGCCGACGGCGGCTGCTTCGACCACCTCTTCAAGGATGGCGAGCGGTTCAAGATCGGCGAGATCGAGGCCGAAACGATCTACACGCCCGGCCATACGCCGGCCGACGTCGCCTACAGGATCGGCGATGCGGTGTTTGTCGGCGACACGCTGTTCATGCCTGACTATGGGACGGCGCGCGCGGATTTCCCGGGCGGCGACGCGCATGCGCTCTATCGGTCGATCCGGCGAATTCTCTCGCTGCCGCCGCAGACGCGGCTCTTCATGTGCCACGACTAGGCGCCGGGACGCGACGCCTACGCCTGGGAGACGACGGTCGCGGAGCAGCGCGCCAAGAACGTGCAGATCAGAGACGGTGTCAGCGAAGAGGAATTCGTGGCCCAGCGCCAGAAGCGGGACAAGGGGCTCGCCGCCCCGCGTCTGCTGCTGCCCTCGATTCAAGTGAACATTCGCGCCGGCAAGTTTCCGCCGCCGCAGGAGGGTGGCGCGCGCTTCCTCAGCATCCCGGTGAAGTTCAAGGGCGCCGCTGCGCGCGCCGGCTGAGGCTCGAACGCTTAGTTGCGCTCGCGCAGATAGCCTTCGAGCATAGCGCCAGCGGCTCTGCGGTCGGCCTCGCTCGCGGAACTCAGCGCTTCGGCGTGCAGATCGGCGATCCATTGATCGCGCGCCGCGCCGCCCGCTCCGTCGCGCGCCAGCGTCAGATACATCAGGCCGCGGGCGCGTTCCGGTTCGCCGCTCGCTTCGCCGGTGAACATCATCCGGCCGAGCATCGCCTGCGCCTGCGGATGGCCCTTGCGCGCCGCAAGCTCCAGCCAGTTCACGCCCTGGCGGACGTTCTTCTTCACGCCGGCGCCTTCGAGATACATGCGCGCCAGATTGTATTGAGCGTCGGCGTTGCGGAAATAGGTCGCGGCATAGCGGAACAGATCGAAGGCGCGATCGAGATCGGGCCGGATCTTTGCGCTTGGAACGCCGTCGCGCAGATAGATCCCCACCGCCACGAAGGCGCTCGCCGCCATCGACCGTTCGCGCGGATCCGGCTCGTCGTCGGCGTAATGGTCGACAATCTCCGAGAAATATTCATACGCCTTGGCGTCGTCGCGCGCGACGCCGTCGCCTTCGGCATACATCCGGCCGAGCTTCCACTTCGCGAGCGGCTCGCCGCCTTCGGCGGCGTAGCGCAGTGCGGCGACTGACGTGGCGGGGTCGCCCGCGTGGTAGCTTTCGAGCCCGGCGCGCAAAGCGGCGCGCGGATCCTTGAACATCGGCAGCGGTTGCGTATCGGCGCGCGCCGATGTTCGCGGCGCGTCCAGCGCCGGCGCCGGCGCGACAAAGGCCGTCACGAGCATGCCCAGGCTCGTCGCGAAAAGGCAGACCGGCAACGTCGCGCGCCTATTGCCCCTAACGGCGGGAGCCAAGCCCATCTGAACGCCTGCGACCATAATATTCCGACTTTCCTCACCTAGAAGACGCCCGACGTCTTTAAGGCCATACGCCAGCCGTCACCGCCGATCAGCGAGAGGGAAAGAAGGAACCTGCGGCCGAAAGCGAAATCTTCCGGCGCATGTCTCCGCATCTCGAATGAGCTTGTGACACGATCACCTTAGCGTAGGCTTTGTGTCTGAAAAGGGGCTTGGCGGGCGACAATAGTGGGCAAAATGCTAATCTGTTGAACTGTTGCAATCAGAACACAGAGCTGTTGCAGAAATGCCGCAACCACGCTTGGCGCCGGCTCAAAATCTCGCGCAAACGACCTGATATCCAGCGGCCCGCGCTTGTGCTTTCATGCGGGCGAATCGACGACCAGCGCTTGAAGGAAAACTACATGCAGTTTCGCCGCTTGATGTTCGCAACGTCCCTCGTCGGCGCGAGCGCCGTATTCACAACCGCCGCCCTGGCGGCCGGCGACGCTCAGCGCGGGGCGATCATTGCGAAGCGTTGGTGCGCGTCCTGCCACGTGGTGACGTCGGACCAGGCCAGCGCCTCCGCCGACGCGCCGTCTTTCTTCGACATCGCCGGGCGGCGGACGGACAGGAAGAAGCTTGGCCATTTCCTGATGGATCCGCATCCGCCGATGCCCGACATGCACCTCTCGCGCAAGGAGATCGACGACATCGTCTCCTATATCCGCAGCCTCGATCCGCGCCCGCAGCCCCCGCCGGAGCCCGACGGAAAGGACAAGGAGCTGCCGAAGAACGGGTAAGCCAGTCCCGCTTTACGCCGCAGGGCGTCCGCGCTAGAGCGGGCAATGGCCTACATCGTCAAGGAAGCCTTCAAAACGCTGCAGGGCGAGGGCGTTAACGCGGGTCGCGCCTCGGTGTTCTGCCGCTTCGCCGGGTGCAATCTGTGGAGCGGGCGCGAAGAGGATCGCGCCGCCGCGCAGTGCCAGTTTTGCGACACGGACTTCGTCGGCTTCGAGGGCGAAGGCGGCGGCAAGTTCTCGGACGCGACGGCGCTTGCCGGACATCTTGCGCGGCTCTGGGGGGAGGCCCCTGAGCGCCGCTTCGCCGTGCTGACCGGCGGCGAGCCGATGCTGCAGATCGATGAGGCGCTGATCGCGGCGCTTCACGCGCAGGGGTTCGAGGTCGCCATCGAGACCAATGGCACGCTGCCGGTCGTCTCCGGGATCGACTGGATCTGCGTGTCGCCCAAGGGCGGCGCGCCGCTCGTCCAGACCACCGGCGCGGAATTGAAGCTGGTCTTCCCGCAGCAGGGGGTCGACCCCGCCGCCTATGAGGGCCTCGACTTTCAGCATTTTCTGCTGCAGCCCATGGACGGCCCGGATGTTTCGCGCAATACGGAGGCCGCGGTCAGCTACTGCCTGGCGCATCCGCGCTGGCGTCTGTCCCTGCAGACCCACAAGGCGATCGGGGTGAAGTAAGACGTGTCGACGTTCGAGGTCTTTCGCGAATTCTATTTCGAGGCGGCGCACGCCCTTTATGACCCGGAGGCTCCAGAGGGCGGCAAATACCGCAATCTGCACGGGCATTCCTTTCGCGTGCGCGTCACCCTGCGTGGCGAGCGCCGCGTCGAAGAGCAGTGGGTGATCGACCTCGGCAAGCTTGGCCGCAGGCTCGCCGAGCTGCGCGAAACTCTCGACCACTCTTTTCTCAATGATCTCGAAGGGCTGGGAAAGCCGACGCTCGAAAATCTCTGCGCCTATATCTGGCGCGACCTCTCGCCGACGCTGCCCGGCCTGGCTGAAGTCGGGGTCTTTCGCGACAGCTGTTTCGAGGGCTGCGTCTACCGCGGCGACTGACCGCCATTCTCCAGCGCGTTTGCGGGGTTTACCGGCCGGTCTGCGGCGCAAAGCCGCTATTGCGCAAGGGCGGCGCGGTCTCTACGGTTGAGCGCTCATTTTGTGCAGAACGCCCACCAGCGCGGCGACGTCAACGGTCCGCAGGAAGAAGAGTGGGGAGCGAGGGAACCCTGAGGACATGGCGAACAACAAAGTCATTACCGCCGACGAGGCGATTGCGCTCATTCGCGACAATGACGTCGTAACCACCACGGGCTTCGTCCAGAGCTGCATCCCCGAAGCCTTGCACGCCGCATTGGAAAAGCGCTTCGTCGAGACGCAGCATCCGCGCGACCTTACGCTGATCATGACCGCAGGCGCCGGCGACTCCAAGGGCCTCGGCACCGGGCGTTTCCATCACGAAGGATTGTTGCGCCGGGTCATCGCGGCGAACTTCGGCCGCATGCCGAAGGTCGCCCAGGCCGCGCAGGAAAATAAAATCTGCGGCTACAATCTCCCGCAGGGCGTCATCTCGCAGCTCTATCGCGCCTGCGCCTCGGGCCAGCCGGGGCTCTTCTCCAAAGTCGGCCTCTACACCTATGTCGATCCGCGCTTTGGCGGCGGCAAGGTGAATGACCGCACCAAGGAGGATATGGTCAAATACCACAACATCATGGGCGAGGAGTGGCTCTTCTACATCGCCACCAAGATCGACGTCGCCTTCATCCGCGGCACCTCGGCTGATCCTTCCGGCAATATTTCGATGGAGCGCGAGGCGCTCGTGCTCGACAACCTCGCTCAGGCGATGGCCGCGCATAACAATGGCGGACTCGTCATCGCGCAGGTGGAGCGCATCGTCGAGCAGGGGTCGATCAAGCCGAAGGACGTGCATGTGCCGGGCATTCTCGTCTCGGCCGTCGTCGTCGCCGATCCGCCGGAAATGCACCGGATGAATTACGGCGTGATCCATAATCCCGCGCTTGCGGGCGAGATCCGCGTGCCGGTCGAGAAGTTCGCCAAGATGCCGCTCGACGAGCGCAAGGTCATCGCCCGTCGCGCCAGCTTCGAGCTGCCGCCGAACGGCGTCGTCAATCTCGGCGTCGGCGCGCCGGAAGGCATCGCCGCGGTCGCCAATGAAGAAAAGATGACGCCCTACATCACGCTGACGACGGAAGCCGGCGCGATCGGCGGCGTGCTGGCGTCCGGTTCGAGCTTCGGCGCGGCGACCAACGCCGACGCAATCATCCAGCAGAACCAGCAGTTCGACTTCTATGACGGCGGCGGTCTCGACATGACCTGTCTCGGCATGGCCGAATGCGATCTGCAGGGCAATGTCAACACGTCGAAATTCGGCGGACGGCTCAACGGCTGCGGCGGCTTCATCAATATCAGCCAGAATGCGCGGCTCGTCGTTTACGCCGGCACTTTCACCAATGGCGGACTGCGCGTCGAGATCGCCGACGGGAAGGTGAATATCCTGCAGGAAGGACGGAACAAGAAGTTCCTGAACGCCGTCGAGCAGATCACCTTCTCGGGCAAATTCGCGCTAAAGCGCAAGCAGCCGGTCTATTACGTGACCGAGCGCTGCGTGTTCAAACTCGCCGACAAGGGGCTCGAACTGATCGAGGTCGCGCCTGGCGTCGATATCGACCGGGACATCCTGGCGCATATGGAATTCAAGCCAATCGTCGATCATCCCGAATTGATGGATAAGCGCATCTTCATCGACGAACCGATGGGGCTGCTCGCGGATCTCATCAACCTCAACATGTCGGATCGCGTCACCTATGACGCCGACCGCAACATCCTGTTCGTCAATCTCGAAGGCTGGCACGCGCGCACGAAGAAGGACATCGACGATCTGCGCAAGACGCTGATCGAGGCGTCGGAAAAGGTCGGCAAGCGCGTCAACTCCGTCGTCAATCACGACGGCTGGAAGATCAATGAGGCGCTCTACGACGATTACGCCGAAATGATCGACTATATGAGCCAGCACTACTATCTGACGACGACGCGCTATGCGACGAGCGCTTTCGCGCGGCTGAAGATGAAGGAGGCGCTCTCCAAGCGCGGTCTGCAGCCGCATGTGTTCGAGCGGCGCGAGGCGGCGGAGACCTTCCTCGAGGTCGTCAGCAAGGAAGAGGAGAAGGCGCCGGCGTAAGCCAGGCGGCGACTCGGATCCGGCGCTGCCGCACAGCGCCGGTCGTCCTTCAATCGGCTCGCAATAAAACAGGCCCCGTGGCGCGGAAGCTCACGGGGCCTTTTTGCTTCTCAGGTCGAAGCAAGCCTGGATTGTCCAGTCTGGGGTCGGGCGTCCGATGCTTGGCCTTTGCGTTCGGCCGCCCGGAAGGATGTCAAATGTCTTCAGAAGATGGACGGACCAAGCAGCTGTTCTTGACCGCCCAGTGACCGGAACGAAACGCCGGTCAAATGGAATGACCCGGTGGCGTCATGCTCCTCTCGCAACTAAGTTGCCCGGTTCGGCCCACAACAGGGGTTTTGCAGGCCTTCCATAATCGCCTTCGCATCGAGGTCCCGCCCGAGCGAGCCTGCCGACCATGCTGCCAGATCGACAGGTGCGATGTATCGAAAAGGATGAACCCGGTTTCGGATTCGGTCAAGAGCGTTCCGCTCTCAAAAAAGCGGCAAGCACGGTTGCGCACAGAGCATTTGACGTATATAGATATCTTTATATCTCACGGAGCAACCATGAAGGCCGTGGCCAAATTGTCCCTCGAACCGACGCTCGCGGCCCTGAACGCCGCCGGAGAGGAGACGCGCCTGCGGCTCCTGGCGCTGCTCGCCCAATCGGAACTGACGGTGAGCGAGGTCGTGGCGATTCTTGGCCAGTCTCAGCCGCGCGTTTCCCGGCACCTCAAGCTGCTCGTGGAGGCCGGCCTCGTCGAGCGCCGCCGCGAGGGCGCCTGGGCCTTCTTCCGCCTGTCGCCCGCAGGACCCGCCGGCGCGCTCGCGCGGGCGATCGTCGGCTGGCTCGAGGCTGACGACGCGCTGCTCGCCGGCGACCGCGCGCGGCTCGCGCAGGTGCGCCAGGCGCGGGCCGAGAACGCCGCCCGCTACTTCGCCGCCCATGCCGAGGAGTGGGACCACATCCGCGCGCTGCACGTCCCCGAAGAGCGCGTCGAAGACGCCATGCGCGAAGTCGTTGGCGACAAGCCGGTGCGCAACCTGCTCGATCTCGGCGCCGGCGCCGGCCGTATGCTTGAGCTGTTCGCGCCTCTGGCTGAACGCGCCGTCGGCGTCGATCTGTCCTCCGCCATGCTTGGCGTCGCGCGCGGCCGTCTCGAAGAGACAGGCTTCGATAATGTGCAGCTGCGCCAGGGCGACATCTATGCGCTGCCGATCGAGCGCAACTCGATCGATCTCGCGATCATGCATCAGGTTCTGCACTTTCTCGACGATCCGGGACGCGCCCTGCGCGAGGCGGCCCGTGTGCTCGCGCCCGGCGGGCGGCTGCTTGTCGTCGACTTCGCGCCCCATCATGAAGAGACGCTGCGCGACACGCATGCGCATCGCCGCCTCGGCTTCTCGGATGCTGAAATCACCGGGCTGCTGACGCAGGCGGGGCTCGAAGTCGTCCAGCGCCGCGAACTCGCGCCTGACGCCAACGAAGGCGCCAAGCTCACCGTCTCCTTATGGCTTGCGCGCGATCCTCGCGTCATCGCCGATCCCATTCCCGCAACATCATATGAGACAGCCTGATGTTTAACGCTCTTCATCCCACAGCTTCGCAGAATCAGTTTGTGATCTCCTATGAATTCTTCCCGCCCAAGACGCCGGAGATGGAGACGCAGCTCTGGCAGTCGATCAAGCGGCTCGCAGCGCTCAAGCCGCACTTCGTCTCGGTCACCTATGGCGCTGGCGGCACCACCCGCGAACGCACCCACTCGATCGTCGCGCGGATCGTGCGCGAGACGGACATGAAGCCCGCCGCGCATCTGACCTGCGTCTCCTCGCCGCGCGAGGAGATCGACGCCATTCTGCGCGACTATTGGGAGGCGGGCGTCCGCCATATCGTCGCGCTGCGCGGCGACCCGCCGACGGGCGTCGGCACGAGATTCGAGCCGCATCCCAAAGGCTACGCCACCTCGACTGATCTCGTGAGCGGCATCCGCCGCGTCGGCGACTTCGAGATTTCGGTCTCGACCTATCCCGAAGGCCATCCGGAGAGCGCATCCATCGAACAGGACCTCGACGCGCTGCAGGCGAAAGTCGACGCCGGCGCGACGCGCGCGATCACCCAATTCTTCTTCGACAATGACATCTACTTCAGGTTCCTCGACAAGGCGCGGGGACGGGGAATGACGATTCCGATCGTGCCTGGCATCATGCCGATCCGCAATTTCAAGCAGGTCGCGGGCTTCGCGCAAAAGGCCGGGGCGAGCGTCCCGCGCTGGCTCGCCGAGCGTTTCGACGGGCTGGACGAAGACCCCGAGACCCGGGCGCTCATCGCGGCGACGACCGCCGTCGAACAGGTGATGAGCCTGGCGCGCGCTGGCGTCAGTGAATTCCACTTCTACACCAACAATCGCGCCGATCTCGTCTTCGCCATTTGCCATCTGCTCGGCGTTCGTCCCCTGCGTGAAAAGGCCCTTGCATGACCTTTGCAACATCTCACGGCCCCAACATTTTGAAGGCTCTTGAAGAGGCGGCGTCGCGCCGCATCCTCATTCTCGACGGCGCCATGGGCACCATGATCCAGCGACACAAGTTCGAGGAGGCGGATTTCCGCGGCGCGCGTTTCAAGGATCACGCCAAGGATCTGCGCGGCAACAACGACCTGCTGATCCTGACGCAGCCTGAAGCGATCAAGGCGATTCATGTCGCCTATCTCGAAGCCGGCGCCGACATCATCGAGACGAACACCTTTTCGTCGACGACAATCGCGCAAGCCGACTATGGGCTCGAGCATCTCGCTTTCGAACTCAATTGCGCCGGCGCACGGCTGGCGCGCGCGGCGGCCGACGAAGTCGCGGCGAAGACCGGCGTGCGCAGATTCGTCGCGGGCTCGATGGGCCCGACCAATCGCACCGCCTCGATCTCGCCCGACGTGTCGAATCCAGGCTTCCGCGCCGTCACTTTCGACGAGCTGCGCGCGGCCTATAAGGAAGCCGCGCTCGGCCTGATCGAAGGCGGCGCCGACATTCTGCTTGTCGAAACCATCTTCGACACGCTGAACGCCAAGGCGGCGCTTTACGCGCTCGAAGACGCCTTCGACGAGGTCGGGACCCGCTTCCCGATCATGATTTCCGGCACCATCACCGATCTCTCCGGCAGGACGCTCTCCGGTCAGACGGCCATCGCCTTCTGGAACTCGCTCGCCCACGCCAAGCCCTTCTCCATCGGCTTCAATTGCGCGCTCGGCGCGCGGGAGATGCGTCAGCACATCGCCGACATCGGCCGCGTCGCCGACACGCGGGTCTGCGCCTTCCCCAACGCCGGCCTGCCCAACGAATTCGGGCTCTATGACGAAAGCCCCGAATATATGGCGGAGCTCGTCGGCGAATTCGCGACGGCTGGCCTCGTCAATGTTCTCGGCGGCTGCTGCGGCACGACGCCGGACCATATCGCGGCGATCGCCAAGGCCGTGAAAGGCGTCGCGCCACGCGCGATTCCAACGATCGAGCCGATGCTGCGCCTCTCCGGACTGGAGCCCTTCACGCTGACGAAGGACATTCCCTTCGTCAATGTCGGCGAGCGCACCAATGTCACGGGCTCGGCGAAGTTTCGCAAGCTCATCACCAATGGCGATTACGCCGCGGCGCTCGACGTCGCGCGCGATCAGGTGGCGAACGGCGCGCAGGTCATCGACGTCAACATGGACGAAGGCCTGCTCGATTCCGAGCGCGCCATGGTGGAGTTCCTCAATCTCGTCGCCGCCGAGCCCGATATCGCGCGCGCGCCGATCATGGTCGACAGCTCCAAATTCGACGTGATCGAAGCGGGGCTCAAATGTCTGCAGGGCAAGGGCGTCGTCAATTCGATTTCTCTCAAGGAAGGCGAAGAGAAATTCATCGCCGACGCGCGCAAGGTGCGCCGCTATGGCGCCGCCGTCGTGGTCATGGCCTTCGACGAAAAAGGCCAGGCCGACACTTTCGCGCGCAAAACGGAAATATGCGCCCGCGCCTATAAAATCCTGACCGAGATCGTAGGCTTCCCGCCGCAGGACATCATCTTCGATCCCAATATTTTTGCCGTCGCGACCGGCATCGAAGAACATGAGAATTATGGGGTCGATTTCATCGAGGCCGCGCGGGTCATCAAGCGCGATCTGCCGCATGTGCATGTGTCCGGCGGCGTCTCGAACCTGTCCTTCTCGTTCCGCGGCAACGAGCCGGTGCGCGAGGCGATGCATTCGGTGTTCCTCTATCACGCCATTCAGGCGGGGATGGACATGGGCATCGTCAACGCCGGACAGCTCGCGGTCTATGCGGAGATCGATCCCGAGCTGCGCGAGCTTTGCGAAGACGTGGTCTTGAACCGCCGCAAGGACGCCACGGAGCGGCTCGTCGAACTTGCGGAAAAGTTCAAGGGCGCCGCCGGCAAGACTCAGGAGAAGGACGCCGCCTGGCGTGAGAACACTGTCGAGAAGCGTCTCGAATATGCGCTCGTGAACGGCGTCACCGACTATGTCGAAGCGGATGTGGAAGAAGCGCGCCAGCGCTCGACGCGCCCGCTCGACGTCATTGAAGGGCCGCTGATGGCCGGCATGAATGTCGTCGGCGATCTTTTCGGCTCGGGCAAGATGTTCCTGCCGCAGGTCGTCAAATCGGCGCGCGTGATGAAACAGGCCGTGGCCTATCTCATGCCCTTCATGGAGGCCGACAAGAGCGAACGCTCCACCGCCGGCAAGATCCTGCTGGCGACCGTGAAGGGCGACGTGCATGACATCGGCAAGAACATCGTCGGCGTCGTCCTCGGCTGCAATAATTTCGAGGTGATCGATCTCGGCGTGATGACGCCCGCGGCGAAGATTCTCGAAACGGCGAAGAAGGAGAAGGTCGATCTCATCGGCCTCTCGGGCCTCATCACCCCCTCGCTCGACGAAATGTGCTTCGTCGCTTCGGAACTCGAACGCGAAGGTCTCGACACGCCGCTCCTCATCGGCGGCGCAACGACGAGCCGCGTGCACACTGCGGTGAAGATCAGTCCCAACTATCGGCGCGGCCAGGCGGTCTATGTCACCGACGCGAGCCGCGCGGTCGGCGTCGCGCAGGCGCTCGTCTCGGAAAAGACTCGTCCCGATTATGTGGCGCAGACCCGCGCCGAATATGAGCGCGTCGCGGAAGCCCATGCGCGCGCGCAGGCCGACAAGCTGCGGGTCCCGCTGGCGCAGGCGCGCGCCAACGGCTTCAAGATCGATTGGGCGGATTACGCGCCCGTGCGGCCGTCTTTCGTGGGCGCGCGCGCCTTTGCGAGCTACGACGTCGGCGAACTCGTTCCCTACATCGACTGGACGCCCTTCTTCCAGACCTGGGAGTTCAGGGGGCGCTATCCGTCGCTGCTCGACGATCCCGAGCGCGGCGAAGCGGCGCGCACGCTTTATGAAGACGCCCGCGCCATGTTGAAGCGGATCGTCGAGGAGCGCTGGTTCACGCCGAAGGCCGTTATCGGCTTCTGGCCGGCGAATTCGATTGGCGACGACATCGCGCTGTATAACGGCGAATCGCGCAATGAACGGGTCGCGACGCTCCACACGCTGCGCCAGCAATTGCCCAAGCGCGACGGCAAGGCCAATCTTGCGCTCGCTGACTTCGTCGCGCCCGCGGAGAGCGGCAAGGCCGATTACATCGGCGCCTTTGTCGTCACCGCCGGCGCGGAGGAAGAAAAGATCGCCGCGCGCTACGCCCGCGCCAATGACGACTATGGCTCGATCATGGTCAAGGCGCTCGCGGATCGAATCGCCGAGGCCTTCGCCGAACGCATGCATGAGCGCGTGCGCAAGGAGTTCTGGGGCTATGCGCATGAAGAGAATTTCACGCCGGAAGCGCTGGCAGGCGAGCCCTACGCCGGCATTCGCCCGGCGCCCGGCTATCCCGCGCAGCCCGATCACACCGAAAAGGCGACGATCTTTGAGCTGCTCAACGCCGAAAAGCGCACCGGCGTGAAGCTCACCGAAAGTTTCGCCATGACCCCGGCAGCTTCCGTCAGCGGACTCTATCTCGCGCATCCGAGCGCGCATTATTTCGGCGTCGCCAAGATTGAGCGCGATCAGATCGAAGATTATGCGCGCCGCAAGGGCATCGACGCGCGTGACGCTGAACGCTGGCTCGCGCCGATCCTGAACTACGAGCCCGTCGCCGCGCAAGCGGCGGAGTGATTGGTCTGTCATTCCCGGGCAGGACCGAAGGTCCCACCGGGAGTCCAGAGCTGATTCACGAATGTCGATCGATTTCTGGATTCCCGATCGCTTCGCTCGAGGCGAAGCGTCGGGAATGACATCCGACGTTCGAAGGGTTGAGCATGAAGACCGTTTCGGACGATCCTTACGACCTCGACCGCTTCGTCGCGGTGCAGGCGCCGATCTATGCGCAGGCGGCCGCGGAGCTCGCCGCCGGGCGCAAGCGCAGCCACTGGATGTGGTTCGTCTTTCCGCAGATCGAAGGACTGGGCGCGAGCGCCATGGCGCAGCGCTACGCCATCGGCTCGCTTGCGGAGGCGCGCGCCTATCTCGCGCATCCTCTCCTGGGCGCGCGGCTCAGGGAATGCGTTGGTCTTGTCAA
Source organism: Methylocystis sp. Uni0008 (assembly GCF_056838045.1). Classification (NCBI taxonomy): domain Bacteria; kingdom Pseudomonadati; phylum Pseudomonadota; class Alphaproteobacteria; order Hyphomicrobiales; family Methylocystaceae; genus Methylocystis; species Methylocystis sp. Uni0008. The sequence goes on from NZ_CM166370.1 coordinate 2,467,189, forward strand.
CAATGTCCAAGGCCGCAGCGCGCATGAGATTTTCGGCTCTCCCGACGATTTGAAGTTTCATTCGTCGATGACTCTTTTTGCCGCCGCCGCGCCTGAAGAGCCGCTCTTCGCCGAGGCGCTGCGCAAATATTTTGCCGGCCGCCGCGATCCCTTGACCCTCGACTCCCTCTCCCCGCGCGCGGGGAGAGGGCAGGGGTGAGGGGCTGAGGCTTCTCTCGTTACCGAGAGATCATCGCGAGAATGGTTTCGCAAACGCCATCAATGTTCGCAAAAACGTCTTCGTTGGTGACGCGCATCACTCGAAATCCGGCGTCGCATAGAAAAATGCTTCGTCGCGCGTCACGAGCCAGTTCTTCCGCAGTCGAATGCGTTGCGCCATCAGGTCCGATCGGCTGTTGTCGGACAAACTTATATCCGCCGAGACGTCGGCCTCTGAGCTTCGCCCAAAGCCGTTGCTCTGCAGATGTTTGGGACTGCCGTAACTTCCGGCTGAACGACGTTTCGTGCAGACGTATTCCACGCATCGCAATATCTCTGCTAACAATACGTATTCAATTAAGGGAAATCCTCCCTGCCCCTCACCCCTACCCTCTCCCCGCTAGCGGGGAGAGGGAGGATAGCCGAAGATCCCGCAATCGTGTCGACCCTTCTCGCTCGCTCTCCTCGCAACGCCATTGCGCCTTTTGCTTGGGCTCTCGTGTTCGCCCTCGTGCTGTTCTCGCTCTACACGCTCGCGGTTTCGCGCGGCGAGCCGGTCAACGCGATGTGGCTCGTGACCGCGGCGATCGGAACCTACGCGATCGGCTATCGCTTCTATTCGCGCTTCATCGCCGACCGGGTTCTGGGGCTCGACGCGCGCCGTCGCACGCCGGCGCTTCGTCGCAACGACGGGCTCGACTATGTGCCGACCGACAAGTGGGTGCTGTTCGGCCATCATTTCGCGGCCATCGCCGGCGCGGGACCGCTGGTCGGCCCCGTGCTCGCGGCGCAGATGGGCTATCTGCCGGGGACATTGTGGCTGTTGACCGGCGTCATCTTCGCCGGCGCCGTGCAGGATTTTCTCGTCCTGTTCATTTCGACGCGGCGTGACGGGCGTTCGCTCGGCGATCTGATCAAGACCGAGATGGGGCGCGTGCCCGGCGTCATCGCCATGGTCGGCATTCTCACGATCATGATCATTCTGCTGGCGGTGCTGGCGCTCGTCGTCGTCAAGGCGCTCGCCGACAGCCCCTGGGGCGCGTTCACGGTGTTCGCGACGCTGCCGATCGCCGTCTTCATGGGCGTCTATGGCCGCTACCTGCGGCCCGGACGCATTGGCGAAATGTCGGCGATCGGCTTCGTTCTGCTGCTCGCAAGCATCGCTTTTGGGCGCACCGTGTCGGAGAGCGCGCTGCTGGCGCCGCTTTTCTCCTTCAAGGGCGAGACGCTCGCCTTCATGCTCATCGGATACGGCTTCGTCGCTTCGGTTCTGCCGGTGTGGCTGTTGCTTGCGCCGCGCGACTATCTATCGACCTTCCTCAAGATCGGGACGATCCTGTCGCTCGCGCTCGGCATTTTCATCGTCTGGCCCGATCTCCAGATGCCGGCGATCAGCCGCTTCATCGACGGCACGGGACCGGTCTTCGCCGGCAGCGTCTTTCCGTTCCTGTTCATCACCATCGCCTGCGGCGCGGTGTCGGGCTTCCATGCGCTGGTTTCTTCCGGCACGACGCCGAAGATGATCGCCGACGAAACGCAGACCCGGCTCATCGGCTATGGCGCCATGCTGATGGAATCCTTCGTCGCCGTCATGGCGCTCATCGCCGCGAGCGTATTGGAGCCGGGCGTCTATTTCGCCATGAACAGCGCCCCCGCGCTGATCGGCGCGACGCCCGACGCCGCCGCTGCGGCGATCTCCTCATGGGGCTTTCCGGTCGCGCCGGAGACGCTCACGGGCACCGCCGCCGAAGTTGGCGAGAAGACGATTCTCTCGCGCACCGGCGGCGCGCCGACGCTCGCAGTCGGCATGGCGCATATTCTCTCCTCCGCCGTCGGCGGCTCGGCCATGCGCTCCTTCTGGTATCACTTCGCCATTCTGTTCGAGGCGCTCTTCATCCTCACCACGATCGACGCGGGCACGCGCGTCGCGCGCTTCATGATTCAGGATCTCTTCGGCGCCTTCTTCCCGGCCTTCGGCAACACCCGCGCCTGGGCGCCGAACCTCGCCGCGACCGCCATCGCGGTGAGCGGCTGGGGCTATTTCCTCTATCAGGGCGTCATCGATCCGCTCGGCGGCATCAATACGCTGTGGCCGCTGTTCGGCATCGCCAATCAGATGCTCGCGGCGATCGCGTTGACGCTCTGCGTCGTCGTGCTCTATCGCATGAAGCGCGAGCGCTACGCCTTCGTCGCCATCGCGCCGACGGCGTGGCTCTATATCTGCACGCTGACGGCGGCGTTTGAGAAGATCTTTCACGAGGACCCGCGCATTGGCTTCCTCGCGCATGCGCGAAAATTCGCGGCGGCCGCCGCGAGGGATCAATTGCTCGCGCCGGCGAAGACGCTTGCCGAAATGCAGCGCGTCATCTTCAACGACTATGTCGACGCGACGCTTTGCGCGATCTATGTCACGCTGGTTTTGGCGATGCTGGGCTTCGCCATCCGGGCCATTCGCGCCGCGCGCGCCGCCGAGCATGTCACCACGCGGGAGACCGAAGATGAATTGCACGATCTGCAGCCTGCCCGGGCTTGATCTCAATCGTCTTGCGCGCAAGCTCCGCGATGGCGCGAAGCTGATGGTCGGTCAGGGCGATTACGACGCCTATGCCGCGCATGTCCGCGCGCGGCACGACGGCGCGCCGATCATGACGCGCGACGAATTTTTCCGGGCGCGCGAAAACGCGCGTTTCGGCGTCGGCGGCGCGCGCGCGTTTCGCTGCTGCTGATCGCCTCAAGCCATGACGGCTGTCGCCGGCTGCGGTAATGTCGTTCATGGCTTCGCCTCCGACGACCCAAGAACGCGCCGCGCTTCTTGCGCTTCTCGACTGGTATGTCGAGAGCGGCGTCGATCTCGCGCTCGACGAGGCGCCGCACGACCGCTATGCCGACAGCGCGCGCGCGACTGTTGAATCGCTTCCGCAGTTGACGGAGGCTGCGACAATTCAGGCGTCGCCGCAGCCGCCGGCCGCAGAGCGCCCGCGCCGCGCCGCGGCGCCGATCGTCGCGCCGGACGAAGCCCTTCGCGCCGCAGAGGACGCGGCGGCCGGCGCGCGCGATCTCGACGACCTCGCCGCGCGTCTCGCCGACTTTCCGCCCGCGCCCTTTCGCGACATGGCGCAGCATTTTCTGTTCGGCGCCGGCTCGGCTGGCGCGCGACTCATGGCCTTCGACGCCGCGCCGGGCGCGACCGAAGAAGCGGGCGGCGAAGCATTCAGCGGACTGTCGGCGAAGCTCCTCGACAACATGCTCGCGGCGATCGGGCTCGATCGCAAAAGCGCTTCGCTCGGCTATGTCTCGCCCTGGCGGCCTCCGGGCGATCGCGCGCTGACGCCGCATGAGGCGGCGATCTTCGCGCCTTTCGCGCGCCGCCGGGTGGAGCTGACGCGGCCGGACGTGCTGCTGCTTTTCGGCGAAGCGCCGGCGCGCGTGATGCTCGCGACGAACGAGCCTGTCGGAAAGCTGCGCGGCAAGATCTACGAGGCGCGCTGCGGGACGCATGTCGCGCGGGCTTTTGTTTTTTCCAGTCTCGAGGCGATGCTGAAAAGTTCGGCGCTGAAGCCAGCCGCTTGGCGGGATCTGCGACGGGCGGCTGAGGCGCTCGCGTCGCGAGCATAGCGAAGCAATCCAGCTTCTGTCATTCCCGGCGCGCTTGCGCGACCGGGAATCCAGAGTTTCGCGTCGAATCTCTGGATTCCCGATCAGGCCTTCGGCCTGTCGGGAATGACAGCGTTGCTCATCGAGGCGGCGCTACTCCGCCGCTTCGCCCTTCTCGCCGCCGCCGAAGCGGCGGATGACGTAGTCGTCGACGATGCGGGTGAATTCCTCGGCGATGCCCTCGCCGCGCAAGGTCATCGCCTTCTTGCCGTCGATGAAGACGGGCGCGGCCGGCGTCTCGCCCGTGCCGGGCAGCGAAATGCCGATGTCGGCGTGTTTCGACTCGCCGGGGCCGTTCACGATGCAGCCCATCACCGCGACATTGAGCGTCTCGACGCCGGGATACTGCATGCGCCAGACGGCCATGCGCTCGCGGATATGCGCCTGGATGTCGCGCGCGAGTTCCTGAAACACGGTCGAGGTGGTACGCCCGCACCCCGGGCAGGCCGCGACGAGCGGCACGAAGGTGCGAAAGCCCATGGTCTGCAGAATTTCCTGCGCCACGCGCACTTCGAGCGAACGATCGCCGCCGGGCTCCGGCGTCAGCGACACGCGGATCGTGTCGCCGATGCCGTCCTGCAGCAGCACGCCGAGCGCGGCCGAGGAGGCGACGACGCCCTTCGAGCCCATGCCGGCTTCCGTGAGGCCGAGGTGCAGCGCATAGTCGCTGCGCGCAGCCAGCATGCGATAGACGGCGATGAGGTCCTGCACCGCCGAGACCTTCGCCGAAATGACGATCCGGTTTTTGGCAAGGCCGATCTCTTCGGCGCGGCGCGCCGACATCAGCGCTGAACGGACCAGCGCCTCACGGGTCACGGCGCGCGCATCGAGCGGTCGATCGGAGGCGTGGTTGAGGTCCATCAGATAGGTCAAGAGCTCCTGGTCGAGCGACCCCCAATTGGCCCCGATCCGCACCGCCTTGCCGTGTTTGGCGGCAAGCTCCACGATCGAGGCGAACTGCCTGTCGCGCTTCTCCTTGAACCCGACATTTCCGGGATTGATGCGGTATTTCGCGAGCGCTTCGGCGCAGGCGGGATGATCGGCGAGAAGCTTGTGGCCGATGTAGTGGAAATCGCCGACGAGCGGGACGCTGATGCCTTTTTGGTCCAGCCGGTCGCGGATATGCGGCACGGCCGCCGCAGCCTCGTCGCGGTCGACCGTGATGCGCACGAGTTCGGAGCCGGCCTGCGCCAGCGCCGTCACCTGCGCGACGGTCGATTCGACGTCCGCCGTGTCGGTATTGGTCATCGACTGAACGACCACCGGCGCGCCGCCGCCGACGATCACCGCGCCGGGACCGACGCCGATGGCGACCGCGCAGGTGCGATGGCGGGGGGCCGGCTCGGCGGGGATCGGATCAGGCAGGCGGGTCTCTGGCGCGGCTTCGTTCATGGGTCGCTTCGGCGGTCGTTATGGACGCCGATAGGTCGCCCGTAACGGCCGCGAGGTCAAGCGCCGCTCGCCCCAAGGGTTGGGCTACGCGTGCGGCGTCATCCAGGCGACCATGGCGCCGCCCGGCTCCTGCAGCACGGCCATGCGGCCGACGCCGGGGATGTCGAAGGCGTCCTTGCAGATCGTCGCGCCGGCGGCCTTGGCCTTCTTTAACCGCGCGTCGACGTCATCGACGCCGATGTAGGTCAGCCAGTGTTCCGCAACGCCCTCGAACTCCGGGCCTTTCATCTCGAACAGGCCGCCGACCCGCGCGCCCTCGGAGCTGATCAGCCAATATGTGAATCCCTCCATCGGCATGCCCTCGAAACTCCAGCCGAGGGACTGGCCGTAGAACGTCTTCGCCCGCTCGACGTCGCGGACATTGAGCTCGTTCCAGCAGACCGCGCCATGCTTCGGCGCGGCGGTGCGATCATCGGCGTTGGACATCGCCTCCTCCTCTCGGCTCAACAGTGTTTGATTGAAATCAACATTCTATGACGCGGGCGGCTGTTTCGGCAGCAGTCGGAGGCGGCGCCCGGTCAGCCAGTCGATGAGCCGCGCCGGCAACAGGCTGCGCAAGGTGTAATCGGTGAAGCGATTTCTGACGACGGGAATGCGGATGGGCGGCCGCGGCGCGGTCAGCGCCTGCAGCACGGCGCTTGCGACCACCTCGGGTCCGGGCGCCTGGCGGCCCTCTTCGACAAGCCATTTCAGCATTCTCCGGCCCGGATCGGCATAGACCGTGCCCTTGAACATGCCGAGATCGCTCTCCTTGGCCTTGTCCCAGATCGGCGTTGCGATCATTCCCGGTTCGATCAGGACGACGTCGACGCCATAGACCATCAGCTCGCGGCGCAGCGCGTCCGACATGCCCTCCAGCCCAAATTTCGAGGCGTTATAGGCGCCAAGGAACGGCGCCGCGAAGCGCCCGGCCACCGAACTCATGTTGACGATCCGGCCGGGCGCGCCCCGCCGCTTTTCGCCCGCGCCGAGCAGCGGCGCAAAGGCCTGAATGACCCGAAGCTGGCCGATGAGATTGATCTCGAGCTGCCGCCGGAAGTCGTCGATCGGCAGATGCAGCAGCGGGCCGGGGACGGCGACGCCGGCGTTGTTGACGAGGCCCGCGAGCGTTTCGCCGTCGAGACGCGCCTCGACCTCCCGCGCCGCGCCCAGGATGGCCTCGCCGTCGGTCACGTCGAAGAGGAGCGGCGCGACCGCGGCGCCGTAGCGCGCGACAAGCTCGGCGGCGTCGGACTCCTTGCGGACCGAGGGGAAAACCAGAAAGCCTTTGTCCACCAGCAGGTTGACGCAGGCCGCGCCGATTCCGGTCGAAGCGCCCGTGACGACGACGGCCCTCATACGCGTTCCCCTAACGCCGCGACGAGACGGGCAAGCGCGACGCGCGTCTCGCCATCCGCGCGGCCGTCGACCCTGGCGCGCCGGAAGTGGCGCTGAAAGGCCTCGACCGCCAGGACCGTCTGCGCGTCGTAAACGCCGGTTTGTTCGACGCCATAGCCGTAGGCCGCAAGATCGCGCTGGAGGGAGGCGACCTTGGCGCCCCCGTCGCCGAGCGCGACCGTCGTCGCTCCTGCGGCGGGGTTTTCCTCCGCCACTCGCCCGACGCCCCGCCGGGCGAGTTCCTCCCAGGGGAAGAACTCGCCGGGATCGCGCTTGCGGCCGGGCGCGATGTCGGAATGCGCCAGCACGAGTTCCGGCGGTATGGCGTGGCGCCGGCAGATGTCCCGGGCGAGCGTCGCCGTCGCCTCGATCTGAGCCGCCGGATAGGGCCGCGGGTCGTCGTGGCCTGGATGAACGATCTCGACGCCGATCGAGACGGAGTTCATGTCGGTTTCGCCCGCCCAGAAGCTTTTTCCGGCATGCCAGGCGCGGCGCGCCTCCGGCACGAGCTGCAGCACGCGTCCGTCCTCCTCGACGAAATAATGCGCCGAAACCTCCGAGCGCGGATTGCAGAGCAGGGCGAGCGCCGATTCCGATGTCGGCATGCCCGTGTAATGCAGCACGAGAGACGAGATCGGCCGCAGGCGTTCGCCGTAGTTGGGCGAGGGGCAGACCCTCGCCCCGGCGTAGTCCGGCTCGAAGAAACCCTCGCCGTCGCGCCAGGGCTGCGTCGCGGAAAGCCATGCCCGCGTGCGCGCCTCAGGCTCCGAGCTGCGCAGAATGTCGGTGACGACGCAGGCGCTGTCGGCCCCCGCGGCGAGCGCAGCGATCGCGCGCTCGGGCGTCAGCCCGCCGATCGCGACAAGCGGCGTCTCGCCGATCTGCGCCTTCCAGTCGCCGATCCGGGCGAGCCCCTGCGGCTCAAAGGCCATCTGTTTCAGCAGCGTGGGATAGATCGGCCCGAGCGCGACATAGTCGGCCGCAAGAGAGAGCGCTCGGTCGAGTTCGGCCTGGTCGTGCGTCGAAACGCCGATCCTGACGCCGGCGCGGCGCAGCGCCGGGATATCCGCCGAGTCGAGATCGCCCTGGCCGAGGTGGACGAAGTCGCAGCGCTCCTCTATCGCCAGCCGCCAATAATCGTTGACGACGAGCTGCGCGCCATATCGCGCGCAGATATTCCGCGCCGTCGCGATCTGAGTGCGCACCTCGGATTCGGGGCGATCCTTGACGCGCAGCTGCACGAGTTTGACGCCCTGCGGCAGCAGGCGGGACAGCCAGTCAGCGTCGTCGACAATGAGATAGAACGGATCGAGCTTCAGCGCCGCCATCGGCTCAGGCCAGCCTGTCGAAAGGGCGGCCGATGACGGGCGTCGACGGCTCCGCCATGTCGCGCGGCGTCATCGGCTGGGCGCGGAATCCCGCGCGGCCAGCTTCGATCGCGAGAGCGAAGGCGCGCGCCATCAGCACCGGGTCGCCGGCGCGCGAAACCGCGGTGTTGAGCAGCACCGCGTCGTAGCCCATCTCCATGACCAGCGCCGCGTGAGACGGCGCCCCGAGGCCGGCGTCGACGATGAGCGGCGTATCGGGAAAATGCGCGCGCAGCGCCCTCAAGGCGAAGGCGTCGTTGACGCCGCGCCCGGAGCCGATCGGCGCGGCCCAGGGCATCAGCACGCGGCAGCCGGCGTCGAGCAGCTTCTCCGCCACCACGAGATCGTCCGTCGTATAGGGAAAGACTTTGAAACCGTCGTCCGCGAGCGCGCGCGCCGCTTCGACGAGCCCGAAAACGTCGGGCTGCAGCGTGTCCTCCTCGCCGATCACTTCGAGCTTGATCCAGTCGGTCGCGAAGACTTCGCGCGCCATCTGCGCGGTGGCGATCGCTTCCTTCGCCGTGCGGCAGCCGGCGGTGTTCGGCAGCACGCGGACGCCAATGTCGCGGATGAGGCTCCAGAAGGTCTCGCCCGCGCGCGCGCCGCCGGCTTCGCGGCGCAGCGATACGGTGACGATCTCGCAGCCCGACGCCCGGATGGCTTCGGCGAGAATCGCCGGCGATGGATAGCGCGCCGTGCCGAGCAGCAGCCGCGAGGACATCGCGACCCCGTAAAGCGTCACCGGATCATTCATTCGCCAACTCGCTCACCCGCCCTGCCTCGGCGTCACGATCTCGACGGCGTCGCCCTCGCGAATCGGCGTCTCGGCGCGGTCCTTGGCGCGCACGAACTCCTGGTTCAGAGCGGTGCCGACCGTCTTTTCGTCATATCCCAGTTCGAGCAGCAGCGTTTGCAACGTCGTCGCGCGGACATCCTGCGGGCGGCCGTTGATTTGAATCATCATCCATCACCTCTGGGAAATATGCGTCGCTCACGACGACCTCCGCCGCGCGGCGCGCCAGCGCCGGCGCAAGCAGGAACCCGTGGCGGTAGAAGCCATTGATATAGAGTGTGCGACCGCGCTTCAAAAGGCGCGGCAGATTGTCCGCGAAGGCGGGTCGCAGGTCCGAGCCCATCTCTACGATCTCGGCTTCCGCGAAAGCCGGGTGGATCGCGAAGGCCGAATTGACGAGTTCGACGACCGAGCGCGCTGTGACCCGCGCGCGCTCCTCATTCTCGATCATCGTCGCGCCGATCATGAACAGCCCGTCGCCGCGAGGCACGACATAAACCGGTCGTCGCGGATGCAGCATGCGCACCGGGCGCGCCAGGGAAATCTCCTCGCTGCGCAGGATCAGCATTTCGCCCTTCACGCCGCGCAAGCCCGGTAGCGCGTCGCGCGCCGCGAAGCCGCGGCAGTCGATGGTCCAGTCGGGGATCGTCGACAGCGCCGCGGCGTCCGGCTGAAAATGCAGCGTCACATTCGGCGCCTTCGCGAGACGCTGCGTCAGCGCGGCAAGCGCAGCGCGTGGATCGAGATGCGCTTCTTGCGGGAAAAACAGCGCCGCGTCGAAGCGCCCCGCCAGATCCGGCTCAAGCGCCGCGATTGCGTTGCCATCCAGCGCCTCGAAATGGCGCGCGCGCCGCGCGAAGTCGGCGAGTTCGGCGCGCTCGCGGGCGGGCGCGACGACGAGGCTGCCGGCGACCGTGGCGACGCTGAGCTCGCGTGACCAGAAATCGAGCGCCTCTTCGCCGAGAGTCGCGACCAGCGGCTCGGCGCTCTCCAATTCGCACCAGGGCGCGATCATGCCGCCGGCGAAGCGCGAGCAGCCGAGGCCGGCGGCTGGTTCGCGCTCGATGATCTCGACGTCGACCCCCTTTCGCGCGAGGGCGTAGGCGGCGCAAAGCCCGGCGACGCCGGCGCCGATTACGCGCGCCAGCACGAACGGCGCCTTTCTTTGATATCCGCTGACACCATCCCTCCGCCAGTCTCAACTGGATCAGGTTCGAAGGGTCGCCGCCCGCGCCTCGCGGCGCTTTTTGCGGCCTCTCAGCCCCTTGGCGGCGCATGGCGGCGCGACGTCGGGCGGGGCTCCCCCGGCGCGCCTAGGCTCGCGCGAAAGAACGGCGCCAGTCAAGCGCGGCGCAGGGGTTTCCGCGCGCAAGGGAGCGCCGGGACTTGCCAGACATCAAGCGATGGCTCAGTTTGCCATCAGAACAGCGCGCGAAAAGCGCGGTTTTCAGGGAGAGAAATCATGGCCTTCATTCGCCGTACGGCGAGCCGCCGCACGTCACTCATCGGCTCCGTTTTCGCCGCCGCGCTCGCCTGCGCAGGCTGGACGGCGTCAGCCGAGGCCGCGCCGCTCGGCCAATATTTTCCCATTCCGAATTCGTTGAGCATCAGCGGCGCGCCGCGCGACTCGCTCCTCAAAATTCAGACGAAATGGCTGCAGAACGGCCTCGACAATCTCAAAAAGGCGCGCGCCGAGGCGGAAACGGCCGGGTCCGAGGAAAACGTCAAGAAGTTCGATGCGATGATCGCGGAGACGCAGGAAGAGCTGGCGCTATCGGAGAACAATGATTCGTCGCACGAGATTCAGCGCGAGCGCAAACGCAAGTTGATGCTCAACCTCAATCAATGGATCAATGAACTCAATCGCCTCGCCACCGAGCAGATGAAGATCGCGATCCTGAAGGACGGCGCCGAGGCGATGGCGGCTCAAAACCGCAACTACCAACTGTCGGAACAGGCGGACAATCTCGAAAAGGCCAAGCGCGATCCGAGCATCGAGGACTGGGGCGAGACGAAGTAAGACCGCGTTGACGGTCTAGAAAATCCCGTCCGGCGACGCGGCGGGCTGGGACAGCTCGCCGTTGAGCTTCACGATCCGGCGCGTGGCGTCCGCGAGCGCCTGGGCCGCGCGCGCCGACAGCGAGTCGTTCGCCTTGCGTGCGGCTTCGAGTTCGGCGCGCAGCGCAGCGATCTCGGCGTCCTTCGCTATCGCTTTTGCGCGGGCCTCCTTCGCTTCGTCGGCGATGATGAGCGCCGCCATGACGATGATGCGCTGCTCGCCGATCTCGCCGAAGCTCTCGCGCATCGACTGAATCTTGCTTTCGACGAACTGCGCGAGCTCTTCGATGCGCTGCTCCTCGCCGTCGTCGCAAGACATGCGGTAGGTGCGGCCGGCGATGGAGACGGCGACGGCGGCCATGTCAGTCCTCTTGAGTAGGGGCGACGCCCACCGCGCCGAGGGCGGCGGCGACGCCTTCGCTCGCCGTTTCGAGGCGACGCAGCACCTCGTCGCGGCTCTTTTCCAGAGCGTTCTGCCGCGTGAGCGCTGCATCCAGATCGAGCGCGAGTCGCGATCGGTCGTCCTGCATGATGGCGAGTTCTTCTTCGAGCTCGGCGCTGGAGACTTCGTCTTCGAGCTTTGCGGCGACGGTTCGCTCCAGCTGCGCGAGCGCCGTCTGCAGCTCGGCTACCGAGGCCTCCAGCCTCTTGGCGTTTTCGTCGTCGCGCTTATCTGAATGGTTCATCGCCGGTCGCGGGAGTTGCATGGCTTTCGGGCGCGGCGAACGCGCCGGGCGATTCGCTTGCCAGCCTGTTCCTAGCATGAATCGCGCAAATCCAAACCGCGCCAAATGGCGCGGCGGCGCGCGTTGACAGGGGGACGCGAGGTGCTATCACACGCTCGCAGCTAGAGCCGCAGGCTCGACGGGCGAGGGCCGTATAATTCCGGCGCCGCAAGGAGATTTTCCAAATGAGCGTGAGAGTGGCGATCAATGGGTTCGGGCGCATCGGCCGGAACATCCTGCGCTATATCATCGAGACCGGACGCACGGACCTCGAAGTCGTCGCCATCAACGATCTGGGCCCTGTCGAGACCAATGCGCATCTTCTTCGCTATGATTCCGTGCACGGCCGCTTCCCGCATGAGGTGAAAGTCGCCGGCGACACGATCGACGTCGGCCGCGGCTCGATCAAAGTGACCGCCATCAAGAATCCGGCGGAGCTTCCTTACAAGGACCTCAACATCGACGTTGCGCTGGAATGCACCGGCCTTTTCACGGCGCGCGACAAGGCGAAGCTGCTGCTCGACGCGGGCGCGAAGCGCGTGCTCGTCTCGGCGCCCGCGGACGGCGCCGACATTACGGTCGTCTACGGCGTCAATCACGACAAGATCACGAAGGACCATCTCGTCATCTCCAACGCGTCCTGCACGACGAACTGCCTCGCGCCGGTCGCCAAGGTGCTGCATGAAGCGATCGGCATCGAGAAGGGGATCATGACGACGATCCACTCCTATACGGGCGATCAGCCGACGCTCGACACGATGCACAAGGATCTATATCGCGCCCGCGCCGCGGCGCTGTCGATGATCCCGACGTCGACGGGCGCGGCGAAAGCCGTCGGACTCGTGCTGCCGGAACTCAACGGCAAGCTCGACGGCTACGCCATCCGCGTGCCGACCCCCAATGTCTCCGCCGTCGACCTGAAATTCGTGGCCAAACGCCCGACGACGAAGGACGAGGTGCACGCCGCGATCAAGGCGGCCGCCGACGGTCCGCTCAAGGGCGTGCTCGGCTATACGAACGAGAAGCTCGTTTCGATCGACTTCAACCACAACCCGCTCTCTTCCTGCTTCCATCTCGACCAGACCAAGGTCCTTGACGGCAATCTCGTGTCGATCCTGTCCTGGTACGACAATGAGTGGGGATTCTCCGGCCGCATGACCGATGTGGCGAGCGTGATCGGGAAGCTCCTCTAAGCTCACCGCAAACATTTCGACGCGGGCCTCATGGTCCGCGTCTCTTTTTCAAGCCGCGATTGGGAACGTCCGATATGAGCGCCTTCCGCACACTCGACGACGCCGACGTCAGGGGTAAGCGCGTCTTGCTGCGCGTCGATCTCAACGTGCCGATGGAGGAGGGTCGCGTCACCGACGCGACGCGCATCGAGCGCGCGCTGCCGACGATCAACGAGGTCGCGGAAAAGGGCGGCAGGATCGTTCTGCTTTCGCATTTCGGGCGGCCGAAGGGACAGCGCGTCGACGAGGACTCGCTGCGCCACGTCGTCCCCACCCTTGAGCATTATCTCAAACGCAAGATCGCCTTCGCTGAAGATTGCGTTGGAGAGGACGCCGCGCGCGTCGTCGGCGCGCTCAAGGACGGCGATGTCGCGCTGCTCGAAAACACACGCTTTCACAAAGGCGAAGAAAAGAACGCAGCGGACTTCGCCGAGGCGCTCGCGAAGAATGGCGACATCTTCGTCAGCGACGCCTTCTCGGCCGCGCATCGCGCCCACGCCTCCACGGAAGGCATAACGCACAAACTGCCGGCCTTCGCCGGGCGCGCCATGCAGGCGGAGCTCGAAGCGCTGCAATCGGCGCTCGCCAGCCCGCAGCGGCCTGTAATGGCGATCGTTGGCGGCGCGAAAGTCTCGACGAAGCTCGAACTCCTGGGCAATCTCGTCGAGAAAGTCGATTACCTCGTCATTGGCGGCGGCATGGCGAACACCTTCCTCGCCGCGCAAGGCAAGGCCGTCGGCAAATCGCTGTGCGAACATGATCTCGCGCACGCCGCGCGCGACATACTCGCCAAGGCTGAGAAGGTGGGCTGCAAGATCGTTCTGCCGATCGACGCGACGGTGGCGCAGAAGTTTGAGGCGCACGCGCCCTCGCACATCGTCTCGGTCGATCACGTCGGCGAAAACGACATGATCCTCGACGTCGGACCGAAGTCGATCGGCCATGTCGAGTCGCTGCTCGCCAAGTGCAAGACGCTCGTCTGGAACGGTCCGTTCGGCGCGTTCGAACTGCCGCCCTTCGACGAGGGCACGAACGCCGTTGCGCAGACGGCGGCGCGGCTCACCGTTGAAGGCAAGCTGCTCTCGATCGCCGGCGGCGGCGACACGGTCGCGGCGCTCAATCAGGCGCATGCCGCGCAGGAATTTTCCTATGTGTCGACGGCCGGCGGCGCTTTCCTTGAATGGCTCGAGGGCAAGACGCTGCCTGGCGTCGCGGCGCTCACGCAATCTGCGCAACGCTGAGCCGGTCACCGCGAAGAGAGGCCGCGACGCGGACGCGCCAATATGTGTGCGAACGTCCGCGTCTCAGGGCGAGCTAGAGACGGGCGAGCGTGGCTTCCGCCGTGGACACCGTCGCCTCGCCTGAATTGTCCTCGACATTGATCCACTTGACGACGCCGTCGTCGATCAGCGCCGAGTAGCGCTTGCCGCGAACGCCCAGTCCGGGCTCGGTGAGATCGAGTTCGAGTCCGAGGGCCTTGGCGAAGGTCGCCGAGCCGTCCGCGAGCGCGTCGATCATGCCGCCGCCGCCAGACTCCTTGAGCCATGCGTTCAGCGCGAAGATGTCGTTGACCGCCGTCACCGCCACCGCGTCCACGCCCTTCGATTTGATTTCATCCGCCTTGGCGATGAAGCCCGGCAGATGTTTCTTATGGCAGGTCGGCGTATAAGCTCCGGGAACGCTGAAGAGCGCCACCCGGCGTCCGGCGAAATAGTCCTTTGTGTTAACCGACTCGGGCCCATTCTTGCCCATGACGGTCAGCTTTACGTCGGGAAGTCGGTCTCCAGCTTTAATGGTCATGCCAATCTCGCTCTTAGTGAAGGTAAGGCTCAGTCTAGATAGCGCGCTTTTCGCCGCGGCGTCGCGATGACCGACGTGTTTGCAACCGCACTTGTGGGGCTCGCGACCGCGAGTCAACATGACGCGAGCGGCTGGCGCAGACAATCGTCTTTAGAGGAGGGGCCAATGTCGGATTCTCGAAATGATGGAAGCGGCGACTCGCCGCCGGCCGCGTGGGTATGGAGCCAGTATCGCGGCGTTAACCCGGATTCGCCCGGGCGACGGCCGCCTCTCCTCACGAAGAAGAGCGTGCAGACGCCGCCGCCGCGGCCCGCAGCCGATCCGCCGCCGCCCCGGCGCGCCGGTGGAAACGGCGGGGGCGGGGGCATCGCATTCCTGGTCGCGCTCGCGATCCTGACGCTGGCGGCCGCGTCATGGTGGCTCGCCGCCTCGCGTTCGCCGCCGCCTGCGACGCCGGAAACACAGCCGGTTGAAGAGAGCGGCGCGCCGAGCGCGCCGCCGTCAGAACCTGAAGCAACGGCGCCGCCGCCCCAATCAGACGCCGCGCCGCCGCCGCCGCAGGAAGCCGCCCCGCCCGCGCCGCCGGCCGCGCCCGTCGCGACGCCGCGGTCCGATCAGCGCGCGACGCCCAGCAGGGCCACGGAGCCCCGCTCGACGCGGAAGAAGCAGAAGAAGCCGCGTCGCCAATAGGCACTGGTCAGGTGCGCCAGGGATGCTCGGGCAGGTCGCAGACTCCGAGCGTCTTGACGCCCGCCTGCGCGACCGCATGATCATTTTCGACGGAGGAGCCGCTGACGCCGATGGCGCCGATCATCACGCCGTCGGCGTCGACGATTGGAAGTCCGCCGGGGAAAGTAATGAGCCCGTCGTTCGAATGCTCGATGCCGTAGAGCGGGCCGCCCGGCTGCGAGAGCTTGCCGATCTGTCCGGTCGGCATGCCGAAGAAGACGGCGGTCTTGGCCTTTTTCATCGCGATGTCGATGCTGCCGACCCAGGCGTCGTCCATCCGCTCGAAGGCTTTGAGAACGCCGCCGGAGTCGACGACGGCGATGCACATCTGGGTTTTTAGCTCGATCGCCTTCCGGCGCGCGGCGGCGATCGCTTTGTCCGCCTGGTCAATCGAAACATGCATTCGCCGATCTCCCTTTTTGAAAACAGCCGTGTCGGCCTCCGCACGAAGCTAGAGCGCTAGCCCGCCGCGGGGATGCCGACGTGACGATTAATTCGAAGCCGACTCGAGCGCGCGCGAGATCAGCGCCTTGGCCTCGGAACTGTCCCAGGCGGCGGGGCCGTTCATCAGCCCGATCTGGCAGCCGTCAGGGCCAATCAGCAGCGTGGTGGGCAGGCCCAGCGCTTTTCCCGCCTGCTTCATTTCGAAGAAGATATTGGCCTTTGGGTCGCCGTAATAGGTCAGCGACTTGACGCCGGTTTCTGCGAGAAACGCCTTCGGCCGTTCGAGACGCGACGTGTCGACGTTCACCGCGACCACTTGGAAGTTCTGCCCTGCGAAGGCTTCCTGCAGCCGGTCGAGCGCGGGCATCTCCGCCCGGCAGGGCACGCACCAGGTGGCCCATATGTTGAGGAGCGCCGTCTTGCCTTTGAACGAGCCGATTGAAACCGGCGCGCCGTCGGGCCCCTCGAAGGCGTAATCGGTCAGCGGCTGCGGCTTTGTGGCGATGGTCATCGCCGCGACTTCGCCCTTCGCAAGATCTTTCACATTGGCGGCGATCCTGGCCGATGTCGCGCAGGCGGCGCTGACGTCGGGCGCCGGAGCGGCGCTCTGATCGGCCGTTCCGGCGGGGGCGCCTTCCTTGATGGCGCTTGCAGGCGGTTTCTTGCCGCCCATGCTGCCGATCACGTATAGAAGCGCCACGCCCGCCGCCATGGTTATCAAGGCCGCCTTCGCGACAAACAGGAACGATCGCTTCGGCGGCGGCGGTTTCGGCATGAGGCGCAGGCTCCGGGGCTAAAAATGACGAGCAAGATATGGGGCGGACGCTTCCAAAGCGCAACCGATGCGGTTCTGGAGGCGATCAACGTCTCGATCGACTTCGACAAGCGCCTCGGACTGCAGGACGTCCGCGGCTCGCTGGCGCATGTCGCGATGCTGGGCGAAACGGGAATCGTTTCGCGCGACGACGCGGCGAAGATCGCCGATGGACTGGAGCGGGTCAAAGCGGAAATCGAGAGCGAGCGCTTCGAATTTTCCCGCACGCTCGAAGACATTCACATGAACGTCGAGTCGCGGCTTGCCGAACTCATCGGTCCGACGGCCGGACGTTTGCACACGGCGCGCTCCCGTAACGACCAGGTCGCCACTGATTTCCGCCTCTACATCCGCGATCAGATTGACGCGCTCGACCTCGAACTCGCCGATCTGCAGCTGGCGCTTGCGACGCGCGCGCTGGAGGAGGCCGCGAGCGTCATGCCGGGCTTCACGCATCTGCAGTCGGCGCAGCCGGTGACTCTCGGCCATCATCTCCTCGCCTATGTCGAAATGATCGCGCGCGACCGCGGGCGGCTGCGCGACGCGCGCGCGCGCCTCAACGAATGTCCGCTCGGCGCCGCGGCGCTCGCCGGAACGAGCTTTCCGATCGATCGCACGAAGACGGCGCAAGCGCTCGGCTTCGACCGGCCGACCGCGAATTCGCTCGACAGCGTCTCGGACCGCGACTTCGTCCTGGAGACGCTGAGCGCGGCGGCGATCTGCGCGACGCATCTGTCGCGCTTCGCCGAAGAGATCGTGCTTTGGACCACGCCGCAATTCGGCTTCATCGCGCTCTCCGACAAATTCACCACCGGCTCGTCGATCATGCCGCAGAAGCGCAATCCCGACGCCGCCGAACTCGCGCGCGGCAAATCGGGCCGCGTCATCGGCGCGCTCGTCGCGCTGCTCGTCGTCATGAAGGGACTACCGCTCGCCTATTCGAAGGACATGCAGGAAGACAAGGAAGGCGCCTTCGACGCGCTCGACACGCTGTCGATCTGCATCGCCGCCGTCGCCGGCATGGTCCGCGACATGCGCGTCGATCGCGCGCGGATGAAGGCGGCCGCCGGCGCGGGCTACGCCACCGCGACCGATCTCGCCGACTGGCTGGTGCGCGCGCTGTCGCTGCCGTTTCGCGAGGCGCACCACGTCACCGGACGCATCGTCGCGCTCGCCGAAGCGCGCGGCGCTGGCCTCGAGGATCTGACGCTCGAAGAGATGCAGAGCGTCGAGCCGCGCATCAGCGCCGAGGTGTTCGAGGTGCTGGGGGTGGAGAAGTCGGTGCAGAGCCGCAGGAGCTTCGGCGGCGCGGCGCCTGATAATGTGCGCGCCGCCGCGCAAGCCTGGCTCGACAGGTTGAAGGACAAATGAACGACATTTCTGCGCGACTCTACCTCGCGACCCCGCCGCTTGCCGACGCGGCGGCCTTTACGCCTGCGCTCGACGAGGCGCTCGCGGCCGGCGACGTCGCGAGCCTGCTCATTCGTTTCGCGGATGGCGACGAACGCGGCCAAGAAGCGATCGTGCGCGCACTGGCGCCAGCCGCGCAAGCGAAGAACGTCGCCGTGCTCGTCGCCGCAGCGCCCAATGTCGCGCTGCGCGCCGGCGCGGACGGGGCGCATGTCGCCGGCGCCGGCGAAGCGCTCGCCGACGCCGTCAAGAAAATGTCGCCGCGCTATATCGTCGGCGCCGGCGATCTCGACACGCGTGACGACGCCATGCGCGCTGGCGAGCTGAACGCGGACTATGTGATGTTTTCGGATCTTGACCGCGAAGCGCTCGTTGAGCGCGTCGCCTGGTGGGCCGAGCTTTTCAACACGCCCTGCGTCGCCCGCGCCGCGACGCTCGACGATGTGGCGCCCCTCGCCGAAGCCGGCGCGGACTTCGTTCTGCTCGACGATGCGGTCTGGAGCGATGCGCGCGGACCGGCTGCGGCCGTGGCGGATGCGCAGAAGCGCCTTAGGGGAGGGCAGGAATGATCGGCGGGCGATCGAGTGAAAGGCTTCCTCATCCTGAGGAGACCCCGAAGGGGTCGTCTCGAAGGACGAGGAAGCCGCTCATTATTTTTGCTCAATTCGCCCTCGTCCTTCGAGGCTCGCTTCGCTCGCGCCTCAGGATGAGGGCGAAGACTGAACGCTTCCTCGCGACGCTCGCCATCATCGCCATTCTGGGGCCTGCCGCGCTCGCCGCCAATGCGCCGGCGCCCGATCTCGCCTTTGGCGCCTATCAGCGCGGCGACTATTCCGCCGCGATGAAGGAGGCGAAGAAGCGCATCGCCGCCAATCCCAAGGACGCGGCGGCGCTGACCCTGGTCGGCCAGCTTTATCTCGAAGGCGCAGGCGTGGGGCGCGATCTCTCCGCCGCGATGGAGTGGTTCAAGAGGGGCGCGGACGCCGGCGACACGGAAGCGGCCTATCTCTACGGCGCCGCGGCGCTCAACGGGGCGGGCGCCCCGAAGAACCGCGCAACCGCCCGCGCCTATCTCGAAAAGGCGGCGGCGCAGGATCATCCCGCCGCTCTTCATCTCCTCGGCGAGCTTGCGCTAGAAAACGAGGGCGCGCCATCGGACTTCGGCAAAGCGGCGGACTATTTCCGCCGCGCGGGGGCGAAGGGCGACGCGGACTCGCTCTACGCGCTTGGCGTGCTCTTCAAGACTGGCCGAGGCGTTCCCAAGGACGAGCGCGAAGCCGCCGAGTGGTTCAGGCGCGCGGCTGAACTCGACTTTGCGCCGGCGATGGTCGAATTCGCCGTTCTCCAATTCAATGGCGTCGGGGTGACGCGCGACCCGGCCGCCGCCGTGCGATGGTTTCGCAAGGCGGCGGCGAAGGGCAACGCCGTGGCGCAGAACCGTCTTGCGCATATTCTCGCCCAAGGGCTCGGGGTCGACGCCAATCCCACCGAGGCGCGGGAGTGGCGCGACAAGTCGCGCGAAGCCGGGCTGAACGATCCTTCGCTCGACTATCTGGGCGCATCCGAGTCGCCGAAGCCAGCTGCGGGCAAATGACCGGCGGCGCGAGCGCCGCGACGCGGCGGACAGCCGCATTCCTTCGCCGCTTCGTCAAGCCGCGAGTCTTGTCGCTGACGGCGCCGCTGCGCCGCCTCCAGTCGCTCGTCGAAGCGATCTCTCCCGAACGCCGCGCGCCCTTCGCGCCGCAGATTCCCGGCGACTGGCTCCCTTGCTCTGGGGCGTCAGCCGTTGCGACGCTGTTCTATCTTCACGGAGGCGCCTTTCTCATCGGTTCGCCGCGGCTCTTTCGCTACGCCGCGCGACAGTTCGCCCGCGCGGGCTTTGACGTGTTCACGCCAGTCTATCGGCTCGCGCCTGAACATGTCTTTCCCGCAGCGCTGGAGGACGTCCTGCGCGCCTATCGGAGCCTCATAGAGGCGCGGCCGGGGCCCGTCGTCATCGTCGGCGATTCCGCTGGCGGCGGCCTTGCGGTGTCGCTGATGCTGCGCATACGCGACGAAGGCTTGCGGCCGCCGGTCGCCGCGGCTCTGTCCTCGCCATGGGTCGATCTCGCCGCGACCGGCGCCTCGGCGCGCGAGAACGAAGAGCGCGACCCCCTATTTACGCGCAAGGACATTCTGCTCGGCGCCCGCGCCGCGCTCGGCCGGCAGAGCGCCAGAAATCCGCTCGCGTCGCCGATCTACGCGGACCTTTCCGGCCTGCCGCCGATGCTCGTTCACGTCGGCGCGGACGAGGCGCTGAGGGACGATTCGACGCGGCTCGTGGCGCGTGCGCGAGCGGCGGGGGTCGACGCGCGGCTCGAGACCTGGCCCTGCGTCCCTCACGCGTGGCAGCTGATGAGTTTTCTTCCCGAGGCGCGCCAGTCGCGAATGAAGGCGATCGAATTCCTGAAGGCGCGCGTCGCTCAGGCGGCTTCCAGCGCCGCCGGATGATCAGCGTCTCGCGCCCCATGGACCGCGCGGCGGCCAGAGCGGCGTGCGTCCGTCCTTCGGCAGGAAGGACGCCTCGCCGGCGCGGGGGGCGTCGATCGCGGCGGGTTCTTCTCCGGCGAGCGACGCGACCGGCGCGTCGCGGCCTCTGGCGAATTTGACCAACGCCGCGACGCGCGCATCGACGCTCGGATGGGTCGCCAGCCAGCCCGTTTCCGGGTGAAGCGCCGGCGACTCAATGAAGAAGTATTGCATGCGCGACGGCATGGTGGGGATCGTCGCATGCGCCTCGATCTTGCGCAGCGCCGAGATCATCGCGTCGGGGTTCTTGGTCAATTCGACGCTGCCGGCGTCGGCCAAGAATTCGCGCGAGCGCGACAGCGCGAAGCGGATCAGCACCGAGGCGCCCCAGCTCAGCGCGATGATGAAGAGCGCGATCAGAATGGCGAGCGCCGCGCCGCCATTGCCTCTCCGGCCGTCGTCCCGCTCAGGACGATGCGGCGAGAAGCCGAAAGGAAAGTCCCAGCGGCGGATCGTCAGATCGGCGACGAAGGCGAAGATGCCGGCGAAGATCACCGCGATCACCAGCAGTTGAACGTCGCGGTTGCGGATGTGAGTCAGCTCATGCGCGAGCACCGCCTCAAGCTCGGCGTCGGTCAGATATCGCGTCAGACCTCTGGTCACCGCGATCTTGTATTGTCCTTCCTTCAGTCCCGAGGCGTAGGCGTTGAGCGCGTCGCTCTCGACGATCTGCAGCGCGGGGATCGGCACGCCCCGCGAGATGCACAGGTTTTCGAGCAGATTGTAAATGCGCGGCGATTCCGCCCGCGACAGATTCGCGGCGCCCGTGGCGTAGTCGATCATCCTCTGGTGGAAGAGATAGGCGATCGCGAACCAGGCGCCCGCCGCGATGACGCCGATCGGCCAGCCGCGCTTCAAATCGTCGACGGCGAGCGCCAGGATGTAATTGAAGGGCGCGCCGGGCCGCGCGCTCATCGCCTCGATCAGCAGCGCGAAGGAGAACATCAGCGCCAGAAGCAGAACGACGAAGCCGGCGAGCAGAAAGCCCGAACGCAGTTCGTTGGCGCGGATGTGGGAATAAAGGCCGTAGGCTTTGAACATGGTGTTCCTGCCAACCCAGGTCATTCCCGACGCGCGAAACGCGCGCGATCGGGAATCCAGAAACTTAATTGCGCTCGGCCAATCTGGATTCCCGATCAGGCCTTCGACCTGTCGGGAACGACAGCCCCGTCACTCGCCCGCCTAGAACTGCACCTTCGGCGGCGCTTCGACGGCCCGCTGCTCCGACTCGTCAAGCTCGAAATAGTCGAGCGGATCGAAGCCGAAGCGTTGCGCGATGAGGAAACCCGGAAAGCCTTCCCGAGTGGCGTTATATTCGGCGACCGTATTGTTGAGGAATCGCCGCGCCGCGGAGATCTTGTTTTCGATGTCGGACAGCTCGCTTTGCAGCTGCTGGAAATTCTGGTTCGCCTTCAGATCCGGATAGGCTTCGGACAGCGCGATCAGCCGCGACAGCGCGCCGGTGAGCGCGCCCTCGGCCGCGCCCTGCTGCGTTGGACCGTGTGCGGCCACGGCGGCGTTGCGGGCTTTGATCACGTCGTCGAGCGTGCTTTTCTCGTGGGCGGCGTAGCCTTTCACCGTCTCGACGAGATTCGGCACGAGGTCGTGGCGCTGCTTGAGCTGCACATTGACGTCGGAAAAGGCCTGCTTGCTGCGCTGGCGCAGCGCGACGAGGCCGTTGTAAACGCCGACCAGCCAGAAGGCGACGGCGGCGGCGAGGCCCAGAAAAATCAGCAAAGACATGGCGCGCTCTCCCGTGGCGCGCCGCTCCCGCGCGGCGGCGTTTGTTTGACGCCTGCATGTTAGCCGCCTTTGCCGGCTAGGCAAAGACGCGAGGCCTTCATTAGATTTGACGGACGCGCCGGGCGCGCCTATCTCATGGACACGCAAAGAGCACGGCGAACAGAAATGGCCATTCTGCCGATCATCACGCTTCCGGACCCGCTGCTGCGCAAGGTCTCCGAACCCGTCGACGAGGTCGACGCGGCGGTGCGGCGGCTGCTCGACGATATGCTGGAGACGATGTACGAGGCGCCCGGCATCGGCTTGGCCGCGATCCAGGTCGCCGTGGCCAAGCGGATCGTCGTCGTCGATATCGGCAAGACCGAGGAGACCCGCTCGCCGCTTTTCCTGATCAATCCGGAAATCGTCTGGGCCTCCGAGGAGCTGAGCGTCTATCAGGAAGGCTGCCTCTCGGTGCCCGACTATTTCGAAGACGTGAAGCGCCCCGCGCGGGTGCGCCTGCGTCATCTCGACCGGGAAGGCGCGACCCAGGAATTCGACGCGGACGGGCTGCTCGCGACCGTGGTGCAGCATGAGCTGGATCACCTCGAGGGCGGTCTCTTCATCGATCATCTGTCGCGCCTGAAGCGCGAGCGCGTCGTCAAGAAGTTCAACAAGGCGGCGCGCTACGACGAGATCGCCGCCCAGCGGCGCGCGGCCGCGGAGCATCAGCCGGAAAAAGCCGAGGCCTGACGATTGCGCGATAAAATGCGCGTCGTCTTCATGGGCACGCCGGAATTCGCCGCCCATCTGCTGAAGGAAATCGCCGCCCGCGGCCACGAGATCGTGGCCGTGTATACGCAGCCGCCGCGTCCCGCCGGACGCGGCATGGCGGAGAGGAAGTCCGCCGTCCATCTTCTGGCCGAAAGCCTCGGCCTTCCGGTTCGCGCGCCTAAGAGCCTGAAGAGCGCCGAGGCGCAGGCGGATTTCGCGGCGCTGGAGTCCGACGTCGCAGTGGTCGCCGCCTATGGCCTCTTGCTGCCTCAGCCGATCCTCGACGCGCCACAATATGGCTGCCTCAACCTCCACGGTTCGCTGCTGCCGCGCTGGCGCGGCGCCGCGCCGATACAGCGCGCGATCATGGCGGGCGACGCCGAGAGCGGCGTCATGGTGATGAAGATGGAGGCCGGTCTCGACACCGGCCCGGTCGCCCTGACGGCCAAAACGCCGATCGACGCGGAGACGACTGCTGGCGAACTGCATGATCGTCTCGCGGAGCTGGGCGCACCGCTGATGGCCGACGCTCTCGATCTGCTCGCGAAGGGCGAACTGCAGTTCACGCCGCAGTCGGACGAGGGGGCCTGCTACGCGCAGAAGATCGAAAAAGCCGAGGCGCGGATCGACTGGCGCCGGCCGGCGCAGGAACTCCACGAACTCGTGCGCGGCCTTTCGCCCTTTCCCGGGGCTTTTTTTGAAGCCGACCTCGGCCACGGCGTCGAGCGCGTGAAGGTCTTGCGCACGCGCATCGAGCAGTCAGAAGGCGCGCCAGGGGCGGCGCTCGATGACGAGGGGCTTATCGCCTGCGGCGCTGGGGCGCTGCGGCTGCTGCGCGTGCAGCGCGCCGGCAAGGGCGAGATGGATTTCAAAGAATTCGCGCGCGGCCGCAAGCTCATGAAGGGCGTGACATTGGCATGAGCAAGCCGCACGACATGCGCGCATCAGCCTCCCTACTCATGGGAGGAGGGATGTCGCGAGCCCATTGAATGCCCCGCTTCGCCCTGACCATTGAATATGACGGCGCGCCTTTCGTCGGCTGGCAACGGCAGGCGAATGGCGTTTCCGTGCAGCAGCGCCTCGAGGAGGCCGTCGCCGCCATCAATGGCGGCGCGCGCGCCGTCGTGCATGGCGCGGGCCGCACCGACGCCGGCGTGCATGCGCTCGGGCAAGTGGCGCATATCGATCTTGCGCGCGACTGGCGCGCCGATCGGCTGCGCGACGCGATCAATGCGCATCTGAAGCCCGACCCCATCGCGATTCTATCGGCGCGCGCGGTCGGCGACGATTTCGAAGCGCGCTTTTCAGCGATGCGCCGCCACTATCTCTACGTCATCGAAAATCGCCGCGCGCCTCTGGCCGTGAGCCTCGGCCGCGCTTGGCACGTCAAGCGGCCGCTCGACGCGCGAGCGATGCATGAGGCGGCGCAGTCGCTCGTCGGGCGGCACGATTTCACCACGTTTCGCGCCTCCGAATGCCAGGCGAATTCGCCGATGCGCACTCTGGAGCGTCTCGACGTGCGCCGTGACGGCGATAGAATCGAGATCGTCGCTTCGGCGCGCTCCTTCCTGCACAATCAGGTGCGCTCGATGGCCGGCTCGCTGGAGCATGTCGGCAGCGGCAAGTGGCGCGTCGAGGATCTTGCGCTGGCGCTTCTGGCGAAAGACCGTGCGCGCTGCGGACAGGTCGCGCCGCCGCACGGTCTCTATCTTGTCGCCGTCGATTATTAGCGCATCAACGGCGAGGCGATGCCGCTACTGCTTGTCGCCCGCGCCTGCATCGGCGTCCGGCGACGGACTGGTCGCCTCATGCTTCGACGCCGGCGGCTTCGCTGGTTTCTTCGCAACATGTTTGGCGGCGCCGGGCGCAGTTGCGGATCTCGCTTCTTTGGCGAGCGCGCCGTGAATGGGAAGGAAGCTTGCCGACAATACCGCAGCCAATATTCCGTTTGCGCAGGATCGCTGATTCATCGCTTGATGGTCCCCTCAAATGTGAGACCCCCCACCGAATCATCGGCCCGCCCCGAGGAACATCAGGCTGGTCAACGGTGATGAAGTTAGGTCGCCGCCACGCCTGCGCTGCGGTGATTTCATGACCGAATTCGCGCAGTTAGCCGCAGTTCGTCGAACTGGTTAATGAATCCTTAAAAGCATTGGCGACGGTCATTCGTCGTCGGCGGCTTCCGTTTCCTCGGGCTTAATCGCCTCGACTGCAGAGGATTCATTCTTCACCGGCAGAGTCGCAGGAAGTCTCGCGACCGGCCGCTGCGCGGTCGGAGTCTTTTCCTGCGCCAGCGCCCCATGCAGAGGAATGATGCTGGCGGACAGGACCGCCGCAAGAATGCCGTTAACGCAGGGCCGCCGATTGGTCATGTGTCCTCCCTCGATGTCCCGCGCCGACTCAAGTTGCCGCCGCGGCCATTGAGAGTCAAAAAAGTGGCGAGAAAGCGTCGGGAGTAGGTAGACGGGCGCCGGCAGAGGTCAAGAGCCGCTGAACCAATTGTAGCCCTTGTCCTCCCAGTAGCCGCCGGCGTAGTCGTTCGTCACGAAGATCTCGCCGATGAACTTCGGGTTCTTGAAGCCGAGTTTGGTTGGGATTCGCAGCCGCAGCGGATAGCCGTATTTGGCGTCCGCAAAGTCAAGGGCGAGCAGCGTCTGCGGATGCAGCGCGCTCGGCATATCGATGCTCGAATAATATTTGTCGGCGCATTTGAAACCAACGTAACGCGCCGTCAGGTCGGCGCCGATTCTCTCAAGGAAATGACGGAGCGTGACCCCGCGCCATTTGCCGATCGCGCTCCAGCCCTCGACGCAGACCAGCCGCGTGATCTGACTCGACTGCGGCAGCGCGCGCAATGCGCTCAGGCTCCAGGGGCGCTTGTCGGCGATCAGTCCAGAGAGCTGCAGCCGGTAGCTCTCGCCGTCGACGCGGGGAACGTCCTTCTCTTCGTAGTAGGCGTTGAACGGAAAGGGCGTCGTGACGTCGGCTTCGGAATAGGTCGGCGCGAGCTTCGCGGGATCGAAGAGCGCCGCCTGCATTTTATCGTTGAAGCGCGACATCGCGATCAGCAGCCGATCGACGGCGTCGTCGTCCTTCAGGGTGCAGCCGGAGAGGAGCGACAGCGCGCCGAGCGACAGGCCTTGCTTGAGAAAAAGCCGGCGTTCGAGCTGCGCGATCTGCGGCCGAAAGGCGGAAAGACGTTCGCTGCGGGGACGCTTCATCGCGGCGCCTCCGCGCGGCCGGTGACCATCGGCGCAAGAATGCCTTTGACGCTCAAGGCGAGTCCGATGTGAACGACAAGGAAGGCGACGATGGCCGCCATCGCGAAGAAGTGCACGCGGCGCGCCGCCTCATAGCCGCCCATCGCCGCCGTCAGCGTTTGCAGCTGCACAGGCTTCCATATGGCGAGGCCCGACAGGATGGCGACGATCACGGCGAGGACGACCCCGATGTAGAACAGCCGCTGAGCGGCGTTGTAGCGGCCGGGCGCATGAGTGAGAACGCCTCGCATCGCGAGAAGGACGTCTTCAAAGGCCCCACGCAGCGAGACTGGCAGGAACCTTCTTCGGAAGTGGCCCGAAACGAAGCCGTAGGCGAAATAAGCGAATCCGTTGAGCGCTAGAAGCCACATTGCGGCGAAATGCCAGGCGAGCGCCCCGGCGAGCCAGCCGCCCAGCGTGAAATCCTTGGGAAACTCGAAGCCAAAGAGCGGCGAGGCGTTGTAGATGCGCCAGCCGCTCAGCACCATGACGAAGATCGCGAAAGCGTTCACCCAATGCGTCACCCGAATGAAGAGCGGGTGAATCGTCTTAGACTTGTCGGCGCCGCCAACCATTACGGTTTCTCCTTTTTTCGCAAACATATGGGTTGAGGCGCAGAAAACGAAGGCCCCGCAGGCGCGTTGACAGGCCGGTCGCCTTCCCCCATGAGGGCGAAGCTTTGATCACACGGGATATGGCGGCTCATGCGCGTCTTCGTGACCGGCACGGCCGGCTTTATCGGCTTTCATCTCGCGAAGCGCCTGTTGGAGGCGGGGCATCTCGTCGACGGCTACGACGGGATGACTCCCTATTACGATCCGAGCCTCAAGGAGGCGCGCCGGTCCCTCCTGTTGCGGACCAACGGTTATCGCGACACGATCGCCATGTTGGAGGACATGGAGGCGCTGACCCCGGCCGCGGAGCAGGCGGCGCCGGACGTAATCATCCATCTCGCGGCGCAGGCGGGGGTGCGCTACTCGCTGCAAAATCCGCGCGCCTATGTCGACGCCAATCTCGTCGGCGCCTTCAACGTTATGGAAATGGCGCGGCTGCTAAAGCCACGCCATTTTTTGTGGGCGTCGACGAGCTCGGTCTATGGCGCGAGCCCGACCGTGCCATTCCACGAGAGCGACCGGACAGATTTTCCTTTAACGCTTTACGCCGCAACGAAGAAGGCCGGCGAGGCGATGGCGCATTCCTATGCGCATCTGTGGTCTATTCCGACGACGATGTTCCGGTTCTTCACCGTCTACGGGCCGTGGGGCCGACCCGACATGGCGCCGCTGAAATTTGTCGATGCGATCGAGAACGACCGCACGATCGACATTTATAATCATGGCGACATGTCGCGCGATTTCACCTATGTCGCAGATCTCGTCGAAAGCGTCGTTCGTCTGATCGATTGCGTTCCTGAGCGGGACGTTGGGGACGACAGCGTTTCGCCGGTGGCGCCCTATCGCGTCGTCAACATTGGCCGCGGCGCGCCGGTGAACCTCCTCGACTTCATCGAGACAATCGAAAGAGTTCTGGGAAAGAAGGCGAAGCGCAATTATCTCGACATGCAGCCGGGAGACGTGCCGCGCACCTTCGCCAGCGCCGATCTGCTGCAGCGGCTGACGGGCTATCGCCCGCAGACGTCGCTCGAGGAAGGCGTCACGGCGCTCGTCGACTGGTATCGCGACTATCGCCGCTCTCATGGAGAACTGGCGTATTGAGCCGCGAGCTATTTCTTGCTTGCAAGGAAGCTGCGCGCAGAGTCTTCGTCGAAGACCGGCGTGATGTGATTGACGTTGAGGTCTGTCCAGGAATGGAAGAGCGCGCCGAGATCGGCGGCGTCATTGGCTTCGACGATGCTCCAGCCTTCGAGCAGGGTGACGGAAAGCCAGTTTCCGATCACTTTCATCCCCTTCGGATTGGCGTCGCCGAGTTTCTGGAAACGCTTGAGAACTTCGTTGCGATGCTCTGGCATCATTTCGTAATAGATCGCGAACAGCATCGGCCATCCTCCCTTTGCCTGAAAATGCAAGTTGCGCCAGCCTGGCGAGAACGACGCTAAAACTGCCGCAGTACGAAGTCACAGACAACCCGACCGGCTCATCCGATCCAGTCGGGAACGCTGTCAAGCGCGATGATCTCCTCAACGCTCTGGCGCTTGCGAATGACGGCGTGGCGCGCGCCGTCGACCAAAACTTCCGGGACGAGCGGCCGCGTGTTGTAGGTTCCGGACTGCACGGCGCCATAGGCGCCCGCCGTCAGCACGCAGAGCAATTCGCCGGCGCGCGGCTCCAACATCTTTCGGCCATGCGCAAGATAGTCGCCCGTCTCGCAAACGGGCCCGACGACATCGGCGACGATCTCTTGCCGATCGGCGTTCTGGCGCACGGGGATGATGTCGTGCCAGGCGTCGTAGAGCGTCGGGCGGATAAGATCGTTCATGCCGGCGTCGACGATCACGAATGTCTTCGCGTCGCCATGCTTCACATAGATGACGCGGGTGATGAGCACGCCGGCGTTGCCGACGATGAGGCGTCCTGGCTCCAGCACCAGCTTGCAACCGAGTCCGCCGAAATGCCGGCGCACGATCTCAGCGTATTTTTCGGGATGGTAGGACTGCGGATCGTCGCCTTCGTGATAGGGGATGCCCAGTCCGCCGCCGAGGTCGACATGCGAAATCGCGTGGCCATCGGCGCGCAGGTCGCGCACGAGCTCCGCGAGCAGCGAAAAGGCCTCGTCGAAGGGCGCGAGATCGGTGAGCTGCGAGCCGATATGCATGTCGGCGCCGGCGATTTCGATCCCTTTCAGCCTTGAGGCGAAGGCGTAAACTTCGCGCGCGCGCGACAGCGGCACGCCGAATTTGTTTTCGGCGAGGCCGGTGGAAATCTTCTTATGGGTGCGCGCGTCGACGTCCGGATTGACGCGCAGCGACACGCGCGCGGGACGCCCGAGAGCGAGCGCGGCCTGCGACAGGGCTTCGAGCTCCGGCTCCGACTCGACGTTGAAACAGAAGATTCCCGCGCCGAGCGCCGCCGCGATTTCGTCGCGCGTCTTGCCGACGCCGGAGAAGGTGATTTTCTCGGGGGCGACGCCCGCCGCGCGGGCGCGCGCCAGCTCTCCCGCCGAAACCACGTCCATGCCTGCGCCCTCTTTCGCAAGAAGGCGCAACACGGCCTGGTTGGAATTGGCCTTCACCGCGTAGCAGACGAGGGCGTCGAGGTCGGCGAAGGCTTCCGAAAAGACGCGGTAGTGGCGTCTGATCGTCGCCGCCGAATAGCAATAGAAGGGCGTGCCCACCGCGTCGGCGAGCTTCTCCACGGCGATCTCCTCGGCGTGGAGCGCGCCGTTGCGATAGTCGAAGAGATGCATCGGCTTAAAGCAGCGGGTCGAGCGGGAAGGGGTATTGCGCCGGCGGGCGATTGCCGATCGTGCCGGGAATCGGCGGCGGCGGGACAGACGGGGCCGGCGCGCCGGGCGACGGCCGCGGCGCGGTTCGCGCCGCCTGCGCTTCCGCTTCCGCTCGCAGGATAGCGCCGCGCGCCTGAGTCTCGGGCGGGAGCTCCAGAGGACCGCGCCGGCCGCAAGCGCCTAGGCTCGCGGCGACGAGCGCCAGCGCAAGAACCGCCAGCGGGCGGCGGGTGAGGAGTGGAGGCGTCACGGCGATTCGTCCCAGAGGCAAGCCGGGGCAATATAGCGATGAAGCGCAAAAAGGCGAGGGCGCAGGCGCTCTGCCGTGAGCTTCTCTTTGCCCGCGGGCGGGAACTCGGCCGCGACTCCTCGGCGGGAGCCTCCACCGGACGCGATTTTGGCGCGGCGCAAGCTCGGCAAAAAGCTGAAGCTCAGCTGCGCTCGAGGCCGCGGCCGTTAACCCAAAAACCCTGAAAAACCGGGCTGTCCGACGGCGCGTCTTTACGATTGGGGCTTCGCGTGGTTAGTTCATACATGGTCAGCGTTCCGCGTTTATTCGCCGCCCTTGCCGCGGCAGTGTTGTTGACGGCGGCCCCTGCAGACGCTGCGGTGCGCATCCGCATCGACCTGACGGCGCAACGGCTCGAGGCGTGACTCCGGAAGGCGAGACCGTCAGGTGGAAGATCTCGAGCGGCCGCCGGGGCTATGAGACGCCCACCGGGTCCTACAGCGTCATGCGCATGGAGGCCGATCATCATTCTGATGAATATGATCAGGTGCCGATGCCTTACTCCATCTTCTTTTCGCCGCGTGGGCTCGCGATCCACGGAAGCTACGAGCGCGGCCTGGGCCGCGCGCTCTCACATGGCTGCGTGCGGCTGGCGGTGCCGAACGCCCGTCAACTCTTTGGTTGGGTTGAGAAACATGGGGCGACGATTGAAATTACGGGCGGCGGCGGCCGAGCGTATTCCCGCCAGGAAGTCGAGCGCCCCCGCCTGACCCGCCGGCTGCGGCCCGTGTATCAGGAACCGTCCTTCGACTCCGGCATGGAGAGCTTTTCCCCCTATTAGGCCCAGCGTGGTCCGTTGCAACTCGGCAACAGTCTCCGACTGAATCGACGCGGATGCTGCAGCGCGTTTGCGGGGCTGCTTATTAATGGGTAATGCTCGGATTTCTGGCGCTTGTTGACGACGAGCAGAGTAGAGACATTGACGACATCGAAGACCCCCCTCCTCGACCGGATCGCGACCCCCGAAGATCTGCGCAAGCTGCGCCCCAACGATCTTAAGCAATTCGCCGAGGAGTTGCGCCACGAGACGATCGACGCCGTCTCGGTCACCGGCGGGCATCTGGGAGCCGGCCTCGGCGTCGTCGAGCTGACGGTCGCTCTGCATTATGTTTTCGATACGCCGCGCGACAAGGTGATCTGGGACGTCGGCCATCAGACATACCCCCACAAGATCCTCACCGGCAGGCGCGACCGCATCCGCACGCTGCGCATGGGCGGCGGGCTGTCCGGTTTCACCAAGCGGGCGGAAAGCGAATATGACGCCTTTGGCGCCGGCCACTCCTCGACCTCCATTTCGGCCGGACTCGGCATGGCGGTGGCGCGGGACCTCGCCGGCGGCGACAATCACGTCGTTGCGGTGATCGGCGACAGCTCGATGTCCGCCGGCATGGCCTATGAGGCCCTGAACAACGCCGGCGCGCTGCACTCGCGGCTGATCGTCATCCTGAACGACAACGACATGTCGATCGCCCCCCCGACGGGCGCCATGTCCGCCTACCTCGCCCGCCTCGTTTCCGGCGGCGCCTATCGTTCGATCCGCGAGGCGGCGAAACAGCTCGCCAGCCATTTGCCGCGCTTCATCTACGACAAGGCGCGCAAGGCCGAGGAGTTCTCGCGCAGCTTCATCACTGGCGGCACGATGTTCGAGGAGCTCGGCTTCTATTACGTCGGGCCGATCGACGGACATAACCTCGACCACCTGCTGCCCGTGCTCAAAAATGTGCGTGACAAGGACGACGGGCCGGTTCTCGTCCACGTCGTCACGCAAAAGGGCAAGGGCTTCGGGCCGGCGGAGGAATCCGCCGACAAGTGCCACGCCGTCAACAAATTCGACGTCGCGACCGGCATCCAGATCAAGCCCAAGGCCAATGCGCCGACCTACACCAACGTGTTCGCCAAGGCGCTGATCGCCGAGGCCGAACATGACGACAAGATCGTGGCGATCACCGCGGCGATGCCGTCGGGAACGGGCCTCGACATTTTCGGCAAGGCCTTTCCCCACCGCACCTTCGACGTGGCGATCGCCGAGCAGCACGCCGTCACCTTCGCCGCCGGCCTCGCCTGCGAGGGCTATAAGCCCTTCTGCGCGCTTTACTCCACCTTCCTGCAGCGCGGCTACGATCAGGTCGTTCACGACGTCGCGATCCAGAACCTGCCGGTGCGTTTCGCCATGGATCGCGCCGGCCTCGTCGGCGCCGACGGCCCGACCCACGCGGGCGCTTTCGACATCGCCTATCTCGGCTGCCTGCCCGGCTTCGTCATCATGGCGCCGTCCGACGAAGGCGAACTGATGCATATGGTGGCGACGGCGGCGGCCTATGACCAGGGTCCGATCGGCTTCCGCTATCCGCGCGGCGAGGGCATGGGCGTCGAATTGCCGGAACGCGGCGAAATTCTCGAGATCGGCAAGGGCCGTATCCTGCGCGAGGGGTCCAAGGTCGCCATTCTCTCGCTCGGCACGCGGCTCGCGGATTCGATGAAGGCGGCGGCGGAGCTCGAGAATTACGGGATCTCGACGACCGTCGCGGACGCCCGCTTCGCAAAGCCCATCGATCGCGACCTGCTGCGTCGCCTTGCGGCGAACCACGAGGCGCTCATCGCCATCGAGGAAGGCTCGATCGGCGGCTTTGGCGCGCAGGTCTTCCAGGCGCTGTCCGAAGATGGAATGCTGGACGGGGCGCGCGGGGCGTTCAAGTTCCGCAGCATGACGCTGCCCGACGCCTACATCGACCATGACAAGCATGAGTTGATGATCGCGAGGGCGATGCTCGACAGCAAGGCGATCGTCGGCAAGGTGCTCGAACTTCTCGGCGACGAGAAGGGCGCCGCGCGGGTGATGATCGCCTGAGCGCTCTCCCATAAGGAGAGGGGTTGCGCCGGGATTTTGTCAAAGACCGCCGATGATATTCTGCGTCTCCGCCGCCGACGCCCCAACGACGGCCGGCGCTTATGTTCTGGCCTTGCGTCTCGACGCCCCGCTCAATGTTCGCGTCGGGAGAACCTCCGCGTCGCTTTCCGCCGGCGATTACCTCTATTGCGGCTCGGCGCGCGGGCCGGGCGGGCTGCGGGCGCGGCTCGCGCGGCACATGCGCCCGCAAAAGCGCGCCCATTGGCATATCGATCAGCTCACATCGGCGGCGCGGATTCTCGGCGCCTTCATCGACGAAGCAGGCGACGAATGCGCCCTCAACGCCGCGCTCGATCGGCTGCCGGCTCCTGTAGCCGGCTTCGGCAGTTCCGATTGTCGCCGCTGCGCCGCGCATTTGCGCTTCTGGCCGGAAGGCGCGGCTCTTCCTTCCGGTTGGGAAAATGCTAGGAAGGCGGCTGAATCCCATCTCCCCTAGCCGGGAGGTTCGCGGCCGCGGCTTGCCGGCAGGGTGACAGCGCCAGTTCAGCGTTTCACTTCAGCCGGCGACTTCGGCGCATCGTCACCCCTCCCCGGACTGCTCCGCAGTCCGACCCTCCCCGTCAAGGGGAGGGTAGGGCGCAGCGGAATTAGCCCCTCATGTCCAAAGACGAAAACAGAACCAAGATTGACGCGCGCACGCCGCGCGGGCTCGCCGATCGCGAGGCGGGAGAACTCGCGGCCACCGGCCGGATGCTCGACGTCATCCGCGAGGTCTATGAACTCTATGGCTTCGAGGCGCTCGAGACGCCGGCGATCGAATATACCGACGCGCTCGGAAAATTCCTGCCTGACCAGGACCGGCCGAATGAGGGCGTCTTTTCCTTTCAGGACGACGACGAGCAATGGCTGTCGCTGCGCTATGATCTTACCGCGCCGCTGGCCCGCTTCGTGGCGCAGAATTTCGATCGGCTGCCGAAGCCTTATCGCTCCTATCGGGTCGGTCCGGTCTATCGCAACGAGAAGCCGGGGCCGGGGCGGTTTCGGCAGTTCATGCAGTTCGACGCCGATACGGTCGGCTCCGCCTCGCCGGCCGCCGACGCGGAGATCTGCATGATGGCCGCGGACGCCATGGAGCGGCTCGGGATCGCCCGCGGCGACTATGTGATCAAGATCAACAGCCGCAAGGTTCTGGACGGCGTCATGCAGTCGATCGGGCTTTCCGGCGAGGAAAACGCGCACCGCCGCCTCGTCGTGCTGCGCGCCATCGACAAGCTCGACAGGCTCGGCCCCGACGGCGTCCGGCAATTGCTGGGCGAGGGCCGCAAGGACGAGAGTGGGGATTTCACCAGGGGCGCAGGGCTTCCTCTGCCGGCGATCGACACGATCCTGTCCTTCAGCCTCGGCGGGCAGTATCGCGACGGCGCGCCGGCCTTCGATCTCTTTGGCCTGCTCGGCAAGAGCGAGATCGGCGCCCAGGGCGCCGAGGAGCTGCTCGAAATTGAGGATCTTGCGCGCGACGCCGGCTATGGTCCGGATCGCATCCGCATCGATCCTTCCGTCGTGCGCGGCCTCGAATATTACACGGGCCCGGTCTTCGAGGCGGACCTCACTTTCGAGACGCGCGACGAGAAGGGCAATCCCGTGCGCTTCGGCTCGGTCGGCGGCGGCGGCCGCTACGACGGCCTCGTCGGGCGGTTCAGGCCGGAGAACACGCCGGCGACGGGCTTCTCGATCGGCGTTTCGCGACTGTTCGCGGCGCTCAAGCTCATCGGCAGTCCGATCGTCTCCGCGCGTCCGCATGTCGGCCCGGTCGTCGTGCTGGTGCTCGATCGCGACCGGCTCGCCGATTACCAGCGCATGGCGGCGCAGCTGCGCGGCGCTGGCATCGCCGCGGAAATCTATCTCGGCGGCGCGGGCATGAAAGCGCAGATGAAATACGCCGACCGGCGCAACAGCCCGCTTGCGATCATCCAGGGCTCCGACGAAAAGGCGCGGGGGGAGGTCACCATCAAGGATCTCGTCGCCGGCGCAAGGGCTGCCGCCAATATCGCCACCAACGAAGAGTGGAAGGCGCTTCGTCCCGCCCAGTTCGCTGTCCCCGAAGCCGAACTCGTCGAACAGGTTCAAAAGGCGCTCAAGGAACAATTCTAGCCTGCGGCGAAGCTGATCATTGCCTCGCGCGCAGGCGCGTATAGTTTTTGCGAAGGGATAGAGGAGCAAACATATGAACGGCGACACGCCCAAATCAATCGTTCATCCCACCGATCTCTCCTTCGCAAGCCAGGACGCCTTCGCGCATGCGCTGCGCATCGCCGTCGCCTGCAAGAGCATGTTGCATATCCTGCACATCGAAGCTCCCGAGACCGACGAGGACGATTGGGACCGTTTTCCGCAGGTGCGCGAGATGCTGGCGCGCTGGAAGATGATCTCGCCGGCGGCGACCCGCGAGGAGGTCGTCGAACAGCTCGGCGTCAGATTCGTCAAGGCCTCTGTCGAGTCCGAAACCCCGGTCGCGGGCGTCGCCGCCTACGTCGAGCGGCACCTGTGCGATCTACTGGTGATGATGACGCGGCCGCGCAGCGCGCTCGAGCGCGTGCTCGCCGGATCAGTCGCGGAGCAGACGGCGCGCGAGACTCATGTGCCGGCGCTCTTCTTGCGCGAGGACCAAAAGGGATTTGTCGATCGGGAGACGGGCGCAATCTCGCTCAACACCGTGCTGATGCCGGTTGAGGCGTCGGTCTCGCCGCTCGACGCCTTCCGCCACGTCGCCGACATCGCGCATTGTCTCAATCCGGCCGCCGACGTCATGTTGCTGCATGTCGGCGAGGACCTGCCGATCTTCGAAGGCCTGCTCCCGCACATCGAATTGCGTCGCGGGCCGGTCGTCGAGACGATTCTCTCCTATGCTCAGGAGATCAAGGCGGACCTGATCGCCATGCCGACGCGCGGGCGCCAGGGGCTGCTCGAAGCTTTGCGCGGCTCGACGACGGAGCGCGTGCTGCACGAGGCGCCCTGTCCGCTGCTCGCGTCGCCGGTGAAATAAGACGCCGTCATTGTGGAGGGCGCCGAGCAATCCAGAAGCTCAAGCGCGGCTGGATTGCTTCTCGCGGGGCGCAGGCGCTACAGGGAGCGCTGGAAATGCAGCACGCCGCCCTGCGCGCCCTTCAGGATGAGGTCGTCGCCTTTGGTGTCCCAATAGGGGCCAGAGAGCAGGACCGCCCAATAGTCGCGTTCGAACGCTGCGAGCGGGCCTTCGCACTTGCGCTCGTTGATCGCCGGCATGGTGCGCGGTCCGAGCCGGTTGGGGCCGATGATGAAGATGCCCGACCAGTTCTTGCAGCCCGAAAAGCCGTTGGCGCGTCCCGTCGAGTCGATCGAGATCCACATCTCCACCGGCGGCGCTTTGCCGTTGATCTCCTTGAGCACGAAATTCTGGTTGTGCGGGAACGGCTGATAGCGCGGAATGCCGCCCGTCTCCTTGTTTTCGTCCTCCGGCTGGGCCTGCTCTGCGCCCTGGGGCGACTTTGCGCGGCTCTTGGCGTCGGCTGGCGCGGCGGCGAGCGCGACGGCGCAGAGCGAGGCGGCTAAGGCGAGCAAAATCCTGTTCATCGCGTCAATCATCCTTCCGATAAGGCGACCTCGCGCCGGGCGGCCTTGGCCGCGGCGCAGCGCCTTATAGCATGCTCGGCAGGACGCGGTCAGGCGGGCGGTGGCCGTCCATGAAGGTTTTGATGTTGATGATCACCTTCTCGCCCATATCAATGCGGCCCTCGATGGTCGCGGAGCCCATATGCGGCAGAAGCGTGACCTTCCCTGCCTTGGCGAGCTTCAACAATTTGGGCGAGACGGCGGGTTCATGCTCGAAGACGTCGAGTCCGGCGCCGGCCATTTCATCCGCTTCGAGCATGCGCACCAGGGCGTTCTCGTCGACGATTTCGCCGCGGGCGGTGTTGACCAGAATCGCGTGGGGACGCAGATGCGCCAGTCTGCGGGCGGAGAGAAGATGATAGGTCGCCGGCGTATGCGGGCAGTGGATCGATACGACGTCGACCCGCGCCAGCATTTGGTCCAGAGACTCCCAATAGGTCGCCTCCAACTGCTCTTCGATGTCGGCGGAGACTCGCCTACGATTGTGATAATGGATTGAAAGACCGAAGCTTTTCGCCCGCCGCGCCAAAGCCTGTCCGATCCGGCCCATGCCGACGATGCCGAGCCTCTTCCCGGTGATCCGATGGCCGAGCATCCAGGTCGGCGACCAGCCGGCCCAGGAGCCGTCAGGAATGGCGCTTGCGCCTTCGACGAGGCGGCGCGACACCGAAAGGATCAGCGCCATGGTCATGTCGGCGGTGTCTTCGGTCAGGACGCCGGGCGTGTTGGTGACCGTGATGGAGCGGTCGAGCGCCGAGGCGACGTCGATGTTGTCAACGCCGTTGCCGAAATTGGCGATGAGCTTCATTTGCTCGCCGGCTTGGGCGATCAGATGCGAATCGATGCGGTCGGTGATCGTGGGCACCAGCACGTCGGCCGTGCGCATGGCCTCCACGAGTTCATCATGAGTGAGCGGCTTGTCGCTTTCATTAAGGCGCGTGTCGAACAACTCGCACATGCGGGTTTCGATCACCTCGGGCAGCCGGCGCGACACGACAACGAGCGGCTTCTTTTTCGGCATATCCCTGGTCGTGCCTCCGCGTTTATGTTGTGTCGCAGCAGCGTTTCTGCGATTGCGCTATGATCTTCGCCGCTTCGCCGAAGCGGATGAAAAGACGCCGGCGGGTTGCGCCGGCTTCAACCGGGTCTTAACGGCGGTCGGCGACAAAACCAATACGCCCCCTTAGCGAACGCATTCGACTTCCTAGCAGATGACGGGCCAAAGACAAGCGAGCGATCAGTCCATCATGTCGCCAATAAATGCAGCATTTGCGCCAATTTCGACAGCTTTCTCAGGCGCTCAGGAACTTTTCCAGAAGCGCCGCCACGGGTTTTTCGCGGCGCTCCTCTGCGCGTTTTTTTGCGCAGCGCACGCGCACGCTCAGGAGCCTCAGAAGGGGCCGGTCAGCGGTCTGCCCTTGCCCCGCTACGTCAGCCTCAAATCGGATCGCGTCAACGTCCGCGAGGGGCCGAGCAAGGAGCATCCGACGCTGTGGATCTACGAACGCGCTGCGCTGCCCGTCGAGATCACGGCCGAATTCGAAACCTGGCGCAAGATCCGCGATTCCGAAGGCGCCGAGGGATGGGTGCTGCATTCGCTGCTCTCCGGAAGGCGCACCGCCTTGGTCGCGCCGTGGAAAAAGGAGCCGCAGCTGCTCTTGGCCGCCGATCATTCGACTCCCACGGCGAAGCTCGGCCCGGGCGTCATCGGCAGCCTGCGCAGCTGCGACGGCAAGTGGTGCCGAATCGCCGGCAAGGGTTTTGACGGCTACATGGAGCAGGAAAATCTCTGGGGCGTCTATCCGGGCGAGAAGTTCGAATGATCAAACGGACGCGCCCGGCGCCAGGCGGCTCTTGAGTTTATCCAGCGCCGCCGAAATGGAAGCTCGACTGAAGGGCTTGGTGACGACCGGCGCATCCGCATGCGCCTCGAGCACGCCCTGTTCGCCGTAGCCCGTCACGAAGGCGAAGGGCTTGTGCCGGCGCTCCAGGACGCCGGGGAGAACATGAGCCTTCTGGCCATTGAGGTTGATGTCGAGAAAGGCGAGGTCGAATTCTTCGGTCGTCGCCTTGTTCAGCGCGTCCTGGATGTTGCCGGCGGTGGCGACGACCCGCGCGCCGAGCTCCTCGAGAAACATCTCGAGCGCCATCGCGATAACGGCCTCGTCTTCGACGATGAGTATGCGTGGTTCGCTCATCTGAGCACGTCCATGGTGAGGGGGATGTCCATTTCGCAGCGCAAGCCTACCGGCGGGAATTCGACGGCGACGTGAGCGCCCGCGTCTGAGGCGAGCGTCCTCTCGATCAGCCGCATGCCGAACCCCTTGCTGGACGGCGGCGATATCGTCGGTCCGCCATGCTCGCGCCAGACGACATGGAGCATGGGCGCTCGCCGATCGGAGTCGACGCTCCATTCGACGGCGACCCGTCCGCCAGGCGCCGCCAGCGCGCCATGGATGACGGCGTTCGTGCACAACTCGTGCAAGGTCATCGCCAGGGCCGACGCGATGCGCGGGCAAACGTCGACGGAAGGTCCCGAGATTTCGAAATTTTCCGCGCCAGCCGGCGCGACCGCGGTGCGAACGAGTTCTTCGACCCGCGCCTTCTCCCAGTTCTCCCGAGTGAGGACGTCATGCACGGCGGCGAGCGCCAGCAGACGGTTCTCGAAGATCTTGGCCGAATTCGGCTTCAGGTCGCGCAGCGAATGCATTGCGACGGAATGAACCGTCGCGAGCGTGTTCTTGACGCGATGGTTCAGCTCGTGGATCAGGAGCTGCAGACGTTCGCGATCGCGCTCCTGTTCGGTGACGTCGGTGTTGGTGCCGTACCATCCAACGATGGCGCCGTTCTCGCGCAGGGGTTCGACGCGGGTCAGGAAAGGTCGGTAGAGGCCGTCGGCGCCTTTCAGCGGAAAAATCATCTGGAAGAATTCGCCGTTCCTGATCGCATGCGTCCAGCGCTCCAGCATTTTGGGGAGCACGTCAGGATGATGGACGGACTGCCACCCCCATCCCGCCATATCCTCGGGCGTCGTGCCGGTGTACTGATACCAACGGTCGTTGTACCAGAACACCCAGCCGTCGGGACGCGCCATCCAGGCAAGATTCGGCATGGAGTTGGCGAGCGCCTTGAATTGCGCGTAAGTGATTTCGGATTCCTTTTCGGCCGCCCGTTGCGACATTGTTCCCCGCCCGAACCTGTTTCCAAAGAGCGGTTCGGAGCTCCGCGCGGGCGCCGAGCTCTTTGGAAAAATGTCTTCTGTAAGAGATATAGGGCGGGCTTAGGCGCGGCGAAGACGCACGACGACATCGACGCGCGCGATGCGCAAGCCGTCCGGCGGCCGAGGAAGATCGGACACCGAAACATTCGCGCCGGCGATGTCGTAGAGTTCGCCGTCATCCTCCAGCAGGAAGTGATGATGATCGGCGGTGTTCGTATCGAAATAGACCCGGGCGCCGTCGACGGCGATCTCCCGCAGCAAGCCCGCCTGGGTGAACTGGTGGAGCGTGTTGTACACGGTCGCCAGCGACACCGAGAGATTGGCCGCGAGCGCCTCTTCATAGAGCCGCTCCGCCGTTACGTGGCGATCGCCCGTCGGACCGAAAAGCAGCTCGCCGAGCGCCAGACGCTGCCGGGTGGGCCGCAGGCCCGCATCGGCCAGCAGCGCGCTGACCGGCTTGCGCGGTGCGGCGTCAGGCGGAACGGTGGGCGGAATGCTGTCGGCGTCCATTGGCGGCTCGCGGTTCTCTCCTTGGCATCATAGGGAGAATGGCGGGAAATTCAACGCCGCTCGGCCCTTGCGGAGCCGTTCGCGACGCCGCTTTCAGCCCGCGCAAGGCTATGTTACGGATCGTTTCGCCCAGAAGCGGCGCCGTCGCCGGCGCCAATAAAGATAAGGGCGCGCCTAACGGCGCTCAGGGGGATGGGCCTTCCAAGGCTCCAACGCGAGGATTAAGGAACGATGGGCGAGAGGCGCTCCTCTTTCGGCTACGAGGACTTGCTGGCGTGCGGCGAGGAGAGGCTGTTTGGCCCCGGCAACGCGCAGCTGCCGCTGCCGCCGATGCTGATGTTCGACCGCATCACCGAGATTTTCGAAGAGGGAGGCGCGCATGGCAAGGGCTATATGCGCGCGGAGCTCGACGTGAAGCCGAGCCTCTGGTTCTTCGACTGCCATTTCAAGGGCAATCCGGTGATGCCCGGCTGCCTGGGCCTCGACGCCCTGTGGCAGATGGTCGGCTTCTATCTCGCCTGGCTCGACAATCCCGGACGCGGCATGGCGCTGGGCGTCGGCGAGGTGAAATTCAGCGGCCAGGTTCGCCCGACCGTGAAGACGGTGACCTATGGCGTCGACTTCAAGCGCGTCTTCAAGGGCAAGCTCGTGCTCGGCATCGCCGACGGCTGGGTCGCGGCCGATGGGGAACGGATTTACGAGGCGAAGGATCTGCGCGTCGGGTTGGCCAAGGCAGAGGCGCCGGCCGCCTGAATGCAAACGAAAGGCGACGGTGAACTCAGTCCGTCGCCAGAGGAGTTGGAGCAATGAGACGAGTCGTCGTCACCGGCATGGGCATCGTGTCGTCGATCGGCAACACCACCCAGGAAGTGATCGCGTCGCTGCGCGAGGCGAAGTCCGGCATCGTGCGGGCGGAGAAATACGCCGAACTCGGCTTCCGGTCGCAGGTCCACGGCCTGCCGTCGCTCGACCCCTCGACGATCGTCGACCGCCGCGCCATGCGCTTCCATGCGACCGGCACGGCCTGGAACCATGTCGCCATGGATCAGGCGATCGCCGACGCCGGCCTGACCGAGGCGGAAATTTCGAACGAGCGCACCGGCATCATCATGGGGTCGGGCGGTCCTTCGACCCACACGCTCGTCGAGGCGGCGGACATTACCCGCACCAAGGGGCCGAAGCGCGTCGGTCCCTTCGCGGTGCCGAAATGCATGTCGTCGACCGCCTCGGCGACGCTCGCCGTCTGGTTCAAGATCAAGGGCGTCAATTATTCGATCTCGTCGGCCTGCGCGACGTCGAACCACTGCATCGGCAACGCCTATGAGCTGATCCAATACGGCAAGCAGGACATGATTTTCGCGGGCGGCTGCGAGGAGCTGGAGTGGGAGCTCTCGGTCCTCTTCGACGCCATGGGCGCGATGTCGTCCTCCTACAATGATCGTCCGGCGACGGCCTCGCGCGCCTATGACAAGAATCGCGACGGATTCGTCATCGCGGGCGGCGCTGGCGTGTTGGTGCTTGAAGAACTCGAACACGCGAAGGCGCGGGGCGCGAAGATCTACGCGGAAGTCGCCGGCTATGGCGCGACCTCCGACGGCTACGACATGGTCGCGCCGTCCGGCGAAGGCGCGGTGCGCTGCATGCAGCAGGCGCTCGCGACGGTGAAATGCCCGATCGACTACATCAACCCGCACGCCACGGCGACGCCGGTCGGCGACGCGAAGGAGATCGAAGCGCTGCGCGAAGTCTTCGGCGTCGGCGACAAATGCCCGCCGATCGCGGCGACCAAATCCCTCACCGGCCATTCGCTCGGCGCGACGGGCGTGCAGGAGGCGATCTATTCCCTGCTGATGATGCAGAACGGCTTCATCTGCGAGAGCGCCAACATCGAGGAGCTCGATCCGGATTTCGCCGACATGCCGATCCTGCGCGAACGGCGTGACAATGTGAAGCTCGGCGCGGTGCTGTCGAACTCCTTCGGCTTCGGCGGCACCAATGCGACATTGGTGTTCAAACATCCCGACGCCTGACATGCGCAATAGCGGGCGTCATGACCGGGCGTGTCCCCGGCCATGACGCTCGTAGCGCGCCGCGCTCTTCTTTGCTTGTCTGTTTCTTCGCCGGGCGTAGGCCCGTCCTTTCCATCTCACCGACGATGACAATCACAAGATGACAGTTGCAACCGGCCTCATGCAGGGTAAGCGCGGGCTCGTCATGGGCGTCGCCAATGATCATTCGATCGCCTACGGCATCGCGCGCGTTCTTGCGCGTCACGGCGCGACGCTCGCGTTCACCTATCAGGGCGAGGCGTTGGGCAAACGCGTCAAGCCGCTCGCCCAGGAGCTCGGCTCGAACCTCGTGCTGCCGTGCGACGTCGAGGATCTTTCGACCGTGGACCAGGTGTTCGCGCGCCTTGAATATGATTGGGGCGATATGGATTTTCTCGTCCACTCGATCGCCTATTCCGACAAGAGCGAATTGAAGGGACTCTACGCCGACACCTCGCGCGAGAATTTCATTCGCACGCTCGTCATTTCCTGTTTTTCCTTCACCGAAGCGGCGCGCCGCGCGGCGGCGCTGATGAAGAAGGGCGGATCGCTGTTGACGGTGAGCTTCGGCGGTGGAACGCATGTCATGCCGAACTACAATGTCATGGGCGTCGCCAAGGCGGCGCTCGACTCATCGGTGCGCTATCTCGCCGCCGACTTTGGCGATCGCGGCATTCGCGTCAACGCGCTGTCGCCCGGCCCCGTGCGCACCATGGCGGGCGCCGGCATCACCGGCGCGCGCGCAATGGGCGCGTTTCAAAAGAAGCATTGTCCGCTGCGCCGGATGATCACGCTGGATGAAATCGGCGGCTCGGCGCTTTATTTTCTATCGGAGCTTTCGGGCGGCGTGACCGGCGAAGTCCATCTCGTCGACGCCGGCTACAACATCATGTTGCAGCCTCGTCCGGAGGATTTGAACGGCGAGGAGTGACACAATGCGAACAGCGCTGACTTTAGCCTTCGTTCTCGCCGGGGCGCCGGCAATGGCCGCGAGCGCCGATCCGACCACCGGCGCGCAGATCGCAAAAACCGAATGCGCATCGTGCCATGCGATCGGGCGCGACGTCGAGGCGAAGAGCCCCGATCCGAAGGCGCCGCGCTTTATCGACGTCGCAAAAATGACGTCGACGACCGAACTGTCGCTCAAAGTGTTCCTGCGCTCCTCGCACAGGAATATGCCCAACATCATTCTCTCGCGCGAAGAGATCGACTCCGTCGCGAGTTATATTTTGGGGCTCGGAGGCAAATAGCCGCCAAGCCCGCTCGTAAGCCGAAAACTTATGCGGCCATCTTCTGTCCCGACATCCTGCGGCATTCCTCGGCGCAGCGACGGCATTCGTCGGCGCATTCCTTCATGTCCGGAATGGGATCGCATTCCTTGGCGCAGGTTTCGCACGCCTCAGCGCAAAGCGCGCAAATCTGTTTCGCCTGCGGCGAATTCATCAGCATCATCTGCGCGCTGTCGCGGCACATATCCGCGCAGGCGATCATGGCTCGAAAGTGTTTCGGCTTTACATGTTCGCCGCCCTGCTCGAGGCAGTGGGTCATCGCCATGCCGAAACACATCTGATAGCAGCTCAGGCAGGCGTCGATACAGGCCTGCACTTCCTTCGGGATCATGCGCATGATTGCTGGTTCCTTCTAAGGCTCCCCGGCTCGCCGCCCTGCACGCAGCTAGTTCAGAGGCTTCACGGGTCAAGATTGGCGCATCGCGTGACGCCGCATAAGCTTGCGCTTACTAAGGGCTTGACGTCGCGGCGCTGGGCGCCGACCTTTGAGAGGCGCGAATGACTGAGATCGCGCTAGTCATCGCCCTGACATGATTGAGAGATTGAACCTGAGACGCTT
The DNA here is from genome assembly GCF_056838045.1 of Methylocystis sp. Uni0008. Taxonomy (NCBI): domain Bacteria; kingdom Pseudomonadati; phylum Pseudomonadota; class Alphaproteobacteria; order Hyphomicrobiales; family Methylocystaceae; genus Methylocystis; species Methylocystis sp. Uni0008. The sequence goes on from NZ_CM166370.1 coordinate 2,511,379, forward strand.
GGACCAGATTTGGCGGTCAAGAGGATTGTGCATTGAGCGCTCCGAAAACCGGCGGCGGGCGCGAGGCCTCTGAATGACTTCGCATGATAACGACTTGATGGAAGACGCGGCTCGGCGGCTGCCCGTCGTCAGGCCAGCGGATCGCGCCGGATTCATCGGGGCGCTGCGGGCGCGGCTGCCGAAAGGAGCGCTCAGCGCCTTGGGCGTCGCCGCCAGTCTCGCCGTCTTTGCGCTCGCCGCCTACATTCTTGGCAAGACGCTGTCGAACCTCAGCTACGCCGATCTGCTGAACGCCTTTCGCGCCACAAGCGGCGCGCAGATCCTTGCTGCTTTAGCCCTGTCGGTGCTCTCATACGTGTTCCTCACGGGCTATGACGTCGTGGCGCTGCGCCATATGCGAGCCTATGCGCCTTACAGAGTTTCGGCGCTTGCGTCGTTTGCGAGCTACGCCATTTCCTTCAATCTCGGTTTCCCGATCATCACCAGCGCGGCCGTGCGCTACTGGATCTATTCACGCGTCGCGCTGAATGCGCTGCAGGTGGCCAACATTACGATCTTCGCCGGCGTCACCTTCTGGCTGGGGATGACGCTGATGATGGGCGTTGGCTTCGTTTACGGCGCCGACGCGCTTGCGGCGCTCGACGGCTTGCCCGCCTTTCTGCACATTATTCCAGGCGTGCTCATCCTCGCTGGCGTGCTGTTCTATTTCGTCTGGGTGACGCTCGCCCGGCGCAGCATCCGGCTTCGCGGCCACGCTTTGGAGTTGCCGGGCTTCGCGCCAACTTTGGCGCAGTTCACGCTCGGCGTCGCCGATCTGAGCTGCGCCGCCGGCGCGCTCTATGTGCTGCTGCCCGAGGGCGTCCCGCTCGACTTCATTCCCTTCGTCGCGGTCTATGTCGTCGCCTGCATTCTCGGCGTGATCAGCCATGCGCCCGGCGGCATCGGCGTCTTCGAGGCGACCATGCTGCATGCCATTCCGGCGGCTTCGCAGGAGAGCGTGCTGGCGTCGCTTCTCTTGTTTCGGATGATCTACTACTTCATTCCGTTTGTCGTCGCGCTTGCGCTTCTGGGCGCCGACGAAGGCGCGCGTCGCTGGGGGCCGCTGCGTGAGGCGATCGCGCGCATCCTGGAAGAGCGCTCCAATTGAGCGGCGCCGGACCAGTCGCCATGACCCTTTCCAGTCAGCCGCTGAAATGGCGCAACCAGGCGCTGGATGTCCTCGCGCCCGTCATCAATGCGCTGCCGGAGCCGATCTTCGTCATCGACTCGGAAACTCATGTCGCCGCCGTCAATATCGCGGCGCAAGGGCTCTCGCCCGCCATTCGGCTCGGCGAACCGCTTTCGCGCAGCCTCCGCTCGCCCGACATGCTCGACGCGGTCGCGCGCGTGCTCGCCGGCGGCGAGGCGGAGAAGACGGTCTGGGTCGAGCGCCTGCCGGTGGAATGCTGGTTCGAGGCGCATGTCGCGCCGATGCGGATCGAAGGCTTCGAGGCCGCGGCCATGGTGAGCCTGCGCGATCTGACCGAATCGCGGCGGGTCGAGCGCATGCGCGTCGACTTCGTCGCCAACGCCAGCCACGAGCTGCGCACGCCGCTCGCGTCGCTGCTCGGCTTCGTCGAGACCCTGCAAGGCCCGGCCCGCGAGGACGCGGAAACCCGCGACAAGTTTCTCGGCATCATGCGCGAGCAGGCGCAGCGCATGGCGCGCCTCGTCGACGATCTGCTGTCGCTGTCGCGCATCGAGCAGCATATGCATCTGCGGCCGGCGACGCCCGTCGATCTGACGCTGCTCGTCGCGCATATCGTCGACACTTTGTCGCAGATGGCGGAGGACAGAGGCGTCGCCATCAATCTCGATCTTCAGCCCAACGTCGTCGCGCCCGGCGATCGGGACGAACTTGCCCGAGTCGTCGAGAATCTCGTCGAGAACGCGCTGAAATACGGCTGCGCGGAGGATGGCGCCTGCAAGCCCATCGACATCTCGCTCGTTCGCGAGGGCGGGCTCGTCATTCTTTCGGTGCGGGACTACGGCCCTGGCGTCGCGCCGGAGCATATTCCGCGGCTGACGGAGCGTTTCTACCGCGTCGATGCGGGGAAGAGCCGCGCGAAAGGCGGCACCGGACTCGGACTGGCGATCGTCAAGCATATCGTGCTTCGCCACCGCGGCCGGCTCGGCATCGAGTCCGCGCTTGGGGAGGGGACGCTGTTTCGCGTCATCCTGCCTGCCAGCGATGAGTGATTTGTAAATATCTGATTTTATATAGTAATATATGTCATCAAACTGTAATCTTTCTGTCACAAAAACCTATTGTCGGATGGATAGTTTCCCGCTGGCGATGACGCAGGGCGACATCGCCAGTCAGTTCTCGAGCGAAAGAGACCCTTCAAATGATCTCGACGATTTTCAGGCGCGGCGCTGGCGCAGCGCTCGCCCTCGCCGCTATGGTCGGCGTGGCGACGGCGCTGGACATTTCCGGCGCCGGCGCGACCTTCCCTTATCCGATCTACGCCAAATGGGCCGAGGCTTATAAGAAGGAGACCGGCAACGGACTGAATTATCAGTCGATCGGCTCCGGCGGCGGCATCAAGCAGATCAAGGCGCGCACGGTGACCTTCGGCGCCACCGACCAGCCGCTGAAGCCCGAGGAGCTGCAGTCCGCGGGTCTCATCCAGTGGCCGCAGGTGATCGGCGGCATCGTTCCGGTCATCAACCACCCGGGCATGTCCGGCGGCGAACTCACGCTCGACGGCGACACGCTCGCCAAAATCTTCCTGGGCGAAATCGTCAAATGGGACGACCCGGCGATCAAGAAGCTCAATCCGAAGGTGAAGCTTTCCTCGGAGGCCATCGTCGTCGTTCATCGCTCGGACGGATCCGGCACGACCTTCAACTTCACCAATTACCTGTCGAAGGTTTCGCCCGACTGGCAGTCGAAAGTCGGCGCCAACACCTCGGTCGAATGGCCCGTCGGCATCGGCGCGAAGGGCAATGAGGGCGTCGCGAACAACGTCGCCAACACCAAGGGCTCCGTCGGCTATGTCGAATACGCCTACGCCAAGCAGAACAAGCTGACCCACACCAAAATGGTCAACAAGGACGGCAAGGTCGTCGCGCCGAGCATGGATACGTTCCAGGCGGCCGCGGCGGGCGCGGACTGGGCTCATGCCGAGGGATTCTATGAAATCCTGACCAACGAGCCTGGCGCGAAGGCCTGGCCGATCACCGCAGCGACCTTTATCCTTCTCCCCAAGGAGCCCAAGGATGAAGCGGCCGCGGCGGAGGCCATGAAGTTCTTCTCCTGGGCCTTCGCTCATGGCGGGAAGATGGCCGAAGAGCTCGATTACATTCCGATGCCGAAAACGGTCGTCGAGCTGATCAAAAAGACCTGGACGGGCGTCAAGGGACCAAGCGGCAAACCGCTGTCGTCGCTGTGACGCGGCCCGATTGACGACATTGGCGATCCGACGGCCGCTTGGCGCGGCAGTCGGATCAATGAGCGCCAATGCTCGGGAGCGGCGGTGGGAGTTGAGCGGATGTACTCGATCGAGCCGAGCCGGCGCAGCGCGAATGGAACCGGCGAGGAGGCGGGTTCGGAAATGTCGGAAATAGTCTTGCAGCAGGCGTCGTCAACGTCAGTCGCCCCCGATCGAACGCGCGTCCTCGGACGAATGGCGCTCGCGGACAAAACTTTCCGCGAAGTGACGCGCGCCGCGGCGGTGATCGTCCTTCTGATCCTGGGCGGCGTGATCGTTTCGCTCGTATACGGCTCGCTGCCGGCGATGCAGGCCTTCGGCTTCGGCTTCCTGATTTCGCAGTCATGGAATCCGGTCACCGAAAATTTCGGCGCGGCGGCCCCGATCTACGGCACGGTCATGACGTCGATCATCGCCATGCTGATCGCCGTTCCCGTCGGCCTCGGCATTGCGGTCTTTCTCACCGAGCTTTGCCCGCACGTTATGCGCCGTCCGATCGGCACGGCGATCGAGTTGCTCGCCGGGATTCCCTCGATCATCTATGGCATCTGGGGCCTTTTCGTTCTGGCGCCTTTTCTCCAGTCGCATGTTCAGCCCGCGCTGATCGCGGCCTTTGGCGACATCCCCGTTTTTTCCACGCTGTTTGCCGGCCCGCCTTACGGCATCGGCCTGCTTACGGCGGGCTTCATTCTCGCGATCATGGTGTTGCCCTTCGTCGCGTCGATTTCGCGCGACGTCTTCGAGACGGTGCCGCCGGTGTTGAAAGAAGCGGCGACCGGCATCGGCTGCACGACGTGGGAAGTGATGCGCTACGTCGTGATGCCTTATACGCGCGTCGGCGTGATCGGCGGCGTCATGCTTGGACTGGGACGCGCGCTCGGCGAGACGATGGCGGTCACTTTCGTCATCGGCAACGCGCACAAGATTTCCGGATCGCTGCTCGCGCCCGGCACGACGATCTCGGCGACCATCGCCAATGAGTTCACCGAGGCGGTCGGCGATCTCTACACGTCGGCGCTGATCGAACTCGGCCTCATCCTCTTCTTCATCACCTTCGTCGTTCTGGCGATTGCGCGTTACATGCTGATGCGCATCGAACAGAAGTCCGCATAGGGAGGCGCTCCATGTCGCTTTATGCATCCAGACGCAACGCCAACTCGATCGCGACAACGCTCTGCTGGGCGGCGGCGCTTTTCGGACTGACGTGGCTGCTCCTGATCCTTATGGCGCTTCTCTATGAAGGATTTCGCGGCCTCTCGCCTGCGGTCTTCACCGAGATGACGCCGCCGCCTGGCAGCGACGGCGGTCTGCTCAACGCCATCGTCGGTTCGCTCATCATGACGGCGATCGGCGTTGGCGTCGGCACGCCGCTCGGCATGCTCGCAGGCACCTATATGGCCGAATATGGCCGCTATTCGAAGCTCACCACCGTCGTGCGCTTCATCAACGACATCCTGCTCAGCGCGCCGTCGATCGTCATCGGCCTTTTCGTCTACACGATCCTCGTGCACCCGATGGGTCACTTCTCGGCGATCTCCGGCGCCGTGGCCTTGGCGCTTCTGGTCATCCCCGTCGTTCTGCGAACGACGGAGGACATGCTGCTGCTCGTGCCCGGCTCGATGCGGGAGGCCGCTTCGGCGCTCGGCGCGCCGCGCGCGCATGTCGTCGCCAGCGTCGCCTATCGGGCCGCCAAGGCGGGCATGATCACCGGCGTGCTGCTCGCCGTCGCGCGCGTCTCCGGCGAGACTGCGCCCCTTCTTTTCACGGCGCTGAATAATCAGTTCTGGAGCACCAATCTGGCGGCGCCGATGGCGAGCCTGCCGGTCGTCATCTTCCAGTTCGCGCTCTCGCCCTACAAAGACTGGCAGCAACTCGCCTGGACCGGCGCGCTGCTGATCACCGTCGCAGTTCTCGCCCTGTCGATCGCCGCGCGCTCCCTGAGCGCCGGCCGGAGGAAATCGAAATGAACGCCGCCGTCCAAGCCCCCAAAGAGCCGCCGACGAAAATCTCGGTCCGCAGCCTCGATTTCTATTACGGCGCGGATCGTTCGCTCAAGAATATCAGCCTGCCGCTGCGCGCAAACAAGGTGACGGCCTTCATCGGACCTTCAGGCTGCGGCAAGTCGACGTTGCTGCGCGTGTTGAACCGGATGTACGACCTCTATCCGGGTCAGCGAGCCGAAGGGGAAGTGCTGCTCGACGGCGAGAACATTCTCGACCCGGCGATCGACCTCAACGCCCTGCGCTCGCGGGTCGGCATGATCTTTCAGAAACCGACGCCTTTCCCGATGTCGATCTATGAGAACATCGCCTTCGGCATTCGGCTTTACGAGAAGCTGTCGCGCGCCGATCTCGACGCGCGCGTCGAAGCGGCGCTGCGCGGTGCCGCCCTCTGGGACGAGGTGAAGGACAAGCTCCACGCGAGCGGTCTCGGCCTCTCGGGCGGGCAGCAGCAGCGACTCTGCATCGCCCGCAGCGTCGCCGTGCAGCCGGAAGTCATTCTGTTCGATGAGCCCTGTTCGGCGCTCGATCCGATCTCGACGGCGAAAGTCGAGGAGCTGATCGAAGAGCTCACCAGCCGCTACACGATCGCGATCGTCACACACAACATGCAGCAGGCGGTGCGCGTCTCCGATTACACCGCCTTCATGTACCTCGGCGAACTCGTCGAATTCGGCGAGACGGACGACGTGTTCAACAAGCCCAAGGAAAAGCGGACGCTCGACTACATCACGGGCCGTTTTGGCTGAACCAGCATTCGAGGACGGCGCTCATGAGCGATCACATTGTAAAATCCTACGACCGGGACCTTGAGGCGCTCGGACGCCGCATCGCTGAAATGGGCGGCGTCGCGGAAAAAATGTTGGCGGAGGCGATGGACGCGCTCTCCAACTTCGACGTCGACCTCGCCCATCGGGTCGTCTCCAGCGATCCGCGGCTCGACGCGCTCCAGCGCGAAATCGAGGAGAACGCGATCCTCACCATCGCGCGGCGACAGCCCCTGGCGGTCGATCTGCGCGAATGCATCGCGGCAATCCGGATCTCCGGCGATATCGAACGCGTCGGCGACCTCGCCAAGAACATCGCCAAGCGCACGCTCAAGATCGTGTCGGAGGCGCGGGTGCCGCGCGCCATCGTCGGACTCAAGTCGATGCATGAAGTCGCCGCGATGCAGCTCAAGGACGCGCTCGACGCCTACGCCCTGCGCGACATCCAGCGCGCGCGCGCGGTGTGGCAGAACGATTCCGATCTCGATGCGCTGGAAGACTCGGTGTTCCGCGATCTTCTCACCTTCATGATGGAGGACCCGCGCAACATCTCCTTCTGCACGCATCTGCTGTTCTGCTCAAAAAATCTGGAGCGGATCGGCGATCACACGACCAACATCTCGGAGACGGTCGTCTATGTCGTCACCGGCGAGCCGATGCCCACCGAGCGGCCGAAATCGCGCGTTCCCGATTTCGGGCTCAAGGATGAGGCGACGCAATGAACGAAGCGACGTCCGTGATGCCGCGCAGCGGCAAAAGCGATCGCGCGCCGCGTATCCTCGTCGTCGAGGACGAGACCTCGCTCGCGACGCTGCTCGTCTATAATCTCGAGGCCGAAGGTTACCAGGTCGAGCATGTCGACAATGGCGATGAAGCCGAGCTGCGGCTCGCCGAGTCGCCGCCTGACCTTGTCATTCTCGACTGGATGCTGCCAGGCGTTTCAGGTCTCGAAATCTGCCGGCGTCTTCGCGCGCGCGACAGCGCCAAGGATATGCCGGTGATCATGCTCACCGCGCGCGGCGAGGAAGGCGAGCGCGTGCGCGGCCTTTCTGTCGGCGCGGACGATTACGTCGTCAAGCCGTTCTCGACGCCGGAGCTCATGGCTCGGGTGCGCGCGCTGCTGCGCCGGGCGCGACCCGAACGCGTCGCCTCCAGGCTGACGCTTGGCGACATCGACCTCGACCGCGACACCCGCCGCGTGCGGCGCTCCGGCCGCGAAATTCATCTTGGTCCGACCGAGTTCCGGCTGCTCGAATATTTCATGGAGAAGCCGGGTCGCGTCTTCACCCGCGCGCAGCTGCTCGACAGCGTCTGGGGCATGTCGGCGGAGATTGACGAGCGCACGGTCGACGTCCACGTCGGGCGGTTGCGCAAGGCCCTGATCCGCGGCCGCGAGAAGGATCCGATCCGCACCGTGCGCGGCGCCGGTTATTCCTTCGACGAAACTTTCGGACACGAGTGACGGGCCGCGGCGCCCGATTATGCGTAACGCTGCGCGCGGAGCTGATCGCGCGCGCGGCGGCGATCCTGGGCCGGCTGATAGGCGACGCGCGCGTGATAGGCGCAGTAAGGTCCGCCGCCGATCGTCGACTTGCCGCCGCAGAAGCGGAACTCCGGCGACGTGGGGTCGCCCATCGGCCAGCGGCACATGGATTCTCGCAGCTCCATGAGCGTGACGCGCTCGGAGATGGGGATCACCACCTCTTCCTCGCGCGCAAGCCGCGGCGCAGCCAACACGTGCGGCGCGAAAGCGAGCGCCAGATTGCCGTGCGACGAGACGCCGTTCATGCGCGGCTGCGTCTGACGCGGGGCCTTGGCGACGCGCGGACGTTGTGCGTTCGCCGTCTTGGCGCGCTCGGCGAGTCCGAGGCGATGGATCTTTCCGATCACGGCGTTGCGCGTGATGCCTGGTCCGAGTTCAGCCGCCACTTGGCTGGCGCTCAGGCCGTCGCTCCAAAGCTTGCGGAGCAGTTCGACGCGTTCGTCGGTCCATGACATTAGGCTTCTCCATTCTTTCGGGTCGCGCGCGGATCGGAGTTTCTTCCGAGCAACGCAGGCCTGAAGCCCAGCGGCGATGTGACGCGCATCAACACTCGAGAGAACGCGCCCAAACAAACGACGCGGGCGCCGACTAGAAACTTTCTGTTTACTTTGAATCACGCGCGAGTCGCGCTGGCAAGCGCGCGCTCGCGTTCTCAACAGCCTTTCGCCCGGACTGTTGCCCGCAGGACTCACCCTTTCGGCCTGCGCGACGCCGAGCATCGACGCCAATGACCGAACGGCGTCATTGATTTGACCGCATCGGGCGGCGCGCTTAAAATCCGTCCTGAACTGCCGCCCTTAAAAGGGCGGCGCTTTGTTTTTCGAGCTTCCTCTGGCGGGGCCAGCGACGGAAGCATGGAGCAGGGCTTTTGACGTCAGCGCTTTATCCGACCTATCCGCGCGCCGATCTCGCCTTCAAACATGGAGAAGGCGCCTGGCTGATCGCGGAAAACGGGGACCGCTATCTCGACTTCAGCGCGGGCGTCGCGGTGCTGTCGCTCGGCCACAACCATCCGCATCTCGTCGAGACTCTGAAGCGCGCGGCCGAAGAACCCTGGCACGTCTCCAATCTTTTTCGTATCCCGCAGGCTGAGCGCCTCGCCGAGCGGCTCTGCGACGCCACTTTCGCCGATCTGGTCTTTTTCACCAATTCCGGCGCGGAGGCGGTGGAATGCGCGATCAAGACGGCGCGTCGATTCCATGCGGCCAATGGCCAGCCGGAGCGATATCGGCTGATCACCGTCGAAGGCGCCTTCCATGGCCGGACGCTCGCGACCATCGCCGCCGGCGGCAATGCGAAATATCTCGAAGGGTTCGGACCGCCGGTCGAAGGCTTCGATCAGGTCCCCTTCGGCGATTACGACGCCGTCGAGGCGGCGGTCACTGAGGAAACGGCGGGCGTGCTGCTCGAGCCTATTCAGGGAGAGGGCGGCCTGCGCGTCTTTGCGCCCTCGTTTCTGGCGCGGTTGCGGGCGCTCTGCGACGCGCGCGGGCTGCTGCTCGTGGTCGATGAGGTCCAATGCGGCGTCGGCCGCACCGGCAGATTCCTCGCCTGCGACCACGCGGGCGTCGCGCCCGACATCGCAGCGCTGGCCAAGGGGCTGGGCGGCGGATTCCCGCTCGGCGCCTGCCTTGCGACGCGCGAGGCGGCCAAGGGCATGACGCCGGGCGCGCATGGATCCACCTTCGGCGGCAATCCGCTGGCGACGGCGGTCGGCGGCGCGGTGCTCGACGTCGTGCTTGCGGACGGCTTCATGGCGCGCGTCGCTCGGCTCGGCGCGCTGTTGCGCCAGCGGCTCGCGGAGCTCGAAGATCGCTATCCGTCTCTGATCGAAGAAATCCGCGGCGAGGGACTGATGTTCGGCGTCAAGACCCGCATTCCCAACGCCGACTTCGCCGCCGCCGCGCGCGCCGAAGGCCTGTTGACCGTTCTTGCCGGCGACAACGTCGTGCGTCTGTTGCCGCCGCTCATTATCGACGAGAGCGACATTGCGGCTGCGGCGACGCGCCTTTCCGCCGCCTGCGCACGCCTCGCCGCGCCCGCCGAAAAGCTCGGAGCCGCGTGATGACCGCCCATTCGCTGACGCGGCCGCGCAGCTTTCTCGATCTCTCCGATCACTCCGGCGAAGAGCTGCGCCGCATTCTCGATCTCGCCAAATCGCTCAAGGCGCGCCGCGTCAAAGGCGCCGAGCCGAGCGAGCGGCCGCTCGCCGGCAAATATCTCGGCATGGTGTTCGACAAGCCGTCGACCCGCACGCGCGTCTCCTTCGACATCGCGATGCGCGAACTCGGCGGCGAAACGATCATGTTGACCGGCGCCGAAATGCAGCTTGGCCGCGGCGAGACCATCGCCGACACGGCGCGCGTGCTGGCGCGCTTCCTAGACGCGGTCATGGTGCGCATTCTTTCGCATCCCGATCTCATGGAGCTGGCGCGTTTCGGCAATCTGCCGGTCATCAACGGGCTGACCAAGCAGTCGCATCCCTGTCAGGTGATGGCGGACGTCATGACCTTCGAGGAGCATCTTGGCCCGATTCAAGGCCGGACGGTCGCCTGGACCGGCGACGCCAATAATGTGCTCACGAGCTGGGTGCACGCCGCCGGCCGCCTGGGCTTCACGATCAATGTGGCGACGCCTGCCGATTTTGCGCCCTCCGACGAACTCGTCAGCTGGGCGAAAGCCAATGGCGCGAAGATCAATCTGACGCGCGACGCCTATGAAGCCGTGGCCGGCGTCGACGCCGTGATCACGGATTGCTGGGTGTCGATGGGCGACGCGGACGAGGACGAGCGCCGCGCCGCGCTGGCCCCCTATCAGGTCGACTCGAAACTGATGCGCGCGGCCGCGAAACATGCGCTCTTCATGCACTGTCTGCCGGCGCATCGCGGCGAGGAGGTCACCGCGGAAGTGATCGACGGGCCGCAGTCGGTCGTCTTCGACGAAGCCGAGAACCGCCTCCACGCGCAGAAGGGCGTGCTGTGCTGGTGCCTCGCGCCGGGGCAGGTCTGATGCCGCAAGGCGGGGGCCCGGCGCCAAGCCGGCCAGTTGCGCTTCATTCCGAGGATGACCGGGTGCTGCCTTTCGCGGTCGAGGCGCTCGACCTGCGCGGCCGCGTCGTGCGGCTCGGCCCCACGGTCAATTCCATCCTCAGCCATTACGCCTATCCGGCGCAGGTGGCGCGCCTGCTCGGCGAGGCGGTGGCGCTTGCCGCGCTGCTTGGCTCTATCCTTGAATCGCACGGCCGCTTTCAGCTGCAAACGCGCAGCGACGGGCCGGTCGACATGCTCGTCGTCGACTATGACGCGCCGGGGAAGCTGCGCGGCTTCGCCCGCTTCGACGCCGAGCGCGTCGCCGAGACGCGCGCCGCTGCGCCGGCGGCGCTCTTTGGACGCGGCCATCTCGCGCTCACGATCGAGCGCGAGGAAGACGCGGCGCGCTACCAGGGCGTTGTGCCGCTGGAAGGCGAAAGCCTCGCCGAAGCCGCGCATATCTATTTCCGTCAGTCGGAGCAGATCCCTTCTTTCGTCAGACTCGCCGTCGCTGAAAGCGTCACGCCGCAGGGCCGCAGCTGGCGCGCCGGCGGATTGCTCCTGCAATATCTGCCGTCCGGCGGCGCGCGCGCCCGCGATCTTCCGCCAGGCGACGCGCCCGACGGGGCCGAGGAGCTTTCGGTAGATGAAAATGATCATTGGACCGAAGGCCAGGCGCTCGCCGCCACTCTCGAAGATCACGAGCTCGTCGATCCGGCGCTCTCGGGCGAACGCCTGCTCTACCGGCTTTTCCACGAGCGCGGCGTCAAAGTGTTCAATGAACGCTCGGTCGAGGAATTCTGCCGCTGTTCGAGCGAGCGCATCGACAAGCTCTTGCGGAGTTTCTCGCCGCAAGAGCGCAGCGACATGATCGGCGATGACGGCCGCATCGGCGTCACCTGCGAATTCTGCGGAACGCTGCGCAGTTTCGATCCCGCCGACTTCGACTGATCACGCCTTGAGCGGCGCGACGAGCGAAACTCGCGCGCCTTTTCCACGTCCGCTCTCGATCTCAAGAGTCGCGCCCGCGGCGCTGGCGCGTTCGCGCATGCCGGCGACGCCGAAATGATCCGGCGTCGGCGCGTCAGGATCGAAGCCGACCCCATCGTCCTCGATCGTCAGCCGCGCCGCCTCGCCCTCGCTGGTCAGACGGACGCGAACATGGCTCGCGCCGGCGTGCAATTCGATGTTGCGCAGGGACTCGCGCAGCACGCGCGCGCAGAGCTCCTGAACGTCGTGCGGCAGCGCCGCCTCGTCGAACTCCCATTGCGTCTCGACGGTGGGAGGCTGGCCATGTCGCTGCGCCGCAAATTCTTCGACGATCGCGCGCAAGTCGATGTCCTCGCCGCGCGACTTGCGCATCTGCGCGATCGCTTCCCGCGCCTCCTGCAATCCCGAACGCGCCTGCGACTCTAATTCTCGTAGCGCGGTTCTCGCCCGCGCGTCCGTCGTCGTCCTGGCGATGACCCTTACCTGCGCGATCGTCGCCACGATCGAGCGCACCAGCGTGTCGTGCAGATCATGAGCGATGCGCAGCCGTTCATTGGCGATCGCCGCCGCGCGCGCTTCTTCGCGCGCCTTGGCGCGTTCGGCGCGCAGCCGCCGGGACGCGGTGGCGTCGCGGGCGACAGCCTGAAATTCGCCGCCGCCTTCCTCGCCGATGAAACGCACGCTCCATCCGAGCCACCGCAGTGCGCCGCGAGCATCATAGGCGGGCGCCTCGAACGAGACGGGAGCCGCGGACGCCATGTCGAGACGCCAGGGATCGTCTCCCGCGAAGGGCGGAAATAAATCGCCGATCGCGCGCCCGACAAGCGCGTCCTGCGGCGCGCCCAAGAATTCCGCGGCATGGCGATTGGCGTAGATCACCTTGAGGTCGACGCCGAAACGCAGCACGAAGTATCCCGAGGATTCGACCATGTCGCGATAGAGCGCGTCAGCGGCGCGAAGCCGCGCGCGCGCCGCCTCGGCCTGCTGCTGCAGCACTTGCTTCTCGCGGCGCTCCGGCGCGAGCAGCCGCTCGATCTGATCGGCGGCGTAGTCGGGCGTGGTGACGACAAGAAACTCTCGCCGCGCCGCGCGATAGCGGATGGCGATGTTGGCTCTCGCGACGTTCTGCGCCGGCAGACGCATCGAGGGCAGGACGATCTCGCCGCCCTCTCGACGCAGCGCGGCGAAGCTTTCCTCGAAATTCAGCAGCAGCGGCGACGCGCAGGCGGAGTCGCCCTCAGGCGGCAGCCAGTCGCTGAGGCGTCCCAGGCGGCGGAGAACGACGCCGGCGTCGTCGAGAAGCGCGAGACCCAGCCAGCCGTTGGCGAGCGCTTCGGCGAAGGCGTCCTCGGCATGCTGCGGATTCATCGAAGCTCCTCGCCGGAGATTAGCCAAATGCGCGACGCGGCTTTATGGGGAACGAGGTTCTGGAGCAAAGAAATGTCCGTTGAATTTCTCTTCCCGCCGCCACCTTGCCCAAGCGTCGCCATCGCGCAAGACGCGCGGCGTTTTCCGGTGCGGCGGATCTTCTGCATTGCGCTGAATTACGCTGCGCACGCGCGCGAGATGGGCAAGGAGCCTGCGAAAGGCGGCGACGCGGAGCCGCCAGTGTTCTTCGCCAAGCCGGCCGACGCGATCGTCGAGAGCGGCGCAATCATCCCTTATCCGACGCTGACGCATGATCTTCACCACGAGATCGAATTGGTGGCGGCGCTCGGCCGCGGCGGCGCGGATATCCCGGCCTCAAAGGCCCTCGACTGCGTCTTCGGCTACGCCGCCGGCATCGATCTGACGCGGCGTGATCTGCAAACGGCGGCGCGCAACGCCGGCCGGCCCTGGGACATGTCGAAGGGGTTTGATCATTCCGCGCCGATTGGCGCGATCAGCCCCGCGGCCGTCATCGGCCATCCGGCGCGCGGGCGCATCGCGCTCTCGGTGAACGGCGTCCTTCGGCAGGATGGGGATCTCGGCGATCTGATCTGGAGCGTGCCTGAGATCATCGCGGCGCTTTCGCGCAACGTCGCGCTCGCGCCCGGCGATCTCATCTTCACCGGCACGCCCTCGGGCGTCGGCCCCATCCATCCCGGCGACCGGGTCGACGGCGAGGTCGAACATGTCGGGTCCGTGGCCATAAGCATCGGAAAATAGGGCAGGTTGCGCCGGGGAGGCAAACCCGGCTATTTGCAGAAGGGTGAAACGCCTTCGCGCGATCTATCGCAACCGTCGTTGCGCCTCTGCGGAACCGCCCGCGCGCGAGGCTCTGGACATGCCGGTCAATCTTGACCCCGAAGACTGGGACGAATTTCGCGCCGAGAGCCATCGCGCGCTCGACAGGATGCTCGACTATCTACGCGACATCCGTCAGCGCCCGGTCTGGACCGAGCCGAGCGACGAAGCGCGCGAGCGTTTCAAGCGCAACCTTCCTCAGGAGGGCCGCGACCTTTCCGCCGTGCTCGAAGATTTCGACCGGTACATCAAGCCGTTCGCGACCGGCAACACCCATCCGATGTTCATGGGCTGGGCTCAGGGAGCCGGCACGCCGGCCGGGATGATCGCCGAAATGCTCGCCGCCGGCATGAATTCGAACTGCGGCGGACGCAATCACATCGCGATCGACGTCGAGCGCCAGATCGCCGCCTGGATGGCCGAGGCTTTCGGCTTTCCGGCCGACGCGAGCGGCGTCTTCGTCACCGGCACGTCGATCGCCAACTTCCTCTGCCTGCTCGTCGCGCGCGACCAGGCCTATGGCGACAGAGACGTGCGGCTCAACGGGCTCTGCGCGCAATCGGGTCAGCTGATCGCCTATGCGTCCCGCGAAGCGCATAATTGCGTGCGCCAGGCGATGGAGCTCGCGGGGCTCGGCGCGCGCCATCTGCGCCTCATCCCTTCCGACGAGCGCCGGGCGATGAAGATCTCCGATCTTCGCCGCGCCATCGCCGCCGACCGTGCGGCTGGCTTCAGGCCCTTTCTGATCGTCGGCACGGCGGGGACGGTCGACGCTGGCGCGATCGACCCGCTCGATCGGCTCGCGGACGTCGCGCACACCGAAGACATGTGGTTCCATGTCGACGGCGCTTTCGGCGCGCTGGCGGCGCTCTCGCCGGCGCTGAAACCCCTGGTCAAGGGGCTGGAGCGCGCCGACAGCGTCGCCTTCGACTTCCATAAATGGCTGCATGTTCCCTATGACGCGGGCTTCTTTCTGGTTCGCGACAAGGAAGCCCATAAGCGCGCCTTTGCGGCCAACGCCGCCTATCTGACGCGCGCGCCCCGCGGGCTTGCGGCGGGCGACACCTGGCCCTGCGATCTCGGCCCCGACCTGTCGCGCAGCTTTCGCGCGCTTAAAACCTGGATCACCATCGAAACCTTCGGCGTCAGGCGCCTTGGCCAATGCATCGAGCAGACTTGCCGCATGGCGAAACGTCTCGAAACCTGGATCGCGCAGTCGGACAGTTTCGTTCTGCGCGCGCCGGTGACGCTCAACATCGTCTGCTTCGGCGTCAAGGATGACGACGACGGTTCGCTGGCGCGCGAAATCGTCATGGAGCTGCATGAGCGCGGCGAGGCGGCGCCGTCGCTGACCATTCTCGACGGCGTTCCGGCGATCCGCGCCGCGATCATCAATCACCGGACCGAGGCGCGCGACATCGACGCCTTCACGGAATTTCTGGAGGCGGCGCTGCGCCGCGCCCGCAAGGAGCCGCATGATTTCGGCGCGCTCGTCGAGCCGCACGGGCCAGGCAAGACCCGGCTATCCGAGGATTGACGCGGCGCTTGTCGTGAGCCTGTCACAATTCGCCGGGCTGTCTTTTAGAACTGTCCCGTGAGCGCCGCCATGATGAGAGACCGCATCGCCAAACCGCCCAACGCCGACATCCCCGGATGTCTCTGGTTCGTGCGGTTTAGCGGCGCGGGCGAGGCCGAAGCCGGCACGCTCGTAGACTTCGAAAACATCGGCGCGCCGCGCGAGGGATTCGTGTGGCTGCACATGGATCTTGCCGATGTGCGCACGCGGCCGCTGCTGGCGCGCATCGCGGCGCTTTCCGAAGACGCGCGCGGCTCGCTATGCGATCCGGTGGACCACCAGCATCTCGAATATTCGGAAGGGATGGTGAGCGGCGCGCTGCTCGATTACGAGCGGGATCTGAGCGGACCGACGTCCCGCACCGACTATGTCCGCTTCGCCTCGGGCGCGAGCTTTTTCATCAGCGCGCGCAGACTGCCGATGGACAGCGTCGAGGCGACGCGCGTCGCCATCGACCGTGGCGCGCGCCTGACGTCGCCGATCCATCTCTTCGAACTGCTGACCGATGCGCTGATCGACGGGCTGGCGCGAAAGGCCGCCGAACTCGGCGCGGCGTTCGATCGGGTGGAGGACCGCATCATCGATCAGCGCGGCCGGCAGGCGAGGCCCGCGCTCAGCGCCGCGCGCCGCGACGCGGTGCGTCTCGCGCGCCAGATCAGCGGCCTGTCGGCGACGGTGGCGCGGTTGGAGGCGATCGAAGAGGAGGTCGGCGAACAGCGGGACAATGACCTTCGCGAAGCGGCCGCAAGGCTCGTTCAGCATGCCGGCGCGCTGACGCAGGACGTCACGAGCCTTCAGGAGCGCGCCCGTCTGCTGCAGGATGAGCTGAACGCCATCCTCAGCCTGGAGACGAACGACCGGCTCTACGCGCTGACGGTGACGACGATGCTGCTGCTGCCGGCGACCTTCGTCACCGGCTATTTCGGCATGAACACGAAGAATCTGCTCTTCGCCGAGGACGAGAACGGCACGTTCTACGCGACGATCCTTTGCGTGCTCGCCTCGGCGACGGCGTTTTTCCTGATGCGCCGCTGGGGACTCGCCGGCGCGCCCGAGAGCGAGGACCAGAAGCCCGCGACGCGCGCCGATCGACCGGCCGACAGGAGCTTTTGACGCTGGCTGAACGGCGTCTCGGGGTTTACAGGCGCGCGCGCGCCCCCTAATTTCCGCGCCGACCGGGGCGAGCCCGCCCGCTGAATTCAATTGGGAAATCCATGCGCGCCGAACCGCTTGCGCTGAAAGCCGACATCGAGCAGTCCATCGGACTGCTAAGGAGGCATCTTTGACGTCGACGCCTCGCAGCGGCGTCTCGCCGAACTGAACGTCAGGGCCGAAGACCCCGCTCTCTGGAACGATCCCGAAACCGCGCAGAAGCTGATGCGCGAGCGCACCCAGCTCGAAGAGCAGATGGGCGCGCTCTCGAGCCTCGAGCGCCAGCTCGAGGACGCGCTGACGCTCGTCGAACTCGGCGAGGCGGAAGGCGACGCCGAAACCGAAAAGGAAGGCGTCGAGGCGCTGAAAAGCATCCTCAAGACGGCCCGCGCGCGTCAGATCGAGGCGCTTTTTTCTGGCGAAGCCGACGCCAACGACACCTTCATCGAGGTTCATTCCGGCGCCGGTGGCACCGAGAGCCAGGATTGGGCGCGCATGCTATTCCGCATGTACGCCCGATGGGGCGAGCGCCACAAATTCAAGGTCGAGGTGATCGAGGAGACGCCTGGCGAAGAGGCCGGCATCAAGTCGGGCACGATTCTCGTCAAGGGCCATAACGCCCACGGCTGGGCGAAGACCGAGTCGGGGGTGCATCGACTGGTGCGAATTTCACCCTTCGATTCAAACGCGCGCCGCCACACGAGCTTCGCTTCGGTGTGGGTCTATCCCGTGGTCGACGACCGTATCGAGGTGAACGTCAACGAATCGGACTGCCGTATAGACACGTATCGATCGTCGGGCGCGGGCGGCCAGCACGTCAATACCACTGACTCAGCTATCCGCATCACCCATATTCCGACCGGCATCGTGGTCGCCTGTCAGGCCGAGCGCTCGCAGCACAAGAATCGCGCGACCGCCTGGAACATGCTGCGCGCCAGGCTTTATGAACTCGAGCTCGAAAAACGCGAGGCCGAGGCGAACAAGGTCGCCGCCTCGAAGACCGAGATCGGCTGGGGCCATCAGATCCGCAGCTATGTGCTGCAGCCCTACCAGCTGGTGAAGGACCTGCGCACCGGCTTCACGTCAGGCACGCCTTCGGACGTGCTCGACGGCGAACTGGACGATTTCATGCAGGCCTCTCTGGCGCAACGTATATACGGCGGCGGTCCGGAGAAGGTCGAGGACGTCGAGTAGGGGCGCTTACGCCCATTTTTCTACCGTGAGCCCGGGGATGTCGTCAAAATCCTCGGTGTTAGCCGCGACCAGCGTGAGGCCGAGGCCGAGCGCCTGCGCCGCGATCATACGATCGAGCATGCGGCGGCGCTTCGGCTCGACCCTGCGCAGCAGCGTGCCATAGGCCTCGGCCGCCGCTTGATCGAACGGCAGCACATCCAACGTCTCGGCAAGGAGCGCGATATTTTCCGCAATCCGTCCGTCGTTCTCAGCGCCCGCCAGCGCCTCGGCGAGACTGATCGCCGAAATCGCGACGTCGCCGATCTCCAGCGCGGAGAGTCGATCGAGCACGCCCGGCAGGCCGAGCGCCGCCGCGATGACGACATTCGTGTCGAGCAGATAGCGCGCCATGGCGCTAGTGGACGTCAAAGAGCCGCTTGGGCGGCTTGAATTCTGGGCGCGCGATAGAGGCGGCGGCGGGCGCGGCTTTGAGCCTCGCGACGAGGCTCGCCATGTCGAGGCGGGCTGGAGTCACCACGAGACTGTTCCCCTGGCGCCGTACGACGACTTCCGTGCCTTCCTCGAAGGCGATTCCCCGTGGCAGTCTCACCGCCAGGCTGTTGCCCGATTTGAAGATGCGAGTCGCGCTCATGACGCGAGCGTGACAGCGATTCCGCCGATCGTCAACATGTGTATATATTTTTTCTGGGAGGGCCCGCCGAGCCTGGTTTTTACGCCGGCCTTGTCCGCCTCTTACGGCTGCTCGCAAATTGCTTGGCTCAAAGGCGCGTTCGACTTGATCCACGCTCGTTGCGCATGCTATCTGCGGCGCGCCACGCGTGCGCCGCGGAGAGGTGGCTGAGTGGTTGAAAGCACCGCACTCGAAATGCGGCATACGGGCAACTGTATCGGGGGTTCGAATCCCTCCCTCTCCGCCAGACATCTTCCAAGCCATTGATAACGAAGGAACCTGAGGAAACTCAGGGCCTTCAGCCTTCTCGCTGCTACACAAAGCTGCTACACAGAAGGCATGGAAGACGTGCGTAAGTATCCGGGGCTGAAGCTGCGTGGCACGACCTATTATCTGCGGGTCCGGGTTCCTGCCGACTTGCTGGAAGCCTACGCTCCAAAGACGGAGATATGGCGCAGCTTAAGGACCAAGAGCTATGATGACGCCGTTCCTCAGTGGCGAGTTGCGAGGCTCAAGCTCGATCAGGAGTTCGACGAAGACAGGGCGCGATTAAAAGCCGCGCAAGAGGGTGGAACCGCCCAGCGTGTCCTCAGTGACACCGAGGTAGAGCGACTTGCGGAAATCTACTTCTTCCAAAGGATCGGCTGGGACGCAGCGAACCGCCTAAACGGCTTCTCGAATGAGAAGTTCGAGGAGCTAAGCGCCAATGTGGACGAAGCCCTGTCCGAGTTTCGCCGTGGCATAGCCCGGAACGACTTAGAAGAGGTTAAGCCGGAAATTGAAGAGTTTCTGGTAGTTCACCCCGAAGTCAACATTCGGAAGGGGACGGACTCATACAGGCGGCTTGCTCAAGCGATCTACAAGGCGAACATTCGTTCACTTGAATTCATCAAGGCCCGGAACGAAGGGCAGATTGTTGAGAAGCCGAAGCTGGAGCCTTTGAAGACGAATGCCCTGCTGTTGTCGCAAGCTTTCGATCGGTGGCGCATAGAGCACCAAGGTCCACAGAAGACCGCCAATGAGTTTCTCGCTCAAATTCGACGGTTCGTCTCGTTGCACGGTGATCTACCGATTGACCGCATCACCAAGGCGCATGTTCGAGAGTTCAAGGACGCGATGTTGAAGTGGCCGGCGAACCTGTCCAATGCTGACAGGAGGCGTCCGGTTCCTGAGCTTCTAGCAGCCTATGAAGGGCAGGAAGTTCCCCGGCTGTCGCCAAAGACCATCAACGAGAAGTGCTTAGCGCCGCTAAAGGCTATCCTTGCTCACTGTGAAAACGATGGACTGATCGAGAGCAACCCAGCGGTTGGGATCAGGGCGAAGGAGCCTAAGCTAACTGAGGTCTCACGTCTTCCCTACTCGGACGAAGACGTACGGACCATTCTGTCATTCCCGATCTTCACGAAGAATGTTCGGCCAGACGGTGGGGGCGGAGAAGCTGCGAAGTGGATACCGCTGATAGCCATGTTCTCAGGGGCGAGGCTTGAAGAGATTGCGACGCTTCGGCGGGAAGACATCGGCGTTGACGAAGGCGTTCACTTCATGCGGCTGACGGGGCGCGTCAAGAACGCGGCCTCCCGAAGGAAAATACCGATCCACTCACAACTGAATGAGTTAGGATTCCTACGGTATGTCGAGAGCATCGGGGCTGGATCGATCTTCCCGCTTCTCGACGGGCAGAGCGAGAAGGTCTCTCACGGTTGGTCCAAGTGGTGGAGCCGATATGCCAGAGCGAACGGCATGACGGACAAGCGTAAGGTGTTCCACTCCTTCAGACACACTGTGAAGAAGAAAATGCGAGATGCTGGCGTTGATAAGACGCTCCGCGACGCGGTCATGGGACACACAGCGGAAGACGAAGCCGAACGGTATGGGAGGGACGAAGACGGACTCGGGTTCGCCTTAGTCCGACTCTCGCAAGCCTTAGAGGCGGTTAGTTATCCTGTGAGTTTTGAGGAGCTTCGAGTGTGTGCGCGGAGCACGAGCAAACTAACCTGACCATTCAGCCATGCACTGATCTGCTTCTTGAACCGCATAGGACCAAGTCTCTCGCATCCGCAGGTCCTAAAGGACCAACATTGCCGAATGTGCGAATGCGGATTACGATTTTACATTAAGGCCCTTTGCATCGCTATTGGACATCTTCATGGCTTTTGAGCATCCTTCACAAGCAGACCGTGCTCCACAAACGGAGAAGATTGCGGCTGCTGCGGCAAGAACCGCTTCAGCCACCGCGGCGAGCGAGAGTCTCACGTTGGCAGCCGTCAACGGAGTGTGGTCTGAAACTTGGGTCTCACTCAATCAGCTGGCGGCACACTTCGTAATATTGTGTGCAATTACGCTCACAGTGTACGGCGGACACATTGTGAACCACTGGATTCAAAAACCTCACGGTCTGATACTTTTTGAAAGTGCGGACAGCTATAAGATCCCTCTGGATTGGGTCTTAGGTGTTGGTGAGGCAGTTGTCTTTGCCAGATTCTTCTATAAGAGCTGGAATATATTCAACCATTAGGAGAATTCGCTGTGCGCAATGTTAACAACGTATTTGTTCTGACGCTCGGCGGCGAAGCGGTAGGTTATCTCCGCACGTTCTTCAGTGGGGTGTTTGTTGCTAGTGTTCTGTTTACAGTTTATGGGCGGTTGTTCAGAGACTTAAATAGCATTGAAGTATACATCGATCCTAAGACGAATGATGCTTTAATCATAGGACACGCATTTTATCCATTAATAGAGACGTTATTTGCGATAGCTATCGGCAACTTAATATATTATTTCAGTCGTGTTCACGCTGTTGGTTGGCTTTTTATGTTAATCTTATTCGTGCTTGCGGCTATTGAAATTGTTATTATGCATCAATTTGTTCTGATATTGCCGGTTGTGTTGTACAGTCCTTGGCTGCTCGAGGTCTTCGCAACAGGCATGAGTCAAAGTGCGGCCATGAGAACGCATGCCCGAAAGCTGTGAGCACAACTTTGAGAGTTTTCTGCCGAGACGCCAGCGAAACCACTTTCACCACCACACAGTGTCCTTTATCGACTTTTTTGAAGCAGGGTATGCCGGGGTTAAATCCTCAGGATACCTATCGCTGGAAGGACCCGTTAAGGCGGGGTGATTCCGGTGAAGCGGGCGCGCTGCGGTTGGCTGCGGGAAGCCAAGGCGTCCTTGGTCGCCAACGTGAACCAAGGGCCGCGCCCTTGGCTGTGAGCGCCTTGGCTGGGCGATGGAGAATAGGGGGCAGCGAGAAAAGAACACAGCCTCGCCGCGACCTTACTCGGCCTTCACACACTTGCCGTCCAGACACATCATCCGGAAGTCGATGCCGGGACCTAAGGTTGCCGTAGGACAATCCTGCGGCGTTCAGCCCTGACCTCGTTAGAGTTGATGCACAGCTTCTTCCCCGCATTCTGCGTCAAAAAATCACAAATGAGAAAAGGCAAGCCGCATCGACCAACGGTTGCCGTGGAGCTTCGTCACCGCGTCAAGCCTCGCCGCTAGGGGATGCGAAAGCTCTTACGGTCATTCCCTGTCAATGGCGGCGACAAAATGTGCATGAAGGCGGCGTAAAAGTGTACCGGTCTGGTTTCGAGAAAAGGGCCGTGCGGCCCTTGTAGTTTAGTTGTCGCGCGCGTTGAGGCGCGCGGAGCGTAGCGCAGCGCGGCTCAATGCGCGCGAGGGGTTCAGTTCTCCGTGTCGGCGCCTCCCTTTTCGATTGGGGGCGCGTTGGCGAGATCGCGGTTTCGCCGTTGCGCTTTCTTTGCGGTCGCGAGTCGATAGCTCTCGCCGTTCAGTGCGCCCCGATGGCGCGTATCGCCAGTGGAGGAAGGTTCCACCCAGATAATTGTCGATTGGTCTGGTAGCTGACGAGCGGTTGGGTTGGGTAACTGGCCGGACTGAAGCCTCGTGACAAAGGCCGCCTTGGGCGGTCGAGCAATCCGACGGGCCATAACGTGAGTGAAGCCTGAGCAGGCCTCGAAAGTGAAATCGCGGATGCCGACCCGACTGAATGACGGGGAAGGCTGCACGACTGGGCAAGTAATCGACGCATGCCCCCAGTCGATCCGCCGGGGTAATGGGCATGGCACGCCGGGAAGGTGATACGGGCAACGGGGGAGACCCGTTCTGGACGAGGTCAGTGACCTCTACGTCGTCTTTCAGGGCGGCGGTCCAAGCGGGAGTCGGACGGGGTCATAGTACTGTCGAAGCCGGGTAATGCCGGGGGAGGGAAGGACCCCGACTTTTGGCATGCTTTTGAAGATGGGAAGGTGTGGTGATTGGCGATGAACCTTGAAACACCGTTGAATATCCGGACCCTTCAGAGAAAGCTCTACTGTAAAGCGAAGGCCGAACCCGCTTTCCGCTTCTACCTGCTCTACGACAAGATATGTCGGGAGGACATTCTTTTCCACGCATACCGGTTGGCTCGCGCGAATCGCGGGGCTCCGGGGGTGGACGGGATTACGTTCGCGATGATCGAGGCGGAGGGGCTGGAGAAGTGGTTATCGGACTTGCGGATGGATCTCGCAGCGAAGACGTATAAGGCAGCGCCGGTGCGCAGGGTAATGATCCCGAAGCCCGGGGGTGGAGAACGGCCACTCGGCATCCCGACGATCCGGGACCGCGTGGTACAAACAGCCGCCAAGCTTCTCCTTGAGCCGATCTTCGAAGCGGACCTGGAAGAGAATGTCTATGGATATCGTCCGAGGCGAAGCGCAACGAACGCTATCAAGGAAGTGCACCGGCTGATTTGCCGGGGCTACACGGATGTGGTCGATGCCGATCTCGCCAAGTTCTTCGATACGATCCCTCATGGCGCACTGATGCAGTCAGTCGCTCGCCGGATCGTTGATCGAGACGTCCTCCATCTAGTCAAGATGTGGCTGACGACTCCGGTCGAGGAGCAAGGCGCGAACGGTAAGAAGGCCATTTCTGGTGGAAAATCGAACAAGCGCGGCACCCCTCAAGGCGGGGTGATTAGCCCACTGCTCAGTAACCTGTACATGAACCGGTTCCTGAAGCACTGGCGGCTGACAGGGCGCTCGGATGCATTCTCCGCAAAAGTCGTCGCCTACGCGGACGACTTTGTCATTCTGAGCCACGGGCATGCGCGCGCGGCCTTGGAATGGACGAGAGGTGTGATGACCAAACTGGGGTTGACCGTCAATGAGACCAAAACCTCGGTGAGGGACGCTCGGCGAGAGCGGTTCGATTTTCTTGGCTATGCGTTCGGACCACATCACTTTCGGAAGGATGGCCATTGGTATCTCGGCGCCAGCCCATCAAGGAAGAGCACTCAAAAGATCAAGGACAAGGTTGGATCGATGCTACGACGTGGCGATAGCCGCCCCCTGGACGAGATCGTTTTAGACCTGAACCGAGTCCTTCGGGGATGGGCGAATTACTTCTCGGTGGGGACGCGTGTGCCGGCGTACCGGGCGATCGACAATCACGTCTATGATCGGATGCGGAACTTCCTCGCGAGACGGCACAAGGTAGGCACACGCGGCAGTCGTCGGTTCTCTCGGAGCCTCGTGTTCGGAGAAATCGGCGTGCTCCAAATGGCGAGCGTCTACTACCAGTCGCGACCGACAGCTTTGTAGTGAAGTCAATCGGAGAGCCGGATGCCGGAAATCGGCACGTCCGGTTCGATGAGCGGGGACGGGAAACGGGGTATCGGCCAATCGGCCATACTACCGCGCCCGTCTTCGACTCTACTTTCCAAAATGTGGACGTGATGGGTGAGACGATCGAGCAGCGCGCCGGTGAGACGTTCCGACCCAAAGACGGACGTCCATTCATCGAAGGGCAGATTGCTGGTCACCAGCGTCGCGCCGCGTTCGTAACGCTGGCTGAAGACTTCGAAGAGCAGCTCGGAGCCGACCGCCGTGAACGGCACATAGCCCAGCTCGTCAACAATCAGCAGTTTGACGGTGTTGAGATGCTTTTGCAGCGCGCGCAGGCGGCGCTCGTCACGCGCCTCCATCAGTTCGTGCACAAGAGCCGCGGCGGAGGTGAACGCGACGCTGAAGCCCTTCTGGCAGGCGGCGAGCCCCAGAGCGAGCGCGACATGGGTCTTGCCGGTTCCGGATGGGCCCAGGGCGATGCAGTTCTGCCGTTTCTCGATCCATTCGCACCGCGCCAGCTCCAGCACCAGCGGCTTGTTGAGGGAGGGCTGGTTGGTAAAGTCGAAGGTGTCGAGGCTTTTGACCTGCGTAAAGCGCGCGAGGCGAATGCGGCGCTCGACATTGCGCCGCTCGCGATCAATGCGCTCCAGTTCGCAAAGGCGCAGCAGATAGCGCGGGTAATCGGCGCGGTCCTGCGCCGACTCCAGCGCCACCTTCTCATATTCGCGCGCGAAGGTGGGAAGCTTCAGCGCCTTGAGGTGATTGCCCAGCAGCACCTGTGGCGAGACGACCGTTTGCGAGCCCAGCTCATGCGAAGCAGTCATGCCGGACCTCCCGCGGTCGTCTCCATGACGCCCATGATCACGCCCACGTTGGCGACAAGCCCGAGATAGGCGCGCGGATCCGTCGCGCCGACCGTGGCCGCTGGCAGGTAGGGGTAGAAGGTCAGATCGAGCCGCGCGGGCCGGTTCTCCAGCCTGGCCAGCAGCAGCATCTTCACGGCGTCGAAGCTGATCGCGCCAAGACGCAGCGCCTCTGCAACCGCCTGTTCGACCTGATGCTGATGAAAATCCTCCATCAGCCGCAGCACCTGGATAAACTCGCGGCGCCCGCTGTTCCCCATGCGCGCCTCCATCAGCCGCCGCAGGCGATGCACGCAGTCAGGCAGACGCCAATCGTCGAGCGGCGCGGCCTGATCGAGCGCCCGGCTCTTGTGCTCGAGCAAGGCGAGATAATGCAGCGGGTTGTAGATGAACTCGGCCTTGTCGTAGCTGCGCGCATGCACGGCGATGGTCTCGCCGCCGCAGACGATCTCGACCCGATCGACATAGCCCTTGGCCAGCACCTCCCGATGGCCGTAGCGCGTCGGGACCGAGTAATCATTGTTGCGGTAGCGCACCAGCGCCATCGACGACACGCGCGTCGCAACCTTGTGACAGGCGTCATAGGGAGCCCGCGGCGTCGGCAGGAACGCCGCCATATCCGCCTGCATGCGTTCGCCGATCGACGTCGAATGACCACGCAGGATCGCCTGCCGGCGTTTCGTGCAGGCGTCCAGGAACCTCGCGTTCAGCGCCTCGAAACTCTCCGTCACGGGCAGCGGCGTCATGAAGTTGCGCCGGACATAACCGACAAGCCCCTCGACCTTGCCCTTGTCGTTCCCCTTGCCGGGCCGGCCAAAGCGATCGGCAAAAAGATAGTGGCTCTGGAGTTCCGCAAACATCTGCGAACGCAGACGCTCTCCACCCTTCACGATCCTCGCGACCGCGAGACGGGTATTGTCGTAAAGAATGGACTGCGGGACGCCGCCGAAAAAAGCGAACGCCGCGACATGGCCGTCGCAGAAGGCTTCCGCCGTCTCTCCGCCGGATAGGCCTTGACGAAGCAGCCGTCCGAATGCGGCAGGTCCATGCAAAAATAATGAAAGCAGACCTTCTTGCCGGCGATGTAACCGTCCGCCTGACCAAAATCCGCCTGCGCATGCCCCGGTCGATGGCTGAGCGGAATAAACATCTCCCGCGACCGCAACTGCGCCTGCGCCTGCGCCTGCGCGACATATTCCCGGACGATCGTGTAGCCGCCGGAAAACCCTTCTTCGTCCCGCAGCCGTTCGAATATCCGCTGCGCCGTGTGCCGCTGCTTGGCGTGAACAAGCCGGTCATCCGCCAGGACCTTGTCGATCCAGCCCATATACGGCCCCAGCTTCTTCGAGATCGGTCGCTCCCGGCGCCGATAACCCGGCGGGACCGAATATTGGAGCATCTTCATGATCGTGTTGCGGTGCACGCCAAAGCGCCTGGCCGCTTCCCGACGGCTCAGCCCTTCCGCCATCACCGCGAGTCTCACTCGGGCATAGAGTTCCACTGTGAACATCCTTTCGGCCTCTCCATGCCAGTCGATGACATCGAGTTGGGCCTAGCAGGACCGGTACACTTTTGCGCCGCCGTCAAAACGGCTCCTAAAGCCGGTTCAGTGGTACACTTTGCCGCCGCTGTTCATAACTCGCGGCGCAGGGCGCGCATATCGACGATTTCCGTTATTGCCCCTATCACGTCGAGGCGACGGTTCCGGCCTATCGCCGCGAATCGCTGATGCGCAAACCCTCGCCCGGCATGCTTCTCGATCTTCTCGACAAGTGGCGCGTGGATCTTTCGCGCAGCTTCTTGATCGGCGACAAGGAGAGCGACATTGCGGCCGCTGGAGCGGCTGGCGTTCCCGGTTATCTTTACGAAGGCGGCGACCTCGGCGAATTTCTGCGCGATATTCCCCACTTCCTTAAGGCGGCCTGAGCGTCCGCCACGCGCTCCCGCGATGGCGATGGGCTCAGTTGGTCAGCGCCGGGCGTTCGCGATAGAGCGACGGGAACAGGCTCTTTAGATTTTCGACCTTCGGCAAGTCATTATAGACGATGTAAGGCTGCGCCGGATGGCGCACGAGATAGTCCTGATGATAGGCCTCCGCCGGATAGAACGCCTTCAGCGGCTCCAGCGTCGTGACGATCGGCGCTGAAAAGGCCTTCGCCTCGGAAAGCTGCGCAATGTAGTCGCGCGCGATCTTTTGCTGTTCGGCGTTCGCGACGAAAATCGCGGAACGATACTGCCTGCCCTCATCCGGCCCCTGGCGGTTGAGCTGCGTCGGATCATGCGCGACGGAAAAGTAGACGCGCAGCAATTCTCCAAGGCTCACCGCCTTTGGATCATAGGTGATCTCGACCGATTCAGCATGGTCTGTGTCGCCCTGCGAAACCTTGTCATAACGCGCCGTCTCCTTTGCGCCGCCGGCATAGCCGGACACGGCGCGCGAGACGCCTCTCACGCGCTGAAACACGCCTTGCACGCCCCAGAAGCAGCCACCAGCGACGACGAGCTTCTGTTCGCCGCCGCTCGCCGTCGGCGGATCGTAGGCGGGCGCCGGCAAGACGACGGCGCGCTCGGCCGCGCCGGCGTGAAATGGCGCAAGAATCGTCAGAACGGCGATGAGAAAAGCGGCGCGTTTCATGCGTTTCATGAGGGAGTCTCTTACGCTTGTCCGCGAGCGACGAAACGCAGCGCGACGCCATTCATGCAGTAGCGCAGCCCCGTCGGCTTCGGACCGTCGGTGAACACATGGCCAAGATGCGCGTCGCAGCGCTTGCAGGAGGCCGCGACGCGTCGCATGCCGAACGAACTGTCGGCGCTCTCAAGGACATTCGCTTTGGAAATGGGCGCGAAGAAGCTCGGCCAACCTGTGCCGGAATCATATTTTGTTTTCGAGTCGAACAGCGCCGTGTCGCAGCAGACGCAGCGATAGAGTCCGTCCGCGTGATTATCCCAGTCGGGCCCCGTAAAGGCGCGCTCGGTGCCCTCCTTGCGCGTGACCTCGAAGGCGAGCGGTGAAAGTTGCGCGCGCCACTCGGCGTCGGTCTTGTCGATTTTTTCCACGCGCGAAAGACCGAGGCTCCTGCCGTTCGGGTCGAACGCTTCGATCTCGACCATTTCGGCGGCGGCCTGCGCCTTCCGCGCGAAGGCCAGAAAAATGGCGCCGGACATGAGGCTGCGACGATTCAAGATCGGCTCCTGCGTTCTCTCTCTCCTATTCGCGCGCGGGCAGGAAAACGTTACGCCGTCCCAGAGCTTTCCGGGCTTACCGGCGTCCGAAGAGCTTTTCGATGTCCGCGAGCTTCAGCTCAATATAGGTGGGCCGGCCGTGATTGCATTGGCCCGCGCCCGGGGTCGATTCCATCTCACGCAGCAGCGCGTTCATCTCCTGCGCGGAAAGCCGCCGGCCGGCGCGCACCGAATGATGACAGGCGCAGGTCGCGAGCACGTGATCGAGCCGGCGCGACAGCCCGCGGGCGTCGCCCTCCTCGGCGAGGAGATCGGCGATGTCTTCGACGAGCCGCCGGCAGTCGATCTCGCCGAGCAGCGCGGGGGTCTCGCGCACGAGCACGGCGCCGGGACCGAAAGTCTCGAGCGCGAGGCCGAGCGCCGCAAGTTCGTCGAGCGCCGGCGCGAGCGCATTCATGCGCGACTCGTCGAGTTCGACCACGGCGGGAATCAGCAGGATCTGCCTAGCGACGCCGGCTTCCTCGCGCTGGCGTTTCAGCTTCTCATAAACGATGCGCTCATGGGCGGCGTGCTGGTCGACGATGACGAGTCCGTCCTGCGTTTGCGCGATGATATAGGTTTCGTGCAGCTGCGCGCGCGCCGCGCCCAGCGGCGAATCGGCTTCCGGCGCGGGGGCATCATGCGCGCGGGCGTCGGCCATGGGCGCGCCGGCGTCAAAGGCGGCCTGCGCCGATTCTTCGAAGCCCGCGGGCGCATAAGGCGAGCGCGACAGGCTCCAGTTCGCGGGAGCAGGCGCCCGATCGTGCGGGCCATTGCCGCGCGCCAGGGCGTCGATCGCCCCGCGTGCGCTCGTATCGGCGCTGCGCCGGCTCTTTTCAACGAGCGCCTGCTTCAGAGCGCCGACGACGAGCCCGCGCACGAGGCCGGGATCGGCGAAGCGCACCTCCGCCTTCGCCGGATGCACATTGACGTCGACGATGCGCGGATCGCATTCGATGAAGAGCGCGGCGACGGGATGGCGGTCGGCGCTCAGAAAATCGAGATAGGCGGCGCGAATGGCGCCGGCGAAGAGCTTGTCGCGCACCGGGCGCCCATTGACATAGACATATTGCATCTGGGCGTTGCCGCGACTGTAGGTCGGCAGGCCGGCAAGGCCCGAAAGGCGCACGCCTTCGCGCGCGGCGTCGAGCTCAAAGGCGTTGGCGGCGAATTCCTCGCCGAGAATCTGGGCGATGCGCCGCGCCCGGTCGCCGCCGCAGGCGGCGTAGTCGAAGAGCGCGCCGCTGTCGGCGGCAAGCGCGAATCTCACCTGCGGATGCGCCATGGCGAGACGCTTGACCGCGTCGACGATCGCGGCGGTCTCCGTGCGCTCAGTCTTCAGGAATTTCAGCCGCGCCGGCGTCGCCGCGAAGAGCGCGCGCGCTTCGATTTTGGTCCCGCGCGGCCAGTTGGAGGGACTCAAGCCGCGCTTCTCGCCGGCTTCGACTCGGATGGCGTAGCCGTGCGGGGCGCCCATCGCGCGGGTTTCGATCGAAAGATCCGCCACCGCGGCGATCGAGGGCAGCGCCTCGCCGCGAAAGCCGAGCGTCGCGATAGCGGTCAGATCGCCGTCGGGGATTTTCGACGTCGCGTGGCGCTCGACGGCGAGCGCGAGGTCATGCGCGTCCATCCCGCTTCCGTCGTCGATGACGCGGATCAGCCTCTTGCCGCCCTGTTCGATCGCGACGTCGATGCGCGTCGCGCCGGCGTCGAGCGCGTTCTCGACGAGCTCCTTGACGGCCGACGCGGGCCGCTCAACCACTTCGCCAGCGGCGATGCGATCGACGAGAATGGGATCGAGGCGGCGAACGGGCATGGGTCAATCGGCGTAGAGAGGCAGTTTCGCAGAGTATACCTCATCGCGGCGACTTGATTGGACTGCCTGACGGCGGCGTTCGAGCTTGCCATTAGTACCGTGTAGCGGTACACTAACCCACCTGAGGATCGGTGGAATGATTTTGAGTATTCGCGACGATTGGCTACGCGATTTCTTCATCAACGACATTCGCTCAAAGAAAATTCCCTCAGAGCTGGAGGATCGTCTGTTTCGAAAGATTCAGATGGTAGACGACGAGACCACGGATCAGGACTTGCGTGTTCCACCTAGCAATCACTTTGAGAAATTGCGCGGCCCCCTGGAAGGTTTGCATTCAATCCGTGTCAATAAGCAGTGGCGACTCATCTTCGAATGGAATGGCGCGGCGGGTGAGGCAAAAGGCGTTTATCTTGACGATCACAGCTATGGGTGACGCGATATGCTGGTGACAAAGCGCAAGCCGGTTAGCGTCGGTGAGATCCTCACCGAAGAGTTCATGACGCCCATGGGACTCACTCAGGCGGCATTGGCGGATGCGATGGGCGTTCAGCGCAAACACGTCAACGAACTCTGTAACGATAGGCGTGCCATTACCGCGCCGACGGCGCTTATTCTCGCGCGGGTTTTCGGGAACAGCCCCGAATTTTGGCTGAACATGCAGCGCCGCAGCGACTTATGGGAGGCGATGCACTCGCCCAAGGAACGCGAACGCATCGCGCGCGCGAAGCCGCTCAAATTGATCGCCTGATAAAGCGAGTCCGACCCTTCTTGTTGATGATGCGGCCGACAAGAAGGGGCCGCGGCACCGATCGAGCTTATATGTCGAACGTCTCTGAATCGTCCGCCCACTTCACGACGATTCCCTTCGTGCCGCGAATGCCGTCGAGCGGCAGAGTCTCATGGTAATCGCCGATCGCGGTAAGGCAGACGCCCGGCACGTGGCCAATCACCTGAATTTCCCAATATTCGGGCTGACGGATGTATGTCACGGGCGAAAGACGCACGGTCATGTTCAAGCAGGGCTTCTTTCCGCAGACGATGAGGATGAAGGTATTTGGGACGATCCCGGGCCGCACTTCGGCGTGAGCCTTGGTTTTATCGATCGTCCGGCCGAGGAGCTTCCAACTCGTAGCAGGCGGCGCTTTTTCAAAATCATATGCAGCAGACATGAATCCACTCCCTAAAATGAGAAAATAATTGGAGAAGCCTACGGAAACGCGCGCGAAGCGATTTCGTTCCTCTCAGTCGCGCTTGGGCGCCAGCACCAGCGCGAGGTTCTGCACCGCCACGATTCGCGCCCTGGCGCCGGGCGCAAGGCTATCGGCATCAGAATCTGCGGCAAGTCGCGCCTGCCATTCGACGCCGGACCAGAACACGACGCCATGTGTCTTCGTCACCTCATGCGTCATCGTCACGTCGCGGCCGATCAGATCGCTGCTCTTATCCTCTTCGATGTCGGCGTTCTGAAACTGCTGCAGCGGCTTCCTGCCGACGATGGCGATCAAGAGACTCGCGCCGGCGACGATCGCCGCCGTCTCGACGAGCGACGGCCGCCAGCCGGTCGCATAGAGCGCCGCGCTCGTTAAGAGCGCGCCGACGGCGATGAACATCACCGGCGAGAGGCCGATCACCACAATGTCGAGTCCGAGCAGGATAAGGCCGGCGATCAGGCTCGCATTGGCGGGATCGTAGAGAAAGCCGCTCGCCATCACTCCGATTCCCGCCAGGGCTGCGCGCGGCGCTGCTGCGCCTCGTTGGACGCAGGCCCGGCGTTAACGGCCTTGAGCACCGCCATCGCCTTGGCGAGCCAGCCGGCGGGATCGGCGCCGTCGCCCATCAGCACCAGCGAATTGCCGGCCTTGGCGAGGCGGCCATATTGCTCGATGGCGCTTTTGGCCACTTCGAGCTGCACCGCCTGATCGCCGCCAATCTGGGTGATTTGCGTGCGCACGAGTTCGATCGCTTTCGCCTGGCCTTCGGCGCGCAAAATCGCCGCCTGTTTCTCGCCTTCGGCGCGGTTGATCTCGGACTGTTTCACGCCCTCCGATTCGAGCACCGCGGCGCGCTTGTCGCGTTCGGCTTTCATTTGCCGCTCCATCGACTGGCGCAGCGATTCCGGCATGGCGATGTCCTTGATCTCGTAGCGCGTCACATGCGCGCCCCAGAGCTGCGCCGCGTCGGAGACCGCGCGCACGACGCGCTCGTTGATCTCGCTTCTGTTCTCGAAGGTCTTGTCGAGCTCCATCGAGCCGATGGCCGAGCGCATCGAGGTCTGCGCCAGATTGATGATGGCGCGGCGGATGTCCTGCGCGCCATAGGCGGCGTCCTTGGCGTTGACGATCTTGTAATAGAGAACGCCGTCGATGGTGACGGTGGCGTTGTCCTTGGTGATCGCGTCCTGCTCCGGCACGTCGATCACCTGTTCGCGCAGATCGAAGGTGTAAGCGACGCGCTCGACGATCGGCCAGACAAAATTGACCCCCGCAGTCAGAGATCGGTTGTAGCGGCCCAGTCGCTCGATGACGAGCACGGTCTGCTGGCGCACGAAGCGCACCATCGTCGACAGCGCCAGCAGCGCGACATAGGCGAACCAGAACAGCGGATTTTGGAAGAGGCCGATCGGCAGGCCGAGATTGAAGGACCGATCGAGGATCAAGAGGCCGATCGCGACGGCGCCGACGATAAAAAGCGCAAAACCCATGGAATGAACTCCCGGCGACAGGCGCGTTGAGAGAATGTCATCGAGCGACAGGGACACGGTTGCTCCTAACACTGTCCGAGGCGGAGGCCTTGCGTATAAAGGTCAGCCCGGGCGCCGCTGAAGCCCTAGCGCGCGTGGAGCGCCGACGGCGTGCGGCGGCGCATATTTCCTGTGCGCTCAGCGCTGTCTCCACCAGCTTTCGAGCGTTGGACCGAACATCGGCGACGCATAGCGCGGCAATCGCTCCGGCCGAGCGATGTCGGTCGAATGCGCGATCCATTGTTCGGAGGCATGAAACAGCGGCACCACATAGAAACCCGAGAGCAGGACGCGGTCATAGGCCCGCACCGCGGTGACGAAATCGTCATGGCTCGTCGCTGAAAGCAGGGCTGCGATGAGCGCGTCGATCGCCGGCGACGCGGCCCCGGCGAGATTGAAGGAGGCCTCCTGATTCGCGCTCGCCGAGCCCCAGCGCATGCGCTGCTCGTTGCCGGGCGACGCGGAGGCGATCCATTGGCCGAGCATCATGTCGAAGTCGAATTTCTGGCGACGGCGCTGATATTGCACTTCGTCGACGAGTCGCACGCGGGCGTCGACGCCGATGCGCTGCAGCGAGGCGGCGTAGTTGAGCGCGAGCCGCTCCTGATTGCGGTCCTTGACCATGATCTCGAAGGAGACAGGCTCGCCGTCCTTGCGCAACACGCCGTTTTCAATGTGGTAGCCGGCGCTTTCAAGCAGGGCGAGCGCGCGCTTCGCCATGTCCCGGTCGCGGCCCGAGCCGTCATTGACGGGCGGTCGCCAGTCGCCTTCCAGAATGTCTTCACGAACTGCGCCTGGAAATGGTTTGAGCAGGGCCCGCTCTGCGGCCGAGGCGGGACGACCCGAGGAGGACAATTCCGACTCGTCGAAGAAGCTCTTCGTGCGCGTGTAGAGGCCGGCATAGAGGTTGGCGTTGATCCATTCGAAGTCGAACATCATGCCGAGCGCTTCGCGTAGACGAATGTCCTTGAACAGCGGGCGGCGCGTGTTGAAGACGAAGCCCTCCATGCCTTTGGGGTTTTCGTTCTTCAGCGTCTCCTTCGCGACGCGCCCGTCGGTAAGCGCCGGGAAGTCGTAGCCGCTCGCCCAGCGCGTCGTGCTCGTTTCGTCGCGATAGTCGAGGAGGCCCGCCTTGAAGGCTTCGAAGAGCGAATTGCCGTCGCGGAAATATTGAATGTCGATTTCATCGAAATTGTAGAATCCGCGCTGACTGGGCAGATCGGCGCCCCAATAGTTTTCATTTCGGCGCAGCAACAGGCGGGAGCCGACTTGCGAATCCGCGATCACATAGGGGCCGGAGCCGACGGGCTTGGCGAGCGTCGCTTCGGAAAAGCGCTCGACGTCGGTTGCGTGCTTGGGCAGCACCGGCATGATGGCGAGAATGAGCGGCAGCTCCCGGTCGCCAACGCCCGAAAGATCATAATGCACGGTGTGCGCGTCGGGCGCGTCGATGGATTTGACCAGCCCATAGGCGATGCGTTGCTGCGGTCGGCCTTTGGTCTTCAGCAGATCGAAGGAGAACAGCACGTCTTCGGCGGTGATCGGCTTGCCGTCGGAAAAGCGGGCCCGCGGGTCGAGGTGAAAGGTCACTTGCGAGCGCGAAGGATCGATGTCGATCGACTGCGCGATCAGGCCATAGAGCGTGAAGGGCTCGTCCTGCGAGCGGGCCATGAGGGTCTGGAAAACATTCCCGACAAGGCCCTGCGCCGCGGTCCCCGACTTGAGATTGAAGGGATTAAGGCTGTCGAAGGTGCCGGCGAGCCCGACGCGAAGTCTGCCGCCCTTCTTCGCTCCTGGTTCGGCGTAGGGGAAGTGTTGGAAATTGCTGGGTAAAGCGGGGGCGCCATGCATGGCGATCCCATGCGTGGGGCAGGGCGCGTCAGACGCTCTCGGCGCCGGAGCCGCCCCGGCGTAGGGGGCGGCGACAACGAGCGAAAGGGCGAAGCTGAGCGCGCGGCGCCCCCGCATTCGACGTTCGCCGGCGCCGCTGGCGGGGCGTCTCGCGGGGATGAGGCGAATCTTCATTGGCGGACCATAATCCAACGTCCTGCCGCAAGAAGCGAGTCGCGCTACAGTTTTCGGCAATTTTTTTGCGATAGTTCTGCGCAAAAAGCGCCCCCGCCAAGCATTGGGCGCGCCCGCCGGCTGGAATTTACTGCGGCGACCATGTAAGAGCGTTGCCGTCGCCTCGTCGGCGTCTCGCGATCGCGCTGGAACACGGGCTGGTCAAGTTTCCACGGCGCTGTAGCGCGAAGGCGGCCTCCCGTCATGACGCGACCTTGAAAAACGATCCGGAGCCGGAGGGCGCCGGCCCAGGACAATCGAAAGGAACTTCCGATGTCGACCCATTTTTCGCGTTCTTGCGCGATAGCCTTCGCGGGAGCGTTGCTGTTCTCGGCCGGCGGCGCGTTCGCTCAGCAGGCGCCCGCGGCCGGCGCGGCGCAGCAGCAGCCTCAGGGGCCGATCGCCGCCGAACTGGTCGCCGTTCAGCCGGACTGGACCAAGGTCTGCGGCACCGATCCGCAGACCAAGAAGGAAATGTGCTACACGACGCGAGACTTCGGCGTCTCCGCGAAGGAAGGCGAGGCGCCCCAGCCACTGCTCGCGCTCGCGGTCTACGATCCCAAGAGCGAGGATCAGAAGATCATCCGCCTGCTGCTGCCGCCGGGCCTCATGCTGAAGCCTGGTTTCCGCTTCTCGATCGATAAGGGACCGGCCGAAAGCGGCGCGTTCGAAATCTGTTTCCCCAACGGCTGCTTTGCCGAGGCGAAGGTCAAGAAGGCCGCCGTCGACGGCATGAAAAAGGCCGAGAAGATGACGGTCGTCGTCAAGAATCAGGCGAACGCTGAAGTCACCTTCTATCTGCCGCTCGCCAATTTCGGCAAGGCCTTCGACGGTCCCGCGATTGATCCCAAGGTCCTCGAAGAGCAGCAGAAGAAGCTTCAGGAAGAGCTGCAGAAGAAGGCCGAGGAGGAGCGTAAGAAGCTCGAGGCGCAGAAGGGCGCCGCCCCGGCCGCGCCGACGCCAGCGCCGGCCGCCTCGAAGAAATAAGGTCAAAAGCGACGCCGAATCGAAAACCCGCGCGGGAAATCTCCCGCGCGGGTTTTTTTGCGCCCTCGAATCGCTGCGCGGCAAGCCTCGCCAATCGCCGACGCGCCACTAGGTCCTTTGAGGAGATCAAAAAATCCATCGCGATCAGCAAGAAGACGCGCGTCACTTTGACGCGCGGCGAAAAGCCGGTCTAAGATGAGGCGTCGGCCACACATCGCAGCCACCGGCGAGGTCCAACACGCGAGGTCAAAGCACGCATGTACGTCGCCGTCACAATGGTCCTGGTCGTCGCCGGTTCTATCCTGTTCCACATTCTCAGTCCCTGGCGGGCGACGCCGATCGCTTCGAACTGGGGTTTTATCGACGGCACGATGGGCCTCACCTTCGTGGTGACGACCGCCGGTTTCGTCGCCGTCGTTTTGTTCATGGCCTATTGCCTTTATCGATTCCGCCATGAGCCGGGCCGGCGGGCCGCCTACGAGCCCGAGAATCAAAAGCTCGAAGCCTGGCTCGGAATCGTCACGACGATCGCCGTCATCATTCTCCTCGCGCCTGGCCTGCTCGTCTGGGGCCAGTTCATCACCGTGCCCAAGGACGCCCTGGAGATCGAAGCGGTTGGGACCCAGTGGAACTGGAGCTTCCGGTTGCCCGGCGCCGACAATCAGCTCGGCTCGAGCGACGTCCGCTATATCGACACGACGAATGCGCTTGGTCTGAGCCCGGCGGATCCAAAGGGGCAGGACGATCTCTTGATCTCTACGGGCGAGCTGCACCTGCCGCTCGGCAAGCCGGTCAAGGTCCTGCTGCGCTCGGTCGACGTCCTGCATGATTTCTACGTGCCCGAGATCAGGGCGAAAATGGATCTCGTGCCGGGCATCGTCACCTATTTCTGGTTCACCCCGACCAAGGTCGGCGAATACGAAATCCTCTGCGCCGCCTATTGCGGCACAGGGCATCCGCAGATGCGCGGAAAAATGGTCGTGGAGTCGGAAGCCGACTTCGAGGCCTGGCGCTCGGCGCAGCAGACGTTCGAGCAGTCGCGCAAGAGCGACTCAGCTAGAGACAAGCGGGCCTCTGCGCAATGACGCTGATCGACGCCCGTCGCGCCGCTTTGAGTTTGATCGCCGCCCATCAGGCGCCGCCACGGCGGCGCTTGATCAATCGCCGCAAGCGCGACGGGGGCGAAGGGAGGATCGTTCGATGACCGACGCCAGCGTACCACAGCACGTCGCGCCGCCGCCGGCGGAGGTGGAAGACGTCGAGCTTTATCACGCGCACAGCTGGATCACGAAATATGTGTTCAGCCAGGACGCCAAGGTCATCGCGATCCAATATGCCGGCACCGCCATCGCGGTCGGCATTCTGGCGCTGGTGCTCTCATGGGTGATCCGCCTGCAACTCGCCTTTCCGGGCGCGATCCCCTTCATTGACGCCGAAGTCTACTACCAGTCCGTGACCATGCACGGCATGATCATGGTCGTTTACATGCTTACCGCCATCTTCCTTGGCGGCTTCGGCAATTATCTCATTCCGCTGATGGTCGGCGCGAGGGACATGGTGTTTCCTTACGTCAACATGCTCAGCTACTGGGTCTATCTGATCGCGACTCTCATTCTCGTTTCCAGCTACTTCTTCCCGGGCGGGCCGACCGGCGCCGGCTGGACCCTCTATCCGCCGCAATCGATTCTGACCGGCACGCCCGGCCATGACTGGGGCATCATTCTGATGCTCGCGTCTTTGATCCTCTTCATCGTCGGCTTCACGATGGGCGGGTTGAATTACGTCGTGACGGTGCTGCAGGCGCGCACCCGAGGCATGACGCTGATGCGCATGCCGCTCACCGTGTGGGGAATCTTCTCGGCCGCCGTGATGGCGCTCCTCGCCTTTCCCGGCCTCTTCGTCGC
Organism: Methylocystis sp. Uni0008; assembly: GCF_056838045.1. Classification (NCBI taxonomy): domain Bacteria; kingdom Pseudomonadati; phylum Pseudomonadota; class Alphaproteobacteria; order Hyphomicrobiales; family Methylocystaceae; genus Methylocystis; species Methylocystis sp. Uni0008. The sequence continues at coordinate 2,549,219 of NZ_CM166370.1, forward strand.
CTGCGTCATGCTGCTCTTCGATCGCACGCTCGGCACAAGCTTCTTCGTGCCGTCCATCGTCCATTTCGGCGAGCACAAGGAACATATAGGCGGCAGCCCGATCCTGTTCCAGCACCTGTTCTGGTTCTTCGGCCATCCGGAAGTCTACATCGTCGCCCTGCCGGCGTTCGGGATCGTTTCCGATCTCATCAGCGTGCACGCCCGCAAGAACATCTTCGGCTACAGGATGATGGTCTGGGCGATCATCGCGATCGGCGTGCTGAGTATGGTGGTCTGGGGCCACCACATGTATGTGAGCGGCATGGACCCGTGGTTCGGGTTCTTCTTCGCCGTGACCACGCTTGCGATCGCGGTGCCGACGGCGCTGAAGGTCTACAACTGGGTGCTGACCCTCTGGCACGCCGACATTCACTTCACGACGCCGATGCTGTTCGCGCTCGGCTTCCTCGTCACCTTCGTCAATGGCGGCATCACCGGCCTCTACCTCGGCAATGTGATCGTGGACGTGCCGCTGTCGGCCACACTGTTCGTCGTCGCGCATTTCCACATGGTGATGGGCATCGCGCCGGTGCTCGTCATCTTTGGCGCGATCTACCATTGGTATCCGAAAATCACCGGCCGAATGATGGACGAGCGGCTCGGCAAGATTCACTTCTGGATCACCTTCCTCGGCGCCTATGCGATCTTCTTCCCGATGCATTATCTCGGCGTGCTCGGCATGCCGCGGCGCTTCTATGAAATGGGCGAAACCGCCTTCGTTCCGGCGTCGGCGACGACGCTCAATATCTTCATCACGGTGACGGCTCTGGCGGTCGGCTTCGCGCAGTCGATCTTCTTCTACAATCTGTTCAGAAGCCTGAAATATGGCGCGCCGGCGGGCGGCAATCCGTGGCGCGCGGCCTCGCTCGAATGGCAGACTCCCGAAACGCCGCCGGGTCATGGCAACTGGGGCAAACAGCTTCCGATCGTCTATCGCTGGCCTTACGCCTATAGCGTGCCGGGCGCGCCCGATGACTACCTGCCGCAGAACGCGCCGCCCTTGAGCGGAGAGCATGCGACATGAGCGTCCTCGGGCTCTTCTTCATCCTGATCTTCAGCCTTGCGCTGCTGTGGCTGGCGCGTCAGGGCGTGATGGAATCGCCCTGGCTCGAGGAAGGCGAGGTTGCGCATTATCGCAGCGCTGCCGGAAACGAACCGCCGCCCGCCGCGAAGGTGGGGCTCGCGATCTTCCTCGCCGTCGCCGGCTGTCTGTTTTCTCTGCTCGCCGCCGCCTTTTTCATGCGTGGCGACGCGCCCGATTGGCAGATGCCGCTGATCCCCGGCGTCCTCTGGTTCAACACTTTTTTGCTCGCCGCGAGCAGCGTCGCCCTGCAGGTTGCGCTGGTCGCCGCGCGTCGCGCGGAAGCCGAGCGCGTGAAGACGGCTTTGCTTATTGGCGCGACGACGGCGGCGCTGTTCCTGATCGGACAGATCTGGGCATGGCGCGAACTGCTCGACTTGAAGTTCTTCGCGTCGAGCAACGCGGCCAACGCATTCTTCTATCTGCTGACCGGCGCGCATGCGCTGCATCTGATCGGCGGCCTGGTGGCGCTTGCGCGCACGACCGACAGGGTTCGCGGCGCGGCGCGCATCACCAAAGAGCTGACGACGAGCGTCGAGCTCTGCGCCATCTACTGGCATTTTCTGCTGTTCGTCTGGTTGCTGATGTTCGCCATGCTGATCGGCTGGGCCGACGGATTTGGCGTCATCTGCCGGCGTCTGCTTTCGTAAAAGGGAATACGCCATGACGGCGGAGCATGTATCGACTGAGCATGTAACGACGGATGAAACGCTGCGGAGCCGGCTGCTCGGCGTGGTCAAAGACTGGTCCTCGGATCAGCGGTCCTTCAAGACCGCGTCCTGGGGCAAGGCGATGATGTGGATCTTCCTCGTCAGCGACACCTTCGTCTTCAGCTGCTTCCTGATTTCCTACATGACGGTGCGCATGTCCACGACAGTGGAGTGGCCGCACCCGAGCGAAATCTTCGCGCTCGACATCGGCGGGAAGAAGATTCCCCTCATTCTCATCGCCATCATGACCTTCGACCTCATCACGAGTTCGGGCACAATGGCGATGGCCGTCAACTACGCCTATGCGCGCGAGCGCAAGAAGGCGGCGATCCTGATGCTGATCACGGCCTTCTTCGGCGCCGCCTTCGTCGGCATGCAGGCTTTCGAGTGGACCAAGCTCATTCATGAGGGCGTGCGGCCCTGGGGGAATCCCTTCGGCGCGGCGCAGTTCGGCTCGAGCTTTTTCATGATCACCGGCTTCCACGGCTTCCACGTGTCGGTCGGCGTGATTTTCCTGCTCATCATCGCGCGCGCCGTCTGGCGCGGCGACTATGACGTCGGTCGGCGGGGCTTTTTCACGAGCCGCAGGGGCCGATATGAGAACGTCGAGGTCATGGGCCTGTATTGGCACTTCGTGGATCTTGTCTGGGTCTTCATCTTCGCGTTCTTCTATCTGTGGTGACGTCTCCGACAGGGGGAAACAATGACGGTGACGACAGACGATACGACGCATGGCCATGCCCCGGTCTCGGAAGCGGCGCAGCCCGCGGCGCAGGCGCATGGCCAGCAGCATCCGATTAAACTCTACCTCATGGTGTGGGTGCTGCTCTTCGTTCTGAGCGCCTGCTCCTATCTCGTCGATTATTTCGACGTTCAGGGCTATCTCCGCTGGTTCCTGATCGTCGTGTTCATGATGCTGAAGGCGGGGCTCATCGTCGCCGTTTTCATGCACATGGCCTGGGAGCGGCTGGCGCTCGTCGTCGCTATCCTGACGCCGCCGATGGCGGTTCTCGTGCTGATGGCGATGATGGCGTGGGAAGGGGACTACACCAGATTCCTGCGCGAATTCTTCTTTGGATGACGCCCGCCCTCAATCCGCCCGAGGGAATTTTATAAGGGCACAGCCGCCGGAGAACAGCCAAATGCGAGGAGACGATCAGCGCGTCGCCAACAAGGCGATCCTCATCGTCCTCTCGGCGCTCTGCCTCGTGATGATCATATTTCTCGGCGCCTGGACGCTCGTCGCGCATCTGCAGTGACGCGCGACGCGCGCCTATTCCTCGAGCGCGCCTTCCTCATTGACCGCATGCGCGAGGCCGCCCGTCGTCATCAGCCCGGCGACGCTAACGGCGATCATCACCGAGACGACCCCGACGAGCCCCCATGCGTCCTGCAGCTGCGGCACGACGAAGGTTCCGAAGGCGGCGCCGACCTTCGCGCTCGCCGCCGCGAAGCCGCTCGCCGAGGCGCGGATCGCTGTGGGAAACAGCGTCGGCGCCAGGGTGAAGGTGGTGGCGTTCGGACCGGCGTTCATGGCGAAATTGAAGAGCATGAAGCCCACGATGACGAAGCCGAGATGAGCATTCGGGCCGTTGTCGGTCATCGCGGCGAAGAGCAGCAGCAGCATGCCGAGCGCCATGCCGCTGAAGCCCGCGACCTGCATGGTGATGCGGCCAAAGCGCGGCACCGCCCAGAGACTGGCCGTAAAGCCGATGACGAGAAAAGCGTCGACGACTGCGCTGCCTTCCGCGTCGGCGAAATCGGCGGCGAGCGGACCCGATTGCGCGCCGCCGAGGTGCATGGCGCCGAGGATCGCCGGCGTGAAGAGGCCGACGCCGTAAGTCGCGACGTCCATCAGCATCCATGGCAGCGAGACGAGCATGGTGCGCGCGCGATAGGCCGTGGTGAAGAGCGTCGAGTAGCCGACGTCTTCGGCGCGCCGCGTATGGTTCGGCCGCGACGCTGCGGCGCTGACGGCTTCCGCGTTGAAGCTCAAAGGCCTCTCGCCGAAATCGGCCGTTAGGGACCTCAGGAGCGCCATGGCCTCGGCGATACGGCCCTTTGTCGCCAGCCAGCGCGCGCTTTCGGGCAGCCAGACGCGCGCCAGCAAAAAAAGCAACGCGATCGCGCCGGCCGCGCTGAACAGCAGCCGCCAATCCTGCGTCGACGGCCATAGTTTCAGTATGACGAGACCGGCGAGCGCCGCCGCGGCCATGCCGACCGACTGCAAGGCGATGGTCGCCACGGTCATTCTACTGCGCGTCGCGCGCGGCATGAGTTCCGACACATAGGAGCCGCTCGTCGGAAAATCGATGCCGACGCCGACGCCGAGCAGAAACTGCGACAGCAGAATGACGCGGGCGTTCGGCGCCGCCGCGCCGATGAAACATGCGAGCGCGATGATCGCCATGTCGGCGATGAAGGTGCGTTTGCGGCCGAACCTGTCCGCGCCGACGCCGCCGAGCGCCGATCCCAAGACCGCGCCAAGCACCAGCGCCGAGCCGATGAGGCCGACGAACAGCGGGCTGATCGGAAAGTCGCGCTTGAGCAGCGGCAGCGCGACGCCGAGTCCCGACACCGAAAAGCCGTCGAGAAAGGCGCCGCCGCTCGCCGCGAGCCAATAGGCGTAATGGCGCCATGTCATCGGCGCTTCGTCGAGCGCCGAAAAGACCGAGGCGGCGTGCGAAGGCGGCGCCGTCACTGAGCCTTGCTTCCTTCCTGCTCGTTTTTCGCCTGATGATAAAGCTTACGGATCTCTTCGATGTCGACGGTGGGCTTCGGCATCTTCAGATTGAGATCGTCGAGCGCATCGGCGATGATGCTGGAGACCGCGAGATTGCGGAACCACTTGTGATTCGAGGGGATGACGAACCAGGGCGCATGTTCAGTCGAGCAGCGCGACAGGGCCGCCTCGAAGGCCTTGATGTAATCGTCCCACTTCTCGCGCTCCGAATAATCGCTCGCGCTGATCTTCCATTGATGCGCCGGGTCGTCGAGCCGCGCCTTGAAGCGCTTGAGCTGCTCGTCCTTCGAGATGTAGAGGAAGAATTTCAAGATTGTCGTCTTGTTTTCGACAGTGAGCAGCTTTTCCCATTCATTGATGAAATCGTAGCGCGGCTTCCAGACCTCCTTCGGCGCGAGCTTATGCACCCGCACGACGAGCACGTCCTCGTAATGCGAGCGATTGAAGATCGAAACGAATCCTCGTCGCGGCGCATGCGGATGGATACGCCACAGGAAATCATGTTCCTGTTCTTCTGGCGTCGGCTGCTTGAAGCCCGTCACTTGCACGCCCTGCGGATCCATCGCGCTGATGACATGCCAGCAGGTGCCGTCCTTTCCTGCGCTGTCGATGCCCTGCAGGACAATCAGCAGAGAATGCGTGCGGTCTGCATAGAGTTTTCGCTGCAGCTCGGTGATGCGCGTGAGATTGCGCTGTAACTCCTGAGCCGCGTCGACGTCGTTAGCGTAGTCGCCATGAAAGCCCGGGTCGATCGATCCAAGATCGACGTCAGAGTCTGGCGCGATGCGGAACTTCTTGCTGAAATTCATGTGCTCTGCCTCCTTCGCCCGTCGGCCTCCTTCAACCGGCGAGAGCGACGTGCACCGCGGCCAGGCTCTTATCGCGCCGCCCGGCCAGGCGCCAGTAAATGGCCTTCACGATCTCCGCTGCGACGACCCAGAGAAGGCAGTAAACCCATACGCCGACGATCGCTGCGCCCGGCACGGCGTCGAAGCCGACGCCGTAGAGGCAGAGCAGCACCGCGACGACCTGGGTCGCCACGATCGCCCAGAACAGCCTGGCGCTTGGATAGGGCGGCGCGAAGATCGCCTTTTTCGTGCGCACGCTGAAGAGCAATAAATGGCCGCCGACCGCGAGCTGCAGGAATAGCAGCGTCTGCAACTGACCCGGATCGATCGGGATCATCGCCTGCAGCGTCTCGTCGAGCATCCAGCGCAGGCCGATCAGCAAAAAGCCGAAGGTCTCGGCCACGGCGAGCAGCCCCATCAGCGAAGCGAAAACGAAGATGCGTGGCATATCCCATCTTACCGGCTGCGGCGCGACGGGGACATTGTCGTAGGCGATGGTCATGATCGGAATGTCGTCGAGGAGCGCGAGCGCGACGATCATGATGGCGGTGAGCGGCTGGAATTCGAAAAACACGATCGACGCCACGACGACGATCATGATGTCGAGCGTCATGGCGATCCGGTAGTAGATATAGCTTTCGATGCGCTGGAAAATCTGGCGTGACACGCGGATCGCGTTGACGATGGTCGACAGTCCCGGCGCCGTGAGGATCAGCGCGGCCGCGCTGCGCGCGGCGTCGGTCGCCCCGCTCACGGCGATGCCGCAATCCGCCTGCTTGAGCGCCGGCGCGTCGTTCACGCCGTCGCCGGTCATCGCGACGATATGTCCGACGGACTGAAGCGCCTTGACGATTTCGAATTTGTGCTCCGGGAACACCCGGCCGAAACCGTCGGCCCGCTCAACGGCGTCGACGACGCTGCGCGGCAGAGCGTCGGCTTTCGCGCCACCTTTGAAAACGTCGCTTGCGACGAGCAGGTGAGATCCCATGCCGAGCTGCGCGGCGATCTCGTCCCCGATCGCGACGTCGTCGCCAGTCACCATCTTGACGGTGAGTCCCAGCGCACGCGCGTCCGCGATCGTGGCCTTGGCGTCCGCGCGCGGCGGGTCCATCAGGGAGATCAATCCCACGAGCGCCCATCTGGCGCCGTCTTCCGACATGGCGACGCCGAGCGCGCGCTGGCCCTTGGCGGCGAGCGCGGCCACCTCGTTCTGATAGCGCTGCAGGGTTTGCGAGTCGGGCCGCACTAAAGCTGAAATCGCCTGCGGCGCGCCCTTGGCGTAATGGCGGATGCCGCCCGCGGCGTCGGCGACCGTCGAGATCGTGCGTTTGCTGACAGGATCGAAGGGCGTGAAGGCCTTCTGCTTGAAGCCTTCAAGCGAATCATGCGCCGGCAGCGCCGCCATCACGGCGAGGTCGATCGCATCTTCGCTGCTCGTTTGGGTCGCCAGCGCGGCAAAGAGCAGCACATCGTCGCTCTTGAACGCGCCAAACGGCATAGCGTTTTGCACGGTGAGCTTGTTCATCGTCAGCGTGCCGGTCTTGTCGCTGCAGAGCACGTCGACGCCGGCGAGCTCCTCGATCGCGCTCAGGCGCGAAACGATGGCCTTCTGCAGTGAAAGCGCGTAGGCGCCGATCGCCATCGTCACGGACATCACCGCCGGCAGCGCGACCGGAATCGACGCGATCAGCAGCACCAGCACATATTGGGCGATGGACCCGACGCGGTCCCAATTCCATTCATCCGGCGCGATGACTTCGCGGTAAAGCTGTGCGCCGATCAGGACGAGCGCCAGCAAAAACGCGAGCAACAGGAGAAAGTCGCCGACCTGGGTCACGGCGCGCTGCGAATGCGACACGGCGCCGGCGGCGCCGACGAGCTTCGCGGTGCGGCCGAAAAACGTGCGGTCGCCGGTCGCCGTGACCACGCCTGTCATCGCGCCTTGTTTGGCGATCGCCCCGGAATAGGCGTCATCGCCGATCTTCTTCGACACGGGCAGCGATTCGCCGGTGAGCGCCGCCTGGTCGCAGCTCAGATAATCGCCTTCGATCAGCAAGAGATCCGCCGGGATAATCTGACCTGCGGCGACGCTGACGACATCGCCCGGCGCGAGTTCGGCCGCGGGAATCGTGCTCCACTCCCCCTCGCGCAACACGCGGGCGCGGGGCGCGAGGTTCTTCTTCAGAGCCGCGAGCGCGTTCGCCGCCTTGTTGTCCTGCCAGAATCCGACGACGGCGTTGTAGATGAGAAGACCGGTGACGACCGCGAAGTCCGGCCAGTCGCGGCGAAGGGCGGAGATGATCGCCGCCGCTTCGATGAGAAAGGGCAAGGGCCCCCAGAAATAAGCGAGCAGACGGCGCCACTTGCTTTCGGTCTTGTCCTCGATCGCATTGGGGCCATACTCGGCGAGGCGTCGCTTCGCTTCGGCGGCGGTCAGGCCGCTTTCGCTCGTCTTCAGCGATTCGAGTCGCTGCGCGATTTTCACCTGCGTCGGATCTAAGGAGAGCGTCAGCGAAGATTGGCTCACCGGCGGTTTAGCGCTGACGTCCGGCATGCTTGCTCTCCCTATCAGATAAATCAATATCCGGGCCGGATGTTACGGCGTCATCCGAGCCTCGCCAATAGAGGGCGCGAAAAAGGCAAGCGCGGGTCGAAATTGACCTCGCGCGGTCTATTCTGCGGCTGTGCAGGCGACGCCGTCATCCGATGCGCCGAGCGCATTGTCCTTGACGATCTTGTCGGCTCGCGCCTTCGCTTCTGCGAGATCCTTGTCATAGACGTCGGTGAGGTATTCATTGGTCGTCGTCTTGACGATCGAGCGATTGGGAGATTGCAGCGGGCCCGATACGTCGATCGAGGCGTCCGTCGACAGGCCAGGCCGCAGAGGCTGCTGCTCGAGTTCGTCGGCGCGCAAGGCGATACGCACCGGAATGCGCTGAACGATTCGAATGAAGTTGCCGGTGGCGTTGTCGGGCGGAAGCGTCGCGAAGACGGCGCCAGAGCCCGGAACGAGTCCCGCCACTTCGCCGTGATAGATCTGGTTCGATCCATAGAGATCGACCTTGATGATCGCCGGCTGTCCGGGACGGACCCGCGCCATTCTGTTTTCCCAGAGATTCGCTTCGACCCAGAGGTGATCGAGCGGCACGATGTTGAGAATCGAATCGCCTGGGCGCACCCGATCGCCGACTTGCACGCGGCGCTTCGCGACGTAGCCGGTCGCCGGCGCCCGGATATTCTGGCGCACGTATTCGATATAGGCGTCGGTGTATCTCGCCTTGGCGGCCTCGATGTCCGGATGATTCAGGCGCGTGACGCCGACCACCCGCGCCTCGATCGCCTGATATTCCGACTGCGCCTCGCGCAGATCGGCTTCCTGCGCGGCGAGCTGATCCTCGGCGTTCTGCAACACCTGTCGGGACGAGGCGCCGGTCGCCGCCGCCTGCCTGTATCTTGCGAGGTCATGACGCGTCCTATCCCGGACGGCGGCGCGCGAGATGACCTTCTGGCAGACCTGGCGGCGCTGCGCGTAGAGCGCGCCCACGGCCCGGACGGCGCGACCCAGTTCGGCTTCGGCCTGCGCGAGCGCCGCTCTCGCGCGTTGGCCATCGAGGCGAACGAGCACGTCGCCCTTCTTCACCTGCTGCGTTTCCTCGGCGAGAACGGCGGCGACCACGCCGGTCGCGTCAGCCTTGACCGGAATGATGTTGCCTGTGACGAAGGCGTTGTCGGTCGTCACCCAGTCGCGCTCATGGAAATACCATCGCGAGAGGGCGATCAGCGCGCCGACCAAGACCGCCGCAATGACGATCTTGAGCAGAAACTCTCTGCGGGAGCGGATGCTCTTTCGGGAAAGCGCCATCGATCGTTTCGCGTTCTTCTATGGCCGCTCAGCCGCCGCCAAGCGACTGAATCACGTCGACGGCGGGCGTCAGCGGATCGTTTTCAGGCGCGGGTTTGGGCGCCGCCGGCGGCGGACCGCCGGCATAACCGCCGCCGAGGGCCTGGTAAAGGTCGACGGCGGCGACGAGCCTGTCGCCTTCCAGCGCGCGCTGTCCAAAGCCGGCTTCGAGAAGATCGGTCCGCTCCGCGAGGATTTCGCGGCGATCTTTCAAACCGTCGCGCAGTCGCGACTGCGCGAGATCAAATTGCGCGCGCGCTGCGCGCAGCAAACGGTTCTGCGCCTCATATTCTGCGCCCGCGCGCTTGAGATTGGCGACGGCGTCGGCGACCTGCTGGGCGGCCTGCAGCAGCGTCTCGTTATAGGAGTCGACCGCCTGATCATAGTCGGCCCGCTGAAACTCCAGATTTCCGCTGAGCCGGCCCCCCTGAAAAATCGGGAGGCGCAGGGTGGGGGACACCGCGTAGCCGATCGCCGAAGGCGTGAACAGATACCCTGCGAGCTTGCTGATTTTCGTCGAGGTCACCGAACCCTCGAAACCGCCGGTGATCGCGAGATCGATCGAGGGAAGAAAAAGCGTCTTGGCGACGTGAACGCGCGCGGCCGCCGCTTCGGCGCGGCGCATCGCCGAGACGAGATCCGGCCGATGCGCGAGGAGTTCGATCGGGAGGCTGCGTGGCAGTGGCGGCGCGGCCGGCGTCGGGGCTCGTCGCGCTGTGTAAAGATCCTGCGCCGCGTCGGGACCTTCGCCCATGAGACGGGCGAGCGCATCCTTCTGCAGCGTCAGAAACGCCTGAACAGCGGCTTCGCGGCGGACGGCGTTCTCGTATTCGGCGCGGGCGATCTGCACCCCATCGAGCGAGTCGAGCCCGGCGCGATAGCGGGCGTCCGCAAGCGAAACCAGGTCGCGGCGCATGCGCGTCAAAGCTTTCGCGACCTCGAGCTGGCGCGCCGCGGCGTAGCCGCGAAGATAGGCGCGCGCGACCGAAGCGGTCAGCAGCAGCCGCGCCTGCTCCAGTTCGGCCTCCTGGGCGGCGGACTCGCCGATCGCGGCGTCCAGAATCGCGCGGTTCTTCTCCCAGAAATCCAGCTCATAGGTCAGGACGAGCGGATTGATGAAGGCCATGGTCTTCTGCAATCCGCCTTGCGCCGGATTGTAGGAGGCGACGACGCCATGCAGCGGATTGCGCGACTGCCGCATGCCGAAGGTCGCCTGAACCTCGGGCAGAAGCCGCGCGCCGGCGACCTGCACGAGCGCGTCGGCTGCGCGCAGCGAGTCTTCGGCTTTTCTGAGGCTCTGATTGTCGTGCAGCGCCTTGTCGATGACGGCGTCGAGTTCGGCGCTGCAGAAGGCGCGCCACCATTCCTCATGCGGCCAGCTGGTTTCGTCTGCGGGCTTGAGACCGGATCTCGCGAGCGTGCGCTCCATGGCCGGCGGGCCGAGAAATTGCGCGCGCTCCAGTTGCGCGGTCGGCGCGCAGCCGGCGACGAGAAGCGCGATTGGAGCCACGCAGAACAACAGGCGGCGGCGTGTCCAGAGCCGAATCGCGCCCATGCGCACGGCGGTGGGGAGCCTTCGGCCAGGGCGCAGGCCGGCTGGCGCACGACGGGCTGCTGGCGCTTCTCGCAAGAGCACACTCCTACACCGCGCCAGCGATCGAAGAGCGTGGCGGCCAGTTCGTAGGAGTCATCAGCCATTCGGCGGTTATCGGGGGAACCCCATCCCCATCGGTTAAATTTTAGTTGACGACCGAGCTATAGGTCAATGAGTCCAGCGGCGACGGCCTCGCTATCCCCAGAGCTCCGGCGCGGGCGGCATGAGCGTCGAGCCCTCGTAGGACAGGCGAGGATTACGGTCGCGGGCGAGAAGCAGCGGCCCGTCGAGATCGACGTAGGCGGCCGTCTGCCCCACCAGGACGGCCGGCGCCATGGCAAGCGACGTTCCCACCATGCAGCCCGCCATTACAGAGAAGCCCAATTCCTGCGCCGCGCGCGCAAGCGCCAGCGCTTCGGTGAGGCCCCCGGTCTTGTCGAGCTTGACGTTGATTGCGTCGTAACGGCCTTTCAGCGGCGGGAGGGAGGCGCGGTCATGCACGCTCTCGTCGGCGCAGATCGGCACAGGGCGCGCTACGGACGCGAGGGCCTCGTCGCGACCCGCCGGCAGAGGCTGCTCGACGAGCGCGACGCCGAAATCGGCGCAGACGGCGAGCCGGCGGACGAGGCTTTCCGCGTCCCATGATTCATTGGCGTCGACGATGAGAGTCGAATCTGGCGCGCCGGCGCGGACCGCACCGAGGCGCGCCTCATCGCCCTCTCCGGCGAGCTTGATTTTCAACAATGGCCGGCCCGCGGCTTTCTCCGCCGCGGCGCGCATCTCGTCCGGCGCGCCGACCGAGAGAGTGTAGGCCGTCACGAGCGGCGCGAGCGTCCCAAAACCGGCCGCGATGTGGGCCGGGACGCCTGAAAGCTTGGCCTCGAGGTCCCACAGCGCGCAATCGACGGCGTTGCGGGCGGCCCCGGCCGGCATCAGGCGCTGCAAAGCGTCTCGATCGGCCCCGGCTTCGAGAGCGTCGCGCGCGCTTTCAATTGCCGCGACGACGCTGTCGACGCTTTCGCCGTAGCGGGCGTAAGGCACGCATTCGCCCCTCCCGACGCCGTCCCCCTCGGTCAAAGTCGCCGTCACGACGACGGCTTCGGTCTTGGCGCCGCGGGAAATCACGAAGCGGCCGGCGATCGGATAAGTCTCTACGGCGACTGATAAATTTCGCTTCACATGTCTCTCCGGCGCTCTTAGCGCGCGCCGCGCGCTTGGCGCGCCGATGTGCGCCGGCGCGCTTGCTGACGCCAATTCACGAAGTTATGACGGTTTTGCAAGCGGCGCGCGCCTCTCGGCGTCGGCGGCGCGCCATAATCGGCGGATAGGATGACGCCATCGATGTGCCGATTGTTGACGCCAGCGCGGAGCGATGCCCGATGACCGTCGTCGCGATGCAGCGTCCGCCGAAAGTCACGCGCCAGCCGGTTGCGGATGGCGTGCGCCTGGCGCTGTCCGGCGACTGGGTTCTCGTGGCCTCGCAGCGACTCGAGGAAGAGGGCCGTCGCATCGACGAAGAGGCGCGTCGCGACCGAATGGTCGTCCTGGATCTCTCCCAGGTCTCGCAACTCGACACGGCCGGCGCCTGGCTGATCAATCGCGCGCGCCATGAACTCGCGCGGCGCGACGTCGCCGTGGCGCTCGAACATGTGCGCCCCGAATATCTGACCCTGCTCGAAGAAACGCATTATCGCGCCTTCGTTGAGCCCTCGCGGCCGCGGTTGAACATCATCTTCGCTCTGCTTGCGGACCTCGGCGAGTCGATGGTGGACGCGCTTCACGAATTTTATCGCGGCGTCAGCTTTCTCGGCGAATTCGTCTCGTCGATGATCTATGTGGCCGCCAACCCGCAGCGGTTCAGGCTGACCTCGCTCGTCGCACAAATCGAACTTGTCGGCTTTCGCAGCGTCCCGATCATCGTGCTGATCAACGTGCTGGTCGGCGGCATCGTCGCGCAGCAGGGCATCTTTCAATTGCTCAAGTTCGGCGCGTCCAGCTACTCGGTGAGCCTGATCGGCATTCTTGTCTTGCGCGAACTCGGCGTGCTGCTCACCTCGATCATGATCGCCGGCCGATCAGGTTCAGCGATCACCGCAGAACTCGGCTCGATGAAAATGCGCGAGGAGATCGACGCGCTGATGGTGATGGGACTTTCCCCCACCGAGGTGCTCATCGCGCCGCGCGTGCTTGGTCTCGTCATCTCCTTGCCGATTCTGACCTTCATCGCGGATATGGCGGCGCTCTTCGGCGGCATGATCGTGTCCTGGTGGTACGGCGGGATCAGCCCCGTGGCGTTCGCGTCATTGCTCAAAGAGGCGATCGCGCTGCATACTTTTCTCGTCGGCATCATCAAGGCGCCTTTTATGGCGCTGGTGATCGGCCTCATCGCGTCGATGGACGGGCTCGCGACGCAGGGCTCCGCCGAGTCGCTCGGCCGTCAGGTCACGTCCTCCGTCGTCAAATCCATCTTCATGGTCATTGTGATGGATGGTTTGTTCGCCATATTTTTTGCGTCGATCGACTATTGAGCGCGCGATGACCAGCACCTCGACTCACGCAAACGGCGCCGCGCAACGCCCTAACCGCGACGTCATCATCAGCGTGCGCGACCTCGTCGTCGGTTTTGGCGACAAAAACATCATGAAGGGGCTCAATCTCGACGTTTATCGCGGCGAGGTGCTCGGCTTCGTCGGCGGATCGGGGCAGGGAAAATCGGTGCTGACCCGCGCGATTCTAGGGCTCGTCCCGACGCGGGGCGGCTCCATTCGGGTTTTTGGGCAGGATCGTGACGCGCTGGCGCCGCACGAGCGGCGCGCTCTGGAGCAACGATGGGGCGTGCTGTTTCAGAACGGCGCGCTGTTTTCGGGGCTGACCGTCAAGCAGAACATCCAGATGCCGATGCGCGAAACGCGCGAGCTTTCTCAACGGTTTATGGACGAGCTGGCTATGCTCAAGCTTGAGCTTGTAGGCCTAGGCCCCGACGCGGCGGACAAATTTCCGTCAGAATTGTCGGGCGGCATGGTGAAGCGCGCGGCCCTGGCGCGCGCCCTGGCGCTTGATCCCGAGCTTGTGTTCCTCGACGAGCCGACATCGGGGCTCGATCCGATCAGCGCCGCAGATTTTGACGAGCTGATCGGCACGCTCCAGCAGACCCTCGGGCTGACCGTTTTCATGGTGACGCATGATCTCGACAGCCTGTATTCGATCTGCGACAGGGTGGCGGCGCTCGCTGAAGGTCGGGTCATCGCCGCAGGGCCGCTGGAAACTTTGCTCGCATCCGATCACCCGTGGCTGAAAGCCTATTTCCACGGCGTGCGCGGCGGCCGACTGACGGCGGCGCGCGTTGAGCAGAAGGACGAACAATGGAAACCCGCGCCAACTACGCCCTGATCGGCGCTTTCACGCTGGCGGTCGCCTTCGCCGCCTTTCTCTTCGTCTACTGGTTTTCCGGGCCAAGCCAGCTTGGACGTCAGGAAACCTACCAGATTGTCTTCAGCGGCGCGGTCTCGGGGCTGACCCGCGGCTCCTCGGTGCTGTTCAACGGCGTGAAAGTCGGCGAGGTCACGCATCTTGGCATTTCCGAGCAGGATCCGAGCAAGGTCGACGTGCTGGTCAGGATCGACAGCAGAACGCCGGTCAAAGCCGACACGCGCGCACGCCTCGAGACGCGCGGCTTCACGGGCGTTTCAGACCTCCTGCTTGTCGGCGGCACGCCTGGCGCGCCGCCTCTGACCGCGCAAGACGGCCAGAAATACCCGCAAATTCAGGCCGAGCGCTCCGAAATCCAGAATTTGATCGGCAATGTTCAGAACCTGTCGACGAAGGCCGCCGAACTCCTCACGAAACTCGACAAGCTCATCGACGACAACGGTCCTTCGATCACGGCGACGCTGAAAAACGCTGAAACGGTCAGCAAGACTCTCGCCGACAACTCCGCTTCGATCGCGACCTTCATCCGCGACGCGTCCGACGTCGCTCAGTCGTTGAAACCGGTGGCGGCGCGGCTCGACAAGGTGCTGGCGGCCGGCGAGAAGACGATCAAGGCCATCGACCCGAGGCAGATCAGGGCCATCACCGGCAACATCGCGGGGGCGTCGGAACGCATCAACCGTTTCGCCGCGACGGGGCTGCGCGAATATGAACAGCTCGCGGTGGATGGGCGCAAGGCCATCGGCACATTCGACCGCACGCTGCGTTCGGTCGAAAAAAACCCGTCACAGTTCATCTTCGGACCGTCCCAGTCCGTGCCCGAGTATCAAGGCAACTAGAACGATCGCAAGCGTGGCTTTGAGGCGGTGCGCGGATCGGTTAGAAGACGGCGTAGCCCGACTCGGCGCGCGGGCGAAATGGGGCGACGGGTCGGCATGAAACTGAAGGCGTCCACGGCGGCGCATCGCAAGGCCGCGCAAGCGACAGTGATCGCGTCGCTCGCTTTGCTCGCGACGGCCTGCGCCCAGGCGCCGCGCGAGACCTTCGATCTGACGACCGCGCCGGTCGCTTTGCGAAGCGTCGCGTTGCGCGGCGGCCCGCCGGTCTTCGTGGCCGAACCCGCCGCGATCGCTCCGACCGCGTCGGACCGCATCGTGGTTCGCGCCGGCGATGACAGCGTGGCCGTCCTTCCCGGCGTCCAGTGGTCGGAGTCGCTGCCGCGGCTTTTTCAGCGCCGCCTCATCGAATCGCTGCAGCAGTGCGGACTGTCGGCCTCTTCGAACATGGGCGCGCAAACGCAGCTGCAGACCGATGTGCGGCGTTTCGAGATCGACATCGCCCGCAATCTGGCCGTCGTCGAGGTTTCCGTTCAGCTCGTCGACGCGGGAAGCGGCCGGGCGAGGGCGGCGCGGATATTCGTCGAAGAAACGCCGGCGCCGGCGCACATCGGCTCGCCGGCGGCGCGCGCGCTGGCCGACGCCGCGGCGCGCATCGCGTTGCGCATCGGGCAATGGACGCGCGCTCGGTTGTAGAGACGGCGGCGGATCGCAGCGTTTTATTCCGGGATCGATCCCTCCCAGAGAATGATGTTCAGGCAAGTGAGAAAGCCGCCGCTCTGGCAGGCCACATGGGTCGCCTCCCGCCAGCGTGCCGCCTCCTCTCGCGTCAGGACGCTCGCCGACACGCAATTTTCCGTCACGCGCGTCAGATCGAAGATGATCTCCGCCGCGTCGAGGCTTCTGACGACGAGCGCATGGGCCCGGCAGTCGATGTCCGTAACGCCGCACTTTTCGAGCAGCAGGCCGATCTCGCGGCCGATGTAGGGATTGGCGAAGGACTTTTCCCATAATCCGGCGACTTTCGCGCCGGTTTCGAGATCCCCGTTGTAGACGAAGAATGTTCCCCAATCGGGTTCGGCGACGACGATTCTGCCGCCCCTGCGCGTCACCCGGACCATTTCGCGCAGCGCCTCGCCGGGAGAGCTGATGTGCTGCAAGGACCGATCGATGCGGACGCCGTCGAAGCAGCGGTCCTCAAAGGGCAGGCGGCGTGAATCGCCGCCGACGAAGAGAGCGTTCTCAACGCCATGCGCTCTTTCCCGCGCCAGATCGAGGAAGTTCCGCGACGGATCGACGCCATAGACGACCGCCTGCGGGAAGCGCCGCGCCAGCCCGATGACGTCGAAGCCGACGCCGCAGGCCACGTCCAATATCCGACTGCTTCCGCAGACCTGAAGCGCGTCCCAGGTCTCCTTCTTATAGCGCTTGAAAAAAGGCGTTCCGTTCATGAAATCGAGACAGCGCGTCAGGGCGGGCTGCATCGCGCCGTCGGCGTTGCGAAAGCTCAAAGCGATGTCTGTCATAAGCGCGCCTCTTCGCGGCTCTCCGCCGCAATTGACTGGATTCGGGCCTAAGGTCGCGCGTGCGCTGGAGGGGCTAGCGCGCCAAACGGTCGGGTGCTAACTGGACGGCGACAATTCAGGCAGCCGCGGGCGGCGCGACCGCGCGCGGCTCGCAAGCACAAAGGCCCGCGGCGTTCCGCACCGAAACCGTCGGGACGCGCCGCGAACATCGAGCATGGATGAGGAAGAGACAGGCGTCATGGGGAAGATGAGCTTTGAGGATGCTGCGACCCGCTATGGCGCGGAGCCGGGCGGCGGCGCGCCGACAAAGGTCAAGATCACCTTCATCGATTCGCAGGGTCAAGCCCGCGTCGTCGAGGGGGAGGTCGGATCGACCGTGATGGAGACCGCGCGTCGCAACGATATTCCCGAAATCGCCGCCGAGTGCGGCGGCGCCTGCGCCTGCGCCACCTGCCACGTCTATGTCGATGAAAAATGGACGGAAAAGACGGGCAAGGCGTCGCAGATGGAGGAGGACATGCTCGACTTCGCCTTTGACGTGAAGCCGAACTCCCGACTTTGCTGCCAAATCACCGTCAGGCCGGAACTCGACGGGCTGGTCGTCACCACCCCGGCTCAGCAGGGCTGACGCGCAATTATTCCAGAGGGCGCTCGCGCGGGTTTGAATCTCTCGACAAATGCGATAGACGAACCCTGATGGCGCGGCGCTTGAGGCCGGCGGGTCGCGCAACGAGCGCATCCGGACAGCCCGCTCATGGCGCGAGTGGCGTCTTTCGATCGTCAGGGCTTTGAAAATTTGGTCAGGAATTGACTATGAACCAGCTTAAGGAAGCCGCGATCGAAACCGATGTCGTCATCGTCGGGGCGGGCCCCGCGGGCCTATTCTCGGTATTCGAGCTTGGGTTGTTGGACATCAAGGCGCATGTGATCGACATTCTGCCGCGCGCCGGCGGCCAATGTTCGGAACTCTATCCCGAAAAACCCATTTATGACATTCCCGGCCTGCCGGTCTGCACCGGCCAGGAGCTGACGGATAACCTCCTGAAGCAGATCGAGCCCTTTCATCCGACCTTTCACTTCAACGAAATGGTCGAGACGCTGACGCCGCTTGGCTCGGCCGAAAAGCCGGAATTTCGTCTCAGCACCGATTCCGGAAAGATTTTCCACGCCAAGGTCGTGTTCATCGCCGCGGGCGGCGGATCGTTCCAGCCCAAGAAGCCGCCGATTCCGAAGATTGAGTCCTATGAGGGCAAGTCGGTGTTTTACGCCGTGCGCCGGATGGAGGACTTCCGCGACAAGAACGTCGTGATCGTCGGCGGCGGCGATTCGGCGCTCGACTGGACGCTAAATCTGCAGCCGGTGGCGAAAAGCCTCACGCTCGTGCATCGTCGCGATCAGTTCCGCGCCGCTCCGCATTCCGTCACCGCGATGCAGGAGCTCGTGGCGGCGGGCAAGATCAACTTCAGGCTCGGCCAGATCACCACGGTCGAAGGCGACGACGGCGAGATGGTCAGCGCGACCCTGAAGGGCAATGACGGCGTCGAAGAGAAGCTCGTTTGCGAGCGCCTGATGCCGTTCTTCGGCCTCACGATGAAGCTGGGCCCGGTCGCCGATTGGGGTCTTCAGCTCAATGAAAATCTCATTCCTGTCGACACGGAAAAATTCGAGACGAGTCATCCGGGCATTTTCGCCGTGGGCGACATCAATTATTACCCGGGGAAATTGAAGCTCATTCTGTCGGGCTTCCACGAGGCCGCGCTCGCTGCGCAGAAGGTCCATCGTTACGTCTATCCCGACAAGAAGCTTCTGTTCCAATACACGACGTCATCGACCAATCTGCAAAAGAAGCTCGGAGTCTCCTGACGTCGGCCGAAGCTCTTCGAGAGACGTCCGCCGCTATCGACGTGCACTATATCGATGTCGCGGCGATCGCCGTCGACGAATGGCCGAAGCTCGTTGCGCTTCTCGACGAAGCAGAAGCGGCGCGGGCGACGCGCTTCGCTTTCGAGGATGATCGCCGCGCTTATGTCGCCGCCCATGCGCTGCTGCGCGCGCTCCTTTCTGAACGCGAGAAAGGGATCGCGCCGCCGCAGTGGCGTTTCGGCGCGACGCCGCACGGCAAGCCCTTCGTGCATGCGCCGGCGGCCCGCCTCAACATTAGCCTCTCGCACACGCGCGGCTTGGCCGCCGTGGCGATCGCTTCGGGCCGCGATGTCGGGGTCGACGTCGAGTCCTTCCTGAGACCGCGAGACGCGCTGAAGGTGGCCGAGCGCTTCTTTGCGCCCGAAGAGGCGGCGCTGGTGCGCAGAGAGCTTGATCCGGTTTCGCGGAGCGAAGTTTTCTTTGCGATCTGGACGCTCAAAGAGGCCGTGCTGAAGGCCGGCGGGCGCGGGCTTGCGGGCGGGCTCGACAGCTTTGTCGTCAACCTGTCGCCGCTCGCCGTTAGCAGCGGTTCCGGCGAGAGCTACGGCGTTGCGCAGTGGCGGCGCGCGGGCTTCTTCGTCGCCGCTGCGGCGCGCGGCGGCGACGCCAACTTCCGCCTCACGGAAGCGCGCGCGACCGCGCTGATCCATGCAGCGGATTCATTTGAAGCCTGAGCCCGGCGCGCTAGTTGTGTCGCGGGTTCTTCGGGCGCACGCATTGGAGGGATTTATGACTGGCTTGTTACTGATCGTCATTTTCTACGGCACCGCCTTGCTCGCATTGGCCATTTACCTTCAACCGAAAAGCTTCGTCGTGCGCCGCGAGGCGGTCATCGATGCGTCGCCGCGCCAGGTTTTTGCGGCGATCAACAATCTGCGCAACTGGGAGTCCTGGTCGCCCTGGTCGAAACTCGATCCGAACGCTGTGGTCCACTACGAGGGACCCGCCGCGGGGCCCGGCGCCGCTTTCGAATGGTCCGGCGACAAGAACGTCGGCGCAGGGCGCCTGACGATCGTCGACAGCCGGCCGAGCGAGCGCGTCGACATCAGGCTCGATATGCGTAAGCCCATTGCGGCGAGCAATGACGTGACATTTTTTCTCGCGCCCGACGGCGAGGTGAAAGGGGGCCGCTGGCTCGCGCGCGCGCTTGGATTTGGCGGCGACTCCGCAGCCCGCAAGACCCATGTCGTATGGACCATGTCCGGCGATGTCGGCCTCGCGAGCCGGGCGATGAACATCTTCATGAGCCATGACAAGATGATCGGTCGTCAATTCGAGAAAGGCCTCGAGAATCTCGGCGCTCATCTAACGAAATAGCGTTGAGTGCTGACCGGGCGCAGCTCTTGCGCCGCGCCACGCGAAACGCCATCTGCATGGCGGCGCCGTGCGCGGTGCGCGCCTTTTCCGATCGCTCGATTCACCATGCCCGTCGCACGTGACTGACTCGCCATGACCGAAATGTTCGACGCCGCTCTAGCGGCGCTGCGCCAGATCGTGACGCCGCCGTTCCGCGCCGTCCTCGTCAAGAGTCTGGGCATGACGTTCCTGCTGCTGGCGCTGGCCTGGGTCGGCCTCGACAGACTCGCCATGTCCTTCGTGATGGTGGACCATCCCTGGCTGCAGACGGCGCTGGCCTATGCGACGGGCGCGGGACTGTTCTTCCTGATGGCGTTTCTCATCGCGCCTGTCTCGGTGCTTGTTTCGGGCCTGTTTCTTGACGATCTCGCCGATCACGTCGAAGCGGATCTCTATCCGCGGGGACAGCGCGGCCGCGCCATCCCGGCGACGCAGGCGATCTTCATGGGGCTGCGCTTCGCCGGCGTATCGGCGATCGTCAATTTCTTCGCGCTCTTGCTGCTCTTCGTGCCCGGAATAAACGCGGCGGCCTTCCTGCTCGCCAACGCCTATCTTTTCGGCCGCGAATATTTTCTCTTCGCCGCGACGCGTTTCCGCTCGCTGCAGGAATCGGAAGCGCTGCGCCGCCGCCATGCGCCTTGGCTGTTCGTCGCCGGTCTGTTCATCGCCGTCTTCGTGGCGACGCCGGGACTGAATGTCCTGACGCCGCTTTTTGCCGTCGCCTTCATGACCCGCGTCCATCGGATGCTGGCGCCGGGTCCGCGTGAAGAAGCGGCTCCGTCGAGCCGCTGGCGCTGATCGCCAGATCAGCGAGCGCGTTAGCGCGAGGCGGATTCGCCGAGGCGCTGCGTCTGATACTGGCCGACCTTGCGATAGCGATAGAGATAGGTCGGCACGATCGCTTCGATCGATTGCGGATCGGCGATTCCGAGCCCCTGGAGCGTGCGGCCTTCGGCGATCGCTTCGTCGCTGACGACATTGTCGCGCTTGAGGAGTTCGACCTGATCTCCCGTCATGCGCAGAAGCGTCGGATAAAGGCCCAGGGAAAGCCTGGTCAGCAGTTGCGTCACGCTGGCCATGAGTTTCGCGGTCCCGAAGGAGAGCTTTAGAATGCGGCGCTCGCGCTGCGTCACCTTCAGGATATATCCGACGATCTCCGCGAAGCTTTTGACCTCGGGGCCGCCAAGCTCATAAGCGACGCCCCGCTTGGCGTGGCCGGCGAGCGCGATTGCGACCGCTTCGGCGACGTCGCCGACATAGACGGGCTGGAATTTCGTCTCCGCGCCGACGACGGGAATGGCGGAGAAATAGCGCGCCATCGTCGCGAAGCGGTTGAAGAAGTCGTCTTCGGGGCCAAAGATCACCGACGGGCGCAGGATGACCGCGGAAGGGATATCGGCGAGCATGGCGGCCTCGCCTTCCGCCTTGCTTCGGCCATAGGCGGAGGGCGACTGCGGATCGGCGCCGATGGCGGAAATATGCACGACATTGTCGATGCCGGCCGCTTTCGCCGCCTCTGCGATCGCGCGCGCGCCGCCGGCCTGCACGGTCGCAAATTTCTGCGCGCCGGTTTCAGCGAGAATGCCGACGAGATTGACCACGGCCGAGGCGCCGCGAAGGGCCGCGGCGATCGACTCGGGATGGCGCACATTGGTCTGCACCGCCATCACCTGGCCGACGCGGCCGAGCGGCTGCAGAAAAAAGGCGAGGTCGGGCCGCCGGCAGGCGACGCGCACGCGCCAGCCGTCGCGCGCCAGCGCCCGGACGACGTAGCGGCCGACGAAGCCTGAGCCGCCGAACACCGTCACCACCCGTCCCTCGCCAATGGTCTGGTTATTGTCGCCGATCATCGCGATTTGCTCCGCTTGCGCCGCGCCGGCTCCGCCGGCCGGTATAGTGGCCAACGCTCTAGCGGAATTTCCCGGTGAGGGAAATCCGTCGGACTGACGCGCTGCTCGCGCGGCGCAGGGGCGACGCCCCCTTTGTTCGTGGGGCGCATTGACACGAGGCGGCCACTGCCCCTATGAGACGCGCTCATGCCCAGCCGGCATGCCCAGGTGGCGGAATTGGTAGACGCGCTGGTTTCAGGTACCAGTGGTGAAAGCCGTGGAGGTTCGAGTCCTCTCCTGGGCACCACCTAATGCGAAATAGTACAATTATTGCAATTAGATATTTGATCGTCGTGTTGCCGGTCCCACATTTGGTCCCACGCAGCGAGGGCGCTTCTGCCCTTGATTCATTGTCGAGGTGAGCCAAATGAGAGTTCACGTACCGCGTCGGCGCTGAGCCTCTATCTTAAGCTCAAAGTTAGGCGTAGCATGTATCTTGCTGGTGTTTGCACCGAGTGTTCACGGAGACTGGAACGATGACCATGGAAAATGTGAAAATCGCGACTGGTCCTGTAATCGTGCCAAGCCCTATTTTAGGTGGAGCTTGTTCGCTTCTTAAGCGCAGCCCTGTAATCGTGCCATAATTGAAATTGATGTTTTGCCGGAGCTTGGTTCACTACGCGACTAGAGTGACCTTCAAAAGAAACAACGACGTGGCTTGATTCGATGCTCCGGAGGGCGTTGTATAACCTGTAGTTCGCGACTGTCCCTTTCTTCCAGTCTGTGTCTGCCTCAGTGGTGTCGAGGAGTGCCTGCACATTGGCCTGAGCCTCCATCGGGCTAATGCGCCCAAGGTGCAGCTTAGCCCATTGGACGGTGTCCTGAAAGGACCACCAGAACGCTTCACCACCTCTTTTGCGGGCATCCGCCGCCTTTATCAGCTCCGGGAGAAAATCCTCAACCAGGAGCTTGTCTCTTTCCAGGCATCGCTGCGCTAAATAGAATGTGTAGTTGTTTAAACAACGCAAGCGCGTTTCAATATAACGCTGCTTATCCGCTTCTGAAATGACAGTGCTATGGCTGTCTAGCTTGCCTACAACCGAATCTGCCGAGCTATACGCTATTTTTGACATTACAATTGCCGAGGTCAGATAGCTTTTCAAAAGGGCACTCTGCTCTCCGGTAGGGTTTGGGATGTTTTTGTAAATGTCTACAAATTGTCCGCCAATCGTTCCGTATACGCTAGCGTGGATGCGATCGTTAGCCAGCCGAGTCAGCAACTCTAACTGATTCCTCGCCCGCTGCATTTCCGCTTCGTGAGCAGCCTTTACCGCATCCTTAAGCGCAACATTTCCAATGAAAGCGATGAAGGCTATCAATATCGATATGGAAGTAATAAGGGTTGAGATGCCGACGGTCGCCAGATTGTGGAATTGAGCAGCGAATTGATCGCCAAATTTCGCAGTCAAATCCTCTATCGCTCGATGCTCATTGTTTAATTCTTTCTGAATTTCAGTCACTTCACCTCTAATGAGATTTACATCAGAGGGTATTTCTATTTTGCCTGTCTTGCTATCACTTGCTGAAATTTTTGTTAATAAGGAAAGTGCATCCGAGGTACAAAAACGTATTGATGCGTCGTCATAATTCTCTCCACTGAGAGCTTGCTTGAGACCAAGACGGGTTTTTTCATTGCAAATTCCATCGATAGGACCATCATAGCGACCTTTAAGGTAAAGCGAGGCTTGGATCGCTCTGGCAGTACCGCTCATACGGGCGCTGGAGCTTTCCCGCGCGTACAACGTAATCGATGGAGTTAGCGCAATCACTGACCACAATAAAAACCAGCCGAAATAATCGCGCCTCTTGGCAATCCACTTCGAAAAGACAATAATATCATTGGCCCAGGCTTTAAAAATGCTTATCATAGCGCAACCTATTTTTGAATCAGGCTGTCCTCAACGGCAAAGGGAATAGACGCGGTTCGCACAGTCTCCGGACACTTCGGTCTTAGGTTCCAAAGAGTACGACCCGATGTCAATCGTTTCGACGAGCTTCAGATGGGACGGCCTACCGAGAAAAGAACTGCGGCTTGTGCTGCATCGTTTTTCCATGATCCGCCGCCCGCCCTGCTATCAGGCTCAATCCGCACTCGTCTTTTGATTATCTGCGCGATTTTTGGCCGCGCTTTCACGATAGCCTCGGCCGTCACGCGCCCTTGGAACTCTTCAGCCGTTTCGCCATTGTCCCGCCCCCATAGATTGCCGAGCGCGTCGCGATAAAATTGCGGAGCGCAAGAGCCACGACCCGGGTTAACTCCGACGTGCTCAATGCATTGGATGCGACTTCCATTTTGGACGCTTTTCCATTCAAGCCTTTCCAGACGATTCAACGCGTTTGGCTTCATGATCGTCCCTTGTGTTCCAAAGCTGGACGCCTCCAAAAACCTCTGGCCAAATCGGCGTTGAGTTGATTCACTTGGTCATGTCGCAAGGGGATCGCGGCCATGGCGAAGGGAACGCCCGGATTTTTTGATGTCGACGAACGGCTGGCTGAGCTGTCGGCGAAGGGCGACGATCTGGAGCGCGTGAAGGCGCTTGTCGATTTCGAGATGTTCCGGGCGGCGCTGGAGGCGGCAGTCCCGCGGGCCGACCGCTCCAAGGGCGGGCGTCCGCCATTTGATCATGTATTCATGTTCAAGGTGCTGATCCTGCAAGCAATGCATTCTCTGTCGGACGAGCGCTGCGAATATCTGATCAAGGACCGCCTGTCGTTCATGCGCTTTCTCGGATTGGGTTTGGCCGACGCGGTTCCCGACGCCAATACGATCTGGACGTTCCGCGAGGCGCTGAAGAAGGCAAATGCGGCCGACCGCTTGTTCGAGCAGTTCGACGCAGCGCTGCGCGAGGCCGGCTTTCTCGCGATGTCGGGCCAGATCGTCGACGCCACGATTGTCGCCGCGCCCAAGCAGCGCAATACGAACGGCGAGAAGCAGGCGATCAAGGACGGCCGCATTCCAGAGGGCTGGAAGGACAAGCCGGCGAAGCTCGCACAGAAAGATCGCGATGCGCGTTGGACGGTCAAATATACGAAAGCCAAAGTGCGGGAGGAGGACGGCTCTGTTCCGGAACGCGCATCGCCAATGCGCAGAAGTCGAAAGTGCGCAGCGCCGTCGAACATGTGTTCGCGCATCAGAAAGGGCTGATGGGCCTGTTCGTGCGAACAATCGGCCTGGCGCGGGCGCGGCTCAAGATCGGGCTCGCCAATCTCGCCTACAACATGCGCCGCTTCGTCTGGCTGCGCGAGAGAGGGGCGCCTGCGTAGCAAAATTAGCGGCAAAGACGGCGCCGCTCACCGGGCGACGCCGCTTTCGAAGCCCATGAACCGATTCTCCCCGGAAGGATGGCCTCGAGCCGCCTCACGCCCAACACCCAGTCACGAAAAGCCAGGTTATTGGAGGTGCCCAGCTTGCAATCGGGCTTCGAAATCGTTGGCCTCAAGTACCGCACATATGCGTCAACAATCTTGGCGACTTGCTCTGCCTCGGCGGGCGTAAGCTCCCCGACTGCAACTGCGGCAACCAACGCCCCCATCGCCTTTGCAGCTTTAGCGGCGTTGCCGATCTCTGGCTGGAAGTCGCAGACGGACGCTTGCCGCTCATTTTAGCTCACCTTGTCGGGAAAGCCCCGTGCAGAGCCGCAGAGAGTAAGCCCATGCCGCTTCAGCAATTGCCGCTGCCTCCCGCGAAGTCGCCGCAGGCGAGAAAAAATCGTATGGCGCGGCGAAGACCGGCTTCACGAAGAAATGCATCAATCACGCGACGGCGATGTCGAGTGCTCAAGAACGCAAGTGCGCGCTGATGCGCTCGCCGAACGGCTCGTAAGGCGCATCGATGAGATTGAGGCGGGACAGGTGGGGAGCGCCTAATGAGCCGCGTTAAAGAGCTATCTGCGGCGCAGCGCGCCGAGGCGGTCGCAATGTTTGCCAAA
This sequence comes from Methylocystis sp. Uni0008, assembly GCF_056838045.1. Lineage (NCBI taxonomy): Bacteria > Pseudomonadati > Pseudomonadota > Alphaproteobacteria > Hyphomicrobiales > Methylocystaceae > Methylocystis > Methylocystis sp. Uni0008. Next base: position 2,575,023 of record NZ_CM166370.1, read on the forward strand.
TGCCAAGACGCTCGGCTTGTCGCCGTCGCGTTCAACCTTCCCTTCAAAGCCGTGCAGTCAATCATGCGCGAGGCGAAGCAAGCGCCAAAGCAGCGCAAGGCTACGCGCGGGCCTGTCTTCCTGAAGGACGGGCGAAGGCTCGGGCGCGCGGCGCTGTGGACGTGATGGCAGCAAGGTGACGCCAGCGGGATGACTCATTTTTGAAATGGCCAGGTCGGAGAGTTTTATATTTTGTGCGGTATCTTCATGCGACCGCACAATTTTAGCCCCCCTGCCACCTGGATTTCCTTTTGCCCCCTTCGCCTTGTCCATATCCCGAAGCAATGCGCCGCGCGTATTCGCTCCCGCTCAACCCGCTATGCAGCGCGGGCCGCATGTAGGCGTTTCGATATCGGGCGCGGCATGGGTAGCGCGGAACGTCTTGGCGCATGTGCGGGCTTCTCTGGACAAAATAGACGGGCGCGCGGCTTCCTTCGCCTCATCGGACAGCGCGGCGACCTTCGTCGCGCGGCGGGCGTCTGGTTCTGATAGACCAAGTTCGCGAGCCGCGGCGCGGACGCCAGACTCATGCCTGTGCCCGCGGCCGTCTTCGCGTTTGGATTTTTCATTTGCGTCAGGTTGACGCGATTGAAGCTCCGCCAGCCTTATCCACTCGGCAACGTGCTCGTCGCGTTCCAACGCAGTGAGTTCAGCGCGGGCGAGGTTCTTGCTGATCTCCCATTGTCGCTTGGGTGATGGCTCAGACAATAGCGTCGGCTAGCTTGAATTTTTGTCAGGCAAATTCCATAGCCGATCCAGCAGGATTTTCAGATCGGCGTGGCAGCGTTCGATATGATCTCGAATGACGACTCGGTCATCGTGCGTCAGAGCATCGAGCCTGATGTTGAACCACTCGCGCCGGATAGTCTCACGCAGAGATTGGATTTCTCGTATTAACGTCTCAGCTTCGGTCATCGTATGGTCCCCGCGGCGCTTGGCCTGTCACGCATGCCGCAGCGCGCTCCAGGTTAATTGGTTGTCGTCGCCTCTCATGGCGACCTTTCGCAGCCTCCTTGCCAACGGCTTTATGGTCGCGGGCTTTTTTCAGCTTCACGCCCCTGGTCCACGACAACATGGCTGCAAAGCGAAGCTTGCCGCGTTCGTTTCCGGTTCCACTTTGCGAGATGAACGTCCGTCGATCACTCACCTAACCTGGCCGACGGGCGGGAGGCGCGGCCGTTGCTGCGGCGTCACGTCTGGTGCGCGGCTGCGCTCGGGCTCCGCTCGCGAAAACGGGCGGAGCCCTTTTGCGCTCTGGCGGCGCTCAACGGCGACGCTTGGACTTTGCGCACCTCTCCCCAACATCGCCGACATGGAATGGCGAAACTTTTCCGCCCGCAACCGCCAAAGGCGTCCAGGTGGGCTTTGTCGCTCCCGCGGAGCCGACGCGCGCTGAGCACGTCCCGAGCGGGAGGTGCCTTGTCAAGGCTGCAAATTCGAGCGAAGCTGCATCCTAACTAAGACATTCCCATAGTCTTGGCTATATTTCATTTGGCATCGCGGGAGCGCACCGTGACGAATTATTTGAGATCTGTTTTCGCTTCAATTTCCATGTCGATACTGGCCACGACGCCCAACACAGCGCAGGCGCAGGACGCGCCGGATTTCGGGCTCGCCTACAAGCTCGCCACCGCGTCTTACTGCGCCTATGCAGTCGAGGATCTCGAGGCGGATTACGGCCGCGCCAGAGCGGCCACTTGCCTGAGGTTAGCGGCGAAAAGCGACCCACGGCTTAGCTCCCTGTCGGTCGGCGACGACAAGGTTGAGGCCTTTGCCGCTGACAAGGACGCCTATCTGCTGATCGACAGCGCGGACGGGATCATTTTGGCTTTCCGAGGAACGCTGGCACCTTCGCTGGCGCTGGGGAGCAGGTCGCTGCGGGAAGTCGGAGGCAGCGCCATTTTCGGCGACAATTCGAAGTTGCGCGATGAGTTGATGACCTTCGCCCGCGACTGGGTCAACGACGCGTTCATCGCAGTCGACGACAAGGACCGGCATCTGGGATTTTACGGCTCGTGGCAGGCCCTGCGTACTCATCTCGAAAAAGCGTGTGGCGCAGCAGGACCGCGGAGAGACTGCAGCGTCTCATTGTCTTTCTTCTCGCCCACGGGGGCGCCGAAGAAACTTTTCATAACCGGCCACAGCAAAGGCGGCGCTGTTGCGCTCATGGCGGCGCTCGATCCTTCCAAGGTTTTCGCAAACGCGCAAAAGCCGGTTGTTTACACGTTTGCTTCCGCCAAAGGGGTCGGCCTCTCGGGCGCGAAGAACTCTGGCGACGTTGGCCGTGCTATCTGGAGGTTCGAGCATGAAGGCGATATCGTCCCGAGCCTCCCTACGGACAAAACACCTCTTGTAGGATTTGGCGGGTTGATCTGCGACTGGGCTTGGGTGATTGGGTTCGGTGGGAAGCGACTGGCCTGTTACGCGCATGTGGGGCGGCGGGCTGTATTCAAAGGCGATGGACAAGTGGATTTTCCGGGCGAGCCCAACGACGGGAAAGATTCGCCGGGAGATTTGTCGCGGCTTAGCGACGCGGCCAAAGGAGCGGCTTTCGATTGGGTGTCCAAAATCATCGACCGCGATGGCGATTTCATCGCACGCATCGCAACCTCCAATGATAGTGTTTGCCGGCTGTTTGTCGATCGGCATTTCGCCGTGTTTTCTGCGGTGCAGAAGCACATCTGGAGCAGTGATCCGAGCCCTCCGTCGGGAACCGATTTCTTCGCCACCGGCGTAGCCGAGAACGGTAAGCCGACGCTGTGGGGATATACCGAGTGGTGCGACCTCGTGACGGGTAAAAACTTGGCTACCGACGGGAGGAATGCGCGTTAACGCATCGTGCACGGTCGGTCCCTGGATAATGCCTCTATCGTCATCACCAACAGCGTGCGCACAAAACGCCCCGCCGCTACATCCACGGTCGGGGCGTTGGCTGCCATGCTCAGCCGCCAGCGATCATTTTATGCAGCGTCTGTCCTCGGAAGAGTTCCGCTCGCTCGCTGATCCGATCCGCCAGCCGCATCTGCGATACGATCAGCCAAGGCCTGCCAAAATGCGGCGCTTTCGTCCTCGCCATGGCGACGCATCAGGTCGGCTTGGCGCGCTAATTTCTCGCGCAGCGCGGCGATATCTTCCTCGCTCGTGACTTGCACGAACTTTTGAATCGTTTCGAAGGTCCAATGATCGACCTCTCGTGGATATTTGCGATCAATCATTTCGATCTCCCTTCTCCGCTCGCTTTAGAAGCGGTTTGCGAGACCACAATGGAACAGAACATCGATAACAACTGTGGGCGAGCGCACGCGTCGACTCTTCACCAACCCCAGCAAAAACGCTCGGCATTGGCGATTTGGGCGCTGCTTAGCACAATATGACCCGTGCGCCAGCGCACTGCGCCTTCCCATCAAACGCGCAATGATTTGAACATTGCAAAAACGTTCAGCTTCTTTCGAAGCGATCGGGGGCCGGCCCGCTGGGGGCGCCGGCCCCTTTTTCTATGCGCCAGGCCAGGCGTTACCTCGCCCAAAACACAAAAACGCCCCGCCGTTACATCCGGGGGCGGGGCGTTGATGCGACTGGCCCGGCGTCAAGGGCCAGCGCTGGCGCAGTTTATCACACCTTACGCCGCGAGTCGCAGGGCGTGAGCCTTGCGCCGCTCCTTCGCCGCCTTCCACGCCGTCGACAGGCATTGCCCGAACGTCCAGCCGAGCCCGAGGCGTTTTCCGTCTCGGAACCGTTTGTGGGCGTCACGCATGATCGCGGCGCGGTCGTAAGTCACGGCCTCAGCCTTCTCCGCAAATCGTCCGACTTGCTGGCGACCGCCTCGGCGCTTTCGACGGCGAGACGGGCCATCTGCATGATGGCGCCATCGTATCGGTTGGACGTGCGCGCGAGCCAAAGGTGGAGCCGCGCGATTTTGAGCAGCAAAGTCACCTTGACGATGGTCGACAGCGGCAGCCGGGGGAGCCGCGACTTGACGTTGCTCAGGTCAGTCATCGGCCTGTCCTCCGCGTTGCGCCATTGCCGCCCGGCAGGTGCGGCGGGTTGAACCAAGGGTCCATCGATTCGGCGTCGAGTTCGCCCTCGTCGGCGTCGTCGCCCTCTTCGTCGCGCGGCCCTGTAGTTCTCTCGCGATCGTCGTCATAGCCGCGCAGCGCCATTTCAGGATGGCCCCGCCCATGACCAGTCCAGCCAAGCGAAGGCTCCGCTTCGTCGCTCGAGCCCCATGCGTTCAACTTCGCTCGCCAAGCGTGCTCCTGGTTCATCGCGGCGGTCGCGCCGAGCGCCGGCTCCTCGTCGCCGCCCTCTTCGTCGTGTTCGTCCTCACGCTCCCGGTCGTCGTCGGCGCCCTGCGCCCACAGATATTGCGGAGTTGACGCGTCGCGGCTTCCGATGCTCCCGAGGCTCGGCTCTTCGTCGCCCACGTCCTCTGCCGGCGCGTCGTCTTCCGGCGGATTGTCTTCCTCAAGATCGGCGTCACCATCGATCTGGTCGAGCAGCGCGACGAGCGCGTCGACAGCCGCCGCGATGCGCTTGCGCATGCCCGGGCGGAATTCGAGGAAGAGGGGCGCCAGGTCGGCGTTGTCGTTGGCTGTGCTCATGACCGCGGCCCCCACGCCATGGCCGCGAGGGCAATTAGGTCGAATAAGATCGAGTCAGCGATTAGCCTATCTGTCGTAGGCGTTTCCTTGACGACCTTGCCCTCATCATCCCACCAGACGTTTCCAAGGCAATCAGCGATCCCGTCGAATTCGCCGCAGTGACACCAAGAAAGCGCGCGGGCTTTAACTTTCAGTCCGTCGAACGTCGTCGCCTTCGTTTCAAGAATGACGTTAACAATCTCGCTGGTGCGGGCCGAAGCTTCGGTTGCCCGCTCTTCTCCAACATCGTCCTGGTCGTCGAGGATAAGTGAATAGGCGACGTTTTCCTGCGCCCAGGCGGCCTCAAGCCGGCTACCTAGCTCCAATAGTGTCGCGTCGTCACGGGCGACGACGCCAGCAATGGCGGGAAGCCCGGCGACGGGCGCTGCGGCGAGGCCGGCGAGCATGGCCCGCCGCGATGGTGTAAGAGACTGTTTAGCCATAATGCGAACCTCTATCCTCTCGCGTTGTGGTTAGGCCGGGTTTGGCGGGGTCAGCGCCTCTCCCGGCCGTTTATCAGGCGGCCTGATTAAGCAGCGAATGATCCGGCGACGCGGCCGGAATGCGTGGTGTAGAGACAGCACATAGGCATACGAGGCGCAGGCTGGTCCGCGAAGCAGGAACGGACGGGAAGGCCGATGTTGCTTTCCTCGCGCACGCGAGCCGCCTTGGCCTTCTTCCATTCCGAGGCAAGCGCCTTGGCGAACCATTCCCGATAGGAGCCGCCGACGCTCAGAACCCGCCAGCGGGCGGTGAAATGCGCGGCTTTCATGATGGCGGCGCGATCATAAGCAGCGGACATCGGCGCTTCTCCTTTGGACAAGCCGAGGGCGTTCGCCGAACGAGGGTTTCCGGCGGGGTTTGCTCTGGTGAGCGGCCTGTGATACTTTTAGAACATACGCGAGTGTTCTAATTAGAACAAGAGAAAAATGGCAGCGCCTGAACAAATTCGCGCCGCGCGCGCGCTCCTTGGCCTAACGCAGCCCGAAGTCGCCGAAATGACCGGGTTTTCCACGATGACCGTCAAGCGTGCCGAGGGGGCAGGCCAGCCGCCCGCATCGGCGAGCACGATCGCGGCCATCCGCAAGGCCCTCGAAAAGGCCGGCGTGATCTTTGTCGAAGAGAACGGCGAAGGCCCGGGCGTGCGGCTTAAGAAAAGGAAACCAAAGAAATAGAACTGCGGCCCAGAATGATAAAAAACTGCTACAAGGAGTCGCTCTATGACCGAACGCGCTGTGGCATTGATAATTTTTTCCATTTTGTTTCTGATTTTCTATTGTGGAGTTCGGATTGGCATACGTATAGGCGTTGGTCGCGCAATCAATTACATCAATATGGGATTTGCTCATGACATGGATAACCAATTATTGGAGCGTCATGAAACACTAAAAAGCAACATTTCAAAAACGAATCTATGGTGCAAATTATATCGAGACGATTACCCACGCGAACTCGAAATACAAAGAATTGGCGAGGAACTGCACACCCTTGCATTTACGGATGGCCGTCTCTTTCAAGACAAATCGGGCATCACCTTGGACTTCGAATGACGACGTGTGGCTCAATCCTGCCTTCCAGTCGAAGCCGAGGTTTTGAAACCGCGCGCGTCGAGTTCATCGCCGAGAACGGAGGCGGGCCTGGCGTGAGGTTGAAAAAGAAGGGGTGAGGAAATGAGTCCACGCGCGGCGCGTTTTACCCAAGCAGACATTGCTCGCGCCATCAAAGCGATCGAACAGACCGGGGCGAATATGGCGGTGGAGATTGCGCCGACGGCACGATCCGTCTTGTATCCTTGTATCCGATAAAGAACAGCGCGAGGAAAAAGCAGCCTGTCGCAGTTGAAGATGAGTCGGAGTCCGTTTTTTGATGCGCTATCTTGATTTTCTGTGACTGTTTTTCAAACGACGACGGCTGGCTTTGGGAGGTCAAGGATATGGCCGAGGCGGTCGAGCGGACCCTATGTTGGATCGACAAGACGACGCGTCCAAGTCACCGGCGCTCTGGCGGCGACATTGTCGAGAATGCACAAAAGTTGCGGGTCCCACGCAATCCCCACCGCACTTCCTTGCTCAATCGCGCGTCGCAGTGAAGGGACATGAATCGTCTCCTCGCTCAGCTGCGAATAGGCGGCCAGCAACCTCGCCAGTAACTCGTCGCTTGCCTGACGAAAGGATTTGCCGCCCCGCAATCGCAACAAGACGTGCCGGCCGATCCGAATAACCATTATTCCGATGCTGAGCACATAAAAAAGCAAAGCTGCGATCAAGCTGACCGAGGGATAATTGGGATAGGCCCACCAACAGACCAATCCAGGCAAAATCCAGCCCGCTACGATCAGCACCGGGACGACGATTAGCTGGTAAAGCGTTGCCAATAATCTGTTACCGAAAATGCTATATATGAACCCAAGCCGTCGATTTTGAATCCATTCATTAATGCCAACAAGCGCAGAACCAACGAGGGCATCCGCGAACACCCAGTCGAGGTAGGGTGTATGCATCCATGGTTGTTGAAGATAGCTGTCCGCAAGCTGCTTCAAATCTTCGCGCTCGACAATCGCATCGCGGTATTCCTTGGGCGCGCTCGCAACGAGCCTATCAAGATCGAGATGGGTCCAAAAGTACGGGCGGGATTTGTCCCGGACCTTGCTTGCATCATCAAAAAGCATGGCCCGTCCCAGGTCTGGCGGTGTCAGGGCCTCCCACAGACCCGGGACAAATTCTTCAAGCTCATACAGCTGGACGCCTCCAAAAACCTCTGGCCAAATCGGCGTTGAGTTGATTCACTTGGTCATGTCGCAAGGGGATCGCGGCCATGGCGAAGGGAACGCCCGGATTTTTTGATGTCGACGAACGGCTGGCTGAGCTGTCGGCGAAGGGCGACGATCTGGAGCGCGTGAAGGCGCTTGTCGATTTCGAGATGTTCCGGGCGGCGCTGGAGGCGGCAGTCCCGCGGGCCGACCGCTCCAAGGGCGGGCGTCCGCCATTTGATCATGTATTCATGTTCAAGGTGCTGATCCTGCAAGCAATGCATTCTCTGTCGGACGAGCGCTGCGAATATCTGATCAAGGACCGCCTGTCGTTCATGCGCTTTCTCGGATTGGGTTTGGCCGACGCGGTTCCCGACGCCAATACGATCTGGACGTTCCGCGAGGCGCTGAAGAAGGCAAATGCGGCCGACCGCTTGTTCGAGCAGTTCGACGCAGCGCTGCGCGAGGCCGGCTTTCTCGCGATGTCGGGCCAGATCGTCGACGCCACGATTGTCGCCGCGCCCAAGCAGCGCAATACGAACGGCGAGAAGCAGGCGATCAAGGACGGCCGCATTCCAGAGGGCTGGAAGGACAAGCCGGCGAAGCTCGCACAGAAAGATCGCGATGCGCGTTGGACGGTCAAATATACGAAAGCCAAAGTGCGGGAGGAGGACGGCTCTGTTCCGCCGGTCGATCTCGCCATCCCCGCATTCGGATACAAGAACCATGTGTCGATCGACCGGGCGCATGGGCTGATCCGCAAATGGACGGCGACGCACGCTGCCGCGCATGACGGCGCGCGGCTGGAGGATGTGCTCGACAAAACCAACACGGCGAGCGAGGTCTATGCGGACACGGCGTATCGCTCGGCGAAGAATGAAGCGATGCTGTCGCGGCGCGGCTTCGTCTCGCGCATTCATCGCAAGAAGCCCAAGGGCAAGCCGATGCCGGAGCGAACGCGCATCGCCAATGCGCAGAAGTCGAAAGTGCGCAGCGCCGTCGAACATGTGTTCGCGCATCAGAAGGGGCTGATGGGCCTGTTCGTGCGAACAATCGGCCTGGCGCGGGCGCGGCTCAAGATCGGGCTCGCCAATCTCGCCTACAACATGCGCCGCTTCGTCTGGCTGCGCGAGAGAGGGGCGCCTGCGTAGCAAAATTAGCGGCAAAGACGGCGCCGCTCACCGGGCGACGCCGCTTTCGAAGCCCATGAACCGATTCTCCCCGGAAGGATGGCCTCGAGCCGCCTCACGCCCAACACCCAGTCACGAAAAGCCAGGTTATTGGAGGTGCCCAGCTTAGGGTACATTTGATCCACGCATCCTTGGACCTTGCACCATTGTTTGATGGCGAATCCAACGTGGACGCCTACTCGCAAGCAGGAATGCAGTCGCCCCGCTGTGAAGCGCTTTTTTAGGCTCTCTTCATAATCTGCGCGCCATCTTGCAAAGCCCTCCTCATGTTTTAATTCGACTATTGTCATTGTCTCGGCTCCCGCATGAGATTCATCTTGAAAGTGGGGCTATGTCCGGACGGGATCCTGTTTAACGTTAGTTGAGAGATGATAAGAGCGCGAAAAAACCGGTCGACGCCGGCCGGGCAGGATCGGATGCTACGAATAACCGTCTTACGGTTCTCCCTCAGGCGGAGAGCCAAAAGCTAGGGAACCTGGCAGGGCAGGTCAAACTCCAGCCGCCGAACGCGTGTTGGCGCATAGCTCAATGCGCTATGCGCTTCGATTTTAGTTATTTGATTCTTTTGAAGTTGAGTGCTTATGGCGCAGATCTGCGCCGCCTGCTTTTTTTATGGCCTGACAAAATTCTTGGGCTTCTGCGATGCGCGCTATCGGTCTGAAATGCTTCTAAATTTGCTTTTTACCCCGGCCGCACAATCGAAATCTGTTGGCTATTTTTGAATTCTGGATTGCAGGCGAAGAATGTTTCTCACCGCCCTGTCAAAGCGCCTCCGCGTCTGACTGCCGCTTTGACAACGTCGACGATCACCAGTTCCTCTTCATCTGTGATGCGATGCATGAAGCCGCCCCTGGTCCTTACGTCCTCTCGCGTCGCGTGGCGTCCGAGATATTTTCGGTCTACGGCATTGATCGCCTCTGTTTCCTCATCGGTGAACGCGCAGAGCCGGCCAGGGCCGCTCCTGCTTTCGATCCGCGCCAGGCGGCGCTCAAACTGCCCGCGCATTTCCCTCGCCCAACATACGTGCGTCGGTTCCCGCGTCGCTGCGCCAGTCGCTTTCGTTGCACTGCGGTTGTGCGTCCCAATCCGCGAGACGCTCATTAAAAGCCTCAAGTTGACCAATGCTCCAGCCGATGCGCCGGGCAAATTCGGCGGGGTCTGAGACTTCATCGAGGACAGCTAAACCAAACGCCCTCAACTCGCTGTCAGTGAGATCTCGAACAGGGCCGCCTTCCAGCGGGTCGGACTCGCCGCGCGCCTTACGAGCAGTTTCTTCGCGAGTCATTTCAACGTCGTTCCGGATAATGTACGCCCGAGCGTGATTGAGTTCCCATCCCATCGCCTTGGCCATCTGTATGTCCCGATCGTCCGGCCCACACTCATAGCTGAATTCGAACCGCATCATTCGCTTTTGGTCTTGTGGGCTCAGAGAGGAAAACAGGTAGCGCGTGTATTTCCCTTTATCCGGATTCTCGTTGTCCTCCAATCGTGAGAGGCGGGCTTTCATTTTCGCACTCGTCATCGCCGCCCCTCCACGCCGCAATAGACGGCCTCCCATTGCTCCTCGGTCATTGTGCGCGCGCCGGCGGCCTCGTCATCGAGAAGCGTGCCCAGGGCGACGTAAGCGACGCCCTCCTGTTCATCTGCGGCCTCAAGCCGCTCCAGACGCTTCTCTGTCGTGATCCTCATATCCCGGCTCTCCCCTCAAGCCGTTTCAGCCGCTCGTCGATCTCGGTCAATTCGATGGTTCTCACAAAGCTGTCGATCAATTTGGAGACTTCCGCCGCCTCGCCAGGAGTGATCTCACCATTGGCGACCGCGGACAGGATTGCGCTTTGCGCCGCCACCGCATCGGCGGCGCTCTCGATCTTCGGGAGTTCGAACGAAATTGGATTGTCACGTCGAGCGGGCGCGATCCTGTCGAGAATGATTCTCGCCGCCGTCATATCGCCGCCCTTTGCAGAGTCGAGAACTGCTTTCACGATCGCCTCAGCGTCGGCCTGCATGAGCTTTTCGGCGAGCAGCGTCGTCTTGTGACGCGCGCCTTTGGGCTTGCCGGGGTTGCCAGGCTCGAAGCGCCCCGTTTTGGGGCCGTTTTTACGGGAATCGTCGGCAGTCATCGTTCGGCTTCATTAATGCTGCGTCCCGCCGACTGCATGGGATGGGCGCTCGGCGTTTTTGGTGAGCTTGTTCAACGTGTCGCGCAATTCAATCAGGCCTGCGACAGGCAAGGCGAGGCGCGCGACGACGACATATTGCGCGTGGCTCTTGGCGACCTCTTCAAGCCGTCCATCGCCGTAATGAAATAGAGCTTCTGCGGCGATCCTGGCTTGCGTGAATGTCAGCACGGCAAAACCGTCGCCGAGATGCACGTGAAAGGGCCCGGCGCAAAACGTTTCCGGAACGTTGTGGGGGTCTATCGCCGTCGGTCGCGCGTCCGGATCTTGCGTCGCGTCGTTCGGCGGCTGATCGCATCGGGGCGAGCCGCCTTTGGCTTTTTCCATCGGGCGTCTCATCGTTGGAAATAATGGCCGAGTTCGTTTCTGATCGCCTGACCGGCGAAGCTGCTCGCCGGGATGCTCATGCCGCCGCTCATCGGCGCCAGCGCGAGGCCGCCGATCGTCCCCGCGAGATTGAGCCCGCCGGCGATCGCCGAGCCGATCCCGGACGGCTGTTGTTGCTGCGGCTGCGCCAGATCGGCAAGGCGGTTTGCCGTGTTGGTGTAGATCCCCGCCTGATCCTGCCCATATCCGTAATCGAGCGCGGCGAGAGAGCTTTGTCTGCCAGTTTGGCCTTGGGCGGCTCCGAGCCCGAGCTGCGAGAAATCCCCAAGCCGGTTCTGCCAATTTCCAAATTCCTGGCCGGCGAGTCCCTGCGAAAAGCGCAGGATGTCCTGCGTGTTGTTGCCGCTCGCGAGCATCCCACGCGACGCTGCATTGCGATTTAGCGCCTCTAAGCCTTGGTCGAGCGCGAACTGATAGCCGGGCCCGGCCGTGAATGCTTCCTGCGCTCGCCTCGTCCCTTCCGCGCCGCCGAGCCCAAGAGAGTCGCCGAGCATCGAAGGCGCGCCTTGTGCGGCAGTGGAATAAGGATCGAGATAGTTCGTCGCGTAGCGGCCCTGCGCTTTGTCGTATGCGCCGCCGAGCGACGCCAGGGATTGCTGCTGGCCTGCCAATCGCAACAGGGCAGGCATCATATTGTTAGCCAATAGAGCCTCCCGTTTGATTGCCCCTCGCCGCTGATCGTTCAATCGCGCCGGCGACGGCGCGGCGCACGAATTCGCTTGTCGAGAGCTGGTTGGCTTGCGCCGCGCGCTTTACGGCTTCCGAAAAGCCCCTCGGCGCTCGCGCCCGCACGGTTTCGATGAACCGCGCGGCGTTCTTTGGGTGTGAGATCGCTTCCGTCTGCATGGCGCGACGATGCGCCGATCGAGCGATGTGCGCTACAGAGCTACCGCGTTTGTTGCGCGTTCTGTGGCTGCTGCGGAATTTGTTGCGGCTGGCTCAATCCGGCGCGCCGGAAATAGGGCGCAATCAATCCACTCTCGCGGTCGCCAGCAACGCGGCGACCGATGTAGTGCGCCTGGCACCAACTGCGCAGCGTCGACTCCGAGCGGCCGGCAATGAGGGCGGCCTGCCGCAACGTGATCGCTTCCTGCTTGTCATAGGGGATCAGGACTTGCGGATTGTCGGTCATGCCGCGACCTTTCTTTCCCGCAATAGGCCGGCGAGCCCAATCAATGCCGCTTCTGCCCTTCCATCGTCTTTGACGCGCGCGAACAACTCAGCGTGGCCCGGCCATCGTCGAATGGCTTCCGAGCGGGCTGCGTCCTTCGCGCCATCCTTGCCCGGCGGAATGCCTACCGCGCGCTTCCACACGGGCGGCGTCAGGAAGGCCACAGGGAGCCCCGCAGAAGCGCAAACGCCTTCGATGACGCCTTTGGACCGCCCGAAGGCGAAAGCCCCTGTAGGGCCTTCCTTGGGCCGCGCGCCGACGTATTCTACGAATGCCTGCGACGCCCGCCAGCGTCGGACGATGCTCGCCAGCAGCGGCGCGTTCACGTTCGGCCGATTGGCAGGGCCGTCGCGCAGGATCGGCATGTCGACGACATCGAGCAGCTCGCCGGAGGGCGAGAGCAGCGCCAGCGCGCCCCGAGCGCCTATGTCGATTCCGATGATGCTCATCTCGGCCCCTCCTGTTCGAGAATGTCGAGCACGGCGCCGACAATGCCGGACGGCCGGCCATCGCCTTCGCGGGTGACGGCGGCGCGGATGGCCTCCAGCGGCGTCCCATGCTGGGCCGCGATTGAAAGCGCTACGGCGGCGTCGCGCGCATCGTCCGCGGCGTCGGTGGACTGCTTTTCCGCATCGATGAAGATTTCAGCCACCGAGCCGTCCGGAAATCGGCCGACGCCGGCCGTGTAGGCTCGGTCCCGGAAGGTGAAGCGGATAGCCTCATGTGCACGGCGGTTGGGGAGGCGACGACGGGTCATGCTCGGCCTCGCGTCGGCAGACACTCGGCGCATACCCACACGCCGCTGCTGTCATCGCCCCGCCAGGCGAACGTGGCGAGATGGCCGCAGCGGCAGAAGCGGTCGGTTATCCCCTCCCGAGCGGCTTCGACATTGCGCCGATGGGCTTCGCGCTGGAGGCGCTCAGGATCGTATGCCGCCGTGACTTCGGAGCGCAGTTCCGCAATCAGCTCGTCGCGGCGCTCGACAAGAGCCGGCTTGAGCCGCTCCACCGTTTCCGCCGGACCGCGACAGGAGAGCTTGCCGGCAGGGGAGACAGAAATGGACAGGCCGGCGGCTCGCGCCTCCTTTAGAAGCCTGACAGCGCTCATAGCTCCACCTCGATTTCATGAGGCGTGTCTTCTCCAGAGCCGGGGGTCGGAACTGGAACATTGGAACAATCCAGGCTTTCCGGCTTTTTCGCCGTTCCGTTCGCGTTCCGGTTCCACTTTGATTTTTGAACAGGCGACGAATTGACGGCGGAGTCGGGATGTTCCGACTTTCGAACTGGAAGCGGAACACCTTCCGAACGGCCAGACGCCTCGGTTTCCGGTGATGTTCCAATGTTCCAACTCTGTGGGGTGCTCCCAGGGGAAGCATGGTCCTCTCCATCAAGGTAACGACTCCAAGCGTCCTCGAATTGCCGGCGCTCGAATCCCTGCGCCGTCGTGTAGGTGTCGAGACGGACCTTCTTTGTCTTGATCGCAAAGGCGGCAAGACGCTTCCGAAGCTGCGCCGCCGACATTGGCTTGCCCTTGTTCCAGGTCGCCCATGGCCCTTCGTCGTCGGCGACGAGACGGCGCAGAAGTTCTTCGCGCGACAGCTTGTCTGCTCCGTCCTGGTCAAAGGCGTCGCGTATCGAGAGAAGCAGTTGCTCGCCGAGCGACAGGTCTTCGCGATCATTGGCGTCGCACATCGCCAGCGCGGCGCGCCTCGCTTCCTGGGGCCATGAGCCGCCGGCCAGGTCGGCGATGGCCAGTAGATGTTCCCAATTGTCCTGTTCGCGGTCGCCCAACGCTTCCGGCAGTTGCGGCCTCGCGCGAGCGATAGCGGCTCCGTATTCCTGTCCGAAGCGCGCCAGACGCCTGGCGAGCGCATCGAACAAGCCATGCTCGGCGTGACGCAGGCGCTCGACCCTCTCGGTCTTGAGCTTGCGCCGTAGGCTTAGGACAATGCCGCGGGACATGACGGTCTCGGGCAGTTTTCCAATGCCGGCGATCGCTTTCGCACCCCATGTGGAAAACTGTTTGACTTCGAAGTCGTCGCCGACGGTACGGATGACATAAGCTGACGTTCGAGTGTGACCGCTGTTGATAATGCCGCGCAGTTCTTCGTTCTCTCTGAAAAATGCGTCCGCCTCGTCGATGAGCAGCGTCGGCGTCTTTGCTTCGATGATTCGGAATGTCGCGGCCGGCGAGATGTTCGAGGCGAATAGTGGACGCTTGGACAGCCGGCCGACTATGGCCAAGAGCTGAGACTTTCCGCAGCCCTTCTCAGGGGCCGAGATAATCAAGAGTGGCGCTACCTGGGCGTGTTCGATGATCCAGGTGAACACGATCCACAATGCCGCTGCCGTCGCCGTCGCCTGATCACATATGACGAAGCGCCGGATCGTCGCCAGAACGTCGTCGAGAAGCTCGCCTATGTCGATAGGATCGGCACAGGGCTCAATTTCAGCACAGAGCTCGACCTGCTTCTGCTCATCGGCTTCAGCACGCACTTTGGCGACCAGGCTATCGAGCGTCGAGACGCGACAGCCTAGCTCCTCGGCCGCGGCGAGGCGCTCGCGGTCATAGGCGATTGGATTAAGCGCCGCGAGACGGGCGATTTCAGGATTGACGCAATCTCGGCTTTCCAGCTCCTGGCGTTGTTGCTCCTGGCGCTCGCGATACTCTTGCGCTTGTTCGGCGCAATATGCGTCGCGCTCGGGCGGCGTCATTTCGGAAAATTCAGCCATTGCCGCCGCCTTTCATTTGATTGAACAGGCGCGCCGCTTCCTTGACGCGGGAAACAACGTCGGCGAGACGGTCGCGGGCTTCTATGTCGTCGCCCAAATCGAGCGCGACGAAGGCTGCTAGGGACTGCGCCGGAACGTCGCCGAGCGCTTCAAGGCACGCCGACCGCAGGACATCGCCGGCCGAGAAATCAGCGACAGGTCGTCCGTGATAGTCGGCAAGGGCTTCGGCGAATGCGCGCGGGCACGGGATCTTCATCATCGGCTGCTCTCCGAGAGGAAGGCGAGCAGCGATAAAAGATCTTCGCCCCTCGCGCCGGTCGCGTCGTCGACCCAGCGTCCGGTCAATCTATTGACCTTCAGCCCCGGCCAGCGACGGGCGAGCGTCGCTCGACTCGGCAATCCTTGCGGCAGAGAGACTCTGGGTTTATTGTCGGAATTGCCTTCAGCGAGCCTGCATGAAAGCGCATTCGGAGCCCCGCCGGTCGACGCCGGCGGGCTCTTTGCTGTGTGGGCCATGCGTCACGCGGCCCTCGCGTCGGAGGTCGATTTCTGCGGCGCGCTCAGACCCTCCGAAGCAATCCGCAGCGCCTCAGCGTGCGGGACGAGCACGCGTCCGCCAATGCGGATAGTTTTGATTTTTCCGAGCCGTTCGTATTTCCAGAACGTCGAAGCCGAAATACCGATGCGTTCGCAAAACGGCTTTACGCGATGCGCTCGGATAGCGTCGGCGGGTTGCGTTTCGGTTTTTTCTGACATGCGCCAAACCTCTGAGTTGCGAGATATGGCGAGAATGATCGCGGCGACCCAACCGAAATAGAGTGCAATAGTTTTGGTAGCCGAAAAAGTGCTACCAAAAAAGGAGTGTCAATTTTGGTAGCGCGTGATGTCGATTTCGCCCCGCCGAATTTGCTCAACCAACTCAGCCATTATCCGCCCCTTATCTTCGTAGTATCTTGTTTCTAGCGTGCTCGCGGACCACGCTTTCCCATTTGCGTCGACCCATGGAGTGTTGGCGCGCTTTGCCAATTGCACACAGGCGTCTCGTATTCCGCGGCCGCGATCGTCAGCGATTTTATCGACCATCATGCAGAGTGTTCCAGCTTTAAAAGTAGCACGGCTTTTCCTTCGGCCAGGACGCCTAGGAAAAACGTTGAAATTCGGAATGAAATCGTTCGCGAGACACAGTGTGAGAAGCAAATAAGCGTCGGGGCCGCGCTCTATGAAATAGTGATCCAAGAGAGCGTCTAAACGCCCGTCAATCTCAGCATGAATTTTGACGAGTAAATCCTCCCACTCCTTTCGGTCGGGGTGATCTTCCGGCGGCGGCGGCGGCAAGCCCAAATGCGCTAAGCTCATCTGCCGCCGACCCGATGCTATACATTCCGTGTGCGCATCAACTTCACTTTGGTACTTTCTCTTTTGAGCGGCTTTATAGCCCGTGGATACCGGCTTGAATTTCGGCAGCGGTCGCAGCTTAGGTTTTTTCATCACGAGCCCTCGCGAAGCCCTGTGAGCGCGGGGAAACCGATGGGCTAATCGGCTTGTCGGATGCCTCCTATCCCCACGCGTTCCGTAAGTTCAACGAGAGTCCTTATTCACTGCCACCACGTCTTATACTGACGTCCGATATCGTGTTCCGGCGACGGTAAATTATGGAGCCGGTTCCATTCGCGCTCGCCATGCTTGAAAAGCTCCATGCCGAGGACGCCGAGCAGGAATGCGAAAGCTAGCGCAACAGCGGGTATAACGCCGAGCGCCACCGCGATAAGCATCATCGCCTTTCCGGTCGTGCACCAGAATTCGGCACCACGACGGGTCATGCGTTCTCGCCGGACGTTCGCCGAAACGGCACGACCTTGTCGCTTTGCTTCGGTTCGCAATGCGCCGCCCACTGCTCCATCAAATGCCGGCGTTGCTCGAGAACGTCGGTCCGACGATAGGCGCGCTCGACGCTTGTGCCGACGACATGGCCCATCGCCTCCTCGACGACGGCATGAGGGAAGCGCGCAACCTCCTCGCACCACGTCCGAAAGGTCGCCCGGAAGCCGTGCGGCACGATCGGCTTGCCGTCGCTCGCCGGATCAGTCCATTTGGTCTCGCCGCCGTTCATGCGCTTCAGCAAGACCAGCATGGCCATATTGCTCAAAGGCTTGCCGCTCGCGCTGGGGAAGACGAAGCGCGACACTCGCACCGCCTCCAGCTCCTTCAATATCTCGACTGCGCGCGGCGCGAGCGGAATGCGGAACGACTCCCTGCGGTGTTTCTTGTCCTTCAGTTTCGAGGGCGGGACCGTCCAGACGCGCGCGTCCAAGTCGAACTCGCGCCACTCGGCATTGAGCGCGGTCCCTGTCCGCACGTTCGTCAGGATCAGGAATTCGAGCAGCCGCGACGCGATGGCGTCGCGCTGGCGAAGCGCCGCTGTGAAGGCCGCCATTTGCTCGTAAGGCAAGGACGGATGACGGCCCCGCGACAATTGCGCCGGAGCGCTGAAGCCGAGCGCCTTCAGATCGTCCCACCGCGCCGGGTTGTCTATCGAAAGGCCATGCTGGTCGCGGAGCACGATCCGGGCGCTTTCGAAGACACGCCGGATGGCGGGATAGAGCTTGCGTGCGACTTCAGGCTTGCTGCGCCAGACGGGCTTGAGGACCGCCGCCACGTCGCTCGTCGTAATCTCATTGACGGACATTGCCAGAAGCGGCCCGCAGTAGGCCGGACCAAGGTGGCGCTCCCACTGGTAGGCGACCTTGGCGTTGCTGGTCCTCGCCTGCGCCTCTGCGATCACGTCCTTGGCGATGTCGGCAAAGGTCGGGACCGGCCGCGATGCCTTCCGCGCTTCTTCCCGCGCGGCCAGCGGGTCGATGCCGCGCGCGATATTGGTTCGGGCGGCGAGCGCCGCCATCCGCGCCGCGGACAAGGAGGTCTCGGGATAGGGACCCAAACCCATGTCCCGACGCCTCCCGTCCATTTGATAGCGCAAAACCCATTTCCGGCCGCCGGCAGGCGAGACGACCAGATAGAGGCCGTCGCCGTCGGCATACTTGCCCGGCCCTACGCTCTTCGCCGTCCTGTCCGTCAGCTTGCCCACCCGTCGGTCCCACGTCTGGTCCCACAAATCGACATGGATTGTGACATACAGCAGCGGACAAGGAAAGACGTTGTGCGCTCGTATGCCCTATATTTGTTGAGACTGTGCGGACAGGCTAAAACAGCCTCAGACACTAGTTAGGTGCTTCTCATGGGCACCAGCAGCCGACTGAAACGCATCTGACGCCGCTAGATCCGCCGTTCGGCGTTTCGGCCTGCCATTTGGATCTCGCGGCCCTTTACCGAATCGCCGGCGATGACCCGAAGCGGCTCGGGCTGCCTAAGGACAAAATCAGTGTCCAGCGTGCCGGGCTTGCGGCGGCGCAATTGATCTCGCTCTCACATACGGATCGGCTTTTTCCCTCTGCGCGGCTTCGGCATAACGAAGCGATGCGCGGCGTGGCGGACCTCCCAATTCACGACAGTCGGATATTGCGCGCCGCTCATCTCGTGCTGCGTACGAAGGGACAAGTCGCGATCGGCTGTCGCTGACGGCGGCAGAATGCGCGTTTTTTGATCGTGCGCTGCCGGGGCCCAGGCAGGGCGGAGGCGCGAGCAGTTTCGCGTGAATGACTTGCATCGGGGCGCGCGCAAGGGCGAACGCGCGCAAAACTCTATCATCGCGCGTCCTGCAACTTCCAGACAAACGGCTTCGCTGTAGGTGGCGCCGTGATTGCATCCGTTGGCGCGAGGGCGTCGCTTGCGACGTCTCCCGGTCCAGCGAAGGGCCCCCAGCATTGCCGCTGTCCTGAACGTCTGCTGCGCAGGCGTTCAGGCAGCGGCTTTTTTCGTTTCTGGGTCGCGCACAGACGCGACGGAAGAGGATCGCGATGAAGCACGCACAGTCCCAGCGGTTGACGCGCCTGCGGCCGCGTTGGCGCGGCGCAGAAGTCATGGCCGTCACGGCCGCGTTGCTTGCGACGCATGCGACGGCCGCGCCGCGCAAGAGGCCGCCGTCCGAGTCTGCTTCCGTGCAGCATCCAGCTCCGCCGCCGCCTGTTCCGGCGCAGCCCGCGCCCCCGCCGCCGCCGCCGGCGCCCATGGGAGTTTTCGGCGTCGACATGCCCGCTCCCGGCAAGCTTGTCTTCTCGATTACGCCGGTCTTCGCCAACCTCTCTGGCATCAAGATGGGCACGCGCACGGTCTCCAACGAATATATCGTCACGACGGTGCCGTTCTTTCTCAATCCACGACAAACGGTGCGCATCATTCCGCAGAACATCGCGGTCGCCACGCAAGTGATCGGGTTGAACTATGGCGTCACCAAAGATTTCTCGATGATACTGACCGCCGGCATGATCGAGAAGAACCTCAACGCGCTGACCTTCAAGGGGGCATCCGGGATCTTGCCGCTCGGCAGGAGCCTGCCGGGAACGACCAGCCTGATCGACTTCACGCTGTCAGGCGTCTACCGCCTCTATCAGGACGACGTTCACCGCATCCAGGTTGCATTCGGCTTTTCCTTCCCGACCGCAAACAGCAGGGCCACCTTCTCCAACTTTCTCCTGCCGGACGGCACGCGGCGCAACATCCGCGCCTTCTATGGAATGCAGCCGGGCACGGGCACATTCGATCTCCTCCCCGGCGTCGCCTACGCGGGATATCTCGGGCCATGGTCATGGGGCCTCGTCTATCGCGCGCGCTTCCCGCTCGGACCCAATCCGCAACGCTATCTTTGGGGCGATCTGCATGAACTCACCGCATGGGCCGGCTACACCTGGACGCCCGGCCTCACGACGACGTTTCGCGTGAACGGCTCCGCGCAAGGCCCCATCCGCGGATTCGATCCCGAGATTCGCGGCGCCGCCGTTCCCGCCAATCCGGTTTTCTATGGCGGTCAGCGGGTCGAACTCTTCGGCGGCGCGACGGTCAGCGGCAAGTTCATCGGCTATGAGAACGTGACGATCGCGGTCGAGGCGGGTCTGCCGGTCTACCAGAACCTCAACGGTCCGCAGATCATGAAGAACTGGCAGGCGGGCATGTCGCTGCGGTTCAAGATATAAGAGCGCGGACCGCGAACCGGAGACGCATCGCTGAGAACGCAACTCGCGATGCGTCGCCACAGGCGCGGCCTCGCCTGCGCACACTGGACGCCATCAAATTGAAGATCGTCATCGTCGACGAAAGCCCCATTCGCTCGCTGATCCTCGAGGAAGGACTGCGTGAAGCAGGCTTCACGGAGGTCGAACGCATCGGCGAAATGAACAATCTGCTGAAGCAGATTTACGCGATGGACCCCGACGTCATTCTGATCGATCTCGAAAATCCTTCGCGCGATACGCTTGAGCAGATGTTTCAGGTCAGCCGCGCGGTGCGCCGCCCGATCGCTATGTTCGTCGACCAGAGCGACACGGCGTCCATTCAGGCCTCGGTGGACGCGGGGGTCTCGGCCTATATCGTGGACGGCTTGAAAAAGGAGCGCATCAAATCGATTCTCGATCTGTGCGTGTCGCGGTTCAAGGCCTTCTCCAAGCTTCAGGATGATCTCGAGCAAGCGAAATCCGATCTCGAGGAACGCAAAACGATCGAACGCGCCAAAGGCATATTGATGAAGGCGAAGAAGCTCTCCGAAGAAGACGCGTACAAGATGATGCGGGGCGCGGCGATGCGCGAGAACAAGAAAATCATCGAAATCGCCCGCTCGGTCATCGTTGCGGCGGAGATGTTCAAATGACTGGCGATGCGCATGTGAAAATCGGCTTCATTCCGCTTGTCGACGCCGCGGCGCTGTTGATCGCGACAGAGAAGCGTTTCGCCAGGGAGGAGGGGCTCGACGTCGAACTGATCCGCGAAGCGTCCTGGGCGAATGTGAGAGACAAGCTCGCCATTGGCCGTTTCGATGCGGCGCATCTTCTGGCGCCGATGGCGGTCGCCTGCACGCTCGGCCTGGGACACGTGCGCGTCCCGCTCGTCGCGCCGATCAATCTCGCGATGAACGGCAACGCCATCACCGTGTCGACGGCGCTTTACGCGGAACTCGCCGCGGAAGACGAGGTCGCGCATCCGGCGCAGACCGCACGCGCGCTGGCGAAACTCGTCGCGCGCCGCCGCGCCGAAGGGCAAGAGCCCTTGACCTTCGGCATGACCTTCCCTTTTTCCACGCATAATTATCAGCTGCGCTATTGGATGGCGGAAGGCGGAATCGATCCTGACGAAGACCTGCGGCTGATCGTCTTGCCGCCGCCCTACATGGTCGAAAATCTTGCGCGCGGCCAGCTCGACGGATTTTGCGTCGGCGCGCCCTGGAGCTCTGTCGCGGTCGACGCCGGCATCGGCGTCATTCTTCATTTCGGCTGCGAGATCTTCGCGCGCGCGCCCGAAAAGGTCCTCGCCCTGCGCGAAAACGTCGTCGCCGATAATCCCGAGCTCGTTGCGGCGCTGATCCGCGCCCTCGACAGGGGCGCCGCCTTCGTCGACGATGCGTGCAACCTAGACGAGGTTTCGCAGATTCTCTCGCGGCCGGAATATGTCGGCGTCGACGCCGAGATCATCCGCCGCGTGCTAGGAGGCCGTTTGCGGATCAATGCGCGAGACGAGCGGCAGAACCTCGACTATCTCTTCATCGGAAGAGATGGCGCGATGCGGCCGGATCCTCGCCAGGCCGAATGGATCTATGCGCAAATGCTCCGCTGGGGCCAAACGCGCTATGCGCCCGCCATGGCCGATCGGGCGAAGCGCGTCTTGCGCGCCGATCTTTTCGACGCCGTGATCGGCGGCGCGCATGTTCAGCGCGAGATTGACGCCTTTGCGGGACCGTCCTTCGAGGGCCAGAGCTATGAGGCTTATCTCGCCGGCTTCGCCATCGGGCAACGCGCGTGAGCGCTGAACCGCTGCTCGAAACCGCCAGAAGTTAGGCGCCTACCGCCTAAGCATTTGGCGCCCCCGCTCGCCGGCCAATGCCGCTGACAAGCGCCAAACGCCTGCATTCGGCGGGAAAGCGCAAGATGGCCGCGTCTGGCCCGGAACCTGCATTTCCCTATCCGGTCAACGACGACCGCCGGTCCGCCGGAACGAGCCCAAGGCTGGGCTCTGTCACAGAAGCGGCTTCGCAATTGCGTCGCGCTTCGGTCGTCTTGCCCATTCGCACCAGACTTAGGCGAAGCGACCTGTGACCGGACCGTTCGGCCGTTCAGCAGAGTCGACACATGACTGGATTGAAGGATTGTAAGAGCCGCGAAAAGCTTGTCGTCATCGGCGCAGGCATGGCGGCGACGCGTTTCGTCGAAGAGCTGACGAACCGTGCGCCAGGCCAATACGATATTCTCGTGATCGGCGAAGAGCCGCGCCTTGCCTATAATCGCGTGCTGCTGTCTTCCGTGCTGGCCGGAGACTTGTCGGTCGACGACATCGAACTCAGATCCTCGCAATGGTGGCGCGCGGCCGGCGTCGAGACGCTGAGCGGCCGCAGGGTAGTAGCGATCGACGCCGCCGCAAGACGCCTCATGCTCGATAACGGCGATAGCGTCGCCTATTCCAAGGCCATGCTCGCCACCGGGTCGCGCGCGGCGAGGCTGCCGATCGAGGGCGCGGAGCTTCCCGGAGTCCACACGTTTCGCGACGTGCAGGACGTCGAGGCGCTTTCCCGCATAAGCAAGGGCAAGCGCGCACTCGTCATCGGCGGCGGCCTTCTTGGACTCGAAGCCGCCTATGGTCTTGCCCGGCGCGGCGTCGAGGCGACTCTCGTCCATGTCATGGATCGGCTGATGGAGCGTCAACTCGATGCGGGCGGCGCCGAGATCCTGGCCCGTCTTGTCGAAGAACGAGGCGTGCGTGTTCTTCTCAACGCTCACACAGCGCGCATCACCGGCGCGGGCCGAGTGGAAAGCGTCGAGTTCGCTGACGGTCGAATTGTGCCAGCGGACGCCGTTATATTCGCGGTCGGCATTCAGCCGAACGCCGAGCTTGCGCGACATGCGGGTCTCGACGTCGGGCGCGGCGTGATCGTCGACGACGGTCTTGAGACGCGCGCGTCCGGCGTCTTCGCCATCGGCGAATGCGCCGAACATCGCGGCGTCTGCTACGGTCTCGTCGAGCCGGCCTATGAGCAGGGTCGCGTTCTCGCCATGCGCCTCGCAGGGCAAGACGCGTCCTACCCCGGCAGCGTCGTTTCCACCAATCTCAAAGTTTCCGGCGTGCGCGTTTTCTCGGCGGGCGACTATCTCGGCGACGGCGATGCGCGCCGGATCGTCTGCAAAGACCCGCGCATGGGAATTTATCGCAAGTTCGTCATGCGCGACGATCGACTGGTTGGCGCGATCCTGATCGGAGATACGAGCGGCGCCGCCGATATCCTCGATCTCATCCGCTCCGGCGCGGACATGTCTTCCATGTGCGACGAACTGATGTTCGGTCCGACGATCCAGAAGGCCGCCTAAAGATGTCCGTCGATTTCACGCTCGATCAGAAGCGCTATCTCGAAGGCTTTGCCGCCGGCTTCTCCGCACGCAGCGGACAGAAGACGGCACCTGCGCAGGCTCAGCCGATGGGCCCTGACGCCGCGCATATCGCCGCGCAGGATCGCGTCGCCGCCGCGGGCGGCAAGGTGACCGATCAGGAGAAGTGGAAACGCGAGGAACATCCGTTCGACGCTTGGCCGCGTCTCGTCGCGCAAGCAAAGGAGAATGCGCCGCCAAAGCCGGCCGACAATTTCCGCTGGCGCTACTACGGGCTCTTCTATGTCGCGCCGACGCAGGATTCCTATATGTGCCGGCTGCGCATCCCCAACGGCGCGCTCACCCATTGGCAGTTCGCCGGCTTCGCGGATCTCGCGGAGAACTATGGCGGCGGCTATCTGCATGTGACGACGCGCGCCAACATTCAGATTCGCGAGATTGCGCCGAAGAACGCCGCGAAGATTGTCGAGGCGGTTCAGGATCTCGGGCTCTGGAGCAAAGGCTCCGGCGCCGACAATGTCCGCAATATCACCGGCACGCCGACCGCCGGCGTCGATCCGCAGGAGCTTATCGACACGCGTCCCTATGCGCGCGCCATGCATCATCACATCCTGAATGATCGTTCGCTGTATGGCCTTCCGCGCAAGTTCAACATCGCCTTCGACGGCGCGGGATTGATTGGCGCGCTCGAAGACACGAATGACATCGGCTTTCAGGCCGTCGTTGTGAAAGACGGGCATGGCGTCGCGCCGGGCGTCTATTTCCGTCTCGCGCTCGGCGGC
The DNA here is from genome assembly GCF_056838045.1 of Methylocystis sp. Uni0008. Lineage (NCBI taxonomy): Bacteria > Pseudomonadati > Pseudomonadota > Alphaproteobacteria > Hyphomicrobiales > Methylocystaceae > Methylocystis > Methylocystis sp. Uni0008. The sequence goes on from NZ_CM166370.1 coordinate 2,599,367, forward strand.
ATTACCGGCCACAAGGATTTTGCGCGCGACACCGGCGTCATCGTGCCGCCGGACGAAGCAGTCGACGTCGCCGACAAGGTCCTGCGAGTGTTCATCGAGCATGGCGACCGCACGAACCGCGCCAAGGCTCGGCTGAAATATGTGCTCGACGCGTGGGGCTTCGACAGATTCCTCGCCGCCGTCGAAGAAAAGCTCAAACGCAAACTGCTTCGCGTCGGGGCCGACGCCATCGCCGCGCGCCCGCGCCAGGATCGCGCCGCGCATGTCGGCGTGCATCGGCAAAAACAGCTAGGCTTGAATTGGATCGGCGTGACGCTGCCGGTCGGTCGTTTTACCCCCGAGCAGGCGCGCGGTCTTTCCGAGATCGCGCGCCAATTCGGCGACGGCGGGCTGCGTCTCACCGTCTGGCAGAATGTGCTGATCACCGGCGTCGCCGACGATCGCGTCGCGGATGCCGCCGCCATGGTTGAGCGGCTTGGCCTTTCGACAGAGGCCTCGCCAATCCGCGCCGGACTCGTCGCCTGCACGGGTAATTCCGGCTGCCGTTTCGCTGCGGCCGACACCAAGCGGCACGCGGAAGAAATCGCGGCCCATTGCGAAAAATCTGCGCCGATCGATGCGCCGATCAACATACATCTCACGGGCTGCCATCACTCATGCGCGCAGCATTACATCGGCGACATCGGGCTGATCGGAGCGCGCGTGCCGGTGAATGACGACGGCGATACGGTCGAGGGCTATCACATTCTCGTCGGCGGCGGCTTTGCGCAGGATGCCGGCGTCGCGTCCGAGTTCTATCAGAATGTCAAAGCGGAAGACGCGCCTAAGACGGTGGCGAAAATTCTTCGCGCCTATCGCGACAACCGCGCGAACGCGGACGAAACCTTCGTCGCTTTCGTGCGCCGTCATGACATCGGGACGCTGCGCCGTCTCGTCAATGAGGAGAGCATGGCGTGACTCATCAGTCCTCCCCGCCTTTCCTCATTCCGCCGAACGCGCCTTTCACGCCCGAACAGCGCGCCTGGCTTAGCGGCTTCTTCGCCGGCTTCGCCGCGCCGGATGACGGCGCGATCACGCCGCTTTCGCCGGAAGCCAACGCCGCCGTGCTGGGCGGTCCGCCGAGCGAGGGCGATGATGGCGAAGCGCCCTGGCATGATCAGACATTGGCGCTCGATGCGCGCATGCAGCTTGCGCAAGGCCGTCCGCTACGCCGGCGCATGATGGCGGCCATGGCGCAACAGGACTGCGGCCAGTGCGGCTACAATTGCGAAGCCTATGCGGATGCGCTCGCCGCCCGAAAGGAAGAGCGTCTCAATCTGTGCGCGCCTGGCGGCAAGGATACGGCTCGGATGCTGAAGTCGCTGGCGGCGGAGCTGGACCAGGCGCCGCCAGCGCCGGCCAATATTGCGCGGGTGGAACCGCCCATCGCTTCGGCGCCGGGCCGCTCTCGCGACAATCCCGCCAGCGCGACTTTCCTTTCGCGACGTCGGTTGAACAGGGATGGCTCGGAGAAGGAGACCTGGCATGTCGAGTTCGACCTCGCCGGAAGCGATCTGAGCTACAGGGCTGGCGATAGCTTCGGCGTGTTTCCCAAGAATAATCTTGGCCTCGTCGACCAGATCATCGCCATGCTCGGCGCCTCGCATGTGACGCCGGTGCGCGACAAGACGCTGCGCGATGTTCTGCTGAGCGACGTTTCGCTCTCCTTGGCGCCGGATGCGCTTTTCGAACTGATCTCCTTCATCACCGGCGGCGCTCAGCGCGAGAAGGCGCGCTTGCTCGCCCAGGGCGAGGACCCCGACGGCGACGCCACGATGCTCGACGTGCTCGCCGTGCTGCAGAAGTTTTCGAACGCGCGCCCCCACCCGGAGGCCTTCGTCGAAGCGCTTGAGCCGCTGCAGCCGCGACTTTACTCCATTTCGTCATCGCCCAAGGCGAAGCCGGGACGCCTGTCGCTGACAGTCGACGCGGTTCGCTACGTCATCGGCAAACGCAAGCGTCTCGGAGTCGCCTCGACCTTTCTCGCGGAGCGCGTCGCGCCGGGTGAGGAAATCTCCGTTTATGTGCAAGCGGCGCATGGCTTCGCGCTGCCGGACGATCCTGCGACGCCGATCATCATGGTTGGGCCGGGCACCGGCGTCGCGCCGTTTCGCGCCTTTCTGCAGGAGCGCGCGGCGACCCGTGCGGCCGGCAAGAACTGGCTTTTCTTTGGACATCAGCGCTCCGCCTGCGATTTCTTCTACGCCGACGAATTCGAAACGATGAAGGCGACGGGTCTGCTGACCCGCCTGTCCCTCGCCTGGTCGCGCGACGGGGCGGAGAAATTCTATGTGCAGGACCGCATGCGCCAGTCAGGCCGCGAACTATGGGCATGGCTCGCGGAAGGCGCGCATTTCTATGTCTGCGGCGATGCCCAGCGCATGGCCAAGGATGTCGAGCGCGCGCTTGTCGACGTCGTCGCCGAATTTGGCGCGCGCAGCGTCGATGAGGCGGTCGCCTTCGTCGCTCAGCTCAAGAAGAGTGGCCGCTACCAGCAGGACGTCTATTGAGGCCGCTGATGCTCGACGGAGTACTGGCGGCGACGCCGCACGAGAATCTGGAAGCGCCCGCCGGGTCTCGTCAAACGACCGCGACGCGCTCCACCTGCCCCTATTGCGGCGTCGGTTGCGGCGTGCTCGCGCCCGAGGGCGGCGTCGTCGTTGGCGATCCGGCGCACCCGGCCAATTTTGGCCGGCTCTGCTCCAAGGGCTCGGCGCTCGGCGAAACGCTGGGGCTCGAAGGACGTCTGCTCCATCCAATGCGCCGTGAGGCCGACGGGCGCCTCGCGCGCATAGGCTGGGATGCGGCGCTTGATGAAGTGGCAAGGGGCCTTCGCCGAATCGTCGATCAGTACGGGCCCGACGCGGTCGCGGTCTATCTCTCGGGCCAGCTGCTGACCGAAGACTATTACGTCGCCAATAAGCTGATGAAGGGCTTCATCGGTTCGGCGAACGTCGACACCAATTCGCGCCTGTGCATGGCCTCCACCGTCGCCGGCCACAAGCGGGCCTTCGGCGCCGACGTGGTGCCGGGCTGTTACGAGGATCTGGACGAAGCCGATCTGATTGTGCTCGTCGGCTCGAACGCCGCCTGGTGTCACCCGATTCTGTTTCAGCGCATCATGCGCAACAAGGAGACGCGCGGCGCCAAGCTCGTCGTCATCGACACGCGGCGCACGCCGACGGCGGAATCCGCCGATCTGTTCCTGCAGATAGCGCCGGGCGCGGATCAGGCGCTGTTTTGCGGTCTGCTCGTCTATCTCACGAAGGTCGCCGCCTTCGACGATGAATACGTCCGTCGTCACACGGCAGGTTTGCAGCAAGCGCTCGAAGGCGCGCAGAATATTTCGGCCTCGATCGAAGCGACCGCTCTCGCCACCGGACTGCGCGAGGTCGACATTGCGTCCTTTTTCGAATTGTTCGCGCAGACGCCGCGCACCGTCACAGCCTTCTCGCAAGGCGTCAACCAGTCGGCGCAGGGGACCGACAAGGTCAACGCCATCATCAATTGCCATCTCGCGACGGGACGCGTCGGCAAGCCTGGCGCGTCGCCCTTCTCCCTGACCGGCCAGCCGAACGCCATGGGCGGACGCGAGGTCGGCGGGCTCGCCAACAGCCTCGCCGCGCATATGGGCTTCGACGCCGAGAGCATCGATCGCGTTCGCCGCTTCTGGAATGCGCCGCGCATCGCGACGCGCGAAGGGCTGAAGGCGGTGCAGATGTTCGACGCCATCGCGCGCGGCGACATCAAGGCGCTGTGGGTCGTGGGAACCAATCCCGCGGCGTCTCTCCCAAACGCTGATGCGGCGCGCGAAGCGCTCGGCAGGCTCGAACTCTTCATCGTCTCCGACAATGTGGCGTCGAATGACACGATTAACGGCGGCGCGCATCTGCTTTTGCCGGCGCAGGCGTGGGGCGAAAAGAGCGGCACGGTGACGAATTCCGAGCGCCGCATCTCCCGCCAACGCGCGTTCTTGCCTTCGCCGGGAGAAACGCGCGCCGACTGGGCCATTTTCGCTGAAGTCGCCCGGCGACTGGGTTTTGCAGGCTTCAACTACCGCTCGGCCGGGGACGTCTTTCGCGAGCACGCCGCGCTATCGGCATTCGAGAATGATGGAACGCGCGCTTTCGACATTGGCGGACTCGCGCGGCTGAGCGACCGCGAATATGACGCGCTCGAACCAGCGCAATGGCCGATCCGCGACGGAGAACCCAAAGAGCGCGCGCGCCTCTTCGCCGATGGCGGCTTCTTCTCAAAGGATGGACGGGCGACATTCATCGCGCCGGCGAAGCCGAGGTTGGCCACCCGGCAGACGGCTGAGTTTCCGCTTCGGCTCAACACCGGCCGCATTCGCGATCAATGGCACACGATGACGCGCACCGGCGTGAGCCCACGCCTCGCGCGGCATCTCTCCGAGCCCTTCGTCGAGATAAATCCGTCGGACGCCACGCGTCTTTCCGTGGAAGACGGCGGATTCGCCCGCGTCGCCACGCCTTACGGGAGCTGCGCGCTGCGCGTCATAACGACCGATCGTCAGCCCGCGGGGCATATTTTTGCGCCGATCCACTGGACGGACGAAACCGCCGCTGATGCGCGCATCGGCGCGCTTGTGGCGCCTTTCGTCGATCCCTTCTCGGGTCAGCCGGAATCGAAGGCGACGCCCGCCTCCGTCACGCCGCTGCGTTTTGCGCGCCAGGGCTTCCTGCTCTCCCGCAAGCCGCTGGCGCTGCCTTGCAACGTCTGGTGGACGCGAGTGGCGATTGCGAAAGGCTACGGCTATCGCGTCGCCGCCGATCTCTCGGATAACGATTGGACCGCCGTCATTCGCGCCGCCGCGAGCGAAGACGTCATCCAGCTGATCGATGAAACAAAGGCGCTCTATTCGGGCGCCGCCTTCGCCGAGGACCACGCAGCGCTCGTCTGGTCTCTGGCTCCCGTTCCGCCCTCCTGGGACCTGGCGCTCGAACTCTTTGCCCGAGACCGCGTCGACGCTTCGCAGCGGCTGTCGCTGCTGTCAGGACGCTCGGCCAGGGGACCGGCCAATGACGGTCCCCTCGTCTGTTCGTGCTTCAGCGTCGGCCAGAAACAGATCGAAGCCGCAATCGAAGAAGGTTGCCGCTCCGCGTTAGACGTCGGCAAGGCCACGCGCGCGGGGTCCAATTGCGGCTCATGCCGTCCGGAAATCGAACGTCTCGTCAAGATCTCTCTTGCGGCCGCGTCTGCGGCGGATTCGCCGCGAGAGGACCTAACCAACATGATAGAAGGAGCATCTGATGAAACTCTCGGATTTTAAGAAGGCCGGTCATTGGCCGACGCTGCTTGCGGCCTTCCTCTACTTTGACGTCAGCTTCATGGCTTGGGTCTCCCTTGGCCCGCTGATGATCTACATCACCAAGGGCATGCCGATCTCCGTTGAGGACAAACTCTCGCTGGTCGCGATTCCCGTTCTCGGCGGGGCGTTCTTTCGCGTTCCGCTCGGCCTTCTCGCCGACGCGATCGGCCCGAAGATGACGGGCGTCGTCGCTCAGGCGATCGTGATGTTCGCCGTCTCTCTCGTGTGCGTCTTCGGACTGAGCAGTTCGATGGCGATCGCGCTTTTCGGCCTCTCGCTGGGAATTGCCGGCGCGTCCTTCGCCGTCGCCCTGCCGCAGGCCGGCCGCTGGTATCCGCCGCAGTATCAGGGGCTGGTGATGGGCATCGCCGGCGCCGGCAATATGGGCGTCGTGCTCGACACGCTTTTTGCGCCATCGATCGCGGAGGCTTACGGTTGGCAAACCGTCTATGGCGTTCTTCTGGCGCTGATGGTCGTGGTGCTGCTCGTCTACGCATTGGCCGCCAAGGACGCGCCAGGCGCCAGAACGACGATTGATCTCGCCGACTACGGCAAAATGCTCGCGGACTCCGACAGCCGCTGGTTCATGTTCTTCTACTTCATCACCTTCGGCGGCTTCGTCGGTCTCGCCTCCGCGCTGCCGCTCTACTTCACGACGCAATACCACGCGACGGGCGTCGCCGCGGGACTGATGGTCGCGCTGATCGTCGCTTTCGGCTCGGGGTTCAGGCCGGTCGGCGGCTATATCGCGGACCGCATCGGCGGCGTGAAGACGCTGTCGTTTCTCTTCCTCATCGTCTCCGCCTGTTATTTCGCCGTCGCCTTTCTTCCGGCCGGGGCCGCGCCGGCCAAGGGCGTCGCGGGTTGGAGCCTGATGCAGCTGCCGCCGGTCGCTTTTGCGGCGGTGGCGCTGTTCTCCATCGGCGTGTTGTCTCTCGGCATGGGCAATGGCGCGGTGTTCCAGCTGCTGCCGCAACGTTTCCGTCGTGAGATCGGCGCGATGACAGGGCTTGTCGGCGCGGCTGGCGGCCTCGGCGGGTTTTTCCTCGCCAAGGCGCTGGCCTTCTCAAAAGGCGCGACGGGAGGCTTCACCGCCGGTTTCGTCTTCTTCGGTTTCCTTGCGCTCCTCGGCCTCGTAGGCTTGGTGTTCGTCAGGACGCGCTGGCGCACCACCTGGGGCGCGGTTTCCGGCGCGCGAATCTGAAGACGAGAAACCTTCGTGTCGGTCCGCGTCGTGCATGATCTTCGAGTCGAAGCGGGCTTTTCCACACAGAAGGGCCGACGGCCGGACAATCAGGATTACGTGGCCTATTGCCTCGGTCCGGGCGGCGCCGGCGCCTTGCAGGGCGTCGTCGCCGCCGTCGCCGATGGCGTCGGCGGTCACAAGGGCGGGCGCGCAGCGGCGGAAACCGCTGTGCGCATTTTCATCGACGGCTATTATGCGCATCCGGAGACTTTGGGCGTCAGCCGCGCCGCGTCCCGTTCGCTCGAAGCGGCCAACAGCTGGATCGCGGCCCAATCGAGGGTCGATCCTGCTCTGGAAGGCATGGCGACGACGTTCAGCGCGCTGATCCTGTCGCGTCGCAAGGCTTTCATCTTCCATGTTGGCGATTCCCGTGTCTATCGACTCGCTGGCGACGACTTCGAGGGGTTGACGAAGGATCACACCATCGGCCGCGGCGATTTTGCGCATGCGCTGCTTCGCGCCGTGGGTTTCGAGGATGCGCTCCTGTTCGATCAGGGAATGCTCAGTCTCAATCTTCATGATCGCTTTCTGCTCTGTTCGGATGGCGTTCATGGCGCACTGACAGACGAAGATCTTTGCGCGCTGCTCGCCGAAAGGCGCGGCCCGCAGGAGACGTCGGAAAGAATCATTCAGACCGCGCTCGACATGGGCAGCAACGACAACGTCACGGCGCTCGTCGTCGACATCGTCGATGTGCCGCCCGCCGATGCGCGCGCCTTGTCAGCCGCCTTCGCGGGACTGCCGATCCGCGAATTGCCGGCTGTAGGAGATCGCATCGATGATTTCCAAATCGACGCGCTGCTTTCCGAAGGGCGCTACAGCCGGCTGATGCGCGCCACGGATACGCAGAACGGCAAAGATGTCGCGTTGAAATTTCCGCATCCGCGCGTCGCCGACGACACAGCCTATCGGCTGGCCTTCGTCAACGAAGCCTGGGTCGCTGCGCGGGTGCGAAGTCCGTTCATCGGCGAAGTGATCGAACTGCTCCCCGGCCGACAGACGCGCCTGTATTCCGTGATGCCTTATTACGAAGGCGAGACGCTGGAGCGGCGTCTTGCTCGAGAGCCGCGGATCGATCTTGCCGAGGGCGTTTCAATCGCCGCGCGTCTGTCGCGCGCAATCGCCACGCTGCATCGTTGCGGCGTGATTCACCGCGACATCAAGCCGGACAATGTCATTCTGCTCGCAGATGGCGGGCTGCGGCTGGTCGATCTTGGCGTCTGTCGCGCGCCGAACCTCGAGAATTTGCCGGAAGCGCATGCGCCAGGCACGCCGAGCTATATGGCCCCCGAGCTTTTCGATGGCGCCGCCGGCGATGAAGCGTCAGATCTCTTTGCGCTCGGCGTAACGGTCTATCGCATGTTCAGCCGTTGCTACCCTTACGGCGAAATCGAGCCCTTCAGCAGACCGCGCTTCACGAACGCGCCGCCGCTCGCGCTCAAGAGACCGGACCTTCCCGCCTGGCTCGACGCCGCGATCCTCAAGGCGATCGCCGTCGAGCGCGGCGACCGTTTCGGCGATGTGCTGGAATTCGCCTTCGAACTCGAAAACGGCTCGGCGCGCGGACAACCGCTGGCGCTGCGCAAGAAGTCTCTCTACGAGCGCAATCCTCTCATTTTCTGGCAGACGCTGAGCCTGCTGCTCGCGCTCTTGCTGGCGGCCGCCGTGTTCTACCGGTAGAACGCTGGTCACCGGCTAGTGTCCTGTCTCTCAAATATTGACTATTATTGGTTTGAGATTGATTTGCATGGCGGAGGGCCCGATGGCGCGGCCGATCAAGCGGCTTGAGACGGAGGCAGCGGTAGCGGAAGAGTTGCGACGTCGGTTGCGTTCGCGAACCTGCTTGGTGCGTGAGCGCGAACGGGCTCAGATCATTCTTTTGAGGCTCGAAGGCATTGGCGTCGCCGAAATAGCTGCGCGATTGAAGACGACGGCGAAGCGCGTCTCGACCTGGTCGAAACGTTTCGAGACGCGCGGGCTTGCCGGCCTCGAAGAAGCGGCGGGACGTGGGCGCAAGCCTTCGTTGCCCGTGAAAAAGATCGAAAGCGTCGTGGCCGAGGTCACCCGGCCGCCGAAAGGCAGAAGCCGTTGGAGCGTGCGCAGCATGGCCCGCCACGCCGGCGTCTCGCCGAGCAGCGTGCAACGCATCTGGTCGAAGAACGACTTGAAGCCGCATGTCGTCGAGACGTTCAAGCTGTCGAACGATCCAAGTTTCGAAGAGAAGTTTTGGGACGTGATCGGACTCTATCTCGATCCGCCCAAGCGGGCGCTGGTGTTGTGCTGCGACGAGAAGAGCCAATGCCAAGCGCTGGAACGCTCGCAACCCGGCCTGCCGCTTGGCCCGCGTCATCCGCGCACGATGACGCACGACTATAAGCGACACGGAACGACCACGCTGTTCGCCGCGCTCGACTATCTCGAAGGAAAGCTGATCGCGCGCACCGAAGCGCGCCACACGCATGTCGAATGGTTGCGCTTCTTGAAGCAGATCGAGCGCGAGACGCCGAAGGGCCTCGATATCCACCTCATCGCTGACAATTACGCCACCCACAAGCATCCGAAGGTGAAGGCGTGGCTCGCGAAGCGCCCGCGCTTCAAGATGCATTTCACCCCAACATCGTCCTCGTGGCTCAATTTGGTCGAGCGGTTCTTTCGCGATCTCACCGAGGACGTGATCCGCTCGGGTAGCTTCGCCTCGGTTCAAGAACTCGTCGACGACATCAATGCTTATCTCGCCGAGCGCAACGCGAATCCGCGTCCCTATAAGTGGACGGCGAAAGGCGAGGCTATCCTTGAAAAAATCCATCGGGCCCGCGCGGCGCTCGTCACCGCCGACGCCGCTTGAGTTTTTGGGCGCCAATTGAGAGTCAGGACACTAGCGTCGCTGCGATCCAAGCGAAACTGGCGTTCGGCGGTCGCGCTAAGCCGAAGGCGCTTCCCTCGCGGAGCCTTGTGCGCCGGCGCACAGCGTCAAAGCGCGTCTCTCCTTAAGGTCCGATTAACGCGAAAGGAGAGCGCCATGAAACCGATGATCACCACAGGAATTTTCGGAATTATCGCCATCGCCATCGCCGCCGAAGCGCTCAACATCGCCATGGCGTTTGGCGAATTCAGCCACGTCGCCGCCTATAATGCGGGGCTTTTCTAGGCTTCCCGGCCGACCGCGGAAATCAACGGGCAAATGCACGTATAGCGAGAGTGTGCATTGCGCCAATTGACGGTCTGAAAAAGCTGCGCCGGCTACCTTGCCGTTGATGTCTCTCCATAGAACAATGCTTCCGCTTCTATGCGGGAAGCTGTCTTATCGGGAGCATTTTCATGAACGGCTTCAATTCCAAGCATTCCCCTCGGCCCGAGTTCGGACGACGCAGCTTCATCACATGCACCGCGGTCGCCGCCGGCGTGGCCGCCACGGGTGGAGTTGCCGCCTCCCGTGCAAAATCGCTGAAGGATAATGCGGCCGCTACGACGCCGGCTGCGTCCGACACCGCGGTTCCCATCCAAGCTTTGGAAGATAAGCGCAAATTCATGGAAGAGGCGGCGGCGCTCGCGACCGAGTCGGTTGAAAAAGGTTGGGGCGGGCCATTTGGCGCCGTGATTGTGAAAGACGGAAAAGTGATTGGACGGGGACAAAATCGCGTCCTCCTGACGGGATGTCCCGTCTTTCACGCCGAGATCACCGCGATCATGGACGCCTCGCAACGGCTGAACCCCAAAGCGCTGCTCGGCAGCGACTACGGCGCCGGCACTATTCTCGAAATGATTCCAAGGGAGCCGGGCTCTCCGGATCTTGTCCCCGAGCGCGCCAAGATGCTGAAGGGCTGCGAAATATACATCAATGGCGCGCCGTGTCCGATGTGCATGAGCGCAATCTACTGGTCGCGCATCAGTCACGTATATTTCGCGGCGAGTCTCGAGGACACCAGCCACATCGGATTTGACGACGCTTTCCAATATGCTGACTTCAAAAAGCCCTGGGACCAGCGTAGCATCGCCGTCACGCCGAATTTCGAGCGAGACGTCGGACTGACCGCTTACCGCGCTTGGGAAGACAAAAAGGACCGTCACCCCTATTGAGGCGCTTGAAAGGCGTCTCGCGCCGAAGGAACGCTCGCTGAATTCGCCGCGAGCGTTCATCGCAGTTGCGAATTTACGCTCCCCGGCCGAGCGCGGGGAAAAAGCCTTTGCCGACGCGCCGCGTCGCGACGTCCCCGAGGATATCGCGCCACATGCGGTAAGGATTGCCAAAGACGCTCTCGCCGAGATCCCGATCCGCGAGAGCCGCAGCGAGACATGCCATCGCCTGAGGCAGATCGTGCGCATTCTCGAGATAGAGAAGGCGGGCGCCCACCGCATCTTCGCCCATCAGCGACATTGCGGCTGCGATCTCGATATTGTCGCGGCGTCCGAAAGCCACGCCGCACACGCAAAACAGAGAAGTCTCCCAAACAGCGGGATCGCTCTCGTCGATGAAGGCGCGCAGACCCCTGACGATCGATGCGTAGACCGCTTCTCCGACCGCGGTGATGATCTTTTCGAGTTCCGGCTGCACCTGTCGGAGAGCCTCAGGGAATTCTACTTGCGTCGCCATTTGACCGGCGGACCAGTTCCCGGAGAGCTGAAGAAGCTGGCCAAGAACGACTTGCGCCGGCGGCGCCAGCTCGGCGGGCAGCTCATGAGACAAACGCGACACGGCCTCCTCGAGCGCCTGATTCAGCCGGACGGCGGCAAGTCGCCCCGACTCAAGATCCTTTCCCCGCACCAGCCGCGCCCAGGTCGCCTGCGCGCCGATGACCGCATGCATCAACGACTTGATCTGGCGGAGCCACGGCGTTGGCGGATAGGACTTCACGACCGCGCCATGCTCGATACGCCAGATTTCGCCGGTTCCAATCAGGGTGACCGCGGAGAGAGGCGCCGATGCGAACACTTCATCGCGATTTGCGCCGTAGAGCGTCCGAAAGGTTGTGTTGATCTCGCTGAAAGGATCGCTCTGCATAGATTTTCAGGCCTCTCGAATATTCGATATCCATCAACAAGACAGCGGCGAACTTCGTCGTCATTTCCAGAAGGGGCGGACGTGTTCGAGGTCTCTCCAAAGCGCCTTGGCGCCGGTCCAGCCAAACTCGGCGCGCGCCTGACTGGCGCCGATCATCCAGCCAACGGCGCGCTGTATCGACGGGTCGCCGGCGCCGGAAACATCTGTTCCCGTAAACATGGCCTTCATCGTGGCGGCGTCGTTGAGATCGCCAAAAACGTTCTGCAGCTTTTTGAGACGCTTTAAGAAAGGACCCACGCGTCTCGGCGGAAAGAGCGAGCAGAAAAACTCGACGGCATAGCGCAGCTTTTTTAGCTCTTTGCGCAACTCGTGCCGCTGTTCGACCGTCAGCGTCGCAAGCCCATGAGCGCGCTTGGCGACCTTCTTCCAGCGCTTGTCTAGAGATTGGCCGGCCAGCGCCGCAATCGGCGCCGCCAGCCGCTCGGTCTGGTCGAAATCCTGGGGCACAAGCCAGCCGCGCGTTTCGACGAACCGCGTAAGATCGATGAGGAAAGATTGCACGCGGGCTCCGTCGAGAAGCTCGCGCAGCAGCTCGCGGCGTTCTCTCGCTTGCCGCAAGACCACATCGGCGAAAGCGGAAAGCTCAGGCACGTCCGGATGAATCTCAGCCTCCCTTCGCGCCATGTCGTTGGCTATGACGTCGAGATCTCTAACGCCGCCGACTTCCTGACCGAGCCAGCGCGCTTCGGCGTCAAGCCGCTCCATCTCCGGGCTTCTGAGCACGGGCGCAAAGACGGAAAACGCGCTTCGCAACCGTCGCAGGCCGATCCGCAGCTGATGCGGACCTTCGACGTCGTCCAACTGACGAACGACCGGCACGTTCACCGCGATTTGATCGAGGCATTCGCGCAAGACGTCACGCGCGGCTTGCTCGGCGGTCAGCGCCGGATCGAGGGAAAGATTCTCAGCGTTGCGGGGCGAGAGGGGCAGGTCGATCCGCCCTTCTTCCGCCAAGAGATAGCCGCGGGCCGCCTTGGAAAGGCGGGAGAGCAGCAGTCCGCCATCCGGCACGACGATATGCGCGATGTCGAACAGTCCGCTGGCCTCCCCCGCGAGAAGTTCGATCTCCAATTCGGACAGTTGGGCGGAGCGTTCGCCAGCCCGAACCTCGCCGACGTCGACGGCAAGCTCCGCGCGCGTGCCGTTGGGAAGCGTGAGCTCGCTCGCGCTGCGCTTGATCGCTGTCTCGAAGACAGGCTGCAGCGGCGCGCCGTTCACGCGGCGAACGATCTCCTCCCGGATCGTCTGATCGGGAATCTCATCGAGGCATACGCGCCCGCCGGGCGCCGGGTTCTCTAATTCGCCGACTTGGGACAGTCCGCCATGCTGAGTTCTCCCGGTTTTCACGCCCTGAATCCACCGCCGCCCATCGCGCCTCAGTCTCAGCGCGATCCCGGCCTTATTCAAGGCGTGATCCGGCGTATCCAGATAGATGCTTCTGAGCGTCTTCGTCACAGGCGCGTCGTGAATCAGCTTCGACGCCTTCACCCGCGCCCAAATTTCTCTCGACTTTGTTTCGTCGAGCAGGATTTTCAGCTCGATCTCACTCATGCGACGAATTTATATCACTTTTATGGCGGCGTGTAGGTTCGACCGGCGCTGCTTCGGCTTGGTCGGCTCGCAGTTATGGCTCTGTCTGGCCGGCTTCTTTTTTCGGCTTCTTTTTCTTGAGCACGATCGTCAGCTTGTCGCCTTTTTTCGACACTTCGACGGACTTCAACAGGCTTTCTCCCGGAGAAACGCTGCCGCCGACACTCTCAATCCACTGCTGCAAGATTTCCGCTTCCGTTTTTCGCTATCCGTAATGTCGCCTCTGAACCTCTGGTTGTGTCGCATGGGACCGATGGCATGAGCCAAATGCGCGTCGGCCCCGATGGATCACATACCCAAGTTATTCGCCTTACGAAGCAGAATGGCAACGTCATAAATGGCGAGAACCGCAGCTTGGTCCTCCTGTTGTCGAGTGACCGCTAGAAAAGCGCCTGTCGTCAAATCCCGCAGCGTCGCTTCAGGGCAATCGTCGCATACGTGGGCGAGCAGCTTCTCGCCACGAAATCCTTCGGAAGCCCGGCGAACAAATCTCGCGGCGATTGAACGGCGCTCAGCGCTGAACATGATTCCAAGCACCAGGTTCGTCGACCTCCGCCTCCCTGCACTCAGACATCGTTGAAAACTTTAAGAAACGGAGTTTCCGGGTTGCATGTGATCTCCACCTATGGGCGCTCGAGCGTTCGGGCAAGCGTCGCCTGGCGCCCAACGCTTCCAACTCAACCACCCTCCGATGTGGTCACGCTCTGTGAACACGGCGAAACTCCCCGCCGACTCGGTGCCGGCGGGGCGAAAATTTACGGGTTTTGAAAGCCGCATCGCTATCGCCTGTCGATTACGTTCTCGTGACTGGCGAGTTTGCGGTTCGTCGATTGGCGTGATGCGCCGGCGAGTCGAATCCCGCCTCAGCAGCGCATGAACTCGTCCCGTTTGTGGACTGCCCCTAATTTGGAGCCTCCCAGATTGCGATCCGATTTCGACCTGCGGCTTTTGCCGCATGCAAGGCTTGGTCGGCGCGGTCAATCGATTGTTCCACCGGCGCGGATGGGTCGAGTATCGCAAGACCGAAGGAAGCGGTCACTGTCAGCGGCAAATAGCCCTCGACGAAGAACTCCCTGTTCGACAAGCCTTCTCGCAACTGCTCGGCAATTGCGCGACCCTGCTCGAGGTCCGCATCCAAGGCGGCGTAGAGGAATTTCTCGCCTCCAAATCGAAAAAACTCGTCATGAGGCCGCAAGTGGGACATCACAAATTCTGCGTATTGCACGAGAAATTCATCGCCCAGCGTGTGGCCATATGTGTCGTTCACCTCCTTGAAGTGATCCAGGTCCATCATCACGAGGCATGTGGGTCGCTGCGCGAGCGCCTGCCGCTCACGCAACGTCGTCAACATCGCGATGTGATTGCCCGCGCCGGTCAATGGATCGCGATTGCGGAGCGCGTCCTCGAGTTCGTGCTTTATCGTCACCAATTGTGCGCGAACCTGTTTCTGAGCCGACAGGAACAATTCATAGTCCTCAAGGGGAATGGACCGATGTTCCGCCGCGATCCGTAGCATGATCGCCGCATGGCGGTGCATTAGTTCGTGCGCGGCCAAGATCTGGGAAAAACTTGGGTGCAAACCCAGACGACTGGCGCCGTCGCCATGCAGCCATTGTCCAAGCGGCCAACTGTAGTTCGCGCCGTCCTGGAGATCGCGTTCGTCCGGAACTTGGCCGCATATGATGGTTCTGTTGAAATTCTCGTACCAGAGCTCGTGCTGAAAAAGCGCCTGCCGCAGATCATTCAGCGCTGAGCGCTTTTGCTCCCGGCTCAATCCCGAAAATGGCATGGGGCACCGAAGTCATCAGCGTTGCTTACGCGAAGCGTTCCGCCGCACGATACGCCAATTCGTTGTCACATTCCCTGGAAGCGACTTTTGTTGCTTTGGCGCCTTCGCGCGGAGGAGATTATGCTTGGGGAATAGACGCAGTCCTCAGCGGCCGAACAGGCCGCGCATCGCGGCGAAAAGTCCCTTTGACCGCTCCTGCGTCGGCGGCGCCTGCGCGAGGCTTTCGGCTTCGAGCCGCGCGGCGTCGAGTTCGACTCCGGCGCGCGCGACGAGCGCCGCGAGCGTCGGCGCTTCATGCGGCGGCGCCCAGCCCCCCATGCGCCGCAAGTCGAGATAGGCGTCGAGCATGTCGGCGGCGTCCATCGC
This sequence comes from Methylocystis sp. Uni0008, assembly GCF_056838045.1. Lineage (NCBI taxonomy): Bacteria > Pseudomonadati > Pseudomonadota > Alphaproteobacteria > Hyphomicrobiales > Methylocystaceae > Methylocystis > Methylocystis sp. Uni0008. The sequence goes on from NZ_CM166370.1 coordinate 2,614,788, forward strand.
GCCCTCTTCGGCAAAATGCGCGCGCGCCCGTTCGACGCCGGAGGCGTCGGCGATGAGTCGCGCCGCGTTCGCCGCTTCGCGCCGCACGCCGTCGTCGATCGCCAGAGCGATGCGCGCTTCGCGCAGCGCGGCGAGGTCCGCCTCCTTCAAGAGCGCGCGCATGAGTCGCGCTTCCTGCGCGGCGTCAACGCCGGCCGGCGCCATGCCTCGGGCGCCGCAGGCGTCGAGATAGCGCGCGAGGAGAGATGGCGCGCCGCGCGCTGCGGCGGCGTCCGCGGGAAGCCGCGCCGATTGCGCGAAGTCGCCGCCCTGCGCGATCGCCGCCGCGAGGACGGGATCCGCGCAAAAAGCGCCATAGCCCCCGAGCTGCTGCAGCCTCGCGCGTGCCGGCGCCGGCGCGCCGAGGAGGAGCGCGGCGAAACTCGCCTGTGCGAGAGGCTCGAGCGCCTCCCACAGACCTGGCGGCTCGAACCGCGCGGCGACTTCCGCGCGCGAAAAGGCGGCGTTGAACGAGGCCACGAGCTTGTCGCGCCGGCCCCTCAGCCCCGCGGCGCGCTCCGCCACGGCGCGGGCCGCTGCGCCGCTCGCGGCGCGCGCGGCATCGGCGGCGCGGCGCATGAGTTCGTCGATTATTCCCTCGTCGTCTGTCGCACGGCGGGCCGCGAGCCCGTCGCCCTCGACGCGAAACAGACGGGCGAAGGGCGGTCCGCCCGGATCGACCGGCGCGACGCCGAGATCGCCGGGCCCCGCGGCCGGGCAGACGAGGCCGACGTCGTCGCCAAGCGCCGCGCCGTAGAATTCGATCTCGACGGTCTCGCCCATGCCGGGCGCGCTTTTTTCGCGACTGCGGCGCAGGGCGACGCCGTCGATCTCCGCCTCTTCAGGATCGATCAGCAGCGCCAAAAGATTGCCGACGACGACCGGCTCCGCTGTTTCGGCGGCGTCGGGATATTCATGCGGATCGCCTGTCGCCTGTCGAATGTCCTCGAAGGTCAGCGGATCGACGGCGGGTTCGCCCGCCGCCCGCTGATCGAGAGTCCAGCCTTTGAGCCGCCGGCGCTGGTTCATCGCGAGCGCGACGCTGCATCGGCCGAGCAGCGTCGCGCTCTCTTCGATCGAATCGGGAATGCGCAGGCGAAGGACGACGCGCGGCGCGCCGGACTCGCGCAGCCAGTGTTCCATGATGGCGAAAGGCGCTTCGCGCGCGTCGCCGGCCGCCGCCGTCTCGAAGGGCGCCGCCTCCAGAACCAGTCGGCTCTGATAGGCTGGGAAGACGCGGCGCGTCAGCGCAAGGCGAATGACGACGGCGCCGTCGGCGCGCTCCACGGCGCGGCGCTGGCCGATCGCCCAGACCAGTCGCGCGCCGGCCACCGTGGTCTGCTCGCGCGATAGTCGTTCGACGTCGCCGCGCGCCGGAAAACCCGCGAGCCGAAAGGCGACGGGGTCGGCGCCGCCCGCGTCCGGCAGCAGCGTCAAAAGCAGACGCCATTCGCCGCCTTGCGGCAGGTCGCGCTCGGCAACGAGGGCCAGGATGAGATCGGCGCCGTCGGCGGCGGTCAAACGAACGAATCGATGTTCGGGCGGCAGATCGATGATGATGATGCGGGCGCGCCAACGCGCGGGTTCAATGACGTCGACGAGCGCGGGCGCGCTCGTGAAGCGCTCGTCGCGCGCCGAGATGACCGTAAGTTCCGGACGAACCGCGGCGGCGGCCGCGCGTTCGGCGCCGTCGAACCAGCCGATCGCCAGCCGTCGCCGGCCATCCCAGAAATAGTCGAACTGTTCTCTCCACATTGACGGCCGCGCCTGAGAGTGAGGCATGGCGCCGCCGCCATGCGAAGCTGAAGTCAGCTGGAGCATATCCGCGCGCCCTGCGGTCGCGCAATTCGCCGGCCGCGCGTCGCCGCCGGCGCCGTCTCGCTTGCGACAGCGCCAAATTCTTATGCAATCCCATGACGTTGTTCCGCCACATAGTGCGCGTAAACGGCGAAAGCGCCGACCGTCGCCTTCGCAATAAAGCTCGCCTGCGCGGGCGTGAAGGCGCGGATTTCAGGGCGAAGCGATAGCGAGAAGCGGGGCTTTGATGAAGATATTGATCACAGGCGGGGCTGGTTTCATCGGCTCGGCCGTAGCGCGCACAATCATCCGCAAGGGCGTCGATCAGATTCTCGTCCTCGACAAGCTCACCTATGCGGGGAATCTCGCCTCGCTGCGGCCCGTCGCCGACAGCCCGCGGTTCTCATTCGTGCAGGCCGATATCTGCGACGCCGCCGCCGTCGCGCGCGTTTTCGAGGATTTTCAGCCCGACGTCGTCATGCATCTTGCCGCCGAAAGCCATGTCGATCGCTCGATCGACGGGCCTGCGGCCTTCATCGAGACCAATGTCGTCGGCACCTTCGTCATGCTGCGGGCGGCGCTCGACTACTGGCGCAATCTCGATCGCGCCCGCGCGCGCGCCTTCCGCTTCATGCATATCTCCACCGATGAGGTGTTCGGCGCGCTCGGCGCGGAAGGGCTCTTCCGGGAAGACACGCCCTACGCCCCCACGTCGCCCTATTCGGCGTCGAAAGCGGGCTCCGACCATCTCGTGCGCGCCTGGCGCCACACCTACGGTCTGCCGACGATCGTCACCAACTGCTCCAATAATTACGGCCCCTATCATTTCCCGGAAAAGCTCATTCCGCTCACCATCATCAACGCGATCGAAGAGAAGCCGCTGCCGGTCTATGGCCGCGGCGAGAATGTGCGCGACTGGCTCTATGTCGAGGATCACGCCTCGGCGCTCATGCGCGTGGCGCGCGAGGGGGAAGTCGGCGAGTCCTACAATGTCGGCGGGCGCAATGAGTGGCGCAACATCGACGTCGTTGAAGCGATCTGCGAGCTGATGGACGAGTTCCGTCCGCGGCGCGCCGGGCCGCATCGCGATCTCATCTCCTTCGTCTCCGATCGGCCAGGACATGATCTGCGTTACGCCATCGACGCCACGAAGATCGAGCGCGAACTCGGATGGCGGCCGGCGGAGCGATTCGAGACCGGTCTTCGCAAGACCGTGCGCTGGTATCTCGACAATTCCGACTGGTGGCAGGCCATCCGCTCGGGCACATATCGCGGCGAGCGGCTGGGCGTGCTTGCCGAGCAGGAAGAGCAAGCCGTCGCGTGACGCGCGACAGGGGGGACGTTTGTTCGAAGATCTTGAGCTTTCGGGGCTGAAGCTCGTCACGCCAAAAAAATTCGGCGACGAGCGCGGCTTCTTCAGTGAAACGCATAATGAAAAGACCTGGGCGAACTCCGGATTGAATTTCGATTTCGTCCAGGACAATCATTCGCTATCGCGCGACGTCGGCACGGTGCGCGGCTTGCACTTTCAGACCGCGCCCTTCGCGCAGGACAAGCTGGTGCGGGTGGTCAACGGCCGAATTCTCGACGTCGCCGTCGATCTGCGGCGGTCGTCGCCAACGTTCGGGCGTCACGTCGCCGTCGAACTCTCGAAGGAGAACTGGCGGCAGCTGTTCATTCCCATCGGATTCGCGCATGGGTTCGTCACGCTCGAGCCCGACACGGAAGTCATTTACAAGGTGACGAATTTCTATTCGCCGCAGCATGATTGCGGCGTCGCCTGGGACGACCCTGACATCGGCGTCGACTGGCCGGTCGCCGTCGAAAACGCCGTGCTGTCGGAAAAGGATCGCAAATGGCCGCGGCTGCGCGACGTGGCGGAGGTTTTCGCCTAACGTGGGCAAGATGAAGCGCATCGCCGTCACCGGACTCACCGGCCAGGTGGTCAGCTCGCTCATCGAGCGCGCGCCGAGAGGCGTCGAAATGCTGGCGCTCGGCCGCCCCAGCTTCGATCTCTCTTCTCGCGACATGATTCTCGCGTCGCTGCGCAGCGTGCGCTGCGACGCCATCATCAACGCCGCCGCCTACACGCAGGTCGACAAGGCCGAAAGCGAGCCGGACGTGGCGATGCGCGTCAACGGCGCGGGCGCAGGCTTCGTCGCCGAAACCGCCGCCGAACTGAAGGTGCCGCTGCTGCATCTATCGACCGACTATGTGTTCGACGGGGCGCTCGATCGCCCCTATCGCGAGGACGACGAACCGGGACCGACCGGCGCTTATGGACGCTCGAAGCTCGAAGGCGAAAGGCAGATCGAAGCGCGCTGCGACAATTGCGTGATCTTGCGCACCGCCTGGGTTTACAGCCCGTTCGGGACCAATTTCGTCAAGACGATGCTGCGTCTTGGCGAGACCCGCGATGAAATCGGCGTGGTCGCCGACCAGATCGGCAATCCGACTTCCGCGCTCGACATCGCCGACGCGCTGCTCGCCATCGCCGACAGGCTGGTCGAGGACTCCGATCCCGCCTTGCGCGGCGTCTTCCATATGACCGGGCAGGGCGAAGCAAGCTGGGCCGACATGGCGGAAACCATCTTTGCCGCGGCGCAGGCGAAGGGCCGCAAGCCGGTGCGCGTCAAGCGCATCGCCACCACAGACTATCCGACCCCGGCGCGCCGGCCGGCGAACTCTCGGCTCGACAACGCCAAACTTCAAGCGAGTTACGGGATCGCGCTGCCGCAATGGCGCGACTCCGTCAACGCCTGCGTCGCCCGATTAATTCCAAACTGAACAGGATCCCCATGCGCGGCATCATTCTCGCCGGAGGAAGCGGCACCAGGCTGCATCCGATGACGCTCGTTACGTCGAAACAATTGCTCCCCGTCTACGACAAGCCGATGATCTACTATCCGCTCAGCACGCTGATGCTCGCCGGCGTGCGCGAGATCCTGATCATCACGACGCCGGAAGATCTGCTTTCCTTCAAGCGGCTGCTGGGCAGCGGCGCGCAGTGGGGATTGTCACTGTCCTACGCCGTGCAGCCTCGGCCGGAGGGACTGGCGCAGGCCTATATCATCGGCGCCGAATTCGTCGATGGCGAACCCTCGGTGCTCATCCTCGGCGACAACATCTTTTACGGCCATGGCCTGCCGGAAGTGTTGAGCGAGTCGTCGCGCAGCGCGGCGACGGTTTTCGCCTATCATGTGCGTGATCCCGAGCGTTACGGCGTCGTCGAATTCGACTCCGCCGGCCGCGCCATCTCGATCGAAGAAAAGCCGCCCGCGCCCGCGATCCAATTGGGCGGTGACAGGTCTCTATTTTTACGATGAGCGCGCCACGGAATTTGCGGCGCAACTGAAGCCCTCCCCTCGCGGCGAATTGGAGATCACCGATCTCAATCGCATCTACCTGGAGCTTGGCAAACTGCAGGTCGCCCGTCTCGGCCGCGGATTCGCGTGGCTCGACACCGGCACGCCCGAGGCGCTGATCGAAGCGAGCGAATATGTGCGCGCCATCGAGCAACGCCAGGGCCAGCGCGTCGCCTGCCTCGAAGAGATCGCGTTCCGGGCCGGGTGGATCGACGCCGCGCAGGCGCGCGCCGCGTCATCGAAACTCGCCAAGAGCGGCTATGGTCAATATATCTCGCAGGTGCTCGCCGAAACCGAGCGGGAATTATCTCCCGTCGCATAGAGCGGCGAGGCCGCGGACTGACACAGCTCGGCGGCGACGGCTTTGGGGTCGAAGAGGCGCGTCGCGTCGGCCGGCGGCGCTGCGTGACGCTGGCGCGGAACGACGACGCCGACGAAAGGCTCCACTCTCGCGACAGTTTCCTCAATCAGATTCGCGAGCGTTGTGGGCTCGAGCCGCGCGGGCGAAATGATGTTATCGAAGCGGCGTCGCAGATCCTTCCCCTCGAAGGCGTTGGTGATCGTCGCAAGACCCGCTTCCGCCATTTCGAGCGGCGGATAGCTCGGGTGGGGCGAGATCATCAGCGAGACGCCGACGAGCGCGCGATTGAGATAATCGGCGTAATCTTCAAGACGGGCCTTGCCGCCGACGCTCGCGTTCTGCACCGGATAGAGAAGCGACTCAGGAAAATCTTCGCCGAGAAAAACGATGTTCCAGCGGCTCGACCGAATAGGATCGCGCTGCTGCCAGAACACGAGCGCCGCGCAGATCAGCTCGAAGGCGTTGCGCGCCACCGCCGGGCGGCCGTAAACGAGCATCATCGGTTCGCGCGGGACGCTCGCAAGACGCGCGCGAATGCGTTCATTGATCTCGTAGGGAATATAATAGGCGGCACGGAAGCGATGCTTCTGTGTCATGACCGAGAACAGCTCTTCGGAGTTGACGATCGCGATCGTCTGATCGCCGTGATGATAGGTCGCTTCGGCGAGGCATGATTTCGCCCCGCGGCCGTAAAAATTCGGCTCGTCGTCCTGAATGAGGTAGATCAACGGGCGCTCGCCGCCGAAATAGCGCGTCCGGTCGCGCTCCATGGCGAGCGCGAATTCCGCGGTCCACCAGGCCGTGGCGAAAAAAATTTCATTGGCGCGCAGGTTCAGCCTGCCGCCTTCCCGCTCATTGGCGTCGACGAGCGCCGCGGTCTCGGCGTCGAGGCTCGCCGCATAGGGAACCGGCGTGTAGCCGGGCAGAGTCGCGTAGGCTTCGGATTCGATGTCGGCGTCGGTGACGACGATGCGCGCGTCGAAGGCGCCGCCGAGTTCGCTCAGCAGCGCGGAAAAGAGTTTCATCGCGGTCGCGATCCCGCCGAAGGTCTGCTGCGGATTGACGGTGGGCGTCAGCAGCGTCAGCCGCGGCCGTTCATTGCGCGAGGGATAGGAGAGCAGGGGCCGCGTTTCGGCGATCAAGGTCGCGAAAGGGTGGAAATTGGAGTCGACGCACGCGAGCGAGGGTTGGAAGATCTTGAGCCGATGCTTGGCGACGTCTACGGCGCTCTGCACGGGCAGCAGCGTATGCCCCATCGGATAGAGATCGCGCTGCGCGACTTTCAGCCATTCGAAGCCGCGCGACTCCGCGATCATCAGGAGCGAGCGCTCGATGGCGTGGGCGAGGGTGCCGTCGACCTGGCCGCTCTCTTGCGGAAAGTCGGCGAAATCGATGTCGAGGTCGAGCAGCGGTCGGATCGCGGCGGTCCTGCCCCAGAACATGGAGCCGGACGGAAATTCGAGTGTGAGATTCTTGTCGATCTCGACGCCCATCCGCTTCAGCAGGTTGCGAGCGAGATTGTAGTCGTAGCCCCAGTTCAGGATGCCCCGCAGTTCGAAGAGATGCTGCGGAAAAACAATGCCGAGCCTTGGATCGTCGAACAGCGAGAGAATCGAGCGCGCGATGCGCTCCGAGCCGAGAAGATTGTCGATGAGATAGTCTCGCCAGCGCGCCAACGCCTCTCCGCCATGCGGCGAGCGTTTGGTGTGAAGATGGATAAAGAGTTCGTAGTCGGCGTAGACGTCGCGAAATCCAAAGAATTTAGCCGCGATGTCGCGGCCGCGATTCGGGCAGACGCGGGTCAAGACCTTGCCTTTGCGCCAGCTCGCGCAGACCGCGTCGACCGCCTGCTTCTTTTCTTCCGTGTCGGTCGAGACGCAAAGATCCAGCGCGCCGGGAACATTCTGCAGCTTTTCGAGAAGGAGCGGCAGCACGTCCGGATAGAAGGCGTGGACGACGGCGACGATCGCGCGGGCGCGCTTAGGGGCGGCGTCATAGGCGAAAGGCGTTTCGAGCGCGTAATCCATTTCATTGACTGGCCGGCGGGAGGGAACGACTCCGTCCGGCTTGGTCAATTCATAGGTGTAGTAATAGCTGATCGCCGCCTGACGCAGCGGATCGTTGATCGGATTGCGCCGCCGGCCGAGCGGCGGATCATATTGCGCGGCGATCTGGCGCAATACGGCGCCGAAGGCGGCGCGCAGTCCCTGTTCGCGCATAAAGCGCGGGCCGTCGCGCAACAGATCCCGCGGCGCGAGAAAGACGCCGACCGGCGAATCGATCAGTTTGGCCAGTTCCCGCATCGCCGCGCCGTAGAGCGCCACGGCGCCCCGCGTGGTCAGGATAATGTAGCCATTGCGCAGATGACGGCGCGCCCATTGCAGCCTGGTCTCGGATTTCTTGCCCGTCATGCTGGCGCCTTCCACTCGAGCTCGCGGCAAGCCGGCGGCGATGGAAATTTAAGAAAATTCAACCACTGCGGCTTATATCAAAACCGCTTGCCTCGCCATGACTTAGCCAGAAATCCGGCGTAACGAAGGCCCGCTGCGCGCTTGGGGGCTGCGCCTGGGGAAAGGCGATGGGATGCAACCGTCCGCCGCTCGGGAATCATGATCAAGCTTGACAATGTTTTTAAATATTATCGTTCGCACGGCCACAGGAAGGTCGTGCTCGATCATGTCAGCCTCGATTTCGCGGCTGGCCGCAGCTATGGCATTCTCGGCGTCAATGGCGCTGGCAAATCGACTCTGATGCGTCTCCTCGCGGGGACCGAGCTGCCCAACGGCGGCCGGGTCGTTCGCTCGTCGCGCGTCTCCTGGCCGCTGGGATTCTCCGGCGGCCTGCATCCGATGCTCAGTGGCCGCGTAAACGTGAAGTTCGTCGCCCGCGTGTACGGACAGGATGCGCGCAAGGTCGTCGACTTCGTCGAGGATTTCGCCGAGATCGGCGCTTATATCGACGCCCCGATCCGCACCTATTCGTCCGGCATGCTGGCGCGTCTCGCCTTCGGATTGTCGCTTTCGATCGATTTCGACTGCTATCTCATCGACGAAGTCACGGCGGTCGGCGACGCGCGCTTCGCGGCGCGGTGTCAGGAGGAGTTTTCCAAGCGCCGGCGCACGGCGGACGTAATCATGGTGTCGCACGCGATGGGGACCATTCAGCAATATTGCGATCGCGGCATGGTGCTGGCGGGCGGACGAATGCACGTCTTCAGCAACGTCGACGACGCGATCGAACTTTATAAGAAGCTCAATGCCTGAAGCCGTTCACGCGCAGCAGCCGGAGATCTCGGTCACGGTCGCCGAACCCGAGCGGACGCCGCTGAGCCCGCAGGACGCAGCCTTCAAGGCGAAGTCGATCGCGCGCGCGCTGCGCAGGGCGGCGAACAAGTCGCGGGCGCCGGCGAGCGTCATCGCCGGGGGCGGGGGCTTTCAGGCCCGCCGCGGCGACCGCGCCTTCCGCCTCGGGGTCTTCGCCAGCTTCGCGGCCTTCGTCATTGCGCCCTTCCTTGTCGCGTCGATCTACTGGGGACTGATCGCCAGCAAGCAATATGTGACCGAAACCAAATTCGCGCTGCGCGCCGGCGAAGCGTCGAGCCTAGATCTGCTGAGCGGCGGCGCCATCGGGTCGCAGGCCTCCCAGCAGATGCAGGACGGGCAGGTTCTCGTCAATTTCATCAAAAGCCGCTCGATGGTCGAAGCGCTCGATCGCAAGATCGGCCTGCGCGCCATATTCTCGCGTTCAGGCGTCGATTATTTCTCGAAATTCGATCCGGAAGATTCCATCGAGGAACTCGAAAAATACTGGAAGCGGCGCGTCGACGCGAGCATTGACCTCATGTCCGGCATCATTTCCGTCCATGTCCGCGCTTTCACGCCGCGCGATTCGCTCCTCGTCGCGCAGAATGTCACCGAGCTTTCAGAGCGTCTGGTCAATGAAATGTCGACGCGCTCTCGGCGCGATGCGCTGGCTCAGGCGCGGACCGAGCTGACGCGCGCCGAGGAACAGCTGAAGAATTCGACCGCGGCCATGCGCGACGCGCGCAACGCAGAGGGCGTGCTCGACGCGCCGGCGGCGGCGGAGGCGATCAACAGGATCATCACGACGCTGCAGCTTGAGCTGGCGCAGACCCAGGAAGATCTCGCGCTGCATAGCAACGCGGAGACGCTCGACTCGCCGCAGGCCCGGCTGCTGAACGCGCGCGTTCAAAGCCTCAAGAGTCAGATCGAGGAATATTCGTCGAAGATCGCAGCCGTCGGCGAAAAGGGGACGGGGTCTCTGGCGCAGCGCGCGGGCGTGCTTTCGCGGCATCAGATCGAGCTCGATCTTGCCCAGCAAAGATATGCGCTCGCCGCGTCGACGTTCGAAAATGCGCGTGTCGACATGGAAACGCAGCGCGCCTATCTCGTGTCCTTCCTGCGCCCGACGCTTGCGGAAAAATCGCTCTATCCCCGGCGCTGGATCGAATGGGCGATCATCGTCGCTCCAGCCACGATCGGCTGGCTTGCGCTCGTCGCCGTGGCGTTCCTCGTGCGCGATCACATGGCCAAGTAGCACATGGCCAAGCAGCAGATGGCCAAGCAGCACATGGCCAAGTAGCACATGGCCATGCAGCGGGAACGTAATCGCGGGCGTCGAAGCGCGTAATGGTTGCGCTCATTCATTGAACTGGAGAAATCGTGTTCTTCAACATTGACGCCGACGACGGCGCCGCTATTCGCGGCTGGCTTGCGCCGGATAATCCTTCCGCCGTTCCGAAGATCCTGATCAGGAGACCGGGAGAGGAGGACATTGAGATCTCGGCGACCGTACAGCGTCCTGACGTGCGGGACCTCGGCGTTCATGCGACCGGGCTCGTTGGTTTCATTGTCGACGACAAGATCGTCGACGGCCTGAAGAGCGTTGAGGACATCGAGCTGCTCGAGGCCGACACGGGCATTCTGATCTACCGACGATTCAAGAAGGGACAGCACATCGAGCGGAAATTCTTTCTGTTCGACAGTTCGATCCGCCCGATCGAGAAACTGGGCGGGCGGTCGAGAAATCTGTTTACGCTCACCTATCCCTCGACCGAGCGCTACGCGTTCGAGACGATGCTCGTGCTCATCAACAACAGTTTCAATAAATCGATCTTCATGTCGGGACGCTCGAGCTACCCGCGCTACGCGCATTTCCTTTCCAACGCGAAGTTCACGACGGCGGCGTTGTTGGGCGATCCCTTCGAGGAGCTGGCGCAGCGGCTCGTGATCCTCAGCCTGATCCAGAAGTCGGATTCGACGCATATGCTGCCGCTGCTTTTCACGGGGCTCACGGCGCTGACCAATTTCGTGCGCGACCTGCCGCTCGAAGACCCCAAGGGTATGCTCACGAAATTCCGCAATGTGACCGATGAGGAGCGCGACGCCCTCAAGAGCCCGATGACGAGAATGTTCGGCTGCATTCCGGGCGAGACGCCCGAGCGGCGCCACGTGACCGCCGCGCTTGAAAACCTCGCGTCGATGGATCTCGTCGGCGTGCGTAGCCGTTTCCGCGATTTCGGCGCGCTGCTCACCGGAATTCTCGGCCATGATCTCACCGGCGACTACGAGCCGGTGGTGCATCCTTCGATCAGCGCGCTCGCCGATCGGCTGTCGCGCATCAGCCTCGTCGCCGACCTGCTCGAAGACGATCTCGCGCTTTATTCCTTCGCTGAGGAATCGGTCGTCTCGGCGCTTTCGGATGACGCCGACGTCGTCGCGCGCGACACTCAGACCATGTGATCTTCGATGCTCGCGTAGATCAGCGAAATCGCCGCTCAGGCGACGAGCAGCGCGCAAAACAGCAGTATGGTGTTGGCGAGGACCTTCGGATAGGTCGCCGATTCCGGCAATGTCGGCTCGACAATGGTGACGAGATAGAGCTGCTGCTTTTCAAGCTCCTGCCGCGCCCGATGGTAGGAGGTCTGCGCGATCGAATAGAGCCTTTCGGCGAACTGCTCATCGAGCTTCAGACGCTCATAGGACGCGATCTGCGCGGAAACGGTGTCGGCTTCCTGCGTATCCGTCAGCTTCTTTTTGAGCTCCGCGATCTGCTGGTCGATCGCGGCGAGACGCATGCGTTGCAGGCGCTGGCTGGGGGCGTCGCCCGAGAGCGATGAAGAAAAGGTTGACAGCGCATTGACGATGTCGATGCGCTCCAATGTGAGCTTGCCCATCAATTCGCCGATGCTCGCAGCGCGCGAACCCGGATCGATGATGAAATTCTTGTTGCGGAACTGCAGCGTCTTTTCGCGCGCGTCGGCGAGCATTTGACGCGACAGCGTCACTTCGAGCTCGGCGCGGCTCAGCGCGTCGGCGCGATTGCGCAGCGTGATCTTGTTGACGAGCTCTTCGCTAAGCCTGACGATGTCCCGGGCGACCTCGAGCGCGTCCTTAGGCTGGAAGGCGTCGGTGCGCACCGTCAAAATGCCGGACAGGGTGTCGACGCTGGCGGAAATATGGCTCAGCCAGTATTTCCAGATCTCTTCTACATTTGCGTTCCGACCCAGCCGCGAGAAATAGTCGACGCCGGAACGCGCAAACTTCTTCTCCATATAGTCGCGGCCGCCGAGGTCCGCGACTATGGCGCGGCTTTTCACATAGTTGAGCACCATGAAGGCGTCCTGAGACGCCGTGCTGGCGCCGCCGCCGGTAATCTTGCTGATCATCGACGCGGCATCGGTCCCGGATTTCTTTTCCTGCTGGGCGCGCACCGTGAGCCGCGTTTCGGCGACATAGCGCGACGATTGCCAGAAACAGGCGTAAAGCCAGAACAGGAATGTCGGCAGAATGACAGCGAAGACGAAGCTGCGTCCGATGAGCCCGCCGCTCGCGCCCGCCCGGGCGGTCGCGAGCTTCTCCGTCATGCCCTCGAAGCTCTCGCGCAGCATCGCCGGCAGGCGTCCGGCCGCCTCTTTCGTCGTCAGCGGCCCGAGAATCTCGACCGCCTTGCTCGACGAGAAGCGCGCCACGTTCTGCGCGGTGGCGATGACTTCGGACAGTTTAGGCGGTCTTGGAGCCCGATGCGTGCTCATCTACCCTCAAGTCGGTGACCTGGTCTGTTCATGCGCTCGGCATGTTAACTGAGGCTGAATCGCTCAAGCGCGTCGACGCGGCGCGGGTCCCTGGCGGCGGCCCTATCCTTCGGGCGGAGCAGACGATTTCCCGGCGCAAATTAAGCGGGTCGAGGCTCAGGCGCAAGCGGGTAAAGTCACGGTAAAGCTTCGCTATTGGCGTAAAGGGACAGCCCCGGATGAAAGTGCGGATCGTCGCGAATGACCGCGCGCCAGCGCTCGTAGAAGGCGCGGCGCTCGGTCTCGTAGACGCGCTGCAAACGCAGCGCGCCGCCGCCGCGGCTCGCCGACTGACGGTGGATCAGAAGCGTCTGCGTATTGCAGACGGTGCGCCAGCCGCGCGCCGCCAGCCGCAGGCAGAGGTCGACGTCGTTGAGTTCGACAGGAAGCTCGACCTCGTCGAAGCCCTCGACCGCTTCGAACTTGCGTCTCTCGATCATCATGCAGGCGCCGGTCACGGCCGAGACGTCGTGCGGCAGGATATTGCGGCCCATCCAGCCGCTTTCGTCCTCGCTGACGCCAGACCCGAAATGGCCTGCGACGCCGCCCATGCCGAGCAGGACGCCGACGTGCTGCACGCGCCCGCCGGGATACAGCAGCTTGGCGCCCACCGCGCCGACATCCGGCGCCGCGGCGAAATAGAGCAGCCGCTCGATCCAGTCCGGCGTCACGATTTCGGTGTCGTTGTTGAGGAAAACGAGGACGTCGCCCTTCGCCTTGCGCGCGCCCGCGTTGCAGAGCGCGGAAAAATTGAAGGGTCCCGGTATCTGCAACACCTTGAGCCGGGAATCCCTTGCCTGTTGCTCACGAAGCAGCGCGTGCGTGCGCGGCTCGACGCTGTCATTGTCGACGACAATGACGTCGAATTGCGGGTAGAGACTCTTGCGCAGCAGACTGTCGAGGCAGGGCGCGAGCAGATCGACGCGATCGCGGGTCGGAATGACGACGCTCACGGCAGGCGGCGCGCCGCGGAACACGGCGTCGACATTCGTAAGCCGCGCGCGCGCCGCGCGCCCAAGTCGAAACAATGGCCGTCGCAGCGTGCCGACTTCGTCGGTTCCTGCGCGTGACAGCAGCCCGTCGACCAGTTCGTCGGGCGCGGCGTCGCGCCAGCCGGAATGTTCGGCCAAAAGGCTCGCGCGAAAACAGGCGGCGCGGCCGGCGTAATTCTCGACGCGATGAAGCGTCGCGTTCCAGCCCGGTTTGTACACCGGGCGCGAGGAGCCGCTGTCGCCGACAATTTCATCCGCGTAGACAATGGCGTGTTGCGTATGGCGGTCGAAATGTTCGACGAAGCAGGCGCAGGCGCAAGGCTCCAGTCGATCTCCGGCGACGAGCGGCAGCACGAGATCGCGCGCGTCAAGCTGCGCGCCATCCGTCTCTCGCAAGATGACGCAATGCGGATAGGTCTGCGCCGCGACGCTCTCGCGCGTCATCTCGATATCGCGCGGCGCCGCCCCCGCGCCGTCGACCAGCGCGACCACTCTCGGACCCTTCGTCCAGTCGCTGCGGGGCCGATCAAAATCGGGGTCGCTCTCGCGCGTTCGCGCGGCGCGCCACGACGGGTAGGTTGACATAGGCGCGGCGCCGAACGCCCAGCGCCAGTTGAGTTCGGCCTCTTCGGTCAGTCCGACCATGCCGGCCGAGAGCGCGAAGAACAGACGTTTGGGCGCCGCCGCAGCTCTGCGCAGCGCGTCGAAGCGGCTCACCCGCCGCGCGCTCAGGATGCGGAAGCTGAACGGACCGGCGCGATTCGTCGGGCTGATCCAAACCTCGCGCGTCGCGCGCGTCGCGCGCCCGATCCAGACGCCGACGCCTTCGCAGGGCCCGGGAAGAATGTGTTCTTTGAACTTATCGCCGATCCAGAAGCGCAGGATCGGCCGCGCCGGCTCGTCATAGAAGCTCGCCGCATAGCGGAGCTCGACGAATTGGCCGGGAGGAAGCGCCTGCATATCGCGAAAGCGCAGCCAAGGCTCCTGCGACAGCGCAAGGAATTCTTCCCGATCGCGCCGAACGTCGAGCGCGACGTCGAGGGACAGGGCGTCGCTGACAGAGTCTGGCCGCGGCAATTCAGCGCCTCAGCCTGGCGCAAGCGCGCGAGCGATGTCGAGTGGGGTCGACGGCGGATCCGGCGCCGGCGGACAAAGGCGTTCCGATAATAAATCTCCACAATGTCGCATGCGGCGGCCGCGCCCAAACGGCCGCAATCAAAGAACTACGTCAGACCCGGCCGGAACCTATGAGCGCATCGACGCGAGGTCAACATGCGCGGGCGCGCGCAGTTCTCGCAAAAGCGGATGTGAATTCAGAGCGCTGCGGCGTCTTCGGCGCGCGCCCCAGCACGGCGGCTGCGGGCAACGGTTTTTCTTGATTTTCCGCGCTTCTCCTGCCATATAGGGCCTAACTTCATCTCATAACGATCATTCTCGGATGGTCGCCGATTGAGAGTGGGGCCCCCCGGGGACCCGCTCTTTTTGTTTTGAACGCCCCGGGAGCTTCAAGGACAAAGCTTGACGGAAAACGCCGCCGCCCTCGCGACACTCGACGAACCGCGTCTCGTCACCGAGACGGGCGTCGCGGCGCGCGTGGCGCATCTTGCAGAGCCGGTGCTGGCGCAGTTGGGCTACCGCCTCGTGCGCGTGCGGCTCTTGCAGCAGAACGGACAGACTCTGCAAATCATGGCGGAGCGTCCGGACGGCACGATGACGATCGAGGACTGCGAGGCGGCAAGCCAGGCGCTGTCGCCCGAGCTCGATGTCGCAGACGTTATCGCCAATGAATATCGCCTGGAGATTTCTTCGCCGGGCGTCGACCGTCCGCTCGTTCGACTGTCGGATTTTCTCCGGGCCGTGGGCCATGAGGCGAAGATCGAATTGACGCACCCGCTCGAGAGCGGACGCAAGCGCTTTCGCGGCGTCATCCGCAGCGTCGAAGGCGAAGGCCGCGGCGCGGCGCTTACGCTCGAGCGCACCGACGCGCGTTCGGACGAGGAGAAGACCGTGTCGCTGCCTCTCGCCGATCTCGACGAAGGCCGGCTGGTGCTGACCGACGCGCTGATCCGCGAGTCGCTTCGCGCCGGCAAGCTCCAGCAGGCTGAAGACACGCAGGGCGGCGAAGAGGCGGAGGAGCGCCCGCGCCGGGGACCGGGACGCTTTCGCGGCCCCGCACAACAGAAACAAAGGCCGCTGGCTCCGGCCGGCGTGCAAACCCAGTTCAAGAAGGCCGGCGGCAAACCCAAGCCGCCCGCCCGCTCCAAGGGAGAGTGACGATGGCCGTCAGCGCCAACCGACTTGAGATTTTGCAGATCGCCGACGCCGTCGCGCGCGAGAAGTCGATCGACCGTTCGATCGTCATCGCGTCGATGGAGGACGCGCTGCAAAAGGCGGCGCGCTCGCGCTACGGCCAGGAAACCGAAGTGCGCGCGGAGATCAACGCCAAGACCGGCGAGGTCCGGTTCTCCCGGCTGCTGCTCGTCGTCGACGAAGTCGACAATGACGCGACGCAGATATCGCTCGCCGACGCGCGCAAGCGAAATCCGGCGGCGCAATCCGGCGACTGGATCTCTGAAACGCTGCCGCCCTTCGACTTCGGTCGCATCGCCGCGCAGTCCGCCAAGCAGATCATCGTGCAGAAGGTGCGCGAGGCCGAACGCGACCGCCAGTATGAAGAATACAAGGATCGCATCGGCGAAATCGTCAACGGCGTGGTCAAGCGGGTCGAATACGGCAATGTCATCATCGACCTTGGCCGCGGAGAAGCCGTCATTCGCCGCGACGAGATGATTCCGCGCGAAATGTTCCGCCCCGGCGACCGCGTTCGCGCCTATGTCTATGACGTGCGCCGCGAGCAGCGCGGGCCGCAGATCTTCCTGTCGCGCACTCATCCGCAATTCATGGCGAAGCTGTTCAAGCAGGAAGTGCCGGAAATCTATGACGGCGTCATCGAGGTGAAGTCGGTCGCGCGCGATCCCGGCTCGCGCGCCAAGATCGCCGTGGTGTCGCGCGATTCCTCGATCGACCCGGTCGGCGCCTGCGTCGGCATGCGCGGCTCCCGCGTCCAGGCGGTCGTCGGCGAATTGCAGGGCGAGCGCATCGACATCATTCCCTGGTCCGCCGACGCCGCGACGTTCATCGTCAACGCGCTGCAGCCGGCGGAAGTCGTCAAGGTCGTGCTCGACGAGGACAGCTCCCGCATCGAGGTCGTCGTGCCCGACGATCAGCTGTCGCTGGCGATCGGACGCCGCGGACAGAATGTGCGTCTCGCCTCGCAGCTTACGGGCTGGGACATCGACATTCTCACCGAAGCCGAAGAGTCGGAGCGCCGGCAGAAGGAGTTCGTCGACCGCACGAAAGTGTTTATGAGCGCGATCGACGTCGATGAGGTCGTTGGTCGGCTGCTGGCTTCCGAGGGCTTCCGCTCGGTGGAGGAGCTCGCCTACGTCGAGCTCTCGGAACTCGCGTCGATCGAAGGCTTCGACGAAGAGACCGCTGGTGAAATCCAGAACCGCGCGAAAAACTATCTGGAGCGCATCGAGGCTGAGAATGAAGCTCGCCGCAAGGAGCTTGGCGTCGCCGACGAATTGCGCGAGATCGAGGGCCTCACGACCGCGATGATGGTGAAGCTCGGCGAGAACGATGTGAAGACGATGGAGGATTTCGCCGGCTGCGTGCCGGACGACCTCGTCGGCTGGAGCGAGAAGAAGGATGGCGAGACGGTCAAGCACGAAGGCTTTTTCGAAGGCATCGATCTGTCGCGCGAAGAGGCCGAGGCGATGATCATGACCGCGCGCGTGCGCGCCGGCTGGATCGAGGAGCCTGTCGCGGCGGAAGAGGTCGAGGCCGAAGCTCAGGCGGAAGGCGAATAGCGGATTGATCGAAGCGATGACGCGCGAGCCGCATAATTCGGAGAGGACCTGCATCGTGACGCGCGAGCGTGGCGCGCCCGATGCGATGATCCGCTTCGTGCGCGGACCGGACGGCGCGCTGGCGCCGGACATCAAGGCGCGTCTGCCTGGCCGCGGCGTCTGGGTGACGGCGCGCGCCGATCTCGTCGCGCAGGCGGCGCGCAAGCGTCTGTTCGCGCGCTCGCTGAAGACGCAGATCGACGCTGCGCCACAATTGGCTGACGAGGTTGACCGATTGCTCGAAGCCGATTGTCTGCAGATGCTGTCGCTCGCCAATAAGGCGGGGGCCGTCGTCGCCGGCTTCGGAAAATCGGCCGACGCCCTCGCGCATGGCGCCGTGGGCGCGCTCGTCGAGGCGTGCGACGGGCGAGATGACGGCAAGCGCAAGCTTGCCCAGGCGGCCCGGCGCGCCGGGTCGACGGCGCCCGTTATCGGCTTATTTTCCTCGCTGCAATTGGATTTGGCGTTGGGCCGCACAAATGTGATACATGCTGCCCTCGCCGAGGGCGGGCCGACGTCCGCTTTTGTTGCGCGATGCCGTCGACTCGCAGCCTACCGGGGCGTAAGCATCGACGGCGCGACGGCGACGGGCGACGAAATCGATGCGCAGCCGAGCGGCTGCGCGAAAGAAGTTAACGGGTCATAGCGACCTAGGATTGGGAACTGGATGAGCGAAGGCGAGAACAGCGGCGACAAAACTCTGACCGTCGCGCCGTCGAAGACGCTGCACTTGAAGCAGCGACCCGTCGAGCACGGAATGGTCCGCCAGAGTTTCTCCCACGGCCGTTCGAAAGTGGTCGTGGTCGAGAAGGTGAAGCGCCGCGCCCCTGGACACGTCGAACCGGCGAAGCCGGCCGGCGCGCCGGCCCCTGCGCCTGCGCCTGCGCCGGCGGCGCCAACGGCCGCGCCGAAAGCCGAGACCCAGCGTCCCGCGCCTGCGCCGCGTTCCAGCTCCGGCGTCGTGTTGCGCGCGCTGACGGACGAGGAGCGCGAAGCGCGCGCCCGGGCGCTGGTCGACGCGAAGTCGCGCGAAGAGGAAGATCGCCGCCGCGCCGAGATCGAATCCAAGGCGCGGGCGGAACGCGATGAGCGCGAGCGCGCCGAACGCGCCGCGGCCGACGCGCGCAAGCGCGAAGAAGAAGAGCGCCTCGCGCGCGAGGCGGAATCTAAGCGAAAATCCGAGGAAGAAGCCCGCCGCCGCCTGCCGTCGGAGGCCGCTGGCGTCGCGCCTGCGCGTCCCGCGCCCAGCGCTGCGGCGCCTCGGCCGGCTGCGTCGCCTCGGCCGGCGGCCGCCCGTCCTGCGGGCGAGTCGGAGCAGCCGCGTCGTCCGCCGGTGCGCACCATCGGCGGCTTTACGCCGCCCCAGCCGCCACGCCCGACTCCCTCTCGCGGCGGCGCGATGAAGGATCGCGGCCGTCTGACGGTCTCCACCGCCACCGCCGGAACCGACGAAGAGCGCACCCGCTCCGTCGCCTCGTTCAAGCGCCGCCAGCAGCGGCTGTTCCGCGGTCAGGTGGAGCAGAAGGAAAAGGTGCTGCGCGAGGTGATCCTTCCCGAGACGATCACTATTCAGGAACTCGCCAACCGCATGTCGGAGCGGGCCGTTGACGTCATCCGCCTGCTCATGAAGCAGGGCGAGATGCACAAGATCAACGACGTCATCGACGCCGACACGGCGCAGCTCGTCGCCGAAGAGATGGGCCATACCGTCAAGCGCGTCGCCGAATCTGACGTCGAGGAAGGCCTGTTCGACACGCCCGACGTCGACGCCGATCTCGCGGCGCGTCCGCCGGTCGTCACCATCATGGGCCACGTCGACCACGGCAAGACGTCGCTGCTCGACGCCATTCGCCAGGCGAATGTCGTCTCCGGCGAGGCGGGCGGCATCACCCAGCATATCGGCGCTTATCAGGTGACGGCGCCGAACGGTCAGGCCGTCACCTTCATCGACACGCCCGGCCACGCCGCCTTTACGGCGATGCGCGCCCGCGGCGCCAAGGTGACGGACATCGTCGTGCTGGTCGTCGCGGCTGACGACGGCGTCATGCCGCAGACCATCGAGGCGATCAATCACGCGCGCGCCGCGCATGTGCCGCTGATCGTCGCCATCAACAAGATCGACAAGCCGGACGCCAAGCCCGAACGGGTGCGGACCGAACTGCTCCAGCATGAGGTGCAGGTCGAATCCATGGGCGGCGAGACGCTCGAGGTTGAAGTCTCGGCGAAGCAGAAGACCAATCTCGACAAGCTGCTCGAACTTATCGCGCTGCAGGCCGAAGTGCTCGACCTGAAGGCCAACCCCGAGCGCGCCGCCGAAGGCACCGTCATTGAGGCGCGCCTCGACAGGGGCCGGGGTCCCGTCGCGACCATGCTGGTCCAGCGGGGCACGCTCCACGTCGGCGACATCATCGTCGCCGGGACGCAATGGGGCCGCGTGCGCGCGCTGCTCGATGATCTGGGCGCGGCGCGTCCGGAGGCGGGCCCGAGCTTCCCGGTCGAGATCCTGGGCTTCAGCGGCACGCCGGAAGCCGGCGACCGCGTCGCGGTCGTGGAATCGGAAGCCCGCGCCCGCGAGATCGCCGAATATCGCGAGCGTCAAAAGCGCGACAAGCTCGCCGCCCGCGGCGGTTCGGCGCGCGGTTCGCTGTCCGACATGATGAGCCAGCTCAAGACGGCGGGCCGCAAGGAATTCCCGCTCGTCATCAAGGGCGACGTGCAGGGGTCGGTCGAAGCCATCGCGGCGGCGCTTGAAAAACTCGGCACCGACGAGGTGGGGGCGCGCGTCGTGCACGCCGGCGTCGGCGGCATTTCGGAGTCGGACATCTCCCTCGCCGAAGCTTCGAACGCTGCGGTGATCGGCTTCAACGTGCGCGCGCACAAGGAGGCGCGCGAGGCGGCCGAACGCGCAGGCATCGAGATCCGCTACTACAACATCATCTACAATCTCGTGGATGACGTGAAAGCCGCGATGTCCGGCCTGCTGGCGCCGACGCTGCGCGAAACCATGCTTGGCAACGCGACCATCCTCGAAGTGTTCGACATTTCGAAGGTCGGCAAGGTCGCGGGCTGCCGCGTCACCGACGGCGCCGTCGAACGCGGCGCCAATGTGCGGCTGATCCGCGACAATGTCGTCGTGCATGAAGGCAAGCTCTCGACGCTCAAGCGCTTCAAGGACGAGGTCAAGGAGGTCGTCGTCGGACAGGAATGCGGCATGGCCTTCGAGAACTACCAGGACATGCGCGCCGGCGACGTCATCGAGTGCTACCGCGTCGAGGAAATCAAGCGAACGCTGTAAGCGGCGCCGCAGCGCCGGGGAATGGCATGGCCGGGCGAGGTCCCGGCCATCCACGTCGCGTCGCGCCGCGCTAGTTTCATTCGTTACCCCCTACGAGCAGCGTCCGCCGCAAGCGCGGGCATGACGCGTGATTGCAGTCATCGGGTTTGAAAATGTCCAGAGCGCATCACTCACACACCGGCGCGCCGTCGCAGCGCATGTTGCGGGTCGGCGAACTCGTGCGTCATGCCGCTGCCCGGCTGCTGGCGCGCGGCGAAATCAGCGACCCGGTGCTGGAACGTCATGTCGTGACGGTTTCGCGCGTGAAGATGAGTCCCGATCTCAAGCTCGCGACGATTTACGTCATGCCGCTGGGCGGCCAGGACGAGCCGGAAGTGCTTGCCGCGCTTGATCGCCACAAGCGTTTTCTGCGCGGAGAAGTTGCGCATGAGGTCAATTTGAAATTCGCGCCCGAGATCCGCTTTCGCATCGACGACACATTCGACAATGTGTCGCGCATCGACGCGCTGCTCAGCTCCGAGCGCGTCAAGCGCGATCTCGCGGCTGGCGATGACGCCGAGGATGGCGCCGACGGATGAGCAAGAAAAAATCCAATCGCGCCGTGGTCGACGGCTGGGTGGCGCTGGACAAGCCCGTGGGTCTCACCTCCACTCAGGCTGTGTCGCGCCTCAAGCGCATCTACAACGCTCAGAAAGCTGGCCATGCGGGCACGCTTGATCCGCTCGCGTCCGGCATTCTTCCCGTCGCCTTCGGCGAGGCGACCAAGACCGTGCCTTTCGTTCAGGACGGCGAGAAGGCCTATCGCTTCACCGTGCGTTGGGGCGTCGAGACCGACACCGACGACTCCGACGGGCGCATGATGCGCGAGAGCGCGGCGCGCCCCGAGCGAACAGCGATCGAAGCTCTGCTGCCGCAGTTTACCGGCGACATTTTGCAGACCCCACCGCAATTCTCGGCGATCAAGATCGCGGGCGAGCGCGCCTACGACATCGCCCGCGAAGGCGAGCATGTGGAGCTGAAGCCCCGCGCGGTCAGGATCCACGCGCTGACGCTGATCGAGGCGTCTCAGGACGACGCCACCTTCGTCATGGAATGCGGCAAGGGCGCCTATGTGCGCGCGGTCGCCCGCGATCTTGGCCAAATGCTCGGCTGCTTCGGCCATGTCACGGCGCTGCGACGCACGCGCGTCGGACCTTTCGTCGAGGACGACGCCTATACGCTCGACGAGATCGAAAATCAGAACATGGCCGCAGAGGCGCTGCTCTCGGTCGAGGCCGGATTGGCCGAGCTGCCTTGCGTCGTCGTCGACCGCGACACCGCGGCGCGGCTGCGGCGCGGCGGCTCGGTGATCTTGCGCGGCCGCGACGCGCCGCATGAGGGGATCGTCTACGCCGCCTGCGGCGGCGTGCCGGTCGCCTTCGGCGAGATCGTCCAGGGCGCGCTCGCGCCAGCGCGAGTTTTCAACCTGCCGTTCTGAGTCTATGCAACTGGAGGGACGCCTTCCGCTCGCGCAGCGCGATCTAACTGAGCGTCGAGCGTCGCGAGCGCGACGTCCTTGCGCAATGCGAGTTCGAGATAGGCGGCGTCGTAGGCGGTCAGCTGGTGCTTGCGCGCAAGCGGCATCAGGCGCTTCTCGTCGCAGTCGGCGTCGATCGTGATCGGCAAGCGCGCGATTATTTGCAAAAGCTCTTCAGTTTCTTTCGACGTCAATCGCCGCCGCCGCTCGCTGACGAGCAGGACATTGCGAATCTCAAAATACAGCAGGGATGGCGCGAATGCGGTTTCGTTGCGGAGGCGTTCGATGGCGCTGACAGCGCTCGGCTGGCCCTCGTCCGCGAGCGCGAAGGCCGCCAGGATCGAGGCGTCGATAACAAAGCCAGTCAATATTTGTGGCGGTTATGGCGTGCGCCGAGCACCTCCGCCAGTGGCGCTTTCTTCGTGCGTTCGCGAAACTTCGCCAGATCGTCGATCGCGCGATCGATCTCAACCTGTTTGAGACCTGTTTCAGGCGCAAGGCGCGCGATTCGACGTCCATGGCGAGTAATAACGATCGTTTCGCCGCGCTCGACGGCGGTCAAAAGCTCCGCCAGTCGGGCCTTCGCATCTGAGGCTTGCACTTCTCGCATGAGCATTTTTAGACTGGTTAAAATAACTGGTCAAGTTTCAACAATGGTCACCGTGTCGCGGAAGCTTGTGCTATGGGTTCAAGCATCGGCATGACCCGTCCGCCCAAACTCCTCGTCTTCGACTCCGGCCTCGGGGGCCTTACGGTCTTCGCCGAGATCGTCAAGCTGCGCCCCCATGCGGAATATCTCTACTGCGCGGATGACGCCGGCTTTCCTTACGGCTCGTGGAAAGAGCCGGAACTTGTCGAACGCGTGATGAAGCTCATGGCGGAACTGATCGCCGATCATGCGCCGGACATGGTCGTCATCGCCTGCAACACCGCCTCGACGATCGTTCTGCCTCATTTGCGCGTGCATTGGCCGGACCTGCCCTTCGTCGGCACGGTGCCGGCGATCAAGCCGGCGGCTGAGCGGACAAGGTCGAAGATGATCTCCTTGCTGGGGACGCCAGGCACGGTGGCGCGCGACTACACGCAAAAACTGATCGCGCAATTCGCCGGCCATTGCTCGGTCACTCTCGTCGGCTCGAAGCGTCTGGCGAGCCTCGCCGAAAGCTACATGCACGGGGAGCGGGTGAGCGACGCCGACATCGCCGCGGAAATTGCGCCCTGCTTCAGGGAAGAAGACGGCAGGCGCACCGACGCCGTCGCGCTCGCCTGCACGCATTACCCGCTGCTCGTCGAGGAGTTCAGGCGGCTGGCGCCGTGGCCGGTGGAATGGATCGATCCGGCGCCTGCGATTGCGCGTCGCGCCGATCAGCTGCTTGCGGAGCGGTTTGGTCCCGATGTTTCGGGAGACCTGCCGGCCTCCCGAAGCGCGATCTTCACGAGCGGCGCGCGCCCTCCGGCGCCTCTCGCCGCAGCGCTCGCGCGCTACGGCCTCGCGTGGTGCGCTTTCGCCTCGACCGCTTAATGCGGCGCGTGGTCGAGTTTCGCCAGCGCTTCTTTGGCGTGCTTGACGCCGCCCTTGGCGTTGCCCTTTTCGCCGAACTTGATCGCCTGCTTCAGATGGACGATGCCGGCGCGCACGAAGCGGTTGGACTTCTCCTTCTGGGCGGCCTGGGCGTGCTCCAAGGCCTGCTTGGCGTGTTCGACGACACCGTCCGCCTTGCCATCGAGGCCAGCGTCCACGGCCGCGCGTGTGTGGGTGATCGCCTCCGCGACATGATTTTCCTGCGCGAGCGCAATTGGCGAGAACAACGCCGCGACGGACAGCGCGACGAAGGCGATGAAGGCTCTGCGTATCATAGTTTCCTCCCGAAACCCTTGGTAAACGCGGGCTTGACCGCTACCGTCAGCTCCGCTTTTGTAGAACTAAGGGGCCCACGGCGTCGCGCAAGAGCCGCAACGCCTCCGCGACTCGGTGTCGCGCGTCAGGGTCTCGGGCGATCGGTCAGCGTTTCGAGAAAGGCGACGATGGCGTCGACGTCCTTTTCCGACAGTCTCGGCTTTTGCCCTGGCTTGCGGTCATAGGGCGCCTCTTCGACGTTGACGTTTTCATGCGCGGATCGCGGCAGGTCGTCGAACTTCTGCGGCTTCCCGCGTGCGTTCTTCGGGTACCAGCGGCCGGGATCGGTGTCGCGGGTCGCGTAAAAGGCGACCACGTCGCGCAGTCTGTCGAAGACGCCGTTGTGCAGAAAGGGGCCGGTCACGGCGACGTTGCGCAGCGTCGGAACCTTGAAGGCGCCGCAGACGCTCTCGACCTTGAAGCCCTCCGGCGCCGCTTCTGCGAGTCCGGGGCGCGCGCAGAGGCCGAGATCGCCGACGAAGTCGGGCTTCGCGGCGGTCGGGATCGCCTTATTCTTGGGACCGCCGAGCGCGTCATAGGTGAAGTCGGTGAAAAGCCAGTCTTGCGGGTTGCGCGACTCCTCCTTGCCGGCGTGACAGGCGAGGCAATTGCCCTTTTTTGGATCCTTGAAAAGGTCGAGGCCTTTCTTCTCCAGCGCCGTCAGCTGCGCGTCGCCGCGCAGATAATCGTCGAATTTGGAGGCGAAGGGATGAAAGCGCGCGGTCGACTCGAAGGCGACGACCGCCTGCGCGAGCTTCTCGAACGCCGCGTCCGGATCGGCGAAAATCTTGTCGCCATAGACCTGGCGGACAAGGTCGGCGTAGGCGCCGCCCTGCACCGCCTCGACGATGAAGCGCTTCGAGGGCGCATTCATTTCGAGCGGATCGAGCATCGGCCCTTCGACCTGAGCGAGGAGATCGCGCGCGCGGCCATCGTAGAACTGTCCGCCGGCGGGGATCTTTTCGACCTTGCCCGTCTCTTCGTCTTTCTCGTCGATGAAGCCGAAGGGCGGGGCGAAGGACTCATACATGATCGAGGGCGTGTTGCGCTTGCCGAGCGAGGTCGGCAACGAGCCGCGCGCCACGGCGGGGACGTCCGATCCGTTATTGCCCTGAAAGGCTTTCGCGGCGTCATGACAGGAGGCGCAGGAGACGCCCGCCGGACGCGACAGGCTCGCGTCTTCGAAGATGCGTTTGCCCAGGAGCTCCAGAGGCGTGAGGCCACGCTCGTCCGGCGCGCCCGAGGACGAAGGCTCCGCGCAGATCGGCGCGCTGAGCAAGGCAAAGAGGACGCAAAGCGCCGCTCGGCGCGCTTTGCGCAGGCAGGGAAGTCTCACTTGGGCGGCCCGCCGGAGAGAGAAATGCGCTGTCGCGCCTCTCCAAACTTTAGAAATCGCGCGGGGCGAAGGTCAATTTCGTTAACCTGGATTGCTTCCAGCATGGATGCGAATTTACGCCGCATCCAGCGCCCGGAGCCAAGGCGCGACCGCCTCAGCCCAAGCCTAACAATCTGATGTTAACTAGTTTTCAACGAGTCAAAGCTCCCCGGCGCAGTACAGCCACATTTTTACGTTTGTCTGAGCGCGAACAGTGTGACCGCGCGCGACTCGTCAGGGAGTTCCTGGCGCGTGGCCAATGGAAGGGTTCAGGCATGAGAGATATCGGCGACGATAAGGAGCTGATGGCTGAATTTGCCGAGTTTAAAGAGTTGCTGCGCCGCGATCTCGGGCACGCGCCCGCGCCGTCCGCGCCCCTGGCGGTTCAAGCCGCCAATGAGCACGCGCCCATCGGCGCGACGATCGATCCGGGTCCCTCGCCGCAAGCGCCGCGCGCGGAGGAAGCATGGAGCGCGCTCCATGCGACCGAGGAAGAATTCTACGATGAGCCGGAGGACGAACGCGAGGGGGGCCGTCGGGCCCTGTTCTTCGCCGCCGCGGCCGTCGTCATCGCCGGACTGGCGGCCCTGACATGGGTCCTGGGGCCGTGGAACGCCGTCGATCCGGGCGAGGACCCGGCATTGGCCGCGGCGCCGCCATTGGCCGCTCCGGAAGCCGCCGCGCCTGCTCTCGACAGCGCGGCCACGCAGCCGCAGGACGCCGCGCCGGCGCCTGCCGAGGCCGCCATCGACGCCGCGCCGGCCGGAGAAACATCACCGGCGGACGCCGCCGCAATGGCCAAGCCCGCGGAAGCGGGCGCCGCCGTTCCGTCGCTAGGCGCGTCCATTCCGGTTCCCGCCGGCTCCGCCGCCGCGCCTCAACTCGCGCCGCTCCCCACGGGGCCCGCGACGACCGCCGCACTCCCGGAGGAGCCGGCGCCGCCGCCGGTAGCGTCCGCGCCGCCAGCGCCCGCGCCGAAGGCCGTGGCGCCGAAGTCGCCGCAGGCTGCTGCGCCGGCCGCGCCCGTTTCGGAGCCGCCGCCTGCCGTTGCGGAGACGATGGACGCGCCGAAGCCTGCGCCGCGCGCAAAGGTCGCCAAGCAGAAAAAGCCGGCGAAGCCCGTCGCCAGCCGTCCGCGGCCCGTCGAGGCGCCAGTGGCCGTCGCCGCGCCCGAGCCCGCGCCGCTCGCGCCGCCGCCTCCGCCGCCGCCTGCAAGCGACGGCGCGTTCGGCTTCGTCAAGCGCTCGGTGAATGCGGTCGGATCGGCGATCGGCGGCCTGGTGCGCTGATCGGACGAATTGAGCATCGAAACGCCGGCGCTTCACGCGTCGGCGTTTTCTTTTGACGAACGAGCGGCGGTGGCCTTTGCCAAACGCCCTGGCCTGTGACTTTATCCAGACAATTGCGCGCTCACGGTCGCATCAACGATTCTGGAGAGAAAGGCATGGCCAAACCCACCCAAGCTGACGCCGAAGCGGCCGTGCGGGTTCTCATCGAATGGGCGGGCGACGATCCCGATCGCGAGGGGCTGATCGACACGCCGGAGCGCGTGGCGCGTTCGTATCGCGAGCTTTTCTCAGGCTATGAGGTCGACCCGCGCGACTATCTCAAGCGCACCTTCGACGAGGTCGGCGGCTATGACGAACTCGTCGTCTTGAAGGACATTCGCGTCGTCAGCTTCTGCGAGCACCATCTGCTGCCGGTCACGGGCCGGGCGCATGTCGGCTATCTGCCGAGCAACCGCGTGGTCGGCATCTCGAAGCTCGCGCGCGTCGTGCACGCCTTCGCCCGTCGTCTGCAGATCCAGGAAAAGCTCACCGCCGAGATCGCCGAGGCGATCCAGGACATTCTGGAGCCGCAGGGCGTCGGCGTCGTCATCGAGGCGGAGCACAGCTGCATGACGCTGCGCGGGGTCAACACGACGGGCTCTCTGCTGACGACGAGCCGGCTGCTCGGGGTCATCCGCGACGACCCGCGCACCCGCGAGGAATTCCTCGGCATGGTGCACGGGAAGTAAATCGCGCGGACTTTCCTTAAGACAGCGTCGTCTTCAGCTCCGCGACGATCGCATCGCCCATCTCCTTCGTCGAGACGGTCGACGGCGCGGCGCCCTTGATGTCCGCCGTGCGCAGCCCCTTCGCCAGCACATTGGCGATCGCCGCGTCGATGGCGTCGGCCGCTTTCGGCAGGTCGAAGCTGTAACGCAGGGCCATGCCGAGCGAGCCGATCATCGCGATCGGATTGGCGACGCCCTTGCCGGCGATGTCGGGCGCCGAGCCGTGGCAGGGCTCATACATCGCATGGCGCTTGCCCTTTTCATCCGCAGCGCCGAGCGAAGCAGAGGGCAGCATGCCGAGCGAGCCGGTGAGCATCGCGGCCTCGTCCGACAGCATGTCGCCAAAGAGATTGTCGGTGACGACGACGTCGAACTGCTTGGGCCAGCGCACGAGCTGCATGGCGAGCGCGTCGGCCAGCATATGTTCGAGCTTCACGTCCGAATATTCGCGCTTGTGGAGCGCCGTAATGACCTCTCGCCACAGATAGCCGGACTTCATCACGTTCGACTTCTCGGACGACGTGACCTTGTTGCCGCGCTTGCGCGCCAGCTCGAAAGCGACCCTGCCAATGCGCTCGATTTCGTAGGTCTCATAGACCTGCGTGTCGACCGCGCGCTTTTGGCCGTTGCCGAGTTCGGTGATTTCCTTCGGCTCGCCGAAATAGACGCCGCCCGTCAGTTCGCGCACGATCATGATGTCGAGGCCGTCGACGAGTTCGCGTTTCAGCGACGAGGCGTCGGCGAGAGCCGGATAGCAGATCGCCGGACGCAGATTGGCGAAAAGGCCGAGATCCTTGCGCAGGCGCAGGAGTCCGGCTTCCGGCCGCACGTCGTAAGGGACGCCGTCCCATTTCGGGCCGCCGACCGCGGCGAGCAGCACGGCGTCGGCCTCATGCGCGCGCTTCATGTCGGCTTCGCTGATCGCCTGCTTATGCGCGTCATAAGCCGCGCCGCCGACGAGCCCCCGCTCGACTTCGAAACTGGCGACGCCCGCCTCGTTCAGAAGCGCAAGCACTTTCTCGGCTTCGGCGGAAATCTCCGGACCGATGCCGTCGCCGGGCAGGAGCAGGAGCTTGTATGTGGCCATGAATACCTCTTCGTCGGCTTGAAACTCGCGCCGTCAATAGAGCGCGGCGCCAAGCGACGCAACCGCGCGAAAACTCTCTTGGTCGTGCGACAATTCGCCCGCCACTCTTTGCTTGCCGCAGCCCGCTTAGCCGTGCAGCTTGAAAAATGTCAAACGCAAGGGGGCTTCGCGCGAGACGCGTCAGATCAACGAACGACGTCGGCGGGAAGCGATGCGCAGACGCTCTGCGCAGTTGGGAGACGCAAATGAAGAGCTACAAAACCATCATGACAATCGCGGCGCTTGGTCTGTTCGGCGCCCTTGCCGGCGCCGCGCCCGCCAAGGCCTTCTGCCTCATCAATTGCGAGCCCAAGCCCGAGCACGCGAAGCAGGTCTTCGAAAATCTGATCAAGAAGAAATTCGACAAGGACGCGGTGATCGAGAAGTTCGAGATCACCCGCTTCTGGCCGCTCGACGTCGAAGGAGCGGGCCATGCGGGCTATGAGTTCTACTATACCGCGAACGTGCGCTTCCCGAACGGCGCCAATCTCGAATGCAAGCCCGAGGGCGGCGCGCCGAAGCCCGGCTGCTCGGACAATACGAGCTATTATTCGACGACGATCCAGAACCAGATGATCAAGGACAAGCAATATATCGAGCCGGGCAAGGTCATCGAGTTCAAGGACGAGACGCGCTTCGACCAGGAAGGCTCGAAGTGGAAGGGCCAGGACGGGAATACGTACTGATGGCGTCGAGCCGTTAGGGACGCCAGAAATCGCGAGCCGTCAGGCTCGCGATTCGCGTTTAGCGGCTGATCGCACGGTCTTTCGCCCCTTCCGTGCGCGCGGCGCTTGGTGTAGAAGGCGCCCAACGGATTGCGCGCCGAGTTCGGCTGCGGCGCGGCTGGAAGGGTTCACATGCAGCAGGTCATTATCGCGATCCACCTGATGGTGGTGACGGCGCTGGTCATTCTCGTGCTTTACCAAAAGTCGGAGGGCGGCGCGCTCGGCATGGGCGGCAGCGGCGTCTTCACGGGGCGCGGCCAGGCGAATGCGCTCACCCGCGCCACGGGCATTCTCGCGACGATCTTCTTCATCACCAGCATCGCGCTGACCGTGCTGCCGGCCTGGGAGCGGCGCAGCGAGGGCGGCGACGACTGGACCAAGGCGATCGATCCGGGATCAATCCAGATCAAGGAGCTTCCCAAGGGCGAAGGCAAGGGCGACGTAAAGGGCGAGCAGGCCGCGCCGGAAAAGGCGCCCGAGCCCGGCAAGGACAGCATTTTCGACCAGCTCCAGCGCGCGCAGCAGAAGCGTCAGCAGAGCGCGCCCGCAGAGGCGCCGCCCGCCGCCGCCCCGCCGGCGACAACCACCCCGCCGGCCGCGGCGACGCCGCCCGCCGTGACGACTCCGCCCGCCGCCGAAGCGCCCGCGCTGCGCCCGACGCAGGAGCCCACAGCGCCGGCTCCGGCCGCGGAAGCGCCGAAGCCAGCCGAGTCGCCGAAGGCGGAAGCGCCCAAGCCTGAAGCGACGACGCCTATCGCGCCGAAGAGCGAAGCGCCCGCTGCGCCGGCCCAGACGGCCCCCGCCGCGCCGGCCGTGACGCCTCCGGCCGCCGAGGCGCCGAAGCCCGACGCGTCCAAGAACGATGCGTCCAAGAACGATGGCCTGAAGTGGGAAGCGCCGAAGACCGAAGCGCCGCCGGCCGCCACGGAGTCGAAGCCCGCCGAATCGAAGCCGGCCGAGTCCGAGGCCAAGCCAGCCGCCCCAGCGGCCAAGCCCGCCGAGCCGGAAACCAAGTCCGCGCCGCCGACCATCTGGAAAGCGCCGACTCAGTAAGCCTTACGTTCAGTCGTCCATCCGACGCACTCGGCTGGGGGCGATCGCCCCCGGCCCGCTAAAATTCGCTATCAGAATCGCTGGAAAGGCGTTAGGCGTTAAGCCCCATGGCGCGGTACATCTTCATCACCGGCGGCGTGGTCTCCTCACTTGGCAAGGGCTTGGCGTCGGCGGTGCTCGGCGCGCTTTTGCAGGCGCGCGGCTACACGGTCCGGCTTCGGAAGCTCGACCCCTATCTCAACATCGATCCGGGCACGATGTCGCCCTATCAGCACGGCGAGGTCTTCGTCACCGACGACGGCGCCGAGACGGATCTTGATCTCGGGCATTACGAGCGCTTCACCGGCCGTCCCGCCTCGCGCCAGGACAATGTCACCACCGGCCGCATCTATCAGGACATCATCAACAAGGAGCGGCGCGGCGACTATCTCGGCGCGACGATCCAGGTCATTCCGCATGTCACCAACGCCATCAAGGAATTCATCCTCGAGGGCAATGAGGACGTCGATTTCGCGCTGATCGAGATCGGCGGCACCGTCGGCGACATCGAGGGCCTGCCGTTCTTCGAGGCGATCCGCCAGATCAAGAACGATCTGCCGCCGCATCACTGCATCTACATCCATCTGACGCTGCTGCCGTTCATCCCGAGCGCCGGCGAGTTGAAGACGAAGCCGACGCAGCATTCGGTGAAGGAGCTGCGTTCGATCGGCATTCAGCCGGACATTCTCCTCTGCCGCACCGACCGCGAGATTCCGCGCGAGGAGCGCCGCAAACTCGGTCTCTTCTGTAACGTGCGCGAACAGGCGGTGATCGAGGCGCGCGACGCTTCGAACATCTACGACGTGCCGCGCGCCTATCACGCCGCGGGGCTGGATGCGCAGGTGCTCGCCGCTTTCGGCATCGAGCCCGCGCCAAAGCCCGACATGAGCCGCTGGAACGCGGTGACGCAGCGCATCAACAATCCCGAGGGCGAAGTCACCATCGCGGTCGTCGGCAAATACACCGAGATGAAGGACGCCTATAAGAGCCTCATCGAGGCGCTCGCGCATGGCGGTCTGGCGAACCGCGTCAAGGTCAATCTCGACTGGATCGAATCGGAGATTTTCGAGACCGCCGATCCGGCCGCGCATCTTGAACATGTGCACGGCATTCTCGTCCCCGGCGGCTTCGGCCAGCGCGGCGCCGAGGGCAAGATTCTCGCGGCGCGTTTCGCGCGCGAACGCGGCGTGCCCTATTTCGGCATCTGCTTTGGCATGCAGATGGCGGTGATCGAGGCCGCCCGCGCGCTTGCCGGAATCGAGAAAGCGAATTCGACGGAGTTCGGCCCCTGCGCCGAGCCGGTCGTCGGCCTGATGACCGAATGGCTCAAGGGCAATGAGCTCGAAAAGCGCGGCGTCGGCGAGGGTCTCGGCGGCACCATGCGGCTTGGCGCCTATCCCGCGCTGTTGAAGCCGGGCTCGCGCATCGCGGGCATTTATGGCGCGAGCGAAATCTCCGAGCGCCACCGCCATCGCTATGAGGTGAATTTCGCCTATCGCGAGCGGTTAGAGGACTGCGGGCTTTTGTTTGCGGGTTCTTCGCCCGACGGGCTTCTGCCCGAGACGGTCGAAATCCCCGAGCACCCCTGGTTCATCGGCGTGCAATATCACCCGGAATTGAAGTCGCGCCCGTTCGAGCCGCATCCGCTTTTCGCGAGTTTCATCGCCGCGGCGAAGGCGCAGAGTAGGTTGGTGTAGGGGACTATAGGGAATGCTTAAGTGTCTGATCGATTGATAGTAGAGCAGGTTGGCCTCTACCAAAGGAATCGCCACGCCTATGAAGGCTTTGCTGGAAAGCTCAAAACGCTACTTACGGAAATCGTCCAGAGTCAGGGGTTGAAAATTCATACGGTTGAAGCTCGTGCGAAGACGGTTGAAAGCTTTAGAGAAAAGATACTTCGTCCAGGAAAAAGTTATTCAGACCCAATGCACCAGATCGATGATTTATGTGGGTGTCGCATAATAACCTATTATGCAGATGATGTTGACGTCGTAGCGGAATCAATTCGCAAGGAATTCGAGGTTGTTGGTGAGGAGATGTCGCATAGGACTGCAGCCATGGAGACCGATAGATTTGGCTATCTGTCAACGCACCTCATCATCAAACTTTCCCAAAACAGAGCCGCTTTGTCTGAGTGGAAGGCCCTGTCCGATTTGAAGGCTGAGGTGCAAATTAGATCGATCATTCAGCACGCTTGGTGCGCTGTTTCCCATGCTTTGCAATACAAGCAGGAGATCACCGTTCCCTCATCCCTGCAACGTCGGCTTCATCGCATCGCTGGTTTGTTTGAGCTAGTGTCCTGTCCCAGAAATTACTAGCCACGTTTTCGCGATTGTGATTCCTTCGGCCCAGGCGGGATTCGGGAGGGCGGCATGGCGAAGGACGGAGCGACCAAAGCGAGCAAGATTGAGCTCAGCGAGAACGAACGGGAATACCTCAAAAGGCTCGTCCGGCGACGCAAGGTGGCGCGTGGGCATGCGCAACGCGCGGAGATCGTGTTGCGGGCCGCTGACGGGCTCAACAACTGCGAGATCGCGGCTGCGGTCGGTGTAACGCGGCAGACCGTGCGCACATGGCGCGAGCGTTTCGCCAAGCACCGTCTCGATGGTCTCGACGATGAGCCGCGCTGTGGCGCGCCACGCAAGATCGGCGACGACCGCGTTGAGGAGATCGTGACCAGGACACTCGAAACGCAGCCCAAGAACGCGACGCACTGGAGCACGCGCGGCATGGCGAAAGCATCGGGCGTGTCGACTTCGTCGGTTCATCGCATTTGGCGTGCATTCTCCCTACAGCCGCATCGCACCGAGACTTTCAAGCTCTCGACCGACCCGCAGTTCGTCGAGAAAGTGCGCGACATCGTTGGCCTCTATCTCGATCCGCCCGACAAGGCGCTGGTGATATGCGTGGATGAAAAGAGCCAAATACAAGCGCTTGATCGAACGCAGCCGCTGCTGCCGATGCGCCCTGGACAAGTCGAGCGGCGCACGCACGACTACGACCGCCACGGCACTACGACGCTCTTTGCCGGCTTCATCGCTGCTGTCACGGCTGAGACGACCGTGAAGGCTGGCAGTGTGATCGGCACATGCATGCCGCGCCATCGCGCGCAGGAGTTCCGCAAGTTTCTCGACGAAGTGGAGAGCAACGTTCCCGCCGGCCTCGACATTCACGTCGTGATGGACAACGCTTCGAGCCATAAGACGCAAGTGATCCGCAACTGGTTCGCCAAGCGGCCCCACTGGCACATGCATTTCACGCCGACATCGTCGTCGTGGATCAATCAGGTCGAACGCTTCTTCGCGCTGCTGGCCGAAAAGCAGATCAAGCGAGGCGCGCACAAGTCCGTCAAAGACCTCATCGCCGCCATCAAGGCTTTCCTCGCCCAACAGAACGCTGATCCGAAGCCGCTGCGCTGGACCAAGTCAGCCGACGACATTCTGGCCTCCATCGAACGCTTCTGCCGTCGCACCCTCGACCTCCAAGCCAAAGCTGGATAGAAACTTCTGAATCAGGACACTAGCTGATGAGGAGTTCGTTGGAATTCGCGACCTTATAACTGCGCGTAAGCAATCAACGCATGAGGCTATGAAAAAGGGAGATGAGCATATCCCCCTTGCACCTGATATCCTGTCTGAGGCGGTAAAGTCTTGGTATGATGGTACAGATTTGAATGAATATCTTCTGAAATTGAACTTTTACGTGGGCAACCAAGAGGGTTATATTGAAGAACTTTATCGGTTGGCCACTGCAGTTGGACTGGAGAGTGTGAACGAAGTGCTGAAGGCAATCTCGCCTCCTGATAAGAAGTTCTTGGAGGCTGCGACGGGCAAGGTACCCTGGAATGCATCGCGGGATTTCGTCGCGTTTCTACTACTGTTCGCGAAATATCACGCTAAGCTAGGCATCAACTATCTTATCAAATTGGACTGGGACAAAGACATTGCCGACCGGGTATGGCATGCGGCCGCTGCGAGGCGAGGGTAGATTCCGTCTGCTGCCAACATTAGCTAGTGTCCTGTCCCAGAAATTACTAGCCACGTTTTCGCGATTGTGATTCCTTCGGCCCAGGCGGGATTCGGGAGGGCGGCATGGCGAGGGACGGAGCGACCAAAGCGAGCAAGATTGAGCTCAGCGAGAACGAACGGGAATACCTCAAAAGGCTCGTCCGGCGACGCAAGGTGGCGCGTGGGCATGCGCAACGCGCGGAGATCGTGTTGCGGGCCGCTGACGGGCTCAACAACTGCGAGATCGCGGCTGCGGTCGGTGTAACGCGGCAGACCGTGCGCACATGGCGCGAGCGTTTCGCCAAGCACCGTCTCGATGGTCTCGACGATGAGCCGCGCTGTGGCGCGCCACGCAAGATCGGCGACGACCGCGTTGAGGAGATCGTGACCAGGACACTCGAAACGCAGCCCAAGAACGCGACGCACTGGAGCACGCGCGGCATGGCGAAAGCATCGGGCGTGTCGACTTCGTCGGTTCATCGCATTTGGCGTGCATTCTCCCTACAGCCGCATCGCACCGAGACTTTCAAGCTCTCGACCGACCCGCAGTTCGTCGAGAAAGTGCGCGACATCGTTGGCCTCTATCTCGATCCGCCCGACAAGGCGCTGGTGATATGCGTGGATGAAAAGAGCCAAATACAAGCGCTTGATCGAACGCAGCCGCTGCTGCCGATGCGCCCTGGACAAGTCGAGCGGCGCACGCACGACTACGACCGCCACGGCACTACGACGCTCTTTGCCGGCTTCATCGCTGCTGTCACGGCTGAGACGACCGTGAAGGCTGGCAGTGTGATCGGCACATGCATGCCGCGCCATCGCGCGCAGGAGTTCCGCAAGTTTCTCGACGAAGTGGAGAGCAACGTTCCCGCCGGCCTCGACATTCACGTCGTGATGGACAACGCTTCGAGCCATAAGACGCAAGTGATCCGCAACTGGTTCGCCAAGCGGCCCCACTGGCACATGCATTTCACGCCGACATCGTCGTCGTGGATCAATCAGGTCGAACGCTTCTTCGCGCTGCTGGCCGAAAAGCAGATCAAGCGAGGCGCGCACAAGTCCGTCAAAGACCTCATCGCCGCCATCAAGGCTTTCCTCGCCCAACAGAACGCTGATCCGAAGCCGCTGCGCTGGACCAAGTCAGCCGACGACATTCTGGCCTCCATCGAACGCTTCTGCCGTCGCACCCTCGACCTCCAAGCCAAAGCTGGATAGAAACTTCTGAATCAGGACACTAGCAGCAACGGGAACAAAGGACTTCAGTCGCATTTTTTAGGGATTTGGCTCCCAGCATCACGCCCGTGATAGGCGCGTGCATGACATTCGGCCATACGCGCGCTCACCCCACCTCGTACTCCTCGTCGATCGGCACGCCGAGCGCGGCGACGAGGGTTGGTTTCCGAGGCCATGCCGACGATCGAGAGCCGCGCCCTCTATGATTGGTGCCGCAGTCCACGTGCTTCGAGACGCGCCTCGATCTCGGGCTTGCCCGAGATCGACATTTACATGCGCAAGTCGGGTAAACCCGACTTGAGGGCGCTCCTCAGCATGAGGACCGCTTATTGGCTTAGGTCCAGCGCCTAATCCCATCGAGCGCTCACAGCACCTCGTATTCCTCATCGATCGGCACGCCGAGCGCGGTGACAAGCCGGTTCGTCTCCGACGCCATGCCGACGATCGCCAGCAACTCCCCATATTCTTCTTCCGTCATTCCCTTCGCGCGGGCGTTCGCCGTGTGCGAATGGATGCAATAGGGACAGGCGTGAGCGATCGAGACGGCGATGTAGAGCATCTCCTTCACCTTCGGCTCCAACACGCCCGGACCCATCACCTGCTTCACGCCTTCCCAGGTGCGCTTCAGCGTCACGGGATCATGCGCGAGCGCGCGCCAGAAATTATTGACGAAGTCGCTTTTGCGCGTCGCGCGAATGTCGGCGAAGACTTCCCGCGCCTGCGGCGAGAGTTCGTCGTCGGCAAGCAGTCGGACAGTGGCCATGATCTCCCTCGTTTGAATGCGCGAAGGTTTCACTTGCTCGGGGCGGGCGGCGCGGCGGGCCATGTGCGCGGCCCCGGATTGAAATGATAATTCACCCCGCAGCCCGAGAGCGCCAGGGCGATCGCGAGAAGCGACATCGAAATGACGAGCGGCGTTCGCATCTTTCGTCCTCCAGTGGCGGCAATGCGTCCCTATTTGTCAGAAAATCGACCTTGGCGCCTGCCTGAATCGCTGCTTTTCAACTCATGGGGATGGCGCGCGTTTTGCGTGCGCGCCTCGCAATAACAGCGCGCCACATGGAGAGGAACGCAGGGACGTCAGCGATGACCGCCGCGGGGAGTTTTCTGCTTAGTTTCAAGCCGGTGCGCCAATTTGACCGGGCCGCGCCCAATTGACGCGCGATATGCTGCAACGCACAATCATCGCCAAATAGCTGCGCTATGCGATTCGACTGACGGGGCGTGCGTCCGTCGAAAACATCGGCGCGGCGCCAAGGAGGTCACGATGGAAGCGGTCAAACAGTGGTTTCAGGACTGGTCGGACGCCTGCGAATACGCCAAGGAATGCGCGCCCGACCTGTCCTTCCTTAAATCTTTCGCTTTTGGCGAACCCTATACCGCCCTCTTGAGCATCGCCGCCGCCTGCTGGCTGCTCTGGGC
Source organism: Methylocystis sp. Uni0008 (assembly GCF_056838045.1). NCBI lineage: Bacteria > Pseudomonadati > Pseudomonadota > Alphaproteobacteria > Hyphomicrobiales > Methylocystaceae > Methylocystis > Methylocystis sp. Uni0008. The sequence goes on from NZ_CM166370.1 coordinate 2,652,087, forward strand.
CCTCAATGAGCGCGCGATTCGACGCAAAGCGGCCCGCCTGAAAGCCCTGGCGCCGCGGGCAGGCGAGGGCGCGCTCGACGCCGCGCTGCGCGAGATGAAGGCCGCGCCCGGCAAGGAAGAGAATACGGCGCAGCTCGCCGCCTGAGACGCGCGGCGCGATTTGAACGCGCCCGGCGGCGCGCTACCTCCAGACGGGGGGCGCGCGAACGGCGGCTCTTGTGATAGATCCCCCGCGACGATACGAGATTCATGCATCTTGCGGCGCGCGTTGTGCGTGGCGGGACCGACGGTCCTCCCTGCGCAAGCAAGCATGAGAACGACATTAAAAGGCGAGGGAACGTCATGAGCGGATTTTCAGTCGGCAATGGCGCCTGGGTGCTGGTCGGAGACGGCCGCCGGGCGCTGTTTTTTCAAAACCACGGCGACGCGGAACTCCTCGACCTTCGCGTCGTCGAGACGCGTATCGACGAGAACCCCGCGACGCGCGAGCAAGGCTCGGACAAGCCCGGCCGCAGCTTCGCCTCGAAGGGCGGCGTGCGCAGCGCCGTGGATGACGCCGATTGGCATGAGCTGGAAGAAGAGCGCTTCGCCCGCGCCATGGCGGATCGCATCAATCAGGCGGCGGAGTCGGGCGAATTGAGCGCGATCGCCATTGTCGCGCCGCCAAAATCCCTCGGCGAAATCCGCAAGGAGCTGTCGGTCAAGGCGCAGGGCAAGGTCATTGGCGAACTCGCCAAGGACCTGACCCGCCATCCCCTCAAGGACATCGAAAAGGCGCTGACCCGCAGTTGATAGGCAGGGGAAAGCTTTGGGCCTTCCCCTGCGCAGTCGGAGGCGATTCGTCCCAGCCCCGCCTCCGACGCTCGCTTCTTGCGCGAGCATGGCCATAATGACGCACTCCTCTCAAGAAATCAGTGCGATTGCGCACAATGCGCGCGGGCGTCGCATTTGAGCCGCAAAGATGCGGGACGGAGCGTGTTTGGCTTCGCCTTGGCGGCGGCGCGTAGAAACTTGAGCACGGGCGGCGTATGGGGCGCGGGCGGATCGTATTGGCGGCGCTTCTCGCGCTAACGTTCAGCGCGTGCGCGAGCCGTCCGCATGGAACGCTCGTCGCGACCAATCAGGTCGCGCCTGGGGGAAGCGTCGTCGATCTTCTGGTCGTCACCACTCGAGAGCCGGATCAATCCGAGCCGGGCGTCATGTTCTCGGGCGAACGCGGGCACGGCGTCCATTTCGCCGACATAGCGGTCTCTATCCCGCCCGACGCCAATCGCGCGGTGGGCGACGTGCAATGGCCGCAAGCCCCGCCTGATCCCGCCACCCAATTCACCACCGTTCACGCCGATGTGCTGAGCCGGGACGCGGCGCTCGCGGCCTTCAACGCCCGCATTCGCAAGACGCCCAGGCGGCAAGTGCTGGTCTTCGTGCACGGCTTCAACACGCGTTTCGAGGAGGCCGTCTATCGCTTCGCGCAGATCGTCCACGACTCGCGCGCCGACGTTACGCCTGTGCTGTTCACATGGCCATCGCGCGGCCGGCTGCTGCAATATGGCTATGACCATGAGAGCGCCAGCTACTCGCGGGACGCGCTGGAGAGCGTGCTGCAAGCCCTGCAGCGCGATCGCGACGTCGGCGAGATTTCGATCCTCGCGCATTCCATGGGCAATTGGGTGACGCTCGAAGCGCTGCGCCAAATGGCGATCCGCAACGGCCAGATCGGATCGAAAATCCAGAACGTCATGCTCGCCTCGCCGGACGTCGACTTCGACGTCTTCCGTCGCCAGATCGCGGAGATTGGCGGCGTCCGACCCTCGATCTTCACCCTGTTCGCCTCGCGCGACGACGACGCGCTGGCGGCGTCCCGCCGCTTCTGGGGCAATACGCGTCTGGGCGCGGTCGATCCGAAGGCGTCCCCCTATCAGGAAGTCCTCGACCGGGACCGGGTGAAGGTCGTCGATCTGACGGGCATCGCCACCAGCGATCCCTTGGAGCATAGCAAATTCGCATCCTCCCCCCAGGTCGTGCGCTCCATCGGCGCCAGGCTGGCGCAGGGTCAGCCGCTCAGGGACGGCCAGGCGGGCCTCGGCGATCACCTGGGACTCGCGACCGCGGGCGCGGTTTCGGCGGTGGGCGGCGTGGCCGGAGCGGCGGTCGCCGCGCCCTTCGCCATCGTCGACCCGGCGACGCGCGACAATCTGGGCGAACATCTCGGCGCCGCCACCCAACACTTTGATCCACAATATTAACCGCTGTGGATGAGGCTCTTGGAACGGTTCTATTCTGGAAGGCTGTTGCGGCAATGTCACAGTCAGCGACGCTGAACCTCGCTAGGGTGAAAGGCTCTCAAACACCGCAGGGGACTTCAATCGACATGTCTTTCAAGCGTCAGCTTCTCGCCATTCTGGCGGTGGCCTTCGCTGCGTCTTCAGCGCGCGCCGAAAATCCGTCGTGGTGGACGCCGCCGCTGACCGACAATCCCGGCCCCAAACGCGCCGTCGACGGCGTGAACGGGAAGCTCGAAGGCTTTGGCGGCGGGTCGGAGTGGCTCGGGTTTGCGCGCTTGAACAACGCCTCTGCCGGCGGCATGGGGTCGATCGCCGCTCCGGTCGGGGATCGGTTCGGATTCCAGATCGACGCGATCGCCGCGGCGCATCGCGGCTTCTTCGTCAGCGGCGGCGCCGGACACGCCTTCTGGCGCGACCCGAGCGTGGGTCTTCTCGGCGGCTATGGCGCCATCGCCCACGACAAGCGCCTCGACGACACGCGGTTCCGAGTCGGCGCCGAAGGCGCCTATTATTACGGACCGTTCTCAGTCTCCAGCATCGCCGGCTATGAGGAGAGTTCGGGCCACTTCTTCACGCCGCTTGGCTATGGGCCGGGATATCTCGCCTATCAGTGGCAGCCGCGGCGCGGGCGCTTCTTCGACATGTTCGATATCAGCGTCTATCCGACCTACAACGTCAAAATCTCGGTCGGCCATCGCTATGTCGGCGGGCGACACGCGGCGGCGCTCAGCGGCGAGGCGCTCGTCTGGAATCTCGGAAATTCCGCGGTCACCGGCTTCGTCGAAGGCCGCGTCGGCGAGAATGACTACAAGGCTGTCTGGGGCGGCGTGCGAATCTATCTCGGCGAGAGCGACAAGACTCTCATCAGCCGTCACCGCGAAGACAGCGCGCCCAACTGGCTCAAGGACGACATGTTCGCATCCCAGAACAGCGTCCGCGCCGGCGCGACGCCCGTCTATTATCGGACCCTGCAGCAGCCTTGAAGCCGCCGCGCTGCGCCCGATATGCGGGGCGACGCAGCGTGAGGAGGCGCAATGACCAGTTGGACGTCTTTTACCGACCGGCCGTCGCGGCTCGTCGCCGGGGTGGCCGCCGCCGCGCCGGTGCTCGTCGCGGCTGTCCTCGGCAGTTTCGCCACGACGCCGAACATCCCCTGGTATGACACCCTCGCCAAGCCGCCATTGAATCCGCCGAACTGGGTGTTCGGGCCGGCGTGGACCACCCTCTACGTTCTGATGGCCTACGCCTTTTACCGCATTCTCCGGCTCGAGCCGGGAGCGCCGGGCCGCCGCGCCGCGATCATCGTGTTCTTCGCGCAGCTCATTTTGAACGCGGCCTGGTCCTCCGCCTTCTTCGGGGCGCGAAACCCGCTGCTCGGCCTCATCGTCGTCGTGCCCATGGAGGCACTCGTCATCGCGACGATCGTCCTGTTCTTTCGGCTCGACCGGGTTGCGGGATATGCTCTGGCGCCGACCGCCTTCTGGGTGGCTTTCGCGACCTATCTCAACGCCGGGATATTCGTCCTCAATTCCTAGAAGGGCGCCGATCGCGCCGCGGCGACATAGGCGTCCGCGTCCGGCTGCAACAGCAGCCGCTCCTTGACAAGCTTGTCGGCGACGACCCGCATCGTCGCGACGAAATAGGCGCGCGACCCATAGCGCTCGACGAGCGAGCGACGCGGATCGGCGTTTTTCTCGCGATCCGCTTTGGTCGCGGCGAAAGGCGTCGCTGCGCCCGCGCCGCACGGCGGTCCCTTCTTATCTCTTTGCGCATTGAAGCCCAGGAAGGCGGCGATCGGCAGCGCCAGATCGGGCAAACGCAGGCCGGGAACGTCATTGCCGTCCGCGTCGATTTTCGGGACGCGGCGCGCGCCCTCTGGCGGCTTGGGCAGGTCTTGAATCTTCGGCCATTTGAGGTCCTGCGCCGGCGTCAGATCGGCGTCGAGCGGCGCGCGGGAGGCGGGCGGCGCGACGCCCCTCGCGGTCCATTCGTCGAGCGCGGCGAACAGCGCCCGCTGCGCCGGCGCCATGGGGCGGACGTTAACGGGCGCGGCGCAATTCTCGCTGGACGTCGAAGCAGCGATCCCGGCGAGATAGAAGCGCCGGCCGTTCGGCGGCGCGCTCTTGTCGAATTCGACGCGCGGCTTCTCGCGCCAATAGGCGTCGGCGCCCCAGGTCGCGATGTATCGCGTCGGCGCGGCGGGCTCGCGGTTCGCGTCGTGAAGCAGCAGCCCGTCGAACGCCGAGGCTGCGTCCGACATTAAATCGGCGTCGGCGCCCTGCGCGCGCCCGATAACGCGCTTCATCTTGAGCGCGCCGCGAACATGTCCGAGCACGTCGCGAAGCGCCTGCGCTCTGGCCTTGTCGGCGAGCTTGCTGAACTCCAGCGTCAGCACGGCGAGACCGCGTTCCAGCGCCAGCGGTCTGACGTCGTCGCTCTGCTGCGTCTCGATCAGCATCGACTTCACGCCGCCGCCCGGCGGTTTGGCTGGTTTCGCAAGCGTTCCCCTGATTTCGTACGACGTTCCGTCTAGCCTTACCGTCGCGGAAACCGTCTCGTTCGCGCCAACCGGCCGCGTTTCGAATTTCAGCAGCTCCGCATGGGCGGCGCCGGCGAAGGGCAGCGCTGCGGCCAGCGCGAGCCGTTTAACTCGCCGCGCGCAGCGCGTCGTCTTTTTCGATCCATTCGGCGATTTTGCGAAGATCGGCGAGGAAGCCTCGCCACGCCTGACGCTTATCCAATTCATCCTTCAAGCGTAGCAGAGAGGAGGGATGAACGGTGGCCAGGAATTGCGCGCCGTCGTCGAGCTCAATGATGTCGCCGCGCAGGCGCGACACCGCCTCGGAGCGGCCGAGCGCGCCGCGAATCGCGGTCGCCCCGAGCGCCACGATCAATCCGGGGCGGAGCAGGGCGCGCTCGCGATCGAGCCACCATCGGCAGGCGTCGATCTCGCCGGCGTCCGGTTTCTTGTGCAGGCGGCGCTTGCCGCGTGGCTCGAATTTGAAATGCTTCACCGCATTGGTGACGAAACATTTGTCGCGGGCGACGCCGGCGCGCTCCAGCGCAATGTCGAGGAGCTTGCCAGAGGGCCCGACGAACGGGCGTCCCGAAAGATCTTCCTGATCCCCCGGCTGCTCGCCAATCAGCAGCACGCGGGCGTGCGGCGATCCTTCTCCGGGAACGACCTGCGTCGCGTTCTTGTAAAGCGGGCATCGCGTGCAACCGGCTTCCTGCTCGGCAAGCGCCGACAGCGATCCAGCCTCGCTCTCCGCTTTGTCCGCCGGGGCGATGGCCGCGCGGGCGTAGCGCGATCGTCGCGTCGGCGCCGCCGCGACCATCTGCGACGATCGCGCGGCGGCGTCTCGGATCAGCGGCGCGATCAGCGGCGCTTCGGGCAGATTGCGCCAGTATTTCTTTGGCATCTGCGCGGTCATGGCTTTCACTTTCAGGCGCGAGGGATTGAAGATCGAGGAAAAATAAACGCGCCATTCGCGTTCAAGTTCGTCATGGTTTGGCGCATCGTGGCGTTTCGCGCCCTCGCCGATCGTCAAAGCTGCGCCGTCCCAATGGGCGCTCGCGCGGGGGCAGAGAACCGACCAGCGCATATTGGTGAAGCGCCTCACGAAGAAAGGCGCTACGGCTGCGACAATATGGTGGTCAGGCTCGAACCAGGCGATGAACGCCTCCTCGCCGTCCGGCGCGATGACGCGCCGAAAACGCACAAAGGCTTTCATCTTATGAATGTCGCGGCGGACCGCCTTATCGAAACTCTGGACGCGCGCCACCAGCGGATCGGAATCGATCTGCAGAAGATTGGGCGCGCGCCGCATGCGCCATAACAATGCATAGAGCAGCGCGAAACGTTCGCGGTCGCTGTGCAGGCCGGCGCTTCGCGCGCGCGCGACGAATGACTCCGGAAGAGGCGTCGAGGAACTCGACAAGTCGGGCGGGAACGCCGAGGCGGCAAAGAGATCGGCGTCTCCGCCGACGGACCAGATGACGTTCTCGGGCGGCGTCGTCGACTGCAGCGCCTGCGCGTGCAGCAGAAATGCTTCGACGTCGTCTTCGCGCGTCAGCGCAACGCGGACCGGTTTCCTCTCGCGGCCTTCATCGCGGCCGGCAGGAAAGATGTCACGCGGCGAAGAGGTCGAGCTGGCGGGGCGCATGGATGAGTTTTTCGCGCAGGCGCGCCTGATCGAGCAGCGCGGTCGGGCGCCAGTCGGCGGCGACGACGAAGGGCCGCACCTTGTCGAGCGATTGCACGAGACGGCCGAGATCGACGAGGCGGAGCGTCCTGAAGCGTCGCGTGCGGATGATGCGCTCGACGACGCGCGCGCCAAGGCCGGGCACGCGCAGCAATGCTTCTTTCGGCGCGCGATTGACGTCGACCGGGAAGCGCGCGCGATTGACGAGCGCCCAGGCGAGCTTTGGATCCACTTTGAGATCGAGCATGCCGTCCTGCGCCGCTGCGCTGATCTCGTCGAGCGCGAAGCCGTAATTGCGAATGAGCCAGTCGGCCTGATAGAGCCGATGTTCGCGAACGAGCGGCGGCGCAACAGGCGGAAGCGCTTTCGAGGCGTCCGGGATCGGCGAGAAGGCCGAATAATAGACGCGTCGCAGGCCAAAGCTTGCGTAGAGCGTTTCGCTCATCGAGAGAATGTCCATGTCGCGCGCGCTGTCGGCGCCGACGATCACCTGCGTCGACTGGCCGGAAGGGGCGAAGACCGGCGCCTTGCGGCTCTTCTTGCGCTCCTCGCGATGTTCGTCGATCGAAAGCCGCAGCCGGCCCATTGATTTCTTGATTTCCCCGAGACGCTTCTGCGGCGCGAGTCGGGACAGGCTCGCCGCGCTCGGCAGTTCGACATTGATCGACAGCCGATCAGCGTAGCGTCCAGCTTCTTCAATGAGCGCCGGATCGGCTTCGGGAATGGTCTTGAGATGGATATAGCCGCGAAAATCATGATCGAGGCGCAAAGATCTGGCGATGCGCGCCATCGCCGCCATCGTCTCATCGGGCGAGCGGATAATGCCGGAAGAAAGAAACAGCCCTTCGATATAGTTGCGCTTGTAGAAATCGAGGGTAAGCGAAACGACTTCTTCAACGGAGAAACGCGCGCGGCGCACGTTCGACGACACGCGGTTGACGCAATAGGCGCAGTCGAAGACGCAGAAATTCGTCATCAGAATTTTAAGCAGCGAGATGCAGCGCCCGTCCGGCGCATAGGCGTGGCAGATGCCCGACCCGTTCGTCGAACCCACGCCCTTGCCGCCCAGGGAATTGCGTTTAGGTCCGCCGCTCGAGGCGCAGGAGGCGTCGTATTTCGCGGCGTCAGCAAGGATCGCGAGCTTTTCGGGGCGCGTCAGCATGACCTCGGCTCTCGTTTATGTTCCTTGTTTGTTCTAGAGCAGTCCGGCGTGGTTTTCAACTGGCGCGCGATTGAAGAACAGGGCTCCGCTAGAGCTTCGCCATGAAATTGGCGAAGGCGAGCGAGCCTTCCGGCCACGGCCCATGGCCGCTATCGACATTGATATGACCGCTCGCGCCCGCGTCGATGAACTCAGCGCCGATGTCCTGCGCGAGCTGTCTCGCAAAAAGCAGGTCCGCGTAAGGATCGTCGCTACTCCCGACGATTGCCGCGGGGAACGCGAGCTTCGCGCGCGGTATCGGCAGAAACGCCGAATCGACCGACGGCAGCTCGCGGACCACCGCTTCCGAGGGAGGCGCGACGAGAAAGGCGCCGGCGATCTTGTCGCCGACGCGCTGCGCCGCATGCAGCGCGGCGATCACGCCGAGCGAATGCGCGACGATCACCACAGGCCGCGCGCTGGCGAGAACCTCGCGCGCGATCGTCTCTTCCCATTCGGCGCGCATCGGCTTCTCGAAATCGCGCTGCGTCACGCGCCGCGCCGTCGAAAGCTTCGCCTGCCAGCGGCTTTGCCAATGGTCGGAGCCGGAATCGCTCCAGCCCGGCACGATGAGAATATCGGCGTCGGCGGCGCGCATCAGGCGGGCTCGCGCGTGAAGGCGCCGCTGAGCGCGTCCTTGATCAGCTTGCGTGTTTCCGGGATCCCGTAAAGCGCGATGAAGGAGCCAAAACGCGGGCCCTTCTTCTCGCCGAGCAGCACTTCATAGAGCATGTTGAAGAAGTCGTTGGAGACGCCGGGCCGCTCGGGCGTCGCGCCCTTCGCGTTGAAGTCTTGATAGCGCGGCACAGCGCGCGCGACGTCGTAGAGCGCCGCCTGAATCTCTTCGGCGCTGGCGTTCGTCATGCCCGAAAGCGTTTGATCGATCTTTTGCAGCACCTCGCGCTCGACCTCGTCCGCCGCGCGATAGAGTTTCGCCGGCTTCACGAAATCGCGAAAGTAAGCGACGGCGTAGCCCACGAGCTTGTCGAGCCGCGGATGATTCTGCGGCGTCGCAGACGGCGCATAGCGGCGCAGAAAGCCCCACAAAACCGCCGGATCTTCGGCGTTGGCGACGGCGGCGAGATTGAGCAGCATCGAGAAAGAGACGCTCGTTCCCTTCGCCTCGCCTTCATGTTCAAGCGTTTCCGCCGCCGGCGGATCGCCGGCGTGGATGTGCCACGCCGGATTGCCGAGACGGTTCTTCCAGTCCTGACGCGGATAGGCGTCGAGAAAATTCAGATAGTCGTCGACCGCGCGCGGGATGACGTCGAAATAGAGCCGCTTCGCCGCTGTCGGCTTTTGAAACATGAATTGCGCGAGGCTCTCGGGACTGGCGTAGGTCAGCCATTCCTCGATCGTCAGTCCGTTGCCCTTCGACTTCGAGATTTTCTGGCCCTTTTCGTCGAGAAACAGCTCGTAGTTGAAGCCTTCCGGCGGACGGCCGCCAAGCGCGCGCACGATGGCGCCCGACAGCTTCACTGAGTCGATGAGGTCCTTGCCGGCCATCTCGTAATCGACATTGAGCGCATACCAGCGCATCGCCCAGTCCGGCTTCCATTGCAGCTTGCAATGCCCGCCGGTGACGGGCGTCGTGAATTTTTCGCCCGTTTCAGGATCGGTCCAGGAGATCGTGCCGGCGTCCGCGTCATAGCCGTCGAGCGCGACCTGCATGACGATGCCGGTCTTGGGGTGGACCGGCAGGAAGGGCGAATAGGTCGCCGCGCGCTCCTCGCGAAAGCTCGGCAGCATGATCTTCATCACCGCGTCGTAGCGCTCGAGCATGTGCTTCAGGGCGGCGTCGAAGCGGCCGCTCTTATAATATTCCGTCGACGAGGCGAATTCGTATTCGAAGCCGAAGGCGTCGAGAAAGGCGCGCAGCCGGGCGTTGTTATGGGCGCCGAAACTGTCATGGGTGCCGAAAGGGTCCGGCACCTGCGTTAAGGGCTTGCCGAGATTGGCGGCGACGAGTTCCTTGTTCGGGATGTTGTCGGGGACCTTGCGCAGCCCGTCCATGTCGTCCGAGAAGGCGAGGAGACGCGTCGCGATCTTCCCTTCGGTCAGGATCTCGAAGGACCGTCGCACCATGCTGGTGCGGGCGACCTCGCCGAAAGTGCCGATATGCGGCAAGCCGGAAGGTCCATAGCCGGTCTCAAACAGCACGCTCTTCTGACCGCTGGCCTCCACGCGTTTGACCAGCTTTCGCGCCTCCTCGAACGGCCAGGCGGGCGAGACGCGCGCGGCTTCGACGAGTTCGGGCGACAAAAGGAGCGGTGCGGACATGGGCTTTCTGTGCGGTGCAATCTGTGTGGGAAGCGCGGCACAGTAGGGAGCGGGGCCGGGGGCGTCAACGCGGAAGCCGCAGTGTTAAAACGATCCGATTGAAGCAGGAAAGGGCGCAACTCCCTCCCGTTGACGGGGAGGGTGGTTCGCGAAGCGAACCGGGTGGGGTGATATCTCGGAGCGCGCAGCATCTACCCCCACCCGCTCGCCTTCGGCGAGCGACCTCCCCGCAAGGGGGAGGTATTTGCGCCCTTCTTTCGGGGGCTTTGGCTTGGATAGACAAGCGCGGCCATGGCGCTAAGCTCGACGGCGCGTTTGATTCACGATCGGGCTGCGCGTGGAGCCGGATAAAGATGTGGCGGAGGAGGAACTCGAGCGGGCTGGCCTTCCCAAAACGGCGATGCGGAAAGAAGCGCAGCTTGATCGCTGCGGGCTGCGCGATCATCGCAGCCCTCTTTGTCCATGGCATCAGCGGACCGGCCTTGGCCGACGACGCGCTCGTCTCCCTCGCCAAGCAGAAGTCGCTGACCGACACGCCGGGCGGCCCCAAGGACCAGCTGCGCAAGTTCGGGATCGACGTCGACGTCTGGGTCACCCAGTTCTACCAGGGCATCACCGCGGGCGCGATCGACCGGACGGCGCAATACGGCGGCAAGATGGACATGTTTCTGCGCGTCGACGGCGAAAAGCTCGGCTTCTGGAAGGGGCTGAAATTAAACGCGCAATATGAGCATTACTTCGGCCGCAACGTGAACCGGCAGGACCTCGCGCTGCTGCCGGTCAACGTCGCCCAGGCCTTCATCGAGCGCGACGGCTATCACTCCGCCCTGTCCATGACGCTCACCCAGGAGCTCAGCGAAGAACTCTCGGTGACGATCGGCAAATTCAACATGCTGACGCTCGCCTCGCAGACGCCGCTCGTCGGCGGCGGCGGCCTCGAGACCTTCATGAACCGCGCCTTCGCGCTGCCGTCGACCGGCATCGGCGTCAGTTCCCCGGAAAGCGTCGCCGACCGTCTGATCGTCGCGCCGCCTTATCTCTTGGGCGGCGTCGCGGCGCTCAAGACCAAATATGTCGACCTCAAGGTGATGGTCGCGGACCCGCGCAACGCCCAGCAGCCGCGCGTCATCGAACGGCCGTTCGAGCGCGGGGTCGGTGCCGGACTGATGGCGACCGTGCCCGTCGAGATCGGCGGCCTGCGCGGATTTCATACGGTGCGCTTCGCCTACAGCAATGCGCGCGGCTTCGATCTCGACGATATTGGAGAAAGGCGTCAGGCGATCGCGCGGCTGCGCGGCCTGACGAAGAAGGGGTTCTGGTTCGTCTCCTACGCGGTCCAGCAATATTTGATGCAGAGCGAGACCAACCCGAAAGTCGGCTGGGGTCTCTTCACCCTGGCGACGCTGTCGGACGGCAATCCCAATCCGGTCAGGTGGAGCATGCTCGTCGGCCTCGCCGGCAACAATCTGATGGCGGGACGCGAAGACGATCTCTGGGGCGTCGGCTTCTATCATTACGGGCTGACCCAGCCGCTCATCTCCGGACTGGCGGCGCGGCGGATCTTTCGCCGCAGCGAAGGCGGCGTCGAGGCCTTCTATAATTTCGCGGTGACCCGATGGTTTCGAATCTCGGGAGACGTCCAGATCATCGATCCGTGGAATCCGCTGCGCACGCGCGCCAGCTATCTCGGCCTGCGTCTGCAGACGAAGTTTTAGAAGAAACGCGGGCCCAAAAAATAAAAAGGCGAAGATGTTCGTTTCCGAACGATCCTCGCCTAAAGGCCAGCCCTTTTAGCCTATCCGGGTGCGCGACTCAAGGCGTCAATTCGCGCAGGAGACGCTACGCATGTAACGGACGCGACCCCGCTCATCATCTTTCGGCGTGATGACGAGCGTGCAATCTTCATCCTCGGCGCCATAGGCGCGCCCCACTCGGATTGCCGGTCCGCGCGCAAGCGGACGCATGCCGATGTCGTTGAGGCTCACGGCGGCTTGGACGCCAGTGGCGGTGGATCGGCTTTTCAGATCAGACGTCGACGGCGCAGCCGCGACAGCAGCGGCGGCGCCGATGGCGACGGTCAATCCAAGAACGATCCGCGACATACGACTTGCGAAAGGGCTTTCGCGCGAAACGGCCATTTAGGGCTCCCCACAGGGTGATCGGGAATTCTGCCCCGGCTCGCTACTCGAACGATGCGAACCTCGACGCTTCCTCTTTTTTGCGGGGGAGAAACGCAGCGGCCCCGCTAATGGTTCCGCTGCGGTCATAAATTTTTAAGATTTGGCCTTAAATCGGCCTCATCGCTCCAACCGGGCGATGAGGCTCGAGGTATCCCAGCGCCGCCCGCCCATTTTCTCAACCTCGGCGTAGAACTGGTCGACGAGCGCCGCGATCGGCAGGCGCGCGCCGTTGCGGCGCGCCTCGGCGAGGCAGATCGCGAGGTCCTTGCGCATCCACTCCACCGCGAAACCAAAGTCGAACTCGCCGGCAAGCATTGTTTTCGTGCGATTTTCCATCTGCCACGACTGCGCCGCGCCGTTCTTCAAAAGATCGATGACGTTCTCGGCGTCGAGCCCCGCCGTGGTGGCGAAATGCAGCGCCTCCGCCAGGCTCTGGATCAGACCGGCGATGGCGATCTGGTTGACCATCTTGGTGAGCTGCCCGGCGCCGGGAGGCCCCATCAGCCGGCAGGCGCGGGCGTAGCACGCCATCACCGGCTCCGCCTTGGCGAAGATCGCCGGATCGCCGCCGCACATGACGGTGAGCGCGCCTTTTTCGGCGCCGGCCTGGCCGCCGGAGATCGGCGCGTCGATGAAGCCGATCCCGCGCCCGGCCGCGGCGGCATGGAGTTCGCGCGCCACCTGCGCCGAGGCCGTCGTGTGGTCGACGAAGACCGCGCCGGCCGACATGCCGGCGAAGGCGCCGCCCTCGCCGATCGTCACCGCGCGCAGATCGTCGTCATTGCCGACGCAGGAGAAGACGAATTCGGCGCCGTTCGCCGCTTCGGCCGGCGTCGTATACCATTCCGCGCCGGGATGGGCGGCGGCGAATTTTTCGGCCCTGGCGGCGGTGCGGTTATAGACCCGCACCCTGTGGCCGACGCGATGAAGATGACCGGCCATGGGATAGCCCATGACCCCAAGGCCGATAAAGACGGTAGTGAAATTCTCCAAAAGCGAGCTCCTGTTGAACTCCGAGCACGAGCGCGGCGACGGCGGTTCGAGGGCAGCTGCGCCGAGCGCAGATTAGTGGCGATCAGCTACATTGAGGGAGCTAGATGCCAACTAAAAATTTCTATGTTTCCGCTGTCGTCGAATTTGACGGAAAGGTCGTCTCGTCGTTTGAGGGTAAATCTCAAATCACCCCTACGCCCGTATTTCAACTCGAATGCGATGAAGCCTTTCAGTACGATGTTTCGCTGATAGGTCTGAAATCTTATTGGCCAATCATCAAACCACGCGAGACCTCCGAGAGGGACATCATAACGTGTGCGGCTAAAAGGGCGACGATCTGGTATAGTATTTCCGAGGCAAGTCTCTATGGAAATGAGTTCAAATTCCAATTCGAACATGCTCTTGTTACAAACTTGAAAGCCAATCAAAACTTCGTGAGCGCCTCCCGTTACGATTTCGTCTCGTCTCATTACGCGAGGGCGATCAACAACAAGTTTTCCGTTGGCAGAACTAGCAAATCGCCAATTTACAAAGGCGAGAGGAACGGCGAGCGCTCCCGCGGCGCCCCAGATCACGCCCAGAGCTACCCACATTAAGGGTAACGACTGAACGGCACCCAAAGCTCCAATGAACAGCGCTGTAGCGGAGGGTACCACGTACACGGAAACAAAGTTCGAACCTGTCCATCCATATACCGTTCCGGCAGTACCAGCCCAGTCTATGAATTTCTTTAGTGTTTTGATCATGGGCAACGCTCTGATCCGCTGCCAAGCTAATAGCTTACCCTTAATCATTGTCCAAGGGCGTCGCCTTTCCGCAAGCTGGATTTTGACGGTGCACTCCTGGGAAATGCTACAGAGACTTCGCTCTGTTACCCGCCCGTCATGCTCATGTGGCGGGATACGGCGGGCGCCGGCGCGGTTCGGTCGATGACGAAATCGTGGCCCTTGGGCTTGCGCAGGATCGCGGTCTCGATCGCCTGGTGCAGCAGCGCGTCGTCCGCGCTTTCGCGCAGCGGCGCGCGCAGGTCCGCCGCGTCCTCCTGGCCAAGGCACATATAAAGCGTCCCCGTGCAGGTGACGCGCACGCGATTGCAGCTCTCGCAGAAATTATGGGTGAGCGGGGTGATGAAGCCGATGCGCCCGCCGGTTTCGCGCGCCCGCATGTACCGCGCCGGTCCGCCGGTGCGATAATCGATCTCGTCGAGCGTGAAGGCTTCGCTCAGCCGATCGCGCACTTCCTGCATCGGCAGATATTGGTCGGCGCGTTCGGGCCCGTCGAGTTCGCCAAGCGGCATCACTTCGATGAAGGTCATGTCCATCCCGTTGTCATGCGCGAAACGCACGAGCGGGACGAACTCGTCTTCGTTGACGCCTTTCAGAGCTACCGCGTTGAGCTTCACCTTGAGGCCGGCGGCGCGGGCGGCGGCGATCCCGGCAAGCACCTGCGCATGCGCGCCGGTTCGAGTCAGCTCCTTGAAACGGTCCGGGTCGAGCGTGTCGAGCGAGACGTTGACGCGCCGGACGCCGCAATGGGCGAGTTCGGCCGCAAAGCGCGAAAGCTGCGAGCCGTTGGTGGTGAGCGTCAGCTCCTCCAGCGCCCCGGTCTCGAGATGGCGCGACAGGGCGCGAAACAGCTTCATCACATCGTGGCGCACCAGCGGCTCGCCGCCGGTGATGCGCAGCCTTTTCGTGCCACGCGCGACAAAGGCGGAGCAGAGCCGGTCGAGCTCCTCCAGCGTCAGCAGGTCCCGCCGGGGCAGGAACTGCATATGTTCCGACATGCAGTAGACGCAGCGGAAATCGCATCGGTCGGTGACCGAGACGCGCAGATAGGAGATCGTCCGCCCGTAGGGGTCGATGAGCGGCGCCGTCGCGGCGGCCGCGGGCGTCGCAATTGCGGGCCCTCTGGCGTGGGCGTTCATCCTTTTCCTCGAACCGGCGGGATTTCAGCGTCATCCATATATTGCCGGAAGGCGGGCGCGTGAAGCCCACCGGAGCGGACCGCCGGGGTCGGGGTCGAGGAAAGGTTCGCTAAAGGGCGCTCCCGCTAACGGGCGCCCCAGCCGAAATCCCTATCGAGCAGCGCGTAAAGTTCTTCGTTATAGGGGCGGAAAAACTCGGCCAGATTCTCGTGGAGGCGATCGTCGAGCGTTCCTTCCGGGCCGGAATTGCGCTCCTCGATCGCCAGCGGCTCGACTTCAGGCAGGCCGAGAAATCCGTAAATCTCCTTCGCCGTCGCGCGCGGGTCGCGAAAAAACGCAGCCGCATCGACGATGAAGACGCGGTCTCGACCGAACTTCTCGAACAGCAGGCGCAGAAAGGGCGCGTAGACGCCATGCCGCAAATAGCCGGCGCGCGCGCCGGAAAACGCGTGCGGCTCCATGGCGCCGCCGCGGATGCTCGCCTTCTCGGCTTCGATCAAGGTCGCGAAATCCGGAAAGCCTTTCCAGTGGGGGTCCTGCGACTTACGGCTGATGAACCGCTTCTGATCCCATCGCCAATGGGAAAAGGTCCGTTCCACCGGATCGCGCAGAACGCAGACGATCCGCATGTTCGGAAACATCGACTTCGCGAGGAAAATCCAGAGCGGGTTGGGCATCACCGGCGTGCAATAGCCGGTGATCGCGCCGCCGTTTCGCCGCTCCGCCGCACTTTGCGCCGCGCGCGTCGGGAAATGGGCCATGAGCTCGCGCATCGTCTCCGTGAAGGAGATCTGTTTCGAGAGCGGCAGCACGACCTGCGGATGCTGGAAGATGTATGAGGAGAGGAAAGACGTGCCGGAGCGCACCGCGCCGATCGATGCGAAAGCGGGCTCCATTCGTTCGCTGCGGCTGAGCGAGCGCGCCCAGACGCGCCACTTCGGCGGGTTGAAGAAATAATAGGGTCTGAGCTGGTGCGCGATTTCCAATGGCAGGCTGCGCCATGCGCCGCCCGCCTCGGATCGCCGCCTGAAGTCGCGATAAGGTTGGTGAAGCGTCTTAAGTCTTTCGGGATCGACCACCAAACGCAGTTCAGAGACCTGATCCATGGACATATCGGGAGCGAAGGCGGTCATGGATCATTCTCCGATCGAAGGGACGCCGACATCAGCGGGAGACAGGAACGATTGAGCGACCTCAAGGAGCCGGTCGGCCATCTCCTCCGGCGAACCTTCCAAAGTCCGTAAGATCAGCTCGGGCCGTTCCGGCGGCTCGTAAGCTTGATGGAGCCCCGTGAAATTCTGAATCTCGCTCGCGAGCGCGCTTATAGAGCCCCTTCGGATCACGCGCGACGCATGCTTCGAGCGGCGTATCGACGAACGCCTCGATGAAATCGCCAGGCGCGAAAAGCTGCCGGACCGCCAGTCTTTCCGCCCGGAATGGCGAAATCAGCGCGCAGATAACGATAAGGCCGGCTTCAGTCATCAGCTTCGCGACATGGCCGACGCGCCGGATGTTTTCTCTCCGGTCATCGCTCGTGAAGCCCAGGTCTTCGTTCAACCCGGTGCGCAGAGCGTCGCCATCGAGCAGGATCGTGTGCGCGCCTCGCATCAGCAGCTTTCGCTCTAAGAGCGCAGCGATCGTGGATTTGCCCGCGCCGGACAATCCCGTCATCCATATGACGCCGGGGCGCTGACCCTTCATCACGGACCGCTCGCCTTTCGTCACGGCGATCGGACGCCGATTCGGGTCGCGCAGGAAAGGCGCGTGCCGCGCGTCGCGGTGCGCTTCCTCAGAATTGAGCGGGGACGAAGCTTGCGACATCATGCCGACGCGCCGGCGAGGGCCGCCTCCTCGCGCGCCAAGCTCTGACCGATCGGCCAGCCTCTGGCGCGCGCAAACACCGCTTCGAGCGTCGCGAGCGGATCGACGCTTCGACCTCGCGAGCGCCAGGCGATGTAGCCGTCGGGACGCACGAGGAGCGCGCCTGCGGGCGAAACGCCGAGGCGCGGCAGAAACAGCCCGTCGGGGTCGGCGACGTCATGTCCGGGGCGGTAGACGCCGAGCGGCGCTTTCGATCGCAGGGCGACGCGCTGCGCCGCCTCGATCCAGTCGCCGCCCTCTTCGCCGACGAACAGCGTGAAGTCGCGCCCGATCAGATCATGCGAGGAGATCGTCTCCTCGCCGCGCCGCAGCCAGACATGCGCGAGGCGCGTTCCAGGCAGGCCGGTCGGGCGAAGCGGGTCTTCGACCGCTGCGCCGTCGTCCGCCTCATCGGCGATGATCGCGTCGGATCGATAACGGTAGCCCATCGCGGTTTCGAGCAGGCCATATTCGTCTTTCCGGATGCGCAGCTCCTGGCGATCGGGCAGAAGGCGCTCGACATAGTTGGCGATCGAGCGCGCGATCGCGATGCGCGCCGCCGGTCTGCGCTCGAGGCCATAGCTGTCGAGCAGCGATGGGGCGGCCTGGCCCTTGACGACAAGCGCCAGTTTCCACGCCAGGTCTGCGGCGTCCTGTATCGCGGTCTGTCCGCCCAGTCCGCCGACCGGCGGGGTGATATGGGCGCAATCGCCGGCAAGAGACACGCGGCCGAACGACATCCGATCGGCGAGGAGAGCGGCCATTCGCCAGGGACGGATGTCGAGAATCTTCACCGCGAGGCCGGGGACGCCAAGCGATTGTCGAACGAGCGCCCTGCATCGTTCTTCGTCGAAATCGGACTCCCGATCGCGCGAAGAATCATATTCGATGTTGATCTGGCCATGATTGGGTTCGTCGCAGGTGACGAAGGCGCCGCTGAACGCCGCGTTGCGCAAATAGTAGAGCGCGAACCCATCGCTTGGCAGGACCGCGCTGAGATCGGCCTCGAACAGCACGGAGATGGTGTCGGCGAGAAATCCCGGGCCCTCCATCTTCACGTCGCCGGCGTCGCGGATCACGCCCCCCGCGCCGTCAGCGGCGATGATGTAGTCCGCAACGACGATCGTCTCCTGCCCCGACGCTTCGTCGCGCAGAATCGCTTCGACGCCGTCTTGCCGCTGCGAGAAGCGCGTCAGCGCCGTCGAAAAGCGAATATGCGCGCCGTTCTCGCGGGCGAAGCGCAGCAACACGGGTTCGACCCGATCCTGGCCGGCCGTGCAGATTTTGCTGGGCGAGATGTGCGTCGCGTCGAGCGATCTCTTGGTCACGAGCGTCTCGATCGGCGGACCTGTAACGCTCTCGGCGATGATGAGCGTTGAATCATTCGCCCCCGTGCGGCTCGCTGCAAACAGCGCATCCTCCAGGCCGTCAACCACACGCAACAGCTCCATGCTGCGCCTGTTCAGGCCATGCGCCTTCGGCAGCCGCGACGTCGACTCGCGCCGCTCGACGAGAAGGCAGGGAACGCCGCGCCAGGCGAGCAGCGTCGCCGCCGACAGACCGGCATAGCCGGCGCCGACAATGAGAACGGGAACGCGCGCTACGCTCATCGAACATGTCCTTTAGCGGGCCACGGGAAGCCGACCGGCTGTTCGGTCGCGGATCGAAGGCTTCGCCCGATCAGCAGCACGGCGGCGACTTCGGGCCAGATCAGAGATTGATAGGCGACCTCCGGACGGTTGAGGGAGAGGCCAAACACAATGAACAGGGGCGCGATGAGCCATTGCGCAAGCACGTCCACAAAGGTCAGTCTCGCGAAGGAGCGACGGGCAAGCGCCAAGCCTCTCAGCACGCCGCCCGCGAATCGAATGGGCAGCGACAGCGCCAAGGCGGCGACGAAATACGACCACCAAGGTCCGTGCTGCCGGTAGAGAGTCGCGCCGATCCAATCACGGCCGAACAGCAGAAGGACCGCAGCCGTCAGCGCGATCGAAGCGCCCACGCGGATCACCGGCGCAAGCGCCGGGGGCCAGTCCTGCGGAGATCTTGTCGGGAGGTGAATGGCGAGAAAGCGCGTCAGCGTGATCAGCGGACCAACAATGAACAGCAGGAAGGTCTGGCCGGCTGCAAATGAGTCGAGCCGCTGGCCGCTCGCGCCGCTTTCCCACGGCAGCGAAAAGAGCGTCAGCGAAAAGAGCATCGCCGCCTGTGGCGACAGCACCCGTAGCGCTTCCCAGAACGTGCCGCGCAGATAGGCGCGCGTGAATGCGGCTTCGGGGAAGCGCATGCTGCGCGCCCCATGCGGCTCCATCCGGCTCCACAGCCAAATCGACGAGACCGCGGCGACGACGTAGCCGGCAAGAAAACATCCGGCGAAACCAAAGCCGAGCACGTCCATGAACAGCACATTGGTGCCGGCTTTCGCCGGAATCTCGGCGAGTTTCCATGTGAGAACCGAGCTTCCGCGTCCGAGGGCATGCAGCAGAAACCCCTGCGTGTTCGCCAGCACCCGGAAGGGCGCGCCGGCGACGAGCCAAACGATCGGCGCGCCGACGAAAGGCGCCGCCGCGGCGTCGCCCATGAGCGCACTGAGGAAGACCGGATAGGCGAAGAAGCCGAAAATCCCCGTCGCCGCTCCGAGCGCGAGGGCAAGCGCGCAAATCTTCTCGATCGCTTCGGCTTCCTCGCCGTTCATTCGCGCATGGCCGAGCGCAATGGCGGCGACGGCGGCGGAAGCGATCGTGACCGCGACGTCGAGCAGCGTGACGCGCATCAATATCGCATAGGCGCCCGGCGCCCGGCCGCCCAGTCGCGCGACCATCGCAAGATCGATCTGCATGATGAAGGCGGCTGCGGACGTGCTGGCGAACAGGAAGCAGTATCCCCGCCACAGCGGCGCGCCGGTCATCGCTCGAGGCTCTGCCACCCTGAAAACACGTCGAGTTCAAAGGTCGGCAACGTAAAGTAGCCGAACAGATCCGCAGGGGCCGGCAACGGCTCTTCCGGCTCGATGAGCTCGATCTCTCGCCCGAGGCGAACGCTGCGGCATTTCCAGCCGATCACGAGATCCGTCGTGTCTGCGCATCCGATGACGATTCCCCGATCACTGCCGCGATCGAGAATCGCCCAGCGCGCGGCCGACGCCGCCATGATCGACCTCAGATATTTGCCGTCCGACAAAAGCCGTTCCTTGAACTCGGACTGGCGCAGCCAGACGTAAACCCAGAGGTAATAAGACCAGTCGAAGGCGAGCTTCTTCTCGCCGGCCCAGGCCATGAAAGGCCGGAAGATCGACATGCCGTCGGGACCTGAGAGCTCCAGCAGCTCAGGGCAGATGTCGAAAAGCGTGTGCCAATAGATGCGCAGGCTCACGTCGATGCGCACGAAGGCTTTGTGGTCCGCAGGATAGTCTGCGCACAGCGCCGGGGACATGAGCGCTGGATAGAGGTCGCGATCAGTTCGACTAGGCAGAGACAGCAAGGTCGTGACGCCTTTCTTCCGGTTGGCCGAACAGATCTCGCAACAGCTTCAGGTCGGCGACGATGTCGTCATATTCGATCTGGTCGTCGCGCTCGTAGGTCATGGTTGCGCCAGGCTTGTCGAAGACCGATCGGAACTTCTCAAGAAAGGCGAGCGTGTCGGGCGCCAGCGCCTCGGCGTGGGTGTCGAGCGAGATGAACGGCTCGATCAAGGAGTTCCTGTAGCCGGCGACGTGGAAATGCTTGGCGGCGGCGATGACGTTGCGCCAGGCTTCGAGCGGCGTTCCGCAATTGCGATGGGAGCAGACCGCATTGGAGGCGTCGAACAGCACGCCCGCGCCCGTATCCTTCACGAGGCGCTCAAAAAAAGCCGGCGCTTCCACCCCGCCGTCCATGATGGAAGGATAGTTCTCGAAATGAATCCGGTGACCGACGATGTCCTGCCACTCCACGACCTTGTCGCGCACGGAATCATATTCCGAGGAATAGTCGATCTCCCCGAGGTGGAAGAATGCGCGCCCTTCGTGAGAAAAGCGCAGTATGTGGTCCGAGACGTAAATCGGGTTCAGCGCGTCAATGTAATCTCGAAGCCGAGCGGCGAAGTCGACGAGCGTCGGCCGGTCGGCTTCGAGAAATTTGGAGTACATAATGTGCAAGCCGATGGGACAGTCGAACGCTCTCGCCAATTCGTCCGGCTCGACGCAGAAAAAATTGTCGATAAGGAATTCGCAGTAATCGATGTGTCCCTCGGCGATGAGCCGCTGGACCATGTCATAGGTATCGCCGAGCGTGAAATTGAAGCCAAGCCGCATCTATCTGTCGCCTTCGTCTTGACGCGCCGAACGTCGCTTGCGCCGCCCGCGGGGGGCGAGCGGCGCAAGCAGATCGTCCTTAGCCGTTGGTGGCGGCGCAGGTCGAAGCGCAGCGCGCGCTGGCGCGGCCGATAACGTTAAGGGTAATGCGCTTGGCGACACGGATGGTCATAGTGGCCTCCTGTTTTGAGTTCGTCTGGACAGACCAGACGGGCTCCGCAGAACGCGGGACCCGAATGGTATGACGAGCGAGACCGCAGAAATCGGACAGGCGGGGGCGAGTATTTTTTTGCGCCGAGCGGATTTCGATCTTTTCAGCGTTGTGACGCGCGGACGAAGCCTCAGGCTTAAGGCCCGGCTCAAGCGAAAGCGGCAAGGGCGCAATCTCGAAGGTTCGATGGAAGTGGTCGAGCGCCCGAATGAGGTTGCGATTGACCGTTCTCAAGGAAACGCCGATTTCCTGCGCGATCTCCGCGTGGCTGAAGCCCAGTATCCGGCTCATGAAGAATATCTGACGACAACATCGCGGCAGCTGCATGAGCGCCGCCTGCACGTCGGACACTAGACCGAACGGGTCCAGGCCCGCAGGCATCCGGGCGTCTCCGGCGGGCGAATGAAACCATGCGCCATTCTCGGCGAGCGCCCTCGCATGCGTTCTTTGCCGCCGAAGGCTGTCGATGGCGAGGGTGGATGTCATCTTCGACACGTAACCTCGCGCGTTCGAAACAAGTTCGACGCGGTCGCCTTCGAGCATCTTGAGGTAGGCTTCTTGAACCATATCTTCGGCCTCGGCCGAGCCGATCAGACGTCGCGCGTGCGTAATCAGATCGCGATGATGGCGTCTATACAGGCCGTCGATGGTTTTGTGAGATTTGTGCATCAGAGCCTCCCCGCTCCTTTGCCAAGCATCCGCCCGGTCGCCATACGCATTGGCGCCGGCGCCATAGGCTCCAGCGATGCGTGCATTCGCGAATCCGCGACGGATTCGCTGACTTTGCGGAAATGGCTGCGTCTTTAGGCGGGAGGCGCGCGCGCTGGCGGCGTCAACGGCCGCGTTCGGGAGACGGGAAAGATTGGCAAGGCCGGAAGGACGGTTTGCCGGTTTGGAAATGATACGCGCGCGACCTGCTCAGAGACGCAAAGGACGGTCGGCTGAGCGTTGCAGCACGCGATACAGTCCGAGCAAGAGCTGCCGTGATCGATCGGCGCATAGGGCGCGGAAGGCGCGACGTCCCCTTTGCAGCCGACAGCGTTGAACGTTTGGTATTGCGTTTGAGCGTGCGCGGCGAACGTCGAAACGCCCGCAGCCTGAAGCAATATAGAGATCAAAAGAATGAGCCGAACGAGCATGGATTGCCGCCAACCATTGCTTACGGTGCGCGGATCATAGGCATGAAAGACGCGGGCGGCAACACGAAAACTCTATATACGACGCGTGTATGGCGGAGAGCGTCGAGAAGAGCGAGGCGAGACTGGAGCGCCGATACGCCGTGGCGCCGGCAGCGTCGACAATCGAACTGTCGACGCGCTTGAAGCCGGTGTGATCGGTGACGAAGATCAAGAAGCAATCGACGAATGGCTTACGCGAGCGTGCAGCTATCAACGAACGCTTAATTGCAAAGACCAAGTGTGGCGGCTGCGCCACATTAGAAAATATTGCACGAATGGACGCTGAGCGTCGTTGACAAGTTAAACGTGGTGCACTCAGAATTAAATCATGCGGCAAGATAGACGAAAAATACGGCGGTTCGTGCGCCCTGTTTTGGCGGTCGCCGTCGCTTGCCTGCTTTTCCAACAAGCTTTGACTCTCGTATTTCCGCAAGCTCACCACGGCGGCGACTTCTTTAGTTCGCCCGTAGCGATGTCCTACGAGCTTTGCGCCGACCAGAACGGCGGCGGCGGCAAGACGCAGCATGTCCAGCACATGCATTGCACGGCCTGCTTTCTGACGGATCGCCACGACGACCTCGGCGCCAAGATTCTGTTGTCCGCCGTCATTCTCGTGCTGGCGCCGCTATCGGACGACCCGCCGATCTGGATCGAGCGGCAGAATCTTGCGCCGCCCGCCACGCAGCGGCCCAGTAACAGGCTCTCTCGCGCGCCGCCGTCGCTCCTTTCCTAAGGAAGCGCGTTAACGGTCGGCTTGGGGTCTTCGACCCCGCTCACCCTCTCCCTCGCGTTTGATTTTTTCGCGCGCGTCTCGTGACGCGGCGCTGACACGCGTTGCGCACGCGCGGCTGACGGCCGCGCGCGGCCAAGAAGCATCCCAAAAAAACTGTCGCAAATAGGAGAGGAATCATGCGCGTACTGAATCAACTTGCGACCGCCGTCGCCGGGCTCGCGGCCGTCGGCGTCGCGCAAGCAGCCAAGGTCGATGGCGGCGAAAGGCAACAGGTCGCGATACGCTTTGCGCTCTCCGCGGGGGACCAGCCGGTTGAATGCGGACGTGAGATCGCTGGACTCGGAACCGGCGGTCAGCCGGCCCAACTCCATGACGCGCGATTTTACATTGCGTCGCCCGCGCTGATCGACGCCGCCGGTCACGAAATTCCGATCGAGCTGGAGCAGAACGACTGGCAATACGCCAACCTGGCGCTGATCGATTTCGAAAACAAGACAGGCAAGTGCATCGGCAGCGCCGACGTCAACGACACGATCAAAGGATCGGTTCCGCGTGGCCGCTACAAGGGAATGAGTTTCGTCGTCGGCGTCCCCAGCGTCATCCAGGACAAGGACGGAAAGGACGTCGTCCTCAATCATTCCAATTTCGCCACCGCTCCCGCGCCGCTCGATCTGCAGTCGATGACGTGGAACTGGCAGGCGGGCCGCAAATTCATCAAGATCGAAGTCGATCCGGAGGGCGGCGTGACCCGGCCGCCGCCGCCGCCGAAAAACGCCGCCGCCGGCGCGCCCGGCGACAAATCCGAAAGCCCGCCGATGATGGCGGACGCGCCGAAGACAGCGCCGCTGCGCGTCAACGCGGACGGCACGATCACGGTTTCGACCTGGATGCTGCATCTGGGTTCGACCGGCTGTCGCGGCGACGCCGTCAAAGGCGAAATCACCTCCTGCACCAATCCGAACCGCGTGCCGGTGAAACTTGCGTCTTTCGATCCGGCGCGACAGCGCGTCGTGCTCGATCTGAAGCCGCTCTTCGCGGGCATCGATCTAGGGCGCGATCAGGGCTTCTCGACCGGCTGCATGAGCGGCCCGGCCGATCCCGAATGCACGCCTATGTTCGAAAACCTTGGAATTCGGCTCAAGGAACCCGCGCCCGACGCCAATGACGCCGGTCACGCGAACGGCGCGCAAACGAAGATCTTCCGCGCGGAGGCCATGAAATGAGGCGCGATGCTCTCATCCTCCTCTTCGCCGCGATTCTGACCGCCTGCAGCGCGCAAGCCGAGACGAACGCGAATTCGGAGCCGAACGCGCAATCATGGCGCTGGACATTGCCGGAGTTCATGCCGCCGCCGCGGGTTCCGGCGGACAATGCGATGTCGGAGGCGCGCTTTCAGCTCGGGCGCAAGCTCTTCTATGACCCGCGCCTGTCGGGAAACGGCAAGGAGAGCTGCGCCTCGTGCCACGAGCAACGCCTGGCGTTCACCGACGGCCGGCCGGTCGCGGTGGGAGCCACCGGCCAGCACACGCCGCGCAATTCTCCCAGCATCGCCAACGCCGCCTGGCGCGCCACGCTGACCTGGGCGAACCCGGCGATGGTCACCCTCGAAAAGCAGATGGAGGGCCCGCTTTTCGGCGAAGAGCCGATCGAGATGGGCGTCAATGACAAGAACCGTAAAGAGATCCTCGCCCGCTTCAGCAGCGACGCCGACTATCGCCGCGACTTCGCCGCCGCCTTTCCCGGCGATGCGGATTCCATCAACTTCGGCAACGCCATCAAGGCGATTTCCGCCTTCGAACGCGGCGTCGTGTCGGCGTCCTCGAAATATGATCTCTATCTGCTCGGCAAGGCGTCGCTCACTCCCGAAGAGATGCGCGGCAAGGATCTCTTCTTCGGCGAGAAGGCGGAGTGTCATCACTGCCACGGCAGTGTGAATTTCGACGATCAATTCTATCACGCCAAGACGCGCGAGATCGAGACGCCGTTCCACAACACCGGCCTCTACGATCTCGACGGTAAAGGCGCTTATCCCGAGCCCAATCGCGGCGTTTTCGAGAACACGCATAATCCAACTGAAATGGGCGCGTTCCGCGCGCCGAGTCTGCGCAATATCGCTGTCACCGCGCCTTATATGCACGACGGCAGCGTCGCGACGCTCGAGGACGTCATCGACATCTACGCGGCCGGCGGCCGCAACGTCACGAGCGGGCCGCTCAAGGGCGACGGCCGCTACAACCCAAACAAGAGTGCGTTGATCGTGCCCATCGATCTATCGCCTCAGGAGAAAAGCGATCTGATCGCCTTTCTCAAAACGCTGACCGACGAGTCCTTGCTGACATCGCCGCGCTTCGCCGACCCGTGGAAACCCGCGTCGACCGCAAGCGGACCATCGCGTGCGTCCTCCCCATGAGTTTCAACCCCGCTTAGGAAAGACAAGAAAATGAACTCCCGGTCGAAATTGATGCACGGAGTCGCACTCGGCGCCCTCGCGCTCGTGTCCGCGACGTCCGTCGCGCAGGCGCAGCAGGCGCTTCCCACAATCGACATCGGCGGCCAGCGCCGCGTGGGACCTGTCCGGCCCGCACGCGTTCCGGCGGTCGCAACCCCGGCCGTAAGCGAGGCGAGCACGGGCGACCCCGGATATGCGCCGGGCTTCAATCCCATCCGCGCGAAGCTGCCGATCTACCGGGATCCGCCGGGCGAGACGGTGACGACCGTCAACACCAAATTCCTCAGGCCAACGCCGCTCGCCGATGTCCGGAGGGTGCTGGAATACAGCCCCGGCGTCTCCATACAGCAGGGCAATAATGCGCGGGATCTTTTTATTTCGATCCGCGGCTCCGGCAATCGGCTCGGCGTCGGGTTTCCGACCGGCGTCCGCAATATCATGATGTACGAAGACGGATTCCCGATCACGACCGCCGACGGCAATGGCCGCACGGATATTCTCGATCCGCATTCCTACGCCGCCGTCGACGTCTATCGCGGTCCATCGTCGGCGCTCTTCGGCAATTACGCCTATGGCGGCGCGATCAACTTCCGCACCTTCTCAGGCGCCGAAATCGACGGCGTCCACACAGGTTCGGAATTTGGCAGCTTCGGCTATGTCAACAATTACGTTCGGGTCGGCAAGGCGGTGGTCGACAGCACGCTCGGCGCCTTCGATCTGGCGTTTTTCGCGTCTGACGCCAATAGCAGCGGCTGGACCCGCAATTCTTTCTCAGGCAAGCAAGCCAAATTTATCGGCAGATGGGACGTGACCCCAAACGATCGGGTCATCGTGAAATATATCGCCAACAATTTGCGATCGGAGTTCATCAACCGCGAAAATATCAATGTGTTCTACCTCAATCCCTTTCAACAAGGCTGCGCCATCCCGACTTCTCTGAACCTCAACTTGTGCAACAATCTGAACGTGCCGGTAAACGGCATATCCGGCGCGCTCACGCGCCAAAGCGTCTGGCAGCTTGGCACTCATACGAACACCCTCAGACAGATCGGCGGCGTTCAGTTCGAGCATGACTTCGACAACGCCACGACCTGGCGATCGCAATTCACTTACGACTATCTCGATAACATTAGCGGCGCCTGGCCGCCGCCGATAGTTGGCCCTGGCGGCCAGGGCGGCCCGGTGGCCTTGAGGGGTCCGACGGTGGGCATCACCGCGCAGACCGACATTACCAGTCACGCGCCGATCTTTGGATTTCCGGCGACGCATTTCCTGCAGTTCTTCTACAGCAACGCCAAAACCACTAATCCGCTCTTCAATCAGATCGCCAATACCTGGTACAGCGGCAGAACCGGCGCGCAGGTCGGCAAGATCGATTCCTACACGTCGAATATCGGGCTGCGCGCGCGCGAAGAGATTGCTCTTGCTCCGGGTCTGACTGGCGTCATCGGGTTCAGCGCCAACTGGAATCGCGTTTGGGGCGTCAATACCGCCTATAACTACCCAGCCAATCTGGCCCCCAGATTTCCGACTCAGGTTGCGGTCGACAATGATTATTGGAACACGGCGCCGGAAGCCTCGCTCACCTATCGCTATAATCCCGAATGGCAGGTCCGCGCACGCTACTCGACCGGCTACAGCACGCCGACATTCGTGTTTCTCACCAGCACGCGAAGCGGAGTCGGAGCTAATCCGCTCAAGGCTCAGACCAATATGGGCGTCGATCTTGGGATCGACTGGACGCCGCGCTCCGATCTCATCGTCAGCGTAACAGGCTTCAACGAATGGCATCGCAACGAGCTTCTGACGCTGAGCAATGCGCTCGTCAGCTATTCGCAAAATATTCCCGCCTCTCTTCACCGCGGCGTGGAGCTTAACGCCGATTGGCGGCCCTTCGAAGGATGGCGGCTGATCGCGGCCTATACGTTCAACAATCAGTTCTTCACCAACTATACGGACGACCTGGGAACCATCGGAGGCGTTCCGATTCTCTACGGCCGCTCCGGCAATCGCATTCCCAATGTGCCGCCGCATACTGTGACGATGCGTCTTGGATATGATCAACCCTACGGCGACCTCTCGGGTCTCGGCGCTTACGCCGAATATATTTTCAAGAGCAACTATACGATCGACAACGCCAATTTCACCACTCTTCCGAGCTACAGCCTGTTCAATTTCAACGCGCACTATAATCACGACTTAGACAACTTCTATTTCAAGAACATCGAGCTCTTTTTCGAGGTTTCGAACATTTTCAATCGAACCTATGTCGCCGGCGCATTCGTCGTCGCCAACTCGCTCCTCGCCGGCACCGCGATACAAACGCCGTTTGTCTGGCCGACCGGCGGCCTGGTGACGGCGCAGGGCGCCGGCATTATCGCCGGCCAGCCGCGCGCATTCACCGGAGGCATAAAACTCAAGTTCTGATACGGCGTGGCGTCGCCCCCTTTTTTCGGGGCGGCGTCCGTCTCTCGCCGCTCCATCAGCGACGGCGAAGGCGTCTAGAGCCGCATCTCTGAGCCATTTTGCCGGCGTATGCGGTTACAGGATCATCAGTTCTTAGAATTGGGGGATCGCGCAAGTCACATACTTCAGTCCGCCAACTTGACGAAGGAGGCGATGGATTGCTTCGCGCTGGCCATACACTGCGGCGCATGATTGTCGCCGCGCGTCTCGCGGCGCTGATCTACGCGGTCACGCTCGCGCAGCCGGTTTCGGCGCTTGCGGAAAATCTTTCGCGCGCTCCCGTCGCGCATGGTCTTGCGCTCTATGGCGAGCCAGCGCTGCCGAGGGACTTCCATCATCTTCCTTATGCGAACCCCGACGCGCCAGAAGGCGGGATCTTGCGGCTCGGTCAGCGTGGCGGATTTGCAAGTCTCAATCCGTTCAACGCGAGGTTCGCAGACGCGCCGCAACTCATCATCGGCAATGTGCTTGAAAGCCTCATGGTTCGTTCGCAGGACGAGCCCTATACGCTTTATCCGCTGATTGCGCAGTCGGTGGATATCGACGACGCGCGCGAGCATATCGTCTTTCACCTCGACCCTCGCGCGCGCTTCTCCGACAAGACGCCCGTCCTCGCGTCGGACGCGCTGTTTTCCTTCGAACTGCTGAAGGCAAAAGGTCGGCCGAACCATCGCGCGGTTTTCGCCTTGGTGAAGTCCGCCGCGGCGCTTGATGACCACACTGTGGTTTTCGACCTGACCGGCGTGAAGGATCGCGAAGCGCCGCTCGTTCTCGCCGCCATGCCGATTCTGTCGAAGAAGACCACCAATGCGGCGCGCTTCGATGAGCTCGACATGACGATTCCTCTCGGCTCAGGCCCTTATGTGATCGCCGAAGCGAAGCCCGGCGCGCGCCTCGTCCTGCGGCGCGACCCCGACTATTGGGCCCGCGACATCCCGAGCCAGCGCGGCCTCTATAATTTCGATGAGATCGACGTCGATTATTATCGCGACGGCGCGGCCTTGTTTGAGGCCTTAAAGCCGGGGCTCCTCGACTATCGCGAGGAGACGAGCGCCGCGCGCTGGTCCACGGGCTATGATTTTCTCGCCGTTCGAAACGGCGCTGTTGTGAAGGAAACCTTGCGGCCCGGACGCCCGACGGGGATGGAAGGCTTCGTCTTCAGTCTGCGCAAAGGGATCTTTCGCGATGTGCGGCTGCGCGAAGCGATCGCCATGATTTACGACTTCGAGTGGATCAACGCCAATTTCTACGGCGGATTATATGTCCGCACGGAAAGCTATTTCGGCGACTCCGACTATGCCTCGACAGGACGTCCTGCAAACGCGAGCGAACGCGCCTTTCTGTCGAAGTTTCCCGGGGTCGTTCGCGACGACATTCTCGAAGGCCGTTGGCGGCCGGTTCAGCACGACGGATCGGGACGCGATCGCATGGTCGCAAAGCGCGCGCGCAAGCGCTTCTTGCGGAAGCCGGCTATGTCGCGGTCGACGGACGCCTGCAGAAGAATGGCGTTCCGGTCGTCTTCGAGATCATGATCCGCGACCGTGACGAAGAGCGGCTTGCGCTCAATTTTGCGGCTTCGTTGAAGCGTATCGGCGTCGAAGCCAATCCGCGCATTTACGACGAGATCCAGTATCAGCGCCGCAGGCAACGCTTCGAATATGACATGACGATCGGGCAATGGCTGCCGGCCGCCGTTCCGGGCCAGGAACAGCTGAACCGGTGGAGCACGGCGAGCGCCGGCCGGGAAGATTCGGTCAATCTCGCCGGCGCCGCTTCGCCCGCGCTCGATGCGGCGATCGACAATCTTCTCGCATCGCGCACGAAGGAGGACAGCGTCTCGGCGACGCGCGCGCTCGACCGGATCCTGCTTTCAGCATTCTATTTCGTGCCGCTCCAGCACGCGGACGCCATCTGGTGCGCGCATGGCGCCGCGCTGCGCCATCCTCCCCATACGCCGCTCTTTCCGATGTTCCCCTTCGGCTTCACTTTGGAGAGCTGGTGGATGCAAAAAGCCGACGTTCGCTGAAGACGCCGTTGGCGCCTCACGTTCGAAGGCGATAGAGATATGGCGGCGACGCGAGCGACGCGGCGGCCGCCGCAGCGCATCGCGTTGAACAAGGCGCTGGAGATGAATCATGGGGCAGGAGCCCTGGCCGACTGAACTGCGCCTCTCCGAAGGCGGACGCATGCTGAATGTGTCCTTTGACGACGGCGCGCAATTCGCGCTCAGCGCCGAGTTGTTGCGCACCCAAAGTCCGAGCGCGGAAGTTCAGGGCCATTCGCAGCAGGAGCGTAAGACGGTCGGCGGCAAGCGCAATGTCGCGATCATCGCCGTCGCGCCGGTCGGCAATTACGCGGTGCGCCTCGATTTCGACGACATGCACCGCACCGGCATTTACACCTGGCGCTACCTGCGCGAACTCGGCGAGACGGCGACGGAACGCTTCAACGCCTATGTCCATGAGCTTGCCGCGAAGGGGCTCGATCGCGAGCGGCCCGGAGAGAAATAGTCCTGCAAAATGAAATGGCCGGCGCGAGCGCCGGCCATGAGAATGCAGTTGGAAGCGTCTCTTACCGCGTCACGACCACGCGCGTGCCGACCTTGACCCGATTATAGAGGTCGACCACGTCGTCATTGGTCATCCGGATGCAGCCTGACGACACCGCCTGACCGATGGTCCAGGGCTCGTTGGAGCCGTGAATGCGGTAGAGCGTGCCGGAGAGATACATGGCGCGCGCGCCGAGCGGATTGTTGAGTCCGCCCTCCATGTGCCTCGGAAGGTCAGGACGTCGGCGCAGCATCTGTGAAGGCGGCGTCCAGTCCGGCCATTCGCGCTTGCTGGAGATGTAGCGCGTGCCGGCCCATTCGAAGCCGGGGCGGCCGACGCCGACGCCGTAGCGGATCGCCTGGCCATTGCCCAGCGTATAGTAAAGGCGCCGCTCATTGGTCGCGATGATCACGGTGCCAGCGCCATATTTGCCGTCGAAGGAGACGACTTCGCGCGGGATCGCGACCGCCTGCGGACGGCCGTCGCCGCTCGTCTGGGGCGCAAAGGAGCCGCCGCCAAAGAGCGCGCTTAGAGGATCATATTCCCGTGCGGGCTGCGGCGGCGTCGGGCTCCGCGCAAAGGCCGGAGAGGCAAGGGCGCCGAGCGCGCCGAATGCGCAGATCAGTGCAAAAGCAAGACGCCTCATGATTTTCCCTTGTCCAAGAGTGTCAGACGTCGCGCCGGGCGATACGCCAGGCAGACTCTAACGATTAGTGGCCAACGCCGCTCACGCAGCAAGCCCGCGCAGGCGCAAAAATAGGCCCAAGCCCGCGTTTGCTGGGCATAGTGGCAGACTTGCAACAGTCGCGCCGTACGGTCGGCGGATTATCGCCACGGCGCGTTACTCAGAACTTAAGAGTCGTCGCCTGTTTCACGCCGGGCAGACCCTTCAGGGCGGCAAGCGCCTGCGCCGGCAACTCGCCGTCGATGGCGACGAGCGCCACGGCGCCGCCGCCAGGCCTGTCGCGGCCCAGCGCAAACGTTGCAATATTGACCTCGGCGTCGCCGAGCACGCCAGCGAATCTGCCGATGAAGCCTGGCCTGTCTTCATTCGTCACATAGATCATCGATTTTGCGAATTCGGCGTCGACGCTGGTGTCGCCGATACCGACGATGCGCGGCTTGCCGTCGTGGAACACGGTGCCCGAAACGCTGATGACGCCTTGAGCCGTATGCGCGCTGAGCGTGACAAGCGATTCATAGTCGCCCTGCGCCTCGCGGGTGATTTCCTCGATGGCGAGTCCGCGCTCTTTCGCGAGAATCGGCGCCGAGACCGGGTTGACGTCCTCGAGAATGGGTCGCAGCAGGCCTGAAATCGCCGCCGCCGTGATTGGCCGCGTCTTCTGCAAAGCCACCACCCCTTCATAGATGATCGACAATCTGTCGACGCCGGCGCGCGCGACCTGGCCGACGAAGAGCCCGAGCTTTTCGGCGAGTTCGACGAAGGGCTTCAGCCGCGGCGCCTCTTCGGCGCTGATCGAGGGGAAGTTCACGGCGTTGGCGATCGCGCCGCGCGTCAGATAGTCGGCCATCTGCTCGGCGATCTGCAGCGCGACCTTTTCCTGCGCCTCGCTTGTCGAGGCGCCGAGATGCGGCGTGCAGACGACATGCGGATGGCCGAACAACGGGTTCTCGGTCGCCGGCTCCTGCGCGAAGACGTCGAGCGCCGCGCCGGCGACATGGCCCTCGTCGAGCGCTTTGCGCAGCGCCTCTTCGTCGACCAGTCCGCCGCGCGCGCAATTGATGATGCGCACGCCCCTGCAGGTCTTGGCGATGCTTTCCGCCGCGAGGATATTCTTCGTCTGCGGCGTGAGCGGCGTATGCAGCGTGATGAAATCCGCGCGCGCGAGGAGATCGTCGAGTTCGACCTTCTCGACGCCGAGTTCACTGGCGCGCTCTTCGGTGAGATAGGGATCGAAGGCGATTACGCGCATCTTGAGGCCGAGACCGCGTTCGGCGACATTCGCGCCGATGTTGCCGCAGCCGATGATTCCGAGCGTCTTGCCGGTGATTTCGACGCCCAGGAAGCGGTTCTTTTCCCATTTGCCAGCCTGCGTCGACGCATCCGCGGCGGGAATTTCGCGCGCCAGAGCAAACATCAGCGCGATGGCGTGTTCGGCCGTGGTGACGGAATTGCCGAAGGGCGTGTTCATGACGATGACGCCGCGCGCCGTGGCGGCGGCGACGTCGACATTGTCGACGCCGATCCCCGCGCGCCCGACGACCTTCAGCCGCGGCGCCCGCTCGATGATTTCGGCGGTCACCTTCGTCGCCGAGCGGATGGCCAGCCCGTCATAGTCGCCGATGGCGGCGGCGAGCTTGTCTTTATCTTTCCCGAGCGTCGGTTCGAAGTCGACGTCCAGTCCGCGCAGGCGAAAAATCTGCGCGGCGGCGGGCGAAAGAGAATCGGAGATGAGAACGCGCGGCGGCATTGAGTCACTCACGAATAAGACGGCGCATTTTCCAAATCGGTGTTTTGCGGCGGTTAGCCCGCATCATTCCAGTCTTCGATTTCTACTCCTTCGACACGGCGAAACTCCTTAACGTTCGAAGTAACAAGCACGAGTCCGCGTCCCAAGGCGTGAGCTGCGATTTGAAGGTCATAGGGACCGATCGGCACTCCCTCGGCGCGGAGCTTTGCACGAATCTCGCCGGCGACAATCGAATCTTCGAGATCGAAAGGCAGAACCTCAAAACGCAGCGCATGCAACCGAGCGAGATTGGCTTCAATCCGCGCGCTCTTGTATGCGCCAAAATATAATTCATGCGTGACGATCGAAGAAAGGCATACGTCTTCGGGTCGATGTTCGCGTAGGCGACGCGCGAGCAATAGGTCGTCGCCCTTGAGAATTCTGATCACTGCATTTGTGTCGAGGAGAAAACGCACGCTTAGAATGTTTCATCGAGTTCTGGGCGCTCTTGATTCGGCGGCTGCTCGCGACCCTCTTTCATAAAGTCGTCGGACATGGTTCCGACGATTGCATCCAGCCAGGACCAATCTTTCGGAATTGGCTCGAGGATAATTGCGTCGCCGCGCCGGCTGATCCGCACCTCATCCGCCTCGATGCGATAGTCTTTCGGTAAGCGTACGGCCTGCGAGCGCCCCGACCAAAACACCTTGGCCTTATGCATGCGCGCCTCCTGATATATCTTAAAAGAAGATATCACGAGATGCGTCGCAAGCAACGTCACGCCGGCTGCTGAGCGTCGGCGAGAGCCTGCGCATAGGCCCAGTCGAGCCATTGCGTCAGAAGCGTCACGTCGCTCGCCTCAACCGTTGCGCCGCACCAGATGCGGAAGCCCGGCGGCGCATCGCGATAGGCGCCGAAGTCATAGCCGGCGCCCTCCTTTTCGATCATCGCCACCATTTTCTTGGCGAGCGCCGCCCGCGCATCGGCGCCCTGGGCGGCGCTTTCATCGGAGAAGACGAGGCAGACGCTGGTGTTGGAGCGCGTCGGCGGGTCTTTGGCGAGAAAATCGATCCAGGGCGTTCTTCCCACCCAGTCGGCGACGGCCCGGGCATTGGCGTTCGAGCGCGCGAACAGCGCTTCTAGTCCGCCGATCGATTTCGCCCAGGAGAGCGCGTCAAGATAATCTTCGACCGCGAGGAGCGAGGGCGTGTTGATCGTCTCGCCCTGAAAAATCCCTTCGTTCAGCTTGCCCTTTTTCGTCAGCCGGAAAATCTTCGGCATCGGCCAGGGCGGCGTATAGGTCTCGAGCCGCTCGACGGCGCGCGGCGAGAGAATGAGCATCCCATGTGCGGCCTCGCCGCCAAGAACCTTCTGCCAGCTGTAGGTCGTCACATCGAGCTTGTCGAAATCGAGCGGCTGCGCGAAAGCCGCCGACGTCGCGTCACAGATCGTCAGGCCTTTGCGGTCTGGCGGAATGAAGTCGGCGTTCGGGACCCGCACGCCCGACGTCGTGCCGTTCCAGGCGAAGACGACGTCTCTGTCGAAGTCGATCTGCGAAAGATCAGGCAATTCGCCATAGGGCGCAATGATGCTGCGCGCCTTCTCGATCTTCAGCTGGTTGAGGACGTCATTGACCCAGTCCCTCGAGAAGCTTTCCCAGGCGACGACGTCGACGCCGCGCGGACCGAGCAGCGACCAGAGCGCGATCTCAACGGCGCCGGTGTCCGACGCCGGCACGATGCCGATGCGGTGATCGGCAGGAACGCGTAGAATCTCCTGCGTCAGCGCGATCGCCTGCGCCAGTTTCTCCTTCCCCGCCTTCGATCGGTGCGAGCGGCCGAGCGTCGCCCCCGCAAGATTTGCAAGCGCCCATCCCGGACGCTTGGCGCAGGGGCCGGAAGAGAAGCAGGGATTTTTCGGCTTCGCGCCGGGCTTCGCCGCTTTGTCGGTGGGCATGTCGGCGTCCTTCTCGCGGCGGCCATTCGTCGAAGCTGCGCCGCACTCGCCGACCGCGCTACGCGCTGCCCGACCGACGGTCAAGGGCCGTCGGGCTTAGCCGCGCATGGCGCCAGCCATTCGTTGGCGCGATTTTCTCGTACCATTGGAGTTGCGCGGCGTCGCTTGCAGAAACGCCGCCAGTCGGGAGGGGATGATGTCGGAAAACATTGAAGACGGATATCGGTATTTTCTCACCTACAGCGGGCTGCGGCTGCCGTTGAATCTCGTGGGGCCGCTGGAGGCGGGGGCGATCGCCAATCGCAACACCTATATCCGCGCGACCTACGACGCCGAAGGCAGGCTCGCAAGTTGTGAAAAGCTCGTCTATGGCGAGGTCGAGCTGAGGCATGATTATGCCTACGCCGCCGACGGGGCGCTGACCCGCGCGCGCATCGCCATGGGCGAGGACGTTTCCGAGATCGAATGCGGCCCGGATGGCGCGCCGCTTCGCAGTTGATCGCTCAGGCGCGCGCCGCCTCCTGCGGCGTCTTGGCGCTGATCGCCAGCGCGTGCACCCGATCGGCCAGTTCATCGGCGAGGAGCGCATTGACGAGACGATGCCGCTCGATCAAACTCTTGCCC
Organism: Methylocystis sp. Uni0008; assembly: GCF_056838045.1. Classification (NCBI taxonomy): domain Bacteria; kingdom Pseudomonadati; phylum Pseudomonadota; class Alphaproteobacteria; order Hyphomicrobiales; family Methylocystaceae; genus Methylocystis; species Methylocystis sp. Uni0008. Next base: position 2,687,883 of record NZ_CM166370.1, read on the forward strand.
TCGAAAGCCGCGCTCACCACCTCCACACTGAAGTGGGTTTCGCCTTCGGGATGATGGTGATGCCCATGGCCGGCGTGGCGGTGCGACTCGTCGATTACGTTGAGCGCCGCCGGCGCGAGGGCGTCGGTAAGTTTCTGCGCGATGCGCGCCTTGACGACGCCTTTACCCTGTTCCGCCATTTTTCATCTCCCGGTCGACGCCGAATTAGCACATCTGGCGCCGGTTGCGCTTGCGGCTTGCTGCGGCGCCATCATAATGGAATGAAATGAACCTGAATTCGCCCCTCTTCGACCGCATCCGAACGCAGCGGGAGCCTCGCGAGGCTCCGCGCGAGAAAACGATTCGCTGCGATTCGCCCGGCTGCGAGGCGGAGGGCGCCTATCGCGCCCCGATGGGACGGCTGCGCGAGGGGCAGTATCTCTGCTTCTGCCTCGAACACGTCCGGGAATACAACGCGACCTATAATTATTTCAATGGCATGGATGACGCCTCGGTCGCTCGCTACATGAAGGATGCGACGGTCGGCCATCGCCCGACCTGGTCCATGGGAACGCGGCGCGGACAGGCCGGGTTTCGCGAGGACGCGACGGCGGCGGTCGATCCGCTCGGCCTCTATCGCCAACGGTTCCGCCGTCCGCAGCCGGCGCAGGAACGCCGGGGTCCACAGCATTCGCCCGTGACGGTCAGGGCGCTTGTCGCCATGGGGCTCGAGGAGACGGCGGACCGCGAAGCGATCCGCGCGCGCTACAAGGAACTCGTCAAGCGCCACCATCCCGACGCCAACGGCGGCGACCGTTCCCGCGAGGAAAAATTGCGGGAAATCATCCATGCCTATAAGACGCTGAGGGCCGCCAAGCTCGTCTGAACGCTCGGACAGAGCAGGGTTTTTCGCCGGGCAGGGACGGATTCGGCGCAATTTACGCGGGGCGCAAGGATTGCAGGGTCCGCGCGAGGAGGATGCATTTTGGTCGCTCTAGAACACGCCGCAACGGGCCTCGACAGCCTCCCGGACATGAAGATCTCGGTGCGCCAGGTGTTCGGAATCGACTCCGATATGGAGGTTCCGGCTTTTTCCGAGCGCAACGAGCATGTGCCGGAGTTGGATTCCGACTACCTCTTCGACCGGCAGACGACGCTGGCCATTCTCGCCGGCTTCGCCAAGAACCGGCGCGTGATGGTGACCGGCTATCATGGCACCGGAAAGTCGACGCATATCGAGCAGGTCGCGGCGCGGCTCAACTGGCCCTTCGTGCGCGTCAATCTCGACAGCCACATCTCGCGCATCGACCTTGTCGGCAAGGACGCGATCGTCCTCAAGGACGGCAAGCAGGTTACCGAGTTCCGCGACGGCATTCTGCCCTGGGCGGTGCAGCACAATGTCGCGCTGTGCTTCGACGAATATGACGCCGGACGGCCGGACGTGATGTTCGTGATTCAGCGCGTCCTCGAGGTCTCGGGCCGCCTGACGCTGCTCGATCAGAACCGGGTCATCCGGCCGCATCCGGCGTTCCGACTGTTCGCCACCGCCAATACGGTCGGGCTCGGCGACACCTCGGGCCTCTATCACGGCACGCAGCAGATCAATCAGGCGCAGATGGACCGCTGGTCGATCGTCGCGACGCTCAATTATCTGCCGCATGACGCGGAGACCAACATCGTGCTCGCCAAGGTGAAATCCTATGGCGCGACGAAGGAAGGCCGCGACATCGCCAACAAGATGGTGCGGGTCGCGGATCTCACCCGCAACGCCTGCATGGCCGGCGACCTTTCGACGGTGATGAGCCCGCGTACGGTGATCACCTGGGCGGAAAACGCCGAGATTTTCGGCGACATCGGCTTCGCCTTCCGCATGACCTTCCTGAACAAGTGCGACGAGCTGGAGCGCCCGCTCGTCGCCGAGTTCTACCAGCGCTGCTTCGGCAAGGAGCTGCCCGAAAGCGCGGTGAACGTGGTGATGACCTAGCCGTTGCGGCGCACATGCCGCGGTCAGGCGGAACGAAAATTGCTCGCGTCAGCGGCGAACGCATTTGACGCGAGGGCCTGATGCCGCTTTACGCCTATGTCTGCGACGCCTGCGCGGCGGAATTCGAGCTGCTGGTGCGCGGGTCGGACCAGCCGGTCTGCCCGAACTGCGGCGGCGAGAAGCTGCAACAGCAGATTTCCCGCATCTCCAAGGAAATCAAATATCCGGCCATCGCCAAATCCTGGCGCCGGCGCGCCGCGGCGGAAGGCGATCTTTCCAATTTCGGCAAGGCCGAACGGAAATTGTAGGGTTTGCGCCAATTCAGCCGAAGACCGTCCGCCGCGCGCGCTCTGCTTAATTGCAGTCGATGAGGACGGGATTGCCATAGGCGTTGCGGACGCGCTGAACCGTGTCCCGCGCGTCGTTCACATTGTCCCCGGCGGCCGAAATCACGATGCTCAGCCCGTCGGTGTTGCAAGGGCCCGAGCGCTGCCGCCGCACGCAAACCGCGTGGGCGCGCACGCCGCCCTTGGTGCCGCCGACGCCCGCACCGTCCCCGCCGATGTCGGTCATGCCGTTGTTGCGCAGGATTCTGTCCATGTCGCGCACGCAGGTGTTGAAGGGCAGACGCGACTCGAAGCTGACGACCCAGAGCGCCGCGGCGCGCGCTTCGTTGGAGACGAAAAGGCTAAGGAGCGCGGCGGAAGCAAATGCGGCGGCGCGCAGCGAAAGCGATTTCATGGAAATCTCCCGAAAAAAATGAATGACGACGGATTGATCCTAGCCAATCCGCCGAGGCGCGCGTCACGCATTTGAACGAGGCGGACCAGGGAAAGGGACGGCCGCCCGCGCGGCGCATTTCGCTTGCGGCCTCCACGGCCGGCGCGCATATAGTCAGGGATGCCCCCATCGCCGACAAATCGACGGCCCGCCTCGCCCAAGGAGGCGCCGCAGGAGCCCTTCAAGCGCGCGGTCGCCGGGGCGATGCGCGCCATGGCGCGCTCGCCGGAGCTCGACGTCATCTATGCCCCGGAGCGGCCTTCGCTCATCGCCGGCGCGGAGGGGGCGAAGGCGCGGCTGACCGAACCGCCGCGACGGCTGAGCGTGAAGGACGCGGCCATTCTGCGCGGCCAGGCGGATTCGCTCGCGCTGCGCCTCGCCTGCCACGATGACGCGCTGCACCGGCGCTATTCGCCGGAGCCGCAGGCCGCCCGCGCCGCCTTCGACGCCATGGAGCAGGCGCGCTGCGAGTCGATCGGCGCGATGCGGATGCCGGGCGTCGCCGCTAATATCGGCGCGATGCTCGACGACCGCTATCAGCGCAGCCACGCCGCCGAGATTTCGAGCCGCGAGGACGCGCCGCTCGAGGACGCGCTGGCGCTGCTCGCCCGCCAGCGTCTGACGGGTCTCACGCCGCCGCCGAACGGGCAGAAGATCGTCGAGCTGTGGCGCGACATGATCGAAGAGCGCGCCGGCGCCGACCTCGACCGGCTGTCCGGCGCCGTCGAAGACCAGAAGCTGTTCGCGCAGATCGTGCGCGAACTCCTCTCGCATCTCGACATGGCCAGCGGCGAAGCGCCGGACGAGACGAAGTCCGACGAGGAAAGCGAGGAGGCGCCGCAGAATCCGGATCAGAGCGAGAGCGACGAACGGGACGATCAGGAGTCGAAAAGCGCCACGGAGATGGATACGGCGCTCGCGGCGGAAGACGCCGAGCAGGAAGGCGAAAGCGACTCCGCCGAAGCGCCCTATGGCGAGACCGAGCGTGAGGCCGACGCCGGAGACGCCGAAGAGGCGGCCGAAGCGCGCCGTCCGGCGACCAACGCCGCCGAGCGCGCCGGCGCCGATTACCACGCCTACACCACGCGATTCGACGAGATCATTCGCGCCGAGGAACTCTGCGACGCCGAGGAGCTGGACCGGCTGCGTGCCTATCTCGACAAGCAGCTCTTGCATCTCTCCTCGGTCGTGGGACGGCTCGCGAACCGCCTGCAGCGGCGGCTGATGGCGCAGCAGAGCCGATCCTGGGAATTCGATCTCGAAGAGGGCATGCTCGACCCCGCGCGCCTGCCGCGGATCATTATCGATCCGCAGCAGCCGCTCTCCTTCAAACGCGAAAAGGACATGGATTTCCGCGACACGGTGGTGACGCTGCTGCTCGACAATTCCGGCTCGATGCGCGGGCGCCCGATCACGGTCGCCGCCACCTGCGCCGACATTCTGGCCCGCACGCTGGAGCGCTGCGGCGTGAAGGTCGAGATCCTCGGCTTCACGACGCGCGCCTGGAAGGGCGGCCAGTCCCGCGAGGCCTGGATCACCGAGGGGAAAAAGCCCAATCCCGGCCGGCTGAACGACATCCGCCACATTATTTATAAGGCCGCCGACGCCCCCTGGCGGCGGGCGCGGCGCAATCTCGGCCTGATGATGCGCGAGGGGCTGCTCAAGGAGAACATCGACGGCGAGGCGCTGGACTGGGCGCATCGCCGCCTGCTCGCGCGTTCCGAGCAGCGGCGCATCCTGATGATGATCTCGGACGGCGCGCCGGTCGACGATTCAACGCTCTCCGTGAACCCCGGCAACTATCTCGAACGCCATCTGCGCCAGGTAATTCATGAAATCGAGACGAGGTCGCCAGTCGAACTCATCGCCATCGGCATCGGCCATGACGTCACCCGCTACTATCGCCGCGCGGTGACGATCGTCGACGCCGAGGAGCTGGGCGGCGCCATGACCGAGAAGCTCGCGGAGCTGTTCAGCGAAAGCGCCGCGCCTGCGCCGGCGCAGCCGCGCCAGCATCTGTCGCGCGCGCCGCTCGCCGCCGCCCGCCACTGACCGCCGCCGGCGCCATTGCTGTTAACGGCTCTGCAACGATTTTGCGTCTCGCGCGTTGTCTATGAGCGTGCGTTGAATCGTAAGGGGATGGTGATGGCGTTCATTCATTGGCAGGACAAGGCGGCTCCGAGAGAGGCGAGCGAAGCGGAGCGGTTTTTGTGCGTTTCGGCTGTTCTGGCGCTTGCGACGTTGCCGTTTGCGCTCTGCGCCGCGCTGACGATCTGGGGCTCGTGACGGTCTAGCCGCGCCGCGCCGGACTACCGAACGCGGCGTCGGCGGTGAGCAAATGCCCCGACCTACGAATAGAAGAGCGTTTCTGCGAGGCGCCGGCGCGGGTTTTGCTGCGCTGGCGTCCACGCATGGCGCGGCCGCGTTTTCGGCCGAAAAGATTGACCTCGGCTTCGCCAATGGCGTCCGGCCTCTGGTTCGCTATCCGGGCAAGCGGGCTCTCATCGAGCAGACCGTCCGTCCGCCGCAGCTCGAAACGCCCTTTTCCGTTTATGACGAAGGCGTGTTGACGCCCAACGACGCCTTCTTCGTCCGCTATCACCTCGCGGACATACCTCTCAGCATCGATCCGCAAGCCTTTCGCCTCGAAGTGCGCGGCCATGTCGAAACGCCGCTGTCGCTCTCGCTCGAAGAGATCAAAGGCGACTTCGAACCGGTCGAGATCGTCGCCGTCAATCAATGCTCCGGCAACAGCCGCGGCTTCGTCGAGCCGCGCGTCGGCGGCGGCCAGTTCGGCCATGGCGCCATGGGCAACGCCCGCTGGCGCGGCGTCGCGCTCAAGACGCTGCTGGAAAAGGCCGGGCCCAAGGAGGGCGCCCAGTCGGTGGCCTTCAACGGCCTCGACGCTCCCGTCGCGCCGGAGACGCCGGATTTCGTCAAGGCGCTGGACCTCGGCCATGCCGGCGATGGCGAGGTCATGCTCGCTTACGCCATGAATGGCGAAGATCTGCCGTGGCTCAACGGTTATCCCCTGCGGCTGGTGGTTCCGGGGTGCTACGGGACCTATTGGGTGAAGCACCTCAACGATATCGAGGTGCTCGACAGGAGCTTCGACGGCTTCTGGTTGTCGAGCGCCTATCGCATCCCCGACAATGACTGCGCCTGCGTCGAGCCCGGCGCGCCGAAAGGCGCGACGCGGCCGATCAAACGGCTCAATGTGCGCAGCTTCATCACGAGCCCCGCGGAGAGCGCGAAGGTGGCGGCGCATGTCGCTGTCGAAATCAGGGGCATCGCCTTCGACGGCGGCCATGGCATTGATACGGTGCTGCTCTCAGCCGATAAAGGCGCGAACTGGATCGAGGCGCGGCTCGGCGACGATTTAGGCAGATATTCGTTTCGCGCCTGGCGGGCCGAGCTGTCGCTGCCGCCCGGCGTGCATCATCTGAGATCTCGCGCCGTCAATCGCGCCGGCCATTCGCAGCCGTTGGCGCCCTTGTGGAACCATGCCGGCTATATGCGAAACGTCGCGGAGCCGGTTCGCATAGAAGCGGTCTGAGCGAAGACATGCAGCGACTGCGCAGAATGATTTTCATTGCGGCGGCGTCTCTTGCCCCGGCGCTCTGCGCCGCCGAGACGTTGACCTACGCGCTGCCGGAGGAGACCGCGACGCTGCGCGCAGGGCCGGGTCAGGACATCGCGCAGAGCAACTGCGCCGCCTGCCACTCCGTCGATTATATCGAGCGCCAGCCGCCGAAGATGGGCCGCGCCTTCTGGGAGGGCGTCGTGAAAAAGATGACCCAATCCTATCACGCGCAGATCGACCCTGCCGACGCCGCCGCCATCGTCGACTATCTCGCGGCGACCTATTGAGCGCCGCTCAGGAGGCTTCGCCGATCGGCCATTCGCCCTTGTAGACGCCGCCCTTGTTGTCATGGGCCTCGACGCGAATCGTCTTCGCGCCGTTCGGCGCATAGGTGAAGCGGAAGGTCGGGTCTTCAGAGAGCGAGATGCCGCCTTCCATCTTGAAGATCGGCGCGTCGCCCTGGAAGACTTCGACAGAATCGATGAAAAACGCCGGGAGATAGGCGCGCGAGATCGGGTCCATCTGCATGCCCGAGGCGTTCGGATGGCGGATCATGATCTGCGCCTCGCGCCTCGCCGGGTCGGCGCTCTTGAACTCGCGATATTTCATCTTGCCGATATTGGCGACCGCTTCGTCCTGGTCCTTGACCGCCGGCGCCGAACAGCCGCCCGAGGCTTTGACGAATTTGGCGTCGGCGCGCAGCTTGCCGTCGCTCGTCTCCGCCACCGCATGGACGTTGGAGTAGGAATTCACCCGCACGCGGGTTTCGATGAAGCCGACGCCGGACTTGTCGCCGAGCGTGAAGGCCGCCGCCATCGGCATCGGGTTCTGATCGATGACGAGCGTCGCGGCCTTGATCTGCGCGGGATCCGAAAAGCGCATGGTCATTGGCACGATGGCTGCGTCCTCGGCGCGCGCCGGCGCGTCGAGCGCGATGGCGCCGTCAGCCGCCGCGATCGGCCGGCTGTGAAAAATGTCGACGATGAGTTCGGGCCAGGGGTCGGGGCCCGTCTGGGCGAGGGCGGCGGTGGCGACAAGGCCGAAGAAGGCGCCAGCCACTCCAAGGACTGCTTTGTTCATATGCGGCATCCTCCTCGCAATGACGGCAAGAGCGCTGATCCGCCCGCGAGAATAGGCGCCAATCCCGTCGCCGTCACGTGACAAAGTCATCCTCACGGCCCCTCCCACTCCAGCTCGGCGAAGCCCGCCGTGGCGTTGCGGGCGTTATAGTCATCGAACAGCCGCCATTTCTCCCGCTCCTCCGCGCCCGCGGTCTTCGCGGCGGCGGCGACGCCGTCGCCCTTCTTGATGGCGGCGCGAAGGTCCGCGGTCAGCCGCATCAGATAGGCGCGCTGGTCTTCAAGCGCCTTGGGCCAGGGCGCCGGGAGAGGGCCATGGCCGGCGACGACCTGCGTCGCCTTGATCGCCGCGAGCCGTTCGGCGACGTCGAGAAAGCCGAGCAGGCTCCCGTCAACGACAGGCACATGCTGGAGAAAGAGCAGATCGCCGGAAAAGAGCACGCCGCTTTTCGGGTCGAGGATGGTGAGGTCGCATTCGCTATGCGCCGTGCGCCAGGCCTGCAGGACGAGCTCGCGATGGCCTAGATCGAGCGTCGTCGTCTCGTCGACGGTCACGGTCGGCGGCACGATCGTGACGCCGTCGAGCGCCTCGCCCATCTGCGCGCGGAAGGCCGCAAGATAATGCGGTCCCCGCGCGGCGAGCGCCCGCGGCAGGTTCTTGTGCCCGACGAATGTCGCGCCGGTTTCGACGAAGGCGCCGTTGCCGAACGTATGGTCCGGATGCGCATGGGTGTTGATGACGTAGCGGATCGGCTTTTGCGTCTTCTCCCGCAGCGCCGCCAGGAAGGCGCGGCCCTCGATCAGGCTGCCGCCCGTGTCGATCACCGCGACTGCGTCGTCCCCGACGATCGCGCCGAGATTGGCGATGTCGCCGAGATTTTCCCGCGTCATGAGGGAAGTTTTCCCCTCGTGCGCGTAAACTCGGGGGGCGATTTCGATCAGGGAAAAGGCGCCTGCGGCATTTGCGACCGCAAGCGGCGCAACCGCCGCCAGGATCGCCAACATGCGACGCAACATATTGGTAGCCTTAGCTGTTTCAAGGAGCGGACGATGCCGCCCATCGCATGGCCGCGCCATCGTTTTTTGCGATTGCGATTCAACCGTTAGCGACATATTATCCCGCCGTTTCCGAGTAAAGAATGCCTCCCGGACGGGAACTGGGAGCTTCTCGCCGTCGGCGGACGTTTTGTCCCGCCGGCATGAGATACAAACGGAAATCGCCTTCCCAATGTCGAGGCGCCTAGGAGGCGCGACGTCGGCGGCGGCGCAACGATAATGCGCGCCACGCGTCGTCTGGAGGAAAAGCTCATGCATAAGCTGTTGTTGTCGACTTCGGTGGCCGTACTCGCGCTCGCTGGCGCGGCCAAAGCCGACGAATTGCAGAACCTGGCGAAAGATCCCAAGCAGTGGGTGATGCCGACGGGCGACTACGCGAACCTGCGCCATTCCGCTCTCAAGCAGATCACTGCCGACAACGTCGGCAAGCTTGCGCCGGCCTGGCAGTTCTCCACCGGCGTGCTGCGCGGCCATGAAGGCGCGCCGCTGGTCCTCAACAATGTGCAGATCACGGACACCTCCGGCAAGTCGATCACGACCGACGTGATGTATCTGCACACGCCGTTCCCCAACATCGTTTACGCGCTCGACGCCAAGGATCCGGCGCATCAGATCCTCTGGAAGTATGAGCCCAAGCAAGACCCGTCCGTCGTGCCCGTGATGTGCTGCGACACCGTCAACCGCGGTCTCGCCTATGGCGACGGCAAGATTTTCCTGGCGCAGGCCGACACCACGCTTGTCGCGCTCGACGCCAAGACCGGCAAGCTCGTCTGGTCGGTCAAGAACGGCGACCCGTCGAAGGGTCAGACCTCGACCGCCGCTCCGCATGTCTTCAAGGACAAGGTGTTCGTCGGCATCGCCGGCGGCGAGTTCGGCGTGCGCGGCCACATCACCGCCTATGACGTCAAGACCGGCCAGCAGGTGTGGCGCGGCTATTCGATGGGCCCCGACGCCGACACGCTCATCGAGCCGGGCAAGACCACCCATCTCGGCAAGGCGGTCGAGAAGGACTCGGGCATCACGACCTGGGAAGGCGAGCAGTGGAAGACCGGCGGCGGCACCACCTGGGGCTGGTACAGCTATGATCCGGACCTCAATCTCGTCTACTACGGCTCGGGCAACCCCTCGACCTGGAATCCGGCGCAGCGTCCTGGCGACAATCGCTGGTCGATGACCATCTGGGCGCGCGACCTCGACACCGGCAAGGTGAAGTGGCTCTACCAGATGACGCCCCACGACGAGTGGGACTATGACGGCATCAACGAGATGATCCTCGCCGACCAGGACATGGGCGGCCAGAAGCGCAAGACTCTCGTTCACTTCGACCGCAACGGCTTCGGCTACACGCTGGATCGCACGAACGGCGAACTCCTCGTCGCCGAGAAGTTCGATCCGGCGGTGAACTGGGCGACCAAGGTCGACATGGACAAGGCGTCCAAGACCTACGGCCGTCCGCTGGTCGTGGATAAATATTCGACCCAGCATAACGGCGAGGACGTCAACACGCAGGGCGTCTGCCCGGCGGCGCTTGGCTCGAAGGACCAGCAGCCGGCGAGCTATGACGCGGCGACCGGCCTGTTCCTGGTGCCGACCAACCACGTCTGCATGGACTACGAGCCGTTCCGCGTGTCCTACACGGCGGGCCAGCCCTACGTCGGCGCGACGCTGGAAATGTATCCAGCCGGCCGCGTGCTGGGCGACGGCACCAACCATACGGGCAACTTCATCGCCTGGGACGCCAAGACCGGCAAGATCGTCTGGTCGAACAAGGAGCAGTTCTCGGCCTGGGGCGGCGCGGTCTCGACGGACGGCGGCGTCACCTTCTACGGCACGCTCGAAGGCTATCTGAAGGCTGTCGACACGAAGTCCGGCAAGGAGCTCTACAAGTACAAGACTCCGTCGGGAATCATCGGCAACGTCATGACCTATGAGTCCGGCGGCAAGCAGTATGTCGCGGTGCTCTCGGGCGTTGGCGGCTGGGCCGGCATCGGTCTCGCGGCTGGCCTCTCGAAGAGCAGCGAGGGTCTGGGCGCCGTGGGTAACTATGCGTCGCTCGCCAATTATACGGCTCTCGGCGGCGTGTTGACTGTCTTCGCTCTGCCGAACTAATCGGCGCGAAGATTCACCAAAGTCCGGCGCTCGGCGCACCGTCAAGGTGCCGCCGAGCGTCGGCGTTTCCAGTGTGTGGGAAGAGACCAAGGAGACAGGTAATGAGATCGTCGCTTGCCGGAGCGTTAGCTCTGGGCGTCATCATGTGCGTGGGGACCTCCGCAATGGCCGAGGCGCCGGGAGACCCCAAGGCCGTCAAATCGACCGACGGCAAATATTTCGACGCCAAAGGCGACCCCACCTACAACGTCGGCCCTGACGGCAAGGTGGACTGGTACACCTTCTCCGGCTATCGCCGCTATCATGCGGAATGCCACGTCTGCCACGGCCCGAACGGCGGCGGCTCGACCTATGCGCCGGCGCTCAAGGATTCGGTGAAACGCTTCGATTACGCGGAATTCGCCGGCATCGTCATCGGCGGCCGTCAGAACGGCAACAGCGTCATGCCGGCCTTCGCCGACAACAAGAACGCTTCCTGCTACATCGACGACCTCTATGTCTATCTGCGCGCGCTCTCGACTGGCGCGATCGAGCCGGGCCGTCCGACGAAAAAGGAAGAGCGCCCCGAGGCCTTCGCCAAGGCCGAGACAGAGTGCATGGCTCAGAAGTAAGGGCATCGAGGCGATCGCATGATCGGCTTCAATCATGGGCGTGGTTTCGCCACGCTGCTTATCTCGGCCTGCGCCGCCGCAATACTCTTTGCGGCGGGGCCCGCCCCGGCGCAGCATATGGGCGCCGACTACGGCCTCAAGGGCGACGATAATCAGGGCTCGATCGAACTGGTCGATCCCAAGACGCTGCGCGTGTGCGCCGATCCGAACAATTTGCCCTTCTCAAACGACAAGGGCGAAGGCTTCGAAAACCGGATCGCCGAATTCCTCGCCAAGAAGCTCGGCAAGGATCTCGCCTACTCCTATTATCCAGGCGCGACGGGCTTTGTGCGCAACACGCTCAACGCCCATCTTTGCGACGTCATCCTCGGCATGCCGCAGGGCAATGACTTCGTGCAGCCCACCAATCCCTACTATCGGACGACCTACGCCATCGTGACGCGCGCGGGGTCCGAACTCGACGGCATGACGTCGCTCGACGATCCCCGGTTGAAGGAAAAGCCGCGCCGCATCGGCCTCGTCGCCAATACGCCGCCTGGCAATGTGCTGGCGATGAACGGCTTGATGGCGTCGGTGAAGCCCTATCCGTTGATGATTGATACGCGCGTTGAATCGTCAAGCGCAGCGATGATCCATGATCTCGAAAAGGGAGACATCGACGTCGCGCTGCTGTGGGGGCCGATCGCCGGCTATTACGCCAAGCATTCGAGCGAGAAGCTGAATGTCGCTTTGCTCCCGGAGACGCCCGGCGCCCGCATGGCGTTTCGCATCGGCTTCGGCGTTCGTCATTCCGATCAGAACTGGAAGCGCGAACTCAATACGCTGATCGCTCAGAACAAGACCGAGCTCGATCGCATTCTTCTCGATTATGGGGTCCCGTTGCTCGACGAGTCGGGACATGCGATTACAGTTCCGCGATGACCCTGACGAGAAACTTCACTCGCGGCCTTCTCACGCTCTGCGCGGCCGTGGCGCTTTGCGCCTCGACGGCCGTCGCCCAGGCGCCGCCGGAGCCGGAAGGCTACCGGATGGACAATTATCATGCGCCGACGCCGGAGACGCTCAAAGGCGCGACCGTGCTCGACACGCCAAAGGCTTTTGAACTGTGGAGCGGCAAGAAGGCGGTCTTCATCGACGCGCTGTCGCATCCGCCAAAGCCCGAGGGTCTGCCTAAGAACGCCGTCTGGCGCGAGCCGAAGCGTTTCGACATTCCCGGCAGCATCTGGCTTCCCGACACCGGCTTTGGCGAACTCTCCGAGCCGATGGCGCGCTATTTTGAAAAAGGGTTGACGCGCGCGAGCGGCGACGACAAATCAAAGCCGCTCGTGTTCTATTGCCGCACCAATTGCTGGGCGTCGTGGAACGCGGGGAAACGCGCGCTTTCGCTCGGCTATACGAATGTGATGTGGTATCCGCCCGGCGCCGACGGCTGGGAGCAGGCGGGGCATCCGCTCGAGGAGCGCCAGCCGGAGCCGCGCGAGTAGGGCAGTTCAATCAACGCCCGCTGGCGTCATTCCCGACGCTTCGCGTGAGCGAAGCGATCGGGAAGCCAGAGCGAGGCCAGCGATCTCTGATCGTTTTCTGGATTCACGGTCAGGACGTCGGCCTGCCGGGAATGACACCAACACGACGAATGTCGCTCACTCCATCGCCTGCGCGATCGCGCGCGCCAGCGCGCCGAAACGCTGCTCGATCAGCGCGGGGCTTTCACAGACATAGCCGACCATGCGCCGCTGCTCCTCGAAGAGCCGCAAACGCCATTGCAGCGCCTCGCTCGCCTTTTTCACCGCTTCGGCGTCCGAGGTCTTTTGATCCTGCAGCGCGCGCAGCGTCTGCGTCTCCTCGCGCGCCTTCTCCGCCATGTCCTTCAGCCGCCGGCCGAAGCGATCGAGACCGTTAACGACGCTGTGGCGCTCATCATTCATATGCTCATAGACTCCGGCGAACAGCGCCGTCAGACGTTCCTTGCGCTTGTCGCCGGAGGATTCGGCGAATTGCGCGATCAGCCGCTCCGCTTCGTCCATCGGCGTGCGCCGCTGCGAAACCCGCGCGACGAGATCAGCGATTGCTTGATCGTCGCGCCAATGTTTCATGGCGTCGCCCTGCGGCGGACCGGTCCAGACGCCGCCCACCGCGAGATCAGGCACGCGCACCTGCCGGCACGGCCAATCCGGCTGGCCCTGCTGAGGCGTCGACTGCGCCGCCGCAGCGTCGGCGCAGATCAGCAAAATGAAAGCGAGAAACAGGCTGCGATAGGTCATGTCGTCCGCCGAAGGTCGCGGGAGCGCGACGCGCTATAATGCCCCATGCAGATCATTCCCGTCATCGACATTCGCAACGGCGCCGTCGTGCGCGCGCGCGCCGGCGATCGCGACAGCTACCAGCCGATCGTCTCGCCGCTCGCGGCGACGAGCGCGCCGGCCGACGTCGTCGCCGGTTTCCTGACGCTTCATCCTTTCGAAAAAATCTATATCGCCGATCTCGACGCGATAGAGGGATGCGGGGGCAACCGACGCGGGATCGAGGCGCTTGTTGAACGCTTCCCCGCGCTGCGCTTCATGGTCGACGCCGGCGCCAGGTTCGACGACTGGCGCGGGGCGGCCCGGATCCAACGCGTCATCGGTAGCGAATCATTGCGCGACGGCGAACCCTTGCGCGCAATGAAGGACGATCCCGAGGTCGTTCTCTCGCTCGATTTTCGCGGGAACGTTTTCCTCGGTCCCGAGGCGCTCGATGTTTGCGATGAGCTGTGGCCGCGTCAGCTGATCGTCATGACGCTCGCGCGCGTCGGCGTCGGCGCCGGCCCCGATGTTGATCGACTTGCGAAGATCATCGAGCGCGCGGGCGACCGGCGCGTCTATGCGGCTGGCGGAGTTCGCGACGCGCGCGATCTTGAACGTCTGGAAAAGATCGGCGCCGCCGGCGCTCTCGTCGCGACGGCGCTGCACGGCGGTGCCCTGACGCGCGCCGAACTTCAGCGCTTCAGCACGTCGGCGCAAAAAAAAAGGGAGCCCTGAGGCTCCCTTGGCGGTCGATCCGCCGACGCTCAGTTGGCGGCGAAAGGATGTTTCGCGGTGACGCGCGCCGACAACACGCTGCGCGCGCTCGGATCGCCCTTCATCGCGCGGGCGATGGCCTCCTTCGTCGCGGCGTAGTTGAAGTCCTGGATCTTCTGGTCGTCGTTGGCTTCCCAATGGATGAACACGCCGACGCAGATGAAGAGGTCGTCGGCCTGGCTCATCGGAATGACGCCCTCGGCGACGCTGTCGGCGACCGCCTTGGCGACGCCGTACTGCGCCGGGCCGAACATCTGAACGGCCTGCTTGGCGTTCTTGATCGTCACCTTGTTGAACATCATCGTATAGGGCTTCACCAACAAATTCGGCGCAACGACCGCGAGCAGCGTCGTGAAGCCGTCCTTGTTGTTGACGAGGCCGTTGGCGAAGGCCTTCTCCGCGGCGGAGCCGCGCGGGCCCATGATCAGGTCGATATGCGCGACCTCATTGCCGTCGCCGACGAGCGATTCGCCGACGCTCGTCTTGGCGCTGCTCGAGGTGAAGCCGGATGACGGCTTCGGAAAGAGCGCGCCCAGTATTTTCTCAAAGAACGAAGCCATGATCCATCCCTTCCGGTGCGTTCGCGTCCCTGCGGCGTCGCTGACTTTGCGCGCGCGGAATGCCCCTATTCCTCATTGCGCCTTCCTGGAGGGAAGACGGGATTTCCGCTGGCGACGGCCCCCGCGCGCCAGATGTGAAGCTCTGCCGACGTGATCGAGTTTCGCCTCGCCGCAACGCCGCTTTCGCAGCGCACGTCGGTCGGCGGCGTCGCGGGCGGGGAGCAGCTTGGGCTCCCCGCTGCGAATCTTTCTTACGCGACTCAGTTCGGCGCGAAGGGATGCTTGGCTTCGTTGCGCTTGGCGACGACCTCGGAGGCCTTCGGCTCGCCCTTGACGGCGCGCGCGATCGCTTCCTTCGTCGCGGTGTAATTGTAGTCCTGGATCTTCTTGTCGTCCGAAGCGTCCCAGTGAATGAACACGCCGACCGAAATGAAGATGTCGTCGGCTTCGTCGACCGGGATCACGCCCTCGGCGACCGAATCCGCAACGGCCTTGGCGACGCCATGCTGCGCCGGGCCGAACATCTGCACCGCCTGCTTGGCGCCCTTGATCGTCACCTTGTTGAAGAGGATCGTGTTGGGCTTGCAGAGCAGGTTCGGCGCGACGACCGCGAGCAGCGTCGTGAAGCCGTCCTTGTTGTTGACCAGCGCATTGGCGAAGGCGAGTTCGGCCGCCGAACCGCGCGGACCCATGATCAGGTCGATATGCGCGACTTCGTTGCCGTCGCCGACCAGCGACTCGCCGACCAGCATCTTGTTGATCACTGCCATGTGTTCCTCCCAGAATTCCTCATGCCGACGCGCGCGCCATTTTTTAGGCCGCGAGCGCCTCTATCCCCTCATCGGCGCCGAGCGAAAAAAGCCCGATCGGACCGCTGGCCAGATAGCCGCGAGACCATCCCGCGCGCGCGGACTCAACCATTTTTGCGCGTCCTTGCCAAGATGGCCGCCAGATAATCGGCGAAAAGAACGGCCACTGTCAGATCCGCGCTCGTGCCTGGATTCAGCCCGCGCTGTTTGAGCGCGCGATCGAACGCCAACGCATGTTCGAACGCCGCCTCGCGGCTTTCGGCGTTCTTGAGAGCCGTTTCAAAACGCGCAGCCTCGCCGCGCACTGTTTCTGCGGGGGCGGGTCCATGTTTGCGCGCAATATGGCTGTCAGGAAAAGCGGCGAGAAAGGCCGCATAGACGCGCAGCGTCGCGAGCGGCGCGTCGGCGCCTCGCTTGCGCGCATCAGCCAGGGTCTTAAGGCCAAGATCGAAAACGTCGGCGAAGCCGTTGGCGTATTGCCAGGCGATACGGTCGCGGTCGGCCGCGGCGCGCATAGCCTCGAGCAGAGTCGTTTGCGCCGGCGCATGGACGTCGTGTTCGGCCGAAGCGCCAAGCCCCGCCGGCCGCGCATGCGCGATGGCCCGAAACGCGGCGTCGGCGTCCTTCAAATCGAGCGCCTGCAGGACGCGCTCGGTCTCCAGACGCAGATCGGCGCTTTGCGCCGCGGCGGCGGCCTGCGCCAACGGCGCGCAGAGCAGGACGATGCCGAGATTGGTGTTCTGGCCGACGCTGGCCCAGGTCGCCTCGATCGCGCCGGCGATGCGCGCGCCTACGCTCGATCGCGACGTGCCGAGAAACGGGGCTGCGGCCTCAGCGCTGGCGAGGAAATCCGCCGCGGTCATGCCGTGGCCGTCGGCGAAGACGTGAACATTGCCGGGCTTTGGCGCCTGCAGCTCCGCTTCGCAGGCGGCGACGAAGGCGGCCGCAATTTCTTGCGGATCTGCTGCGCGCGCCACGTCAGGCGCGCCGTCGCGCCTGCGCCATATGCGCAAGCGCGTCAGCCACGATCCGATCGGCGATCGAGAAGGGCGTCACCCGCTGCAGCCCGCTCCAGCCCGCCATGCTGTTGACTTCGAGAATCAGCGGCGCGCCGCGCGCATCATT
Organism: Methylocystis sp. Uni0008; assembly: GCF_056838045.1. Lineage (NCBI taxonomy): Bacteria > Pseudomonadati > Pseudomonadota > Alphaproteobacteria > Hyphomicrobiales > Methylocystaceae > Methylocystis > Methylocystis sp. Uni0008. Next base: position 2,704,614 of record NZ_CM166370.1, read on the forward strand.
GATGACGTCGACGCCGGCGAAATCGACGCCGAGCGCGCCGGCGGCGGCGACAGCGATCTCAGCCTCCCGAGCGGTCGGCTCGACGGCGAGCGGCCTGGCGCCCTGGCGCACATTGGTGATCCAATGGCTGGAGCGCCGGCGCATGGCGGCGATGATCTCGCCGCCAGAGACGAGGATGCGCATGTCTTCAAAGGGCGGCCGCGCGGGCCCGACAAAGCGCTGGAGGTAAAACACCCCACGCGCCTCCTGAAGCGACGGCGCGTCGTCTTCGCGCTCGATCAGTCGAAGTCCCCAGCCCTGCGCGCCGAAGAGCGGCTTCATCACGAGCGGCCCCTTGGCGCATTCGCGCCGCGCGATGGCGCGCGCCTGCGCGAGCGTTTGCGCCGCGAAGGTCTGAGGCGTCGGCAATCCTGCCTGCGCGAGAAGAAAGCTCGCCATGGATTTGTCGGTGCAGCGTTCGATCGCGCGCGCGCTGTTGACGACCGGGACGCCAAGCGCCTCGAGCGCATGCAGGACGCCGAGCCGCATGGTGATCGCCTCTAACGTGCCGTCGCCGATGGCCCGAACGATGGCGAGATCGGGCAGGTCGCGGAAGCCGGGGATGACTAGGCCGCGGGCGCGGCCCGTCTCGATCCTGCAGGCGGAGAGCCTTACCGCGACCGGCTTCGCGCCCTGCGCCCGAAGAGCGCGGATCGTGCGGATGACATGCCAGTCGAGCTTGTCGGTGAAGACCGCGACGCGCGGCGGCCGGTCTTTTCCCTCGCCAGAGGCGACGAGGGATCCGGATCTATCGAGCAGGTCGAACGCAGTCACCAAACGCCCCGGCGATCACTCGCCAAACGATTTATCGAGCAGCGCCAGGTTGATTTCGCCGGCGCGGAAAGTCTCGCCCGTCTCGACCGCCGTCACCAGCGCTTCCGCCGGCGAGAACAGGCTGCCGTCGATCTTGTAGAAGTCGCCCTTATACGCCTTGAAAATCTCGGCGAAAGGCCGGCCGTAGTCGCGCGACGTCATGCTCGGCAGTTTTTCGGCGAGCTCCTTGGCTGCCGCTGACGAGCCCTTCACGAAAAGATGGGCGCGCCCAGCGTAGATGATCGCGTCATTGGTGCGGCCCATCGCCTGGACGAAATCGGGATGCGGCGGCGAGAGCGGCGCCGTCGCGACGCCGTCGATGATGTCGTCGAGCGGAAAGTGCAGCTCATGCGCCTTGTGCAGCGCGACTTCGAGCACCCGCCCCACCACCTGGACGCCGCCGGCGAGCGACTGCGTGGGGGCGTAGATGAAGGCGACCTTGTCCGGCGACACGCCGGAGCGCGAGGCGACCTTCTCGACGACCTCCTTGGGCGGGGGCGAGCCGCTTTCGAGGACGATGGTGACGCGGTCGGCGAGGTCGCGGTAGGACAGTTCGTCGAACAGCTTTTCGGCCCGGGCCTGGGCGCGGCCGGGACCCGACCCCAAGGCGAAGAATTTTTCGTGGCTTAGGCTCCAGCCGGCGTATTGGCTGGCGAGGCAGGCGACGACGGGATCTGCGCTCGTCACCGTCAGCCAGAACGGCCATTTGGGCGCGGCCGGCGCGTGGGAGAGGGTGACGCGACCGAGCCCGCCCATGCAGATTTCGGTCAGCAGCAGGCCCGCCTCTATGCCGCCGGGGACCTTGGCGCCGGCGTCGATCAGCAATTCGCCGAGGCTGCCGCGCTCGACCGAAATCCGATATTGCGCCGCACCCGCGACAAGACGATCAACCAGAGCGCCCGCCAGCGCATTGACGCTTTCAGTCGTGCGCCCGGTGACTTCGAGGCTTCCGCTCACTTGTGGGCCCTTCCCTTCTTCGCTCACTGGCGCTTTCCGCCATCCCCTGGCCGTTCTAGGCGTTGAGCCTGCGGCCGATTTGTGCGCGGAACTTATAGAGCTTTGCTCGGAAACGAAAGATGGGTCGCGTCGCAGCTGGGGTCGCGGGGATGTCTGCTCAGGCGGGCGTCAACGGGCATCCGGGACAGGAATTGCGAATTTTCAATCTTTTTGCGTCTAGAAAGGCAACCAATCGGCTGATCAAGCGTTGAGCATCGCCTGTGTGTTTGCGCACATCCAGCGGGCGGGTTCTGAGCGAAAAAGCAGCACGACGATAGATTCTTCGGGAAGGAAGACGGGGATGGACTTGCAGCCGACTGATCGAGACGCCGCGGAGCGCACGGGCGGACACCTTGCATTGAACGACGTGGTTTACGTCGCGCTCGCGATCGCTGTCATCCTCTTTGGCAATATGGCGCTTGTCCGCGCCATGGACGTCGCGCTCGATTCATTAGTCCGTTAACTAACTCAGCCGTTACGCCATCAGGAAAGGCCCGCCGCCATGCGGGCCTTTGCGTTTTCGTCCATCAATTCACTTCAGGCCGCGCCGCGTCTGCGACCAAGAGCGATAGGCGCCGGGCGTCATTCCGGAATAGCGGCGGAAAGCTCGACGAAAACTCGTCTCGTCTGCGTAGCCAGAGGCTGCGGCGAGTTGCTTGACCGAATTGCGCGTCGTCTCCAGCAGCATCCGCGCCGTGTCGAATCGCACGCGATCAAGAAACTGCTTCGGGCTTTGGCCGGAGGCTGCTTTTAGTCGCCGGTGCAACGTGCGCTCGGAAACACCGAGGGCGCGGGCGAGGTCGATTGTGTTCAGCGGCGCGTCGCCAGCTTGCCTTACGATATGCTCCGCTTCCAACAAAAACGGGTTTGACGCCGTGAGATGCCCCGGAGGAATGTAGATCGTCTGCGTCGAGGGGGCCGTATCGACGATTGTGAAATCGGCCGCCTTCTTCGCCGCATCCGGGCCGAGCAGGGCGCGAATGACGTAGAGCGTCAGATCGATCCATGAAAGCGGTCCGCCGGAGGTCACGACCCGGCCGTCCTCGATGAGCGAGGCGCTCCAGGCGGCATCGGCGCGGGGATATCTGCTCTTTAGTTCATTGTGCCGCCACCAAGTGGTGGTGCAGCGCCGCCCGTCCAGCAATCCCGATTCGCCGAGCAGAAAGACGCCATTGCAGGAGGCGGCGACGATCGCGCCAAGCGCATGCTGGCGCCTGAGCCAGGCGGCGGCCGCGCCGATGGCGGGCGTTGGCGGCAGCGCGTGGCCGCCGTCGCATACATAACCCGGCACGATGATCGCGGCGCAGCCGTCTGCGTCCTCGAAACGTCCGTCTACTTCGAGAAGCCTGCCGGCGCCGTCGCGGAGAGGCCGCCCGTCATAGCTGACGCAGACCACTCGATAGAGTTCGGGCGCATCCTTTTTTGTCAGCATGCGCCGGCTCAAGGTCAGGATGTCCGCTGCGCCAACGAAGGCGGAACCCAGACAGCTTTCGAAGCCGAGAATTGCGATGTCCATCTCGACCTAATCCCAGTGGCGAATTTTGCCTTAACATCGGCAAACAGGCTGTCTGACTTTGCAAGCTTAATGTCGAAGTCGCCAAGCTGTAAAGGGTCCTTCGAGGCGCGACTCTGAAGAACGTCGAAAAACCCTCGTCGTTTTTCGGCGAACCGGAGGAGAGAAAATGAGCATAACTACTCAGTCTGCGGCAGGCGCAATCGATCGCGCGCAGCCGGTCATTGACCTGAAGGGCATGTGGATCGGCCTGGCCGTTCTGAACGGGTTCTATCTGGTCGTTCGCATATACGAGCAGATTTACGGCTGGCGGGCTGGCCTCGATTCATTCGCGCCGGAGTTCCAGACCTATTGGATGAGCATTCTGTGGACGGAAATTCCGCTGGAGCTCATCTCGGGCATCGGCCTCGCCGGCTGGCTCTGGAAGACGCGCGTGCGTGACATGTCGACCGTGACCCCGCGTCAGGAGATGAAGGCCATCGCCGACAATGCAGCCTGGCTCGTCGTCTATGCGGCGGCGATCTACTGGGGCGCGTCGTTCTTCACCGAGCAGGACGGCACCTGGCACATGACGGTGATACGCGACACGGACTTCACGCCGTCGCATATCATCGAATTCTACATGAGCTATCCGATCTACTCGATTCTGGCGATTGGCTGCTTCTTCCACGCCAAGACACGGATCCCCTACTTCGCGAAGGGCTATTCGGTCGCCTATCTGATCGTTTCGATCGGACCCTTCATGATCATTCCGAACGTCGGCCTGAATGAATGGGGCCATACCTTCTGGTTCATGGAAGAGCTGTTCGTCGCCCCGCTGCATTGGGGCTTCGTGTTCTTCGGCTGGATGGCGCTTGGCGTGTTCGGAGTGGTGATCCAGCTCCTGCTGAACATCCATCGCGTCATCGGCAAGGAAGGCGTTGAATTGCTGACGGGCGCGTAAAACTTGTAGCTCTTCGCGCTGCGCCATGTTCGGACCTCCTAACGAGCGACGGCGTGGCGCGGAGGCGTTCGAAAACTCCCAGGATCAAGCGCCTTTCGTCGCTTTGAGCTGGAAGTCGATGGACGCGAGGCCTAAAAATGCGGCATTCTCGGTTTTCGAGACACCAGTCCAAGCCGGGCGGAAACATGCTCAGAATCAGGTTCTTCCTCATTCTCCTCGCGGCGATCGGCCTGGTCGCCCACGCGAACGCGCAGGCGGTGCGCCGGGATTCCGCCAAGGCGTTCCAGAAGGTTCGGGAATGCTCGGCCCAGATGGGCCCGAACGTCATAACCTTCACCTTCTATCAGCCGACGCAATCGCGAAGCCAGTTCTGCGAGGACATTCCCGAGACGGGACCGACGACCATCGTGGTCGACACGATGCAGGACGAATTGCGGGACATGATGGTCGAGATCCGCATCGTTGAGGCGGACCCGAAGGGGGACGACGAGGCTGCGCCGAACGAAGCCTACCTGCCGCCCGCGCAGTTCCAGACCGGCGTCATCCAGCTCGAACACGACTTCAAGAAGCAAGGCGACTATGTGGCGCTCGTGCGGGCGCGCAGCGAAGATGGGCGCAAGGAATACAACGCCCGTTTCGCTTTCTCGGTCGGCGAAGAGTTTCTGCGCGCCTGGAGCGCGGTCGCGGTCGCGACCGTCGTGGCGCTCGCACTCGGCGCGGGCTGGTACGTGCATGCCCTAGGCAAGCGAGCGTCGAAAAAGACCTAGCATTTCCGCCCCGTCGGCGCGTCTAGGCCGGGGGGCGCCGCGCTCGCCTCAAAAGACAAAGCCGCCCCCGCCGCCACAGGGGTCGCGCCGGCCGCCAGCGCGTCGCCCAGGCGGTCGATGCGGATCATGGCGAGACCCTCTTCATCGAGGCGCGAGCCGGTGACGCCGATTTCAAGGTCGCCGGCGCGGATCGCCTCGCCCGGCGCGGGCGCGCCGCCTTGCGCGCGATATTTCGTGACCCGCTTGCGCACCAGGCCGCGGTGCTTCATCCGCGAGACCACTTCCTGCCCGACATAGCAGCCCTTCTTGAAATCGATCCCCGAGAGCAGATCCATGTTCGCCTCGTGCGGAAAGGTTGCGCCATAGTCGAAATCGACGCCGCCGAGCGGCACGCCGGCATGGATGCGCCGCGCTTCGTAGTCCTTTCGACAATCGTTCGTCGGTATCTTGCCTTTTACGGCAATGGCGCGGAATCCCAGCGGACCGCGCGGGTCGGCGGCGATCGCGACGGCCTCGACCTTGGGGGCCTCGGCCTCATCCGGAAAAGCGATCGCTTCGAATTCGTCGCTGCGGTTCGTCACCGTCAGTTTCGAACGCAGTTTGTAGATGTTCAGACGTTTCTGAAGATCGGCGGCGAGGGCGAGCGGACAATCGAGCAGATAGCGGCCGTCGCCCGTCACGAAGACCAGAAAATCGAACAGGATCTTGCCTTGCGGCGTCAGCAGCGCGGCGAAGCGCGCCTCGCCGGGCTTGAGCGAGGCGATGTCGTTGGTCACGAGATTATGCAGGAACTTGCCGGCCTCTTCGCCCGCAATCTCGATGATTCCGCGGTCTTCAAGCAGGATCGCCGTGGTCATGTCTCTCCTTCGCCTCCGTCGCCGCCTGCTTGAGTCTCGCGCGCCTTTGGCGCATTAGCAACAAAGCTCCATTTCACGTCGGCATCGCAAGCGAGGCGCCACTCATGCCGCAGGTCTTTGACGTCATCCTCTCCGGCGGCGCGCTCGTCAATCAGGACGGGGAGGGCGCCCGGGACGTCGGCGTCCGCGGCGGCAGGATCGCCGAGATCGGCGATCTGTCCTGCGCCTCGGCCGGGGAGACGATCGACTGCCGCGGTCTCCATATCCTGCCCGGCGTGATCGACAGCCAGGTGCATTTCCGCGAGCCCGGCGCGCCGCACAAGGAAGACCTTGAATCAGGCTCGCGCGGCGCGGTTCTCGGCGGCGTCGTCGGCGTTTTCGACATGCCCAACACCAATCCGCTGACGACGGGCGAAGCGGAGCTTGCCGACAAGGTCGCGCGCGCGACCGGGCGCATGCATTGCGATTTCGCCTTCTGGGTCGGCGGCACGCATGAGAACGCCGCGCATCTGAGCGAGTTGGAGCGCCTGCCCGGCGCAGCGGGCGTCAAAGTCTTCATGGGCTCCTCAACCGGCTCGCTGCTCATCGCCGACGACGCCGGGATCGCCGAAGTGCTGTCGCATACGCGCCGGCGCGCCGCCTTTCACAGCGAAGACGAAGACCGGCTCAATCTGCGCAAGTCCCTGCGCATCGCCGGCGATCCGTCCTCGCATCCGGTCTGGCGCGATGTCGAGACAGCGGTGCGCTCGACGCGACGGCTCATGCATATCGCGCGCGAGAAGCGCGCGCTCGTGCATGTGCTGCATGTGACGACGCAAGAAGAGATCGCGCTGCTCGCCGAACATAAGGACATCGCCAGCGTTGAAGTCACGCCGCATCATTTGACGATGGACGCGAGCGACTATGCGCGCGTTGGAACGCTCGCGCAGATGAATCCGCCGGTGCGCGAGGCGCGCCACCGCGAAGCGCTTTGGAGCGGGGTCGCGCAAGGAGTCGTCGACGTGCTGGGCTCCGACCATGCGCCTCATACGCTGGAAGAAAAGGCCAAGCCTTATCCCAACAGCCCGTCGGGGATGACGGGCGTGCAGACGCTCGTTCCTCTGCTGCTGGATCACGTCAACGCCGGCCGGTTGACCCTGCAGCGTTTCGTCGACCTGACGAGCGCCGGTCCGGCGCGGCTTTTCGGGATCGCCGGCAAGGGGCGCGTGGCTGTCGGCTATGACGCCGATCTCACAATCGTCGACATGAAGCGGCGCGAGACGATCCGCAATTCCTGGATCGCCTCGCGCGTCAGCTGGACGCCCTATGATGGCAAAGAAGTCGTCGGCTGGCCGGTCGGGACCTTTGTGCGCGGCGCCAAGGTCATGTGGGAAGGCGAACTCACGACGCCGTCGCAGGGCGCGCCGATGCGTTTTCTCGCGGCGCTCTAACAACTCTCCTTTGCCAAAGTTTGCGCGACGCCGCGGAACATTGCGGCGGCGCCCGCGGTTAGTCGCTCATTCCCAATGCGCGCAAAAGGAGATGAGCCATGCCGCAGGGAGACAAGTCGGCCTATACCGACAAGCAGAAACGCAAGGCCGAGCACATCGAGGAAGGCTACGAGAAGCGCGGCGTGCCCGAGAAGGAAGCCGAGCGCCGGGCCTGGGCGACGGTCAACAAGGACGACGGCGGCGGCAAGAAGTCAGGGTCCGGCCGCGGCGCGAAGAGCAGCAATGCGGCGGCGCGCAAGGGCGGCAAACGGGGCGGCGAAGCTTCCGCGTCGCGTCCGGCTTCCGAACGTTCGGCGTCCGCCAAGAAGGCCGCGGCGACGCGCAAGCGAAATGAACGGCGCGCCAGCTGACGCGGCGTCAATGATGCGAACCCAGGAGAACACGCAATGACCGCCCAGAAGGACGTGCAGCCGCAGAATGAAGGCGAGGGCAGCCGCACCGCCGCCAAACAGTATAATGAGGCCACGAGAAAGTTCGTCGAAAGCGGCAAGGTCGACAAGGCGGCGAAGGACGCCGAACGGGCGATCGAAGGCGACGAGGCGGAAGCGCTGAAACGCGCCGAAGACGAAGGCCGCGCGCACGCCGCGCCGCACGAGCAGGAGCGCGAAATCTGAACTGCGCGGTTGTCCGCGACTCTCCCAACAGATCGGCGGCGCTTTGAGATGTCGAAGCGCCGCCGTTCGCTGTCTGCCGCTCCGCCCAGGCGGTCAGTCCTCGCTCCAGAAGTAATGCCAGACGCCGTCCGCCGCGATGGCGATGCGCGTCGCATGCGGCTTTCCTTCGGCGTTCGAGCGCGCAAGATCGGCGAACCGCACGCAGCGCCACCTTCCGAGCGCCTCACCCACAGTGGCCGGGGTCTGCGGAGAGCGGGCGAAGGCCGGCCATTCGTAAAGCGTCGTCGGCCCGCGGACGATCTTGACGTAGGGCTGCGCGAAAATCGAGCGGATGAGCGAAATCGTTTCGCGGCCCTTGCGATCGAACGAAAGCGCCTTCAAAATCTCGATCGGATCGGTTCCGGCCCTGAACGCGCCGCTCTTCGCGAACAGCGGGCGCGTCTCGTTCCAGTCGATTGGAATGCGCAGCGCCTCGACGTCGCCCGTCTCGCAGGCGGCGAGAATCTTGTCGCGGATCCTGACGACGGGCGCGGGCAGGAGCGCGAGGTCGCCGATGGGCGGCGAGACGATGTCGCTGATGGCGTCGCGCTTGGATTTGCGGAACATTGCAGCATGTTAGCGCGCTCCGCCCCTCATGCGCCATCGCGCTGAAAATGACCGTTTTTCTACGGCCAAGATTGTCTGCGGCCGATGAAACCGCCATTGTAGTCGACGCGCCTCCCGGAGATTGAATGGACGAGCTTCAACAGAATCCGCCCGCGGCGAAAGAGACGTCGCCGCGCCTTGAGGCGATGCTTCGCCGGTCGGCGCTGGCGATCGCCGCCGAGCGCGTCTGGCGGGCGGGCCTCGCCGTCGGCGTGCTTCTTCTGTTCTTCCTCGCCTTCTCCTGGCTGGGCGTGTGGCAGGCAGCCCCGCTGGAAGCGCGCATGGCCGGCGTGGCGCTCTTTGGCTTCGCCGCGCTCTATGTCGTCATTCGCGAATTTGCCCACGGCTGGCCGCATCGGGCCGCGGCGCTCGAGCGGCTGGATCGCGGCGCCGACCACGCGCTGCGCCCGGCGTCCTCGCTCGAGGACCGGCTCGCCAGTCCAAACGCCGATGCGAGCGTTGAGGCGCTTTGGGCGTTGCACCGCCGGCGCCTCGAGGCGGCGCTGGCGAAGACTCCGGTCGAGGCGCCGCATCCGCAAGTCCCGAAGCGCGATCCCTATGCGCTGCGCGCGCTCGCGCTCGTCGCGGCGGTGGCGGCCGGCTTCGCGGCAGGCGATGAAAAGCGCGCGCGAGTCGCCGCCGCCTTCGACTGGCGCGCCGCCGCGAGTTTCGGCGCCGGCGGGCGCGTCGACGCCTGGCTGGAGCCGCCGGCCTACACAGGGCGTCCGCCGATCGTGCTCGCGAAGGAAGGCGACGCGCCGATCGAGGCGCCCGTCAATTCGACGCTGCGCATCCGCCCGCCGGACGCGGGCGTTTCCGTCTCGGGCGGACTCGCCGCGCAGGGCGCCGTCGACAAGGCGCAGAAGGAAGCGCCCAAAGAACAGGCGTTCAAACTCTCGGGAGCGGCGCAACTGTCGCTGTCCGACGGCCGGCGCTTCGACCTCGCCGCGATCCCCGACAGGCCGCCGAGCATCGCGCTGACCGAAAAGCCGCGCAACAATGCACGCGGCTCGATGACGCTCGCCTTCAGCGCCGCCGACGATTACGGCGTCGTCAGCGCCGAAGCCGTATTCAGCAAACCGCCCGGCGGCCGGCGCGCGCTCTATGAGCCGCCGCGCCTCGCGCTCGCTTTGCCGCCCGGCGGCGGCGGCCAGGGCGAGGCGAAGGCGACGATCGATCTCTCCGACAGCCCGTTCGGCGGCGCGAAACTCGAGATGCGCCTCGTCGCCAAGGACGCCGCGGACAATGAAGGCGCTTCCGAGCCTGTCGTCGTCGTTCTGCCGCAGCGCCGCTTCGTCAAGCCGCTCGCGCGCGCGCTCGCCGAACAGAGGCGGATTCTGGCGCTTGATCCCGATTCTCGCGCCGATGTTCGCGCGGCGCTGGAGGCGCTGTCGCTCGCCCCCGAAGTCTTCGACACGCCGTCCGCCGTGCACCTCGGTCTGCGCGAGGCGCGGCGTGGCCTGGAAGGTCCGCGCAGCGACGATGAATTGCGCGGCGTTTCGGAAATGCTGTGGGCGATGGCGCTCAACCTGGAGGAGGGCGACATCTCGCAGGCGGAGCGCGATCTGCGCGCGGCGGAGCGCGAGCTGAAGGACGCCATCGCGCGGGGGGACGGCGAGGAGGAGATCGCCAAACGCGCCGAAGAGCTTCGCGCCGCGCTGGATAAATTCCTGCAGCAGCTCGGCAGCCGGCTGCCGCCGCCGGGCGCGCCGACGCAGGAGTCGGAAGGCGGCGCCGACACCGTCACGCCCGACGAGTTGCAGTCCATGCTTGACGAGATGAACAGGGCCATGAAGGCCGGGGACATGGCGCAGGCGCAAAGGCTCCTGGATGAACTCCAGGACATCCTCGAAAATGTGCAGACGGCGCAAGGCGAAGGTCAGCAGCGACGGGCGCGCGGCCGCGAGATGGGGCGCGCGCTCAACGAACTCGACCAGCTCTCGCGAGAGGAGCAGCAACTGCGCGATGAAACATTCCAGGGGATGAACGCGCCCGAGGATACGGAATCGCACGCCTCACGCGGCCGTCGCCAGAACGGCCAGCACAATGAGCAGTTCAGCGCAGAGCGTCGGCGCCAGCAGGCGCTGCGCGAACGGCTCGAGCGCCAGCAGGACGCGTTGCGCGAGGGCGGCGTCGAGGGCGGGGAAGACCTCGACGACGCGCGTCGGGCGATGAAGGAGGCTGAAGAAGCGCTCGGCAAGCCCGGCGACGGGCGCGGCCGCGCCGTCGACGCGCAGGGCCGCGCCGTGCAGGCGCTGCGCAAGGGCGCGGACAGGCTGGCGCAACAGATGCGCGGCGAGGGCGACGAAAGCGCCGAAGAGGGTGGGAGCCCCGGCCGTCGCGGCCGTCGCGGCAAGGGCCGCGACCCGCTCGGGCGCGCGCCGGGGGACGGCAACCGGCCGGATCTTTACGGCAAATATGATCCGCTCGGTCTGCCGCCGGCGCAGCGCGCGCACCGGTTGCAGGAAGAGTTGCGTCGGCGGCTCGGTCAGCCCGAGCGCCCGCAGGAAGAGCTCGACTATCTGCAGCGGCTGCTGCGGCGATAAACGCCTTGCCCCGGCGCGCGCGCTTCTCTACAGCGCACTAGAGGAGAAGCGCCGCTCATGCCAAGTTATTCAAATCTGTTGGTCATTGTCGCCGTGGCGGCGGTGGCGCTCGTTGTCGTCGCCGGATTCATCAATATGTTTCGCGGCGGCCATGGCGCGCCGGCCCGCGCACAGAAGCTCATGCGCTGGCGCGTCGGCCTGCAATTGCTGGCGCTTCTCATCGTGCTCGGGGTGATCTACGCGCGAGGCCGCTGGTAAGCGGACTCCACGAGCGCTTACTTGCCGGCGCGCTTCTGCAGCCACTCGACGATCAGCGGATCGTCGACCGCTCCCGTCACCGTCACGACGCCGCCATCAGGCGCGACCAGCGCCGTGAAGGGCAGCTCGCCGCGCCAAGTCGTGTCGGCTTCAAAATAGAGCTTTTCGACGAAATCGTCGGCGAAGCCGTAATGCTCGGCGTTCGTTAGCCCGGCCTTCTCGATGCGCGCTTGCGCACGGCCGCGGTCCTCCTCATCGTCAGTGTTGACGAAGACGACGTCGATTCCCTTTTGCTCGGCGACGAGTTTCGCCCATTGCGGCAATTCCACGAGGCAAGGCGGACATATCACCGACCAGAAATGCACGAGCAGCGGCCGGCCGGCGTGCGCCTTGGTCAATTGCGCGAAGGCGCCGCGGCCATAGGGTTTGAAGTCGAGCGCGGCCGCGCCGCTTGCGGCGAGCGCGAAGGCGAAGACGAGGGCGGCGAGACGCATCAGGCGAGTTCCGAATCGAAGTTTTTCAGTTTGTCATTGCCGGCAGTCCGCAGGACTGACCGGGATGCAGTGCACAGCCTACTGAATCGAGTTTCGGCTCTGGATTTCCGATCGCGCGAAGCGCGCGTCGGGAACGACAAAGCCGTGTGCAGCGCGCTCAAACTCATCGCAGCGCCGCTGCGCTTTTCTCGTCCCGCGGCAGGGGCGACAGGCGATAGCCTTCCTTATGAGTGAGCCACGAGAGATATGCCGCGCCTTTATGGGCGATGAGCTCAGGATGGTCGGAGGCGTCGGACGTCTGCCCGATCACGCGCGGCGCGCTCCAGCTCTTGCCATTGTCGCGCGACATCTGCATCGCCACGGTCGTCGTCGCGCCGTCGAACTCCTTCCAGACGCGATAGACGCGGTCTTTCGTCGCGAGCAATGTCGGATGTCCCGGCGCGCGCGCGTCGTCGCCGAATTTCTCGGGCTCGGAGAAGCTTTTGCCGTCGTCGAGGCTGCGGGCGTAGAACAGCCCCTGGCGCTTCTTGCCCTTGGTGAACCAGACGACATGCCATGCGCCGCTCGCGTCGATGGCGAGCGAAGGCCCGTGATGCGGGCAGCTGTTGATCGCCCAGTCGTCGTCGGAAACGCGCGTCGCCGTCGCCCGGCTGGCGTCGGCGCTGAGCTTGGCGACCATGTGGTCGCGAACATTGCCGTCCATAACCTGCCGCCAGGCGAAGACCGGCGTTCCGTCCTTGTCGAGCGCGCCCGACATGCGGCAGCATTCGCAGGCGTGATCGATCAGGATCGACTTGCCCTTGAACGTCTTGCCGCCGTCGTCGGAATAGCCGAATGCGACGCCGCTTCCGAGGAACTCCTTGCCTTCGGCTTTCGCTTTGAGCGCATGCGTCTTGTCGAGCCAGCCGGCGTAGATGCGCCCCTTGCGGTTGACGACGATGCTGTCGAAGCGCTGACCGCCTTCCGTAAGGAGCGGCTGCGGCGTCGAGAACGTCTTGCCGCCGTCCGTCGAGCGGGCGGTGAAAATCGTTCCGATCATCTGCTTGTCGGGCCGCGTCGTATAACTCACGAGCAGCGTCCCGTCGTTGAGCGGGGCGATTTTCGGGCGCGCGTCGCCATGCGCGTCGATCATGCCGTCGGCGACCGTCGCGATCGCCGTCGGCGCGGAAAAGGTCTTGCCGTTATCCGAAGAGGCGGCCGCGTAAACGGTCTTGCCGACGGAGAAGGCGAGCCACAGTCGTCCGTCCCTGGCGAAGGCGGGAACGGCGGTCGCCGCGCAGTCGACTTTCGCCTCGGCGCAAGCGGGGGCGGGCTGGTGGCCCATCGCGGCATGCGTTGCTGACTGAGCTGGCGTCGCCGCGTCCTTAGGAGCATCTGCGGACGGCGCGCCTTGTTGTGCGCCGGCGGGGTCCGAGGCGGCGAGCGCCAGTAGGGCAAGAGCTAGACGCTTCATCCTCTCCTCCGCAAGTCGATGCGCACGGCGCGATCATCTGAAGTTGAACGTTTGTTGAGCTGCAAAGCGGCTGTCAGGCGGAGGCGGCATGCGGACGCCGGAAACGATGGCTTCCGCCTGCTTCGCGTGGGCATGACTGCTCGCGGCCAAGACCCTAACATTCTTTAGACGGCCAGACGGATCAATCTCGAACTGGATGCGCGCAAAGCCCAGGCCGAGGCGTCGCGGGTCCAATCGAAAGACATGCGCTGACATGTCCAAATAAACGCGCTCACGCAGCATTTCCGCGACCCGCGCCGCGTAAGCGGCGCGCGCCATGTTGTCGCGGGCCGATGCCGCGCTCGGCAGCGCTGCTCCCGCTCCGGCGGCGAGCGACGCAAGGACCCATAACAGTGGGAAGAGGCGACGCGCTTTTCTTTCTTTGCGTTTCATCCCTCTCTCCCACTTGCGTCGGCGCGGCGCGGCGCGCCGACATCCGCGTCTCTCTAGTGAAATCTGAAACTTTGCACGCCGTCATAGGAGCCGCCGGGCGGCGGCGGCGCCCGCATGCCCGAGACGATGGAGCGCGCCAATTGGCCGTGCCGCGGCGTCGACGCCGATACGATTGTGACGCTGCTGGGCGCGCCCGAGGCGCCAAGACGGAAACGCACGACGGCGCTTCCCTCGCCGAGATTCGTCACGCCCGGCGAGCGCGCCCGAATGACCTGACCGAGCTTGCGCAGATAGGCTGCGTCCTCGACACGGCTCTTTTTGTCTGTCGGCTTTTCGGCGTGTTTCTCCTCCCGCGCGGCCTTCGCCTTCCTGTCGTTCTGTGCGCCGGTCTTTTCCTCGGTCTTTTCGGTCTTGTCCTCGCGCTTCGCGTCCTTGCTCTCTTCGCGCTTCGGTTCGGCGCCTTCTTCAGTTTTCGGCTTTGGCGCCTCGTCGATCGCGCGCGCCGGTCCGCTTGCGCCGAGCGCGCAGGCGAAGGCCAGCGCTGATAGGCCTAACGTCAGTCGAGAAATATGCCGCATCTCTCCCTCCTTCAAAAAACGCCCGTGTCGCGCGCGCCAATCCCGGCCCTTGGCCTCGCCGGATTCATTTTGGCGTTGCGCGGAACTTGAAAGTTTGTCCGACGTCCATGGATCCGCCTGGCGGCGGCGGCGCCTGCACGCTCGCGAGAATGCCTTTCACGGCCTCTGCGAGCGCAGGACTGGTCGTCTTGTCGATCGTCACCTTGTCGATCTTGCCCTGCGCGTTGACGTGAAAGCTCGCCGTGACCTCGCCTTCGCCGGCGGGGCTTTCCGACGGCGTTTGCTTGGCGATCGCGGTGTAGAGCGCGCCGAGGAACTTGCTTTCCGACATCGCCGGCGCGGCTGCGGGCGCGGGCGCGCCTCCCGTCGTGGCCGGCGCGGCGGTTGGCGTTGCTGGCCGAGCTGGCGCGGGGGCGCTTGGCGCCGCAGGTCGGATTGGCGTGGCCGCCGGAGTGGGCCTCGCCGCGGGCGCGGGTGAGGGTTTGGCGTCCTCGGCGTGCGCGGCGCATGCGGCGAGCGCCGCAGCGATCGGAAGAAGTCGCGCGAGTTTCATCGAGCCCCCAAAATTCCGGAAACGATCGTAACGGCGGGCGCGAGCCCGCCGTTATTCGCGTCAATGGAAGGCGAACGCCTGGCTGACGTAGGCCGAGCCGCACATGCTCGGCCCGCGCGAGGACGATACGATCCGCCGCGCCAGCGCCGCATGCGCGGGCGTCGATCCGGAGGCCGAGATGCCCGACAGGCCGCCGCCCGGATTGACGTGGAACGTCACGCTCGCATGGCCGGCGCCGAGGCTGGTGCTGCCGGGCGTGTGCCGGCGCAGCGCCGCGGCGATATGGGCGAGACAGGTCGCCTGGGAAGCGCCCGAACTCGCGGCCTGTCCCTCGGGCGCGCCGTAGCGCCGACGCGCCTGAGCCTCCTGACGCTGCTGCGCGCGCTGAACCTGCTGCTCCTCGACCTTCTTCTTGACCTTGTCGACGTCTTCCTTCTTGGCCGGCAAGGGCACCGCGTCGGGCGCCATCACCATCGGCGGCGGAAGCGCGATCTCAGGCTCCTCGACCGCTTCGGGCGGCGGCGCGTCGTCGGCTTCGGCGACTTCCTCCTGCTCGAAGAAGTCGCCTTCCGGCACGAGGTCCATGCTGACCGAGTCGAGCGACACGGCGGTCGGCTTCGCCGTATAGGCGAGGATGCCGAAGACCATGACATGGGCCGCGATGACTAGCACGGTGGTCACCGAGCGCAGCCACCCCGGCTTGACCGGCTCCGGACCGGAAGGCGGACGCTCGCCCTCCCGCGCCATGTCGTGCGGACTTAGCGCGAGATCCGTCATTTCGCCGAACCCCCCGCGGCGGCTGGAGCTTGCGCAGGCGCGGGGACGGCCGGCGCGGGCGCGGCGCGGCCGGGCGCGCCTTTTCCGGCCGGGCCGGTCTTGCTGCGCGAGTTGGTCATAATCGCGATATGGGTGATGCCGTTCGTGGCAAGCTTGTCCATCACCGCGACGACGTCGCCATACACCGCTTCCGTATCGCCGCGGATGTGAACGACGCGCGTCTGGTCGTCGCCCATCATCACCTTGATGCCGTCGATGAGCGCTTCATGGGACAGCTCGTCCGCGCCCAGCGCGATCTTGCCCTCCTTGCCCACCGTCACGACGATTGGATCCTTTTGGTTGATCGGCATCGCGGCGCTCGCCTGAGGCAGGTTCACCTTGACGCCCTTGGCGAGCAGCGGCGCGGTCACCATGAAGATGATGAGCAGCACCAGCATGACGTCGACGAGCGGCGTCACGTTGATTTCGGCGAGAGGCTGGTAAAGGCCTTCGGTAGCGCTCTGGCGCTGGCGTGAGGGCATACCCATCAGGCGGCCTCCCTCTCGCGACGCGGACGCGGCTGATGGCCGCTGCACATGAGGAGCGACTCGTCCTCGATGTAATGAGCGACCTGCTGACCGACGCGGGCGAAGGCGGCGCCGATGCGGTTATAGCCGACCGAGGCGGGGATCGCGGCGGCAAGTCCATAGGCCGTAGCCGCAAGCGCTTCGGCGATGCCGGGCGCGACGACCGCGAGGCTCGTGTCCTGCGACTGGGCGATGCCGGCGAAGCTCGTCATGATGCCCCAGACGGTGCCGAACAGGCCGACGAAGGGCGCAACCGACGAGATGACGGCGAGGTTGGGCAGGCCGCCTTCGGCCTTCGTCAGGAACTCGCGCGCGGCGCGGCTCATATGATCCGCGATGCGCGCGCGCTTGTCGCCGATGGTCTCGTCAGGAAGATCGAGCGCAAAGGCTTCTCGGCCGGCTTCAGCCACCGGCGCGAGAACGCCGACGTCGCCGCCTGCGCGCGCCGTGCGCGCCGATTTCGCGATGCGGGTGACGGCCACCACGCCTTCGACGATGAGCACCCACGTCCAGATGGACGCGAGCAGCAGCAGCGCCATGACGGCCTTGCCGACAGGGCCGGCGTTCAGGAACATGGCGAGAGGGGAAAGCGTGTTATAATCCATTTTCACTCACTCGTTTTCTTAGGACGCGCTTGCGGCGACCGCGCAGGCGAAGCGTCAGTTTTGATTTTACAGCGTCGTCGCGAGATGAGCGCCGTCCAAACGGCGAAAGCCACGACGAGACTCCGTCGCAGCGCGCCCGGAGCCTGTCGCAAATTCGGGGAACTTAAATTGAGGGCGGCGCGCGCGCGCCATTCGCGCCGCTCGACGTCAGACTTTTCGGCGGCAGCGCGGCGACGGCGCTATGATGGATCGAAACCGCTCGCTCCGCGCTGGGTCGCGCGACCGAAGCCACGCGCTCGGGCAGAACGGCGTGGCCCGCATGAGCGCTCAGGCAGCAGTCCGGGCATCGATGCGCAGGACGCGCGGGCAAGCCGTCGCGCTCCGCAGAAATCCCTTTCTGCGCGGAGACCGCATGCGTTCCAGACAGATAGCCGAAGTGATCGCAGGCGATGTCGCTTCGCTCGGCGAAGGCATGCGCAGGCCGCATCGCGCCGGACAAAAGAAGCGAAAACATCAGCGCGCAAACGGCGGCGACGGCGAATGCCGCGCGGAATTCCGGACGCATGGCGCGCAACTGTGACATAAATGTCTCTTAGTTGATTTTTTAATCTTTGACAACGAGCGAAGGCTTGGAGAAACCCCGATTGGGGGGGCACATGCTGGAACGGAGCCGTTGCGGTTAACGGCGCCAGAACTCGCCATGGCCTCATGCGCTTTCGCCGACTCCTCGCCGTCTTCGCGCTCGTCGCGCTCGTCGCGAAGCTCGTTTCGCCGTGCGAGGCGACTGCGTCGGCGTCTGTCGGCGGACCTAACGCGCAGATTGCAAAGTGCCATTTGGCCGCGATGGCGTCGCCTCTCGCGCAGGGCGATTCCGAACAAGCGCCATCGGGCGGCGTCGATCACGACGGATGCTGCGACCTCTGCCAAATCGGCTGGAGCACGCTGCCGGTCGCGGACAATCTCTTCACGATCGGCGGCTTAGAATACCATCTCGCGCCGCGGGCGCCCCCGGCGCCGGCGCTTGTCACGATACGGCTCAACCGCAGCGCCCCGACGCGCGGACCCCCTTCCTTCATCTGATCAATCGGAATGTCGGCGGCTCCGGCCGCTGAGATCAGTCGCGCCCTCTTGACCGGCGCTAGAAGGAATCATGTCATGTCTCGCTACTCGCTCCTGCGCGGCGTCTCCGCCGGCGCCCTCACAATCCTTGCGCTTTCCGAACTTTACGTCACAACTGCCGCCGCGCAGCAGTCGCTGCCGACAATCGATGTGGGCGGCCGCCGCAACGGCGTTCGGAGCGGCGGCGAACGCGTCGCGGGCCGTGGGACCGGCACAAACGTGGCTCCGGCTCCAGCCGCTTCGCCGCCATCGGTCTGGTCGGCGACGCTTCCCGACGGCAAGCCCGCCTTCGTTCAGAAGTGGCAATTGCCGAATACGGTGGCGAGCGTCACGCGTCAGCAAATCGAGCGCAAGATCAACATCGTCGATACGGAAGACGCGGTCAGATACATGCCGAGCCTTTTCGTGCGCAAACGCAACAGCGGCGACACTCAGGCGGTCTTGCAGACCCGCACCTGGGGCGTCGCCTCCTCGGCGCGCAGTCTCGTCTATGCGGACGATCTGCTGCTGACGGCGCTGATCGGCAACGACAATACGATCGGCGCGCCGCGCTGGGGCTTGGTCGCGCCCGAAGAAATAGAGCGCGTCGATTTTCTCTACGGCCCCTTTGCCGCGCAGTATCCCGGCAACTCGATGGGCGGCGTCCTCAAGATCACGACGCGTATGCCCGAAAAGCTCGAAGTCTCGGTCAAGAACACCACGACGGTGCAGGATTTCTCGCAATGGGGAACGTCGAGAGGCTTCGTCAATAACGTTTCGAGCTTTTTCGTCGGCGATAAGGTCGGCGACGTTCTATGGACCGTCTCCGGCAACTGGCAGCGCGGATCGCAGCAGCCGCTCACCTATGTCACGACGCCCAACTTCTATCCCGGCGGCTATGTCGCGACGAACGTCTATGGCACCACATTCGCCAATGTCATCGGCTCGACAGGCAACCTCGCCAACGACCAGGTCAACGCGAAGCTCAAACTCGCCTACGATTTCACCAACACGATCCGCGGCACCTACACATTCGGCTTCTGGTCGAATGACGGCCAGTCCTATCCCGAGAACTACATTTACTCCGGCTATGGCCCTTACTGGGGCGTGACCACGACGGGGCGCGGCCTCAGCACCGGTATTCTGCAGAACTTTGCGACGCAGGGGCGTTACCGGATTCAGGAAAAGATCATGGTCAACGCCGCGGCGGTGCGGTCCAACAGCGGCGGATTGTTTGACTTCGAAGTTTCAGCTTCAAATTTCACCTATCTGCAATCCGATCAGATCTCGCCCTGGTCCGCGGCCGTGCCTTTCGGGGGTTACACGCAGACCGGCCGCGATACGGCGTTCACAGGCACCTATTGGACGCTCTTCGACGCCAAGGGAATCGTGCGGCCGCCGGAAGGCCTGCTGCAGGGCCACGACATCTCTTTCGGCGTGCACGGCGATCAGTTTCACCTGAACAACCCGGTCTGGCTGACGACCAACTGGACCGCGGGGACGGGCGCAGGCACGGGCGCCGCGATCACCATCGCTCAGGGCACGACGCGCACGCAGGCGCTCTGGTTCCAGGACGCTTTCAAAATCACCCCGGACCTCAAGTTCACCGTGGGCTTGCGCGGCGAGCACTGGCAGGCGTCGGACGGCTACAACCAGGCGGCGGGCGTCAACAGTCTAGGCACGGCGCTGACAGGCTCCACCTTCTCGTGGCTGCCGATCTACCAGCCCAATCTTTACAGCACGCGCTTCTCGCCGAAGGCTTCGCTCGAATACAGGTATGACGACGACTGGCGCGCCGTCGGATCGATCGGCATGGCGAACCGCTTCCCGACGGTGCGCGAGCTCTACAATCTTGCGACGGTCGCGACCAACGGCGTCGCGACCAACCCCAATCCGAATTTGCGGCCGGAGTCGGCGCTCAGCAAGGAGCTGATGATCGAGCGCAGGCTTGGACCGGATGGAACTGCGCGCATCTCCTTTTTCGACGAAGAGGTGCGCGACGCGATCATCAACAAGGTCGTCTTCGTGCCGGGTTCGGCTGGCATACCTGTGCAAACGCCGACAAACGTTCAGCGCATACGCAACAGCGGCATTGAAGTGGCGTTTCAGAAGGACAACTTCTTGTTCAACAGGCTTGAGGTGCTTGGGAGCGGAACCTGGCTCAACGCGCGGGTGATCTCCGATCCGACCTGGATTCCAAGCACCGGGAATTTCGAGTGGCCCTGGGCGACGACGGTCGCCGGCAAGAATGTCCCGAACGTTCCAGAATGGCGCGGAACGCTGGCCTTCACCTATCGGCCGGACGATCACTGGGCCTTTACGCTCGCCGGCCGGTATCAGAGCAAGCTGTGGCGCACCTTGGCCAACAATGATCGCGCCTACGGCATCTATTTCGCCTTCGATCCGTTCTTCGTCGTCGACACCAAGATCCACTACAAGTGGAACGATAGGTTCTACTTCGATTTCGGCGTCGATAACATCGGAAACTATAGGTATTTCCTGTTCCATCCGTTCCCGCAGCGAACCTTCTATGTCGCCGGCCGCTATCAGTTCGGCGAGACCAAGGGCGAGCCGGGCCTCTTTTACACGGGCAACGAAGGCGGCTGGCCGGACTTCGGCGGATGGTTTCAGCCGGTCGCGTGGAACTGGAACTGAGTTAGCTGCGTGAAGCGCGGCGATCCGCGCTTTGCGCGTATTCTGCCGCGCAACATGCGCGCGCCGTCCGCTCAACAAAAAACGCCCGGGAGAAACTCCCGGGCGTTTTGCTTGGCGGCGCTGGGGCTCAGTGCCCGAGCGACTTCACGACGGATTCGACGGTCTTCTTGGCGTCGCCGAACAGCATCATCGTATTGGGCCGGAAGAACAGCTCGTTCTCGACGCCGGCGTAGCCCGACCCCATGCCGCGTTTCAGGAACAGCACCGTCTTCGCCTTTTCGACGTCGAGGATCGGCATGCCGTAGATCGCCGACGTCTTGTCGGTCTTGGCGGCGGGGTTGGTCACGTCGTTCGCGCCGATGACGAAGGCGACGTCCGCCTGTCCGAACTCCGAATTGATGTCTTCGAGTTCGAACACTTCGTCGTAGGGGACGTTGGCTTCGGCGAGCAGCACGTTCATATGGCCCGGCATGCGGCCGGCGACCGGATGGATGGCGTATTTGATGTCGACGCCTTCCTCCTTCAGCATGTCGGCCATTTCGCGCAGCGCGTGCTGCGCCTGCGCGACCGCCATGCCATAGCCCGGCACGATGATGATCTTGCCGGCGTTCTGCATGATGTAGGCGGCGTCCTCCGCCGAGCCCTGCTTGACGTTGCGCGTCTCCTTGCCGCCGGCGGGCCCCGCCACCTCGCCGCCGAAGCCGCCGAGGATGACGGAGATGAAGCTGCGGTTCATGCCCTTGCACATGATGTAGGAGAGGATCGCGCCGGACGAACCGACGAGCGCGCCGGTGATGATGAGCGCCAGATTGCCGAGGGTGAAGCCGATGCCCGCCGCCGCCCAGCCCGAATAGGAGTTGAGCATGGAGACGACCACCGGCATGTCGGCGCCGCCGATCGGAATGATCAGCGTCACGCCCAGCACCAGCGAGGCGAGGATCAGCAGGAAAAGCCAGGCGCCGCTCTGCGTGCCGACGAAGAGCGCGGTCAGCGCCAGCATCGCGACGCCGAGCATGATGTTGATCGTATGGCGCTCCGGCAGCAGGATCGGCTTGCCGGTCATGCGCTCGGAAAGCTTCAGATAGGCGATGATCGATCCGGTGAAGGTGATTGCGCCGATCGCCGCGCCGAGCGACATTTCGACGAGGCTGCCGGCGTGAATCTCATTCACGTCGCCGATTCCGAAGGCGCGCGGCGCGAAGAAGGCGCCGCCCGCCACGAGCACCGCGGCGAGACCGACGAGCGCGTGAAAGCCCGCGACAAGCTCAGGCATCTTCGTCATCGGAATGCGCTGCGCGATATATGCGCCGGCGCCGCCGCCGATGGCGACGCCGATCACGATCATCAGCAGGCCGCCGAAGGAAGGAAAATGCGTCAGCAGAGTCGTCGCCACGGCGATCGCCATGCCGATCATGCCGTAGCGATTGCCTTGCCGCGACGTCGCCGGCGACGAGAGGCCGCGCAGCGCGAGGATGAACAGAATGCCGGAGACCAGATAGAGGAGGGCTGCGATATTGGCGCTCATGGCGTCAGCCCTTCTTCTTGTACATGGCGAGCATGCGTTCGGTGACGAGGAAGCCGCCGAAGATGTTCACGCTGGCGAGAATGACCGCGATGAAGCCGAAGGCGTTCGCCCACCAAGAGCCCGAGGCCTCTGCGGCGGTCGTGCCTTCGACGCCGGCCGCGAGCAGCGCGCCGACGATGATGACCGAAGAAATCGCGTTGGTGACCGACATCAGCGGCGTATGCAGCGCCGGAGTCACCGACCAGACGACGTAATAGCCGACGAACACCGCCATGGCGAAGATCGCCACGCGGAAGACGAAAGGATCGATGGCGCCGCCGGCGAGCCCGTGCGCCGCCGCGGCGGCCGCCGTATGCGCGAGCTCCTCCGAATATTGTTGCGCCTGTTCGGCGAGATGGCGGGCGGCCTCGGCCGCCGCCTGCGCCTTCTCGAGCAATTGTTGCGTAGAGTCGGTCATCGCTTAACGCCCCTTTGTTTGATGCGCGCGCAGGCGGTTATTTGAAACGCTCGTCGATGACGGCGCCGTCGCGCGTCAGCGCGGTCGCCTTCACCAATTCGTCTTCCCAATTGATGGCGAGCTGCTTCGTGTCCTTTGAGACGAGCGTCTCGAGGAAGGCCAGCAGATTTCTCGCGTAGAGGCTCGACGCGGTCGACGCCATGCGGCCGGCGAGATTGAGCGCGCCGACGATCTTCACGCCGTCCACCACCACCGTCTCGCCGGGCTTCGTCGCTTCGCAGTTGCCGCCGCGCTCAGCCGCCAGATCGACGATCACCGAACCCGGCCGCATGGCGCGCACCATCTCAGCCGAGATGAGCTTGGGGGCCGGTCGGCCGGGGATCAGCGCGGTGGTGATGACGACGTCCTGCTTGGCGATGTGCGAAGCGACGAGTTCGGCCTGCGCCTTTTGATATTCAGGCGACATCTCCTTGGCGTAGCCGCCGGAGGTCTCGGCCTGTTTGAACTCTTCGTTCTCGACCGCGATGAATTTCGCGCCGAGCGATTCCACCTGCTCCTTCGTCGCCGGACGCACGTCGGTGGCGGTGACGATCGCGCCCATGCGGCGCGCCGTGGCGATCGCCTGCAGGCCGGCGACGCCGACGCCCATTATAAAAACTTTCGCCGCCGGGACGGTGCCGGCGGCGGTCATCATCATCGGAAATGAGCGGCCATATTCGGCCATCGCGTCAATGACGGCGCGATAGCCGGCGAGATTGGCTTGCGACGACAGGATGTCCATCGACTGCGCGCGCGTGATGCGCGGCATCAACTCCATGGCGAAACCGATCGCGCCGGTCTTGGCGAGTTCGGCGAGCTGAGCGCCCGCGCCGAACGGATCCATGATCGCGATCACCGCGAGATTTGGCTTCGCGCCCGGCAGCTCCGCCGCCGAGGGACGCCGCACGCGCAGCGCGACGTCGGCTCCCGTCAGCGCCGCCGCCGCGTCATTGGCGATCGTCGCCCCGGCCGCGGCGTAGTCGCTGTCCGAGAATCCGGCGGCGGCGCCCGCCCCGGCCTCAACCGCGACGTCGGCGCCGAGCCCGACGAATTTCTTGACGGTCTCAGGTGTGGCCGCGACGCGCGGCTCGGAATTATCCGTTTCAGCCAATACGGCGATGCGCATGACGAACTCCGGTTGCAAAAAAACCGTCGCCGCCAGCGTCGCCGACAGCGGTTGAAGCGGAGCGCGCCGATTGAGCGCGCGATGCGGACTTAGCGTGCGACGAAGAAATACAGCCCGAGCAGCAAAACCGCCGTGCTCACCGCGCCGATCTTCAGCAGCAACAAGAATGTCTTGTAGGTTCTTACGTGCTCGGCCCAATCGCCGTTCGATTCCATCGGCGTGCGCATGCTCGCCATCTTGCTCCTCCCGATTCTTGCTGACGCGCGCGTGACGCCGCGCGCGAAGCTGATGCTAAACGAGCGCGAGCCTCAGGGCAACGGCCCCGGCAGGCGGGCGCCTGCGGCGACCGGACGCGCAGGCGCGAAGCGCAACCGGGGGCGGCTTTCCTGGGCGGAACGGCCTTCGGAGCCGCCGAGGCGAGGAACATTCACGGGGCGGCGGCGTTCCAACGCACGCCCGCCAACGCATGTCTGCGCCGCGCGGGCCTCCCGAACATCGCTGAACCGGAGCGGGGACGATGGGCTTCTTTTCGAAAGACATCAAGACGATCGACGACTTGTTCGTGCACACGCTGCGCGACGTCTATTACGCCGAGAACCAGATCCTGAAGGCGCTGCCGGACATGGTTGAGAAGGCCTCCGATCCGCGGCTGAGGGAAGCCTTCGAGCAGCATCTGGCCGAGACGGAAAATCAGGTGAGCCGGCTCGAGAAAGTCTTCGAAATGCATGGCGTCGCGCCCAAGGGCATCAATTGCCCGGCGATCGACGGCATCCTCGAAGAGGCGGACGAAGTCTCCGGCGAGACTGCGGACAATGAAGTGCTGGACGCCGCGCTGATCGCCAGCGCTCAGGCGGTCGAGCATTATGAGATCACGCGCTACGGCACGCTGATCGCCTGGGCGAAAGGGCTTGGCCGCGAAGACTGCGCGCAGCTTCTGTCGGAAACGCTCTCCGAAGAGAAGAACGCCGACAAGAAGCTGTCTGCGCTCGCCGAAGGGCGCATCAACCGCAAGGCCGCCTAAGAGGAGGGCCGGCGCCGGCCTCAGCGTCGCGCCGGAGATTAAGATGGGACGGACTTCAAAGCCGCTCGCGATGGTGACGGGCGCCTCGTCGGGCATCGGCTACGAACTCGCCTTGATCTGCGCCCAGCGGGGCTTCGATCTGGTGATCGCGGCGGATCGACCTGGGATTCATGACGCGGCCTCCAGGTTTCGGGACCTCGGGCCGACGTTATCGAAGTTGAAACCGACCTCTCGATGACGGAAGGGGTCGACCGGCTGTGCGCGGCGTCCGGTGGGCGCCCGATCGACGCCCTTCTCGCCAACGCCGGGCACGGGCTGGGGCGTGCCTTTCTGGATCAGGACTTCGCGGCCGAGCGGCACGTGCTCGACACGAACATCACCGGGACGATCTATCTGCTTCACAAGGTCGCGCGCGATATGCGTGATCGGGGCGCGGGGCGCATTCTCGTGACCGGCTCGATCCCCGGCTTCATCCCAGGCGCCTAGCAGGCCGTCTACAATGCGACAAAGTCCTTCCTCAACAGCTTCTGCTTCGCGCTTCGCGAGGAGCTCAAGGGATCGGGCGTGACGGTCACCTGTCTGATGCCAGGGGTCACGGCGACGGATTTCTTCGAGCGCGCGGATCTGATGGACACGAAGGTCGGCCGTTCCGAAAAGGCGTCCGCGCGAGACGTCGCGGACGAGGGCTTCGAGGCGATGATGCGGGGAGACGCCGAGATCATCAGCGGCTGGGGCAACAAGCTGCAGGTCGCGACGGCGAACATCACGCCCGCGCAGGTCCTTGCAAAGCGGCATGCGCAAATAACCGCGCCTGGCACCGCCGGTCAGTAGCAGCTAGACGAGCCGAGCATGAAAAAAGCCCCGGACTTTCGTCCGGGGCTTCGTTTCGTTGGCTGAGCGTGAGGCGCTTAGAAGTCCATGCCGCCCATGCCGCCGCCCGGCATGGCCGGCGGGGCTTCCTTCTTCGGCGCCTCGGTGATCGTCGCCTCGGTGGTGATGATCAGGCCGGCGATCGAAGCGGCGTCCTGCAGAGCGGTGCGCACGACCTTGGTCGGGTCGATGATGCCGAGCTTCATCAGATCGCCATACTCGCCCTTCTGCGCGTCGAAGCCATAGCCGTATTCGGAAGCCTCGAGCAGCTTGCCGACAACAACGGCGCCGTCGCCGCCGGCGTTGTCGACGATCTGGCGCGCCGGCGCCTGGATCGCCTTGCGGACGATGTCGACGCCGGTCTGCTGATCCGGATTGCCGACCTTGACCCCTTCGAGCGCCTTGATGGCGCGCAGCAGCGCCACGCCGCCGCCGGGCGACACGCCTTCCTCGACCGCCGCGCGGGTGGCGTTGAGGGCGTCGTCGACGCGGTCCTTCTTCTCCTTCACTTCGACCTCGGTCGCGCCGCCGACGCGGATCACCGCGACGCCGCCCGCGAGCTTGGCGAGACGCTCCTGGAGCTTCTCGCGGTCGTAGTCGGAGGTGGTTTCCTCGATCTGGCCCTTGATCTGGGAGATGCGCGCCTCGATGTCCTTCTTCTCGCCGGCGCCGTCGATGATCGTCGTGTTCTCCTTCTCGATGCGCACGCGCTTGGCGCGGCCGAGCATGGCGAGCGTGACGTTCTCCAGCTTGATGCCGAGGTCCTCGGCGATCATCTGGCCGCCGGTGAGGATGGCGATGTCTTCGAGCATCGCCTTGCGGCGATCGCCGAAGCCCGGCGCCTTGACGGCGGCGATCTTCAGGCCGCCGCGCAGCTTGTTGACGACGAGGGTCGCCAGCGCTTCGCCTTCCACGTCCTCGGCGACGATGAGCAGCGGCTTGCCGGTCTGCACAACGGCTTCGAGGATCGGCAGCAGCGGCTGCAGCGTCGACAGCTTCTTCTCGTGGATGAGAATGTAAGGTTCGTCGAGCTCGGCGATCATCTTCTCGGCGTTGGTGATGAAGTAGGGCGAGAGATAGCCGCGATCGAACTGCATGCCCTCGACGATGTCGGTCTCGGTCTCGAGGCTCTTCGCCTCCTCCACCGTGATCACGCCCTCATTGCCGACCTTCTGCATCGCCTTGGCGATTTCCTCGCCAATGAACTTGTCGCCATTCGCGGAGATGGTGCCGACCTGGGCGATCTCGTCGTTCGAGGTGACTTTCTTGGAATGCTGCTTGAGGTCGGCGACAATGGCCTCGACGGCGAGATCGACGCCGCGCTTCAGATCCATCGGGTTAAGGCCGGCGGCGACCGCCTTGGAGCCTTCGCGGGCGATCGAGGCGGCGAGAACCGTTGCGGTCGTGGTGCCGTCGCCGGCGATGTCGTTCTGCTTCGAGGCGACTTCGCGGACGAGCTGGGCGCCGAGATTTTCGAACTTGTCGGCAAGCTCGATTTCCTTGGCGACGGTGACGCCGTCCTTGCTGATGCGCGGCGCGCCAAAGGACTTCTCGATGACGACGTTGCGGCCCTTGGGGCCGAGCGTCACTTTGACGGCGTTGTTGAGGATTTCGACGCCGCGCAGAATGCGGTCGCGGGCGTCAGTGGCGAAACGGACGTCTTTTGCAGCCATTTAGAATTCTCCTGAGGGTTGGAAGCGAACGGCGGCGTCGAGTCAGTCGACGATGCCGAGGATGTCGCTTTCCTTCATGATGAGCAGGTCTTCGCCGTCGATCTTGACTTCGGTGCCGGACCATTTGCCGAACAGCACGCGGTCGCCGGACTTGACGTCGAGCGGGTTCAGCTTGCCGTTTTCGTCGCGAGCGCCCGGGCCGACGGAGACCACCTTGCCCTCTTGCGGCTTCTCTTTCGCGCTGTCCGGAATGATGATGCCGCCTTTGGTCTTTTCCTCGCCTTCGAGTCGCTTGACCACGACGCGGTCGTGGAGGGGACGGAACGCCATAGTGAATCTTTCCTTTTCTGACCCGACGGGGTTCTGGCCCCGCCAAAAAGGGATATGCGAACGCCTTGTTGGCACTCGCCTGAGGTGAGTGCCAGCAGGCGCCCTGCAAATAGGAGCGGTCCCTGCGCCTGTCAAGCCGCGGCCGAAGAGAAGGAGGCCTGGCGAAACTTTCCTTTTCGCCGACGCGGCCTTATTGCTGCGGGCCCCGGTCGGAGACGCCGCTTGCCGCTAAATCACAACCTGCGCGCCCTGTCGCCTCGCGCGCTGGGCCTCACGGCGGCGCTCGCCGCTCTGGCCTTCGACCAGGCGCATAAATTCTGGATGCTGCATATTTTTGACGTCGCGGCGCGCCCGCCGATGACCCTCACGCCGTTTCTGGACGTCGTGCTTTCCTGGAACTATGGCGTCTCCTATTCGCTGTTTCCGGCGCAGGAGGCTGCGGCCCGCCTGGTGATGCTGACGGTCCAGGGCGCGATCATCGCGGGTCTGGCGATCTGGATGGTTCGCACGGAAAGCCGCGCTACTGCCGTGGCGCTCGGGCTCATCATCGGCGGGGCGCTCGGCAACGCCGCCGATCGGGTCACGCGCGGCGCCGTCGCCGATTTCTTCTATCTCCACACCAGCCTGCCCGTCGGGCCGCTGGCCAATTACGTGTTCAATCTGGCGGATGTGTTCATTACCGCGGGCGTGGCGCTCATGATCGTCGAAGGGTTTTTTCTGCCGCAGGAGCGACGCGCCGAGGGCTGAAGGCGGCCCTTGGGCTCAAACCGGGCCTTCGCCACTAAATCGCCAACAAGTCGCGGCCATGTAGCTGCGCCAACCGGAGCCCGAGGGAGTCCGACAGATGAAGCTTGCCCAGTCGAAGCGCTGCGCGTTTTACGCGCTCGCCGGCGTCGCCGCGATCCTGGCCGCGCCAGCTCTGGCCGGCGACGATAAGTCCACATTGACCACGATGATGGAAATGGTCGGCGCGTCCTCGGACGAGGGCGTCGGCAAGATCGACTACAGCGAACGGCCCAAGCTCGTTCTGCCGCCGAGCGCGGGAGGCCTTCCAGCGCCGCGCGAGCGGGCCGAGCGGCCTGGCGGCTGGCCGGCCGAAATCGCCACGGAGCGACGCCGCAACGCCGATCGCTACGCGCATGTTCCGGACGCGCCGCCTGAAGAAAAGAAGAAGGGCCTTCTCGAGCGCATTCGCGGTCCGCGTCCGACGGCGGCCCCCGGAACTGACGACGAGCCGGGCCTGCTTCAGCGCGTCATGTCCGCCCGGACCGCCAATGCGGCGGCGGAGTCCGATGCGCCGCCGCGCCGGAAGCTCGTGGAGCCGCCGGACGGCTATCGCCAGCCGACGAAGGACCTCAGCAGCTACCAAGAGAAATCCGGCAAGAGCTGGTGGAATCCTCTGTCCTGGGGCCGAGGCGGCGGCACGGACAGTGATCCTGTGGCGCAGACCGGCGATCCGAACGCCACGGCTTCCATCGCGCGTCCGACGAGCGCCAGCGGCTTGTCGCACCTAATGCCGAGCTTCCTGAGAGGTTCTGACAAGAATTAAATTCGGGCCTATATAGGAGACACAATTCTCCGATACGCGGCCGCGGCTGCGGGAAAGGCCATTCATGTCATTCGAGACGAAGGCGTCAGCCGTCGCTTCGCTCGCGCCCGGCGCCGCCGCGCCGGAGCCTGCGCGCGCGAGCATTACGAGCTTCAAGCTCGACAACGGCATGGAGGTCGTCGTCATCCCCGACGCGCGGACGCCCGTCGTCACCCACATGGTGTGGTACAAGAACGGCGCCGCCGACGATCCGCTCGGCCAGTCCGGCATCGCGCATTTCCTCGAACATCTGATGTTCAAGGGCACGAAGAAGCATCCCCAGGGCGAATTCTCCAATCTCGTCGCCGAACTCGGCGGCCAGGAGAACGCCTTCACCAGCTATGATTACACGGCCTATTTCCAGCGCATCGGTAAGGAGCATCTCGCGACGCTGATGGCCTTTGAGGCCGACCGCATGCGCAACCTCGTTCTGACCGACGATGTTGTCGATCCCGAGCGCGACGTGGTGCTCGAAGAGCGCCGCATGCGCACCGACAGCGATCCCGCGGCGCAGCTCGACGAGGCGGTGCAGGCGGCGCTCTTCGCGCATCATCCTTACGGCACGCCGATCATCGGCTGGAATCACGAGATCGAAGGGCTCGATCGCGCGCATGCGCTCGCCTATTACGAGCGCTTCTATACGCCCGAGAACGCCATCCTCATCGTCGCCGGCGACGTCGATGCGGATGACGTCGAGCGCCTCGCCAGGGACACCTACGGCAAGATTCCCGCGCGCGCCGCGCCGCCGCGCCGCGCCCGCACCCAGGAGCCGCCGCACCGCGCGCACAGGCTGGTGACGCTGCGCGACGAAAAGGTCGAGCAGCCGGCGCATGAGCAGGTCTTTCTCGTGCCGTCCTACACCACCGCCGAGCCCGGCGAAGCCGAGGCGCTGGAGACGCTCGCCTATATGCTGGGCGGCGGGCCGACGAGCGCGCTCTATGAGACGCTGGTCGTCGAGGAGAAGGTCGCTGTCGGCGCCGGCGCTTATTACCTCGGCTCCGCCGTCGACAATACGCGGCTGTGGGTCTATGCGACGCCCGCGCCGGGCGTCGCGCTGCAGGATCTCGACGTCGCGATCGACGGCGTGCTCCGCCGCTTCGCCGAAGAGCCGATCGACGCCGAGCATCTTCAGCGCGCGAAGACGCGGTTGATCGCCGACGCGATCTACGCCCAGGACAGCCAGGCCTCGCTCGCGCGCTGGTATGGCGAAGCGCTCGCCACCGGCCTCGGCATCGAGGACGTCGTCGCCTGGCCCGATCGCATGGAGAAGGTGACCGCCGCGGATGTGCAAAACGCCGCGCGCAAATGGCTCGACAAGCGCAGGGCCGTCACCGGCTTCCTGCTTCCGGCCTGAGACGGCGCGCGCGTCGGGGCGTCGGCATAAGACCGACGCCTGACCCGACCGCTCAAGACCGACTCGCCCAAGACCGACTGCCGACCGCCGTTAGGAACTCATATGACCGCTCACGCGCCCACCGTCACCATCGCATCCCGCGCCGAACATGTGCAGCGGATCACGACGCCGGGGGGTCTCGAGGCCTGGCTCGTCGAAAGTTACGCCGTGCCGCTCGTCGCGCTCGAATTCGCCATCCGCGGCGGCGCGGCGCAGGACCCGCCGGAAAAACCCGGACTCGCGACGCTGCTCGCCGCGACGCTCGACGAAGGCGCCGGCCCCTATGACGCGCGCGGCTTCCATCGCGCCATCGACGAACTCGCGATCCATCTCGGCTTTGGCGCCGATCGCGACGCGATCTCGGGCCACATGCAGACGCTCTCGCGCAACGTCGACAAGGCGTTCGGCCTCTTAAAGCTCGCGCTCAACGACGCGCATCTTGGGGCCGGCGACGTCGCGCGCGTGCGCAGCCAGCTCGCCGCCGAATTGAAGCGCGACGTCAATGAGCCGGACTCCCTCGCGGCCAAGGCTTTTCGCGAAGCGGCGTTTCCGAATCATCCCTATGGACGCCCGGTCCGCGGCGATCTCGCGTCGATCGACACGCTGACGCGCGAAGACCTCATCGCCCTGCGCGAGCGGCTCTTCGCGCGGCGTGATCTCAAGATCGGCGTCGTCGGCGCCATCGACGCTACGACGCTCTCGGAACTCCTCGACGCGACATTCGGCGGCTTAGCGCTGCAAAACGATCTCGCGCCCGTCCCGCCGATCGAAGTCGCCAATGTCGGCATGCGCAAGATCATCGATCTCGACGTGCCGCAATCGACCATCCGCTTCGGGCGTCCCTCGATCACCAAGCACGATCCCGACTATTACGCGGTCGTCGTCGCCAATCACATTCTGGGCGGCGGCACCTTCACCTCGCGGCTATTCCGCGAGGTGCGCGAGAAGCGCGGCATGGCCTATTCGGTCTATTCGCATCTCAACGAATATGACCATTGCCCGATGCTGATCGGCGCCGCCGCGACCAAGAACGAGCGCGCCGGCGAAGCGATCGGCGTCATTGAGGAAGAGTTCAGAAACTTCGTCGCCGAGGGTCCGACCGAGGACGAACTGGACAAGGCCAAGAAGTTCCTCACCGGCTCCTATGCGCTGCGTTTCGACACGTCGACGAAGATCGCGAGCCAGCTCGTCAATCTGCAGCTCGATGGATTCGAGCCGAGCTTCCTTGATGAGCGCAACGGCCGCATCGCCGCCGTGACGATGGCGGATTGTCAGCGCGGCGCGCAGCGGCTCCTCGGCGATGGCGGTCTGCTGGTGACGATCGTGGGCAAGCCCGAGGGAGTTTAAGCGGCCGGCCACGCCGCCGCTGGTCGGCGTCTTGCTAAGAGACTGTCATGGATAATCCTCTCCTTAGGGCCTGGAGCGGCCCTTTCCGCCTGCCGCCTTTCGACGCGATTGCGCCCGCGCATTTCCGTGAGGCGTTCGAGACGGCCTTCGCCCAGCACAAGGCCGAGATCGACGTCATCGCCAACGACCCGTCGCCGCCGACGTTCGACAATGTCATCGGCGCGCTGGAGCGGGCGGGGCGACTTCTCACCGATGTCGGCGCGGTGTTCTGGAATCTCGCCGCCACCGACACGACGCCCGAGCTGCAGGCGATCGAGCGCGATATGGCCGGCGCCTTCTCGCGTCACTCCAGCGACATCTCCATGAATCCCGCGCTGTTTGCCCGGATTGAGGCGCTTTACGAGACGCGCGGAGCGATCGATTTGACGCCCGAGCAGCGGCGCGTTCTCGAACTGACTTACAAGAGCTCCGTGCGCGCAGGCGCGAAGTTGAACGACGTGGACAAGGCGCGTCTCAAGGCGGTTCTCGAACGGCTGGCGGGCCTCTCGACGCAGTTTTCGCAGAACGTGCTGGCCGATGAATCATCCTGGCTGCTGCTGCTCGACGAAAGCGATCTCGACGGCCTCTCGCCGGACTTTCGCGCCGCCGCTGCGCGCATTGCGGCGGAGCGTGGATCGCCCGGCAGATATGGCGTGACGCTGTCGCGCTCCAGCGCTGAAGTCTTTCTGCAAAGCTCGACGCGGCGCGATCTACGCGAGACGGTGTTTCGCGCCTGGGCCAGCCGCGGCGAGACTGCAGGCGCAACCGACAACCGCCCGCTCATTCGCGAAATCCTGCAATTGCGCGAAGAGCGCGCGAAGCTGCTCGGCTTCGACAGTTTCGCGGCTTTCAAACTCGACGACACGATGGCGAAGACGCCGGCCGCCGTGCGCGAATTGCTTGGTCGCGTCTGGGCGCCGGCGCTGACGCGCGCCGCCGAGGAGCGCGCGCAGATCCAGGCGATGGCCGAAGAAGAGGGCGCGAATTTCACCGTCGCGGCGCATGACTGGCGCTATTACGCCGAGCGCGTGCGCGCGAAGCGCTACGACCTCGATCAGGCCGCGCTGCGTCCCTACTTCCAGCTCGACAACATGATCGCCGCGGCGTTCGATGTCGCGCAAAAGCTTTTCGGCCTCCGCTTCGTCGAGCAGAAGGGCCTGCCGCTCTACCATCCGGATGTGCGCGCCTTCGATGTGCTGGACAGCGACGGCAAGCATGTGGCGCTGTTCCTCGCCGATTATTTTGCGCGGCCGTCGAAGCGCGGCGGCGCCTGGATGTCCGACTTCCGTGCGCAGCATAAGCTCGTTGGCGAAACCAGGCCGATCATCGTCAATGTGATGAATTTCACCAAAGGCGCCGATGGCGCGCCGACGCTGCTCAGCCTCGACGACGCGCGCACGCTGTTCCATGAATTCGGCCATGCCCTGCATGGCATGCTGTCGGACGTGACCTATCCTTCGGTCGCTGGGACCAATGTCGCGCGCGATTTCGTCGAATTACCCTCGCAGCTTTACGAGCACTGGCTGCTGGAGCCGGCGGTGCTGAAGAAGTTCGCGATTCATGCCGAGACCGGCGCGCCCATACCCGATGATCTCGTCGCGCGCATCGCCGCCGCGCGCCATTTCAATCAGGGTTTCGCGACGGTCGAATTCTGCGCCTCCGCCCATGTCGATCTCGACATTCATGCGCAAAGCGTCGGGGCGGAATTCGACGCGGGCGCCTTCGAGGCGGACAGCCTCGCGGGGATCGCCATGCCGCCGGAAATCGTCATGCGGCACCGCCTGCCGCATTTCTCGCATATCTTCTCCGGCGACGGCTATTCGGCGGGCTACTACAGCTATCTCTGGGCCGAAACGCTCGACGCCGACGCTTTCGAGGCCTTTAAGGAGACGGGCGACCCCTTCGCGCCCGAGGTCGCGCAGCGCCTACGCGATCACATCTACGCCGCGGGCGGAAGGCAGGACGCGGCGGACGCCTATGTCGCCTTCCGCGGAAGGATGCCGACGGTGGAGCCGCTGCTACGCCAACGGGGATTTGCGGACCCGGCGGGGTAGACGAGCCGTCGAGAGAATTGTTTTCCTCACCCTCATCCTGAGGAGCCGCCCGCAAGTCGGGTTTACCCGACTTGCGAATTTAATGTCGATCTCGGGCAGGCCCGAGATCGAAGGCGGCGTCTCGAAGAGACGAGGGTGAGGAAAAATACGCGAAAACGGGCTTCCTCGTCCTTCGAGACGCGTGCTTCACACGCTCCTCAGGATGAGGAAGCCCTTCACCGATCCCGCGACAGCGACCGCCCTTTTCGGACCTCAGACACGGTGGAGGACCGACAAGCTAGTTAACCGCCCCTATGCGTTGCGCTGCGACGCCTTCGGAGATCGCGAGCCTGCTCGTCGATCTGCAGTTCGATGGATTCGAGCCGAGCTTCCTCGACGAGCGCAACGGCCTCATCGCCGCCGTGACGATGGAGGAATGTCAGCGCGGCGCGAAGCGGCTCTTGGGCAACGGCGATTTGCTGGTGACGTGGTGAGCAAGCCCGCGGGGGTGTGAGAAGGGCCCCAGACGTGCCGTTCGCGAGCCGTTTAAGGCATTTTGCGACCTTGTAGGAGCTTAGTCTTGAACGGTCTTCTGTTCATCGTTCTCGACGATGACCGCGCTGCCACTCCCGACACCAAACGAAAACAGCCATTCTTTTGGCTTTGGACGGGCAGCATGTACTATCTTCAGAACCTCTTCAACATCGATGCGCGCGCGTTCGGCAAAGTCCTTGGTTTGAATAAGGCGTTCCCACTTCGCGAGAGGTTTTTGGCCCAGCCGAGTATCTGCATGTTTAGCGTCACATAGAATTGGCTTAGGTTCGATCTGCTCAGTTTTACCGTGAGCCATTAGGTTCCTGAAATCTTGCAGTTGGGTGAGTGTTTGCAAAGGCCGTTTGCCAGCGCCTCCTGGAAATTCGACCTTTAGAAGTTCGCAGATTAGGTTGAATTTCTTTGGCGGCGGTAAGGGCTCCACGCTTTCCCAACAAGTAAGCAAGCTGTTGCCGACGTGATTGAGATAAGCCTCGAACGCGAATGCAGTTAGAACGATACTAGTGTCCTGTCCCAGAAATTACTAGCCACGTTTTCGCGATTGTGATTCCTTCGGCCCAGGCGGGATTCGGGAGGGCGGCATGGCGAGGGACGGAGCGACCAAAGCGAGCAAGATTAAGCTCAGCGAGAACGAACGGGAATACCTCAAAAGGCTCGTCCGGCGACGCAAGGTGGCGCGTGGGCATGCGCAACGCGCGGAGATCGTGTTGCGGGCCGCTGACGGGCTCAACAACTGCGAGATCGCGGCTGCGGTCGGTGTAACGCGGCAGACCGTGCGCACATGGCGCGAGCGTTTCGCCAAGCACCGTCTCGATGGTCTCGACGATGAGCCGCGCTGTGGCGCGCCACGCAAGATCGGCGACGACCGCGTTGAGGAGATCGTGACCAGGACACTCGAAACGCAGCCCAAGAACGCGACGCACTGGAGCACGCGCGGCATGGCGAAAGCATCGGGCGTGTCGACTTCGTCGGTTCATCGCATTTGGCGTGCATTCTCCCTACAGCCGCATCGCACCGAGACTTTCAAGCTCTCGACCGACCCGCAGTTCGTCGAGAAAGTGCGCGACATCGTTGGCCTCTATCTCGATCCGCCCGACAAGGCGCTGGTGATATGCGTGGATGAAAAGAGCCAAATACAAGCGCTTGATCGAACGCAGCCGCTGCTGCCGATGCGCCCTGGACAAGTCGAGCGGCGCACGCACGACTACGACCGCCACGGCACTACGACGCTCTTTGCCGGCTTCATCGCTGCTGTCACGGCTGAGACGACCGTGAAGGCTGGCAGTGTGATCGGCACATGCATGCCGCGCCATCGCGCGCAGGAGTTCCGCAAGTTTCTCGACGAAGTGGAGAGCAACGTTCCCGCCGGCCTCGACATTCACGTCGTGATGGACAACGCTTCGAGCCATAAGACGCAAGTGATCCGCAACTGGTTCGCCAAGCGGCCCCACTGGCACATGCATTTCACGCCGACATCGTCGTCGTGGATCAATCAGGTCGAACGCTTCTTCGCGCTGCTGGCCGAAAAGCAGATCAAGCGAGGCGCGCACAAGTCCGTCAAAGACCTCATCGCCGCCATCAAGGCTTTCCTCGCCCAACAGAACGCTGATCCGAAGCCGCTGCGCTGGACCAAGTCAGCCGACGACATTCTGGCCTCCATCGAACGCTTCTGCCGTCGCACCCTCGACCTCCAAGCCAAAGCTGGATAGAAACTTCTGAATCAGGACACTAGAAAGAAACTGCCAGGAGGAGCCTTTTTCGTTCTCAATACCGCGCTCCAGGACGCACTTCGATGCGTGCCAAAGCTCCGCATACATGTGCACGGTCTTTTTTTGGGTGATCCGGACTCTGGCAGGTTTTTTAGTCACGGTTAAAAGCCCCGGTGCTGCGATTCCTCTGAGAGGCATCAATCGACTTGTGTAGCGGTGCCTCTGGTGAAGCCCGCGGGCTTTTGTGCGCTAGCGGCGAGTCAGCGCATGTCACACCAATTCCAACCGCAACTGACGGCCGAGCACTTTGGCCGCTCGTATAAGCGTTTCGAGCGTCGCGCCGCTATTCTTTGGGTCGAGCAAGCGGTCGATTTGCGCGGCTGGTCTCCATCATTTCAGCCATGCGCGCCTTGGTGATGCCTTTCTTCTTCATTTCGGCGGCGAGCTGCGAGGCAAGTGCTTCCTTGATAGCGCCGGCGGTGACTTCTTCGCGGAAGCCTTGCTCGTCCAGCCAGCTCTCGAAGGTCGAGCCAACATGCAGGTTCGCTTTCTTCTTCATGACAATAACTCGACATTCAACAATGCGGCGTGGCGATAATGAAAATTAGCGATAAAGCTCTTCCAGGCAAATAGTACGGATTCGGCTGATCCGTTCGCTTGGGCCGTGTCATTCCCGGCAGGCTGAAGGCCTGACCGGGAATCCAGAGCCAATCCAAGAATACTGGGTTTACTCTGGATTCCCGATCGCGCTTCGCGCGTCGGGAATGACATCCGAGCCGCTCGACCGATTTGGCATAACTCTGTAGAGGGCGCGTCCAGTCGTGGATGCCCGCGACGCGCGCGGGCATGGCGCGGGAAGCGCGGCTACTTCTCCTGCGGCAGCAGCGCCAGCAAGTCCGCCATTTTCGGCGCGGCGCTCGGATTCATCATGCCCACGACATGATAGCCGGCGTCGACATGCAGCACTTCGCCGGAGACGCCGCGCGCCAGCGGCGACAGCAGATAGACCGCCGTCTCGCCGACTTCCTCGATCGTTACGACGCGGCGCAGCGGCGAATTATATTCGTTCCAGCGCAGGATATAGCGGAAGTCGCCGATGCCGGACGCCGCCATGGTCTTGATCGGGCCGGCGGAAATCGCGTTGACGCGGATGTTCTTCACGCCGAGATCGGCGGCGAGATAGCGCACCGAAGCTTCAAGCGCCGCTTTCGCCACGCCCATCACATTGTAATGCGGCATCCATTTCTCGGCGCCGTAATAGGTGAGCGTGAGGAGCGAGCCGCCATCCGTCATCAATTTCTCGGCGCGCTGCGCCAGCGCCGTGAAGGAGTAGCAGGAGATGTTGAGCGACATCTGGAAGTTTTCCAGCGTCGTCTCGACATAGCGCCCGTCGAGCTGGTCCTTGTCGGAATAGGCGAGGCAGTGCACGACGAAATCGATTTTGCCCCAGAGCTTCTCCACCTCGGCGAAGACGGCGTCCATCGTCTCAGGTTCGGCGACGTCGCAGCGGCCGACGACCGTGGCGCCGATCTCGGCGGCGAGCGGGCGCACGCGCTTTTCGAGCGCCTCGACCTGATAGGTGAGCGCGAGTTCGGCGCCGGCGTCGGCGCAGGCCTTGGCGATGCCCCAGGCGATCGAGCGATTGTTGGCGACGCCCAGGATGAGCCCCTTCTTTCCCTTGAGCAGTCCGGCGAAAAGGGCGGCGGGCGCAGCTTGATCGGTCATGCTTGTCTATTTCCTGGGCGTGAAATCTGCTCGGCGGCTCGCGCCCTTTA
Source organism: Methylocystis sp. Uni0008 (assembly GCF_056838045.1). Taxonomy (NCBI): domain Bacteria; kingdom Pseudomonadati; phylum Pseudomonadota; class Alphaproteobacteria; order Hyphomicrobiales; family Methylocystaceae; genus Methylocystis; species Methylocystis sp. Uni0008. The sequence goes on from NZ_CM166370.1 coordinate 2,742,783, forward strand.
GCCTGCTTTGGGCGCAAAGGAAACCCTCGCGCCACAGGCTCAGCGGAGGCGAAATCCAACGCGCCAGAGCGGCCAAGCATAGCCAATCGGGCGGCTTTGCCCTATCATCCCATAGGAAACGTCATTGGCTTCGCAGACAGGCGAGAAGACCGAGCGAGGCGGCCGCATGGGCAGAAGAGCCGATATCATCGCGGGACTGGGCGGAGCGACTCCGGCCCTGCGACGTTATGCGCGCGCGCTTTGCGCCGGCGCAGGTCCGGCGCTTGCCGACGATCTCGTGCAAAGCGCGCTGCAGTCGGTTGGCGCGCGAATCCGCACGCGTGAGGTGCGCCCCGCCGATCTCGCCGAGGCGCGAATCGAAGCCTATGCGGCGCTTGTGACGCTCGCCCAGAAGAAGCTCGCCAACGCGCCAGGTCCGGCGTCGCGCCACCCGCCTATCGTGCACGGCCTCGCGACGCTCCCCTTCGAGGAGCGCGCCATTCTGCTGCTCGTCTCGCTGGAGGGCTTCGGCTATGAAGCCTCGGCGCGAATCGTCGGCGCAAGTCGGGAAACGGCGCTGGCGCGGCTGATGCGCGCCCGCGCGACGCTCGGCGCCGAGGGCTTGCGGCCGGTCGCGCCGTCGGAGGGCGGCCGTCGCGTCGCGTCGCATCTGCGGGTCGTGAAATAGCGGCGATGACGCCCTCGGCCCTCATCGAAGAAGCCGACCTGCACGCCCTGGTCGACGGCGAACTCGATCCCGAGCGGCGGCGCAAGGTCGAAGACCATCTCCTGCAGCATCCCGAGGACGCCGCGCTCGTCGAAGGCTGGCGGCGCCAGAACGCGGCGCTGCGCGCCGCTTTCGAACCGGTGGCGCTGGAGCCGCCGCCCCTGTCGCTGCGCGAGGCGGCGGCAAGGCCGCCGGCGCCCGCCGCCGGACAGGGGCCGATCGAAACCGGCGCCATCCACTGGGGACGGCCAGGCGCGGCGCCGCGTCCTGCGCGCAAGCTCGACGAAATCCGCGCCAGTCGGCGCCGCCAGGCGCTCGCGTCGACGCTGCTGACGCTCATCGCCGGCGCGGCCGTCGCGGCGGCGGCGCTGCTCTTCCTGGCGAGCCGGCCGCCGGCGCAGAACCCCACGACGCGCGCAATCGCGGCGACGAGTTACGCCGCACGCGCCGGGCTGACTTATGCGACCTATGTCGTCGACGTGCGGCCGGTCGAGATCGACGCCGGGCGGCGGGGCGAGCTGCTCGCGTGGCTTCAGGAGCGCGTGGGGTTTTCACGGGCGCCGGATTTGAGCGGGGTCGGATTGCGGCTGCTTGGCGGACGCGTCGCGCCCGGCGTCGCGGCGCCGGCGGCGTTTCTCGTCTATGAGCGCGACGACGGCGCGCGCGTCGGTCTTTATTTCGAGCGGGCGGAAGCGCTCGCGGCGCCCTCCGGTCAGCGCGCCCAGGGCGTCTCGGTGATCGAATGGCGCGCCGGCGGCTTCGCCTTCGTGCTCGTCGGCGCCTTGCCGCCGGAGGTCATGCAGGCCGCCGCGGAAGCGGCCGCCGCAGCGGTCGTCACGGCGCCGGCCGAGGCCAAATAGGCGTCACGTCATTTTGGCGCGGGGATCATAGGGGTGGGTGTCGCGCCACTCGCGCATGCGCGCATCGAGATCGCCCGACGCCGTTTCCGGCAGCACGATCTTCAAGGAGACGTAGAGGTCGCCGGCGATTTTGCCGTCGGTCGCCGGAAGGCCTTTGCCGCGCAGCCGCAGCACGCGTCCCGTGTTGGAGTGCGGCGGGATCGTCAGCTCCACCTTGCCGTCGAGCGTGGGCGTCTGAACGCGTCCGCCGAGCGCCGCCTCATAGACGGTCACCGGCAGCTCCAGCCGCATATCTCGGCCGTCCAGCTTGAAATAGGGATGCGCCGCGACTTTCACGGTGATCAGCGCGTCGCCGGGCTCTCCGCCCATCGAGCCTGGCTGGCCCTGGCCGCGCAGTCGGATCTGTTTGCCGTCTTCGATTCCCGCGGGGATCTTGACTTCGAGCGTGCGGCCGCTGGGCAGGATGACCCGCGCCGAACCGCCGTGCGCCACCGTCTCGAGCGGAACCGTGGCTGTCGCGACGACGTCATCGCCGCGCGTCGGCTGCGGCCCGGCGCGACGGCGGCCGCCGCCGCCGAAGAGATCGGCGAAGAGGTCGGAAGGGTCGAATCCGCCGCGCCCGCCGGCCGCCTCATTGCCGAAATGAAACTCGAAATGCTGCTCGCCGCCCGGCGCGCCGCCGCCGGGCGCGCCGCCGGTGCGCCAGCCGCGGGTGAACCCGCCTGGGCCGGCGCCTGCGCCGAAGCCCTCGAAGCCGGTGTAACGCGGCTTGCCGTCCGGTCCGATTTCGCCCTTGTCGAACTGCGCCTTTTTCGTTTCGTCGCCGACGATTTCGTAAGCCGAGTTGATCTCCGAGAAGCGCTCCTTGGCCTTCACGTCGTCCTTGTTGCGGTCAGGGTGAAACTTCTTGGCGAGCTGGCGATAGGCCTTCTTGATTTCGGCGGGGCTCGCCGATTTCGGCACGCCGAGAACGTCGTAAGGATCGCGCATAATTCTCCGATCAGCCCATGTGAGCGCCCGCCCTTCGTGGCGCAGGCGCGTATGTCCGACTTATTATTTGGGAGAAGCCTGTCCGCGACGCAAGCGGCGAAGGTCGCGTCGCGCTGAAGGTCACCCCGCTCGCGATGCAAAAAAGGCGGCAAAGCGCTCGCGCGCCTCCGGCGACGTCAGCGCTTGCGCGAAGAGCGCCGCCTCAGCATCGATGCGGGCGAGAATGTCTTTCGGGTCGCCCCGCATCAGCCGCCGCGCCGCGAGCAGCGCTTTCCTCGGCTTGGCCGCGAGGCGCCGCGCGGCGTCCATGGCGAGATCGAGGACCGCTTCGGCCGGCGCCAGTTGGTTGACGAGGCCAAGCCGCAGCGCCTCACTCCCGTCGAAGCCGTCGCCGAGCAGGAGATATTGCGCAGCCTTTGCGAGCCCGAAGCGTTCCGGAGCCAGCAGGCTCGCCCCGCCTTCGGGCGGCAGCGCGAGGTCGATAAACGGCATTTTGAAGCGGGCGTCGGGGCTCGCGAAGACGAGATCGCAATGGAAGAGCAGGGTGGTTCCGATGCCGACGGCGTCGCCGGTAACGGCGGCGACGAGCGGTTTTTCGAAGGCGGCCGCCGCCCGAATGAAGGCCAGCGCCGGAAAAGTCTCGGCGTTCGGGGCGTAGTCGCGGAAGTCGGCGAGATCGTTGCCCGCCGTGAAATTCCCCCCTGCGCCGGCGAAAACGACGGCGCGCACGGCGTCGTCGTCGGCCGCCGCTGCGAGCGCCGCGATCAGGGCGCGATACATCTCGCGATCGAGGGCGTTCTTTTTCTCCGGGCGGTTCATCAGCAGCCGCAGCGCGCCCTGATCCTTCGAACCAACGATCTTTTCCGACATAAGAATCTCCGGATCGGGCGTTGCGGAAGAGGCGGGCCCTGCCTCTGCGGCGAACGCGCTTCGCCAAAGTTTTGAGGAATTTCGCTGAGATAATCGCCATGCGACGGCTGGCCGCAGATCATCGACGACTTGCAGCAGCGCCGCAACCGGGTAGATTTCAGCGCGATGTATTGTCAACGGCCGGGGCGCCGTTTGTCTGATTTGAGAGCAGGGGCATGCGCGTCATGAATCTCGGCGAGGCGGGCGATAGGCGGTTAGGCGGCGCGCCCGGGCGCGGCCAGAGTTTCCTCTTCGCCGCGGAACAGCGCCTCGTCCAACGCATGGCGCGCGCGGCCCCGACCTGGATCGCGCCTGCGCATCTGTCGATGATCGGCGCCTGTGGCGCCGCGCTCGCGGCGGTCGCGCTGGTCGGCTGCCGTTCATGGCCTGAGTTGGTCTGGCTCGTGCCGCCGGCGATGCTCGTCAATTGGTACGGATTGACGACGGATCTGCCGTTGGCGCGCCTGCGCGGCGGCGAACTGCCGGGCGCCGGCATGGCGCACCACGTCTCCGAACTCTTCTCGCACATACTGCTGATCGTCGCCTATGGATTCTCGCCGTTTCTGACGCTGCGCGCCGCTGCGGCGGTGCTCGTCTGCTACCTGCTGTTCTCTTCCTATGCCTACATCCGCGCCGCGACCCGCCATGTTCAGCAGATGGCCTATATCGGTCTGGGCGTGACCGAGTTCCGGATACTCCTGGCGTTCTGGCCCTTCGCCGCCATCGCGCTCGGCGTTCCGCAAAGTCAGCACGATCCTTTGCCGGCGATCGACGTCGCGATTATCGGTCTGGCGCTGGTGGCGGTCGTCGGCCTGTTCGGCAAGCTCTTCAAGGACGGACGAAAGATCGCAGCCGCCTCCGCTTCGGCGCGGAGCAGAGACAACTAACGCCGCCAAGCGGCGCGGAACTTTTCGTCAGGCGGACGCATTTCCCTTTCATGCGCGCCGCTCTCCTCTCAACGGCCATCATCGGATTTCTGCTTGGAGCGTTCGCGGCAAGCGCCAACGCCCGCTCCGGCGCCCCTTCTCTTGCGCCCGTGGAAGCCAAAGACGCCGTCGACGCCGCGCGCTCGGCGTGGCGCGCAAGGGTGGACGCGGCGCGGGAGCGCTATGAAGCCTTCGCGGCGCGCGCGGAGACCGCGTTTCGCGACCGACAGCCGGCGCGCCCGCGCAATCCTATCGACTCGCAGCCGCTCTCGGCCACGCTCGACGATCCAACGCTTCGCTACAATGATCTGATTGTCGCGCCGGACGGCGTTTTCGTATTTCGCGGCGCCGAAGGCGCGCGCCACAGCGCCGATGACTTCGAGCGTCTTCTCGAGGCGCGCGTCCGGGCGCTTTCACTGCGGACCTTCGACAAAACTAATTGAAAATCGACGATTCTCGAGGTCCGATTAACCATTCGCACATATTGGTGAAATTTTTAGGATCGTTCAGAAAACCGATGGCATTTCCGCCATATAGCCGGCATATTGCCTTGGCCCGCGTGAACTCCCGGCCCTCTCCGGGAGGTCCTCTTCCGCCGTGTTCGAACATTCGCCTCGCGGGCGCAGCCGCTCGCGGCGCAAGCCTTCCGGGGCTTCACCTATTGCGCGCCGCCAACCCGTCCCGCCTGCATCGAAACCTCCGTCGCCGCCTTGGCGATGGCCGCCTGTGATGAAGAAGTGCAACTCTTCACAAAGATGGTCTTTCGCTACCGGGAGTGTGTCGAAAGAGAGACGGAACGGGCTGTCCGTGAGGCGAACGCCGCGATCGAGGCATGGCGATGTCGTTTGGACGAGTCGAAGTGCCGCAATTGACGTCGACGCCGGCGGAAGCGACGCGCCGCCCTATCGTCTACGACGTCACGCGGATCGTTACCCGCGCGCTCAATGCTGCGCCCAATGGGATTGATCGCGTCGACTTCGCTCTCGCGCGCCATTTTCTTGCGCGCGACCGAGAGCGTGGCGCGCTGATTTGCACGGCGATCGGACCTCGCCTCGCGGATCCGGATCGCGCGCTGGAAACGATCGGAGGCGTCGAGAATCTTTGGCGCGAGGACGGCGACGCCGAGCATGACGACGTCTATCGAACGGTCGTGGCGGCGCTCCGATCGAACGGATTGGCGCAGTCGTCGACGGCGCGCGCCAAGAAACCGATAAATCTCTCTTTCCTTGAGCAAAACTGGCGAGCGATGCGGCGGTGGGCGCCTCATCTTGGCCGATCCTTGCGCGAGGCGCCGCATGGCGCCGTCTATTTCAACGCCACGCAATTTCTCGTCGATCGAAGCTGGTATGTGCGCTGGCTGACAGCGCGGCCAGACATAAAGCCTGTATTCTTCGTGCACGACCTTCTTCCGATTGAGTCGCCGGAGTTCTTTCGCGCGAGAGAAGCGATGCTGCATCCCAGGCGCATGATCAACATCTGCCGCTATGGCGCTGGCGCTGTCGTTGGCTCGCAAACGGTCGCCAGACGCCTTCGTCACTTCGCCGCCGAATGCGGAAGGTCGGAGCTGCCGATCTGCGTCGCGCGCCTGCCGGTGTCGCCGGTCTTTTCGTCGAAAGTCGCTGCGCCCGCGGCGCTCGAAGGCGTGAACTATTTTGTTGTCTGCGGCACGATCGAACCGCGCAAAAATCATCTGACGCTGCTCAACGCTTGGCGCGCGCTTGCGCAGGAGCCGGCTCCGCCAAAGCTCGTCATCGTCGGCAAGCGCGGCTGGCTCAACGCCGCCGTGATCGAACTCCTGGAACGTAGCGTCGCGCTGCGACCCCATGTCATAGAGGCGGGCGGACTTTCCACGCCGGGACTGCGCAGACTGCTCGCCGGAGCGCGCGCGTTGCTCATGCCCTCGTGCGCGGAAGGCTTCGGTCTGCCTGTCGCCGAAGCGCTTGCCGCGGGAACGCCGGTGATCGCCTCAGATATCGAAGCGTTCCGCGAAGTCGGCGGCGACGCGATCGACTATGTCGATCCCTTCGACGGTCACGGATGGCTGCAAGCGGTCCGCGACTATTCAGCGTCGCAATCGCCGCGCCGACGCGCGGCGCTTGGCCGCATCGGCGGGGGAGACGCAACCAAGGTTGATACTTTCGTTTCACAGATTGACGACTTCATCGCGCGCTTATAAAGCGCGCTCCGACGCTGACCGGATTGGTTCTCCAATATGGCGCGCGCATTATTTCATCGCTCCAAACGAGTCGCGCGACGCGAGCGCGACTCCGGGGACAAGGGGTTTCACTTGAGTCTTTACGATCCGCCGGCGGCGGCGCAGCGCAAGCCGCCCAGCGAAGACGATCTCGTGGCGCTGGCCCATTTTCGCTATGCCCTGCGCAAGTTTCTTGCGTTCAGCGAACAGGTCGCCGCCGACCATGGCGTCACCGTGCAGTGGTATCAGGCGCTGCTTGTGGTGCGCACTCACCGCGGCGCGAAACACATCAGCGTCGGCGAACTCGCGGAACAATTGATGATCCGCGATCACAGCGCGGCGGAGCTGGTGTCCCGCCTGGCGCAAGCCAAGCTTGTCAGGCGAAAGACCGACCCAAAGGACCGCCGCCGCTCGCTCGTCGTCATCACCCGCGCGGGCGAACGGCGCTTGTCGGAACTCGCCGCCGTCCATTTGAGAAAGCTGAGAGAAACCAGGGGCTTTTTCGCGAGCTTCTTTCGGATGGCGATCGAGTCTCAATAGCCCGTCATTTCGAGATAGCCTTCGCCCTTGTGCGTGCCGGTGAAACGGATCGGCCCTTCCCAATAGGCGGGTTCGGTCGCCATCCAGCTCTCCGGATTGAGAGGCCGTGTCTCGATGTTTACGCCGCGGCTCTCGATCCCCACGCGCCAGCGGACCGGCACATCGCGTCCCGCGATCCGCGCCGTCTCCAAAGGTTCGAGCGTGATGTCTTTACCGATGAGCGGCGAGGTTGCGCCTTTGGCGTCGATCCAGTTTCCAAAAAGGAAGGGCGGCGTCTCGACGCTGCGCATGCGATACAGCATCAGCTTGGCGCCGCCATCCAAATGGAGCGAAAACCAGTCCCAGCCTTTCTGATCGGGGCCGAGCGGCTGGCTGGACCATTCTCGATCCATCCAGGCGAGGCCGGAGACCTGCGCTTTGCGTCCGCGGATCGAAACAGAGCCTTCCGCCTTGAAGAACGGCTGGCTGTAGTAATAGGAGGCCTGTCCGGCCTCCGATTTGCGGCTGTAGCCGCCCTCGCCCTGCAACACGATCGGTCCTGTTGCGGTCAGATCGAGCGCATAGGCGAAATCCTTGCTCTGCGCGCTGACGCGCAGCCGATCGATCCCGGCGCCTCTCGCCTCGTCGCGCGTTACGAGGTCCCAGTCGTCGATATAGGCGCGGAAAGGCTCGGCCTCGACGCCCGCCTGACCAATTCCGCCGCGCGCGAATTTCTGCGCGAACAGATGTTCGCTGGCGCTCGTGGCCGCCGCATGGCCCATCCACACATTGCGGTCATCCCAGCCGGCGCGCGCCGCGTTGGCCTTCAATGCAAAACGAAAAAGCGTCCATTGAACGCCATAAGACGCGCCATCAGCATCGGCGAGAGTCGCGGTGACGTACCACCATTCGGTGCGGAAGTCGTAATGCGCGCCGTGGTCTTTCGGGAAGAGGAGAGGCGTTCCGGGGTGGGGAATCGCAAAGCCCGGCGCTTCTCCTCCCAGACCGCTAAAACCCTGCGCCAGGGCGCCGCTCGAGGACAGCGCGAGAAGCAGCGCCGACCGCCGCGAGACTCTCGCGCGAAGGCGTTCGGGCGGAAGGTTCGGGCGTCTAGCGTTCATTGGAAAAAATCTTGAGCAGTTCGGTGGGCGCGGCGCGCGCGAGCCGAACGGCGGGTATGAGCGCCGCCAGGAACGCGGCGCATAGCGCGATAAGAAAAACCGCAAGCCACTGCGCCGGAAACATATGGAACGGAAGCCGCCATCCGAAGGCCGCGACATTGACGATCGCCACGAGGCACCAGGTCATGAACAGGCCGAGAGGCGTCGCGAAGACCGCCGCGCCGGCGGCGAACGCAAGGACGCGGATCATCTCCAATGTCGCCAGCTCGCGCCGCGTCGCGCCCAAGGCCCAGACCGGCGCGATGCGCGCGCGCCGCATATCGCTGAGCGTGAGAAGACTCGCGAACAGCGCGACGCCGGAGACGATCAGCGTGAGCGTATTCAGCGCGGCCGTCACGGTGAACGTGCGCTCGAAAACGTCCGTGGACAGCGCCTTGACTTCGGCTTGATCGACGATGCGCGCAATCTTGTCGCCGAAGCGCGCCTGGATGTTTTCGATGACGCGCGCGCTAGCGTCGGGAGCGACGCGCAGGCTGTAGTGGATTCCGGAGGCGTCGGCGAAATAGCGCTTCAGCTTCTCGTGATCGATGCGCAGCTGGCCCTTGGGATTTCCGTAATCGGGGAAGACGCCGACAACGCGCGCGCGCAAGTCCTGCCCGGACGTTGGAACGTCGAGGCTCGCGCCTACGGCGACGCCCAGCCGGCGCGCCAATTGCTCGCTGACGAGCACCGCGTCCTGCTCGTGCAAGTCCGTCCACACGCCGGGCGTCGCCTCAATCAGCGGAAAATGCGCCGCATAGGTTTCGTGAGGCGTCATGCCGATCGCGTCGACCGGCCATCCGCCGATGCGCGTCTTCGCGCGCCAGATGGGCAGGACCGCGAATATCTCGGGCCGCGCGCGCGCCCATGCCTCGATGTCACGCGCATCGGCGGGCGTTGCGGCTTCGAAATAGACTTCCGCGACCAGGCGTTCGTCGAGCCACCGGACGAATGTCTGACGAAAGCCCTCGACCATGCCGCCGACGCCGATATTGGTCGCAAGCGCGATCAGTAGCGCCATCAGCGCAAGCGAGAGGCCGGAAATTTCCTGCCGTCCGTCGGCGAAGAACCAGCGGGCGAGCGGCCCGCGCGCGACATGTTCGCCGAGCGCAAGCGCGCCGGCGAGCCCGATTGGCAGGGCAAGCGCGGCGGCGAGGAGCGCCAAGCCGATGACGGCGAATCCGGCTGCGAGGCCGTCGCCGAAGCCGTAGGCGCAAGCCGCGGCCAGAAGGGCAAGGACCGCGAGCGCCGCTTGCCGTCGCAGATAGCGGTGATGCGCGGCGCGCCACGCGATTGGACGCGCGACCGACAGCGCCGGCAGCCGCAACGCCTTCGTAAGGCCGCCCGCTGCCGCAAGCGCCGCGCCCGCTCCGGCCATGGCGAGCCCGGAAATCCACCAGCGCGCATCGAGCGCAAGGCTTTCCGAGATTTGCGCGCCGTAGAGGCTTTCGAGACTTTTTGCGACATCGGGCAGCAGCGCCCGCGCGATGACGTAGCCGCCGATGACGCCGGCGCCGCCGGCGACGAAGGTGAGGACGGCGATTTCGCACGCCATCGCCGCGATCAGATGGGGCGGGGCGACTCCGAGCGCGCGCAACGTGCGCAAGGTCGGCAGGCGCTGCTCGAAGGCGAGGCCGTAAGCTGCGTGGACGATGAACAGCCCGACGACGAAAGCGAGGAAGCCGAAGGCGGTGAGATTGAGATGGAAGCTGTCCGTCAACCGGTTGAGATCGCTTTCTTCGTCCGGCGCGACAAGCCGCAGCGTTTCTCCGCTGACACGCTTGAGACGCTCCTCGTCGAGCGCCTCGTCGTCGGCGATGATGAGGCGGGAGAGTTTGCCCGGTCGATCGAGCAGGCGCTGCGCCACGCCGATGTCGACGATGACGCCGCCGGGCGGCGCTTCGGCGAGCGCGGCAAGCGGCGGCAGTCGCTGGCCACGCTCGGTTCGCGGCTCAGCGCCCTCGGCGAGATCGAGCTTGCGCAAGGTCTCCGGCGCGGCGAAGGTGCGGCCGGGTCCCGAGAAGAAATCCTCGAATATGTCTCCGCGCTTGCGCATGTGCGCGATCGTCGAACGGCCCGGAAGCGACACCGGATCGACGCCGATGATCCGGACATTTTTCTCCTGGATCCGGACCACGCCTTCGAGGACCGGCGAGACATTCACGCCGGCGCGCCGCAGCTTAACGAAGAATTCCTGATCGAACAGGCCGCCGCGCGCGGCGACAAGCGTTCTCGCGCCGCCGCCGGAAACGGCGGCCGCCGGGGCGTCGTAGCTGTCGCGCGCCTGCGCGTTCAGCGCCTGCACGCCGCTCCACAAGGCGGTCGCGATCGCGAGACCCCCGATGAGCGTCAAGAGGCTCCCCGGGCGTCTTCGCCAGTGGCTGATCAGCGCGGCAAGCGTCCAGAGCGTCTCTCTCATTGCGCCGCCAGAAGACCCGATTCCAGCCGCATGCGGCCTTGCAGCCGGGCGGCGAGTCGCTCGCTGTGCGTCGCCATCAGAAAGGCGCAGCCGGTCGCGGCGACGAGGTCGAGCGCGAGCGCCATGACGGCGTCGCCGGTCGCTTCGTCGAGATTGCCAGTCGGTTCGTCCGCGAGCAGGAGCTTCGGGCGCACGGCGAGCGCGCGGCCGATGGCGACGCGCTGCTGCTGTCCGCCCGAAAGCTCCTCCGGATAGCGCGCGGCGAGCGCCGCAAGGCCGAGACGATCGGTAAGCTCTTCCTCCCAGACAGGATCGTAGCGCCCGGCCAGTCGCGCCTGAAAGCCGAGGTTTTCGGCGACGGTCAGGCTCGGAATCAAATTGAACTGCTGGAAAACGACGCCGATCTTCTCTCGTCGAACCGCGGCCCGCGCGGTTTCCGACAGACGCGTCAGCGCGACGCCGTCGAGGATGACTTCGCCGGAATCGGCGTTATCGAGCGCGCCGACAAGATGGAGGAGCGTGCTCTTGCCGCTGCCGGACTCGCCGGTCAGCGCCAGACTGGCGCCGGCGTCCAACATGAAATCCACGCCGTGGAGGACGGGAATGCGGCCCTGCGGCGTGGGATAGGATTTTCGAAGAGCCTCGACGCGCAGCATCGGCGCGCGTTCCCGACTGGCGGCGAGATTTTCCGGCGTCGCGTGTATCGACAAGCAGTGCGCCCTGATCGGACCGGCGAAGGCGGCCGGCGCGCCCAACCCTATATAGGGGCGGCCGCGCCGATCGCCCAAGCGCCGCTAGAAGGCGAGCCGCAGGCCTCCGTAGATCACGCGTCCCGTGCCCGGATAGAAGACGCGCGGATCGAGACCGCGGGCGTCGACGATGGTGGTCACGTCGCTGATGTAGTGGCGATTGGTGAGATTGCGCGCTTCGACAAAGAATGAGAGTCCGTAGGGCAGCTTCATGCCGGTCTGAACGCCGAACAGGACATAACCCGGCGCCTGCAGCGTATTGGCGTAGTCGACAAAGGCGCCCGCCGGCACCCAGTCGATCTGCGGCGCGAAATACAGGCCATCGGCCGGCCGCCAATAGGACAGCGTGGTGCGCAAGACGTGGCGCGGAATGCCGGCCAGCGTATTGTCGCCGAAGTCGCGATCGCCGACGAAGCGGAAGTCGTTCCAGGTCCAAACCTGCGACAACTTCAGCGCGTCGCCGGAATCGGGCGCGAAAATATCGCGCAGGAGTTCCGCGCTCGCCGCGAATTCGACGCCCTGATGCATGGTGCGCTTCGCGTTGAAGGTCGTCGCGGGGATGCCGAGCCCGGGATTGGTGGTGAACTTCAGCAGTTCGTCCTGCAGTTCCGAATGGTAGAAAGTCACGTCCCAGGTGTAGCGATCCCATCTGCCGCGCGCGCCGAGTTCCCCGGTCCAGGCCTTCTGCGCGGCGAGCGGCGTGAAGGTCGTGCCGTCGCGCGGCGGCGGAAACACGCCTTGCGTCAAATCAATGAAGTCCGGCACGTCGCGGCTGCCGGTCATGTCGGCGAAGAATTGAATGTCCGGCGTTGCTTCGTACATCAGGCCGACCTTGGGCACGATGCCGCGGTAAACCTTGTCCGATACGCCGGGAACCGGCTCGAATGGAATGCCGCCGAGAACCGCATAGCGGCGTGTATCGGCGAAAAGCTTGGCGCCGAACATGAAAATGAGCTGCGGCGCGATATGCAGGCGATCCTCGAAATAGGCTTCGAGATTGAGCGCCGTTGCGCGGTTGTTGCGGATACGCGGATCCAAGCCCGGATTGATGAACAGGCCGCAGAAGCCGAAGCATGAATTCGCCGCGCCAAATTGCGCGAGGCCGTTGAACGAATAGGGCGGGAAGGAGAATTGCGCGTTGGCGAAATTGGCGGGGATCACGCCATAGGGATTGAGCCGCATGCCATTGTAGTTGTCGAACCAATTGTCGCTCGAAGATCCGCCCCACGCGCGGCCGCCAAGTATGAGTTCATTGGGGTGGCCGTCGACGAGGAAATTCGAGGTGAGGCGCGGGGTGACTCCCCAGGTCCCGCCTTCCTGTTCGATGACGACGAAAATCGGATGATAGAGATAATTGTGCGTGTACCAGCTGTTGAGGTCGATGCGGCCGAACTCGCTCAGGATCGTGGTCTTGTTCGAAATGCGCCAGTTCTTGACGTTTCTCGCCTGATTGGCGCCGAACCCGTCCGGTCCGAAACCAGGCGGATACGGCGGCAGAGACAAACGCGGATTGTTGCGCGCATCGAACTGGTTGAGCTGCCCCGGCAGCAATTGCCAGGTGTCGTAGACGCCGAAATAGAACCGCGTTTCGAGATCGTTGGAGAATCGATAGCCGATGTTGCCGTTGAGCTGCGTGTAGTCCGTCGTCGAATGTTTTCGGTAGTTGTCGGCGTGGGTGAAGGTGCCGTTGATGAGAAAATCGAAATTGCCGATGATGCGCGACATCTGCGCCTGGCCGCGCACGGTTCCATAACTGCCGCCCTCGAGCGACACGATGTTTGGCGCGAGCGCGGTGTATGCGGTGGGCGAGATGAAATTGATGGCGCCGCCGAGCGTCGATGACCCATAGGCGAGGGCGTTGCCGCCTTTCATGACTTCGATCGCGCGGAAATATTTCGGATCGATCTGATACATGTCGCCGCCGCCGTCGGCGTAATTCATCGGAATGCCGTCCTGCAGCAACTCCAGTCCGCGCAGATGAAAGTCGCGTGTCAGATTGGAGCCGCGGATCGAAAGACGCAGCTCCTGCCCATAGCGGCTTTCGACATAGACGCCCGGAACGTCCTTGAGCGCGTCGCGCAGGTCGTGAACGTAGCGGGTTTGAATGGCGGGCGTATTGGCGTCGACGAACGCGACCGAACCTACGGTGCGTTCGAGTTCGCGGCGCTGCTGAGCGACCGACGGCACTGTCAGCGATCCGCCGCCTCCGCCCGTCTGCGACCATGTGATGGGCGCCGGCGCCGTCGCCGCAGACTGCGCGCGTCCGCCGCCGCGTCCGGGGACGCGCGGCTTGGAGCCGCCAATATCGATGGTCGGCAGACTCTGTTGCGCGAAGGCGCACGAATCCGCGAAGGACAGAATGAGGGCGACGGCGGATGCGCCGCGCAGCAGGCCGGTCGGAAACATGGAATCTCTCCTGAGCGGCGTCGCGCCGCGCGATCGTTAAGGGAGGACTGACGCGATCAGGAGAAGTGCGGCGGCGCGCGCGGCGCTGCGCGGGAGCGCTCGCGCACGCTTTCCAGCGCTGGCGGCCGGGAGGCTGCGAATGCCTGGGTTGTGGCGCGGGGCGGCGCATAGGCGATGAAGCTCGATACGGGCTCGAAAAAGGAAAAGATCAGATCCTTCTGGCTGTGGCCGCAGAGCGGACAGCATTCGTCGCCGCCACAGGGATGTTCCGCCGGCGCAGGCGAGGAACTATTCTGGCAGTGCGCGGCCGCGCCGTGCGGCGCATGCGCGGCGTGCGCCGGGGCGGCGAAGGAGAGCGCCGCAAGCGCGAAAAGCGCGGCGATCCACAGCGCTCCGATGCGCCGAAGAATTATGGAGCGAGAGGGTCTCGCGAGGGCCGCCATCTTTTCTCAGATTCCCGAGCTGCTCTCGCCCACGAGGCGAAGACGAAGGACGGCGAACAGCGCCGAGCCCAGAAAATTGGTAATATACCAAATTACGTGCGGCAACGGTTTGGCCGGGCGCCGGGACGGATTTTTTTGCGCTGTGGCTCGGGCGCAACAGTGCCGATGATCAGGGAATGGGCTTGTGATGCGGATCGAGCGGCGAGTGGCCGCCATCCGCGTCGACGGCGGCCATGCCGTCAAATCGGGAAAAGCGCTCGACGACGTCGGGAGAGAGCCGCTGCTCCTTCACGGCGAGCCGCTTCGAAAGCGCCTCGGCGTTGGCCTTCGAAACGCCGAGCCGCTCGAGCGTGGCGCTGTCCTTCAAGGCGTCGCCGGCGCACAGGGCGATGCTCCAGGCGTCGCCCTTACGCGTGAGAAAGGCCCGGCCGCCGAGTTCGCCCTGGCGCCAGTCGGCGACGGCGGCGTCCCCTTCGACGACGATGGCGTCGACGAGCAGCCGCGTTTCGGGCTTGTCGAATGTTTCGAAAAGCAGGCGGCGCGCGGCTTCGGACCCGTCGTCGGCCCGCGCGCCGAGGCACATCCCCGCGCTGATCGTCGCTATTAGAAAAAATCTCATCAATTCGCTCCAATGTCGGCGCGGCGCGCGTGCATTGGTATATTACCAATCAATGGCGGCGCAAGGGCGCGGGAAACATTTCCGCGGCGGGTTTTTTTTGATACGACGCTCGCGCGGCGAAGGTTGAATGAGTTCGAATGGCGACGGTGGAAAAAAGCGCGCGCCAGCGCATTCTGGACGCTGCGCTCAAAATTATCAGGAAAGAGGGCGTCACAGCGCTGACCCAACCCCGCGTCGCCGCCGCGGCGGGATTGCGGCAGTCGCATCTGACATATTATTTTCCGCGCAAGACGGATTTGCTCGCCGCAACGCTGGAAGCGTCTCACGCGCAGGCGCATAAGCCGAAGCGCGGATCGACGGGAGGCGAGGCCCACCCCCTCGAGGCGGTGCGCACGCTCATGTTCGATCGCAATAAGATGCGTTTCTTCCTGAGCGTCGTGGCGCAGGCGAGCGATCACTCGGAAGTTCGCGAGACGCTCGCCGCCCACGCCCGCGGCGTGGCTGACCAACTTGCGCCGCTCTTCGGGCGCAAGGCGGACGACCCGGACATCATCGCTTTCGTCGACATGCTGCGCGGGATGGGGTTGCGGCTGTTGCTCGAAACGGATGACAAGCGCCGCGTGGACGTTGATCTTGACGCGCTCGCCGCGCGTTTTGGCCTCAGGCGAACGCCTGAAGCGCGGCTTTAAGCCATGGACCGAAACCGCTAGAACTATGGCGATGCAACGAATCGGTAGGAGCGCGGGCGGCCTGGAAGGTCAGCCTTACGCCCAGGCGGCGGCGTTTTTCCTCGTCTGCGCGATGGCGCTCGCCTTTCCCTGGCTCTCGGGACGGGTGACCATCCCCTGGGACGCGAAGGCGCATTTCTATCCGCAATTCGCCTTTCTCGCCCACGCCTTGCACAGTGGCCAGTCGCCGTTCTGGACGCCGAACGTCTTCGCGGGAATGCCGCAGATCGCCGATCCGCAATCGCTGATCTTCTCGCCCTTTTTCCTGTTGGCGGCGGCGATCGTTCCCGAACCTTCCTTCGCCCTGGCCGACTCCCTCGTCTTCGCGATGCTGGCGATGGGCGGTCTCGCGCTGATCGCCTATTTCCGCGACCGCGGCTGGAGCGCCGCGGGAGGATTGCTCGCCGCGCTCGCTTTCGCCTTCGGCGGCTCGGCGGCGTGGCGACTCCAGCATGTCGGCCAGATCATGAGTCTCGCGTGGCTTCCGGTAACGCTGTGGCTGCTGGCGCGCGCGCTCGATCGGCGCTCGGCGCTCTATGGCGCGGCGGCTGGCGCCGCCGCGGCGCTGCTGGTGCTCGGAAGAGACCAGGTCGCTTTCCTGAGCGTGCTGATGCTTTCCACCTATGCGCTCTATCGCATCGCCACGGACGACTTGCCGAAGCTCAGCGCGCTCGCGCCGCTCGCGTCGGGCGCCCTCGTCGGCGTGGCGATCATCGCCGTCCCGCTCGCTTTCACGCTGGAGCTCGCCGCGAATTCCAACCGACCGGAAATCGATCTCGACGGCGCGCTCAAGGGCTCGCTGCCGCCGGGCTCCTTCTTGACGCTCATCTCCGCCAATCTGTTCGGAACGGACGGTCCGCTCAAAGATTTCTGGGGTCCGCCGGTCGGCGAGCGCGATCTTTTTCTCGCCCGCAACATGACAGATCTTTACATGGGCGAACTGACGCTCGTGGCCTTGATCGCCGCGATGGGCAGGCGTTTCTTCGCGAATAAAGAAATCCGCTTCTTCGCCGCCGCCGCGCTGCTTTTCGCCCTCTATGCGGTCGGCCGCTACACGCCGGCCTTCGCGCTCTTCTATCAGCTGCCGGGCGTCGATCTTTGGCGACGGCCGGCGGACGCGACCTTCCTCATCGGCGCGACGCTGGCGATACTCGCGGGCTATGGCTTCACTCTGATCGAGCGCGGCGACGTCACGCCGCGCCCGCTTTGGATTGTCGGCGCGATCGCCGGGCTTTTCCTGACAGCCGCGCTCGTCGCTGGCGCGAAGGGACATCTCGCGCAATCGTCGTGGCCGCTCGCGATCAGCGCCATGTTCGCGGCGCTCGCCGTCGGGCTTGTTCTTGCGACGCGCGATCGGCGGTTGCGCGGCCCCTATCTCCTCGCGGCGGTCGCCGCGCTGATGAGCGCCGATCTTGCGATCGGCAACGAGCCCAATGAATCGACGGCGCTGCCGCCGGAGCAGTTTGACGCCCTGCGGATCGGCGGCAAGGATCCGGTGATCGCTTATCTCAAAGCGAAGCTCAAAGAGACGGCCGCGCCGGATCGCCGCGATCGGGTCGAACTCGCAGCGATCGACTTCCATTGGCCGAACGCTTCGCTCGTCCACGGCCTCGATCACGATCTCGGCTATAATCCCATCCGGCTACGGCTCTTCGAAGACGCGACGGGCGCCGGAGACCATCTCGCTTTGCCCGAGCAGCGCGAATTCTCCAAGCTCTACCCGTCCTATCATTCGGTTCTGTCGGACATGCTCGGCCTGCGATTCATCGCGACCGGCGTTCCAATCGAAGAGATCGACGAGAACTACAAGCTTGGCGACTTCGTCGAACGAACGCGGATCGGCAAGATTCGCATTTACGAAAATCCAAACGCCATGCCGCGCGTCATGCTCGTGACCTGCGCCATCCATGTCGATTTCGCGGCGATGATGAAGAGCGGCGAATGGCCGGAAGCCGACTATCGCGAGACGGTGCTCCTGGAGACGCCGCCGATCTGCCACACCCGCAAGGACGCGCCGCCGGCGATCGCGAAGATCGTCACCTATGAGAACGACCGCGTCGTCGCCGAAGTGAGCGCGCCCCCCGGCGGCGGCTGGCTCGTGCTGAATGATGTCTGGCATCCCTGGTGGTTCGCGCGCGTCGACGGCGAGGAAGCGCCGATCCTGCGCGCCAATGTGCTGTTTCGCGCCGTCGCGGTGCCGGAAGGACGCCATGAGGTGCGCTTCGACTTTCGGCCGCTGCTCGGATTGCTGACGGAATTATCGCAAAGATAGCGAAGCGAATATCGGCAGCTGGCGCGTCCTGCGAAACCTCTTTAACGGCTGGGATGTCATTCCCGACGCGCGCAATGCGCGCGATCGGGAATCCAGAGCAAAACTAGCGTCCTTGAGTTCTGGATTCCCGGTCAGGCCTGCGGCCCGCCGGGAATGACAATCGTCCAAGCGAGCGGATCGTCCGGAATCTGCATTAAATCCATCCCGCGAGTTCGCGCTTCGCCAGAATTTCGATGAGCCGCATGCTTTCGTCGCTGTCGTTGAGACAGGGCAGGCGGGCGAACTTGGCGCCGCCCTTCTCGAGAAAGAGGTCACGAATCTCGACGCCGAGCTCCTCGATCGTTTCCAGGCAATCGGCGGAGAAGCCCGGCGCCACGACGGCGATGCGCTTGACGCCCGCGCCTGCAAGCTCGGTCACGACATCGGACGTGTAGGGCTCGATCCACCGCGCGCGCCCGAAGCGCGACTGAAAGGCGAGACGCAGCCGTTCCGGGCTCATGCCGAGCTTTTCGCACAGCAGACGCCAGGTCGCCTCGCAGTGATCGCGATAAGGATCGCCGCGATCGATCTGCGCCTGCGGCAGGCCGTGAAATGACGCGACGATGACCTCCGGCTCGAAATCGAGCGCGGCGAGCGCGCGCGTCACATCCGCCGCGAGCGCATCGATATAGGCCGGGTCATCGTAATAGGGCGCGCCGATGCGAATGGCGGGCTGTTTGCGCATGCCGCGTAAGGCGTCGAAGGCGGCGTCGGCCGCGGAGCCCGTGGTGGAGGAGGCGTATTGCGGATAGAGCGGCAAAAGCGCAATCCGCTCGCAGCCCTTCACCGCCAGCGACTCGATCTGCGCGGCGATCGACGGCGCGCCGTAGCGCAGCGCATAGTCGACGACGAGGCGGCGGCCGTCGCCCAATTGCGCCTGCAGCTTTTCCGCCTGCAGACGCGTGTATGTCTTCAGCGGACCTTCGCCCGTTTCGCTGTTCCAGATCGATTCGTAGAGCTTCGCCGATCGGGCCGGACGCGTATTGAGCACGACGCCATAGAGGATCGGCAGCCATAGCGTCCGGGGAAGATCGACGACGCGGGGATCGGAAAGAAATTGCGCGAGGTAGCGCCGCACGGCCGCCACGTCGGGCGCATCGGGCGTGCCGAGATTGACGAGCAGGAGTCCGACCGGCGTTTCCCTGAAAGTCGTGGCTGTCGTCATGATGCGCCTTGCTGCGGACCGCCCGGACGGCGGACACCAAATGACATCTTCTAGCGGCGGCTACAGTTCTGGCAACTCGATCGACTGGCTTTTGTCCTGCGGCACGGAAATCGCTTGGCGCGCATAGGCCGGCTATGTGCGGATCGGCCCCTCGCGAAAGGGCGCCATGAAATCGATTTCGCGCAGCCGCGCCATGTGCGAGTGGGACGATTTCGCCTCCGCCGCCCCGCAGATTCGCGCGGCGCTGGCCCTTACGGATGGTCCGCCGACTCCCCCGTTCCTGTTGCTTTCGGAGCCCGGAATCACGGCGCGCGAACAGCGCGCCTGTTCGGAGAGTTGGACCGCTGCGCGGCTCCTGGCGGCCGGACCGCTGCGCGCGCGCCTCGATATGCGCTTCGATCTCTCCCGCCGCGACAGAATTTGCGTCGGCTATCTCTCGAACGACTTCCATGAGCATGCGACCGCGCATCTTCTCGTTGAGACGCTCGAGGCGCATGATCGGTCGCGCTTCGAACTCCGCGCCTACAGCTATTCTGGCGGGGAAGGCGCGATGCGGACGCGGTTGCGCGCCGCCTTCGACGCGTTCGCCGACATTTCTTCATTGACCGACTCCGAGGCCGCGCGCCTCATCAATGCGGATGGCGTGGACATCCTGATCGATCTTAAGGGCTTCACTTACGGCGCGCGCACCGGGGTGATGATGCTGCGCCCGGCGCCCGTACAGGTTAACTATCTCGGCTATCCCGGCACGCTTGGGTCTGGCGTGTGCGATTACATCGTCACCGATCGCTACGTCACGCCGCCGACCTCGTCGTCGGCCTATTCGGAAGCCTTCGCTTATCTCCCGAACGCCTACCAGCCGCATGGGCGTGGCGCGCCGCTGCAGGCGCCGCCGTCGCGCGCCGCTGCGGGTCTGCCGGCGGAGGGCTTCGTCTATTGCTGTTTCAATCAGGCCTACAAATTGACGCCGTTCATTTTCGATCTCTGGGCGCGGCTGCTCGACTCAACGCCAGGCGCGGTGCTGTGGCTCGCGGCGGCGCCGATGGCGGAAGGCAATCTGCGCAATGAAATGCGCGAACGCGGAATTGACGCGCGGCGGCTCGTCTTTGCGCCGCATTTGCCGCAGGCCGAACATCTGGCGCGCCTGCAGCTCGCCGATCTCGCGCTCGACACGGCGCCCTTCAATTCTCATACGACAGCGAGCGACGCGCTCTGGGCGGGCGTGCCGATCGTGACCTGTGCTGGCGACACCTTTCCCTCTCGCGTCGCCGGCAGTCTGCTGCACGCGATTGGATTGCCCGAATTGATCGCAGCGGATTTCGAGGAATATTTCGGGATCGCGCTAGGCGTGGCGGGCGATCCTCTGCGCTCCGCCTCGCTCCGGGCGAAGCTCGCCGCCAATCGTCTGACGACGGCGCTTTTCGACGTCCATGCATACACCCGCGCGCTGGAATCGCTGTTCGAAGCCATGTGGCGTCGGCGTCTCGCCGGCGCGCCGCCCGGCGTTGTCGGGGCGGCTTAGGCCCCGTCGTCGCGCATAGCGCGCTCAAAGGCGGCGCGTTCGTCATCGGCCATGTGAAAGGCGTGCTCTTCCGCGGGAAAAACGCCGGCGCGAACATCGCGCGCATAGGCCGCGACCGCCTCGCGCAGCGCCGCGCCCACCGCGCCGTAGCGCCTGTTGTGCTTGAATTCGCGCGTGGTGATCCCGGCAAGATCATTGACGACGAGCACCTGCGCGTCGGTCGCGGCGCCGGCGCCGATGCCGATCGTGGCCGCGCTGACCGCGCGCGTCACCCGCGCGGCGAGTTCATGCGGCACGAGCTCCAGCACCAGAAACTTCTGCCCGGCGGCGTCGAGCGCCAGTGCGTCGCCAAGCAGCTTGGCGGCGGCCTGCGCCGTCTTGCCCTGGCGCCGCTTTACGTCGTGATGCTGCGATTCCAGCCCCAGATGACAGCAGACGTCGAAGCCGGCTTCCGTCAGGGCGCGCACGATGTCGGGCTCTGCGCCTTCGAATTTCACGCAATCGGCGCCCGCCTCGCGCAGGACGCGCGAACTCTCGATCGCCTGTTCGGGCGTATCGTAGGTCGCATAGGGCAGGTCGCCGATGATGTAGATCTCGGGCGCGCCGCGCCGCACCGCCGCGATGTGATGCGCCATGTCGGCGAGCGTCACCTCGCGCTCATGCGCATAGCCGAGAATATTCACCCCGACGCTGTCGCCGACGAGAATGATGTCGACCCCCGCCTCGACCTCGATGCGCGCGGTCGGCGCGTCATAGGCGGTGACGACCACGATCTTCTCTCCCCGGCGCTTCATGTCGAGGAAGGTGCTGGCGTTGGACAAACGGGGGCTCCGGCGCCTATCGTCAGGCCGACAATGATAACAGAAACGCTTGCGCTTCCTGAGCGGGATGCGTCAGTGCGGCGCGCCGTCCCTGCAGGCGTGCGGCTGGCCCGGAACGCGGAGCTCCTGGAAGCCGCCGCATTTATCGCAGGCGGAGAGCAGCGCGGAGAGGCCGGCCAGCAGCGCGAACACCCTGAATTTCCGCGTCATCTCGGCTCTCCTGGCGGCGGCGGGACAGCGCGACCATACTGGCGCGGCCGCCGTGCGGCAAGCCGCTCCGCCTCGCGCTCTTGCATCCTGCTTAAAGCCGCGTATAAAGCGCGCTTCGCGAGGTTCCCGGCCGGGGGCTGAACGGAAGCGCTCGACGCGCATATTCCCGGAAAGGCGGTAGCGGTTTCGGACAAGAATATGCGTGAGGTCGCATATTCCCGAAAAGTGCTTTGCGGTTTTCGGACAAGAATATGCGCGAGGTCGCATATTCCCGAAAAGTGCTTTGCGGTTTTCGGACCAGAATATGCGGAAAAACGAGCGAGGGTCTAAACTCCCGTCTTCCCGTGTCTCCGCCTTCGAACTTTCCTTCTCGAGCCTTTCCAGGGGACGTCCCCTAAGAAGCGCTCGAAGGGCTTGGCGCCGGAACGGCTCGCGGCAACGGAAAGGCGAAAGTCGATGGCTCTTTACGAGCATGTCTATCTCGCCCGTCAGGACGTTTCTCCCCAGCAGGTGGAGACTCTGACCGGGCAGTTCAAAACCATCATCGCGTCGCTCGGCGGCACGGTCGGCAAGACCGAATATTGGGGCGTCAAATCGCTCGCCTATCGGATCAAGAAGAACCGCAAGGCGCATTTCACCCTGATGAACATCGACGCGCCGCCGGCGGCGATCGCCGAGATGGAGCGCCAGCAGGGCATCAATGAGGACATTCTGCGCGTGCTGACGCTGCGCGTCGACGAACTCGAGGAAGGCCCGTCGGCGCAGCTGCGCAAGCGCGAGGACGATGACCGCGGCGAGCGCCGTGGCCCGCGCGGCGACAGAGGCGATCGAGGCGATCGGGGCGAACGTCGCCCGCGCCGCGAGGAAAGCAAGGTTGAAGGAGGAGAGGAAGAATGAGCTCCGCGCCCCGTCGTCCCTTCTTCCGCCGCCGCAAGTCCTGCCCGTTCACCGGCGCCAACGCGCCGAAGATCGACTACAAGGACACGCGTCTGCTGTCCCGCTACATCAGCGAGCGCGGCAAGATCGTGCCGTCGCGCATCACCGCCGTTTCGGCCAAGAAGCAGCGCGAACTCGCGCAGGCGATCAAACGCGCCCGCTTCCTCGGCCTGCTGCCTTACGTGATCCGCTAAGAAGATCGCTATAGAAGCCTGCGGCCGCGCTCCGAAAGGGGCGCGGCTTTTTGTTTTGGCGGTTCTTACGCGAACCGGCGGCGCCCGCTCTCTCACCCCGCGCGGGTCTGCGGCGCCGTCGCCTCGTAAAGCCCATCGAGCGGCGTCGGCGTTTGCGCCGGCTCGGCCATGAATTGCGCCGACGCGAGAGTCGCGAAGCGTCCGCCCTTGGCCACCAGCTCGTCGAAGCCGCCGCTCTCGACGATCTCGCCCTGATCGAAGACGAGAATGCGGTCGGCGTTGCGCACCGTCGCCAGCCGGTGCGCGATGACGAAGGTCGTGCGCCCCTTCGTCGCCGCCTCCAGCGCCTTCTGGATCAAGCGTTCCGTGGTTGCGTCGAGCGCCGAGGTCGCCTCGTCGAAGACCATGATCGGCGGGTCCTTCAGCAACGCCCTTGCGATCGAGAGCCGCTGGCGCTCGCCGCCCGAGAGCGAGCGGCCGCGTTCGCCGACGCGCGTCGCCCGCCCGTCGCTTTGCCGCGAGACGAATTCCGCCGCCTGCGCCAGATCGAGCGCATGGGCGATCTCCTCATCCGTCGCGTCGGGATTGCCGATGCGCAGATTTTCCTCGATCGATCGCGCGAACAGCATCGGCTCCTGAAAGACGACGCCGATGTTGCGGCGAAGCGAACTCAAGGTGAATTCGCGGATGTCGACGCCGTCGATCTTGACGGCGCCGCTGTCCGGATCGAAGACGCGATGCAGGAGCGCCAGCGTCGTCGATTTTCCGGAGCCCGTCGAGCCGACGAGCGCGATCGTTTCCCCCGGCTTCGCCGCGAAGGAGACGTCGCGCACCGCCGGCCGACGTCCGTCATAGGAAAAGGTGACGTTCTCGAATTCCACCGCGCCCGTGAGCCGTTCGGCGTCGCGGGCATGAGGGCTGTCGGCGACCGTCGGCTGCGTGTCGAGAACGCCGAAGAATTCCGCGATCTTCGCCGATTGCTGGAACAGAACGTTGACGAATCCGACGACCTGTTCGAGCCGCGCGATCAGCATCGTCGCGAAGCTCATGAAGGCGACGATTTCGCCGATCGTCGCCTGCCCGCGCAGATGCAGCCAGACGCCGAGCAGAAAAATCGCGAGGATCGTCAGCGTCCCGGACGCGCGGCTCGCCACGGCGACCACGGCCCACCAGGAGAGGACCGGCAATTGCGCCGCCAGCACGTCGTCGATGATGCGGTTGAGCGCATGCGACTCGCTTTCGATGCGGGTGAAGCTCTGCACCACGGGGATATTGCCGAGCGCATCCGAGGCGTGTTCGGCGAGAGTGGTGTTGTAGCGCTCGACCTGGCCCTGCAGATCCTCCGTGCGGCGAAGCACGAAACTCGTCACGAAATAGAAGATCACGACGAGCGCCATGAGCAGGGAGCCGAGCCGCCAATTGACGAAGAGCGTCGCCGGCAGGAGCACGAAGAGCGCGACGAAAGACGCGCAATTCTCGCGGAAGAAAGACAGCCAAAGCCCCGACATGGCGTTCGCCCCGTCGAGCATGATCTTCAGCAGGCGGCCTGAGTGGACATTGGTGTGAAAGCTGAGCGGCAGGCTCAGCACATGGTCGAAATAATCCGACATCACCGCGAGGCGGCGGCGGTGCGCGAGCCGATCCGCGTTAAGGCCGACGAGAATGGCGCCGCCGATCGAGAACAGGCCGAAGGCCGCCCAGGCGGACATCAGCGGCAGGAGATCGTTCCATGTCAGCGTTTCGCCGGGCGCCTGCGCGCGGGTCATGCGGTCGATGATGCGCCCGAAGAGCATCGGCTCGGCGAAGGCGGCGACGGCGAGCGCCAGATTGGCCGCGACGAGGATGATTGCGAGCCGCGCTTGAGGCCGCAACAGGCCCAGCACCCGCACATAGACGCGAAAGACGGACATGCGACTCGCCTGCCGGGAAAGGAGCTTCAGCGCGATGCGCCAGGCGCAACGCCGCGCCTGCCCAATTGTTCAGAAGACGCGGCGCGCATGGCGGACGCGCTCTACAGGGCTGACCGCTCGCGCGCAAGGGGCGGGCAGGCGGGAGAGTCGCCAGGATGTCTGCGCCCGGTGACAGTCCGTCTATTCGTCCTCGCCGAAGCGATTGGCGACGAGCGCCTCCAGGGCGTCGAGAGCGGCCTTCGCCTGCGGCCCCGACGCGGTGACGACGATGGTCGAGCCCTGGCCCGCGCCGAGCGTCAGAATGCCCATGATCGAGCTGCCGCCGACGGTTTCGTCGCCTCGCGAGACGGTGATGACGGCGTCGAATTTTTCGCAGCACTGCACGAATTTCGCTGTCGCGCGGGCGTGCAGCCCCTTCTTGTTGATGATCGCGAATTCGCGCGACATGGGCTCTTCGCCCGCAGCCTGCTGCAATTTATCGGTCACGAGTTCATTCATTTTGCGTTGAGCACTTTGCTGGCGATGTAAACATATTTGCGGCCGGCTTCCTGCGCCTGCAGAACGGCCTGCTCCAAAGTTTGCGTGTCGCGGACCGAAGCGAGCTTTATCAGCATCGGCAAATTGACGCCCGCGAGCACCTCCACCTTTCCGCCGTCCATAACCGAGATCGCGAGATTTGAGGGCGTGCCGCCGAACATGTCGGTGAGCAGCACCACCCCATCGCCGCTGTCGGCCTCACGGATCGCCTCGATGATGTCGATGCGCCGGCGCTCCATATCGTCCTCGGGCCCGATCGAGATCGCCGCAATCTGCTTTTGAGGTCCCACGACGTGTTCGAGCGCCGCGCGAAACTCAGTGGCAAGGTGGCCATGGGTCACCAAGACCATTCCGATCATACGACCCTACCACTCATGAAAGACGTCTCTTGCGCGCCGATGCTGAAAACCGCGTCGGCCCGCCGAAGCGAACGGCGCCAAATTGCATCCTGGGAGCCGTTGCGCCCGCCGTAATCGCCCCGCTCTGACAGGGGCGACATTTTGTGCAACGCGGCGAAATAGGCAAGCGAAAACAGCACGGCTCCGTCAATTTGTCGCAAGGTTCTGAATGTAGGCTGCAATCCGTGCGACCGCTCCGACGCTTGCGGCGTTTTCGACCATACGCGGCAGCGTCACGCCGCTCAACCGGGTCGCCGCCTCGTCTTGGTCCGGATAGCGTTGCGGCCGCTCTCCGGGGGCGAGGAGATCGATCGCCGCCCGCAAGACGCAGGCGGGTTCATGGTCCAAGCGCAACAGCCCCAGGCCGCGCGCTTCGATCAGACCCGTGATCGAGGGATGCGGCCGCGCGATCAGCCGGCCGTGGCGCGCCTCGAGCGAGATCCTGTCGTCGCCGACAAGCGCCGCGAAGGCGCCCCGCGCCCGCCAGTCCGAGATCAGCTGCAAGGCGATCGCGCTCTTGCCTGCGCCGGAGGGCCCGCGCAGCAGCAGGCCGAAGTCGCCGAGGACAAGCGCGGTGGCGTGAACGTAACCGCTTCCTTGCGGCGTCATCGCGCCGCAGGCAGCCAGATGACGAAGCGCGCGCCGAGCACGGCGTCGTCGCCGCGGGGGGCGTCAGTGCCCTGCGGATGCGCGCGGGTGCGGTTGAGGGCGCGGATGCGGCCGCCATGCGCCTCGATGATCTGGCGCGATATCGAGAGCCCGAGCCCGGAATTCTGGCCGAACCCCTGTTCCGGCCGGTCGGTGTAAAAGCGCTCGAAGATGCGATCGAACGCCTCGTCGGGGATTCCGGGGCCGTCGTCGTCGACGATGATCTCATAGCCTTCGATCTGCTGGCCGCCCGGCCCCTTGGCGCGCTCCGGCCATAGCAGCACGCGCACGACGCCGCCGGGCTTCGAGAACGATCGGGCGTTGTCGATCAGATTGTTGAGCACCTGGCCGAGACGCGAGTCATGGCCGAGGACTCGCCAGCCTCCTCGCGGCGGATCGTGCGGAGAGGGGCGCACCGTCAGTTGAATCCTGACGCCGTCGCCGCGGTCAACGGCGCGCGCCACGTCGACCACGGTCGACAGCGCGGCGGAGAGATCGACCATGCCCATATCGGCGCGCGCCAGCTCCGCGTCGAGCCGGGAAGCGTCGGAAATATCGCTGATCAAGCGGTCGAGACGGCCAACGTCATGTTTGATGATGGCGAGCAGCCTGTCGCGCGCGGCGTCGGTCTTGGCGATCGGCAGAGTCTCGACGGCGCTGCGCAGCGAGGTCAGTGGATTCTTCAGTTCATGCGCGACGTCCGCGGCGAAATGCTCGATCGCGTCGATTCGGTTGTAGAGCGCCTTGGTCATGTCGCGCAGCGCGCCGGAAAGATGGCCGATCTCGTCAGGCCGGTCGGAAAAATCCGGGATTTCCTGACGGGACTTCACGCCGCGCCGCACCCGCTCCGCCGCCTCGGCGAGGCGGCGCATCGGTTCCGTGATCGTGTTGGTGAAGAACAGCGAAATCAGCAGCATCACGCCTGCCGAGACCAGGAAGATGCGGATGATGCCCCAGCGTTCGGTGCCGATGACCGCGTCGATGTCGCCGCCCATCGTCGAGAGCAGCAGCGCGCCGCGCACGGAGCGGAAGCGCTGGACGGGCACGGCGACGGAGATGATGGTTTCGCCCCTGGCGTTGGCGCGCACCACTGAATGAATGTGGCCGTCGAGCGCGCTGCCGACCTCGGGATAGGTCTTGCCGTTGCCCATCCCGATGTCTTCGTAAAGCGGCAGTTCCGGCCGATGCGCCAGGCGCTGGACGAAATCCAGCGTCCGCTCAAGGTAGGAGGAGGCGTCGAGGGTCGTCGGCGGATCGGCGGCCGGCGGGAGTTCGAAGCGCAGAATGTTGGAGCGGCCCGAGACGGAACGCGAGTCGAGCAGCAGAAAGCCGTCCCGGTCGTAAATGCGCGCCCGCAGCCGCGTCGGCGACACGAGGCGCCGCAGCAGCGGCCCGACGCGCTCGGGATTGAGCGAAAACTCCAGCGGCGAGCCGCCATCGGCGCCGCTGGCGCTCTCGCCCGGCGCGAGCTTCAAGAGCTTTTCGGGGTCGATCGAAATGGCGTCGGTGTCGACCGTCGCCGAAGCCGCCACCGCGGCGGCGATGATCTCGCCCTGCGTCTGCAGGCTCTGCACGCGCGCGTCGATCAGGCCTTCGCGAAACTGGTTGAGATAGAGGAAGCCCGCGAGCAGCGCGACCAGCCCGCCGAGATTGAGAACCACGATGCGGCGGGTTAGCGAGGACGACAGATGCGACTGAACGGCGCGCATCGCCCGCGCGAAGCGGATCGAGATCGTACGCGACAGGCGCGATCGCGCGGCCGAGACGTCTCGCGGCGGCGTCGCAATGGCCGCCTTCTGGCGCGCCGCTTCCGCGACCGCGTCCTCGGCGGCGTTCACGCCGCCGTCACTGTCGATGCTTGCGTCCATCTCGCGTCCCCTCCGCGAGAGCTCAGGCTTCCTTGAATCGATAGCCCACGCCGTAGAGCGTCTCGATCATTTCGAATTCGTTGTCCACGACCTTGAATTTCTTGCGTAATCGCTTGATGTGGCTGTCGATGGTGCGGTCGTCGACATAGACCTGGTCGTCGTAGGCGGCGTCCATCAGCGCGTTGCGGCTCTTCACGACGCCGGGGCGTTGCGCCAGCGATTGCAAAATCAGGAACTCCGTCACCGTCAGCACGACGGGATCGCCCCGCCAGGTGCAGGTGTGGCGCTCCGGGTCCATGACGAGCGCGCCGCGCTCGAGAACCTTGGCCTCGGACTCCTTCTGAGCCGCAGCCTCCTTCGGATTCGCGCGGCGCAGAATGGCCTTCACCCGCTCGACGAGCAGGCGCTGCGAGAAGGGCTTATGGATGAAATCGTCGGCGCCCATCTTCAGGCCGAAGAGTTCGTCGATCTCCTCGTCCTTGGAGGTGAGAAAAATCACCGGGAGGTCCGACTTCTGCCGCAGTCGGCGCAGAAGCTCCATGCCATCCATCCGGGGCATCTTGATGTCGAAAATCGCCAGATCAGGCGGATTGGCCCGCAGCCCATCGAGCGCCTGAGCGCCATCGGTATAGGTCTGGACGCGATAGCCCTCGCCCTCCAAAGCGATGGAGACAGAGGTGAGAATGTTGCGATCGTCGTCGACGAGAGCGATGGTCGGCATCTTCAACCTTTGCTATTTGCGGCCGCAGTTTAACGTCGGGGCCGGCGCGACGTGATAGCGCTTCTCGCGCGAAACGGGCGCCCGACTTACGAGGGGCGCGACGTCGACGCTCACAGTCGACACTCTTATCGACTCGGACAGCGGGACTTCCGGAAGGCGCGCCGTCGACTCCGACAAAGTCCGAGGCCAAGGCGGCTGAAATGTGGCCGACGTCCGTTCCAAAGCCGGCGCCGCCTCGACGCCGCTTCACCGCTTATACACAAGATTGCTGAAAAAAGCACCTTATGCCTGGGCATGCAAAATTAATCATAATGGCGACAGTAAGTTAGCTCGACCGGAGCCGCATGCGGCGCGCGGGCCTCAGGGTTGGAAAATCGCGGGGGCAGACCAATCTGCCTAATGTTCTTTACAGGCGTTCGGAAGCCGGTTCGGCGCATGGCGTAAAGAGAAGCGCGCGCCGCGGCGTAGCCCAGGGAGCGGATTGATGAGCGAAGATTGGTCATATCAGGTTCGCGTCAACCTCGTCGACGAAGCGGCGAAGCTGGCTCGGAAGGACCCCGAAAGTCCGGAACTCAAGCCCCTGACCGACGTGCTTGCGAAGCACGACGCCAGGCTGCGAAATCAGCTCGACGCCTTTTCCGACTATGTCGCCGCCGCCGAACAGCGCGGCGAAGAAGACTTTCCGCTCTACAAATGGACCAAGGCGGTGATCCAGGATCCCGCGAAAATCGAGAAACACAGCAAGTCGTTCACGATCTATGTGGCGGGCGAGGAGGTATACGGCAAAGACGTCGCGGACGCGCTGGAGGCGGACATTCAGCCGCTGGTCGGCGGACCGCTGGTGGCCCGCCTGACCAAGCACGACAGCAACCCCGCGCATAATCCTCAGCCGCCGGCGCAATACCGATAGGCGTCGCCTCCCCTGTGCCCGGAATGAGTGATGAAGCGGAGCCTACTCCCTCGCCCATCCGAAGTCGGCTGTTGCCGACTTCGGAGTCGATGCGCAAACCGGGAACGCGCGCTTCGCGTAGCGGGGGAGGGCTGGGGGGCTATTGCTCGCGAGGCTTAAGCCGTCGCGAGAAAGCCGGCGATTTCATCCTTAAGGACAAGCCGCTGCTTTTTGAGATCCTCAATCGTGGCGTCGTCCGCCGGTTCGACATTCGTCTCCATGCGGTGAATGGCGCGATTGAGCGTGTGATATTCTTCGGCGATGCGCGCGAAATGGGCGTTCCTCGCCTTCAGGTCGTGAATGGCCTCGGCGTGCTCCGGAAATTCTTCATGCAACTCATGCGCGACGTGGCTCATTCAATCGTCCTTCCTTGGCGAATCTTGGCGGCGTCCGCCGCAGCCGCGATGATGTGACCGGCTTGAGCCGGGCGCAATGGCGCCGGCATGCGACCAAACTGCGCAGATGCGCCGATCGGTCGCTCGTCCAGTCAGGCTGGGGATCTGACGCGTCGCAGGATCGAATCCCACGCACGCGCCCTCAATAGGCGTGACCGCCGGGCTCGAAGATGCGCGAAGGCACCTTGCCGCGCAGCACCCGGTAGACCCAGGCGGTATAGGCGAGAACGATCGGCAGAAAGACGATGACGGCGATGAGCATGACGAACAGCGTCAAATGGCTCGAGGAGGCGTCCCACGCCGTAAGGCTGACGTTCGGCTCGATGGATGACGGCACGAGGAAAGGAAACATGGCGAAGCCGGGGGTCGCGACGATGCCGGCGACCGCGACGGCGCTGGCGATGAATGCGGCCGTTTCCTTGCGCAAGGCGAACATTGCGGCGGCGGTCAGCGCCCCCAGCAGGCCAAGCGCCGGCGCCGCCATCGACCACGGATAGCGCGCGTAATTGCGCATCCAGCCTCCGGCCACGACTTCGACGCTCTTTCGCAAAGGATTGGACGGCGCGGCGGGCGCAATTTCGCTGACGATCGCATAGCCGTTGAGGTGAGAATAGGCGTAGACGCCGCCGATCGCGAACAGTGCAAAAGTGACGATGCTCGCAATCATGCCGACCTGGCGCGCGCGCGGCGCGATCGGCGCGTCCGTCTTCAGCTGCACATAGGCTGCGCCATGCATCGCCAGCATCCAGACGCTGACCGCGCCGCAAAGCAGCGCGAAGGGCGTGAACAGTTCGAAAAACGTGCCTTCATAAATCGCCCGCAGCTCGTCGTCGAAACGCAAGGGAACGCCCTGCAGCAGACTGCCGAAGGCGACGCCGAAGACCAGAGCGGGCGCAAGTCCGCCAAAGAACAGCGCCCAGTCCCAGGTCTGCCGCCACGCCGCATTGTCGATCTTGCCGCGGAATTTGAAGGCGACAGGCCGCAGAATCAGCGCGATCAGCGTGACGAACATCGCGATGTAGAAGCCGGAGAAGGCGGCCGCGTAGACCGGCGGCCAGGCGGCGAAGGATGCGCCGCCGCCCAGGATGAACCAGACCTGATTGCCCTCCCACACCGGGCCGATGCTGTTGAGCAGAACCCGTCGCTCGTGGTCGTTTCGGCCGAGGACGGGCAGCAGCATCGCCGTTCCCAGGTCGAAGCCGTCGAGCGCCGCAAAGCCGATGAGCAAAACGCCGAGCAGCCCCCACCAGATCACCCGAAGCGTGTCGTAATCCAGGGGAATATGCATGTCAGGCCTCCTCGACCGGCGTCAGATCGCCGATCGGCGCGCCGCCGGGCGGCGCCTGACGCGTCGCCAGATCGGGAACCTCCCATGTCTCGGTCGGTCCGAGCCGCACATATTTGACCATCAGGAAAACGTCGACGATGAGCAGCGCCGTATAGAACAGGACGAAGCCTGAGAGGCTCAGCCAGACATTGCCGGCGCGAATAGGCGAGGCGGCGAGAAAGGTCGGCAGCACGCCTTCGATGATCCAGGGCTGCCGCCCATATTCGGCGACGATCCAGCCGAGCTCCGCCGCAACCCAAGGCAGCGGCAGCGACCACACCGCGACGTGCAGCAGCCATCGCCGCTGTTCGAAAGCGCGTTTCGACGAGAGATAGAACATCACAGCGAAGAGCGCGATGAAGTAGAAGCCGAGCGCCACCATGACGCGGAAGGACCAGAAGATGACCGGCACGTTCGGAATCGTGTCCCAGGCGGCCTTTTCGATCTGCTCGGGCGTCGCGGCGCTCGGATTGTCGGTGTAGCGGCGCAGCAGCATGGCGTAGCCGAGATCTCGCTGGCGCCGCTCGATGATCTCTCGGGCCGCGGGGTCCGGCGCCGCGCCCTTGAGGCGACGCATCGCCTCATAGCCCTCGACGCCGCGGCTGATGCGCGTCTTGGCGTCCTCCACGAGATCGAAGATCCCGGGGATGGCCTTGTCGAGCGAGCGCGTCGCGATGAGCCCCGGCATCCAGGGCGCCTGAACGGCGTAATAGGTTTCGTGGGTCACGGGATCAGGGATGCCGAAAATCGTGAAGGCCGCCGGCGGCGCCTCCGTGCGCCACAGGCCCTCCATCGCCGCGAGCTTCACCTTCTGGTTCTCGGTGGTGGCGTAGCCGCTCTCGTCGCCCAGAACGACGACCGAAAGCGCCGAGGCGAGCCCGAAGGAGGCGGCGACGGTCATTGAGCGCAACGCGAAGGCGCGATGGCGCCCCTGAAGCAGATACCAGGCGCTGATCGCCAGCACGAACACCGCCCCGGTGACGTAACCCGCCGCCACCGTGTGCACGAATTTCGACTGGGCGACCGGATTGAACAGGACGGCCGTGAAATCGGTCACCTCCATGCGGATGGTGTCCGGGTTGAAGCGGCTGCCGACGGGATTCTGCATCCAGGCGTTGGCGACGAGAATCCACAGCGCCGAGAAATTCGAGCCTAAAGCCACGCACCAGGTGACGGCGAGATGGCCCGGCCGGCTCAGCCGGTCCCAGCCGAAGAAGAACAGACCGATGAAGGTCGCTTCCAGGAAGAAGGCCATCAGGCCTTCGATGGCGAGCGGCGCGCCGAAAACGTCGCCGACATATTGCGAATAGTAGGACCAGTTGGTGCCGAACTGGAATTCCATGGTGATGCCGGTGGCGACCCCCATGGCGAAATTGATGCCAAAGAGAATGCCCCAGAAAACCGTCATGTCGCGCCAGATGCGCCGCCGGGTCATCACATAGACGCTCTCCATGATGGCGATGAGGACGGATAGCCCCAAGGTCAGCGGCACGAAGAGAAAGTGGTAGAGCGCGGTGAGTGCGAACTGGATGCGGGAGAGATCGACGACATCCATGGCGGCGCTCACGGTCCGAACAGCCAGCGCGCCGCGCCGGGGAGGGCGGGCTTCGAGGCGAAGAAAGCGAAGTAGAGCGCGGCGAGCGCCAGGACCTTGGCCGCGAGCACGGCGCCGATCTCTCTGGCTAAGCCTTTGCTGCGCCTTTGAGTTTTCGCCATCGGCGCCTCCCGCGGGCTAACGCGGGACGCCGCGAGCCGTTCCGCCGCGTCTGCGATTTTGCGCCGCCGCCGCGCCTTGCGGATCATGAGATCGTCGCTGCGATCGCCGCACCATGGGATCAGGCGCGACGGGAAGCGCGCGCGTCTCACGCAGCGAAAAGATGCGTGCGCCGACGCGCGACAATCTTCGAAAAATCGCGCAATCTGCGCTTGACGCGCCGAACGCTCGCGATTAGGTTCCGCCCACTTTCGACAGGCCGTAAGTTCACGCCGTCGGCGAGCGCCTCGCTCTCGATCCTTCGAACTTAAACGCTGTCGCCTTGCCTGTGACCGCCAAGCGTTATTGGTAATCATACCGGCGCTTCGGACGCGTTCCGAAAAAGTTGCAAGACTTTTTCGGGTCAGAACTCGTCCAAAGACTCGTCGGACAGGAGGGCACGATCCCGGAGTTCCGGGATCCTCTGCGTTAGAAGCGCCCTGGCCCCTACGGCCATCGGCGCTTCGCTCGTTTGCGCGTGCCTTTGCGGCCATGCGCGCCGGGTTCACCACGACATCCGCCATTCGCAATCACGCGAAGGACCTTATTGAATGCCGACGATCAGCCAGTTGATCCGCAAGCCGCGCCAGGCGCCGACCTACCGCGAAAAGGCTCGCCATCTGCAGTCCTGCCCGCAGAAGCGCGGCGTGTGCACCCGCGTCTATACGACGACGCCGAAGAAGCCGAACTCGGCGCTTCGCAAGGTCGCCAAGGTGCGTCTGACCAACGGATTCGAGGTCATCGGCTACATTCCGGGCGAGGGCCATAACCTTCAGGAGCACTCCGTCGTGATGATCCGCGGCGGCCGCGTGAAGGATCTTCCTGGCGTTCGCTATCACATTCTGCGCGGCGTTCTGGACACCCAGGGCGTCAAGGACCGCAAGCAGCGCCGTTCGAAATACGGCGCGAAGCGTCCGAAGTAAGGAGCCGTTCGATGTCTCGTCGCCACCGGGCCGAAAAGCGCGAAGTGATCGAGGACGCCAAATATGGCGACGTCGTTCTCGCGAAATTCATGAACTCGATCATGTACGACGGCAAGAAGTCGGTCGCCGAGCAGATTGTCTATGGCGCGCTCGATCAGGTCGAGTCGAAGGCCAAGAGCGATCCGCTCGCCGTGTTCAAGCAGGCGCTCGACAATGTCGCCCCGGCGATCGAAGTGCGTTCGCGCCGCGTCGGCGGCGCCACCTATCAGGTCCCGGTCGAAGTGCGCAACGAACGCCGTCAGGCGCTCGCGATCCGCTGGATCATCACCGCGGCCCGCGCCCGCAACGATAAAACCATGGTCGACCGTCTGTCGGCCGAACTGCTCGACGCCTCCAACAACCGCGGCGCCGCGGTGAAGAAGCGCGAAGACACCCATCGCATGGCGGAGGCCAACCGCGCCTTCTCGCATTACCGCTGGTAAGGCGCAGCACGAGCTTTCACGAGGACAACCGTTATGGCCCGCTCTCATCCGATCGAGGACTACCGTAACTTCGGCATCATGGCCCACATCGATGCGGGCAAGACGACGACGACGGAGCGTATCCTCTATTACTCCGGCAAGAGCCATAAGATCGGCGAGGTGCATGAAGGCGCCGCGACGATGGACTGGATGGAGCAGGAGCAGGAGCGCGGCATCACGATTACGTCCGCCGCGACGACGACCTTCTGGAACGGCAAGCGCCTCAACATCATCGACACGCCCGGCCACGTCGACTTCACGATCGAAGTTGAACGCTCACTGCGCGTTCTCGACGGCGCCGTATGCGTTCTCGACGGCAATCAGGGCGTCGAGCCGCAGACCGAGACCGTCTGGCGTCAGGCCGACAAATACAATGTGCCGCGCATCGTCTTCGTCAACAAGATGGACAAGATCGGCGCCGACTTCGACCGCTGCGTCGAGGAAATCAAGACCCGCGTCGGCGGCCGCCCGGTCTGCGCGCAATTGCCGATCGGCTCCGAGTCGAACTTCAAGGGCATCATCGATCTCGTGCGCATGAAGGCCGTCGTCTGGGAAGACGAAGGGCTCGGCGCAAAATATCACGACGAAGAGATCCCGGCCGATCTTCTCGATAAGGCCAAGGAATGTCGGACGGCGCTCATCGAGGCCGCGGTCGAAATGGACGACGACGCCATGGCCGCTTACCTCGACGGCCAGGAGCCGGACGAGGAGACGCTGCACAGACTGATCCGCACCGCCGTGCGCAAGATCGCCTTCATTCCGGTGTTCTGCGGCTCGGCCTTCAAGAACAAGGGCGTGCAGCCGCTGCTCGACGCCGTCGTGCATTATCTGCCGTCGCCGGTCGATCGTGAGGCGATCAAGGGCGTCGACGTGGACACCGGCGAGGAGATGGTGCGCAAGCCGCTCGACTCCGAGCCCTTCTCGATGCTCGCCTTCAAGATCATGGACGACCCCTTCGTCGGCACGATCACCTTCGCGCGCGTTTATTCGGGCAAGATCGAATCGGGCACGACCGTGCTCAATTCCACGAAGGAAAAGAAAGAGCGCATCGGCCGCATGCTGCTGATGCACGCCAACAACCGCGAAGACATCAAGGAGGCCTACGCCGGCGACATCGTCGCGCTCGCGGGCCTCAAGGACACCCGCACCGGCGACACGCTCTGCGACCAGCAGAAGCCCGTCATCCTGGAGCGCATGGAGTTCCCCGATCCGGTCATCGAGATCGCCATCGAGCCGAAGTCGAAGGCCGACCAGGAGAAGCTCGGCATCGCCCTGCAGAAGCTCGCGGCCGAGGATCCGTCGTTCCGCGTCTCGACCGATCAGGAAAGCGGCCAGACCATCCTCAAGGGCATGGGCGAGCTGCATCTCGACATCAAGGTCGACATCCTGAAGCGCACCTACAAGGTCGACGCCAATATCGGCGCGCCGCAGGTCGCTTATCGCGAGCGGCTCGGCCGCAAGCAGGAAATCGACTACACGCACAAGAAGCAGACCGGCGGCACCGGCCAGTTCGCGCGCGTGAAGATCATTTTCGAACCCAACGAAGCCGGCAAGGGCAATGAGTTCGAGAGCAAGATCGTCGGCGGCGCGGTGCCGAAGGAATATATCCCCGGCGTCGACAAGGGCATTGCGTCGGTGACGACCTCCGGCATTCTCGCCGGCTTCCCGGTCGTCGATCTGAAGGCGACGCTCATCGACGGCGCCTTCCACGATGTCGACTCGTCGGTTCTCGCCTTCGAGATCGCCTCGCGCGCTGCGACCCGCGAAGCGCTGCAGAAGGGCGGCTCGGTGCTGCTCGAGCCGATCATGAAGGTCGAGGTGGTGACGCCGGAGGAATATACCGGCTCGGTCATCGGCGATCTGAATTCGCGTCGCGGACAGATTCAGGGTCAGGACATGCGCGCCAACGCCGTGGTGATCAACGCCATGGTGCCGCTCGCCAACATGTTCGGCTACGTCAATCAGCTGCGCTCCTTCACGCAGGGACGCGCGAGCTACACGATGCAATTCGATCACTACGAACAAGTGCCCGAAGCGGAGTCGAAGAAGGTTCAGGCGAAATACGCCTGATCTCGATCGCTAAGGGACAGCAGGAACTCTTCAAAGGAGCACGGCGATGGCCAAGGAAAAGTTTTCACGCACGAAGCCGCACTGCAACATTGGGACGATTGGACACGTCGACCATGGCAAGACGTCTTTGACGGCGGCGATCACCAAGGTTCTGGCGGAGACGGGCGGCGCGACCTTTACGGCCTATGACCAGATCGACAAGGCGCCCGAAGAGAAGGCGCGCGGCATCACGATTTCGACGGCGCATGTCGAATATGAGACGCAGAACCGCCATTACGCCCATGTCGACTGCCCCGGCCACGCGGACTATGTGAAGAACATGATCACCGGCGCGGCGCAGATGGACGGCGCGATCCTCGTCGTCTCGGCCGCCGACGGCCCGATGCCGCAGACCCGCGAGCATATCCTCTTGGCCCGTCAGGTCGGCGTGCCGGCGCTCGTCGTGTTCCTCAACAAGGTCGACATGGTCGACGATCCGGAGCTTTTAGAGCTCGTCGAGCTCGAAGTGCGCGAACTGCTCTCGAAGTATGAATTCCCCGGCGACGACATTCCGATCACCAAGGGTTCGGCGCTGTGCGCGCTCGAGGGCAAGAACCCCGAGATCGGCCATGACGCGATCCTGAAGCTGATGCAGACGGTCGACGCTTATATTCCGCAGCCGGAGCGTCCGAAGGATCAGCCGTTCCTGATGCCGGTCGAGGACGTGTTCTCGATTTCCGGCCGCGGCACGGTGGTGACGGGGCGCATCGAGCGCGGCGTGATCAAGGTGGGCGAGGAAGTCGAGATCGTCGGCATCCGTCCGACGACGAAGTCGACGGTGACGGGCGTCGAGATGTTCCGCAAGCTCTTGGATCAGGGCGAGGCGGGCGACAACGTCGGCTGCCTGCTGCGCGGCACGAAGCGCGAGGACGTTGAGCGCGGCCAGGTGCTGTGCAAGCCGGGCTCGGTGAAGCCGCATACGAAGTTCAAGGCCGAGGCGTATATCCTGACGAAGGAAGAGGGCGGCCGTCATACGCCGTTCTTCACCAACTACCGCCCGCAGTTCTATTTCCGCACGACGGACGTGACCGGCATCGTCACGCTTCCCGAGGGCGTGGAGATGGTGATGCCGGGCGACAATGTGACGATGGAAGTCGCGCTGATCGTGCCGATCGCCATGGAGGAGAAGCTGCGCTTCGCCATCCGTGAAGGCGGCCGCACCGTCGGCGCCGGCGTCGTCGCCAGCATCATCGAGTAAAGCGAATCTGGGCCGCGGGCCAAGCGCTCGCTCTTGTGAACAAAGCCGCGCGGCATCCGCGCGGCGCATGAAGGCGAGCAAAGCCGCTCGCGGTCCCAAAGGACGAGACAATGAACGGTCAAAATATCCGGATTCGCCTCAAGGCGTTCGATCACCGGATTCTCGACACGTCGACGAAGGAAATCGTCTCGACGGCCAAGCGCACGGGCGCTCAGGTCCGGGGTCCGATTCCGCTGCCGACGCGCATCGAAAAATTCACGGTGAACCGTTCGCCGCACATCGACAAGAAGTCGCGCGAACAGTTCGAGATCAGGACGCATAAACGCGTTCTCGACATCGTCGATCCCACCCCCCAGACGGTGGACGCGCTCATGAAGCTCGATCTTGCGGCCGGCGTGGACGTCGAGATCAAGCTCTAAGGGAATTCAGGCGGCGCTCCTCCAAGGGAAGCGAGCGCGCTTTGCGAAGGATTGGATCATGCGGTCGGGCGTCATCGCGCAAAAGGTCGGAATGACCCGCGTCTTCACGGAGGCGGGCGAGCATGTGCCGGTCACGGTCTTAAAGCTCGACGGCTGCCAGGTCGTCGCGCAGCGGACCGTGGAGAAAAACGGCTACACCGCCGTCCAGCTCGGCATCGGCCGCGCCAAGGTCAAGAATGTCTCCAAGGCCGAGCGCACGCGTTTCGCGGCGGCGAAGGTCGAGCCGAAGATGAAGCTCGCCGAGTTCCGGGTGAACGAGGAAGAGCTGCTGCCGATCGGCGCTGAGATTACGGCGGATCATTTCGTCGTCGGCCAGTTCGTCGACGTGACCGGCACATCGACCGGCAAGGGCTTCGCGGGTCCGATGAAGCGCTGGGGCTTCGGCGGTCTGCGCGCGTCGCACGGCGTCTCGATTTCGCATCGTTCGCATGGTTCGACCGGCGGCCGTCAGGATCCCGGCAAGACCTTCAAGAACAAGAAAATGGCCGGCCATATGGGCGTCGAGCGCGTCACCACTCAGAATCTGCGCGTCGTGCGGACGGACCCGGACCGGGGACTTCTGCTCGTCGAAGGCGCGGTGCCTGGCACGGCCGGCGGCTGGATTTTCGTGCGCGACGCGGTCAAGCGCGCGCTTCCGAAGGACGCCCCGCAGCCGGGCAAGTTCCGCCTCGGCGACGGACAGGGCGAGGCTGCGGCTTCGGACGCCGCTCCGCAAGAAGACAAGAAGGAGGACTGAGCCGTGAAGATCGACGTCACGTCGTTCGACGGCCAGGCGGCCGGTTCGATCGAACTCTCCGATGAAGTATTCGGCCTCGAGCCGCGCAAGGACCTCATCTTCCGCATGATCCGCTGGCAGCTCGCCAAGCGCCGCGCGGGCACCCATGCGGTGAAGAATCGCGCTGAGATCGCGCGCTCTGGCAAGAAGCTGCACAAGCAGAAGGGCACGGGCGGCGCCCGTCACGGCTCGGCGCGCGCGCCGCAGTTCCGCGGCGGCGGACGCGCCTTCGGCCCCGTGGTGCGCAGCCACGAGCATGACTTGCCGAAGAAAGTGCGCCAGCTCGCGCTGAAGCACGCCCTGTCGGCGAAGGCGAAAGACGGCGGCATCATCGTTTGGGAGACGGCGGAGATCGCCGAGCCCAAGACGAAACTGCTCGTGTCCGGCTTCGCCAAGTCGGGCCTCGACAGCGCCATCATCATCGTCGGCGGCGCGCCGCAGAACAATTTCGCGCTCGCCGCGCGCAACATTCCGAAGATCGACGTTCTGCCGGTCGAAGGCGTCAATGTTTACGACATCCTCCGCCGCGAGAAGCTGGTGTTGACCCGCGCCGCAGTGGACGCGCTGGAGGCGCGACTGAAATGAGCAAGGACGTTCGCCATTACGACGTGATCGTCGCCCCGGTCATCACCGAGAAGGCGACGCTCGCCTCGGAGAGCAACAAGGTGGTCTTCAAGGTCGCGCGGAACGCGACGAAGCCGCAGATCAAGGCGGCGGTAGAGGGCCTGTTCGACGTCAAGGTCGAATCGGTCAACACGCTCCTGCGCAAGGGCAAGGTGAAGAGCTTCCGCGGGGTGCGCGGCCAGCAGAGCGACGTCAAGAAAGCGGTGGTGACCCTCGCCGAGGGCCACAAGATCGACGTGACGACCGGACTGTAAGGAAGGCGTGAGGATAGAACGATGGCGCTGAAGACATTCAAGCCGGTCACGCCGAGCCTTCGCCAGCTCGTGATCGTCGACCGCAGCGAGCTCTACAAGGGCAAGCCGGTCAAGACGCTGACCGAGGGCAAGACCTCGAAAGGCGGACGCAACAATTACGGCCGCGTCACCGTGCGTTTTCGCGGCGGCGGACACAAGCAGGCCTATCGCATCGTCGATTTCAAGCGGCGCAAGCTCGATGTGCCGGGCAAGGTCGAGCGCCTCGAATATGATCCGAACCGCACGGCCTTCATCGCGCTCGTGCGCTATGCGGACAATGAGCTCGCTTACATTCTCGCGCCGCAGCGTCTTGCGGTCGGCGACGAGGTGATCGCCGGCAATCAGGTCGACGTGAAGCCCGGCAACGCCATGCCGATCGCCAATATTCCGGTCGGCGCGATCGTTCACAATGTCGAGATGAAGATCGGCAAGGGCGGCGCCATCGCGCGCTCCGCCGGCACCTATGCGCAGATCGTCGGCCGCGACCAGGGCTATGTGATCATCAGGCTGAACTCGGGCGAGCAGCGCCTCGTTCACGGCCAGTGCTTCGCATCGATCGGCGCCGTGTCCAATCCGGATCACATGAACACCTCGATCGGCAAGGCGGGGCGCTCGCGCTGGCTCGGCCGTCGTCCGCACAATCGCGGCGTCACCATGAACCCGATCGACCATCCGCACGGCGGCGGCGAAGGCCGCACCTCGGGCGGCCGTCACCCGGTCACGCCCTGGGGCAAGCCGACCAAGGGCAAGAAGACCCGCACCAATAAATCCACCGACCGTTTCATTGTGTCCTCGCGGCACAATCGCAAGAAGAAGGGCTAATCCATGGCTCGCTCGATCTGGAAGGGCCCGTTCGTCGACGGCTATCTTCTCAAGAAGGCCGAGGCCTCGCGCGCTTCGGCCCGCTCCGAGGTCATCAAGATCTGGAGCCGCCGCTCCACCATTCTCCCGCAATTCGTGGGACTGACCTTCGGCGTTCACAACGGCCAGAAACATATTCCCGTATCCGTGTCGGAAGACATGATCGGGCACAAATTCGGCGAATTCGCTCCGACCCGCACCTTCCACGGCCATGCGGCCGACAAGAAGGCCAAGAGGGGCTAAGAGAGGCTCACGATGTCGAAGGAAGCCAATCCGCCCCGGCTTGCGGAAAACGAAGCGAAGGCCGTCGCGCGCATGCTGCGCGTGTCGCCGCAGAAGCTCAACCTGCTTGCGCAGCTGATCCGCGGCAAGAAGGTCGATCGTGCGCTCGCCGACCTGGAATTCTCCAGAAAGCGGATCGCGCATGAGGTGAAGAAGACGCTCGAAAGCGCCATCGCCAACGCCGAGAACAATCACGGCCTCGACGTCGACGATCTCGTCGTCGCCCAGGCCTTCGTCGGCAAGGCGCTGGTGATGAAACGCTTCCATGCCCGCGCCCGCGGACGGGCGAGCCGCGTCGAGAAGCCCTTCGCCAATCTGACGATCATCGTGCGCGAAGTCGAAGCGCAAGCGAACGCCTAAAGGATTAAGCACCATGGGTCAGAAGGTTAATCCGATCGGGCTGCGACTGGGCGTCAACCGCACCTGGGATTCGCGCTGGTTCGCGAGCAAGGGCGAATACGCCAAGCTGCTGCACGAGGACATGGCGATCCGCGAGGCTGTGGCGAAGACGCTGAAGCAGGCGGCGGTGTCGAAGATCGTCATCGAGCGTCCGCACAAGAAGTGCCGCGTGACGATCCATTCGGCGCGTCCGGGCGTCGTGATCGGCAAGAAGGGCGCGGACATCGACAAGATCCGCAAGCTCGTCGGCAAGCTCACGGGCAGCGAAGTCGTGATCAACATCGTCGAAGTGCGCAAGCCCGAGACCGAGGCAGCGCTCGTCGCCGAGTCGATCGCACAGCAGCTCGAGCGCCGCGTCGCCTTCCGCCGCGCGATGAAGCGCGCGGTGCAGTCGGCCATCCGCCTCGGCGCGCAGGGCATCCGCATCAATTGCTCGGGCCGTCTCGGCGGCGCCGAAATCGCGCGTCTCGAATGGTATCGCGAAGGCCGCGTGCCGCTGCATACGCTGCGCGCCGACGTCGATTACGGCACGGCGACCGCGCACACCGCCTATGGCGCCTGCGGCATCAAGGTCTGGATCTTCAAGGGCGAAATCCTTGAGCACGATCCGATGGCGCAGGACAAGAAGGCGGCCGAACAGGCCGCCGGCGGCGATCATGGCGATCGCGATCGCGGCGGCGAACGCCGCCGTCGCGAACCGCGCGAACCGCGCGACGCGGCGTAACGGACAAGATCAAAGAGCGCTATCATGCTGCAACCCAAACGCACCAAGTTCCGCAAGGCCTTCAAGGGCCGAATCCGTGGCGCCTCGAAGGCGGGCTATTCGCTGGACTTCGGTCAGTTCGGCCTCAAGGCGCTGGAGCCTGAGCGCATCACGGCGCGCCAGATCGAAGCCGCGCGCCGCGCCATGACGCGCCACATGAAGCGCGCCGGCCGCGTCTGGATCCGCATCTTCCCCGACGTGCCGGTGTCGAAGAAGCCGACCGAAGTGCGCATGGGCAAGGGCAAGGGCGCGCCGGAATTCTGGGCGGTGCGCGTCGCGCCCGGCCGCATCATGTTCGAGATCGACGGCGTGCCGGCGCCGCTGGCGCGCGAAGCGCTGACGCTCGCCGCCGCGAAACTGCCGATCAAGACGCGCTTCATCGAACGCATTGCCGAGTAAGGGGGACGTGATGAAATCCAGACAGCGCCTCTCCGACATCAAGACGATGACCGAAGATCAGCTCAATGACGAAGTGCTGAAGCTCAAGAAAGAGCAGTTCAATCTGCGCTTCCAGAGGGCGACCGGCCAGCTCGAGAACACCTCACGCGTGCGCGTCGTCCGTCGCGACATCGCCCGCGCCAAAACCATCGCCGCGCAGAAGCGCGCCGAACAGCAGGGTTAAAGCGCCATGCCGAAGCGAATTCTCCAGGGCGTCGTCGTCAGCGACAAGCAGAACAAGACGGTGGTGGTGAAGGTCGAACGCCGTTTCACCCATCCGCTGTTCCAGAAGACGGTGCGCCGCACGAAGAACTATCACGCCCATGACGAGAACGGCGCGTTCAAGGTGGGCGACACGGTGACGATCGAAGAGACCGCGCCGATTTCGAAATTGAAGCGCTGGCGCGTCGTCGAAGACGCGGCCGAGGCGTAGTCTTAAAGAACAAACCGTCCGGACGAAGTCGGCGCAGCCGAAACCAGACCGGAATGAAAGGCGGGTAGGCCATGATACAGATGCAGACCAATCTCGACGTCGCCGACAATTCGGGCGCGCGCCGCGTGATGTGCATCAAGGTGCTGGGCGGCTCCAAGCGCAAATACGCTGGCGTCGGCGACATCATCGTCGTGTCGATCAAGGAAGCGATTCCGCGCGGCCGCGTGAAGAAGGGCGACGTGCTCAAGGCCGTCGTCGTGCGCACGTCGAAGGACATCAAGCGTTCGGACGGCTCCGTCATTCGCTTCGATTCGAACGCCGCCGTTCTGATCAACAATCAGAAGGAGCCGATCGGCACCCGCATCTTCGGACCGGTGCCGCGCGAGCTGCGCGCCAAGAACCACATGAAGATCATTTCGCTCGCCCCGGAGGTTCTGTAATGGCCGCCAAAATCAAGAAGGGCGACAAGGTCGTCGTTCTCGCCGGCCGCGACAAGGGCCGCAGCGGCGAAGTGCTGCGCGTGATCCCGAGCGAGGGCCGCGCGGTCGTCGACGGCGTCAACATGGTCAAGCGCCACCAGCGCCAGACCAAGGATCGCGAAGCCGGCATCATCAACAAGGCCGCGCCGATCGATCTGTCGAATCTCGCGCTCGCCGATCCCAAGGACGGCCGGGCCACGCGTGTCGGATTCAAGATTCTCGACGACGGCCGCAAGGTCCGCGTCGCCAAGCGTTCCGGAGAATTGATCGATGGCTGAGGAAAAGAAGCCGAAGGCCGAAAAGCCCGCAAAGGCTCAAAAGCCGGCCGCCGAAGGCGCGGAGGCGAAGAAGGCCGCCGCGAAGTCCGCCGAAAAGCCCGCCGCGAAGGAAAAGCCGGCGAAGGCCGAGGGCGACGCGCCCGCGAAGGCGCTGGGCGACGGCGCTTATACGCCGCGCATGAAGAAGCATTACGACGAAGTCGTGCGCGAGGCGCTCACCCAGCAGTTCGGCTACAAGAACGCGCTTGAAGTGCCCACGATCGAGAAGATCGTGCTCAACATGGGCGTCGGCGAATCCGTCAACGACAGCAAGAAGGCGTCGGCGGCGGCCGCGGATCTCGGCCTCATCGCCGGTCAGAAGCCGGTCGTCACCCGCGCGCGCAAGGCAATTTCGACCTTCAAGCTGCGCGAGAACATGCCGATCGGCGCGAAGGTCACGCTGCGCAAGACGCGCATGTACGAGTTCCTCGACCGGCTGATCACCGTCGCTCTGCCGCGCGTGCGCGACTTCCGCGGATTGAATCCGAAGTCCTTC
This sequence comes from Methylocystis sp. Uni0008, assembly GCF_056838045.1. NCBI lineage: Bacteria > Pseudomonadati > Pseudomonadota > Alphaproteobacteria > Hyphomicrobiales > Methylocystaceae > Methylocystis > Methylocystis sp. Uni0008. The sequence continues at coordinate 2,787,466 of NZ_CM166370.1, forward strand.
GACGGACGCGGCAATTACGCGCTCGGCATCAAGGAGCACATCGTGTTCCCCGAGATCGACTACGACAAGGCCGAATCGATCCTTGGCATGGACGTCATCGTCTGCACGACCGCCAAGACCGACGAAGAGGCGCGCGCCTTGCTGAAGGCGTTCAATTTCCCGTTCCGGCAGTGAGGGCTTAACGGCTCCTCAAACGCGGATACCGAAAGGCGAAACTGGTAATGGCGAAGAAAAGCGCGATTGAGAACAACAAGCGGAAGCAGAAGCTCGTGAAGGCCTATGCGGGCCGGCGCGCGCGGCTGAAGGCGGCGGCGAAGGACAAGTCGCTGAGCGTCGAGGAGCAGTTCGAGGCGCGTCTCAAGCTCGCAGAGCTCCCGCGCAATTCCGCGGCCATTCGTGTGCGCAACCGCTGCGAAATCTCAGGGCGTCCCCGCGCCTTTTATCGCAAGCTGAGAATGTCCCGTATCGCGCTGCGCGAGCTTGGCTCCCGTGGCCTGGTGCCGGGCCTTGTGAAGTCGAGCTGGTAAGGAGAGCGGCAAATGGCGATCAACGATCCATTGGGCGATCTCCTCACCCGCATCCGCAATGCGCAGATGCGCCGTAAGGACAAGGTGTCCTCCCCCGGCTCCAAGCTGCGCGCGCATGTGCTCGACGTGCTGAAGGAAGAGGGCTATATCCGCGGCTATAGCAGCACCGACTTTGGCAACGGCCGCACCGAGTTCGAGATCGAACTGAAGTATTTCGACGGCGAGCCGGTCATCAAGCAGATCGAGCGCGTGTCGCGTCCGGGCCGCCGCGTCTATGCGGCGGTCGGCGCAGTGCCGCGGGTCGCGAACGGCCTTGGCGTCACCATCGTGTCGACGCCGAAGGGCGTGATGGCCGATCACGCGGCGCGCGAAAACAATGTCGGCGGCGAGGTGCTGTGCAAGGTCTTCTAGACCTTGCGCCTCATCAAACAGGATTTGCAACAATGTCTCGTATCGGCAAGAAGCCTGTCGTCGTTCCCGCCGGCGTCACCGCCAAGGTGGACGGCCAGCTCGTGCAGGTGAAGGGCGCGAAAGGCCAGCTGGAGTTCCTGGTTCCCGACGACGTTTCCGTCGTCCAGCAGGACAACGCCATCAAGGTCGACCCGCGCAATGAAACGAAGCGCGCCCGCGCGCTGTGGGGCACGTCGCGCGCGCAGATCAACAATATCGTCGTCGGCGTGACGACGGGCTTCGAGAAGAAGCTCGAGATCACGGGCGTCGGCTACCGCGCCGCGGTGCAGGGCAAGACCCTGCAGCTCGCGCTCGGCTATTCGCATGACGTGAACTATCCGATCCCGGCCGGCATCGCGATCGTGACGCCGAAGCCGACGGAAATCACCGTCAGCGGCATGGACAAGCGTCAGGTCGGCCAGGTCGCGGCTGAAATTCGCGCGCTGCGCGGCCCCGAGCCCTACAAGGGCAAGGGCGTCAAATACGCCAATGAATTCATCTTCCGTAAGGAAGGCAAGAAGAAGTAAGGACCCGCCATGGCCAGGGATGTCAAAGTCGAACAGCGTCGCAAGGCGCGCGTGCGCCGGGCGATCCGTGAGCGCGCCAATGGGCGTTTGCGCCTGTCGGTGTTTCGCTCGTCGAAGCAGATCTATGCGCAGATCATCGATGACGAGAAGGGCGCGACGGTCGTCGCCGCCTCTTCGCTCGAGAAGGCGAATCGCGAGGGTCTGAAGACCGGCGCGGACGTCGAGGCGGCGAAGGTCGTCGGCAAATTGCTCGCCGAGCGCGCCGTCGCCAAGGGCGTCAAAGAGGTCGTCTTCGACCGCGGCGCATACATGTATCACGGCCGCGTCAAGGCGCTGGCCGACGGCGCCCGCGAGGGCGGTCTGGAGTTCTAAGGCCTTCTCCCGCGCGCGGGAGAAGGATGACGCGAAGCGAGCGGCGCATAAGCGCCGCGCAAGTGACGGAAGAGAAAATGGCGCGTGATGGAGAAGGCGGTCGCGGCCGCGATCGTGAGGAGCGCGACAGCGAATTTGTGGATCGTCTGGTCCACATCAATCGCGTCGCCAAGGTGGTGAAGGGCGGCCGTCGGTTCGGCTTCGCCGCGCTCGTCGTCGTCGGCGACCAGAAGGGTCGCGTCGGCTTTGGGCATGGCAAGGCGCGCGAAGTGCCGGAGGCGATCCGCAAGGCGACGGAAGCGGCCAAGCGCGCGCTGATCCGCGTGCCGCTGCGCGAAGGCCGCACCTTGCACCATGACGTTCAGGGACGACACGGCGCGGGCCGCGTCATTCTGCGCGCGGCGCCGGCAGGCACGGGCATCATCGCGGGCGGCCCGATGCGCGCCGTCTTCGAAACGCTCGGCATGCATGATGTCGTGGCGAAGAGCCAGGGTTCGTCGAACCCCTACAACATGATCCGCGCCACCTTCAATGCGCTCGGCCGCGAGGATTCGCCGCGCTCCGTCGCGGCGCGGCGCTCGTTGAAAGTCTCGGTGCTTCAGTCGCGCCGTCAGGGCGTCGACGCCGACGCCGTCGACGCGTAAGGAGGCGAGCCATGACCAAGAGCAAGCAGCAGATCGTGGTCGAGCAGACCGGCAGCCCGATCGGCCGTCCCGAACGTCAGCGCCGTACGCTTCTCGGCCTCGGCCTGACGCGCATCGGCCGCCGCCGCGCGCTGGAAGACACGCCGGCCGTGCGCGGAATGATCGCCAAGGTGGCGCATCTCGTCAAAATCGTCGACGAGAAGTGAGGACGCGGCCATGAAACTCAACGAACTTTCCGACAATCAAGGCGCAAGCAAGAACCGCATGCGCGTCGGCCGGGGCATCGGCTCCGGCAAGGGCAAGACCGGCGGGCGCGGCGTCAAGGGCCAGAAGGCGCGCACCGGCGTCGCGATCAAGGGCTTCGAGGGCGGTCAGATGCCGCTGCATCGGCGCCTGCCCAAGCGCGGATTCTACAATCCGTTCTCGATCGACTACAACGAGGTCAATCTCGGGCGCATTCAGCAGGCCGTCGACGCCGGCAAGCTCGACGCCAGCGCGCCGGTGACGGTGGATTCGCTGCTTGCGGCGGGCGTCGTCACCAAGCCCCGCGACGGCGTGAAGATCCTCGGCCAGGGCGAGTTGAAGACGAAGCTCGCCTTCGAGGTTTCGGCGGCCTCGAAGTCGGCGGTCGCCGCCATCGAGGGCGCGGGCGGCTCGGTGAAACTTCTCGCCGGCGAGTCGCCGGCCCAATAACCAAAAAGCGCGGCCGCTCTCGCATGAGCGGCTGCGCTGTTTTATATCAAGCGCTCCACGGGGAGCGGGCGCGCCTCGCGCGACGCGCTGCGCTCCAAGCGCTCCGCCCAACAAAAATGCGTCGTGTCGACAGCGGCGCGACAGGGGAGTTCCTACATGGCATCGGCAGCCGAGCAGCTCGCGGCCAACGTCAATCTCTCCGCCTTCGGCAAATCCGAGGAATTGAAGAGGCGCATCTGGTTCACGCTGGGCGCGCTGATCGTCTATCGTCTCGGCACTTACGTGCCGCTGCCGGGCATCGATCCCGAAGCCTTCGCCAAGAGCTTCTTCGGCCAGTCGAAGGGCATGCTCGAACTCTTCAACATGTTCGCCGGCGGCGCCGTGCAGCGCCGCGCGATCTTCGCGCTGAACATCATGCCGTATATTTCGGCGTCGATCATCATCCAGCTGCTGACGTCGGTCATTCCGACGCTGGAATCGCTGAAGAAAGAAGGCGAGCAGGGCCGCAAGGTCCTCAATCAATATACGCGCTACCTGACCGTCGCGCTGGCGACCTTCCAGGCCTACGCGATGGCGATCGGACTCGAAGGCCAGCAGGGCGTCGTCACCGACCCGGGCATCTTCTTCCGCATCACGACGGTCGTGACGCTTGTCGGCGGCACGATGTTCCTGATGTGGCTTGGCGAGCAGATCACCTCGCGCGGCATCGGCAACGGATCCTCGCTCATCATCTTCGCGGGCATCGTCGCGGCGTTCCCCTCCGCCATCGTCTCGACCCTGGAGCTGGGACGCCAAGGCGCGATCTCGACAGGGCTGATCATCGCGGTAATGGTGATGTCCTTCGCCGTCGTCGGCTTCATCGTCTTCATGGAGCGCGCGCAGAGGCGGCTGCTGATCACCTATCCCAAGCGCCAGCACGGCAATCGGGTGTATGAGGGACAGACCTCGTTCCTGCCGCTGAAGCTGAACACGTCCGGCGTCATTCCGCCGATCTTCGCGTCCTCGCTGCTGCTGTTGCCGACGACCGTCGCGAATTTCTACCAGTCCACCGGCAGCGAAAGCATTTTCGCGACCATCTCCGCCTACTTCGGGCATGGCCGGCCGCTGTATATGCTCGCTTATGTCGGATTGATCGTGTTCTTCGCCTTCTTCTACACGGCGATCGTGTTCAATCCGGTCGAGACGGCTGACAATCTCAAGAAGCATGGCGGCTTCCTGCCCGGCATCCGCCCCGGCGAGCGCACGGCGAAATTCATCGACGACGTGCTGATGCGGATCACCGTGCTCGGCGCGGCCTATCTCGCGATCATCTGTCTCATCCCCGAGGGGTTGATCGCCTACGCCAATCTGCCGTTCTACTTCGGCGGCACGTCGCTGCTCATCGTCGTCAGCGTCACCATGGACACGGTGGCGCAGATCCACGGCCATATGCAGGCGCAGCAGTACGAGGGGCTGATCCGCAAGACCAAGCTTCGCGGCGGGAAGCGCGCCCGATGAGGCTGGTGCTGCTCGGTCCGCCGGGGGCCGGCAAGGGCACGCAGGCGACGCGTCTGGTCGAAAGGCACGGGGCGCCGCAGCTTTCGACCGGCGACATGCTGCGCGCCGCCGTCGCGGCGAAAACGCCGATCGGATTGAAGGCCAAGGAGATCATGGACGCCGGCGCGCTGGTGCCCGACGAGGTCGTGATCGGCCTGATCGACGAACGGCTCGATTCGCCAGACTGCGCCGGGGGCTTTATCCTCGACGGCTTCCCGCGCACCGTGGCGCAGGCAGAGGCGCTGCAGAAGCTGCTCGAGCGCCGGGGCCTGTCGCTTGACGCCGTGCTCGAGCTCGTCGTCGACGAAGGGGCGCTCGTCGACAGGATGCGCAAGCGCGTGGACGAAACCCGCGCCGCAGGCGGCGCGGTGCGCGCCGACGACAATCCTGAAAGCTTCAAGACGCGGCTCGAAGCATATCGCGCCCAAACCGCCCCGGTCTCGGCGCACTACGCCAGCCGCCGCGAACTGACCAGAATCGACGGCATGGCGCCGATTGACGAGGTCACGGCGGCGATCGACCGGGCCCTCTCGAGCGGCGGCTAGGTATTTTTCGTGAAGCCGCTTGACCCTTTAGGCATTCGCCCCTAAATAAGCGGTCTTCACGTTGTTGAACAGGCGGCTCCGGCTCCCGGAACGGGGGGCGGGGCCTGTTTTCGTATGAAAACGGTTCGCAAGCGTCCGCAAGGGCCGGACTCCACCGGACGCGGGCGTCATCCCGGAGCCTAGCGCTCCCTCCCAAATGGAGAGACTAAAGTGGCCCGTATTGCAGGCGTCAACATCCCGACAAATAAGCGCGTCGTCATCGCGCTCCAATATATCCACGGCATCGGCGCCAAAAAGGCGGCGGAGATCTGCGAGAAGGTGAGCATCCCCGCCGAGCGTCGCGTCGCCCAGCTCACCGACGCCGAAGTCCTGCAAATCCGTGAGACGATCGACCGCGATTACATGGTCGAGGGCGATCTGCGCCGTGAGGTCGCGATCAATATCAAGCGCCTGATGGATCTTGGCTGCTATCGCGGCCTGCGTCATCGTCGGCAGCTTCCCGTGCGCGGCCAGCGCACGCACACCAACGCCCGCACCCGCAAGGGCAAGGCGAAGCCGATCGCCGGCAAGAAGAAGTGATCGTCCGTTAGGACGATCATCCCCGGACTTGATCCGGGGATCGCAACCGCATGGATGGCCGGGACAAGCCCGGCCATGACGACTGAAATCCCTAGCGCCTGGAACTACGGGCGCGTTTGAAGGACGCAAAACACTATGGCTAAAGACACAACGCGCGTTCGTCGCCGTGAGCGCAAGAACATCGTTTCCGGCGTCGCGCATGTGAATTCGACGTTCAACAACACGATGATCACCATCACCGACGCGCAGGGCAACACTGTGTCCTGGTCGTCCGCAGGTTCGATGGGCTTCAAGGGCTCGCGCAAGTCGACGCCCTACGCCGCGCAGATGGCCGCCGAGGACGCCGCCCGCAAGGCAGGCGAGCACGGCGTGCGGACGCTCGAAGTCGAAGTCTCGGGCCCGGGCTCCGGTCGCGAGTCGGCGCTGCGCGCGCTGCAGGCGGCGGGCTTCACCGTCACGTCGATCCGCGATGTGACGCCCATTCCCCATAACGGCTGCCGGCCGCGCAAGCGCCGCCGCGTCTGAGACATTTCAGATTGTCTGATTTGATTTCGCGCGGCGCGCGGCGCATGCCCGGACGCCGCATTCAGGAGCTTCAAGGAAAGGCCTCCACGTGAGCATCCAGAAGAACTGGCAGGAACTCATCAAGCCGAACAAGCTCGAAGTCACGGCCGGAGACGATCCAAAGCGCGTCGCGACCGCCGTCGCCGAGCCGCTGGAGCGCGGCTTCGGCGTGACGCTCGGCAACGCTTTGCGCCGCATCCTGCTCTCGTCCTTGCAGGGCGCCGCGATCACGTCGATTCATATCGACGGCGTGCTGCATGAGTTCTCGTCGATCCCCGGCGTGCGCGAGGACGTGACCGACATCGTCCTCAACATCAAGGACATCGCCATCAAATATCAGGGCGAGGGCATGAAGCGCCTGACGCTCAAGAAGACGGGACCGGGAGTCGTCACTGCCGGCGACATCCAGTTGTCGGGCGATGTGCAGATCCTGAATCCCGAACTCGTCATCTGCACGCTCGACGAAGGCGCCGAGATCCGTATCGAATTCACTGTCGCCACCGGCAAGGGCTATGCGCCGGCGGACCGCAACCGCGCCGAAGACGCGCCGATCGGCCTGATTCCGATCGACAGCCTTTATTCGCCGGTCAAGAAGGTCAGCTATCGCGTCGAGAACACCCGCGAGGGCCAGGTTCTCGACTATGACAAGCTGACGCTGACCGTCGAAACCAACGGCGCGATCACTCCCGAGGACGCGCTCGCCTTCTCGGCGCGCATTCTGCAGGATCAGCTCAACGTCTTCGTCAACTTCGAGGAGCCGCGCCGCGAGGAGGCCGCCCCGTCGATTCCGCAGCTCGCCTTCAATCCGGCGCTGCTGAAGAAGGTGGACGAACTCGAACTTTCGGTGCGTTCGGCGAACTGCCTGAAGAACGACAACATCGTCTACATCGGCGACCTCATTCAGAAGTCGGAAGCCGAAATGCTGCGCACGCCGAACTTCGGCCGCAAGTCCTTGAACGAGATCAAGGAGGTGCTGGCGCAGATGGGTCTGCATCTCGGCATGGAAGTTCCCGGCTGGCCGCCGGAGAACATCGACGATCTGGCGAAGAGGTTCGAAGAGCATTACTGACGGCAAGCGTCAGTCGGGCTTCGGCAGTCCGATTCGACTGCCGAGCGCCTAACGCCGACTGCCGATAATCGACGGCCGTTCCTTGGCACGGCGGCCGCATAAGCAACGGAGAGCCACATGTATCACGGTCACAAGAAGCGCCGCTTCGGGCGCACGCATGAGCACCGCAAGGCGATGTTCGCCAATATGGCGCAGGCGCTCATCAAGCATGAGCAGATCGTCACGACGCTGCCGAAGGCGAAAGACCTTCGCCCCGTCGTCGAGAAGCTCGTGACGCTCGGCAAACGCGGCGACCTTCATGCGCGTCGCCAGGCGATCGCCCAGATCAAGGACGTCAAACTCGTCGGCAAGCTCTTCGAGGTGCTCGGCCCGCGCTACAAGGACCGCAACGGCGGCTACACGCGCGTGCTGAAGGCCGGCTTCCGCTACGGCGACAATGCGCCGCTCGCGGTCATCGAATTCGTCGACCGCGACGTGGACGCCAAGGGGCAGGACTCGGGGCCGGCGCAGGTCGAAGAGGCGGCGGCGTAGCCGCGGATCTGACCGGATCAAGAAAAAAGCGCGGCGTCGTCCCCGGTTTTCGGGTTCGACGCCGAAAACGTCTCAGGCCTCGGGAAGCGTGCCTGGCGGCGTTTGGGAGCCTGGGGAACCTCGCGCAGGCGGGCGTGACGCCAGAATTTGGGCTGCCGATCACTGCCGTGGCGAGTCTTCGCAAGCTGGCCTGCGCGCGTTCTTACCGTTCCGCCCCTTTGCGTTTATATAGGCGCCGGAGAATTCTGCTACGGAGCGCTTCATGAACATTTCGGCGCGACAAATGTTTGCTGCGGCGCTTGCCGGCGCCCTCGCGGTTTCCTTCGCTTCAGCGCGCGCCGAAGTCTCCAGCGACACGATTCAGGCGGGCCAGTCGCGACCGCCCGGCCGCGTCGAAAGTTTTACCCCGCCGGGATCTGATCGCGCCGTTCCGACAAGCCGCGGCGAGCTGATTTATTCCTTTGCCCCCATCGTCAAGAAGGCGCAGCCGGCCGTCGTCAACGTCTTTGCGTCGCGCGTCGAGCGCATGCCCGCCAATCCGCTGTTCAACGATCCGATCTTCCAGCGCTTTTTCGGCGAGGGCGGCGGCATGCCCGGGCGCAACATGGCGCAGTCGCTCGGCTCCGGGGTCATCGTCGATCAAAGTGGTCTTGTCGTCACCAACAATCATGTCATCGAAGGCATGACGGACGTGAAGGTGGCGCTCGCCGACAAGCGTGAATTCTCGGCGAAGATTTTGCTGCGCGACCCGCGCACCGATCTCGCGGTGTTGAAGCTCGCGGACGGCGCGAATTTTCCGGTAATGGAGCTGGGCGATTCGGATGCGCTTGAAGTCGGCGATCTGACGCTCGCGATCGGCAATCCTTTCGGGGTCGGTCAGACGGTGACGCAGGGCATCATTTCGGCGCTTGCCCGCACCCATGTCGGCATCAGCGATTATGGCTTCTTCATCCAGACCGACGCGGCGATCAATCCCGGCAATTCGGGCGGACCGCTCGTCGACATGAACGGGCGCGTCGTCGGCATCAACTCCGCGATCTTCTCGAAGTCCGGCGGTTCTGTGGGCATCGGCTTCGCGATTCCGGTCAACATGGTCAAGAGCGTGATCACAGCCGCGAAAGGCGGCGGCAAGCAGGTGCGGCGGGCCTGGATGGGGGCGTCGCTGCAGACGCTGTCGCAGGAGATCGCCGAGGGGCTGGGGCTCGATCGGCCCACGGGCGCGCTGCTCGCTGACGTGGACCCGAAGGGGCCGTCGGCGGAAGCCGGCCTCAAACGCGGCGACGTCATCATTTCGGTCGACGGCCAGACAGCCGATGATCCCGAGGCGGTCGGCTATCGGCTCGCGACAAAGCCGCTCGGCGGAGAGGCGACGCTCGGCGTGCTGCGCGGCGGCAAGAAGATTTCCACGCAGATCCGTCTGACGCCGGCGCCCGAGAATCCGCCGCGCGACGCCGTGAAAATAAAAGGCCCATCGCCCTTCTCCGGCGCCACCGTGGTCAATATCTCCCCGGCGGTCATCGAAGAGATGTCCGTACAGGGAACGACGAACGGCGTCGTCGTTGCCGAGGTCGACGACGGCTCCTACGCGCAGCAGCTCAATCTGCAGCGTGGAGACATCATTCTCGCGGTCAACGATCAAAAGATCGGAACCACGCGCGACCTGGCGAATGTAACGGCCGGGCGCTCCTATTACTGGAAGATCATGCTGGCGCGGGGCGGGCAGGTGTTCACCACCGTGATCGGCGGCTGAGACCGGCATGAGCGCGCTTGCGATTCTCGTGACGACGATCGACGATGAAGAAAAGGCGCGCGCTCTTGCCCGTGCGGCGCTCTCGGCGAAGCTCGCCGCCTGCGTTCAGATGCATCCCGTTCTCAGCCATTACGTCTGGAAAGACGAGATGCGCCAAGAACGCGAATATATGCTGCAGATGAAAGCGCGCGGAGATGACTATCCCGCGCTTGCCGAACTGGTTCGCCGTCTGCATAGCTATGAGACGCCGGAAATATTGCGTATCGACGTCGCCGAGGCGGACCGGGATTATCTCGCCTGGGCGATGGAGGCCACGCGACGGTAAGCGTGGCGCGGGACGTCTTTCAAATCGGAGATCGCGGCATTACCTTCCTGCGCGGCGACGCTCTGCCCTTAAGCCAGCAATCGGGATCTTCCGATGTCAACACCCACCGATTATTTCGTTGATCGCCGCAGAATGCGCCGCAAGCTCGGTTTTTGGCGCCTTGTCGCGCTCGTCGCTTTGGGCGTGGCGGGTCTCGTCGCCGTGGTGCGGCTCGGCGGCGCCGAGTCAGCCGATAAGCTCACGCCGCATGTGGCGCGCCTTGAAGTGCAGGGCGTCATCACGGGCGACGACGACACGGTCGATCTGATCAGAAAAATCGGATCGTCGAGCCAGGCGAAGGCTTTGCTGCTCGAGATCGAGAGCCCCGGCGGCACGACGACCGGCGCCGAACGGCTTTACGAAGAGCTGCGGCGCGTCGCCGAAAAGAAGCCTGTCGTCGCCGTCGTCGGCACGGTGGCCGCCTCGGGCGCCTACATCGCCGCCCTCGCCGCCGACACGATCGTTGCGCGCGGCAATTCGCTCGTCGGCTCGATCGGCGTGCTGTTCCAGTATCCCAACGTCTCGAAGCTGCTCAACAATTGGGGTGTCGAGGTCGAGACGATCAAGTCCTCGCCGCTCAAAGCCGCGCCGAACGGGTTCGAACCGACGAGTCCGGCGGCGCGGGAGGCGGTGGCCAGCCTTGTCGCCGACTCCTATGCCTGGTTCAAAGGCCTCGTCCAGCAGCGGCGCAATCTCAATGACGCCGAGCTCGCGCAAGTCTCCGACGGGCGCGTGTTCACGGCGCGCCAGGGCGTGCCCCTCAAGCTCGTGGACGTCATTGGCGGCCAGCGCGAGGCCATCGAGTGGCTTGTGGCCAACAAGGGGATCGCGAAAGACCTTCCGGTGCGCGAATGGAAGAAGAAATCCAGCCTCGAACGGCTTGGACTCGTCGGCGCCGCAGCGGGCGTCGCGCGGGTCGCGGGACTGGAGACGGTTGCTGGATTTTTGGAAAAGTCCCTGCTGCTCGAACGGAGCGGCGAGCTTGACGGCCTATTGGCGATTTGGCAGCATTCGGACGCCAACTGACTCGGGCGTCGCGGATTTGTTTTCGACGCCAACATATTGGATCGGCTCATGATCAAGTCGGAACTCATTCAACGCATCGCGCGGCGAAACGGTCATCTGTACCAGCGCGACGTCGAGACGATCGTCAGCACGATTCTTGACGAAATCACCTCCGCCCTGGCCCGGGGCGATCGCGTTGAGTTGCGGGGCTTCGGCGCTTTTTCTGTTAAGAAGCGCGATGCGCGCACCGGCCGCAATCCGCGCACCGGCGCGCAAGTCTCGGTGCAGCAAAAGAGCGTGCCGTTCTTCAAGACCGGCAAAGAGATGCGCGAGCGCCTCAACGAGAATTATCAGGGCGGGTGAGCCGACCCGGAACGGCTGCGTCCTCGGCCTGGGACGCGCTGCGGCATGCGGCGGCTAATTGTGGCGGCTGCCCCGAGGCGTTGCGCGGCGCCGGCAAGAGGGAAATGTTATGAAGTCCATCCTGCGCGTCATCATCTTCGTTCCGCTGGCGCTCATCATCCTGTTTTTTTCCATGGCCAATCGCGGATCGGTGCGCATCGGGCTCGATCCCTTTGCGCCGAACGACGGCTCGGGTCTTTCTTTCGAGGCGCCGATTTTCCTCGTCGTTCTGGCGTCCATCGCGATCGGGGTGCTCGCGGGCGGGATCTCGTCCTGGCTCGGACATCTGTCGGTGCGGCGCGCCGCGAAGGTCGCACGCGCCGAAGCGCGCAAAACGCGCGTGGAGATCGAGAAGCTGCGCCAGCAGGCGTTGGCGAGCTTGCCGGCCGATAAGCGGCTGAAGAGCAGTTGAGCGGCTCTCCCGCCGCGTTTTAATGAAAGTCCCGCGACTTCGGCAGGATTCGCACATTGGGCGGATGTTTGACGCGCGGATGCTGCGGATGAACGAATTCGTCGGCGCGCGACAGGACGATTTCCGGACGATGCGCGTCTGACAGTCTGTTGAGATCCTGGCTGCGGTCGATAATGCGCTGCGCCATCAGATGCACGACATTCTCGGGGCTTTTCTGCACTCGTCCTTCCACCAGCATGAGATGTGACGCCATGGCTTCGCGGCGATAGCGCTCGAAGAGCCGCGCCCAGATGACGATATTGAGAATGCCGGTTTCGTCTTCGAGCGTGACGAAAATGGCGTTGCCCTGTCCCGGCCGCTGCCGCACCAGCACGACGCCGGCGCCGCGCGCAAAGGCGCCGTCGGCGAGCGCCGTAACTTCCGCACAAGACATGATCCGATCGCGCGTGAAAATGGGCCGCAGCACCGCCATTGGATGCGCTTTCAACGACAGCCGCAACGTTTGATAATCGGCCGCGACATGTTCGCCGAGCGACATCTGCGGCAGCAGCGGATCTTCTTCCTTGGCGAGTTCGCGCGCGTCCGCGGCGGCAAAGAGCGGCAGGGGTTTCGCGTCCGGCAGACGCCGCACGGCCCAGAGCGCGTCGCGACGGTCGCTTTGCAAGGAGCGGAAAGCGTCAGCGTCGGCGAGCGCCCGCATCGTCGCGGCGTTGAGCGCCGCGCGCCGCGCGAGATCTTCGACGCTGTCATAGGGTTTCGTCCGCGCTTTGACGATGCGTTTCCCTTCGCTCTCATGCACGCCGTCCGCCTGCCGAAAGCCGAGGCGCAGCGCCAACGTTCCATCTTTTGCGCGCTCCAGCGTATTGTCCCATTCGCTGAAATTCACGTCGACGGCGCGCGCGTCGACGCCATGCTCGCGCGCGTCGCGCACGATCTGCGCCGGCGCATAAAAGCCCATCGGCTGCGAATTGAGCAGCGCGCAGGCGAAGATCGCCGGATAGTGGCATTTGATCCAGGAGGAGATGTAGACGAGCTTGGCGAAGGACGCGGCGTGGCTTTCGGGAAAGCCATAAGAGCCGAAGCCCTTGATCTGCTCGAAACAGCTTTGCGCGAAGTCGCGGTCATAGCCGCGCGCCGCCATGCGCTCGACCATCAGCGCCTCGAATTGATGGATGGTTCCGACATTGCGGAAGGTCGCCATCGCGCGCCGCAGACGATTGGCTTCGACGTCGGAGAATTTCGCGGCGACCATGGCGAGCTTCATCGCCTGCTCCTGAAAGAGCGGCACGCCCTTGGTCTTTTCGAGCACCTTGCGCAATTCGTCCGCCGGTCCGTGCTCTGGCGCCGGCGAGGGATAGGTGACCGGCTCGCTTCCGGAGCGTCGGCGCAGATAAGGATGCACCATATTGCCCTGGATCGGCCCCGGACGAACGATCGCCACCTGAATGACGAGATCGTAAAATTCGCGCGGCTTCAAGCGCGGCAGCATGTTCATCTGTGCGCGGCTCTCGACCTGAAAGACGCCGATCGAGTCGCCCCGACACAGCATGTCGTAGGTCACCGCGTCCTCGACCGGCACGTCGGCGAGGCCCATGTCCTTTCCTTCATGGGCGCGCAGATAGTCGAAACATTTGCGGATGCAGGTGAGCATGCCAAGCGCGAGCACGTCGACCTTCATCAGCCCGAGCGCGTCGATGTCGTCCTTGTCCCATTCGATGAAGGTGCGCTCCGGCATGGCGGCGTTGGCGATGGGCGTCAGTTCGTCGAGACGCCCGCGCGCGAGGACGAAACCGCCAACATGCTGCGAGAGATGGCGCGGAAAGCCGAGCAGCCGCGTCGCGAAATGAATGGCGCGGCGGATGACGGGATTTTCGGGATCAAGTCCGGTCTGGCGGATATAGGCCTGCGGAATGTCGGAGCCCCAGCTGCCCCATTGCGTGCTGGCGAGCGCGGCGGTCACGTCCTCGGTCAGTCCGAAGACCTTGCCAACTTCGCGAATGGCGCTGCGCGGCCTGTAGCTGATGACGGTTGCGACGAGTCCCGCGCGCTCGCGGCCGTATTTCGCGTAAATATGCTGGATGATCTCCTCGCGCCGCTCATGCTCGAAATCGACGTCGATGTCGGGCGGCTCCTTGCGCTCCTGCGAGATGAATCTGGCGAAGAGCAGATCATTCTCCGCCGGATCGACGCAGGTGACGCCGAGCACATAGCAGACGGCGGAATTGGCGGCTGAGCCGCGCCCCTGGCAGAGAATTCCCTTGTCTTCGGCGATCCGCACGATGTCGTGAATGGTGAGGAAATAACGCGCGTAGTCGAGCGTCTCGATGAGCGCCAGCTCCTCGCGCAGGAGTTTCTCGACCTTCTCCGGCACGCCTTGCGGATAGCGCATCGCCGCGTGGCGATAGGTCAGCTCCTCGAGCCATTCCTGAGGATTGCGGCCTGGCGGAACGGGCTCGTCCGGATATTCATATTTCAACTGGTCGAGCGAGAAATCGACGCGCGCGAGAAAAGATTGCGTCTCCTCGATCGCCTGTGGCGCGTCGGCAAAGAGACGGATCATTTCGTCGGGCGTCTTCAAATGGCGCTCGGCGTTGACCTCCAGCCGGCGTCCGGCTTGCGCAAGCGTCACGCCTTCGCGAATGCAGGTCATGACGTCTTGCAGATCGCGCTGGCCGGGATCGGCGTAAAGCGCGTCATTCGTCGCCAGCAAAGGCGTCTGCGTTCGCGCGGCGATCTCTTGCAGTTTTGCAAGACGCCGCCTGTCGTCGCCGCGCCGCGGCATGGTCGCGCCGAGCCAGACGTCGCCTTGCGTAAGATCGTTGAGACGCGCGAGCGTCGATGGCAGGCGCGAGAGGTTGCGCGAAGGCATGACGATCAGCAGCAGATCGCGCGCGGCCTGCGCGAGATCGTCAAAATAAAGACGGCAGTCGCCCTTTTTGGCGCGCAGATTCCCTGTCGTGAGCAGCCGCGTGAGCCTTCCCCAGCCGTCGCGATTTTGCGGATGAACCACGATGTCGGGCGTCTCGTCGGCGAAGACGAGCCGCGCGCCAACGACGAGCTTGAAGGATTGGACGCGCTCTGGGGTAAGTTGCGCGAGAAGCGCCGCATCATCGCCAGCCGGCGGATCGCTCAGCTTTTCTTGCAGCTCCTTAAGCGCCGCATAGGCGCGCACGACGCCGGTGACGCTGTTGCGGTCGGCGACGCCAATGCCGCTATGGCCGAGCAGCAGCGCCGTCAGCGCCATGTCGCCAGGATGCGACGCGCCGCGCAGGAAAGAAAAATTCGTCGCCGCGACGAGTTCGGCGTAAGGCGCGCTCATGCGAAGAGCCCATGCAGGAACCAGCGCGGCGCGGCGGTTTCGCTTTCATAGAGGCCCTCGCGAAACACCCAGAAGCGATGGCCTTCGCGGTCCTCCAGCCGATAATAGTCGCGCGTTTGCCTTTCGCGGCCGACTGCGTTGCGCCACCATTCCGGGGCGATGCGCTCCGGCCCTTCGGCGCGGGCGATCATGTGGCGCACGCGCCGCCATTTGAAATGCATCGGCGGTCCGTCCGGCGTCTCAGCCATCGTTTCGATGGGCTGCGGCGGATCGAACAGGAACAGCGGCCGCAAGGGCGGCTCGCCCGGCTCCGGCTTCGGCCAGGAAGGCCGAAAAGAAGCATACGCGGCGGCGTAAACATAGGAGGCGGCGCGCACGGGATCATGCGTCTCATGCGCCGCAAAGCGCAGCACGCGTTCGCGGCCAAAGCGCGCCGCGAGGCGATCGACGAGATCGGCGACGTCGCTGTCCTGCGCGCCCTGCCGATCGAAGCCGGTCTGGCTTTGCGCCAGAGTTTCGGCGCGCAGGACGCAAAAGCGGATGACGTCGAAGCCGTAGCCGGGATCGAGCGGATCGGCGAGCGAGTCGGCCTTGAGCCTGAAGAGCCGCAGAAGCGCCTCGACATTGCGCGAGGGCGCGCCGGTTTCGAAATGCACGGCCGCAACGGCGCCGTCGGTGCGAAAGAAGCGCGCTTCAAACGCGCGGCCGCCCTCGCCGCGCTTTTCCAGAATGCCGGCCGCTTCCGCGATCAGCGGGCGCAGAACATTCTCTATCGCAGAAAGATCGAGGAAGGGCTCGGCGAAACGCCGCTCGACCATGCATTCCGGCAAGGGCCGCAAGGGCGTGATGCGCGCGTCTTCGCGTCCCAGAATGCGCGTCAGCCGACGCATCGTCTCAGCGCCGAAACGCGCCGTCAGCGCGGCCGAGGAGCGATCGGCGAGATCGCCCAATGTCGTAAGTCCCGCGCGCGTCAGCGCCACGCTCGTCTCCCTTGGCGCTTCGAGCGCGGCGATGGGCAGCGGGCGGGTGAAATTTTCATCTTCGCCCGGAGGCGTGACGACCTCTTGGCCAAAACGCGCCAGGGCGCGCGCCGCCTCGGGCGTTCCGGCGACGGCGGCGCGGCCGGTAAAGGAGAGCCGCGCCATCGCCTGCAGGACGCAGGCCCGCATCGCCGCTTCGCCGCCGAAAAGATGCGCGCAGCCGGTCGCGTCGAGCATGAGGCCGCAGGGCGGATCGAGCGCCACGAGCGGCGTGAACTGTTCGCAAAAGGCGGCAAGCCGCAGCATCAGCCGCTCGTCCGCCTCCGCGTCGGCCTGGGCGACGGCAAGATGGGGCGCGCGGGCGCGCGCGTCGGCGAGCGTCATGCCTGGCGTCAGGCCGAGCGCGATCGCCTTTCGATCGAGCGCGTCGATGCGCAGCGCGCTGCGCTCTTTCTTGACGAGAATAAGCGGCGCGTCATCCGAACTTGCGTTCGGCTGTCTGCGGCGCGTCTTCGCCAGGCGCTCCGCCGACAGGAAGGGGAGCCACAGGGCCAGATAGCGACGATGCGTCGAATGTTCTGTCCTCGAAGGCGCCACGGTCACGGTTCCACTCCACACGCCACGCATGCCACTCTTGCCCCGCCGCGCCGCCACGCTGGCGCAGCAGAAAAATCGTAAAAGCCGCGGACCCCGGCGCATTCGCTCCGAGCGCGCGGGAAGGCGCGGCGCGCACGAGCCAGCGGCTCGCGGCGGCGCTCGGCGCAGGGGAGGCGGCGACGCGCGCGATAAAGATCGGCGCGCCGGCGGCGGCGGCGGCCATAGCGAGGCGCCGGCTCGCGGTCAGGTCATAGGCGCGCGCGTCGCCGAAGAGTTCGATCAGCGTCGCGCCCACAGTTGCGCAGCGTCCGGCTTCGGCGCCCGCCTGCAGCGCCTCCCTGGCGTCGCGCACGCGGATGAGGGCGACGGCGGCAGGGTCGAGGCCGATGTCGGCGAGGCCCGGCGGATAGGGCGCGCCGGATTCGGCGCTCAGCGCCTCCTGCCGCGCCCAGAGCAGCGGCTTCTCTTCCCCCGCCATCGCGCGCCTGGCGAGCGCCAGGGCGAAGCCCGTCGCCGCCGGGGCGTCGGCGCCAGTCTCGGCATAGGCCTCGTGCAGCGCCGCGCGGAGAATCCCGCCGCCAAGCCGCCGATCGAGGCTTTCCGCGCCGAGCGCGATCATCTCGGAAGTTGCGGAGGGATAGGCGCAAGCCAGGCTTTTCCGCAGCGACGCCAGCGGATGGGTCATCTCTCGTGTTCCTGTTATGTTCTTATAATGACTCGCCACACGGGAGAGTCAAGGCGGGGTGAGAGACGGAAGGGCTCCCACCGCGTCATGGCCGCGCTTGTCGCGGCCATCCACGCGACGACACGCAAATGTGAGAACATGAGACGAATATACACCGCCCCCGCGCGATGCGTTTCGCGATGTCCCGGCGTGGATGCCCGGCACAAGGCCGGGCATGACGGCTGTAGGACGGCTGGCGCCCGACCTCGGTTGGCGTTCGAATGTCACCTCGTCTTCAGATATTCGACGATAGCCATGGCGCCGTCGACGTCGTCCGACCAATCGAGCTTCAGCGTCTTGCCGTCCTCGACGACGTCCTTGTCATGCCCCTTGTTGGAGAGCGCCGGAAAGGACGTCGTGTCGAAACGATAGCCCTCGCGCGAAAGCGTCTGCGCCGGCTCCCAGGAAAAGCCGACGAGCTTCCTATCGTAATCAAGCCGGCTCTTGACGAAGACGGCCGGTCGCTCGCGCGGCGCGAGGAGATGATAGAGCGTCGGCACTGAGCCGTTGTGCAGATAGGGGGCCTGCGCCCACACGCCGCCAAGCGGCAGCGCGTTATAGCCCTCATGCGCCTTCGGATCGGCCATTGAGACGTCGGCGCGGTTCTCCAGCGACACGTCTTCGAACTTCGCGCAGGGCGCGACTCGGTCGCCCGCGGGCGGCATCTCGACGACTCTCGTCGGCGGACAAATCTTCGTGAAGCTGTCGCGGGCGTTTTTCGCGATCGCGTCGCTGACGACGCGCGCGCGGCCGAGATCCGTCCCGAGGTCGTAAACCTTGCCGTTATGCGGGCGGTGGCACGCCGCGCAGTTCTCCTCGAACAGCGCCGCGCCCTTTTTCGCCAGCGCAAGATCGACGGGGAAGGGATAGACCAGCGCCGGCAGGCCGCGCAGCAGATCCTCGCTGAAGGCGGCGATGCGAATATCGGTGTCGGGTCCGAGTCCGAGCGTCAATTCGGCGGCGAGATTGCGGAAGATCGGAATCGGGATGTTGCCGTTCCATTGTCCGCCGCCATCGATCAGCTGCGCGTGATCCGGCGACCAGCGCGCCAGACGCTTCTCCTGCTCCCATACGGCCATGAAGTCGGTGATGCCCGGCGTGGGCGGCAGGCTGGTCTTCGGATCGGGATTTTCGCCGCGCGCCTCGGCGGCGGCGTAAGCCATCGACGTGCTGACGCCGGTCGCGTCGGCCATTCCGCCGAAGCCCTGCGTCATCTGCTCCTCGAAACCCTTGTAGTTCTTGTAGACGAGGTCGAGCAGAGAAACATATTCGAGCCCGGCCCGCGTCAGGAATTTGCCGACGATCGCCGGCGCATCCTGCATGAAGAGCTCGATCTGACGCGTCTCATAGGCGGCGTCGAAGCGGCGGCCAGCGAAAGAGTAATTCTTGTAGAAGAAATTCCCGTCTTGCGCATGAGCCGCGTCGAGCGCAACGAGAATGGCGCGCGTCGCGCGTTCGATCTTCTCTTCGGGCGTTGTCGCGTCCGCGGTGATCCTCTTGATCGTGTTTTTCACTCTGACGCGATATTGAACGAGGTTGAACTGCGCGTTCACGCCGCCGTCGAGATAGCGCAGACTGCCGTCTTCGAGACGCACCCGACCGATGTGGCAGGCGCCGCAACTCAAAGCCGCGTAATCGACGGCGCCGTTCGGATTGTCACGCGACAGTCCTGTCCAGCCGAAGCCGCGCGCGATGGGGTAGGTCGGATCGCGCTCGTCGATGAAGAGCCCGGCGACGTCGAGAAAATTATCCGCGCTTCCCCATTCTTCCGGCGCGAGCTTCGGCAGCAGCTTCAGAATGATGAACGGAGTCCCGTCGGTAAGGCCAAAGGGAAAATCCGCAAACCAGCGATAGGCGATCGGCTTGCGGCTGATATAGGCGTCGAGCGCCTTCAGTCTTTTTTCCTGCTCGGCGCGCCACTCGCCGCCGGAAGGCGCCGTTTGCGCGAAAGCCGGCCCCACGAGAGCAGCCTGTGACGCCAGCGCCGTACATACGACAAGCGAGATGCGCGCCGCGCGCGTGAGACGCGTCACCATGGCCATTTCGGAAACCCCGTCGGCTCTTTGGGCTGGGACCGGAACTTCGAGGAGGCGATATAGACGTCGCGTCGCAGCCGGTTGATGCCGCCGATCGGTTGATGCGCCGTCAGTCCGTGCCATGGCGTAAACGCCATATGCTCGCATTCGGTCACCTGATAGGGATTGTCGAAATCCTGCGGGTCGATTTCGATCATTGCGACCTTCTGCGTCGGCGCCGTGGCCTCCGGCCATTCGGCGGTCGCGTCTTCGATCGGCAGCGACTCGTCGTTTCGCAGCTGCACGCTGAAATCGAAGACGGCGGGCTTGCCAATCGCGGGATCGAGGCTCTTCTTCATTGCTTCCCGCAGATAATTCGTGCTTGGATTTGCCGGCACGGGCGTCTTTTCCGCGCTTCTCGGCGCCACGCTGAACTTTGCGACCTTGTCGGGGCCATAAAGAAACGGCGCGGCGGAGAAATAAGGACTCTCCAGCGGATTGCCGACGTTGGTCTGCTTGATCTTCGTGACGACCGCAATCGTCTTCAATCTTTCGGGCGACAAGGGCGGCGCAAAAAACGACGTGATGTCGTCGCGTTTTGCGAGCTGAATTTTCGTGACTTCCAGATATTCGGAAACGTTCGGGAAGGCGAAGCCGGGAAGGTTGATCAGCAGAAAATCCTGCGTCTTCGCGCCGGGTTCGTTTAAGAGCGTATCGCCTTCGACGCCGATCAGTTTGATCGCCATGCCGCGACTGTCGGGACCGTTCTTGCCGAGATCGGGCGCGAGAAAGGGCGTTGCGTTGGAGAAGCGAATCCAGGCCGGATATTTTTTTCCCGGCGTCGCGAATACGCCGGCTCGATAATTTTGAGGGATGTCTGGATTGACGGTAAATGTCGCTCTGACGCAGCCGTGATCCTTTGGATGCACGCCGCGCCGCGCCATCCCTTCCGGGTAGCGCATCTGCAGAAGCTGCGTGGTGAGCGCGATGATCTGCCCGATCTGCTCGCTTTCGCCCTGCGGCGCTTTCTCGAATTTGGTGAGCGGGGCCACGGGAGCCGCGGCTTTCGCTTCTTCGGCGCGGGCGGCTTCGCGCGGACTTGCTGAGACCGCCATCAGCATCGCGGTCGCGATGGACGCGCTCCGTCTTGTCGTCATTTTGCCCTCCCCTCAAAATCTTTGATTGGTATTGCGCGCGCTCAAGAACGGCGCACGCTAAAGGGTCTTCAAATATTCGAGCAGCGCTTTCTTCTCCTCGGCCGACAGGCTTACGCCAAATTCGTGACCGCAATGGCCGTCGCCAGTTGGCGCGCGCGGATCGACGCAATCATCGCTCGGCTGCGTATAGTTGAACTTTGTCTGCTCGGTCGCCAGGCCCACATTGACGATGTCATATGCCGGCCCGACCTGGAAGCGTGACGCGCGCTCTTTCGCAGGCTTGAGGAGTTCTACGAGCGACGCGACGGAGCCATTGTGCAGATAGGGCGCCGCAGCCCAGATCCCCTGAAGCACGCGCGCCTCATAGCCGGGCGGCGGCTTGATCGTCCCGGGCGGCGGCGGATACGCGCCCTTCAGCTGCGAAAGCGTCTCCTTGATCTTTGGCGTCATCAGCTTCTCTGCGATTCGCGCCTTCAGCAGGGGTTTCGCGAAGGCGACCGCGTCATCGGCCTTCAGCAGCGCCTGCTCTACGCGCGCGCGCAACCTGGGATCGATGCGAACGCCGGGAAAATAGTATTGAAGAACCGCGCCGCGCACGGCCACGCCGAGCACATTAGCGATCGCTTCATTCTCCCCTTTCAGAGGCTCCATCAGAAAGGGAATCGATGCGCCCGTAAGCACGCCGGTGCTGACGGTTGTCCGCTTAAGGTTGAGCAGTTCTTTCGCGTCAGTTCCAATTTCGCCTATGGGCGTTATGGGCGTCACCCAATTGCCATTCGGCAGCTCCTGTATGCCATGACATTCGGCGCAGCCGCCCTTGTCTTTTGGCCGCGCAAAAATCGCCTTGCCTGTCGCCGCGAGATTGCGATCGACGGGCCATGGCCATCGCGGGGGACCCAGTCGCTCGATCGACTGCTCCAGCGACAGCAGGCCGGCGAAATTCGCCGAATTGTCTGCGTCGTAATCGAAGCCGAGAGGACGCGCGTCGTTCTGTTTGGGATGAAAGATCCCGAAGACGCCATAGACTTCGCCGAGATTGCGCGAGAGGGCCAGGATCGTGTTGCCGTTCTCGGCGAAGCCGGGCCACTGCGTGCGATCTTGAATCGATGCGTTCCAAAGGAAGGGCGGGCGGACAGGCGCATCCGCGGGCTTCATGTTCTCCTTCAGGATGAACGTCGGCGGCGGCCCGATGTCGAGACCGGCGACGCGATTGAAGATCATGCCGACGGCGTCGAGACGTCCAAGGCCCCAAGGTTTGGCTTTCAGCAGCCCTTCCTGGGTGATCGCGTCGAACGGCGCCGACCACTCTTCGACGGCCTTGCGGAGCGCCGCGATCTGTTGCGGCGACGGCGAGGCGCCAAGCGCCGATTTCGCGAAGTCTGCAAAGCTCTGCTCGCTGGCGAGCGCGCGATGGACCGCCGCGTTGAGCTCCGCCCAGAAGGCGCCGAGGTCGGCGATCGCCGGACCGCCGTCGATTCGATAGGCCTTGCCCTCGACCTCGATTTGACGCGTGTGACAGGCGGCGCAGGTCAGACCGACGACGTCACCCTCTTTCTCGCGCGCGACGCTGAATCCGATCGGCAGACCTCTTTGTGGATTGGCGTCGTCCGGAAGATAGCCGTATCGCGCCAAGCCGTCGGCAAGGAAAGTCTCGCCGTTAGGGTGCTTAAGCGCTTTAAGCCAGGCCAGGGGAATAAGTCGCGAGCCCTGATCGCGGCTGTAGAAATTTTTGCGGACGGCTTCGGTCCATGTCAATCCCTGATCTACTTTGATGGGCGCGGTCGACTGTGCAAAGCAATTGCTCGCTGCGACGATGAGTCCAGCCGCGGCGAAGCTCGCCGCGCGCAGCTTTTTCGGAAACATGGTTTCGCTCCCACCCGAATCGATGAAATTGAAAACGACAGCCTCTCTTAAATTCGCGGACAGACAAAGCACAATATAAGCTTCCCGCGTCTGGGGAACGCCGACCGTCCATTAAGGTTCCGCGGACCGTAGAATTTCGCAAGCGCGAGATGCGCCGCTTCGCCGCCTGGCGCCTTACAGGCTTGCGACGGGCCGGGCGGTTGCGCCAATCCCACGCGCAACTATAGTAGCGGCCTCACACGCTGCGGCGCGCCGACATTGCGTGCGCTGCGGCGATGAAGCGCTTTGCTCGCGCGATCGATGCGCCCAAAATGTCATCGAACGGTCGTGAAATGCGGGCTTCGATGCGCGTCAGACAATGTGCTCGATGATCCTGGCTGAAGCGGACTCAGATGACGCGCCCGTAGGCTCACCTCGCTTCGGCGTCGAGTCCTGCGCGCAATTCAACGCGGAGCTGATTCACGACGCTTGTTCCGGCCGCGCGCGGCTGCGCCATATGGCGCTGCGCGGCCGCGCGACGCTCGCGCAGTCCGTCGAGGAACGCCTTCGACGCTTGCCGGGAGTCCTCTTCGTTCGGGCCAGCGCTTTGACGGGTTCGGCTCTCGTCGAGTTTCAGCCGCCGCTCACAAGCGCGCGGCTGATGCAGGCGCTCGAAACGGCGGTTGCTGAAGCGCCGATGTGGGACGCGGGCGAAGGCGCCGCCGCGACAGCTCCGCAAAACGCCGCTCACGCCGAGCCTGTCGACGCGCTCGCCCTGCGGCTCGAAACGAACGTCGCTCAAGGCTTAACGGCGGAGGACGCGGCGGAACGACTGCAGAAATGGGGACGCAACGAGCTTCGCCGCGCAGACCCGCGTTCGGCGGCGATTATTTTCGCCGAACAGATGACCAGCCTGCCGATCGCCTTGCTCGGCGTCTCGGCGGTGGTGTCGTTGGCGACCGGCGGCGTCGCCGATGCGGTGATGATCGCCGCGGTGGTGTTGATCAATGCCGGGATCGCCGCCGCCACCGAGCGGCAGGCGGATCGCACGATTTCGAGTCTTGCCGGCGAAGAGCTGTCAGAGGCCGTCGTCATCCGTAACGGGGTGCGATCAAGGATAGATTCGCGCGATCTCGCGCCTGGCGACCTTCTGCTGATCGAGCGCGGCGCCTCCGTGCCGGCGGACGCGCGGCTGATCGCCAGCGACGACATGACGGTGAACGAATCGGCGCTGACCGGCGAGGCGCAACCGGCGCCCAAGGACGCAAGAATCGTCCTGTCCCCGGATACGGGCGTTTCAGATCGTCGCAACATGGTGTTTCGCGGGACGTCGGTCACCGGCGGATCAGGCGCAGCCATCGTCACCGCCATCGGCGCGCAGACCGAGATCGGCCGCGTGCAGCAACTGCTCGGCGCGCTGCAGCGGCCGCAGACTCCCATACAGCGCGAACTTGGCGACGTGGAGCGCGAACTCGTCATCGTCAATGGCGTCATTTGCGCAAGCGTCTTTCTGCTCGGCGTCATGCGTGGACACGGTCTGATCCCCACTCTGCGCAGCGCGATTTCACTCGCAGTGGCTGCCATTCCCGAAGGACTTCCCGCGATCGCGACCACGACGCTCGCGTTAGGCGTGCAGGACATGCGCAAGCGCAAGGTGCTGGTGCGCAAGATCGACGCCGTGGAGACGCTTGGCGCGATCGAGACGATCGGACTCGATAAGACCGGCACGCTCACCGAAAACCGCATGGCGGCGGTTCGTGTTCACGTCGACAATGGGGCGTTTGAACTCAAAGAGGGCCGACTGTTGCGCGAGGGCGTCGACGCCGACGCCGCAACCACTGATATTGCGCGTCGCCTCTTCGAAGTCGCGACTCTTTGCAGCGACGCTGCGGTTGAGCCCGCCGCGAACGATTGGCAGATCGAGGGCACGCCGACCGAAACAGCGCTGGTGGAAGCGGGGGTGGCCATGGGCGTCGATCCCGTCGCGCTTCGGCGATCTGCGCCTGTGCAGGCGAATGTCGCGCGCGGCGAAGGCCGCAAGCGCATGAGCACGCTCCACGAAACGACTGACGGCGCGCGCGTGCTTTGCGTCAAAGGTGATCCAGTCGAGGTGTTGGCGCGTTGCGCGAACCGCCGCGCCGTCGATGGCGTCGCGCCGCTCGACTCAACGGCGCGGACGGCCGTCCTCAGGGCCAATGAACGTATGGCCGGCGACGCGCTGCGCGTCCTTGGCGTCGCGATTGGCGAAAGCGGCGGCGATCCCCGCAACGAGCGCGATCTGACCTGGCTCGGCCTCGCCGGCATGGCCAATCCCATTCGCGCCAGCGTCGGCCCGGCGCTCAAGCAGCTGCACCGGGCTGGCGTGCGCACGGTGATGATCACCGGCGATCAGAGCGCGACGGCATTCGCGATTGCGCGCCGGCTCGATCTCAATCACGGCGGCGAGCTGCGCGTGCTCGAAGCCGGGCAGATGGCGAAAATGCAGCCCGAGATGCTTGAGGCGCTGGCGAGACAGCCGCACGTCTTCGCGCGCGTCAGCCCCGTCGACAAGCTGAACATCGTCAAAGCGCTGCAGGGCCACGGCCATATCGTCGCCATGACCGGCGACGGCGTCAACGACGGCCCCGCGCTGCGCGCCGCCGACGTCGGAATCGCCATGGGCGGCGATGGCGCCGACGTCGCGCGTCAGGTCGCCGACATCGTGCTCGCGACCGACGACATGGACGGCGTCGTCGAGGCGATACGCCTCGGCCGCGCCACCTACGCGAATATTCGCAAGGTGTTGCGCTATCTTGTGTCCACGAATGCGTCGGAGACAATCGCCATGCTCGGCGCCGCCCTTGTCGGCAGCGGCGAGCCGCTGACGCCGATGCAATTGCTCTGGCTCAATCTGGCCACCGACGCGCTGCCGGCGATCGCGCTGGGTCTCGAACCCCCGGAGCCCGACGTGCTCGACAAGCCTCCGCATGATCCGAAAGCGCCCATTCTCGCGGCGTCGGACTTCCGGCGAATTCTTCGCGAGGGCTCGGTGATGGGCGTAGCGGCGCTTATCGGCTACTTCAGCCTCGGCGGCGGCGCAGGCGGCGGGCGCGCCAGCACCGTCACCTTTCATGGGCTCACCTGCGGCCAGCTGCTCCACAGCCTGTCCTGTCGCTCCGAGTCGCGAGGCCTGAGTTCCGAGATTGGCAGGCCCGCCAACAAGACACTCTACGGCGCCGTCGGCGCGACCCTGCTGCTGCAGGCGGGCGTGCAGCTTTTTCCTTTGACCCGGCGCCTTCTTGGCCTGTCGCCGCTTGTCGCCGGCGATCTGTTGCGGATCGGCGCGATTGCGCTCGGCAGCTCGCTCGCCAACGATATCATCGGCAGAATCGCGGATCGCGAAGAAGCGCCGCGCGCCAACGGAGAAAACCATGTCGCCTGACATGATCTTCACATCCGAATCGGTGACGCCCGGGCATCCAGACAAGCTCTGCGATCAGATCAGCGACGCCGCCATAGATGCTTTGCTGCGCGAAGATGATCGCGCGCGCGCCGCCGTCGAATGCGCGCTTGCGACAGGCGTCGTTTTTCTCGCAGCGCGATACGCCGCCGACGCGCTCGTCGATTTGCCGGCGCTCGCGCGCGCCGTGATGCAAGACGCCGGCTACGCCGCCGGGAGCTTCGACGCGCGAAATTGCTCGATCCTGACGAGCTTCATCGAACTTCCGCTCGAGGCGCGCGAACCGCCGCTTGAGGAACTCGAAGACGACGCCGCGATCGGCAGGCGCGTCGCGCATGAGCAGGCCAATGTGTTTGGCTACGCCTGTCGCGAGACGCCCGAATTCATGCCGGCGCCGATCAGCCTCGCCCACAGAGTCGCGCGCGCGCTGGACGCGGCGCGGCGCGACGGATTTTCGGCGCTCTCGCCCGACGCCAAGACGCAAGTGTCGGTCGAATATCGCGGCGGCCGTCCCGCGCGCATTTATGGAGTCTCTTTGACCGTCGCCTTCGACGGCGCGGCAATGGACGACGCTAAACTCGACCGGCTGCGTGCGCTCGCGCTCGATTCGCTCTCGGTGGGCGACATGAAGGCCGACGGTCAGACGAGGATACATGTCAACGCCGGCGAAAGCTTTGAAATCGGCGGACCGGCGCGCCACGCTGGCCTGACCGGGCGCAAGAGCGGGATCGACGCCTATGGCGAAATCGCGCGCCAGAGCGGTTCGGCGCTTTCAGGCAAGGATCCTTCGCGCATCGAGCGCGCCGGCGCTTACGCCGCGCGGCACGCCGCCAAGAATATCGTCGCGGCGGGGCTCGCCGAGCGCTGCGAAGTGCATCTCGCCTACGCGGCGGGGCAGGCGGAGCCGCTCAGTCTTTCAGTCGAAACTTTCGGCACCGGCTGGCTGGCGGATGAGAAGCTCGCCAGACGGCTCGCCCAGCTCATGGATTTCCGACCCGCAGCGATCGTTCGCCGTTTCGGCTTGCGCAGGGCGCCTCAGAGGTCCGGGCCAGCGGGCTTTTATCTTCCGCTTGCGACCTACGGCCATTTCGGCCGCGCCGATCTCGACCTTCCCTGGGAAGCGATCGACGTCGTGGATGCGCTGAAGGAATAGGCCTAATCGCCGCCGTCGCCGTCGCCATTGAGCGACCAGAATCCGCCAAGTCGGCTTGCGTACCAAAGCAGAGTGATGGCAGGCGGAAAGATGCTTTCTCGCGACATCTGCCATAGCGCCGCGCCAAGGAGAGCAACCGCTGCGACTGCCTTTGGGTCGATGGAGACTTCCGGCGCGACGCGCGCGACCGGAGGCGCTTCGCCGACAACAAATAGCCGGGCCTCCTGCGCCGCGACGCCGATGCGCGCCAGCGGTCCGCTGTGCTGAATGAGCACGCTGCCCGTCAGCGGCGCCACTTCGACGGCGCGGACCCCCGCGATCGCCGAAAGTCCCTTGGAGATCGAAGCGAAATAAGCGGCGTCGCCGCGACGGTCGGCGACGCGCAGCCGCGCGCGGCCGGGCATGGCATGAGCCACCTGCGCCAGTGGTAGAGTCGCGTCGCCCATCTATGCGCTCTCGCCAGCCGCGCGCGAGGCCGCAGCCTCGCCCGTTGGCGCCGCGCTCTCGGGTTTTGGCGTCGCTTCGGGTTTCGGATCGTGTTTGGCTTGCGCAGCCTTCGCCTGAGCGGCCGCCACAGCCGCGGCGAAGATGTCGGCGGCGGCTTCGGCCTTCGCTTCGGCGAAGAGATCCTCGGCAGCTTCGGCGAGTTCGGCGCTTTGCACGCGCGCCTCGTGATACGCCATCACTGCGGCTTTCAGCGCCGCTTTGGCGACCGGACGCACGCGTTGCGCGCCTTGGCGGTTCAGGAGCAGAACGGCGGCGGCGCCGGTCAAAGCGCCCAACGCAAACTGAAAGGGTTTCATCACTGCGACTCCGGTCCATTCGCTCCGGGCGGCCGCCAAATCAGAGCGGCGACGGTCAAGAAATCTACCAAAACACCTAGCATGCAACAATCGATGTGCGCACGAAATGAGCGTAAGGGTTCGTCACATCATTGTCACGCGGCCCATCCTATGACCTGCAGCTGCGCGCTGCTGATCAGGCGGAATGCTTCCCTCTCTCAAGAACATCATAAAACGTCATGACCGCACTGTCCCGTTTTCCGCAAACAGACCGCATACGAGTCGCCCAGATGAACGGCCAGACCGTGGAGCGCTACCTCGTGACGCGTGTGCCCATGGCTGGCCGGCAGGAGAGCGTTGGCGAAGCGCGCGCACGATTGATCGGCGAGCCATTCGAGGACGCTTCCCACGTCTTCGTGCTGGCCGAAGACGGTCGCCTCGTCGGCGTCGTCGCCATACGCGATCTCCTCGGCGCGGCGGAGACGACAGCTCTGCAGGACATAGCAAGAGCGGCTGAGGGCTATAGCGTTTCCATCGACGCGGACCGCGAAGATGCGGCGAGCGTCGCCATTCGCTCAGGGCTGTCGATACTGGCGATCTGCGACGCGGATGGAAGACTTCTCGGCGCCGTGCCGGCGCGCGCGCTCATGACGATCCTGCGGGACGAGCATCTTGAGGATCTGCACCACATGGTGGGCATCCTCGGCAAGTCAGAGGCTGCGAAAGACGCCTTGACGGCCGCGCCGCACCGCCGCGCGCTCTATCGATTGCCCTGGCTGCTCGTCGGAATGACTGGGAGCGCCGCGGCGACCGCCATGATGTCGCGCTTTGAGACTGCGCTCAGCGCTCACATCGCGGTCGCCTTTTTTATTCCCGCGATCGTCTATCTCGCCGACTCGGTCGGCACGCAATCGGAGGTGGTTGTCGTCCGTGGCTTGTCGTTGACCGATTCGGCGCTGCTGCCGCTCTTCCTCGGGGAGTTGGGCACGGGGGCGCTGCTCGGCTCGATGCTCGGCTGTCTCGCGTTCCCAATTGTTTGGTTCTTCTTTTCGAGCGTCGGCCTCGCCGCCACCGTGGGGATCTCCCTGGCCGTCGCGAGCACGATCGCAACGGCGTTCGGCTTTCTGATGCCGTGGCTTTTTGCAAGGCTCGGCTATGACGCGGCGCTCGGCTCCGGGCCTGTCGCAACCGTGGTCCAGGACACCTTTTCGCTCATGACCTATTTCGTCGTCGCTTCTTGGCTCGTGTTCTGAGTGGCGCGCGCGTCAGACGCGACGCCTGAACGCCGCGACGCCGCAAGGTTCGAGAAGCCGATCGCCAAGCAGGAGAGTTTCTTCCCCGACGAGCGCCGAGATATCGGTGGCTCGGGGTCCGTAATTGAACACGTAGCGAGTCGCGCCATTGTCGCGGACGCGGATATCCTCCGGAAGATCGAGCGTCGATATGCCGGCGGCGTGGAAAACGCGGCGCAGCACGCTGTCCAATAGTTCTTCGTCGGGCCAGCCGGCGAGATAAAAGACATTGTCGCATCGCGCGAGCGCTGTCTCGCCGTCCCCCGATGCGATCTCTCGCTCGACTTTTTCTCCAAGCGCGAGAAATTCGCGCCAGCGCACGAAGGCGCCTTTTTCTGAAATCCTCACACAGGCGCCCGGCCGCAGGCTCTCGACCCGCCTGACGCGAATGTCGATCAGACTTCGTAGAACGCCGGGGGGCAGTTCAGCCGGGATCTGAAAGTTGGCTGTCTTCGATCCCGTGCGCGGACCCAGCAACATCGTCGCGCCGCTTTTCGCCAGCGCTTCAGTAAAATCGCGAGACGGCGCAAAAAGCGCCGGCGCGATGATCAGCCTGCGCTCGGCGACGGCCGCCGCCGAGGGCGGAATGACGTCGACCGAAAGGCCCATCCGCCGCAGACCCCGATAAACAGAGAGGATGAGGTCGAAATAGGAAAAATCCTGACCTTGCGGTTGGATGCGCCATGCCCAAGCGCTCTCATAGTCGAAAACCAGCGCGACTTGCGCGCGCGCCGTTTCGACGCGCGCATCGAGCGCGGCAAGCTCTTTGGAGATACGGCTGAGGGCCTGATAGGCTTCATTGGGCTCGGCGTTGGGCAGCAGCAGCGCTTCATGCATCTGCTCCTGCGCGAAGGGCGCCTGCCGCCAGCGGAAGTAGCTCACTGTCTCGGCGCCGGCAGCGAAAGCTTCGAACGTCCAGAGTCGCACCGCGCCCTGGGCGGGCGCCGGATTCCACGGCGCCCAATTCACCGCGCCCGGCTGCTGCTCCATCACCTGCCATCTGCCGCGTCCGCATTGGCGGTAGAGGTCGTGATGAAACGCCTGAAAGTCGGGATCGCCGACCCGCATGTAGCGCATCTTGAACGCGTCGTCGTTGGATGAACGCTCGAGAAAGCCGAGCGGGTAGCTGTCCCACGCGGCGACATCCAGGTCCTCAGAGAGCGCATAATGATCAAAATCGACGAACGCTCCCATGAAGTTATGGAGGATCGTCGCATCTGGCGCGTGTCGTCGGATGATTTGGGTTTGACGCCTATTGAAGGCGACGACCTGATCCGACGAGAAACGCTGAAAGTCCATCAGATGCGAGGGATTGGCCTCGGTGACCGTCAAATTTGGGAGTTCGATCTCGTAAAAGCTTCGATATTCCATCGACCAGAAGACATTGCCCCAGGCCTCGTTCAACGTCTCGATGGAGCGGTATTTGGTCTCGCACCATTTGCGGAACGCCTGCAGGGCCGCCGGCGAATAGCTCAGCACAGTGTCATGGCAGCCATATTCATTGTCGGTCTGCCAGGCTGCTATGGCGGGGTTCCCGCCAAAAGCTCGCGCCAAACGCTCGACGATTCGGTCGCATTCTCGAGCGTAGCCTTGATGGCTGAAACAATAATGCCGGCGCGAGCCGAATTTGCGCGGGCGGCCCTCGGCGTCGAGCGCCGCCATATCGGGCATCTTGTCGACGAGCCATTTGGGCGGCGTCGCCGTCGGCGTTCCAAGCACGACCTTGAGGCCGGCGCGATCGAGCGCATCGACAGCGCGCTCAAGCCATTCGAAACGATAATCCCCCTCGTTCGGCTCCAGCCGCGACCAGGCGAATTCGCCAATGCGGACAAAGGAAAGACCGGTCTCCTGCATCATGGCCGCATCTTCGCTCCAGCGTGACTGCGGCCAATGTTCAGGATAGTAGCAAACGCCAAGGCGTTGACGTGTCATGCGCGGACTATCATTTGACTTCCTTATCGCCGCCGTTCGATGCGGCGTCGCCTTGACGGTTTCATGACAATAGGACTGTGGCTGGAATGGAGTTGAGGATTGAGCAGGATCTGATTGCCGACTTCCGCCAGAGTTTTGAGCGCGAGCCGCGCCTTTTTCGCGCGCCCGGCCGCATCAATCTGATCGGCGAGCACGTCGATTACAACGACGGCTTCGTGATGCCGGCTGCGATTGATCTGTCGATCTGGGCCGCCATCGCGCCGCGTCCTGACCGCCATCTTCGCATACGCTCGCTGATCATGGACGAAATCGTCGAATTCGATCTCGACGACTCTGCCGCGCAGCCTCGCGGCGACTGGACGGACTATATCCGGGGCGTGGCGATTTTTCTTGAGCGCGCCGGCTACAGGCTGAGCGGCGCGGATCTCGCCCTCAACGGAAATCTCCCGATTGGAGCAGGCCTTTCGGCCTCGGCGGCGTTTGAAGTCTCAGCCGGCTTTGCGCTTCTGACGATCTCCGGCGCCGAGGTCGACCGAGTCGAACTCGCCAAAATCTGCCAGCGCGCCGAAAATCAGTTTGTCGGCGTGCGCTGCGGGATCATGGACCAGTATATCTCGTGCTGCGGCGTCGCGGGGAGCGCCCTGTTGCTCGATTGCCGCAGCCTCACATCGCGCAAAGTTGCAATCGATCCGCAAGCGCGCCTCGTTCTTTGCGACACAATGGTGCGCCATCAGCTCGCGAGCGATGAATATAATGTGCGCCGGGAGGACTGCGAACGCGCGGTGGCGGTGCTCTCCACTCGGATCGCCGGCGTATCGGCGTTGCGCGACGTGACATTCGCCCAATTGATGCGACACGCGGAGTCGATGCCCGAACTCGTCTTTCGCCGCGCCCGTCATGTCGTCGGCGAGATCGATCGAACGTTGCGCGCCGCCGCGGCGCTCGACGCGGGAGACCTCAAGGAGTGCGGCCGTCTGATGAATCTTTCGCATGAAAGCCTGCGCGACGACTATCAGGTGAGCTGCGCCGAACTCGACCTGATGGTCGACATCGCGCACAGCCTTCCGGGAGTCTATGGCGCCCGGATGATGGGCGGTGGGTTCGGCGGCTGCACCATCAATCTCGTTGAAGCGCGACATGCCGACTCTTTTGCGCAGGCCACGGCCGAGAGATATCAAATCGCGACCGGCGTCACGCCGCCCATTCTCACCTGCGTCCCGGGTCTCGGCGCGGGCCCTGCCGGCGCATAGGAGCGGCGCGTGTCCCTGCTGAGCAGCATCTCGCATCGCCGGTTAAACCAGCTTACGGGCGAATGGATTCTCGTCTCGCCGCATCGTACGAGCCGGCCCTGGCAGGGTCAGGTGGAAAAGCTCCGCGATGCGGACCGGCCGCGCTATGATCCGACCTGCTATCTATGTCCGGGCAACGAGCGGGCGAACGGCCAGCGAAACCCACATTACCGAGGCGTCTTCGCATTCGATAACGACTTCGCCGCGCTCACGCCGCAGGCGCCCGCGGAGGAGATCGTTCAGGACGGGCTGCTTGTCGCCGAGGGCGAGACCGGCAGATGCCGCGTGCTGTGCTTCTCGCCGCGCCACGATCTGACTCTTTCGCGCATGAGCGTTCCCGAGATCGTTCCCGTCATCGACGCATGGCGGGACGAAACCATTGGCCTCGGCGAACTCGACGCGATCAATTATGTGCAGATTTTCGAAAATCGTGGCGCGGCGATGGGCGCCAGCAATCCGCATCCGCACTGCCAGATCTGGGCGACGCACAGCGTCCCGAACGAAGCCGTCAAGGAATCGAAGCGCCAGAACGCCTATCTGGCGCAGAACGGATGCTGTCTCCTCTGCGATTATCTGGCGCTGGAAGAAAGACTGGGCGAGAGGTTCGTTTGCCGCAACGATCATTTCGTCGCGCTTGTGCCGTTCTGGGCGATCTGGCCGTTCGAAACGATGGTGCTCGCGCGCAGGCATATCGGCTCTTTCGCCGATCTCACCGGGGAGGAGGCGAGGGGGCTCGCCGATATCCTTCGGCGGCTGACGACTCGATACGATAATCTGTTTGAAACTGACTTTCCCTATTCAATGGGGTTCCACCAGCGTCCAACGGACGGCGCGCCGCACGCCGACTGGCATTTCCATGCGCATTTCTATCCGCCGCTGCTGCGTTCGGCGACGGTGCGCAAATTCATGGTGGGCTTCGAGATGCTCGGCGAACCCCAGCGCGACATCACCCCGGAAACCGCGGCGGCGCGCCTGCGTGACGTTTCCGAGACGCATTATCTCGACACGCCCACACGATAGGCGGGGCACGACGAATGAAAAAAAGCGCGATCACCGCCGAAGCCACCGCCGAACTCATTCCCGACGGGGCGAGGCTCATGATCGGCGGCTTCCTCGGCGTCGGATCGCCGGAAGGGCTGATCGACGCGCTGGTTTCGCGCGGAGCCCGAGGATTGACGATCATCGGAAACGACACCGCCTATCCGACCGTGGGCGTCGGGAAACTGATCGAAGCGGGCTGCGTCGCGCGCGTGGAATCGTCGCATATCGGCACCAATCCGACGACGCAGCGGCTGATGTGCGCGGGCGAGATCGACGTCGAGCTCATTCCGCAAGGCACGCTCGCGGAGCGAATCCGCGCCGGCGGCTGCGGGCTCGGGGGCGTCCTGACGCCAACGGGCGTGGGCACGATCGTCGCGCAAGGCAAGCAGGTCGTGGAGATCGACGGCACCAGCTTTCTCGTCGAGAAGCCGCTGCGCGCCGATTTCGCTTTGCTGCGCGCGCATGAGGCCGACTATTTCGGCAATCTGACCTATCGTCTCACGGCCGCCAATTTCAACCCGCTCATGGCGTTCGCGGCCGACTGCGTCATCGTCGAAGCCGACGAAATCGTGCCGGTCGGGGTGATCCCGCCTGACGCGGTGCGCACGCCCGGCGTGCTCGTCGACCATCTTGTCGGCAGGGCGCGCTGATGGACCCGAAGGAAATCATCGCGCGTCGCGTCGCCATCGAGTTGCGCGACGGCATGCTCGTCAATCTCGGGATCGGCCTGCCGACTCTCGTGGCGCGTTTCATCCCAAAGGGAGCGTCAATCGCCTTTCAGAGCGAGAACGGCCTGATCGGCTTCAGCGCGCCGCCCCCCGAAGGAATGGTCAATCGCGACCTCATCGACGCCGGGGGCGGATTCATCATGGCCCTGCCGGGCGCCGCCAGTTTCGACAGCGCGACGAGCTTCGCGCTCATCCGGGGCGGCCATGTCGACATGGCGGTGCTTGGCGGGCTGCAGGTCGACGCCGCCGGACGTCTCGCCAGCTGGATGATCCCCGGTAAGTTTACGCCTGGAATGGGCGGCGCCATGGATCTCGTCGCCGGCGCCAGACGCGTCATCGTGGCGATGCAGCACGCCGCGAAGGGCGAACCCAAGATCGTGGAAACGCTTACGTTGCCGCCAACGGCGGCGCGGCGCGTCAGCCTCATCGTGACGGAACTCGCCGTGATCGAGCCGACGGATGCGGGCCTCACGCTTCGGGAACGCGCGCCGGGCGTTTCCGTCGCGGACATTGTCGCCAGCACTGGCGCCCGACTGATCCTGCCGGAGGTTACGCCTCAGATGCCGATCAGCTTGCAATGAACGCCGGCGCCCTTGATATCGATCGGGACCGCCACACTTGCTGCTTTGGCCGCGCCGCTCTTGAACCTCAGCGGTCAAGCGCCAACAGCTAAAGAGTCGATTCGATGAGCAAGCTGATTCTTATTCTCGCGGCCTTCATTGGCCTCGCCGTTTTAACGCCCACGGACGCCCGATCCGCCAGGGATGCTCAGCGCGCCGCCTGCGAACGCGATTCGCACAAGTTCTGCGCGGCGGAAGAGCCCGACGCCATCGCCGTCGAAAGATGTCTTCGCGCGCACATGAACCAGCTTTCGAAAGCATGCAAGCGCCAGTTCAGGGCGCGGGGCCGCTGATCTCGCGATTTATTTAAGCATCGCTTCTCGCGATCGTTGAGCGTGCGCGACGCGCGATCTTTCCGTTAACGTTTTCCGGCGCGTCGTCGCCGACGCGCTTGGCTTTGTTGCGCCGCTCCCGCTGCCTGAATAAGCTGCCGCGATGCATAGGCTCTGGAAAAACGCCGCGAAGCAGGGCGCGCTGCGCGTCGGCTCTGCGCTCGCTCTATTTGGTTGCGTCGCGCTTGCGCAGGCCGCGCCCTGTGGGACATCGGCGGCGGGCTTCGGCGCATGGCTTGAAGATTTCAAGCGCGAGGCGTCGGCGCAAGGCGTGTCGCCGCACACGCTGGACGCCGCGCTGGCCGGCGTCGCTTATGACACTAAAGTGATCGGCCGCGATCGCGCGCAAGGGATTTTTCGGCAAAGCTTCGAGAAGTTCTCGAGCCGGCTGGTGACGCCTAAACGTCTGAGCATGGGCAGGGCCTTGCTGCAGCGTCACGCGGCGCTGTTGCGGCAGATTGAAGCCCGCTACGGCGTGCCTGGACCGGTGCTCGTGGCGATCTGGGGACTGGAGACAGGATTCGGCGCCGATAATGGTCGCTTCAAGACCGTTCAGGCGCTGGCGACGCTCGCCTATGACTGCCGCCGCGCCGCGCAATTTCAGGCGGAGCTGAAGGACGCGTTGCAGATTGTCGAACGACGCGACATGGCGCCGGCGCAGATGCGCGGGGACTGGGCCGGCGAAATCGGCCAGACGCAATTCATGCCATCGTCCTATCTGAAATATGGCGTAGATTTTGACGGCGACGGCAGGCGCGATCTCATAAGGTCCACGCCCGACGCGCTCGCCTCGACGGCGTACTTTCTCAAGGGCAAAGGCTGGCGCACCGGCGCTGGCTGGACTGAAGGCGAGCCGAATTTCGCGGTCTTCCTCGAGTGGAATCAGGCGCGCGTTTACGCGAAGACCATCGCTCTCATGGCGACGAAGCTCAACGGCGCGCAATAGCGCTGTCGCGCCGTTCGGATGCGTCTTGCGATTGATTCGCCGAACGAGCCGCGCGCCAGGATTTTCGCAGTTTTTATCGTTGAAAAACTTCGTTGTTCTAAATTTGGACTAGGCTATAAGGCTTGCAGGTTCCGTCGCTTCATCCGCGCAGGTTCGTCATGCCTTACGCTACAGTTTCGAGATTCCGCCGCGGCATTTTCATGTTCTCAGTTTGCGCCGGCGCGCTCAGCGTTCCACTGCCAGCGCCCGCGCAGAGCAAACTGCCGAAATGCACGCAAGAAAACATTTCGAAACATTGCTTTGGCGTTATCACCGCGCCAGACGGCAATCGCTACATCGGCGAGATGAACGGCGGCAAGGCCAACGGCAAGGGCGCGCTTATTTTCACCGACGGCAAGAAATACGAGGGCCAGTTCCGCGACGGCGCGCCAAACGGCAAAGGGACCATTACGCATCCCGACGGGGAATCCTATACTGGCAATTTCAAGGACGGGAAGAAAAGCGGGCAGGGCAAATTGGTCGCCGCTGACGGAAAGATCTATGTCGGCCAGTTCAAGGACGATGCTCCCCACGGCAAGGGCGCCGTCACTATGCCCGACGGCAAGAAGTTTTCTGGAAACTTCGTCAACGGCGAACTCGCCGTGAAGCCGCAAGGCGGAAAGGCTGGGCAAAGCGAGCAAAAGGGCGCGACGAATGGTCTGCCGGCATGCGACGTCAGCATGGCGACGCCCTGGAAGCGCTGCGTCGGCGGGCTGAAGTTCCCGAACGGGGACCTCTATACGGGCGAATTTCGCGATGGGAAGGCGACAGGTCGCGGCACGATCACTTTCGCATCCGGCGGCCAATATGTCGGCGAGTTCCGGAACGGCATCCGTCACGGCAAAGGCACGTATACGATCGCCAGTGGCGAAAGCTACAGCGGGGAATTCGTCAATGGCCGCATCATCGGCAAGGGCGTTTACAGATTTCCTGACGGCAAGAAATATGTGGGCGAGTTCCGCGACGGGCGGCCGAATGGCAAGGGCATTCTCACTCTGCCCAATGGCGCTTCTTACCGTGGCGAATTCCAAAACGGCGAGCCCGACGGGCAGGGAACAATGACCTTGCCCGACGGCCAATCGCAGAGCGGTATTTTCAAAGCGGGCAAGTTTCAGCCGCAATAGGCGTGCGGCTTGCGTTCTTTCGCGGTGGCGTCGGGAGCTAGAGCGGATTCACACTAAACCGGCTCATATCCTGCGGCGGCGAAGAAGTTCGCGCATTCCTGCGCCGTGAACTCTTCGAGCACGGCGGCGATCCTATCCCAGAGGGCGTCGACGGATCGCTCGGCGGCCTTTCGCAGCAGCGCTTTGAGTTTCGAGAAGGCCATCTCGATCGGGTTGAAATCCGGACTGTAGGGCGGGAGATAAAGCAGCGTTGCGCCTGCCGCCTCGATCGCCTTGCGCACGCCAGCGCCCTTGTGGCTGCCGAGATTGTCCATGACGACGATGTCGCCTTTGCGTAGCGTCGGAACGAGAACCTGATCGACATAGGCCTGGAACCAGAGGCCGTTGATCGGTCCGTCGAGGACAAAAGGCGCCGTTAAGCCCGTGTGGCGAAGGCCGGCGACGAAGGTCGTCGTTTTCCAATGTCCATGCGGGACGCTGGCGCGCAGCCTCTCGCCCTTCGGGGCGCGCCCGCTCTTGCGCGCCATGTTCGTCGTCGCCCAAGTCTCGTCGATGAAGATGAGCCTCTCGGGATCGAGGTCGAGCTGACCATCGAACCAGTCTTGGCGTCGCTTTATGATGTCCGGCCGGTTTTGCTCGCTCGCATGGGCGGTCTTTTTTTGAATGTCAGACCGCAGCGGTCGAGAAACGTCCACAGCGTCGCGCGACTGGCCTTAACGCCGCGCTCGGCGAGCAGCCGCCCCAAGAGTTCGCTGATGGTCAAATCCGGCGTCGACTTGATCAGTCCCAGCAGATAGTCGCGGTGCGGATCGAGCTTCGAGCGTCGCGGCTGCCCCTGCTTGCGCGCCGTTCGCTCGCCCGTCTGGCGCGCCCGCCGCACCCACACGATCGCCGTCGCGTCGCCGATCCCAAACCGCGCTGCAGCGTGGCGAGCCGGCAATCCCGCCAACGCGGCGTCAATCACGCGATCACGCAAATCCTGGCTGTAAGCCCGAGCCATGCTTCGCCTCCATCGCTGTCGCAATGAAGGAATCACTGTTCAGCCGATTCGGGAATCCCGCGCAGAATCGGAAAACGACGAACGTGCTCTAGACTAGGTCTCTCTCCGACGGAGAACCTCATAAGCCAAAACCCCAGCCTCGCGGCTGGGGTTTTCTTTTCTCGCTGTCTCTCGTTTCGCCGCGCCTATTGGATAGGCGTAACGATCGAGGCCTGTGAATCGTTGGAAATGGAAATGTTGTCAGAGTCAGTCTTGCTGATCGTCGCGCCTTCACTGTCGATAATGCTGCCGATGGCGAAGGCTTGCTTGTCGACGTTCACATTGCTCTGATTCTGATTTCCCGAGCCGAGATCGACGACGCTCCCGCTGACCGACCCGTTTTGAATGACGCCGGCGGTATTGTTCACGCCGATCTGCGTGACCGTCGAATAGTTGTTGCCGTACGCTTGGCTCTGGTTTTGATTCTGATTCTGATTGTTCTGGTATGGACCGTCGGCGAGGGCCGATCCGGCCAGGATGCAGAAGGATAGCGTTGCGATCAGCTTTTTCATGGCTCTGGTCCCTGGATGTTGGCCTTCAACGTTCGGATACCGCTTATTTTCACCCTAGCTTTGCACCGCTCTTCGGTCGATAGTTTCGACCTCGGCGCGTCACGAAGAATGCCCGCTGTGGCCGAACGGCCACAGATCTCCGCACTTCATCAGAACGCCTTCCGCATATAGGTGAGGACGTTCGGGAAATTGACGGCCACCGGCAAGCCGCGTCCGCCGAGGTACTGGCCGTTGGCCTGGCTCCACGTCCAGCCGCCCTCGAGGCCGAACGCCCATCCTTCGCCAGCCCAATATTCGGCGTTGCCGACAACCCGTTGACCTCTGACCTGCGTATTGAAGCCGAAGGCCGCGCCGCCGAAACCGAGAAATTCGGGGGCAGAGCCCATGAAAGTCTGGAAGGCCGCTCCCGTGATCGAGGTCTTGAAGACGGGGGTCCATAGATGTTCGTAGGATCCCATGATCGCCTGACCGGAGCTCCTCTGGATTGTTCCAGTCGAGCTGCTCACATAGTCGATCGACATATAAGGTATGCCGAGATAGGAGAGGGCGCCTTGCGTCGCGGTCGCCGACAGCATCGCCTTGCCGTACATCTCGCCGCCGATGGGCCCGATGAGGCCGCTCCACTTCCAGCGATATTCGCCGGCGAGCTGCGCCGCCCAGCCCCAAGTGGAAAGTTTCGGCATGAAGGGATTGTACGCGTTCGCGGACACGTCCCTGATTTCGTGCATCGCCCCCGATGCGTGAAGGACGAAAGCGGGTGCGCCGACGCGCAATTGCCCGACGAAGTCGGGATATCCCATTCCCGTCGGATATCTGGACAGAACGCCGTCGGGATAACGCCTCAGCGTCGGATCTTCAGCCGAAACGCTGATCGAAGCGCCGAGACGCGGAAGGAGGCCTGGCAGAACGTCGAGATTTTCGATTCTGTGGGTGTAGGAAATCGCCGGCGTCGTCATATAGGACGCATAGCCGGGCATGAAGGTGTAGCCGGTGCGGCTGAAGCTGAAGAGCGAAGGCTGGAGTCCGACGCGCAATCCGCCCCATTGAACCCAGGCCTGGTCGAGGGCGCCACGCCAATAGTTTCCATACACCTGGTTCAGCGTGATGCGCGTCTCGCCGAAATAATTTTTTGCCGTCCTGGCGAACACTCCGGCATTGATGAACATCGAGATCGTTCCGTAGTCCGTGTTACGGAACGCTAGGAAATTCACCATGCTGTATGTGCCGACGTAGGCGCCGGACGTCGTATTGCCGACGAGCGGATTCTTCCAATAGTACAGCATCGGCACAGCGGCGCTCAGTCCGAGGCCATTCCATCCGAATCGATAGGCCGGAAGGCGCTGCGTCGTGAACGTGATGTCTTCAGTGGCGAAGTCCTTGCCCAGAAAGCCGGTGAAAGAGCCGTGGATTGCGCCGCAGAAACCGACGTAGGGAATCTGGAAGAACTGCGTATTGCCGTTAAGATTGCATGGCGCCCTCATTCGCACGAGGGGCCGCACGGCTTTGGGCGCGGGCTGAATCGCGGGACGTCTCTCTTTTGCGCGCACTTTCGAAGCGGCGTTGAGCTCTTGAATCGCGCGCTCCGCCTCCAGGATCGAAGCGTCGACGCCTTTGTCGAAACTTGCCGGCTGCGCGAGCGCATTCGACGCGCCTGCCACTGCGGCGGCGTATGCGAATGATGCGACGATGTGTGTTCGCGTTCTCACGGAGTCAGTCCAGTCAAAGGTTCAACGTCGTCAGTGCATTCGTCCGAAGCTGTTCGTCGCGGTCAGACCTGGCGGCGTCCAGATCGCCAGGCTCATACTGTCCGTGGTGAAGAGAGACAGATAACCCTCCGGAGTCTGATAAGACTGGTAGACCGGACCGTCGGTCGGAATCAGAACGCGAGGCGCGGCGCCGTTGCCAACGGAGGAGTTCTGCGCGACGGCGGCGACATTTGTTCCGCCCATTTGCGTGATCTGCGAGCTGTTCTCGATGCCGTTCTGAGTCACGGCTGCGTAATTCTGTCCGCCGTAGCGCGGACCGCCATTGGGAAGGCTCGGGATATTGTTATACTCGCCCGTGGATTCGCCGATCTGTTGCATCTGCGAGTAATTGCTCAATCCATTCTGGGCGATGATTGCCTGATTCGCCTGGTTGGAGTCCTGAACTCCGTAGTAGACATTCACGAGCCCGGTCTGCGAGAGGTCAACCAAGGATTGCGATCCGCCGGTGAACCCCAGCGCGAAATTGAAAGGCGAACTTTGTGTCGCCACCTGCGCGAAGGCCGAGCAGACGCCGCTAAGCATGAAGACTGCGGCTAGAAGCAAGGTTCGCGACATCTTCTATTCCCGGCTCTCGAACATTGACGACGAAAAGAAACGATGAAGCTTTTGTGAACTAGCGCCTCAGAAACACCGGCTGCGGACAATCGAAGCGATAGGGGCGGTTGTCGCTGCCTGGAACCGGCTCCAAGACCCAGATGTCGTCTCTGAGATAGTCCTGGGCTTCCGTCTGCGCCAAATAGCCGCCGAGACATGCCGGCGAGCTGCCCTCCGCAACGACCGCCACCGACCGTCTCTGCCTGTGGCTTTTGGCGTCGGCGGGCGACGCGAATGCGGAGATAGTAACAAGAACAATGAGGGCGGCTTGCAGGATTGGCTTCATTGGACTGATCCTTTGAACATATGCTGCACGCCGCCCTCGATCTTAGCGAGGCCGCTAAATATTAGGGAACGCCGCCGCCGCCATTGCCGCCATTGCCACCCGGGAAGCCGCCATTGCCGCCATTGCCGCCGGTGTTGTGGTTGGCCGTGAGGGCGAAGCCGCCGAGCGCAATCGCATTGTCGTTCAGCGAATCGTTGATGTTCGTCAGATCATCGATGCGGAAGCCACCAGCCACGCCGCCACGATCGGCGACATTGATCGTGGAGTCGACTTCGATCCTCGACACCGAGGTGTTGTCGATGCTGGTGTTGTTGGAGCCGATCGTGATCATGAAGGCCTGACCATTGCCGCCATTGGCGTCGATGCCGTTGCCAATGCCGTCCTGGCTGGAGCCGGCGATCGCGGCCGAACGCTGCGAAGCCAGATTGGCCTGAACCGTGCCGACAGTCGCGGTCGAAGAGGTGGTGTTGTCGCCGACGCCGACGCCAACGTTAACCGGAATGAAGTTGGCGGGCGCCGTGTCCTGCAGCGCCGTGCCCTGGGCGGAGAGAGCGACCGGAACCGCGAGACCGCCAGCGAGGCCGCCCTGGTCGGCGTCATTGCCGGAAAGCGCAACCGCCGCGCTGACCGCGATGACGTCAACATTGCCGCCTTCGCCGCCATTGCCCGAGTCGACGATGCTGCCGACGCTGAAGGCGTGAGTGTCCATGTTGAAGTCGGCGAAGGTCTGGTCGAACGCGCTCGGCGCCAGAACCACACCGCCACCGAGGGCGACGTTCTGATTG
The DNA here is from genome assembly GCF_056838045.1 of Methylocystis sp. Uni0008. Classification (NCBI taxonomy): domain Bacteria; kingdom Pseudomonadati; phylum Pseudomonadota; class Alphaproteobacteria; order Hyphomicrobiales; family Methylocystaceae; genus Methylocystis; species Methylocystis sp. Uni0008. The sequence goes on from NZ_CM166370.1 coordinate 2,829,769, forward strand.
ACCACGCCGACGTTGTTGAGGCCGAGGTTGGTGACGCTGCCGACGTTCACGCCCTGCGAGACGGAGGTGTTGATGCCGACGTTCGCTCCAATCGGATCGGCGAAGGCCGGAGCGGCCAGCACCGTGGCAAGGGCCACAAGGGAGAGCTTCTTCATGGGGAGGATCCTTCTAGTGATTTTGTCTAATTCCGACGATCAGCGCGCCGATCATCGCGCCGCAGGTTTGTCCATCAACAGTCGATCCGTCCAGTGCCGAAATCTCTCGATAACCAGATTCAGTAACAACTGTGGCGAAAGTGCAACATTATAGTGCAATGCAATGTACAACATCTAAGCATACGAAAAATCACCTATATTTCTGTATTTTTGCGTCCAAACCGGCGGTCCCGTGGGATGTGGATAATCGTTACTGGGGAGGCGTTCGACATGGATGAGCGAACGCAAACGAGAATTATGGAACGGTTCCGAAGTGTGAACTTTAGATGAAGGTCGGGATCTCGTCTTGTATTCAAGTCAACTTCAATGCATAGCTAGTCACCACGGGCGCTCTACGTGGGCTAATGGGGAAAAAACATGATAAATCGCGCACTTAACCTCGTCTCGGCTGTATCTCTCTCGCTGACGGTTATGAGCCCGACTTCGCTTTTGGCTCAAGGAGATATGGGGCCGATCGGGATCGTGGTCCTGGAGGACATGGTGCGCGAACAAAATACGCCGGTATATGGGTACGAACCGTTCAGATCTCGTCCGTCCTACAAGAAAAGAGCTTGCGAATTGCACAAAATGCGCAGCTGCCAGAACGCGGCTCGGACGAGAAAGGTCAATTAGTCCACGGCGTTCCTGAAAATCGTGTCGAATATACCTTCGACAACAGTGTCTCATACGTTCTCGACGCGAGAAGTTCTGTGGCGCGCACATCGAAGGCGATTTCGAAAGTCGTGTGCTTGCCAATGTGAGAGGCCAATGCAGAGATTGGCGTGCTCTCGCCTCCCCGGATACAAGCGTGGAGCCGGAATAATAAGCTGAGCGGAAGATTCAGCTTGTGAGTTGCGTCGACTGATGGTCGCTTCGTGAAATCTGCGCCTCTGTTACGCCTTCGGCCACAGGAATTGCGACCGCCCGGGAATCGAGTCTGTCATGACTCGCAGCTGGGCACCTCCAATAACCTGGCTTTTCGTGACTGGGTGTTGGGCGTGAGGCGGCTCGAGGCCATCCTTCCGGGGAGAATCGGTTCATGGGCTTCGAAAGCGGCGTCGCCCGGTGAGCGGCGCCGTCTTTGCCGCTAATTTTGCTACGCAGGCGCCCCTCTCTCGCGCAGCCAGACGAAGCGGCGCATGTTGTAGGCGAGATTGGCGAGCCCGATCTTGAGCCGCGCCCGCGCCAGGCCGATTGTTCGCACGAACAGGCCCATCAGCCCCTTCTGATGCGCGAACACATGTTCGACGGCGCTGCGCACTTTCGACTTCTGCGCATTGGCGATGCGCGTTCGCTCCGGCATCGGCTTGCCCTTGGGCTTCTTGCGATGAATGCGCGAGACGAAGCCGCGCCGCGACAGCATCGCTTCATTCTTCGCCGAGCGATACGCCGTGTCCGCATAGACCTCGCTCGCCGTGTTGGTTTTGTCGAGCACATCCTCCAGCCGCGCGCCGTCATGCGCGGCAGCGTGCGTCGCCGTCCATTTGCGGATCAGCCCATGCGCCCGGTCGATCGACACATGGTTCTTGTATCCGAATGCGGGGATGGCGAGATCGACCGGCGGAACAGAGCCGTCCTCCTCCCGCACTTTGGCTTTCGTATATTTGACCGTCCAACGCGCATCGCGATCTTTCTGTGCGAGCTTCGCCGGCTTGTCCTTCCAGCCCTCTGGAATGCGGCCGTCCTTGATCGCCTGCTTCTCGCCGTTCGTATTGCGCTGCTTGGGCGCGGCGACAATCGTGGCGTCGACGATCTGGCCCGACATCGCGAGAAAGCCGGCCTCGCGCAGCGCTGCGTCGAACTGCTCGAACAAGCGGTCGGCCGCATTTGCCTTCTTCAGCGCCTCGCGGAACGTCCAGATCGTATTGGCGTCGGGAACCGCGTCGGCCAAACCCAATCCGAGAAAGCGCATGAACGACAGGCGGTCCTTGATCAGATATTCGCAGCGCTCGTCCGACAGAGAATGCATTGCTTGCAGGATCAGCACCTTGAACATGAATACATGATCAAATGGCGGACGCCCGCCCTTGGAGCGGTCGGCCCGCGGGACTGCCGCCTCCAGCGCCGCCCGGAACATCTCGAAATCGACAAGCGCCTTCACGCGCTCCAGATCGTCGCCCTTCGCCGACAGCTCAGCCAGCCGTTCGTCGACATCAAAAAATCCGGGCGTTCCCTTCGCCATGGCCGCGATCCCCTTGCGACATGACCAAGTGAATCAACTCAACGCCGATTTGGCCAGAGGTTTTTGGAGGCGTCCAGCTTTTCTCTGCCGATGACCAGCTCCGCGCCGCCAAAGATCTCTCTCGCCAGCCGCTGCCGCTGATCGGGAGAAAGTCCCAGGCTCGTCAATCGAGACGTCAGCGCAAGGACCTCGCCCTTCGAGCCGCCGACCAGCCCGCCGACTCCTCCAATGACGCCGCCGAGCAACCCGCGCCGCGGGGCGGCGGCGGCGTCCCTGATCGCGTCCTCGGCGCCGGGGATTTTTTCGATCAATTCGTCGGCGGGCCCGTCCGGATGGCGCTTTTGGAGAAAGCCAAAAACGTGGCCCACGGCGAGTCGCGCAACAGCGGGCTCGACGCCGACCGAGTTTGCGATATGCGCAATCCATTCGTCCATAGAGCGTCGCCTCCAAATGCGTTTTGTTTATTTGCGTTGTTGTAACACGAACGCCGCCGCGCGGTCGCGAAAGGAACGATTCCGCAAGCTGAACGTTAGCGTTGGCGCGGCCGCCTTCGCGTGCGATGGCCGCGTCGCAAAGGAGGCTAACTTGACTCACAGAATGATCGTTCTTGCGCTTGGCGTCGCTATGGCGTCCGCAGCTTCCACGGCTTTAGCCGCCGATCTCGCAGCGGCGCCTCCTCCTCCCCCTCCGCCGGAAGTCGCCGTCGCGCCAAACCCGTTCGCCCCTGTCGGCGCGATCGTCGCCCTGCCGGTCACCGTTGCGACAGCCGTCGTCAACACGCTGGCTCCTCCTCCTCCGCCGCCTCCAGTCGTCGCGAGCTACTGAGGTCGCGCGCGCAGCTTCTCCGATCACGCGATCTGCCCTCGTGGGCGTTCTTGCGTCGAACCGCGGGATGAGGCGCGCGCTTCATGGCGCCGCAGTCGCAATCCGAGGAGCAGGACGCCGGATTGAACGAGAGCGCTGTCGCCTTATCGCGCTCTCGACGAACTGAGTTGCAGGCGACCATACGCTTGCGTCGCCGCGCAGTTGAACAGCCCGGTCAGCAATGGCCGGGCTTTGCGCTTGGGGAGGCGCCGCTCGCGGGGAAAGCGCGGCGACGCCGGCCATTGCTCTTTGCGTTTTTAGCTTCCGGAGCCGACAATCGAGAAACGCCGACGATGCGCGAGCCTTGAGACAGGAGCCGACTCATGTTTGTTGCGATGAACCGCTTCAAGATCGTCAAGGGAAAGGAGCAGGCCTTCGAAGAGGTCTGGCGGTCGCGTCAGACGCGGCTGCAGGAAAGGCCTGGCTTCATCGCCTTTCATCTGCTTAAGGGACCGGAGCGTGAAGACCACGTTCTTTATGCCTCGCATGCGCTGTGGGAGAGCCGCCAGCACTTCGTCGATTGGACGCATTCCGAACAGTTTCGCGAGGCTCACAAGAACGCCGGCCAGAACCGCGACCTCTATATCGGCGGGCCCGAGTTCGAAGGTTTCGAGGCTGTTCTGACTGAAACCAATCCCAATCGCGCGTCGAGCGCCGCGGAATAGGCGAGACGCATTGCGTCAGGCGCGCGCCGCCTGAGGATGGCGCCGCAGCCGGTTAGACGGTTGTTGTCGTCGCTTTGGCAGCGGCGCGAAGAGGAAACGCTTGACACCGCGCTTGAAGCAACCGTTTCGCGACTCCTTCAAGAGAGTGTCCGAATGCGCGGTCACGTGGGAACAAATGCTGCGTGGGCGAGTCGCCTGCACGCCGTAGCGCATGCCGGCGTTGCAAAAGGCTTCAGGATAAGAAGCACGGATTTTATTGGTGAGCGCGCTGGGGCTCGAACCCAGGACCCCCTGATTAAAAGTCGCGTAGCAGCTATCGACAAGTCACGACAGCTCAGGACAGCAAAACGGCGGCAACTCTCACGAAACCCTTGCATTTCGCGATCTGATGACAACATTAGACGACAGCGCCCGACAGCCGCAGACGCGCCCAAACGCCCACCTCTGAGCCGCCAGGACGCCCACCTTTAAGGGAGCCTGCCCCGTGGCGATGAAGCCCTTAACCGTCAAACAAGTCCTTGCGCTTAAGCCGCGCGCGGCGCCCTATGAAGCCCGCGACCCCGGAATCGTCGGTGGCTACATCACGGTGCACCCCAGCGGCGCGTTGTCCTATGTGCTCCGCTTCCGCTTCAACGGTGCCAAGCGCAAGCTCACCGTCGGCAAGTTCGATCCCTCGACCGGGCTCGCGGCCGTCCGAGCGCAAGCGCATGCGGCGCTCGCCGATCTCAGCAAGGCGCGCCGTGACGCTACGGGCGCCGCTCTCGACCCCGCTGCAGCCAAGACCGCAGCCCGCCGTGAGGCGCAGGAAGCCCAGCGGGCGGCGGAGCGAGAGGCGGAGCAGAGGCGTCACGGAGCCATCGAAGCCGCCGTCGCGCTCTTTGCGGAAAGATATCTGCACAAGCTGCGAACCGGCGACGATGTCCGGCGCGCGCTTGAACGCGAACTGGTCAGCCGTTTTCAGGGCAGGGCGTTGAGCGAGATCACACGCGTTGACATCCACGACATGTTGGACGAAATCGCTCAAACACGTCCGATCGCCGCCAACAGACTCGCTGCATACGTCAGCAAATTGCTGAAATGGTCCTTGTCGCGGGGGATCATCGCGGTCAATCCGGTCGCCGACGGCATCGAGCGCCCAGCAAAAGAAACGAAGCGTGAGCGCGCGCTCGATGACAATGAGTTGGCGCTGGTTTATCGCGCTGCCGAGACTATGGGATACCCCTTTGGTCGGCTCGTTCAACTGTTAATTTTGCTAGCTCAGCGGCGAAATGAAATCGCCGAAGGGCGATGGAGCGAGATTGACGTTGAGTCGAGGGTTTGGCGATTCCCGCCCGAGCGCGTCAAGACCAACGAAGGTCATCTTGTTCCGTTGCCACCGCTCGCGCTGTCGATTCTTGAAAGGTTGCCGCGCTTCTCAGGCTGCGATTTGATTTTCACGACGAACGGCAAGACGTCAGTTTCTGGTTTCTCGCGCGCCAAAAAAGCCCTCGATAGAGCCGTCGCTAAACTGAACGGCGGCAACCCGATTCCCGAATTCACGCTTCACGATCTTCGCCGCTCGGCTGCGGTCGGGCTGCAGAAACTTGGAACCGACCTCATAGTTACGGAAAAAATCCTTAATCATAAAACCGGGTCCACGGCCGGCGTGGTCGGCATTTATCAAAGATACGCTTACGAACCAGAAAAACGCCAAGCGCTGGGACGATGGAACGCGCATATCGAACGCGTCGTTCCCGATGAAGCCGACAAGAAAGTCGTCGCACTCCGTCTGCGATAAAATCCGCGCGTGTCTCTTCGTTAAATCTCGTCGCGCGGACGTCGAACTCGCGTCGACGTTTATGCGAACTTGCGCGTCGAATGTGTCGAAACTTTCTTTCGACTGTGTGCGATAAGTCGCAACATCCGTAACGACAAACGCGTGACCTGTTTTTGTTACTATTTGCATCGCGGCTAATTGCAACTTCTACGCTATTGTCATCGAAACAAACGCGCCGCCGCTGATGGAAGTGAAACCAAAGTTTCATGAATACCTTCGATCAGAGTTTCGATAAAATCAGTTCGCCGTAGTTTATAAAAACCGAACTGCTTCTTTTTACTCAGTAGTAGCATAAGCTTAACCTATTGAATTACTTGACGCGCCGTCGGCACATCCAATATTCCTGTCGATACGAGGCGCGCGCTGACAGGCGTGGTGATTGAGAGCTTGAATATGACAGCAACAGCGACGACGCCGACGCGGCGTCGATTGATCCCCTTCAAGGAATTGGCGAACCGCCTCGGCGTTTCGGTCAGAACGGTCGAGCGGCTCTATTCGTCCGGAACGCCGCAACTGCCGGAGATCGTCCGCCTCCGCAAACTCAAGCTCGTTAGCGAATCCGACGCTGACCGCTTCATTGAAGTGATGATGCGCAACAAGGCGCTGCCCGAGCTGCCCGAGCATCGCGCACCGCACCACAAAGCCCGGAGGGCGCGCCGATAAAAGCGGTGACGTCCGGACCCCCAACGAAGAAATGAGAGCGCCTATGACACGGAACTGGAGCGAAGTTCGCTGACGGAACATCTGGAACAGGCAGACCCCCGCGTCGTCGCAGCATGCACGGCGCATTACGCCGATCAGGATGGAGGCGACGCATGAGATAGAGCACGCGCAATTGTCGATAGACGCGGGAGACCTCCGCGTCCGAGCCGCTAAATCCTCGAATGTCTCGAATTCTCGAATCGTAAAGGCTCACCCCGCCCATGCCCGCAGCAATCTTGAAGCGGCGACGCCTCGCGCGCGCCGCAGGACGTTCGAGAAATGGAAACCCCGAAAAAAGAAAACGACGCGCCGAGCGGGGCGCGCCGTCAGTCGAAAGTCACGCCGAACACGGAAGGCGTTAACGGCAAACAGCATAATGTCTTTGCTGACGAAATGCCAGCCCAGAGCGACGCGCGCATTGAGTTAACCGTCGTCGAGAAGATCGACGGACCGCGCCTGTCGAAATCGTATGCGCCCGGACTCTTCGGGCAGCCCGTCGCCGACAGTTCTCAGTGCAGCATCAGCGCCGGCTATATGCACCGCGCCTTCATCACCGGCGTTGAAGATCTGCCGGGCATTATCGATTCGCTCAAGCCGAATGAAGCGATCGTGCTCGGCAAGATGGCGCCTTCGCTCGGCGATCGGGCGCCGTTCGTCAAGAAAGCGTGGCTCGAAGCCGTTGCGGCGTCCGTTCCGGGCTTGACGACCCGCACGCAGGATTCGCTCAACCATCGCGACGGCGAGCCGGGTCTGATGTTCTTTGACCATGATCGAAAGGGCGCGGCGCCTGCCGTCATCGCTCGGATGGAAGAGCTTGGCGGCTTCGATGCGGCGTTGGCGGCGATCGATCCGCAGCTTGTGCATGTCGGCTACGCCACGCGTGAATCGACATCGTCGGGCATGTATGACGCCGAGAGCGGCGAGGAATTTCCCGGCAGCGGCGGGCTGCATCGTTACGGGATCATCAAGAATTCCGCCGATCTGCCGAACTATCTCAAGGCGCTGCTGCAGCGTGGATGGCTGCATGGGCTGACTTACTACACGGTCGGTAATGCCGGTCAGTTACTGGAGCGCTCGATCATCGACGCCAGCGTCGGCTCGCCTGAGCGCCTGGTCTTTGAGGCGCCGCCTGACCTGAAGCCGCCGTTGAAGCAGCACAAGCGCGAGATGGTTGTGCGACCCAGTCCCGCGATTGACGCCAAGGCGCTGCCCGACCTGACCCTCGCCGAACAAGCAGAGATCGCGCGCCGCAAGCAGGAGGCGCGGGCGGCGCTCGGCAAGCCGCTCAAAGAAGCGCGCGAGAAAGCCGTCAAAAAGCGCGTGGAGGCGATTCGCCAAAAGAATCCGCAAATTGCGCCGGAGCGGGCGCAGCGCGCCGCCGAACGGCTTTTTGGCGGCGTGTTGGAGCCAAGCGAACTGTTGCAGTTCGCCGACCCGGAGCTGGGCGAGACGACTGTCGCCGACGTGTTGCGCGATCCCGATCGCTTTGTCGGGCAACCGCTCGCCGACCCGTTGGAAGGTCCGGACTACGGCTCCACGACTGCGATGCTGTTTCGTCGGGATGACGGCGCGCTATGGATTTTTTCCTTCGCGCATGGACGGACCGACTACAAGATTGTCGCCGACAGCGAATACATCGCCGAAACGATGGCGACGATTCAGAAGGAGCGATTGGCGAAATGGTTCATCGACGTCGCCGCCGATGCGGAACTGACGGCGGTTGAGGAAACCGACATCATCGCGCAAGTCGACAAAGCGCTGGGTGGCGGCAAAAAGCGCGCGCTCGGCGCCGACCTGAAAGAAGAACGCGACCGTCGCAAGCGGGCGCACGCCGAAGCGCAACATGAAGCGTTCGCCGCGACGATCCAGCGAACAATATTCGCGCTGCTTCCGGAAGACGCCGCAACGGCGCCGATCTTGGCGGCGATCGACGACGTGTTGTGCAACGTGCAGTCGCCGGAGCCGCCGGTGCGCGACGTTGCCGGCGTTCCAATCGACGTTGAGGAACGCGCCCCGGTCGGCGACTTGCATACGCTTACGAGCGCCGGCGCCAACGCTGAAGAAGATGAATCCGCACGCATGGCGCCGCCGCCGCAAGTGATGCTCATAAGGCAGGATGTCTATGGCGGCGAGTTGGCGCTCCAGCGGCATATTGCCTTTCTGAAGATGGATCAGGATGGCGGCGTGGCGTATGAGGCGAAGCCGCATACGCACATCGTTCAGCATTACATCAAATATCGCGCCTCAAGAATGCCGCGCGTCAAGGGCGTGCAAACCCTGCCGCTCGTTTTGGCGGACGGCGCGTTGATCTCGCGCAACGGGCTGCATCGCGACTACGGACTGATCATGCGCTGCGATCCGAAGCTTCTCGACATGCTGCCGGAACGCGCGGCATGCGATGAAGACGCAGTCGCTGCGGCGATGCGATTCCTGCTAGACGATTGGCTTTGCGACGTCGCTGGCGATCACGCTGCGAAATGCGTGGCGCTCGCCTACGCGCTCAGCGTCATCGAACGCTTGCTGTTCGGCGAGCGACCGATGTTCATGGTAACGTCGTCGCAAGCGTCGAGCGGCAAGACCACGCTGCTCTACATGCTGGTGCTGGCTGTGCTGGGCGTTAAGCCGCCCGCCGCCGCGTGGGCTGTAAGCGAGGAAGAGCGGCGCAAGGCGTTGTTCGCTTATCTGTTGCAGGGTCTGCCGACATTGGTGTGGGACAATATCCCGAACTCCGGCAAGGTGCAGAGCGCCGCGCTCGATCGCGCCGCTACGGCGGCGGAATATTCAGACCGAATGCTCGGCGTCAGTTCGGCGCCTGTCGCGCCCGCGCACTCGATCATGTGCTTCACCGGCAACAACATCGAAGCGTCAGGCGACACAGCGAGTCGCATGTTGGAAGTGCGACTGCTTGTGCCGCGCTCTGATCCGCGCAACCGTCAGGTCCGGCGCAAAGACCCGGTAGAGTGGACGCGCCGGCATCGCGCCGACATCCTGCGCGCGCTCTACACGATCTTGCTCGGCAATCCGCAGCTCGACGCGCCTTGGATCGAGCCGGAGGAATCAGAAAAGCAGGCGGACAAGTCGTCGGACGGACGCTTCAAGATGTGGCATCGCATGGTCGGCGCCGCGCTTGAGGACGCATCGCGCATCTACGCTGACCGTTTCGATCTTGCTGAAGGAGAGAAGCCGGTGTCGTTCGCCGCGCTGTTCGACAAAGCGGAAGACGAAAACGCCGAACGGATAGAAGCGCTTCGCGATCTTCGCCTGTTGCAGGCGCGTTGGGCTGACGGCGTTGAATTCAGTTCCAGCGACGTTGCGAATTGGGCGAAAGGTCTGGCGCTGGAGAATCGCGAAGCGACGGGCTTTCGCGAGCGGTTGCAGAATGCGCGTGGAGAAATCACCGCCCAGCGCGCTGGCGAGTTTCTGAGTGGACTGCGGGACAGACCGCTGACGATCGAACCGGGTGTCGTGCTGACGCTGCGTCGTCGTCTTCAAGATGGCGTTCAGCGCTACCGGGTTGAGCGTCTGGAACGGTAATAACTGTCACGCTGACGCCAAGTGGACCAGTGGACCAAGTGGGGCATGATTCAGCGCTCGCCTCCTGGAACTTTCACTTAAGCGGCTTTCTGCGTTCTAGCGACGGTCCGGCGTTTATGTATGTGCTCCCGGAAAGAAAGGTCTGAATCATGCCCCACTTGGTCCACTGGTCCACTTGGCTTCAACGGGGCTGTAAAGAAGATCGCCGCTCTTCACCACGCGCCAGAAGCTCCAGCCCGCCAGTGAAAGCAGCGGGGCGTGAAAGAACCGGGACCGATGAGAGGACGAAGAGGGAAGGGCGCGCACATCCGCAAAAAGCGCGATTTTTTCTCACCCCGCCGCCTTCATTCGCCCGCCGAGCACACAGCCCCGACGATCCGCCCCGGCGCCGGCAGTCGCACCCCTTCCCAAGAAGCGCCAGACTCCATGACGCGCTGATAGTCAGTCACCAAGCCGGCAGCGCAGAACGCTAGACATATCTGAGATTACGCTCCATATTGATGAGCAGTATTACCGAAAGTGGGCGGTAGAAGTGGGCTTTTGAGCGTAAGCGTAACCGCTACGCACGCCGTAGAGGAAGAGACGCCCACCCGCTGGCAAAGGGCGCTGAGTATCGGCATGGCTAATTCGGCAGTAGTTCCTCTGAAGACGAACGGCAGAAGCCGCGTCTCCAACGGGCGCTTGTGGATGGACCCGAGCGGTCTGGACGGGCGCAGCAAAGCCGCTCGACGCTTTCGCGACGTTTACGAGACGATCATCTCGGACCTTGGCGGCGACGAAGGACTGTCTGAAGGGCAGCGCCAGATCGCCAGACGGTGCGCGATGCTGTCCGTCTCAGCCGAACTGGCGGAAGCTTCAGCGGTTGCCGGCGAGGCGTTCGACGCCGAAGCTTACGGCGTCGTCTGCGATCGGCTTGGTCGAGCCTTTCAGCGGCTTGGACTGAAGCGTGTCATGCGCGACCGCGAGCCAAGCCTTGCCGAGATCATTCTTGGCTATCAGAAGAAAGCCGCCACGACTTCAAAACTTCAGACCGCTGCAACGGCGCCGCCGGAAGCTGTTTCGCGCAAAGAGCTCCCGTTTCCGCCCAACGACGACATCATCGAAGCGGGGCCGCTCGAATGATCCCGCGCCGGACGGAAGTAGTCGCCGTTGAGCCGCTCGACGATTCGCTTCGATTCAGCGAAGATAGCTTCGCGCGGTTGGCGGCAATCTACCGAATTGCGCGAGACGAGGCCGAGCGACGCCGCGCCGAATGGCTGACTGCTAGCCGCGCAGAATGGTGCCGACCATTGGCGCGTATGGCGCTACGCCGACGAAACATCGCCAGTCGTGATGAGCGCGCGTTGAGGCGATGCCTATTCGGTCCAGCGCTGCGCGACTGGCGACCGGATAGAGGGTATTGAAGCGATGCGCCCTCTCGTTTCGATGCGCGACGCGCTCAATGATCCAAAACTCTTTGGATCTATCCTGTCGGGCGAGAGTTGGGCGGCATGGCGCATCTTGCTGATCGCGGCGATGGGCGAACCACTCGCCGACGCTGAGCGCATCGTCTTCAAAGAGTTGACGGGTCGCGAACATGAGCCCGGCGAACGCGTCGAAGAGCTGTGGTGCGTAATTGGACGGCGAGGCGGTAAAACGAGAGCGATTGCAGTGCTTGCCGCTTACATCGCCGCACTTTGCGATTTCACAGATCTTCTGGCGCCGGGCGAGATAGCGTCGTTACCCATCCTGAGCAGCACGACGGATCAATCAGCGAAGTGTTTGCAATACCTCAACGGCATCTTCCTCGATGTCCCTGCGCTAAACAGACTCGTCATCAGTCAAACAGCCGACAGCATAACGTTGTCGACGCGAGTTTGCATTAGCGTGACGCCAGCAAATTTTCGAACAGTTCGCGGCGGCACTGCAATCGCAATCATTGCTGACGAAGTCGCTTTTTGGCGCTCTGACTCGTTTGCAAATCCAGACGTCGAAATTCTCGCCGCCGCGCGCCCATCGTTAGCGACGACGAACGGCATGTTGGCGTGCATCTCAAGTCCGTATACGAGAAAGGGCGTTCTGTGGGAGACGCACAAGCGCCACTACGGGCAGGACGGCGACGCGAAAATCATTGTCGCTCGCGCGCCGTCAACGCGAATGAATTCGACGCTCAAACAATCATGGATCGCACGTCAGTATGAGCTAGATCCGTTTAGATCCGCTGCCGAATACGGCGCCGAGTTTCGAAGCGACATTGAATCGTTTGCCAGCCGAGAAGCGGTTGAGGCTTGCGTCTCACCAAACGTCGTTGAACGCCCTTATACGTCAACTGTGCGCTTTCATGCGTTCGTCGACGCTGCGGGCGGCTCCGGGCAAGACTCAATGACTTTGGCGATTGCGCATTGTGAACGGGACATCGCGGTCCTCGACGTCCTGCGCGAACGCAGGCCGCCATTCTCGCCGACGGCCGTTGTCGAGCATTTCGTCGAAACGCTCGGTGCCTACAATCTCAAAGCTGTGACTGGCGACAAGTTTGCCGGTGACTTCTGCGCAGAGCAATTCAGGATGCGCGGTATCGCCTACAAGGTCTCTGAGAGGACCAAGAGCGAGATTTATGTCGAACTGTTGCCGCGCATAAATACAGGGAGCGTCGATTTGCTTGATAACAAACGCATGACCACGCAGCTCTGCAATCTGGAACGACGAACTGGGCGTGGCATTGGTAGCGATATCGTGGACCATCCGAGAGATGCACACGACGATCTCATTAATGCTGCCGCTGGCGCGTTGGTTCTCGCGTCTGCGCGCAAGAAAGCTTTCCGACCGACACAACGCATGTTGGAACTCGCCGACACGCCGGGCGCTTACGCGCTGCGGCGGCGCGCGCTTATCTAAGATGCGCAAGGCGGTCGATGACGGCGTCGCCGGCGCGGCTCTGTATTCGGCTGTCAGTTTGCTAGCATGGCCACAACCGGTCGTTCTATTAGCTTGCGTGCGATCGCGATGGCCGCATCCTGGAGCTGGCCTACCGTCAGTCCAAATACCTTTTTGTAGCGATAGACGAAGTCTGGGTCGAACCTGTTAAATCCTTGTGTCGGCATGATGGAGTGATCCTCGGCTCCGATCCCTCCGTCGAAATACGAGAAGTCAAAGAGATCCTCGTGCTCCCGTGCAAATTCTCGTCGGCTTGAGCGGGCCTGCTCAGAATTACCTTCCAAGTGAGGCAGGCGGAGGGCTAGACGGAACTGGCCTCCTTGCAGTTGCCAGCCGGCCGTGGCGCCAGGCGCGAGGTGATTGACCGGGAGGAACCATTCGTGGAAGGGCAACCCCTTGGTGAAGTCGGCCCGGACGTGTGGGTGCTCAATCCCGTTCGCATCCAAGGCTCTGCTGACGTGTTGCGCGACGGACCATGCGCGGAGTTTCGCCATCGGTGTGTCCAGGCGGCTGTCGGCCAATGCCTTCACAATTGCGTCCGGCAGCGCGACCGTTTCATTCGGGTCAATCTCCATCACCATCGCGGCGAGTTCGGAGAGCAACTCGACCATTCGGGCGTAGCGGCGCATCGTTTCGGCCTCGTAGGAGAGGTCGCCTGCAGGAAGGGCCGATTGGATGCGTTCCGCGAGATCACGGTAGCTGATACACCGCCATTCATGCGAGCCGATTTGTTTGCGCCCGTCATACCAATCGGGCTCGGCAAGGCAGAGTAACCAGAGAGAAGTGGATTGCCTTTTTGCTGCGACCTTGGCGACGTAATCCTCGAGTTGACGCTCGTCTGGGAGACTGAAGACTTTATTTTCGATCAACAGCGGCAGGCGGTGAGGCCATTGGAACCACAGATCCACGTTCTGCTTTTCTCGCATGACTTTGCGGGCGAGCCCTGTTGCGCTGGACGCCTCTGTCAACGCTCCGAAGACGCGATCGGCGGCCTCAGGCATTCTTTCGAAGAACCATGCCAGCAGGTTGCTGTGAAACAGTTCTTTGTTGCCTAGCATCAGATGCGCCAATGGCTCCTTGTCGAGCCGGTTGACGATTTCATTTAGATCATGCGTCGATCCCGGCGCCATCAAGGGTTCTCCACGGTGCCCGTTTTTCAAACGGATATATTCACGGCAGGATGTCGACAACGCGGCCGTCCTTGTCGACGGCCCGAACCGGACGATCAGGGAAACGTTCCTTGGCCTGTTTCATTTCACTTGAGACGCTCTGTTCCTCGTTGAGGGTCATCCCGACCTGGGTCCAAGTCCCCGATAGATCCTTTATCTCAATCTTGATTCTGTCACTGTAGGCCATGAGCTCTCCCATTCTAATGCCGATGTTCAGCAAATAAGATCAAGGGGAATAAGGCACGCCGGGGAGAGCGTCCAGACCGCACGCTTGGACCACAATGGCAGGAAACCGCGGAGGATGCCCGCAAAACTGCGGTTCATAGCGTGCGGTCATCCGACCACTAGCACCATCCCCGAAATCGGTAGATGCAGGGCAAGCAGGAGCGATTTGTGCGCCGGCATCGCGGCCGAGATCGCTTCGCCATAGAGGCGCAATTGGCCCGCGTGCTTTCTCGCATGATCGAGCCACTGGGTTCCCGCGCCGGGGAAACTCTTGTGATCGACGATAATGATCGTGTCGGCCGTCTCGGCTAATACGTCAATGCGTCCAGAGAGGGAGCGGTCACCTATCCGGAAGTTAACAGGCGTTTCTCGACGTAGGATAGCGCCAGGCCATCGATTGTCTAAGAAAGCGCGGAAACGGGAGCCCATGGTCACGACGTCACGCGGATCGAGCGCCGTGACGCTCCACGCGTTAAGCAGGCGTTTAGCGAGGGCGCTGCGGCGCTCCTCATCCCATGCCGGGTCGTCCGCGGCGAGGAAACGGTGTAGCGCCTCGCCGACGTGATTCATGTCCGGCGATCCCGCGAATGGCAGGCGCGCGCCTAGGTCAATCTCCTCTATGATCCTAGCAGCTTCGACCGCGGTCACGCTGCTCGGTCTCAACGCGAGTGGTGGGAATGTTCTTCGTTCTACGTTGGATCCCGCGAAGGCGGTCGACTGCGCAAGGGGAGCGGCCTCCTCCTGGGGGACTGGCGAAGCGACACGGACTGCATGCGGCTTGCCGTTTATGTGAACGACCGTGTCCCCGATCTCGGGCGCCACGAATGCCGGGCCACCGGCATCGGACGTTAACTCATCGAGCCACGCCCAACCCGATTTGGATTTCGGCAGGATTAGAACCAGATAGTCGCGGGCGCGCGTCGCGCCGACGTATAGGAGCCGCGCTCTCTCCGCCTGCTCCGCGCGCGCCGCCTCCTTGCCCTCGTCGGAGTTGGCTGCGGCTGCATCGAGAACGACGTCCTTCTTCTGGGCGCCGAAAGGCCATGGCCAAAAGCGCAGCCATCTTCCCGCAAGCGGATCGTTCCAATCGATCGCCTCTCCCGAAAGATCGCTCGCCACATGGAGACCGAAGGCGCTGCCCTTCGGTTTGTCATCGAGATCGGTCAGGATAACGAGCGGCCATTCAAGGCCTTTGGAGCCGTGGTATGTCATGACCGTGACAGCGTCCGCTGCGCGGCTCTTTGGTTGCGCGGCTTCCTGCTCGCCAAGCCAAGCGCAGAGATCAGTCACCGTCGTCGGGGCACGGCTGCGATTTCGTTCTTCCTCATACGTCGCAACGAGCGTGCGTAACTCTTCGAGGTTGAGCAGTCGATCCTCGACCTGCCCCCATCTCATGATGGCCGTGGACACGCCACCGAGCGTCAGGATGGCGTCAAAATATTCGATCGGCGTCTTGTGGATTCCGTTCTCGGCGATCGCGGCCAGATCAGCGGACAGGGGGACGAGCGCAGCGATGGCGTCCGCCCGGTTATCTTGCAGGCTCGCCTCGAACCACGCCGGCTGGCCGGGCCCTTCGTGAAGGCAATGCGCAAGTTCGGCGAGCGCCACGGTGTCTCGCCTGTCGGCGCACCAGCGGAGCGCTGCAATAGCCAGTCGCGCCTCGAGCGTCCCGAAGAGTCCGCTACGCTCGATGGCCACCTTCGTTCCCACCGACGCGAGCGCGTTCGCGACGGCGAGGCAATGGTCGTTGCTGCGGCACATGACGGCGACGTCACCGGCGCGGAGTGGTGAGGTCGTTCCGTCGCGCGCAACGGTCCACGCCGCCCCGTTAGCGAGTACATCCCTGATGCCCGATGCGACCGACGCCGCAACGTCGTGATCGATGCGCCAGACACCCAAGGGAATACCTTGTCCTGGAAGGTCGGTGCGCTCGACCGAATTAATCCGCGTCTTATCCAAGGACATTCCCATTCCCGCGAAGCTAGGCGCGAAGGCGTCGTTGAAGAAGGCGACGAGCCCAGGACGGCTGCGCCAGTTCCTGTCCAGCGTCGATTCTTGACCGCCAGTCGCCCTTTGGATCTTGGGTGCGACATAGGTAATGAGATCAGGGTCCGTCCCGCGGAAGCCATAGATCGCCTGCTTGGGATCGCCGACCCAGACGCTCGATCTGGCTAGGCGCGACATGGCGACGAAGACCGCGAGCTGCAGAGGGCTGGTGTCCTGGAATTCGTCGACGAAGACTGATTCGATACGTTCTCTCAACTGGAGTTCGAGATCGGGATTGTTTAGGAGTTGCAGCGCGAGACGGTCCTGATCGACGAAGTCGACGAGGCCCCAATTCCTCTTATGTTTTTCGTAGGCTCGCATGGCCCCGGCCGCGCAGGCGAAAACCGCGGCGATGTATCGCCTGACCTGATCGTGCAGGCGGGGATGACGGGCGAAGACCGACGCCGCCTCCCGCAACGGCGCGAAATGCGGCTCCTCAGCCTTGGTTCCCTTCACCTTGGAGAGCTTCGCCCAGCGCTGCCATGTCATGTCCTCGACCCGGCTTCGTCCCGCGATGTCACGGATTTCGTCCAAGGCGCGCGCTCCCGTGACGAGTACTCCTTCGTTCGTCGGATAACGTGCGAGCAGCGTCCTCAGGGCTTCCCGTAGTCCGGCATCGATGTTCTCCGCCGTCTCCCCGGGCAGCGGCGTCGTAACCAGCTTTTCGAAGCCGGCGATGGACCGTTGAGCGCAGGCCTCAAGCGCGTCAACGTCTATGTTGTTGGCGCGCGCGAGTTCGACGATTTTACTGACGTCGTCGCGCCAATCCCTCTTATCCCGGGGTGAGTCCCCGTAGCCGAAAAATGTCGACAGGGGCCCGACTTCATCGGCGTAGCTGCCAATTACGGCGTCGGAAGCCTTGCGGAACGTCGTCCTGGTCGCGTTCTCGTCGACGATATCCACGATCGGAGACAGCCCGAGCCCGAAGGCGAATTCTTTCACTAAGCCGCCGCAGACGCTGTTGATCGTGCCGATCCTCGCGCCAAGCAGTCGTCCCGCGTTTTCGGCGTCTCCCTTGGAGATAAGCCGCTCGCGGGCCCGCTCGCGCAATTCCTCGGCGGCCTTCACGGTAAAGGTGCTTGCCAGAACCCGTTCCGGCGCACGCCCGGCGCGGATCTCCGCCTCGATGCGCGACGTCAGATCATGCGTCTTTCCCGTGCCGGCGGACGCGGTGACAATGCCGACCTTGTGGGAACCATCTATCGAAATCATGAATTCACCCCGCAGATATCGGCGTAGTCGCAATAGCCGCACTTGGGCGGGACGAGGAGGTAGGGGTCCGAGAACTCCTCCTGCCTCTCGCCGTTTTGTTCGAGAGCCGCCCGGACCTTGCCGTTAACGATGTCGTCGAACGCGGATCCGAAGGACGCGGAAATCCTGTCCCAAGTCTCCTTGGGCGTCGGGCCTTCAATCAAGGTCGCCATGCCACCGGACAGCGGCACGGTGGTCAGGAAACGCCTTTGCCGCAGCATGAAAAAACCGGTCGCGACGTCGGCCTTATAGTCGGCGACGTGGCGGGCGTAGACGGAGATTTGCAACGCGACGCCGTTCTTCAACTCCGCGCGACGCCGGCTTTCGCTCCGCTGCCATTTGAGATCGATGACGACGAGGCGTCCATTCGGGCTCTTGGCCAAGAGATCGATCCGGCCGCCGGCGCCAGTTCCCGGCGCGAGCGTGTCGGGCGCGGAAAACTCATATTCGCCGCCAACGACGGTCAGCTCCTCTGAGCGAAGGAACCGGGCGAGTTCAGCCAAGGCTTGCGGGATCGAACGCTTGGCCGCAGCGAGTTCGCCGGCCGCTCCGGGCAGCAGCAAGGTCGCGGCGATCCGCGGCAGCAATTCATCGAGCCGTTGCGCGGCGATGGTCTCGACATCATCAGGCTCGGGTGGCGCGCCCGGCCGGAAGATCTCCTGCGCGATCCTGTGCGCGAGCGTCCCCACCAGATTGTCCAAGTTCGGAAGCGACTGCCCCACGCCGGGGCGGAGCTTGCTCGCGTATCTGAGCGTCCATTGCAGAGGGCAGGAGAGCAGCGCTTCCAACGACGACGCAGATTCGAATTCGCGCGGATGGATCCTACCGGCGGGAGCGGCCCATTCCGCAATCGCTGTTGGCGGCGCGACGAAGTTGATCGGCCGCCGCACGAGCGTTCGTCCGGCAAAGGCCGGTGCAGTGTGATGCAGGACGGTTTCGGCGCGGACGGAAATCTCTTCCAGCAAACCGGGACGCTTGGCGACGAGCGAATGCCACAGAGGGTGCGCCGTCGTCTCGGCCCCGCCAGCGAGAGCCGGCCGTATTAGGACGAGCCTATCCCGCGCATGCCGCAACGGTCGTTCCCAGGCGGCGGCGAGGCGTTTCAGTTCGATTTCCGGCTCATCGAGCGGACATCCGGCCTCAGAGCGACGCGCTGCGATGCGTAGCGAAGCGGAGCGCTGTCGATCGAATGTATGAAGCCGGGCGAAAGGCGCAAGCTCTTCCGATCCTGACATTTGTCAACGATAGTTGTGCGCCCGACGTTGGCTAACCGGAGTTTAGTCTTTGCGCGCCTATCTCTTGTTAGACCCCGGGGAGTCTCCATATTGAGGTCGGGTCTAACAAATAAAGGGCAAAGCAAACATGCTGACTGGAAAAGAGAAGACAGACTACCAGCGCGAATACATGCGCCGGCGCCGGGCGTCGGCGGAAGCTGCGCGGATCGAAGCGGAATTCACGAGCGCCGCCGAGAATTACGACCATTGGGAAGCGACTGACATAGTTCTTGAGATGCTCAGTTTCACCGCGCACACCGAGCTTGAGCCGAGCGACGCTTTTAAGAACAAGTTTCTCGCGTTCTGGAAGGAGCATGGCGACGCCGTGCGACTTACACACCCATATTTGCTGAGCGAGCTTCCCAAACTTTTGCCTGCTTACCGGGGCGGGCAGATGCGCCTGTACCGCGGCGACACGTTCAAGAATCACAAACGACGCGTCTATGGCGCGTCGTGGACGTCTTCCCTTGAGGTGGCGACAGACTTCGCAATCGAGCACGCGACTTGGTTCAAGGATGGCGGCGTGTTGCTGGAAACGGTTGCGCCGGCGGACGCAATAATATGTGCGCTGTGCGAGCACGACGACGAATTTAACGAAGCCGAGTATGTCGTCGATTCCCGCCGTTTGCAGGGCGTGCGAGCGTTGGAGCGATTTTCGAACAGCGCGGCGTGCGACGCTCGCGCGCGACGGGCCAAGGATGCGGACGATAAGCGTCTAGCTAGTGTCCTGATTCAGAAGTTTCTATCCAGCTTTGGCTTGGAGGTCGAGGGTGCGACGGCAGAAGCGTTCGATGGAGGCCAGAATGTCGTCGGCTGACTTGGTCCAGCGCAGCGGCTTCGGATCAGCGTTCTGTTGGGCGAGGAAAGCCTTGATGGCGGCGATGAGGTCTTTGACGGACTTGTGCGCGCCTCGCTTGATCTGCTTTTCGGCCAGCAGCGCGAAGAAGCGTTCGACCTGATTGATCCACGACGACGATGTCGGCGTGAAATGCATGTGCCAGTGGGGCCGCTTGGCGAACCAGTTGCGGATCACTTGCGTCTTATGGCTCGAAGCGTTGTCCATCACGACGTGAATGTCGAGGCCGGCGGGAACGTTGCTCTCCACTTCGTCGAGAAACTTGCGGAACTCCTGCGCGCGATGGCGCGGCATGCATGTGCCGATCACACTGCCAGCCTTCACGGTCGTCTCAGCCGTGACAGCAGCGATGAAGCCGGCAAAGAGCGTCGTAGTGCCGTGGCGGTCGTAGTCGTGCGTGCGCCGCTCGACTTGTCCAGGGCGCATCGGCAGCAGCGGCTGCGTTCGATCAAGCGCTTGTATTTGGCTCTTTTCATCCACGCATATCACCAGCGCCTTGTCGGGCGGATCGAGATAGAGGCCAACGATGTCGCGCACTTTCTCGACGAACTGCGGGTCGGTCGAGAGCTTGAAAGTCTCGGTGCGATGCGGCTGTAGGGAGAATGCACGCCAAATGCGATGAACCGACGAAGTCGACACGCCCGATGCTTTCGCCATGCCGCGCGTGCTCCAGTGCGTCGCGTTCTTGGGCTGCGTTTCGAGTGTCCTGGTCACGATCTCCTCAACGCGGTCGTCGCCGATCTTGCGTGGCGCGCCACAGCGCGGCTCATCGTCGAGACCATCGAGACGGTGCTTGGCGAAACGCTCGCGCCATGTGCGCACGGTCTGCCGCGTTACACCGACCGCAGCCGCGATCTCGCAGTTGTTGAGCCCGTCAGCGGCCCGCAACACGATCTCCGCGCGTTGCGCATGCCCACGCGCCACCTTGCGTCGCCGGACGAGCCTTTTGAGGTATTCCCGTTCGTTCTCGCTGAGCTCAATCTTGCTCGCTTTGGTCGCTCCGTCCCTCGCCATGCCGCCCTCCCGAATCCCGCCTGGGCCGAAGGAATCACAATCGCGAAAACGTGGCTAGTAATTTCTGGGACAGGACACTAGCTATTACGAGCCATGAGACCCGACAGCCTGATCACCCCCGACGGGCGTTTCAACAAGTCCGCAATTCTGTGCGACGCACATCGCCAGCGCCGGCAGATGGCGCGGTATGGCTGGTCGTGGGGCCGCTGCCTCGCATTCTCATGGAGCAAGGCGAAAGCGATGCGCCAGCGCCTTAACGCTGAGCCCGACAGACCCGAACGCCTCATGGTCCGCCCGACGGCGGAAGGCGTGGCGGCGCTCTATACGGCGATCACCGGCAAGAGCGTCAGCGCCGGCGACATGGCGCGGTTTGCTGATAGGATGGCGTCGCTAGAGAGCTGAACTTCCCCTCGGTCGATCTCATCGACGCGCCAATGCCAGAGTCGCGGCGGGCCGACGGCTAATGTCTCAGTTTGACCCAAAGCGGGCATCGTCTGTAAGGCTACCGCCTCGGCTGAATGGCGCTCGACTTTCGCGGCTGTCTTTTGCACGTGGCAACCCTTTGAAAATGCGAGGGCGCGCGGGTTTTGGGCGCGGCTTTTTTCGTTAGTTGCCGCCAAAAACCGTCCACTCCCAGCATGCAGCCTCCGTTCTAGCCGGAAGAGGAACCATCTGTGCTGGTTCGGCGTTCATCTGATGTTCCGGCTAACGTGCTACGAAGCGGCGGGGCATATGCTCGTTTCCGCAGCCTTGGAGGGGCATATGTTCATATCCTTAAAACAATTGCTGAGAATTGGGCTTTTGTTCACCGCCATTGACGTGGCATTGGTCCTCTTTCCGGTGACGGCTCATGCGGGTTCCGGCTTCCTGAGAGCGATGGACGCGGGTGCGACCGGAGCCAACAGGGTCGCCGTCCTCGTCAACATCGACAAAACAAGACAACAAATGACAGTTTATGTGGATGGGGTAGAAAGATATGAATGGCCGGTATCAACTGGCCGAGCAGGATATTCAACTCCATCGGGAACCTATACTGCCACCTCGATGAACGAAATTTGGTATAGCAAACAGTGGGACAACGCCCCCATGCCCCATTCCATTTTCTTTATAAAGGACGGTCATGCCATCCACGGCAGCTTCGAAGTAAAGAATCTTGGCAAACCCGTCTCGCATGGCTGCGTGCGTATCTCGCCTAAGGATGCCGCCATTCTTTATGCGCTGGTGAAGGAGAATGGCCTGGAGAATACGCGGGTAGTGGTGACCGGCGTTACCCCGGGCGGCGAGTATAAAGTCGCTGAGGATGAGACAAGTCCGCGCGGCGCGTATAAGGTTGATAGGGGTCAGACAAGTCCGCGCGGGGTCAAGCGCTCAGTTGGCGTTCCTTATTACGATGGATCCCAGGGTGACTATGGATCGCCATGGCCATGGACCTATTCACCTTGGTGAAGGCCAACGGCTTATAGGAGACGGCCTCGGAGGAGCGCGTTGGCGAACAAGCGACAATGCCGCTCACCGGGATCGGCGACTAACACTGGGCGCAGCGCCCAATAAAGCGTTCGGGGTTGATACGGTCCCAGTACTCCCAGCGCAGAGGCGCATGGTGGCCTCGCGGTTTTTGCGTTTTTAAAGGTGTAGTTGCCAGCGCCGTCGAGCACGCCTGTCGTGCTCAGCGCCGTAACTAGAAAATTACCGTAAGAGGTAATCCGCCCAATCTGTCTCAAAGACCCTGACGCCGGACATGAGTTGCCGGGAACGTCCTTTGGCGCAAAGCGGCGGGGCTGAGGGTGATGCCGGCATCGATTCCGACTTAAACAAGGGCATGCTGGTTTTCCAAAGTTGCCCCATCCCATTGATCCATATAAGGCGGTTTTCCAAAATCAAAGTTGCTCAACGCATTGATTTAAATCGAGTTACAAGATGACTGAAAATCGCAGTGTCGGTGGTTCGATTCCGCCCCTGGCGCCAGAAAATTAAATTAAATCAGTTGCGTAGCGATTTGCGAGGAACGGCGATGTTTTCCGGCATTCTCCAATCTGGAAGGAAAACGGCTCTCCAACACGTTGTAATTTATGTAGCGACATAGCGAAAGTGCATCGGCTCACCCTGCTGCAAACCGCCCAAACGCGTGTCGCTCCCGAAAGCATGTTTCGCGCAGTGGGGCCCCGTACCGCTTACAGGGTTCCTTGTGAAGGCTTCGAAACCGTCATGGCTTGCCATGTCATGGAACCGCTCTAGGTTAGGCTCTGTTGGGCAGACGTGCGCTGGCCCCATGTCTTTGAGGGGTTATTACCATGACTCCAGCATTGCTCCGCGCACGAAATCTGTCCCGGAATCCGTCCGCGTATCGCTTCCTCGGCTTTACATTGTGTTCGTTGTTGCTCGCGGCTTGCGGCCGCCTAGTGCTGGTCATCGACGCAGTCGAGCCCTCGGCAGCATTCGATACCCAGCCCATTGTCGTTAACTACACGTTGTATAACGGCACGCGTCAGGAAGTGGGGGGAAGGATCCGCGGCGAGGTTGGGGGAAACGCGCTGGCACACATTGGCACCCGTGATATTCTGTTATCCCCAGGCGCACACTCCACGGGCCGGTTCCGCAGTACTAATCCGCTGTCCGAAGGCACTCAGACTATCGAGCTGCTTTTCGGTGGCAATGACCGTTGCGTACCTAATGAGCCGCCGCGCCCACCCGTCTGCGTTTCAACAATCACCGCAACGGCAAGCCAGCTGCTCAACGTGAAGGCGTTTTACCCGCGCTACAACCAGGTCCAGACAAAGGACACGCACAACTCTTACTGGATCAATCGTAACCATCTATTGGACTTGGGGAGCAGCGGAACTCAGGAGCTCATATCGGACCAACTCCTACATGAGCATGTGGGCGGCATCGAACTGGATGTGCATACCGACAACGGCAACCCTGGCGTATGGACCGTGTTCCACTCCACCGAGCCGGACTTCTCGCACTGTAACCCTTTGTCAGATTGTTTGGAGATGCTGCGGAACTTTCATTATGCCGTGCCCCAGCACGAGGCGATCCGCGTCGCTATTGAGCTGAAGAATACGGCCACATACCGGGGGTCCCCATTAGACGGTCCAACTTACCACAATTTTGCCAGCCCGGACCATACGGTACAGAAGTTCGACGATACGTTCCGGCGCATCCTTGGCGCCTCGTTGTATACGCCAGCGGACTTTATGGCACGTTGTCCGGGTCGGCAGCAGCTCAGGGATTGCCTGCGCGACGTTGGCTGGCCCACGACAGATAAGCTACGGGGAAAATTCATCGTCACCGTCCACGGTTCTTGGAGCAACGGCTATCACGACTGGGCGCGCTATGCCAATGAAGCCGGAGGTATTCGCGCCCGGATGGCCTTCCCCATGCGCTCCATTTTTGAAAGCACAGGGCGAGTCGGATGCTACAACGAGTACAACGGCTGCAGCTACGATCCTATCCCTGACGATTGGCTACAGAATGCGTGGGAACAATCCATATTCTGGGACGTGCCGAATGTAGACAATGATGGGAACCCCCTCTTCCCTGAAGTGGTGCCGTTCCTGAACGATGGTGGAGTCATGCGCAGCGCCTCCGCATATACATATGCGGACCAACAGAAATTCATTGCTCGGCGATTCAATTTCATTCAAACCGACTACCCGTGGTTTTTCGTGAACGACAACGGACGTGCAGGACTGCCGACCGATCCGTCGCGCCGGTTCTTCAACCCTCTGTGGCCCGCGCTCCAGCGGGATGCGCTAATCGAGCCTGGGAACCGCATCTATGTCAAGAACACCGTGGCTAGCTTCCTCTATCATCTGGTACCGACGAACGAGTTTCGCTTTTGGGAAGCTACGGTGTCCACTACCCGACGCGGAGACCAGTGGGAGGCGCGCCCGGATTTGGTTTTCCCGCGCGCCGCAACAGACAGTGGGGCAGGGTGCATCCGCGCCGCAGCGAGCCAGGGCGACTATATCGCCGTGTGCCGCGGCAAGCATACCGAAGGCAGTGACGCCCACGATCAGGAGCAGATCACCGTAAGCGTGCTAACCGGCCACAACGGCGTGGCGCAGCCTACGTTGAGGCTCAAGGCGGATGTGCACCGCAGCGATACTATCGGAAATATGATCGGCCTGTCGGTAAGCAATAGTCCGCGAGGGGCTACGGCGGTGGCCTATTCTGCCGGGCGGCT
The DNA here is from genome assembly GCF_056838045.1 of Methylocystis sp. Uni0008. Taxonomy (NCBI): domain Bacteria; kingdom Pseudomonadati; phylum Pseudomonadota; class Alphaproteobacteria; order Hyphomicrobiales; family Methylocystaceae; genus Methylocystis; species Methylocystis sp. Uni0008. Next base: position 2,854,663 of record NZ_CM166370.1, read on the forward strand.
CAACGCTAAGGGAGAGCCCGCATGGCAGCGCCTTAAGGAGGAGAGCTTCCCCGTGCCGCTCCTCGCCCAAGGACTCACGTCTTCTCAAGACGTGCTCTTCGCAGGCGCGCGAATACGGGAAGGAAACGGCGCGTTGCGCTCTGTCACCCTTTGCGACTTGCGCTACCGCGATTCCAATTTCTACACCAGCGGCGATGCGAATGTGCAGGATCTTTCCTTCCCCACGCCAACTGAGTCGTGTACGCCGTCGCCTGCGCCGCTTCCGTGAGGGGCCGACGCGGCCGACGAAGCCGCCCGGGTATAACGGGATAATGCCGCCTGCCGTAACGGAATGGTGCCGCCCGACTGGGCGGCGGCGTTGTGCGGCGGCGTGGCGGGGTAAAACTGCCACTTTCGAGGCTGACCCCTCCCGATCATTGATTCGGGAGGGCGGCCGGCGATGTTTGCGGTGGAGATTTACGCACCGGTTCGAGGCTTTGTTTTCATTGAGGGGAAGAGCCGGCGCGAGGCGGCCCGTAGCATCGAGATCGAACGGACGATCCGCGCCTGCGGAAGCTACGCCGTGATGCGTGTCAATGACGTGCTAAATCATGTTGCACAATGCGCCGGAGGGCGTTTGCGTGAGCAATTCGACTCCGTGATTGTGACCCGAACGGCAGAACGAATCGGGCATTTGGGTATTGGTGCGTAGAAAAAATTTCTAGATCGCAAGAACGCCACGGTCAACAAATCGTCGGCCGCAACCTCAATATGCAGCCGACGCTCACCATCCGACCGGGTTTTCCAGAGCGGGGGATCGTCACGCGCGACCTGGTCCTCGCGCCATACAACGAACGCGCAACAATCGCCGCAAAGCGAGTCGATCCATGACCAAGTTGAAACCCGCCTCCATCGATGACGACAAGCCGGCAAAACTCACCGTCACGCTGCCGGCTGCGCTACATCGAAATCTGGTTGCTCATGCGGAGATTCTCGCAAAGGAAACGGGAAGGATCGTCGAGCCGCTAAAAATCATTGCGCCGATGCTGGAGAAGTTTATTGCGAGTGATCGAGGGTTTGCTAACGCGCGCACTGGCGCAAAGCAGTCCCCAGCGCCGATTGCGTCCGCTGGTCACAATGAAGAGAAACTGCCTATTGGACCGCCGTCCTTCATTAGCGCAAATCGCCTTTGAACAAGACCTCGAAAAACTCGGACGCCGGCTTGATTCTCATCATCAACAAATCGTCTCGCGCGAGTGTGTAGGCGATCGGCCGCAGTGTCGTAATCCCTCTGGCCGGCCCCCATTCGGTGATCCAGGAGCAATGTTAGTTTAACAGCGGCGTTTGGACCAGCGGCAACGCGCCCGGCGCAGCTGGTCGGGGTAGCGCAGCCGGGCGCGTGGGGAACAGAACTGCTGGGGCTGGAGGCTTGTATCCCAATGAGGAATGCGGCCTGATCTCGTTATAGAACGGGGCTTGAGAACGCCCACAGGACCACCTGCGGGGAGGTTCTTTATCGGCTTCATCCGTGGTTCGGGCGCGAAGTTTTCATCCATGACGCCGACAATCTCCTCCGGCTTGTGCCGTTTCCTGCCCATCTCAAATCCTCCTCAAAGGCCCAAAAGCCATACTTCACGGAGGATCACTTTTCAGGGGGCAGACCAGTCTTTCAAGAGATGTAACAAACCGGGGAACGATTCGCTCAGCGCTACGTTAACAGCTTGGTAGTGGCGCGGGATGTGTCGAGCCAGAATCGATGGGTTGGATCTGAACAAATCGTGAAGGCTCGGAACGCCGTGTAGAATTGAATTTTCGGTTGTTTGCCTAAAGATATCCGCACATGGAAGAGCTTTTTCGATTCTCAATTCTTAGGCCGGCCACCCGGTCGCAAGCGAACGCCGTTCCACTCGGCAGACCCGCTGATGTTACGGTGAGAACCTTCGGCTTCCCGGATTTCCAGCAAGGCCTGCGCGATAAGGTTCAGTCCCTTGTGCAAGCGGATGCAAGCCCCGCCGTCATATGGCGGGAGCTTGAGAATGGCGAGAATGGCGCGATCACCTTTGTGCTCAACCATGCCGAAAGCGTCTTGACCAATGAGCTTTGGACGCGCCTGCAGAGTTTCTTGGAAAATTTGCGGCAAAGGATTGAAGATTGGTCGTCGACCTCGATCATAGATGTCATGGATTTTACCGAAGCTTTTGCAGAAATGAGAAGCCAGCCCACCTTGGCCGCTTATCGAAATGCTTTGGCGGATCTCTTTATCGCCTTCATGATTATACGGCGTGGGGGCACTTCGAATCTTGATGCGACTATACGAACTCGAAATTTATGGCACGTCGCAGAGCTGCTGAGCGACAAGCCAACGCTGGCCGAGGTGGGCGACCGCATCAAAGCAATAGATTTGATCGAGGCCGGGCCCGAAGCGCTTGCGCCGCCATCGGAGGCAAACACGCCCGCGCCATCCAAGGCCGCAGTGCTGGCGGCGTTCGAGCTTGCCCTAAACAAGACCCTGCTGCTTCCGCCGGCCTTGTTTTCTCCATTCCGGAAACCCGTTCACGGGGTGGGGCTTCGAGACTTCTTTGTCGTCAGGCAGCATATCCGTCGCTATGAGTTGGCCGAGATCGCAAGAATCGAGAACATTCTTCGAGGTGAAACGCGACTCCATACACAAAAGCACACGCTCTCAAACGAAAGAGAAACATTTTTCGAGACGGAGAAAGCGACTCAAAAAGACACCGAGCTCACTTCTACCGACCACATCGACATCAAGAACGAGACGCAAAATCAAATAAAGGAAGACACGAAGGTCGATGCGGGCGTTCATGCTCAATATGATGGCGGCTCGTTCGATTTGCAGGCGGATCTTTCCGTCTCCTATGCGAGGTCAACCGACGAAACGAAAAAGCATGCGTCTAACATCGCCAAGGACGTCACTCAGAAAGCGGTGAACAAGGTCACGGAGAAGGTGACCCAAAGGCAAATCACGAAGATCATAGAAACGTTCGAGGAAGTAGAGAGTCAATCGTTCAAAACCGAGGCCGGCGCGAACGTGAGCGGGCTGTACCAGTGGGTGCAAAAAATCTATCTGGCGCAAGTATTCAGCTTGGGTCCGCACCTTCTTTTCGATGTGATGGTGCCGGAGCCAGGGGCATCGCTGCTTGCTCTCGCGACGCCGGATCAAAAACCTCCGGCTCCGCCATATCCGCTCGGAACCATCCTTACCGATGAGAATAGCCACAAGCCCATCTTGGACGAGGACGGTCACCTCCAACTCGGTAAGCCGTTGATGCCAGACCAGTTGCTGGATAGGCCGCCAACCGACGAAGAAAAAGAAAAGGGAAAGTTCTACTACGGCGATTGGATCGCAAAATTCCATGTGTCAGGCGTGGAGCCGCCGCCGCCGGAGACAATAACTGTCGCGAAGGGTTTTTCGAGCGCCGCGACGGCCGAGAACGTCAATTTTGGCGATAACCTCAATCTGGAGGACGGCTTTGCGGCTTTCACGTTCAGTCTGGCATTGGCCTGGCGCACAAGCAGCGGCCATGAAGGCGACAGCAGATTCACTGCGATTGTCGGGCCGATACAATTGTCCTGGGGGCAGAGTGGTGCCGACTACCAACCCCGTGCTAGAGAGCGGAACTACGATGGCGTTCTACGGGACGTACCACTCAAGAGCGTCAATGGTTCTGTCATCACTTTCGAGGAACGAGCGATCGGCATTGGCGTACAAGTGATCCATGCGGAAATCGCGACTATGAACGTCGAGGTACTGTGCAAACGCACGCCCGAGCTTTTCGCCAAGTGGCAGCTTGACACTTACGGGAAAATCGCAGCCGCGTGGCAGAAACTGCAAGATGACTATGAAAGCTTGCGGGCAAATTTCGCGATGCAGAAGAAGGAAATTGTCGGCCCGCTGGGCGCCGCCGACCAGGACACCAACCGTCAAACGGAGCGAATGGAGCTCAAGCGTTCCTGCATCGCGATACTCGATAATGCCAATGAAACGGTGCGAGGCATGCCCCCGAAAATCGCGATGCAAGATTGGCCCGGCATGATCTTGGGTGCCCCCCCGGGTTTTGGTGAACCGGCGCTGCCCGAGCCGACCCTGCCGTCAGATCTGAATCCGCCGGGTGAAACGAGCCAACAGCTCGGCGCGAGTGTCCGCTGGTTCGAACAAGCCTTTGAATGGGAGAACATTGCCTATGTTCTCTACCCCTATTTCTGGGGCCGACGGCAAACCTGGATTCAGCGTTTAAATCTGAAAAACGATGATCCGCTCTTCTTGAAGTTTCTTCAGGCTGGATACGCCCGCGTCGTCATTCCGGTTCGCCGCGGCTTTGAGACGGCGATGCTGTTTTACCTAAATACCGGTTTGCCATGGTTGGGAGGCGAGCTTCCGCCGATTGGCGACAACACTCAAAATCCGCTTTATCTCGACATTGCGGAAGAAATCAAAGCGCTGACCGGCGGTGGCGAAATAGGCGAGCCCAAGAAAGGCGAGCAGCCATGGGAGTACAAATTGCCCACCGGCCTTATCAAATTGAGCGCAGAAGATTCTCTGCCCCAATGGCACCGCGTCGCTCCTACCGTTAAGAAACCTGACCCGTTCGCGTCTGACGCGCCCGACGGGCCTTGGACCTGGAAGGAGGGACCGCCCGCGTGAACGCGTGCGCGCAGCCGGTGGTGAATTCGGACCGAGCTCAACCTCTCGCTAAGTCGAGTAGCAAAGGTGATGTGATCGGCTCCCAATCACAAACTGCTCGACGAGAACTTGCTGCCTGTCTGGGGCTGCGGGCGAATTTAGCGAGTCGCCGCAGGATGTCTGGACCTGGACTGAGGACGAGTCACCGGAGTCCTGCGCATGGGCGACCTGTCAACTCATAAACGGCTCTTCGAAACAGTAGTACGCCCCGTGCTCATGGGCCCGGAGATGGGCCTCTCAGGGTCGCAGGCGCAATGCTTCGAGTTGGGCAACTGGCTGCGCGACGTGTCGCAATTTCGTGATCCGTATTCGTTTCAGCTCAAGAAGATCGAGATATACCGCACTGAAAGTAATTTGTTACTTGTGGCACGTGACGTATTAAACGAAACCTTCGGTCCGCATTTCTCCTACGACAAGGATCCGTCCCTTGTCGCTGGCGCGTTCGGGGAATGGTTCCGCAACATGCTCCGCGCGCTCGGCATGGCCACGTTTTGTATCCGGCTGCCTGTAGTGGAACTCCTCTCTCCAGTTCCGGTCCATTTCGCTATCCCAGAAGCCGACTTTTTGCGTCTGTTCGAAGTTCACTTCACTCAATATTTCCCGCACGAGCATCTCGATTTCCCGCCCACAGGCAATCCGCGGCTGCTTGGTGATTGGTCAAGGGCTAGCGACCGCACCCAGGGCGCGGGCGGCCCCCGGCGGCGAATGCTCGCCTATCTAGACGATTTTATTGACTATATCTCCGCTCAATTCTTGGACGCCGAGATAGAGCTGCGATCATTACTGTCCCAGCGGCCAAACCGCGCCAACAAGATCGATCCGATCTCGTGGAACAAGGCGTTACAGGAATCGCTTGTTCGACTTGGCAAGGCGAGCCACGCCGTGGAAGATTTTTACTACCATTCCAACTTCGTTGAACTGGCCTTCCTGTGGGCGGCGGGTAGAGACGAGATTGAGCTGCCGGCCTTCTACTTTGTAAAGGGAGTGGGCGACCTCAAAGAAAAATATAAGCGCAGAATGTTCCGCCGCACCCGCGCACCCCGTCTGACCACAACGAAGGAAGGCACCTCCGTGCTTGACACCGAGGGGTCCGACTTCGCTCGGAACATATTCACCGGCATGTTCGGGGGCGATAATGTCCTGTACACCTTGGGCGACGCGTTCGACAGCCTCGTCTCTTGGTTGGGAGAGGACACCCTTAAGGATGTCCTTGAGAGAGTGGACTTGACGCTGTTCTATTATCTGCTGGACCCGGACCGGCGCAAGGAGCTGGTGACGAATGGCGTCATCGACAAAGCCAAGATCAATGAAAAAAACTTGCAACACTTCCAGGAGTTGAAGGACGGGAAACCCGTAAGGAAGGCCAGAGACTTCGCCGAGACAAGCGGGCTCGGTTCACCGTTTGTCGCGTCGGTCAAGATGGCGACCCAGATCGATTATGACATGATGGCCAAGTCAAGGTTGCGCGGTGTGCTCAAGGATTACTGCATCGGTTACGTGCTGCTGACGTTGGCAGCCAATGTACAAGCAGCCGCTGCAAACAGCCTCGGGGTCATCGACACGATGGATAGCAAGCCCAGGGGCGAATACTACCTTGCCTCCGATAACACCGCCAGCGCGGAGAACGTCGGCAGCCACACGCTCATGGCGAAAGACAGCAAGCAGAAGCTACCTCTTCGCAAAGAGGGGGACAGCTTCGCTCATCATGCTGTAGGAATTGTGATAAAGCTTTTAGCAAGCAGGGTCGCCTCTTCCACTAAGCATCAGGATTGCGTCGATTGGGGCGACTTCCTGCGCCGCTTGCTCTGCCATCCGGTGCAGGCGCCGGGCGACTGGGCGAAGAAGCGATTGACTGAAACTCCTGTATCGCCTGCGGTGTTCAAACCGAATTTCATCGACCGCAAGGTAGCAGACAAAGCGCGCCGCGACGGCTTCAAACAGACCGCTATATTTAGTGAATTTTACCACAAGCTCTACAACGATGCTGCGGCTGAATGGCTTAAGACTGTTCAGTAGCGTTCCCGGTCGCTCCATACCATCACTTTCGGAGGTTCCGATGGCCGCCTGGAGACATATTCGCGATTGGACCGATAAATTATACGAAGTCGAATATAGAAAATTTGTTCAGGACAGGGCGGCAACCTTTGAAGGCCGAACGGAGGACTGTGCGGACATATCCGTGCTGCTCTTGATTGAATTCGCTTCGGGTAAGGGGCTGCCGCTCACGTTTTACGACAATGAAGGCAAGCGCTACATTTCCAAGGCCGAAGGGCAAAGCCCGAGTGGGCTAAAAAGCTGGAAAACCAAAGATCAGTATATAAAGGCAGTAAAAGACCGTATTGGCGCAAAGAGCTTGTTCAATCAGAATATGGAGCCTAACCCTCGCGGGCCAGAGCCGGGAGATCTCATGATCAAAACGGACCATGCTGCCCTTGTTTTTCGCGTTTTCCCATCGGGGCAGCCTCACCCGCTTGCCGCTCAATGGGGCGTCCCGCCTACCGGCATCCCAAGCTTCCCCGGAGCAGCACAGGCTGCGATGCAGCTGAACCAAACGAAGTACTTCCGAAATTACCCTGGTGGCCCTGTATCGTCTCCGTCTCCGCATTTCGATTATCTGAACCATCGGGGAGAAGGGATGCCTAAGAAGGAAAAGGCGGAGCTTATATTTTTCGCGGATGCGCAAAGCATGCGTAGGGATGGGTTCGAATTCCGCAAATACCGCAAGTTTGTTAGGGACAACTGGGAGCACTGGGATGGCAAGGGCGAGCCACCGCCATAGGGGGCCAACGGCCGGCGCGCTGTAGGCGCTTAGTGACCGATTGAAAATGGTTGCGGCAGAGGTGAGGGGCGTGATTCTCATGTCCTTTTTCAATCACTTGGCCACGATGAGTCGTTCCGCGGCGGCGGTTGAAGTCATTTGGCTGCGCATCGCCGGAGGCGGAAACTTTGAGATGAGGCGCAAAAAAGCCTCGACGTCCGTTTGCCCTCTCTTTATCTGCGCGGAATTTCGACCGGCGACTTTCAGGCAGTCCTGACGTCGTTGCTCGGCAAGGACACGCGCAATCTATCGCCGGCCGTGATCCCGCGATTGAAGAGCGAGTGGGAAGACTATTACACCTGAAATTCAACCGCAATCGTGGACGCCCCTTCGATAACCCTACTCGATCGAAGCTCCTGTGTTATTCTCGCCCTGCGGTTAGTAAAACGCGAGAGCGGAGAGGCACATGACAACCACGCCTGGCGTAGCCATGCTTGACCGCAAAGTATTTGCCGTTCGTTCAGCCGATCCCTATCGTAATCTTTTCGAGCGCTGGTGGACGGGTGAGGAATGGCTTTGGGTTGATCACGGCCGCCCGCAGGGCAAGCCCGTAACAGGCACCCCGGGTGCTGCGATGCTCGACGAAAAACTCTTCGTTATCGTCGATGATGGCAGCCTTTGGGAGCGCCACTGGCGAGGCGGTGCCTGGGCTTGGGAAGAGCACGGACGTCCCGCTAATCGTCGCATTCGCTATGGCCCATCAGCGGCCATGATGAATGAGAAGCTATTCGTCGTCGATGAGGACGGTTCATTGTGGGAACGTCATTGGCGCGCCGATCTTGGCCGCTGGGCCTGGTTCGAACATGGGCGGCCAGAGAATCGCCGATTGATCACCGCTCCTGGTGCCGCCATCAACGATGAAAAGCTGTTCATCGTGGCCGAAAATGGCAACCTGTGGGAGCGTCACTGGCGGCCCGATCTGAACCGCTGGGCTTGGTTCGACCATCAGCGCCCCGATGGGAGGGCGATAGCGCATGCGCCGGGCTCGGCGATGCTCAATGAGAAGTTTTTCGTGGTCACCGGGTCTGGAGAACTCTATGAACGCCATTGGCGCGCGGACCTTGGCCGCTGGGCCTGGAACGCGCATGGCCAGCCGTCGGGGGTCAACCTAGTCAGCTCACCTGGCGCGATGAACGACAAGCGCCTCTTTGTCACCGGATCGGACGGTGGGCTTCACGAACGACGCTGGGATGGCGCGCGATGGATATGGGTCGACCATGGCAGGCCAGACGGGGCATCGATCAACACGAGTCCCGACGGCGCAATGATGGGAGCCAAGTTGTTCGTGGGAGGCAGCAACAATCACCTCTACGAACGGTTTTTCAATGGTCGCGACTGGCAGTGGGTGGACCATGGCGTGCCCATCGAGGACACCCGCTCAACCGTCTTGGCGGGCGCGCGCAGCCAACATGTCATCGCGGTGATCGGCGATGGATACGATGAATCTAATATCAATGACTATCGCGACTATGTAGAGCGCGAGATCGTTAACGGGGTCTTTGGCCGCGATCTGTTTCGCGAACTTCGCGACTTGTTCACCGTCCATCGCGTCGATGTGTTCTCGATCGACGGCTCAGCTTCAACACGCAGCTACAATGAGCAGGGAACACCGAATAATTCGGCCGACGATACAGTCAATTCAGAAATCCTTCGAGATACGCGATTGGGTTGCATCAGCACCGGATCCTGGTCGCACTGCTGGGTCGAGATCGACCCAAACTTCAACGTGCTGCGCAATCGAATTCTCGACCGGTTCGCGCCCGACTGGAATTTTGCTGTCATTATCGTCAACGATGGGCAGTGGGGCGGATGTCGGCGCGGCAACACGCAATGGGTGACCCGCGGTGGTGGTGGCTGGGCAACACTCGCGCATGAATACGGGCACCAGATCGGCAACCTTAGCGATGAATACATGCGCACAGGCAATGCGTTTCCGGGCGGTCCATTCCCTTCGATCAACTGCTCGGTTTCGCCGGCTCGCGGCGATTTGCCGTGGGCGGATCTCGTCGCTCTAACCACCCCGCTGCCGACCGATAAAAACAATCTACCCGCGGGCTGGGAAGCGACCGATGCCGGGGCGTTCGAAGGCTGCGGCACGTTTGACACTGGGCTGTTTCGGCCAACCACGCGCTGCCGCATGGACGATAATCCCCAGCCCTTCTGTCCGGTCTGCGAACGTGCGATGCGCGCTGCCATTAGCTGAGGGATCCGGAGAATGAAGACCAAGAAGCCACCGGGAGGAAAGCCGGACAACGAGCCACCGCGTGAAGCGCCTACCGTCTTAACGCGCCCCGCGGATGAACCGATTCCGCACCTGCGCGCGCGCCTCGTTTTCGATCGCAGTGGCGTTCACCTTGATCGTGTGATTTTGATCGACAAGCGGATCGATCGTAGAGATCTGGTCATCGGCGAGTGGATCTTCGACGTAAGCGCCCATGGCCACAGGCTTGCGTTAGTCAGTACAACAGATCCGCTGCAGCTTGTCGCAAATGGTCGACCGATGGTAGCCGACCATTTTTACGACCGGGCCGATGAGGGTGACGTCAACGTCGATATCCCGCTCTTGGAGCACGTGGAAGTCGATGCAATCACAATTCGGGTGATCCGACTCGAAGAGCCAATTCGGTCGAAGACCGAATTGGCTCGACGGCTCGACGCCAACGAGATCAAGACCCGCCCCTACAGGGAAATTCGCCTCTCGCGCACTCGATCTGAGGAAGGACCCAGCAATCAATCGGGTAAGACCCGCGAGTAGGCCCTTGAAGGGATGGCGTTGGCATCGCTTCTTTCAACAAGCTGCTCGTCCTTAAACTCGCTCGCTGCGAATATGTCGTCGCCCGCTCATCATCGGGACGGGCAAGACCCACGTTTTGTCTGGCGCTCCGTCTCGCCGACTGTCGGTCTTGTCGGTAGTTATGAGGTAGTTTGCACCGAAACCGTAGCCGACATGCCAGAATAAGACATTTGCGTGCCCGAGAGGATTCGAAGTATGCATCCGGCGTGGGCCGCAGGGGCTGATCTCGCGCTGCGTCAGGCGTCCGCGCTCGATTTCAAGTCCTTGTGGATTTCGATGAGTTCGACGAGAGTTTCGATGCCGAAGTCGGTGAATGCGAGAACGCCGTCGTCTCCGATGCCGTAGACCCAGATGACGCCGTCCTCGGCATCCATTTCGAGAGCGACGTCGTGGATGAAGTCGACGCTCTCACCGAGACGTGCGGCGACGCGCTGGACGGTCGTGACGTGATCGACCTTGTTGACGTGCAGGCTCAGGCCGCCAGCGCTGATGCCCGCTGAGCCGGCGGGCGCCAGTTCCACGGAAGAAGTTCATCAAGCCGGTGCGCGGGATGGGCGGCGATGCGCGCGAGGACATCGGCGAGCCATGCCTGCGGATCAACGCCATTCATCTTCGCCGTCACGATGAGGCCGTACATGGCCGCGGCGCGCTGTCCGCCGCGATCCGATCCACAGAACAACCACGACTTTCTTCCCAAAGCGATGCCGCGCAATCCGCGCTCGGCGGCATTGTTGGACATGCAGACGCGCCCATCGTCGAGGAACAGCGTGAAGGCCGCCCAGCGCTTCAGCATGTAGTTGATCGCCTTGGCCAGATCATGCCCGCGCGAGAGCCGGGCAAGCTGTTCGCGCATATAGGTCTCGAGTGCGTCGACAAGAGGGCGGCTCGAGGCATGTCGAACCGCAACGCGCTCCTGAGGGCTCCTGCCGTTGATCGCCCGCTCGATCGCAAACAGCGCGTCGATGCGACGAACAACCTCGATCGCGATCGGCGAGAGCGGTATCTCCTTCTTGCCGGAAGCCTTGCGACGCGCATTCTCCTCGAGATCAGCCATGGCGAAGAACGGTCGGCGTGCGTGAACCCAACAGGCCGCCTCCTGGATCGGACCCGGTTTGCGGTCCGCCAGATAAAGCTTGTTGTAGCCGTCATAGGCGTCGGCCTGCAGGATGCCGGCATAGCCCGCCAGATGGGTTTGCGGATGTTCGCCCTTCCGATCGCGCGAGTAGTAGAAGATCGCGGCCGGCGGCCCGGCGCCGCCGAACGGTCTGTCATCGCGAACATAAACCCAGCAACGCCCGGTGTCGGTCTTGCCCTTCGCCAGCACCGGCACTGTGGTGTCGTCCCCGTGCAACCGTTCGGCGGCCATTACATGGGCCTCGATGAGGCGACGGAGGGGATCGAGCGCCACGCAGACGGCGCCAACCGCGTCGGCCATTGTCGACAGCGCGATCGGCGCGCCCTCCAGCGCATAGCGCTCCGCCTGGCGGTTCAGCGGCTGGTGCTGTCCGAACTTCTCGAACACGATCATCGCCAGCAGGCTCGGCCCCGCCCACGCCCGCGGCACCGGATGGAACGGCGCCGGCGTCTGCGTGATCTTCTCGCAGTCCCGGCACGAGAACTTCTCCCGCACAGTCTCGATCACTTTCCATTGACGCGGGGTCGTCTCCAGCGTCCGCGTCACATCCTCGCCGAGCTTGCGCAAACGCGCGCCCCCACAGCATGCGCACGCGGTCGGCGCCTCGATCACGACGCGCTCGCGCGGCAAATGCTCGGGGAATGTGTTGCGCTCCGGCCGCTTGCGCGTGAACCCCGCGACGGTGGTCGTTTTGGCGACAGCGCGCTCCGCGGCGAGTTCGTCTTCCGTCGCGCTCGTTTCCAGCTCTTCGAGTTCGAGAGACAACTGATCGAGCAGCCTCGCCGAGCGCTCCGACTTCTGCCCGTAGATCTGGCGCTGCAATTTGGCGATCTGGAGCTTTTGCGCAGCGATCAGCGCCATGTCTTCCGACGCCTTCGCCCGCGCGACGGCGAGTTCCGCCTTCAGCGCGGCGTTTTCATCGAGAAGAGCGGCGGCGTCCATGACCTGAAGTGAATCACGAATCCAGCGATTCGAGGCGCCCCTAAATACCCCCGTCCCCGGATTTTTCGCGCCTCACCCCGCGCTTTGCGGCCTGTAGGTGAGTTGCGGATTTCGCCAGTCGATTCCTTCCAACATATAGGCCATCTGCCCGGCCGAGATTGACACCGCGCCCGCGCTCGCCGAGGGCCAGATGAACTTTCCGCGGTCGAGCCGCTTGGCGTAGAGCGATAGTCCGATCCCGTCATGCCAGAGGATTTTGGCGAGATCGCCGCGGCGCCCGCGGAAGATATAGAGATCGCCAGCATGCGGGTCGCGCTTCAACTGCTCTTGCACCTGAAGGGCAAGACCATGCATGCCGCGCCGCATGTCGGTATGGCCGGTCGCGATCCAGACCCGGCAGCCCGCCGGCAGCGGGATCACCGCCGCAACGCCTTCACGACCCGCGACAGCGCGGCCGTCTCGACATCGGCCCACACGATGATCCGATCCCCCTCGGCGAGCACGATCTCCATCTGGCCGGTCGACCCTGGAGCGGAATATTCCGACGTCGCGTCCGGCGTGATCGTTACGGGCAGGATCGGTGCGCGTTCCTGCGGCGTGGCCAGCTCGACGCCAAACTGCCGACGCCAGGTGAAGAGCTGGTTCGTGTTGAGGTCGTGCCGTCGCGCAACCTCGGCGATCGAAGCTCCATCCTCGAGGCTCTCGTCGACGATCCGGCGCTTCTCATCGAGAGACCAGGACCGGCGCCTGCGCCGGAAAGCCGGCGCATCGGCATCGTTACGCGACATCGGCGATAGTGTCCGCTTGTAATAGTAGTGGACACGATCGTCGCGCCACCCGTCACGCAGCTATCGCAAAAACCGCAATCAACGCCAGGCGGCCCACCACGGAGGGATACGATTCGAACCTCTGGCTTTCCAATGTTCTTGCCATCGCCTTGCACGACTCAGGCAAGCCTTGTGAAGCGCGCGACATTCTGAAATCGGCGCTCGCTCGACGCACTTGTGACCGCGTCATTCTGATGGCGCTCGCATCCTACGAGGCCAAAACGGGCGACTTGAAATCCGCAGCATCGGGGGCGGAATTGCTGAATGAACTCGAGCCCGGCAGCAACGAAATCCGTGAGTTCACGTCGGCCCTGAAAAATTTGGCCAAATAGAGCGGCGCTGCGTTCTTGCTCTCTATGTGATCGGTATTATCGTCCATGATGCGCGGCGCGGAGCGCAGTCGCCCATTTGCCTGACGCCTTCGCAAGGCATCTTTAACTGGACGATGCGCGCCGCGATTCTGACCCAAACCACTGAACAAATTAGGCATTTGGGTATCGGTGGGTAAGAAATTTTTTGATGTCTCGGAAATGGAAATGATTTCAAATGTCTAAGCGGCTAGTTGGATTCCGCCCCTGGCCACCAGAAAACAAGCTAATATCAAGCATTTGCGAACGCACCTTCACCGGTGATGTTGGCTGAAGTTTTCCAGATTCAAGGAAAACAACGCTCAAAGGTATTGAATTTCCAAGCGAGACATAGCGAAAACGCATCGCTTGCTCTTGTGCTGTGCTCCGGCAAGTGGGCAGGGCGGTCGTGTTTCTCCGCAACCATCCTCAGCGGCAGGCATGCCCGCTTTTGACCCTTAAGCGACCTTCGCGATCGGCTAGCCCTCCTCAAAATCACACGCGATTTGTGCACTATCTTCCGCACGAAAGCGCCGTAGTGTCTAGCGCGGACCGCAAGTTGACCCCGATCGAAATCGGTGTCGCGGTAAATCAAGCTCCTCTCGCAATGCCCAAATCGGGCCGTCGGGGCACTTATCTGCGCCAGGGTCAAGCTTCCAATAAGTGGTGTGAAAGAAGAACCAGTGAGGAGCGCACGCTTTCAGAGGAATGTCGCGAATCCCATTGCCGAATAAATGCCGGAGAGGGCCGCCGATGACGTCGCCTTTCAGCCACAAGCTGGTCGGAAAATAGAGGTTCGTCCACCGGGTCAGCGCAAAGCACGCTGCATGATGTGGAACTCGGACATAGCGTGTATCCCCGCGCGGCGAGGAATATTTAATTTCGTAGGAAAATGTTTTCCTGCCGGCGTCGTTATCCCACTCCATCGTGGGCGGGCAGATTGGCAGTTCACGCTGACCTATCCTTTTCTCAAAGGTATGGTCGGGGTCAGCCAATAACAGCGCGCCGTAAGTAAGCGGGCTTCCAAGCGTGATAAAGTCCGTGACTAGCCACGGACATCCGAGACGGCGCTGCTCGACCCATAAATTCAGGCTATGTTTTCTCCACTCATCGCGGTCTTCCTTCGTTGGAGATGTGCTCTGCTGGAGCTTTTCCGCAAAACGCTCGGCGTTTTCGATTTCGAATTGCTTGGGCGCGTCGTAATCGAAATGACTATAGCGCTGCCAAGCATGAGTAATGATGTCGTATCCGATGACGCTGCCGAGACTATGGCCAACAATGACGATCCTATCGTAGTCATTTGAATCATGAAGTTTGTTTAAGAGCGCGACGCCGGCGCTGCGGATGAGTCGGCGCGTCTCGACGTTTCTTGGACTCGGATCGAGATATGTCGCGACGTCGCCGACTGTGGCGCGTATGCTGTACAATAGGATACCCAACGTGCCCAACACAATAGAAACAATTTTTCCATCAAAATCTAAGTGTTTCGATGCTATGACTACGATGAGGGCTATCGCAACTAAAACCAGAACCGGGCGCCAATGTCTAAATAATATTGCCAATATTAGCTTGTGTCGCGCAATAGCCTTTAGCCAGTTAAATATTCCCCACCAGCTGGCAACCGGCATAAGGTGCGCCCAATATAGTTCGTAGAAATGAGTCGCTGGAGACGCAGGGCTGGCTGGGGTCGTAAGGCGACGCAATTCAAATGTGTCAGCAAAGGGATCTGGCTTGCTGTAGTAGGGTGGGTCGCTCTTATTAACGAGCACGGCATCGACAAAATCGCGCAGAGTGCCCATCGGTCTCTGCTCACCGATTCCATGAATTATAACGACGGCTTGTTTTCCACGTGTCAAAACAGCTTCGGCGCTCATGCTAAGATTCCTTAGAGTAAATGTTCTTCACCAATAGGGCTCGGGTTTTCCGTCGGAGTCGATCGTTCGCTATGAACGAATTCCAAGATCTTACTAGCGTTGTAAGTTGCTGCTTATAGCCACGCTTGCGCATATTAACCCGTCCTATTCAGCCAGCCGACGGTCTTTCCCGAGTTTTTTCCGCGGTATGATCGCGGACGCGCGTCCGCTTTGCGGTTGATCGCTGAGTAATTTCTACACTTTTGGAACGCGTTGGAGTTGAAAGGACGGGCTCTCTGGGGCTTGCGGACGCGGTCTCTGCCCCGTCGTTCACGGTCCTGCCGGCTGTAACGCGCTGGCCAGACGTCGGAATAGCTCGGCTTGTGGGCAGGCGCTTGCGAGCGCAAGCCTGATGCGGCTTGCGGTCTCGACAATGCGCGCGCCGATCTTGAGCAGCTTCTCGCGCAAGGTGGCAAATTCGGCGACGGCGAGCGGATGGGGTTTTGGAATGGCGTCGCGCAGTTCGAGCATCAGCCAATAGGCGGCTGTATGCAGGAAGAGCCGCATCTGATTGGCGAGCGGCGCCCGACAGGAGGTGCGATCCGACGCCAGCTGGCTCTTGTGCAATTTGATCAGATTTTCCATCTGGCCGCGCGCGCAATAGAGCGCGTCGTAGACATGCTCGGGCGAGCCATTTGCAATGCTGGTGACGACATAGCGAATATCGAGCCCCATTTCCGTCGCTTCGATGCGGGCGCAGACGCGGCGCTCAGCCCGCCAAGATTTGGCGGCGTAGTTCGTTTGCGCGTAGCCGCGCAGGACAAGTATCTGTTCCAATGCGCGACGGGTGCGGATGTCGTCGGCCTTTTCTTCGACGGCGGCGGCGAGAAGCTTATTGCCGGACAGGCCGAAAACATAATCGAGGCCATTGTCCTCACACCAATCCATCACCTCGCGGCGGCCATAGTGGCCGTCGCCCCGAATGGTGATCTTGGTCGTCGGCCAATGCGCGCGGATGCGGCGGACGATCCGGCGCAAATGACAGCGCACTTCCTTGCCGGTCGGCGTCTTTCCCGGACGTAGAATGATGGCGACAGGGCGTCCGGTCACGGTGTCGTAAATATGGATCGGCAGGAAGCAGCGCTCATCGTAATGCGCATTGAACAGCGACAGTTGCTGATGTCCATGCACGACGTCGCAGGTGTCGTCGATATCGAGCGTGACGGCTTTCGGAGGCGCAGCGTAGCTGGCGCAATAAAGATCGATCAGCACGCCGCCAAGCTTCACGATTTCGCGCAAAGTCGGCGCATTCTCCCAACGCGACATGGTCGGCTGCGAGCACAAATCGTTCCCTGTATCGGGCAAGCGCCCGCAGGCGATCTTGAAGGCCGGGTCCTTGCGTAGATGATCGAGATCGTCCGCATCCTCGTAACCGCAAGCGATAGCGAGAATGCGCGCACGAAAAATGGTGGCGAGCGAATGGGTGATCAACAAAGGATTACGCGGATCGGCAATAACGGCGGCGAGCTTGTCCGCCAGCCCCAGACGACGTTCGGCTTGCCCCAGCAACATCACGCCGGCGTCCGAGGTGATGCGTCCGCCGTCGAATGCGGCGGTGATCTTCTTGCGGCCAACGGCTGGAAACGAAAATGGCAGGGGGGTATCTTCGGTCATGGCGCGCGTGGCGTCGATGCGATAGCGTGAATGATCGGCTTAGACAACCGATCCATACACTAAATCAACATTTTACGCTACGCTCGCCAGCCCAAAATTACCCCATCGCTGAATAAGGTGGGTTAAATACAACTCACATATCAGTTTCGCAATCTTAAACAGGAAAGGCACACAATCCACTATGAGCGATAAGACCACCGATAAGCGCGTCAAGTATGGTTTCGGCGAGTTCAATCAGGGAGACGCGTGGCGCTACTACAATGTTCCGCTGGAGCGCATCCGAAGCGCAGCCCAAATGTTCGGCCAGCGCCACGGCATGAGGTTCCGGGTCCGGCAGAGCGCAAAAGCGGTGCTGGTGGAGCGGCTCGCGTAAAGACCTCCAAAGCTGGAGACTATCAACGAGCCCGAACCACGCGTCCGGGCTCTTCGTTGTGTGCGCCTACGATAGACAAGCCGCCTTAGATAGCGCGCGGCCAAGGTCTGCAAATGGCGCTAAGCAGACTCCGACGCATCAATCCGTTCAGGCTCGATCAGCGCCGGATCGTCATCGCCCACGCCCGAGCGGTTCACGCGCGGCGAGACGATCCATTCTTGCAAGGCGTCCGCAGGAGGCGCGCGCAGCAATGCGCCGGGATCGCCACCCGCCATCCAGACGCGGACATCGCGCCAATCGAGAATGACCGGCATTCGATCGTGAAAGGGCGACATCCATTCGTTGGCAGCGCCGACGATGATCGTCGCCGAGTCAACCCGCGCGTCGCTTTCAGGATCGCGCCACGTCTCCCACAGCCCGGCGAACGCCAGCGGCTCGCCGGTCGGGGAGGAAAAATAGTGCGGCGTCTTTGCGCCCTTCGCGCCGGTCCATTCATAGAAGCCCGACGCGGGAATGATGCAGCGGCGCGATTTGAACGCCGAGCGGTACATCGGCTTGTCGGCGACCGTTTCGGCGCGGGCGTTAAAGGTCGCCGGAAGCTCGCCGAGCGGCTTTTTCCACCATGATGGCAGAAGCCCCCAGCGCATCGGAACAAGCTCGTTGCCGCCCGCCGCAGGGCGGATTACCTCAATTCTGGTCGTCGGCGCGATGTTGTAACGAGGCGCGAGATTGCGCGGCTGACCGATTGGGTCGGCGAGCCGGTGAAGCTCCTCCCAACTCAGATGCTGCGTGAAGCGTCCGCACATCGTGTGAGCGTAGCGAATGTTTTTCGCAGCCGCCAGCTGTCTACGTTCAGTGCATATTGCGAGCGCTGGTAATTTCGGAGACGATGGGCAATTCGACAGGTCGCTGGATTGTTCATGAGGAACGTATGCGAATGCTTCCTACCGCGATTGTTATGATTTTTTTGGCGCAATCAAATTCCTATGCTCAAGAAATTGTCGCAAAATGTTCACTGATTGTAGATGGTCAAGAAGTCTGGAATGGAAAATGTTGCATCACTGCGAGCGCGACGCCTTGGGAGATGTCCGCTAACTTGCATGCGGAAAGTTGGCAAGCTTGCTTATACAGGAAGAAGCACCCGGAGAATGAGCGCCTGCCTACCTACAAGCAGAAATGCCTAGGACCTTGGATAAACATATGGGAGGACCGCGAGCAAAAACCGAAAGGAAACAACTATTCGGCCTATTGGAGCGTTGAAGGCGCCTGCCACGGCGGGGAAACCTATCCAGCGAAGAAGGCGGGGAATGTCTATCAGGGGGATAAATTCATTTTCCAGTGGCGCGAGTTAAATTAGTCTCGCCGAACTGCGCGAATGACACGTCAGTAAAGGCCATGTAGCCGCAGGCGATGACGTTTGAGTGCTCGAAGGCGATGAGGGAGTAACATTGTCGGAAGGAAATAAATCGAAAAAAACGTGTTTCGTTGTTGGCCCAATTGGAGAAGCTGATTCTGATACACGTCAACATGCAGACTGGTTTTTGCACGAAATTATCGAACATGTGTTCAGCGAATTCGATGAATTTTTGGTCATCCGCGCCGACACGATGTCGCAGCCCGGACTTATCACATCCCAGCTTATCAATCATCTAATGGATGCGGAACTTGTTATTGCAGACATGAGTTATATGAATCCGAACGCCTTTTACGAAATAGGTATTAGACACATGGCTCAAAAGCCAATTATACACGCATATTTGCGCGGAACAGAAATACCCTTCGACGTAAAGCCCTACCGTGCGATTGAGTTTTCGTATTCAAAGCCTCATGAGCTAAAGGCTGCTAGAAAGAGTCTCAAGGAAGCGCTGACGGCAACAATTGCTTCCGATTATGTCGTTGAAAATCCGGTTACGGCGGCGAGAGGAAAAATTCAACTTGAAAAGCACGCGACCGCCAGAAATAAAATTAATATGGAACCGTCTTGAAAAGATACAAAACCAACTTGATGCAACCTTTCAAACGGCGGTTTCAGGTGAATCTTTAGAAGAAGTTCAGTATCAGTATGTTTTCAAAACGAAGACCAATATGGTGCTAACTAATCAAACGATGAGACAGGTGCTTGGACGTTTAGACCGATTTTTGCGCACGAAGCTTCACGGGAATCGGTTTCGTTTCGAATTGAATGGGAATTGGATGACCCTTCGAACAGAAGAAAAATTGGACGAAGAGGTAGTCAACGAAATTCGTAATTTCATGCACGACCTGATTGGGAAAGTCGAATGATGGTTCGCGAGTTCGAGTCCTGCCCGGAGGCGGGCGAACTCGGCGCTTCGCAAACACTCTATGCCCACGACCGATACGGCGGCCAGTCCGGCATCAGACGTCGCGCGAGCTGCACGCGGAGCAGACGAAGCGCCGCGACGGCGCAAGCGCGATGAATGGCGTCTCAGGGGGCGCGCGCATGGCGTCGAAGGGGTTTCGGCCATGATTCGTGCACCCCAGCCCCGTGCACCAGACCCATGCGCCAACGACGCCCTCGGCGCGAAGATCGGCAATGCTTGGCGGGGTGTGTGCTGCATGGCGCCAAGGATATCGCCGGGCGATTCGTCGGGCGAGCGCCTTCACGCTTCGAAAAAGGGAGTGCGTCTGTCGCACAAGCGCCCACCTCAGCGCCCACCTTCTGCAAAATTAATTTGCAGGCAGGACGGGCACATCTGTCGTAACTTTTTGATTTTCCTGGTGAGCGCGCTGGGGCTCGAACCCAGGACCCCCTGATTAAAAGTCAGGTGCTCTACCGACTGAGCTACGCGCTCGCTCCAGAGGCGGCGGAAGGCGCCGAAGTCGACTGAGCGGGTCGGTCCGTTCGGCCGTGCGGGTTCATGGCTCCGCCCTTCGGGATCAACTACCGGGGGGCGGCGGACCGGTCAACCCCCGGCGGCCGACCGCCCCAGCGTCACTGGGTCAGCTTGGCGAAAAGCGCCAGAAGACCGAAGAGAATCGCCGAGACCACCGTCGTTATGCCCGCCTTTTTCAAGAGATCGGGCGAGGCGGGGGCGCCCCGGTCGGCGCCCTCGGGAAGCTCTTCTTCGGCTTCCTCGGACGAGCGAACGCCGAGCGGCAGCACGGCGAACAGAACGATCCACCAGATCGTCAGGTAGATCGCCGCCGCCAGCGGCAGTGAAAAGGGCATCAGGCCTGCTCGAGTTCAACCAGGGCGCCGCAGAAGTCCTTGGGATGCAGAAACAGCACGGGCTTGCCATGCGCGCCGATCCTTGGCTCCCCGTCGCCGAGCACACGCGCGCCAGAGGCTTTGAGCTGGTCGCGCGCCTCGAGGATGTCTTCGACCTCGTAGCAGATGTGGTGGATGCCGCCGGCTGGATTTTTGGCGACAAAGCCCGCGATGGGGGAGTTTTCCCCGTAAGGCTCGAGCAGCTCGATCTTCGTGTTGGGCAGTTCGACGAAAACCACGGTGACGCCGTGTTCCGCCAGGCTTTCTGGCGCGGAGACTTTCGCTCCAAGGGCGTCGCGATAGACGGCGGAAGCCTTCTCGACGCTATCGACGGCGATAGCGACATGGTTCAGACGGCCGATCATTTTCACCTTCCGGAAGAATGCTGTGCAGCGCCAATAAGCGCTGCTGCGCGCGATTTCAACCGGCGGGTCGCGCCTCGGCCGGCTGCGCGCGGCCGAATCCATCGATCGCGCCGCGCAAGGCGACGAAGCGCGGATCGACGCGGGCGAAGGAGCTCCAGGGGCAGCCCTCGGCAATGCCGCGGCGTATGGCCTCCAGAGCTTCCGCACGCTTCTCGAGAGCGAAATACGCGGCGCCGAGGAAGCAGGGCGGGGCGTAAAGTTCGGCGTCCTCGATGAGCCTGCCGATGAGCGCCTCGGCTTCCTCGGCGCGGCCGGCGCGGGCGAGCGCATAGGCGAGCACGGTCAATTGGAAGGGATCGTCCGCACTCGACGCGACAGCGCGCCGCGCTGCGCTCACCGCCTGTTCGTGAAGTCCCTGCAGGCTGTATGCGATCGACATGACGAGATGCAGCGTGGCGGCGTCCGGCCTCAAATCGAGCCCACCGCGCGCATATCGGCGCGCGCGTTCGAGATCGCCGGCGCAGAGAATGAGCCAGGCCCGCACCGACAGCAGCGCCTGATCATGCGGCGAGTTGGCGAGGCCCTCTTCGCAGTCCGAGAGCCCTTCGTCGAGCCGATCCGCCGCCGCGAGCAGCCAGCTGCGGTAGACGCGCGCCTTGCCATAGAGCGGTTCATCGGCGACCGTCTGATCGAGGAGCGCCAGCCCCTCGCCGGTCTTGCCCCTCATCGCGCCGCGCGCCCAGCCAAGGACGGCCAGCGCCGGCGTGAAGTCGCGCGCGAGCGCGAGCGCCCGGCCGGCGAAGTCTTCGATCATTGTCGCCGCTTCCGCGGGAGGCAGGAATCCGCGCACGACGCGACCGGCGGCGATGTCGGCGGCGAGCGACCAGACCGCCGGGGCGCCGGCGTCGAGCTGCGCGGCCGACGCGATTGCTTGCTGCGCGCGGGCGAAGCCTTCCCGCGTCCGATCGCCGGCAAGCTCATAGGCGGTCTGCCAGAGATCGAGAATATGCGGCTCGGTGGACGGCGCGCGCCGCGCCGGCTCCATGACGCCCTCGTCGACGACCTCGACGGCGGCGCGAAGCGTGAGGCCCCGGCCGTAGGCGGTGGCGATCAGATCCTCGCCGCCGGCTTCGCGCAAAGGCTTTCGCAAAAGATAGGCGCAGCGGTCGATGGAATCGTCGGACGCCGCGCGATCGGGCCAAAGGCGCGCCGCGATGTCGCCTTTGGTGACCAGGGCGCCCGGAGATTCCAGGAGCATTTCAAGGAGTTGGCGCGCCTGCGGCCCCAGGTGAATGCGCTTGCCGTCGCGCTGCAGTCCGCCCTGCGAGCTAAAGCTAAACCCAGAAAATCGCTTGATTAATTCGCCCATGGAGCCCCCTGCCGGCCGCGATGATGGCAAGACAACGCGGCTTCGGCAAGAGGCAGGCGAGGTTAAGTGTTCAAAATTGCATAGTTTTTTTGAACTTCATCCTCCGGGGCGGCGCTCCGAGCCGCGAATAAAAAAACGCCGGACGTACCTCCGGCCCGGCGTTTGAGCATTCCCCACGCAGGCGCGCGGTACGCTCGGCGTCTTCTATGCGCGTTGAAATTGACGGCTGCATGACGAAGGCGGCGTCCTTCGGTCAGGCGCCGCGCGCGCTCCCATCGTCCTTTCCCCAGACGAACAGCACGAGCGCCAGCACGCCCGCCGCGGCGAAAAGAAAGTAGGGCATTCGCGCCGACAGCGGGCGTCCGCCGACGCTGAACGGAAAACGTGACACCCAGTGCTCGCCATTCGGGCCGTCCATCGTGACGATCCCTACGAAAGCGCCGCTCTCGTTGAACACATGTTCGAAGTTCAGCGTGCCCGCGGGATAAACCTTTGGCGGCAGATAGGCCACCGTAACGGCGTCGAGCTTATCCGGCTCTTCATTTTCGCCAACGTCGCGAATGATGCGGAAATCCGTGGACATCCCCCGCATCTCGTCCTGTGCGTAGTCGAGAACAAAAATCGTCTCGCCCGTCGTGGGAATATTATCGCAGAACCTGTTGTGTGACGCCGCGGGCTGATAGCCGGACAGATACATGAAGTCCGGCCCGACCTTCAGCAGGCAGGCGCTTCGCTGGCGCTGCATGGCGCCATGCGCGAGCGCGCTCGACGCCGGCGCGCCGAGGAGCGCCGCGATGGCGAGCGCACAAAGGATATTCAGGCGTTTCGACATGCCGTCCTCCTCACAAGGGCTGGACGACGCGACCTTGCGGGCGCGGCTGCGGGCGGAAAGTCTGAAGCCTATGGCGTGAGCCACGCTCATCGACATCCGCCGCATCAATCCAGCCGCATCCTCTTCAGCTGCGCGAAACTGATGCCTCTGGCGCAGCCTCATTCCATAACCAAGCTTGCGCATCTTTCCTTTCGCAATCAAGACGGTTCATGGCGTCGCGCACGCGCGTGCGATAGGCTGCGTCACGGAAAGAACGCGTCAGGAATGAAAAGGATGCGCCGCATATCGAAATTCCTCGTCTTCGGGCTGCTGCCGCTTCTCAGCGGGCCCTCCCAGGCGACGGATCTCAATGACTACCCGACCTCAGCGCGCGCCGACTATGTCTTCGGCTGCATGAAGGCCAATGGCGATACGCGCCTCTCCCTGGACCAGTGCTCTTGCTCCATAGACGTCATCGCGACCATTCTGCCTTATGAGCGCTACGTCGCCGCGGAAACCGTGGCGAGCGTCAATCAGCAGGCGGGGCAGCTCGGCGCGCTGATGCGCAACACGGATGCGGCGCGCGACGCGCTTCAGGAACTGCGCCGGGCTCAGGCCGAGGCGCAGGTGCGGTGCTTTTAAGAAACGAGTCGATGCAAGCGCTGGAGAGGCCATGCTTATTCTCATTATCGGTATCGTCATTTTTCTTGGGATCCACACCCTCACAGCGTTTCGCGAAACGCGCACAGCCCTGATCGAGCGATACGGTCTGCAGGTCTACAAGGGCGCTTACGGGATCGTCGCTGCGATCGGTCTGGCGCTCATCGTCTACGGCTTCATTCGCTATCGCGCAGAGGGCATGATCCAGATCTGGACGCCGCCGCTGTGGATGCATTATCTCGCGCCGCCGCTCGTCTGGTTCGCTTTTGTCGCCATCGCCGCCCGTCGGGCGCCGCCAGGACGCATCCGTGGCTGGCTGCGCCATCCGATGCTTGTCGCGATCAAAAGCTGGGCGCTGGCGCATCTTCTCGTCAACGGCGATTTGGGCGGCATGATCCTGTTCGGGTCGTTTCTAGCCTGGGCGGTCTTCGACCGCATCGCGGTGAAGAAGCGTGGCGATGAAGGCGCGCCGAGGATCTCCGGATTTACCCGCGGCGACGCGATCGCCATCGGCGTCGGGACGGCGCTCTTCGCCGTCGTGCTCTATCTTCACCCCTGGCTCTTCGGCGTGCCGGCCGTGCCCGCGTAATTACAGAGATTGCAGCGCCAAGCCTGCGATCGCGCAAATCAGCAGAGTCGGCGCGAGGCCGAGTCGGAGCGCAGCGAAGGCGACGACCGACAGCGCCAGCGCCTCGACGTCTAGACTTGTGAGGACGGGCAGTTCGATCGGCAGTCCCGGCGCCGTCCAGAGGTCGTGAAAGAGGAAGCGCAACGCGAAGAATAGCGCGAGATTCGCGATGACCCCGACGACGGCTGCGGAAACCGCCGCGAGCGCGCCCGCGAGCGCGCTGTTGGCGCGCAGCCTTTCGACATAGGGCGCAGCGGCGAAGATCCACAGGAACGACGGCGCGAAGGTGACGTAAGTGGCAAGCAGGCCGCCAAGCACGCCGGCGACGAGCGGCGCAAGAGAGCCCGAATGGCGGTAGGCCGCGACGAAGCCGACGAACTGCACCACCATGATGAGTGGGCCCGGCGTCGTCTCCGCCATGCCGAGGCCATCGAGCATCTCTCTGGCGTCGAGCCAGTGAAAACACTCGACCGCCTGCTGCGCGACATAGGAAAGCGCGGCATAGGCGCCACCGAAGGAGACGATCGCCATTTTGGAAAAGAACATGGCGATGCGCGCGTAGACGTCCTCGACGCCGAACAGCATGACGAGCGCGGCGATCGGCGCGAGCCACTGCGCAAGGAAGAAGGCGGCGACGCGCAGCGCTTGCGGGCCGGAGCGGGGCTCCGCGATAGGCGTCGGGTCGTCCGCTTCGCTTCCGGCGCCGTGTTGGGACGAGAGTCCAAACGCGTGGGCGCGCGCGTCCATGAGCCCCGCGAGACCGGCGACCAGCACGACGAGGGGGAAGGGCGCATTCAGGACGTAGAGCGCCACGAAGGCGGCGAACGCAACCGCCTTTGAGGCGTCGCTCTGCAAGGCGCGCGCGCTGAGGCGCTGAATCGCCTGAACGACGATCGCCAGAACCGCCGCCTTCAATCCGAAGAAGGCGCCCGAGACGGCGCCGACCTCGCCGAACGTCACATAGACGATGCTCAACGCCAGGATGGCGAGCGCGCCGGGCAAGACGAAAAGGCCGCCTGCGACCAGCCCGCCCCATGTCCCGTTCAACAGCCAGCCGACATAGGTTGCGAGCTGCTGCGCCTCCGGACCTGGCAGCAGCATGCAGAAATTAAGCGCATGAAGAAATCGGCGCTCGGAAATCCATTTCTTCTCGTCGACGAGCACGCGATGCATCACCGCGATCTGTCCCGCCGGCCCGCCGAAGCTCAAAAGCGCAACGCGCAGCCAGACCATCGACGCTGCCCGAAGGGAGACGCGCTCGTCGGGGCCGCGAATGTGAGCAGGCGCGTCAGACGGCATGCGGAGCCTTTTGGCGTGAAGTTCGCAATGGCGTTCAGCCTCCGTCGCGAGGATAAGGAGCGCCGTCGCGCGGTACATGCATGCTGATCGATTGCGAGATTTCGCGGCCGCGCGCGTTAGAACTCGTTACGGCTGAGCGGCTTCATCCTCGCTGGGCGGTTGCGTCTCCAGGCTGCGGCCCTGCCACGGCCAGCGGCCTTCGAGCTCCACCTCCATCGTGAAGCTCATCGCCGTTCGTATCATCACGATCAGCCCCAGGACGAAGACGTTTTCGAGGCTCGGATGTTCGACCGACACCGTTCGGATGATGTCGCCGCCAACGAGAAACTCCAGCCCGAGCAAAATCGATCGGCCGACATCCCTGCGGTAGCCTCGGTAGGTCAGCGCATTCTTTCTCCAGCGCGCGAGATAGGCGAGAGTCGACAGGCTCGCGCCGATGACGATGATCAGCACGCCGGCGACGTCGAGAATGAGGCCGGCGATATTGATGATCTGGTGGATGATCGCGAGATAGTTCACGAGCGCTCCGCCTTTATTCGCCGTGGGAAACGAGTCGCGACAGCGCCTTGGCGTGGCCGATAAGCGGCAGCAGCGCGGCGAGTTCCGGCCCGCTCTCGGCGCCGGTGAGCGCCAGCCGCAGCGGATGAAAAAGCGCCTTGCCCTTCCTGCCGGTCGCCGTCTTGATGTCGCTCGTCCAGGCCGCCCATGTGGTCTCGTCCCAAGGCTCCGACGGCAAGAGTTGCGCCGCGTCTTTCAAGAATGACTCGTCTTCGCATACCGGCTCGATCTCGCCGTCGACGACGCGCCACCATGTCAGAATATCGTCGAACCGCGCAAGATTGCCGCGCGCCGCGCGCCACAAGGGCTCAGCCTTGCGGCCGACGATCGTCAAAGCTTCGAGACGTTCGCGCACATCCTCGAATTCGTAGAGCGCGAGAGTCCGATGCGTCAGCGTTTCCAGATCGCCTGGGTCGAACCGCGCCGGATTGCGCGAGACATGGGACAGGTCGAAACTCTTCGCGAGCTCCTCGAGCGAACGCACGGCGTGGACATTGTCGGAGGAGCCCGTCAGCGTCGCCAGGGCGGCGACGGCCATTGGCTCGTAGCCTTCTTCGCGCAGCGAGGCGATGGAAAGCGATCCGGTCCGCTTCGACAGAGCTTCGCCGCTCGCCCCGATCAGAAGATTGTGATGCGCGAAGACGGGCGTCGGCGCTTGAGGCGCGAGCGCGCGGATGAGCTGCAACTGGACCGCCGTGTTGGTGACATGGTCTTCGCCGCGAATGACATGTGTGATTCCCATGTCGATGTCGTCGACGACGGAAGGAAGCGTGTAGAGGAAACTGCCGTCCTCGCGGATCAGGACGGGATCCGAGAGCGCCGAGCAGTCGATATGCGCCGGACCACGGATGAGATCGTTCCATTCGACGACGCCCGGCCCGAGCATGAAGCGCCAGTGCGGCCGCCGGCCCTCGGCTTCAAGCGCCGCGCGATCGGACGCGCTGAGGCGCAGCGCCGCGCGGTCGTAGACCGGGGGCAGACCGCGCGCCTGCTGCATCTTGCGGCGCTTTTCCAGCTCTTCCTGTGTTTCGTAGCAGGCGTAGAGGCGGCCCGATCGGCGCAGGCGATCGGCGGCGTCATCATAAAGCGCCACGCGCTCCGACTGCCGAAAGGTCGCGTATGGAACGATGCCGAGCCAGGCGAGATCGATCTCGATTCCGCTCGCGAATTCCTCGCTCGACCTAGCAAAATCAGTGTCATCGAACCGTAGCGCGAATCGTCCATGGTGCGCGGCGGCGAACAGGAAATTGAAGAGCGCGACGCGCGCATTGCCGATGTGGATGCGGCCGGTCGGCGAGGGCGCGAAGCGAACAATCGGAGAGGTCATGAGGAAGCTTCGTCAGGAGTTTCGGGAACGGGTTCAGCAGCAGGGCTTTCAGCAGCAAGTCTCTTCCGCCGTGCGCAAGGAGAAGATTCTCGCGCCGCCAGCCTTTTGCCAAGAGGCGGCGACTTTGTCAGGCGGAATATCGAAATGGCCGCGTCCCGGCCTCGCACGCCGAAAGCCCTCCGAGTCCGCCTCTTTCCGGCGTCGCGACTCGCTGCGTTACGACTCTTAAGGAAAAGCGCCGCTCATGATCCTGGCCTATATCTGCGCCGGCTGGTGCGCCGTTATCCTTGTTCTCAATTTCACAAGCATGGGGTTGATGTCCCGGAAGTGCCGGGCGAGGGAGCGCAACCTGCCGCCGCCGGCCGATGCGCCGCCGGTCAGCATCGTGCGGCCGCTGCGCGGGCTGGAGCCTTTCAGCGAGGAGACGCTCGGCGCGACCTTCAAACTCGACTATCCCGATTATGAAATCGTGTTCTGCGTGCAGTCGCCGAACGATCCGATCATTCCCCTGGTCGAAAGCCTGATCGCGGCGCATCCTGAACGCGAAGCCCGCCTTCTCGTCGGCGACGATTACGTCAGCGCCAATCCCAAGCTCAACAATTGCGTCAAGGGGTGGGAAGCCGCGCGGCATCCTCATGTGATCCTCGCCGATTCCAACGCCTTGCCGCCGCGCGACTACATTCAGACCATGCTCGCCGCCTTCCGCGACAATACGGCGATGAGCGTCTCGATGCCGATCGGCTCCCGGCCGAAGGGATTCTGGGCGACGGTCGAATGCGCGATCCTCAACACCTTCCAAGCGCGCTGGCAATATGGCGCCGAGGCGATCGGAGCGGCCTTCGCGCAGGGCAAGAACATGATGTGGCGACGCGACGTGCTCGACAGGGCGGGCGGCATTCGCGCGCTAGCCAGCGAAATCGCCGAAGACGCCGCCTCGACCAAGGTCATCCGCGCGCAAGGCATGGACGTGCGCCTCGTCGACATGCCCTTCGAGCAGCCGCTTGGCGAACGCACCGCCCGCGAAGTCTATTCGCGGCACGTGCGCTGGGCGCGGCTGCGGCGAGCGACCTTCCCCGCGCACTACCTTCCCGAATTCATGAACGGCAGTTTCGCGGCGATCGTGCTTGGCGCCTATGCGGCGGTTCAGCTCGACGGCGCGATCTCGACAGTGGCGCTCGTGACGACGCTCATCGTCTTCACCCTGCACGGCGGCGAGATGTGGCTGGCGCGCGTGTGCGGCTTTCCGCTCGATTGGCGGACGCCTTTTGCGCTCATCGTGCGCGATCTGATGCTGCCGGTGATGTTCATCGACGCGCTGATCTACGACGACTTCGTCTGGCACGGCGCGGCGATGACGGTGCGCGAGGCCGAAGAGACGACGGGCTAAGCGCGGCGCCCAGAGCGATCACCAAGCGAGCGCGAATCCGCTGAGATCAATCACGCTGCATGTGGGCGGCTCCGCCCAGAGCCAGCGTGATCTGGCCTCGTCTCACTCGGCCGCGTGTTGCTCCTGCACGCCGCGGGCGAGGCGCTCGGCTTTCAGGAGCTCGGCAACGAGGAACGCCACTTCGATCGCCTGCTCGGCGTTGAGCCGCGGATCGCAATAGGTGTGATAGCGGTCGCGCAGGTCGCTCTCCGAAATGGCGCGCGCGCCGCCCGTGCATTCGGTGACGTCCTTGCCGGTCATCTCGAGATGGATTCCGCCGGCGTAGGAGCCTTCCGCCTGATGCACGGCGAAGAAGCTGCGGATTTCCGACATGATCCGATCGAAGGGCCGCGTCTTGTAGCCGCCGGCGCTGATCGTGTTGCCGTGCATAGGATCGCAGGACCAGACGACGTTGCGGCCTTCGCGCGTCACTGCCCGAACCAGTCCGGGTAGCGCGTCTTCAGTCTTGTCCGCGCCGAAACGGCAGATCAGCGTCAGCCGGCCGGGTTCGTTTTCCGGATCGAGCGCGTCGATGAGGCGTAGAAGCCCGTCGGGCTTCAGGCTCGGCCCGCATTTCAGTCCGAGCGGGTTCTTGACCCCGCGCACGAATTCGATATGGGCGCCGTCCTCCTGGCGGGTGCGGTCGCCGACCCACAGCATATGGCCGGAGGTCGCGTAATAGTCGCCCGTGGTCGAATCGACGCGGGTCAGCGCCTGCTCGTAGCAGAGCAGCAGCGCCTCATGCGAGGTGTAGAAGTCGGTGCCGCGCAGCTCCGGATGGTGCTCCGGATCGAGCCCGATCGCGCGCATGAAGCCCAGCGTCTCGGTGATCTGATCGGCGAGCTTCTGGTAGCGCTCGGACTGCGGGCTGCTCTTGACGAAGCCGAGCATCCAGCGATGCACGTTCTCGAGATTGGCGAAGCCGCCCGCCGCAAAGGCGCGGATGAGGTTCAGCGTCGCCGCGGACTGGCGATAGGCGAGCAGCTGGCGCTGCGGATCGGGTTCGCGCGCCTTGGGGGTGAAGGCGAGATCATTGATGATGTCGCCACGATAGCTTGGCAGCTCGAGGTCGCCCTGCTTCTCGACCGGCGAGGAGCGCGGTTTGGCGAACTGGCCGGCGAGGCGCCCGACCTTCACCACCGGCGAGGCGGCGGCGTAGGTGAGCACGACCGCCATCTGCAGGAAAACCCGGAAGAAGTCGCGGATGTTGTCCGCCGAATGTTCCGAGAAGCTCTCGGCGCAATCCCCGCCCTGCAGCAGGAAAGCCTTGCCGGCGGCGACCTCGGCCAGGTGGCGCTTCAGATTGCGCGCTTCGCCGGCGAAAACCAGCGGCGGGAAGCCGGCGAGCTGGCGCTCGACGTCGGCGAGCGCCGCCTGGTCCTGATAGACCGGCGTCTGCTCGATCGGCAAATTCCTCCAACTGCCCGGCGACCAACGTTCCACTTGGTTAAACTCCGCAAAATCAGGCCCGAGGGGCGCTGGGGTCGTTCTCGCAGCGACGCCAGCGGCGCTTATAGAGGATTACGGCCGCCAATGCGACCCTCCGGCGCGCATGCAAGATTTGGCGAAGCCCGCGGCGACCCGCTATAAACTGGTGGGGCGCGAGCGCGGCCGAGCGAGGGGGCGAACCGGGGCGATGCCGTTCATTCTATCGCAGTTCATCGAAGCCAGCCGCTGGCTCGGCGCGCTTGTCGTGCTGGCGGTCCATACGTCCAACCTGTTCGTTAATATCGCCGACATCATGAGCGCGCCCCACGGGCCGCTCGTCTACGTCTGGTGGTTTTACTCGGCCTTCGAGCTGGGGCACCAGGCGGTGCTCGCGTTCTTCGTGATGTCGGGCTATCTCGTCGGCGGCGCCGTGCTGGCGCATATCCGCAAGAACCAGTATTTCCTGCGCGAATATTTCATTCACCGCGTTTCACGGATCTATCTGGTGGTGGGCCCCGCCGTCGCGCTCACGCTGGTGCTCGATTCGCTCGGCAGGTGGCTGTTCGCCAGCAGCGGCGTCTACCAATGGCCGCTCTTCGACGGCCATTTCTCCCCGGTGCTGTTCCTTGCAAGCTTTCTCAATCTGCAGGGCATCGCCTTCGACTATTTCGGCACCAATGGGCCCTTATGGTCGCTCGCCTGCGAGTTCTGGTACTACGTGACTTTCCCGCTGCTGCTGCTGCCCTTCGCGCGCAACTACCCGCTCCCGATGCGGGTTTTCGGTTTTCTGCTGGGCGCCGCGCTCCTCCTCGGACTCTCCACGCCGCCGAGCTGGTTCAAATTCGGCTATATTCTGTGGGCCGGCGGCGCCTTCGCCACGCTGATCGAACGGCCGATCATCCGCTCGCGCTGGCGGGCGCTCCTCCTCTACGCGGCCGTCGTGGTGGTCATCCGGCTCGTCGTGCGCGGACATCTTCTGGAGACCCATCCCTGGATGGCCGACGCCGCGGATCTTCTGGCCTCCGGCCTGTTTGTCATTGTCCTGCTCGCCTTCCGCTACGGCCCGCAGGAAGGCTTCGCGCTGCTGCGGCCGAAATTCCACAAGACGCTCGCCGACTTTTCTTTCTCGCTCTACAGCATCCACATGCCGATCCTGATCTTCGCGCGCGCGGCGGTCGGCAGCACGTTGGGGAACGAGTGGGCGACGCAGCTCGCCACCGCGGAGAACTACGCCGTCGCCTTCTCGGCGATGGGGATCGCGATCGTCTCCGGCTATTTCTTCTCCCGCGTCACTGAGGCGAAGACCGGCGCGGCGCGGCGCAAGCTTCGCGCGCTTCTCGACAAATGGGCGCCCTTGCCGGCGCCTCCCGTCCCGGCGCAGCAGCCTGTTCAGGCGCAGCAGCCAGCTCAAGCGCAGCAATCGCGCCAGCGGATCGAAGCTTAGGTCAGGGGCCTGAGCCGCCGCGACGGCGCGCGCATGGTCACGAGCTCTTCGGCCATGGTCGGATGGACAGCCATTGTCGCGTCGAAGTCGCGCTTCGTCGCCCCCATGCGCAGGGCGATGGCGACGAGCTGCGCCATCTCGCCCGCCTCGGGGCCAAAAATATGCGCGCCCAGCACCCGGTCATCAGCGCTGCCGACGATAAGCTTCATATAAACGCGCTCGCCGCGCCCCGAGAGGGTCGCGCGCAAGGGGCGAAACTGCGCTTCGTAGATGTCGAGCGCGCCATGCTTCGCGGACGCCTCGCATTCCGTCAATCCGACGGTCCCGATTTCCGGCGTCGTGAAGACGGCGCTTGGCGTGCAGTCGTAATCGACCGTCGTCGGCGTTGCGCCGAAGACGGTGTCGGCGAAGGCCTGCCCCTCGCGAATGGCGACCGGCGTCAGATTGACGCGATCGGTGACGTCGCCGACCGCGTAGATGGACTCGACGTTGGTGCGCGAATGTTCGTCGACCGCGACGGCGCCGTTCTCGCGCAAGTTCACGCCGGCCGCCTCCAGTCCGAGATTCTGCGTCATCGGCCTGCGGCCTGTCGCCACGAGCACACAATCGACCGTCAGCGGCGCGCCGTCGCTCATTTCGACCTCGAAGCCGCCCGCGTCTTTCGAGACGCGCGTCGGCAGAACGCCAGCGCGATGTTCGACGCCGGCCGTCTTGAGCGCTTCGCAGAGGCGCGCGCGCAGATCGTCGTCGAAGCCGCGCAGCGGCAGATCCGCGCGATAGGCGAGATGCACCTTCGCGCCGAGCCGCGCGAAGACGCTCGCGAATTCAACCGCGATATATCCGGCGCCGACGATCAGCAGTCTCTCGGGAAACTTCGGCAGGTCGAAAATCTCGTTCGACGAGACGCCGAATTCAATGCCGGGAATATGCGGCGCGAGCACCGGCGCGCCGCCGGTGGCGATGAGGATGTAGCGTGCGCGGGCGGTGCGGCCGTTGGAGAAACGCACGCCGTTCGCGTCGGTGAGCGTCGCGCGGGCCTGGATCAGTTCGACGCCGGAGCTTGCGAGCGTTTCGGCATAGAGGCCTGAAAGGCGCGTGATCTCCTTTTCCTTCGCGCCGACGAGCGACGGCCAGTCGAAAGAAACGTCGCCGACACGCCAGCCAAAACCCGCGGCGTCGTGGAATTCATCGCGGAAGCGGCTCGCGAGCACGTAAAGCTTCTTGGGAACGCAGCCGCGAATGACGCATGTGCCGCCGACGCGAAATTCCTCGGCGATGGCGACTTTCGCGCCATGGCTGGCCGCGATGCGCGCGGCGCGAACGCCGCCGGATCCGGCGCCGACGACGATGAGATCATAGTCGAAAGTCATAGGGGTTCGCCCGATATGTTGCCCAGGACGCGCACGCCCTCTGCGCCGGCGATGAAGATCGCGGTCGCGAGTCCGATGAACAGTCCGTGATCGACGACGCCGGGAATCGCCGAAAGCCGCGTCGCGAGAGCTTCGGGATCATCGATGACGCCAAACGCGCAGTCGACGATGTAATGGCCGCCGTCGGTGATGAAGCGCTCGCCAGGCTCCGCCTCGCGCAGCGTCAGCGGTCCGATCAGTCCAAGCCCGCGCGCGACGCGTTCGATCTGCAATATGGTCGAGCGCGCGCCGAACCGATCGATTTCGATCGGCAGCGGGAAAGCGCCAAGCGTGCGCACCTCCTTCGTCGCGTCGGCGATGACGAACATGCGCGTCGATGCGGCGGCGACGATCTTTTCGCGCAGCAGCGCGCCGCCGCCGCCCTTGATCAGGCGAAGCGCGGAATCGAATTCGTCGGCGCCGTCGACGGTGAGATCGAGTTGCGGGGTCTCGTCGAGCGTCGAGAGCGTAATGCCGAGGCCTTCGGCCTGGGCGCGCGTGCGCTCGGAGGTCGGCACGCAAACGACCTCGAGTCCCTCTTTGACGCGGGCGCCGAGTAGATCGACGAAATGCGCCGCGGTGGAGCCTGTGCCGAGCCCCAGCCGCATGCCATGCGTCACGGAGTCGAGCGCCGCGCGCGCGGCGGCGCGCTTCATGGCCTCGGCGGAAAATGCGCTCATGCTGATGTTCGCTTCGCTGCGTCGATCGCTTATTTCGCCGGCGGCGTGCAGACCACCGACGTTTCGTTCAGCACGAAGCAGATCGACATCATGCCCGAGCGCAGATCGACGCGGAACACGCCTCCTTCGCCGGTATGGCGCGAAGCGACCAGCGCATATTCGCTGAAGACTCCGGCGCGCGCGCCTTCGCCGGGCGGATAGCACAGCGTGACGCCGATCGCGGCGCCTTCCTTCAGGCCATATTGGCAGGCGCCGACCTCGCCATTGGAGCGGTCGAGGCGAAACACGCGATTGAGGTCCGTTTGCGGCGCCGCAAGAAACTCGTAATTGCCGGCTGCCGCCGCCGAGGCTCCCAGCGCGGCGAGGACAAGCGCGCCGGCCGTCAAAGCCGCACGTCGCCGGATAAGGAAATGGCGCGTTCCACGCATAGTTGCGCTCCCTGTCGCGAATCGGTCGGCGCAGTCTACACGCAGAGCCTGCGCGCGCGGAGCCGCTAAATTTCGCCGCTCCGGCCGCGCGCGCTTGATCCGGGGCGCCGGCGCGGCTACGCCGTCATATATGACGACGCATTCGCCCGTTCTCGTTTTTGATCTCGACGGCACATTGGCCGACACCGCGTATGATCTCATCGGCACGCTCAATGTGCTGCTGATGCGCGAGGGACTGACGCCGCTCGCGCTCGAGACCGGGCGCCCGCTCGTCGGCGCCGGCGCGCGCGCGCTGATCGAGCGCGGCTTCGCCCATCAGGGCGCGCCGCTCGATCCGGAGCGCACGGAGGCGCTGGTGCGCGACTTCCTCGTCTACTACGAGGCGCATATCGCCGACGAGAGCATGTTGTTCCCTGGCGCGCTCGCCGCGCTCGACCGGTTCAAGGCCGCGGGCTTTCGCCTCGCCGTCTGCACCAACAAGCCCGAAGGCCTGGCGCGGCTGCTGCTGGAAAAGCTCTCGGCGGCCGACCGCTTCGCAGCAATCTGCGGCCGCGGCAGCTTTCCGATGCACAAGCCTGATCCGCGCGCGCTGTGGCTGACGGTCGAGGCGGCGTCAGGCGACCCGCGGCGCGCCGTTATGGTGGGGGATTCGAAAACCGACATCGACACCGCCCGCGCCGCAGGCGCCCCTTCTGTGGCGGTCGATTTCGGCTATACCGACACGCCTGTCGCGGCGTTATCGCCCGATCGCGTCATTTCGCATTTCGACGAGCTGTGGGACGCGGTGGCGTCGCTGGACGCGGCGCTGTTCCAACATGCATCTCCCGCGTCATGATCTCTTGAGCCGCTTCGCCGTCTGGGCCGGCGCCGCGCAAAACTCCGGAAAAGGGTTGCGACATGGAGAAAATGCATTTTACGCGGATGGACCAGGGCACCGACGAGGACTTTCAGATCCTCAAGCAGGTTCACGAGCACACGCTGAACGAGCTGCCCGATCGTCTCTTCGGACTGCTGCGCGATCTGAGCCGGGACACCGCCTACAACATCACGCGCTATGATCACTGCCTACAATCGGCGACGCGCGCGCTACGCGACGGCAAGGACGAAGAATATGTCGTTGTCGCGCTGCTGCATGACGCCTGCGAAACGCTGGGCCCCTTCAACCACGGCGAGGTGATCGCGGCGATCCTGAAGCCGTTCATCAGCCGCAACAATTACTGGATGCTGGCGCAGCATGGCCTGTTCCAGACCTATTTCTACGCCGCCCATCTCGGCCTCGACCCCAACGCCCGCGACAAATTCAAATCGGACCCGGCCTATGATCAGACCGTCGAGTTCTGCGCCAAATATGACGAAGTGTCGTTCGATCCCGCCTATCCGAACGAGCCGCTCTCGACCTTCGAGCCCATGGTGCGCCGCGTCCTCTCGAAGGATTGGACCCCGCCGTGAGCCGCGCGGGGCGCGCGCGGGCTCGGGGGCGGCCGGCCAGGGGCGCGCGTGAGCGCGGCGGCTCGGCGGAGGCTTGAGCCTCGGCGGGGAAGGGGATTTCCGGATGTCAGAGAACGCTCTCCGATCTTGACGGAGGGCGCCGGCCTCTCCTACACGAGGAGGATCGATCGCCGGTGGCGACGGGCGGCTAGCTCAGCGGGAGAGCACTCCCTTCACACGGGAGGGGTCACAGGTTCAATCCCTGTGCCGCCCACCATTAATCCTCACCACTACGCGCGAAATGGAAAGAGCGGCCGAAATCTCAAAGTGCGGCGCCTACCGCTACAGGCTCACGCGCAGATGGGGCGACGCGCCGCCGCTGCCCTTCGTCATGCTCAATCCGTCGACCGCCGACGCCATAGACGACGACCCGACGATCCGCCGCTGCATCGGCTTCGCGCGGCGCGAAGGCGCGGGCGGTTTGATCGTCGCCAATCTCTATGCGCTGCGCTCGCCTTCGCCCGAGGCGCTCTGGTCGGCGGGCGATCCGATCGGTCCGAAGAATCGGCGAACGCTCGTTGGCCTCGCCGCGCAAGCGTTCGATCAGTCGGCGCCCATCGTCTGCGCCTGGGGAGCGCTGGCCCGACAGGACCAGATCGGCGAGGCGCTCATGACGTTTCAGGCGTCGGGCGCGCGTCTCGCCTGCCTCGGCCGGACGCGGAACGGCGCGCCGCGCCATCCGCTCTATGTTCGCGCCGACCAGCCGCTGGAGCGCTTCCCGTAAAGAGGGCGCGCCCGCTCTCACATCGGCGTGAAGGCGTCGGAACGTAACGCGCGGGCGATGAATTCGACAGCGTCACGGGTCAGTTCACGCGCAACTCGAAACCGCCACGGCCGGGAACAACGTCCATACGCCAGCGACCAGCGCCGCGACGGCGAGCATAATGCTGATCTGCGCGACGAAAGGCGACGATGAGCGAAAGTGCGGCAAACGCAGCGCGATGAGAACGGCGGCTAGCAGCAGGATGGCGACGAAAAATGCGATCGTCATCGCGGCGCGGAAAAGCGTCGCGCCGTTGACGCGGATGTCGGGCCAGCCGGCGGCGCAACCGACGCCCTCCAGGCCGTAGAGCGCGCTGAACAAGGCAAGCCACACAAGCAGCGCGATTACGATTCGAAGGACGTCCTTCATGTGAGATAGCTCGAGAACTGCGTGGCGAAGAGGCCGACCGCGGCGACGAACGCCGCATAGTCGGTCCACAGGCCAACGATCTTGACGTTGGATGTTCTTGGGCGGCGCGCGCCGCCGCACAAGATCCGATACGCAAGCGAAGCCGTCATGATCGCGGCGATCGCGGCATGAACGAGCGCATAGGCGACAACCACGAAGATCGTCGCGCCATAGGCGTAGTCCGTCAGTTCGCGCGCGCGCGCCAGCGTCATCGCAAGCGCCATGATCGTCATGGCGGCGCCGGCGAGGGCGAGGAGAATTCCGTGTGAGGACGGCGAGCCGCGGGAAACGGCGCGCCCGGCGAGGCGTACGCCGATGATCTCCGCCGCTGCGCCGATGAGACCGAGCGCCAGCTCGAGAACGGAGAGCGAGAGCCATTGCAGCGGCGGCCAGTTCGGCCCGACCGTCCAAAGGAAGGCATATCCGAAGAAGAGCGAGCCAAAGAGCACCAGATCCGCGACGAGCAGAAAGGCCGATCCCCACCAGCCGGGAGAACGTTCGGTGTCGATGGCCTCGGGCAGAAGCGTCGCCCGCCCGACATTCTGAAGTCCGGAATGCGTCGCCTGTCTTTGCGACCAGCCCCAGCGCAGCGACAGGCCGACGACGAACAGCAAGGCCAATGGAATGACCCAGTAGACTCTGATCAAAGCGCCGAGAAAGGCCGCTCCCGTAGCCGCCGCGAGCGCGATCGGCAGCGTCGAATTGCCCGGGAAGATGACCAGAGCTTCAGGTCTTCCGCTCGCCGCATCGACGGTCAGCGTCTCGCGCAAATCGCCGTGCGGCGCGCCGAGAAAATACACGCCGCGCGCGATTCTCTCCGCGAGTTTCGGGTCCGCCGCCAGCGGCTCACGATCGGCGACGATCGGTATGCTGGCGAAATTATACGCGGCCGGCGGCGTCGGCATGGCCCATTCGAGCGTTCCGGCGTCCCAGGGATTGCGCGAGCCGCGGATCGCGAGAAGCGCATGCAGCGCGATGTCGAAGACCACCATCGCGACGCCGATCGCCATCACGAAGCCGCTGATCGAAGAAAAAAGATTGATTTCGGTCCAGCCCGCGTCCTCGGGATACCAGGCGATCCGGCGGCGCTGGCCGAGAAGGCCAACCCAGTGCATTGCGAAGAAGGCGCCGTTGAATCCCAGAAAGATGAGCCAGAAGGCCATCTCGCCGATTCGAAAGAAGCGCTTGCGGCCGGTGAGCTGCGGAAGCCAATAATAGAGGCCGGCCAGCATCGGAAAGACGAATCCGCCGATGAGCACATAATGTAGATGCGCGGTGACGAACGCCGTGTCATGCGCCTGCCAGTCGAAGGGCACGATCGCCACCATGACGCCGGTCAGGCCGCCGATCACGAAGGTGAAGAAAAAGCCGATGATGTACAGCATCGGCAGCGTGAGGCGCGGCCGGCCTTTCCAGAGCGTGCCGAGCCAGGCGAAAACTTGGATGCCCGTGGGAACGGCGACGAGCGTCGAAGCGGCCGAGAAAAACGCCAGTCCCATAT
Source organism: Methylocystis sp. Uni0008 (assembly GCF_056838045.1). NCBI lineage: Bacteria > Pseudomonadati > Pseudomonadota > Alphaproteobacteria > Hyphomicrobiales > Methylocystaceae > Methylocystis > Methylocystis sp. Uni0008. The sequence goes on from NZ_CM166370.1 coordinate 2,893,328, forward strand.
GCGGAATGCCTGTCGCGAACATGTGGTGCACCCAGAGCCCGAAGCTCAGGAAGGCAAGCGCGACGGCCGCCGCCACCACCCAGCGATAGCCAAGGAGAGTCGTGCGCGCCATCACCGGCAGCACTGTGGAGATGACGCCGGCGGCGGGCAGGAAGATGATGTAGACCTCTGGATGGCCGAAGAGCCAAAAGAGGTGTTGCCACAGCAGCGGACTTCCGCCGAGCGCCGGTTCGAAAAAGGGAAAGCCGAAGGCGCGCTCCAGTTCGAGCAGGATCGAACCGAGGATCAAGGGCGGGAAGCCCATCAGCATCATCAGCGCGGTGACGAGCGCATACCAGGCGAAGATCGGCATCAGGTCGAGCGACATGCCAGGCGCCCGGAACTTGAGGATCGAGACGCAAATCTCCACGGCCGCCGCGATGGCTGAAACTTCGACGAAGGTGACGCCGATGAGCCAGAAGTCGGCGTTGATCCCCGGCGAATGCGCGCTCGAAGACAGCGGCGGATACATGAACCAGCCGCTCGCCGGCGCGACTCCGGCCAGCATGGCGAAGACCAGCATCGAACCGCCCAACGCGTAGCACCAGAAGCCGTAAGCCGAGAGGCGAGGAAAAGCGAGATCGCGCGTTCCCAGCAACTTCGGCAGAAGATAGACGGCCGCGCCCTCGAACAGTGGAATCGCGAAGAGGAACATCATGACTGTTCCATGCATCGTGAAAAACTGGTCGTAGACCGCAGCGCCGACGAAAACTGAACGCGGCGTCGCGAGCTGCGTGCGGATCAACATCGCGAGCACGCCGCCGATGAGGAAGAAAACCGTCGCGACGAGAAGGAACATCCGGCCGATATCGGTGTGATTGACGGTCGAGATGACGCCCTTCCAACCGGGTTCGGAAGACCAGATGCGGGTGAGGGCGCGATGGCGCGCGAGCGCGTTCATCGTGCGCGCCTCAGAAATGCGTCCCAACCCGCAGGATCATGCGCGATGACGGTGAAGACGTCGCCGCTGTATCCGGCGCCGCTGAATTCGGCGCCGACGCCGGGATATTCTCCCGGCTCAGCGGCTTCGATCCTCAGCACGTTCACCTGCCCGGGAATCGCGTCGAGCTTGCCGGCGAGCCGCGGAACCCAAAAACTGTGGATCACGTCCACCGTCGTGATCTCGACGTCGACGGGTCGGCCAGCGGGGATGTGCAGAACGTCCTGCGTGGTTAGTCCGCTGGCGTCGGCGTAGCCGAAGCTCCACGACCATTGGCGCGCCTGCGCGCGCACCGTCACGACGTTTTCGCCGCCTTTGGGCAGAAGCGTCTCTCCTAGGACCAGGCCGTAGATCAGCAGCGCGGCAAGCGTCGCGAGCGGAAAAGCGAGACCGAGGCCATAGATCCAGAAGCGCTCCTGCCGGCGCTCGCTCTGATGGGTCGCAGGCGCGCGGCGATAGGCGATCAGCAGCAGCAGCATTACGAGCGCGAAAATCGCCGCTGATCCCGCCAGCATCGTCCACCATAGCGTCGCTATGCGTTCGGCGGCGGGGCCTGCCGGATCGACAGCCGACAGGCGTCCGGCGCAACCCGCGAGCGACAAGGGCGTTAGAAGGATGAGACGACGCGCGGAGGAACGCCGGTGGCGAACGAACGAAATGGCGGGCGAAAAGGATTCATCGATCCGATCAAACAGCTTCCGGAGTTTCACGAAACGGAATCGCGCGTGGCGGTGCTTGGCCATCCGATTCACGCGATGTCCGTCGCCTTTCCGGTCGCGCTGACCTTCACTTTGCTTGGCGCGGATCTCCTGTACTGGTGGACAGGCGATGTTTTCTGGGCGCGCGCCGGCGTCTGGTCGGCGGGGGGAGGCTTTCTGCTCGGCCTGGTGGCGGGAGTGTCCGGAACCGCGGAATTGTTGCTTGTTCCCGGCATACGCGCCAGGACCGCGGCGTGGTCGCATTTCATCCTCGCCGTATTGCTGCTCGCGCTTCTCGGCGTGAACTGGGGCTATCGGCTCTACGACTATCAGGACGTCGTGCTGCCCTACGGCCTGCTCTTGTCGATACTCTGCGTGATCATGGTGTCGGTGACGGGATGGCATGGCGGCAAGCTCGTCTTCGATTATCGGCTGGGCGCCAAGAAGGGGAGCTGACCGCCCTGCGGCTGCGACAGCCACTGCGGAAAGCGAAATTCGCTGAGGTCAGGCTTGTCGAGCACGAGAAACAGAATCGCGAAAATCGGAATGAACGTCGCCATCGCCTGCAGGGCTGGATGCGGCGGCCGATGGAGGCCGTGCGTTTCCTCAATCAAAGTGACCGTGTGCCCTACCCAGCCATGGGTGAGGACCAGAGCGGCGACGAAAACCAGTTTCAGGAACATCCACGGCGTGAAGGCGTCGCGCAGGAAGACGAGCGCTGTTCCTGAGGCTACCGCCAGAACCGCGGCGGGGGTCACGCCGAGCGTATAGGCGAAATGGGTGTAACGCCGGATCCGCGCATAGTCCGTCTGGCTGATCGCCGGGTCGTGGCGCGACAGCATCAGCGGCAGGGCGATCAGGCCGGCGCACCACAGCGAGAGCGTTAGAATGTGGAACGCCAGAAAATACGGGACGAGCGGCGCGAACTCGCCGTTCACCGACGACGGCCTTCTGCTTTCGCGCGGCGCGCGCGGTTCGTGCGCGCCTCATTGGCGCGCGCAAAGAAAATACAGCCGTCTATGAATGTGCGATCTGTCACGGCGCTCGAAGGGCTCGAAGAAAATCAGAACTGTAACGCTTGAAGTCGAGCCATGTTCCAGAGCGGAAGCTGCGCCGCCTTTGGCGATCCAGCGCGGGGTTCGCCAGCGCTCAGGGCTGCTCCATCAGCTCCTCGGCGGAAAGCCGCGTGAGCGACTGTTTGCGCTTCTTTGACGCGTAGCTTGGATAGGCGAGCCAGACGACTCCCGAGAGCAGGATGAACGCCATCGCGCCGAACAGAAAGGCGTCGTTGAGCGCGAGGATCGACGCCTGCTGTCGAATGAGCTGCGCCGCGCGGCTCTGCGCGGCGGTGGGCGACATGCCCATCGCCTGCATGCGATCCAGGAACGCGGTAAGCAGGTCGAGCGAGGCGAAGCGCCGTCCGCCGAAATGATCGGCGAGATCGAGCTGATGGAACGGCGTTCGGCGGAAGAAGAGAACGCCGAGCAGCGAGATGCCCAGGGCGCCGGCCACGGTGCGCAGCATCGCGAGCTCTTCCGCCGCGCGGATCAGTCGTTTGCCGGCGAGCCCGGTCATGGCGAGGGTCGCGAGCGGCGCAAAGAACATCGCGAGCGAGAAGCCGAAAAAGAACATCGGCGTCTTGATGTCGTCGAAATAAGCGTTCTTGTCGTATTGGCCGAGCCAGACGAAGGTCACCGCGAGACCGACGAAATTGAGGAACACGATCAGTCGCGCGTCGACGTTCCTCGTAAGTTCATGCACGACGGCCGCGGCCGCCATCGCCAGAAAGATCATGGTCAGATAGACCATGCCGGCGAGTGAAGACGTGTAGCCGAGCAGCACCTGCAATTGCACGATGAACACCGAGAGCAGGCCCTGGATCACCAGAAATCCGACCACCGAACAGAATGTCGCGATGGCGAAATTGCGATGCAGAAACAGACGCAGGTCTAGCGCGGGCCGTCGTTCGCCGAACTCCCAGAAGATGAACATCGGCAGCGCCAGCAACACGACGAGGAGCAGCCACGCGAGCAAGGGCGACGCGAACCAGTCGAAATCATTGCCCATGTTGAGAATCGTTTGCACGCCGAGCAGCGCCGTGGCGAGCAGAATGAAGCCGATCGTATCGAAGCGCGTCATGCGGCGCTGAAAGCCCCGCCGGTAGAACAGCGCCGAAATGATCGCCGCCACGGGCAATACGACCACGACGTTGGAATAAAACAGCCAGCGCCAGTCGAAATATTCGGCCCAGAAGCCGCCCATGAACACGCCGATGGTGAATGGCGCCATGCTCATGACGCCCCAGAAGCCGACGCCAAGCGTGCGTCGGTCATCCGGATATTGCGCAAGCGTCACCGATTGAGCGAGCGGAAGGGCGACGCCGCCGGCAAGGCCAAGGAGAAAGCGCATCGGCGCGAAAAACCAGATGGTTTCGCTCGCCGCGCACATCAGCGAGAAGATGGCGTAGAACATGAGCGCGCCGATCAGCACGCGATAGTCGCCGAAGCGCCCGGAGAACCACCGCGACAGTGGCAGGCCGAGCGCGATTCCCACCATGTGGTCGGTGGTCGCCCAGGTGCCGAAGCTCGGCGTCACGCCCTGCAGACTGCCGGCGGCATAAGGCGCGAGCACCGTGTAGCCCGGAACGTTCGAGAGCATGACGACATTCGCCGCCCCCGCCGCGCCATTCAGCAGCAGGAATCGCCAGCCCCTTATGCGCGCTGCGTCATTCACCACCGTCCGTCTCCGGCCGGAAGCGCGGACTGGCCTCGGATACGCTTAAGGTTTATTCGAATGCGCAGCTTCATCCATTTGCTCATGTGGGCGTGCGAGTCATCGCCCAAAAGAAGGGATTTGTCACGAAGCGAGTCGTTTGAGAAACGCCGCAAGCTTGCCAATTGTCGACGCCATGCGCCATACAGCCGCCTGCAAACGGAGAAGGCGCATGACGGGAATCTGGTTTCAGGCCGCGCTTATTTTCGGCCTCGCGCTCATCTCGGCGATGATCGCCGCGCGATTTCGCATCTCGACCGCGCTGACCGAAATCATCGTCGGCATGTGCGCGCGCGCGCTGTTCGCCGCGACGGTCGGCGCCGAGATCTTCAGCGCCCAGGAGCCATGGGTCAAGACGCTCGCGGGACTTGGCGCAATCGCGCTGACGTTTCTCGCGGGCGCGGAGCTCGATCCCGACGTTTTCAAGCTGAAGTGGAAGGAGGCCGCGGCGATTGGCGTTGCGAGCTTCCTTGCGCCCGCGATCGCCTGCTGGGCGGTCGCCTATTATCTCCTGGGCTGGGAGAGTTCGCCGGCGCTGCTCGCGGGCATCGCGCTCGCCGCCACCTCTGTCGCGGTCGTCTATACGGTGATGATGGAATATGGCTTCAACCGCACGGATTTCGGCAAGACGATTCTCGCCGCCTGTTTCATCACCGATCTCGGCACGGTCGTGACGCTTGGGCTCGTTTTCGCGCCGTTCACATGGAAGACCGCTGTGTTCGTCGTGGCGGTCGGCGCGGCGTTCGTCGGATTGCCGCGGGCGACGCCGGCGATCTTTTCGAGATTCGGCGGCCGCCCATCCGAATTCGAGACGAAGTTCCTGTTCTTCGCGCTGATGGCGCTCGGCGCGCTCGCGACCTGGGCGGGAAGCGAAGGCGTCCTGCCCGCCTATCTCATCGGGATGGCGCTTGCGGGCTCCGTCGGACGTGAACATGCGCTCATTCGCAAGATCCGCGCGGTGACCATCGGCCTTCTGACGCCCTTCTATTTCATCAGGGCGGGATATTTCGTCTCCATTCCTGCCGTTCTCGCCGCGCCGCTCGGCGTCGTGGCCTTTCTTGCGGTCGAGATGGCGACCAAGATCGTCAGCGTTTATCCAGTGGCGCGCCGATTCGGCTCGCCGCACAAGGACGCCATGTATACGACGCTGCTGATGGCGTCCGGCCTCACATTCGGCACGATTTCGGCGCTGTTCGGCCTATCGAACAACATCATTGACGAGAGCCAGTATTCAACGCTCGTCGCGGCGATCATTGCGACGGCCATCGTGCCAACAATGATCGCGAACAGCGTTTATTTGCCGCGTCATCAGCTGCCTCGGGACGAAAAGGCGGGCGTCGCTCATGCGCCCCGGGAGGAGGAGTCCGTTCTGGAGGGATAATTGCTGCTTGATTCCCGGCGGGCGCGATGCAATCAAGCTGGATTGTCGCTCGGGGAAGCGCGCCTGCGAGTGGCGCGCCTGCGGTGTGCATGGCCTCGAAGCGCGGATAAAGGAAGGACGATCTGAATGCGCATCATTCTGAGGCTATCGGCTGTGCTGGCTTTCTTTGCGCTCGCCCCGGCTTTCGCGCAGGGCACCGCGCAGCAGCGCGAGGCTTGCGAAGCCGACGCCAATCGCGTTTGCCAGGCTTATATTCCCGACGCGATCGCGATCGAGCGGTGCCTGAGAGCCAATGCGGGCGCGATCAGCGGCGCCTGCCGCGCGGAACTCGGCCTCGCCTCGCCCGCGAGCGCCGGCGGCAAGAAGCGCAAGCGCTAATCAACGTGCGGCGGCGCAACGTCCCTGCGCCGCTCGACAACGTCTTCGGAAATCTCAGGTCGCGACAGCGAGCCGTCTCTCGGCGAGCCGCGCGGCCTCGGCGCCGGATAACATCGCGCCGTTGAAGCCATGTTCGCCGCCGAACGCCGAAGCGAGATAGACCCCGTCGATCGGGGTTCGCGGCGTGCGCGGAAATCCCATCAGGATCGGCGCCTCGGCGGGCAGCGCCGCAAATCCGTACACCGCGCCTTCCGGCGTGTTGAGATAGCCCGCCATCGAATAGGCGTTGAGCAGCATCCGCGTCGTCACGAGACCGGAAAAGCCGGGATAGTCGCGGTCGAGCGACGCCTGTATGGCGTCGAGCCAGCGCTCGCGGCGCGCCATCGCCGCTTCGCGCGGCAGATCGCGCCAGTTGTCGAGCCGATCGAGCCCAAGCACGCTGACGAGGATCGGCGGTTCGTCCCAGAGCCCTGAATCGACTGCGGTGAAATTCGCGATCGTGTGGAGCGGCAGCGTTCCCTTCGGATCTTCGGCCATCGCGCCGGCGCCATCGCCATATTGATCGAAGCGCTGCATCTCAGGCGGCATGACGACGGTCGTGAAATCCGTCAGTCCGACTGTCGACGGTTTCGCGCTGAGGCCGAAATTCGCCGCAAACAGCGACGTCGAAAGCCTGCGTGACCCGAAGGCCTCGTCCATCGCCGCCCGCGCCGGCGCGTCCATCATCGCCGCCGCCTCCGAGGGCGCGCAATTCGCCATCACGACGCGCGCTTCGATGCGTTCCTCGCTGTCGCCGGCCCGCCGCGCGACATGGCGTATGGCCACCGCAGCGCCGTCCGCGTCCGTTTCGATGGCGTTGACGACGCGGCCCATGCGCACGACGCCGCCGGTCTTGGTGATGCATTTGGCGAGCTTGAGGCTCAACTGCCGCGAACCGCCTTTGATGTAGGCGCCGCCCGAACTGATGTAAGCGCCCTGCGCAATTGCATAATAGATCCACCACAGATTGCGTGGATCGTCGCCGTAATAGGCGAGATTGGCGCCCAGCGCGCACTTTAAGGCTTCGCAGCCGGCGAAGTCGCGCTCCATGATCTCGTGCAGGGAGTTCTGCCAGCCCGCCGCCGCCGGCGCGACTTCCCAAAGGCCGCGCGTGAATTTGGCGAAGGAGCCTTCTTCGCGCGCCTGTTTGAGCGTCCACAGGGCGTCGTGAATCTGTTCGACCTCGCCGAGAAATCTCTGGATGGCGGCGCGCTTGTCCGGAAAGCGTTCGGCGAGCGCCTCATAGGCCGGCGCAAAACCGAACGGTAGTTCGAAGGGCTCTCCCACCGGTCCGCCGCGCACCTTGTAGAGCGCGCCGGTGGGCAGCCATTCGATCTCGTCGAGGATTCCAAGGCGCCGAAGAATATCGTGCTTGACGTCGCGGGGATTGCGGGCGTCGGAGGTCTGATGGAGCGACGCTTCGACGGTCAGCGGCCCGACCTTGTAGACCGACGCCGCGCCGCCCAGGCTGAAATTGCGCTCGAGCAGGCAGACGCTGTAGCCGGCCTGCGCAAGCAGCGCGCCCGCCGTCAATCCGCCCAGCCCCGAGCCGATCACCACGGCGTCGTATTTTTTGTCGCTCATTCTCGAATCGTCGTTTCCGCTGAAAGATGGCCACTCTATCCCGCCTCATCCCTCTGGCGAAAGGCGGCGGCTGATACAAGATAGGGAGCCGAGCCCAAGACCCTCGAGACAAGGCGCTGCACATGGCCGATGAGACCTATCCCGTAACCCGCACCGACGCCGAGTGGCGCGCGCTTCTCACCCCGGAGCAATATGACGTCATGCGCCGTCATGGCACCGAGCGCCCCGGAAGCTGCGCGCTCAATCACGAAAAGCGTCGCGGCGCCTTCAATTGCGCCGGCTGCGGCCAGCCCCTGTTTCGCTCGGGCGAGAAGTTCGAAAGTGGCACCGGCTGGCCGAGCTTCTTCGATCCTCTCCCGGGGGCGCTTGGCTCGACCGTCGACCGCAGCTACGGCATGACGCGCACGGAGGTGCATTGCAGCCGCTGCGGCTCCCATCTCGGGCATGTCTTCAACGACGGCCCGCCGCCGACGGGGCTGCGCTATTGCATCAATGGCGTCGCGCTTAATTTTGAGCCCGAGGAGGCGTCGAAATGACTATCGGCCTTCGTGATCGCCCGATAGAGTCAAAGCTGCGACGCTGACTGCGACAAATTTTTTTCCAAAGCGCGTCTCGAAGAAGCAGCGCACGCGCTCCTGCGGTTTGTTCGGATAGGCAAGGATAGGGCTCGATCGCGCGCCGGCGCACGCAAGCCGCCTCTGCTCACCTGTCAGATCAGCTTTACGGGCGTGTAGGAAGCGCCGCTATTTTCGTAGGGAATAAGCGCGATCGCCGGAGCCGAGGCATGTCGTCGAGACCCACCTTATAGTGTAGGTGAAGGATAGGGGCTCGGCCCGGCTTGTCGTATAAGCGACACTCCCGCCGCGCCTTGTCGCGCGAGCGGGAGTTGCTTCGAAACGCCAGTGACGACGGCGGGCCGCCGGAGGCTCGGCCGGCTTGACGAGCAATTTTGATTCCCGTCATACGAGATAGCCGCCCATGAATTTTTCATTAAGCGGACTGATGCGCGCGTCGGCTCGTTGCGGCGAACCGCGGCCTTGATGCGCGAATTGGAGAAAACTACGGTCGCAAAAAAGGCTGCAGCCTGACATCGGCAGGATTTCAGCCCGGTCGGCTGGGAGCGGGATCGGCGGCGCCGACGCTCGTATCTCGATGACCGAGAAAACAAATTTTCTGGGCTTGTGCGACGCAGGCCCGAGAGGGAGTGGACTGCATGTCAGAAAGGCCAGCCGCCGCGCCGGGCGCGAGCGGAAGAGACAATCAGCATCTTGCGCCGAAGTCCGACATCGAGATTTCGCAGGCCGCGAAGATGCGGCCGATTATCGACGTCGCCCGCGACAAGCTGGGCATCCCGGCCGAACATGTGCAGCCCTACGGTCACTACAAGGGCAAGATCTCCCTCGACTATCTTTCCTCTCTCGGCGGCCAGACCGACGGCAAGCTGATCCTCGTCACGGCGATTACGCCGACGCCCGCCGGCGAAGGCAAGACGACGACGACCGTCGGCCTCACCGACGGCCTCAATCACATCGGCAAGAAGGCGCTGTGCTGTCTGCGCGAGCCTTCGCTCGGCCCCTGTTTCGGCGTGAAGGGCGGCGCGGCCGGCGGCGGCTATGCGCAGGTCGTGCCGATGGAGGACATCAATCTCCACTTCACCGGCGACTTCCATGCGATCGGCGCGGCGAACAATCTGCTCGCGGCGCTGATCGACAATCACATCTATTGGGGCGGCGAGCCCAAGATCGACTCGCGCCGGGTCGCATGGCGCCGGGTCGTCGATATGAACGATCGCGCATTGCGTTCGATCGTGTCGTCGCTCGGCGGCGTGTCGAACGGCTTTGCCCGCGAGGATGGATTCGACATCACCGTCGCTTCGGAAGTGATGGCGATCTTCTGCCTGGCGTCGAGCTTCGACGATCTGCAGCGGCGGCTGGGCGACATCATCGTCGGCCAGACGCGTGAGAAAAAGAACGTGCGCGCGTCTGAAGTGAAAGCGGCGGGCGCCATGGCCGCGCTCCTCAAGGATGCGATCGCGCCCAATCTCGTGCAGACGCTGGAGAACAACCCGGCGATCATCCACGGCGGCCCCTTCGCCAACATCGCGCATGGCTGCAACTCGGTCATCGCCACGAAGGCTGGCCTCAAGCTCGCCGATTACGTCGTGACGGAAGCGGGCTTCGGCGCCGATCTCGGCGCGGAGAAGTTCTTCGACATCAAGTGCCGCAAGGCGGGACTGAAACCCGACATCACGGTGATCGTCGCGACGATTCGCGCGCTCAAAATGCATGGCGGCGTCGCCAAGGACGATCTGAAGGCCGAGAATGTCGCCGCGGTCGAGAAGGGCTTCGAGAATCTGAAGCGCCATATCGGCAACGTCCGCAAGTTCGGCGTGCCGGTGCTCGTCTCGATCAACAAGTTCTCGTCGGACACGGCGGCGGAGATGGTGGCGCTCGACAAGCTCTGCACGGCTGAAGGCGTGGAATGCGTCGTCGCCGACAACTGGGGCTCCGGCGGCGCCGGCGCGGCGGATCTCGCCAAGGCCGTCGTCAAGACCATCGAGACGCAGCCCTCGAACTTCAAGCCGCTCTATCCGGACGACATGCCGCTTCCCGAAAAGGTGCGCACGATCGCCAGAGAACTCTACGGCGCCGCCGACATCTCTTATGATTCCAGCATCAAGTCGCGCTTCGCGGAACTGGAGAAGGAAGGCTTCGGCAACTTCCCGGTCTGCATCGCCAAGACGCAATACAGCTTTTCGACGGATCAGAACGCCAAGGGCGCGCCCTCGGGCTTCACGATCCCGATCCGTGAACTGCGTCTTTCGGCGGGCGCAGAATTCATCGTGGTGGTGTGCGGCGACATCATGACGATGCCCGGACTGCCGAAGGTCCCAGCCGCCAACAACATCTTTGTTGACGACGTCGGCCGCATCGCCGGCCTGTTCTAGGCCGTTTGAGGCCTCATCGGCGCCCCGCCATCTGAAACCCGCCGCTCGAAAGGAGCTACAGAATGTTGAATTCCAGAATTCCCGGCAAGAACTTCCTGTTTGTGCCGGGCCCGACCAATCTGCCCGACCGCATCGTGCGCGCCATGTCGGTCGCGTCCGAAGACCATCGCTCGCCGACGTTCCCTGACCTCGTCAAGCCGCTTTTCCCCGGCCTGAAGAAGGTGTTCGGCACCGAGAAGGGCCACGCCTTCATTTTCCCGGCGTCCGGCACCGGCGGCTGGGAAGCCGCGATCACCAATACGCTGTCGCCCGGCGACAAGGTTCTGGCGCAGCGCTTCGGCCAGTTCTCCCATCTGTGGATCGATCTTTGTAAGCGTCATGGCCTCGACGTCGTCGTTCAGGAGCGCGAATGGGGCACCGGCAATGATCCGGAGCTGATCGAAGAGACGCTGAAGGCCGACAAGAATCACGAGATCAAGGCGGTTCTCGCCACGCATAACGAAACGGCGACGGGCGTCACTTCCGACATCGCCGCGGTGCGCAGGGCGATGGACAACGCCAAGCACCCGGCGTTGCTCTTCGTCGATGGCGTGTCCTCGGTCGCGTCGCTCGAGTTCAAAATGGACGAGTGGGGCGTCGATGTGATCGTGTCGGGCTCGCAGAAGGGCTTCATGCTGCCGGCCGGTCTGCTGCTCATGGCGGCGAGCCAGAAGGCTGTCGAGGCCGGCAAGTCCAACAAGGGGCGCCGCGCCTATTTCGAGTTCCAGGACATGATCTCCCAGAACGCGAACGGCTATTTCCCTTATACGCCCTCCGTGCCGCTGCTCTACGGCCTCAAGGAATCGCTCTCGATCCTGTTCGAGGAGGGCCTCGATCAGGTCTACAAGCGCCACCATCATCTCGCCGAGGGCGTTCGCGCGGCCGTCTCCGCATGGGGCCTCAAGTGCTGCGCCAAGGAGCCGAAGTGGAACTCCGACACCGTCACGGCGATCGTCGTGCCGGAAGGCTATAACGCCGCCAAGGTCATCGAGATCGCCTACAAGCGCTACAATCTCGCGCTCGGCGCCGGTCTGTCCGAAGTCGCGGGCAAGGTGTTCCGCATCGGCCACCTTGGCGACCTCAATGAGCTCATGCTGCTCGGCGCCATCGGCGGCGCGGAGATGGCCATGCTCGACGTCGGCATTCCGGTGACGCCGGGTTCGGGCGTTGCGGCGGCGCAGGCGGTCTATCGCGCCAATCCGCTGCTTAAGATGTAATTACTTATTGCGATCGGCGGTCGGAGCGTTTCCGACCGCCGATCGCCGAATACAAAGAATTGAGAAAGAGGGGAAACTGAAAGTCATGTCGCACAAAATCGTCTTTCTCGATCGCGAAACGCTCGACGCCAATGTGCGCAAGCCGAATTTTCCTCACGAATATACGGAACACGCCCAGACCGCGCCCGACCAGATCGTCGAACGCCTGAAAGGCGCCTCGATCTGCATCACCAACAAGGTGCCGCTGCGCGAAGCGACGCTGAAACAGCTTCCGGACCTCAAGCTTATCGCGGTCGCCGCGACCGGCACGGACGTGATCGACAAGGCCTATACGAGCGCCAATGGGATCGTCGTCTCCAACATTCGCAACTACGCCTTCAACACGCTGCCCGAACATGTGTTCGCGCTGCTCTTCGCGCTGCGCCGGAACCTAGTGAACTACTATAATTCCGTTCGGCAGGGACGTTGGGGCTACGCCAATCAGTTCTGCTATTTCGATTATCCGATCTATGACATCGCCGGCTCCACGCTCGGCATCATCGGCTATGGCGCGCTCGGCAGGGAGATCGAGAAACGCGCAACGGCCCTCGGCATGAAGGTGCTGATCAACGACGTCATGGACGTGCCGAACAAGGTCGACGTCGCGACGATTCTGCGCGAGGCGGACGTCGTCACGCTAAATATTCCGCTGACGCCCGAGACGAAGAATATGATCTCGACGAAAGAGCTGGCGTCGATGAAGAAGAGCGCCTGCATCATCAATACGGCGCGCGGCGGCATCGTCGACGAAGCGGCGCTCGCCGACGCGCTGCGCAAGGGCGTGATCGCCGGGGCCGGATTCGACGTGCTGACCGTCGAGCCGCCCAAGAACGGCAACATCCTGCTCGATCCGACGATCCCCAATCTGATCATCACGCCGCATGTCGCCTGGGCCTCGAAGGAGGCGATGCAGGTGCTGGCCGACCAACTCGTCGACAATATCGACGCGTTTGTCGCCGGCAGCCCGCGCAACGTCGTGGCCGCGTGAGGCTCACGCCCCCTCCCGGCGCTTCGCGCCACCCTCCCCCGCAAGCGGGAGAGGGGACTAACGCCCGAGGTTGCGCGAATGCGCGTCGATGGCCGAGTCTGCTCCCTCTCCAGCGCGAAGCGCGGGGGAGGGTTGGGGAGGGGGCCAGTGAAAGGTTCGAACTCCTATGACCAAGAAGCTTCTTTTCCTTTTTGACACCGATCCGGTTCCGAGCGTTTTCGACACGGTGGTCGGCTATGACGGCGGCGCGGACCGCATCATCGGCTATGGCGGCGTGACGCCGGAAAACGTCGGCGCGCTGGTCGACGGCTGCATCTACACGCGCGGCCCGAAGGAGAAGCAATATACGGCGATTTTCGTCGGCGGCGGCAACATGACGGCGGGCGAAGCCGTGTTCAAAGCCGTCAAGAAGCGCTTCTTCTCGAATTTCCGCGTGTCGGCGATGCTCGACTCGAACGGCTCCAACACGACCGCCGCCGCCGGCGTGGCGCTGCTCGCCAAGGCGAGTTCGCTCAAGGGCAAGAAAGCCGTCGTTCTCGCCGGCACCGGCCCGGTCGGCATGCGCGCCGCGGCGATGCTGAACATCGAAGGCGCTGAAGTCGCCATCACCTCGCGTCAGAAGTCGCGCGCCGAAGCGGCGGCCAAGGCCATTCAGGAGCGCTTTGGCTTCACGCCAGCCACGATCGAAGCCGCGGACAATGCGGCGCGCGCTCAGGTGATCAAAGGCGCTCAGATCGTCTTCGCGGCGGGCGCCATCGGCGTGCCGCTGCTCGACGAGAAGGATTGGCAGAACGATCCGACGATCGAACTCATCGCCGACTGCAACGCGCAGCCGCCGCTCGGCGTCGGCGGCGTCGAGGCGACCGACAAGGCGAAGGAGCGTCACGGCAAGATCGTGATCGGCGCTCTCGGCCTGGGCGGGCTGAAGCTGAAGTTGCATCGCGAATGCGTCGGCAAGCTGTTTGACGCCGCCGACCAGGTGTTCGACTGCGAAAACATTTATGCGCAAGCCAAAGAGCTCGCCTGAGCGAGGAAAGATATGAGCGCCAAGAACGATACGATTGGGAAATTCCTCGACGAACTGGCCAGCGATGCGCCGACTCCCGGCGGCGGCGGCGCGGCGGCGCTGTCCGGCGCCATGGGCGCCGCGCTCGTTTCGATGGTCTGCAATCTCACCATCGGCAAAAAGAACTACGAAGCGGTGTCCGCAGATCTTCAGCAGACTCTCGCCAACGCCGAGAAGCTGCGCACCCAGCTGACGCAGGGCGTCGATGAAGACGTCGTCGCCTTCAACACGCTGATGGGCGCCTACGGTCTGCCGCGCGGCACCGACGAGGAGAAGGCGAAGCGCTCTGAGGCGATCCAGTCGGCGCTGAAGGAAGCGACGCTGGCGCCGCTGAAGACCTGCAATATCTGCTACGACGTCATCGCGCTTTCGAAAGAGGCTGCGGATAAGGGCAACCTTAACGTCATCAGCGACGCCGGAGTCGCGGTGCTCGCCGCCAACGCCGGCCTGCGCAGCTGCGCGCTCAATGTCTTCATCAACGCCAAGGCGATCAAGGACCGCGATTTCGCCGAGAAGCAGCTTGCCGACGTCAATGCGCTGCTCGCCAAGGCCGCCGCCGAGACGGAAGCGGTTTACGAGACGGTCAAAGCCAAGATAGGCGGCTGAAGAAGCCGCGCCCCGATTGCGAGGAGAGGACTGCAATGGACGTCCACGAGTATCAAGCCAAGGAAATACTGGCGAGCCACGGCGTCGATGTTCCGCCTGGCACGGTCGCTTTCAGCCCGGATCAGGCGGTCTACGCCGCAACCGAACTCGGCGGCTCGCACTGGGTCGTCAAGGCGCAGATTCACGCCGGCGCGCGCGGCAAGGCGGGCGGCGTCAAGCTCTGCCGCACCTATCACGAAGTGCAGCAGGCGGCGCGCGATCTTCTCGGCAAGCGGCTCGTCACCGGCCAGACCGGACCGGAAGGAAAGCCGGTGCAGCGCGTCTATGTCGAGGTCGCCGATCCTTTCGAGCGCGAACTCTATTTGGGCTACGTGCTCGACCGCAAATTGGAGCGCGTGCGGGTCATCGCGTCGAAGCACGGCGGCATGGAGATCGAGGAGATCGCCAGGAACACTCCTGACGAGCTGCTCCAGGTCATCGTCGAGCCCGCCGTCGGCCTGCAGCAGTTTCAGGCGCGCGAACTCGCCTTCCAGCTCGGCCTCAATATCAAGCAGGTCTCGCGCGCGGTGAAGACGATCATGGGCGCCTATCGCGCCTTCCGCGACAATGACGCGACCATGCTCGAGATCAACCCGCTCGTCGTCACCAAGGACGACAAGGTGCTGGCGCTCGACGCCAAGATGTCCTTCGACGACAATGCGCTGTTCCGCCGCCACAACATCGTCGACATGAACGATCCCTCGCAGAGCGATCCGCGCGAGGCGCAGGCGGCCGAGCACAGCCTCAATTACATCGGCCTCGACGGCGAGATCGGCTGCATCGTCAATGGCGCCGGACTGGCCATGGCGACCATGGATATGATCAAGCACGCCGGCGGCAATCCGGCGAACTTTCTCGACGTCGGCGGCGGCGCTTCGCCGGAGCGTGTCGCGACGGCGTTCCGCCTGGTTCTGTCCGACCGGCGTGTGAAAGTGGTGCTCGTCAATATTTTCGCCGGCATCAATCGTTGCGACTGGGTCGCGCAGGGCGTCGTCGACGCGGTGCGCGCCGAGAAGATCGAGGGCGTGCCGCTCGTCGTGCGTCTCGCCGGCACCAATGTCGAAGCGGGCAAGAAGATCATCGCCGAAAGCGGCATTCCGATCATTCAGGCCGATACGCTGGCCGACGCCGCCGAGAAGGCCGTCGCCGCCTATAAGGGCGCCAAGTAAGCGCCGGAGAACGACACATGAGCATTCTCATTGACGAAAAGACCCCGATCCTCGTTCAAGGCATTACCGGCGACAAGGGCAGCTTCCATACGAAAGAGATGATCGACTACGGCAGCAATGTCGTCGCTGGCGTCACGCCCGGAAAGGGCGGCAAAACTCATCACGGCGTGCCGGTGTTCAACACTGTGCGCGAAGCGGTGCGCGAGACCGGCGCCCAGGCGTCGATCACCTTCGTCGCGCCGGCCTTTTGCGCCGACGCGATCATGGAAGCCGCCGACGCCGGCGTTCGCCTCATCTGCTCGATCACCGACGGCATTCCGGCGCAGGACATGATGCGCGTGAAGCGCTACTTCCTGCGCTTCCCGAAGGACCGCCGGCCGATGCTGGTCGGGCCGAACTGCGCCGGCATCATTTCGCCGGGCAAGGCGATGCTCGGAATCATGCCGGGCCACATCTACAAGCAGGGCTCGGTGGGCCTGATCTCGCGCTCCGGCACGCTCGGCTATGAGGCGGCCTCGCAGCTGAAGGCGCTGGGCCTCGGCATATCGACCTCCGTCGGCATCGGCGGCGATCCGATCAACGGCTCGTCCTTCCTCGACCATCTGGTGCTGTTCGACAAAGACCCCGAGACCAAGGCCGTGCTCATCATCGGTGAGATCGGCGGCCCGCAGGAGGCCGAGGCCTCGGCCTGGATCAAGGAGAATTTCTCCAAGCCGGTGATCGGTTTCGTCGCTGGCCTCACGGCGCCAAAGGGCCGCCGCATGGGCCATGCCGGCGCGATCATTTCGGCGTCGGGCGACAGCGCCGCGGAAAAGACCGAGATCATGAAGTCCTACGGGCTGACCGTTGCGCCGAGCCCGGCTGAATTCGGATCGACGGTCGCCAAGGTATTGCAAAGCGCCTGACGGGCGTGATCCGGCGTCGGCGCCGTGGGGCGCCGGCGGCCGCATTTCTTGCGAAGCCATTCGTCCTGCACGGCGTCTTGAGCGCCTAAGGAGTTTCGATGACCGCCGAGATCCAGACATTGAAGAGCCTGTCTCCGACCGGCCTGCCGTCTGCATATGCGACTCGTTCGGTAACCGAGGCGTCCGCTTTTCTTCGCGAGCAACTGCTCACCGTCATTCGCCGACACACGCCGGAGATCGAGGCCGTTGTCCGCGATTCAAAGGCGGGCGCGGGTCTGGAGCCGCGCCAGATGGCGCGCGCGCTCCAGGCGCAGGGCATTCTGTTTCAGCTCGTCTCCATCGCGGAGCAGGCATACGCCATGCGCCGGCGCCGGCGCATCGAGCGCGAAAAGGGTCACGACAAGCTGCTCGGCACCTTCGATTACGTCCTGTCGAGCGCCGCGGCGTCCGGCGTCCCGGCGGAAGAGATTCGCGCCCAATTGCACACGCTGCGCATTCGTCCGGTCATCACCGCGCATCCGACCGAGGCGAAGCGCGTCTCGATTCTCGAAAAATATCGCCGCATCTACCTGCTGCTGCGCGAACTCGAATCGACGCGCTGGACGGACCGCGAGCGCGAAGCGCTGGTGAAGTCGATCTATGATCAGATCGAGCTTCTCTGGCTCACCGGCGAATTGCATCTCGAAAAACCCACTGTCGACCAGGAGGTCGCCTGGGGGCAGCACTTCTTCCACGAGAGCATTTTCGATCTCGCGCCCGAGCTTCTGTCATCCTGCGAACGCGCGCTGAGACGCCATTATCCCAGCGAATCTTTCGAAGTCGCGCCTTTCTTCCAGTTCGGATCATGGATTGGCGGCGACCGCGACGGCAATCCATTCGTCACGAATGACGTCACCCGCCGCACCATGCGCGAAAACGCAGCGGCGAGCCTGAACTACTACCGGACGCGCTTCGTCGATCTCGCGCGCATGCTGTCGATCAGCCAGCGCGCCGCGGATATCCCTCAGTCATTCCGCGAGGAACTGGCTGAACGTCTCGCGGCTCTGCCGGACGGCGCTGCGATCGAAGCGCGCAATCAGAACGAACCCTACCGGCAGTTCGTGGTGACGATTCTGCGCAAGCTCGATCAGACGCTGCGCGCCGTGAACGCCGAACCGGCGACAGGTCCGCGCTATGTAAGCGCCGACGAACTCATCGCCGATCTGCTGACGCTCGAAAAGGCGCTCGTTGAAGCCAAGAGCGACGCGCTCGCGACGGATCTCGTGCGTCCGCTGCGCCGGGCGGTGGAAATTTTCCGCTTCAGCACTGTGCGCCTCGACATCCGCCAGAACACCACCCGCACGACGCAGGCGCTCGAGGAGCTGTGGCGCATCAAGACCGGCGGAGAGACGCCGCCCGATCTCAACTCGCCGGAATGGCGCGAATGGCTGCTCGCCGAGCTTGCCAAGCCGCGCGCGGCGCCGATCCCGCGCGACAAGCTCTCAGCTGATACGCTCGATGTCATCCAGATGTTCGAGGTCGTGGCCGAAATGCGCGCGCAGCTCGACCGCGAAGCCTTCGGCGGATTCATTCTGTCGATGACGCGTTCGGCGGTCGACGTGCTCGGCGTCTATCTGCTCGCCAAGGAGGCGGGGCTTTTTCTCGACGAGCCTGGCGTCGAAATCCTGACGCTGCCGATCGTGCCGCTCTTCGAGACGATCGGCGATCTGCGCGCCGCGCCGGCGATCATGCGCGATCTCTTGCAGGTTCCTGTCGTGCGCCGCTCGACGCGCTGGCAGGGCAATCTGCAAGAGGTGATGATCGGCTATTCGGACTCCAATAAGGACGGCGGCTTCCTGTCGTCCAACTGGGAGTTGTTCAAAGCGCAGGCGCGCCTCAGCCAGGTCGGACGCGAGCAGGGCGTCGCCATCGCCTTTTTCCATGGACGCGGCGGCTCGGTTTCGCGCGGCGGCGCGCCGACCGGCCATGCGATCGCGGCGCAGCCTGCGGGCTCCATCCGCGGACGTTTCCGCGTCACCGAACAGGGCGAGGTCGTCTCGTTCAAATACGCCAACCGCGGAACGGCGGCCTATCAGATGGAGCTTCTGGCGTCGTCGGTGTTCCAGCATGCGCTGAAGTCCGAACGCGAGGAGGCTCTGGCGCCGCACGCGGAGTTCGACGAGGCTCTTGAAGAGATTTCCGGCGCCTCCTTCGCCGCTTACGCGAAATTCATCGGCGATCCCGACCTTGTCGCCTATTTCCAGGCGGCGAGCCCGCTTGAAGAGATTTCGTTGCTGAACATCGGGTCGCGGCCGGCGCGACGCTTCGGCGCGAAGAGCCTCGCCGATTTGCGCGCAATCCCCTGGGTCTTCGCCTGGGCGCAGAACCGCCATTCGATCACCGGCTGGTACGGGGTCGGATCCGGGTTGAAGAACTTCATCGACGTGCGCGGCGACCGCGGCTTCGAGCTGTTGCGCCGCATGTTCGAAGATTCGCGCATGTTCCGGCTCATCATCGACGAGGTCGAGAAGACGCTCGCGCTCGTCGATCTTTCGATCGCCAAGCAATATGCCGGGCTCGTCGCCGACGAAGCCGTGCGCACCAAAATCTTTAAGGCGATCGAAGACGAATTCGCATTGACGCGGGAAATGGCGCTGCGCGTCTCCGGCGGCGTCGAGCCGGCGGATCGCTTCAAGGAATATCAGGCGCGGCTGTCGCATCGCCTGCAGACGATCAATGAGGTCAACCGCGAGCAGGTGGCGCTGCTTCGCCGGTTCCGCGAGGCACAGGACGAAGCGGAAAAGGAGGCCGTCAAAGTGCCTCTGCTGCTCTCGATCAGCTGCGTCGCCGCCGGCCTTGGCGCCACAGGCTAATTCAACAGGAAGGGGTAAAGATATGAGCTTCACTTTAATCGAGCAGGCGACGCCGCGTCTCCATCGCTCGGAGCTTGCCGTGCCGGGTTCTGCGCCGGGCATGTTCGAGAAGGCCGCGCAGTCGAAGGCTGATCAGATCTTCCTTGATCTCGAAGACGCCGTCGCGCCCGACGATAAGGAGCAGGCGCGCAAGAACATCATCCAGGGCCTCAACGACATCGACTGGGGCAAGAAGGTGATGACTCTGCGCATCAACGGCCTCGACACGCAGTATTGCTATCGCGACGTCGTCGACGTTCTCGAGAATTGCCCGCGTCTCGACGTCGTGCTGATCCCCAAGGTCGGCGTTCCGGCCGACGTCTACGCGATCGACATGATGATCACGCAGATCGAGCAATATAAGAAGCGCACCAAGCGGATCGGCATCGAGATCCTGATCGAGACCGCGCTCGGCATGGCCAATGTCGAGGCGATCGCGCAGTCTTCGAAGCGCCTCGAGGCGATGTCCTTCGGCGTCGCCGACTATGCGGCGTCGACCCGCGCGCGCACGACCGTCATCGGCGGCGTCAATCCGGATTACGGCGTGCTCACCGACAAGGACGCCAGCGGCAATCGCGAATATTACTGGGCCGATCAGTGGCACGCCGCGCAGACGCGCATGATGGTCGCGTGCCGCGCCTATGGCCTGCGTCCGATCGACGGTCCCTTCGGCGACTTCGGCGATCCGGACGGCTATATCGCCGCCGCGAAGCGCGCCGCGGTGCTCGGCTACGAGGGCAAGTGGGCGATCCATCCCTCGCAGATCGAACTCGCCAATCAGGTCTTCACGCCGTCCGACGCCGAGGTGACCAAGGCGCGCCGCATTCTCGAGGCGATGGCGCAGGCCGCCAAGGATGGCAAGGGCGCCGTCTCTCTGGATGGCCGCCTGATCGACATCGCCTCTATCCGCATGGCCGAGGCGCTGATCGAGAAGGCCAACGCGATGGCGGCGGCGTAAATACCCGCTTCACGGGTTCCCCTTCTCCCGCAAGCGGGAGAAGGGGGCAACAATTTGACCGGAATATTTGGAACCCATGTCCCAGGACCACCGACAGCTTCTTCGCGCCATGTTTGACGCCGCCGTCGGGGCTGCGTCGCCCGCGGTGTGCCTGCCACCGCATCTTGCGAAGATCGCGCCGCCAAAGGGCCGCACGATCGTCGTGGGCGCCGGCAAGGCCGCGGCCTCCATGGCGGCGGCCGTTGAAGCGCATTGGAGTGGTCCGCTCGAAGGTCTCGTCGTGACGCGCTACGAGCATGGCGCGCCAACGAAACACATCGAGGTGATCGAGGCCTCGCATCCGGTTCCGGACGCTGCAGGCCGCGAGGCGGCGAAGCGCATCCTGGAGAGGGTGCAGGGGCTTTCCGAAGACGATCTCGTCCTCGCGCTGATTTCCGGCGGCGGCTCGGCGCTGATGGCGCTGCCGGCCGAGGGCGTCACGCTCGAGGAAAAGCAGGCGGTGAACAAGGCGCTGCTGAAGAGCGGCGCGAACATCTCCGAGATGAATTGCGTGCGCAAGCATCTCTCGGCGATCAAGGGCGGTCGTCTGGCGCGCGCCGCCGCGCCAGCGCGCGTCGTGGCGCTGATGATCTCCGATGTGCCGAACGACGATCTTTCGGTGATCGCCTCCGGGCCGACGGTTCCCGATCCGACGACGCGCGAAGACGCGCTCGCGGTGATCGCCAAATATAAGATCGACGCGCCGGCGGCCGTGCTCGCGCATCTGCAGAAGCCCGAATGCGAGACGCCCAAACCCGGCGACGCCATCTTCGAGAAAGTGCAGAATATCCTCATCGCCACGCCGCAAGGTTCGCTCGACGCGGCGGCGGCCGTCGCCAAGGCGGCCGGATTTACGCCCTGCATTCTCGGCGATCTTGAGGGCGAGTCGCGTGACGTGGCGCTCGTTCACGCCGGCGTCGCGAAGCAGATCGCCCTTCATGGCCAGCCTTTCGAGCCGCCCGTCGCCATCATCTCGGGCGGCGAGACGACCGTCACGGTGCGCGGCAAAGGACGCGGCGGGCGCGACGCGGAGTTTTTGCTGGGGCTGACCCTCGCGCTCGAAGGTTTCGGCGGCATATCGGCGATCGCCTGCGACACCGACGGCATCGACGGCAGCGAGGACAACGCCGGCGCGATCATGACTGCGGATTCGTTCGCGCGCGCGAAACAGGCCGGCGTCGATCTGAAGGCGCATTTCGCCAACAATGACGCCTACACCGCCTTCGAGAAGCTCGGCGACCTCGTCGTGACCAAGCCGACGCGCACCAACGTCAACGATTTCCGGGCCATTCTGGTGCCGAAGCGGGTGTAAGGCCGTATCTGGCGGACGGCGTCGGATCTCATGTCAGATGCTTGACGCGCCGCCTTGAGCACCAGGCATGTGGACCGTTGTTCAGCGGACCTTTTCCGCGAGCCATATTTTTATGAGCGACTGATAGGGCACGTCGCGCTTGTTGGCGGCGATCTTGATCTGCTCGAGCAGACTGACCGGGAGCCGCAGAGAAATCGACGTGGTCGACGGCTTGAGATTAGGCATCCGGACGCGCTTCGCCTTGCTCCAGTCGACATGCTCCGCCGAGTCGTGACGTTCCCAAAAGGCGCGTTCCTCAGCTTCATCTGTGAAGGTCGGCACAGGCTTAGTCGTCTTGCTCATAACGTTGTCGTTCCTTGCGGCTCATGTCGCGCGCGGAGATGATTCGAATGCGCGTGCCGTTTGCGCGGAGCGTGAATGTGATGTGCAACAGTCGAGACGCATCCGTTCGGCCGAGAGCGTGGTAGCGGGGCTCGCGATCGTTGTGAGCCACATCGTCCGTGACGACCAGCGGATCGTTGGCGAATATTTGCTCGGCTTCCGCTTGGCCGACGGCGTGCTTTTCGAGGTTCTTGCGCGCGTTGCCATGATCCCATTCGAACCCGACGACATGCTCGAAATTGACCATCCATGTATATTTTCATAATATACAGTAAAGTCAATTAAGCGAGCATGCGGAGTGTTGCGCCAGCGGGGCAACCCGCCTAAAGGAACGCCCATGAACAAGCCTGTGAGCCCGGAGACCATCGATCCGCGCGGCGCGGCGGCGATGTTTGAGCGCTATCGCCGCGACGATTCGCCAAAGCCGACGCAGTGGAACGACACGCTCGATCTCATTCTCGCGCATCGTTCGCATCGGAACTTCCTACGGGAGCCGCTGCCCGAAGGCGCGCTGGAGATCATCGTCGCCGCTGCGCAGTCGGCGTCGACATCGTCGAATCTGCAAGTCTGGAGCGTCGTCGCCGTTGAGGACGACGCTCGCAAGACGCGTCTCGCCGACCTCGCCGGCGGTCAGAAGCATATTCATCGAGCGCCGCTTTTCCTCGTCTGGCTCTGCGATCTCGCGCGGCTTGAAAATCTCGGACGTGAGAGAGGGCGAGATGCGGCGGGACTGTCTTACTTCGAGATGTTCCTGACCGGCGCGGTCGACGCGGCGCTCGCTGCGCAGAACGCCGTCACCGCGCTCGAATCGATCGGTCTTGGCTGCTGCTATATCGGCGCGATGCGCAACAAGCCGGAGGAAGTCGCCAAGGAATTGAACTTGCCGCCCAACGTCTTCGCGGTCTTCGGCATGGCCGTCGGCGTCCCCGATCCGGCCGCCAACGCGGCCGTCAAGCCTCGCCTCGGACAAGGCGCTGTGCTTCATCGCGAGCAGTATGAATGGGGCGACGCGCAGCGCGACGCGATCGAGACGCTCGACGAGAAGTTCAAGGACTTCCAGAAGGAGCAGGGCCTGCCGGACCAGGGCTGGATTCGTCAGGCGCTGTCGCGGATCCGTGGGCCGGAGGCGTTGAGCGGACGCGATCGCATTCGCGAGGCTTTGCAAGCGCTGGGCTTCGGCCTCAAGTGAGCGGCGACAAAGGGGCTGACGTAATGGACGCTGAGGCGAGCACCGCATATTCGGGCGAGATCTTCGACCTCTGGGACACCTATATGAAGGTTGTCGTCGAGGATTTCATGTTCCACGCCGCGCTCAGCCAAGAGGTCGAGCGCGCCTTGCGGGCGCGCTTCCAGGGCGGCGACTTTTCACTGCTCGATCTCGGCTGCGGCGACGCGCATGTCTTTGCGCCCATTCTGCGCCGCATCCCCCCTGCGCGCTACAAGGGCGTCGACCTTTCCGACACCGCGCTCGCGCTCGCGGCCGAGAACCTCAAATCACTGCCGTGTCCGGTCGATCTCGCGCACGGCGACATGCTCTCCGCGCTATCCGAGGGCCGCTCCTACGATGTGCTGCACAGCAGTTTCGTTCTGCATCACCTCGCAACCGAGGACAAAGCGGAGTTCTTCCGCCGCGCGTCGCGCGCCCTCGCGCCGGGCGGCGTGCTGTTGCTCGTCGACACGATGCGCGAGGAAGACGAAACCCGCGACGACTATCTGAAACATTATTTCGATTGGATCGAGAAAGATTGGACCGGGTTGTCGCGCGACGAGAAGGACGCGGTTTACCACCACATCTCGACAAGCGATTACCCGGAGCCATTGTCGCTTCTGGAGCAGCAGGCGCGCGCCGCCGGTCTCAAGCGCCTCGCCGGCGATGTCCCGCATCGTTGGCACCATCTCATGCGCTTCGAACGGGCCTGACGATGTCGGAAGCGGCGGTCGCAGCCGCGCAAAAGCCGAGCGCGCCGCGCGAGGCCGTCGACGCCGATCGGGCCGTCGCCAAGGCGGCGCGGCGACTCATTCCCTTTCTCGTCACGGGCTTCATCGTCGCCTATCTCGACCGCGTGAACATCGGTTTCGCGGCGCTGACGATGAACAGCGAACTCGGTTTTACGCCGGAATTCTTCGGCTGGGGCGCCGGAGTCTTCTTCATCGGTTACTGCCTGTTCGAGGCGCCCAGCAATTACATCATGCATCGCGTCGGCGCGCGCATTTGGATCGCGCGCATCATGGTCAGCTGGGGCTTCGTTTCGGCGCTCACCGCCTTCGTCTGGAGCGAGGCGAGCTTTGTCATCTTGCGCCTGCTGCTCGGGGTGATGGAAGCCGGTTTTGCGCCGGGCGTCATTCTCTACCTCACCTATTGGATTCCCGCCGCGCAGCGCGCGCGCGTTCTCGCCGGATTTCTCATCGCCGTGCCCGTGTCGACCGCGATCGGATCGCCGATCTCCGGACTTATCCTCGCGTCGCTCGATGGCGTCGCCGGGATCAGCGGCTGGCGCTGGCTGTTCTTGATGGAGGCGCTGCCCTCGGTCATTCTCGGCGTCGTCTGCTTTTTCTACCTGCCTGATGGGCCACAATCGGCGAAATGGCTGACGTCCGGCGAAAAGGCGTCGCTGCGCGCCGCGCTCGAGAGCGACGCGGGACAGGATCACGGCGATCACTGGCGCGCGCTCAAGGATGCGCGCGTGCTCATGCTCGGCGTCGCCTATTTCGGAATCGTGCTTGCGCTCTACGGCCTGGGCTTCTGGCTGCCGCAAATCATCAAGGCTTTCGGGTTCGGCGTCATCGTCACAAGCCTGCTGGCGTCAATTCCCTACGTATGCGCCGCGCTCGCGATGTGGGCGTGGAGCCGCAGCTCCGATCGCCGGCGCGAGACCGTCGGTCATACGGCGCTCGCGGCCATCGTCGGCGCGGCGGGACTGGCCTGCGCCGCCTACGCGCCGACGCCATTGTTGTCGATGATCGCGCTCTCCGTCGCCGCCGTCGGCGCGATTGCGGCGCTGCCGACCTTCTGGAGCTTCACGACGCAGACGCTCGGATCGGGCGACGCCGTCGTTGGCGTCGCGGTGATCAACTCGATCGGCAATATCTCCGGCTTCGCCGGACCCTATCTCGTGGGACTGATCAAGGGCGCGACCGGCGAGTTTTCCGACGCGCTGCTCGCCCTTGCCTTCGGCCCGCTAATTACGGCGCTTCTGCTTTGGCGGGCGCGGCGTTCAGCGAATAATATATATCCAGCGCTCGGCGCTTCAGTTCGTCGACGGTGACCTCTTCCTTGCGCGTCGCGAACGCCCAGACATGGCCGAACGGATCGCGCACCGTTCCGCTGCGATCGCCGTAAAACATATTCTGCGGACTGCTGACCTTGGTCGCCCCCGCTTCGATCGCCTTGATGAAAATCGAATCGACGTCCGGCACATAGACGTTCAGGCTGACGGAAGAGCCGCCGAGGGTTCTCGGCGCCGTCAACCCGCTGTCTTCGTAAACATCGGAGATCATGACAATGGAATCGCCGATCATGAGTTCGGCATGCGCGATGAGCCCGTTGGGGAGTTCGATGCGCACGCGCTCCTTGGCGCCGAAAGTCCCTTTGTAGAACTCGAGCGCCTTGGCCGCGCCGGCGATGCAGAGGTAGGGCGTCACTTTGCCGTAAGGCGCTGGAACCGATTTGTCGGTCATGTCTTCTCCCCCGCTCTGAAAATTGGATAACGCGCCAAGTCTAGGGCAAGCGCGGGATCCATTCTATCCCTCGATCTCTTCGCGCTTCATTTCGAGCTCCAACCATTCCTCCTCGGCGGCGGAGAGGTCGGCTTCGGCCGCGGCGAAAGCTTCGCTCGCCGTGGCGAACCTTGCCGGATCGCGCGAATAGAGTTCGGGATCTTCAAGCAATCGCCGCAGCTTCGCGCATTTTTCCCGCAGTTCGTCGATCCTGGCGGGCAGGGTCGCGAGCGCATGCTGCTCCTTGAAGGAGAGCTTCTGTTTTGTCGGGCCCTTCTCGCGTGGCGCCGGCTTTTCTTTTGGCTCCCGCGCCGCTGCGGCCGCCGTTGCGCCCCGAGCCCCGACGCCCCTGCCGCGCTGCGCGACCATGTCGCTATAGCCGCCGGCGTATTCGATCCAGCGGCCGTCCCCTTCGCTCATCAGCACGCTCGTCGCGACGCGGTCGAGAAAGTCGCGATCATGGCTGACGACGATGAGCGTGCCGGGATAGTCGGCGAGCATCTCCTCTAAAAGATCGAGGGTTTCGAGATCGAGGTCGTTGGTGGGCTCGTCGAGCACGAGGAGATTCGACGGCTTGGCCAGGGCGCGCGCGAGCAGCAGGCGCCCACGCTCGCCGCCCGAGAGCCTGCCGATCGGCGTGCGCGCCTGTTCCGGCTTGAACAGGAAATCCTTCATATAACCGACGACGTGGCGCCGTTCGCCATTGATCTCGATCGTGTCCGAGCCGCCGCCCGTCAGCGCGTCCTGCAGGGTAGTTTCCGGATCGAGACTCGCGCGGTTCTGCTCGAGGGTCGCCATTTCGAGATTGGCGCCGAGCCGCAGCTTGCCGCGATCCGGCGCGAGCGCGCCGGTCAGAAGATTGATCAGCGTCGTCTTGCCGGCGCCGTTCGCCCCCACGATGCCGAGGCGATCGCCACGCAGAATGCGCGTCGTGAAATTGTCGACGATGACGCGGTCCCCGTAGGACTTGGCGATTTTGACCGCCTCGATGACCAGCTTGCCGGAAAGCTGCGCTTCGCTCGCTTCGAGCTTCACGTCGCCGGTCGGCATGACGCGGCTGCGCCGCTCGGCGCGCAAATGGTGCAGGCCGGCAAGCCGCTTCATATTGCGCTTGCGGCGGCCTGAAACGCCGTGGCGCAGCCAATGTTCTTCGGCGACGATCTTGCGCTCCAACTTGTGCTGCTGCTTTTCCTCTTCCTCCAGTTCGCGATCGCGCCAGGCCTCGAATTCCTTGAAGCCGCGCGCGAGATGGCGCGTGCGGCCGCGGTCGATCCATAGCGTTTCGCGGGTCAGGTCCTGAAGAAAGCGGCGGTCGTGGCTGATGAGCACGAGCGCGGAGCGCAGGCCCGCGAGTCTTTCTTCAAGCCAGAGGATCGTCGGCAGGTCGAGGTGGTTCGTCGGCTCGTCCAGGAGCAGAATGTCGGGCTCCGGCGCGAGAACGCGGGCGAGCGCCGCCCGCCGCGCTTCGCCGCCCGAGAGGCGTCTGGGGTCTTCGTCGCCCTGCAGCCCCAGATCGTTGAGCAGCGTCCTGGCGACGTGAGGATCGTCCAGCGGACCAAGGCCGCCTTCGACATAGGCAAGCGTCGTCGCGAAGCCGGAGAAATCCGGCTCCTGCGGCAGATAGCGCAGCGACGCGCCGGGCTGCAGGAAGCGCACGCCGCCGTCGGACTCGATGTCGCCCGCCGCGATCTTGAGAAGCGTCGACTTGCCTGAGCCGTTGCGCCCGACCACGCACAGCCGTGCGCCTGGGGCGACGGAGAGTTCGGCGCCGTCAAGGAGCGGCTTTCCGCCGAGCGTCAGCGTGACGCCCTGCAGGGCGAGAAGGGGCGGCGGAGGCATTTGAAGCTTAGCAGCGTCTTACGGGCATGAGATAAGCTTTTCCACGCCGCCGAGCCCTTTGTCACCCCCCGCGGCGTTCATTGTTCATGGAGCCCAGCGATGCCCGTCACCAGCGAGCAGATTCATGCCGGACAGGCGGTTTACACGCCGAAGATGCTGGCGATCTACGACGTTCTGGTGCTCGGCCTGTCCAATCGCTGGATCTGGAAATGTCCGACGCCGCGCCTGCTCGCCCATTACGACCGGCATGTCAGCGGCAATCACCTCGATGTCGGCGTCGGCACCGGCTATTTTCTCGATCGCTGCCGCTTTCCGACTGAGGCGACGCGCATCGCGCTGATGGATATGAACCGAGACGCGCTGCAATATGCGGCGCGCCGCATCGCGCGCTACGAGCCCGAGACCTATGTGCGCAACGTGCTGGAGCCGATCGATTTCGACGGCGCCAAATTCGACTCGCTCGGCGTCAATTATCTGCTGCACTGCCTGCCGGGAGGCATGGCGACGAAGGCGCGCGCTTTCGATTTCCTGTCGCCCTTGATGAACCCCGGCGCCATCGTCTTCGGCTCGACGCTGCTGCAGGGCGGCGTCGAGCGCAGCTTCGCGGCGCAACGGCTGATGGCGTTCTACAATTCCAAGGGAATATTCTCGAACACGCAGGACGATCTTGAGACGCTGACGCGCGAACTCGAAAAGCGCTTCGACGCCGTCAGCGTCGAAGCGGTCGGCTGCGCCGCGTTGTTTTCCGCGAAAGTGAAGGCGTCAGCCGTCTAACCCCAGCGCCTTTCGCACCCGCGCCGAATAGCCGTAGAGATCCGGGCGCAGAACGATACGCCCGCCCTCGTCGGCATAGGCGGTAAAGTATTCGATGTGGATCGGCAGCGGCTTGGAGAGATTGATGTAGCGCTCCGAGCCCCCGATCAGCCGGCGCACGCGGCCTTCCGACCAGCCGCTGCCGGGGCCGAGAACCGCTTCGGCGAGCGCGAACGGCGCGTCGACGCGCATGCAGCCGTGGCTGAAGGCGCGATGCGAGGCGGCGAACAGATGGCGCGACGGCGTATCGTGCAGATAGACCGAGAAATCGTTCGGGAACATGAATTTGATGCGGCCAAGCGCATTGCGCTCGCCGGGCGGCTGGCGCACCACGAGCTTGCCGCCGCGATAGGAGACGTTGAAGCCGCTCGCCGCGATCGCGGCGACGTCGCCGTTCGCCTTCGGCAGCATCTCCTTGTTCAGGATGGACGGCGGCACGTTCCAGTAAGGGTTGACGATGATGTATTGCAGCGCGTTGGAGAAGATCGGCGTCGGCGTCTGCTCCTTGCCGACGATGACGCGCGTGCGATGCGTCACCTCGCCGTTGCGCACGACGGCGAGTTCGAAATCGGGGATATTCACCTCGATCCGCTCTTCGCCGAGATCGCGCGGCAGCCAGCGCCACCGCTCCATATTGGCGATGATTTCCGCCTCGACGCGCGACGTCGACGCTCGCGCGAGCGCGGCGGCGCGGCGCCGCTTGGACTTGTTCGCTGGTGGCAGGGCGTCGCTCTGCGGGACGCCCTCAGCAGCCGCGGCATAAAGTCCGTCGGAAGCCGGCGCGCTCGCGCGCTGCGCCCTCATCTCGATCAGCTTTTCGCGCAGCTGCTGATAGCCGTAATGCGGCGGATTATAGGCCTGCAGCGCGTCGCCGGCGGTTTCGCCTGCGCCGGCGATTTCCGCCACCGCCAGCGCCGGATCGGGGAGGGTGGTCTTCGCGCCGACGAGGCGCGACACGCGCTCGGGATCGACGCGCGAGCCGCGCGCTTGCAGCGCATAGGCGGCGACGGCCTCCGAGAGCGCGAGATCGTCCGCGGCGGTGGGCGCGGCCTTCTCCGCGTCAGGCGTCGGGTGGGCCTTCAGATTAAGCCCATCGTCGGCCGCGAGCGCGAGGCGCGCGATCGCGGCGCGCGCCGAGGCGCGCCATTCTCCGTTCTGCGTCCAGAAAGGCGTGAAATTTCGTGCCGCATAGGCCGTGGCCAGAGCGGCGCGCAGGCGACCGCGCTCCGGCGCCAGGGCCGCGTCGGCGGGGGCCGTCCAGGTATCGAGCGCGACGGCGAGATCGCGATTCTCTGCGGGCTGAAGGCTCCAGGCGAGATCGAGCGGGTCCGGTTCCAGAGGCTCGGCGCGCGGCGAGAGGTCGAGCAGGAGCGCCGCGGGGACGGCGTCCGCGACGGTCAAATCGGGATTGTCCAGCGGCGCGCGCGTCGGGACCCGCTTCACGTCAAAAAGCGCGACGAGCGGCGGCGGCTCGAAGAGTTCGGCGCGACGCGGCGGATATTGCCCCGCGAGCGTGGGTCCCGCGAACGGCGAAACGATCGCGGCGGCAAAAACCACACGGAGAATTCGCCCGGCATTTCCGCCAGCGGTCATGGCTATTCCTCGCGCGAACCTCGTCGCGGCGAGGTCTTCAGCGCCTTTCCGGTCAAATATGGGCTGACGCCGCCGCGCGGCAATCCGCCATTGCTTCTACGAAACAGTAATGCGCTGCGGGAGGCTTGTGAATCCGTGAGGCAGCGCACACCGCGTTGAATCGTCGAAAAAAAAGGAGTGTGGCCGCGACGCTACAGTGCGAGTGCTTCGAATAGAGGTTAGCGAGGCGTCGTCCTCGCCGGGTCAGGGCCTCGCCGCGTCATGGCCTCACCCATAATTGGCCGCGTTTGTCGCGGCCATCCACGAGACGGAACGATGCGAATGTAAGAAGATGCAAATGTAAGAATATGAGCGCAATGTGCCTTGCCAGCGACGGCATTCCGCGATTTCCCGGCGTGGACGCCCAGCGCAAAACGGGCGGGACGGCTGAAAGTCGGCTTAAATCAAACCGAGTCTGCAGCCTTTTCTACGCCGCCTGGCGATGGCAGGCGGAGCGCGAAAGCGCTATGATTTGCCGCCCATCGCGAGGCCCGCCAATGAAGCCCTACATCGTCATCGTCCATAAGGACCAAAACAGCGCCTATGGCATGAGTTTTCCAGACGCGCCGGGATGTTTTTCGGCCGCCGACGAGATCGACGATCTCTTCGCCATGGCGGCGGAGGCGCTTGAGCTTTGGGCGGAGGGGATGCGCGAAGATGGCCTGCCGATTCCCGAGCCACGCGATTTCGAAATCTTGCGGGCCGATCCAAAATGGGCCGAGAGCTTCGCCGATGCGGAAATTGTTATCGCCGTCGAAGCGCCTTGGAACCAGAGGCGACAAGCGGCGGAATGAGTTAATCTTTCGGCCATCCTGCGCTTTCATAAATGCTGAGCACGGTCTTTGGCGGAATTTCTTTCTTGGGATGCGCCACGGTCACGCGCCCGGATTTCGTCGGGTGCTTGAACTGACGATGCGAGCCCTTGGAGCGCACGAGCCGCCACCCCTCCTTTTCGAGGCGGCGAATGATGTCGCGGCTATTGGTGAGCATGTGAGCGCCTTTTCGATTC
This sequence comes from Methylocystis sp. Uni0008, assembly GCF_056838045.1. Taxonomy (NCBI): domain Bacteria; kingdom Pseudomonadati; phylum Pseudomonadota; class Alphaproteobacteria; order Hyphomicrobiales; family Methylocystaceae; genus Methylocystis; species Methylocystis sp. Uni0008. The sequence goes on from NZ_CM166370.1 coordinate 2,924,765, forward strand.
GGCGCTTATTATTTCAGCAACAAACAGCCTCTGGCGGAGAAAGTAAGTTTTCCGGGTTATGCAGATTGCGGTGATGAAATACGGGGAGATTGGGGAAAGACGTTGGTCAAGCCTTGACTGTCTCGAATCACCCCGCTTCCACAAAACTCTCCAGCACCATCTTGCGGCCCGCCTTGTCGAAGTCGACCGTGAGCTTGTTGCCGTCGACCGCCGCCACCGAGCCCGGCCCGAACTTCAGATGAAACACCCGCGCGCCGACGGAGAAGCGCGAGCCGCCGGATGAGCGCGCGATCACTTCGCCCTCGATCGTCATCGGCTGTTTTCCGCGCGACTCGCGGGCTGCGCCGCCACGCGCGGCCTCGCCCCGCGCCGCCTGCGCGCGCTTCCATCCCGGCGTCGAATAGTCCGAGCCATAGACGTCAAGATTGGCGAAGCGCGAGACGCCGTAAGATCCATATTGGGAGGCGTTCGGCGCCTCGACCACCTCGACATTGCCCGGCGGCAGATTGTCGATGAAGCGGGAGGGCACGGTCGGCTGCCACAGCCCGTGAATGCGCCGGTTGCTGGCGAAATAAATCTTGGCGCGGCGCTTGGCGCGCGTCAGGCCGACATAGGCGAGGCGGCGCTCTTCCTCGAGCCCGGCGCGCCCCTGTTCATCGAGCGTGCGCTGGCTCGGAAACAGCCCTTCCTCCCAGCCGGGGAGATAGACGGTCTCGAATTCGAGTCCCTTGGCGCCATGCAGCGTCATGATCGACACGCGCTCCTGATCGACGGCGCTGTCGGCCTCCATGACGAGCGACACATGTTCGAGGAAGGATTCGAGATCGGGAAAGGCCTCCATCGCCCGAACAAGTTCTTTCAAATTGTCGAGCCGGCCGGCGGCCTCCGGGCTCCTGTCCACCCGCCACATCTCGGTATAGCCGGATTCATCGAGCACCTGCTCGGCAAGCTCATGCTGCGGCTTTGTATCGATCAGCGCGCGCCAGCGATCGAAATCGCCGATCAGACCGCGCAACGCGCCGCGGGGCTTCGGCTTTAGCTCCTCGCTTTCGACAAGAACACGCGCGGCCTGCATGAGCGGCACGCGCTCGCGTCGCGCAAATTCATGCAGCATCTGCAGCGTCGCGTCGCCGAGCCCGCGTTTCGGGGTGTTGACGATGCGCTCGAAGGCGAGATCGTCGGCGGGCTGCGCGACGCAGCGAAGGTAGGCCAGTGCGTCGCGAATTTCGAGCCGCTCGTAGAAGCGCGGGCCGCCGATGACGCGATAGGGCAGGCCGATCTCGACGAAACGCTCTTCGAATTCGCGCATCTGAAACGAGGCGCGCACGAGAATGGCGATCTCTTCGAGCGAATGGCCCTTGCGGCTCGCTTGCTCGATGTCCTCGCCGATGACGCGCGCTTCCTCCTGGCTGTCCCACACGCCGGTGAGCGTCGGCTTCTCGCCGTCGTCGCCGTCGGTGAACAGCGTCTTGCCGAGCCGGCCTTCATTGTGGGAGATGAGATGCGAGGCGGCGGCGAGAATATGTCCTGTCGAGCGGTAGTTGCGCTCCAGGCGAATGACCTTGGCGCCCGGAAAATCCTGCTCGAAGCGCAGGATGTTCTCGACCTCGGCGCCGCGCCAGCCGTAGACGCTCTGATCGTCGTCGCCGACGCAGCAGAGATTTTGCTGATCCGGCGCGCGCCCCTGCGAGATCAGCCGCAGCCACAGATATTGCGCGACATTGGTGTCCTGATATTCGTCGACGAGTATATATTTGAAGCGGCGCTGATAGTCGGCGAGCACGTCCGAATTGTCGCGAAAGAGCCGCAGGCTCTCCATCAGGAGATCGCCGAAATCGACGGCGTTCAGGACCTTGAGCCGCTCCTGATAAAGCGCGTAGAGCGCCGCGCCTTTCCCATTGGCGAAGCTCTCGGCCTCGCCGGCGGGAACCTGCTTGGGCGTCAGCCCGCGGTTCTTCCACCCGTCGATGCGCATCGCGAGCGCGCGCGCCGGCCAGCGCTTGTCGTCGATATTCTCCGCCTGCAGCACTTGTTTGAGCAGTCGGATCTGATCGTCGGTATCGAGGATCGTGAAGTTCGGCTTCAGTCCGACGAGTTCGGCGTGGCGGCGCAGGATCTTGGCGCTGATCGCGTGAAAAGTGCCGAGCCATTGCATGGCCTGCGCGCCTTCGCCGACGAGCGCCTCGACCCGTTCGCGCATTTCGCGCGCCGCCTTGTTGGTGAAGGTGACGGCGAGGATTTCATAGGCGCGCGCCTTGCCGAGCGCGAGGATGTGAGCGATGCGCGTCGTCAGCGCCCGCGTCTTGCCGGTGCCGGCGCCGGCGAGCACCAGCACCGGGCCGTCGAGGGTTTCGACGGCGGCGCGCTGCTCGGGATTGAGCGCGTCGAGATAGCGCGGCCGCCCGGCGTTCGCCGCCGCGCGCGCGGCGAGCCCGCCCGCTTGCGGCGCGTAATCGTCGGGCTGAGGCGACAGGCTGCTTTTCATGATTCTCCAATCATATAGGAGAACGGAAAGCGAATCACGAGATTGAAGCCTGAATTCCGGCTGTTGTGTCTCGGGAGAGCGATCCGAATCGCAACCCTGTTGTGCCCAGCGCAGTCTTCGGTGTTAAGGGCCGGGCTTGGGAAAAATGCTCTTCCAGTCGTTCTTCATGCTGACGACCGTCCATCCGCGCGCCTGAGCCTCGTCGAGACCCCGATTCAAGCGGCCGACAGCGGATTGACGGTCATAGGCGGCCTCCCTCTGGGCGTCGTCGTGGTGGACAATGAGTCCGAAGCGCGCGCCCTTGCCGGCGGTCGTCCATTGCAGCATTTCGAAATCGCCGTCGGAATTGCCGAAGGCGGCGATCGGACGTCGGCCGAGATATTCATTGATCCCGACCGGCTTTCCAGCCCTGTCGTCGATGAAATTGATTTTTGGTTCTCGAAGGAGCATCGGCTCGCCGTCTCTGACTACGAATTTCGTAACGATCGTCGAACCGATGACCATGTCCGGCGGCACGCCATAGACGCGCTCGGCGAAAGCTCTGATGAATTCGGAGCCGCCGCCTGAAACAATATAGGTCTTGAAGCCATTGGCGCGCAGGTAGGCGAGCAATTCGAGCATCGGCTGATAAACGAGATCGTCATATCGCCGCTTGAAATAGGGATGGATCGCGGTGGCGAGCCACTGCGACACGGTCGCCTGGAATTCCTGTGGCGTATTGCCCGCATGCGTCGCGGTGACGAGTCGCAACGCAGTTTTTTCGCCCCCGGCGGCGAGAGTCTTGAAATCATTTTCCAGCGCCGCCTTGAAGGGCTGTTTCTTGCGCCATTCGGGATGTTTGGGCGCAAGCGCCTTTACCCGATCCAGCGCGAAGAAGAGCTGGGAATAGGCCGGCCATTCGGTCCAGAGCGTTCCGTCATTGTCGAAAACGGCGATACGATCCTCGGGCTTGACAAATGCGCGCCCGCCCTCGGTCGTCACCCGATCGACAAAGGCGATGATCGCCTGCTTGGCGGCGCCGTCGTTCCAGGAGGGGAGCGCGTCGAGCGCTAACGCCGGGCGTCCGAAAAGCGCGACCCATGTCAATGCGACGAAGACGAACGCTCTCACTGTTCTCACTCCGTTTGCTCGATCGGCAAGTCTGCGGTTGGCTCGGCGTTCACGGTTCGGTTCAGGCTTGTCGAAGCCTAGGAGAATGCTATCTGCGTGAGCAGATGACAAATCTCTGGCAAGAGAGGGAAGCTCATGCGGCTAGCTGCGGTTTTTACGCTCGCGAGCGTGTTGGCGAGCCCGTTCGCTTTTGCGCAAGCGGAGACGAAAAAACCCCATATCATCGTCATTTGGGGCGACGACATCGGACAGTCGAACATCAGCGCCTATACGAACGGACTTATGGGCTATCGTACGCCCAACATCGACTCCATCGCTCAGCAGGGGATGATCTTCACGGACTATTATGGCGAACAGAGTTGCACCGCCGGACGCGCCTCTTTCATTACGGGGCAGAGCGGATTGCGCACGGGGCTGACCAAAGTCGGCCTGCCGGGCGCAGACCTTGGATTGCGCAAGGAAGACCCGACGATCGCCGAGCTTTTAAAGGCGCAGGGCTATGCAACGGGCCAGTTCGGCAAGAACCATCTCGGCGACAAGGACGAGTTTCTGCCCACGGCGCATGGCTTCGACGAATTCTACGGAAATCTCTATCATTTAAACGCCGAAGAAGAACCCGAACTGCCGGACTATCCCAAGCCCAACGATCCTGAATTTCCCAATTTTCGCAAGAATTATGGCCCGCGGGGCGTGATCCACAGCTTCGCGACGGCGAATGGCGGTCAGAAAGTCGAAGACACGGGGCCGCTGACCAGCGAGCGAATGGAAACCATCGACGACGACGTCGCCGCTCGGGTCGTCGATTTTCTCGACAAGCAGGTGAAGGCGAATAAGCCTGTTTTTCTGTGGCTGAACTTCACCCACATGCATTTTCGCACCCACGTAAAGCCGAAAAGCGTGGGCCAATCCGGGCGCTGGAACGGTCCATACGCAGATGTGATGATTGATCACGACAAGAACGTCGGGACAATTCTTCAAAAGATCAAAGACCTCGGGATCGACGATCAAACGATCGTCTTCTATTCGACCGACAACGGCCCACACATGAATTCCTGGCCGGATGCGGCGATGACGCCCTTCCGCAACGAAAAGAATTCCAACTGGGAGGGCGCCTATCGCGTGCCGGCGATGGTTCGCTGGCCTGGCAAGATCAAGCCGGGTTCGGTGTCCAACGAGATAGTGTCGCATCTTGACTGGCTGCCGACTCTGCTCGCCGCCGCCGGCGTGCCGGACGTCAAGGAAAAATTGCTTAAGGGCTACAAGATCGGAAAATCGAACTACAAAGTCCATCTCGATGGCTATAATCTGCTGCCCTATCTGACTGGCGAGGAAGCGAAGAGCCCGCGAAAGGAGTTCTTCTATATCTCCGATGATGGCGACCTGACGGGACTTCGCTTTGACAATTGGAAGTTCGTCTTTTCGGAACAAAGAGCGGCCGGGACTCTGAAAGTTTGGGCCGAGCCGCTGACCAATCTTCGCGTGCCGCTGATTTTCAACCTCCGCATGGACCCCTATGAACGCGCCAACATAACGTCAAATACCTATTACGACTGGCTGTTGGATCATGCGTTCATGCTGATCCCCGCCCAAACTTATGTCGGCGAATATCTGGCGACATTCAAAGACTTCCCACCTCGACAGAAAGCCGCGACCTTCTCGATCGACCAAGTCTTAGAAAAGCTGAAGCGACCGCTGCATCGCGATTGAGGTGTTGTCAGGCGAGGCGTCTTTGAGTTCCGTGCGTGGCGATCATTCGGCCGGCGGCGACTGATTGGACGCTTGTAACAGGCAAGGCGTGCGCACATGCCCTTCAAAATGTCGACCTTTGTGTTTTGGTCAGGCGTTTATAACGCCGTCTTGGCCTCGTTTTTGACCTTCCCACCGCTTTATCGGGCGATTGGACTGAATATCTGTTCGCCAGTGTGGGGATGGCTCGTTGCAGGATTTCTTGCTTACACCGGCGTCGTGCTGATTTTCGCCTCGCGAAATCTGAACCAGCGCGGCGCATTGGTCTATTGGGAATCGTTTCTCCGCTATGTCGCGGCGGTCGTGCTCATTCCGGCTGGCGTATTCGGCGACGTTGGTTTGATTGCCGCTCTGCTGGGTTTCGGCGACCTCCTCATAGGCCTCGTTTACGCATTCGCCCTGCCGAGAGAGCTTGGCGTGTCAAATCGCGCCTTGCTTTTCGCAGAGCCGATTGACGCCAAAAACTAGCCGGCCGAACCAGAGCAGGGGAGCGACGACTTTCGGCGAAGTCGGGACGTTCCTTGCGGCTTTGGCCTGTAGCATGGGGGAATTCAAAAACGCCCCAGCGCCCGCTCCAGCACGAAGACCCGCAGCGCGGAGGAGAGATTCGCGTCGCCCCGTCCCGCGTCGACGCGGGCGATGAGCGCCGCGAGCGACACGCCCTCCTGCGCGGCGATGTCTTTCAGCGCACGCCAAAAGGCGTCTTCGAGAGAGACGCTGGTGCGATGGCCGGCGATGACGACCGAATGTTTGACAACGCGGCGGGAAGTTGCGTCCTGTGGCGCGTCCTGCGCCTCGCTCACGCCGGGTCGTCCGCTTCGCGCGTCCGCTTGTGTCCCTCGAGCCGCGCGCTTTCCAGCCGCGCCTGCGCGTCGGTCAATCGCCGCTCGGATTCGCTGCGCCCATGAACGACGCGATTCGATTCCGCCGCTTCTTCCTTGGCGCGGCGGTCGCGCTGTTTGCGCGCGCGGCGCAGATTGACGATTTCGCCCATCAGGGCTTCTTGCGGAACGCGTCGATCGAGACGACCTTCTCGTCGCCGTCTTCCTTGGTTTCGACCGGCTTCAGTCTTCGCGGCTTCTCGGCGCTCGGCGCCTTGTTCGGCTCCGCTTTGGGCGGCTCCGCTCTGGCGGAATCAGACTTAGCAGGCTCGATCTTGGCCGGCTTGAAGTCTCTTGCCGGTTCGGGCTTTCTGGCGACGAGGCTCGGTCCCGGCGAAGGCGCATCCTCCTCCTTCTCCTCTTCCTCCTCCATGTCCTCGGGCGACTCTTCGTCGCTCTCGAAGCGCAGGCCGAACTCGACCGCGGGATCGAAGAAGCCGGTGACGGCGGAGAAGGGCACGTAGAGGCGCTCGGGAATCGAGCGGAAGGACAGGGTGACGCCGAAGCCTTCGTCGTCGACTTCGAGACTGGAATATTGGTGCTGCAGGATGATCGTCAGCTCGCGCGGCCATTGCTCGGCAAGGCGCCGCGAGATCGTCACGCCTGGCGCGTCGGTGCGGAAGCTGATGGTGAAGTGATGGTCGCCCGGCAGATAGCCGCTCTCGGCGACGTCGCTCAGGACTTTGCGCATGACGCCGCGCATGGCGTCCTGAACGAGAAGATCGTAACGGATAATGTCTTTGGCCATTGCGTCGCGCCAGACTGCCATCTTCATGGTCGACGGGCTGCCGCATCCGACCATCATGTTTGCCGCGCTTGGCGTCACGGCTGCGCGGCGCGATTGAATTAAGTGGAGGCTTCTGTTGCCAGGCGCCTCCGGACCCCGCCTAGAAGTGCAAACCCCTAGGGCTTAATTCCCAGTTTGGGCGCTGCATTACGCAGCGACGGCCACCGGAGCATAGTTGTCGTTGGCAACTATAAGGTTTGACCCGATAACGGCGGTATCATGCCGAGCGAAAAATCACCCTTTACGCCCTCGTCGATCCTATTTCGCCCCCGCCGAAACCCGCCGAGTTGACGGGCTTGGGTGGAGGCGCCGGGTACCGCCCCCGGGTCCGAATGGTTTATTACGGTGTCCGTTTATCGCCATAGCCGCCGCAAGCGACGGCAGATTGAATATAGGCGCATGCACGATTTTGTGAAAGGGGCCCCCGCCGTATGCACAGGTTCCTTCGGCGGCTGACGCGAACCGTGCCGGCTGCGTCGTCGAAGGCGAAGCCCGCCGCTTACGCTTCGCCGACGCGCTTAACCGCCCCGAAGCCTTTCGCCTCCATGGCGAGATGCAGCCGGTTCTGCAGGCCGGCGTCGTCGCCCTTGACGATGAGTCCGGCGTTTTCCGCCAGCGCGTCGCACAGCGCCGCCACCCAAGGCTCCTCGCTCTTGGCGAAATCGCTGAGCACATAGGCGTGGACCAGCCCCTTGTCGCCGGGGTGGCCGATGCCGAGCCGCAGCCGCTTATAGTCGTTGCCGATATGCGCCGAGATCGAGCGCAACCCGTTGTGTCCCGCGACTCCGCCACCGGTCTTGATCCGGCATTTGGCCGGCGCGAGATCGAGTTCGTCGTGAATGACGACGACGTCGTCTGGTCCGATCTTGTGAAATCGCGCGGCCTCGCCGACGGAACGGCCGCTGTCGTTCATATAGGTCTGCGGCTCGAGCAGCATGACGCGCTCGCCGCCGATCGTCCCTTCGCTGACGAGGCCCTGGAAACGCGCCCGCGCCTGCGGAAAGCCGTGCCGTTTGGCGATCGCTTCGAGCGCCATGAAGCCGATATTGTGCCGGTTTCTGGCGTAGGCGCGTCCGGGATTGCCGAGTCCGACAAGGAGCAGCATTGGAGCCTCTGACATAAAAATGGCCGGGCGAACCCGGCCATTACCACGGCAAGCTTTGCAGGCTTACTTCTTCTTTTCTTCCTTGGCGGGAGCAGCCGCAGGCGCGGCCGCGGCCGGAGCCTCTTCCTCGGCGCCGCCGCCCGCGGGCGGGGTCAAGCTCGCCACGGTGAAATTCTTGTCCGGATTGGTGGGTTTGCAGCCCTCCGGCAGCGGGATCGCCGAGATATGCAGCGAATCGTTAAAGTCCATGCCGGCCAGGTCGGCGGTGAGGGCTTCGGGAATGTTGTCGGCCGGCACCCACATCTCCACCGTGTGATAGACGATGTTGAGCGCGCCGCCGCGCTTCAGACCCGGCGAGGCTTCCTGATTGACGAAATGCACCGGCACCTGCACCCGCAGCCGCGAACCTGGCTTCAGGCGCAGGAAATCGACGTGGATCGGCGTGTCCTTGACGACGTCAAGCTGATAGTCGCGCGGGATCGCGCGCTCTTTCTTGCCGTCGATGTCCAACTCGAAAATCGTCGTGAGGAAGTGCCCGGCGAAGATCAGTTGAGAGAGGTTCTTCTTGTCGAGCGAAAGCGGCTGCGGCGCTTCGCCGCCGCCATAGAGCACTCCTGGAATGCGGCCCTCACGGCGAACGCTGCGGGCGGCCCCCTTGCCTGTCCCGCTGCGCACCGTGGCCGCGAGCTTCTTGGTCTCGGCCATGTCGGTGTCCTTCATGTCAAAAGAAAAGGCGCTGCTTCGCCTCCAGGGGTGTCGGAAACGCAGGCGCCGCGGCGCTTATAGGCGAGCGCGGCCGCAGAGGCAAGGCAAAGGGCCGAAACAGCCAGGCGACCCCTTTCCGATCGCGGCCAGCGCCTCATATGGCCGCAGATCGCTCGCCTTTTTGAGCGGCATGGCGCAGCCGCGGCAACGTTCCGGCTGCAAGAGAAAGGGTTCGAACATGCGTACTCTGGTGACTTGCATCGCGCTTCTTGGGCTCGTCGGCTTGGCGGCGACCCCGGCCCAGGCGGACCGTCGGCTAACTGGTCAGGAGAAATCAAGCCTGCGATCGGCGATGAGGGACATGGGATGTTCCGGCGGCAAGATGGAATTTGACGACGGCAAATTCGAAGTCGACGACGCCAATTGCCGCGGCAAGCGTTACGACCTGACGTTCGATCGCGACTTCAAGCTGACGAACAAGGAGTTCGAAGGCAGGGCCGGCCGAAGCTATTACGGCAGCGGCCGCTATGACCGGCGCGACAACAGGCGCGGCACCATGCGCAACAACGCCTATTGACGCATCGTTAAGAGGATCCCGCCCGCGCATAGGCGCGTCGCCCTCTTGGGGGCGGCGCGCAGCGGGCGGGGGATCGCGTCGGCCTTGTAGTTTGTCGCGCGCGGCGAGGCGCGCTCGCGGCAAGTAAAGCTTAGATTTATCGCTGACTTAAACTCCACAAGGCCATTTCATCTTGGATTCGGGAGCAAGGTCGCGGGCTTTTCAGCTCTAGCGCGACCGGAAGCTTTATTGTTTTATCTCACGATTGCGATTTGCGGTTTGTGGGACGTCGAATGTTTGGGCGAGAGTTTTTGATTTTAGCGTTCGGATGGGCGCTGATCGTTTCTCACGCGGAGGCGCGACCGAAGGCGCCCGATTTCGGCCCGCCGATGCGCATTCTGATCGTGCGCGGCGCGGGTCCCGAGTGTCCGACGAAATGCCCTGAATGGATCTCCCTGGAAGGGGCGATTGTGAAGGAAACGCCCGCGCTGTTTCGCAAGGCGCTGGAACAGGTCGGCGCTCGAAAGCCGCAAGTGCTGATCAGCTCCGGCGGCGGCATGGTTGACGCCGCAATGGAGATGGGCCGGATGCTGCGCGCCAAAGCGCTCGACGTCAGCGTCGCGCGCACGCTCGTCGAGCCGCCGGCGGAGAACGCGGCGCCTAGGAAAACGCCACAGTCCGCCATCGCGGTCCTAGAGGGCGGCAGCCCCTCCGTCAGCGGCACCTATTGCGCCTCGGCCTGCCCCTTGCTGCTTGCGGCCGGCAAGGCGCGCCACGTTGCGCTCTACGCGCGCGTCGGTCTGCACAAGATGGTCATTCCGGAGCACGACGAGACGCAACATGTGCGTTACTTCAAGACGCGCACGCTGATGCTGGGCGACCAGGTGATCTCGAAAGAGACGCGCGTCGTCGGCGAGCAGGACGTGGTCACACACATCGGGCGCCATTCGACCTCGGAGAAGGACTATCGCAAGGTCGCGGCCTATCTCGATGAGATGGGACTGCCATCGGCGAAGGTGGTGGCCTTCATGCACAAGGCGTCGCCGGACGGCATGGTCTGGATGTCGCGACAGGGTCTCGCCGACACATTGCTTGCGACCGACGCCCAGACGCCCGAGGCGGCGCTCGGTCTTACGCCTAAGGTCGTCGCGCCGGCTCCGGCTGGAGAGGCGCCGCCTGCGAGCGGTTCGCGTTTTCCGCTTAGCATCGGGCAACTCGGCGCGCTCGGCGTGATCGCGCTCGCCATGTTTGCGGCGATGCTGATCTCGTTCCGGCGCGGCGGATGGCTTGGCGGCGCGGACCACCGCCGCGATCCGCCTCCGCTGTCGTAACGCGTCTACGCCTTGTTTTCCGGCAAGTTCAGCCTGATGTGCAGTTCGCGCAGATGCTTCATCGTCGCTTCCGACGGCGCGCCCATCAGCAGATCCTCGGCGCGCTGATTCATCGGGAAGAGCGTCACTTCGCGTAAGTTTTCCTCTTCCGCGAGCAGCATGACGATGCGGTCGACGCCGGGCGCAATGCCGCCATGCGGCGGCGCGCCATATTGGAAGGCGCGATACATTCCCCCGAATTTCTCGATCAGCACGTCTTCGCCATAGCCGGCGATCTCGAACGCCTTTTTCATGACGTCGGGCCGATGATTTCGGATCGCGCCGGAGGACAGCTCCACGCCATTGCAGACGATGTCGTATTGATAGGCGAGGATCGTGAGCGGGTCCTGGGTCTCCAGCGCCTCCATGCCCCCCTGCGGCATGGAGAAGGGATTGTGCGAGAAGTCGACCTTCTTGTCGTCCTCGTTCCACTCATACATCGGGAAATCGACGATCCAGCAGAATTCGAAGACGTCCTTCTTCGCCAGGCCGAGTTCGTCGCCGATGCGCTGCCGCGCCATGCCGGCGAGCCTTGCGGCGGCGGTCTCTTCGCCGGCCGAAAAGAAGACTGCGTCGCCCGCCTTGACGCTCGCCTTGGCGGCGATCGCGGCCTGCACGTCGGCCGGAATGAATTTGGCGATCGGGCCTTTGCCGGCGAGCGCGCCGTTTTCTTCTTCAAAGATCACATAGCCGAGGCCCGGCGCGCCTTCGCTGCGCGCCCAGTCGTTCAGCTTGTCGAAGAAGCTCCTCGGCTGGGCGGCGGCGCCCGGCGCCGGGATGGCGCGCACGGTCTTGCCGCGGAACGCCTTGAAGCTCACGTCCTCGCGGGCGAATTCCTCGGACACGTCGGCGATGATCAGCGGATTGCGCAGATCCGGCTTGTCCGTGCCGTATTTGAGCATCGACTCGCGGAAGGAAATGCGGGGGAATTTCTGCGTGACCGCCTTTCCGTCGGCGAACTCCTCGAACAGCCCGCGCAGCACCGGCTCCATCGCGTCGAAGACGTCGTCCTGCGTGACGAAGCTCATTTCGACGTCGAGCTGGTAGAACTCGCCGGGTGAGCGGTCGGCGCGCGCGTCTTCGTCGCGAAAGCAGGGCGCGATCTGAAAATAGCGGTCGAAGCCGGCAACCATGATGAGCTGCTTGAACTGCTGCGGCGCCTGCGGCAGCGCGTAGAATTTTCCCGGATGCAGGCGCGAGGGCACGAGAAAGTCGCGCGCGCCTTCGGGCGATGAGGCGGTCAGGATCGGGGTCTGGAACTCGAAGAAGCCCGCCTGCTTCATGCGCGTGCGGATCGAGTCGATGATGCGGCCGCGCAGCATGATGTTTCGATGCAGCTTCTCGCGGCGCAGATCGATAAAGCGATATTTGAGGCGCGTGTCTTCGGGATATTGCTGATCCCCGAAAACCGGCAGCGGCAATTCGGCCGCCGGGCCGAGGACCTCGATTTCGCTGACGTAGACCTCGACCTGTCCCGTCGGCATGTCGGGATTTTCGGTGCCGGCGGGGCGCTTCCTCACCTCGCCGTCGAGCCGCACGACCCATTCGGAGCGGAGCTTTTCCGCCTGCGCGAAGGCTGGAGAATCCGGGTCCACGACGCATTGCGTCAGGCCGTAATGGTCGCGCAGGTCGATAAACAGCACGCCGCCATGGTCGCGAATGCGATGGCACCAGCCGGAGAGTCGGATTTTTTCGCCGACAAGCGCCTCATTGGGCGCGCCACAATTATGCGAACGATAGCGATGCAAGGGCCGGCTCATCAGGCTTTTGGGTTAATAGGGATCGCGATCCTCGGAGGATCTGGCGTTTTCGCGCGCAGAAAGGGCATGGGCCGTCGCCGGCTGTCAAGCCGAGCGCCGCCGGTGTGAAAGGCTATTTCTTGAAAAAGGCGTCCGCCGCGGCGCTTGCCGCCTGTTTCGCGGCGCGGGCGGCCTCGAGCCGCGCGATCTCCTGCCGCAATCGCTCGATGCGCTCATCGAGTTCGGCGATCGAGAGAAGATCGAGCGGCTGGCCGATCTCGAAAGCCGCGGGACGACGCGGCGCCTCATCCTCATCGCTCTTCATGGACGCGCGGCCTCGGCTGGATTTCTTCGATCGCTGGCCAAAATAGCGCTCAAGGAGCAGTGCGCCAACCTTGTCGACGCGCGTCATTTGAGCGTAATTTCCGGCGCGCTTGATGGTCCGCGACGGCGGGGCGTCGGCGGCCGCTCAAGCGCCGGCTGGAAGCGCCCATGACGCCAGGCGCGCGTTCGCCGCCCGCCTCTCTCGCCGGACGAAAATACCTATGACCAAGTGGGTTTACAGTTTCAGCGCCGGTCGGTCCGAAGGATCGGCGTCGATGAAAGAGCTGTTGGGCGGCAAGGGAGCCAATCTCGCGGAAATGGCGGCGCTCGGACTGCCGGTGCCGCCCGGCTTCACCATCACCACCGAGGTCTGCGCCTATTTTTACGCCAACGGCAAGACGTTTCCCGCCGATCTCGCGGGGCAGGTCGATGAAGCGCTCGCCGAAATCGGCCGCATCGCCGGACACGCCTTCGAGGACCCACAGTGGCCGCTGCTCGTCTCCGTGCGTTCCGGCGCCCGCGCCTCGATGCCGGGGATGATGGACACGGTGCTCAATCTCGGCCTCAACGACGAGACAGTTGAGGCGGTGGCGCGCAACTCCGGCGACGAACGCTTCGCCTGGGATTGCTACCGGCGCTTCATCGAAATGTATTCGTCCGTCGTGCTCGGCGTCGAGCATCACGAGTTCGAGGAAGCGCTGGAGCATTTAAAGGAGAGCAAAGGGTTCGCGCTCGACACGCAGCTCTCCGCCGACGATTGGCGCAAGGTCGCCGGGCAATACAAGGCGATCGTCGAAAAGTCCGCGGGCAAGAGCTTTCCCCAGGATCCGCGCGAGCAATTGTGGTGCGCGATCAAGGCTGTGTTCTCATCCTGGATGAACAATCGCGCGGTCGTGTATCGCAGCCTGCATAACATCCCCGAGAGCTGGGGCACCGCGGTCAGTGTTCAGGCCATGGTGTTTGGCAATATGGGCGCGCAATCGGCGACCGGCGTCGCCTTCACGCGCAATCCCTCGACCGGCGTGCGCGAGCTTTACGGCGAATATCTCATCAACGCGCAGGGCGAAGACGTCGTCGCCGGCATTCGAACGCCGCAGCCGATCGCACAGTCCGCGAGTCACGCCTCCGGCTTTGAGAAGATTTCCCTGGAAGCGGCGATGCCCGCAATCTTCGCGGAGTTCAAGGGATACGCCGACAAGCTCGAACGTCATTTCCGCGACATGCAGGACATGGAGTTCACGGTCGAGCGCGGCAAATTATGGATGCTGCAGACCCGCGCGGGCAAGCGCACCGCGCGCGCGGCGCTCAAACTCGCCGTCGACATGGCGCGCGAAGGCCTGATCGGCAAGGACGAGGCGATCACGCGCGTCGAGCCGCAGTCGCTCGAGCAATTGCTGCATCCGACGATCGATCCGGCGGCGAAGCGCAACATTCTCGCGACCGGCCTCCCGGCTTCGCCCGGAGCGGCGGTCGGCGAAATCGTCTTCGATCCGGAGGAGGCCGCGAAGCTCGCCTCGAACGGGCGCAAGATCATCCTCGTGCGCATCGAGACGAGTCCCGAAGACATCGGCGGCATGCATGCGGCGGAAGGCATCCTTACCGCGCGCGGCGGCATGACCTCGCACGCGGCCGTCGTGGCGCGCGGCATGGGCAAGCCCTGCGTCACCGGCGCCGGCGCGCTGCGCATCGACTATGAGGACCAGAGCTTCACCGTCGCCGGCAAGCGCTTCGGCAAGGGCGAGCGCATCACCATCGACGGCTCGGCCGGCCAGGTCATCGCCGGCGAAGTGAAGATGCAGCGGCCGGAGCTCACCGGCGAATTCGCCGTGCTGATGTCCTGGGCGGACCAGAAGCGCCGGTTGAAAATCCGCGCCAACGCCGAGACGCCGTCCGACGCGCGCGCCGCGCGCCGTTTCGGCGCCGAGGGCATCGGTCTCGCGCGCACCGAGCACATGTTCTTTGAAGGCGAGCGCATCGTCGCCGTACGCGAGATGATTCTCGCCGACGACGCCGAGGGGCGCCGGCTCGCTCTGGCGAAGCTGCTGCCGATTCAGCGCGAGGACTTCAAGCAGCTCTTCGAGATCATGTCCGGCCTGCCGGTCACGATCCGCCTGCTCGATCCGCCTCTGCATGAATTCCTGCCGCATTCGGACGCCGAGATCGCGGCCGTGGCGCGGGCGATGGGCGCCGATCCGGTGAAGCTGCGCCGGCGCGCCGCGCAGCTTTCCGAATTCAATCCGATGCTCGGCTTTCGCGGCGTGCGCCTCGCCGTGATCTTCCCCGAGATCGTCGACATGCAGGCGCGGGCGATTTTTGAGGCGGCGATCGAAGCTTCTCTCTCGACAGGCGAACCCGTCGACATCGAGATCATGGCGCCGCTCGTCTTCACCCGAGCGGAGCTCGATCTCGTCAAGGCGCGGGTCGCCGCGATGGCGAAGCTCGTCGAAGACGAGACCGGGATCAGGCCGAACTATCATGTCGGCACGATGATCGAACTGCCGCGCGCGGCTTTGCGCGCAGATGACATCGCGCCCTCGGCGGATTTCTTCTCCTTCGGCACCAATGACCTCACGCAGACGACGCTCGGCATTTCCCGCGACGATTCGGGCTCGTTCCTCAACGCCTATGTGGAAAAGGGGCTGCTGCCGGCGGACCCGTTCGTGACGATCGATCAGGAAGGCGTGGGCGAGCTTGTCGCGCTCGGCTGCAAACGCGCCCGTCAGGCCAATCCCACCATTACGCTCGGGGTCTGCGGCGAGCATGGCGGCGATCCGACGTCCGTCGCCTTCTTCGACAAGATCGGCTTCGACTATGTGTCCTGTTCGCCGTTCCGCGTGCCGATCGCGCGGCTCGCCGCCGCCCAGGCGGCGCTCGGCGAAAAGGCCTCGAGCACGGCGTGATCACCGATAAATCGGCAAAGGTGCGGAGCGGCCTTGCGTGGATGCCCGCGACGAGCCGCGGGCATGACGCGGGAGAGGCGTTGAGTGGACCGCCCCCCGCCTACGTGCTCTCCAGCTCCTCGTCGCGATGGTTCATCTCGAAGCGCCGCACGATCAGCCGCACGAGATACAGACCGAATTCGGGGTTCTGAAAGTAGAGCTGCTCGAACTGCTCATAGGTGATGACGAGCAGCCGGACGTCGCTCTTGCAACGCGCCGTCGCGGTGCGTTTGCCCTTCGTCGTAAAAAGCGCCATTTCGCCGAAAATGGCGCCGGGCGAGAGAATTGCGCCGCGTTCGACGATCTCGATCTGGCCTTCAACGACGACGAAAGCCTCATCGGCTTCGTCGCCCTTCATGAAGACCGCTTCGCCGCGTCTTAGCGCCCGCGGATGCATGAAGGGCTTCAGCCATTCGATGTTCAGGTCGCTGGCGTTCGCCTCGCGCACGCTGGCGATCAGCCGGCGCATTTCGCGCATGCGGGTGAAGTTGAGCGGCAAGTTGATCGCATGTTTGGCGATGGTCGGCGGGCTCGCGATGATGAGTCCCAGAGTCACGCCGAGAACATTGCCGAGCATCGCGGTGATGCGCAGCGGGATCATGCGCTTCATGTAAGCCGCGCCGACGACCGTGGACGCCTCAGCCCAGGCGAGCGCGGTCAGCGCGACCCCGCCGACCGTCTTTCCCGTGTCGGAGGCGGCCCAGTTCGTCAGCGTATCGATCAGTTGAGACATTATGGCTTCCATTCTCACGCGGCGCTTAACCTTTGCGCGCGATCAAGACAAGCGATCAAACGGCCTGGGACTGGACTTTCCCATGCGCTTTCGCACATTCGCTTCATGCGACAAACGGGCCGAATGCTGCGGATCGACACTTCGGGGCGCGGATTCTACGAATTCACCGAGAACCTTCGCGACTTTGCGCGCGGCGCGCGCATGGCTCAGGGGCTGCTGACCATTTTCTGCCGTCACACCTCGGCCTCGCTGCTCATTCAGGAGAACGCCGATCCCACCATTCTGCGCGATCTCGAAGCCGTCTTCGAGCGGCTGGCGCCGGAGGGGGCGGATTACGCGCATGATACGGAAGGGGCCGACGACATGCCGGCCCATATCCGCGCCGCGCTCACGCAGACGCAGCTTTCGATTCCGCTCATCGGCGGCGCCCTGGCGCTTGGAACCTGGCAGGGCGTCTATCTTTTCGAGCATCGCCGCCGGCCGCACGGGCGCGAGATCGCGCTGCATCTGATCGGCGAGTGATCATGCGCCATTCTGGCACGCCACCCGTGACAGGCCGGCAACGGTTCCGCAAGGCTAATGAACGATAAGATTTTACGAAAGATCGCATCCGGGGTGGCGCGGCGCGAAATCGCGACGCCTCGCGAGACGCGCCGCCGCACATGGATCAGTCTATGCGTCGTCAGTCGAGAACGCGTGTCGTGCGCAGAGGGATCGCGCCCTGGGTTTTCAGCGTAACGGCGCCCTGGGCGCTGGGCGTCGGCATGCTGGTCTCTTTCACCGCGGCCGCAGGACAGGACCCGATCGCCGACTGGAAGGTCTCTCCGCTTGCGGCGCGCGCCCCAGGGGCGCTGTCGCTCGGCTTCAGCGAGGCGGCGAGCGGCGATTACGGCTTTTACGGCCAGACCCGCGCCCAGATTCAGGAGGCGCGTCTCATCGTCGGCGCGCCGGAGGAGAACGGCGGGGCTCCCGACGAGCGCGAGCCGCATGTCGACCTCAAGCCCGACGTGAAGCATTTTCCGCAGGTCGATCGGCGGCATAAGGGCGACCCGGTGGTCGCCATGCGGCCCGGCTTCGAGACGCGGCGCCCGCAACCGGCCAATCTGGGGCTGAGCGGCTCGCCGGCGCTTTCCTTCGGCATCGAGGGCAAGTCGACCCGGCCGACGGCCACGCCGCTGCCGCCACGCGGCAGAACCCCGGGCGACGAGGCGCTGGAAGAAGCGGACGCCGGCGCCGCTCCGGAGCCGGCGACGACCCAGAAATCGACGGCCGCCGCTTCGCCTTCTCAGAGTTCGTCGATCTCGACGCCCACCGGCGCCGATTCGCCCCGTGACGCCGGGCGGCAGGCGCTCACCGAACGCGCCCTCCACGGCGCAACGCCGCAGACGCCGCGCGCGGTCGCGCTGGGGTCTTCGACGCCGGCGCAGCCGGACGCGGTGCCGATCGAAGTGTCGTCCTTCCGCGGCGCGACGCTGGCGCTCGCCGTTCCAGGCAAGGAAGAAAGCGTAACGCGGCCGGATTATGCGGCCTCGATCGATCCGGAGAAACTCGGCCGCGAAACGCGCTGCCTGGCGGAAGCGGTCTATTTCGAGGCGCGCAGCGAACCCGAGGCCGGGCAGGCGGCCGTCGCTCAGGTCGTGCTCAACCGCGTCCAGAGCGGACTGTATCCGTCAAGCGTCTGCGGCGTCGTCTATCAAAACCGCCACCGCTTCCGGCAGTGCCAGTTCTCCTTCGCCTGCGAGGGCAGGTCGCTCCGCATCACCGAAGGCGACTCCTGGGAGCAGGCGGTGCGCGTCGCCAAGGAAGTCATGGTGGGGCGGACCTATATTTCAGACGTCGGCCGTTCGACGCATTATCACGCCAACTATGTGCACCCGCGCTGGGCGCGCGCGCTCAGGAAGATGGACGTCATCGGACGCCATATTTTCTACCGGCTGAAGCCGGGGCAGACGTGACGGAGCTGTCACGCCACAGATCAGATGGCTTTTTGAGAGAAACCTTGCGCACCAGCCGGCTTGCGAGCCGCCTTTAGATGATGCCGAGAAGAAATGCCTTCACGATCAACGGAATGCTGCCCCGGTGAACCTTACGTTTAGTCGTGCGTTAACTGTGCGGGGAGCGATCCTGAAATGAACACTGTATACACTATTGGATATCAGGGAACCGACGTTGATCGCTTCATCGCAACTTTGAAGGCGGTGGGGGTGACTGTGCTCGCCGACGTTCGAGCCGTCGCAATTTCACGTAAGAAAGGCTTCTCCAAGAACAGCTTACGTGACAGGCTCAAGTCCGACGGGATCGCGTATGTCCATCTGGTGGAACTCGGCGACCCGAAATCTGGGCGTGAAGCTGCGCGGGCCGGACAATTCGCTAAATTTCAGCAAATATACACAAGACATCTGCGGACGGCCGGTTCAGTAGCGGCCCTCCAGGTGCTAGAAGACATCGCTCAGACAGACGAAGTTTGCTTGCTTTGTTTTGAACGCGACCCGTCCACATGTCACCGGACTCTTATCGCCGACCGGCTGAAAACGCGCGGGCTCGAAGTTTTCGACCTTTTTGGCGATGAGCCTGCCCGATATGTGCGCCACGCTCAAAAGCGACCGCGTCGTCATCCTCGTCAAGGCGATTCCCAATCCCAGCCAGAAGTACGGTGAAACGGTCAGTTGTGCCGGCGTGACCGCCGAAGGGCGATGGAGGCGCCTTTTTCCCGTCAGGTACCGACACCTTAAGGAATCCAAATTTCAACGTTGGGATTGGGTGCAATTTGATTATGGACCGGCGCGGTCCGACAACCGGATTGAAAGCTGTCACGTTTACGAGGATCGCTTGATGGTCACTAACACGCTCAAGCGCGCCTCAGAACGTTCTGCCCTGTTAAATCCAATTGTCCTTCCTTCCGCTTCAGAAGCTTCAGCTCGGGGTCAGAGTTTAGCGCTCATTCGTCCCCAAGCCCCCAGGGCTGTTCAGTTCTCTGAACTGTGAGGCATTTTCCCGATTCCCGGCTCGGTAGATATGTGAATCTATATGCGACAACCCGAATCGGAGGTTGTCGCATGCAGGCGTCGCTGCTGGAGATTTTGCGCGAGATACCGGACCATCGTCGGCGAGAAGGCAAGCGGTTCGATTTGGCGACCGTGCTGCTTTACTCGATCCTCGCCATGGTCGCCGGCGCGAATTCCTACCGGCAGATGCATGAGTTCATCCGTGCGCATCTGCAACGGCTCAATGCGGCGTTTGGCCTGGAGCTGCCTTATTCTCCGTCCTACACCGGATTGCGTCTGATCCTGCAAAGCATCGACCCGGCGGCGCTGGAGACGGCGTTCCGTCGTCACGCCGCGAGCTTGCCGCGTCCGCCGCAGGCAGAGGAGCTGACCGCAATCGCCGTTGACGGAAAAACGCTACGCGGCAGCTTCGACGCCTTCGCTGATCGCAAGGCCGCGCATATGATGTCGGCGCTGCGTCACGTCGACCAGATCGTGCTCGCACATGTGATGGTGGCGGAAAAGAGTAATGAAATTCCTGCGGCGCCCGAATTGATCGAAGCCTTGGGGCTGAAGGATTGCCTGTTCACGCTCGACGCCGAACATTGCCAAAAAAATTGTTCGAACGCGTGATTGCATGCGGCAATCATCTGCTGACCCAGGTGAAAGACAATCAACCCAAGCTGCGGAGCCGGCTCGAACTGGGCGCCGCGGGCCGCAAGCCGAGCGGCTATGCCAAGAGCATGGCGAAAGGCCGCAACCGTTGGGAGACGCGCGAACTGACGGTCTTTCCCGCCAAGGCGTGGTTCCGCCATACGCCTTGGGAGCCGCTGATCAAAACCGTATTGCGGCTTGAGCGTAAGCGGTGCGACCGGGACACGTCGGTCGGTTGTGGATGGCGTTACCCGGACAGTTGACCTGGGATCAGAGGAATGGCGTTGTGCCTCATAAGGAGCGACGCCGATGATGATCGAGGACCAGCTTCGTGAGCGGCTGAGGAAGATCGAGGCGCTGTATTTCGGCTCGACGAGCGCCGGCGAGCGCGAGGCGGCCGGCGCAGCGGCTGATCGGTTGAGAGCAAAGCTCGATGAGGCAGCGCGCAGCGATCCCTCCGTCGAGATGAAGTTCGCCCTGCCGGATGAATGGTCGGTGCGTTTGTTCGTCGCTCTGTGCCGACGCTATGGCGTGCGTCCCTTCCGCTATCCGCGGCAACGCCGTACGACGATCATGGTGAGAGCGCCGCGGCGCTTTTTCGACACCGTCGTATGGCGGCAATTTTCCGACCTGCACACGGACCTTTGGATCTATTTCGAGCAGACGACGGAGCGGCTGATCAAAGAGTCGATCTGCTCGGATACGAGGGACGCGGAAACGGCGAGCGAGCCGAATCTTTTGCGTTGAAGGCAGATCAAGCCGCCGATTTGGCTTGTTCACGCGCAGCTTTCCAGTTCCACGCCAGAAGCTCGGCGAGCTGGTTGTTGGTCGTCGCGCCGGAGACCATGCGCTCCAGCACATCTGCGAGCCACGTCTCCGGATCGATGCCATTGAGCTTCGCCGTCTGAATCAGTGAAGAGAGGATCGCCCATGTTTCTGCGCCGCCATTGTCGCCGGCGAAAAGCGAGTTGCGTTTGCCGATGGCGATCGAGCGAATAGGGCGCTCGACGATGTTGGTGTCCGGCTCGATGCGGCCGTCGTCGAGAAAGCGCGTTAGTCCGCTCCAATGAGCGAGCGTATAGTTGATCGCCTTGGTCAGCGGCGAGATTTGCGACAGCCCGTCGCGCACGGCGACCAAGCGGGCGTGCAGCGCCTCCATGATCGGCTTTGTCTCCACCTGCCGGATAGCGTGCCGCTCCTCGGCGCTTTTGCCGCGAATGCGCTTCTCGATCGCATAGACCGTTGCGATCGTTTCGATGGCCTCTTTAGCGAATGGCGAGTTCGTCGTCTTGAACACCGCGACGAACTTGCGACGCGCGTGAGCGAGGCAGAAGGCGAGCGTGATGCGGCTCTCTGCGCGCTCGTCTTTGACCAGAGCCTTGTAGGCGGCGTAGCCGTCGACCTGCAAGATTCCTGTAAAGTCGCAAAGCTGCGACGCGATCTCCTTCTTGCTGCGGCCTCCCGCGAACACATAGACGACGGCAGGCGGAGCAGGTCCCGCCCACGGACGGTCGTCGGTCGCATGCGCCCAGAACTGGCGGAGCTTCACATGGCCGGGTGCGAGCACAGGCATCGGCGTCTCGTCGCAGAAGAGCCGCGGACAGCGATGCATCACCACCAATTGCAGATCATAGAGCCCCTTCAGCATCCAGGCCGTCTGCTTCATCCAGCGCGCCAGCGTCTGCCGATCGACGACGACGCCCTGGCCGGCGAGGATGGCGGTCTGACGGTAGAGGGTCGACAACCAGCCGTATTTGGCGACGGCGATATGGGCGACGAGCGCCGTCGAGACCATGCCACCTTCGATCAACTGCGCCGGCGCTGGCGCCTGCATGACCGCGCTCTCACAAGCCCGGCACGCATATTTGGGCCGGATCGTGCGCAAGACGCGCAACACGGCGGGAACGCGGTCGAGCGTCTCGCTCACATCCTCTCCGATGCGATGCATTTGTCCTTTGCAGCAGGGACACAGTGTCGTCGTCGGCTCGATCACGCGCTCGCAGCGGGGAAGATGCTCGGGCAGCTTCCCGATGTTGCGCTCGGCCTTTTTGCGCGGTGTCTTGTCGGCTTGCTCGCCTGGTGGAACGTCGTCGTTCCTCGCCGCCGTCTTCCGCGTCTCCTCGGCGCGACCATCCAAAAGGTCGAGCACGAGCTGCTCGGTGCCCAGCGCGGAAAAACGTTCGGAGCGCGCGCCGAAAATCAGCGCTTTCAGCATCACGATCGTTGTTCGCAGCGTCTCGTTTTCCGCTTCGAGCGCGAGCGCCAGCTCCGTCAGAAGAGCCGGGTCCGATGGCAGGGGCGTGGAGCGAAGCGCCATGATATAAAGGTACCACCGCGCCAGCCGAAGCTCCAGCGAATGCAGCTATGTCAGGCCGTTTTATTCGGTGTTGTCACCGCCTTCGGCACGATGCGCGCCCATTCCGACAAGCCGTCGAACAACATCGCAAACTGCGTCGGCGTCAGAGCGATCACGCCGTCTTGTGCCGGCGGCCAAGCGAAGTCGCCGTCCTCGAGCCATTTGGTCGCGAGCACCATCCCCGAGCCATCGAACAAGAGGAGCTTCAAGCGATCCTTGCGTTTGGCGCGAAACACATAGACGTCGCCGCAGTAAGGATTGCACTTCAAATCTTCCGCCACGAGCGCGACGAGACCGTGCACGCCCTTACGGAAATCGACCGGCCGCGTCGACACGAACACGCGTCGCTGCGCGCCAATAGAGATCATCGCGAGCGACGCAGCGCCGAAATCACTGCATCGACTGTCGCGCCGTCCGCGCCCATCGGCACACGGATCGCCGCATCGCCTATCGAAATCTCGATCGCGCAGGACGCGACTGAGGCCGCCTCGCTCTCCTCGACGATCGCGGCAGCGCTGCCTCGCCGCCCCTCGTCGCATGTCAAACGCACCGCAGCGAACAGCGATGCACGGCCAGGCGTCTTTAGCGCCTTCCGGGTCTGTCGGCGCCAGACCGTCAATAGTCCACGGCTCACGCCGTTGCGTCGAGCGACATCCGATATGTTCGCGTTCGGCTCCTCGCTCTCGGCGACGATCCGGGCCTTCTCCGCCGACGTCCAACTGCGCCGACGCCGGCTCCCGGTAATCACCTCCACCCGCTGATAAGTTCTGCCTTCATGCATGGCTTCAAGCATGGAATGATCATCCATCGCGCGACCCTCCTCAGCACCAAATCACCCGAAGAGGATCGCTCGCCACTCAAAATCTTACGAGGTGGGTCGCTCGCACCGCTTACGCTTGAGCGCACGGTTTGCCGGCGCAATCCGGCGACCGGGCTTTTCAAACAAACGACGGAGATCGTCTTTTGGGTTTCTTCCGCCGTCGGCTCGCCGCCGGAACAATGGAACGAATGGATCAGAGGCCATTGGCGCATCGAGAACGGCAGTCATTATGTGCGCGACGTCGCCTTCGCCGAAGACGCCTCGCGCATCCGCAAAAACCCCGACATCGTCGCACGCATACGCTCATTCGCCTACAATCTGCTGCGCGCAGACGGCTGCCAAAACATCAAAAACGCCAGATGGCGCAACGCTATCGATCTCAACGAAGTCCTAAAAATGCATTGGATTTGTTGAGAACTAAACAGCCCTGCCCAAGCCCCACGTTTTAGGGCGCGCAAAAAACCTTTAGCTGTCGTTGAAGCCGAACGCGCCGCATACAAGAACGCGGCACGGCAAAGGTCGTTCTTGGACGAAGAGCTTGCGGCGATCGAGCCGGTTCCATTCGAATTCGCGTTTACTTGGTTCGACGCGGATGGGCGACACACAATGCGTTGCGGGGACTGGGAAACCACCGCGTGGTTCTGGCGACGCCGGCACGAGATTGGCGAGCGGAAAACGCTGGAGGAAATGTACGGCCGGTACAACGACGAATATCCCCGAAAAGGTGTGGCCTTTGCGCTCGGAACGCTGAAGAAACGGCCGCAGCAATGGACGTTGCTGGGCGTCATTCGACTCGATCCCTTAACAGAGAGCCAGCAACGTCAAGCAATTTTGCCAATATAGGGCTGAGAAGCATGAAGCAGGACGCTCGCGAGAAATTTCGTGCTGACCTGGATGAAGAGTTCCTTCTTGGCGGCGTTATGCTTTCCGAATGGTGTAATTTCATCGTTTGCGAATCTGACACCGCCTTTGTCGCGGGAGCTGATCTCGCAACCATCATTTTGGCCGTTTCGGCCATCGAAACTTATCTCCGAGCCGAATATCCCAGAACGCGCAAAGCCGATTTGTATAATTTGATCGAAAACGCTCCAATTGCGGCTGATCTCAAAATGGAAATCCATGCGCTGCGGCGCTACCGCAACCGTTGGGTCCACGTCGAATCACCAGAACTGGACCAGGACCTGCTGGACGATCCGGGGCGATATGTCCAGGAGTTAGAAAAGATGGCGCACGTTGGCGTCAGGACCTTGCGCCGCACAATTTATGAGAACCAATGGATTTAGGTTTCGGTTCGTCTGAGCGGAAGCGCGCGCTAAGGCGCGCGAAGTCGAAAGGTCAAACGAACCGATCGCGCGTGCAGCGCGTCGGCGGTCGCGTCATTTAGCCCGAAACTGAGTCGAGCCTCGAAACATTACTCGACGAGCCGCGCGCGCACGAGGCCGCGCACCGAGTTGCCGAGAAAAAACTCCGATTGCGAAATATCGTCGAGCCGCAAGATCGACTGGCGGGCGCGCCCTTGCGCGAGGAGCGCCGCGCGCAGCGTTCCGGGCAGCAGGCCGCAGGAGAGCGGCGGGGTGAGCAAAATGTCGCTCGCTGGGACGAAGAGGTTGCAGCGCGCCGCTTCGCAAAGTTCGTTGCGTTCGTTCTGAAACAGTACTTCGTTCGCGCCGCAGCGCTGCGCCGCCTCGGCGAGCGCGTCTTCATAGAGCGCGCGCCGAGTCGTCTTGTGCCGCAGCAGCGGATCTGTGGAAGAGAATCGTCGCTCGGCGACGGCGACGTTCCAGACAGTATCACTCGGAATGGGTTCGATCGGCGTGACGCTCGTGTCGATCGTCCCGTTGCGCGCGAGGACCAGCCGCACGCGAAGGCGATCGCTTGCGGCCTGCGCCACGGCGGCGTCCAGCGCGCCCCGAACTTGCGCCGCCTCATGCGCGAATCCGAGCGCGGCGCTCGAGGCTGCGAGACGCGCGAGATGTTCGGGCAGAAGGCGGAAGCCCTCGTCCCGCGTCCACAGCAGCGTTTCGATCAGGCCGAAGTCGTTCTCGCGCCCGTCAGAAAGCGCGCCTTGATCAGACATTCCTCATACTCTTCGCGCGCGCGGGAGTCTGCGACGATGGCGGAGCCGACATTGCAGACGAGATCGCCCTCCGGAAAGATCGTCAGCGTGCGGATCGCGACATTGAAACGAATGTCGCCGTCGGGCGCGATGACGCCGAGCGAGCCGCAGTAGACGCCGCGCGCGGCGCATTCGAGATCGCGGATAATCTCCATCGCCCTTATTTTCGGCGCGCCGGTCACCGAGCCGCAGGGAAAAAGTCCGGTGAACAGATCCTTCAACGTCACTTCCTCGCGCAGCCGCGCCTCGATGCCCGAGGTCATCTGATGCAGCGTCGGATAGGTCTGGATGGTGAAGAGATCGGTGACTTTCACCGTGCCGACCATGGCGAGGCGGGAGAGATCGTTTCTCAAGAGATCGACGATCATCAGATTTTCGGCGCGGGATTTCTCGTCTTCGACGAGATATTGCGCGCGCGCCATGTCTTCGGTCGGCAACACGCCGCGCTGCGCCGTGCCCTTCATCGGGCGCGCGCGAATGGCGCGGCCCTGCGCCTCAAAGAAAACTTCCGGCGACAGGGAGACGACGGTTTCGGCTTCGAGCGCCACGACGCCGCCATAGGCGACCGGCTGGCGCTTTCGCAGCCCACGATAAAGCGCAAGCGGATCGCCTTCGAAGCGCCCGTAGAGCGGAAACGTGAGATTGATCTGGTAGACGTCGCCGGCGAAAATATATTCGCGGCACTTGTTGAATCGCTCGGCGTATTCTTCCTGGGTCCAGGCGGGCGACAGCGGAATATTCGGGGCAGGGCCTTCGGCGGGCGGCAGAGACCAGGGGCGCGGCGCGCGAAACGCGCCAAAGAGCAGCAGCGGCGTGCGCGCGTCTGGCGTTGCTTGAGCGGAGAATTTTGGCTCCAGAGCATAGCCCACCTCATAGCCGGCGTAGCCCGCGAGATAGAGACCGCGTCGGGTCGCAGCCTCCATGCGTTCGAATGCAGTGGGGACCTCTTCGGCCGTCCGCGCGACGATGATCTCGTCCGGCTCATCGAACAACAGGGCCTGTCCGCTGCGGCCGTCCTCGAAAACGACGTAAGGCCGCGCCGGCGCATCTTTTGGCGTCAGGACGACAGGGCGTTCGGCGGCGTCTTGCATTTTTGGCGGAGTTTCCAAGGGAAGGGGATGTTACATCAGCGGCTCCAGTTATGAAACGCGACGCCTGTGCGCAATATCCAGGCTCCCGTTCCTTTGCCCTGGCGGCGCGCGCGGGCTATGACGGCCCATGGTGAAATCCCCGCCGCTTCGTTTTCTCTTCATCGGCGACGTGCTGGGCCGTTCGGGCCGCGCGGCCTTGTCGCGCTTCGTCCCGCGGCTGCGCGAAAAATGGGCGCTCGACTTCGTCGTCGCCAATGGCGAGAACGCCGCCGGAGGCTTCGGCGTCACCGAGGCGATCTGTGACGAGATGCTCGGCCTTGGCGTCGATTGCGTGACGCTCGGCAATCACGCCTTCGATCAGCGCGAAGCGCTCGTCTTCATCGAACGCCAGCCGCGTCTTCTGCGCCCCGTCAATTATCCGCCGGGCACCCCAGGGCGAGGCGCCGGGGTCTATACGGGCGCGCGGGGACAGCAGGTGCTCGTCGTCAATCCGATTGGCCGGGTCTTCATGGACGCGCTCGACGATCCCTTCGCCGCCATTGAACGCGAGCTCGGCGCCTGTCCGCTCGGCGTCGGATGCGACGCGATCGTCATCGACATGCACGCCGAGGCGTCGAGCGAGAAGATGGCGATGGCGCATTTTGTCGACGGCCGCGCCTCCGTCGTGGTCGGCTCGCACACGCATATCCCAACCGCCGACGCGCAGATCCTGCCGGGCGGCACCGGCTATCAGACCGACGCCGGCATGACGGGCGATTATGATTCCGTCGTCGGCATGGACAAGGAGGAGCCGCTGCGCCGCTTTCTGCGCAAGACGCCTGGCGCGCGCTATGAGCCCGCAAATGGCGAGGCGACCTTCTGCGCCGTGGCGGCGGAGATCGACGGCGACGGATTGACGACCATGATCTCGCCGGTGCGGCTCGGCGGCAGGCTGCGCGAAGAATGGCCCGACAAATGGGGCGCGCCGTGAGAGGGCTGAAACGCCGCTCTACCCAGAGCCCGTAAGCTCGCTTAAATAGCAGTCGAGCAGCGCCCCTGGGGGCGGGTCCGGAGCGCGGATATGAAGTGGGAAGATCTCCAGTCGTCGGAAAACATCGAGGATCGCCGCGGCGGCGGGCCGATGATTGGGGGCGGCCCCCGCATGGGCGCGGGGGGCATCGGTCTCGGCACTATGGTGATTCTCGGCCTGATCGGCTGGGCGCTCGGCATCAATCCGGCGATTCTCATCGGCGGCGCGCAGATGATCAACAGCATGCGCCCGAATCGCGAGGCGGCGCTGCCGCGCCAGGAGGCGCCGCGGCAGAGCGCGCCGCCAACGGATGAATTGGGCCGTTTCGTCGCGAAGGTCGTGGGGTCGAATGAGCAGGTCTGGTCGCAAGTGCTGCCCGAGCAGAAGGGCGTCCGGTTCCAGCCGCCGCGCCTCGTTCTCTTCAGCGGCTATACGCAGTCGCGTTGCGGGCCGGCGCAGTCGGCGATGGGGCCGTTCTACTGCCCGCTCGACCAGCGCATCTATCTCGACACGTCCTTCTTTCGCGACATGCAGCGCCGGTTCGGCGGCGGCGGCGATTTCGCCTACGCTTATGTGATCTCGCATGAGATGGGCCATCACGTGCAGAACCTGCTGGGCATTCTGCCGAAGATTCAGCGGGCGCAGCAGATGGCCGGCAGCCGCTCCGAAGCCAATGCGCTATCGGTGCGGGCCGAGCTGATGGCCGATTGCCTGGCGGGCGTCTGGGCGAACAACGCCAACAAGCAGAAGCCTATTCTCGAGGAAGGCGACATCGAGGAGGCTGTCGCTTCGGCGCAGGCGATCGGCGACGACCGGCAGCAACGCGCCACGCGCGGCTATGTCGTGCCCGACAGTTTCACCCATGGCTCCGCGGCGCAGCGCACGCAATGGCTGCTGAAAGGGCTGCGCACGGGCAGCGTCGACGCCTGCAACACCTTCGCTTACTGAACTAAAGGACTCGGCGGGCGCGGGTCGTCAGATCGGCGGCCCGCAGCTGGCGCGCGAGTCGCGCGAAGTCCGCGCTTGCGGCAGCCGCAAGCGCTTTTTTCGGGGCAATGAGGCCGACCGCGCGCGCCCGGCCGGGCGCAAGACGCGTCAGCAGGGAATCGGGCGCCAGCCGCAGGGCTCTGGGTCGGTCGCTTTCGCCATAGGCGAATAAATCCTGCGCTTCTTCCGCGAATCCCCGCTCGACCGCGAAGCCGGCCTGCAGAAGAAGAATATGGTCGCGCCGCGCCGCTTTCAGCGCTTGCGCCACGCCGTCCGCAGCGCGCGGCGTTTCAATGAGCGCGCAGCCAGCTTCATCCGCGATGCCGTCCAGCCCTCGATCCGGCGCAGCGAGGACCAGAGCGTCGGCGATCACTCCCTGCACGCAGGACTCGACGAGCGAACCGAGGCTGCGCGCCACGGCCTCGCGGCGCAGCGGCGCGCGGGGGGAATCGAAGGCGATGAGCACGGCGGTCAGCATCTTGCTGACATAGCGGAAACCCACGCCGGGCGGAATGCGGCGCCGCATTAACGTGCGTTGCGTCCATCTTGTGAGCGGCGCCCATTGCGCGGGCGACGCCCATCGGTCACGATCCGGCATGCCCTCCGAACTCCCGCTCGAAATTCTCACGACGGATCAAATGGCTCGCGCCGATCGCCTGACGATCGAGAGCGGCGTGCCGGCGATGACGCTGATGGAGAGCGCGGCCGCGGCGCTCGCTCGGGCGACCAGCCAGATTCTTCAGCGCACCAGCGGGCGGCGCGTCCTGGTGCTGTGCGGTCCGGGCAACAATGGCGGCGACGGCTTTGTCGCGGCGCGGCTGCTGCGCGCGCTGCGCTACAAGGTGCGCGTCGCCTCGCTGACTCCGCTCGACAAATTGCGCGGCGACGCCGCACGGGCCGCCGCCGCCTGGCCATGTCCCGTCACTTCAGCGCTCGACTGCAGCTTCGACGGAATCGATCTCGTCATCGACGCGCTGTTCGGAACAGGGCTCGCGCGCGACCTCGACGCCAACGCATGCGCGCTCGTCCGGCGCCTGAACCGCTGGCGTCGCGAAAGCGGCCAGAATGTCGTCGCCGTCGATATTCCGAGCGGCGTCGACGGCACCACGGGCGCCGTGCGCGGCGCGGCCGTCGAGGCGGACGCGACCGTCACTTTTTTTCGGGTGAAGACCGGCCACCTGCTGTTGCCCGGCCGGCTGCACTGTGGACAGCTCGCCTGCGCGCATATCGGCATAAGAACTTCAGCGCTCGATTCGCTCGATGTCGCGACTTTCGTCAACATGCCGCAACTCTGGCGCGCGGCGCTGCCGCTGCCGCAGGTCGAGGGGCATAAATATTCGCGCGGCCATGCGCTGGTCGTCTCGGGCGGCGCCTCCTTTACGGGCGCCGCACGCCTGTCGGCGGCTGCGGCGCTGCGCGCCGGCGCCGGGCTGGTGACGCTCGCCAGCCCCGTCGACGCGCTCGCGGTCAACGCCAGCGCGCTGACCTCGGTGATGGTTCGACCGGCTGACGGGGCGCAGGGCCTCGCAAAGGTCCTGACCGACGAGCGCAAGAACGCCGTCGCGCTCGGACCGGGGCTGGGCGTCAGCGACGAAAGCTGCGCGCAGGTCGAAACCGCGCTCGCGCCGCAGGCCTATCGCCGCGCTGCGGTGCTTGACGCGGATGCGCTCACGAGCTTCGCCCACGATCCGGAGCGACTGTGGCGTGCGACGCGCGCCGCGCCTGGTCCCGTCGTGATGACGCCGCATGCGGGAGAATTCGCGCGCCTGTTCGCCGCCTGCGAGAGCGACTGCAACTGCCATTCGAAACTCGACAAGGCGCGCGAAGCCGCGCGCGCCAGCGGCGCCGTCGTTCTCTTCAAAGGCGCCGACACCGTCGTCGCTGCGCCCGATGGTCGCGCCTCAATTCTTCCTTATGCTACGCCCTGGCTCGCCACCGCGGGTTCCGGCGACGTCTTGACCGGCGTCGTCGCCGGCTTGCTTGCCCAGCGTATGGACGGCTTTCTCGCGGCGTCATGCGCAGCCTGGATGCATGCGCGCGCCGCCGAGATTTTCGGGCCTGGGCTAATTGCTGACGATATCATCGCCGCCTTGCCGCAAGTGTGGCGGGAGCTATGCGCGGTTCAGCCCAAGTAGACTGTCGAAACCCGTCGCCGCGCGCCTGACTGGTCGCAAGCGTGGCCCTATTCGATTGTTGGTTGGCGGACTTGCCGCGACCAATAGAGCTTCGTAGAGTCACGTGCTTGAACGAGGGCGCCGTGGATGCCGATGAGAGTCGCTCGCGTCGAGCGCCTGTTCCAAGCGGCATCCGTCGCTGTCATATTGCTGTCGCAGCCGGAACGCTTCTGATCGCGACGGCTTGAGAGAAACGGGCGTCGGATGGAATCCTTCGAAAAACTGCTACTCGAGAACAAAGCCTGGGCCGAAGAAGTCCAAGAGCGCGATCCCAGCTATTTCGATCGCCTTGCCGCCGATCAGAAGCCAGAATTCCTATGGATCGGCTGTTCCGACAGCCGTGTGCCCGCCGACATCATCGTCAATGCGCGACCGGGCGCGATCTTCGCTCATCGCAACATCGCCAATCAGGTGATCTGCACGGACTTCAACTGTCTCAGCGTCATCCAATACGCCGTGCAAGTGCTCAAAGTTCCGCATGTCATCGTCTGCGGCCACTATAATTGCGGCGGCGTTCGCGCCGCTCTCGATCGGCAGCATCCCGATCTGGCGCTGCTCAACAAATGGCTGATGCACATCAAAGACACCTATCGGGTGCACAGGGACGAAGTCGACGCCCTCAATTCTCAAACTGAAAGAGCCAATCGGCTGGTCGAACTCAACGTGATCGAACAGGTGGTCCGATTGTCGCAGTTCTCCATTGTGCAGACCGCCTGGAAAGAGGACCGGCGGCCCATGCTGCACGGCTGGGTGTTCGGGCTCGAGGATGGGATACTGCATCAACTCATTACGCTGCCGCCGGGCAGCGACGTCGATGTCATCTATCAGCAGCACAGCGGCGATGAACAACATTAATCCGCCGCGCGCGGACACGGTCAGAATAAGGAGAAATCAGGCGTGTTGAGGAGGCATCTCGACTACTACTTCCGCTACCTTAATCACGACATTCCTGCGGGCGTGGTCGTGTTTCTTGTCGCGGTGCCGCTCTGCCTCGGCATTGCGGTCGCTTCCGGCGCCCCGCCATTCTCCGGAGTCATCTCCGGGATCATCGGCGGTCTCGTCATCTCTCTCCTTAGCGGATCGCAGTTGAGCGTTTCAGGCCCGGCTGCGGGACTCACCGTCATCGTTGCGACCGCTGTCGAAAAATTCGGTTTCGACGCCATGCTGCTTGCTGTGGCGCTGTCGGGACTCATGCAGCTCGGGATGGGCTTTCTGCGGGCGGGCGTCATCGGCGCGTTTTTTCCGTCGGCCGTCATCAAAGGCATGCTCGCGGCGATCGGCCTGATCCTGATCATGAAGCAGCTGCCGCACGCCGTCGGCTATGACGCCGACGCGGAAGCTGACTTGTCCTTCCTTGAGGGCGATAGCCACACGGGTCTTTCCTTTCTGTGGGACGCTTTCCGCTCGTTTTCGACAGGAGCGGTGATCGTCAGCCTAGTTTCGCTTGCGATCATGCTTCTCTGGGACACGAAGCAGATCAAGAAGCATCGTTACCTCTCGCTGATGCCGGGTCCGCTTGTCGCGGTGCTGTTTGGCATCTTCTACAACGTCGTGGCTCAGACGCTGTTTCCCGCTTTGGCCATCGCTCCGCAGCATCTCGTCAACCTGCCGAACGTCTTCGGGCCGATAGATTTCGCACGGGAGTTCAGCTTTCCGGATTTTACCCGGCTGATCGACGTCCAGATCTATGTGACGGCCGCGACTTTGGCGCTGGTCGGCAGTCTTGAAACTCTGCTCAGTCTCGAGGCCGTCGATAAACTCGACCCGCTCAAGCGCATCGCGCCGACCAACCAGGAGCTCAAGGCCCAGGGCGTCGGCAATTTCCTGAGCGGCATGTTGGGAGGATTGCCGATCACCGCGGTGATCGTGCGCAGCTCCGCCAGCATCGACGCGGGCGCGCACACCAAGGTGGCTTCCTTCGTCCACGGCGTGCTGCTGTTGCTCAGCGCGATGTTCCTCGCCAGCGTGCTCAATATGATTCCGCTCGCGTGTCTCGCTGCGGTGCTGCTGCTGACGGGCTACAAGCTTGCGAAGCCGAAGCTCTTCGTTCAGCAATATGAAAAGGGGTTCAACCAGTTTGCCCCCTTCGCCGTGACGATCGGCGCAATTCTTTCGACGGACCTCCTCAAGGGAATGGCGATCGGCATGGCCGTCGGCCTCTTCTTCGTGTTGCGCGCGAATTATCATTCGGCGTTCACGTTGACGCGCGACGGCCGCCACTACCTGCTGCGCCTGCAAAAGGACGTCTCGTTCCTCAACAAGGCGCAGCTGCGCAACTTCCTCGAGAACGTCGACGAGAACAGCTACCTCGTGATCGACGGCACGCGCGCCGGCTTTATCGACCAGGACATCATGGAGACGATCCAGGATTACATAAAAGCCGCGAGCGACTACAACATCCGGGTCGAACTCAAGGAGATGCGGGGGCTTGAGCCCGTCAACGGGTTGGTTCCCGCACAATAGCGGGCCCGTCAAATGGACTCAGCGCTCGCCGGGAGAAGGCGCAGGCGTCGAATTCCGGGTCGAGCCGGCAGGATCCCCTATAGTAACGGCGGGCGAGCGTAACGCTCTTTAGTTACGCCCTCGCCGTTGCGCCCATCGCCTCCGCTAGGTCGGACTCGGCGGCGGCGCACAGGCGGCGCGAACGCTTCACGGCGTGAAACCCTCGAAGACGATCTGATCGATCCATTCTTTCGACCGCGCCGCCATTTCAGGTGAACGCACTGTCCAGGCCGTCACTGGAAGTTTCAGCGCGTCGCGCATGAGCAGCGGAATGGCGTGCGGCAGATCGCCGACGCGCCAGGACAGGAAATCCGGCAGCGTGCGCCTGTAGTGCAGAAAGTGCGTGAGCTCCGCGCGCTGTGCGCTCGAGAGCTGCGGCCAGTCGTCATTTTTGTATTGCGCCTCGCCGACCATGCCGAGCGGCCGTTGCGCAATGCCGAGCGCGGCGGCGCGCGCGCGAAGAAAGGCGATCTGATCGGGGTCGAAGCTTTCAATCGCGACGGGCCCGCCGTAGCGCGCCAGCGCCTGCGCCGTGCGCTGCGCCACGGTCGTGTCGCCATCGAAGGCGCTCTTGATCTCGACGACGATCGGCGTTCGCCCGCCAACCGCCTTGAGAAATTCAGAAAACGTCGGAATGCGGTCAACGCCGCCGCGTAACTTCAGACGACCGAGCTCGTCGGCGCTATGCGCCGCGACGGCGCCGGCGCCTTCGGTCAGCCGTTCGAGCGTGTCGTCGTGGAAAACGACGAGTTCGCCGTCGGCGGTGAGTTGCACGTCGCACTCGATCGCAAATCCGCCGGCGATCGCGGCGCGCGCCGCCGAAATCGAATTTTCGATCACGCCCTTCGCCGCGTCATGCAGGCCGCGGTGCGCGATTGGACGCGCGACCAGCCACGTAAAATCAGAGGCGTTCACGGAAGAATCTCGAAGATCCCCTCGACTTCGACGGCGGCGTCGAGCGGCAATTGCGCGACGCCAACGGCGAAGCGCGCGTGTTTGCCGTTCTCGCCCAACACGGTCGCGACGAGATCGGAAGCGCCATTGACGACTTGCGGCAATGAATCGAAGTCGGGCGCGCTGTTCACAAAGCCGCCGAGCCGCACGGTGCGCAGCTTGGCGAGATCACCGACCGCGGCGTTGGCCTGGGCGAGAACATTGAGCGCCGCCTGGCGGGCGGCGGACTGCCCGGCCTCAAGCGAAACGCCGGCGCCGAGCTTGCCCTTATGCGCCGGGTCGACGCCGTTGGCGCCGAGCGGCAGCTGTCCCGAGATGAACAGCAAAGCGCCTGTGCGCACATAAGGAACATAGTTGGCCACCGGCGCGGCCGCGGCAGGCAGCGTCAGTCCCAGCTCATTCAACCGCGCGAGCGGGGTGTCGGACGATGCGGTCATGGCGCCTCTCCAAAGAGAAAGTCGTTGCTCCCAAAGAAGCGCGACCCTAGTTTCCTACTCCACCCGACGCAATGGCGTCGAATTGCCCGCCACAGGAAGAGGTCCGATGATTCCGTTACGACTGCTGACTGCGGCGATCTGCGCGGCGGCGCCGATCGGCCAGGCGGCTGCCGAGCGCGCTTTGGCTCCGCTCGCCAACCATCGCGCTGTTTACGATCTGAGCCTCTTGAAGACCAGCGGCGCGAAGGCGCCCGCGCAGGCGCGCGGCCGCATCGCCTTCGACTTTTCCGGTTCCGCCTGCGAGGGCTATGTGCAGAATTTTCGCCAGATCACCGAGTTGCAGCCCTCGGAAGGCGCCGCGAAACTCTCCGACATGCGCTCGGCGACCTTCGAGGGCGGCGACGGCGCTGATTTTCGATTCAAGGTGGAAACCAGGATCGACAACTCGCGTTCGGAGGAAGTCGACGGAAGGGCGAAAAAATCTGGCGACGCCCGTCTGTCTATCGACCTTTCCAAGCCAAAGCGCGCGCGACTGGAGCTCGCGGGTCCGATGCTCTTTCCGACCGAGCATTTGCGCAAGATCGTGGAGACGGCCGTCGCCGGCGAACCTTTGCTCGAGGCGCGGGTCTTTGACGGCACGGGCGACGGCGAAAAGGCGTTCGACACGTTGACGGTTATCGGCAAGCCGACGACGGAACAGCCGCCGGAAAAGGCCGCGCGCGCGAGCGAACTCAAGAACACCCGCCGCTGGCCGGTGTCGATCTCCTATTTCGACCTCGGCAAGAAGGACGGCCAGCCGATCTACGTGCTGTCCTTCGACCTTTATGAAAACGGCGTCTCGCGCGCTCTGAGACTCGACTACGGCGACTTTGTCCTGCGCGGCGACATGACGGATCTCGTCCTGCAGCCGACGCCTTCCTGCAAGAAATAGCCCCCGCTCAGCAGCTCACTGGCCGCGCCATAGCGCGGCGATTCGCTGGGCGAGCGATCGCGGGCGCCAGAAGATCACGGCATGAATGTCGAGAGTCTGGTCGAGAAATGGCGCCGTCGGCGGAACTGCGAGCAGCGTCGCATCCTCTGGCGCGCGTCTCAGCGCCGCTTCGTCGTCAGGCAGGGCGACGGAGACGCCGCAATCCGTGACGATGTTTCGCGATACGTAATGCAGCAGCATGAGATTGGCGACGATCTCCTGCATCTTCGAGCGCGGATTCTTGCGGTATGCGCATCCCGGCGCGCGAATGAAATATTCGCCGCTCGCATCGTCGGAGCGCAGCATCAGCGCCACGAGACGGCCGCGTCCGGGCCAATGGCATTCGCTCGGCCGCTTCAGCCGCATGAACCCGCCTTCGAAGACCTTGGAGCCAATGTGATGACGCTCGCATGCGCCGCGAGGCTGCGCCTGCGTCGCATCTACATAATCGAAGCGGATGTCCGCTTTGGGGGCCGAGGGGATCCGAGCGTCGTCGATCTTGCTTAGCGCAGCGGCGGCCACCGCCGCTGACGCCTCGACCGTGAGATGGTTTTCATCCTGATAATGCGATGTCGCCCGTCCGCCCGGGAAGATCTCGTCGAGCCAGAGGGCGGGCAGGGCGTAACGATGAGCCGCTTCACTATAGAGCCGGCGCGCGCGCCGCATTGCGCTGCGCAGCGCTCTTGAATCTGTCGGCCGCGGGTCGAGACAAAGAAACATGAGGCGAATCCCGCGCCGGGCGCAATGGGCTGCGATCGCTTCGAGCGTATCGGCGACGAGCGTCGGATCGAGACAGCCGGCGGCGAAAAGCAGAATGTCGTTGAGACAATATTCGAAAACGACGACGTCTGGAGGAGCGCCGCCCTCGCGCTCCATTTTCAGCAGCGCCATCAGCCCGTAGAGCGACCCCACGGCGCCGAGAAAGCGGTTCTCGACTTCGTGCGTCGACGCCTGCCGTTGAAATTGGGAGGCCCAGCCTTCGCGCATTCCGGCGTTGGAGCCGCCGAGCAGCAAAATTTTCATGCGATCGAGATATGTTGCGCCATCAGTCGAGAGCGGCCGGCTCTCGCGGCGATGCTAATCGGTTTGTGAGCGCGTGGCCATAGACGAAGGTCGCCGGAATGGCTATCGCCGCACGGGCTTTTCGTCCTAATTGAGGCGGTGGCTTCTTCGAGCCACGGAGCGCGTTCGATGTTTCCCATTCCCCAATGCGTCTTTCTCACCCGCGGCGTCGGCGTGCATCGCCATCGTTTGACGGCGTTCGAATATGCGCTGCGCGACGCGGACATCGAACAGCAGAATCTCGTCGCCGTATCGTCGATCCTGCCGGCGGGATGCGATCTCGTGCCTGTCGAGAAAGGCGTCGCGACGCTTCAGCCCGGCGAAATCACCTTCACCGTGCTCGCGCGCGCCGAGACCGACGAACCCGGCCGGCGCATCACCGCGAGCATCGGCCTCGCCCGGCCAAAAGAGCCGACGCTCTACGGCTATATTTCGGAACATCACGGCTACGGCATGACGGAGCGCGAGAGCGGCGACTACGCGGAAGATCTCGCCGCCACAATGCTTGCGTCGACGCTGGGCATCGAATTCGACCCCGATGCCGCCTGGAACGAGCGCAAGAAAGTCTACGAAACGAGCGAGCTCATCGTTGAGAGTCTGTCGCTGACCGCGGCCGCCGAAGGCGCTCCAAATGGCGACTGGACCTGTGCGATCGCCGCGGCGGTGTTCCGCTTCGAAAGACTGGATGGCGCGCCGTGAGCGGAACGCCGACCTTCGCCGCGAGGCCGACCTTTCTTGGCGTCGAACAGCGCGCGGACGCCGCGGTTGTCGTCGCGGGCGCGCCCTTCGATATCGGCACGACCAATCGCAGCGGCGCGCGCTTCGGGCCGACGGCGATTCGTCACGCGAGCCGCATGCTCATCGATGGCGAGCATCCGTCCTTATGGACGTCGCCGGTCGATCTGCCGCTCGCCGACGTTGGGGATTTCGCCATCGCGCTCGGCGACATCGCGGCTAGTCTGAAGCTCATCGAGGAGCAAGCCTCAGGATACGCGCATCTCGTGACGCTCG
Source organism: Methylocystis sp. Uni0008 (assembly GCF_056838045.1). Classification (NCBI taxonomy): domain Bacteria; kingdom Pseudomonadati; phylum Pseudomonadota; class Alphaproteobacteria; order Hyphomicrobiales; family Methylocystaceae; genus Methylocystis; species Methylocystis sp. Uni0008. Next base: position 2,962,372 of record NZ_CM166370.1, read on the forward strand.
GCGGCGATCATGGCATAACGCTGCCGCTCCTGCGCGCTTGCGCGAGAAGGCGCGGGCCGCTGGGGCTGATTCATTTCGACGCGCACGTCGACACGTGGCCAGACAACTTCGGTCAGCCTTACGCGCATGGCTCGATGTTCTACCATGCGATCAACGAAGGCGTGATCGATCCGCGCCGCATGATTCAGATCGGCATCCGTTCGCCCGTGCAACGCGACGTCTACGACTGGACGATCGGAAAAGGCGTGACGATCATCTCCGCGCAGGAGGCGCATGAGATCGGCGCCGCCGCCGTCGCCTCGCGGATCCTGGAAGTCGCCGGCGGCGCCCCGGTCTATCTGACCTTCGACGTCGACGCGCTCGATCCGGCCTTCGCCCCCGGGACCGGCACGCCGGAAATCGGCGGCCTCGCGACCTGGCAGGCGCAGTCGATCCTCCGCAGGCTCGCCGGCCTACGCTTCGTCGGCATGGACGTCGTCGAAGTCGCGCCGGCCTATGACATATCCGAAATCACCGCCCTCGCCGGCGCGACGATGGCATGGGAATACCTCTGCCTGTTCGCGAACTCGGCGGGCGCGTCGCGGTCCGCCTAGCCGTTTCCGAGCGACGTTCGCCAGCGTCAATGCGGCTCTTGCCAAGGCCGTCCTTCGGCAGCACTGTGCTATGAACAGCCGCGGCGGCGGCGGTCCAGCTTCGCGACCAGGCGAGGCTTCTGAAAGCGTAGGGGAGGGCGGCATGATCAGTGCTGACGGCGAACGGACGCGAGAGGTTGTCGGCGTTTTCGCAGACGGCTATGCGCTTGAAAGCGCGGTCAACGACTTGCTGAATTCAGGATTCGACCTCGGCGACATACACCTGTTGGCGGGCGAGAAAACCGTCGCCGCCAAGCTTGGCCATAAATACGAGAAGGTCGAAGACGTCGAGGACGACGGCAAGGCGCCCCGAGTCGCCTATGCGCCCAAGGAATCTCGAGGCGTCAAGAATGGCGCGCTCGTCGGCGCGCTTGTTTATGTCGGCGCGACGATGGCGGCCGGCGCGGCGCTCGCTTCAGGCGGCGCGCTCGCGATGCTTCTCGTCAGCGGGGTCGTGGGCGCGGAAGTCGGCGGCCTGATCGGCGTCGTGCTTGGCGAGTTCCTGGAAGAGCGTCATGCAAAATATCTCCAGGAGCAACTTGACCATGGCGGGCTTTTGCTCTGGGTGCGAACCCGGAATTCAGCGCTGGAGGAAAAGGCGAAGCATATTCTCGCCCAGCATTCCGGCCGCGACGTTCATGCGCATGACATGCCTGTCGCGGCGGTCTGAGAATTAACGCGAGCGCGATCAGCTCGCCTTTTTCATCAGTTCGGCTTTCCGCTTGGAAAGCTGCGCCCCCAGCGCGCGCAGATCGACGTCGCTCTCGCGCGCCTCGGGGAACATTTCCTGCTCTTCTTCCTGCACATGGTGCATCACATATTCGCCGAGGACCTTGACCTTTGCGTCGAACAGCTCCTCGTCCGGCGACATCGACTCGATCTCCGCTATGAGCTGTTTCGCGCTCGCATGTTCGACCGCCGCCTCGTCGAGAAGATCCTGGTCCTCTATGCTCTCGCGCAGCGCCGGATAGAAGATTTCCTCCTCGATCCTGGCGTGAACGGTCAGCGCGGCGCATATCTTTCGCGCGAGCGCCTCTCGCTCGTCCTCGTCCTCAAGCTTCTCGTATTCCTTGAACCAGTTTTTCACCTCTCGATGATCATCTCGCAGCAGCTTGATTGCGTCGGCCGGCCTGGTCGCTGAGGTCGCCGGCTTGGCGCGCGCTTTCGACGTCGACTTTCTTGTCTTCGCATTGCTGCTGACACTCGCGGTGGGCATTTTCGTTCTCCTTGTCTCGCATCGATAATCCGTCGCGCTTCTGCAGGGCGCGCATACTCAAGCGTCGAGATCGACCGTAAGTTCCCGCGGCCAATGGCGAAGTTTCGCGCAGGCCGCGATAAAGGCCGCCGCGTCCTTGGCCGCCGCGAGCCGAATGCAGCCTTCATCCAGCGCTTCGGCGACGCCGGCCTTCTCAAGGAAAGGCACGGCGGCGCCGGTGAAGCCGATGAACTTGCAATGCGCAAAGGCGTCGCTCACGAAGTCTCGCGCGGAGGCGTCGGCCGCAAAATCGGCGGCCCCGGTCTCCGACGCGACAATGGCCACGGCGTCGTAAAGCACCGATGGTCCGCCATCGATTTTCTGCGCGGCCGGTTGCATGGCGCCGTCGTCAAGCACCACGCCGCCGATGTGAGGCGCGACGATCTCGTAGACGGCTCCGATTTTCTCGACGGCTTCGATCAGCGACGCGAGCAGCTTGGCGTCCGCGCCGTCCGTCGCGAGAATGCCGAGCTTGCGCCCCTCGAACGATGTCGGACGCGCCACTATGCTCAGCGGCGGGGATGGGGGGAGTTCTTGCAGCGTCGGACGCGCGGCCTTCGCCGGCTCTGGCATTTCAAGCCGCAAGCCGTCGGCGACGCGCGTCGCAAGCGCAACGTCGATGTTCATGAGATGCGACACGACACGCGCGCGAATATCGGGGCGCTCGCATTTGCTCAGTTCAAACACGAGCGCGTCGCCAATATGCTTACGCTCGATCGGCGTCTGGCTGAGAAAGAATTGCCGCGCCTGGCTGTAGTGATCGGCGAAGCTTTCGGCGCGCAGTCTCCTCTTCTCCCCTGACGTTTCTGCCGGGAAGGATGTGAAGCCCCGCTCGGGATTCTCGCGCGGACCGCCGAGCGCGCCCCAACTGTTCGGCTCGTAATTGGCGCGCCCCTTCGGGTTCTTCATCGCCATATGTCCATCCTGCTGGAAATGCGCCATCGGGCATCGCGGCGCATTCACCGGAATATGGGTGAAGTTGGGGCTTCCGAGCCGCTTCAGCTGTGTGTCCAGATAGGAGAAATTGCGGCCCTGAAGCAGCGGATCGTCGCTGAAGTCGATCCCAGGGACGATGTTCTGGGTGCAGAAGGCGACCTGTTCGGTTTCGGCAAAGAAATTGTCCACCGTGCGGTCGAGCACAAGCCGCCCAACGATCTGAACGGGAACCTGCTCCTCGGGGATGATCTTCGTCGCGTCGAGAACGTCGAATTCGAATGCGTCGGCGAACTCTTCGTCGAAGAGCTGAACGCCAAGCTCCCATTCCGGGAAATGTCCGCCCTTGATCGCATCCCAGAGGTCGCGGCGATGAAAGTCGGGGTCGGCGCCGTTGATCTTAACCGCTTCGTTCCACAGCACCGATTGCAGCCCGAGCTTCGGCTTCCAGTGGAATTTGACGAAGGTCGGCTTGCCCTTTGCATTGACAAAACGGAAAGTGTGCACGCCGAATCCTTCCATGAAGCGGAAGGAGCGTGGAATGGCGCGATCGGACATGATCCACATGATCATGTGAAAGCTCTCCGGCGAGAGCGAAGCGAAGTCCCAGAAATTGTCGTGCGCGGACTGGGCCTGAGGAAAGCCTCGATCTGGAGCAGGCTTCACTGAATGAACCAGGTCCGGAAACTTGATCGCGTCCTGGATGAAGAACACCGGGATGTTATTGCCGACGAGGTCCCAGTTTCCTTCTTTGGTGTAGAACTTGACCGCAAAGCCTCTGACGTCACGGGCGAGATCGAACGACCCCTTGCTGCCCGCCACCGTCGAGAACCGCACGAACACCGGCGTCTGATCGCCGACGCGCTGAAAAAGATTGGCGCGTGTGACGTCGGCGAGAGATTTCGTGAGTTCGAAATAGCCGTGCACGCCGAAGCCGCGCGCATGAACGACGCGTTCCGGAATGCGCTCATGATCGAAATGAAAGATCTTCTCTCGGAAGTGAAAGTCCTCGAGCAGACTCGGACCGCGAGCGCCGACGCGCAGCGTGTTCTGGTCGTCCGACACCGGGACGCCCTGCTGCGTGGTGAGCGTCTCAACTTCATCATTGGCGGTCTGGTGGGTTTCCCCGCCATCGCCTTGCGGCTGTTGAAAGGAGCTTTCAGTTTCGGCCGCCAAAATTTCCGGCTGCTCGGTCGGACTTTTTCCAGGATAGGGCATGGAGGATTTGGCGGGCGACGCCGGTTTGCGTTTTGATGCCATAGGAAAACTCCGAAAAGCCGCAGTAGAAGACCAATCGTAAGCGTAACCTCGGGCCAATTCGTATTGTTCCCCAGGCGAAACAAAATTCCCGATCAGACGTCGCATCACGCACACTGCCCAATCCCTAGTCAGGCCGAGCGCCTTGACGCGTCAATGAGAGACGAACGCAATTTCGTCGCTCCGAGTCGTTGCCGCGATGGATGTGCGATGCTGAAAACGCTCGCGATCTTGTTCGCAACAGTGCGCTGTGCGACGATACGCGCGCCCAGGCTAGGGCGGAAGTATCGCAATTGCGTCGACTTACAACAGGGTGCGCGACGTGGCGTGGGCGACGAAAGTTTACAGGGCGTCGAAAAGAATAGAGGGCGCGCCTTCCTGGATCATTGCTCTGACCCTATTTGCCGCGAGCCTTTCTGTTCGTTATCTGGCGGATCCCTGGCTCACTCTGAAGTTCGTGACCTTTTACCCGGCGATCGCGGGGAGCGCGCTCCTCTGCGGCTGGCGTCAGGGCATGTTGGTGATGGCGCTCTCCGCTCTTGCGGGTTGGTATTTTTTCTTCGAGCCCCACAACTCGTTTCTGCTCCGAGAGCAGAACGCCCTATTCGCCCTGATCGGCTTTCTCCTCGTCGGCGGCTTCCTGCTCATTCTCGTGTCGGGAATGGCCGATCTGATCAGGCGACTCGAGGCGGCGAACCAGGTGCAGGTCAGCCTGTTCGGCGAGCTTCAGCATCGCGTGGCCAACAATCTCCAGATTGTGCTCGCCATGATCAGCAGCGCCCGGCGGGGAATGCCGGAGGGGCCGGCCGCCGAACGGATCGCAGCCGCAGAAGATCGGATTGCCGCGATGTCGACCCTGCATCGCCGGCTCTACGATAAGACGACCTATGAGCAGGGACTGGCGCCCATTCTTCGCGAGATGCTGCTCAATGATTTTGGCGATCTGCCGATCGAGGTCGCGGTGGATATTGCCCCGGATGCAAAACTGTCACTGGATCAGATGACGGCGGCGCTTCTCCTGATAAATGAGGCTGCGCTCAACGCCACCAAGCATGTCTTCGAAAAAGGGCAGGGATCGAAGTTCGAGGTCGCCTTGCTGAGGCTGACGAACGGCCATCTGCAGCTTATCGTTCGTGATGACGGTCCTGGGATTATGTCGGCTCCTGCAGCTGCGTCGGGTTCTCTCGGCATGAACATTATGCAGGCCTTCGCGCGTCAGCTCGGCGGATCGCTGGAGATGGAAGCCTCTTGCGGCACGACCTTGATGGTCGAGTTCTCGGCCGAGTAGCGCAGCTGCGCGTCAGTCGCGCTCGCGCCCGGGGCGCCGCTGGACAGCGAGTCCTTGGCAGGGCGCTGGCGAGCTTCCGGCGCAGTTTCGAAGCCCCCTCCGGAGAAAAGTCGTCCGCGAATGACTTTCAAGGTCTGTCGCATCGGGTGCGTCATCGCCAGATAAACGAAACTGTGCGCGATCAGCGCCGCTGCAGATCCGTCTATGGACGAAACACAAGCGTGACCTCAATGTCTCCCTTCTCGCTGTCGAAATCCGCTGTCTCGGTCGGGGTGCGCGTCTCATGCGCAGGCGTCGCGATGCGGCGAGAAGCTATGGAGGCGCAATGAATGGCGCTCTCCGAGAAGATTGAGGATGAGCTTAAGGCGTTTCTGTCGGAAACCGATTTCGCGCGAGCGGGCGCGGTCGTCACCGATCTCGACGGAACGGCGGTGCACGAATTCGAAGGGCGCGTCGTCATTCCCGATCCGGTGGCTTGCGGCTTGAAGCGCCTCAATGATCTTGGCCGGCCGATTGTGCTGAACACGCTGCGGTTTCCGTTGAACGTCATCCGCACCTTCGGGCGCGAGTGGTATGCGATCACAAATGCGCCGTTGCCGCTGGTTTCGCTGAACGGCGGCGTCGTCGGCCATCTCAGAGAAGACCCCGCCGGCGAAATCATCTTCGAGGAGCTCGACGCCTTTCCGCTTGAAGCTGAGGAAATCGACGAAGTGCTGACGGGCGTGCGGGGACTGCTCGCAATTGGCGTCAATGAGCTTCTTGTCTTCTACTACACGCGGGACTGGACTCTCGGCGAGACGATCTGGACGCCTGACGCCGAAAGAGTTCCTCATGTTCGCGAAAAATACAAAAGCGCGTCCTCGGTTGTTTGCCTGACGCTGGAGGATCTTCGCGAGGCCTTGATGGCCCATGAGATCTGCATGATGTTTCTGCTTGTCGAAGCCCCGCAGGATCGGCTGATGGCCTACCAGCACGTCAAGCGATCCAACTTCGCGACGCGCCGGGGCGTCGACAAATTGTCCGGCGTCCGCGCCATCGCCGAACGGCTCGGGGTCGAACTGGAGGCTTCCGTCGGCTGCGGCGACACGCCGATGGATTCGTTCCTTTCCGGCGTCGGGCTCGCGGTGCATGTCGGAACCCGCGATCTGGAATACAAAGGTCTGCTGCGGACGGTGAAGATCGGGAGTTCGATCGAGCTCGGAGAACTGCTGTTTCGACTCGGGCGGCTGCAGAGCGAGGCGCCGCGATGACCGATGTGCAGGATGTGCAGGTCAGCGCGCGCAAGGCGCGATCCAATGCGGCCAGGATCATCGAGCATCATTTTGGATCGAAACCCAAACGCGTTCTGGCGCGCGGCGGCGGCCTGACGAATTTCGTGTTTGAGGCGCGCCATGCGGAAGGCGATTTCATCGTTCGCATGAACACCACTCCAGACAAGCTGAAGGACTATCTCAAAGAGCAATGGGCGATCGCCAGGGCGAGCGAGGCAGGCGTGCCGACCGCGACGATTCTGGAGGTGGGCGCTGACATCATCGGCATGCCTTACATGGTGCTTCCCAAGATCGAGGGTCAGGAAGGCACGCATCATCCGGAACGCTTCGCAATCTTACGCGAGATGGGGCGCCTGACCGCCCTGATACACTCCATCGGCACTTCGGGCTTTGGCCACACTTTCGACTGGTCGGGAAATCAGCTCTCGCGCAAGGAGACCTGGAAGGAATATCTGCACGGCGAGTTGAAAGTTGAAGCGCGCGTCGACCTGCTCGACGAGCATGGCATGCTCGACAAGGCGCAGCTTAAAAGCCTGCGAGCGGTCGTCGGCGAAATGGAGCGCTGGGAGCCATCGCCCGTCCTCAACCATGGCGACATGCGTCTGAAGAATGTCGTCGCGGACGCATCCGGCGCGGTCGCCGCCGTCATCGACTGGGAGAACTGCGCCTCGAACGTTGCTCCCTACTGGGATCTTTCGGTGGCGCTGCATGATCTTTCGGTCGACGCCAAGCAGGAATTCCTCGCGGGCTATGGTCTGACGGAGGAGAAGGTCCGCGAGATCGCGCCGATCATCAAGGCGATCAATCTAATCAATTACGCCCCCTATGTTGAGCGCGCCGCCGACGAAAGAGACAAGGCGCGGCTCGAGCAATATCGGACGCGCCTCTCGGGCGCGCTGGATCTATATTCGCTCTGAACAGAACGTCGATTGATCGCGGGTTCCTTCACGTAAACTTCCGGATATCGCATCAAGGGGAAAAATCCGTCATCAGAAGGTTATCGCCGCTTCCAAAGCTGCGCTGTCACGCCAAATATGCTGATGCTGCAGAGAGCCGCTCCGAGGGAACAGCCGCCGGGCGGCGGCGTTAGCGAAATCCTGCGAGGAAAACATGTTTGACAGACTCGTCGTCACCTTATTTTCGATCGCCCTTATGACGGGCGCCGCAAGCGGCGAACAACGAGGCGCCGACGTGCTCGACAACAAGGGCAAGTCGGTCGGCGCGATCGACGTCACGCAAGGTCCGCACGGGGTCGTGCTGCGCATCATGCTGCGGGCCGGCGCGCTGGCGCCCGGTTGGCACGGCGTCCATCTGCACGAAGTTGGGGACTGCTCCGACATTGAAAAATTCATGCACTCGAAGGGCCATATAAATCCGTCAAATGCCGAACACGGATTCCTCAATCCCAAGGGCCCGCACCCGGCCGATCTGCCGAATGTCTATGCATATGCCGACGGCTCCGCGCAGGCGGAAATGTTCATCGACGGCGTGTCCTTGAGCGGCGGTAAGATCAATCTCCTTGACGCGGACGGATCGGCGCTGGTGGTGCACGCCAGTCTGGACGACCACATGTCGCAGCCGATCGGCGGCGCCGGCGCGCGCGTCGCCTGCGCCGTCTTGAAGTAGCGGTGGCGATTGATGGCGGAAGGGGTGGGATTCGAACCCACGGTGGAGTTGCCCCCACGCCGGTTTTCAAGACCGGTGCCTTAAACCACTCGGCCACCCTTCCGCGTCGGTCGTGATATAGCACGCGTCGTCCTTTTCGCGACCGGGATTTGCGCGTGCCGCTCTACTTCGCCTATGGCTCAAACATGGACGCCGCCGCCATGGCGGCGCGCTGTCCGCGGTCGCGGCTGATCGGGCGGGGGCGGCTCGCCGGCTTCAGGACGGTTCTGATGCCATCCGGCTTTGTCAGCGTCGCGCCGGACCGCCGCATGAGCGTCCATGGCGTGCTGTGGGACGTCGCAGTCGGCGACGTCGCCGCGCTCGATCGCTATGAAGACGTCGCCCATGGTCTTTGCGCCAAGAAAAATCTCCTCATTCTGCGCGAGCCGGTGGGCTCGGCGCGGGCGCTCGTCTATGTCGGCGCGCGGCCGGACCTCGGCACCGCGTCGCGGGGCTATTTCGAGGGGGTCATCGCCGCGGCGCGCGCGCAAGCGCTGCCCGGCGTCTACATCGATTATCTGACGAGCTTGCTTTCCATCCGGCAGTCGGGGCGCGGTTCATGAATGCACAGGTTCCTGTCGTCGGCGCGATCGACGAACTGCGCCGCTACGTTCGCGCGCGTCGCGCCGCCGGCGAGCGTATCGGCCTTGTGCCGACGATGGGCGCGCTGCACGCCGGTCATCTGTCGCTGGTCGAAGCGGCGCGTCGGGCGGCCGACCGCGTCGTCGTCACGATTTTCGTCAATCCCGCGCAGTTCGGCCCCAATGAAGACTTCGCGCGCTATCCGCGCACGCTTGCGGCGGACGTCGACAGGCTGGCGGGCGTCGCGGCGGATCTCGTCTTCGCGCCTGCGGTCGACGAAATCTACCCGCCGGGCTTTTCGACGAAGGTGATCCTGGAAGGACCGGCGACGGCCGGTCTCGAAGATCGATTTCGACCCACGCATTTTTCCGGCGTGGCGACGGTCGTGACGAAACTGCTCAATCAGGCGCAGGCCGATGTCGCCGTCTTCGGCGAGAAGGATTATCAGCAGCTGCTGGTGATCAAACGCCTCGCGCGCGATCTCGACATCGCGACCGAAATTCTCGGCGCGCCGACTCTGCGCGAGGCGGACGGCCTCGCCATGTCCTCACGCAATGTCTATCTCTCCCGCGATGAACGCGAGCGCGCGAAGGCGTTGCATGGCGCGTTGAGCGAAGCGGCGCGTCGAATCCTGAGCGGCGAGAGCATCGGCGCTGCGATCGAGGCAGCCTGCGCCGCGGTTGCGGATGTCGGGTTCGAAATCGACTATCTCGAAGCCCGCCATGCCGAGACGCTGGCGCCGGTCGCAACTCTCGGGGAGGGTCCGATCCGCCTGCTCGCGGCGGCGAAGCTCGGCGCGACGCGGCTCATCGACAATATCGCGGTAGAATCATGAGCGATCGGGAGATCATACGTCTCTTCGTCGAAGGCCGCGTGCAGGGCGTCGGCTATCGCGCTTTCCTCGTCCGCGAGGCGCTTGCGCTCGATCTTACCGGCTGGGCGCGCAACCGTCGCGACGGCGCGGTCGAGGCGGTCGTCTCCGGTCCGCGCCCGGCGCTCGACGCGCTTATCCTCGCGGCGCGGCGTGGGCCGAGGCTCGCGCGAGTCGATGCGCTGCGCGAGGAGGGCGCTAATGAAGCCGCGCTTGTCGAGTTTTGCGGGGCGGGATTTTCCGTCGCCCCTGACGCGTGACCGGGAGAGACGACGTGACACACAGCCATGGTTTCGTGCTCGCCGGCGTGATGGGCTGGCCAATCGCGCATTCGCGCTCGCCGAAGATTCACAATCACTGGTTCGCGCAATATGGCATCGAGGGCTGCTATGCGCCGCTGCCGGTCGAACCGGGCCGGCTCGAGGCGGCGTTGCGCGCCATGCCGGCGCTCGGCTTCGCCGGGTGCAATCTCACGATTCCGCATAAGGAAACGGCGCTCCGGTTTGTCGATCATGTCGATGAGTCGGCGGCGCGAATCGGCGCCGTCAATTGCGTCGTCGTCGAGAAGAACGGCGAACTGACCGGGCATAACTACGACGGCTATGGGTTCATCGCGTCGCTTCATGAGGCGGTTCCTGGCTGGCGCGCCGCGAGCGCGCCCTGCGTCGTCATCGGCGCGGGCGGCGGGGCGCGCGCCATCGTTCACGGTCTGCTCGACGCCGGCGCGCAGGAGATTCGACTGTTCAACCGCACCTTCGAGCGGGCGCAGATTCTCGCCGCCGACTTCGGACCGCGCGTGTCGGCCTTGCCGTGGAGCCAACGTGAGGCGGGGCTTGCCGGCGCGGGACTTGTCGTCAATGCGACGAGTCAGGGGATGGTCGGCCAGCCGCCGCTCGATCTATCGCTCAGCGCATTGCCGAAGTCGAAGTCGGCGCTCGTCGCCGACATCGTTTATGCGCCTCTGGAAACGCCGCTGCTGGCCGCCGCGCGCGCGCATGGCGCGACGCCTGTGGACGGGCTGGGAATGCTGCTGCATCAGGCGCGCCCGGCGTTCCGCGACTGGACCGGGGTGATGCCTGACGCGACGCCGGCGCTGCGCGCCGTGATCGTCGCAACGCTTTAAAGCAAGGAGCGCCGCAGCCCATTCGCCGCGGCGCTCCTCGCAGGAACTCGAATTACGCGTTACGCCTTACAGGACTCACATGACGCGTTACGCCGTGCGCGCGCCATAGAGCGGCGCGATCGAGATATTGAGCAGACGCTGCGCCAGCGTCATCAGCTCGTTCGATTGCCGCAGCAGAGCGTCGAACCTTTCGCTTACGAAGCGCGACTGAAGGCTCGTCACCTCGTCGAGCGTCTTGGCGCCGGCGAGCCGCTCAGTGAAATCGAGGAGCGCCGTCGCGTTTTCGGCCCAGAGGTCGATCGACTTCTGCGACCAGAGCGTGGGGTCGAAATCCTCGGCCTTGGCTCCTGACGACGTCATCTCCACGGCGATCGCGAGGGCGGTCGACGGCGCCTGGACGACGGGCGGCGTGACCGCTTCGACTGGCGGCGAGGCTGGTTCTGCGCTCACAGCTTCGCTCGTCGTCGGCGCCGCTTCCGTCTCCGGAACGCTGGGCAGCGCGCGCTTTGCTTCGGGGGTCTTGGGTTTTGGGGAACTGTTCTGCGGATTCGCCATTGAGCTTCTCCCCGTTAGGACTTGGTCGTCGCGCGCTGGAAGGACGCGCCAAGCTCCTTGGTCTGCTCCTGAATCGTCTGGAGTTGGGCCTGCACGAACTCCGATTGAAGCTTGAAGACTTCCTGCGGGTCCTTGGCGTGGACGAGCTTCTGGGCCAGATCGAAGGCGGCGTTGACGTTCGCCTCGGCGAAAGACAGGGCCTTGGCGCTCACGTCCTTGGCGCTCGGCAGGCCGAACGGCATGTCCGCCTGCGTATCGAGCGCCTTCTGCGCCGCTCCGGCGAAACCTTCGAAGGCCTTGCGCGCCTGCTCGACGCTCTTCTCCGCGAAATCGCGGACCTCGGTGGGAATTTGATAGATGGATTCGACCATGACGCACCTCCGTGCCGTGAAAATTCAGGAAACGCCGCGCTAAGCCATATCTTACCCGAGTCACGCCAAGCTCAACGGCGATGCGGCGAGTCGAACCATCCTGCCGGATTTTATGCTGCGATGCAACAATTTTGTGCGCCGCAGCAGCTCGCAATCTCCAGATGAGAATTACGCAGAAATACTATGAAAGACGCACGACGATCGTAGACCTTGCAATCAGCCGCGATTAAATTCGGTTATCCGTTCGCGTCGAGCCGGCGAGACGCCTGAGAAGCGCGCGGCGAGCGAGACCGTCGGTTGAGGCGGTAAGGCAAATGGGCGGTTCGGAGCAGGACCTGGAAGAGCGCGCGCGCGCAGCCGCTTGCGTCGCGGCTGACCCCGTTTTTGCCGCACTCGACGCTTCGGGCGCGCCGGTCGTGGCGGCGAACGGCGATCCGTTGCACATCACGTTTCTGAACGATTCGGCGCGGGCGGTCTTCGGCGAAGACGCTGAACTTTTGACCGAGCGCCTGTTTCGCAGCGACGACCCCGGGGCGCAGCGGCTGGCCGGACTCGTCGCCGAATTGCGTCACGGTCGGAATCTTCGCCTCGAGCGACTGCGCTTCCATGTTTCCGGCGAGGCGCAGACCGTCACTTTTCTCTGCCGCAGCCTCGATCCCGATTGCGGTTCCTGTTTCGTCATCGCCGCGCTCGGCGTTCGCGCGGATGCGCCTGCTGGAGTTCGCCGCGCTCCCAACGTCTCGAGCGAAGCGGAGGTCAGTGAAGAGACTGCGGCGCTCCGCCGCAGTCTTGCGGCGCGGCACGGCGCGCGTCCGCCGCGCTTTTTGTGGAAGACCGACTCGGAGGGGCGCTTTATCCACCTGACGCACGCGCTCGCCGGCGTCGTCGGCGAAGCCGCCGCCGACATTCTCGGCCGGTCGGTTCCAGACGCGTCGCATGCGCTTTCGCTCGAGCCCGCATTTGCGCGCGCCTGCGCTTCCCGCCGGGCCTGGAGCGGCGTCGAGGTCGCGTGGCCGCTAGAGGACAATATCGGCAGCGTGCCGACGACGCTCGGCGCGCTGCCGATGACCGACGCGGCCCGGCGGTTTCTCGGCTATCAGGGCTATGGGGTGCTGCATATCGAACGCGCTCGCGCGGTTCAGCCGCAGGAGGCGATCGATTCTCGTGGGGATCCCCATGAAGCTTCCGCCGAGCGGCCAGCCGACAATGTCGTGATGCTGCGCGCGCCCGCGTCCGCGCGCGTCAATTCGGACGCGAGGGAGGCGCTCAGTTCGAGCGAGCGTCTGGCTTTTGACGAAATCGCGCGGGCGCTCCGGGAAGGGAGTCTTGGGCAGGGGACGGGGACCGTCTTTGCCGAATCGACTGAGTCGGCGGAGGAGCGTCCTACGACGCTGCTGCACGGCCGGGAATTTCTCGCGGCGGGTCCGGAGCAAAGCGCTCTCGCGCTCGCGCGCAGCCTGGAAGAAAGGCTTGCGCGGGCAAAATCAGAGAATGCGATGCTCGGCGCGGTCTTCGACCTCTCGCCCACGCCGCTCGCGATCGCCGCCGCCGATGGGACGATCGTAAGGGCGAATGCCCCGTTCGCGGCGCGATTCGGAGAGAAGTCCGTTGAGAACCGCACTCTCGCGTCTCTTCTCGCCCCCTCCGACGCACACTTATTGGTTCAGCGTTTTCTTGAGGCCGAACCGAGCGCGAGCGCACGACTGTCTGTCGCGCCGGCCGCGCCGGGCGGCGGCTCTCCGGTAGAGATGACGCTGCGGCGGCTTTCACTCGATGGAAAATCAGTGATCGTGGTTTTTGCCGATGCGCCTCAGGGCGAAGTTCCGGACGACCGGGCGCTCGAAGCGGCCCGGCTTGCCGCCGAAAGCGCCAATGCGGCGAAATCCGATTTTCTGACGCGCGTGTCACATGAGATTCGCACCCCGCTGAACGCGATCATTGGCTTTGCGGAAGTGATGATGGAGGAGCGTCTCGGGCCGATCGGCTCGCCGCGCTATAAGGAGTATCTGAAAGACATTCACGCTTCCGGCGAGCATGTCCTGTCGCTCGTCAACGATCTTCTGGATCTTTCCAAGATCGAAGCCGGCAAGATGGAGCTTTCCTTCTCGCGAGTGGACGCCAATGCGGTTATCGCCGAATGCGCGTCGATCATGCAGGCGCAGGCCAACCGCGGGCGCGTCGTGATGCGACTCGCGCTCGCGCAGGATCTGCCGCCGCTGCGCGCCGATGCGCGTTCGCTCAGGCAGATTCTTCTCAATCTTCTTTCAAATGCTGTGAAGTTCAACGAGCCTGGCGGGCAGGTCATCGTGTCGAGCGCGCTGACCGAAGCCGGGTCGGTCGTCCTTCGCGTCAAGGACACCGGGATCGGCATGTCGGAAGCGGATGTCGCAACCGCCTTGGAGCCGTTCCGACAGGTCGACACCTCGCGCAAGGCAAGCGGAACGGGACTTGGACTGCCGCTGACAAAGGCCTTGATCGAAGCGAACCACGCCTCATTCAGCATCAAGAGCCGTCACAATGAGGGGACGCTGGTCGAAATCGCATTTCCGCCGCAGCAAGAACTCGCAGCGGAGTAAAACAACTGAACGGAGAGGAGATTCGCCGCCTGGGGGCGAGCCAGAGCTGGACTGGACCAGCTCAGTCCGTTGGCGCAATAACGCCGACGCTCACGTCAGGCTGCTGCCCGCCAACGGACCGTTGGGGCGTAAACGCCCCGTTTTCTTGAACTTACTTGCCCATCCGCATCGCGACGATCGCGCCGCCGACGACGATTGCGAGCATGAGTCCCGGGATCAGATACTGCATATTTTCCTCCCACGTTTGCGCCAGCCAGTGGCTCTTTTTTCCGGCTTCGCCGCGATACAGCTTCACCAAAGGGGACAGTCTTTGTCAAGCGCCGCCACGCCCTATTTGTGCGGGATCGTGTCGATCCTCGTCGCTCCGGAGCGGCCTCTCACGGCCCGGCAAGCTGGGCCTCGACGACATTCCGGTCGTGAAGATCCTGCGCGCAGAACCGGTGGGGCGCGCATTGCCGTCTCGGCGGCGTTCGGCCAATGTCGCAGGCCGCAAACAGAGACGAACTCGCAAGCGCCATGAACGCCGACTCTCGCGCCATCGATCTTAACGCCGATCTCGGAGAGGGTTTCGGGCGCTGGCGCATGGGCGACGACGACGCCATGCTCGACATCGTCACGAGCGCGAATGTCGCGTGCGGGTTCCACGCCGGCGACCCCGACATCATGGCGACCACGTTTGCGCGCGCCAGAGAAAGCGGAGTGGCCGTCGGCGCCCACGTCGCCTTTCCGGATCTTGCGGGCTTCGGCCGGCGCACCTTGCCGATGAGCGCCCGGGAAATCGAGCGCGCGGTCGCTTATCAGATCGGCGCGGCGCAAGCGCTCGCCGTCTTGAGCGGACATCGAATCACGCATGTGAAGGCCCATGGCGCGCTCGCCAATATCGCCGAGCGCGACGGCGAGGCGGCGACCGCGATCGCGCGCGCCGTGCGCGGCGTTGATCCGTCGCTCGCGCTGCTCGCCATCGCTCTGTCGGAGCAAACGCGCGCCGGCGCGCGCGCGGGGCTGCGCGTCGTAAATGAAGTCTTCGCCGACCGGGCCTATATGGACGATGGAAGTCTGCAGCCGAGATCGCAAGAAGGCGCCGTTATCGAGGATGTGGACAGAGCCTGTTCGCGGGTGCGCGACATGCTCGCGCATGGCGGGTTGAGGACGGCCAGCGGCAAACTCCTGCCTACGCAGATCGACTCGATCTGCGTTCACGGCGATACGCCGCTCGCGGTTGAAATGGCCCGAAATCTTCGCGCGACCCTCGAACGCGACGGCTGGGAGCTCAGCGCCTTCGCGGGAGTCTGACCGCAATGAACCATAAGACGCCGCGCTTTCTCGACTGCGGCGAGGCGGCGCTGTCAGTCGAGTTCGGCGACGTCGTCGACCCCGAGGTGAATGCGCGCGTGCTGGCGCTGGACGCGCGTCTTTGCGCCGCGCCGCCGCAAGGCCTGCGCGAAACGACGCCGACCTATCGCGCGCTCCTTCTGCGCTACGAGCCGCTCGAGATTTCACGCGACTCGCTGATCGACCTGATCATGGGACTGATCGAGCGCGTCGACGCGGAGGCGCAGGCGCTACAGCCCGCCCTGCGCTGGACCGTTCCCTGTTGCTACGATCCTGAATTCGCCGAGGATATCGGCGAGGCCGCCGCGCAGCTCGGGCGCTCCGCGCAGTCGCTGGCAAAGTCGCACGCGGGCGCAGAGTACCGCGCCTATATGTACGGTTTCGCGCCGGGCTGGTGCTATCTCGGCGGACTGCCGCAGGGGCTGGCGATTCCCCGGCGCGTCAGCCCGCGCGGACCGACGCCGCCCGGCGCGGCGCTGATCGGCGGCGCGCTCTCGCTCATCGCCTCCAATCCGATGCCGACCGGCTGGTATGTCGTCGGGCGCACGCCTGAGCGCATGTTCTCGCTGCGGCGCGACCCGCCTTTTCTCATCGCGCCGGGCGACGCGGTGCGCTTCGAGCCGATCAACGCCGAGACCTTTCGGATGCTCGACGCCCGCGCCCTGGCGGGCGAAACGGTGGCGCGCCGGCAGATGCTGTCATGATCGGGCGGCTGCTTATCGACGCCGCCGGGCCTGGCGTCACCATTCAGGACGAGGGCCGCTTCGGACAGTCGCGCTATGGCGTCACGCCGGCGGGGCCCATGGACCTTGGCGCCTATCTGGCCGCGACGCGCGCCGCTGGCGCCGACAGCGCGATCGAAGTCTCGCTCGGCGGCGCGACCCTGCGGGCGGAAGGCGCGACGTTGTGCGTCGCCGTCGCTGGCGGCGATTTCGACATTCGGCTCGATGGCCGGCGGCTGCCCTCCGCCTGCCTGCTCGCCCTTCCTCCAGGCGCGCGGCTGGCGCTGCGCGCCGGCCGTTCCGGGGCCTGGTGCTATGTCGCCGTGGGGGGAACGCTCGGCCTTGCGCCCACCCTCGGCTCGCGCGCGACCCACGCCCGATCCGGACTCGGGCCCAAGCCCCTGGCGTCTGGCGACGCCTTGCTGTTCGCGGAGACCGGACCGCCGCCCCCCGACCCGCTGGCCTTGTCGGCGCCCTGGCTGGCGTCGAGCGGCGCGCCGATCCGCCTGCTTCTTGGACCTCAGGACGATTATTTCGCCCCCGATCAGGTCGAGGCCTTTCTGGCCGCGCGCTGGCGGATTGGCGCGCGTAGCGACCGCATGGCCTATCGGCTCGAGGGCCCGGCGATCCGCCACTTGCGCGGACACGACATCGTCTCCGACGGCGTCGCCATGGGCGCCATCCAGATCACCGGCGACGGCGCGCCGCTCGCCCTGATGGCCGACCGTCAGCCGACGGGCGGCTATCCCAAGATCGCGACGGTGATCGGCGCGGATCTCGGCCGGCTCGCGCAACTGCGGCCGGGCGAAGCTCTGTCGTTCTGCGCCGTGAGTTGGGACGAGGCGGTCGCCGCCCGCCGCGACTATCTCGCCGCGATCGAGTCCGGCGCGCAGCGAGCGCCTCTGTCCGCGGGACTGACCACCGAATCGCTGCTCGGGGAGAATCTCGTCGGCGGCGTCGTCAACGCGAAGGACTGACTATTCCGCCGGCTCTTTGACTTCGGCGATCAGCGCCGGCGGCTCCGCCGGCAGCGCGGGCGCGGCTATGGCCGCTTTCGCGGCCGCTCTCCGCCGCTTCCACCACTTGTAAAGCATCATCCACCACGGATCGCCGACATGCAGGTGATACCGCAGCGGCGTCTTGATGATGGCGAGCACGAGTCCGATCGAGAACAGGCACCAGACCGCCGGCCATTCATTGATGTTGCTGGTGGTCAGGCCGGCCAGAAACGGACCGGCAAGCCAGGAGAACAGGATGAAGCGCCAGCTGCCGTAAAGCGACGGGATGTAAAAGGCCATCAGCGGATATTCGATGTAGCCGCGCCCGAGATAGGCGTTGTCGACCATGGAGTTGCCGATGCCGTTCGTCGGCAGCAGCCAGGCGATGTGCCATTCGCCGCGCACCGTGCAGAGCACGTCGCCGCACAACGGCCGTCCGGCGGCGCAGTGACCCGCCCAGGCGAAGGGATAAAGCTGCAGCAGCATGGCGATGGCCGCGACGAAGCAGCCGAAATAGGCCCAGGGCGCGATGATGCGGGCGCTGTCCTTGGGCATGAAATAGAGCGCGACGGCGTTAATGAAGAACGGCTGGAACGTTATGTGTAGATAACCGAACATGGTCATCAATTGGTTTAGTGGCGAGTCGCATTGGTTCAGGACCGTATAGGCGACGGCCTGAAGCGACTCCATGCTGGCGAAATAGAGAAGGCAGACCCACAGAGCGAGCGGTTCGGGATCCTTCTTGAGCGCCGAATAGGCCGCGCCGGCGATCCCCGTCGCCGCCAACACCATTGACGCCTCTCCACTCCAGCACATTCGAGCATTTCCTCGTTATTGTCTGCGACCCGATACACTATCCGACGGGTGGGTCAAAGCCCCGAAAAGGCCGAAGCCATTGCGTTCAGGCCGAAAAGTCGGGCGAAAAATCCGCCGGCGCCAGTTCGAAACCGGCGAATTCGAACCCGGGCGCGACAGTGCAGCCGACGAGGGTCCATTCGTCGGGTCCACGGCCCATACTCTTCACCGACTGCCATACGCCTGCAGGAACCACGGCTTGCGGCCGCTCGCCCGCCGCGAGGTTGGCGCCGAGGCGCAGGATTTCGGTCGGCGCGCCCTGCGCCCCGACCTTAAGCTCCAGGGCGGCGCCCGCATAGAAGTGCCAGACTTCGGCGGCGTCGACCCGATGCCAGTGAGATATTTCGCCGCCGGGGAGCAGATAGTAGATCGTCGTCGAGGCGGCGCGGCCGCTGTTGACGGGCAGGGGGTCGCGAAAGGTCTGTCGGTAGAAGCCGCCCTCCGGGTGCGGGGAGAGGTTCAAAAGCCGCACAACCTCATCGGTCAGAAGCGCGTTTGTCATGCGGCGAAAGAGTTCTTGCGCTCGCGCATCGCGGCGAAGACGGCGAAGGGATTGGCGTCCGGCATGCCCATCGCGGCCTTCAGTTTCGGATCCTCGACTCGCAGGAAGGGGTTGGTGGCGTTTTCGAGCGCGATTGTCGTCGGCAGCGTGAACTTCCCGTCCTTGCGCAACTCGGCGACCGTTTGCGCCCGCTCGCGCAGCACTGAATTGTCGGGATCGACGGTGAGCGCGAATTTCGCGTTGGCCTGCGTATATTCGTGGCCGCAATAGACCATGGTCTCGCCGGGCAGGTTGGCGAGCTTTTCGAGCGTGAGGCGCATCATGTCCATGGTGCCCTCGAAAACGCGGCCGCAGCCGAGCGAGAAGAGCGTGTCGCCGACGAACAGGATCTCATCCTCGACGAAGCGATAGGCGATGTGTCCAAGCGTGTGGCCGGGCGTTTCGATCACGCGCGCCCGCGCCTCCCCGACTTCGACCACGTCGCCCTCTACGACCGCCTGATCGAGCGGCGGGAGCCGATGCGCGTCCTTGGCGGCGCCGATGACTTTCACGTGCGGAAAGCGCGCCTTGAGCGTCTGCGTCCCTTGAACATGATCGGCGTGGTGATGGGTCAGCAGCAGATGCGTCAGCCGCCACCCGCGTCGGTCGGCCTCATTGGCGATCGCTTCGCCGTCGGGCGCATCGATGCTGGCGGTCGCGCCTAGCTCGGGCTCATGCGCGAGCAGGCCGAAATTGTCATTCAGGCAGATGAACTGCGCGACTTCCAGCGCCATGGGGCATCCTCTTCTCGGCCGGTCGTTTATCATAAACGCGCGCCGCCGAAAAACGCGACAGCGACGCAGGAAGGCTCGGCGCGCCTTGCGCGCGTGACCGATTGCGTCGATGATCGACGCTATGCTCGACGTCGTCGATTTGCGCGCCTTTTACGATACGGCGCTTGGCGAGGTGGCGCGGCGCTTGGTGTCGCGGCTGGTGCGCGCCCGCTGGCAGGATCATGCGGGGCTGCGCGTGCTCGGCCTCGGTTACGCCACGCCGTACCTCGACGGTTTTCGCGAGAAGGCGCAGCGCGTTCTCGCCTTCATGCCGGCCACGCAGGGCGTCGTTCATTGGCCGCTCGACGGGCGTTCCGCCACGGCTCTCGTGGAGCCGTCCATGACGCCGCTGCCCGACGCCAGCATGGATCGCATCCTGATCGTGCATGCGCTCGAGACCGACGAGCACCCGCATGATCTGCTCGAAGAGGTCTGGCGCATTCTCGCGCCCGGCGGACGGGTGCTGATCGTCGCGCCGAGCCGCACCGGACTTTGGGCGCGCGTCGACACGACGCCCTTCGGACAGGGCCATCCCTACTCGCGCGGCCAGCTGCAGCAATTGCTGCAGGAGGCGCAGTTCCTGCCGCTCTACTGGGATGAGGCGCTGTATGTGCCGCCGTTCCAGCGCGCTTCGCTGCTGCGCTCGGCGCCCGCATTTGAGCGCATCGCCGGCCGGTTCTCACTGCCGGGCGGCGGCGTTCATATCGTCGAGGCGACGAAGCAGCTCTATCGGCCGGTGACGCGCCGCGCGGTGCGCCGCGCGCCCATCGAACTCGAGCCGGCGATGGAGCCAGCCGGCGCGGAGGCGGGGCTGGAAGGCGCGTAAACGCGGGTTCTTTTTGCGTGATGAGGGAACAGGTCGTCAGCCCGCGGCGGCAAAGGGCTCGTCAGCGCCGGCGGAATTCGACGGCGACGCCGAAGGATTGCGCGAGGAACAGCGCGCCGTGGATCAGTCCTGTTTCGTCGATGCCATGGCCGAGACGCGCCGAGAGATGCCATTGCGTCGGCACGCCTGCATCCGCCAACGCATTGGCGGACATCAGCAGCGCCTCGACGGGGATGATTTCGTCTTCTTCGCCATGCGCGAGGAGGACCGCGGGGGGCTTCTCATGGGCTGCCGGCTCTTCGCCGGGCTGCGCCGGCCCGAGCACATAAATTCCCGAATAGCCGAGGATCGCGCGCGGCGCGCGTTTGCGGCGCAGTCCGGTGTGCAGCGCCATCATCGTGCCCTGGCTGAAGCCGACGAGCGCCAGCGCGCTGTCGTCCATTCCGCGCTTGTCGAGTTCGGCGTCGAGAAAGGCGTCGAGCGTCGGACGCGCCGCGACGCAGCCGCGCCAGCGCTCTTCCGGATCGCGCATCGTGAGCGGAAACCACTGTCGTCCGGTCGGCGACGCCGAGCATCGCTCCGGCGCATGCGGCGCGACGAATTCGGCGTCGGGAAGGAAGGCGCGCCATTGACGGCCGATCTCGATGAGATCGGCGCCGTCGGCGCCATATCCGTGCAGAAAAACGACAAGCTGCTTCGGCTTGCCGGAACGCGCCTGCACCCTCGGACCGTCAATCGCCGCCATGAACTTGCGCCCCTCCGTCGCATCGATGCGTCGGAAGGTTTATGCGCGAAGGGCGGCGCCGGCGCAACGGCGCGTGAAATTACATCGCTTTGACGACAAACGAGGCAATCTTGAACGCATAGATGCAAGCGCCAGCCAGCGTGCTGTGCTTGACCATGGTCATGGCGAGATAAATGTGATCAGGCCTCATCAAACCCTCTTAGTCGCACGCAACCGCTGCGCGCCGGCGATCGCATCAGGAGCGACATTCAAACGAGACGAGTGTTTTGCGAAACGTCGCGCGGCCTGCGTCTCCAACAGGCTTCCGCAAGAGGCGCGCCATGCGCCGTCGGTTCGAATGCGTCGGTTCGCCGCAGGCGAAAACCGAATTCAAGTTCGAACCCTCGTCGGCAGGTAAACTTCGACGCGGCGCCCGGTCAAGCAAAACGCCCGCGATTCCTGGCTTCGCGACAATATGTCACCTGAAACGGCGGCGCCGGACGCGACGCCGATCCGCTGGCGATTTCACTCAGATGCACGAGATAGCAGTGCTGGACGCGACGCGATCATGACGCGAGGGGAGGGGATCCGACATGGCCAAGTTTCTCATCGTCGCTGGGCTCGTTCTGGCAGGCGTCGGCGTTCTTTGGCTGGTCGGCGAGCGGTTTGGCCTTGGACGCTTGCCGGGCGACATCGTCGTCGAGCGCGGCAATTTCAAATTCTATTTTCCGTTCGCCACGTCGCTCGTTCTGAGCGTCGTCATCAGTCTGATCTTGTGGCTCGCCAATCGATAGGGCCTTTGACAATTCGCCGCCGGCGTTTGCTAATGCCGCCGAGGAAGGAGGCGCCGGTGCCGCAACTCTTCAAGCATCTCTCCGTCATGCAAATGGCGCTGCTGTTCTGCCTGGGCTCCCTCGCCGTGACCTGGCTGGCGGTGCTTCTTTTTCACCGCTTCGCCCACCAATGGATTCACGGCCGCCGCAACGCCAATGAGATGGTCGGCCTGACGCTGGCCTCTTTTGCCACGCTATACGGGATTCTGCTCGGCTTGCTCGCGGTTGAGGCCTATCAGGACTTCTCCGCAGTCGGCGACGTCATCTCAAAGGAGGCGCTGACGATCGCCGCCCTGCATCAGGATTTCGACGGGTTTCCGCAGCCGACCCGCGGCGAGCTTCAGGAAAAGCTTCGCAGCTACGCGCACGAGGCGATCGACGCCTTACATCCGCCGCCTAATGTCCCGCCCGACCCCCATGCGCGTTCGCCTGGACTGGCCGCGCTATTCGGTCAGGTCATGAACTTTCAGCCCAAGCTCAAAAGCGAGGAAATCATTCAGGCCGAGACGTTCACCCGTCTGAACGCGCTTGTGGAGCATCGCCGCTATCTGATCGCCGCCGGCGACGGCGGCATTCCAAAGGAGCTCTGGTGGGTGATGTGTCTCGGCGGATTTCTGTTGCTTGGCCTCGTCAGCATTTTCGACATGGAGTTCCACGTCCATCTGATCCTCAGCGGCGCTATGGCACTCTTCATGGGATCCGTCGTGTTCTTGATCGCCGCAATGGACAATCCGTTCAATGGCGGCATGACGGTGGATTCGGGGCCGATCGAATCGGTGCTGCAGTCTTTCCCGACGACGCGCTGAGCGCGCGCGTCAATCGGCGCATTTTCTTTCGAACCGCCATTCGTCAGCGAGCCGGGCGGCGATCGCCTTGGCGATCATGCGATTGCCGACGCTTTCTCCCGTGGCCGGGTCGGCGTAAAAGTGAATATGGTCTGCGTAGATCGTTTCTGGAATTCCGGAAAAGACGTCCAGCAGGCTGTGGATGGCGATCCCATCCTGCTTCAGCTTGAGCAGCGTGTCGGTCATCTTGAGATAGAGGTCCTTGTAGCTCAGATCGCCGACCACGCCCTTTTCCTCTTCGGTCAACGTCTTGCCGTATACCGGCGAGGGCTGAATGAAGAAGACGACCTTTGCGCCCTGCGCCTGGCCCAGGGCGGCGGTGGTTTTGAAATATTTCTTGTACTGATCCAGGTTGTATTCGAAAACCTGGTCAGAGCTCCACTCCTTGGGAACCGAGAAAATCGTCAGATGCGATTTATGCAACGACGCCATGTTTTTCACGAGCGAGTCGTTAAGTTTCGCGCGGGCCGCGTCGACAAAAAAGTATATCGCGTTCGACGACCGCAAGAGCGGCGTGCTTGAATAGAGCGAATAAAAGGAGTTGAGCGCCGCGCCGCCGAGGAGCTGCAAATAGCTGCCGGACGCCATGGGGTTCACGAGAATGAAGTTGTTCGACGGCCATTCAAATCGCTTTGACCAGGACGTCCATTTTTCGAGCAACATGTCTTTTTCATTGAAGCCTTCGAGCGTCACGACACCGTCGAAAACTTCGCCGAAAAGAAGCGTCATGATGGCTTGCTGCGGCTGCTTCCAGCCGCCATCAGCGCCATTGTAGACTTCGAAGATTTTCTGACCGTTCGGAGGAACGTAACACTTATTCAGTTCTTCTTCGAGGAATCTCGGCTTGTCTTTATGCAATTGGCCAAACATGGCGGCTACCGAGCCGCCGCTGATCATGATGCGAAAGGCGTCGGCCTGCTTCTTGTAAGGGAAATCACGTCCAAACAGCCCGATGTTGTTTAACTCGAATTTCGTGTTCTCGCACGGCGGATTGTCGACGTGAACGTTGGTCAGATAGGGGTGCGGGTAGACCGTGTCCATGTAGCGACATCTGACATTCGTATTCGAGCCCATTTGCGCCACAAACGTATTGTGCGCTTCTTCACGTGTTTGTGGATCGGTCAGCCTGCCTTCAGCTCGGTAATAGTACAAAGTAAAACCCGCTTCCACCATAAGCAGGCATAGCGTGATCACAATAAGATTAGCCACGATGCGAACGCTGCGGCGGGGGCTCTTGGCGGCGGTGTCGTTTGCTTCGCCTCTTTCCGTCATCGAAAGTCCTGTTGATTCGTTTCGTTGGCAAACGCCCGAGTCGCAGCCGGCGCGTCGCTGTTCTAGGGGCTGGCGTTGATCGTCTGCGAGGCCATCACGTATTTGGTCTATTGGCGGTCCCGAAGGGATTCGAACCCCTGACCTTCGGTTTAGGAACCCGCTGTCTGGCTTATGCAGGAACACGCGGGAAGACGCACGAGCGGCGCAATCCCCTTGAAAAGCTCGGATACCATCAGTATCTCGGAAGCAGTAGGAAGCACGAAGAAGCTTCCCGAATCTTCCCATGATCTTCCCAGGGGCTACAATGAAGTTCACGGCAGGGTCCGTCGCCGCGCTCGCCCTGAGCGACGGTAGGTCCGAGCGAATCGTTTTCGATGAGTCCCTCGGCGGCTTCGGTCTACGCCTGCGAGCTGGCGGCTCGAAGACTTGGGTCTTTCAATACAAACTTGGCGATAAACAGCGCCGCCTATCGTTTGGCTCATTCCCGGCGATGGGCCTCGAAACGGCGCGCAGGACGGCCGCCGAACTGAGCGCACGCGTGCGCTTGGGCGGCGACCCAGCTGCCGACAAAGCCGAGAGTCGCTCGCAATCGGCCACGATTTTCAAAGCCGTGGTCCAGAGATATCTCGACTACCAGAAGGCCGAGATGCGCCCGCGGTCGTATCGAGAGATCGTGCGGCATTTGAACGTCAACGCGAAACCATTGCACGGCGAGCCCCTCGCCAAAATCAATCGGACCCACATCGCCAATCTGATCGCTGGACTACCGGCGAACAAGTTTCACGTGCATGCGACGCTCAACGCTTTCTTCACGTGGGCGATGCGCGAAGGTCTCATCGACGTCAATCCGGTTGCGCAGACCCATAGGCCGCCCAAACCGGAATCACGAGAGCGCGCGCTTGCCCAAGACGAGATTCGCGACGTCTGGCGGGCGTTGGAAGATGACGATTTTGGCGACATCGTTCGGCTGTTGGTCCTGTCCGGCATGCGCCGCGATGAGATCGGCGCTTTGCAATGGCAGGAAGTCGATCTTGACGCGGCGCTGATCTCTCTGCCGGGCGACAGGACCAAGAACAAAAAGCCCTTCGACCTGCCGTTGAGCAGCGCGGCGCTGTCCGTCCTACGTGGCCGCGAGCGTGACGATGATCGTGATTTCGTGTTCGGGCGAGGTAGAGGCGGATTCTCCGGTTGGTCCGCCTGTAAGGCCCGTCTCGACGTTCGCATCGCCGAACTGCGCGAGGCCGAGGGCAGACCGCCCATGGCTGCATGGACCCTTCACGATCTTCGTCGAACGTTCTCGACGATGGCGCACGACAAACTGAAAATTCAACCGCACGTCGTCGAAGCGTGCCTGAATCATTTCAGTGGCCATCGGGCCTCTGTCGCCGGCGTTTACAACCGCGCGGCCTATCGCGAGGAAAAGCGGAAGGCGCTGGCGAAGTGGGGCGATTTCATCGCGGACGTCATCGAAGGCCGCGAGAGCAACGTCGTTCACTTACGGGCCTGACGGAAAGAGAACGGACCGATGCGGCGCTGGAACGCCGCATCGGCCCTGACCACAACGCGAGATGAGGAATCGCGTATATGGACAAGGAATCCTATCGCCTTTCGGACCTGATCGGAATCCGCCAACTCATGGCGGAGCTGATGGACCCTGACCAGGAAGCCGAGGCGTTGTGCGACGAAGACGGGATATGCTGGGAAATCCTCGAAGAAGTGCAGAAGCAACTTCGACTCGGACATCTGCATCCTGTCGAAGTTCTCTTCGATCACCGTTTGCCGCAACCCGAGCAACGCGCGTTGAATCCGCAAGCGCTCGCCGCCGGATCGTCCGTCGATTTCCTCGCACGTCTTCTGCTCTTCGAGCGCGGCAAGTCTCGCCTCTTCTTCACGCTCGCGAGCGTGCGGGAGACCTATGGAGATTGGCCAGCGTCGGTTGCTCGCTGGTTGCTGTCAAACGGCCATTCGACCACCGTGGAGCCCGCCGCGCGCCGGCGCCCGCCAACGCGACCTGCCAGAAAGCGCGAAGACGAGATCGTCAATCATCTCGCGACGCTCGGGCCGATGAGCGAGAACCAACAGCTTGCGGCGATCATCCAACAATTCGGCATGACGTTGCCGCGCGAGCGATTGCGTGAACTGCGTAGCGCGGGCCGTGTTCCGGTCGGCAAGCGCGGCCGGCGCTGTCGGACTGTCGCTCAGTAATTCCGCCGGAATCGTTTTAATTCCGCCGCCCGAACAGGCGGAAAGCTCAAAAAAACCAGCGGCATCTTTGAAATTTAATTCCGCCGAAAAGTGCGCGGCGGATTTGGACGGCGGATTTTTTGACGCTTACCTCTATCGGCAGACCTCGGCGCGGAGCCGAGTTTTTCTGCAAGAGGAAGCTGCTTTGAAAGCGTCACCCGCATCCGAGCGCGATAAGCTCGAACTAAGCGCCGTCGAGCGTCGCCGCGTCATCTCTCTCAAAGAAGCCGCCCGTTTGCTCAACGTTCATCCTGACACGCTACGGCGTGAATCCCAACGAACCGGCAAGCCCCGCATCGTCCGCATTTCGGCGCGCCGCGTCGGCTGCATTCTCGGCGAAGTCCTTGAAGAGACCGTCTAGCCGCGAGAGAGCGGCGGCCCGCTGAGCGGGAGCATCTAACCGAAAATGTAGCCGCCGCCTCGGCAAAGGCGGCGGCGTCAAGGTTCGCTCGTTTGGATAGTTCGAGATGATGCAGAACAAGAATACCCCAAGAACGGCCTGCAAATCAATTGCGTCGCCGACGATTTCGACCTCCGAGTCAGTTGGCGACAGAACGAAGCTACTGAGCTTGCCCGAGGCGCTGCGTCCGCTCGAATCGTTCGCCAATTGGGTGGTGTGGAAATATGAGACGGACGCCAACGGCAAGCGACGAAAGCCGCCATATAATGCGCGCACAGGCGAGCGTGCTGGCGTCAGCGATAAAGGGACGTGGGCGACTTACGAGCAAGCCTGCGACGCCTTTCGGATGGGCGGATATGACGGCATCGGCTTCGTCCTGACAGGCACGCGCTTCTGCGCCTTCGATATGGATGGCTGTCTTAGTCACAACTCTGACGGCAATGTCGCCATCGTTCCGAACGCCCGAAAACTGCTTGAGGCGTGCAATTCGTATGTCGAGATTTCTCCGTCTGGAAAGGGACTGCGCGTCATCGGCTACGGACATGGGAGTTACGTCCATACGAAGCGATCGCAAGGCGATTACAGTTTAGAAAGCTATCGAAAAGCGGCGCGATACATTACGGTCACCGGCACTGAGCTAGAAGGATTCGTCGGTGCGCCTCTCGTAAACATCGATCCGATCATCGATCGATTGAACGTCGGAGCGCCTGAAAGGCCCAAGCAAGCTGACGGCGCAGAGACGTTCGCCGACTCGTATGATTATCCGCGACGTGCGTTCGCTGCGAGTGACAGTCTCGAAGAAGTCGCCGGCTCCAAAACAATGAAAAGGATTCAAGAGGACGCTCCTGTCGGAGAACGGTCCAACGTGTTTCAGTCCGTCGTCAATGCGCTTTATCGACAAGGTTTCGCGCCTGATGATGTCTTGGCGCTCCTTGAAAAATATCCCGAAGGTATTGCGAATAGATATACAAGCGAAGGGCGGCTTGAAGGCGAAGTTAATCGTAGTTGGATCAAAGCTGCGGAGTTTGAAATGGCGCGCGTCGATGCGTTGAAGAAATGGTTAGAGCCTATCAACGCAAGTCCGTCCGACGACAAGAAAACCGAGTCGTCACAAGCCAAGTCCATTCTCGCGCCGATGAATTCTGAAGAGGCGTTAGCTCTCGCCTTCGCCGCGCAACATAGAAAATATTTGCGGTTCGTCGCCAAATGGGCGCGATGGTTGATTTTCAAAGAGGGATGCTGGCGAGAGGATAGAACATTGCGCGTTCGTGAGGCTGTGCGGGTTACATGCCGCGAAGCTGCGGTCGATCACAACAAGGAAAATGAAGCGAGAAAAATCGCCAGCGCTCAAACCGTATACGCGGTAGAAGCCCTAGCGAAAGCCGACCGTCGGTTAGCGGCTGCAGTCGATCAATGGGACGCCGATCCTTGGTTGTTAAACACGCCGAACGGCGTCGTCGACCTGCGCACTGGAGAGATGCGGCCTGCGCGTCCTGAAGATTACATGACCAAGATGACGAGCGTCGCGGCGAGCGATGACAGCTGTCCGCTGTGGATGGAGTTTTTGAATACGATCTTCAACGGCGACGAGGAGCTTATCTCCTATCAGCAACGCATTCTCGGCTATGCGCTGACAGGGGTTACGCGCGATCATGCGTTATTTTTCGCGCATGGACATGGCGGCAACGGCAAGTCGGTATTGCTCTCGACCGTCGCCGGCATTCTCGCCGACTATCATCAGACGGCGCCGATTGAAACATTCGTCGCGTCGAATTCGGACCGTCATCCTACTGAACTGGCGGCTCTGCGCGGCGCTCGACTGGTTACCGCGATCGAGACTGAAGAGGGGCGACGTTGGGCTGAAAGCAGGATCAAGCAATTGACTGGCGGCGACCCGATCGCGGCGCGATTCATGCGACAAGATTTTTTCACGTTCGTTCCGCAATTCAAATTGATGATCGCCGGCAACTACAAGCCGTCGCTGCGAGCTGTGAATGAAGCGATCAAGCGGCGCTTTCACATGATTCCTTTCGACGTCACGATTCCGCAAGAACGGCGCGATCCAGAGCTGACCGAAAAGCTTAAAGCCGAATGGGGCGGCATTTTGAAGTGGATGATCGAAGGTTGCCTGGAATGGCAGCGCATCGGACTTGCGCAGCCGACCGCCGCGCGAGAAGCGACAGAAGCATATTTCGCAGAAGAGGACGCCGTCGCCGCTTGGCTCTATGAGTGCTGCGAATTTGTTCCGGGCAACTGGGAGCCGCTGTCGAAGCTTTATGAGTCATGGAAAGGTTTTGCCGCGTCCGCCGAGCAGCCGATCCCGAGTGAAACGGACCGCTCTTTCAGCAAGCGACTTGAGCAGCTCGGATTTGAGAAAAAGAAGCGCAAGGACGGGCAAGCGTTCTGCGGGCTGCGTCTGAAACCGGAGATAGGAATGGGTGTCTCGAATTGAGGTTCGGGCGCTTTGGTCACCGGGGGTGGTGTTTCTGTCTGGCATATATCGTCGGCGCTTCGTCCGAGATTGGCTTACTGCTTGGCTCATGGTGAAGTTGGTGACGCTCCGTCCGTTAACGCGCTTACGCGCGCGCGTGTAAGGGGGCTAACAGATTCATCGTCACCATCGTCACCATGAGCGGAGCTTTGGATGCGGAGGACGCCGAGGACGGGTGGCACGGTCAGGCGGCATGGGACGCGAGGAACCCCCGGTGACCGAAGTTCCCCGACGCGGACGAACGCGCTCCTGATTTAATCCCTGCGACGGGCGCGTACTTGCGGGGTCAAGGATCGATCGCACCATGCAATCATGGGTTCGTGGTGGACGCTGTCAAGCTACCGGATTCGCTCAAAAGTGGCATCCATTCATAAAATTAGTGGATTTTTTGCAGATTATGTCCAAATATACCGCTTATAAAGGGCCATAAACGCATGCTCGTTGAGTTTCGTATCAAGAATTTCCGCTCCTTCAAGGAAAAGGCGGTATTTTCCCTTGTGGCGTCGGCCGCTCATAAGGAACACCAGGACTCGCACGTTCTTCCCATCCCGAAAGGTGTACCTTTCAAGGTACCCGGTATCCTGCGTACAGCTGCGATCTACGGTGCGAACGCCAGTGGCAAAAGCAATCTCATGCGTGCGTTCCAGCTTCTGCGGGGCATTGTCGTGGACTCAGCTCAGCTTCAACCGACGCAAACTCTCAATCTGCAACCGTTCGCCCTAGACGAAGAGACCAAAGGTCAACCTATCGAAATGGAAGTGACCTTCTTGCGGGATGGCCTCCGCTATCAGTACGGATTCACAGCGCACCCGGAACGAATTTTGAGCGAGTGGCTGCTAGTTTACCGGTCGAGCAAGCCTCAGACATGGTTTTCCCGCGAATTCAGCTCCGAGGAACAAACGGACCACTACAACTTCGGCCCATCCTTCCAAGGGCAGCGCGATCTCTGGAAGAAAGCGACACGGTCGAACGCGTTGTTTCTTTCTACGGCGACCCAGCTCAACAGCGAACAGCTGCGTCCGGTCTATGAATGGATTTCAAACATCGTGGTTTTTGAGCGGGGTGGTGCGCCAAGTCCCCTCTTTACGATCAATCACATTCTGAAAACGCCCGAGAACCGAGTGCAGACCCTGCTACACGCGGCGGATATCGGTATCTCCAAGATCGATATCCACAAGCGCACCGCGCAAGCCAGAAGTTTTCAACTTGATACTTTGACAGGAGAAATGGAGGTGTTGCCGCCGGAACCAGGCGAAATCAACGTGCCTCTCTTCCTTCACAAAGCCCCGAAAGGATCGGCCGTCTTCGGGCTTGATGACGAATCCGACGGGACCCAGCGTCTCTTTAGTCTCGCCGGCCCCCTGTTTGAGATCATGCAGGCTGGCCGCACGCTGTGCGTCGACGAGCTCGACCGCAGCTTGCACCCGTTGTTGGTCCGTCAGCTCGTTGAAATGTTCTATAATCCGACCATCAACACTGGGGGTGCCCAGCTCGTCTTCACGACGCATGATACCACGCTGTTGAGCGCGGACATCCTCCGGCGTGACCAGGTGTGGTTTGCAGAAAAAGATCAAGGGCAAGCCTCCCGTCTCTTTCCCCTCACTGATTTCTCGGTGCGGAAGGGTGAAGCGTTTGAGAAGGGCTACCTGTCGGGCCGCTACGGGGCGATCCCGATCCTCAACCCTCAAGAAATCGTGTTCCGTGGGAAATAAGTCGCGCGGCGCGCGGAGCTACAAGCGCGGAAAACCCAAGCGGCCTCCTTACGAGCGGGTTCTGATCGTCTGCGAGGGCAGCAAGACGGAGCCCAACTACTTTAACGAGATTCGCCAGCGTTTCCGGCTTCCATCCGCCCACGTCCATGTCACGCATGGCAGGGGGACAGAATGCCTCCAGGTGGTGGAATCGGCCATGGAAGTGTTCAAGGAAAGCCGGGAGTTCGAGCGAGTCTATGCCGTGTTTGATCGCGACGACCATCCGAATTACGCGAATGCTATCGCGAAGGCCGAAGCCCACAAAAATAAATTCAAGAACAGCGATGGGGGCAAAGTTGTCTTTGAAGCCGTCCCGTCCGTACCGTGCTTTGAGGTGTGGCTGCTGATGCATTTTCAAGAGGTCACCGCGTGGGAACACCGGGACACGATCATCCGTAATTTGCGCGCGCACATCTCGGGTTATGGCAAGGGCCAGGCCGATACCTATGCGCGTACGGCGGCGCTTCTTGAGAATGCCAAAGCCCGGGCCCAATCCAGCCGACGTCAGAACGACCGCCTCCCGGGGAATGCGATCTATACGGAAGTAGACGGCGTCGTTGATGTGCTGCACAGCCTAATTCCGGGCTCTGCGGGGCGGAAATGACGCGCGCCCCTGAGCCGTCTTTTTCTTCTCTCTCAACCCAGCCGTGCGGAAACGATCGTTTGCGCGCATGCCCGAGGCGCACTGCGCAGAATAGAGCGCTTGAAGTGTTGCGCGCATGTGCGTAAGTAATGCCTAGTAGCGCACATTTGAGGGGCGCGCCATGTCGCGAACATTCGCCTATTGCCGCGTCTCGACGCGGGAGCAATCGACTCAAAACCAGGCCGAAGAGATCAGGACGGCCGGGTTCGACATTCCGCCGCATCGGATCGTTGAAGAGGCGATCAGCGGCGGGGTCACCGCGAATGAGCGGCCGGGGTTCGCACGCTTGCTTGAGCGCTTGGAGCCGGGCGACATGCTCGTTTGTACAAAACTCGACCGGCTCGGCAGGAATGCGCTGGACGTGCGGCAGACTGTTGAAAGCCTTGCTGCGCGTGGCGTCAAAGTTGTCTGCCTCGCGCTTGGCGCGACTGACCTAACGTCGAGCGCCGGCAAGATGCTGATGGGCGTCATTGCCGCCATGGCTGAATTCGAGCGCGACTTGCTTGTTGAACGGACGCAGGCCGGGCTTGCGCGCGCCAAGGCGGAAGGTCGACTGCCAGGACGGCCGGCGCGCTTGACGGAAGATCAGCGAAAGACCGTGCGCGAGAAGCTCTCCAAAGGCGCGACAGTACTTGGCCTCGCGCGTGAGCTTGGCGTCGATCGTCGCGTGATTCAAAGGGCAAGAGCGTCTGCATCCTGACTGACGGCGGCGCGCCCGACCCGAGTGCCTACCCATGGCATATTCGTAAGGCACCAAGAAAGTAGCTGGAAAGCAAGTTATCCAAGAGGCAGAGAGCCGGTCCGGAAGGAAGGCAAGCCGCGTTCGATGATGGCTAATACTCTTCGTCCACATGGGCAATGAGTTCCTTGAATCTCTGGCGCGTCATAGCGACCAAACGCGCGCCGAGTCTTCCTGCGTCGGTTTTCACGCGCCGCTCGAAATCGGCGGGCGTTTCGTCGGCTCGCCGCGTGAGAGTGAAGCGCGTGGGTCCCGCCTCAACATCCGCCGTATCCTCATCATAAGTAACGCTCACGGTGTTCGTCAGCTGGGATCTTCGCTTCACCTCGATTGCAACCAGGCGTTTCTTAAAACTGGCTGTCATCGGCTCTGTCCTTCAGAGCTGTGCAAGATCGAGCCGGAGCGCTCAAAAAACGTCGATGGCCTCTGCGTCTGCGTCAGAGTCGCATTGCAAGCGCGAACGGAGGCGGCCAAGTCGATGGACTTAGCCGCCTTCGAAAGAGTGTTGGCCATCGGTCATTGACTCCAAGACGCGCAGCCTGTTCTCCAGATCGACAGTTTCAATTGCCCTTCGCCGAATCTCCAGGACGTTCGCCACCATCTGCGCCTCGTCCGGCGTCAAGTCGCCATTCGCCATGGCGCCGACGACAGCTTCAAGCGCCGCCGAGACATCCTCGGCATTGCGTGCATCCGGTAGAGCGAAACGGATCGGACGGCTTTTACGGATCGGGGCGATACGATCCAGGATGATCTTGCAGGCAGCCATGTCGCCACCGCGTGCCGCAGCGATCACTGCGCGCACAACTTCTGTCGCGTCGTCGCCCATGAGCTTTTCACAGAGAACGGTCACTTTGTGGCGCGAGCCTTTTGGCCTGCCACGATTGCCAGGTCTAAAGCCGACCGTATTGCCTAGCTGAAAGCGGCCTTTTTCATCCGTGCTTTTACGCGGCGCGGATTCTTCCTCGCCAGCGGATGGCATAGCGCTGAATATAGGTTCGGTCCTCATCAAGCGATACGTTATAACATAACACTACAC
This sequence comes from Methylocystis sp. Uni0008, assembly GCF_056838045.1. Taxonomy (NCBI): domain Bacteria; kingdom Pseudomonadati; phylum Pseudomonadota; class Alphaproteobacteria; order Hyphomicrobiales; family Methylocystaceae; genus Methylocystis; species Methylocystis sp. Uni0008. Next base: position 2,995,776 of record NZ_CM166370.1, read on the forward strand.
GTAAAGCGCGGAAACAAGAAATCGCTTTGGGTACGCGACGCCGCGACGCCAACCGCTTCGACAATCGCACGGTGATGGTGAGCGACAATGGCTTCCGGTCATCGAACTTGCCGCAGAGAAGTTTCGATCCACGCTCCCGCGAAGGGAGCGACCATCGTCAATCTGGCAAAGGATAAGCGCCGTGATGTTTCGATCCACGCTCCCGCGAAGGGAGTCTGGTGCGCGCTTGGCGACGCCACTGCGTCAATTGCTGTGCGCTTATCCGATATTTGCGGGCCACGTCGCCAACGCGCGCTCCAGGCGCGAGGCTCTCTCTTACAATCCGGCCTTTCAGCTCCTTCGACCACAGCCGATTGCCCGAACGTGAACGATGAAAATCCACACGCCCGACAAATCCGGGCCATAAATCGCGTTCGCCTTCGCGCTCTCGTCCATCTTCGAATCCTTCCAGAGACAGGTTGTCCCTCAGAAGAATCTCACATCTGAAAATCCGCCCGAACTTAAAAAATCAATGGGACGGCAACGGCGCTTACAGAAATGCGATCACTGAGCCGTGGAGCAACGGCCAGACGGAAGGACAGATCAATCGTTTGAAAGCGCTAAAACGAACGATGTATGGTCGAGCTGGACCAGAACTCCTCTGGGCGCGCCTACTTCCTGCGTAGTGACTGCCGCAACAGGAAGTGAGGAAGAACCGTTAAGATGCCCAAACCCGACGCGAACCGGGAATTTCTAACAATAAGATGTATCCCGACATTCGCACTGAGCCCTTCCATAATCCGTCAGCGAGCCGATGTTCGAATAGAGATAACCTTCGCACGAGGCCGGTTCGGGGTGCGTTTCAGGCTCGGAGGCAGCAGTCCTCCTCGACACTCGCGAGGGGCGAGGTGCGCAGGACGCGGACCTGGCCGAGGTCGCCGCGGAGCGGGTCGGTGAAGCTGCCGTTCGGCTCGGGCAGGCTCTCGACGGCGAGGACGGTGAGCGGGGTCTCGGGGTCGAGGCCGGCGCGGGCGAGCGCGTCGCGCACCTCCTGGTCGGTCCACCGGCCTTCGGCCTGCGGCGCCATCGGCACCGACTGGCGCTTGCGGGCCTTTCGGCCGGGCCGGATGTCGAGCTGGACGTTGCGCCAGCTCGCGCCGTCGGCCTGCAGGAGCCGCGCGTAGAGGACGAACCAGATCTCGGTGTTCGGCTGCCACGGAGTCACCTGCTTCAGCCCGAGGTAGGGAGTCGCGAAGGGTGCGCGGGCGGTGATCGCCCGGCCGGGGCCGACCGTCACCGAGCAGACGATCTCGGGCGGCGGGTGCTGCACCCCTTCGAGGGTCATCGCCTCGCCAAAGCGGGCCTGGGCGGTCGACCAGAACGGATCGGCCGGGGTGCCCGGGCCGTGGCCGACGCGGATCTCGTAGGTGAAGAATGAGAAGAGCTCGGGCGAGGCCGGGTCGGTGTTGGGCGGGAGCGGCACGAGGAAGTGCCGGTCGGAGTTGCCCGAGGGATCGAGCCGCTGCATCGCGTTCAGGCCGGAGAGATCCTGCGGCTGGCCCGGCGTGATTACGCGGGCGGGCTCGGGGTCGAGCGGCACGCTCTCGAGCACCTCGGGGTCGCGCACCGGTTCCCAGTCGGGCAGCAGCATGGGATCTGGCGTCTGATAGACCGCGCGGACGAAGTAGGCGTCGCGCGGGTCGGCGAGCGGCGCGTCGAACTCGAGCCAGAGCCGTTTCACCCGCGAGCCGGTGGCGGAATATTCCTCGTTCGGGCGGTACTCAGTGAGCGCCAGCCCCGCGGCGACGACCTTCGGAACCTGACGCGGCCGGGTTGCCACCGGCAGGCGGGAGGCGACGGTCTGGAGCGTGCTGGTGCCGCCTTCGAAGAAGAGCTGCATCCGGTACTCGACCCCGACCTCGTAGGGCAGGCCGTCCTGGCCCACCGGCGGGGTGAAGGCGTCTAGGAAGACGAGCCGGATGTATCCGCGCTCCGACCGGGTGCGGGCCTGGACGTTGATCGTGTTCATGAGCTGGATCTCGCCCACATCGCCCCATGCCGGCGCGTTGCCAGGCGCGCCCGGGAGCGAGATGCGGCGGCGGATCCGCACGGTCGGCGCGCCCTGGCCGCGCCAGGTCCAGTCGCGGTCGAGCACCATCTGCGCGACGTTCACCCATTGGCCGGCGAGCTCGCTCGGGTCGGCGAACTCGAGGCTGCTCGCATCGGGTGCCGCGTCGTGGGTGAGCCCGGCGCAGCCGAAGGCAATGCGCTCGCCCTGTCGGCCCATCAGCATCGCGTCGTCGGCAACGAGGTCCGCCGCAATCGCGAGGCGGCCGACGAGCGAACTTCCGGGATCGTTCTGCGCGACGGTCGCCGAGACGGCGGCGCGCTCGCCGACCGGGTCGGGGCGGAGAAAGACCGAGCGCAGGCGGTCGGAGTCCGGGAGCGTGACGATCGGATCGGTCTCGGCGGCCGCGACGGCGTGGAGCTCGATCGCGTCGACGTCGCCGAGACGGGCTGACTGCGCGGCAAAGTAGGCAAGATCGTTCCGGCCGAGTGCGGCCACCTCGACACGGATGTCGCGCGAGCGGACGAGGGGGAGCGCGCCGGTGACCGAGCCCTCGGCGCCGAGCTGGGCCGAGACGTCGATCTCGCGGTAGTCGGCCGCCGAGCGCCAGTCGAAGGCGAGCGCGAGGGGCTGGGCCGGGTCGGCCGGGAAGGGCCGGCTCGTCGTGTACCACTCGATCCAGCCACGGGCGTCGGCTGCGGGGTCGTAGGTCGGCGCACGGAGAAGCACGCGGATGCGGAGCCAGGGCGTGTCCGGGTCGGGGATCGCCGGCGGGGTCGCGTTGGCCGGTTCGGCGTCGTTCGCGGCGATCTGCGCGAGGAGCTCGGCCCGGGCCGGCACGCCGGCGGCGAACAACGCAGCTGGATAGCCGAGCGGCGGCCGCGCGACCTCGGCGGAGGCCACCGCCCCGTCGGCGGGGATCGGCGGGAGATCGACGAGCGGACGGCGTGGCGGCACATGTCGCTTCATGTGGAGGAATGCGACCGGCGCCTCGCCTTCGCGCACGGGATCGTCGGCGAGCGCCGGGCCGCCGCCGGTCGCATCCGCGAGGCGGACGCGAAACTCGTAGCGCCGGCCGTAGCGCAGGTCGGCGGCAGCGAGGCCCACCGGAATGTCGATTTCGGGCGGCGCGCCGAGCGGCGGTGCCGCGTTCATGAGGCGCTGCTCGTCGGTCGTCTCCATGACGATCGAGCCGCCGCGCCAGATCGCGAACCATGGCGCGAGCCAGAGCTGGCCCTCGATGTCGCCCGGATGCACCTCGATCCAGCGCTCCTCTTCCTCCGTGCCGAAGTCGACGCCGAGATCGAGCGGCGAGAGGACGCGGGAGAGCGAGGTCCAGCTCTCCGGCGGCGACCCCTCGGGGACCGCCGGGCGAACGTCGACGCGGTAGCCGAGGATGCCGCGCGGGGCGACCACGTTGTTCTGGCCGTCGGGCGAAGCGCCGAGCGCGCGGTTCTGGCCTTCGAGGATATCCTCGTCGTCCCAGCCGAGCTGCACGCCCTCGTCGCGTGGAGCGGAAGCGCTGGTGCCATCCTCGTCGAGCATGTCGACGCCGAGCGGCTGGCGGGCATGGACGATCTTCGAGAAGCCGTCGTCGAAGCGGACAGCTTCGGCGAAGACCCGGCCCACCTCGCCGAGCGCCGCCGCGGCCATCACGTCGTCGGAGACCGGGAAGACGACGGGCGTAAAGATCGGCCGGGTCTCGGCCGAGGCGAGCGCCGGGATGCGGGTGGCGAACGAGCGCTGGAAATCCGGGAGCGCGGCCTGTCCGGCATAGTCGCCCCCGGGCGCGAGCTCGACCCAGAGCCAGCCGCCGTTCTCGAGCCGCGGCGCGGGATCGACCATGATCTCGACGGGCACGATGAGGCCGAGCGCCTCGGCGAGCCGCGGGCGGCGCAGGCTGAAGGCGATGGCCTCGCCCCAGCCGATGTCGGTCGGCAGCTCGGGCGGCACCGCGTCGGGCGGGCACTGCATGAGGCACTGGTAGCGCCCGTCGATCACGCCGAGCGAGGTGCGCGGCTGGACGAACTCGAAGGACTGCCGGTAGCTCTTTGGCAGGTATTTGTGGAGCTGGCGCGTCAAATCGGGCGCCTGGGGCGCGAAGGTGTCGCCCGCCAGGCCATCCGGGATCTCGAGCGCCGCCTTGATCGCCTCGAAGATCGCCCGGGCGTCGGGAGCGCCGCGGGGGGCCGTGTCTACGGTCTGGCCGATGGCCGTCCTGACAGGTAGCCCGGCGGCATCCGAGACGAGGACGCGGAGCGCGATCACGGCGTCCGCGAAGGCAGGAACCCCCGGATGCGCCGCGAGAAGCGGGTCAAGCGGGTTGCCGGTCGGCGACACGAGGACGCGAAGCGAGAGGGTGCGGGAGGCCGGGTGCCAGGCCTGGAGGTAGGGAACGAATGTCAGTCGCGGGGCAGCCATTTCGGAGCCTCCTAATCGAGCGCTTTGGTGTCGCTGACCGTGTAGGTCGCGCTGATCGAGATGATGAGAAAGATGTCGACCTGAAGTTTCACCTTTCCGGCGTAGTCGCAGAGAGTCTTCTCGGTCGTTCCGCCGCCCGGGGGGATCGCCTTGTAGACGACGCCCTTCAGCTCGGCGAGGAGCTTCACCTTGACGATCTTGAGGTCGACGCCCGCCTCGAAGCGGACGAGGCCGCCGAATTTCGCGACGTCGGCCACGAAGTCGTAGACGAAGACGAAGCCGATCCCAAGGTAGGCATAGGCCTCGAAGGGGCCGATCTCGCCCTTCACGCCGACGCCGGCGAAGGCGACGAGCTCTAGCGACTCGGACTTCACGACCCCGACGACGCTCGCGATCGAGAAGGTCACGTCGAGCTGCACGACGATGTAGGCGCTTGCGACCCCGACGCTTAGGAACGGGAACTCGCCCTTTGCGCCGGCGGTGAGCTGGCCCGACGCCTTCACGCCGCCGCTCGCCATATCAAAGCCGGTCGAGCCACCCGCGCCGAGGAGGAGCTTGATTTTGCCGCCGGCGATGGAGAACCCGTTCTTCGGCACCTCCTGAATCGTCGCGATGTCGATCTTGATCTCGTGTTTGGCGTTCGACGCGCCGAGGTCGATCGGGCCGAGCTTGTCGCGGGCACCGAAGATTGGCAGGTAGGTTAGGATCCGCTCGACGGGCTCGTAGACCAGCGTCTCAATCTCGGCGACCTGCGGGCGCTGATTGGTCGAGCCGACGATGCGAAGCTTCGCACCAGTGGCGCCGACGAGGCCGGCAATGTCGGACCACATGGTGAGCCCGGTGAACTCCGCCCGCCACTTGTCGGCCGTAAGCTCAAGCTCGAGTGTCGAGCCGTCGTAGCTGAGGAGCGAGCCGTGGCCGTTCTCGCCAGCGATGCGCAGGGGCGTCGGGTGGTTCACGACGCTGACGACGCCTGGGAGCGCCATGCTGCCGCCGGGGCCGACGTCGAACGGCATCGGAGCGGCGAGGCGGATCGCGTTTCCGGGCGGCGGGAAGGCGCCCTTCGAGGTGGCGCGTGCGATGATGACCGCGAGCTCGGGGGCCGCGTCGCTCAGGACGCGTGCGGCGCCGCTGTTCCGCGCGTAGGGCCGCGGGAAGAGGAAGCCGTGGGTCGGCGCGCTTTGCAGAAGGCAGTATTCGTTCTGCGGCGCGGCGGGGACGAGGAGGTCCACAGGATCGGCCATCCGCCAGTCGCCAACCAGGACCGCGGGATCGCGCGGCGGTTCGGCGAAGGCGGTGGCGTCGCCCGCGGGATAGCGCACGGCGTAGCGCCGCACGATCGGCACGCCCCTGGTCTCGGAGACCAGCACCGCCTCGCCACCGTCGAGCGGGACGACGGCGACCGGGCGCTGCACGACCGACCAGGCACCGGTCGTCGGCAGCTTCGGGACGCCGCGTACAGTGGCGACGAAGAGCGGCGCGCCGCCGTCGTCGGTCACGTCCATCTCGATCCGCTGGGCGCGGAACGGCAGCTTGCTGGCACCGAAGTCGATCCAGGCATCGACCGGCCCGCCGGCCGCCCCCTGCGACTGGAGGAGCGCCCGCAGCGCGTCGCGGCTCGCGGGCGCGCCGTTCGGCGCGGTCTGCAGCCAGCCGAGGATGCCGTTGGCGGGGGTGCGTCCGACGAGGCCCTCGAGCGCGAGCTCGGCGTCGAAGTAGTAGGGCACGAACGTCGCGCCGCCGCTCGAGAACGGCAAGCCAGGTGCCGGGCGGATGCCGCGTATGCCGTAGAGTCCCTTGAAGATACCGGCGTCGAAGGCGTAGTCGGCGACCTGCGGATCGGGAGCGGGGTCCGTCGGGTCGCTGTAGCGGTAGTCGAGTAGGCCCGGCGAGGTTGCCTGCCAGCCCGTGTCGCGGCGGATGACACCCCCGCCCGAGCGGCGCTCGACGATGACCGAGCGGGTGACCTTGATCCCCCAGGGATGCAGCACGCTCGCGACCTTGATGATCTCAAGCGCGGTGCGGCCGACGGTGACCTGGAACTGGGTCTTCGCGGTTTCGGCGAAGATCGCATAGGGGTTCTCCCACTTGCTGAAGTTCGAGCCGCCGTAGCCCGAGAGCTCGAACCGAGTCACCGGCACCTTGGGGTTCGCGGCCATGTCGTTGTTGAAGATAGTCTCGACGTCGCCGGCGGGATCGCCGGTGCTCGAGAGCACAGAGAGCCCGAGGAGCGCGCCGCTCGCGAGGTCGACGCCGTTGATGAGCTGGCGCGTCGCCCCGGCAAAGAACGGCGAGATGCCAGTCTCGGTTTCGCGCCCCCCTTCGGCTTCCGCGGTAATCTGGAGGCCGCCAGTCGCGGCCTTGTCGGGGAAGTCGGGGCGTGTGATCTCGTAGCTGTCGGGCTTGCGGTCGGCCGCCCCTTGCGGGTTCACCGAGACGACGGCGACGAGGCCGAAGGGGAGCGTCGTGCGGAAGACGACGTCGGTGCCGTCGTCGAAGACGGCCTTCGTGGCGTCGAGGAGCGGCTCGGGGATAACGGGCACGAGCTTTTCCGACCGCGCGCCGAGGACGGTCGGGCCGCCGTCGGTCGCCGACGCGAGCGGCGTCGGGAACCAACCGAGCGTCAGGACGTCCTGGTCTTCATCGAGCGTGCGAACCGGCTCCCACTGGATCTGCGGCAGGGTGACGAGGCGGAGCGTTGCGACCGCCGCGGTGACGTCGAGCGCCTTCACCGGGAAACTACTGCCGGCCGCTGCCGTGGTGGGCCCCGCGGCGCCAGGGATCTCACCCCGCGCGGCGACACCCCAGAGCGCCACGCCGAGCATGTCCTGGTTCGTCGATACGTCGAGGAGGAAGAGCGGCGGCGTGCGGCCGAGCCGCTCGGCAAGCTCTCCGTCGAGGGCGGCGCGGGAAGCAGCGTTCAGCTTCTCCGCCTTCGCAACCCGGCCTTCCCGTTGGCGCCGCTCAGTGGCCTGCGCCGCCTTCAGGAGCTCGAGCTCGCGTCCGGTCGGATGCGTCGTGCCCTGTTCGGTCTGGGTGAGGCCGATGTCGGGGCTGAGGTCCGACTTCGGCGCCGGTCGCGGATCGCCCAGCGAGGGAGCGTTGGGACAGACGATGGGCAGGCCCATGTCGCCGGCGAACGAGAGCTCGGGGTTGGCTGGGTGCGCCCAGCGCACCACCGCGGCGAGGAGCGCGCGCGGCTGGTCGAAGGGTGGCCGGCAGATGTGGAAGTTGCCGACATAGGGGTCAGGGAGCGTTGGGGTCCAGGCGTAGACCCCGAACTGGACCGAGAGCGAGCCGGCGTCGACGCGCTGGCGGGCAGCGAGCGCCCCCTCCGCGATCACCGAGACGGCATTCGTCGCCCAGACGACCGCGTTGCGGAGGACGAGGAGCCGGAGGGCGGGGTTTGGCGTGATCGCGGCGCCGAGCATCAAACGCACGCGGCTCGCGGTCCCGCGGATGAGGACGACGCCGTTGGTCGTCGGCGTCGGCACCGGCCGGCCGTTCGCCTGGAGCGGGCGGTCGAGCGCCACCGTGGCCGCGCCCGTCGCGAGGAGCTGCTCGCCGGTTTCGACGTCGCAGACATAGTAGACCAGGAAGGGCGCCTCGTAGCCCTGCCGCCAGCGTAGCCGCTTGCCGTCGGTCCCGGCGAGCTCCCAGAGGCGGTAGGCGCTCTGGACCGGGGTGGCGAGCGGGGCGACATCGACGTCGAGGAGCGCCGCGGACCGGTGCGTGAGCGCGAGCCACGGGTCGAGAACGTGGTAACGCTCGTCCGGCGCGTACCAGCGCGCCACCACCCCGGCGAGGGCGAGCCAGTACCCGGGCGGCTGGGCCGCCGCGCCGAGCGCCGCAGGCGCGGCGACGACGACCGGCAGGGCGAGCGCTGCCGCCCCGATCGTGGCGTCGCCGGCGAAATCGGCGATCGCCGAGCCTATGAGCCCGGCGTCGAACCGGTCGGAATCGACCTTGCAGCCGAGAAGCAGGCTCCAGAGCTGCGGGACGAAGGTTCGGACCCCGGTCAGATCGCCGAAGGCGAGGTCCTGTCCCCAGACCGTCGCCGAGCCCGCGGTACTGTGGATTTCGAGCAAGCCCTGGTCGAAGGTGAGGGTAAGGGTGGGAAATCCGAGCTTCACCCCGGAGGCGCAGCCGCCGGGTGCGGGCGCGACCTCCTCGGCCTCGAGGACGAGCGCGAGGGTTGCCGAGATCGGCGCCGCGATCACGATCGCATCATCGGTCGAGGAGGTTACCGAGGGGAGCGTCACCTTGCCGTCACTGACGCTGATGCCGACGTAGGCGCCGGCCGGCAGGCCTGCAGCCATGAGGTCGCCGCGAATCCAGACGGTGCCTTTCTGCAGGTCGAGGGTCGTCGTCGGCGCGAGCGAGATGCGCGGCCGGCGGGAGCTGCCGAGGACGAAGGCGGGTGCGACAGCGCCGACTTCGGTGATCTCCACGCGCCGCGCCTCGCGCCAGAGCTCGAAGACGATTGGGCGGTCGTCGATGACGAAGGGCCCGAGACGCTCGGCGCCGCGAAGCCCCGTCAGCGCGTCGGCGAGGCGGCCGGCCATGAGGTCGGCTTGCGGGTCGCGGCGGACGATGTGCAGCGGCGGGTCGGTCAGGTCCTTGCGCGGGGGTCTGACGAGGGAGACCAGGTCGCGGCGCTTCGGCTCGACCTCGATTCTGGCAAGGCCCTCGGGAACCGGTCCGAGCGCACCCTCGGCTCCGCTGGCGGCGGAGGCGACGAGGAGCTCGCGCAGGCGGCCGACACCTTCGACCCCATGGGCGTCGAGGTCGGCAGTCATGCGTGCGATCCGGTCGATCGCCTCAGGCTTCAGGGCAGGCTTTTCGGGCGATCTGGTCATGGCGTCCTCGCGTCATCGCGCAAGCGGGCGTTGCGGGGTCCCGGCGCGCGACGGCGGTCGCCGGGCGGTCTCCGGGGTGCCGTGCAGCGGGCCACTCCGGCGGGTATCGTCGCTATTCAACGGTCGGAGCCCCGGCGGGCAAGGCCAGCACTTCCCGCTCGTTGGCGCCGATGCGCGCGATTCATCAACGCGCGATTAGGCGGGGTGCCAGGCCCCGGGGTTAGCGGCAACAAATTGCAAAAACGAGAACTTGAAATCCCCCATTGTCCTTTTGCGCCAAGCGGACTGCATTCGGCAACCAGTGATAGACCGGGGGCTTGCCCTCACGCTGCAATGCGTCGTTGTTCGCATCGGGCAGGAAGTGGATCGGCTAGCCGCTCTTCGTGACTGTTTGAAATCCAGCGGCAAAAATTGGACCAATAGCTTCCGTCATAAACTCCTCCTACAAATAGATCGAGCAACCCCGCCTTAGCAAACGCTCAGCGGCTTCTATCGTTCCTTGCATTTCGAAAAATTTCAGCCGCGTCAACGGGTTGGAGCGCACCTCTTTGACGGCCCACGCCAATCTGCCACCCCAGACGAGACCCTGCGCCGTTTCGGCAAGCTCCGAGAGAAGCTGGGCGTCCGTCCGGTCGCCCAGATGCGCGAGCCGCACGCGACGCAAATCGCGATGCAGGCGCGCGGGATCGGGTGCGAGTTCACGATCATCGCCGAGCGTCTTGCTGCGCACCATGCGCGATATGGCGACATGGTTCTGCGACGCCTATGCCTCCTGGCAGAAAGGCGGCGTCGAAAACGCCAACGGCCGATTACGACGCTGGCTGCCCCGTCATATCGACATCGATCGTGTGTCCGATGAAGACATCCAGGACATCGTCATGACCGCCAATCTGACGCCAAGAAAATGTCTTGGGTTCAAAACCCCCTTCCAGGCTATGCTCAAAGAACTCGGCAAAGACGTCCAAATCCGCTTTTCATAACGCCGTTGCGCTTCGCTCCAGAATCCACGGTCACCTCCGCGACAATCCGCTGCCGTTCTTCAAGGCTCCACGTGCGCCGCTTGACGCCATCCTTCGCCGCCGACATTTGGTGTCCACCTGTTCGATGGTGGACACCTAACCCACTCCAAATGCGTCCCGGTAGGCGGTCGTCCGATCACGCTTACGCCCCAGTGCTTCGGCGTCATGGACAGAATCACGCCCGATTCAGATTGGGCAAGCCTCTCCGGAGATGTGGGTAATTGAAAGCCACGGCGGAGGGATACCCTTGAATCCACTCGCGCGAGAAGGGCACTCGCCCTGAATACCGTAGTTGCTGACCACTCTTTCGCGATCAGGCTGAGGACGCAAGGAAACGCCATGCAATAACAAATGCCGCTAACAGTGGAGGATGAACGATCAGTACGGCTGGTCGGAGCCCCGCGGCGATTACTGACAGCACTCCCGAGCTTGGCTCCATGTCGAAAGTTTCCGCTTCTGAACCAGCGTAACGCGCTACTGCCGCTGCGAAGAGCGCGCGAAAGCCTCGTTCGAGGCTCAAGTAATAGGCGTCCATCGCCCAAAACATCAGCACCGCGAACGCGCCGATCCAGAGGAATTGTGGCCCTTTATCCTTTGCGGCGAGGCCAAGTACGGCCGTCGCCAAGGTCACGCTCCAGCCCTTGGCGACGAAGCTGTATCCCGCCATCCGCGCGATAGAGGATTGGAGCATTTCAAGATGCTTCGTGCTGCGATTCTCACTCATCGGTTATCCGGTCGATAATCATTTGCATGATCAACGGATACGGCTGGACGACGATCTCGTCTTCTCGTCCTTCAGACTTCTCGTCTCGGCGCGAGAGCAATTCAGCGGCAACTTCTCTGTCGATTGGTATGGCCAGATTCTCCTCAGCAAGGATCGAGGCCGCGCCGCCCGTACGCGCCAGCGCGAAAATATGCCGCTGTTTATAGATGGAGCGAAATAATTCAGCTTCGAGAAGCACGCCTTCCATCCCGCCCACACACACCATCGCGACGGGATCGGCCTCTTCGATCATGCGTCGGCGCATCAATTCAAGACTCCGCGGGCATTGCTCGTGGCCTGATCCTCTGCCCGGGACGAAGCGTTCGCCGCCGACTGGCTTGGTCCAACGCTCCTCCGCGAGGCCAAGCCGGATCAGTAACTCGGTGTCATGTGGAATCGACTCCCGGAACACCTCTGACTGATAAATTACAACTTGCGGCGGCGCGCGTTCGCCAACGCCCTCCACGAGATTCGGTGAGCGATATTCCCCTGCAACAATAGAGACCAACGGCGAAATCGAGGGATGCCCACCGAACACCAGGCGCCCGCACTCGCAAAATACCGCACGCGCCAAGCTGACAACTGCTTGCTCGACATGGAAAGGCGCATCAGCGATCCGACTAAATCGCTGATCGCGCTTCGGGTCGGGAACGCTGGCCGAGAGGAAAAGGCAACGTCCGCGTAGCCTCTGGGTGGGCTCGACGTTCGTCATAGATTTCCTCGCGCGATATCGCGCGCCACCTGCAAAAGCTGACCTTCATCGGCGAGTTTGAGTTGGCACAGGTTAGCAAGCCAATCAGTGCGCTTCGCGCGCGCTGGTTCCATCAATCGCGAAAGCCCTATGACGACCCCAAGTGCTGGACCAGCCATCGAGCCGTGCGCGCGATAGAAGTCGCGAATCTCCGGAGGGCGCGTGGTTAGCCACACCAGATACTCCTTCGATGGAACACGCACGTTGAAGGCACCGTCGCTGAGCCGATTGACATTGCGACAGCCAGCCCGCTGGAGTGCGCCCTCGAAAGATAATTCGAGCATGCGCCGTCGCGCAACCAGTGAGCGATCGTGTAGCGTCTTAACGTGGTTCACGAGTTGCGAAAGTGGCTCTGTATCAAGCTCTGCCTGTGCCGAAAATCGCCCGCCGAGGAAGTCCGTCTCGTCTTTAATGACATAACGATTGCCTTCATCAAGACTCGGCTGACGCTTTCCACGAGGCAACAACACACCAAGCAACCCGAGCCCGCAGCTCTTCGCGACGCTGATTTCGTGCGCGACCCACTGCGATTCAGAGAGATGCTCGGATTCGAGCAGCAACACCATCGACTTGTCGCCGAGTTCCTCGGTCAACCGCGCCTGAAAATTCACCCCTGGCGGAATGCGGAAATGGTCAAGGAAAACGTCGAACCCCTTATGCGACAGCTCATCAAAAAGCTGCACCGCAAGCGCCGCACTGTCGATTTGCCGATAGCTAATGAAGAGGCGGGGCTGCTCGACAGTTACGCCTGCGCGTGCGAGCAGCACATGCAAGGACTCGCGTGGGTGCGCCTTCCAGAAATCGCCGTTCGCCGTATACGCGCTCTTTGGCAGCAGCGTGGTTACGTATGCTTTTGCTGAGATTGGGAAAACAGGCAGAATTACGTGCCCGCTCCCTGCCGCCGCCCATTCGTCGCTGAGAGCTTCGGCGTCGGCAGAAGGCGCGGAGGAGTCATCACCGACCAAAACCAACAGCCTCTGGCACGCAGGTTCACCACGTGCATGGCAACGGCCGACGATCGCCGGAGAACCTCCGCACGGCGCCGGGACCTCTTGCCCCCCAAAAGCCCCAAGAATCTCGCTAACCAAGGCTTGTGACAGATAGAGTTGATTCGCGCGGGACGCTCCAGCGCCGTAGTCGACCAAAAAAATCACCACGGGATTCGGCAGTCGCAGTCCAACAAAGCTGCGGCAGGTTGGCTCGCCCGCAGCGCCGTAATATTGGATCACTAATTCGACGCCGTTCATCATGGTCGCCCAGCCGTTAAAAGATGCAACTGAAACGTAAGTTGCGCGCCAAAAACAGACCCGTCCAGAGCCAAACCGGATACCCGTGTCTAATGAGTTGATTTACTTGATCTCAAGCGAAGGGATTTCAACCAAATTGTCAAGGAATTTTGATCCGCTCCCGCGAAACTGGATCGCTTTTCGTTCGAGTCTTCCGGGCATGGTCCCTTCGGTTGGGAGGAGCGGAAGACGCTGAAAGCGTCGAAGTTTTCGGATGCGCAGAAGGCGTTCATCCTGAAGCAAGGAGCTGACGGCGTGCCGGTGGCCGATATTTGTCGGAAGGCCGGAATCAGCCAGGCGACCTATTTCAATTGGAAGCGAAAATACGAAGGCATGCAGCCGCCGGAGATGCGGCGCTTAAAGCAGCTTGAGGATGAGAACGCGAAGCTGAAGAAAATCGTCGCCGATTTGTCGCTTGATTGCGAGATGCTTCAGGACGTCATCCGCCGAAAGCTCTGAGGCCTGGTCGCAAGCGCAAGCTGGCGGCGGGGATTTGCATGGACTGGGACGTTTCGATCCGGCGGGCTTGCCGCGTGCTTGAGTTCGACACATCCAGCTACCATTATAAATCCCGTCGCCCCGATCCAGGCCGGTCTCGAAGTGCGCATCAAGGAGATCTGCGCAACGCGTGTGCGCTACGGCTACCGCCGCGTGCACGTGTTGCCGTGCCGCGATGGCTGGAACATCGGAACATCAACGTCAAGAATACATACAGGATCTACAATGAGCTTGGCCTGCAATTGCGCAAGAAGCCGCCGAAGCGGCGCGTCAAAGCGAAGCTCCGCGACGATCGGAAGCCAGCGAGCCAACCGAACGAGACATGGGCGATGGACTTCGTTCACGACCAGCTGGCGACCGGCCGGAAGATCAGAGTGCTCACGGTCGTCGACACGTTCTCGCGCTTCTCTCCGATCATCGACCCGCGCTTCAGCTACCGGGCTGAGAATGTTGTGCGGGCGGCGGAGCGCACATGCGCGCAGATCGGCTACCCGAAGACGATCCGCGTCGATCAAGGCTCGGAGTTCGTCTCGCGCGACATGGACCTTTGGGCCTATGCGAAGGGCGTCCCTCTGGATTTTTCTCGCCCGGGCAAACCCACCGATAATGCGTTCATCGAAGCTTTCAACGGTCGCTTCCGGGCCGAGCGCCTGAATGCGCACTGGTTCCTGTCGCTTGACGACGCGCGGTCGAAAATGGAGGATTGGCGCAGATACTATAATGAGGAACGCCCACACGGGGCGATCGGGAACAAACCCCCGATCACGTGGACGCCTCCAAAAACCTCTGGCCAAATCGGCGTTGAGTTGATTCACTTGGTCATGTCGCAAGGGGATCGCGGCCATGGCGAAGGGAACGCCCGGATTTTTTGATGTCGACGATCGGCTGGCTGAGCTGTCGGCGAAGGGCGACGATCTGGAGCGCGTGAAGGCGCTTGTCGATTTCGAGATGTTCCGGGCGGCGCTGGAGGCGGCAATCCCACGGGCCGACCGCTCCAAGGGCGGGCGTCCGCCATTTGATCATGTGTTCATGTTCAAGGTGCTGATCCTGCAAGCAATGCATTCTCTGTCGGACGAGCGCTGCGAATATCTGATCAGGTACCGCCTGTCGTTCATGCGCTTTCTTGGATTGGGTTTGGCCGACGCGGTTCCCGACGCCAATACGATCTGGACATTCCGCGAGGCGCTGAAGAAGGCGAATGCGGCCGACGTCTTGTTCGAGCAGTTTGACGCAGCGCTGCGCGAGGCCGGCTTTCTCGCGATGTCGGGCCAGATCGTCGACGCCACGATTGTCGCCGCGCCCAAGCAGCGCAATACGAACGGCGAGAAGCAGGCGATCAGGGACGGCCGCATACCAGAGGGCTGGAAGGATAAGCCGGCGAAGCTCGCGCAGAAAGATCGCGACGCGCGTTGGACGGTCAAATATACGAAAGCCAAAGTGCGGGAGGACGGCTCGCTTCCGCCGGTCGATCTCGCCATCCCCGCCTTCGGATACAAGAACCATGTGTCGATCGACCGGGCGCATGGGCTGATCCGCAAATGGACGGCGACGCACGCTGCCGCGCATGATGGCGCGCGGCTGGAGGATGTGCTCGACAAAACCAACACAGCGAGCGAGGTCTATGCGGACACGGCGTATCGCTCGGCGAAGAATGAAGCGATTCTGTCGCGGCGCGGCTTCATCTCGCGCATTCATCGTAAGAAGCCCAAGGGCAAGCCGATGCCGGAGCGAACGCGCATCGCCAATGCGCAGAAGTCGAAAGTGCGCAGCGCCGTCGGTATGCATCCGGCGTGGGCCGCAGGGGCTGATCTCGCGCTGCGTCAGGCGTCCGCGCTCGATTTCAAGTCCTTGTGGATTTCGATGAGTTCGACGAGAGTTTCGATGCCGAAGTCGGTGAATGCGAGAACGCCGTCGTCTCCGATGCCGTAGACCCAGATGACGCCGTCCTCGGCATCCATTTCGAGAGCGACGTCGTGGATGAAGTCGACGCTCTCACCGAGACGTGCGGCGACGCGCTCGACGGTCGTGACGTGATCGACCTTGTTGACGTGCATGCTCAGGCCGCCAGCGCTGATGCCCGCTGAGCCGGCGGGCGCCAGTTCCACGGAAGCAGTTCATCAAGCCGGTGCGCGGGATGGGCGGCGATGCGCGCGAGGACATCGGCGAGCCATGCCTGCGGATCAACGCCATTCATCTTAGCCGTCACGATGAGGCCGTACATGGCCGCGGCGCGCTGTCCGCCGCGATCCGATCCGCAGAACAACCACGACTTTCTTCCCAAAGCGATGCCGCGCAATCCGCGCTCGGCGGCATTGTTGGACATGCAGACGCGCCCATCGTCGAGGAACAGCGTGAAGGCCGCCCAGCGCTTCAGCAAGTAGTTGATCGCCTTGGCCAGATCATGCCCGCGCGAGAGCCGGGCAAGCTGTTCGCGCATATAGGTCTCGAGTGCGTCGACAAGAGGGCGGCTCGAGGCATGTCGAACCGCAACGCGCTCCTGAGGGCTCCTGCCGTTGATCGCCCGCTCGATCGCAAACAGCGCGTCGATGCGACGAACAACCTCGATCGCGATCGGCGAGAGCGGTATCTCCTTCTTGCCGGAAGCCTTGCGACGCGCATTCTCCTCGAGATCAGCCATGGCGAAGAACGGTCGGCGTGCGTGAACCCAACAGGCCGCCTCCTGGATCGGACCCGGTTTGCGGTCCGCCAGATAAAGCTTGTTGTAGCCGTCATAGGCGTCGGCCTGCAGGATGCCGGCATAGCCCGCCAGATGGGTTTGCGGATGTTCGCCCTTCCGATCGCGCGAGTAGTAGAAGATCGCGGCCGGCGGCCCGGCGCCGCCGAACGGTCTGTCATCGCGAACATAAACCCAGCAACGCCCGGTGTCGGTCTTGCCCTTCGCCAGCACCGGCACTGTGGTGTCGTCCCCGTGCAACCGTTCGGCGGCCATTACATGGGCCTCGATGAGGCGACGGAGGGGATCGAGCGCCACGCAGACGGCGCCAACCGCGTCGGCCATTGTCGACAGCGCGATCGGCGCGCCCTCCAGCGCATAGCGCTCCGCCTGGCGGTTCAGCGGCTGGTGCTGTCCGAACTTCTCGAACACGATCATCGCCAGCAGGCTCGGCCCCGCCCACGCCCGCGGCACCGGATGGAACGGCGCCGGCGTCTGCGTGATCTTCTCGCAGTCCCGGCACGAGAACTTCTCCCGCACAGTCTCGATCACTTTCCATTGACGCGGGGTCGTCTCCAGCGTCCGCGTCACATCCTCGCCGAGCTTGCGCAAACGCGCGCCCCCACAGCATGCGCACGCGGTCGGTGGATCAATCACCACGCGCTCGCGTGGCAAATGCTCGGGGAATGTGTTGCGCTCCGGCCGCTTGCGCGTGAACCCCGCGACGGTGGTCGTTCTAGCGACAGCGTGCTCCGCGGCCAGTTCGTCTTCCGTCGCGTTTGCTTCCAGTTCTTCGAGTTCGAGCGACAACTGATCGAGCAGCCTTGCCGAGCGCTCCGACTTCTGCCCGTGAATCTGGCGCTGCAACTTTGCAATCTGAAGCCTCTGCGCGGCAATCAGCGCCATGTCTTCCGACGCTTTCGCCCGCGCCACGGCCAGCTCCGCTTTCAGCGCAGCGTTTTCGTCGAAAAGGGCTTTGGCCGCAGCATCCATGAAGCGAAGTGAATCACAAAACGCGTGATTTGTGGCGCCCCAAAATGCAGTCACCCCAGCTTTTTGCGCCTCACCCCGCGCTTTGCGGCCTGAAGGTGAGTTGCGGATTTCGCCAGTCGATCCCTTCCAGCGAAGGCATTCAGGAATATCCCCTCTGAGCAGGCTGATGAATCATCGGTCGTTCAGGTCCGCGACCCGCGACACCCGCTTTACGGGCGATCGTTTCGGGTCATCGGGCGCGCGAGATCTCCTGGCGGCGTCGTGTCCCCCTCATACGAGGTCGAATACCTGAAGGGCGCCAGTCTATTGATCCCAATAGCTGTAACGGAGCCCTATCAACAGGACACGAATCAAACTAAGCTGAGTATAGAGGCGCTTCGCGAGCTCGTTTCAGCCGCAGAATGTCTCGAAGGCGATGAGCATGGATCCGAAGGATCTTTGGGCGACGTTGCCGAACGCTCTGCGCCGCCAAGTCGTCGACGACGTCGCGGCCATTCTGGCGGAGCTCTCCCATGATGTCCGAACTGGTCAAGCCGGCTCACCTGGCGCGCAAGGCGGTCGTTTATATCCGTCAGTCGACGCCGCATCAGGTGGTGAGCAATCAAGAAAGCCTGAGGCTGCAATACGCGCTGCGTCAACGCGCTCGCGAGCTCGGATGGCGTGAGGCCGACATCGACGTGATCGACGCCGATCTCGGCCTCAGCGGAGCCTTCGCCGCCAAACGCAGCGGCTTCAAGGAACTCGTCGGCCGCGTCGGCCTCAGCGAGGTAGGGCTGATCCTGTCGATCGACGTGACGCGTCTCGCGCGCAATTGTTCGGACTGGTATCCGCTTCTCGATATTTGCGGCCTGCGCGGCTGTCTCATCGCCGACCGCGACGGCGTCTATGATCCCGGCAGCGCCAACGGCCGACTGCTCCTCGGCTTGAAAGGGACCATCTCGGAGCTCGAGCTCCACACCATTCGCAGCCGGCTCACGGCCGGCCTGCTCGCAAAAGCCGAACGTGGCGAACTCGCGCTCAATCTGCCCATCGGCCTGACGCGCGATCCCAGCGGCGTGGTCGTCAAAGATCCCGATATGGCGGTTCAGGACCGGCTCGGGCTGGTGTTCGAGCTGTTTCTGAAGTTCGGCGCCGCCGCCCAAGTCATGCGCAAACTCAACGAGCGCGGTCTCGATCTGCCGCGACGCGACCGGCGAGGCGATTCTTGCTGGGCGCGGGCGACTGTCTCGTCCGTGACCTCGATTCTGAAAAACCCCGCCTACGCGGGCGCTTTCGTCTATGGACGGACGCGGATGCATGCCGGCGGGCGCGAAGGCGCGTCGAAGATGAAGGCGCCGCGCCCCGTGGGTGAATGGCGCATTGTCGTGAAGGACCGATATCCCGCCTACATCGATTGGCCGACTTATGAAAAGATCAACGCCGCCCTGAAAGACAACCGAGCCGAGTACATGCGCATCAAGACCAGAGGCGCGCCTCGCGACGGCGATCTCTTGCTGCATGGGATCGCTTGGTGCGCACGTTGCGGACACAAGATGTACGTCCGTTACAAGAGTCGCGGCGGCGAATATGTCTGCAATCATCTGCGCTCCAACGAAGGTCTGCCGACCTGTCAGCACGTTCGCGCGGCGCCGGTCGACGCCGCCGTCGCCGAGGCGTTTCTGACGGCGTTGGCGCCGGCGGAACTCGATGCCCTGTCGAAGGCCCGTCGCGCACGATCCCAGGTGAACGCCGCCCTGCGGACGAGCGCCGAGCGCCAGCTCGAACGGAAGCGATACGAGGCGTCACTGGCCGAGCGACAGTTCAATCGCGTGGACCCCGATAATCGTCTTGTCGCCGCCGAGCTCGAACGCCGTTGGGAAGCGGCTTTGATCGAAGTCCGGGCAGCCGAAGAGGCGCTCGACCGTCAAGCTTCACCCGACGTCGGCGCGCGGCTCGGGATCGGTAAAGCCTTGGAGGGCAAAGTCATCAACTTGGCGGGACGTCTGCCGCAAATTTGGGACGACCCGGCCACTTCCGACGCCCGCCGGAAGGCGCTGCTGCGATGTCTCGTCGACAAGGTCATCCTCGATCGGGGCGGACACGACATCGCGACCGTCCGCATCGTCTGGCGTGGCGGCGCCGTTACCTGCCTCGAGGTCAGAATGAGAGTCGCCTCCCTCTCGAAGCTCGCGCGCGCCGAAGAAATGCGCGAGCGCGCGCTCACCTTGGCGCGCGAGGGTCTGTACGACGACGCAATCGCCGCCGTTCTCACGAGCGAAGGGCATCGCTCCCCGACATGCGAGGACAAGGTTCTCCCCGTCACTGTGCAGAAAATCCGGCTTGCTGCGCGCGTCGAACTCCCGCGCGCCCGCACGCGATGGACCCATAGCGCCGGCGCTCTTTCCGCGCAGGAGCTGGCGGCGAAGCTGAGCATCCCCGTAAACTGGCTGTATGTGCAAATTAGGAAACAGCGGCTGATGGTGGATCGGCAGCCCAATGGCGCGTATCTCTTCGGCGACGCAGAAAACGTCCTGGAGGGAGTTCGAGACCTTCGAAACCACATGATCGACAGCCTCGATCTCAGAATCTGTCGGCCTGACCAGGAGGGGCATCAACATGGGTGATCGAGCATATAGGCCATCTGCCCGGCCGAGATCGACACCGCGCCCGCGCTCGCCGCAGGCCAGATGAACTTTCCCCGGTCGAGACGCTTGGCGTAGAGCGACAGGCCGATCCCGTCGTGCCAGAGGATTTTGGCGAGATCGCCACGGCGTCCTCGGAAGATATAGAGATCGCCAGCATGCGGATCGCGCTTCAGCTGCTCCTGAACCTGAAGCGCCAAGCCCTGCATGCCGCGGCGCATGTCCGTGTGGCCCGTCGCGATCCAGACCCGGCAGCCCGCCGGCAGCGGGATCATCGGCGCAGCGCCTTCACGACCCGCGACAGCGCGGCTGTCTCGACATCGGCCCACACAATGATCCGATCCCCCTCGGCGAGCACGATCTCCATCTGGCCGGTCGACCCTGGAGCGGAATATTCCGACGTCGCGTCCGGCGTGATCGTTACGGGCAGGATCGGTGCGCGTTCCTGCGGCGTGGCCAGCTCGACGCCAAACTGCCGACGCCAGGTGAAGAGCTGGTTCGTGTTGAGGTCGTGCCGTCGCGCAACCTCGGCGATCGAAGCTCCATCCTCGAGGCTCTCGTCGACGATCCGGCGCTTCTCATCGAGAGACCAGGACCGGCGCCTGCGCCGGAGAGCCGGCGAATCGGCATCGTTGCGCGACATCGGCGATAGTGTCCGCTTGTAACAGTAGTGGACACGATCGTCGCGCCACCCGTCACGCAGCTATCTCAAAAACCGCAATCAACGCCAGGCGGCCCCCCGCGGAGGCATACCGCCGTCGAACATGTGTTCGCGCATCAGAAGGGGCTGATGGGCCTGTTCGTGCGAACAATCGGCCTGGCGCGGGCGCGGCTCAAGATCGGGCTCACCAATCTCGCCTACAACATGCGCCGCTTCGTCTGGCTGCGCGAGAGAGGGGCGTCTGCGTAGCAAAATTAGCAGCAAAGACGGCGCCGCTCACCGGGCGACGCCGCTTTCGAAGGCCATGAACCGATTCTCCCCGGAAGGATGGTCTCGAGCCGCCTCACACCCAACAGCCAGTCACGAAAAGCCCAGTTATTGGAGGTGTCCACGTTGCAACTGCCCGATGGCGCACCCAGCCCGTCATCGTGAATAAAGCCCAAAAACTCTAACTTCGGGCGGTCCGATGTTTGGGAGCAGAGCATAGGGCCCGAAAACTCTAACTTCGGGCGATCCAATGTTGGGGAGCAGAGCATATGCATCGCGAAGCTCTCGTGATAGCGGTCCAACGTGGGGGGCAGGTTTACTATTCCTCCAACTTCCGTGGATAGGGCCAAGCGCCGTCTTGTTCTCTATTAGTTATACAACGCGGCTCTACAACCAGGCATTCAAGGAGCCGATGCAGGCATAGCGCGAAAACTCTGTTGAAGTCGCCGTGATCTGCCCAAATATACTGATCGTCTCGTTCACGCGATGCTTCAAGCACATGGGGGCGGCTAGATTCAGGTACGGCGCGCGATTTGAAAAAGTCACTTAGTTCTTTTTTGTTGACAGAACTACATACTACGAGGAGTCGATGAGCGGGTAATGCTTTCAATGCTACGTCAAGCTCCCACTGCATATTGGTCGTGATCTCTTCAACCCAATCAAACACGGCAAAGTCAGCGGTTTCAATCTCAAGAATTACCTGACGCTGCCACGAATGAAGGAAAGCGTTCGGCTTAAGAGTCCAATTAATCTCCGAAAATACAGGAAACCAATCCCCTTTCATA
Source organism: Methylocystis sp. Uni0008 (assembly GCF_056838045.1). Classification (NCBI taxonomy): domain Bacteria; kingdom Pseudomonadati; phylum Pseudomonadota; class Alphaproteobacteria; order Hyphomicrobiales; family Methylocystaceae; genus Methylocystis; species Methylocystis sp. Uni0008. The sequence goes on from NZ_CM166370.1 coordinate 3,017,421, forward strand.
CTCTCACGCCACTCTCCATAGCCTTCGTCCGTCTGATCCAACGAATAGTCTTGTAGAGAGACAACTTGCCCGTATTTGCCGCATGTCGCCATGATACACAATTTGTGCCCATAGCCGTAGATCCGTGAATTGCGGCGTAGAACGAGGAACCTGAAATTCCAATCCAACCACCATTTGCACCCAAGCAGGCCCGTGCGGACTATTGCTTGGCATGCGTAAGTAACGAACCAAAAAATCGCATACATTACGGAAAGCATAACCAGACCGTCAAATTTATCGCCACGGGACAAAATATAGATCGGCCAAAAGAAATAGATCGACATAACCAGCGCGATTGTTGTTGCGCCGACCCAAATCTGCGCCTCGAGCTTCCAAGGGATTAGTCGACGGCTAGTTTCAAGCGAGCTTGGCACGCGAAGGGTCGACCTAGAGATTGAAGCGCGTCTTAGGGGTCCCAACCGATCGGGAAGTAACTGGCTGAGCGCCGCAAAGGCAAAGAAGACCGCCAACGGAATGCCGCGATCGACGAATGCCAACAATGCGCACGCAAAAATCTCAAGCTGGAAAACTCGATCCTCCCAAATCGAATTGCCACTACGCACATCCAATCGATTTGATTCGACATTCTGGGCTCGGCGAGCGCGCATGTCGGATGGGAGAATGAGCAGATATCGGGGATCGACCCACTTGTATCCCTGGGGCCGCGTACCGGCTACGTTTAAGGCTCGATAACGCGAGGAGGGAAGACTGGTAAACGCTTTAACTTCTGCCGCTAAAATTTCGTCCTCAGTATCAATCACAATCAGATCAGCCCCCTCTCCGAAAGCTGTCAATGCGTCTGCAAGGAAGAAGCGGTCGAGGACTAGGGTATGATTACTTCCACACAGCGGTAGCTTTCGTTTTTCTGCCTTATCGTCGCGAATTAAATGTACGAGATGGCCGAACCTAGAATACAGAAGTTCAGCTGCCACCTTACCGATCCATGTAGGGGCGGTATCCGATACCAGGATTGTCCGAAATGATGCCATTGACCAAATTTTGTGGACCTTCGCTGTGATTAGCCAAATCAACCAAAATATCGCAGTCGCCAGTCCGAAAACGACGATTCCTACGGGCGGTCCAAGAAATGCGATCGAAATCACAGCGCTGACCGAAAAAAGCTCATCAGGCAGTAAGAGCCAACCAAGCGCCAAAAATACAAGTCCGAAAATAAAGAGCGCGTCCAAAGATCCCCCCGGGCTGAATACGGACACTGCGTGTGGAAGCGGTACTATCGCAACGCTCGTGACCGCGATCGCAGCGCTGAGGGGTAAAATACTCTCGTGTGGTAATACGACGACAAAATGAAGCGGAAATCGGCTTCCACATTCTTGTGACAATTCGCTCACCATGGCGCGAAGGTCGTCTGCCATTCCTTTTCTTGCATCATCTTTTCCAGAAAATGAAACCTGCAACAGCCTGGCGATCTGGCCGCTGAAAGCACTCCGCCTTGCCAGCGATTCTGCCGAGCGCAATCGCTGTAACATTTCTTCTTCATTGTGTTCTCCGCGCGCCTCACCCCTCGCCAGGAGCAAAGCGTGCTCAAGCTCCAGACGAAGGCGCAGCCGTCGTGGATAAAAGTGCGTGCCGGTGGCATAACGTTCAAATGCCATTCCCGCGCTGGAGATCAAAAACGCTGCAGCAATCATTGGCCATCCCCATAACCAAAGGGTGGGCGCGCAATACATATATAGTGCTCCAACAAGACAGGAGGACAAAATTAGCGTGGGGATTTGAAATGTCATGAGTTGTTCTTTAGGTGTTCAGCGCTTGGGACGAGATTCAACTGCAAAAATAACTTCTTCACTCACAAGACTCGTCGCCGCACTTGCATTGAAGCGGTCGATCCAGCCTAATCTTGTCCTATGGCCCTATACTTTTCCATCTGGGCACACCGCATAAGCAGCGCTAACTCCTTTTACGGTGAGACTTAGGATTTCATGCACGTCTTGGGATCTTGAGAGACGGTCATTCTCCTCGCGCGACAACCCGTTGCTCTTGGAAAGGCCCTCAAGCCCACATTGCGAAAAAGTCTCTACGATGCATTCAGGAGAGAAGCTAAGTTCAGTTCTATTAGCTGACGCAATTAGCGACTCGTGCGCACGACGAACGTTAGCGTCTGCTGCCGCTCCGACTTCTCGACTTGAAGAAAGGACTCGCTCAGCTCCTTTCGAGCCTGGATCGGCGATGGCATCATACACGGCGCTCGCGGCTCCTCCAAAACCTCCAATTATATATAGAGGTCGCTTGGCTCGCATCGTTTCGTAGGCTTCCTCTACGACACCAGGATAGAGCCCTCCGAACGTGAGTAATCCCCCTCCGAGTAGAATACGCGCACGGCATCGGCTAGCCAGTTCCGCTCGCATCACACTTAGAGCAAAGGCTGACAGGGCTCGTCCCTCAGCAGACTTGGAAGCAGGGGAAGAATATAAGCTTTGATCCAACGGCAGCGGACAGCCCATCACATGAACTTCGGCAAAGGCTCGGCAGGCCTTAAGGGTTTCCGAATCTAAGGTCGTCTCCGGATTAAGCGAAAAGGGAACTACCATCGCTACATGATCTTGGGGAGGGCGGGTTACCGCCTGATAAGCTTGCACAATCCATTTTAACTGCGCTCCTAATCCGTCGGGATTAAGGTTGCCCCCCCAGACGACCTTGGAACCCAGCAAGATCAACTGTAGCGCAACATCGAAAGCCAGGTTCTCTTGATGTTTAGCCATCAACCCCATCTGTGCCCAGTCATCCGCTCTAGAAACTGACATCCCAACGTTCATTCCCAATAGCGGCTCTGGTCTCATGCTGTTCGCCGGATTCCATGCGGGGCCAAGAGCATTCGAAGCATGAAGCGCATGCCATTCAATCAGGCTCAAAAATCTCTTCCCCTGAAATGATCGATGAAGGACGCCTAATTCATCTGACTTGAGCGGAGGATCTGGATAAACGAATAAACTCGACGATTTGTGACCGCTATCATTGCTTCCCTTAGAAGCCTCCGATTTCGCCTTCGAAAGCTTGTTATCCAGCAAGTCCGGCGGATTGATGCCAAACGTCGGAAAATTCTGCGCGTTTTGGTTGAGAGACTCAAAAATCTCCCTCAAATGATATGCCCTGATCAGTTCCAGCAACATCTGGCTTGCGATAAACGCCGGATTTCTTTTCCATCGAACGATTGGCATATTTCCTAAAAACGGAAATACTCTCGAACGTTTCTTAGACAAGGCATCCAAGACCAGCATCGGGCGTTGCCGTTGACGAGCTTCGATGATTTCGAGTTGGCACCACGGACTGTCGAGTAACCCGTCCGTCCAGATCGCGAGCACCATCGACTGTTCGAGCGCGTCTTCGATAGACTCTTTGACGCGATGCCCGTGAGGGAGGTCGTGCATATCGAAAAAACATGAAAGCTGGGTGTGCTCATAAAGATATTGTCGGATTGTCTTTGCGATCCTTTCCCCATCTGACTTCGCGTGGCATAGGAAGATTTTCGGCAGCTCCCGCACGAGAAGCCTAAGAATTGATGTGTAAACTGACTCAAATATCTTCTCATCTTCTGCCAACTTAAAAGGATTTTCCGCAACCACATGATTGACATCACAAAACTCTCGAGCCACGCGCGCGGCATCGGCATGGATCGAAACAGGCAGAATCAGGTCTCTTCCGCGCTTCGCACTATGGGCCATGGCATTGATGCAAGGCTCCCAGTGAGACCTCCGTTCGAACAGGCGCTGGTCTACTAGAACCACGACCAAATTCCTCGTTGCATGATTCAAAGGAATCTGCGCGGGCACGTGGGCGTTTCCGCTTGCCGACTCGTTGGTCCAAAGGCGGACCGGCACGCGTGCCGCTCGCTCACCACTGCACAGCTGGTCGTAAAGCCGCTGGACAAAAAGCGCTATCTGATCCCCTTCAACCAAGGAGCCATCTGGTCTGAGGACTTGTTCACAGACAATATGTACAGCCAGCGGCCATTGCTTTATGCCTTTTGACGACCAATGGCCTGACGATAGATTTCGTTCTTTTGTCACAGCTTTTCTAACCGCCAGTCAGGCGCGTGGAAGCCATCTAGGAACCGGGAACGCACGGCTATGAACGAATTCTGCCCAACATTGGAACCCCGCAGCGCCATATCGTCTATAGCGCTAGCATCATCCAACTTGATCTCACTAGGCGTCTCTTGATTGATACGGAGGTGACGCGCGGGGCTTAGTAAGCTATCTGCGATCATTGCTGCGGCATGTTCCTGCGCCGCGAAAAACAAGTCCGCACTGGTAGGAGCCCATCCGGCCTTCCCTTTACCAAGCGTCTCGCTAAAATCTTGTTCATTTCCCATGGTGCCCACGCTTAGGACGTCAATTCGATCCAGAGGAATATTGAGATGCCGTACTGCTTCGGCAATGGCAGGCAATACGGGATTGTTCGCCCAGATTCCACCATCCAGATAGCGTTCTACTGCGATAGCACCGTCGACGATTGCTTCATCGAAATAAGTGGGTGCCGCAGAAGAAGCCAAAGCCGCGTCTACCGCGGTTATAGAGGCAAACGCTGTACGATTACGTGAGTGCGCGGTAACTATAGCCTCAGCTTCGCCGTGATTAGCTCTGACCGTGGGGATCACTAATCTACAGCAAGAATCTTCAGACAGCTTTCTTGTCTTAAGAATAGATTCAAGTGTTTCACGCAAAGTCCGCGACTCATGTTTGGACCTAAGCCAGTGGCGGAGCTTGCGATTTTTAGGAAATATTTTTGGTCCCTCATCTATGTAAAATTTGAGCATTTCAGCCGGCTTATATCCAAGGCCAAGACCGATAGCTAATATCGCGCCAGTCGATGTCCCAGCAACTAAGTCAAAATGTTTCACCAAGTCATTGCCGCCACCGCTCTTTATCATGTCGTCCCATTTGGCAAGAACCGCAGCCGTAAAAGTTCCTCTCAATCCTCCGCCATCAAGAGCCAAAATGCGAAAGAGGCGTCCTCTTGGGATGGTTTCTCGAACCAACGGCAGTAATATTATCTGTGACACAATATGCTCTACAATTTCTTCTATGTTAGTATTCTGAGATAAAGCCCTATTCTGCGCAGGCGAAAGTCCGTTTCGTAGCCTGGAAAAAATTTCATCGTGATCCTTTGCATAACCAGCAATAGCACCGCCAAAGCCGCCCACAACAAACCCGGGTTTTCCACGACGGAGTGCCTCCTCCAACTCTTCGGGCACGCCAGCGAGCGCCTTACCAATTTCGTAGTGCCTGCCTCCGATTGCTACCACTACATCGCAGCGCTCTCCCATCCACTCCCTCAGCGGCACCAGGCTTCGCCTTGTTACAGGATCATCCGAATCCGGGACGTCCGGAATTACGTGAACCGCAGCATAATCTCGCTGCAATTCCATTTCCGCCAACTGCTCGGGCGTTCTTGCGTACGTTTGAGCACGGACAAGCGTGAGAGCGTCTCTAGCTCCGCCGCTTCGAACAAAGGATCTAGCAGCGACTTCCAACGGCTCTAGAAAAGTCCGATGGCTTCCGTGAATTAGAGTTCCACCTTCTCGCAACACAGCTGCGAGAAACTTTCTAACGAAAAGAGTGATTGCATCACCCTGCTCCATGCTGCAATCGTCTGGAACGGAGCCGGAAAGGTGAACTCGTACGCCCTCCAAGGGAAGTCGGTGTGCCATGCCAAGCCCTATTCTGTGGTTTGGAGCGTCCGCTATCGACTGTCTCCTTTTGAATGCGACGTTAGTCCTTATTCACCTTCTGAGCGAGCTAGACCCTATGATTGCTGGGCCTGAGGGTGGCCCGTCATCCGATATGCAACGGTACGAGGGTTGAGCCGGCTGCCCGGCAGAGAGCCTCATGCATAGGAGACGGGCCGAATGGATCATACCCGATTTGTTGGCTTGGATATTCACAAAGAACGGATCTCGATTGCGGTGGCGGAGAGCGGTCGCTCTGGGGCGGTGCAATACCTTGGCGAGATCGCCAATGATCCTCACGCAATCAGCAAGTTATGCAACCGTCTCAGGCTTCCCGGAAAGCCGCTGATTTTTTGTTATGAGGCCGGACCATGCGGTTATGGTGTTCATCACCAACTCACTAGCCTCGGCCATCGCTGCGACGTGGTGGCGCCGTCGCTGATTCCAGTGAAGTCTGGCAATCGGGTGAAGACAGATCGTCGTGACGAGCGACTTCACACGCTTCTCGAACCCACGCGAGTCTCATGGCCTATTTTCTGAGGTTCGAGAGCGGGCTGTTCGAATGGTGCACGAGCATCGCGACGAATACGGCTCGGAATGGGAGACGATTTCGTCGATCGCCTCGAAATTCGGCTGCACGGGCGAGAGTTTACGTCGCTGGGTCCGGCAGACGGAGCGTGACGCGGGGGACCGCGCCGGGCTGACGACGGACGAGCGGGCTCGGTTGAAGGCGCTGGAGCGTGAGAACCGCGAGCTTCGGCAAGCCAGTGAGATTTTACGCAAGGCCTCCGCTTATTTTGCCCAGGCGGAGTCTCCTGCGGCGCCAGGATTATGAGATTGATCGAAGGCATCGCCGCCGCGCCGCTTTCGGGCCTGCTTCGGGATAGTCCCCACTGCTATAACTCCGAGTCGACGACCGGTGATGAAGGTGCAGTCTGATTGCGCTGCTCTCTAACTGGGGAAAACTTCGCTGTGGCTTTGCGTTGCATGCGCTCGACTTTGCCCGCGAGTCTCCTCGCCCGCTTGGGAGCCCTGCCCACGGCCGCGAGCACTAACGCGCGGGTGTTCATCGAGAACGTCTGGCAGTATCTACGTCAGAACTGGCTCTCCAACCGCGTCTTCGAGAACTATGGCGCTATCATCAACGCCGCCTGCGAGGCACGGCGAATGCTCACCGATCAAAATTGCTTAAATCGGAATGCGCGACTGGGCGCATATCGGTCAGGCGTTATGACCGTTGGAATAACTGGCCGGCAAGTCAGAGCTCAGGAATTAGCGCGCTGCGCTGACCGTATGGCGTCGCTCGACCGTTAGCCCGTGGGATGCCACCAGCCGACGCCTGGCGCGTAAATTGAGGTTAACGCTGCGTGTGCGCAGACGCACTTCGGGCGTCGCCCGCACTTGCTACTACGCTTCCATCGAACCAGGATGGAGGGGATCATGTCGACTTACTTTGATTGGGAAGTCGCTCAGGAGTCGGCGCGCAGGCAGCTTCGCGTGTCGATTTTAATGGTAGCCGCCATGGCGACCGCAGCGTTCGTGATCGGCTTTGTGATGCCTGTTAACCCATCTTATTCGTGACGGTGCGGTTCGAAGGCTGGCGAGCGTAGCATAGGTGGCTGAAACGGCGTAGGATTCGGTTGCTGACACCAACCCGTTCCGCTTCGACCTCACAGCCACGCCCGCCATGACGGACGATACGTTTCCCGCCTTCTCCTTTCCAGCCGTCCAAGGCAAGAAAGTCACAGCCGCTTTCGACGGTGGACGCATCTCCTCGGACGGCGGCGTCATGCTGCTCGCCATGGCGGAGCGGCGGCTCGGCGTCGCTGAACGGCTGGCGCGCTGCTTTCCCGATCGTCGCGACCCTTCGCGAATCACCCATACGCTCGCCGATATGATTCGCGCCCGCATCTTCGCGATCGGCTGCGGCTATGAGGATGCCGACGATCTCGATTTTCTGCGCTCCGATCCGGCGTTCAAGCTCGCCTGCGGGCGCCTGCCTGACACGGGCCGCGATCTCGCCTCGCAGCCGACGCTGTCGCGGCTCGAGAATGCGCCCGCCCTGCGCGACGTGATCCGTCTCACCTACGCGCTCGTCGACCAATGGATGGCCTCCTACGACGACCCGCCGCCCTCGGTCACGCTCGACATCGACGACACATGCGACATCGCGCATGGCCACCAGCAATTGTCGCTGTTCAACGCCCATTACGACGAGCGCTGCTTTCTGCCGATCCATGTCTACGACACGCAGAAGAGCCGCCCCGTCGCCATGATCCTGCGCCCGGGCAAGACCCCGTCCGGCGTCGAGGTGAGAGCGCACCTGCGCCGGCTCGTGCGGCATATTCGCAAGTCTTGGCCGGCGACCCGCATCCTGTTTCGCGGCGACGGACATTATGCGCGGCAAGAGGCGATGGCCTGGTGTGAAGATCATGGCGTCGATTATGTCTTCGGCCTTCCCGGAACCAAGCCGCTGTCCAAGAAGGTGGACGCGACGGCGGACGCCGTCCGTGTCGAGCGTGCCCTCGACGACAAGGACGTCGTGCGCGGCTATGCCGAGACGCGCCACCGCGCCAAATCCTGGGACAGGGAGCGCCGCGGGATCGCCCGCATCGAAGCGACGCGGATCGGCCTCGACATCCGCTTCATCGTCACCAATCTCGCGCATGGCGCGCCGCAATGGCTCTACGACAGCCTCTATTGCGCGCGCGGACAGGCGGAGAACCTCATCAAGCTTCACAAGACGCAGCTTTGCTCGGATCGAACCTCATGCCGCTCGGCGCTCGCCAATCAGGTTCGCCTCGTCCTGCACACCGCCGCCTATTGGCTGATGCTCGGCGTGCGCGACGCGATCCCGAGCCCGCGCGATCTGGCGAAAGCCGAGTTCTCGACGCTGCGCCTGCGGTTGTTGAAAATCGCAGCGCGCGTGATCGAGACCGCGAGCCGCGTGCGCCTCGCCTTTGCCGCCGCTTGTCCCGACGCCGATCTCTTCTGCTCCTTGCCGGCGGCGCTGCTCATGCCCGGAGGGCCGTGAACGACGGGGCGGCGTGCCCCGCTCGTCTCTCCTCTCCCTCTAACGTGTTCCAGAAAGTGCGGTCCTCGAAGGGGTGAAAAACCCCAACGCCGCCGCGCGGCCATGCCGCCCGACATCACGACGACTGCCGAAAGTCGCGCCGTCACGAATAAGATGGGTTAATTCCGCGCACCGGGCGACGCCGACGGCGGCTAACGGCGTTTTTGCTGGTCGCCTGATAACGGTGTCGGAATAATCGGCACCACTCAGCGAGTGGCGGAACTTGCCTTTCAGGCGGCTACCGGCGGCTCGATCAGCGCCGGGTCGTCACCGCCGATGCCGGAGCGCCCTGCGTCAAATGGGAAAAGCTGTCCTCGCATGAAGCCTTTGCGCGCCCCCAGCGGAATCCATGACAAATCATCCTTGCAAACACCTATTCCCCGTTAGCGGGTGCCGGCCTGTTTGCAGTATTTTGAGGCTGGAGATAGAGCGTCCCACTCGTTAATCTTCGCCGCGAAACGATCATTCCGAGCAGATCTCTTAACCTCTTCGATATACTTGCGATACGCTTGATCGCAATCAGTCCGAGCCCAGCCGGCCAGCTCTGACACACGATCCTCAAGGCTGCTTAATAAAGTTCCGCGCGATATTTCAGCTTGTTTTGCCACTGCGCATTGGAGGATGTCTTGCAGATACCAAGCTTGGTCCAATCGGAATTTAGCAAGCTTTTGTTCGAACTCCTTTCTTTGTTCGCCTAGTGCCGTTAGTTGCCGACACTCATCGATCTTGCGCAATTTCTTAATGCTTACTCCGGCAAGGAACTGACAGTGGGACAGGAGCTGCAAGACGTCGCTCGCATTGTCACGATTAACACCGGTTCTGTCGAAAGCATCAGGGTTAACGCACTCGGGGTTTTCACGACTGATACTGTCGCGCTTAAATTGCGCCAGCCTGCCGGCAGGGCTGTCTACATAAAATTGTAAACGGGCTCTCAGATAGGCTTCGTTGTCAAGCCATTTAGCTTCGAGCCCATCGAATTCCGCCAGAATTCCGAGGATATCTGTATTTTGTCTGCTTTCTTCCATCGCCTCAATCACACGCTTGCTTCGCCAAAATCTCGGATAAACAAATTCATTTAGAGATTTTTGGACATCCAAAATATTCGCAATATCCTGCTCTTTCTTCCGGGATAGGTCTTGGTAAAACCATTGCCCGAACTGAAAAACCGCCGTCACAATGGCGGTAAACAGCGCTACACCCACACCGCCCTTGACCCAAACAGATTTATCTTTCAACTCCGCCAACTCGTGATGCGTTGGCGCGGGCTGAGGATCGTGAGATTCCTTTTCGGGCATAGACTTGCGCTCCGATTTTCCGCATTAGCCCCGCCGAAACTGACGGAGTCGCAGCAAAAACGCTCCGCAAAGAGCCCCGAACAAAGCGGTCTTAAACCCCTGCTCTCCTCCCATAATTCTAAGTTCATGCTGAAAAGATAGATCGTCGCGGCGTCACGTCTACTGCTCCGCCACAGCGAATCCGTGTCACGCTAACTTCCCGCTGTGCCAGATACGGCGGCCAGTCGGCACCAGATGCACGTCGCGCGAGCCGCTCGCCGAACAGAGGAATCGGCGCGACCACGCCAATTGCGATGAAAGGCGTCTCGGGCGGCGCGCGCATCGCATCGATCCTGCTATGATTCGCGCAGCCCAGCCCCGTGCACCAAACCCATGCGCCAGCGACGCCCTCTCAGCGCGAAGATCGGCGCTGGTCGGCGGGGGTAGGGCGCTGCATGATGTGGATATCAAATCGCCCTTTTTGGATCTTCCCACAGGCTTCCCAATGCTGTCCGCTGGGAAGATCGCTTTCAATAAATCTTTGATTTTATGGCGGTCCCGAAGGGATTCGAACCCATGACCTTCGGTTTAGGAAACCGCTGCTCTATCCTGCTGAGCTACGGGACCGTGCGCGCCTTCTTTAGCACGGCGCGGATCATAAAAAAATTCCATCGTGCGCACGCCGGAGGACGTCCCGCGTCAGGCGATTCTTTGCGCGGCTTCCTCGAGCTGGGTGATGCATGTGCCCCAGCCGTCAAAAAATCCAAGCTCTTCGTGGCGCCGGCGCTCGGCGTCGTCCCTATGCATCACCCGCGCGACGTAACGCGTGCCGGCCCCCTCGTCGGCCATGGTCAGGACCGCCGTAAAGGCGAGCCAGGGCGAGGCGGGACGCCAGCCGCCGCGCAGCATCGGCGTGAAGACGATGCGTTCCTGCGGCGTAATATCGAGGAAGCAGCCTGGATTGTCGCTTTCGCCGCCATCCGGTCCGCGCATGAAGGTGTGAAACGCCCCGCCGGGATAAAAATCGAAGGCGCGAACGTCCGTCGTCCAGGGCCGCGTGCACCACCATTCCTTCAGCAGCGCCGGATCCGCCCAGGCGCGCCAGACGCGCGCGCGGGGAACATTCAGGAAACGGGAAATCTCAAGATCGAGGCTTTGATCGTTCATCCTTTTCCTCGCTTTTCTCCAGGAACGCGTCCAGCCGGTCGAAGCGCGCTTCCCATTCCGCGCGTTGACGCGCCAGCCACGCCTGCACGGCGTCAAACCGCTTCGGCTGGATGCGGCAGGTGCGCACGCGTCCGATCTTGCGGCTCGTCACCAGGCCGCTCTGCTCCAGAGTCTGCAAATGCTGCATGACCGCAGGGAGTGACATTTTGAGCGGCTTCGCCAATTCGCTGACATTCGCCGGCCCGCGCGCCAGGCGCTCGATCATCGCGCGCCGCGTGGGGTCGGCGAGCGCGGAGAACATGAGATCGAGGCGCTCCGAACGCTTAGGCATTTGCTTAACTATCATCGCGCGGCGGCGAAGACAATGAAAACTTCACCCATCGCTTAAGTTCTGGGAATTCGGACCTCTATCAGCCGCTGCGCGCCATCAGATGCTTTTCCCATTCGAGCGCCTGGCGAACGATGTCGTCGAGGTTGTCGTATTGCGGCGTCCAGCCGAGCGTGCGGCGGACTCGCTCATTGGCCGCGACGATCGCCGCCGGGTCGCCGGGCCGTCGCGGCGCCATTTCGACGGCGAAATCGACGCCCGAGACGCGCTTCACAGACTCGATCACTTCGAGAACGGAAAAGCCGCGCTCATAGCCGCAGTTCGCCGTGAGATTGGCGCCGCCTTCGCGCAGGTAATGCAATGCGTCGAGATGCGCGCGCGAAAGGTCGGTGACCTGGATATAGTCGCGCACGCATGTGCCGTCCGGCGTCGGGTAATCATGTCCGAAAACCTGCAGTTCCGGGCGCAGGCCGAGCGCCGCCTGCACGGCCACCTTGATGAGATGCGTGGCGTTGGGAGACGACTGTCCCGAACGTCCTTTCGGATCGGCGCCGGCGACGTTGAAATAACGCAGCGCGACATAGGCGAGGCCATGCGCGCGCGCCGTATCCTCGAGCATCCACTCAACCATGAGTTTCGATCGCCCATAAGGCGAAACCGGCTTCAGCGGCTCGTCTTCGGTCACCGGATTATGCAGCGGATCGCCGTAGACGGCGGCGGTCGAGGAAAAGATGAATCGCTTCACGCCGCGCGCCACCGACGTTGCGAGCAGCGTGCGCGCTTTGGCCGTATTGTTGAGGTAATAGCCAAGCGGATCGGCGACGGAGTCGGGGACCACGATCTTTGCGGCGAAATGGATGATCTCATCGACGTTGTGGCGCGCGATCAAATCCGAAACGAGACTCTCGTCGCCGAAATCGCCGACGACGAGCGGCGCCCCATCGGGGACCGACCAGCGGAAACCCGTCGAAAGATCATCGAGCACGACGGGAGAAGGCTCGCCGGCGTCGAGCAGTTCGAGAACCGTATGACTGCCGATGTAGCCGGCGCCGCCCGTAACCAGAACCGTCATGCAGCAATCTTCCTCTCATATGTTCGGCGCCCAACGCCGTCATTTGCCTAAACGCCCGGCATCCTTTGCGTCCGCCGCCGTGACCTCTACGAAAAGGCCAAATCGTGCTAAACGCCGCGGTTTCAAGACGCCGTTCGCCGGTCCTCGGGGAGTCGCTTCCTGATCGAATCGCCGCTATGACCCCTCCGCCGTCAACTCTCAACGGGCTTCTCCATGAACAAACGCATTCGCAAGGCTGTTTTCCCTGTCGCTGGCCTCGGCACGCGGTTCCTGCCGGCGACCAAGGCCGTGCCCAAGGAGATGCTCACTGTCGTCGATCGGCCTGTCGTGCAGCATGTCGTCGATGAAGCGCGAGAGGCGGGAATCGAACATTTCGTTTTCGTCACAGGGCGGGGCAAGGCGGCCATCGAAGACCACTTCGATATGGCCTATGAACTCGAAGACACGCTCCGTCGCCGCAACAAGTCAAAGGAATATGAAGCTCTGATGTCGGACCTGCCGGCCGCCGGCGCGACGAGCTTCACGCGCCAGCAGGCACCGCTTGGCCTCGGCCATGCTGTGTGGTGCGCGCGCGACATCATCGGCGACGAGCCTTTCGCGGTGCTGTTGCCCGACATGATCACGCTTCCCGCTCCGGGCAAGACCGCGCGCTGTCTCGCGGAGGCGGTCGCGGCTTACGAAAAGCATGGCGGCAACATCATCGCGGTCGAGGAAGTGAAGCCGGAAGAAACGCATCAATATGGCATCGTCGCGCGCGGCAAGGATTACGGCGCGACGTTCGAAATCACCGGCATGGTGGAGAAACCGCCGCAGGGAACGGCGCCGAGCAATTTCATTATTTCGGGCCGCTATATACTCGAGCCGGAAATCTTCGCGATGCTCGAAAAGCATGAGAAGGGCGCCGGCGGCGAGATCCAGCTCACCGACGCCATGATTCATCTCGCCAGGACGCGGCCCTTCCACGCCGTGCGCTTCGACGGCCGCACTTATGACACAGGCTCCAAGCTTGGGTTTCTCGCGGCCAATGTGGCGTTCGGGCTGGCTAGGCCAGACGTCGCCGATGGTTTGCGCGCCGAGCTGAATAAGCTGCTCGGCTAAAAACAAGTAGCGAGGAAAGACAGTCGCTTGCGCGCGCCCCCCGAGAGCGCCGGGTTCATCCGCCTCGGCTGTTTGACGCCGGCGCGCGCGCATCATTAACCTGGAATGGGTTTTCAGATCAGCGCGCGGCTGCGCGTGATTGAAACAAAGAGGGATTGAACGCAGATGCCGCAACCAAACGCCGCGCGCAGAATCGTCATTACCGGAATGGGCGCGGTCTCGGCCGCCGGCGTCGGCGCGGCGGCCCTGTGGCAGGCGGCGCGCGACGGCGTCTCTTGCGTGCGGCCCGTGAAACTACAGCGCCCCTTTACCGGACGAATCGGAATCGCGGCGCAGGTCCCCGATTTCGATCCTGCAGCCTATCTCGAAGCCGAGTTGCTTCCCTACTGCGATCCCTTTACGCAATTCTCCATCGTCGCCGCCGACGAAGCGCTCGCGCAGGCCGGCTTCGAGCGCAAGCAGGTCGGCGGGCCGCGCACGGCGGTCATCATCGGCACCGGCATCGGCGGCGCCTCGACGATCGATAACAACGCCTATCAGGAATATAAGCTCGACGGCCGTCCGGACACGCTGACCGTGCCGCGTCTCATCCCGAGCGCCGCGCCGACGACTCTCGGCATGCGCTACGGCGCCAAGGGGCCGACCTTCGCGCTCGCCTCCGCCTGCTCCTCGGCGACTCAGGCGATCGGCGAAGCCTTTGAAATGTTGCGCGCCGGCCGCGCCGACCGCGCCATCGCCGGCGGCGCCGAAGCCTGCGTGATCAACGGTTCGATTCGCTCCTGGGAGGCGCTGCGCGTTCTGACGCCCGATCTCTGCCGGCCCTTCTCGCAGAAGCGCAACGGGATGACGCTCGGCGAAGGCGCCGCAGTCTTCATTCTGGAGACGCTGGAAGGCGCGCAAGCGCGCGGCGCGACGCCGCTCTGCGAACTCGCCGGCTATGGCACGACGAGCGACGCCTTCGATCCGCTGCGCGCCGACGTCGAAGGCCCGTCCCGCTGCATGCGGCTTGCGCTCGAAAGCGCGGGACTGGAGCCTGGCGACGTCGATTATCTCAACGCCCATGGCACGGCCACCTACGCCAACGACATCACCGAATCGCAGGCCATGCGCGCCGTCTTCGGCGACAAGCCGCCGCCGGTTTCCTCCACGAAGCCCGTGCACGGCCATGCGCTGGGCGCGAGCGGCGGGCTGGAGCTCGTTGTGACGATCTCCGCGCTACGCGATCAGATCGCGCCGCCGACGATCAATTTTCTCGAGCCCGATCCCAAATGCGAAGTCGACGCCATTCCCAATGTCGCGCGCCAAATGCCGATTCGCGTCGCGCTGTCGAATTCCTTCGCCTTTGGCGGCATCAACGCGACGCTCGCCGTGCGCACGCTGTGACTCGGCCCGCAACACCCTAGATTCGCAGAGATTTCGCAGAAGAACGCCGAACCGCGAGATGGCAGAGGACGAGGAGCAGCCAAAGCGCGCCCCAAAAGGGGCGGATTTTGGCCCGAAGCCTAGCGGGGCGCCGAAGAAGAAAGCGGCGCTGGCGGCCGCATTGCGCGCCAATCTCGCCCGCCGCAAGGCGCGGGAGCGCGCGCAGCGGGCCCCGGCGCAGACGAAAGACGGCCGGGACCCGAAAACCGACAGCGAGGGGTGATGGACAAGATCAAGATCGTCGGCGGAACCCGGCTCAATGGCGTGATTCCCATCTCCGGCGCGAAGAACGCCGCTCTGCCGCTGATGATCGCCTCGCTGCTGACGCGCGAGACCTTGACGCTCGCCAACATGCCGCTGCTCGCGGACGTGACGCTGCTCGAGCGCATCCTCGGCAACCATGGCGTCGATTACGCCATCGCCGGCAGACGCACCGGCGAGTCCATTGACGCGGGCCGCACGGTTCATCTCACCGCGCGCGAGATCGTCGACACCACCGCGCCCTATGATCTCGTCTCGCGCATGCGCGCGAGCTTCTGGGTGCTGGCGCCGCTGCTCGCGCGCTGCGGCGAGGCGCGGGTGTCGCTGCCCGGCGGCTGCGCCATCGGCACGCGCCCGGTCGATCTTCTGCTCATGGCGCTGGAAAAGCTCGGCGCCAAACTCGACATCGAGAATGGCTATGTCGTCGCCTCGGCGAAGAACGGCCTCATCGGCGCCGAGATCGATTTCCCGAAGGTCACGGTCGGCGGCACCCACACCGCGCTGATGGCGGCGTCGCTGGCGCGCGGAACCACTGTATTGCGCAACGCGGCGCGTGAGCCGGAAGTCGTCGATCTCGCCGACTGCCTCATAAAAATGGGCGCGCGCATTAAGGGCGCCGGGCAATCGACGATCGAGATCGAGGGCGTCGGTTCGCTTTACGGCGCGCGGCACGCCGTCATGCCGGATCGCATCGAGGCGGGCACCTACGCCATGGCGGTGGCGATGACCGGCGGCGACGTTATGCTCGCCGGCGCGCGCGCCGACCTCCTGCAGGCGGCGCTCGATGTCCTCGAAGAAGCGGGCGCCAGCGTGACCGAGACGAACGAGGGGCTGCGCGTGACGCGCAATGGCGCCGGCATTTCGCCCGTCGATGTCACGACCGCGCCGTTCCCGGCCTTTCCGACCGATCTGCAGGCGCAGTTCATGGCGCTGATGACGCGCGCCAAGGGCGTCTCCCGCATCACCGAAACGATTTTCGAGAACCGTTTCATGCATGTGCAGGAGCTTGCGCGGCTTGGCGCCCAAATCAAGCTGGAAGGCGATACGGCGATCGTCACGGGGGCGGATCATCTCGACGGCGCCCCGGTCATGGCGACGGATCTGCGCGCCTCCGTCTCGCTCGTCATCGCGGCGCTCGCCGCGCGCGGCGAGACGACGATCAACCGCGTCTATCATCTCGATCGCGGTTTCGAGCGGCTGGAGAAGAAGCTTTCAGGCTGCGGCGCGGAAATCGAGCGCATCACCGCCGCGGGTTGAGGGCGGACGTTGTTTATCGACGATTGCACATTCCTCGCATCAGCGTGAATGAACTGGCCTCGGTCGCCGGCGGCGACCGGGAATCGTAAATCACGCGCGAGAGAAGACATGCCCTTCTCGACAACCGAATCAATTCTGGCGATCATCGTGACGGGGGGCGCGGAGTTTCCGGGCAACGCGGCGCTGGCGAAGTCGTAAGCGAAGCGGTTAGGGTCAAGCAGTGAAAAGTACGGGATTGAGGGCTCAATTTGGATTCACATTTTATAAAAAAACGAGCGTTCAAGGAGTTGAAGACGATTGCTCTCGCCGGATTTATGTTGGTTTCGCTGCCGTTCTTTCTTTTGTTGTGTATCCTCGCTGTCGGGTTTGCTGTGCAAATATATAGTGATGCTAGAGATCGTTATTTTTGCGAGGATAGTAGACTGCTTCAGTCAGATGAAGCGGCAATTGCACTAGTTCAAAATTCTCAAGACGTGCAGCTCTTTCTAAAAAAATACCCAGACGTCAGTCTATCTAAGGACTACATTTCAAAAAACAGGAATAAACATATTGAGTATGATAAAAGCAGCGGCTACTGGGTCGTTCATCGGGATGACAATCACAATGAAGTAATATGGGTCGACTTTCTTTATCACTTCGGGAATCCGAGTCAGGGATCTCTAAACATTACGTGTTCCATGAGGGAATGCAACCCGCTCCCAGATTGTGTCATGGATGGTCCGCGAGACTGAAAACATGATTGAAACATGCCCGCAAGGTTAGTGACACATTCTTCGACATGGTTCGGGGTGGGGAAGGTCGACGCGCCGTGCCCGATTTCGAAAGCTGGGCACCTCCAATAACCTGGCTTTTCGTGACTGGGTGTTGGGCGTGAGGCGGCTCGAGGCCATCCTTCCGGGGAGAATCGGTTCATGGGCTTCGAAAGCGGCGTCGCCCGGTGAGCGGCGCCGTCTTTGCCGCTAATTTTGCTACGCAGGCGCCCCTCTCTCGCGCAGCCAGACGAAGCGGCGCATGTTGTAGGCGAGATTGGCGAGCCCGATCTTGAGCCGCGCCCGCGCCAGGCCGATTGTTCGCACGAACAGGCCCATCAGCCCTTTCTGATGCGCGAACACATGTTCGACGGCGCTGCGCACTTTCGACTTCTGCGCATTGGCGATGCGCGTTCGCTCCGGCATCGGCTTGCCCTTGGGCTTCTTGCGATGAATGCGCGAGACGAAGCCGCGCCGCGACAGCATCGCTTCATTCTTCGCCGAGCGATACGCCGTGTCCGCATAGACCTCGCTCGCCGTGTTGGTTTTGTCGAGCACATCCTCCAGCCGCGCGCCGTCATGCGCGGCAGCGTGCGTCGCCGTCCATTTGCGGATCAGCCCATGCGCCCGGTCGATCGACACATGGTTCTTGTATCCGAATGCGGGGATGGCGAGATCGACCGGCGGAACAGAGCCGTCCTCCTCCCGCACTTTGGCTTTCGTATATTTGACCGTCCAACGCGCATCGCGATCTTTCTGTGCGAGCTTCGCCGGCTTGTCCTTCCAGCCCTCTGGAATGCGGCCGTCCTTGATCGCCTGCTTCTCGCCGTTCGTATTGCGCTGCTTGGGCGCGGCGACAATCGTGGCGTCGACGATCTGGCCCGACATCGCGAGAAAGCCGGCCTCGCGCAGCGCTGCGTCGAACTGCTCGAACAAGCGGTCGGCCGCATTTGCCTTCTTCAGCGCCTCGCGGAACGTCCAGATCGTATTGGCGTCGGGAACCGCGTCGGCCAAACCCAATCCGAGAAAGCGCATGAACGACAGGCGGTCCTTGATCAGATATTCGCAGCGCTCGTCCGACAGAGAATGCATTGCTTGCAGGATCAGCACCTTGAACATGAATACATGATCAAATGGCGGACGCCCGCCCTTGGAGCGGTCGGCCCGCGGGACTGCCGCCTCCAGCGCCGCCCGGAACATCTCGAAATCGACAAGCGCCTTCACGCGCTCCAGATCGTCGCCCTTCGCCGACAGCTCAGCCAGCCGTTCGTCGACATCAAAAAATCCGGGCGTTCCCTTCGCCATGGCCGCGATCCCCTTGCGACATGACCAAGTGAATCAACTCAACGCCGATTTGGCCAGAGGTTTTTGGAGGCGTCCAGATGACCCTTGCGTGCAATTCGCGTGGCAATGGCCTGACGACGCTTGGGAGGCAGTCTCGAAACACAAGGCCCATTTGCTGGCGAGTCTCAGCGGCGGCGCGGACGCCAAACGGCGCGCGGCCTTGCACGGGCAGCTGGTCGCCGCAGTCATTGACGCGACAAAAGACGCTCTGGCCGTTCATTGGGCGCGTTCCGACTCGCTCTGGCCGGCGCCGCTTGTCGCGGAAACCATCGCGCCCGGCGACCGGAAGCCGCCGATTCCGTTTTGCGTCGCGATCAAGCTCAGCCGCGACGCCGACGGCGGCGTGTCGGGCGTGACGCGCGGACTCGCCGCCTTCGGCCTCATGGAAATCGAAGCCGGAGGTTTTAAGGGCGACCCGCGCCAACTCAACGGGTTGATGCTCGATCTCGCCGGCTATCTGATCGAGGTGGGGCCTGTCATCAAGGACGGCGATACGATCGGGCCGGACGCGGCGACGAAGATCGTCGTGCGGCATGAGACGTCCGGCTTCATCCCGGGGCAGCCGGTCTATCGACTCCATTTTCAGGGGAAGGCGGCGCATGATGCAGGCGGCTGAAGTAGCGGCGGAGATTCGGCGCATGCGCGGACGAAAGCCTAAGGCGCCTCAAAATTACGAATTCGACGCAGCGCTCAATGTGCGTCCTCCATTCTCAAGCTGGCGAATAGGGAGCGCTTGCAGGCATGCGGTTCGCTGCTTGCTGAGCCTGGCTGGCCGGATGGTTACGCGGCTGCCGCGTCACCCCTGGCGACTTCCGGACTTTCGCGAGACGCCGCTGCTCCTGATAGTGCCCATCGGTTTTCTGCACGGTTAAGTCTACATGATAGATAAGAGCAATGAATCGTTGGTCGACCAGATAGCTTCTCGCACGCGCGAGGAGCGGAACCTGGGATATTTTATTTTGACCATGACAGTTCTTGGCCTCATTCTCCCAATCTTTATATCGCCAGGGCTAGATCTATGCTTTTCAAATTTGAGATGGCTTTCATCTCTTACGCGCCTTCAAGATTTAGTCACGTTAAATGTAGTGAATATGACAGAGATCTGCTCGTTAGAATGGCTTATACCTCTATACTACGTTATATGGATATTTGGTAATGGTTTTTTTCATGTATCTCGCGCGGGACGCATTCCGACAGCGCGTTGTTGCCGCGCGCACAACGCCTCGAAAGCTATTAACCTGGGGTTTTATCTTCATAGTGTTGTTCATGGCTGTCGAGGGGGCGCTTTTCAATTCACTGAGCGAGCCCGTGCAGGCAATTTACACACAGATGGAATACATGCACGAATTTAAAAATTTTCAATTGGCAAAAATTATACTTTTTTCAGGGGCCGGAATTATTGCCGCTTCGATTAATTTATTTGGAAATTTTTTCGTTTCCACTAGAACAAGCATAAACACTTCGGTGTCGAAAGAAAGATCCAAGGGCGAAGCCCGTGCTGACGTGGTTGCGAAAGAAAAAACTGGATCGCCTGCTCGTGAGAATAATTGAAGAATCGAAGGCGGGAGATCCCGCCGTATAGTACGGATCGACGGGCACGCCGGGATCTGGAGGGCGACGACGAGTGGCGCACGCCCAAGCATCACTCGATCACGATTCTGACCGCGCGCGACGCGATAGGCGCGAGCGCCAGCCGCGCCTGAATCCGATGCGCGCCCGGCGTCATCGGCCAGAACACGGTCTCGTCCGCTTGCGCCGTGGCGAAAGGTTCGCCGTCGATCGTCCAGACGATCTGCGCATTAGCGCCTGACGGCGCGAGTTTCAGCGCGAGACGGTTCAGGCGCTCGGGCTGCTCGGGGTTTCGCCAGATATGCGTGTTGTGTTCCGGCGTCGCGATCACGAGCGGCGCGACGCTCAGTGCTCCAGAGTCGCACCTATGATCCGCTTCCTCACCCTGAGGCGCGCCTGAAAGGCGCGTCTCGAAGGCGGCCGGCGCGCAGAGCGCTGTTGCCGGAACATCCTTCGAGACGCTGCTTCGCGGCTCCTCGGGATGAGGACGCGGATGTTGCGTCTGGCTCCAATCGGCGTCTTCCGGCTTCACCCATTCGCGCAGCGTCTGCGCGCAGTCGCCGCCATCGCCCGCGCGGCAAAGGTCGATCGCGACGCGGCCGGGCGGCGGCGCGAAGGTTTCCGGCGCGATGTCGCCGGGCCTCGCGTCATGCAGCTTGGCGAGCACGGCATGAGCGAGCCGCGCCGCCGATGAAACGCCCGTCATCGCGCGCATGGCGCCGGCGTCGCCGCGACCGATCCATACGCCGACGATGAATTTATGCGAAAAGGCGATCGTCCAGGCGTCGCGATAGGCTTGCGACGTTCCGGTCTTCACCGCGACGGCGAACGGATATTCGAGCGGTCCGTAACGTGGAAAAGACGGAAGCCGCGCCTGCGGATCGGCGAGCATCGAGGCGATCAGCCGCGCGCTGTCGATGGAGAGCACGCGACGCGGCGGACGCCGCGCCTCATCCCGGGTGAACGCAAGCTCGCGCATCATCCCGTCGTCCGCGAGGGCGGCATAGGCGCGCATCACATCCTCGAGGCGGGTCGGTAGTGCGCCGATCGCCATTGAAATTCCGAAACTCTCCGCCGGCGTTTCGAGATCATGCAGGCCGAGGTCGCGCAGGAAATTGAAATTCGCTTCAAGCCCGACGCGACGCAGCAGATTCGTCGCCGGCACGTTGCGGGAATTGGCGAGCGCCTGGCGCGGCGTCATCGGTCCGAGATAGAGTCCGTCGGCGTTCGATACGCCCGAGGCGCCTTCGGGAATGTCGTTCAGAAGATCCGTGGTCTTGAGAACGCCGCGCTCGAAGGCCAGCGCATAGATGAAGGGTTTTAGCGTCGAGCCGGGCGAGCGCCGCACGCGCGTGAAATCGAAAGCGCCCGCCTGCGGATCATTGTAGTCCGATGAGCCGACGTCGGCGATGACGGCGTTGGCTCCCCGTTCGACGACCATGACCGCGACTTGCCGCGCGCCGCGGCTGCGGAAATTCGATAGATAGCGGCGCGCGAGATGCAGGACGTCCCGCTCGACCGCCATATCGATCGTCGCATGGATGCGCCTGTCGCTTTCTGCAATAGGCCGCGCCAATCCCTCGCGCGCGAGCGCCTCGTAGCGGAGCGCCAGATGCAGAGTCTCGGGACGGCGCTTGGCGTCGAGCGGAAGCATATGATCGAGCTCGGCGCGCGCCAGCGCCGCCTGCGCGGCGTCAAGCGCGCCTTCCTCTTCGAGCCGCGCGAGCGCATGACGCGCCCGCGCCGTCGCCAGTCTGAGGCCGCTCTCGCGCGTGATGTTCATCCGCCCCGGCGATTGCGGAATGGCGGCGAGCAGCGCCGCCTGCGCCCAGGAGAGATCGTCGACCGGCCTGTCGAAATAAAAGCGCGCGGCGTAGGCGACGCCATGTCCGTTGAGTCCATAGGGCGCGAGCCGCAGATAATGGGCGAGCGTCGCGTCATGGCCGTGACGCGCGACGATGGCGAGCGCCGTTCCCGCCTGCATCAGCTTCTCGGCGAGCGTGCGCGGCCTCTCGTTCTGCATGCGCGCGACCTGCATGGCGATCGTCGAGGCGCCTTCGCGTCTGCCGCGCGCGGTCAGATTGCGCCATGCGGCGCGCAGCAGCGCGCGTATATCGACGCCGGGGTGATCGTAGAAGCGGCGGTCTTCGAGGGCGAGCGTCGCGCGGGCGATTTTTCGCGGGACGGCCGGCAGAGGCCAATAGCCGTAATCGACGCGCGCCGCTCCCGTCGCGGCGTCGCGAGTCCTCTCGCCGATCTGCGTCAGGAAGGCGCCGTTGCGATCGTAAACGATCGAGCTTGGACGCGGAGAGACGAGTTCGGCGCGCGACAGCGCCGCGTGCGACAGCCACGCGGCGCCGGCGACAAATGCCGCGATGAGACCAGCGGCGATCCTTCGCGCTAATCCGCTCGACATGCGCCTATTTCCCGATCTCCACCCGCGCGCCGGCGCTCGTCGCCCGAAGCCCTTTCTTGTACATCGCGTCGACGAGCGCGGGCGGCTGCGTGTAGGCGCCGGCCGTCTGCGCGCGCAAGCGGAAGGCGAAACGGTAGGTTCCTTTGGGAAGCGAATCGTAGGCGTAGAACACGCGGTCGTCGCCGAAGGAGACCCAGCTCGGCTGCAGCGTCGGCGCAAACGACGGCTGCGCTTCGGCGGGCGCCGTCGCGATGTTCGGGTTGAGCGGCTCGAAGCCCGCGGCGAGCGGGATCGAGATCGCGATATGCGTGCGATCCTCGGGATTGACCACCTCCGCCGTTTCCTCGACAAGGTCGCCCTGTTTCACCTGCAGAACGTCCTCCTGCAGTTCGATCTTCGCCGGCGGCTTGCCGCTTTCGACGCGCCAGCTCTGCCGTGTGATGGTGAATCCGTCGCTGGTCGGCTGGGCCTTCGCGCCCGGCTCGGTCGGCGTGTAGCTCGTCTCGATCATCGCGACGAGCGGCGCGTTGGAGCCGTTGGCGATCTTCAGCGGCGCATCGTTCTTCGATGCGTAGCGGGCGACAGGATTATTGGCGTCGAGCGTCAGCGCGCGATCCTGCCCGCCGTCGTTGAAGCTCACCGCGATCGCCGCTGCCGGCCGCCGCCAGCCTTCGGCGAGCGCTTCGACCGCGGCTGCGTTGGCGTTGGTCGTTCCCCAGCCGTCGCCTTCGCCAAGCCGCAACAGCGCGTCGCGCAGCGCATTGGCGCGCGGATCTCCGGAAGCCGTCAGCGCCGCCGCGCGCAGCATTTCGGCGATGCTGCGCGTTTCGGACGGCAGGATGATCGGCAAGGCGCTTTCCGTCGCCTGTCCCGCATAGACCTGCACGCCGTTGCGGCTGGCGAATTTCACGCGGCTCCACATCGTGTCGATCAGCGACGCGACGGCGCGCTGGTCGACATTGGGGAGAAGCGCGGCTGCGGAAGCCATCTGCGCGACGCTGACATTGGGCAGAAAGTCGGCGCGGCGCGCGAATTCGGCAACATATGATTCGTCGAGCTTGCCGCCTTCGGCCAGGGCCGACAGCGCCTCGACCCGCTCGCGCAATTCATCGCCCGAAAGCAGTCGCGGATAATCCGAGCGCAGCGATAGTTTCAGGATATTGGCGAGACGATCCAGCAGCGTCTTGTCGATGGGCTCTCCGGCGCGTTCGGCGCGCGCCAGAAAATCATAGGCCCAGGCGGTGAGCGAAACCGTGCCGCGTGCGCGCGGCCAGAAGGCGACGAGCCCGTCGGCGTCGATCGCCTGATCGATGATCTGCGCCGTCGATTTCACATTGGCGGAGACCCGATCTTCGAGCCCCGCCGCCGCCAGGATCGGTCCAAAGCTTTTCAGCGCGAGCCCGCCGCGCGCGAGCGACAGGCGCTGCTCGGTGCAGCCATAGGGATATTCGACGAGCGCATTCAATCCGGCGACGAGCTTCACGACCGACGGGTCGGCGGCGACGATCATCTCGCGCGAGAAGCTGCCAGGCCGCGCCTGCTCGCCTGCGGGAGGCAGCGTCTTCGTTTCGCCCGGCGCGATCTCGACCAGTTCGAAACGGCGCGTCGCGTCGCGATCGCCCTTTACAGGAAGGGCGATCTCGACGGCGTCTTTCGCGCGGTCGGCGTCGCGCTCGATGCGGAAGCCGAGCGTCGCGTCGCCCGCGAGTTGGGCCGGCGCCTGCGCGCGCAGATCGATCCGCACAGGCTTGTTCTGCGTCCACTCGATCTTGCGGCTGGCATCGCCCGAGAGCGTCAGCGCCGGCGCCGCGATCGACGCTTTGCCCGCGCCGCCGGGTCCTTCGACGATGCGCGCGACGAGGCCGATGTCGAAGGAATCGCCCGGCCGGATGAAGCGCGGCAACGCCGGCTGCGCGACGAGCGCCTGGCGGATCAGCAGTTCGCCGCCGGCCGCGCCGAAGCGATCCGGCCCGCTGACCGCCTTGGCGCGCAGCTTAAAGACGGTCAGCGTGTCGGGGAGCTGCACCTTGATTTTCGCAACGCCGTCGGGGCCGACCTTCACGCTCGGCAGATAGATCGGCACCGGCGTGAAATTCTTGCGCACGGAGATGTTGTTCTCCGCGCCCCATTCCTGCAGTTCGTCGCCGTCGCCGCCGGCGATCTCCTCGAGCGGAATGACGCCGAAGGCCATGTTGCGCGTGTCGCGCGCCGCCATTTTCGTTTCGCGCTCGACGATGAAATCGGGCAGCGGATCGAGCGGCCGTTCCTTGGCGAGCGACAGCACCGCCTGATCGACCATCCAGAAGGTGGCTTCGCCGGCGAGTGGTTTGCCAGCGTCGTCTGAGAGCCGCAGCGCGACTTCGATCGTATCGCCCGGACGCGCCTTCGCGGGATGTTCGAGCTTCACATTGACGATGTTCTTGACCGGCGTCACCTCGACCCATTTCGTCGCGGCGATCGTGACCGGCTTGCCTTGATCGAAGGTCGCCGTCGGCTGCGGCGGCGCATCCTTCAGCCGTCCGCGCATGATCAGGAAATGCACGGCGAGCTTCGGCATCTGCTCCTTTTTCACCGGCAACGCATAGCGGCCAAAGCCATTGGCGATGTCGACGAAACGATAGTCATAGACGCCGCCCGGCTGTTCGACGATGGCGAGCGCGCGCGCGTTCTGGAACGGCGACTGGATGATGAGCGTAGCCGTCTCGCCCGGCGCGTATTTGTCCTTGTCGGTGGTGATCGTCGCAGACTCGGCGGGCGGCCGGGCGAAAGTAACCGGCGTGTCGCCGCCGACGAAGAAATCGACGCTCACCTGCTGACGCCGCTTGAGCCTGTCATAGGCCTCGAGCTGCACGAGATAGACCCCGGCGTCGCGCGTCTCCAGTTCGATTTTCTGCGCCTCCTTGGCGCTCGTCACCTTGCGCTCGATCAGAACGTCGTCCTGCGCCTGCGTCACATATTTCGCCGCGCCTTGCGCAAAGTCCGACGCCTGCAGCGTCGAAATCCAGTTGCGCTTGATGAGCCGCAGCGTCATGTCGAGGCCGGCGACTGCGTCGCCCTTGCCGTCTATGGCGATGAGCTCCGGTGCGATGACGCCGGGACGCTCCACATAGCGCGGCGTCTTGACGCCGAGCACGAAGGGCGGCAGCGCGATGACGTTCTGAACGTTGCGCACTTCTATGCCGTCGTCGCCCGTGACTGTCGCTTCGATGGAGTAGCGGCGCGGCTGCGCCGTCGGCTCGATCGTCGTGTCGAAGGTCATGCGCGCGGCGCCGCCGGCGTCCGTGCGCTGATCGCGCTCCAGCACCGCGGTGGACTTGAACTTGCCGTCGCCCGAGAAGCGCGCGTCGGTCGAAAAGAGAAAGCCCTCGCGTCCTGGCGGCGTGAAGACATGCGGAAACTGCGCCGCGCGCCATTTGACGGGACGTTCCGCCGCCAGGCCACCGGCAAAATAGCGGGCGAGGAGATCGACATCGAAAGTCCCATCGAGCGCGACGGTCTGCGGCGCGTTGAGCACGACTTCGAACGTCGGCAGACGATAGGCTTCTTTCTTGAACGAGAATTGGCCGCAGGAGATGTCTTGAGCGGCATCTGTCGCTTCGCTCTCTGCCTCAGCGGCTTCGTTCGTATCGCTCTTCTGCGCTTCGGTCTTATCCTTTTTCGGCGCGTCCGGTTCGAACCGCGCTGCATAGTCGCCCGTCGCCTGCGTTTGCGCGTCGAACTTGTGGTAGAAGCCGCCGGCGGCGTCGAGCTTCACCGGAATACGCCACTCCTGATTGCCGGGGCCTGTCACGACAAGCGTTCCGCCGGTCTTCGTCAGGCTTAGCGCGCCGCCGCGATAGCTGCGCACGAAGCCCTTGATGTGCGCACTCTCCTCCGGCCGATAGATCGGCCGCTCGGAGAAGAGATGGCACAGCGTTCGCGGCTTTTCGGCGCGCGGCTGGTCCGCCTCGCTGGTCCAGGCGAGCCATTCCGACTCGGGCTTTGACCAGATTTCCCGCGAATATTCCGAAGGCGCGCTGTTGGGATCGACGACGAGCGTATCTAAGCCCTTGTTCACGATGATGCGGCGCGCCTCGGCCCCGCCGCGCTTATCCGGCGTCCAGGAATAGAAGCCGGAGGAATCCGTGGTTCCGCTCGCGAGCGTGACGAATTTCTCGTCCTTGATGCCTTCGATACGAATCTGCGCGCCGCTCACGGGCTGCGTCGTCGCGAGCGAGGTGACGGCGAAACGCACCCGCGTCGGCTCTTCGATCGCCGAGAGCGAAAGATCGGTGATCTGCACGCGCAGCCAGCGGCGCTTGTCCTCGTCGACTGCACGCAGGCCGACAAGATAGGTCCCCGGCTGATCGCGGCCGCTGACCTTGGCGAAATCCTCCTTCAGATCGACGCCGAATTTCGCGTCGGGACCATTGCGTCGGATTGGCAGCTCGACGAGCCGCGACACCGCGGGCGATCCCAGCGACTTGATGCGTTCCTTGATCGCGTCGGCCTCGATGTTAGCAGCCTCGCTCCATGATTTCGGCTCGTTGCCGGGCAGAGGCGGCGCGCCTGAATCGCTCGTCTCGACGCCATGCGCGGGGAAGGGGAAGAAGTTTCGCGACAGCGGATCGATCGCGTGGATGCGGATGTCGGCGCGATCATAGCCGCGGCCGCGCACGGGCAGGAGCTGCGGACCGAGACGTTCGGCGACGCCATAGCCCGCGTCCCACTGCAATGCCGGCGCGTCGCGCGTGAAGGCGAAGCGCTGGGTAAAGGCGCTTGCGAGCGCGCGGCCCTGCGAATCTTTGAGCGCGCCTTCGGCGATGGAGAGTTCGTAGACCCGATCCGACAGGAATTTCGCAACCATGCGAAGGCGCCTGCCGTCGGTTTCCACGGCGAGATCGTCTACGGGCGGCGTGATCCGCAGCGCTTCACGCGCGCGCATGATGTCCAGCGTCTCGGGCGTCGCGTTGAAGGAGAGCGTGAGCTGCCGCTTGCTCGCCGATGCATAGGGAATCGCGGCGGCGTCGCCGCCTTCCTCTTCGCTGCTCTCGGGCGTCACAAGATAGGATGCGCAGCGCAGCACGTTTTCGGCGCGATCGTCGCTCCATCCGCGGCCGCAGCTTGCTTCCGTCGCCGCGAAGGGCGGCGCGGTGCGCAGCCGCAATTCATACGTCTGGTCGTCGAGACCGGGTTCGTCGGAAAGCCGCAGACGCAGGATCGCGACGCGGCCGTCGGCGATCCGTTCGCGGAAGCGGATGACGTAGGTCTGTTCCTCGGCGCGTTCGCCGCGCTCCAGCGCGCGGATCTCATAGGCCGAGGCGCTGAGCGCCTGACCGCCTTGCGGCGAGACGCCAGGCGAGGGACGAACTTCGATCGTCAGCAGCCGCGTGAGCGCGGCGAGGTCGACCGGCTCGGCGAAGGTGAGGGCGATCTGCGTCAGTTCGAGCTGCGGATCGGCGCTCTCAGTGGGATTGGTGGAACGCGGCGTCGGCAGCAGCGCGACGAGTTTGGTCTCCGCCGAGCCCAGCTTCAAGCTCACGCGCGAGAGCGGCTTCCAGGCGTCGGCAGGGCGAAACTGCAGGGCGCGCGGACCGAGCCAGCGCCATTCGCCGGCCGGCTGCGGGGTCATCGTCACATATTTCTGCGGCGAGTCCTCCGCGCCGCCGGCCTTCGGTCCCGTGTCGCTGGGGAAGAAGACCGTGACCGGATCATAGGCGCGCAAAAATCTGTCGGGCGCGACGCGTGCGCCGTCGGCGCGTTGGGCGAGATCAAAGATGGTCGGCGTTTCCGCGCGCAGCGGGCTCGCTGCGGCAAGGAGCGCGCAAAGGGTCAGGAGCAGAAGTCTTTTCATCGCCGCGCCTTTCGAATTCATTGCGCCTTGCTTTTCTTCATCCCGGCCTTGTCGAGCAGCTCCGCGACGATCTCCGCCGGCGGCGCGTTCACAGGCGGCGACAGCCCGACGATCGCGATGCGGACCGTCGTCGCCGGCGCATCGGCGGGCGTGCGCGCCTCGATGAAATAGCGGCCGGGCGAAAGCTTCATCGTTTGCGCGACGCCTTCGCCGAGCGTCTTGCCTTGCGCATCCATGAGCCGCGCGCTGACGCGGTCAGGTTCACCGCGCACGCCGATTCCGATGTCGCGCGCCGCCTTCGCCTCGAAGCTGAAGAGAGCGCTCGCGCCGGGCGAAACCGCGACAGGGTCGTTCACGCCCTCACGCGCCTCGATGATTGGCTGAGCCGAAACATCGAGCATGCCGGAGAGCGCGCCTTCATAAGGCGCGTAGATGTCGAGCGTCGCCTCGCCCGGAGTCATGTAGCGGCTGAGATCGACGCCATTGACGAAGGCGAGCGTCTCCCGTCTGCCGTTCTGGCTGAAACTGACGATTGCCGGCGCGGCGCCTGTCGCCTTCAGCAAAGCGGGCTTGTCGCTCTTGATCGCAAAGCGCATCGCCGCGCCTTCAAGCGCCACGCGCTGCGGCAGACTGAGCGCGCGCGCCGCCGGCGCCGGCCAGGGAGTCGCGCCGGCGCGTTCGATCCAGAAGGCGACGAGGCCGGGCCCGTGATCGATGATCGCTTCGCCAGCGCCGTCAAGCGAGATGACTTCGCCGCGCATCACACGCCCGCTGTCGGATATGACGGTCGCTTCTGCGCCGCTGACGATCAGCCTGTCATTCCGTTGCGCGTCGAGCGGCAGCGAAATCTGGCCGGCCGCGGGAAAGAAACGCGTGACGGCGCGGGTCGCGTCGAGCCGCCGGCTTTCGCCAGTCTCGCGCGCAATGCGCGCCGGGAGCGGCGCTTGCGTCAGATTGACGAGGAGCACGCGCGATTTGACGCCGTGCAGAATGCGCGAGGTGGCGGCGCCATCGCCAAAGACGACGCGCGGCTGTGCAAAAGCGGCGAGCCCGCCGGCAAGATCGAGCGCGAGCGGTCCCTCGGCTTCATCCATATCGACGGGCAGCGCGCTCATCGGCGGCACGATTCCCGAAAACAGCATGCCGCCTTTTGTGGCTGGCCGCGTCTCGACGTCGGTCGCGCCCAGCGTCACGCGCATCGGCGCGACGCCGTCTGCGTTCCAGAGCGCGAGCGGCGAGTCGCCGGCAAGCGTCAGCGCCGCGCCCTTTGCCACGCCGACGCCGCGTCCGCCGTCGATGGCGGGCTGCGCGAAGGCGGAGCGCGCGAGCCACAGCCGCTGCTTGCCGGCGGGGGGCGTGAGGGGAACGAGATGGGCGCGCTCGCCCTCGCCGATGTCGAGCGAAATTTCGGCGCCCTTCCAGTCGAAAGCGGCGACGCCGACGGGCGAGGCGCAATCGCCTCGGCTCATCAGCCAGAGCTCCTGCGCCTGCGGCGCAAGCGGTCCGGCGCGCGCCGGGCGCAGCAAGCTCCCGCCGACCGAGCCTGCGGCGATCGTCTCTTGCGTCGCCAGCGTCACCAGCGCGGCGTCAGGCGTCGCGACCTTGGCGACGCATATTCCGGCGACGCCGTCGATAGGATCGAGTGCGACATCGCCGATTCGGCGCGCGCGGCGTTCGACGGCGCGCGCGGAGACCGAAATCGGCGCGTCGCCGCCGCCGATCGCCCAAACGACGGCGCGCAGTTCGGCGCCATTGGCTGCCGGCCATGCGGCGACAGGCGCGCGGCCGCGCTCGACGCCGATCGCCCGCCATTTTCCGTCAGCCTCACGCCGCTCGATCGAAATAGCGGCGTCGCCTTCCGCGCGCGCCGCGACCAGCGCGAGACTGCCGGCGGGCGCAGACGCCAGTGAAAGGATATGTGCGCCAGCGCCGCTCAGCGTCTTCTCGCCCGAGCGCGCGAGTGAGCCGTCATTCTTCTCGTCGAGGAGCGACAGGCGAAGCTCGACGCCGCTTATCGGCGGCGCTTCGCTCTCCGCAGCGTCCTCTTCATTGGAAGTCTCTTCGCCGGCCGCTTCTTCGGGCTGCTCGCTGGGCGCTTCCTGGGCTTCCGCAGCTGCGCTCGGCTGGGCGCCAAGTTTTTCAATATCGAGGCGGTAATCGCCGGCGGGCAGGCGCCGCGACAGGGCGAAATTCCAGTCGTCCGCGCGCGGCTGCAGACGTTCGATCACGTCGCCTCCGCCATCCTTCAACGCGCCGATGGTTTCGATCTCGCCGAAGCTCGAAAGATCGACGACGCTGTCTTTCGCGAGAGAAAAATCAACGCGCGTCGGCGGTTCGACGGCGCGGGGCGCATCCGGCTGCAGTTCCTTCGAATTGAGTGAAATCTCGTAGTCGAGACGATCGTCATGCGCGAGGCTTCGCGCCTCGACCCGATATTCGCCGGCGGTCAGTTTCGACTTGAATGGCCTGCCGGCCACGACCTTTCCGACGCTGTCCGGCCCGCCGCCAAAAATCTCTCCGACCATGCCCTCGCCGATCGAGAGATCGATCTCCGCGTCGCCATAGAGCGCAAAGCGCCAGACGTCAGGCCCGCGCGCCGCGTCGCGCGCCTGCGGCTCGCGCCATTGCAGCCTTTGCGATTTGCCGAAGGGCAGGGGATGCGGGCCGTGGCCTTCCAGCGGTTTCGCTGCGACGATCGGCGTCAATCGCGCCACCATCCGGGCTTCGACATCTCTCGGCATGACGACCAGCCGATAGGCGCCCTTTTCGAAGTTTCGCGTCAGGCGCTGCATTTCGCCCGGCGCGGCAAGCGGCCAGCCGTCGGCGTCCTCCAGTCGCGCGCGCCATTTCTGCTTCAGGCCGAGAAGCTCAATGCGATATTCCCCGTCGCGCGTGATCTCGATTGGCGTGATCGCGCCCTTGCCGGACTCGAGCGTGGCGCGGGCGATTCCGGCGTCGACGAGTTTCGCTGTCGGCGCGAGAGTCGCGGGCGAGACGGCAAGACCGAGATGGCCGGCGGACTCCTTCGCCGTTACCGCCGCGCGATAGCCGCCAGCGCGCAGAAAGGCCGTCACCAGCGCGTTATCGCCGGGCCCGTTCGCCTCGCCTTCGCCAAGACGGGGCGACACATTCGCGCCGATGCGCAGCGCCGTCTTCATGCGTCCCAGCGTTTCGACGCGGTAGAGCCCGCCTTGCGGCACGTCGAAGCGCAGTCGCTTCGTCTCGTCGCGCGCGAGATCGAAAAAAGCCGGACGCGCGACGGCGGCGGAAAGCGTCGTCGGCGCGGGCTTGCCGGGCTCATCCGGCTTCGTCGCAGTGGATTCGGGAATGAAGATGAGCCCGAGCGCACGCGGTCTTTCCGAGGCTGCGATCTTTACCGTCGCGAGTCGCTGCTCGTTCTCCTGCCTTTCGTCGCCGAGCGTCACCGCGACTTGAGCGCCACGCGAATCGCGCGCAACGACCTTGCCGGTCTTGGAAAGCCGCACCGGCAGCGCGACCTCCTTGCCCGCGTCCTGCCAGATCGCCAGAGGCGCCTTGTCGAGTTCGACGGGAAGCGCGACGACGCGCGGCCCCGTCAGCAATTGCGGCGCGACATTCGTCAAAATGAGATAGGAGCCGCCGCTGTCGAGCGACTGCGTGCCGAAGGACATTGTGGCGCGCGAGGGCGCAGGCGCGGGCGCCGACGCGGACAGTCCGGGCAGTCCGATCGTCACATCGATGACGCCGCCGGAATCTCCCTTCGGCTCGAGCCTGAGAAAATAATAACCCGCCTGCAGATCATAGCGCGCGGAGTCCGTGCCGTCCGCGCGTGGCGTGAGCGCGCCAAGCGCCGGTTCGATCCAAGCATTGACCTTCAGGCCTTTGGCGTCGATCGCCACGGCTCCGTCGCGCGTCGCCTCGAAGAGAATTGAGGTCGGACCGAACAGATTGAACTTGCCGCGCCAGGCCTTTCCTGCGCCGATCCGCGGCGCGTCCGAAGCGATCACACGCGTCTTGCCGTCGCTTTCGGTGCGCGCGAAGAGCGCCGTCGCCGGCGCTTCGTCGCCGCCGTCGCCGGCGAGGTCGACGCCGATAAGATACGGCCCCGACGCTTCGAATGTTTCGCGGTCCGTCTGACGCAGGCCGCGCAGCGTGAACGCCTGGCCTTCATAGCCGGAGACCTCAAGACGCGCGTTCGTCTTGCCGTCGGACGCGAGCCTCAGGTTTGCGGAGGGCGTACGGCTGTTCTTGGAGATCGTCGCGATCTCTCTCGATTCATTGCGCCGCGCTTCGAGCCGCGCCGGCGTCGCTTGCGCGAGGTCGAGACGGAAAGCGTCATAGCTTGCCGGCGCGTCGAAACGCGCGGCGCCGAACGGGCCGATCACGCCCTCCGCGACGCCCGCCGCGAGCAGCGCCGGCTCTTCGAGCCGCAGCATGAAGGGCTGCGCCGCATCGCCTTGCGCCCAGACGAGTTTCTCGCCGCCATAGGCGGTGACGACATAACGCCCCGGCTCTAGCGCCCCTTCGAGACGCAGCCGGTTCATGGCGCGGCCGGGTTTGGTTTCGACCGTCTCCTGCGCGAAGGCGAGATCGACGAGTTCGCCGTCGCCGCGCCAGACGCGCAAATCGCTCAGCGCGCGGCCGATCGCCTCGAGGCTTACGCGCCCCTCTGCGCCGACCTCGAAGGAATAGGAGCGTTGCTGCAAATCCCCCAGTTCGCCGCTTTGAACGCGCCCCGGCGCGAGCGTCGGTTTCGACGCCTCGACTTCGACGAAGCCCTGCGCGGCGAGCGCTGTCTTGCCGCTCGCGCCTTTCGCACCGGAAACCCGCAGCTTGTAGACGCCCTTGTCGAGCAGCGCGTCGATGCGTCCGTCGCGCACGCCCGGCGCGCCGCTCGAGTCGAGCGGACCGGCGATCATGTCGACGAGTTCGATGCGCGCGCCTGACGGACTCTTCGCCCGGATCGAATAGCGGCCGGGCGCAGGAACGGTCAGGAGACTCGCGCCGTCGTGATCCGCGGGCAACTCGCCAGGCGCAAAGCTGATCGAGCTTGGTTTGGCTTTCGTCTCGGCGATGGCGCTCTGCGTGGCGCGCCAAGCCGGATGCGCGAAATACGCCGCCAGCGCCGCGATGAGAGAGAACGCGATCCGCCGCATAAGCGCACCGTATGCCGCGGGGCGGGTCGCCGGAAAGGGCGCTCGGCCGCAGGATTGGAGCATAGGCCGCGCGCCGCGCCCCTGTCGAGAGCGAAGCGCCTCCCTGGGCGCCGACGATTTTTCATGCCGCCTTTTCCCGCGCGTTCTGGCCGAACCCGTTTGGCACCGGCAGGAATATCTCTTAGGCTAGGTTTCTCGACTGAGGATTGCGCCAGCGCACATCTAACCGGGAATTCCAGCATGCGGCGGCGGGTATTGGCCTTGGTTTTTTTTGCCGCGCTTTCATGCGGCGAGGAGGCGGCGGCGATAAAGCTCACGCTCGCCTATCCAGCGGTGCTACGCGCCGGTCCCGATGAGCATTATGCGGCGCTCGAGACGGCGCCCGCAGGGACCGAAGTCAAGATAATCCGCGACGATCCGAGCTGGACCCGCATCGCCGTCGGAAACCGGCGCTTTTTCGTCGCCACGCCCGAACTCGTGTTCATGTCGTCGAGAGTCACCGAGACGTCACCTTGCGATTTCGGCTATCCCTATTCCGGCAGCACTCAATATTTCGCCTGGCCGCTGACCGAGCTGCGCCACAGCGCGCCGCTCGGCGAACTGCTCGGCTACCACAATCGGTTTCCCTGCTGAGGCTTCAGATCAGAGGCTGTCGCCCGCGCGCGCCAGCTCCATCTGCGGCGCCCGCGTCGCCTTGTCTGCGAACTTCGCGCGATAGACGACGAAATTTTCCATCACCCGCTGCACGTAATTGCGCGTTTCGGTGATTGGGATCCGCTCGACCCAGTCGATCGGATCGACATTGGCCTTGCGCGGATCGCCATAGGCGTCGATCCACTGTTTCACCCGCCCGCCGCCCGCGTTGTAGGCGGCGAAGGTAAGGAGATAAGCGCCCCTGTATTCGCCGAGCAGAATGCCGAGATGCGCCGCGCCGAGCTGCGCGTTGAAGGGCGGATCGTTGAGCATCCGCGACATGTCGAAGCTCACGCCGCGCATGGAGGCGGTGTGCCGCGCCGTAGAGGCGATCATCTGCATCAGGCCCATGGCGCCGGCGGAGGAGACGGCCTTGGGATCGAAGGCGCTTTCCTGACGCGCGACGGCGAAGACGATCGAGCGCGACGCAGAGCCGGGAAGCGCGCTGAAATCCGGAACGCCGTAGGCGGGGAATGCGACGTCGTCGAGCGCGATCCCTCTATAGGAAGCGGCCTTGCCATAAATGAGCGAGAGTTTGGCGTCGCCCTGACGCGCCACGACCTCGCCGAGCGCGGCGACCTGCGCCTCGTCCTGCAAGTATTTTGCGCTGTCGAGCGCAAGCGGCGCGGCGATATCCTTCTGGCCAACGGCGAACAGCAGCTCCGCGACGCGCACGGCTTCGTCCCGTTTGTCGCTGGAGGCCGCCAGCGGCGGCGGGCGAAGCGGGCGGTCTTCCGCCCCGAGCCGGGCGTTGGCCAGCTGCCCGTAAAAGGTCGTCGAGTGCGTCGCCGCCTGGAGATAGAAATTGCGCGCCCTTGAGTCGTTCTCCGCCTCCGCCGTGCGGCCCAACCAGTACCATGCGCGGGACTTCTGCAACGGCGTTTCGGCGATGCTGGCAAGCTGCTTGAAGTGACGCTCGGCCTTGATCGGATCGTTGAGGAATCGCAGGGCGATCCAGCCGGCGTTGAACTCCGCGTCGACCTTGTTGCTGGTCTTCGCGGCGGCGTGCTGGGCGCAGAGCATATAGGCGGTCTGCGGATCGCCCTGGTCGAGGAGCTTGCGGGCCACGATGCGCCGCTCCTCCCACCAGGAGTCGCCGTCAACGACCAGTTCCGCGTCGCGCGGCGCCTTGCGCAGCAGCGCGCCCGCCTCGGCGAATTTGTTGCCCGTTCGCAGCTTGTGCACGCGTCCGTAGAGCAATCCGGGGTCGTTTTGCACAGACGGCGGCAAACTCGCCGCCAGCTTATCGGCGCCCGAGATGCGCGCCCGCGCGAGCAGCACGACATCCTTGCCGGCGAGTTCGGCGCTGCGCAAGGCGAGCGAGTTCTTTCCGGCGTAGAGCAGACGATCGGCGCGGAACTTGTGGTCGGCGGGCGTCAGCAGTTCGCCGAGTTCCTTATTGAAGGTCGTGTCGAAGCCCTGTCCGAGGTCTTCATTGCGCCAGGCGTCGCGCGCCAGCGCCGCAGCCGATTCGAAATCCCCTTCGCGCGCGATGGCTCGCGCCAGGGCGTATTTGCCAAAGGCGGTAAGCGGCCTGGAGCCGGCGAACCAGGCCATGATGGACTTGTCGGCGTGCCGCTCGGCGATAAGCGCCTGCTCGCCGCGGCGGCGCAGCCAGTCGCCGGCGGGCCAGTTCGGATGCGCGGCGAGGAATTCGGCGATGCGCCTGAACCCGGCTTCGTGGGGGTGAAGCCGAAGGCCGGTCCATCGCGCGGCCGCGTCGGCAAGCGGCGTCTGGAGCCGCGCCGCTGCGTTGTCGCCTTGAACGAAGTCGCCGGCTTTATAAAGCGCGACCGCTTGTATGAAGGCGTCCGTGTCGTCGCCCAGCAGGGCGGCGAGATTCGCCTTCGCTTCGGCGCCGTTCAGCCAGCCCTGCGCCGGCGCGTAGGAGACGATCGGCGGCAGCGCGCCATCCTCGGCGGCAAAGAGGGAATTTTCCAGCGGATGCGCCGCTTCGTCGTCTTTGCGCTCGACGAATTCGCGCACGGACTCCTGCAAGGAGCCGACCCGCGAGCGCCACGCGCCGAGACTGAAAGGAACGGAGGACGTCCAGCGCCACTCGGCTTTGCGCTTGGCTTCGCCGTCGCCGAGACGATCAAGGCCGCTGAACAGGGGCGCGGCGATCGCGAGGGCTGCGATGCCGACTGTGAGTTTGAACCGAGTCGCGACGCGTCGAGGCAACATCATCACCGGTTTCCTAATGGCGTGAAAAAGCTGCGCTCATTTGGTTTACGAAGGGTCAACTCCGCGGGCTGACTGCTTCTGACTCTTGGCCATCTCCCATTATAGCGTGGGGCTTTCCTCAACGCAGCCCAGCGGCTATGAAGGGCGCTCAATCTTAGAGACGCGATTACGGCGGCTCTGAGGCGCAGGGAAAGCTCTGATTCTATGAATGGAAAGCCGATTTTTCATGGGTCGATGACGGCCCTGGTCACGCCGTTTTCCCATGGAGAAGTCGACTATGACGCACTTCGCGCGCTGATCGATTGGCAGATCGAAAGTGGCACCCACGGGCTGGTGCCCGTCGGCACGACAGGCGAGAGCCCGACGCTAAGCCATGAGGAGCACGGGCGGGTCATCACCGAGACGATCCGCGCGGCGCGCGGCCGGGTTCCGGTCGTTGCGGGCGCGGGCTCGAACAATACCCGCGAGGCGATCGCGATCGCCGGCCACGCCGAGCGCGCCGGGGCTGACGGCCTCCTGATCGTCACGCCCTATTACAACAAGCCCAATCAGGAGGGGCTTTACCTGCACTTCAAGGCGATCAACGACGCCGTCTCGATTCCCATCATCATCTACAATATTCCGCCACGCTCGGTCATCGATATGAGCGTCGACACCATGAAGCGCTGCGCCGAACTCAAGAACGTCGTCGGGGTCAAGGACGCCACCGGCAATATCGGTCGCATCTCGGTTCAACGTCAGGCGATGGGGCCGGACTTCATCCAGCTTTCGGGCGACGATCTCACCGCGCTCGCCTGCATGGCGGCTGGCGCGCATGGCTGCATCTCGGTGGTCGCCAACATCGCGCCGCGGCTTTGCGCCGATCTGCAAAACGCCTGTCTCGCCGGCGATTACGCCAGGGCGCTGGAGATTCAGGATCGGCTGACGCCGCTGCATGTCGCGACATTTCTCGAGGCCGGCGTCACCGGCGCGAAATATGGACTGTCGCTTCTTGGCAGGGCAGAGGAAGAGGTGCGTCTTCCGCTCGTGCTCGGCACGCAAGCCACCAAGGATCGCATTCGCGCGGCGATGATTCATGCCGGCGTCCTCGCCGCCTAGTCCGGATCCGCGCCAGTCTGTTTGGTCGAAACGCTTCGAGGGAGTCAGTGGCCGCAACGCCCGAGCCGAATTTCAGGGTCGTCGCCGATAATCGCAAGGCGCGCTACAATTACGAGATCGGCGAGACGTTCGAGGCGGGGCTGGCGCTGACGGGCACCGAGGTGAAGTCGCTGCGTACGGGCAAGGCGACGATCGCCGAGAGCTACGCTCACGTCGATCGCCAAGGCGAAGCTTGGCTCGTCAACGCCAATATCCCCGAGTATCTCGCCGGCAACCGCTACAACCATCCGCCGAAGCGGCCGCGTAAACTCCTGCTCAAGTCGCGGGAGCTGGCCAAACTCTCTCAGGCAGTTGAGCGCGAGGGCATGACCATCGTGCCGCTTAAGCTCTATTTCAACGCCAAGGGTCGCGCCAAACTGCAACTTGCCTTAGCAAAGGGCAAGAAGCTGCACGATAAACGGGAAGTCGAAAAGAAGCGCGACTGGAGCCGCGAAAAAGGCCGGCTGCTGCGGGCGCGCGGTTAAGCTTCCGTCAAAAAAATCGGCGCCCCGAAATGGAGGCGCCGAAATCCCGACTGCAGCTCCGAAATTTCCCGTCACTCGCCTTCGTCTTCGGCGTGCGCGGCCTGCGGCGCCGGACGGCGTTCCTGATAGCGCTGCATGCGCTCGGCGCGTTCGCCTGGATCGCGGCCGATCTTGCCGACGAGATGGATGAGGTCGATGAATTCGTCGGCCTGGCGACGCAATTCGTCGGCGATCATCGGGGGTTGAGTGGTGATCGTCGAAATCACCGACACCCGAACGCCGCGCCGCTGCACCGCTTCGACGAGCGAACGGAAGTCGCCGTCGCCCGAGAACAGCACCATGTGGTCGATATGCCCGGCCATTTCCATGGCGTCGACCGCAAGCTCAATGTCCATATTGCCTTTGACCTTGCGGCGGCCCAGCGAATCGACGAATTCCTTCGTCGGCTTGGTCACGACGGCGTAGCCGTTGTAATCCAGCCAGTCGATCAGCGGACGGATCGACGAATATTCCTGATCCTCGATCAGCGCGGTGTAGTAGAAGGCGCGTATCAGACGGCCCTTGCCCTGGAACTCGCGAAGCAGGCGCTTATAATCAATATCGAAACCGAGCGATTTCGCTGTCGCGTAAAGGTTCGCGCCATCAATGAACAACGCAATTCGTTCGATATCTGCCATCTCAGTCTCGCGGTCGGGTCACTGTGTTTACGCGGGCGGCGCCGGCTCACGCCGCTAACCCGCAGTTCGGCGTTTCGCTCTATCGTCTCAATTTCGGCGCCCGAAGTAGCAATGGCGACTGCGCCGTTCTCGCTGCATCCGCCGGGCTATTCAGCACCCATATTTGAAAAAGCGCCGCACGCATCTCTGCGAATACATCGCCTCTCCCCGTCGAAGCGTCAAGAGGAACTGCGTTTTTTTACGGGTCGAGCATCGGGCATTTTCTAGAAAAGATTCAGATAGGAGCGTCAAAAAAAAGCGTCCGGGCGACTAGAGCCAAGAGATTATTGCCTATTTTCCATAATTCGCGTATCAGCGCTACAACCGAACCGAATGGAGCTTGACAGCAGATGGCGCGCGTTACTGTCGAAGATTGTATCGACAAGATCGAAAACCGCTTCGACCTCGTCCTTCTGGCGGCGCATCGGGCGCGGAACATCTCATCGGGTCAGCCGATCCTCGTCGATCGCGACCGCGACAAAAATCCGGTGGTCGCCCTTCGCGAAATCGCTGAATCGGCGCTCGCGCCCGAGGATCTTTCCGAGGACTTCATTCATTCGCTCCAGCATCACGTCGAGGTCGACGAGCCCGAAGCTGAAGCGGCGCCTGCGCTGACTCCTGCGGCCGCGGGCGAACTTGAGGGCGAGGCCCAGTTCGATCGCATGACCGAAGAGGACCTGCTGCGCGGTCTCGAAGGGCTCGTGCCGCCCGCAGAGGTCGAGGACGAAGCGGAGTAGATTCGCCTCGATCAGATTGTCGGCGCGTTCGCGGCGGACGCGCCGCGAAAACCTCCGTTGCGCGCCTGAGCCCTCCGTCATCGCTGGTAGCCATGGCGGGTTGGTCATGGCGGGTTGGTCATGGCGGCCGGCCTGCGCTATTCTCGATAAACACATCCGCCCGCTCCGGCGCCGCTCGCTTCGAGTTTCGCGTAAAAATTGCGCGCGGGCGGCGGGCGCGTCGGCGCATAACCAGTGTTTGGCGCCCCGCGCATGATGCGTCAGTACGAGCTTGTGGAACGCGTGCGGAAGTATAACCCGCGCGTCGACGAGGATCTGTTAAACCGAGCCTATGTCTACGCAATGAAGGCGCATGGCGCGCAGACGCGCGCCTCGGGCGATCCCTATTTCTCGCACCCGCTCGAAGTCGCCGCCATCCTCACCGATCTGAAGCTCGACGACGCGACCATCGTCGCGGCCGTGCTGCACGACACGCTTGAGGACACCGACGCGACGCGGGAAGAGATCGACCGGCTGTTCGGAGAACAGATCGGCAGGCTCGTCGAGGGCCTGACAAAGATTGAGAAGCTCGATCTCGTCACCAAACAGGCGCGGCAGGGCGAGAACTTCCGCAAATTGCTGCTCGCTGTCGCTGAGGACGTGCGCGTGCTGCTCGTCAAGCTCGCCGACCGGCTGCACAATATGCGCACGCTGCATTTCGTGCCGCAGGACAAGCGCGCGCGCATCGCCCAGGAGACGCTCGACATCTACGCGCCGCTCGCCGGCCGCATGGGCATGCAGCGGTTGCGCGAGGAGCTGGAGGGCCTCGCCTTCCGCCACCTGATGCCGGAAGCGCATCAGACCATTGAAGAGCGCCTGCACGATCTGCGCGCGAAGAACGGGCGCATCATCAAGCGCATCGAGGACGAGCTGACGAAGGAGTTTGCGGCGCGCGGCATCACCGCCGCGGTGACCGGGCGTCAGAAGACGCCCTATTCCGTATGGCGCAAGATGGAGCGCAAGTCGGTCTCCTTCGAGCAGCTCTCCGACATCTTCGGCTTTCGGATCATCGTCGGCAGCGTCGAGGACTGTTATCGCGCGCTTGGCGTCGTGCACACGAAATGGCCCAACGTCCCCGGCCGCTTCAAGGACTACATCTCGACGCCGAAACAGAACGACTATCGATCGATCCACACGACGGTGATCGGTCCCGGCCATCAGCGCGTCGAACTTCAGATACGCACCGCCGAAATGCATGAGATCGCCCGCTTCGGCATCGCCGCCCATGCGCTCTACAAGGACGCGATCGGCGCGCAGGGCCGCGAGGATCTCGCCAAGGAAAGCCGCGCCTTCCGCTGGCTGCAGGAAACGCTCGATCTGCTCGCGCATGGCGACAGCCCCGAGGAATTCCTCGAACATACCCGTTTGGAGCTGTTCCAGGATCAGGTGTTCTGCTTCACGCCGAAGGGCGGGTTGATCGCGCTGCCGCGCGGCGCGACGCCGATCGATTTCGCCTACGCCGTGCACACCAAGCTCGGCGATTCGGCCGTCGGCGCGAAGATCAACGGGCGCGTCGCCCCGGTGCTGTCGCAGCTCAAGAACGGCGACGAAGTCGAGATCATTCGCGCGGAGGGCCATGTGCCGCCGGCCGCCTGGGAGGCGGCGGTCGCGACCGGCAAGGCGCGCGCCGCGATAAGGCGCGCGACGCGCGACGCCGTGCGCCAGCAATATGCGGGGCTTGGTCGCCAGATCGTCGAACGCGCCTTCGAGCGCGCCGGCCGCGTCTGGAGCGAGGACAAGCTGAAAGCGGCGCTCACAAGGCTCGCACGGCCGTCGGTCGAAGACGCGCTCGCCGCCGTCGGCCGCGGCGAAATCTATTCGGGCGACGTCGTCAAGGCGGTCTATCCGGATTTCAGCGAAGAGCGCAAAGCCGCGCC
This sequence comes from Methylocystis sp. Uni0008, assembly GCF_056838045.1. Lineage (NCBI taxonomy): Bacteria > Pseudomonadati > Pseudomonadota > Alphaproteobacteria > Hyphomicrobiales > Methylocystaceae > Methylocystis > Methylocystis sp. Uni0008. The sequence goes on from NZ_CM166370.1 coordinate 3,059,012, forward strand.
GACGCCGATCGCGCCGGGCGAGCCGGGATGGTTCGGCGTCAAGGCCAACGCCAATGTGGTCTTCAAGGCGCCGGGCGCGAAAGACGACGGCGGCGCCATTCCCATCCGCGGCCTGCGCGGCGACGCCCCGGTGCGCTTCGCGCCGGAGGGCGGCGCCGTGCCGGGCGACCGCATCGTCGGCATTTTCACGCCGGGCGAGGGCATCACCATCTATCCGATCCAGTCGCCGTCGCTCACCGCCTTCGACGATCAGCCAGAACGCTGGCTCGACGTGCGCTGGGATATCGACGCCGGCTCCTCGGCGCTGTTCCCCGCTCGCATCGTGGTGACGGCGATCAACGAGCCTGGCTCGCTCGGCGCGCTGGCGACGCTGATCGGCGAGACCGGCGCCAATATCGACAACATCAGTTTCAAGGCGCAGTCGCCGGATTTCCGCGAGATGACCTTCGATCTCGAAGTCGCCGATCTGAAACATCTCAATGGCGTCGTCACGCGGCTGCGATCGAGCGCGCTGGTGAGCAAGGTGGAAAGGATGATTGGGTAGCTAGTCACGGCGGGAGGGCCGATGGCGGCTCCACGCCGTCATCCATTTCATCCATCCTGCGCAGAGCCGCCGAAATCGCCAATGTCACGGCTGCCGATCCGACGAGAACGACCATCCATAGCGTCAAGGTGGATCCGCAAAACGCGACGGAGAGATAAAAACTAGCAAATATCGCCGCAGCGCCGATCATGAGCAGAATCAAGCGCCAGACAAGGCGCGCCATCGACTTCATCAGGCTCGGCCGGTCAACCGTCAATCTCCGTCTGAAAGCCGCGTGCAGAGCCGGTCCGGCGACAAAGCCAGCCATGATCGTGAAGCCAATGCACATCCCTGTACGGCGCGCGAGCGCCAAATTTCCCCAAATCAATTCTAAGAACCCGGCTTTGCGCCGGCCCCAGCCCCAGCTCTCATTGTCGGCCCCGTAGATCTCCCAGTTTAAGCTCCGATCAGCATTGTCGATCGCCGGGACCAAAGCGCCGGTGCGGAAGGTTGTAGGATCGAGTTCGAGAACGACGTCTTCAGCGAGATCGAACACCCGACATCGGGCGTGTAGACATGACATGGCGATGCTTGGCGAAGGCGGGCTGCGCGCGATCATGCGGCCCTCTTCATCCAATGCGAGAACGCGAATAGGATCCGCCCAAAAGACGCCGTCGCCATGCAGCAGGCGCAATTCACCCGGTTTCCCATTGGGTAAAATGATTTTACCAGCTGTCGAAAAATAAGGCGAGTGAGCCTGCGCGGAACCGAAGCATGCGAACGCGGCGAAGAGAATCACGAGCCAGGGCGCGAAGTTCAACTTCATAAATAACCTCAAATATTGCGACGCTGACAAATTGTTGGCAAGGCAATGAGAAGGGCTTTTTTCAACGTACCACGAACTGCCACAGAGGATCATCAGCGGCATGAACGCTAAACCCCTCCGCCTCGGCGTCAATGTCGACCATGTCGCGACTGTCCGCAACGCGCGCGGCGGGCCGCGGCCGGATCCCGTTCGCGCCGCGCTGCTCGCTATCGATGCCGGGGCCGACGGCGTCACCGCGCATCTGCGCGAAGACCGCCGTCACATCAACGACGCCGACATGGCGCGGCTGAAAGCGGCCATTTCGAAGCCGCTCAATTTTGAAATGGCGGCGACGGAGCAGATGCTCGACATCGCCGTCGCGACGGCCCCGCACGCCGTCTGTCTCGTGCCGGAAAAGCGCACGGAGCGCACGACAGAAGGCGGGCTCGACGTCGTCGGCCAGCACGATTACCTTTTGCCCTACGTCGATCAGCTGACGCGGGAGGGCGTGCGTGTGTCGCTCTTCATCGAGCCCACGGCGGAGGCGCTCGACGCCGCGGTCTCCATCAAGGCGCCCGTCGTCGAGCTTCATACGGGCGCCTGGTGTCACGCCGTCGAGGTCGGCGACAAGGGCCGGGCCGAGGCGGAATTCGGGCGGATCGCGGAAGCCGCCGCCTATGGCGCCGCGCGCGGGCTCGAAATCCACGCCGGGCACGGGCTCGATTATGACACGGCGCGCCGCGTCTCGACGCTGCCTCAGATCGCCGAGCTGAACATCGGCCATTTCCTGATCGGCGAGGCGATTTTCGTCGGGCTCCCAGAGGCGATCCGGCGCATGCGCGCGGCGATGGAGCAGGGCCGGGCGGCCGCTCCGAGAGCCGGCGCCGTGGTCTGAACCGCGCCGCGTTAGCGTTAATCCGGGAGGAACGGCCAAGCGCCGGCCGAGCGCGGCTAAAGTGGCGGGCGGTCATCCCTTTGACGCGGGCCCGGCGCTATCCTTCGGCGTTGCGCAGGTTCTCAGGGAAGCTGTAGCGTGATAAGCCGGACGGTAGGGCGGGCCGCCGCCGTCCAAATGCATGAGGAGTGAGTCGGCTTGAGCAGGAACGTTCCGGTGGCGCAAAAACGCGAAGAGGGCGGATTTTTCGAGACCGTAAAGGTCATTCTCGAGGCGCTGGCGATCGCGCTCGTCATCCGCACGCTGCTGTTTCAGCCGTTCAATATTCCCTCGGGCTCGATGATCCCGACCCTGCTGATCGGCGACTATGTCTTCGTCTCGAAATACGCCTACGGCTATTCGAATTACTCGATGCCGTTCGGACCCGACATTTTCTCCGGCCGCATTCTGGCCTCGCCGCCGAACCGCGGCGACGTCGTCGTCTTCAAGCTGCCGCGCGACAATGAAACCGACTACATCAAGCGCGTCATCGGCCTTCCCGGCGACCGCATTCAGATCATCGACGGCCGGCTTTACATCAATGGCGTCATCGTTCCGCGCACGCCGATCGAAAAGGCGGTGACCGAAAATCGCGAGGGCCGCGACGCCCCGGTGATGACCTATACGGAAACGCTTCCCGGCGACGGGGACCATCCCGCCGTCGAACATACGATCATCGAGATCGAGGGCGACCACGGCGTCAACGACAACACCGAACTCTTCGTGGTGCCGTCCGATCATTATTTCATGATGGGCGACAATCGCGACAACTCCACTGATTCGCGCATCGCGCCGGAGCTGGGCGGCGTCGGCTTCGTGCCCTTCGTCAATCTCGTGGGCCGCGCCGAGATCATCTTCTTCTCGGTCAAGAAAGACGAATCGGCGCTCGCCTTCTGGCGCTGGCCGTGGTCGGTGCGATGGGACCGGCTGTTCCGGTCGGCTCATTGACCGGACGTGCGGGCGTGACATGACGCGCGGCCGCGACGCGGGTCTCGCTGCGCTTGAGGCGCGCATCGGACATGAATTCGCCGATCAGACGCTGCTTGGCCGGGCGCTGACGCATGTCAGCGCGTCGCCCGCGAGGCGCGAGTCCTACGAGCGGCTCGAGTTCCTGGGCGACCGCGTGCTCGGCCTCGCCGTGGCGCACATGCTGTACGACGCCTTTCCGAACGAGAGCGAGGGCGAGCTGTCGCGTCGCCTCGCGGCGCTGGTGCGCAAGGAGACCTGCGCCGACGTGGCGGAGGCCTGGGGCGTCGGCCCCGAAATGCGGCTCGGCGAAGGCGAGGCCCAGACCGGCGGACGCGGCAAGCGCGCCTTGCTTGGCGACATCTGCGAAGCGATCATCGGCGCCGCCTTTCTCGACGGCGGCGCGGCTGCGGCGGAGCGCATCGTCCGCAAGGCCTTCGGCGACCGCATGGCGGCGAGCGGCCAGGATCTGCGCGACGCGAAGACGGCCTTGCAGGAGTGGGCTCAGGCGCGCGGCCTCGCAACGCCCCGCTACCATCTCGTCGCCCGTAGCGGGCCGGACCACGCGCCGTTCTTCGAGGTCGCCGTGGAGGTGAAGGGTTTCGAGGCGGCGCCGGGCTCAGGCGCCTCCAAACGCATCGCCGAGCAGGCCGCCGCGGCGGCTTTTCTGGCCCGTGAGGGCGCAGCCGTCGGAAAGGGAGAAATGTGAGCGGCGAAAACGAATCTGCGCCAGAGGAAACGCGCTGCGGGTTTGCGGCGCTCGTCGGCGCGCCAAACGCCGGCAAGTCGACGCTGCTCAATCAGCTCGTCGGCGCCAAGGTCTCGATCGTCTCGCGCAAGGCGCAGACGACGCGGGCGCTCGTTCGCGGCATCGCCATCGAGGGCCCGGCGCAGATCATCCTCGTCGACACGCCGGGCATCTTCAAGCCGAAGCGCCGGCTCGATCGCGCGATGGTCGCAAGCGCCCTGTCGGGCGCCGCCGACGCCGACGTGATCGCGCTGCTCGTCGACTCGCGCAAGGGACTCGACGAGGAAGTAGAAGCCATATTGACCCAACTTGAGCAGGCGAGGGCGCCGAAGCTGCTCGTTCTGAACAAGATTGATCTCATCCCCCGCGAGAAGCTGCTCGCATTGGCGCAGACCCTCAACGCGCGTCAGAAATTCGATGAAACCTTCATGATTTCGGCGCTGAAGGGCGACGGCGTCAGCGATCTGCGCAAGGCGCTCGCGAAGCGCATGAAGCCTTCACCCTGGCTCTATCCGGAGGATCAGCTCTCCGACGCGCCGCTGCGGCTGCTCGCCGCCGAGATCACCCGCGAGAAGATCTACGAGCGGCTGCACGACGAATTGCCCTATCAGTCGACCGTCGAGACCGAGTCCTGGACCAATCAGAAGGACGGCTCGGCGCGCATCGAGCAGACGATCTATGTCGCGCGCGACAGCCAGAAGAAGATCGTCATCGGCGAGGGCGGCCGCACCATCAAGGCGATCGGCCAGGCGGCGCGCAAAGAGATCGCCGAGGCCGCCGAACAGCCCGTCCACCTCTTCCTTTTTGTGAAGGTGCGCGAAAACTGGGCCGACGATCCCGAGCGCTATCGCGAGATGCGTCTCGATTTTCCCAAGGGCGAATAATATCGCCCTTGCGCCAGGCGATTCGCGCCGCGCTGGAGAATTCGCATGTCTGACGAACGCAAGGCGATGACCGCCTATCGCTTCCTCACCGGGCCGGACGACGCGGCGTTTTGTCATCGCGTCACCGAAGCGCTGAGTCTCGGCTGGCGGCTCTACGGGTCCCCGTCGCTCACCTTCGACACGGCGCAGAACCGGGTGATCTGCGGCCAGGCTTTGATCAAGGACGTCGAGGGCCTAGATTACAGGCCGGATATGAAGCTTTCCGAAGTGTGAGCCTGACATGGAATGGCGCGACGACGGCCTCATCATCGGCGCGCGTCGGCATGGCGAAACCTCCGTCATCCTGGAGCTGATGACCCGCGGACACGGGCGCCATCTCGGTCTCGTGCGCGGCGGCCGCTCGCGCCGGCTTCGTCCGATTCTGCAGCCCGGCAATCTCGTCGCGGCGCAATGGCGCGCGCGTCTCGAGGACCATCTCGGCGCGCTCACGATTGAGCCGCTTGCCGCCCGCGCCGCGCATTTTCTCGATCGCGCTGCGGCGCTCCATGGCGTCGCCGCGCTTTGCGCGCTTTTGCGTCTGCTGCCGGAGCGCGATCCGCATGAGGAATTGTTTGAAATGGCCGAGGCGATCGCCGCGCGGCTTGGCGACGTTCGCGATTCGGAGCGCGCCGCGACGATGATGGCGCGATTTGAGCTCGCGCTGCTCGGCGCGCTCGGCTTCGGACTCGATCTTCATGCCTGCGCGCTGACCGGCGCCCAGGACGATCTCGCTTATGTGTCGCCGAAATCAGGCCGCGCGGTCAGTCGCGCCGCCGGCGCGCCATGGCGCGACAGGCTGTTGCCCTATCCGGACTTCCTTCAGCATGAGAGCGTCGGCGCTGAAGCGGGCGATCTCATCGCCGCGTTCCGCTTGACCGGATATTTCCTCACGCGCGACGTGCTCGCGCCGCGCGGCGTTGCGCTGCCTGAATCGCGCGAACTCTACCTCGGCGCGATTTCGCGAGCGGCTTGAGAAAAGCGAAGTCGGAGGATCGGTTAGCGGCGCTTGTCGCCGCAGATGTAGCGCGATTCATGGCTGCTGACGCCGTAGCCCTGGTCGATGTCGACAAGCGCTTCGCGGCAGATCGCCTGCATGTCCTCGTCGGCTTCCCGCGTTTGCGGCGTGCGGTCGCGCGCGGCGAGCGTCGGGCCGGCGCCCGGAGCCTGCGACCTGTCCAAGGCGAAGGAACCGGATGTGACGAAGAACGCGGCGGTGAGCAGCAGAAGCAGTTTCTTCATGGACGCCTGTCTTGAAAGCCGCAGAAAACCGGCAAAATTTCGACCGCGCCGATCTGCGCCATCGCCAGTAACGGCTTCTAATCGACGAAGCGCGGCCGTTGCAAGAGCATATTTGCAACAATCGGCGCAAAAGGCCGTCGCCGCGGAGACGGCGCGCTTTCATCGTAAAGGGCCGCCTTGAAAATCGTCGGCTTGCGCCGAGGCGCTCGCGGCCATAGTACGGATCGCAGAGGCAGAATCGGGTTGTCGAGATGGTTCAAAAGGGCGGCGCGGGAACGGGAAAAGGCAAGGGCGCAAGCGATGTTAGCGTGATTGCGCCCGTCGATCTGCGCGAGGCGCTCGAGGAGCGCTATCTGCGTTACGCGCTATCGACGATCACCGGACGCGCGCTGCCGGACGCCCGCGACGGGCTCAAGCCGGTGCATCGCCGCATACTCTATGGAATGCATATTCTTCGCCTCGATCCCGGCGCGCCGTTCAAAAAATGCGCAAAGATCGTCGGCGACGTGATGGGTTCGTTCCACCCGCACGGCGATCAGGCGATCTATGACGCGCTGGTGCGCCTCGCGCAGGATTTCTCCTCCCGCTATCCGCTCGTCGACGGGCAGGGCAATTTCGGCAATGTCGATGGCGATTCGGCGGCCGCCTATCGCTACACCGAAGCGCGCATGACGGCGGTCGCGCGGCTTCTGCTCGAAGGCATCGACGAAGACGCCATCGATTTCATCCCGAACTATTCCGGCGAGGAGAAGGAGCCGGTGGTGCTGCCGTCGGCGCTGCCGAATCTCCTCGCGAATGGCGCGCAGGGAATCGCCGTCGGCATGGCGACGTCCATTCCGCCGCATAACCTCTCCGAACTCTGCGACGCCGCGCTCTATCTCATCTCCCATCGCAAGGCGACCGCCGAGCAGCTCTTAACCTTCGTGCAGGGGCCGGATTTCCCGACCGGCGGCATCGTCGTCGACAAGCGCGAAGAGACCATCGAGACCTATCGCACGGGCCGCGGCTCGTTCCGTCTGCGCGCGCGCTGGACAAAAGAGGAGCTGCCGCGCGGCGGGTGGGTCGCCGTCGTCACCGAAATTCCCTACGGCGTGCAGAAGTCGCGGCTCATCGAAAGGCTCGCCGAACTCATCGCCGAGCGCAAACTGCCGCTCGTCGCCGACGTTCGCGACGAGTCGGCGGAAGACGTGCGCATCGTCTTCGAGCCGCGTTCGCGCACGGTCGATCCGGCGCTGATGATGGAGACGCTGTTCAAGCTCTCCGAACTCGAAACGCGCTTTGCGATGAACATGAATGTGCTCGTCGACGGCGTGACGCCGCGAGTCGTGTCGCTCGACGAGGCGCTTCGGCAATGGCTCGACCATCGCCGGGTCGTTCTGCAGCGCCGCTCGCGCCATCGCCTCGCGGCGATCATCCGGCGCATCGAGCAATTGGAAGGCATGGTCATTGTCTTCCTCAATCTCGACGAGGTGATCCGCATCATCCGCGAAGAGGACGACGCGAAGGCGGAGCTGAAAAAGGCGTTCAAGCTCACCGACCTTCAGGTCGACTACATTCTCGACACGCGGCTGCGCGCCTTGCGCAAGCTTGAAGAGATGGAGCTGCGCAAGGAGCTGAAAGAGCTTTCCGACGAGCGCAAGGACATCGACGCGCTGCTCGCGGATGAGGCCAAGCAGTGGAAGACCATCGCCTGGCAGGTGCGCGAACTAAAGAAAACCTACGGCCCGCAGACGCCGATCGGCAAAAGGCGCACGACCTTCGAAGACGCGCCCGAGGCGATCGATCTCGAGCTCGCCGAGGCGATGATCGAGCGCGAGCCGGTGACGGTCGTCGTCTCTAAGAAGGGATGGATTCGCGCGCTGAAAGGCCATGTGCAGGATCTCTCAAACCTGCAGTTCAAGGGCGACGACGAACTCGGCGCCTCCTTCTTCGCGCAGACCACGTCGAAGATCATTGCGCTCGCCTCGAACGGCAAGGCCTATACGTTAGAGGCGTCAAAGCTTCCGGGCGGTCGCGGCCATGGCGAGCCGATCCGGCTCTTCGCCGACATCGAGGAAGGCGCCGACGTCGTCGCCGTCATGCCGCATGAAGCAGGCGCCGCGCTGCTGCTCGTGACCAATGACGGGCGCGGTTTCGTCGCGAGCGCGGACGATCTTTTATCGTCGACGCGCAAGGGCCGCGCCGTGCTCACTGTCGATCCGCCGTCGAGACTGACGATCGTGACGCAGGCGCAGGGCGATCATGTCGCCATCATCGGCGAGAACCGGAAGCTCCTGGTGTTTCCGCTCAGCGAAGCGCCGCGCATGGCGCGCGGCAAGGGCGTGCGCATGCAGCGCTACAAGGACGGCGGCGTCTCTGACGCGAAAGTCTTTGCGCTCAAAGACGGTCTGACATGGACCGACGCCTCGAACCGCGTCTTTACGATCGAAAAGGCGGAACTGAAGGACTGGATCGGCCACCGCGCCGAAGCGGGACGACTGCCGCCGAGAGGATTTCCCAGGAATAATCGGTTTGGGTGAAATCAGCCTTCTGCCCCCATCCGGCGCTTCGCGCCACCTTCCCCCGTTTCACGGGAGAAGGCAGAACGGCGCCGTCGCGGCTCACGTCGAAGATTCACGTATCTTCGTGACGCGCGCCAACTGCTCCCTCTCCTGCGCGCGCGGGGGAGGGCTGGGGAGGGGGCTTTTCCTGCAAGCGGTCAGCAGGAAACCTCAATCCGTCTTCGAAAAATCCGGGATCTTGAATCCGAGCTTGCCCTGGCGCCACAGCGTAAAGGCGACGCCGCCGGCGACGGCCGCGAAAACGCCGAAGGCGATGTAGAGGTAGAATTCCTCATCGGTGACGAGGCCGACCGAGAACGGGTGCCGACCTTCAAAACTCTTCGCGCCGTCGTCGCTCGTCAGCTTCGCGTAGAGCACGTAATTGCCGGCGTCTTTAAAATTCTGGTCGAAATTCACCATGCCGTTGCGAAATTTCTGCACCGGCAGGCGGTCGACGACATCGCTTTCCGGGTCGGCGTCGCCGTTCGGCCCTCTGCCGCGCAGGATGCGGATGTCCCAGTTCATGTCGCGCAATTCATTGTCGGCGGCGTCGAGCACAATGACGCTCGGGCCGACGTCCGGCAGCGCGACGCATTCCCGGTCGACGTTTTTCTTCGGCTGCATGGCGACGAATTTCATCGACTTGCCGCCGAGATCGATCGGACATTCGGGATCGTAGTAATGCCAGCCCGCACCCGTTGCAGCGCGTGTGGAAAGCAGCGACGCCGCCACGACGACGAGCGCCAGGCCCGCTAGAATTCTGCTCAAGGTCAACCCCGACTTCACATGCCGGCGTCGAGATAAGCCAGCATTTGATCCATGGCAAGCGCCGGCTCGGCGCAGCGCGCGTCGCCCACGATGCGGGCCGGCACGCCGGCGACGGTCTTGTTGGCCGGCACGGGGTCGAGCACGACGGAGCCGGCGGCGATCATGGCGCAGCGGCCGATCTCGATATTGCCGAGCACCTTCGCGCCGGCGCCGATCAGCACGCCGCGCCTCACCTTGGGGTGCCGGTCGCCGCGCGCCTTGCCGGTGCCCCCTAACGTGACGCCGTGCAGCAGGGACACCTCGTCCTCGACGACGCTGGTCGCGCCGATGACGACGCCGGTGGCGTGATCGATGAACACGCTCTTGCCGATCACGGCGGCGGGATGGATGTCGACCTGGAAGGTCTGCGACGACAGGCTTTGCAGGATGAGCGCGAAGTCGCTGCGCCCGTTCTTCCAGAGCCAATGCGCCAGGCGGTAGGTCTGCAGCGCATGGAAGCCCTTGAAGTAGAGCGCCGGCTCGATCAGCCTTGTGCAGGCGGGATCGCGCTCGAGCACGGCGAGCAGGTCGGCGCGAAACGCCTCGAGCATCCCAGGCTCGCGCGCGACGCATTCTTCGAAAGCCTGGCGGATGGCGATATAGGGCGCTTCCGGCCGGTCGAGCCGCTGCGCCACGCGATGCGCGACGACGCCGGCGACGCCGTTTTGCGAGAGGATCGCGGGGTGCAGGAATCCGCCGAGTTCCGGCTCGCGGCGCAAAATCTCTTCCGCTTCCGTGCGCAGCCGCGCAAAGAGCGGGTCGCTCTGGGCGAAATCGATGATTTTCGCGCCCTGTTCGCGCGTCTCTGCGCCCATCCGCCCCTCCTTGGTCGGGCCGTTATATAGCGAACCGCCTCGACAATAGCATGCGGGCGGCGCCTGCGGCGTCAAGGCCGCTCGTCGAGGAATTCCAGCACCGCCTGCTTGTAGATCCGGTCGCCGACCGCCCGGTTATGGTCGCGGCCGGGAATATCGACGATGCGGGCGTTCGGGAAGAACTCCGCCAGCGGATGCGGGTCGCCGGCGACGTCGTCGCGGGTGCCGACGCAGATCAGCACCGGCGCCGCAATGCGCGCCAGCAGCTGCGGCTCGACGGCCTTGCGGGCGCCGCGCACGCAGGCGGCCAGCGCGGCGAGATCGCTGCGGGTCGCTTCGGCGAAGCCGCGGAAGATCTTGAGCGTCGAGTCGTCGATGTCCTCGATGCGCTCGGCCTCCATGGCCTCGGCAAGGCCGCGCGGGAGCCCTGTGTTCTCGATGAGATTTTCCCCGATGCCGCCAAGGATCAGGGAGCGCACGCGCTCCGGCGCGCTCAGCGCGAGCACCGTGCCGATGCGTCCGCCGAGCGAATAGCCCATGATGTCGGCGCGGGGGATCGACAGATGTTCGAGCAGATTGACGACGTCCGCCGCCATCAGATCGAGACTGTAGAGGGCCGGATCATAGAGCTTGGCGGACTGGCCATGGCCGCGATTGTCGAACACGATGACGCGGCGGCCGTCCTCGGTCAGCGTCTTGACCCACTGCGTGAACAGCCAGTTCACCGCATGGGTCGAGGCGAAGCCGTGCACAAGAACGATCGGTTCTCCGCGATCTTCCGTTAAGGGCTCGAAATCGACATAGGCTATCTCGACGCCATCCGAGAGGAACGTTTCCATTACAAATCCCACTTAGCGCACTTTATCTAAATGCTTACGTCGTCGACGCAAGGCCGCAGCCCGGCGAAAGTAAATGCGCTATTGCCATTCCCGCCGCTTGCCGGTAAACGAGCCGACACGTCGCCATAACCCGTCTAAACCGCCGGGGCTATGGCGAAACAGGCGCCCGTAGCTCAGCTGGATAGAGCACCAGACTACGAATCTGGGGGTCAGAGGTTCGAATCCTTTCGGGCGCGCCATCCTATGATTTTCGCAATATTCTCGCCCGGTGGCGCGCAAGCCGCAGCGCCGAGCCGCTGATTGCCGCATGAACTGCTGGATGATTGGACCGCCTCAGCCTTGCAACGCGAGGCCGGCAGGTCAGCTAGCGGTCCGGGGGCCGGATAAATACGAACGGGCGGAAATTAGCCTGTGCCAGTGATCGATACTGGCCGCTTGGCGTATGTATCATCTTATGATACATACGGGTTATGATCAGGCGCTTCCGGAACAAGTCGACAGAAGCCGTCTTCCATGGCGAAAGTCCGAAGGGCTTTCCGGCCGACTGGGTCAAGGTGGCGCGCCGAAACTGCGCTACCTGAACGCTGCGAGCAATCTGGCCGACTTGAGGTCTCCGCCGGGCAACAGGCTTGAGGCGCTTGCGGGAAATCGCCAGGGTCAACACTCGATCCGTATCAATGACCAATTCCGGATATGCTTTGTTTGGACGGCGGAAGGCCCGGCGGACGTCGAGATCGCGGACTACCATTAGAAGGGGACGGCTCCAGTGACCAAGAAGCTCAAGCCCATGCATCCCGGTGAGGTTTTGCGGGAAGAGTTCCTCGTTCCGCTCGAGATGTCGGCAGGCGCTCTTGCCAAAGTCTGCGGCTTGCCTCGCACCCGAATTGAGCGAGTCGCCAACGAGCAGACCGGCATTACGGCCGACACCGCGCTTCGGCTTGCCAAGGCGCTTGGCACAACGGCGCAGCTTTGGCTAAACCTGCAGATTGATTATGACGTTCAAGTCGCAGAGCGCAATCTCGGCAAGGCTCTCGACCGGATCGAGACCGTGAACAAGCCGAAGGCTGCGTAACTAACCGGCGGACATCGCGCATCTTCATTGGCGGTGGCGCGCCACGTCTTCCCTCAGCAAGGTCCTCCGCGCCGATTGCGCTCCTGCGCAGCCGGGGTTATGTATGCGCCCGTCCATCCAAAGCGACTTACGTCGACTCGTATCGGCGACTGAGCGCGACAGGAGCGCATACATGGTAGCGGTCACATTCCCCGACGGGGCGTCCCGTCAGTTCGAGCCCGGCGTCTCGGGCGTCGATATCGCCAAGAGCATCTCCCCCTCTCTCGCCAAGCGCAGCGTCGCCATGACGCTGGACGGCGCGCTCGTCGATCTCGCAAGCCCGATCGAGCGCGACGCTAGAATCGAGTTCGTCACACGCGAGGATCCGCGCGCGCTCGATCTCATCCGGCATGACGCCGCGCATGTGTTGGCGGAGGCGGTTCAGGAGCTTTATCCCGGCACGCAGGTGACGATCGGCCCCGTCATCGAGAACGGCTTCTATTACGATTTCTTCCGCTCAGAGCCGTTCACGCTCGAAGACCTGCCGGCGATCGAAAAGAAGATGCGTGAGATCGTCGCGCGCGACGCCAAGATCACGCGCGAAGTGTGGAATCGCGACGACGCCAAGCAATGGTTCTTAACGAAGGGCGAGATTTTCAAAGGCGAACTCATCGACGCCATCAAGTCGGATGAGCCCTTGAGCGTCTACCGGCAGGGCCAGTGGCTCGATCTCTGTCGCGGTCCGCATATGCCGTCGGTCGGCAAGGTCGGCACGGCCTTCAAGCTGATGAAGGTCGCGGGCGCCTATTGGCGCGGCGATTCGACGAAGCCGATGCTGTCGCGCATCTACGGCACGGCATGGACGACGCAGGAGGAGCTCGACGCTTATCTCCATCGGCTGGAAGAAGCCGAGCGGCGCGACCATCGCCGCCTCGGGCGCGAGATGGACCTCTTCCATTTCCAGGAGGAAGGCCCCGGCGCGATCTTCTGGCACCCCAAGGGCTGGGCGCTGTTCCAGAACGTCATCTCCTACATGCGCCGGCGCCTGAAGGCCGACTACAGCGAAGTCAACGCGCCGTTGCTGCTCGACAAATCGCTGTGGGAGACGTCCGGCCACTGGGAGTGGTTTCGCGAGAACATGTTCGTCTCGCAGCCCGCGCGCGAGCAGACGGACGAAGATCGGCTCTACGCCATCAAGCCGATGAACTGTCCGGGCCATATCCAGATCTTCAAACATGGCCTGAAGTCCTATCGCGATCTGCCGCTGCGCATGGCCGAGTTCGGCGTCGTGCATCGCTACGAGCCTTCCGGCGCGCTGCACGGACTCTTGCGCGTGCGCGCCTTTACGCAGGACGACGCGCATGTCTTCTGCACCGAAGAGCAGATGGCCGATGAGTGTCTCAAGATCAACGATCTGATCTTGTCGACCTACGCCGATTTCGGATTCGAGGAAGTCGTCGTGAAGCTCTCGACGCGTCCGGAAAAGCGCGTCGGCTCAGACGAGGCGTGGGACCAGGCCGAGGCGATCATGACGCGCGTCCTGAGCGACATCGAAGCGCGCTCGGGCGGACGCATCAAGACGGGCGTCAATCCGGGCGAGGGCGCGTTCTACGGCCCGAAGTTCGAATATACGCTGCGCGACGCCATCGGCCGCGAATGGCAATGCGGCACGACGCAGGTCGACTTCAACCTGCCGTCGCGCTTTGGCGCCTATTACATCGGACCGGACAGCGAGAAGAAGACGCCGGTGATGATCCATCGCGCGATCTTCGGCTCGCTCGAACGCTTCACGGGCATTCTCATCGAGCATTACGCCGGTCACCTGCCGTTGTGGCTGTCGCCGCTGCAGATCGTCGTCTGCACGATCACGCAGGACGCCGACGACTACGCCTATGAGGTCGCCGCCGCGGCGCGCAAGCTCGGGCTTGCTGTCGAGGTCGACGCGCGCAACGAGAAGATCACCTACAAGGTGCGCGAACATTCGCTCGCGAAGGTTCCCGTGCTGCTCGTCGCCGGCAAGAAGGAGGCGGCCGAGCGCACGATCTCGATGCGCCGGCTCGGCTCGCAGGCGCAGACGCAGCTTCCGATCGACGAGGCGCTGAAGCTGCTGTCCGACGAAGCGACGCCGCCGGATGTGCGGCGTTAATCTAAGGATGCTGGGCGTTCATACCTCCCCCTTGTGGGGAGGTCGCTCGCCGAAGGCGAGCGGGTGGGGGATCTTTCCAACCCCACCCGGTTCGCGTCGCGAACCACCCTCCCCGTGAAGGGGAGGGAGAAGTCATTCGCGCTCTCGAGGCCGCGTCCGACAAAGAACAAAAAAAGCCCCGTCGCTGTGAAGCGCGGGGCCTTTCGAAACGGCGTGACGCGGATCAGGCGCTCGCGGCCGCCTGCTTCTTCTCGATCTCGCGCTTCAGCGCGCGGGCGTTCTGCGACAGTTCTTCGCTCTTCGCCTTGACCAGGAAGGCGTCGAGCCCGCCGCGATGCTCGACCGAACGCAGCGCCGCCGCTGAGATGCGCAGCCGCACCGAACGCGCCAGCGCCTCGGAGGCGAGCGTCACATTGACGAGATTGGGCAGAAAGCGGGTCTTCGTCTTCCGGTTGGAGTGGCTGACGAGATGGCCGGACTGCACGCCCTTTCCGGTGAGCTCGCAACGGCGGGACATGGCGGTTCCTTTCGCTCTATAATTCCATGCGTGCCCGCGGCGCCGAGCGCCCGGCGGTGGCAGCAGAGGGTGAAAACGACAGCGAGGCGCGACGCCGATGCGCCGAGCCTCGATTTCGGGCGCTTATAGAGGCAAAGCGCGGCCGACGTCAACCGAGCGGCGATGAAGGATTCGCGCGCGGCCTGCGGCGGACGCTGCGGCGCACACGCCTCTGGACATCGGCTGCGTTCTGGGTTCTAAGCCTCACGTCGCTCCGGGCGAAGCCGAGGCGCGCGACCGTGCGCCGTTCCTTTTGCCGGGAATCATTGGAGAAATCGAGGGGCTGGAGGCCGTCTCCCGCCGCGCGCGTCGCCTTTTGGCCGCGTAGGACGCGAAAATCGAGGGAAAGGTTGGGGAAATTCAATGGCCAAAGCGATTCTGCACATGCTCAGCACGTTGAAGCACATGAGCCCCTTCGACGTGAATATGGCCCTCGACGCCGGCTATGACGCCGCGGTTCCCTACACCAATGTCACGCTCGACGAAGTCACCGCGCTCGTGCAGGACGCGATGTTCTCGCGCGCGCCCTCCGCGGCGCTGCGCACCGGCATCTTCTTTGCCGGCCGCGACGCGGTTCTCGCGCTCGATATGATGGACGCGGCCAAGAAAGCGCTGCTCAAGCCTTTTGAGGTCTCGCTCTTCGCCGATCCTTACGGCTCCTTCACCACCGCCGGCGCGATGGTCGCCTGCGTCGAGAAGATTCTGCGCGAGAAGAAGCAGCGCGAGCTCAAGGGCTCCAAGATCGTCATTTACGGCGCGACGGGGGTCGTCGGCTATTCCGCCGCCGTCATCGCGGCGCTGGAGGGCGCTGAGGTCACCGTCGTCGGCTATAGCGGCCTCGAGCGCGTCGCCAAGCTCGCCGATGAAATGAACCACCGCTTCAACATCAAGGTGTCGCCCGCCGACGGCTCCACGCCAGAGCAGGTGCGCACGCTTCTTTGTCAGCATGAGATTGCGCTGTGCGCGGCGCGCGCGGGCGTGCAGGTGCTTTCGAAAGACGACCTCGCCGCCGCCAAGGATCTGTTGATCGCCGCCGACGTCAACGCGGTGCCGCCACTCGGCGTCGAAGGCTGCGGCCTTCATGACAATGGCGTGGTGGTCTCGCCGCATGGCGCGCTGGGCATCGGCGCGTTGGCCATCGGCAACATCAAATACGGTACGGAGTCCGGCCTCTTCAAAAAGATGGCGACGTCCGACAAGCCGCTCTGCCTCGACTTCCGTCACGCTTTCGCGCTTGCGCGCGAACTCGTCTGACGTTGCTCGCGCCTGCCGGTCCGCGCCGCCTTGGCGCGCCTTGGCAAGCGTGCGCAAAAATGGTTGAGTCCGCGCCGCGAGCGACCGCTCGCGGAGCTTTCTCATCGCCGTGCGCGCCACGCGCGCGGCTTGTATGAAGCGCTTCACGCGCTGGGATTTTTGGGAGAAAACACATGGCAGTGATCAACAAGATGCTGGTCGGCGAATCGCTGGTCGGCGACGGCAACGAAGTCGCGCATATCGACCTGATCATGGGTCCGCGCGGCTCGGCGGCCGAGCTGGCCTTCGCCAATGCGCTCGTCAACAACAAGGACGGCTTCACGACGCTGCTCGCGGTCGTCGCGCCGAACCTGCTCTGCAAGCCCAACACGATCCTCTTCAACAAGGTGACGATCAAGGGCGCCAAGCAGGCGGTGCAGATGTTCGGCCCGGCGCAGCATGGCGTCGCCAAGGCCGTTGCGGATTCGGTCGCCGAGGGCGTGATCCCGGTCGACGAAGCCGACGACATCTTCATTTCGGTCGGCGTGTTCATTCACTGGGACGCTTCGGACGACAAGAAGATCCAGGACTACAACTACACCGCGACGAAGGAAGCGATCGCGCGCGCCGTCAAGGGCGAGCCGAAGGCCTCCGAGGTCGTCGCCAAGCGCAACGAAGCCAAGCACCCCTTCGCGCCGAACTGAGCCGCGCGAAAGCCTTCGACAGTGAAGGGGAGCCCGCGCGGCTCCCCTTTTTCTTTGGGAGACGCGCGTGCCCGCGGTGATCGGCTGGGATATCGGCGGCGCGCATGTGAAGGCCGCGCGGGCGGATAACGGCCGCTTGACGGCTGTCGTCCAGATCGCCTGCGCGCCCCACGAAAGCGTTGCGAGCCTGGAGCAGGCGCTTCACGACGCGCGTGCGGCAATCGGCGAGGCTGAGCGCCATCGCGTCACGATGACGGCGGAGCTCTCCGACGCCTTCGAGAGCAGGGCGCGAGGAGTCGCTGCGGTCGCCTCAATCGCCGCGCGCGAGATCGGCGCTCCTGACATTATGTTCTACGCTGGCGAGCGCGGCTTCATCGCGCGTGACGACGTCGGCGCGAATGTCGAAGCCGTCGCTTCCGCCAATTGGCGCGCCTCGGCCGAACTCGTTGCGAGTCATTGCGCCGATGCGCTGTTCGTCGACATCGGCTCGACGACGACAGATCTGACGCCGATTTGCGGCGGTCGGGTGGCCGCGCTTGGCGCGAGCGACGCCGAACGCCTCGCCTGTGGCGAACTCGCCTACGCGGGCTTTTCGCGCGGCGCGCCTCAGGCCTATGCGCCTCGCGCGCCGGTCGCCGGACGATGGACGCCGCTCGTCAACGAAGCCTTCGCGTCAATGGCGGACGTGCGACGCGTGCTCGGCGATCTCGCCGAAGGCGAAACAGACGCCGATCTTTCGCCGACGGCGGACGGACGACCGAAGACGGTCGCGGCCTCGCGCGCGCGACTGGCGCGCCTTGCCGGGCGCGACGCCGCCGAACTGAGCGAAGCTCAGTGGCGCGCCTTTGCTGAATATTTGGCGCGCGCGCAACGACGCGTCATCGAAGACCAGATTGCGTTGATTCAATCGCGCGGCGCGCTCGCCTTCGAGGCGCCGATCGTCGGCGCCGGCGTCGGCCGCAAGCTTGCGGCGCGTACGCAGGGGCGGACATTCGTCGATTTTGCCGAGCTGATCGCGGCGTCGCCGGCTTTGGCCGATCGAGCGGCGAATTGCGCCCCGGCGGCGGCGCTGGCGCTGCTGCCAGACTCGAGGCCCGCTTAACCCAGTGTCGCTGTCGCGCCTATTGGGCCGCGTCGACCTTGGCGTGCTGATGCGCGTCGATTTTCGCTTTCACCATGTCCCAGGCTTCGCGCTCGGCCTCGCCGGCGGTCTTGTCGATGGCGATCTGCAGATAGGCGAGCTCGCTCTCGATTTTGTCGGGCGGCAGCATGTCGAGCCGCGTCGCGAGTATCGCCGCTTCAAGCACGGCGGCGCGCGCCCGATTCATGCCGAGAAAAGCGCGATGCGATTCAATGCGCTTCACCCTGCAGAAGAAGCGCGGCCGCAGTTCATGCTCCTCGACGCGAGCGACGACGAGTTCGGCGTGCGCCAGCGCGGCGGAAAGGCGCGGCGCCGGCCAGCCCTCGATATCGGTGAGCGGCCAGGTGCGGCGTCCCGTGACGAGGCCGGCAAAGATGCGCGCATCGTCGGTGAAGTTCGCCGTCAGTCTGGGATTATGCGTGAGATTGAACAGGGTCGAAGAAGGGCGAAACGGCGCGGCGATCCAGAAGCCGTCTTCCTCGATCAATCCGAGCGGCGCGATATGCGGGCGACCTTCCGGCGACAGCGTCGTGACGACGCATTCATGTATCAGAGGCATCTTTCGCAGGTCCCTGGCCCGCCTTGCGCATGGTGTGGCCCATTTCCTTGAAGCGGGTCGCATCCTCTGCGTCGATGTCCGTCGCGACGCCAAAGGCGAGAGGCTCGTCCTGACGATAGCGCTTGCCGAGCTTGTAGGCGATCTCGGCTTTCATCAATTCCGCGCCAAGGTAAAAGGCGTGGGCGCCGTCATGTTCGACGGCAAGATGCGGAAAGAGCGCCATTGCGTCGGCCGCGACATGGTGGAAACCCTTGGCGTAGATGTGCACGCCGTCCCGGGTCGTCTCTATGCGGAAATTAGCATCCCGCAGTTCGCGTGCAAGCTCGGCGATCTCTTCCGGCGTTGCGGCGTAAGGCTTGCGGTCGTGAATCTGCAGCAGCGCGTCGCTATAGCCTTTCGGCAGAGCGCGGTCTGCGCGCGCCGCAAACATCAGCCTTCTCGCGGCGTCGTGCTCCTGCAGAGTCCGCCGCGTGTGCGGCGAAACCTGCACGGTGAGCAGATGGCGGATATCGAGTTCGGAACATATGCCGAGCATCGCCGCGGTGACGCCAGCCGAGTCGGCGTCGGTCAGTTCCGTGAGATTGCCGGTGCCCATCATGATCTCGGCCTCGGGCTCGCGCGCGCGCAGCTCGACGTAGCGCGCGATCGACGCGGCGAAACCGAAATGAATCGGATCGAGAATAGGATCAAGTATGGCGCTGATGCATCGGTCCCGCGCGCGCCGCGCCGCGCGCTGCAGCGAGTCGAGATCGCCATGCGGCCGCGGCGTCAGGATTGGAACGATGGGCGAATTGTCGGGAAGGATCGACAGTGTTTCTTCGTCGAGGCTCAAGAGGTGATCGACGCCGGCTTTCGCGGCGCGTTCAAGCTCCGCGACGTTCGCCGAGTCGACGCTCACCTTCAGGCCGTCGGCCTTGAGCGCCGCGACCGTTTCCTCGAGATGATTGAAAGGCGTGTCCGGCAGACAGCCGAGATCGATGACGTCGGCGCCGCCGGCGACGAGTTCACGCGCTTTAACCATGATCTCCGCGACGCTCATCTTTGACGCGTCGACGATCTCGGCGAAGATCTGCATGTCGTAGCGGGAGAGATCGGGCGCCGCGCCGCCGCGTCCGAGATAGGCTGGAAGATCGGCGATCTCCTCCGGCCCGCGTTCGAAGGCCACGCCGAAATCGTCGGTCAGCGCGTCGAGATTGGCGCGACAGCGCCCCGGCAATATGACGCGGTCGGCTTGCACGGGCCGCGGCAGCCGCCGCTGAATGATCTCTTGCGTCATCAGCGCCGCGACCTTCACGCCGATGTCGTGGATGCGCCAGTTCCCCGCCGCTTCGCCGAAGCTCGCCACCATGCGCTCCAACCGCGGCAAAGCGAGATGGCCGGTGAGGAACAGCAGGCGCTCGCTCATAGGGAGCTTTCGTTAGGGTTGCGGCTCGACTTCGCGCCGACGGCGCTCCACCGCCTCCTGCAGCGCCGCGAGACTCTCGACGACCTGCGTCGCTTCGAAGGATTTGAGCGCGTCGGTGTTCTGCAGATCGATGCGGCGCGGATAGACCATCACCATGCCCTTTGGCGCGCGCGTTTCGAGTTCGGGCGCGGTGTCGCAGGCGAAGACGATCGTCGGCACGCGGCATTTGCCGGCCTGTGCGAAGACATTGGTCGCGAGATTGTCCGAGATGCCGGCGACGCACTTCGCCACGGTGTTCGACGTCGCCGGCGCGAGCACCAGCGTGTGGTAGAAATTGTAATAGAAGTTGCCGACCGGCGCCGCGCTCGCCGTCGTGTCCTTGAAGATGCGCACCGTCTCGGGCAGCGAAAGATCGTGCTTATACATGCGCACGACTTCAGCCGCCGCCTTGCTGACGAAGAGGTCGACGTGATCGAGCGTGCGAATCATGTCGAGGCATTCGGTGAAGAAATGCCCGGATCCGGTGAGCGCCCAACCCCAGCGCGGCGTGACTACTTTCTTCTTGGTCATCAGGCGGACTTCCGCGTTGGAAAAGTTACGATGGCTGAGCCCGACGGAACGCCTTCGGCGAGGAGCGCGCCGGCGTGCGGGAGAGTTGAGGGACCGGCGATGAAGAGCGGCGTCTCACCGAGATAATCCGGAAGCGCCGGATCCACAACGCCCTCGCGCACAATCTCGCGCAGCGCGGCGCCGTCGCTGACGTCGACGCTCTTGATCAACAGCAGCCCGCGTGCGCCCGTTTTTCGGGCGAGCCACGCGGCGAGGCTGTCGGAGGTGACCTCCCAGGACGGCGCGATATCTTTAGCGGCGGCGACCATGCCGCTCGGGCGCCACAGCGCGATGCGTCTTCGCGCCTGCGCCGCCTGGATCGCTTCGACGGAGCCCGCGAGCTCCAACGCTTGCTCTCGGCTCGCCAGCGCCAGGGCATATTGCTCCATAGCCAGAACCGCCATGGCGTGCGCCGCGCTGTCGTCGTAGCGCATCACCGGCTGCGCGGCGCGCACCGCGTCTGCGAAGGGTCCGCCGCCAGGAACGATGGTCAGCGGCCGGAGCCAGCGCTTGAGCGCTGAGAGCCACCCGTCGAGCGCCGGCGAGGCATGCAGACTCCCGCCGAGTTTGACGACGAGGGGCGCGCTACTTGACGGCATCGATGCGCAGCGGCGCCGGCTGCAGGCGACGCGCCTCCTCATGGGCGCGCGCGCGGCGAATCTTCACCCCGACCGCGCCCGGCGCGACGTCGAGCTTTTCAACCTGCACGGTGACGGCGCGCACGCGCTCATGGAGCAGCACGCTCTCCGCGAGACGCTCGGCGATGGTTTCGACAAGCTCGATATGGCCGCCGGCGAGAATCATTTTTATCGCGTCCATGATCACGTCGTAGGAAAAGATCGAACGCATGTCGTCGGAGCCGTTGACGCGCGTCACGTCGGCTTCGACGTTGAAACGCACGCGCTGCGTGTGGCCGTGTTCATGAGCGTAAGCGCCGATTTCGACCGGCGCGACATAATCCTTCAGAAACACGCAATCGGTGTCGTTCGCGCCGGGGGGTTCGATATAGCCGCGGCCGAGGAACGACCAGTGGGCGTGAAAGGCGGCTTGCGCGTCTCGCGCGGAAGGGATCAGGTCGCGAATGAGCGCCGTGGCGCGCGCGTCGATCGCGGCGCGGCGGTCGCCATGCGCGCAGAGCGCCCCGCGAAAGCCGAGCACGTCCGCCCCGGTGACGAGCAGACGGGGCACGTCGGGAGGCTCCAGGGCGCCGGCCAGGCCGGAGGCTAGTCCGAGATTGCTGCAGCGCGCGACGAATTCGGACAGCGCGCCGACGCTCATATAGTCAAGCAGCCGGCCTTTGCCCTTATGCGCGGTGTCGAGCATCGCGCCATGAAAGCCGGCGCCGGCCAGCGGCTCGAGGATGTCGAATTCCGGACCGAGATCGGCGAAGAGCACGGCCACGAGCCTGGTTTTCGCGGTCAGCGGCGCCAGCGCGTCGATGATCTCGACGGCGTCGGGCGTCGCTGGCAGGGCGAATTTCACATAGTCCGCGCCTGCGGCGACGATCTCTTCGAAGTCGCGCAGCGCATGCGCAACGTCGTGCGGCAGCTCCACGACGGCGCTCACCGGCCGACGGCCGTCGGCGAAGGCGACGATCTCGGCGACCGCATCCAGCGGCAGCGCGCCGAGCGCGCCGCGCGACGGCGCCTTGCAGTCGATGATGTCGGCGCCGCGCGCCAAAGCGATCTCCGCCTCTTCGCGGGAGAGGACGCTCGCCAACATCAGGGTCATGGATTCGCTCTCGTTGGGGTATCAACCCACTTAGATCGAACCGAACACTTCTGCCAAGCCCGTTTTGACCTCGTTAGCGGGTTTAAGAAAAAACCAGCAGCGCTACGCTTAAGCGACCTCGTCCGCTGCCGTTTCAACTACCGGCAATAATCCCGCCAAGTAAAGAATCACTTCCGCCCTTTGCACAGAATGATGGAATGGCTCACTGTCGAGCCCATCCAAAACAGTGCGCAAGAAGTCGGTTGGCGCGTGGGCAGAACCTATCAACTTCGGCGAGACTCCCATCCCAGTCAGAATGACTTGGCCGTCGTCCAACGACACGTACGGATAAAGCGGAGTGTCGAGAGAAAAATTGCGCTTCTCGAATTGCTCCCAGCTGTTGCGGATCAACAAGTGGTTCAGGAGCGCAACGTGTAGTGCGATCCCCAGGAACCGATGGCGTTTATGAGGCTTATCGGGCGGCGCCTTAAAAGTCTGCGGAGCGATCGCATTGACCATCGATTCGGTGAGGAGCAGCTCGTGGAGGAAACTCACTCTGCGTGCGCGGCCCATCCTGGCCACCGCAAGCGCGGCGACAAATCGCGCGGCGTCATGATCTGCTAGGAGGTCGAATTGCCCGAGAAGGTCTCTTGGACCTACTAATTTAACCTTTTGGACGTCTGCGAATCGGCTCAAACCCTGCTCAATGTGCAGGGCCTCGTGCACAGCGTATACTTCGACGGCGCGGAACAGCATCGCCTCGGCCTCGAGATCGCTGGCGCCGGGGAACAGTTTCTTCAACATCTTGTCCAGTGCAATAATTGCACCTTTATCTAGGGTAATGAGTCCGTGCCTCTGGTCCGGGAGAAATGCGCCGTTTGATGTGACGGAGCCGATGCGGAAGCCTTGAGGATATCTGTTCAAGACCTTGACCAATTTGGTGTCTATGTCAGGCACCAATCTCCGGACGGTCGAATGAAATTCGTGCAAGTCGACAAGAAAGTGGTCGAGGACGAGCTGAGCACTTTCTAAAAGTGGCGCCTCATCTCCGGTAGAGGGATGAGGCGCGTTCGAATTATCCTCTTCGCCAGCGCTCAAGATCCGCCCTCCCCTCAGTCCCATAGATTCCCGGCGCTTCTGCGCGCAGGGGAAATCTTTTTCCCGCGCCCTAGATGTTATTGCAACAAAAATTGCTCCCGGGGGTCTGCCGCGGAATGCTGATAAGGGGCATTTACCAAATTTCAAGAGAAAATGGCAATTTTTTTTACAAATATGTGGGAAAGGGTATTGAAGATGTCACCATTTGTGTATCATGTGACTTGTACGCTTATTGTGGCCAGTGTGGTACCTCAATGAGCATTCGAAAAAAGCGGGGAAGCGATGAATGAATCCAGCCTGTACATGTCGAAGAGCGCCGACTCTACAGCTGTGGTTGACACCAATGGCGCTGAGGGTGTCGATCCGAAAGATTGGCGGTTGAAGTCGATGGATGTCGAGACCATCCAGGCGGCCCGACGCGCTGCTCGGAAAAACGGCCTTAGGCTTGGATCTTGGGTAGCTCGAGCAATCAACCAAGCCGCTATGTATGATCTTAGCGGTACGGTAGTATCTGCTGGCTCCGAGATTCAAAGCCTTAAGGAAATACAAGATCGCTTGTCTCGGTTGGAAGCTCGAGTCGAGGGCAATGGCAAACTGACCGAGCAAGCGCTACAAGATGTAAAAAACGATATTAGAACAATGACCTTTAGCCTTTTGCAACAGTTACAAAAGTCTCAGTTAGATAAAGCCATCTAATGTATTGAGGGGAGCTCCACGGAGCTCCCCTCGGATAAATCAGATATATCTGGTGGTGCTTAGTCGACAACCGACCCATTCGCGGCCAGCACCGAGGCGGCGAGATAGAGCGAACCGGCGATGAGCACGCGCGGCGGCGCGTCGAAGCTGCGCGTCGAGAGGAGCGCCAACGCTTCCTCGACGCCGCCGGCGGCGGCGCCGGGCATGCCTTCCGCTTTGGCCAGGCTCGCGACTTCCTCGGGCGGCCAGCTCTTATGTTCGCCCTCGACCGGCACGGCGACGACCTCGCGCGCCAGCCCCACGAAATGCTTGAGCAGCGCGCGAATGTCCTTCGTCGTCTGCGCGCCGCAGATGAGCGCCAGCGGGCGCGGCGCCTTGTCGTGAAACTCGGCCATCGCCTCGGCGAGCACCCGGCCGCCGTCCTCATTATGGCCGCCGTCGAGCCACACCTCGGCGCCCGGGGGCGCGAGATCGACGATGCGCCCCCGCGTGAGCCGCTGCAGCCGGGCAGGCCATTCGGCGCGCGTCAGCCCGGCTTCGATCGCCGATGTCGGCACCTCTGGCGCGACCGCGCGCAGGGCGGCGATGGCGCCGGCGGCGTTTTCATGCTGGTGGCGTCCGGCAAGCCGCGGCAGCGGGAGATCAAGAAGTCCGCGCTCATCCTCGTAAACGAGGCGCCCGTTCTCGTGGACTATGTGAAAGTCCCGGCCGGCGACGATGAGCGGCGCGCCGACGCGCCGCGCTTCTCGCTCGAGCGTCCGCGACACGGGCTCCGACTGGAAGGCGATGATCGCCGGCGCCCCGCGTTTCAATATCCCGGCCTTCTCATGGGCGATCTTTTCGACCGTATCCCCAAGGAATTCCAAATGGTCGAGGGAGATCGAGGTGATGATGGCGCATTTGGGATCGGCGATGACGTTGGTCGCGTCGTAGCGTCCGCCGAGACCCGTCTCCAGCAGCAGCCAGTCGGCCGGCGCTTCGGCGAACAGCGTGAAGGCGGCCGCCGTGGTGATCTCGAAGAAGGTGATCGGTTGGCCCGCGTTCGCCTGTTCGCAACGCTCGAGCGCCGCGTTCAGGCGTTCGTCGTCGACGAGCTTTCCGCCGCCCTCGGCGCCAAGGCGAATCCGTTCGTTGAAGCGAAGAAGGTGGGGGGACGTGTAGACATGCACGCGCTTGCCGGCGGCTTCGAGCATCGCCCGGAGAAAGGCGATGGTCGAGCCTTTGCCGTTGGTGCCCGCGACGTGAATGATCGGCGGCAGCCTGAGGTCCGGGCGGCCGAGCGCTGCGAGCAGCCGCTCGGTGCGCCCAAGCGACAGATCGATCTTCTTTGGGTGGAGCGTGAGCAGTCGCGACAGGATCGCGTCATGCTGATCCATAGCGGCTGCGCCTCGCGACGGTCAGGCGGCGGCGCGTCGCGGCGGCGACTTGGTCAGCAGCCCGCACAGGCGCGCCAGCGTCTCGCGCATTTCCTGTCGCGGCACCACCATGTCCACCATGCCGTGATCGCGCAAATATTCGGCGCGCTGAAAGCCTTCGGGGAGCTTCTCGCGGATCGTCTGCTCGATGACGCGGGCGCCGGCGAATCCGATGATCGCGCCGGGCTCGGCGATCTGCACGTCGCCGAGCATAGCGTAGGAGGCGGTGACGCCGCCCGTCGTCGGATTGGTCAGCACGACCATATAGGGCAGGCGCGCCTCGCGCAGGCGCTGCACGGCGATGGTCGTGCGCGGCATCTGCATGAGCGAGAACATGCCCTCCTGCATGCGTGCGCCGCCGGAGGCGGTGAAGATCACGAAGGGCGAGCGCTTGGCGAGCGCATGTTCGCAGCCGGCGATGATCGCTTCGCCCGCCGCCATGCCGAGCGAACCGCCCAGGAATTCGAAGTCCTGAACGGCGACCGTGACGGGCGCCCCTTCGAGGTTTCCGAAGGCGAGCGTCACGGCGTCAGCCATGCCGGTTTTGGTTCGATATTCCTTCAGCTTGTCGACGTAGCGCTTGATGTCGCGGAACTTCAGCGGGTCGAGCGGCGCTTCCGGCGTCGGCAGCAGTTCGCACTCGCCATTGTCGAAAAGGCTGGCGAGCCGCGTCTCGACCGGGCAGCGCATGTGATAGCCCGAGCCGGGAACGACGAAGAGATTGGCTTCAATGTCCTTGTGGAAGACCAGCTGGCCGCTCTCGGGACATTTGACCCAGAGATTTTCGGGCGCCTCGCGCTTGATCAGCGCCTTGATCTTCGGGGGGACGACGTTCGAATACCAGTTCATGACACGAGCCTCGTCAGCCAACTCATCACGCCGCCCTTCGGCCTGGCGTCCTTGACGCCATCGGCGATCGACGCGACAAGCCCCGTCACCGCGGCGACGCTTGAGGGCGCGGCGCGGCCTTCGGCGTCGAGCGAGGCCCTGAGCGCTTCCACCAGCGCGGTGCCGACGACGACGCCATCGGCGTTGCGAGCGATCTCGGCGGCGTTCTCCGCATTTTTGACGCCGAAGCCGACGGCGATCGGCAGCTCGGTATGCCGCTTGATGCGCGCGACCGCCTGGCTTACGCCGGCATAGTCCGCGAGCGCCGCGCCGGTGATGCCGGTAAGCGACACATAGTAAACGAAGCCGCTCGTATTTTCGAGCACCTTGGGAAGCCGCTTGTCGTCGGTCGTCGGCGTCGCGAGGCGAATGAAGTTCAGGCCGGCGCTCCGGGAGGGAATGCAGAGTTCGGCGTCTTCTTCCGGCGGCAGGTCCACGACGATGAGGCCATCGACGCCGGCGCTATGGGCGTCGCGCAGGAAGGCGTCGACGCCATAGACGTAAATCGGATTGTAGTAGCCCATCAGAACGATTGGCGTGACGTCGTCTCCGGCGCGGAAGTCCGCCACGAGCTTCAAGGTCTTCTTGAGCGTCGTCCCCGCCTTCAGCGCCCGCAGGCCGGCCGCCTGAATCGCCGGCCCGTCCGCCATCGGGTCGGTGAAAGGCATGCCGACTTCGATCACGTCCGCGCCCGCGGCGGGCAGGCCTTTCAAGATGTCGAGCGACGTCGCCAGATCCGGGTCGCCCGCCATCACGAAGGTCACGAGAGCGGCGCGCCCTTCCTTCTTGAGGGCGGCGAAGCGATCATCGATGCGGGTGGGCATAAGCGACGGACGTCCTTCGTAAGGCGGCGTGGTTGTTAAAAAAAGCCCGATGCGACGGGGAGCCGCCGAGGCGTTCGGCTCTCGCGCGAGCCCTGCGGGCCGCCGTTGCTTAGGCCCTGGGCGCCGTCCCGTCCACTGTTTTCGCGCGCGCTAAATCGTCACCTGCGCGCCCAATTCGACGACGCGGTCAGAGGGGATCGAAAAGAAGTCCGTCGCGTTGGCGGCCTGGCGGGTGAGCGCGACGTAGAGCTTGTCCTGCCAGGTCGGCATTTCGGATGAGGGACTCTCCTTGATCGAACGGCGGCCGAGGAAG
Organism: Methylocystis sp. Uni0008; assembly: GCF_056838045.1. NCBI lineage: Bacteria > Pseudomonadati > Pseudomonadota > Alphaproteobacteria > Hyphomicrobiales > Methylocystaceae > Methylocystis > Methylocystis sp. Uni0008. The sequence continues at coordinate 3,086,499 of NZ_CM166370.1, forward strand.
AAACTCGTGGTCATGATGTCGTATTTAAAGCCGGCCTTGCGCATGGCGGCGAGCGCCGCGGGAACGCGGGGGCTCTCCATGAAGCCGTAGTGGAGCGTGGCGCGGTAGAAATCGTCCGCGAGCCTTTCTATTTCGAAGCGTTTTTCCGGCATGACGCGCGGCCGGTCCTCGGTCTTCACGCAGATCACCAGTACGCGCTCGTGCAGAACCTTGTTGTGCTTGAGATTGTGCATCAGCGCCGTTGGCGCGACAGCCGGATCGCTCGTCAGAAAGACCGCCGTACCCGGCACGCGCGTCGGCTTCGACTTCTGCAGCATGGCGATGAGCTCCATCATCGGGATGGAGTCGCGATGGGTTTTCTCGGCGAGAAGGCGCGTGCCGCGCGTCCATGTCCACATGATGATCATGACGCAGCCGCCGAGCGCGAGCGGCACCCAGCCGCCATCCTTCACCTTCATGAGATTGGCGGCGAGAAAAGCGAATTCGACGACGAGGAACGAGGCGGCGAAGAGGATCGACACGAACAGCGGCCAGCCCCATTTCCGCCAGGCGACGATAAACAGGAGCGACGTCGAAAGCACCATGGTGCCGGTGACCGCGATGCCATAGGCGGAAGCCAGCGCCGACGAGCTTCTAAAGGCGATGACGAGCAGCAGCACGCCGACGAGCAGCAGCCGGTTGATGCGGCCGATGTAGATCTGACCCTCCTGAAACGCCGACGTATGCGTCACCTCCAGGCGAGGAATGAGGCCGAGCTGAATCGCCTGCCGGGACAGCGAGAAAGCTCCGGTGATGACCGCTTGCGCCGCAATCGTCGTCGCCAGCGTCGAAAGGATCACGAGCGGGAGCAGCGCCCAGTCCGGCGCCAGCAGGAAGAACGGGTTGCCCACGGCTTCCGGGCGCGACAGCACGAGCGCGCCCTGGCCAAGATAGTTGAGCAGCAGCGCCGGCAACACGAACCCCAGCCAGGCCGTCCTGATCGGGCCGCGGCCGAAATGACCCATGTCGGCGTAAAGCGCCTCGACGCCGGTGACCGCCAGGAACACCGAGCCCAGAACGACGAATCCAAGCCAGCCGTGCGTCACCAGAAAAGTGATGCCCTGCCGAGGGTCAAAACTGCGCAGCACTTGCGGCGCTTCCGGAATATGAATCGCGCCCAGCACGCCAATGCTTAGGAAAAAGGTGATCATGATGGGGCCGAAGAAAGCCGCCACCCGCGCCGTTCCGTGACTTTGCACCCAGAACAGCGTGACGAGAATGAAGATGGTGATCGGAAGAACGAATTCGTTGAAACGGTGCGTGACGAGCTCCAGCCCTTCGATCGCCGACATCACCGAAATGGCCGGCGTGATGATCGCCTCGCCGGCGAAGAGCGCCGCGCCCCCAACGCCAACGAGAAAGGCGAATTGCGTGCGCCGCCCCATGGCGGTCTGCGCTAGCGCCATCAGCGACAGGATGCCGCCCTCGCCCCGGTTGTCCGCCCGCAGGACGAAGATGACGTATTTGATCGTGACGGTGAAAATCAGCGCGAAAATGAGCAGCGAGATCGCCCCGATGACGGACTCCTCCGTCAGCGCGTCGTGCTCCACCTGATGGGCGAGCGACTCGCGCAGAGCGTAGAGAGGGCTCGTGCCGATGTCGCCATAGACGACGCCGATCGACCCGATGATCAGACCGACGAGCCCACCCTTTGTGCGCTCGTCTCCGTGATGCCCATGAGCTTGCGTTGCCTCCCCGCCGGGGACGGGACCGGCGCCGGATTGCTGCGTCATGGGACGTTTCCTTTGATGGGACCGGCCGCGTTTCGTAACGCTCTCGGAAGAGGGCGTTCGCCCAGGGCGAGATCGAGGACGAACAAGGGCTTCCTCTCCTTCGGCGGGGGCCGCCGAGCACGGTGCGGCGATATACGCGCTTTCGCGGGCAATGAGAAGCCGCTGTTGCGGCGCAAGATTGGCGCCCGGACTTCGGCGTGGGGACGCCTTCCCGATCGGTCTTTGGGAGAAACCCGAACGGCGTCCAGTGGCCGGCTGGACAAAGCGCGTCCTTTTCATAGCTAATTGCCGTTCTCAGCTCGCAGGAGGCCTCGTGACGCCGCCGCCAAACAATCCGGGTAAGTTCGCCCATGCCGCCGGCGCGCCTTCGGCAGGCGCCATCGTCACTGACGAGACGGGGCTCGAGGCGGGCACGACGACGCTGCCGGGCGGCGCGCCGGCCTATCTGGCGCGCCCGCTGGCGGGGGGCAATTTCCCCATCATTCTGGTGGCGCAGGAAATCTTCGGGCTGCACGAGCATATCCGCGACGTCGTGCGGCGCTTTGCGAAGCTCGGCTTTATCGCCATCGCGCCCGACTTCCTCATTCGCTACGGCGACCCGCAACAGGCGCCGGACATCGACGCGATCCGCGCCATCGTCGCCAAAGTTCCCGACGCCGAGACGATGGCGGCGTTCGATGAGGCGCTCGCTTGCGCCGCCAGCAGAGGGGGAGATCCCGCGCGCGCGGCGATCACCGGGTTTTGCTGGGGCGGGCGCATCGCCTGGCTCTACGCCGTTCACAATCCCCGGCTCCTCGCCTGCGTGCCGTGGTACGGCCGGCTCGACGGGCCGCACACGCCGGAGCAGCCGCAATGGCCGATCGACGTCGCTGCTGAGCTGAAAACGCCGACGTTGGGCCTCTATGGCGGCGCCGATCCGAGCATTCCGACCGAACTGATAGAGACCATGCGCGAGCGCCTGAAGATGGCGCAGGCGCCCGCCGAGATCGTCGTCTATGACGGCGCGCCGCATGCGTTCTTCGCCGATTATCGAGACAGCTATCGCGCGGAGGCGGCGACGGACGCCTGGGGTACGGCGCTATCCTTCTTGCGCGCGAAGGGCGTTGAGTAACGCCGCGCCCGGACGAGCATGTAGCGTCGTTTAACCGCAGATGTGCTGGCGTAATCGCCGCGCGATTCCAGCATCGTCTCGTTTGAAAACTTACTATTCTGATTTAGAGTGCTCGCAGGCGGTTCGCTTACGCCCGGGTAAGACAGCTTTCCTTTCAAAGAACATTTTTATGAATATTGAACGACTCATTGATGATATTTATGGCGCCGCCGCATGCCCCGACCTCTGGCCAGAGGTGATGTATGACCTTGCTCGATTAGTTGACGGCGCAGGCGGATTTGTCGCCGTTGGAAATGTAAACGCCTGGCTGGGTTGGCGGTATTCCGCCGGAATGGAGGCCGCCGGCGCATTTGTGGCTTCGGAAGCCGTGACGCGGACGCAAGCGACGGCGCGCCTCCTGGCCGCCGACAGGGCCGGCTTTGTCGCCGATCACGAGGCGTTCTCCGAGGAAGAGTATCTCGCGGATGCGATGGTGGCCGAGTGCCTGAGGCCTGCGGGGCTGCATCACAGCACCGCGACGGCGATCAAGGCGCCGACCGGCGACTTGGTGGTCGTTCAGATCGCCCGCCGTGTTGGTCTGTCTCAATTTAGCGCCGAAGACATCAGGCGTCTTGACGCGCTGCGCCCCCATCTCGCCCGAGCCGGGATGCTCGCGGCAAGGTGGCGGCTGGAGCGGCTGCGAGCGGTCGCCGACGCGCTCGCCATGATCGGTCTGCCGGCCGCCATTCTCGATTCGCAGGGAAAAGTGCTGGCGACCAATGCGCTTCTCCAAGCATTGAAGTCGCATCTCGCGTGGCTGCCAAAAGACCGTATTGCGCTCGTCGACCCATCGGCCAATGCGCTGCTGACCCGCGCGATCGCGGAGATTTCCAATTCTGCGGCGACATCGGTCCGCTCATTTCCGTCCAAGCCGGCGGCCGAAAGTCCCGTCGTCGTTCATCTGATTCCCGCCACGGGCCGGTCTCGAGATATTTTCGAAGGCGGGTTTGGCGTGCTGGCGTTCACCCCGGTAGCCGCTCCCTCGACGCCGGACATTGCGCTCGTCAGAGGGCTGTTCGACCTGACCGCGGCCGAGGCGCGAGTGGCGAGCGGGGTGGCGGAGGGCCTGACCCCCGACCAGATCGCCCGTCGCGACGGAACCTCACGTGAAACGGTGCGCTATCAGCTCAAGACGGTCTTCGCAAAGACGGGCGTCAGCCGCCAGTCGCAACTTGCGTCCCTGCTCGCGGCGCATGCGCGCATCCCTCACAAGTTTCCTGGTTCTCATCAGGAGTCGTAACGAGAAAATCTTTCCTCACCGCGGCGCCCGTCTTCGCGCGCAGCGCCGTGAGGCGAGGAGCCTCTCACTGCAGCGACATACGCACAGAATGGATTTACCGCGGCGTGAGCGCGATGATGCGCGCGGGGCCACCCGAGCCTTTTTCGATCTTCATCGGCAGGGCGACGACGATCGCGCCTGTCGGCGGCAGCTGATCGAGGTTGGTCAGGTTCTCGAGCCCGCCGATATTGGCGGCGCCGATGATCCTGTGCACCAGGAAATCCTGCGACGGTCCGTTGTCGACGCTCGCCGTGTCCACGCCGATGAAATTCGGACGGCGCTCTTTCGCCAGCCATGCGGCGGCTTCGGGGCCGAACGACGGGAAATGGAGATGCGTGGCGTCGCCGGGCGTGTCGTCGCCGAGATACGCCTTCTTGTCCGGCCAGCGCGCGCTCCATCCGGTGCGCAGCAGCACGATGGCTTTGTCGGGAATGCGGCCGTGCGCGGCCTCCCAGGCGGCGATGTCCTCGACGCTCAGCATATAGTCCGGATTCGCCTCGGCCTTGGCGGCGACATCGATGACGATCGCCGGAGCGACCAAGCGCTCGGCGGGAATATCGGTGCTCGTCCAGCCGCGTTCGGCGAAATGCATCGGCGCGTCGAGATGCGTGCCGCCGTGCTCTGGTGAACAAAAGGCCTGCGCGAAATAGAAGAAGCCGGCCTTGGTCGGTCCCTTGTGCAGCACTCTCAGCTCAAATCCCGACGGCGAGGTCGGCCAATAGATGGTTTCGGCGTTAAAGGCGTGGCTGAGGTCGACGACCCTGCTCGAAGCGAGATCGACGCTCTGCGCCTGGGCCCATTCGGGTCGTGCGCCGGAGAGCGTCAGGCACAGAAACAGGCCGCAGAATATGCTTGGTCTCTTCATAATGGACGCTCCAAAAACCGGCTTTCGCGCCACGGATTTAAAAATCGCTAGCGATTCCTTTGACTTCCCAGTCGCCATAGCGCGCCGGGTCGGGTCCGCCGCGGCCTCCGAGTTCTTCGGGCGCCGCCCGACGCTGCTCGGCCTCGCGGCGGCGCGCCTCCGCTTCCGCCAACGCGCGCTGCGCCGCCGGCGGCATTTGCGCGCGCCGCTCCGTCGAATTCCGTTGGTCTTCCGCCTTCGACACCGCCGATCCTTTGTGCATTCCTCGCGCCCGAGACGCCTCTTGTGCTATGATTCGGCTCGGTCGCGGAGGGAGAAGCCGATTGGCGAACAGCGACAGTAGATCATTTTCCGCCCGGACCAAATCGGCGCGCGCGCCTGCGCGTCAAGGCGCGCGGCAGGGCTTCGTCCCCGCCGAAGCGGCGCGTGAAGCTGAAGCGGCGAAGATTCCCGGTCTGCCGGCGCGACTCGCCGCCGCCAACATCATCGGCGACATCGTGCAGGGCGGTCATCGGCTCGATGAATGTTTCGCGGCGAACGCCGTGCCCTCGCGCCTCTCCGGTCTCGACGCCCGGGACGTGTCGCTCACGCGCTCGATCGTCACGGTCGCATTGCGGCGGCTCGGCGTCATCCGCCACGCGCTCGGCGAACTCCTCGAAAAAGGACTGCCGCGCCAGGCTGCGCGACTCGAGTTCTCGCTGATCGCGGCCGCGGCGCAAATCCTGTTTCTCGAGGCCGCCGACCACGCCGCCGTCGACCTCGCCGTTCGCGCGGCGCGCCTTGAACCCAAGACCGCGGGCTTTGGCGGGCTTGTCAACGGCGTGCTGCGCAATCTCGTGCGCCGTCGCGAGGAATTCCTGGACATCGCCGCAAGCGGCGAGCATGACGCGCCGCCGTGGCTGGCGCAGCGGTGGCGCAAGCGTTACGGCGAAGAAGCAGGGCGCGCGATCGCGGCGATGCATATGCTCGAGCCGCCTCTCGACGTCTCGGTGAAGGACGATCCGCAGGGATGGGCGGAGCGGCTCGACGGCGTCGTGATGCCGACCGGCTCCGTGCGGCTGCGCAGCCGCGCGCCGGTCAGCGAGCTGCCAGGCTATGACGAAGGGGAGTGGTGGGTGCAGGACGCAGCCGCCGCTCTGCCGGCGCGGCTACTCGCGGCGCGGCCGGACGAGCGCGTGCTGGACATGTGCGCCGCGCCTGGCGGCAAGACAGCGCAGATGGCGCTCGCCCGCGCGCATGTGGTCGCGCTAGACCGTTCGGCGGAGCGCCTGAAGCTGCTGGCGGCCAATCTGGCGCGGCTGCATTTGCACGCCGATGTGGCGGTCGGCGACGCGGCCGCCTATCAGGCCCAGCCCTTCGACGCGATTCTGATCGACGCCCCCTGTTCAGCGACGGGAACGATCCGGCGTCACCCCGACGTTCCCTGGACCAAGAAGCCGGGAGACATCGAAACCCTCGCAAGCCTGCAGACGAAGCTGCTCAATCGCGCGGCGCTGCTGACGCGCGCCGGCGGGCGCATCGTCTATTGCACCTGCTCCCTCGAGCCGGAAGAGGGCGAGCAGCAGATCGCCGCGTTTTTGCGCCGCAATCCGGATTTCCGCCGGATGCCAGTCGATCCGGAAGAGGGAATCCCCGAGGAATTCATCAACGGCGACGGCGATCTGCGCACCTTGCCGCATTACTGGCGGAACGAAGATCCGCGGCTTGCCGGGATCGACGGTTTCTTCGCCGCGCGGCTGCTGCGGTCGGCTTAAGCCTGCGCCTCGGCGAGCGGCGCAAATTCCTTCACCACCTGCTCGTAAACGGTCCGCTTGAAGGGGACGATGAGTTCCGGCAGCGCAGTGAGCTTTTCCCAGCGCCAGGCGTCGAATTCCGGCTTATGGACGCCGCCGCCGGGCGCATGAATGTCGATCTCGTCCTCATGGCCGGTGAAACGCAGCGCGAACCACCGCTGAGTCTGGCCGATATATCTGCCGCTCCACCGATTGTTGGAGTCCTTGGGCAGATCATAGCAAAGCCAGTCAGAGGCCTCGGCCAGGAGGGCCACGCTCGACACGTTGGTCTCTTCATAGAGTTCGCGCAGCGCCGCCTCATAGGGCGTCTCGCCCTCGTCGATGCCGCCCTGCGGCATCTGCCAGAGATAGGGGGGGCGGGTCCGGTCATGGGCGCCCTTGGCGCGCCGCCGGCCGATAAAGGCGAGGCCCTGCGCGTTCAGCAGCAGCACACCGACGCAGGGCCGATAGAGTCCCCGTCCGCTCATCGCCGCGTCTCGCGGCAAGGGAAGCGTCTGCGCGCCTCGTCGAGTGCGTCCGTCATGCGCTCCCCTGGAATTCGCCGGAACTATTCTGCCGATCCATGCGTCGGCCGCCGGCCGCTAGACGCGGCGCATCAGCGCCCCGTCGGCCTCCATTAGCTCCAGGAGCATGCCTTCGCGCAACCCCCGGTCAGCGATGCGCGTCCGCTGCGCCGGGAAAAGCGCGCGAATCGCCTCGAAGATGGCGCATCCGGCGAGAACGAGATCGGCCCGTTGCGGACCGATGCAGCCGTTGGCGACTCGCTCATCGAAATCCATGTCGCGCAGCCGCATGATGGCCCGGGTCGCGTCGTCGTCGCTCATCCACAGGCCGTCGACGCGCCAGCGGTCATAGCGCTCGAGGCCGAGATGAACGCCTGCCAGGGTGGTGACGGTCCCCGAAGTGCCGAGAAGATGGAAGCGCGGACAGCGACGCTCCGAGGCCATGCGGCGCGCGAAGGGCGCGAGACTCTCGCGCGCCTGCTGGCACATGGCCAAGAAGGTCTCGGAAGAGACGCTGCGGCCGCCGAAATGCTCCGCGAGGGTCACGACGCCGAGTTCGAGCGAGGTCCAGGCGCGGAAGGCGTAGGCGCCATTTTCGTTGCGGCGTTCGCGCGTCAGCCAGACGAGTTCGGTGGATCCGCCGCCGATGTCGAAGAGCAGGACGCTCTCGGCGGCTGGATCGGCGAGCGATCCGCAGCCGCGGGCCGCGAAGCGGGCCTCGGTTTCGCGATCGATGATCTCGAGCCGCAGTCCGGTGCGTTCGCGCACGCGCTCGACGAATTCGTCGCCGTTCGCCGCGCTGCGGCAGGCCTGGGTGGCGACGAGCCTGGCGCGGGTGACGCCGCGCACGTCCATTTTTTCGCGGCAGATCTCAAGCGCCGCGATGGTGCGCTCGATCGCCTCCTCGCTGATCCGTCCGGCCTTGCCGAGGCCTTCCCCTAATCGCACGATCCGCGAAAAAGCGTCGATGATGCGCAGAAAGTCGTTGTTGCGCCGGCGCGGCCGGTGCTCGGGGCGGGCGATCAGCAGCCGGCAGTTGTTGGTGCCGAGGTCGAGCGCGGCATAGGTGTGGCGCTCGAAGCTGGCGGCGGGGTCCGTTCGAAGCTCGCGCGCAGCCTGCGCCGACGGCGTAGACGATAGACCGGATTCCCTCACTCGATCCATTCCGCGAAGCCGCTCTGTCTCGCCTCGCGCCGCATCGCCGGAAGCGGAGCGGCGATCCTTGCAACGCCACGAGGCTGGCGTAAATTCCCTTCATGCAGGATCGGCGCGCCGCCTGCAAGGGTTCTGAAGGCGTTGAGCGTGAGCGTGTCCATTGGCGGCGTGGCGGTTGACACCGTTCGCGCCGCTCTCTAAGTCACCAGCCGTTCGCGCGCGTTTTTGCGGCGGCGCCGTTGGGGGATAGTTCAACGGTAGAACAGCGGACTCTGACTCCGTTAATCTTGGTTCGAATCCAGGTCCCCCAGCCAATAAAATCAATAAGTTAGGAATAAACAGTTCTCATTAGGCTCTGATTAGGCTCCCAAGCGAGCCGCTCTTGGGTCCAATTTCAAGAGGTCGGCGGAACCTAATGTTTGGTGCGTAGCCCCGCTCAAACGCCAGTCCTCAAGCTCCTCGACAACAAGCGAAGCCCTCGGTAGCCTCGGTTGATGTCCGTTTTCTTGATCACCCTTTTCTCGGTGCTTTTCATGCTGTTCGGCGTGCTCGCATATGGCGCGATCAACGACGGGCTGCGGTATCTTTTTACTGCCATTTCGGTGATCTGTTTCGTCTGGGTATCGGTCTTGGGCTTTCGCTTAGCGACTCAGAGCGATGCGCCCGATCAGACACGGGCTATCGACGCACCGAAGATTCCCACTGCCGAAGCAATTAACGCAGCGCGTCCCTCCAAAGCCTTCGCCGATTGGGGTTCCCGCGACGCTGCCTCAGCTGGCAGACAAGGGAACTTCGTTTCATTTGGAGTCGGGACAAAGCAGCCCGATCTTCCGCATCCCGAGCGGCAAGAAAGCTCACGTCTCCGTCTACGGCGGCGGTCTGACGGTCTATTCGGGTGGCGTCCTGAAACTCACCTGTGATCGGCGAGGCTTCACTATCTCCGGCAAGGGTGACGGCAACCAGTTCGTCGCCTGCGAGACGACCGTTGACGTGGTGATCGACGACCTGAGCGACTGATCGTAAGTCCATAGCTGACCGCTACGGATCTGCGTCGTCGGACATTTCGAGAAGGTCGCCTGGGCTACACTTCAATGCGATACAGATTTTCTCGATCGTGCTCAAACGGGTGTTGTATTCGGGACGCGTCGCAAGCGATTGCAAGGTCGTCAGGGCAATACCCGTCTGCTGCGCCAACAGCTCGTACGTGAGCTTCTCGCCGGTTCGTTGGCGGTAGGCGTCCATAGCCTCTCGCAATTTGACGCGGATCATCGAAGTTGTATTGACAATACAGGTTGTCCACCCCAGAATGAGAGCTGCAACCTGAATAGCATGGAGAGTTTGCTTAAGCAGCGCAGGAGGAGGCCAATGAACCGTATTGCGCTTGGGATCCTGATCGGAGTGCTCGCCGTCATGGCTTTCTCGTCCCCGGCGGCGTTCGCTCGTTTCGTGGCGCATCTGCGCGAGACAGGGGAGACGATTGTCAGCATCTGGGCGAACCCGGAGTCGGCGCGGCAAAGCCCTTTTTACAGCAATCAAGCCCTCTCGCGCTCCATAGCGGCCGAAAGGAAGGAATTGGAAAATCGGGTCTTCGCCTTCAGCAAGTGGAAAGCGCACAAGGAATGCAACGCGGACACCGCAGAGTACCGCGCGTTTCTAAAAGAAACAGGGAGAAATGCACCTGTGATTGACTGCGATTAGCTTCGCGCTGCGGATTTCGCGCGCCGATTTGGCAGAGGATATCGCATCTTCTCGCAAAAAGATGTCCCCGCACTTTGTGGTGCGGGGACTGACGTATGCGGCTTCATCCGATTTTTCTACGCGCTGCCGTCGCCATCGACGAGACGCGACAATGCATCGAATGGCGGCGAGGGGAGCGTAGTCTGCGGCTTTGGCGTCGCCGAAGACTTCTGCGGGCATGTGCGCGCGGTATGTTCCGTGCTTCCGCATATTGAGCATTTCTGCTTCTTCGGCGTGCCCCCCGCGAAAAGCTCCGCAAGCTGCTGGTCGATCTCTTCGCGCTTCCGGATGAGTTCCTTCGCCGCGGCGATGCGGCTTTCGATGCTCATGCCTTCCTCCTGTTGTCGTTTGCCGGCGTCGCACGACGCAATCGCTCGCGCGCCATAGCGACATATTCCTCGTCCTGTTCGACGCCGATGAAGTTACGGCCGAGCAGCTTTGCGGCGACAGCGGTGGTGCCAGAGCCCAAGAAAGGATCAAGGACGGTATCACCGGGCCCGCTGAACGAAGCGATGCACCACTTCATCACTTCGAGCGCCTTCTGCGTCGGATGCCCGACGCGCGCCTCCTTGCTGTCGCGGATAAATCCGCGCCAGCGGCTATTGAAGACTTGCGCCGGCTTGTCGAACGAGGTCCACGCCAGTTCGCAGTCAGCGAACGTGCCGCAGGGCAGACCGTCGTTTTTCCACCACACCAGCCAGCATCGCGACGCGGGAAGGTAGTGAGTGAAGTGGTTGCCGCCCCAAATGACCTGGCGCTTGCTCACCCGGAGCATCTCGTCGAAGTAGACCTTCGGCGGAATGGCGGCGTCCCAGTTCTTCGGCGTAAACTTGGCGTTGCCGAGCTTGCCCCTCTTCGCGATGCCGATTCCATAGGGCGGATCGGTGCAGAGCAGATCGATGCTCTTGTCGGGAAGCTGGACCAAGGTGTCGAGACAGTTTCCGAGAATGATTCGATTCATAAATGTCCTCCGTTGCGAGAGGACACCCATTGATATCGAATTTTTGCGCGTGTCACCGTTCGCAGTGCTTAGCCGCGCGCGCATACGGCAGCCCATGAGCGCGGATGCAAAAACGAAAAAAAGCCTGTACGTCCAAAAAAATTGAGGAAGGGTGGCTGTCAGGGATCTTGACGACAAGCGCCCAAGTGTTCTTTCTTTGTTCTTCATGATCCATGGCCGACGCGTCCCTCAAAACACGGCCGAATACGCGCGATGGCTCGCGGGAGAAATCTCGCGTCGCTACCGCGACACCTGGTTCACGCGCGACACGACGATGTTCGTCGCCATGGCGCTCGAAGGGTATGCTGATTGGCTCGATACCAGGGAAGCGGCCAAGCTGACATTCACGGTCACCACTATCGATGACTCCGGGCATGCGAACGTGATCGCCGCCGCGAATAACATCGAGGTGGGCTGGGCGGCGTACAGCGCCGCTGTTCCGAAGCAGACGCATGGGCGACTTCTGTTGCATCAAAGCGCGCGCATCATCGCGCATCATCCGCCGGATAAGCCGTAGCTTTCAGTCACCAAGTTTGGCTAACCCAGTCCGAGCTTTCAATCCTAGCCGAACCCGCCCCAATCACCTCATCTGATAGACGTAACTGGGCGTGACGCCGTGCTTGCGAGCGATCTCGACGACAGGTACGCCGCGCTTTCTTTCTGCCACAATCGCTTTCCGAAAAGCGGCTAGGTCCCTACCTCTCCTCCGAGAACTGTGGGGAGCATTCGTGGTTGGGCGACCGATTTTTGTACGTCCACTCTTTGGCTGTGCCGTTGCCTTCGCAAGTAGCTTTTGTGCAATCGAGATGATTTTGCGAAGTTCCGCGATCTCACGAGACGACAAGGCCATTCAAACCTCTCAGGGTAGTTGCCAATAGAACAGTCTGTGCGTGCATAGCATATTGGTGGTCACGCCTGAAGAGTAGGTGAAGGCGCGTCATTCGTGCGCGCTATACACGCAAGACGCCTCGCGGACTGCTATTCTCGAATTATCGCGCAGCATCTGTCGCATACGGATCAGGCGTTGTTGCCGGCATCAATGATGCTATCGAGAGCGGAGCGCGAGTATGAAGGCTGCGAAGCATTTCACGAACCATCGGATGATTGCTCCTATGTCGAGCTGCTTGCTTCGCGACAGACGGTTTGATAGGCGGGGACAGGCGTAACTCTCTGTCCACGTAGCGTGCTTTATGGGCGTCAGCACCGTCATACCCGGCGTTTTGAGCGTCAGCTCTGCATTGCCCGATCCGCCGTTCGAGTTCATAGACGGCGGCGAACCTTGCGGTTTTGACATTGAACTGATGCAGGCCGTCGCAGCCGATCTTGGTCTCGCGTGGCGGCTCGTTCTCTATACTGGCGCAGATTTCAACGAGATTTTCGGAGGCCTCGCGAGCGGGGCGTGGGATTGCGTCGCGTCCGGCGCGACAATCACGTCCGATCGCTTGCGGTTGGCTTCATTCTGCACGCCCTATATCCGCTCCGGCCAAAGTCTGGTGTGCAATATCGAAGCTACGCCGCACATAAAGTCCGTAGACGACCTGCACGGGATGATTCTTGGAGTGCAACAAGGCAATACCTCTGAACCAGTGGCCCATCGCCTCAAGGATGAAGGTCGAATTGCCGAGGTGCGCACTTATCCCTATCACGCAATCGGCATAATGTTGAACGACTTGGCTGCCGAAAAAATCGGCGCGGTAATGAAGCTCGCTCCAGTCATGCGTTGGATGACCAGGAACCGCCCTCGGCTGCGTGTAGTGCAGGAAGGGATAACTGATGAGAGGCTCGGCATCGCGGTTCGCCTCGGCAACGATGACTTGCGCACGGCGATAAATGACGCCCAAGCGCGATTGCAGAAAAGCGGCATGCTCCCGCTATTGGTGAAGAAATGGCTCCAGGCGTAATCCGTTGTGTCCACCTGTTCACAGGAGCTGACGGTCGCTCTCATGTAGAACACATCGAGCTTCCGCTGGGAGCCGTAACTCTCGTGAAGAAGGCGCATTTCGAGGAGACCGCGGCCGGCTCCTCGCGCGACTGGCACACTGCGCAGTGCGAGCAGTTTGTCGTCACGCTGTCCGGGACACTGGAGTTTACCACGCGCGACGGTGAGAATTTTACATTGCGCCCGGGAGACATTTTGCTGGCGTCAGACACGTCGGGGACAGGACATCGTTGGCGTCTCATCGACGATAAACCGTGGCGACGCCTTTATGTTGAGCTTGCCACCCCTTTTTCTTTGCCTGCATCCAACCAGAAAGCCTGATATCGAGGGCTCGCGAGCGTCATGCACAGCGCGGATATGAATGCTGCTTGCAGGACGGTGAAATGGGAACAAGGCGTTCTCGCAGTGGGCGCTTGCGCCTCTCGCGTTCTACGTCGGAGTTCCGATTGTGCTGACCCCGGCGCATGGGGCAAGCTCGCCACTATTGCCGGCAGCGCGGATGACTTAGATCCTCGTCGCCGGCGACGAGTAGATCCGTTGGTTCCCTTGGATCAGAATTAAATTTCTTTAACGACGTTGTCTTACGCGATGCCATCGCGAGTTCACAATGTCCTGATAGGGAAGACTCATTCCTCGACGGCTCGCAGCCAAGCTCGCACGCAGCTCTCCTTTGCGGCGCAGCAGGCGACATCGAGCTACGCGAGGCCAGCATCAAACCCGAAACCCGACAGTTGGCCGCGGTGAGCGGCCAAAATGGAGTCATTCATTATGATTACCCTCGAAGAATGTGCGAAATTCGCGGGACTCGATTCGAGCGAACTGTTCACGGATTCCGTCCTCTCCGCGAAGCATCGATCGCTCCTTTCGAGTTATTTGTTGAATCTGAAGCGAGGTCCCATGGCCGTGCGCCAGATGATTGTCTCAGACATCCGTGCAGCGACTGACTTAGGCGCGTCGCGGTATGCGGCGGATCTCGTTCTCGTGCTTCGAATGTTCCTCTCGAAATATCCTGAAGGGAGAATCGTGCGGCGAATGCTTGGCGGGAAGGTCCTTGCATATTCATGAAAAAGCCTCGCATGACGCGAGGCTCATAGTTGCTTGCTCATTTGAGACGCTTCAGTTCTCACCGAACAGGGTCGGCTCTTTGTATCTGCCGCACGCCGTCTTTTGGCTCGGCGGCCGGCAGTCTTCCGCGACAGGGAAGAGTGTCGGCTGCTCCTTCTTGGCGGCTTTGCGCTGTTCCTTGCGCAGGCGCAAGAGGTCTGACCATAGATAGCGCTTGCCGTCCAAGACGAGATAGCGAGGCCCGCTCACGATTCCTTCTCCAATTTCTCGGAGAACGAACGCAGATAGTCCGCCGCCACGCTCGCTTTCGACGCGGCCGTGAAGATGGCACGGTCGTCGTCTTTGAGAAGCGACAGCCAACTATCGATATAGCCGGCGTGTCGCAACTGTCCCTGCACGCCAAGGTGAGCGCATAGGAATGCCGCGCCGAGTTCGGCCACCAATTCCTCGGCCGCGTATGCTTGTGTGCCGAAGCGGTGACTGAGATCGCGATTAAGGCGCGATTTGTGGCCGCTCCAATGCACAAGCTCATGCAGCTTCGTCGCTTGGTATTGCTCTTCAGTCTCAAACATCTCAGGGTAGGGAAGAGCGACAAAATCTAAGGAGGGGACAAAGCATGCCCGATCTCCTCCATGGCGGATGTCTGCGCTCGTCGCCGCGGCAAACTCATCGGCCGCGCCCACTCTCGGCGGCGATTGCTCCGGCGCGGACTCTGGCAGATCGAGTCCATCGACCTGCGCGACGTTGAAGACGATGAAGGCGCGCAGCATCGAAATCTGTCGCTCTTCATCTTCGGCGTCGTCCTTCTTCACTGTGAGCTGTTTGGTGAAGACGATCTGCGTGCCCTTTTCGCCCTTGCGCACATGCGCGCCCTTGTCGAGCGCCTGCTTGAAGGTGAGCCAGGCGTGAGCAGGGAAGCCGTACGTGTCGGCCGCGTGCCATAGGATCGGGATGTTGATCCCTCGGTAGTGATGCCCGGTGATGGCGTTCGCTGGCATGATGCCGATGCGACCACCGCCTTTCCACGGCTTGACCCAGGGGGCTGCGCCTTGTTCCAGTTCGGCGATTATGGACTGCGTGACGTGGTGATAAACGGCGGCTATCTTCATGGCCGCCTCCGTGTGAAAGAACGCATGTGCCTGCTCCTCGCTATCGACGCACGGGATGCGCCGAAGCGCTCGGAGCAGCAGAGGCAAGTGTATGAAAACGGCGGTGAGGATCTGATGTAGTCGCGAAGCCACTAATTGCCGAGGCGTCACTTTGCCGGCAGGACGGTCATGAATGGGTTGGCGTCCGGCGACTTGATGCGCCAATGGTATTCGCCGAAGCGATCGAGGGTCGCGGCGTTGTTCTCGGCATTGTGACGGAGGACGGTAACGCCGCGCTCAAGCGTCACGATGAGCCGGCCGTCGATCTCTGCTTCCGTGCCAGTTAGTTGACAGGGGGCGGTTGCATCTGGGCGGAAGCCGGCGATCATGATCGCGCCGTTTGGTTGCGGGCGTATGCTGAATACCGACAGCTCGCGTGAAGGGAAGTATGAGGATTCGCCGCCGGCCCGAGAGCGCTGCAAGACCACCGCGTAACGCCCTCGGCCGAGATAGTCGGCCTTTTCGAAGCCTTCTTGGCGCAACTGTGCAGTAGCGTCCTTGAGGCGTGCGTCTAGTTCAAGGTCCAAGAAGCCGGCGCGGCTGGCCTGTATCAACGCAGGCACGAAGACAAGCGTCCCGTGATAGGAATAGCTATAGCTGCCATTTGCGCGGATCGAAACATTCGCATCGAATTGCTCCGGCGCAAGCGTTCGGAAGAAGTTGCGCATCTCGTCCTCGTGATCACAATCACTATGTAGGTCAATGATCTTTGGAAACGGCGACAGACCCGCATCTGCGGAGATGCTGATCAGGGAACCTCGACCGGGACTTATTCGCCGATGCCTCGCGGGGGCAAGGATGTCTAAGAATTCCGACGATGCCAAAAGCAGGCATGCGGGCGCTGATGAAAGCGCGCCGCAAGCATGGGTGTGGAGCCAATACAGGGGAGAATTCCCGACACCTGAGGGAGAGTATGGATGGGCTGGCCAAGAGGACCCGATGCTCTTCGAGGAAAAGGGCCTTCATCCTCTCGCTACGGCCCTGGGCCTCGTGGCCGCTGTCGCCATCATCATTGTATTGGTGTGGTGGCTGTTCACGCCTCAAATTCCGTCGAGCCCTGCCATCGGCTTTGCTCCGAAGAATAATGACCATGAGTCTGTGTCCGCTCGTGAAGAGCAGTCGGAGAAAGTGCCTGCTCCGTCGCCGAAAAGTGAAGCTGTCACCAATGCAAATCTAGAGAGTGTTGCGGCTCCAGACTTCGAGACCAAACTCCGCTTGTTCCTAGAGCATGCGCCGGGAAAGGAAGCTTCGTTCGACCTCGGCCGGGTCGCGTTTGGCCTGAGCAGCGCGACGCTTACAGCGACGGCGCACGAAGAGCTGCAACGACTTGCGGGGATATTGAGGGAATATCCAGGAACGCACGCTGTGATAGGGGTGCACAGTGATGCTGGCGGAAGTGCGAGCGAAATTGCTCGGCTGTCCGCTCTACGCGCCACGACTGTCCAGAGGGAGTTGATGCGCCTCGGTGTCGGACATTCATTCGTTGCCGTGGCGGGCGAGGGGAGAGCCTCCTTGCGGGCACCGACAACCGCACGGCCTGGCTGTATCTGGATCTCTGTCAGGAAGAAATGATTGTCCTTAGGCTTAGCGTTCGGCGAGCCGTGTGAAGTTTAATCGATGGTGTTTTTACGCTTCGCCTATGCGGTTTCCGAGAGCTGTTGATTATCGTCTGCCAAGGGCAAGACGAAGCTAAAGATCGTGCCGCCGCCAGGATTGGGCTCGGCCCACAATCGTCCGTGGTGTGCATTGATGATCGCACGCGAGATAGACAGGCCGACGCCCAGACCGTGTGGCTTCGTGGTTGCAAACTGTTCGAACAACCTTTCTTTGATCGCTTCCGAAATGCCTGGGCCGGTGTCAGCAACATCAACCCGGATCCCGTGTCCTTCGATCACGCGCGTCGACACCGTTAATTCGCGTCGCTCGCAATTTTCCATCGCTTCGATGGCATTGCGCTTCAGGTTCACAATGACCTGCTGGATCTGAACCCTATTGACGAGCGCTAGGTCGTCTTCTGCATCCAGATTGACTGTTGTCGCGACTCCGCACTCCTTCGCCATGGCGTCGGTGAATTCACACGCTGTCCGGATAACCTCGTTGAGATGATGGAGGGTTTTGATCGCTTCGCCGCGCGCGATAAATTGGCGCAGGCTATCCACGATCTCGGCTACGCGGAGTACTTGGTTGGAGGCCTTGTCCAAGACCTGCTCTATTTCGCCTAGATCTCCCTTCTTAACGAGCCTGCTCGCAGCATTGAGGTAGGCGTTAATTCCGGTGAGAGGTTGTTTGAGTTCGTGCGCGAGCGCAACGGTCATATTCTCGATAATATCAATACGGTCTGCATGTATATCGTGCATTCGGGTTTCGAATCTGCGCCGCTCGCTCAAGTCGTGTATGAAGCCGACAAAGTATCGCTCGCCCTCGGCTTCAACGGCAGCAACGCCAAGCTCCATAGGAAAGACCGAGCCGTCTCGACGCTGTCCCTCGACCTGCCGGCCGATACCGATGATTTTGGCTTCTCCGGTGCGGAGGTAGTGCCGCAGGTATTCATCGTGGTGACTGCGGTATGGTTCGGGCATCAGCATGCGGACGTTTCGCCCGAGCACTTCGTCGGGCGTGTATCCAAACAACGCCACCGCAGCTGGATTGAACGACAGGATCGTGCCTGTCTCATCGATCGTAACGATGCCATCCAGGGCTTTGTCTACGAGCGCAGCCAACAACGGCTCGCGTAGGTGAGCCTTGGACAAGCTGTCACTCGGATGCATTAGCAATACCGCTTGGGTAAGGATTGGGCCGCTTTCGGACGCGTAAAAATATTCGAGGCCCCTCAACCGCGACCATACTGAAAATCAAGCGTTTAGTCTATGGTTCCAAATTCGAGCGTGAGCATCGGATGAAGTTGCCGAGCGATGCGCAGCGCTCTAAGCTCCTGTCAACGTTTACCTTGTCGCATTTTTCGCGGAACAGTCTGCCCGCGAGGCGGTTCCTCCCTCAAGGGAGTGCGCGTTATGCCTGACAGAGGGCCAAGCGAGTGTCGCACCGTGACAACTTTAGATATGCAGCGCGCGACTGCGGAAGCGATCGGTGAGCAACTGCGTTTAAGGGTCGACAAAGTTCTAGCGGAGCCGCTCCCCGAGAAGATGAACGATTTGCTGGCCGAGCTGGAGCGGAAGGCGTAACCATCTGCACCTCATGGGCGCTAGGGCAGAATCTCCGCCGACGAAGAATCTCCGTGTGACCATTGCGGGATCGGCCTAGACGCGGCGCAGGTCGCGCCTAGAGATTAACTCTAAATCAGTAAATCGACGTCCCAGGCGCGATAGCAACTAAAGTTTTACGGAAGTGCTGCCACGATCGTTGCGGGACTTGGCGAACGCCAGCCATGGATTCGGCGTCTTCGAACGGAGTCGCGCATGCAACGCATCGTTTCAACCGTTAAGGCGTTCACCGCCTCGTCTGCGATCAGCATGCTGAGAAAATTGCCGACGCAGGTCATAGAGCGGATCAGGACTGCGCCGGACGCATTTATCGACGCGATAGAGCGTCTTGCGAAGTAGTAAGAGTTCTACCGAACAAAAAACGCCCCGCCGTTCACGGGCGGGGCGTTTCTCCCGCTGGCGGAGAGACCGACGCCAGCGATTGGCCGATCGTAAACCCTCAGTGCTTGCGCTGCAAATTGAAGCAGCAACGACCTCAAGTTCATGACTCATACGCTCCGCGCGCGGTCATCGCAGCGCGCGGAACATTGGCTTGGCAACCCTGGGCGGTGGATCAAAATGTGTCGACCGCAGGTGATTGCGAATCATTGTCATTGGCGGGCGGTGAGGTGAAGGGATCGTCTTCAACCACTGGCACCGGCAGCTGTTCGGCGGCCGAGCGCACTAAGACCGTGCGCATGATGCTGCTGGTGAGGCCGGTGGTGGGCGAGGTGACGGTGTAGAGAATCGTATGCTCGCCCGGCTCTGTGGTGTCGATTGAGACGGCGGTCGTGGTTGCGCCGTCGAGCACGATGACGAGCCCCAGATTGAGATCGCTTTCCGGCGCGACGATGCGCGCGCCGAGATCGCTGTAAGTGTCGCCGACGTCGATCGTGCTGGAGGCGTTACCGTTCAATTCGATGACGGGCGCGTGCGGTAGCACGGATTCTGGTACGTCGGTCGCGGTGCCCGATATCACGGATAGTGAGAGGTTGGCGGCGGCGGATTGGCCTAGCAGGGCGGCGAGTTGGGATTTGGTGAGACACAGGGGTGCATTGTCGTTTGCGCCGTCGGTGATGCAGAGTTTCCGGGTGCTGGTCGTCTCAAACGTACCGTTCGTCGCGTAGATATCTTTTGCGAAAAGATCACCGATGCCGTTGCTGGCACTGCCGAGCCACGCGGTGAGCGAGCTTTTGAACGCGCTAGCGATCATGCCGATTTCTTTCGTGGCGTTCACGAGCGCGGCGAGGATGGGGCGGTCGGCGAGCGTGAGGTGGCCACGCGAGTCTTGCGAAACGGCTTCAGGGATCGCGGCTTGGACGTTCTGTGCAAAAAAGCCCGCGTAGGTTGATTGCGTGTCGAAGCCCGTCTCCGGTCGCCATTTGTACAGCACAGGAGAGATCGCGTTGATGGCCGTGAGGCCGCGGGTAAAGTCGCCTTGCTTGTCTTTCAGATGTTCATCAGAGGACGCCGTGACGTTGCCGAGAGCATCAGTGACGAGGTTTGCACCAGCCGAGCCGAGGCCAGCGAAGCGCACTGTGCCGGTGGTTGAAAGTTGTGCGGTGGGCGTCGTCGTCCCGATGCCGAGGTTGCCGGAATTATCAATGCGCATCCTTTCGGTTGCCGTTGAGCCTCCGTTCTGTGTTGTACCGAAGCGGAGCATACCTCCGGTTCCCAGAGTCGATCCGTTTATAGCTGCCCGTTCGACTCCGCCGATATTCCATGCAAGCGCGTTGCCCGCACCGCCCGCCGTGGAATCATTGGAGAGAATAAGTCCGATACTATCGCGAATTCCAGAACCGCCACTTGATTTGAATATGTCCAGTTTGGCGAGCGGACTCGTCGTCCCAATGCCGACGTTGCCGCCACTTTTGATGCGAAGCGCCTCAGTATTATTAGGATTAAATATGATGTCTGTTGCGGAATGAGTGCCAAATGTCAGTCCACCGCCGGATTGCGAGGAAATGTTCCCGTTCGTACCGTCGTGGTTTAACTGCAGGTACCGCGCATTGTCGGGCGACCAGGCGAGCACGAGATTGCCGCTCCTTACGGCGGCGCTGCCTTCAACATCGAGTTTGTAGACCGGATTTGTCGTCCCGATACCAATATTCCCGCTGCCTTGCTGCACGACGAATTGAGAGCCGCCGATGGTGAAGCCCTGTCCGGCGGCGATGGTCGTGGTGCCGGTGGTGCCGGTGAGGGCGAGGGTGCCTGCGCCGAGGATGTTGCCGTTTGCCGATAGCAGCGCGCCTGGGGTGGTAGTACCGATGCCGACGTTGCCGGTGCGGTTGACGATGAAGCGAATGGCGCTGTCGTAGTCGGATACACTGAAGGCAGTCGAACCAGTCGAGCCGCCGAGACGCATGTTGGTGATGTTGGCGAGGCCGAGTAGCGATGAACGGTATTGAAGTCGACCAGCGTACGCATTGACATCATCGGACACCTCAAAACCGAAGCCATCCCCGTTCGTTCGCGCGGTACCCATTATGTCGAGTTTGGTGGTTGGCGTCGTCGTCCCGATCCCGACGTTGCCATTTAAGACGACGCCACCGGTGCTGTTGCCAAGCGTCAGAGCAGCGGTGCCGGCTGTTTGGATTGCAAGCGGGACATTCGTTGTTCCGCCGTTTGCTGCTTGGATGGTCGGGGTGTTTAAACCTCCCGTGAATGCGATATTGTAATTACCAAGCGAAGGATTACCGCCAACATAGAGAGCGTTTGTCGAGCCTTGTCCAACCGTTACACTGCCGCTGGTGAGGATCGTCCCCGCTGTCGTGTTGGCGAGACCGACGCCGAGGCCGCCGGTTAAGTAGCCGTTGCCTGCAACCGAGAACAGTTGAGCGGGGCTCGTGGTGCCGATGCCGACGTTGCCAGCGGAGGTGATACGGAGGCGTTCGCCGCTGTTTGCTCCAATTTGCAGACTATCGTCACTGTGGTCATAAATGATTCGCCCTGAAGCAGAGTTTTGAGGATCCCCGAAGTAGAGGATACCCTTAGCATTGCTCTGGTTGGCAATTGTAATTCCACCATCACCAGAACCTTTTTCGACGACCAGTTCATCAGCGTTTGGATTCGGGGTGACGAGCGAAGTGCCGGTTAAGATATGGAGACGGCCGGTAGGCGACGTAGCACCGAGACCGACATTGCCGCTGCCTTGCTGCACGACGAACTGAGAGCTGCCTATCGTGAAGCCCTGTCCACTTGCGATCGTCGTCGTGCCGGTGGTGCCGGTGAGCGCGAGGGTGCCCGCGCCAAGGATGTTGCCGGCGGCGGAGAGAAGCGCGCCGGGGGATGTAGTGCCGATGCCGACGTTGCCGTTTTGATCAATACGAAAACGCTCCTGCATGCTGGTCGTGTTGTTGGCGGTAGTGAAGAACCTCAGATTCGTGCCGTTTGCGGTCGGCGTCCATGCTTGGGTGGCATCGGCTTGTATCGTAGCGGCACCCTGCAGGTACGCGGTTCCAGTGTGCCCACCAAAACCGAGGTAGCCCAGTTGACCTTGCGGGGTCGCAGTGGGCGCATCTTGGGTTCCTCCAACGTGGAACATGTCAATGACAGGCGCGCGGAACGACGTGTCGCTGTGAGTATAGAGTTCGATACCCATTGCGTTTGCGCTGTGTATGGCGAGTGGAACCGTTCCTGTGGTGTTGTTGATGCTCACTACGGCACCGTCGCTAGTGCTACCGCCATTACCTCCACCGATATTGACGCGTCCCGCAAACGAACTCGTCGCCGTCGTAGAGGTCGCGGTGAAGTAAGGCCCCACAAGCGCGCCGCCGGAGGAGACGCCGGCGACGTTGAGCGTGCCGGCGGTGAGCGTCCCACTGAAGGTCGCGTCGGTGCCGGTGAATGCTCCCGAGAGTGCGAGTGTGCCAGCTGAGAGCGCCCCCGAGAGCGTGCCGCCCGAGGTCGGAAGGTATCCGGAAATTGAGGTATTGGAGATCGACCCGCCTGTAATGGTCGGGCTGGTAATGGTCGTGTGGGTGAGCTGATCGATACGCTGCGAGGCGGGTGCGAAATAGTAGCTTGCCGAATTGCCCGCGGCAGCGACTTGCTGAGGTATGTCCGCCTTAGGCGGATTGACCGCCGTGAGGCGGGCCTCGATCGATTGCCCGAAGTCGCTGAGGATGGCGGAAAGCGTATCCGCAGATATGCCCGCACCGCCTTGCGGCACGACGCGCTCGATGATGCGCTCGATCACCGGCTGGTTGATGACGGTCTGCGGCGGGGGAGGGGAGAATGCGGGAGCAGTAGCGGCGGGAGTAACCGGCGGCGCAGAGGGATCGAAGAAGGGGTTGCTGCTCGCAATCTGCGTCGCTGCCGCGGCTGCTGCGTGCATTGCCCGACTATCGACGGGTGCCTCGGGTGCGACCGCCGGCGATGTGAACACGCTACTTACGACAGCGATGATGCTCGCGAAGAACGCGGCGACGGCGTGCATATAGGGAAATTATAGCGCGGAAGCTTGCATTTTGTGTTCTGCGAAAGTGGATAAAAGATGCGACTTTGAAGGAGCGGCCGATATTGACAGACTGTTGTGCACGTTGTGCGACTCTCATCGAGAGCCGAGGCGGTCGTTCAGCAGCAGGGGATGCCGAAGTGGGGCAATAGACAGGCGCGGGGCGCTGCAGTTACCGTAAGCGAATTCGTGTGTTTGCTCATGTGAGCTAAGGGAGGGGCTTTGCCATGGATATGCACGAGTTTATGGCAGGCGTTCGCGCCCGCCTTCATCGGCGCGGCTACAGCGACTTGTCTCCCGTAGCGCCGCTGGCGGCCGCGTTCATCAAGCCAAGCCCGTTTGGAACGTCGGTCATCGCGATCACAGATGGCCGGCATACGACCGATAGCACGATGGAGCGCTTTGATCGACTGCGGACGTGGTTCAGTGGGCTGGTCGGCAATGGACGAGGCCTGCTTCTATTCGTGTACGCCAACCCGCCATACTCAACCGTGCAAGATATCCAAAAGGCCAGTTTTTATACAGATTCTGCGGGAATCGACGCCGGCTTTTATGATCTCGCCAGTGGGGCGCATTGGCTTTCCTACTCGCAGTTTGAACAGGATGTCTTTGGCGAATAAGGCGCGCTGCGCTTTGTCGGCGCAATCGGGAGCAAATCAGAATATTGCACTAATAGCCATGGATGCCGCAAACGCTGGGATCGGGAGGCACAATGCAGTGTCGAAGAGTGGCAGTCATTGTTGGCGCAGCATTTGCTCTCGCGATGCTGACTCCAGCTAGCCAAGCGAAGGGCGTATTGCCGCAGAAGGCTGTTCAATCAACACCGGCAGATCAACACACGACGCCAGGCCCAGCAGTGGATGGTGCGACTGACACTAAGACAACCGCGCCCGCGAGACAGGGAGAGGTCAACAAGTCAGCTCCCTTCCCATCGCCGCCGTTGCAGGAACCCGCCGTGGCTGAAGCCAAACATGGGTCAGATAGAGAGCCATCACTTTTGGCTTTCCTCGCGAAGAATGGAGGAATCCAGGCAGGCGGAACGATTTTAGGTGCGCTCATAGCTTTCGGAGGGCTCGTCTGGGGGGCGTCGCGAGGATTTAGCAACGTTATCCGTGCTCAAGAGGATGCGGAGAATCGCAGAAAACGCGAACGTCAGGAGCAAACTCGATTTGACACTCAGACTCTTGCGCTCGGATTGCTCGGAGAGGTAACCGCCATCAAGAGCAAGTGCGAGATTCACAAGAGCGTCCTTAGGAGTTTGCGAGACGATTGGCAGCCGGACACCCCGGAGTGGGATAAGCATGCTCATGACGCGATAACAATCTCGCAGCACCCCGCGGTCTCCACAACCATGTATCAGTCAAACGCCAACCGTCTCGGATTGCTCGGAATCCCGACAGTTCAGCATGTTTCAGAACTATACTCGCGTCTGATCCCGCATGAGAAATCCGCAACAGCGCCCGACGACAAGATATTCGTGCGGCACTTCGTAGGCGTGGTGAATCAATGGATCGAAAATCTCGAGTATACTCTGGAATATATCGACACCGTTTTGACGGAGCTGGCTGTGATCGGAGCGACGGGCGATCCAAATACTATCGAACAGCTTACGAAGATCGGAAGGCAATCCCTAGCAGAGGCAAACGATCACACGGTACCTGGAAGCTCGGCTTGACATTCTTGAAGGATGTGTCGCGAAACAGATAATGTGCGACGTTAGCAAAATGGCTCTGTTGAGCCATTCCCTGCGCTGGTTTGATGACTTGAAAATTCGCGTAGGCCTAAGATTTTGTCCGCGCGTATTCCAGCCCGATCAAAAGTTCAGAGAATTGATCTGGAAGAGGCTCACAGAGGATTGAGCCATAGATTTCCTGCAGCTGTTGACCGATTTTGCTGCAGATACTCGGCGAGAGCGCTTGAGCTGTCGGGATAAGGCGATGCTCCCCTGATGTCTGGGCAACGAACATCGCTGCTGTGAGGTCAGCAGGCCCTCGGCTTTTTGAGCTGCTTTTTAGCCTGGCCACGACTACTGCGTGCCGGCCTTTCAATGCCGTCGTCATCTCCCGAACCCCTCGGTTTCTGGAGAAGAGATATTGTCGCCAGCCTCACCGATCGAGACGACAAAATGACGCGTCATCCTCGAATCATGTCTATGAGAATCCTGTCTTGAACGATTGTAAAGAGTTCGGGTGCGGAAACTCCGGCTCTTCATCTTCGATCGAGCTTCATTGCGCATTTACGGTGCCATGGTACACTTCTAGTACAAACGGCCTCGGCCTGCCCCCGCCCACAAGGCGGGGGAGAATTATTTTTGACCCATCAGTTCACGAAGCTGGCCGAAACAACCGCAGTCGCGAGCCTGCGATACACGTCTTCGTCGAGCGTGCAGATCTTATTCGTAAGGCGCTTGCGATCGATGAATCGTACCTGTGAGAGGACAGCGACGGCGTCACGCTGCTCGATCTTTCCGATCGGAAGATAGTACTTCCCCTTCTTCGGTCGAGCTGTCAGCGGAACAATGAGGCAGGCGTCGAGATTGAACTTCTTGAGAATAACGACTGGGCGCGAGAAGTCTCCTTTTCCACCGTCCTGCTCAAAGCCCACGTTCGCGCCGAGCACGCACCACCAGACTTCCCGTTCGTGAAATAGCGCAGCGCCGACCGCGCCGTTGATCGCCTTCTTCTTGTCATTCCACCGATCAAAATCTTTGTCCATAAAGGTTTGAGGATTATACCACCTCGTCAGCTCCACGACCCAGTACGCCTCGGCAGGCCGAAAAGTGCCCAAGTATTGATATTCACAAATGCGCAAGTTGTACCGTCAGATGGAGTGCAAGCACTTGACATTTATAGAATGTGTGTTGTAAACAGGTAATTACCTTAAGGGTTGAATTTTTGGATTTCTTCTACATTTTTAAATTTGCATTTCCCTAACTGAGTATTATTAATATGAGTATTATTAAATGCGTATTCTTATATAGAGTGAACTGCCAATTTGGCACCTTCAGAGCGGCAACTTTGGCACTTCCAGAAATGCCAATTTGGCACTTCTGTGAATGCCAGTCGCGTCATGTGTTCTTGCGCGGTTTCTTCGTCGGCTGGAGAAAGAGTTGGTAGACGTTGGATTTCCCAAGGCCCCGGCGAGTCACCGCGATAAAGCCCGCCGTCTCAAGTTCCTGTAGGAAGCGGATCACGCTGCGCTTGCCCGCTCCCATGTCGTCGGCTAGGCGCTCCTGCCCCGGAAAACAGTAGTCGTTGGCCCAGGCATAATGCAGGAGCATCGCGTAGGTGAGCTTCGCTCCAGCTGAAAGCTCGGGGGCCTTGAGTAGAAAATTCGGCACCTGCGTGAATCCGAACCGCGTCGCATTGTCTGCGCCGACGATTTCGATGTTGCGTGCGATCTCGGCGATGCGGCCGGCAATATGATCCATTTATGAATTATACATCGTCAAAATGAGGAATTCGTGTTGTTCACAGTTTGAGGCATCATCGATGCGTCGCCCCGGAATCGCGGTCATTGGCCTTGAGCGCCCCGGTACTCTCCTTCGTCCATTGGCGCGGTTCTGTTGTCATGGTGCATCGTAGGATTTGCTTGCTGGTCTGATCCTGTCCCTGCTCAAAAACCTATCCGGTCTGGGAATTGATTTGCCGATGAAATTGGCGACTGACGCTTTTTCGATGAGTCGAATAGAAGATTGACGGAAGCTGCGATTTCGGCGCCACGCGTGGACTTCCCAACTCTGTTGCAGCCGAGCGATTCAGTTGTAAATGCGAACAGCCTCCCATGCCGAAGCAGGTCGACCTGTTCGGTGGCCACAATTAGCTCACGCGGCGCGACGTTCGTAACGATGATGCAAACCGCCAACCTCGGGGAACGCAATAATCTTGCCTGCAGACGGGGGTTGGATGCGGCGAGGCTGCGGACAATCTTTGTTGAGCGAGAGATGCGTTCTGGCCTTGTGATGGTATTCGAAATATTTCGACAGGACGTCGCGCAAGTGACCCGCGTTAAAGATGACGATGTGATCCAAACATTCGCGGCGGATCGAACCGATGAGGCGCTCGACATATGGGTTCTGCCAAGGCGACCGCGGCGCGGTGACAACCTCTTTCACGCCCATCGCCCGAACTCGACGGCGAAAGACCGAACCATATGACGCGTCGCGGTCCCGCAGCAGATAGCGGGGCGCGGCATCCCAGGGAAAGGCCTCGGTCATTTGGCGCGCCAGCCAGCCTTGTGTCGGATTTTGCGTGACCGCGAAATGGATGATTCTCCTTCGGTCGTGTCCGAGGACAATCAGGGCATAGAGTAGACGAAACGTCGCGGTTGCAACAACGAACATGTCGATCGCCGCAATGTCGGTGAGGTGGTTGTGCAGAAAGCTACGCCAAGTCGGGGAGGGGGCTTTGGGCCGCCACGGCAGATATCTCCCGACCGTGGCTTGGCTGACCTCGATGCCGAGCTTGAGCAGCTCGCCATGGATGCGCGGGGCGCCCCAGAGCGGGTTAGCCAAGCTCATCTGACGGATCAGATCGCGGATCTCGCCGCTCGCCCGCGGCCGTCCGAGGCGGCGCGATCGCCACCGCCAGTAGAGCCGAAAGCCTTTACGATGCCACTGGACCACGGTTGCTGGCTTGACCAGCATCATCGCGTCGATGACCTGCGGCCAAACTCGGTAGAGCCAAACCCAAAGCAGCCGGTCGGCGGAGAGGAGCCGAAGCTGACCAGGGCGTTGCCGACGCAGGACGGTCACCTGATGTCGCAGGGCGACGAGCTCAAGCTCCAATGAGGCGCGGCTCCGGACACGGAACGAGAGCAATGAAACGAGGGCGGAAAGAATTGTCATCATGCCCGCGACGCTATGGCAGTCGCGCGAAAATCTCCAGGCTTTCCCGACCTTTCGGACTTTTGAGCAGGCACACGTTCCTCCGCAATCATGCCGACGGGATCGCTTCAATCGACCTGTTTGTCGTTCCGACAATCTCATTTCGGCTGCTTTATGGCTTGCTGATTTTGCAGCACGGCCGACGCCAGATGTTATGGCTCGGAGTGACGGCGCATCCGACCGCCGAATGGATCGCCCGACAACTCACCGAGGCTTGCGGTCGGGAAAGCACGCCGCACTATCTCATTCGTGATCGCGACGGCGTCTATGGCGAGATATTCACACGGCGTCTTCGCGCCATTGGAACCATTTGCTGCGGGAAACGTTGAGCCGGAGCTTTGATTGATCCCTCTCGAACGTGATTGGTGTGGGAGGATTTGATGAAACGCGGGCTGCTTTCCCATGCACGCCTTTTTGCGGCGCCAATGTTTTTCCTTTTAGTCTTTTCAGGTATGCCGCACTCTGCATTCGCCCAGAATAAGATTTACAATCAGCCGAGGTGGTTTGATGATCGTCTGGACTGGTGTCTGACCTGGGCAACCGATTGCGGCAAGGCGGCGGCCGACAATTTCTGCAAGCGCAGGCGTTTCTTCGGCGCCAGCAACTTTGCCCCAGAGCCGGGGGTAGGGCGCACGCGAGTGAGCGGGACCAATCAGGTCTGTGAGGGCAGTTTCTGCACCGGCTTCAAGTCTATCACCTGCACGGGGCCTGTTCCGTTGAACCAGGTAAAAGCCAATCCTGTCTGGAAAGGACATCGGCTGGACGCGTGTCTCAACTGGGCGACTGACTGCGGGAAACCGGCTGCAGATGCGTACTGCAGAAAGCAGGGCTTTGCCGAGTCATTTTACTCGGTTTTGGACCCCGAACCCGGCCGCTCGACGACGCGCCTCATTGGCACTGATCAGATTTGCAGCGCAAACTTCTGTGTCGGCTTTCAAATGATCCTCTGTCGATAAGAGGCGGCTTTGAACGCGAGGGGGCTTGCCTTGGCCTCGCGAACGGCATCTACTGTAAGCTAATCAATGTTTGATCAGGCCATTCGATCAGCGCGGCGACAGCCATTCCTTGAGTTTGGTCCACCGTCGCTTGCGTCCGTGGGTACGAACCGCGATCGCCAAAGCCTTGCGCTGCCCGACGATGACGACAAGGCGCTTGCCGCGAGTAACCGCGGTGTAGAGGAGATTTCTAGCGAGCATCGCGTAGTGCTGGGTGGCGATTGCGATCACGACTGCGGGATATTCTGATCCCTGCGATTTATGGATCGTCGTCGCATAGGCGGGAACGAGCGCGTCGAGTTCGCCAAACGGATATTCAACCTGGCGACCGTCAAACTCCGCGATGAGGACGCCATCGGCTTGGTCGATACGGCGGACTCGACCAAGGTCGCCGTTGAACACCTCGCGGTCGTAGTCGTTCTCGATCTGCATCACCTTATCGCCCGGTGCGAAGCTGCAGCCAAAACGCTCGATCTTCTCGGCCATGTTCGGATTGAGGGCGTTCTGGAGATCGCTGTTGAGCGCTCGCGCGCCGAGAACGCCGCGTTGCATTGGGCAGAGCACTTGCACATCGCGAACGGGATCAAGGCCGAAGCGGCGCGGAATTCGGTCGCGAACAATGTCGACGATCTTGGCCGCGCCTTGCTCCGGCTCTTTCGCCTCGACGAAAAAGAAATCCGTTTCTTCGCCCGACTTCGGCCATTCGGGCATTTCGCCACGATTGATGCGATGCGCGTTCCTGACGATCCGGCTTTCCTCCGCTTGCCGGAACACTTCCGTCAACCGCGCGACGGGAACGACGCCTGAGTCGATGATGTCGCCGAGAACTTGACCCGGACCGACCGAGGGAAGTTGGTCGACGTCGCCAACGAGCAGCAAACCGGACTTTGCCGGAACCGCTTTCAATACCGCAAACATCAGCGAGGCGTCGACCATGCTTGTCTCGTCGATGACGAGCAGATCGCAGTCGAGCGGATTGTCGGCGTCGCGGCGGAAGCCCCCGCTCTTCGGATCGGTCTCGAGCAGGCGGTGAATGGTCTTGGCTTCGATTCCCGTCTGCTCGCTCATGCGCTTGGCGGCGCGGCCGGTGGGCGCTGCGAGCAGAAGGCGAGTTCCTTTGGCCGCGAGAATGCGCAGGATGGCGTCGAGCAGTGTGGTTTTACCGACGCCGGGGCCGCCGGTGACCACAGCCGCCTTGGAATTGAGAACCATGCCGATCGCGGCGCGCTGAGACGCGGCGAAAGTCTTGCCCGTGCGCTTCTCGACCCATGGAATGGCCTTGTCGACATCGATCGTCGGCCAGGGCGGCGAGCCACCTATCAGGGAGCGCAGCCGATCGGCGACGCCGCGTTCGGCGAGATACAAGCCCCGCAGGAACACGCAGGGCTTTTCTTCGATCGTGTTCGCCACCACATCGCCGCCGGCGAGCTCATCCGTGAGGGCAGTCCGAATGGCTCCCTCATCGACTTCGAGCAGCGCCGTCGCCAGCTTAATCAGCTCCTCGATGGGGAGACCGCAGTGACCTTCGTCTGTCGCCTCCTGCAAGGCGTAAGAAATTCCGGCCCGCACCCGTTGGGGGGCCTCCCGCGTCATGCCGAGCTTCATGGCGATGGCGTCGGCGGTCCGAAAGCCGATGCCGCGAATGTCGCGCGCCAGACGATAGGGATTCTCGGTCATGACCTGAATGGCGTCGTGGCCATAAGTCTTGAAGATGCGCACGGCTCGGGACGTGCCGACCCCGTGCGCGTGCAAAAAGACCATGATGTCGCGCACGGCTTTTTGCTCGGCCCAGCCGGTGACAATCTTCCCAGCCCGGAATTCGCCGATGCCGGCAACCTCGCGCATGCGCTCCGGCTCCGCCTCGATAACCTCGAAGGTCTTCTCGCCGAAAACCGCGACGATCCGTTTGGCGAGCACGGGGCCGATCCCGCGCACCATGCCGGAACCGAGATATTTTTCGATTCCCTCCGCCGTCGTTGGCGGCGTGGTCTTGAGAAAGTCCGCCTTGAACTGAAGGCCGTGGGCGCGGTCTGTGATCCAAACCCCGACGGCGTGGATGAATTCGCCTGCCGCGATCGAAGCGACATGGCCGACGACCGGAACGAGGTCGCGCTTGCCGCGCGCCTTCACCTTCAGTACGGCGAAGCCATTGTCTTCATTATGGAAGGTCACCCGCTCGACAGAGCCGACGAGCGTCTCTCTTGGCGGCGTCGCGTCGAATGATGGAGGCACGCTGAGCAAACCGAAACGAGAGGAAGGAAAGGCATCCTAAATCGATATTTGCAGGCACACGACCATGGCCTCGTTGAAGGTCAGCCCTTGGCGGCGCAAACGAGCCTCACACCAAGGGCAACTCATGACCCCAACCGGACTGTCGACTATCGTCGTGAGGCCAGAATTCTTGCTCGAATGGGGCTGGTAGGACGCCGATTCAAGATCCCAAGGCAAGCGTCCCCAGTGCGGCGAAACGCAGCGCAGCCCCTGATCTCCTTTCGGATCCGCCGCGGCCTCGATGTGCGCGCCTAGAGCGGCGTATCTGGCGTCGAGATCGCCCGCCACATATGCGCGGATGGACTCTCGTCAAAGCCAAGCCCCTCTGGCGGCTGCTTGAAGTGCCGCCCGATAATGTCAGTAAATTTACTCAAATCGACAACGCGATCTGGATCGAACGAGTAAAGGTCATTTATGGTGATCAGCCGCGCAGATATATACCATTTGTGTTTGCGACAATATTCATAGGCAGCACGGATGTATGGAGGCGGCACGTAGTCTCGACCGAAGATAAAATTGTACTGTTCTGGATATTCATAGCCTACGGATGGATCTGAAAAGAAGCGCAGAGCTTGGTGGTATTGGATGGCGAAAGCTACCCTTTCGGAGACATACGGCCTGAACAGTTGTGCGCCCCACCATCCATGATCGGTTTTGATAAGCGTCTGCCCCAAGTCGTGCAGCAGGCATGCTAACACGACCTCTTCGTCCATATTATGCGTTAGCGCTCTGTCGGCGCTTTGAAGCGCGTGGCGCGCTGGAGCAAACCGCAGTTCGAAGTAATCCAGCAAAGTCGGCTGCGCGGGAAGCGGCGGCAGCTGCCTTACGGTTTCCGGCTCGTCCGAAAGTCGTTCTCCCAAGGGCGACAATCCACCCACCGCGAAAAGGCTGCCGACGCCTCGGCGGAAGGTCCTCGTCTCGATCCGGCTCTCCAAATCAGCGACCGTGGGAACTTTCGCTACCGGACTTTCGTCCAGTTCCTTCATCAAATAATCTTCCAACGCCTCTGCGCGGGCCTCATCGTCCATCGCCTCGACAGACTTCGCCCCGCCGATCGCGGCGATTATTTTTTCGCGCTCGATTTGCAATGGAGTCTCTCCTGGCTTTTGGCAGTGTGAGCGAGAGGCCGCACGGCACCCCCGCCGTGTTGCGCGCAAGCGACAGGCGCCCGCCTGCTTCAAACCTGCGGCCCTCAGCACCGAAGGCGCTTTACGCCCGAACGCCGCCGTGCATTGTCCCAATCAAAGCTGGCGATTGGCAAGCACAAGCGAAGCTGCTCGCGCGAGCGGTGCAGCACCCCGAAATGAGATTTGCCACCATAACATTTCGTTACGCCACCGACGCCGACAAGGGCGCTGCGGCAGGCCCCGACGCCCTGCTGAAAGCGGGATTGACGAGATGCTTAGGGGAAGCGGGCCACGAACTAGTTGGGCCGCTTCACGTTGAGTTAAACCCAGAAGAAGAGGCGGCCTATGGCTCCTGGAACAAGATCGGCTTTGCGAACGCGCGACTCGCGCAACTGATCTTTGATGCGAGACAGGCGCAAGCTTTTCCAATTCTCCTCGAAAGCAATTGTTACGCCGCCATCGGCGCGCTTGCGGGATGCAAAGGGTTGTCCTTAGCTGAGAGCTTATGGGGATGATCCGACCCGACCTGCCCTTGGAGGCGCTATCCTGAAGGTGGATCGCGGCTCCGATGCGCCCCTCAGAGTCAGTGACCATGTCCCACGTCAAAGACGCGATCTCCTTCGCACGCAACCCGGCTCTTATTGAGAGGAGTACGATGACCCGGTTCCGGATGGGGCGACGAGTTCGGGCGACGTAGCCGAGAAGTGCGTCGACCTGTCCCTTAGAGAGAGTCTTCGCTTGTTTCCCGAGGGCCATGAGGGTCTCCAGACTAATGATTATTTGTGAGTCTGGATGTCCCTGCTCAAAAAACCTATCCGGTCTGGGAATTGGTTTGCCGATGAAGTTCGCGGATGCTTTTTTGATGAGCCGAATAGATTGAGGGAAGTTACGATCCAGGCGCCATGCGTGGGTTCGCAGCGCCGGTGCATCTGTCAACGGCGGAGAGATTTCCTGCCATTGGGGCGGAGTAAAACCAGGCCAGTTGGTCGCGATGGCCGACATGCAAAGGGGCCCGATCGGGCCCCTTTGCATGTCGGCGGCGAAATAATTCTTTGGCTACGTCGGCGAGATTTCGCCGGTATCGGGATCGATGGTCTGCTCTGCGGTGGGCTGCGGCTGCTTGTGACGCCGGGCCCTCGATTGCTTGAGCCGATAGCTCTCGCCGTTCAGTGCGCCCCGATGGCGCGTATCGCCAGTGGAGGAAGGTTCCACCCAGATAATTGTCGATTGGTCTGGTAGCTGACGAGCGGTTGGGTTGGGTAACTGGCCGGACTGAAGCCTCGTGACAAAGGCCGCCTTGGGCGGTCGAGCAATCCGACGGGCCATAACGTGAGTGAAGCCTGAGCAGGCCTCGAAAGTGAAATCGCGGATGCCGACCCGACTGAATGACGGGGAAGGCTGCACGACTGGGCAAGTAATCGACGCATGCCCCCAGTCGATCCGCCGGGGTAATGGGCATGGCACGCCGGGAAGGTGATACGGGCAACGGGGGAGACCCGTTCTGGACGAGGTCAGTGACCTCTACGTCGTCTTTCAGGGCGGCGGTCCAAGCGGGAGTCGGACGGGGTCATAGTACTGTCGAAGCCGGGTAATGCCGGGGGAGGGAAGGACCCCGACTTTTGGCATGCTTTTGAAGATGGGAAGGTGTGGTGATTGGCGATGAACCTTGAAACACCGTTGAATATCCGGACCCTTCAGAGAAAGCTCTACTGTAAAGCGAAGGCCGAACCCGCTTTCCGCTTCTACCTGCTCTACGACAAGATATGTCGGGAGGACATTCTTTTCCACGCATACCGGTTGGCTCGCGCGAATCGCGGGGCTCCGGGGGTGGACGGGATTACGTTCGCGATGATCGAGGCGGAGGGGCTGGAGAAGTGGTTATCGGACTTGCGGATGGATCTCGCAGCGAAGACGTATAAGGCAGCGCCGGTGCGCAGGGTAATGATCCCGAAGCCCGGGGGTGGAGAACGGCCACTCGGCATCCCGACGATCCGGGACCGCGTGGTACAAACAGCCGCCAAGCTTCTCCTTGAGCCGATCTTCGAAGCGGACCTGGAAGAGAATGTCTATGGATATCGTCCGAGGCGAAGCGCAACGAACGCTATCAAGGAAGTGCACCGGCTGATTTGCCGGGGCTACACGGATGTGGTCGATGCCGATCTCGCCAAGTTCTTCGATACGATCCCTCATGGCGCACTGATGCAGTCAGTCGCTCGCCGGATCGTTGATCGAGACGTCCTCCATCTAGTCAAGATGTGGCTGACGACTCCGGTCGAGGAGCAAGGCGCGAACGGTAAGAAGGCCATTTCTGGTGGAAAATCGAACAAGCGCGGCACCCCTCAAGGCGGGGTGATTAGCCCACTGCTCAGTAACCTGTACATGAACCGGTTCCTGAAGCACTGGCGGCTGACAGGGCGCTCGGATGCATTCTCCGCAAAAGTCGTCGCCTACGCGGACGACTTTGTCATTCTGAGCCACGGGCATGCGCGCGCGGCCTTGGAATGGACGAGAGGTGTGATGACCAAACTGGGGTTGACCGTCAATGAGACCAAAACCTCGGTGAGGGACGCTCGGCGAGAGCGGTTCGATTTTCTTGGCTATGCGTTCGGACCACATCACTTTCGGAAGGATGGCCATTGGTATCTCGGCGCCAGCCCATCAAGGAAGAGCACTCAAAAGATCAAGGACAAGGTTGGATCGATGCTACGACGTGGCGATAGCCGCCCCCTGGACGAGATCGTTTTAGACCTGAACCGAGTCCTTCGGGGATGGGCGAATTACTTCTCGGTGGGGACGCGTGTGCCGGCGTACCGGGCGATCGACAATCACGTCTATGATCGGATGCGGAACTTCCTCGCGAGACGGCACAAGGTAGGCACACGCGGCAGTCGTCGGTTCTCTCGGAGCCTCGTGTTCGGAGAAATCGGCGTGCTCCAAATGGCGAGCGTCTACTACCAGTCGCGACCGACAGCTTTGTAGTGAAGTCAATCGGAGAGCCGGATGCCGGAAATCGGCACGTCCGGTTCGATGAGCGGGGACGGGAAACGGGGTATCGGCCAATCGGCCATACTACCGCGCCCGTCTTCGACTCTACTCTCGAGAATGTGGACGTGATGGGTGAGGCGGTCGAGCAGCGCGCCGGTGAGACGCTGATTACCAAAGACGCTCGTCCATTCGTCGAACGGCAGATTGGACGTGACGATCGTCGATCCGAGTTCGTGGCGCTGGCTGAACACTTCGAAAAGTAGTTCGGCGCCGGTCTGCGACAGTGGCACATAGCCGAGTTCGTCGACGATGAGCAGCTTGACGGCGGCGAGTTGCGCCTGGAGCCTGAGCAGACGCTTTTCGTCGCGCGCCTCCATCAGTTGATGAACGAGCCCGGCGGCTGTCGTGAAGGCGACGGAAAGGCCCCGTTGACAGGCGGCGAGGCCGAGCGCCAGGCAGACA
This sequence comes from Methylocystis sp. Uni0008, assembly GCF_056838045.1. Lineage (NCBI taxonomy): Bacteria > Pseudomonadati > Pseudomonadota > Alphaproteobacteria > Hyphomicrobiales > Methylocystaceae > Methylocystis > Methylocystis sp. Uni0008. The sequence goes on from NZ_CM166370.1 coordinate 3,122,286, forward strand.
TGCGTCTTGCCCGTGCCGCTGTTGCCGAGGGCGATGATGTTGTCGCGGGCGACGATATATTCGCAACGGGCGAGTTCGAGAACGAGCGGTTTGTTGAGCGATGGGATGGCGGCGAAGTCGAATGTGTCGAAGCTTTTCACCGCCGGGAAGCGCGCGGCGCGGATACGCCGCTCGACCATGCGTCGTTCGCGGTCGATGAGTTCGAGTTCGACGAGGCGTAAAAGGTATCGGACGTGATCCTGACCTTCGCGCGCCGCCTCGGCGGCGACCTTCTCGTATTCCCGCAGGATCGTCGGCAATTTGAGCTGCCGCAGATGATGGCCGAGCAAAACCCGCGGCGGCGCAGGGATATCGGCAGAGGCGGACGTGGTCATGCCGCCTCCCTGGAAACGAGCGCGAGATAATCGGCGGGCGATGTCGTCTTGACGTTCAGTGACGGCAAGTAGGGATAGGCGGAAAGATCGAGACGCGCGGGCCTGTTCTCAGTTCTTGCGATGACGAGTTGTTTGACTGCGTCGAAACCGATGGCGCCCAGCCTTATGGCGTCGAGCGCCGCGCCGATGACGACGGCTTCGGGAAACACTTCCGTCAGTCGCAGCACCTGAATGAACTCGCGCTTGCCGCGCTTGCCCATGCGCGTTTCCAGAAGTCGGCGCAGATGCGCGAGCGTCTCGGGCAACGTCCAGCCCTGCAAGGGCGCCGCTTGATCCAGCGCGCCAGGCTTTTGCTCGAGCAACGCTAGATAGTGACGCGGCTCAAAAATAAAATCGTCGCGGGCGTAGCTGCGCGCATGACGGGCGATCAGGGCGCCGTCGCAGAAAATGGCGACCTCGTCGACGAAGCCTTTCGCCAGCACGTCGCGAAAGCCATACTTTGTGGGAACCGAATAATCGTTCGTGCGATAGCGGACGAGCGACAGGGACGAGACCTTTGTCGCGACCTTGTGGCAAGCCTCGAACGGCGCGGCGGGAAGTTCTCGAAAGGCGGCCATGTCGGCGACGAGCCTCTCGCCGATCGTCTGCTGATGCCGGCCGGCGCGCTCGTTCTGGCGAGCGCGGCAGCGCTTCGCGAGCCTGGCGTTGAGTGCTTCGATGGACGGCGCATGCGGAACGGGCGTCAGAAAATTGGCCCGCGAATATTTTACCAGCCCTTCTACTTTCCCCTTGTCATTGCCTTTGCCGGGACGCCCGAAGCGGTCGTCGAACAAAAAATGACTGACGAGTTCGGTAAAGGCCTGCGTGCGCCGCCGTTCGCCGCCGCCCAGTATCTTCGCCACGGCGATCTTGAGATTGTCGTAGAGGATCGACAGCGGAACGCCGCCAAAGAACGCGAAGGCCGAGACGTGGCCGTCGAGAAAAGCTTCCGTCGTCTCCGCCGCATAGGCCTTGATAAAGCAGGCGTCCGACTGCGGCAGGTCGAAGCAGAACACAGGCAGCTTCATCCGCACGCCGCCAATGACGCCGACGCATTCGCCAAAATCGACCTGCGCATGACCCGGCGGATGCGCGAGCGGCACGAATACCTCGCGCGAGCGCGTGCGCGCCAGCCGCACATAATCCTTCACCACGGTGTAGCCGCCGGCGAAGCCGTGCTCATCCCGCAGCCGTTCGAAAATCCGCTTCGCTGTATGCCGCTGCTTCGGCGGCGCCATCTTGTCGGTGTCCAGGATGGCGTCGATCGCCGGAAGCAACGGCCCCAGCTTCGGCCGCTCCGGAGCCTTGGTGCGCACGTAACCCGGCGGCGCCGAATAGCGGCACATCTTCGCCACCGTGTCCCGGCTCAGTCCGAACACGCGCGCCGCCTCACGCCGGCTCTTGCCCTCAATGAAAACAAAGCGTCGAACCGCCGCGTAAATCTCCACCGCAAACATCCCCGGCCGCCCTCCCGAATCAATGTTCGGGAAGTCAGCCTAAAACTGGCCGGGTTTTACGCCGCCACGCGGCCGCAATATGCGCCGCTCAATGGCCGATTATTGCGCCGCCGCGTACAAATCGACCTGTTTGTCGTTCCGACAATCTCATTTCGGCTGCTTTATGGCTTGCTGATTTTACGGCACAGCCGACGCCAGATGTTATGGTTCGGAGTGACAACGCGCCCGACCGCCGAATGGATCGCCCGGCAACTCACCGAGGCTTGCGGTTGGCAAAGGACGCCGCACTATCTCATTCGGGATCGCGACGGCGTCTATGGCGAGATATTCACGCGGCGTCTTCGCGCCATGGGGATCCGTGACCGGCCGACCGCGCCGCGATCGCCTTGGCAGAACGGACAATGTGAACGGCTGATCGGCTCCATCCGACGCGAATGTCTTGACCATGTCGTCGTCTTTGGCGAGCGGCATCTGCGCCATGTGTTGCTTTCATATATGGAGTATTATAACGGCGCTCGGACACATCTCGCTTTGAACAAAGACGCGCCGGCATCGCGCGCCATTCAGGCCGTCGGGCGCATTCTTCCAACGCCAATTCTCGGCGGATTGCACCATCAATATGTTCGGATTTAATTTCCGACAAGGACAGTTAGGCTCGGGGTGCTGATTCCACGAAAGGAAAGCAACGCCATGAAGGAACATACCACATCGACGGGCGATTCCCACGCATGCGCTGAAAGCCGAAGCGCTGGCGACCATGTCGGCGAGCTTCGAGCGGTTCTGCCTTGCCGCCGGGGTCGAGGCGCTGAACGAGATGATGGAGCAGGATGCGGCGGCGGTCTGCGGCGAGCGTCACGAGCGGGGCGAACGTGGTTTTTTGCTCGTCTGGGCCATGGACCACAGTCTTGCATTTTGAACAGATGATGCGCGTTTCTTTGGAATGCTTTTCGACAACCGCTACGCGTCTGTTCGCTTCTTGCTCCATGGCGCAAAAGCGTTATCCACCCCCCGCAAGGCGGGCGCAAGCTCGGGAAAATGGCGTAACAGCACTGATATCATTGAGTTATCGTTAATCCAGTCGAGCCCCGCCTGGGTGTAGATTTCCGGCCGGTAATCGTCGGTGAACAGGCGGTCGCTTTTCAGCCGGCGCCCAGCCATCAGAATGAAGACTCGGAACGCCGTATCGCTGAAGCCGAACCCCACCGGCGGCGTCTCCGCATACATGCCCACCATCAGATCGACCTTGTCGGGATCGACATAAACCCGGCAAAGGTCCGCCACGATCGTCGGATCGTCCGACATCGCCTCGAACGACTTGCGCGGCATATGAAATAGTTCGCGGAACCTGTTGTAACGCGGCACGCCGCGCTCGCGGTCGCGCAGAATGTCGATTGCAGCCAGATCGATGAATTCCTCCTGTCGGTGACCGTGGTTGCGGCGCATCCTTCGCATCCAGTTGGGATAGTTGCGCAGTTGCAGAGCGCCCGGGTTCTCCATGCCGAAACTGTAAAGGATGTCGGCGAAGGACGCGTGGGCTCCAGCGTTGGACATAGCCTTTGGACCGGTCGCGAGGTTCGGGTCGTCGAAATCCTCGCCAACAAATTTGAGCGCGTGGATGTGTTGATCGTCTTCGCGGCGGCGAAGCGGCAGGGTCTCGGGCAGCAGCGGATGCATGCGGTATACCGAGACGAATTCCTCGGTGAGGCAATAATCCTCCCCGAAGTGATCCTTCCTCGATCCTGGAATGCCGCTGATGATCTCGCCCTCGCTGATCCGGCCGAGATGCCGGGTGATGAATTCCTGGGCGGCGCCCCACCAGCTGCCATGCATGATGAACTGCAAAGCGGGGTGATCGAGGATCGCCGGCGTCCACTCGACTGTGTGGATTTTGGCCATCAGCGCGCTGTTGATCAGGCGGGCGATCCGGAAGAACTGGTCGTCGCCGCCATTTTTCAGCTGGCGCCATTCGGGAAATTGTTCGCGCAGATGATCGCAAATAGCATTGTGCTCAAGCGTGAAGAGCACATGCATCAATCCCAGGCCAACCCACCAACTCGATGGCAGCGCGCCGATCTCTACGTCTTCGATCGGGAGCCGATACGTCTTCGGATCGATCTTAAGCTTGCCGTCAGTTCCTGTCCGATACGCCCGCTGCAAAGCCTCGCCGCCTCCATAAATCTGCGACGCGTCCCACCAGTGCGTCTCGGCGCTGACATAGGTTGGCGGCGCGGCGTCGTTCGCACATTTTGGATCGCGCGTTGGATCGGCGCGGGTGCGGCGGATTTGCATTTTTCCTTCGGGCCAATCCATTGCGTCGAATTCGAAGGGCTCGTCGTCGAGCGGCCGTGGGGTTCCGTGATTGAACCAGTCATGCGTCTGGAATTGAATCCATGCGCCGGCAAGAAGATTGAGAGTGGTCGCGGGCGTCACCTTAGGAGCGCCATTTTCGATAGGACGCGCCAGCAGGACGTTGCTCACGAGACGAGGATTGGGTTCAAGAAGCGCGTCAATTTTTTCGGGATGCGCTTCAGAAAGCGGCACGTTGCGGCCAAAGCGTGCGCCGGGATGGCTCTTGTCGAAATCTGACGGGCCGAGCGAGCCGCTTTGATTTGCGCTGCTGCATCCCATCGTGGGCTTCTCAAGGTCATTGTAGAGACCGTCGCTCTGCCGCTCGACGAGAAATTCCGGCTTCTTGTTGGGAAAGGAGCGAACGCCGTTTTTATTCGTGACGGGAATGCCGGACACGCTGTGCAGATTTTTTTCTCGAAGCCGGGCCCGTACGGCGATCAGATTAAGCACTGCGAGAAACGTTGGGAGGCTGTCCCAGTGTGCGATGAATTTGTTGAATAACCAGAAAAAGCGCACGAACACCGCCCATGACAGGGACTTTTCGTCCACCTCGCGCCGGATAAGGAAGACAGCGGCCGCGCCGGTCGCGACAGCGGCGAGGCCGAAGCCAAGGCCGCGTGCGACGCCCGTGGTCCCTGTGCTTGTGGCGGCCCCGAAGAACGCAACGAACACGAACAGGTGGAGCCCGGAACGATACCAGCGCAACCACCTGTTTTTGGGCGTTGTCAGCCAAGCCAGCGCGACGTCGATCCCCCAAAGCGCTGCGAGTGCGAGGTCGAGCACAGGATGGTCGACGACATGTTCGGGCTTTCCGAATCCTTGCGGGCTCTTGAAAATCTCGTTCCAGTCCCAGCCCGCGTTGACGGCGATAGCCCAATAAAGATGGACGAGCAGCGCGATATACCCAAACGTCCAAAACAGACGCCACCATTCGTCGATACGATCGCTCCGAGTTGAGGCGTAGAGCGACAGCGCCGCCGTGGCGAGAACAGTCGCGGCCCAGATCGCTGAGACCATCTGCCAGAAGAGAACCGTGTGTTTCGCGAAACCGGTTTTTGCCGCTTCATCGAGGCTTACGCCGTAGCGCCAGGCGAATAACTGTCCTCCAACCATCAACAGCGCGAAAATCGTGAAGACCCAGATGAACTTCTGTGTTTGAGTCAGCGGGCCCTGACCGGGGGTGGGCGATTTCGAATTCATGCAGCGCGGCTGCGCCTCAGCGCTTGGAGTGAATGGCTCCCGGCCCGCGTCATGCTCGTCGAAGGTCAAAGTCATGATAAAAAGCTCCTCTCAAATCACTCTTTTCTACAAACGATCTCTCAAGTTTGCTCCAGCGCATCCCCAATCTTGGTGACGAGATCAATTCACGTCCTGGATCGCGCCGGCCGAACGCGTCAAAGAAACTCCCGATAGCAGCGCCACGACTTCCGATTGCCTGTTGCAGCCAGTCTTTTGCAGAACGCAGCGCATATGCGTCCGGATCGTGTTGTGCGAAACGCCTGAAGCATCCGCCATGTCGTCGACCGACTGCCCGGAGACGAGATTGCGGGCGACCCGCGCTTCGGCCGGAGTCAAATCGAAGAGCGATTGGACCAGCTCCACGGGCGGCGCGGAGGGGGCGGCCACGGGCGTTAGAACCAGCGCCGCGGCGCAACGGACGAAGATGTCGCGCGCCGACAGGCGGATTGGAATGAGATGGGCGACCAAAGCGCCGTCTCCGTCCGGTGCGCGCACCGGGAACGAACGCACGCCGGCCGCCGGCGTGCGTTCGACGGCCTCGAGGGCGGCCCGCAGCATCTGGTCAGCTGTCTTGTCCATCAGCGCGAAGTGATCCCGCGCGAGCCAGGTGACGAAGCCTGTAACATTTTTCAGCTGATCGTTGGCGGCGAGGGTCTTCCCCCGCTCGTTCAGCACCACCGCCGGCAAACCGAGGCTTCCCAGGGTCTCGCTGGCGGCTCGGGCGCGCTCAAGCTGCAGTCGGGCGGACATTAAGATGGCGCGCGCCAGATGCGGCCGCAGCACGTCCAGCCGGTCGACAAAATGCTTCTCGACAGGCCCCCGTTCGAGAAGGCGATTGACGGCCAGAATCACCTTTTCGCCGGTCGGCATGGGGAAGACCGTCGCGGCGCCCCGACCAATGCCGCCCGGGCGGAGAAAGTCGCGGTAGATCGGCTCGACCTCAAGCTCCTCGGGCGTGAATGCGTCATCTTCGGTGATAAACCCCGGATGCCGCGCGCCAAACAGCCGCGCAGCGAAAGTGCCGCGGGCAAGCCAGTTCTCGCGAACGCAGCGTTCCGTCCGGTCCCGATTGATGTCGGACGCCGACCAATAGGTTGACGCGCCATTGGAGACGAATAGGGAGCCGCCGCGCGCCTCGATCAAACCGGCGAGCGCGTCGAGCACCCCAGGCCAGAGCTCGGGAACAAATGAACATTCATAAATTCTATCAATAAGTTCCGGCTCCACCTTCGCCCCCGGTGCGCAGATGCGAAACGAAGCAAATGGCATTGCGTCAGGAAGCAGAGAGCGTTTCTCCGCTGAGCGGAAAATAACTCACTCCTTCGCTGACCAATCTGCCATGACTTCGCAAGTATCGCCATCGAAAAGCTATGGCTCCGTCCCGTGTCCTGTAGGGCTGCGAAATCGGCGCGCGGCGGAGACGCGAAACGACCTTGTCCGGGGCGCGAAGGGCCGCCGGGTCTCTGAGGGCGGTTTTGGCGTGAACGGATGTCGAGCGTCGTGGCCGGATCTTTTTGGGAGGCATTGACACGTTAACGCGCTGAGTTCGCGCGAAAGCATCATTGAGTTCTCGCTTCACGCCGCAGCAACCGTCGCGCCGCGCCAAGCATTGTGAGCCTCGGCTCGAAACCGCCGATGCGTTGCTCGGGAGATCAGGTGTCGTTGAACATTGAAGGCGTTGTAGACGGCGTGGAACGAAACGAAGCGTTGAGCTGACATGGGTGATTTGAAGCCTCCCATTTTGCGCTCCCGTCGTCGAACAGGTTGATGCGAGTTCTCCGCCCGGTTGTTGGCGCGTAAACCTTGTTCATGCCGACCCGAGAAGCCAATGGTTTGCAGCGCCGCCCCGTAGGACCTGAGTTTGTCCGTGACAATCACGGACGGGGCAAATCCGTGTCCCTGCTCAAAAACCTATCCTGTCTGGAGATCGGTTTGCCGATGAAGATCGCGACTGATGCTTTTTTGATGAGTCGAATATGACATTGGTGGAAGTTGCGATCTGGGCTCCACGCGTGGGTTCTCAGCGCCGTTGCATCCGAGCGATACAGTAGAAAACCGAACGGCCACGCAACGCCGAAACAGGTCGGCCTGTTCGGTCGCCGCAAAAGCTCACGCGGCGCGACGTTCATAGCGATGATGCAGACCGCCGACCTCCGGGAACGCAATAATCTTGCCTGCAGAGGGAGGTTGGAAGTCGCGAGGTTGCGGACAATCCTTGTTTAGCGAGAGATGCGTTCTGGCCTTGTGATGGTATTCAAAATATTTCGACAGGACCTCGCGCAAGTGATGCTCGTTAAAGATGACGATGTGATCCAAACATTCGCGGCGGATCGAGCCAATGAGGCGCTCGACATATGGGTTCTGCCAAGGCGACCGCGGCGCGGTGACAACCTCTTTGACGCCCATCGCCCGAACTCGATGGCGAAAGACCGAACCATATGACGCGTCGCGGTCCCGCAGCAGATAGCGGGGCGCGGTGTCCCAGGGAAAGGCCTCGGTCATTTGGCGCGCCAGCCAGCCTTGTGTCGGATTTTGCGTGACCGCGAAATGGATGATTCTCCTTCGGTCGTGTCCGAGGACAATCAGGGCATAGAGCAGACGAAACGTCGCGGTTGCAACAACGAACATGTCGATCGCCGCAATGTCGGTCAAATGATTGTGCAGAAAGCTACGCCAGGTCGGGGAGGGGGCTTTGGGCCGCCACGGCAGGTATCTCCCGACCGTGGCCTGGCTGATCTCGATGCCGAGCTTGAGCAGTTCGCCGTGGATGCGGGGGGCGCCCCACAGCGGGTTGGCCAGACTCATCCGGCGGATCAGATCGCGGATCTCGGTGCTCATCTGGGGACGTCCCTGACGGCGCGATCGCCACCGCCAGTAGAGCAGCCTTTGCGATGCCACTGGACCACGGTTGCTGGCTTGACCAGCATCATCGCTTCGAGGACCTGCGGCCAAACTCGGTAGAGCCAAACCCAAAGCAGCCGGTCGGCGGAGAAGAGCCGAAGCTGACCAGGGCGTTGCCGGCGCAGGACGGTCACCTGATTTCGCAGCGCCACGAGCTCAAGCTCCAGTGAGGCGCGGCTGCGAACACGGAACGAGAGCAGAGAAACGAGGGCGGAAAGAATTGTAATCATGCCCACGACGCTATGGCCGTCGCGCGTAAATCTCCAGGATTTCCTGACCTTTCGGAGTTTTGAGCAAGCACAGGCCTGATCGGGGCGACGGGATTTATAATGGTAGCTGGATGTGTCGAACTCGAGCACGCGGCAAGCCCGCCGGATCGAAACGTCCCAGTCCATGCAAATCCCCGCCGCCAGCTTGCGCTTGCGACCAGGCCTCAGAGCTTTCGGCGGATGACGTCCTGAAGCATCTCGCGATCAAGCGACAAATCGGCGACGATTTTCTTCAGCTTCGCGTTCTCATCCTCGAGCGCCTTCAGACGCTTGGCTTCGGAGACGTCCATCCCGCCAAACTTGGCTTTCCAATTGTAGAGCCTCGCTTCTGAAACCGCATATTTGCGCGCCAGATCGGCGACCTTCGCGCCCGCTTCCTGCTCCCGCAAAATGCCAATGATCTGCTCTTCCGTGAACCGTTTCTTCTTCATCTCGTCCGTCCTGCAATAGGCCGGACTCTAATCGATCATGGAGGTGTTTCTCAGGGGCAGGTCAAGACGTATTGAACGCCGCGATCACTGTGATGCACGAGGCCGCCGCCATGAAGCGGGCGGCGCTCGTGCAAAGCCTGCTCGAGCGCATCGAGCACGAAACCGGCATGCGCCGTGCGCGAGGCGCGCCAACCGACGATCCGGCGCGCGAAGGCGTCGATGACAAAAGCGACATAGACAAAGCCCTGCCACGTAGCGACGTATGTGAAGTCCGACACCCATAACGTATTCGGCCGATCCGTCACGAATTGCCGGTTGACCTTGTCGAGTGGACAGAGCGCCGCCTTGTCGCTCACCGTCGTTCTGATCGGCTTGCCGCGCACAACGCCCTGCAAGCCCATGGCGCGCATCAGCCTCTCGACCGTGCAGCGCGCCACTGTCTCGCCTTGCCGGATCAATTGTCGCCACACCTTTCGCGCGCCATAGACACCGAAGTTCTCATCGAAAACGCGCTGGATCTTCTCGCGAAGACACACGTCGCGTCGGGCGCGCGCCGAGAGCTTTGCGGGATCGCGGCGGCCCGCGGCGCGCGCGTGGTAAGTGGAGGGGGCGATCGGCAAAACTCTGCAGATCGGCTCGACCCCGTGCACTTCACGATGATCGTCGATGAAGGCGATCATGGCTTGAACCGGCGGTCGAGCTCCGCCTGCGCAAAATACGCCGACGCCTTACGCAAAATCTCGTTGGCTTGTCGCAGTTCGCGGTTCTCCCGCTCCAGAGCCTTGATCCGCTCGCGTTCATCCGTCGTCGCGCCCGGGCGCACGCCGACGTCCCGCTCTGCCTGGCGAACCCAATTGCGCAACGTCTCGCCCGTGCAGCCGATCTTTGCGGCAATTGATGCAATCGCCGCCCATTGCGAGGCGTGATCGCCCCGATGCTCCTGCACCATTCGAACCGCCCGAGTGCGGACTTCAGGTGAAAATTTGTTGGACGTCTTCTTCTTCGCTTCCATGACCCCATCCTCTCAAGAGTTGGGGCCTCCGGCAAACCCGGGGCGGTTCAACTCGCTTCAGCTCGCCGCCACGTGCGGCATATGTCTCTAAGCCCGCAATGTAGGCTTCCGCCACCTGCTCGTACGAGTCTTGGTCAAACAGCAATGTCACATTTACATTGATTCCGTCGCCGATGAGTTTGCGGACAGCGGGAATCCCTTGGGGCGTCGCCGGGATTTTGATCATCAGATTGTCGCGCTCTACGGCCCGCCACAATCGCCTGGCTTCGTCGAGCGTTGCGGTCGCGTCGTACGCGAGGAGCGGCGAGACCTCCAGGCTCACGTATCCGTCACGCCGCGCTGTCTCGTCATAAACAGGGCGCAGCGCATCGGCGGCGTCTCGGATATCTTGGACCGCGAGTTGCTCGTAAAGGATCTTCGTGTCCAGCGTCCGCACGTCCGGCCGCTCGAGGACCGTGCGGTAGTCGGAACTTCCGGAGATGGCCTTCTCGAAAATTGCTGGGTTCGAGGTAACCCCCCGCAAGCCCGTCCACGTCGATTAGGCGGCGCAGCTCACCGCTCGTGATCAAGCTGCGGCGGATGTAATCGAGCCATACCGACTGGCGGAAGACCTGCAGCGCGCGTAGCGGGTTTTCAAGCGCTGTCAGCTTGGCGAGGCGGCGCCGATGCCGCGGTTCGTCAGTGAAGCGAGCGTTCAGGAACGCTCCAATCAGCTCGCGGGCGAGCTCAACGCCGATGACACGGCCCCCGAGCACCAGCACATTCATGTCATCGTGCTCAACGCCCTGATGCGCCAGATCGCGAACATAGTGCGTCACCCCGGGGTGCATCCACGGCTCGTTGACCGTCCCATCGTCATTCCAGGAATGGATAGAAAAGCGCGGCAGGAACACGCCGAACTGCACAAAGCGCACGAAAAGTTCAGGATCGGGCGCAGGGCCGGAGAAGCCGCCAATATCGTGGCCGCTGTTTGAAATACCCGAAAGCGAGAGACCTAAGCCCATTTTCAAATTGTATTTCAAGGTCTCCCAAGAGGTCGTGTTGTCGCCAGACCAAGTTTGGACATAGCGATGCATGCCGACGCCCCCCGAACTGATTTGCGGCCGTTCCTCGTCTCGCGTGGCGCTCGGCTCTTCTGCTCGTCGCGCGAAGCGCGCATCATCAAAAGGCTTTGCAGCGGCTTTATTTCGCGCGCTGCGACCGGCTTTCCGAAATTTTGCGCCAGCGCATTAGCGCTCAATATCTCGAATTCGTTATTATCGTTCCAGATTGCGGTGACGCCACAATCCAGAAGCGTTTCTCGTATTTTTGCCTGCCACCATCGAATAGTTTCGGGATTAGTGAAATCGAGATACGCGCCAAGATCACCCCAAAACTGGGCCAAACTCGGTTCGCCCGCAGCGTCCGCTATCAGAACGCTGAGCGCGCGCGCTTCTTCGAACAGAGGATTACCGGTCAGAAGACAGGGCTTAACATTGGCGCAAAGCCGCACGCCCTTCTCGGCAAAGCTGAGTGAAAAAGCCGCGGGATCGGGAAACTTCGACCGGTTCCAGTTGAAGACGTGGCGCTTGTCGCCGATCGACGTGTAGCCCGATGACAGGTGAAAGCTGTCGCAAAGAATGTCGTGTTCGGCGCAATTCCACAAGAATAGCGCCAAGCGTTCTGCAGCGTCGGGCGCGTCCGTGTATGCCATGGACGAACCCGAGTAGCCGAGGCCCCAACGCGGGATGAAGGCCGGCCTCCCCGTCAGCCAGGTGAAGCGGCGCGTCACTTCTGCGACGCCGGGGCCGGCGATGAAGTAATAGTCCAGATCGCCGTACTCAGCCACGAAATACCGATAAGGACCGTGATAATTATCGAGCTCCTTGCCGAAATCGAACGTGCTGTCGGAGAGCGTGTCGTAGAAAAGGCCAAATGCAATTCCGCTCTCAGGCCGGCAAGTGAGGTAAAAAGGGATGTGCTTGTAAAGCGGGTCGGAGGTCCGCGCGTCATACCCCATCGCGTCGATGTTGCTCAAACGATAGCGCTGACCCGAGCGGTCCAGGGCGCCGGCGCACTCGCCAAGTCCGAAATACATTTCACCGCGTTCGCGGCTGAGATAATGGTAAACGCGATTGTCCCACCAGCCGAAATTATAAGCCTGCGTCGGCCGATCGCGCGCGACGCTCCGCCATCCTGCTCCATGCCGCTGCGCCCAAGAACAAGAGAAGCCCTCAAGCTGAATATCGAGGCGGATCGCCGCGGTTTCGATGCGAAGTAATCCCGGGCGTTGCCAATGCTGCAACGTTACATTTAATCGGCTTCCAATTTGCCACCGATCGGGAAGAGCCGGCGAATCGGCATCGTTACGCGACATCGGCGATAGTGTCCGCTTGTAATAGTAGTGGACACGATCTCGCGCCACCCGTCACGCAGCTATCTCAAAAACCGCAATCAACGCCAGGCGGCCCCCCGCGGGAGCCATACTCGTCAACACGCGCCGAGTCACGAACGGATCGGTCGGATCCGGCGAGGCGTGACGCAAATCGACATCGTAGTGACCTCATGGGATCTGAGCGTTGGCGGCGGCGGCTCGCGTCTAATAGGGCGGAGCGCTGCAGTTCCACATGTCATTGCCCACCTGTTGAAGCTTCGACACATACCCCTCTAGCGCAGGCATGCGCCGAGATAGGGGTTTCAACGCCCTGGCGAGCGTGCATAGCAACGCACCAAGACGCTTGTTGCTGATGCCGCGGTAAAGCCAAGGTAGGTTTTCGCCAATGTCGGTCTCCGCCTGAATCGAGCGCAGTTTCTTCCAGTCTTCGAAAAAAAGTTTCATCTGGGCGCTGTTTCGCTCGTGCTGCGCTTTGGTCAGGAGTTCTGGGAGACTGCGCGCCGCATTGTCGCGGATTACGAATGCACGGTTGTTTGTTATCGAGTTATGAGACCGCTCGAGTTCGGATCTGCTATGTTCCGAGGCGCAGGCATAATAGCTGGCAAAGCTGAGCGCGATCTCCCGTTCCTGGAGCGCCCGTTTTGGCGGATCTGCACCCAGAAGCTCAAGAGCTACATCATGGACCATTAGAACTGTAGGAAAAGTCAATGGAGTCGTATAATACGTCGATAGGAAGACGTCTGCTTTCAATGCCACACAAAATTGCTCGATGTGCAGAGAATCGGCCGCCGTGTTCCGCCAGCTGAAGGAAGGGAATTCGACATATTCGACCCCAGGCATCGATGGACAGCCGCCGCGATCGAGCAAAACCACATCGAGGCCGGCATGCGTCGCAAGATCAGTTAAAACTGACAAACAAAGCTGTGTTGTGCCGGGATGCATCAATTGAAATGCGACGCCGTCCACGATCACCTTCACGAACATGCTCCTTGTCCACTGACGCCGCAGTTGATCTACACACCGGTTATTTTGCGCCTCTCATGCATTGAGACCAACTGCCGTTGGACAAGATCGTAGTAGGAGCTGTTCCGATACCAGTTGGGCGTGATTCCTAAACTATCCGCAAACTGGCTGCGCGACATAATAAGATGAGGTTGGATGAGCTGAGGGCTATGCCGGTTCAAGATCTCGCGCCGTTCTTTCGTTCCCAGGGTGTTTCGTTGAGTAGAAAGGCCTTCCGGGTTTTGGAAATAAATGACATGAGGCGTGTTGAGTTTTAGAAAGGATTTTTTTTGGGCCATACATCTTAGCCAAAAGTCCCAGTCGCCAGAGCATTTGAAAGAAGTGTCAAATAGCCCAATCTCTTCATGCAGGGTTTTTCGCCACATCGGCGCATTGTGGGGCGAACAGAGGAATAAGAGATTATGTGGCGTAACGATCGGCAAATCGCTCTTAAAATTAAACATAGCGGCCTCTTCGAAGCTTAGCGAATCATCGAAAGAGACGAAATAGTCCTGGTAGACGACGTCGACGAAATCGTGTCGATTGAGCGCTCCGGCCTGCAGTTCGAATGAGTCCTTTCTGCGCAAATCGTCGAGGTTTGTGTTTGTCATATATTTTCCCCGCGCAATCTGCACGCCGACGTTCCAGGCATCATAAATGCCGATTCGGTAATTCATGCGCTTGTAAACGATGTTCGGATAACGCGCCTGATATGTAGCAATGATCCGCTCCTCGCCATCTGGCGAATCCGCGTCAATAATTATCAATTCGCTTTGATCAAAAATCGTTTGTGATGTTATGTTTTCGAGGAATTTTTCGATGTGCCGGCCGCCCTTGTACAAACTGGCGATGGCGGAAACGACATAGTCGCCCGAGTGTTCAAAAGCCCGATCTGAAAGCTTCGAGATCGGCGGCAGCGGCTTTTTTCCGGCCAGTCCCAGATGCGCAGACCGCTTTTTCCATTCCGATGAAGTCAGAATACGATCTGTTCCAAGAATGGGGCAAACGTCCGGGTCGTTCTCTCCTTGCAGCGTTTGCCGTCTCATGCGGAGCCGGGCTTGCAGGAGACCCGCAATAAGCGCTGATCGTCTACTCGGCGATTCTCTCAGAAAGTCCTTGCCGATTTCTATGTCGCGCGCGGTCGCGCCACCACCGGGATAGAGGAGTCCTATTTCAAGGATGAATTCTCCATCTGATAACTCGCTTAGGAATGCAGCGCGCTTTGCGGTCGATAGCGCCTTGAGTTTCGCAACAAGGCGACGCCAAGCGTACTGAAAACGCATGATCCATCGGGGAGCGTCTAGAGTCCGCAATTCCACAATAGTTCCCAGTTTTGGGTCGGCTCAAAATGCTAGCATCCGCGGTTGCTTGATGTCTAGCGCGAGCTGCCTCAGCTCGTGCTCGTTGTCACCGTCGCCGGATTGGCGTATGGGCCGGGGGAGACGTTTGCGATCGCGACGCGTCGCCATTGATCAAAAGGGTACGACGCGCTCAATCTCCCGTTGCGGGCCAGCGAGCTTGTTCTCGATATACCAGCGGTAGGTGCTGGCGATGCCTTCATCCAGCGAGATCTCGGGTTTCCAGCCAAGCGCCAGAATACGACTCGAATCCATTAGCTTGCGCGGCGTGCCGTCGGGCTTTGTCGTATCGAATACGATTCCACCCGAAAATCCCACCGCGCGCGCGATCGTCTCAGCGAGGCCGCGAATTGAAATTTCGGACCCTGCGCCACAATTGATGTGCTCATATTCATCATAGTTATCGAGACAGAAGACGATGCCGCGCGCCAGATCGTCCACGTGGAGGAATTCGCGCAGCGGTGTTCCCGTTCCCCACACCACGACCTCGTCGCGTCCTTCAACTTTTGCCTCGTGAAATTTGCGGATGAGCGCCGGAAGCACGTGGCTCGTGGTGAGATCGAAATTATCATTCGGCCCATAAAGGTTGCACGGCATGACCGAGATGTAACGGCGGCCATATTGTTTGCGATAAGCCTGACAAAGTTTGATGCCGGCGATCTTGGCGATGGCGTACCATTCATTGGTCTGCTCAAGCGGACCCGTGAGCAGCGACTCTTCCTTAATCGGCTGCGGCGCAAATTTTGGGTAGATGCAAGAAGACCCAAGAAACACCAGCCGATCGACGTCGGCTGCATGCGCGGAATGGATAATGTTGGTTTCGATCGCCAGATTGTCGTAAATGAAATCGGCAGGAAACGTGTCATTTGCGTAAATGCCGCCGACTTTTGCGGCCGCGAACACGATGGCGTCCGGCTTATTCTGCTTGAGCCATAACTCGACGGCTATTTGATTGCGCAGATCGACAACGGAACGGTCGACCTTGATGACCCTGCCGCCACAGCGCTCCAAATTCCTGGTGATTGCCGAACCCACCATGCCCTTGTGACCCGCGACCCAAATCCGCCGACCATTCATTGGAACATCTCCGTCAGCGACAAATCTTCGATCCGATTGCTTTTCCGAGCACGTCGCCGAGCAAGTAAAATCCCAAAATTTTTGACGCGGAAAGAAAAACATGGAAAGGCGCTTCTTGCGCAGGTGTCCTTATCGCAAACTCCATCTGTCTGGCGTGAGGCGGCGGATCGGGTCATGCTTGCTCCCATGGCAGATATCTTCAAACTGATCTTCTACAGTCCCAATTTGCAAGGCGTTGATAGGAACGCAGAAACCGCGCCAGAAAAACGGCTTGGCACTACGATTGGCGGAGTTCAAGCCCCCCGCCGGCGACGCCGGCGGGGGCTGAACCAAAATCTGCTCAAAACTGCCGTCGCGAAGAAGTTTTCCAGTGGCGACTCCCCTGCGGATGACCTTTTGGCTCAGCCTATCGACGCAATTGAGCGCCACCCCTCTTGCGCAGCCACAACGGCAGCGCAATTTTGAGCGACTGGAATCCGCGCGGCGCAAAGGCGATATAAGTTCCAGCAGTCGGTCAAAATTAACGACCAGTTTATCATAGAAGGCGTCGAAATCTATGTCCTGAGGCGTCACGCCGGAGGCTTCAGGACAGTAATCGACTGCGTGACGCGGAAAGCGCGAGTCGTGCTTCTTGCGCGAGAACCGCTCTTCCTGAGCGGCGGCGATAATTTAGCCATCCTCCACGGCCGCTGCGCTGTCATGGTAGAAGGCGGAGATGCCAAGTATCCGCATCGCACGCTAGAAGAGCGTATAGATGAACGGAGCGACCGCGGTTCCTTGCAGAACGATCACGGCGCCAATCAGCAACATGATGACCAACACCGGCGCCATCCAGTATTTCTTGCGGGTCTTGAGATAGTCCCAAAGTTCGAGCAGAAAATCCATTTTGTCTCTCTCCTCAGAACTGCTTGCTCATGTCGCTCGCCCCCTTGGGCAAATCGCGTATATTCCAGTATGAAGACGCGTCCTTATCGAAGGACAATTTGAGCGGGTCGGCCCCTCAATCGAAAAAGCGTCGCGATAGGCAGGATCACCCCAAAGAACAGATCCCCATGATGATTGGGTTGGTGATCTTGTGGCGCGCCAGGCCCAGCTTGAACCAAAGTCGATTGAACGGGCGCAGTTTCACGCGCAATGCCGCCGCCAGGCGAGCGTCGCGGCGAGTTCCAGATACTAGGCGACTCTCCGTCTGGAATTGGCAGCATGCTGAGAATCGCGATCGCTGCGGGGATCACTAGACCGAACGATCAATCGGATCTCCCATGACGGCCGAACGGTCTCTCGACAAATCCTCATGCGACATTTGGACGAGCCCCCAATTGGCCTCGACAGCCAATGTTATTGTCGAGGCACGCGAGCAGCAAACCTTCGCAAGCTTTCCGCAACTTCCGCATCGCTTCGATTGGGCGCCAAATTACTGGATATCGCCACGAGTAACAAGCTGCGCATTCCTTCACGTCGGGCTGCATTTCATGCCGCCGCTGCCCGCCCGCAACACCGCGAGGAGTCGTGGCTCGCATTAATGATAATCCTTGATCAGTCTTGGGCCAGAAGCTCGTTGCTACGCGCTTAATAGTGCATATCCCCCAGAAATACAAACTCATTATGAAATCAGGATCTCGTTCCTTGTAACGGAAGAAGGCAGGGAAGTGATTGAAAAACAGTCTGCATTTTCCCGCGCATCAATCGCGCCAGATCTGCGCTTGCCGCGTATTCTTGGCTGTCGTAGAGAAGCTGTTGCGGCCACGGATAGACCCTCCCACTGCGACTGGCGACACTATCTCGCGGTCATCCAGCGCAAGCCGGGCGCGCTCCGCAACGGCGCGCCCTTCGCCGAACTGCCACCTTCCGGGCCTTGCAACAGCGGATGCTCAAAACGACGGGCGGCGACCGCGAGATGGTCGAGATCATCGCCCTGGTCCTCCAGCATGACGAGCAGGCCGTGCTGACCGCCGTCGAACTGGCGTTGGAGGCGGGCGCGCCGACCAAGACGCATATCCTGAACGTGCTGTGCCGGCTGGTCGACGGAAAGCCGGTCGACGCGCCGCCGGTGAAGCCGCCCAACGCGCTGACGCTCACGACCGAACCGCAGACCAATGTCGAGCTCTACGACGCCCTGCGCAAAGCCCGGGAGGTGCGCCATGCGTCATAATCCCGCCGCCGGCGCCATCGTCATCATGCTGCGCAGCCTCAAAATGCACGGCATGGCGCAGGCCGTCAGCGAACTGACCGAGCAAGGCGCTCCGGCCTTCGAGGCCGCGCTGCCGATCCTGTCGCAGCTTCTGAAAGCGGAAACGGCGGACCGGGAGGTCAGATCGACCGCCTACCAGCTCAAGGCCGCGCGCTTTGTAAATGCCGATGTTAATTTCCCCAGAAGCGCCGGAGTAAAATTCCCCAGTTGGCGGGCGTGGCGATCAGCCGAGGTCTTGATCGTCGCCTCCGTTTTTTGGCGGGCGTCCCCGGCGCCGGAGGGTCGGCGGGATTGGCGCGGGTTGGATGCTGGCTTTCGTCCGAACATGTTCGGGCAAGAGGTCGGCGTGCTCGCGCAGGCGATAGCTCGAGCCTTCGATCTGGAAGACGCCGGCGTGATGCAGGAGACGGTCGAGGAGCGCCGTGGCGACGACTGGATCGCCAAAGATCTCGCCCCATTCCGCGAAGCCGCGGTTCGAGGTGAGGATCATGGCGCCCCTTTCATAGCGGGCGTTGACGAGCTGGAAGAACAGATTGCCGCCGCCGGGCGTAACCGGCAGATAGCCGATCTCGTCGACGATCAGCAGCGAGAAGCGGCAGAAGTAACGGATCTTCTCCCGCAGCGCCCCTTCGCGTTCGGCCTTGGCCAATGTTGCGATGATGTCGGCGAGGCAGGCGAAGTAGACGCTGCGGCCGGCTTTAACCGCCTCGACGCCGAGCGCCAGGCTGAGATGGGTTTTGCCTGTGCCGGGCGGTCCGATGAGATGAACCGCTTCGGCGCGATCGATGAACTGCAATTCGGCGAGCGCCATGACGCGGCTCTTGTCGAGCGACGGCTGGAAGGCGAAGTCGAAGCCGGCGAGCGTCTTGACGGCGGACAGGCGCGCCATCTGGAGCGCCATCCGGACGCGGCGGTTCTCGCGTAGCGTCAGTTCTTCGGTGAGCAGAATGTCGAGCGCGTCGAGCGCCGTAGTCTCGCCACGCTCGATGCCGCGCAGGGTGATGTCGAGGATTTCGAGGGCGCGCGGCATTCTCAGGCCGACGAGATTGCGTTTGACGCGGTCGATGACGGCGGAGGGCGTTGCATTCATCGCGAGCCTCCCTGCATCGCCAGCCGGCGCCCCACCGCGTCATAGAAAGGCCAGCGGGCGTCTCGCGGCGTGATCGCCGGCGCGCAGCATGAGGGGCGGCAATGCGTCGGGCGCGGCCGGCGACGATACGCTTGCAACGGCATTCTGCGATGCGCCGGATCGAGACGTTTTTCGCCGCGGCCTTCGAGCGGCGCATGGGCGGCGATCAATTCGCCGTCCTCGAAGATGCGGATGGCGTCGGCGAAGACATGGACATCAAGGACGCGTCGCCGGGTCGTGTCCGGGACGCTGTAGAGATTGCCGCCGACGCTGACCATGCCTTCATGCGACGCGCGCCGCTCGAGCCGAAGCACCGCCTGATAGGGCGTCGACGGCACCGGCTTGAGCGACGCCTTCTCTTCGGCGAAAGCCTCATCGACGACGCGCCTGGTCGTGGCGTGGACCCTCGGATTGGCGATCGTATCGAGCCAGATTCGGAGCTGGGCGTTCAGGTCATCAAGATTGCGGAAGGCGCCGCCGAGGAAAAAGTCTTCCCGGATGTAGCGGAAGGGCCGCTCAACCTTGCCCTTCGTTTTGGCGCGGTAGGGTTTGCAGGCGCGCGGCTGAAAGCCGTAATGGCGCGCCAGATCCAGTAGCGCGCGATTGTAGACAACGAGGCCATCCGGGTCTTCCCCGATAACGGCCGTCTTCATGCGATCGTAGAGGATCTCGCGCGGGACGCCGCCGAGCGCCTCGAAGGCGGCCATATGGCAGCGTAGGACGCTTTGCATATCCTGGTGCAGGACGAAGCGCGCCCAGATGAAGCGGGAATGCCCCAGGACCATGGAAAAGAGCCAGACGATCCGCTTGACGCCGAGCTCGTCGAGGAACTCGACATCGAAGCGGGCGAAGTCGACCTGAGCCTGTTCGCCAGGCGGCGTCTCGAAGCGCACCTCGAAGCCTTTCGAGCGCGGCGGCCGAAGTTCGCGCAGGAAGTCGGTGACCGCAGTGTAGCCGCCGGCATATCCGCGATCCTTGATCTCTCGCCATAGCCGGCGGCCGCTCAGCGCCGGATAGGCGACGAGGCGCTCCCGCAGATAGGCCTCGAAAGTTGCGATCGCGCGTTCGCGCGGCGGCCGCGCCTTGTAGCTGGGCGCCGTCAGCCCCGCGGCGATGTGCTTGCGGACGGTCTTCCGGTCGATTCCGAGCTGGCGCGCGATCGCGGACACAGAGACGCCCTGACGATGTAATTCCAGGATCATGACAATTTCCCCGAGTTTGATCACCGAGCCCTCCCTTCCGCCAAGGGGAGCAGCATCGGCGAGTCGGCGCCGCCCGGCCTTCCAGGGCATGCCCTGGAAGGCCGGGCGTCACGAAAACTGGGGATTTTTCAATCGGCACATTTGGGGAGTTTACGACCGGCACTCACACGCTTTCCGAACTATCGCGATCTCGCCGGCTTCGACTTCGCCAGCAGCGAGGTCAATGAAGCTCTCGTTCGCCAGCTTCACCGCTGCGAGTTCCTGGAAGACGCCCACAACGCCGTCCTGGTCGGCGGGCCCGGCACGGGCAAGACGCATCTCGCCACGGCGATCGGCGTCCAGGCCATCGAACATCACCGCAAGCGCGTCCGGTTCTTCTCCACCGTCGAACTCGTCAACGCGCTCGAGCAGGAAAAGCTCCAAGGCAAGCCCGGGCAAATCGCGGCGCGGCTCACCCATGCCGATCTCGTCATCCTCGACGAGCTTGGTTATCTGCCGTTCAGCGCCTCGGGCGGCGCCTTGCTCTTCCACCTGCTGAGCAAGCTCTATGAACGCACCAGCGTCATCATCACGACCAATCTCGGCTTCGGCGAATGGGCCAGCGTGTTCGGCGACGCCAAGATGACGACAGCGCTGCTCGACCGCCTCACCCACAGCTGCCACATCCTCGAGACCGGAAACGACAGCTTCCGCTTCAAAAACAGCTCGGCAAAAGCCGACAAACCCGCAAAGGAGAAAACCCGAACTTGACGAACCCCTGACCCTCAAACCATCTTCAAGCCGGGTCAGTTCTCAATGGAAATCCCGGGTCAAATCTCAGCGGAAATCGACAGCGAATAGCCTGGCATGGCAACGCTCCCGAAGGTCTTGATCAACCTGGCCGATATCAGATCGGCAGGGGGGTGTTGCGCTTCGCGTCAGAACTCAGGGGATTCGCGCCAGAGGGCATTTTCCAACCGACGAAGCCGCGATGAAATTGCTGTTTCTGGTCTTGAACAGATCGGAGAAAGAATGGACCATGCCCGCGCGTGAATGGTCGCCCGCCAAAGCCCAGTTCGCCATTCTGTTCGGCGAACGGTTTCTCGGACAACGGACTGAACATGTTCAACCGCTCAGGCCATACACGGAATTCCTGATAGTCCCGGCGGCGATTTCACGCGGCCTCACGGATAGGCAGAGTTAAACAGCCCGGCTGCGCCACCGCGAACGCCACTCATCACGCCTTAAGCAGATATTTTTCGAGGTGTCCCCTATGTCAGCCAAATCACTACTCTCAAAATTTGGGCTCATATCCCTAGCTGCCTTGCTTTTCTTTGCCGCGTTGAATATCACCCTGCGTATCCTAGAGCGCAGGCTAACCAGTAACCCTGTAGCTGAAAAATATGGAATCGAATCCTTAAAGAAAGTGTATCCTGAAAAAAGTATTGCGGAAATTTACAATCTTCTTACCGAAACATGGACCCGGCCCTACGTGTACGAGCCATTTACACAATTCAAAGAACGTCCACAGCGGGGAGACTACGTGAATGTGGACGAAAATGGTTTCAGATATTCAATCGGTCAAGCCAAATGGCCCCCAAATCCAGCAAATTTGAACGTGTTTGTGTTCGGCGGATCAACTACCTTCGGTTACGGAGTTTCAGACTCTGAAACGATCCCGTCATACATACAGCAAGAAATTCAGGAGCAGACCGGCAAGGCGGTGTCTGTTTACAATTTCGGACGAGGTTACTATTATTTGAGCCAAGAACGCGCACTTTTCGAGACACTACTCCTCAAGAGGCACGTCCCAAACGTTGCTATTTTCATAGATGGACTGAACGATTTCTTTTATCATGGCGAGGATGAGCCGGAGTTCACAAGACGCCTCCGAGAAATTATGGATTCTTCAACGGTACCCCCGTTTACCGCGGCTAGCAAAGTGCTCGCGGACCTGCGAACTTGGGCTGCCAAGCTGCCGGTTGTCGGCGCTATTCGATCTCTTAAATGCAAGCTTACTGGGTGTCCGAACGAGGTTTCAGGCCAACCAAACGACCTCAAATTCCGGGATCCCGATACGATCGGGCGAACAATCGAACGCTACTTTTCGAACAAGAAAATCATCGAGGCAATCGCCTCTGTCTATAATGTAAAGCCCATTTTCGTTTTCCAACCCGTTCCGACGTATAAATATGATCAGCGATATCACCTCTTTGCTGGCTCAGATTATGGACAGCATAAGTACTCTCTTTATGGATATCCCGCCATGCGGGAGGCAATTGCGAGAAATCCGCCTGGGGAAAACTTTCTGTGGTGTGCGGATATCCAAGATGGGAGGAATGAGCCGCTGTACGTCGACCAAGTACACTACACCGCCACTTTCTCCCAATCTGTAGCATCTTGCATTGCCCATTTAATAAAAGAGCGTCACCTTCTCTGATATAAACTGCCCCAGCGATTGCGATGGCGCAATTACCCACCCCGATTTGGAGGTTGAGATTTTGGGCTTTCACGCCAAGGCGCTAAGGATTGTCTGGAAGGGATTTGCGCGTTTGAGGCCTGCGGCCTAACCACTCGGACGCCTCCAAAAACCTCTGGCCAAATCGGCGTTGAGTTGATTCACTTGGTCATGTCGCAAGGGGATCGCGGCCATGGCGAAGGGAACGCCCGGATTTTTTGATGTCGACGAACGGCTGGCTGAGCTGTCGGCGAAGGGCGACGATCTGGAGCGCGTGAAGGCGCTTGTCGATTTCGAGATGTTCCGGGCGGCGCTGGAGGCGGCAGTCCCGCGGGCCGACCGCTCCAAGGGCGGGCGTCCGCCATTTGATCATGTATTCATGTTCAAGGTGCTGATCCTGCAAGCAATGCATTCTCTGTCGGACGAGCGCTGCGAATATCTGATCAAGGACCGCCTGTCGTTCATGCGCTTTCTCGGATTGGGTTTGGCCGACGCGGTTCCCGACGCCAATACGATCTGGACGTTCCGCGAGGCGCTGAAGAAGGCAAATGCGGCCGACCGCTTGTTCGAGCAGTTCGACGCAGCGCTGCGCGAGGCCGGCTTTCTCGCGATGTCGGGCCAGATCGTCGACGCCACGATTGTCGCCGCGCCCAAGCAGCGCAATACGAACGGCGAGAAGCAGGCGATCAAGGACGGCCGCATTCCAGAGGGCTGGAAGGACAAGCCGGCGAAGCTCGCACAGAAAGATCGCGATGCGCGTTGGACGGTCAAATATACGAAAGCCAAAGTGCGGGAGGAGGACGGCTCTGTTCCGCCGGTCGATCTCGCCATCCCCGCATTCGGATACAAGAACCATGTGTCGATCGACCGGGCGCATGGGCTGATCCGCAAATGGACGGCGACGCACGCTGCCGCGCATGACGGCGCGCGGCTGGAGGATGTGCTCGACAAAACCAACACGGCGAGCGAGGTCTATGCGGACACGGCGTATCGCTCGGCGAAGAATGAAGCGATGCTGTCGCGGCGCGGCTTCGTCTCGCGCATTCATCGCAAGAAGCCCAAGGGCAAGCCGATGCCGGAGCGAACGCGCATCGCCAATGCGCAGAAGTCGAAAGTGCGCAGCGCCGTCGAACATGTGTTCGCGCATCAGAAAGGGCTGATGGGCCTGTTCGTGCGAACAATCGGCCTGGCGCGGGCGCGGCTCAAGATCGGGCTCGCCAATCTCGCCTACAACATGCGCCGCTTCGTCTGGCTGCGCGAGAGAGGGGCGCCTGCGTAGCAAAATTAGCGGCAAAGACGGCGCCGCTCACCGGGCGACGCCGCTTTCGAAGCCCATGAACCGATTCTCCCCGGAAGGATGGCCTCGAGCCGCCTCACGCCCAACACCCAGTCACGAAAAGCCAGGTTATTGGAGGTGCCCACTCTGTTATATGCCCACCGTGGGATGGGAGGATAAGCTCGTCTGCATTTTTGCTGAGGGTCAGGAGAAGTATGGTACATTCTTTTGTAGACTAACCGTCGAAGCAATTCCGTGATCTTGGGAAACGAAAAAACTCAAGCGGCGATCGAGGGACAAACGCCACGGAGTTCCAGGCTCTGCAATGCTCTGGAAACTTCCGAGCCGCTCTCGTGCAGCGAAACGCAAAAGCGGCGTCGGCGGCGCACCTTGTTCAAACCGCCGACGCGGCATAAGATTCGTCACGCATCAGCCGCTTCGCGCTTTTCAACAGCAAACGGGACATCCCCCAACCACTCTCGCGACGGGACCGGAGAAGCAATGTCGGTATACAACAATGAGCGGGCTTGCGCTTCGGCGCGACATATTCGGCCAGTTCCTTCATTGCGGCAAAGCGAAGCGTCATCGGCTGGGTCGGGTCCATTGTTAGACGGGCCATTGGACAGACGCCCCACTCAAGCACGACTACAAGAACGTGTTTCAATTGGACTGAGCCGCTGCCGCGAAAAAACCACGAACATACAAGAAATCTTTGGAGCCGGCGCTCGTGGCTAAGAGGATCTGTTCGCTGTTGCAAAAGCGCCTTGTAGTAAATGCAACGCGTGTGACTATTGACATCATTGCCATTGTGGTTATTACGATTATTCTGATTGAGTTCATGGGTATTTTCGTCAAAAATAACGATTATTATTGGGACAAGAGATACATGTTTGTTTCCAAAGATGCCTTCCGCCGAATCGGATTTACTGGCCTTTGGACGTATGTACCCAACACCAGAGTCGTGTCTGCGGCGACATACAACCTATCTCAGCTCAACGGATGGATCGAATACAAGTGCGCCTTTGATACCAACAAATTTGGCTTGATTGATACCAATTTCGATAGCGGGAGCACTGTGGTTGATTACCTCGTCCTTGGAGACTCGTTTACGGAAGGTCAAGGGGGTTGCCCCTGGCTGAACAGGAGCGCTTTAGGCTCAGAAGATTATCCCGTAGTGCTTAATGGCGGACTCATGGCAGCTGGGATCCAAAATTTTGAACTCTTGTCCCAGTGGCTTGCGACTCAAATTTGGATCAAGAACTTGATTCTGATCGTGATAAGTAATGACTTTAAACGTGATCCAGACCCAAGTAGCTTAGGAATAGATGATGTTTGCGCTAAGGACGGCATCTGTAACGGGAATGAGCTAGGCGGCGCGATTTGGGGAATCAACGTGGACGCCTCGGATAAAGAAATCTTGGCCAAGGGCTTCTCTCGGTTCAAACAACAGAATCTACCGATTTTGCGTCAGGTGGAGGACGCTCTGAGTTATTACTCGCTAACATACAGGCTCTTTTCAAAACTACACAGCAGAATTCAAATCCAGACGTCGAGTCTAGATCCTTTTCTCCATTTATTCGGACCGAACTTCAAGGCATTGCTCAGGCTAAGAGAACGATTTCCGCATTTGAAGATAATACTCGTTCCACAACGAGATGAGGTCGGCTTCCTCAGCACAGAAAATGCGGACACAAAAAGAGTGAAACAATTTTTTGCCGAAAATAAATTTTCGTACGACGTGTGTCCCCTTACAATTGATGATTACCTGCCAATCGATGGACACCCGAATAAGAACGGATACAGCAAACTTTTCTCTTGTCTGAAAAAGGTCTTTTAGTCAAAAAGCGACGAAAAAGTTGTGGTCTGGGTGACCTGTGGTCTGGGTCCGGGCTGTTCAACGCTCTGTGCTTTGGTTTGACCGAGAGGGATGATTTTTCGCTTTTCAGGTGTAGAAGTGTCTGAATCTATGGGGAGCAACCCGAATCGGAGGTTGCCCTATGACGACGATCGATCTTGCATCCTGCCTTGCCGCGATCCCGGATCGGCGGCGCGCCGAAGGAAAGATGGTATGCATCCGGCGTGGACCGCAGGGGATGATTTCAGGTTGCGTTAGCGCCGGCGCGCGACTTCAAATCTTTGTGGACTTCGATCAGCTCGACGAGAGATTCGATGCCGAAGTCGGTGAACGCGAGAATGCCGTCGTCCCCGACGCCATAGACCCACACGACGCCGTCCTCGGTGTCCATTTCGAGAGCGACATCGTGAATGAAGTCGACGTTCTCACCAAGACGTGCGGCGACACGCTCGACGGTCGTGACGTGATCGACCTTGTTGACGTGCATGCTCAGGCCGCCAGCGCCGACGCACGCGGAGCCGCCAATCGCCATTTCCACGGCAGCAACTCGTCCAGCCGGTGAGCGGGATGCGCGGCGATACGCGAGAGAACGTCGGCGAGCCAGGTCTGCGGATCGACGCCATTCATCTTCGCCGTGACGATGAGGCTGTACATGGCGGCGGCACGCTGGCCCCCGCGATCTGAACCGCAGAACAACCACGATTTTCTTCCCAAGGCGATGCCGCGCAGGCCGCGTTCGGCGGCATTATTGGAGAGGCAAACGCGCCCGTCTTCGAGGAACAGTGTGAAGGCGGGCCAGCGCTTCAGCATGTATTGCATCGCTTTGGCGAGGTCGTGTCCGCGTGAGAGTTTCGCGACTTGCTCTCGCATGTAAGTCCGGAGCGCGTCGACCAGCGGCCGGCTCTCGTTACGACGAGCAGCAAGCCGTTCCTCGGGGCTCTTGCCGTTGATCGATCTCTCGATGGCGAACAGCGCGTCGATGCGACGCACGATTTCCATAGCGATCGGCGAGAGGGGCATTTCCTTTTTCCCGGCCGCCTTGCGACGCGCGTTCGCCTCGATGTCGGCCATGGCGAAGAAGGGACGTCGCGCATGGCTCCAGCATGCCGCCTCGCGGATCGGGCGGGGCGCGCGCCCCGCCAGATACAGCCGGTTGTAGCCGTCATAGGCGTCCGCTTGCAGGATGCCGGAATAAGTCGACAGATGGCCCTGCGGATGTTCGCCGCGCCGGTCGCGCGAGTAATAGAACATCGCCGCCGGCGGCCCGGCGCCGCCGAAGGGCGCGTCGTCGCGGACATAGACCCAGCACCGGCCCGTGTCCGTCTTGCCCTTCGCCAAGACTGGAACCGTAGTGTCATCCCCATGCAACCGTTCGGCGGCGAGGACATGCGCCTCGACGAGACGCCGCAGCGGCTCGAGCGCCGCACAGACGGAGCCGACTGCGTCGGCCATGGTCGACAGCGCGATCGGCGCGCCCTCGAGCGCATAGCGTTCGGCCTGCCGGTTCAGCGGCTGATGCTGGCCGAACTTCTCGAACACGATCATCGCTAGCAGGCTCGGACCCGCCCAGCCGCGCGCGACGACATGGAACGGCGCCGGCGCCTGCGTGATCTTCTCGCAGTCGCGGCAGGTGAACTTCTCCCGCACGGTCTCGATGACCTTCCACTGGCGCGGCGTCGTCTCCAGCGTCCGCGTCACGTCCTCGCCGAGCTTGCGCAAACGCGCCCCGCCGCAACAGGCGCAGGCTTTCGGCGCCTCGATCACGACGCGCTCGCGCGGCAGATGGTCGGGGAAGGTGTCGCGCTCCGGCCGCTTGTGCTCGAAGCCAGCGACCGTCGTCGTTTTGGCGACAGCGCGCTCCGCGGCGAGTTCGTCTTCCGTCGCGCTCGTTTCCAGCTCTTCGAGTTCGAGCGACAACTGATCGAGCAGCCTTGCCGACCGCTCTGACTTCTGCCCGTAGATCTGGCGCTGCAATTTGGCGATCTGGAGCTTTTGCGCAGCGATCAGCGCCATGTCTTCCGACGCCTTCGCCCGCGCGACGGCAAGTTCCGCCTTCAGCGCGGCGTTTTCATCGAGAAGAGCGGCGGCGTCCATGACCTGAAGTGAATCACGAATCCAGCGATTCGAGGCGCCCCAAAATGCCCCCGTGCCCGGATTTTTCGCGCCTCACCCCGCGCGCTTTGCGGCCTGTAGGTGAGTTGCGGATTTCGCCAGTCGATTCCTTCCAACATATAGGCCATCTGCCCGGCCGAGATCGACACCGCGCCCGCGCTCGCCGCAGGCCAGATGAACTTTCCGCGGTCGAGTCGCTTGGCGTAAAGCGACAGGCCGATCCCGTCATGCCAGAGGATTTTGGCGAGATCGCCGCGGCGCCCGCGGAAGATGTAGAGATCGCCCGCATGCGGGTCGCGCTTCAACTGCTCTTGCACCTGAAGGGCAAGACCATGCATGCCGCGTCGCATGTCGGTGTGACCGGTCGCGATCCAGACCCGGCAGCCCGCTGGCAGCGGGATCATCGCCGCAGCGCTTTCACCACCCGCGACAGCGCTGGCGTCTCGACATCGGACCACACGATGATCCGATCCCCCTCGGCGAGGACGATCTCCATCTGGCCGGTCGACCCTGGAGCGGAATTTTCTGTCGGCGTGTCCGGCGTGATCGTCACGGGCAGAATCGGCGCGAGTTCCTGCAGCGCGGTCGGCTCGACGCCAAATTGCCGCCGCCAGGTGAAGAGCTGGTTAGCGTTGAGGTCGTACCGTCGCGCAACCTCGGCGATCGAAACTCCATCCTCGAGGCTCTCGTCGACGATCCGGCGCTTCTCATCGAGAGACCAGGACCGGCGCCTGCGCCGGAAAGCTGCCGGATCGTCATTGTTGCTCGACATCGGCGATAGTGTCCGCTTGTAATTGAAATGGACACGATCATCGCGCCACCCGTCAGGCAGCTATCTCAAAAACCGACATCAATGCCAGGCGGCCCACGGCGGAGGGATACGAAAGATGTACGGCCAGGTCGGCGTCATCCTGTTTTCGATCATCGCGGTGCTGAGCGGCGCGTGACCTGCCCCTGAGAGACCGTTTGAGAATGGTTGCGACGGAGTGAGGGGCGTGATTCAAGCTTGGGATGTGGACCCGAGCGAATCGCGCCAAGATGGCCGCCATTGAGAAGAAAACCAAGCGTTACCCAACGGATTTGACCGATGAGGAGTGGGAGCGCGTTGAGCCGTTCCTTCCCTCGCCGGCGCGCAGAGGGCGCAAGCCTTCGGTCGACCCACGCGAGGTTTTGAACGCCATCCGCTACATCGCCCGCGCCGGCTGCGGCTGGCGCATGATAAACCTATACGTTGGAGCCGACGGACGCCTCATTAATTGGAGACTCGTGGGCATTCATGACATATTTCCATGCTTGGAAGTATTCATCGGAAACGAGCTTGTCTATTCATATGACTCCAGGTCGAGGACGATAGCGGCCGCATATGCCAAGGCCCTTAACAGCGCGGTGATGAAGTCGCTGTTTGATTAATCGGCCTCGGGCGCGGCGACGATGGCGAGCAAGGCCATTTCGCCGTCGATCTCGGCGACTATGACAATGGCCATCGCCACATTGGTCTGAATGACGAGCAAAAATGCGTTTTTGGCGCTTGCGGCCTCTCTTGGAGTGCCGGCTCCGAACAGCGCGCGCATTAAAATGCCGAGAGTGTAGCCCGCGACATGAACAAGATAGCGCTTGTGAACGTTTTCGCGACCTCGCAACCATGTGCGGCGCATCCCGCCGCGTTCCAGAACATGGGCGAAGCTGGACGCCTCCAAAAACCTCTGGCCAAATCGGCGTTGAGTTGATTCACTTGGTCATGTCGCAAGGGGATCGCGGCCATGGCGAAGGGAACGCCCGGATTTTTTGATGTCGACGAACGGCTGGCTGAGCTGTCGGCGAAGGGCGACGATCTGGAGCGCGTGAAGGCGCTTGTCGATTTCGAGATGTTCCGGGCGGCGCTGGAGGCGGCAGTCCCGCGGGCCGACCGCTCCAAGGGCGGGCGTCCGCCATTTGATCATGTATTCATGTTCAAGGTGCTGATCCTGCAAGCAATGCATTCTCTGTCGGACGAGCGCTGCGAATATCTGATCAAGGACCGCCTGTCGTTCATGCGCTTTCTCGGATTGGGTTTGGCCGACGCGGTTCCCGACGCCAATACGATCTGGACGTTCCGCGAGGCGCTGAAGAAGGCAAATGCGGCCGACCGCTTGTTCGAGCAGTTCGACGCAGCGCTGCGCGAGGCCGGCTTTCTCGCGATGTCGGGCCAGATCGTCGACGCCACGATTGTCGCCGCGCCCAAGCAGCGCAATACGAACGGCGAGAAGCAGGCGATCAAGGACGGCCGCATTCCAGAGGGCTGGAAGGACAAGCCGGCGAAGCTCGCACAGAAAGATCGCGATGCGCGTTGGACGGTCAAATATACGAAAGCCAAAGTGCGGGAGGAGGACGGCTCTGTTCCGCCGGTCGATCTCGCCATCCCCGCATTCGGATACAAGAACCATGTGTCGATCGACCGGGCGCATGGGCTGATCCGCAAATGGACGGCGACGCACGCTGCCGCGCATGACGGCGCGCGGCTGGAGGATGTGCTCGACAAAACCAACACGGCGAGCGAGGTCTATGCGGACACGGCGTATCGCTCGGCGAAGAATGAAGCGATGCTGTCGCGGCGCGGCTTCGTCTCGCGCATTCATCGCAAGAAGCCCAAGGGCAAGCCGATGCCGGAGCGAACGCGCATCGCCAATGCGCAGAAGTCGAAAGTGCGCAGCGCCGTCGAACATGTGTTCGCGCATCAGAAAGGGCTGATGGGCCTGTTCGTGCGAACAATCGGCCTGGCGCGGGCGCGGCTCAAGATCGGGCTCGCCAATCTCGCCTACAACATGCGCCGCTTCGTCTGGCTGCGCGAGAGAGGGGCGCCTGCGTAGCAAAATTAGCGGCAAAGACGGCGCCGCTCACCGGGCGACGCCGCTTTCGAAGCCCATGAACCGATTCTCCCCGGAAGGATGGCCTCGAGCCGCCTCACGCCCAACACCCAGTCACGAAAAGCCAGGTTATTGGAGGTGCCCAGCTGCGCTCGACGATCTCGCCGCGTTTGCGCATGGCCTCCCTGCCGACACCCGACTTCAACCGATTGCGGTTCCCATAGACCGCCGCTCGCGCCTCGTCGTCGCCATGCCATCGTGAATAGCCCGTGCTCGGTCGCGGCTCGGAAATGCGCGTCTTCCATGGGCCGTCGTCGAGGTCTTTCAGAACGTCGCGCGAATGGTAGCCTTTGTCGGCGACGAGATCGCAAGGATCTTCCGGCGTCGGCGCAAGTCCGACGGCGGACAGATTCTTTTCCGCTTCCTTCAGCGTGGGATCGAGCGTTGTCGTGTCGCCCTTGTCGGCCTCGTGGATCGGCGCCGCCACGATCACGCCCGTGTCGAGATCGACCGCATGTTCGGGCTTGTAGGCGAAATGCGTCGAGCCGTCCTTCATCTTGGCGATCTTCGCCTCCGGATCGGTCTTGCTCGTCCAGTCTCCGTTCGAGAGCCTCTTACCTTGCGCTTACGATCGAGCCGGATCAGGTCGTCGATCGTCGGCGTCTCGACACTGCTTTCCTTGGCCATCCGAGTCAGCATCTCGCGATAGCTTTCGCCATCGTCACGGCGCACGATCGTCCGCAGCGCCGCGTTGGCTTCCATCGTCGACCTTCGCCTCACATGGGGAAGTTCGGGTCAAGTGGGCTGCGTCAATGGCGCATGAATAAAACTCCAGTGGCTGTTTCGGTATCCAAGGTCTGAGCCCGACTGCATGACGCTGCCCGTTTCCGAGCACGATCAACCTCACATTCGGTCGCCGTTCGCGACGGCTGCACCAAGATCCCGCTTGCGGCGGGTCTGGGCTCAGGATGACGAAACCATTCTTGAAAGCGGCTTTTCAAGCCATGCGAAAGTGCGGTTCGTCTACCTGGATCCGCAATATGCGGATTCGGTCAATGTTCCTTGTCAGGCGGCTTTCATCACGGCTCCATCGATGACGACGCCGGCCGTCACATATTTCCACAACGCCACCAGTAGCTTTCGCGCCAGCGCCACGATGGTTGTCTTCTTCAGACGACCGCCGTTGCGCTTGACTCGTTCTTCGAACCACAGAGCCAAGGCCGATTGCGGCTGATGGCGCAGCCAAAGCCAGGCGAGTTGGATAAGCGTTGTTCGCAGCCGTGGGTTGCCCGATTTAGAAACGCCCTGCTCGCGATCCACTGATCCGCTTTGCCAGGGCGTCGGCGCCAAACCCGCGTAAGCAGCGACCTGGCGGCGATTGTCGAAGTGTCGGAACAGCCCTTCCGCCCAGAGGACGGCAGCGAACTCGGGCCCGATGCCCTTGATGGCGAGCAACATCGCGGCCGGTTCTGGCGCACCGACTCCTTGTGGGATCAGCAGCGCATCCCGCTCGGCCTCCACCACCTTGACCTGCTCGAGCAGCAGTTCGAGCCGATCGAGTTCACGGCATATCTGAGTCTTGAGATGCGGCGGAAGCCGACGGCCATCGCCCGTGCTCAGCAAGTCGAGTTGTTCCCGACGATCACGACGCAACGGCTCGTAGCCGAACACGCCTTGGGAAAACAGCAATCCTTTGATGCGATTTACGTGCTTGACCCGCTCGGCGATCAGCACTTTGCGCTCGCGGCAAAGTCGGCGGCGGTCTTCTTCCTCGGGAGCCGGCGCTTTGACCATTGCACACACGCGAGGTTCGCCGCGCTTGTACGCCAAGAGCGCGCGAAGCAGCGCCTCACCGTCGATCCTGTCGGTCTTCGCGCGTCGCCGCCGGCGTGATGTCGCAATCGAGGCCGGATCGACGACGTGGCTCTCAATCCCTTCATTCTCCAGCGCCCGATGAATCCAGAAGCCGTCCAGTCCGGCCTCTTGAATGACGATGATCGAGAACGATTTCCCAGTCCGCGCCAACGCCTTCTGCTTAAATTCCAAAAAGCGCGCCAGCAGCGCATCGATGTCCCCGGCAGGCAGAGTGTGCTTCGACATCTTTCCGCCGCCGCCCGGCAAAAGCGACGTGATCAACCAAGTCGAGCGGCTGAGTTCCAAAGAGATAAAAATCGCGCCAAGATCGGTATGGATGGCGCCCGGCGTTTCGGGGCGATCAGCTCTAACTTGCATGGCCGTCTCCAGAGTGGGTGGTCGCAACCTCACTCTGCCAGAGCGCCGGTCGCTATCCACCTCCCCATGGAATCTTGAAGGCCGGAGAATGTGTCCGGCGGCTCCTCTTCGTCATCGATTGCTCCTGATTCGCGGCCAGAATCCTCGCCGCTGTCAGGCAGGAAATCCACTTATGCTACTGTCCGAATTTGCGGGACCGGCTCTCTTCACCAAGGCGAGGAACTGACGATGTTTTCCGCTCAGGCCATACACGGAAATCCGGATGGTCCCGGCTCTGGCGGGCGCAGCCGGGCCGCTCCGGCGTCTTCAGAATCGGCCAGCAGAAATATCGCGGGCGACTCAGGCGTGCATGCCCGGCATTGGTGCGGCGGGGGGCGCGCGGCCGGGGCGACGTCTCCCCCCGTGCGACGCCGTCGCTGCTGGCCGAAAGTTCGCGTCAATCGTTACACATCTTGTCCAGCCGCCATTCCTCAGCGAGGCGCCTGGCGATCGCTTTGGCGACAAGGCGGTTGCCGAGGCTTTCTCCAGTGTCGGGGTCGGCAAAGAAGTGAATATGATCTGCGTAGACCGTGTCCGGAGCTTGCGAAAAAACATCCAGCAAGCTGTAAACGGCGATCCCTTCCTGTTTCAGCATGAGCAATGTATCCGTCATGGTGAGATACAAATCCTTGTAGCTCAGGTCGCCGACAACGCCTTTTTCCTCCTCCGTCAGCGTCTTGCCGTAGACGGGAGAGGGCTGGATGAAAAACACGACTTTTGCGCCTTGCGCCTGGGCAAGCGCGGAGGTCATTCTGAAATACTTTCTATACTGATTCAAATTGTAATCGAAAACCTCTTCGCGACTCCACTCCTTGGGCACGGAGAAGATCGTCAGATGCGACTTATGAAGCGACGCCATGTTCTTGACGATCGAGTCGTTCAGCTTCGTGCGAGCCGTGTCGACGAGGAAATATATCGCGTTCGACGAACGCAAGAGCGGCGTGCTGGAATAGAGCGAATAGAATGAGTTCAGCGCCGCGCCGCCGAGAAGCGGAAAATAGCTGCCGGATGCGATAGGATTCACAAGGATGAAATTGTTCGACGGCCATTCAAAACGCTTTGACCAGGACGTCCATTTATCGAGCAGCATATCTTTTTCGTTGAAGCCTTCCAGCGTTACGATGCCGTCGAACACTTCGCCGAAAAGAAGAGTCATGATCGCTTGTTGTGGCTGCTTCCAGCCACCATCGGCGCCGTTATAAACTTCGAACGCCTTCCGGCCTTCTGGAGGCGCATAGCATTTGTTGAGTTCTTCTTCGAGAAAATTCGGCTTGTCCTTGTTCTGTTGGCCAAACATGGCCGCCACCGAACCGCCGCTAATCATGATGCGAAACGCGTCACCTCCCTTTTTGTAAGGGAAATCGCGTCCAAACAAGCCGAGATTATTCAACTCGAATTTGGCGTTCTCGCAGGGCGGATTGTCGACGTGAACATTGGTCAGATAAGGGTGCGGATAGACCGTGTCCATGTAGCGGCATTTGGCGTTGGTTTTGGACCCCATTTGCGCCACGAAGGTATTATGCGCTTCTTCGCGCGTTTGCGGGTCCGTGAGTTTTCCTTCAGAAATATAATAATAGAACGTAAAACCGGCCTCCATAATCAGCAGACACAGCGCGATCATGATGAGGTTGGCCGTGATGCGAACGCTGCGGCGCGGCACCTTAGCCGAATTGTCTTTTGCTTCGCCTTTGTCGGTCATCGAATGTCCCGTCCATTCTTAAACTATTGGCCAAAGTCCTCAGCCGGAGCAGCCGTCAGAACCAAAGGTTGCGGCGCTGACCGCCGAGGTTCGGTTGGCATGTTGTGCGATGCGCAGCTGTGTCATCGCGCGGCGAGGCCAATAGGCATTGCAATTCATTGGCGGTTCCGACAGGTTTCGAACCTGTGACCTTGGGTTTAGGAAGGCGGTACCGCGCCTAACATAGCCTAACACGGCGCAAAAAATCCAATCCTGATTTATCTTTTTTAATCATATGTTTTACGCCAATGTCTGCGCAAGTTATAAACTTGGGGAAACACGGCGTAACGGCTCCATTTCGTTACCGCAGCGTTACTCAGGATTTGACGTTGGCAAAGGCACTGACCGCGGCGACAGTCGCGAAGCTGCGACTGGCAGCCGCGCGCGTCGAGCTTTCCAGACGGCGCGTGCCCCGATCTGAATTTGACCGTTCACCCGACCGGCAGGGTCCGTCATCGGCGGCTATCTAAATCTCGCCTCTGCACGCGCATATTGTCCCCCGCTGCCCACATGCTGATTTGTTCAGCGGGGTTGGACGGGCTTGGTTGTTGCGCCAGCCTGTGCCCAAAGACGAACGCAACGCGCTCGAGCGGCACGTCCGCGAACTCGACCGATTGACCGATGATCTGGCGGTCATCGACAAGGAGATCGTCGCCGACGCGCTCGACGATCCCGCCATTGCGCGGTTGCTGACGATCACGGGTGTCAATCTCATCGTGGCGGCCGGCATCGTTGCGGCCATCGGCGACGTCTGTCGTTTCTTCTCGCCACAAAAGCTGGTGAGTTACTTCGGCCTCGATTCGACAGTCCCCGTGAACGCTCTCGAACGCGGCCGACGGTCGAACTTTCTCACTTCTGTCGCGCCCGCCCACGATCCGGACTGCGTAAGTCGGTGGCGCACCGTCGCCGCGCGCCATAGCCGACACGCTCAACGCTCGCCGCGTTCTCAAGGCTCGCCACCGACACTCGCAGGCTCAGCAAGTCGCCAACGTGTTCGCCCAGCTGTAATGGACGCTCGCCGCTCAGCGGCGAAGGTTTTGCTCGTGCCGTCGTGCTGGATATTTCGCATCGAACATGCGTTCTTCCAACCATTCACCAAGAGTTTCCACCTGTTCAACTGCGGCTAGCAGCGACTCCGCTGAAGCATGCAAGCTGGGTCGCATCCAAGAATTATTCGCCATGTCAGGGTCTGAAAACATTTTGCGCTCGGCCCCACTGATAAAAAATGGTTGGTGCCGGCCTTGTTGACCGGTTTTGCGCTCGCCTTCGCCAGAGCGATCGGCGAATACGGTTCGGTGATCTTCATCGCGGGGAATATCGCTTACGTCTCAGAGATCGCGCCGCTGCTCATCGTCGTGAAACTTGAGCAGTATGATGTCGCGGGCGCCACCGACATCGCGACGATCATGCTGGCGATCTCCTTCGCCGCGCTGCTCCTCATCAACCTCGTCCAGGCGTGGAGTCGCAGGAGCCCGATATCCCGCCCTATGTCCGCAATCTCGGCAAGACCTACAAGGAATTCGAAGGCGTCGACTGGCTGAATGTCGGCCTCGATACGCGCGTTCGCTTCGAATACCGCAAGGACGATTATCGGCCGTGGACGAACACGACGACGAATCCTTGGACGTCGACAAGACGATATTTCCCCAACTCGCTATGGCTGTCGCGGACGCGCGCCTATCTCGGCGTCCAGAACGTCCTGGATCCCTTGCGCTTCGTCGTCGAATTTCAGGATTCGCGCGCCTACAACAGCCTCTATCAATTGCAGGGACAGGAGATCAATCAGACCGATCTCATCCAGGCGTTCGCAGAGCTCTATTTCAAGGACGCGCTTGGCAAGGACGATCTCGGCAATGATCGGCCGCTCAGCATTCGCGCCGGCCGCTTCCATTTGGAGTTGCTCGACAGGCGTCTGATCGCGAACAATGAGTTCCGCAACACGACAAATAATTTCGAAGGCTTTCGCCTAAGGCTGGGCAAGAAGGACAACGACTGGGATATCGACAGCTTCCTGATGCGGCCGGTCGTGCGCTATCCCTATGAGTTCGACAGGCCCGAATGGGGAAACTGGATATATGGCACGGTGTTGAGCATCCGCCGGTGGTCGGAATATGCAACGATCCAGCCGTATTTCCTCGGCCGCAAGCAATATGCGGATCTCCTCAACACGTCGAATGCGTTAAAGCTCCACAGAAGCACCTATGCGCCGGGCCTGCGCGTCTACGGCGTGCTCGGCGACTTTGACTACGACGCCGACGTCAATAAGCAGATGGGCGAGACCGGCGAATTTCGCGGATTCGGCGCTGTTCAAAACGCCATACAGACGACGGTCCAGCATGACGCCATCGCCTATTCGGTCGAACTCGGCTACACATTCTCTGACCTTTTTTGGAAGCCGCGCCTCAGCGCCGATTACATCTATGGGACCGGAAACAAGAGCCCCTTCGACAGCGTCAACCAGACCTTCGACATTTTCTACGGCTTCAATCAGCCGTTCTCCCGCAATGACTACATTGCGTGGAACAACATCAAGGCCGCGAAGGCGCGTCTCGAATTCTCGCCCTTCAAGAATCTCCAGGTCGACACCGCCTTCAGCGCCTATTGGTTGGCCAGCGCCGCCGCCGCCTGGGACCGCGCCAATCTCTTCGCGCCGCTCGGCAACAGGGGCACGTTCCTTGGCACGGAATATGATCTGCGCATCCGCTATAAGCTGAATGCGTTCATCAATATGACGGCGAGCTATTCGAGGTTCTGGCCCGGCTCATTCACCTCCAGCTTCGCGTCGCCTGTCGCATGGCAGCCTTACTTCCCGCAATCCTTTCCCGGACAGACGACCACGACGAACGGTCTGACCGCGCGCCCCACCGACTTCTTCTATCTCGAAGTCTCGGCCAACGCCTTTGGCGACGGCAACCCGATCACCAAGCCGCCGGGTTCGGATTTTCTCGCGCTCTTCTCGCCACATGGGCCGGCAAAGGAGGCTGCGCCGCCTGCGCCGCCGCCGAGCTGGTCGGATGTTTACGTCGGGCTGAACGGGGGCGGGTCCTGGTCGAATCCCCGCTCGATCGTTCAGCCGTGGCCCTTCAGACCGGCGGCGGCAAGTCCGGCGATCGCCGCGAGCGCGACGCCGATCAACCAGACGAACCATCTCGCCGGCTTCATCGGCGGCCTGCAGATCGGCGCCAATTGGAAGTTCGCCGACAGCTTCCTCGTCGGGGCGGAGGCGGATCTTCACGGCGTTTCAGGCAATACCGACACTAAATGGCAGGCCGCGTT
Source organism: Methylocystis sp. Uni0008 (assembly GCF_056838045.1). NCBI lineage: Bacteria > Pseudomonadati > Pseudomonadota > Alphaproteobacteria > Hyphomicrobiales > Methylocystaceae > Methylocystis > Methylocystis sp. Uni0008. The sequence continues at coordinate 3,160,498 of NZ_CM166370.1, forward strand.
GACAGCCGCGGGCGGCGACAGCTTCGCCACCTATGCGCAACGCACCGCGACGCTGAACTATCTCGGCACGATCCGCGGCCGGCTGGGCTATCTCGTCACGCCGACGCTCGCTGTTTACGGCACGGGCGGCATGGCCTATGGCGGCGTCACCTCCAACGCCGCGCTGTTCACCCGGCGCATCGGGGCGACGAACCAGACCCTGGTCAATCCGGTCTATCAGGACAGTCTCATCGGCTGGACGGCGGGCGGCGGCGCCGAGTGGATGTTTGCGCCGGACTGGAGCGTGAAGGTCGATTATCTACGCTACGATCTCGGAACCGCTCAGGCCGCCACTTTCGCCGTGCAGCCGGACGGCTTCTACGCCTATGGCGCGACGAGCTCGACGCGCTTCAACGGCAATCTGATCCATGCCGGCGTCAATCGTCACTTCGATCTCGTCAGCGTCGTGGAAGGGAAGTAGGCAGAGCGGATATTCTGATCCGCGCGGAACGCATATAGCTCCACTCTGTCATGTTGGCCTTGCCAAGTACGACGAAGGCGTCACGCTGGGCGACGTTGCCAAGCATCGCGATGGAACCGGAAGTGGTCATCGTCCTATCCGCGTTGTTGAACCGCCCCGGGTTTGCCGGAGGCCCCAACTGTTGAGAGATTGGGGCTATGGAAACGAAGCAGACATCGAAGGGTTTTTCACCTGAAGTTCGAGAGCGGGCTGTTCGAATGGTGCGCGAGCATCGCGACGAATACGGCTCGGAAAGGGAGACGATTACGTCGATCGCCTCGAAATTCGGCTGCACGGGCGAAAGTTTACGTCGCTGGGTCCGGCAGACGGAGCGCGACGCGGGGGACCGCGCTGGGCTGACGACGAACGAGCGGGCTCGACTGAAGGCATTGGAGCGGGAGAACCGCGAGCTTCGGCAAGCGAATGAGATTTTACGCAAGGCCTCCGCTTATTTTGCCCAGGCGGAGCTCGACCGCCGGTGAAGCCGGGAAGCGTACGGGGTCGAGCCGATCTGCAAAGTGTTGCCGATCGCCCCGTCGACCTATTGGGCGCATGCGGCGCAACATAAGGATCCTGCGCGACTTTCGACGCGGGCCCGGCGCGACGCTGAACTCTGTGAAAAAATCCGTCGAGTTTTCGACGAAAACTTTGACGTTTACGGCGCCCGCAAGGTCTGGCGGCAGTTGCTGCGCGATGGCGAGAACGTGGCGCGCTGCACGGTCGAACGGCTGATACGGCGTATGGGTCTGCAGGGCGTCATCCGCGGCAAGCCGGTTAAAACGACGATCAGCGACAAGGCGACGCCTTGCCCGCTGGACAAGGTCAACCGGCAGTTTGCGGCGGATTGGCCGAATGCGCTGTGGGTGGCGGACTTCACCTATGTCGCGACCTGGGCCGGCTTCGTCTACGTCGCCTTCATCATCGACGTTTTTGCCCGGCGGATCGTCGGCTGGCGCGCCTCTCGATCGGCGCAAACGAGCTTTGTGCTCGACGCGCTCGAACAAGCCGTGCATGAGCGCCGGCCCCTTCGCGGCGGCCTCATCCATCACAGCGATCGCGGGGCGCGGGACAGGCGCGCCAACATGGCTGCGTCGCGTCGATCGGTTTTCACGTGATCGCCGGCGCGCTTCGGTGTGTGGGCCGGTGAGATGACATCGCAGGCATGACCGGCGGCGAGGATCTGGCGGTAGAGACCATAGCCGCACGGTCCGGCCTCGTAGACCAAGTGCAGCTTGCCGTGACGGCCGCCGAGTTTCTTCAGCAAGTTCGCCACCGCGTCCGGGTTGTTGGCGATTTCTCCGAAGAATCTGACTTCGCCATTTCGGCCTGCGTCTGCGATGGCTACGGCAATCGTTTCCTTATGGACATCGAGCCCGATGTAGCTGTTAAACTCCATGGCGGTCCGTCTCCCTGTGCATGAGGATAGGCGCTTATGGCGCAACCCTCGCTGATTGCACATCGTGGAGACGGGCCACCCCGTCTCCCACCCGCATGGTCATATCGTCTGTTTCGATCAAATACACCGAGCGCTTGAAGGACTTCGGGGTCGAGCCGTCGGCAGGCGGCGTCGGCGACTCTTACGACAATGCGCTCGCCGAAACGATCAACGGCCTCTACAAAGCGGAGGTGATCTGGCGGCGCGGCCCTTGGCGCTCCCTGGAGCAGGTTGAGTTCGCCACGCTCGAATGGGTCGATTGGTTCAACAACAGAAGACTGCTGGAGCCGATCGGAAACATTCCGCCAGCCGAAGCTGAAGCGCGCTATTATGCGCAACTTAAAGAGTGCGCCATGGCGGCGTGACTCAAACAAAATGGCCCCTCCGGCGAATCCGGGGCGGTTCAGTGTCGATGCTGTCCTTCACGAGGATCGGTATGCCGTTCAATGGTGGAATAGCATCGCCGGCCTCGCGGGCACGATCAAAGGCCTCCGCAGATGCGAGGGCGTCCACCTCCAACACCGACCGCAAGGTAGAGCCCGATCAATCGATCTCTTCAATACGATCGAGAAAAGCTTGGCACAATTCAACGGCGCTCAGTTCACCACACCCGAAGAGGTGCAACGTCCGAGCAATCGTGAGCTCGTCGAGGTTCATAGGGCTGTGCTCTCCCGCCCGCGCCATCTGGTCACGCCCGCGCGCAGCGCGTTTCCGCGGGGCGCAAATCAGACCTGTTATAACGCGTCCGCCGGCCGATCGCCTCGACGCCGCCCTTCTGCTTGTCGGGGTGGGGATGGCCGTAACTGCTCTCAGCCGTCTGCACCGTCATCCCGGGGATAACCGGCTGTTTCCCTGCAGGGAGAGCGGCGTGCGCGGATGCGTCGCGTTGGGTAAGCGGGCCTCGAGCCTCTCTTAGTGGTTGCGTGAGGTCGCCAGCGAGTGAGGGCTTCGGCCAAGCTTGAGATATGACACCCCTGGTCGGGGCGAGTGGCTGTCCAGCCCTCCTGCTTACTGGATTGGTTTCCCAGCTCGCTGCATGAAATTCCCAGTTCCGTCAAAATAATTCCCTGTTGTGCGGCGTAGGGAATTTGCTTATTAAAGCACTGATTTGCCGGGCCTAACGAGTACATAAACACCGCGTTGCGTCCCTTTTTTGAAATGCCCTGTTAATTTCCCTGATAGCAGGGAATTTAGTTGCGGAGACGCGTTCGCAGTGGACTGCGCGCACAGCCAGCTAACTCCCTGATTTCCTCGCTCTGAAGGCTCCCGGTTGAGAAGGGGAGGGCCAAATATTTCCGTGGGTTACGAGAGGGGTTTTGCAGCGGTCGCTTTCCCTTCGATCGAGGCGATGGCATCGACGGAGGCGGTCTTATCCGAAAGGATCGTCTCCATCCATCTGCGTGAACGCGCAATCGCCTTCAGCAGCGCCTCCCGCGTTTCGGCGTCGATCGTCCTCTGGTTTATTGGCGCATGCACAACTCCCTTCCGGGGAATTGGTTTTGGAGCAAAGGGGATCGTCAGCTCGGTCAATCTATTGGGCGTGATTTCAGCGTTCAAATTGAGCGAAGGACAGCAGCACGTTCAGGGTCAGCCTTCCCATGCTTGAGGTGGTGTAAAAGGACTGGGTGACCGAGACGAAGGAGACGTCGAACTCGTCGAAGAGCTCGACCGGCTTAGCGAAATCGGCGAGCGAGCGCGTCAGGCGACGACCTTGTAGACGACGATCATGTCGATCTTACGGGATCGAACCTGCTCTAAAAGACCTTGTAAGGCCGGACGCTCCAGCGAGGCGCCGGACAATCCGCCGTCGGCCGACGCAGTTAGGCGATGTGCTCGGCGCGGCGTTCCGCACGCGCCTTGCTGCGGCGGAGAACTGTCGTCGTCGTTCGACTGCAAGTCGAACAACCTCGGATCCGTCGAGGCGCATTTTGTCGTCAGATTCACGAGGCTGAGTCACGGGCATTCGTGCGCGGTCCGGCGGACCTGCCGCAGGCAAGATGGCGTGCTTCCCGTCGTCCTTGGTGTGCACCATTTGCTCAAGAGATGATCTCCCAACCGCGCCAAAATGACTAACAGGCGTCGTCAAAATCTCGGCGGCGGCTGCGGATGAGGTTCGGGATCGACCCAGTCTTCCCACTCGATCGCGAAGGGAATTTTTTTCTCGGCGAGAAATTCCTGTAAATGCCGATGTTAATTTCCCCAGAAGCGCCGGAGTAAAATTCCCCAGTTGGCGAGCGTGGCGATCAGCCGAGGTCCTGATCGGCGCCTCCGTTTTTTGGCGGGCGTCCGCGACGACGCAGGGTCGGCGGGATTGGCGCGGGTTGGATGCTGGCTTTCGTCCGAACATGTTCGGGCAAGAGGTCGGCGTGCTCGCGCAGGCGATAGCTCGAGCCTTCGATCTGGAAGACGACGGCGTGATGCAGGAGACGGTCGAGGAGCGCCGTGGCGACGACTGGATCGCCAAAGATCTCGCCCCATTCCGCGAAGCCGCGGTTCGAGGTGAGGATCATGGCGCCCCTTTCATAGCGGGCGTTGACGAGCTGGAAGAACAGATTGCCGCCGCCGGGCGTAACCGGCAGATAGCCGATCTCGTCGACGATCAGCAGCGAGAAGCGGCAGAAGTAACGGATCTTCTCCCGCAGCGCCCCTTCGCGTTCGGCCTTGGCCAATGTTGCGATGATGTCGGCGAGGCAGGCGAAGTAGACGCTGCGGCCGGCTTTAACCGCCTCGACGCCGAGCGCCAGGCTGAGATGGGTTTTGCCTGTGCCGGGCGGTCCGATGAGATGAACCGCTTCGGCGCGATCGATGAACTGCAATTCGGCGAGCGCCATGACGCGGCTCTTGTCGAGCGACGGCTGGAAGGCGAAGTCGAAGCCGGCGAGCGTCTTGACGGCGGACAGGCGCGCCATCTGGAGCGCCATCCGGACGCGGCGGTTCTCGCGTAGCGTCAGTTCTTCGGTGAGCAGAATGTCGAGCGCGTCGAGCGCCGTAGTCTCGCCACGCTCGATGCCGCGCAGGGTGATGTCGAGGATTTCGAGGGCGCGCGGCATTCTCAGGCCGACGAGATTGCGTTTGACGCGGTCGATGACGGCGGAGGGCGTTGCATTCATCGCGAGCCTCCCTGCATCGCCAGCCGGCGCCCCACTGCGTCATAGAAGGCCAGCGGGCGTCTCGCGGCGTGATCGCCGGCGCGCAGCATGAGGGGCGGCAAAAGGGCGCGGCCGTTGCGCTTTCCTCTATCGCTATGCTCTCGCAATTTCGGATAGATCACGCTTTCGGCGGCCCATAGTATCCCGGCTTCGCATGCGACTCGTCCATAAGGAGCTTGGCTCCCTCAACGACATGGGGCGCGAGCCCCGCGCCCCCGATCTCGACCAGCGCCAGCAACTCGGCGCGCATCCGCGGATCCCAATAGGTGCGCAGATGATTCCTGATGCCTTCCGCGCGCCTTTCCGGCGGATAGGGCGCGAAGAAATCGCCGATCTGATTGGCCATCAGCACGATGCGATCAATCGCCATGACCGGCGCGTCGGCGCTCCGCGAAGCAGATTGCGTCGTGCTCATTCCGCCGGCTCCATTTCCTCGATCCGCGGCTTTTCCGCTTCGCGATGACTGTTTTCGGCGGGGCCGTTGGTGCGCACGACGTCGACCGCCGTGACCTTGTATTCGGGACAGTTCGTCGCCCAGTCGGACAGATCCGACGTGACGGCGTTCGCCTTCGATTTGGCGTGATGGAAGGTCGTGTAGACGACGCCCGGGTTCACCCGCTCGGAAATCTTCGCGCGCAACTCGATTTCGCCGAAGCGGCTCGACACCTTCACCCACTCGCCGTCCTTGACCCCGCGGGTCAGCGCGTCCTGCTCGTTGATCTCGAGCAGGTCCTCTGGATGCCACATGGAGTTGGGCGTGCGCCGGGTCTGCGTGCCGACATTATACTGCGACAGAATTCGACCCGTCGTCAGCAACAGCGGATATTTGTCGTTGGTGCGCTCCGCCGTCGGCACATATTCGGTGAGCATGAAGGCGCCGAGCCCATTGGCGCGCGGAAACTTCTCGATGTGCAGCACCTCGGTGCCCTCGGGCGCATCCTCGTTGCAGGGCCACTGCGCCGAGCCGATGCGGTCTATGAGCGCGAAGCTGATGCCGCGATAGTTGGGCGAGAGCCGCGCAATTTCGTCGAGAACCTCGCCCGGATTGTCGTAGGAGACGTCGTAGCCCATGGCGTTCATGAATCTGACGGTGATCTCCCAGTCCTGAAGGCCGGCGAGCGGCTCGATCACCTTGCGCACGCGCGACACGCGGCGTTCCGCATTGGTGAAGGTGCCGTCCTTCTCCAGGGACGAGGAGCCGGGAAAGAAAACATGGGCGTATTTCGACGTCTCGTTGAGGAAGAGATCGTGGAGCACGACGCACTCCATGTTCTTCATCGCGGCGATGACGTGATGCTGGTTCGGATCGCTCTGCACCGGGTCTTCACCCATGATGTACATGCCCTTGAACGAGCCAGCCACGGCGGCGTCGAGCATGTTCGGCAGGCGCAGGCCAGGCTCCGGATCGAGCGGCACGCCCCATTCCGCCTCGAAGCTCGAGCGCGTGGCGTCGTCGGTGACGAAGCGATAGCCGCTGAACACATGAGGCCAGCTGCCGAGACAGCTGCCGCCCTGCACGTTGCCCTGGCCGCGCAGCGGGTTTACGCCCACGCCTTCGCGTCCGAGCATCCCGCAGGACAGGCCGAGATTGCCAAGGCACATCACGCCGGTCGAGCCCTGTGAATGCTCGGTGACGCCGAGGCCGTAATAGATGGCGCTGTTGGGTCCGCCGGCATACATCCGCGCTGCCTTGCGAATGTCCGCCGGATCGACGCCGGCGAGCGGGCCTATGACTTCGGGCGCATATTTGTCGGAGCCGACAAGCGCCTTCCAATTCTCGAACTCCTTCACCTCGCAGCGGGCGCGCACGAATTCTTCGTTGTAGAGCTTCTCGCGCACGACGACATGCGCGACGCTGTCGAGGATCGCGACATTCGTGCCGGGACGGATCGCAAGATGGACGTCGGCCTTGCAATGGGCGGATTCCACGGTCTCGGTCTTGCGCGGGTCGATTACGATGAGCTTCGCGCCCTGGCGGATGCGCCGCTTCATCAGAGAGCCGAAGACTGGATGGCCCTCGGTCGGATTGGCGCCGACAACCATGATGACGTCGGCCTGAAGGATAGAATCGAAGTGCTGGCTCGCCGCGCCCGCGCCGATGGTGTTGGTCAGGCCGAACTGCGTCGGCGAGTGGCAGATGCGGGCGCAGTTGTCGATATTGTTGTTGCCGAGCACCGCGCGCGCGAATTTCTGAACGAGAAAGATTTCCTCATTCGTGCAGCGCGAGCTGGAGACAGCGCCCACCGACTTAACGCCGTATTTGCCCTGGATGCGCCTGAACGCGCTCGCCGCGTAGTCAAACGCCTCCTGCCAGCTCACGGGCTTCCACGGGTCGTCGATCGAGGCGCGGATCAGTGGCGTGCGGACACGATCAGGCGCATTGTAATAGTCATAGGCGAAGCGGCCCTTGATGCAGCTGTGGCCATGGTTCGCCTTGCCTTCTTTCCATGGCGTCATGCGCACGATCTTGCCCCCGCGCGTCTCGGCCTTGAAGCCGCAGCCGACGCCGCAATAGGCGCAGGTCGTGACGACGGATCTTTCAGGCTTCAGCGGGTTCGGCATGTTTGTACTCTCCCTCGAAGAGACTCTTCTCGACCAGCGCATGGCTCGGGCAGGCCTGCACGCAGGCGCCGCAACTCACGCATTCGGACTCAAAAAACGATTGATCCTGGCTGGCTACGACTTTGGACTCGAAGCTGCGGCCGGCGATGGTGATCGCGAAGGTTCCCTGCACCTCGCCGCAGGCGCGCACGCACCGGCTGCAAACAATGCATTTGGTGGGATCGAACAGGAAGTATGGGTTGGAGGCGTCGACGGGCGCGTCGAAGTGATTGGCGCCGCCCTTGCCGTACGGATGGGATGCGATCCCTTCGGCCTTCAGCGTTTCGTGGAGTTCGCTCCATCCGTCCGCCATCTCGCTTTCGGGGAAGTCGGAAAGGTAAAGCTCCAGAACGCCCTTGCGCAGGCGCTGCAGCGTCTCGGTCTGGGTCTTGACCTTCATGCCCTCCACGACCGGCGTGGTGCAGCTAGCCGGGAACCCGCCGCGGCCTTCGATCTCTACGAGACAGACGCGACAGCTGCCAAAGGGCTCGAGCATATCGGTGGCGCAGAGCTTCGGCACAGCGCGGCCCGCTGTCGCGGCGGCAAGCATTACCGAACTGCCCGCAGGAACCGTGACGGTCACGTCGTCGATATCAAGCGTTACAGGCGATCCGTCTCGTGGCGGGGTGCCAAAATCGATCTCTTCTTTCAGTCCGCGCAGTTCTGACCACATTCGCCACCTCGCCGACTTGACGCTGCTTTTTGCTGTTTCTTCAAGAATCACAGGCTCCATCCCTCTTGCAGTTGCTCGGTCGGTGACGGACTCAACCTCCCAACATGGCTGAACCGATGGCACGATCGCGAAGCGCAGCGCCTCTTGCGCTTCCGGCGGCGCCAGGCGTGATGGTCCCGAGCCGTCGATGTCGCGATCTGGTTCGGTCAGGCAAGACTGCAATTGCCGCAATATGCTAACGGCACTATATTTAGCCGAACACGAATATCTCTCAATTTCAATTTATCGAATAGTTCGTTCTGTTACGGCAATCGTTAGCGACCTCCCGGTTTCATCAAAAGAGTATGGACGTCGTCGTGCGCTTCCCTTCAAGGGCGGACTTGAAAACAGCGGCCGACTTTCAAGATGGAGGAAGAGGCGTAGCCTCTCGCCGGACGAGGCTTGGCCAGAAGGTGGAGGGCAGGATGAAGCCTCTCTATGCGCGCGCGACTGCAGTCATATTGTCTGGCGCAAGTTTTCTGACTTTCGGTAACGTCGCGGAAGCGGCCTCCTTCCCGGTATTGGAGACTTTGCGTTCGTCCGTTGCGTCGCCAGCGCAATATGGACCCTACCGGCGGTACAGTCCCTTGCAGCAGTACAGCCCAAATACGCGCCAGAACTCGATCGCCGGCAGAGCAGCGTTTTGCCGCTGCTTCCCCTATGCCTATGGGTCAAAGCGACTGGTTTGCCGTTACCCCGGAAGGCCGACCACGGTTCAAATCGTCCGCAACTGCTATTAACGGCGACATGCGGCCATCGCACGCGTTGCTGCGCCTGCCTATAGCGCCTTCACGAGCCCCAAGGTAGCGCCTCGCGATCTGATCGAGCAGACGACGCGCCTCAACGAGCGCCCTTTAAAAAGCATGCATCCAAACGTCTCGCTCCTCCGTAAAGGCAACGGTCGCTTCGGACCACATTCAACGGAGGACATCATGAAAGTCATTGCGCCGATCGTCGTCGGCTTGTTATTCGCCGCGAACGCCGCCGCCCGCGCGGCGGATACGCCGACCGATCCCCAGATCGCGCACATCGCCTATACCGCCGGCATGGTCGACATCGGCTATGCCGAAATCGCCCTTCAGCGATCGAAAAACAGGGCCGTGCGCGAATTCGCGATGGAAATGGTGAAAGACCACAAGGCCGTCAATGACAAGGCGCTGGCGCTCGTCAAGAAGCTCGGCGTGACGCCCGAGGACAATGCGACGAGCCAGACGATCGCCAGTCAGGCGGCGACAAAGCGCGCCGAGTTGAAGCGCCTGTCGGGCGCGGCCTTCGATCGCGCCTATGCGGAGAACGAACTCGCCTATCATTCGCTGGTGAATGCCGCGGTCGACACGCAGCTCATTCCGTCCGCCAGCAATGGCGAATTGAAGGATCTGCTGAAAGTCGGCTTGAAAATCTTCCAGGGCCATCAGCAGCACGCCGAGCACATGGTCGAGACGCTCGGCCGCAAGAAATCGGCGAGCCGGGAGTAACGCGCATGCGGAACATTGCGCTGCTAGCGATGTTCTGGCTCCCGCTGTTGCTGGCGGACGCGACTTTCGCGCCTGCCAGCGAGGCGGCCAGCATCGTGATCGCAGATCTCGAATTTGCGTCGTCGGCGGTCACCGTTCGCGTCGGCGAAACGGTTACCTGGATCAACAAGGATCTTGTGGAGCACACGGCGACGTCGCGCAACGGCGACTTTGACGTCAACACGCCGAAGGCGCGACCCGCCCGCTGGCGCGCAACGAAGGTCGGCGATTATCCGTACTACTGCCGCCTGCATCCGAATATGACGGGCGTCATCCACGTTACCCGGTGAGTCGAGTGAGATTCCGGAGCGGCCGTGAGCCTTTCACGGCCGCAACTTCGTTTAATCCGACATCTCACATCGCCTGGATGATGATGCAGCGGCAGCCGGCGCGGGTGCGATGCGCGGCATGGAGGCTGCCCATGGGCGAAAAGTAGAAATCGCCCGGCCCCAGCTCGACATCGTCGAAGGCGAGATCGCCAGAGATCATGAAGATCTCCTCGTCCTGCGTATGTTCATGCGCCGGAAAGACGGCGCCGGGCTGCGCGTCAACAAGTACGGTCCAGCGGTTAAGCGCGACATTGCGATGCAATTCCTTGAAGCGCACGCCAGGGCAGAGCATGATCCACTCGCCCTCATTGGCGCGGAGCGTCCGGCTCATCGATGCGAGTTTCTCTCGCGCGTCGATGCGCGCTTCGATCCTGGCGAGGAGATCTGGCGGCGGCGCGACGTCGCCGGCGTGTATCGCGAGCGGGGCGAGCGCTTCTTCCCATTCACCCGCCTTCACGGCGAGCGCAGGATCACGCTTGAGACGCGTTTTCAACGCTTCCGTCTCCTCGCGATTTAACGCTCCGGCCGCAAACAGGGCGACGTCGATGTCGTCTTCGCTCGTCATGAGATGCACTTTCGCAGATCCGCCAATCCACGAAACAGGGCGGATTTCATGGTGCCCAGCGGGCGCTGGAAGCGTTGCGCCAGCTCTTCATGCGAATAGCCGTGGACGTAAGCCAGAATCACCCAGTTCCGGCGCTCCTCGCCCAGCCTGTCGAGACATTCCACGAGACGCCCCTTGGCCAAAGGATCGCGCTCCGGAAGATCCGCCGCGATCTGCGGCGCTTCGTCCTCTTCGAGCGAAGCATGCGCGCTGTCCCGCCGCCGCAGTTCATTGAGCGCGATGCGCCGGGTCAGCACGGTCATCCAGGCAAGCGCGGCGCCTTTTTGTGCATCGTAGCTCGCCGCGCGCTCCCAAATGCGGGTGAAGCTTTCCTGCAGGGCCTCTTCGGCGCGCGCGCGATCGCGCAGCAGGCCGAGGCAGATGGCGAACAGGCGCGACGAGGTCGCGGCGTAAAGATCGCGGAAGGCGGCGCGATCCTTTTTCGCGACCCGCTGCAAAAGCGCTTCGAGCGAATTCTGCACGTCCACCATCGCCCCCGCGCGAGACGGCGCCGCGTCGCAAACAGCATAGACAACGTCCGCCGGCCCGTCGAGACGGACCGCCTGCGTGGCGCAACCGACGATCATTCCAGGAACTGAGCGAAATAGGGCGTCGTGAAGCGCGGCTTCGCCAGCCTTTTCGGGATGACGACGTCGCCGCTCGCGAGCCATTGCGTCTGGATCGGCGAGACCCGCGCGCCGAGCGCGTCGATCGCGAGGCGGTTGTAACGTCGTGAAAAATCCTGCCAGCGTGGTGAGCAGGGATCGCTGCAGAACGGATCGAGCGAGAATGACACTCCCGGCCCATCCGAATAGAGCCCAAAGGGTTTTTGCGCGCGGGGCGGACGGTTGACGAAATAGGTCGCCCATCCGCCCGGCGCAAAACCTGTCTCTGCTTCATAGGCCTTGGTGAAGGCGTAGCTCTCGGCGATCACGCGTTCGAGATGAGAAATGTCGTGCTCATAATATTGAAAATCGAGACGTTTCTCTTCGCGAGAGGGACGCCAATATTCATTGACGAAATCCGCGCGCGGATAGAGGATTCCCTTCGGCTGCGGCACCTGGACGCCGTCGAATCCGCGCTGGATCGCCAGCCGCTTGGCGAGGCGGAATTCCTCGCATTCGGGCTGGAGGAAGGGTGCGACGCTCCCTGCGCCCGCGCCATAGCGCTGATCGTAGACGCTGAGGAGCTTATCGAGAAAAACAATGGCGAGCAGCGCGTCACACTGTCCACGTTTTTCGGCGAGGCTACGCGCAAGCTGCTCTGGCGTCTCGTAAGGCTCGAGTGAAACATCGCTGCGGCAGAGTCGCGCCGGCCGAGTCTCGATGCAGCATTCGACGACAACGCCCATGAGCCCGAAGCTGCATTTGAACTCATAAAAGATCGCGTCATTGGCGTGATCAGAGATCGTTTGCAGGTCGCCATTCTCGTTTACGTAAGTGATTTCGACGACGTGAGCCGAGAAGAAGCCCGGCGCATCGAGCGAAGACTCTTTCGTGTCTCCCACTGCGACCGAGCCGACAGTGGCCTCGCCGATCTCCGCCTGAAAGCCGATCTCGAGCCCACGTTCTTTCAGCCACATGTTCAGCTTCTTCAGGCGGCAGCCTGCCTGAACGCGCACGACTTCGCGACCGAGCGCATCGATCTCGATCCCCAGAACTGCATCAAGCTTGCGCAGAGAGATGAGCGTTCCCCCGTCATTTACGATCGCGTCGGTAACCGAGAGCATCGCGCCGACCGGATTGACGGGCGTCGGGAAGCGTCGACAATCGCGTACCACGGACTGCACGTCCACGTAGCTGATCGGCTCGACATAGACCGCGGGCGTCGTGGCGCGCGATCCGCCCCAATTGGCGTAGCTCCGCCCCTCGGCGATCAGTCCGTGAACGGGCGGGAGGACTTGGGAGGAGGCTTCGGATATTGGTGCAGCTTCCATTGGCGTAATCTCTTCTTGAAAAATTTGCCGGATTCTCCGGCGGCTATGGTTTACGCCGCGAGAGCGTCGGCGATGGATTTTGTGTCGTAAAACTCTCGAAAACGCAGCAGCTTGCCGTTCCTGAACGTACAGACATGCGCCCAGTCGCTATCGAAGACGCCGCCGCTCTTCACCCGCGCCCTGGTGCGGCCGAGCACGACGACGGTGTCGCCATCCTCAAAGTATTCCCGCGGCTCGAAAGCCTCGAAATCGAGATTGTCAGCAAGCGCCTCGAAGAAGGACGCCGCCCCTGCGAGGCCGCCGCGGCGGCCACCCCAGGGAATGATCCTCGCGTCGCCGTTCGACTGCCATTCTATCGACGGATCGAGGGCGTCGAGAATGGACCTGACGTCGCCGCGACCGAAGGCCGCATAAAGAGATCGGATCAAATCGGAATTGCTCATCGTCGGCTCCTGTCCTGCCGGGGCTCACGCTCCCGGTCAGGGAGATACGCGCGGCTTCGCCGTTTGGATGCGGGCTGGCGAATTTTTTTGAACCTCTGTCCTCTCGTTGCAACCGAATGCCGGCGCCCCGTGTAACGCTCACGTGCGTTGGCGCGATCACGGGGAGACGAGAATGGCTGCGAATGTTTTTCGTTTCGAGGAAAGCTGGGACATACCAAATTCCAGCGTTGATCAGGTCTATGACGTGCTCGCGCGCGGCGAGCTGCTGCCGCAGTGGTGGAAAGGGGTTTATCTCGAAGCTGAACGGCTCAGCGGCGAGGGCGCGCCGAAAGTGGGCGATCGCATCCGCGCCAAGGCGCGCGGGTTTCTGCCCTATCGCCTGCAATTCATTCTCGAGGCCGTGGCGCTCGAGTGGCCCTACCGCGTCGACGTCAAGACAAGCGGCGATCTCGACGGCCGCTGGATCGCAATTCTTCTACCGCGGCAGGGCGGCGTGCATGTCGACCTGCTCTGGGAGGTGACGGTGTCGCGGCCGATACTCAAGCTTCTCGCGCCGCTTCTGAGGCACCGCTTTCGCCTGGAATCACCGGTGGACGACCATGCGCGGACAGCAGGGGCTATGCGATTATCTGGCGGCGCAGCGCCCATCTCCTTGAACCGCAAATCTCGCGAGGATCACAGACGCGGCGTCTCGCGAGGTTTTCGTTCGATCGTCAGACAGCCGATATCGTCCGACTGCTCCTCGCCCTGCGCGAAGGCGTCGACGGCTGCAAAGAGTCTCGACACCAACTCGCGAGGCGACTCCTGCAGCCCTGTTTCGACGACCTCCACGAAACGCGGCTCGCCAAATTCCTCCTTTGCGGCGTTCATTGCTTCCGTAACGCCGTCCGTGACCAAGATGAGTTTGTCGCCCGGCTCAAACCGCGTCTGCATCGCCCGGGCGACGCATGAGGAATCGATGCCGAGCGCCGCGCCTGTCGCTTTGAGGCGCGCGACAAGTCCGGTCCGAGAGAGATGGGCGGGCGCGACATGGCCGCAATTGGCGTAGGTCATCTCGCCGTTGCGCAGATCGAGAACGCCGAAAAATACGGTCGCGAACATCGCCGCGTCATTGTCTTCGCAAAGCAGAAGGTTTGCGCGATTGACCACCGTCGCGACATCCGCCCGGTCTCGCCCGAGCGTTCTCAGAAGCGTCACGACGATGGATGCGAAGAGGCTCGCAGGCGTTCCCTTGCCGCAAACGTCGCCAATCGTGAAGGCGATCCTGTCGTCGTCGAGAAGGAAGAAATCATAGAAGTCGCCGCCGACCTCGCGGGCCGGCCGCATCCGCGCGGCGATTTTCACGTCCGGTCGAAGGCGATTGATCGTCGCTTCCTTGGGCAGGAGCGACCGCTGGATGAAGGCCGCACTCGCCATTTCGTCCTCACGGCGCCGCTTTCCGACGATCTCGGTCGCAAACCGATGGAAAGCCGCCGCGAAAGTCGCAAGGGCCGGCGGCGGATCGTCGAGATCCGCAAGAATGCGACTGTCGAACTCGCGCCTCTCGAGCGCGGCGAGGGCGTTGGCGTAAAGCGCCAAGGCTTCATTGACGGTTGCGATCTGACGGCCAAGTTGCTCTACCGCCCCTAAAAGGAGGTCAGGCGACTGTCGGCCAAGCTCGACGAGTTCGCCGCGGCTGATCTCATACAGGCGCGCTTCTGTCGCAGCCTTGATGCTGGCTGTGCGGGGCAGACCGGCGAAGGCGCCGATTTCGCCGAGAAGACGCGGCGCCTCCAGCGTCGCCAGCGGCGCAGCGCCATAGGCCGTCTCCGCGTAGACTTGCACAGCGCCGACGGCCAGGAAAAAGCCGGAGTCGCTCGCATCGCCTTGCCGGACGAGCATGTCGCCGGCTTGCAACTCGATCCTGCGCGCGCGCGCCAGAAGCTTCTCGAGTGCAACGCGCGTCGCGGTATCCATGATTGAAACCAGTCCTTCTCAGGCGGCGTCATGCTCCACGCGCGCTGACAAAATCGAGAACGACGACGTTTCGGTCTCCCTCGCGCCGCCAATGGACGTGATCTGCGAAGCGGCGAACCAGGGCGACGCCCCATCCGCCAGGCCGCGACTCATCGAGAGTGGCGTCAACCTCTCTTGCGGGCGCCTCGGCGAGATCGAAAGCCGCGCCGTCGTCCCGAAGCGTCAGGCGGAGCCGATCTTGAAGAGATTCGAGCGTGATGACGATCGACAGGCGCGCCTGCTCGCCGTGACTGAGGGCGTTGACAAGGATCTCCTCGGCGCAAAGTTGCGCGCCAAAGCACTGCCGTTCAGTCGCGCCAAGCTCCTCCGCTTCGGAGGCGATCCAGGCGACGGCGTTCGGAATATCGGCGCCCGTGACGCCAAGGCTGACGTAACGTGTTTCTCTCGAGCCTATCAAAGCGTCGCCGCTTCTTCCGAGTCGGCGCCGATGAGAAGCGCCATCGACAGCGAGATGATCGCCGCAAAGGAAAGATAGAAGGCGGGGGACAGCGGGTTTCCGGTGAATTTGATGAGAGACACCGCGACCATGGGAACCGTTCCGCCGAAGACCGAGAGCGAGAGGTTGTAGCCGACAGAGAGACCCGAACATCTGACATGTTTGGGGAAGGCCTCGACAAGAAAGGCCGGACTTGCGCCATAGCAGGACATGAAGAGCGCGAAGACGCATTGGCCCGCGAGAATGGCGCCGAGATGCGGGCTGCTCATCAGCCAGAACAGCGGCCAGGCGGATAGAGCGAGCCCCGCCGCGCCTATGATCAACACGGGCTTGCGTCCGATCCTGTCGGAGAGCGCACCAGCGAGAGGCGTCATGATCAACATCAGGAAAAGAGCGATGCTGTTGAGCGTTAGCGCGGTGGGAGCGGAAAGGTGCTGCTGCTGCTTGAGCCAGGTCGAGACATAGACAAAGCAGAGATAGAAGCCGACGCCATTACCCAGCGTGAATCCCACGACCTTGAGAATCGTGCGCCATTGCGTGCGGAACGCCTCGAAAAGCGGCGATGCGCGCGCCTCCTCCGTCTCGACGATCGTGGAATCGGGCGGCAGGCGGCGGCGAATGACGAAGACGACGAGGCCGATGAGGAGCCCCGTGAAGAACGCGAGCCGCCATCCCCACGAAGCCGTCGCCGTCTCCGGCAGGAAGGCCGTGAGCATCGCGCCGATCGCCGACCCGAGAAGCAGCCCGTCCAGCGCGCCGAAAGGAGCGAAACTGCCCACGAAGCCGCGCCGCCGGGTCTGCGCCTCTTCCACCAGAAGAACCATGGATGTCGTATATTCGCCGCCCACAGCGAGGCCTTGCGCAAGCCTCAACACAATCAAGAGGGCCGGGGCCGCGAGGCCGATCTGCCGATAGGTGGGGAGCAACGCCATCAGCAGGGTTGGCACGATCATCAGTATGTCGGAGCTGACGACCGCCGCGCGCCGACCCAGCCGATCGCCGATGTGGCCGAAGAGCAGCCCGCCGAGCGGACGCGCGATGAAGCCTACAGCGAACACGCCGAAGGAGGCGATAAGCGAAACGGAAGGATCCTCGGAGGGAAAGAATTGCGCGCCGATCGTGGCCGCGAAGAAGCCGTAGACGCCGAAATCGTACCACTCGACCACATTGCCGGCGAGGCCCGCGAGCACCGTCCGCCGCTCGGCGGCGCGCGTTTCGAGATTCACCTGATGGGCGGTGCGCGCGATCTCGGCGCCGATGAGATCGATGCGCGCGATCTGCCGGATGCGCGGCCTGACCCTTTCGAGCTCCTTCGGCGTAAGGATGCGCTCAAAGACGAAGGAGGCGTCAGCGAGCGATGTCAGCGCGGCGTCGGCGGGCGTGGGAATATCGTCGTTATAGAGCAGGGCGAGGATGCGCTTTTTCGCCTCCGGCCGCTTCTGCCCTTCGACAACCGGATAGCGACGTTCCTTGAGGACCCAGAAAAAGGCGTAGTCGCTCTGGCGCAGGATGCCGCGCGCGCAGAGATCTGAGAGGGCGGCCCGGCGCATGGCCGGCGCATTGCGCGAGAGATGCGTGATCCAATGCTGCGCGCCGAGGCGGCGCGGCTCGCTTGCGATTTCGGCGAGCGCCTGATCAAGCGCCGCGTCGCCGGTTGGAGCGGGGTTCACTGCGAAGACGCCATCGAGGTCCGAGTCGATGCGGCCGCGCAGCGCGAGATCCATCAAGGCCGCGCCGGCGATTCCGCAGTTGAGATAAATCTCGGGCACACTGTCGAATTCGCCGCCGCTGTCCTCCAGCGTGAGCAGCAGAAATTCCTCGACGAGGCTTATCTGTGACGCGGGCGCGAGGCTCGCCGGACGATCTAAGGCTAGTGTCCTGTCCCAGAAATTACTAGCCACGTTTTCGCGATTGTGATTCCTTCGGCCCAGGCGGGATTCGGGAGGGCGGCATGGCGAGGGACGGAGCGACCAAAGCGAGCAAGATTGAGCTCAGCGAGAACGAACGGGAATACCTCAAAAGGCTCGTCCGGCGACGCAAGGTGGCGCGTGGGCATGCGCAACGCGCGGAGATCGTGTTGCGGGCCGCTGACGGGCTCAACAACTGCGAGATCGCGGCTGCGGTCGGTGTAACGCGGCAGACCGTGCGCACATGGCGCGAGCGTTTCGCCAAGCACCGTCTCGATGGTCTCGACGATGAGCCGCGCTGTGGCGCGCCACGCAAGATCGGCGACGACCGCGTTGAGGAGATCGTGACCAGGACACTCGAAACGCAGCCCAAGAACGCGACGCACTGGAGCACGCGCGGCATGGCGAAAGCATCGGGCGTGTCGACTTCGTCGGTTCATCGCATTTGGCGTGCATTCTCCCTACAGCCGCATCGCACCGAGACTTTCAAGCTCTCGACCGACCCGCAGTTCGTCGAGAAAGTGCGCGACATCGTTGGCCTCTATCTCGATCCGCCCGACAAGGCGCTGGTGATATGCGTGGATGAAAAGAGCCAAATACAAGCGCTTGATCGAACGCAGCCGCTGCTGCCGATGCGCCCTGGACAAGTCGAGCGGCGCACGCACGACTACGACCGCCACGGCACTACGACGCTCTTTGCCGGCTTCATCGCTGCTGTCACGGCTGAGACGACCGTGAAGGCTGGCAGTGTGATCGGCACATGCATGCCGCGCCATCGCGCGCAGGAGTTCCGCAAGTTTCTCGACGAAGTGGAGAGCAACGTTCCCGCCGGCCTCGACATTCACGTCGTGATGGACAACGCTTCGAGCCATAAGACGCAAGTGATCCGCAACTGGTTCGCCAAGCGGCCCCACTGGCACATGCATTTCACGCCGACATCGTCGTCGTGGATCAATCAGGTCGAACGCTTCTTCGCGCTGCTGGCCGAAAAGCAGATCAAGCGAGGCGCGCACAAGTCCGTCAAAGACCTCATCGCCGCCATCAAGGCTTTCCTCGCCCAACAGAACGCTGATCCGAAGCCGCTGCGCTGGACCAAGTCAGCCGACGACATTCTGGCCTCCATCGAACGCTTCTGCCGTCGCACCCTCGACCTCCAAGCCAAAGCTGGATAGAAACTTCTGAATCAGGACACTAGCGTCATTTGTTCCCCGAGAAGCGGCGGCTGGACGATCAGCAGAAAGGGGGTTTATGGATACGCAAGCATTACACCGCGATTACGTAACCGTCACCGGGGAACCCAATGGAGCTCACGCACGAAATTTCGGATGGGATGCTGGTGGTCAGGCCGAGCAGCCGCGTGGATAGCGGTTCAGCGACGTCTTTCGAAGAGCAATGCGCGGCGCTGATCGCCGAAGGGCCCAACAGGGTCATAATCGATTTTTCGCAAGTTCAGTACGTAAGCTCCGCGGGCTTGAGAGCCATTCTCGTCGTCGCGAAGAAAGCCAAGTCACTGGGCGGCGCGCTCACCCTCTGTGGCCTGCGCGGCAATGTGAAAGAAGTGATGTCGGTGAGTGGTTTTGACGCCTTGCTGGGCGCCCATGAGGGCGTCGCGGACGCCGGGGCCGCGCTCCGGAGCTGACATGGCGAGTTGCCGTCGGCGGAAAGTCTCGCCGTCTTCCAGTGTGCCGGTCGTCGCTCCTGATCCTGCTGCAGAATCAGTCCCTGCGCGAGGATTTGAAAAGGGGTGACGCTCTCGGCTCTGACGGAGAGCCCCAACGCGTCCGCAGGTTTTCCGATCACGGGTCGCCGCGGAATTGAATTGCGTCGTGGCGGCGGTCCTTTAGCAGACCGCCGCCGCAAAAACGAAGCCTGCCCTTAGCTTACCAGCCGTAGCCGTAGGGATAGCCGTAATAGCCATAGGCTGGATAACCATAATACGGCTGCGCATAGGCGCCGGCTGCGGCGGCGGCTCCCAGCACGCCGACGGCTGCCGCCGCCGCGGCGGCGGCGCCTGGATCATAGCCGCGACGATAATAGCCGCCGCGATAGTAACGGCGGTAATAGACCTGATAGGCTAGCGATGGCGCTTCGATTCCCTTGGAATGCGTCGCGTTCATCGGCCCCGCCCAAGCGGAGCCCGCCAAAGCCGTCACGGCCAAACCGCTGCACAGGGCTCCCGTGAGCATCGATTTCAATGTGTTACGCATATCTGCCTCCACTCGCCTTTGAACGTTGGTTTTTTGCGACGCCCCCTCAGAAGCTGGATCGTCGCTTTATATTTGGTGCTGCCGTCGTCGATTGTCGAGGCCAAGGCAGGGCTTTCAAGTGAGGAAGGCGATCGCGTGGATGGAATTCCAAAGCTCGCCGTCGGGCGCGGCGGCGAATCGAAGCGAAGCGAAGCTGGCGAGGCGAGAACCTCATCGCAGCTTATGCGGGCTTCCTCGGCCCATCATACGAGGGCAGATGGACGAACGGAGAGTCGCGCTCGATCGTCCTCCCGCCGCGTAGGGCGTAGGACGTCTTTCTGATTACTTGAATTTGATCTTCGCAGATCAGGAGAGCCGGAGAGACCGGGTGGGCGGCATAGCGGCGCCTCATCTTCGCGTGGGAAATGCTGCGTAGCAGTTTGCGAATCACCAACGAAGCGGTTAGCAATCATGTTTGCACGGGTAAGTTACAATGAGGCCTTATCCAGTAAAGGACATCTTATGGCTAGAGGGAAAACTGTGAAGGCCGCGGGCCGGAAGGTTAGCAAGGCTGAACCTGCCGCCATTCGGCCAGTCAAAGAAACATATACGAAATCGGCGCTCATCAATCTGATTGCCGAAGAGAATGAACTTCCTCGCAAGACCGCCGTGGGCGTCTACGCCACGCTGGAGAATGTATTTCTCGGTTCAGTTCATCCGCGGGGCGTTGGCGAGTTCACCCTGCCGGGGCTTTTGAAAGTGTCGCTTCGTAAGGTGCCGGCGCGCAAGGCGGGGACTTTGGTTCGCAATCCCGCGACGGGCGAGATGGTCAAAGCCGCGGCGAAGCCTGCAAGCGTTCGCGTCAAAATCCGGCCGCTCGCAAAACTGAAATCGGCGGCGACGAAGTAAAGCGTCTCAGTCTGGCCTCAAGCCTTTTGTTTCGTTGTCAGCAAACCCCCGCGTCCCAGTGTGGCGCGGGGGTTTCGTTTTGCGACCCTTGTCGAAAAAACTTCGGTCTCGTGCGCGATCTCAAAATTTGCGTGCGCTTCTCTCGACCAAGAGCTTTCTGCCGCTTCGACAGCTGAGCTACCGTGATGCTGTTTTAGGGACGCGCGGAATCAATCGACCACGATTTGCCCGCAAGCCGCGCCAAAGCTCTTCGGTAAAGGGCAGCACGGCGAACAGCAGCGCAGCGGTTATTGCGCTTACAATGTAGGACAACGGCAGCGGGTTCGCTTTGAGCGCGATATCAAACCGCGCCGCTTCATCGCCGAAGCCGAAGAGCGCCAGGAATTGCGGCCAATGCCGCGCGGTCACCAGCACCAAAGCCATCGGCATCATCGAGAGATAGCTGTGGACGTGCTGTTCGAATGGCGACACGTTGCGCAAGCCGTCAGCATAGCTGATGTCCCAGAGCGTCGTCGCCTCGTGAATGAAGAACATCACGATCATAAAGGCCAGCACAAGCGCGTTGACCTCCAGCAGGAGAACAGCGAGGAAGGGGGCTCCGACTTCGGCAAACAGCAGCAGATGAATGATCGATTCCTTCGGTCCCGCGGTTGTTTCAATGTTTGTCGCGCGATGACACAGCCAATCCGCGAAACCCGCCGCCAGCCAGAGCGGCACGACAAAATACATCAGCACCAATAATGTTGGATCCTGATCCATCCGCATCTGCTCTCAGGGTTCGTATTCTTGCAGCGGCTAGAAGGCGGGCGCATTAAGCGCCTCGCCGTCGGGCGCGAATTGCGATCCGTGACAGGGACAGTCCCAGCAGCGTTCGAAGGCGTTCCACTTCACCTGACACCCGAGATGCGTGCAGACGGCGGAGCGCAGATGAAGCTTCCCGTCGTCGTCACGAAAGGCGGCGACCTTCCGAGCCCGCTGCGGACAATCGCGCCCTCGCCGGGCTTCAGCTGATCCCATGAGTCGATCTCGCCAGGCGCGATATATTCGGCCAGGTTTTTTGGGGCGGCGAGATTCTCGCTCAGATATTCGCCGATGGCCGCCAACGGCTTTCGCGCCGGGTCGTAGGCTTCGGTCCAGCGATTGGCGCCGGTCACGATCAGATCCCTGATCATCAGCCCGGCGAGCGCGCCATGCGTGATCCCTTGCCCTGAATCGCCAGTCGCGACGAAAATGCGTTCGCTTCCCGGGTCTCGACCGATGAAGGCCATGCCGTCGATAGGTTCGAGAACCTGGCCGGACCAGCGCTGAATCTCCTTGCCCAGAGAAGGCAACGCCCCGCGCATCCAGTCCGTTAGCGCCGCGAAGCGATCATCCGCGTCATTCTCTTCGCCGGAGCGATGGTCTTCGCCGCCGACGATCAATATGTCGAGGCCGTTTCCAGGCTGCAGGCGCACATAGTGGTAGGGATCCAGCGTGTCCCAATAGAGCGCGTCGGGGAGCGCTCCAGAGGGCAGTTCGAACGCCATGGCGTAGGTGCGGTAAGGCGCTTGCTTCGTATGGATGGAGAAACGGTCGCTGATCGGCGCGTTGGTCGCGACGACGACAAAATCTGCATGGATGGTGTGACCGTCGGAGTTCAAGACGCGGGCGCCGTTGTCGTCTTCCGTCACCTCGACGACGGTGGCGTTCTCGTAGAAACGGCCCCCGGCTTCACCAATGGCGCGAGCCAAGCCGTGCAGATATTTCAGCGGATGGACGCGCGCTTGATCGGGGAAGCGAAGCGTCGGCGTCGCGTCACGGCCAGATAACGGAACGCCCTCCTGCTTGAACACGGGCAGTCCCGCTTTTCGAGCCGCGTCATATTCACGCTCGAGCCACTCCACGTCGTCTGGCTTAGCCGCGAAGAGATAGCCGTCGAGCCGCCGGAAATCACACTCGACGCCGAGACTTTTCTGCACGGCCTCAATGCGGTCGATCGCGGCTTGCTGGCTTTCGCGCCAGGCGGTCGCCATGTCTTCGCCCCTTACGCGCGAGCTCTTGAAAGCCATCATCGCTGGCTGATGAAAGATGCGCGGTGGTGCGCGCGGTCATTCCCTTGCCGATCGGTCCTCGATCGAGGACGACAACCTTCTTGCCGGCGCTCGCGAGCTCATAAGCCGCTGAAAGCCCCCCGATGCCTGCGCCGACGATCACGACATCGGCGCGCTGATCGTTCACAAGGGCGCCGGCGCCGTCGAGAACCGGCTGATCCACCCAATAGGAGCGACTCTTTTCGAAGGAGACATTCATCGCGGATCCAAGCTGTAACAATGGCGGCCCATAGCAGAACGAACCCGCAGCCTCCATGTTCCACGCAGCGCTTTCAGCAGCGGCGCCGTAGCCAGTTGGGCCACTTACGCTTGCGCGCCTATCCAGCTCTCCACTTGAGATCGCCGCGCACGCGCAGGTCGAGCTCCGCTCGCTCTGCTGCAGTTTGCTTTGCGGGAACTGACGTCCGACTGGTTTGTTGAGCTTTAAAAAGGCGCCTGAACGGAAGGAGCGCCTGAAAGGAATGCGCCCGTGTCGCTCGAAGCGCCGAAGTTTCGTCAGGCCATCGTTGACCCAAAGAACGCTGCCGAGTCCGTGGGTCTCAGATATGTCTCCGACTCGCGCGCAGGCATTCGACGAAGAAGGTCTGGAAGCGGTTTCGTCTATTTGCGCCCGGATGGTTCGAAGCTGTCGGATCCTGTCACGTCAAGCGGATCAGGGCGCTCGCAATCCCGCCGGCATGGACAGACGTCTGGATCTGTCCTTTCGCCGACGGCCATGTTCAGGCGACGGGCCGCGACGCCAAGGGGCGCAAGCAATATCGCTATCACTCCGGCTTTCGCGAGCTGCGCGAGACCGCCAAATACGAGCACGTCGTCGCATTCGCCGAGGCGCTGCCCAGCATACGGGCAAGGGTGCGGGAGCATATGGGCATGCGCGGATTACGAAAAGGTGCTGGCGACCGTCGTCCATCTCCTGGAGACGACCCTGATTCGCGTCGGCAATGACGATTATGCAAAGCAGAACGACAGCTACGGCCTGACGACGCTGAAGAACCACCATGTCGCCGTCGACGGCAACGAGGTCCGCTTTCGGTTTACGGGAAAGAGCGGCAAGCAATGGTCGCTTCGAGTCAATGACCGGCGAGTCGCGAAGATCGTAAAGGCGTGTCAGGAGCTGCCCGGACAGGAGCTGCTCGAATATTTTAACGAGGCCGGGATCCGTCGAGACGTCACATCGACTGACGTGAATGCGTATCTCACGGAAATCACCGGGAGGAACATCACCGCCAAGGATTTCCGCACCTGGGCAGGAACTGTCCTCGCCGCGATGGCGCTTAGCAGGCTCACAAGCTACGATAGCGCCGCGCAGGCGAAGCGCAATCTTCGCGCAGCGATCGAGAATGTGGCCGCTCGACTAGGCAATACGCCTACCATATGCCGAAAATGCTACGTACACCCCGAAGTGCTGAACGCGTATCTCGACGGCAGCTTCATGCTTGGGTTCAGATTGGGGACCGACCCCGATGCGCTAGGCGCCGCAGCA
This sequence comes from Methylocystis sp. Uni0008, assembly GCF_056838045.1. Taxonomy (NCBI): domain Bacteria; kingdom Pseudomonadati; phylum Pseudomonadota; class Alphaproteobacteria; order Hyphomicrobiales; family Methylocystaceae; genus Methylocystis; species Methylocystis sp. Uni0008. The sequence goes on from NZ_CM166370.1 coordinate 3,184,747, forward strand.
GACCTCAAATCCGAAGAGGCCGCTGTCCTTGCGTTTCTGCGCAGCCGCCTCGCTAAAGAAGCCGCACGATCCGTATCGCCCAGCAAGCCAGCGAAAGCTGCGTAAGCCGCAGGCGGTCCACGTCGCGTCAGCTGGCGTGCAGAGATCGATGCTGCGCGTGCTTGATCCAGCCGCCCGCGACCCATAGAGCCGCTGCTGTGTAGAGAAGTCCGGTGGGAACCCACATGATCAGACCGGCGAGTTGCTGGTCTTCAATCGGCGTCAGCCCCCATGCGCCCGCGTTCGCGCTTTGACTCTCGGTCCAGAGCCGTTCCGAGACCGTCAACAGAACGCCTAGGAAGCCGCTCTGCACGACGGTGAAGAACAGGCAGAACAGGACCAGCCCCTTCTGCGGCGATAGAAGCATCGCGCGCCAGAAAATCAGCCCGGACCCCACAAGACAAGCATGTTGAACGAAGTGCGCCGTCGGATCCTCAAGCGCGAGGCCATAAAGGCTCGACGCATGCCAGACCCAGATCGCCGAGGCGTGCTGAGTCGTTGCGAAGAGCGGCTGCGTCGCCAAGGTCCAAGCCGTTTGGAGCCGCTTTCGCAGCGCCGTGAAGTTCGACAGGAGAGGCCGAGGCGCAGCCCATGCGAAGGCGACGAAGGGCCGCGACAGGATGAGCAGCGGCGCGGCGATCAGCATCGCCCACTCATGCTCGATCATGTGAGCCGCGAACAGGCCCGCTGAAAGCTCGCGCACCGGGGGCAGCGAAAGCAGCGCGAGCGCCGCCCAACCCGCCGCGAACATCGCCGCCTGACCTCCGGTGACGCCGCGAACGCCCGCGCGGCGCCATAGCCTTGTTGCGCCGAAAGCATAGAGCATGGCGATGACCAGCAGGGAAATGACGCTCGCGGTCTCCGCCCGCTCGTAACCGGCATTGCCATGCGCCTCGGCGGGCGCGCAAAACGCCAGCAGGAGGACGATAGGACCGCAACGCCTCACTGCTCGCATCCAAGCAGCAGGACCGCCGAGCCTTGGAGTATGACGACCGCCGCCAGGAGAGCGGCAAGACCCGCCCCCACGCCTGCCAACAGGGCGTGCGGCGCGCCGTCGCGATCAGCGGCGCCGGCTCTGTAGGAGAGCGCGGAGACGCTTGCGCCGCAGATCGCCACGCCGGCAAGGGCGACCGCAAGCAACAGCAGCGCGAGGGAATGGCGTGGGCAGACGGCGGTTACGAGAGCATAACCGGCTAAGGTGTTGACTGCCCAGGCGCCGGGGCCCAGCGCGAGTCCCGCCCAGCTGAACTGTTCCGCAGAGCGCTCGCCCATCCGCTCATCCCTTCTCGAACCAATAGATGGCGAGATAGAGCGGGACCCAGGCGCCGACGACGAAATACCAATAAAAGGCATTGTCGCTCACGTCGCTGAAGCGTTTGCCGCGAGCATGTTTGGTGAACATCAGCACAGTAAGCACGAGCGTATCGCCGACGTCGGTGATGATGTGCGCCGCATGCAGGCCGAGCAGGAACCACAGCATCGAGCCATAGGCGTTGACGTACCATTTCACCGGCAGATTGTAGAACTCGTAAAAGCGGACCGCGATGGCGACGAGTCCAATTGCTGACATCAGCAGCAGTTTGCCCTGGGCCCCCTTGAGGTTCTCAGCTCTTGCGTCGTGATCGATGCGCAGATTAGGCCACAGGCTGACGAGCAGAAGCGCCAACATGATTGAACCCGGCCAGTGGTTGGGCATCGGGCCAGGAGGCTAATGTTCAGCGAGCGCCGACAAATAGAAATAGCCGCCGACAGCCATGGCGAACACTGTGCCTTCGATGGCGACGAAGGCGAGCGTGCCCCACCATGTCGTGCTCCTTGCGCCGAAGCCATAGGTCCGGAGCTCACGCAGATTTCGAGCGACGCGCTGCTCCATCACTCGTCCTCCGCCATGCTCTTCGGCCAGAACCAGCCGACCAGGGCGGCGGCGACCAGCGCGCCGCCCCAGACCACCGCCCAGGGCGTGAAGATCGACCCGACAAATGCAATCGTGACCGCGACGGCGGCGATCAGCGGCCAAAGGGAAGGGTCGGGCGATTGCTCGCGCAGTTGCGGCGTCGCCTCAGTCAGCGACGTGATCGCCAACTCGCGTTCCGCTACAGAGAGTCCTGCCGTGACCGGCAAGGGATCCTCGCGCCACAACGGCGTGCGGCTATCGACAAACGGGATTCGGTCGAAATTCTGCGGCGGCGGCGGCGAAGGCGGCGCCCATTCCAGGGTCGATGCGTTCCAGGGATTCGCAGGCGCGGGCGCGCCGTTACGCCAGCTCGTCGCGACGTTCCATAGAAAGATCAGAAAGCTTGCAAAGAACAGCAGCGCGCCGAGCGTTGAGAGCTGATTCAAGCCGTCCCATCCGAACTCGGGCTGATAGGTGTAGACCCGTCTCGGCATCCCCATCAGCCCCAGGATGTGCATGGGGAAAAAAGCGATGTTGAAGCCGATGAAGGCAGTCCAGAAATGCCAGTGCGCCAGGCGCGCGCCAAGCATCCTTCCAACGACTTTTGGCGCCCAGTAATAGACGGCCCCGAGCAGCGGAAAGACCGCCCCGCCGATGAGCACATAGTGAAAATGCGCCACGACGAAGTAGGTGTCATGCACTTGCGCGTCGATCGGCACTGAAGCGACCATGACGCCGGTCATGCCGCCAATGATGAAAATGAAGAAGAAGCCGAGCACGAACAAGAGCGGCGGAGAAAGGCGCGGCCGCCCCAGCCAGAGCGTGGCGATCCAGCAGAAAATCTGCACGCCGTTCGGAATTGCGATCAACATGCTCGAAGCAGTGAAGAAACTTGCGCCGAGCTGCGGCAGGTCCGTCGTGAACATGTGGTGGACCCAGAGTCCGAACGCCAGAAAGCCGACGGCGATCAGCGACAGCACCAGGGCGAGATAGCCGACCATCCGCCGACCCGAGAACGTCTCGACGATAGCGGACACCATGCCGGTCGCCGGCAGAAAGATGATGTAGACTTCAGGATGGCCGAAGATCCAAAAGAGATGCTGCCATAGCAAGACGTCGCCGCCGCGCGACGGGTCGAAAAAATGCGTTGCGACAAGACGGTCCATGATCAGCATCGTCGAGGCGGTCACCACGGCCGGCATCGAAAACAGCACGAGAAACGACGTGACAAGCATCGCCCAGACGAACAACGGGATGCGGTCGAGCGTCATGCCGGGGGCGCGTTGCTTGAACACGGTGACGATGATCTCGACGGCGACCGCCAGCGCCGCGACTTCCGTGAAGGTGATCATCTGGGCCCAGACGTCGCTGCGCTTGCCTGGCGTGAATTGCGGGCCTGACAGCGGAACATAGGCGAACCAGCCGACGTCGGGTCCGACATTCAGAATGAAAGCAATCCAAAGAAAGGCGCCGCCGGCGACATAGACCCAATAGCTGAAGGCGTTCAGGCGCGGGAAGGCGATGTTGCGCGTTCCGACCATCAACGGCACGAGATAGACCGCGAAAGCCTCCATCACCGGCACGGCGAACAGAAACATCATCGTTGAACCATGCATGGTGAAGATCTGGTTGTAGACCTCCGGCCCAACGAAGCGCGCCTCCGCGCTCGAAAGCTGCAAGCGGATCATGACGGCGAGGATGCCGCCAAGAAACAGAAAGACGAAGGCCGTGAGGATGTAGCGTCTCCCAACGACCTTGTGATCGACGCTCGACAAGGCTCCCCAGAATCCCCGAGGCGTCGACCACACTTGCGCAAGACGCGCCGTCAGCGCCTCTCCGTCGAGATCTTCGTCGCGCTGATCGCGGTCTTCTGGTTGGGCGAGACTCACTCCAAGCTCTCCAAATAGGACACCAAGGCGTTGAGCTCGGCCGGCGACAGGGGAAGGCGCGGCATTTTCGCGCCAGGTTTCAGACGCTGCGGATCGGCGATCCAGCCTGCGGTCGCGCCGCGCGTGCGCGGCAAAACAGCGGCTGCGAGCGACCGTCGGCTCGCGAAATGAGTGAGATCAGGCCCGGCGAAACCTTTTGCGCTTGTCCCGCGGACGGCGTGGCACATGAAGCATGCGCGGGTGAGAAATACTTGCTGACCAAACTTCTGCGCTTCAGTTTCGGGGGCTCGTCCCGACGCAGCCTGGCGTTTGCGCCAGTATGCGAATCGCTCGGCGTTTTCGACGATGACGTCGATTCCCATATGGGCGTGCTGCTGTCCGCAGAACTCGGCGCATTGCGCGCGGTAGACGCCCGTTTCAGGCGCGCGAATCGTCAGTTCGTTCACTCGGCCGGGAATCAGGTCTTTCTTGCCGGCAAGACTGGGCGCCCAGAAGCTGTGGATGACGTCGGCGGATTCTAGCTTCAACACGACATCGCGGCCGGCAGGAATATGAAGCTCGTTCGCCGTCACGAAGGAAGGACGGCCATTGTCATCGGAATAGTGCAGCTCCCACCACCATTGGTGTCCGATGATGCGCAAGATGAGCGGGGGATGGCGGCCATGTGTTGCACGCTGGTTGGCGAAGCTCACCACAGTCAGGCCGATGACGATGACGCCAGTCAGTCCGGCGCAGAATGAAATCGCCGCGTCTGCGGCGTGCTCATTGCTCCGGTGGTCGATTGGCCGGCGAAGCACGGCGAAGCCGAGCGCGATCATGACGACAAGCCAGATAACGCCAAGAAGCGCGGCAAACCCCAGGATAAGCCAGAACAGATGCTGCGCCTCGGCGGCGTGAGGAGAAAGCGCCGACTGCCGGTCGTTGCAGCCTGACAGAGCGGTTGTGAGGGCAAAACAAATTGTGACGCGCGGCGCTCTCATGGCGTTCGACCCAGCGTCACGTCGCCGGCATGGGTAAACATCCGATCACAACTTTGTCGCTTACGTCGATGGAGCGACGATCCGATAGCGAAGTTTGCGTGCACGGCACGTTCCATCACGATTACCTAACGCCGCTGCAATGCCCCTGTTCCCGCCTGCTGGCGTCGCGCCGATTTCGGCTGAGGCTTGGCGCCGCCGTCGCTTGAGGCCTTGCAGCCTTTGTGCGGAACGAAGTTCATTCGCGCACGTTCATTGATATCCGTCGAGGCCGATGCGTTCACTCAAGTTTTCCGTGACGCACGACCCTCGAACCAAGGAGAGGTCATGTTCACGCACAACAAGAAACTGCAATACAGGTTCGGGTCTCCGAACCGAACCCGGTCCTGGCGAGCCTGATGCTCGAACAGTTCGGCGGACCGCAGGGCGAACTCGCGGCGGCGATGCGCTATTTCACGCAGGCGATCGCCGAAGACGATCCCGGCCGTCGCGACATGCTGTTCGACATCGCCACCGAAGAGCTGAGCCATCTCGAGATCATCGGCAGCATCGTCGCCATGCTGAACAAGGGCGCTAAGGGCCAGTTGGCGGAAGCGACGCAATCGGAGGCCGAACTCTATCGTTCAGTCACGCAGGGCGGCGACAGCCACACGCAAGCAATTCTGTATGGCGGCGGCGCGGGCCTGACCAATTCGTCCGGCGTTCCCTGGACGGCGGCGTATATCGACACGATCGGCGAGCCGACGGCGGACCTGCGCTCCAATATCGCTGCCGAGGCTCGGGCGAAGATTGTCTACGAGCGGCTCATCAACGTCACCGACGACGCCGGCGTCAAAGAGGCGCTCGGCTTTCTGATGACGCGCGAAATCGCTCATCAGATCTCCTTCGAGAAGGCGCTCTACGCGATCGAAGCAAACTTCCCGCCCGGCAAGATGCAAGGCATGCCGCAATTTTCGCATCTATACGTCAACACATCGCAGGGTCCCAGCGATCACGAAGGTCCCTGGAATTCCGGCGATGGCTGGCGGCGCATGGATGACGTGATCGGAGGCATTCCGCTCGACGGCGGAGACGGCGCTGCAAGCGTGCATCTCGCTTCGTCGCAGAGCGACGATCTTGCCAACTTCGCCGCCCGGACGAAATCCGATCCGGCTTCGGATCCGATGACCGGCGCCGAACTTGGCAGCGGCGCCGCCGAAACGCGCCGTCCCCTAGCGTAGCCGTTACGTGCAGACGCCGGTCGCAGAAGGCGGCCGGCGTTCTTGCTAGCGGATGTAGCGGAGGTGACTGAGATGGCGACGACTCTGATGAGGAAAGATGCGCCTTCAAAGCTCGCCAACTTTCTCGGATGGTTTTCCATTGCGCTAGGACTGGCGGAAATCTTCGCGCCACGCCGCGTCGGCCGCATGGTCGGCGCGGAAGGCAAGAAGGATTTGCTGCAAGCCTATGGGCTTCGCGAGTTCCTGTCGGGTCTCGGAATTCTCGTCTCGCGGCGGAAAGCGCCTTGGCTTTGGGCGCGTGTCGCGGGCGATGCGATCGACGTGGCGACTCTCGCGCCGGGCCTCTACAGCCTTCGCAAAAGTCAGCAGCTGACAAGCGGTATGGCGCTCGCGGCGGTCGCCGCCATCGGCCTGCTGGACATCTACGCCGCGGCGCAGGCGCGTCGGTGAGACCTCAAGAGATGTAGCTGCAGCTCCGGTCCAACGCTACCGGGCGGGCCGGAGGGAATTTCGTGGCGCTTCGGGCTCCGAGCGCTTCCGCCGCGCAAGCTGAACACTCAAGTTCATGAAATTACTGATAAGGCCAAGAACTCACCTGCCATAGCTGATGGTTATACCTGTTCTATGGCTTGGCGACCAAGCATAAGGTCAAGATGTACTGTCGTTTTCCCGACGTGTTTGCTGGAACCTTCTCTGTAGCCGCTGGTTCAGCAGGAATAGTAGCTGGACGCCTCCAAAAACCTCTGGCCAAATCGGCGTTGAGTTGATTCACTTGGTCATGTCGCAAGGGGATCGCGGCCATGGCGAAGGGAACGCCCGGATTTTTTGATGTCGACGAACGGCTGGCTGAGCTGTCGGCGAAGGGCGACGATCTGGAGCGCGTGAAGGCGCTTGTCGATTTCGAGATGTTCCGGGCGGCGCTGGAGGCGGCAGTCCCGCGGGCCGACCGCTCCAAGGGCGGGCGTCCGCCATTTGATCATGTATTCATGTTCAAGGTGCTGATCCTGCAAGCAATGCATTCTCTGTCGGACGAGCGCTGCGAATATCTGATCAAGGACCGCCTGTCGTTCATGCGCTTTCTCGGATTGGGTTTGGCCGACGCGGTTCCCGACGCCAATACGATCTGGACGTTCCGCGAGGCGCTGAAGAAGGCAAATGCGGCCGACCGCTTGTTCGAGCAGTTCGACGCAGCGCTGCGCGAGGCCGGCTTTCTCGCGATGTCGGGCCAGATCGTCGACGCCACGATTGTCGCCGCGCCCAAGCAGCGCAATACGAACGGCGAGAAGCAGGCGATCAAGGACGGCCGCATTCCAGAGGGCTGGAAGGACAAGCCGGCGAAGCTCGCACAGAAAGATCGCGATGCGCGTTGGACGGTCAAATATACGAAAGCCAAAGTGCGGGAGGAGGACGGCTCTGTTCCGCCGGTCGATCTCGCCATCCCCGCATTCGGATACAAGAACCATGTGTCGATCGACCGGGCGCATGGGCTGATCCGCAAATGGACGGCGACGCACGCTGCCGCGCATGACGGCGCGCGGCTGGAGGATGTGCTCGACAAAACCAACACGGCGAGCGAGGTCTATGCGGACACGGCGTATCGCTCGGCGAAGAATGAAGCGATGCTGTCGCGGCGCGGCTTCGTCTCGCGCATTCATCGCAAGAAGCCCAAGGGCAAGCCGATGCCGGAGCGAACGCGCATCGCCAATGCGCAGAAGTCGAAAGTGCGCAGCGCCGTCGAACATGTGTTCGCGCATCAGAAAGGGCTGATGGGCCTGTTCGTGCGAACAATCGGCCTGGCGCGGGCGCGGCTCAAGATCGGGCTCGCCAATCTCGCCTACAACATGCGCCGCTTCGTCTGGCTGCGCGAGAGAGGGGCGCCTGCGTAGCAAAATTAGCGGCAAAGACGGCGCCGCTCACCGGGCGACGCCGCTTTCGAAGCCCATGAACCGATTCTCCCCGGAAGGATGGCCTCGAGCCGCCTCACGCCCAACACCCAGTCACGAAAAGCCAGGTTATTGGAGGTGCCCAGCTGCTCGTTCAGGCGAAATTTGAGGAGACGGTTCATGGCAGAGGGAAAAACCACCGTCGACCACGAAACAATCCGGAAATGGGTCGAAGCGCGCGGAGGCGCGCCCGCGCGCGTAAGGGGCACCGGAGGAAAATCCGACGCTGGCCTGCTTCGCGTCGACTTCGGTCCCGAAGAGGAGCGGTTGGAAAAAATTTCCTGGGACGATTTCTTCGAGACGTTTGAGCGGAACAAACTCGCTTTTCTCTACCAGGACGAAGGCCAAAGCCGGTTCAACAAGCTCATTCGACGTAGCGCGCACTGAAGGGGATTTCAGCATATGGCGAAAATCCTCATCACGGGCGGGGCTGGCTTCATCGGCAGCCACGTCGCCCGGGCGCTTGTTGCGCGTGGCGACGAGGTGCGACTGTTCGACGCCCTTATTGATCAGGTTCACGGCCGCGCAAGCGCCACGCTCCCCGACGAAGCCGAACTGATGGTCGGCGACATTCGCGACGCTGGTCGAGTTGCGCAAGCGCTCGAGGGTGTCGGCGCCGTCGTGCATCTCGCCGCCGAGGTCGGCGTCGGTCAGAGCATGTACGCGATCGACCGCTATGTCGCGGTGAACGATCTCGGCACGGCCGTGCTGTTGCAGACGCTGATCGAGCGGCCTGTCCGCAGGGTCGTGGTCGCCTCCTCCATGAGCATCTATGGGGAAGGCCTCTACCAGGACGCCGACGGGCGCGTCGTCGAGGACGCTGAGCGCGCAGCGGTAACGCCCGGAATATGGGACGTGCTGGACGCCGCCGGTTGCCCGCTGCGGCCCATGCCGACGCCCGAGTGGAAGCGCCCCGCTTTGGCGTCAGTCTACGCGCTTACGAAATACGTGCAGGAGCGCCTGACGCTCAACGTGTGCGCCGCCTATGGCATGGAAGGCGTGGCGTTGCGGCTCTTCAATGTTTACGGGCCGGGCCAGGCGCTCTCCAATCCCTATACCGGCGTGCTCGCGATCTTCGCCGCGCGCCTGCTGAATGGCCGCGCGCCGCTTGTATTCGAGGATGGACGTCAGCGGCGCGATTTTGTGCATGTCTCCGACGTCGCGCGCGCGTTCCTTCTGGCGCTCGACGCCTCAGCCGCGGATGGCGAAGTCTATAACATTGGGAGCGGCGCCGACCGCTCGGTGATGGAAGTCGCGGAGGCGCTGGCGCAGGCCATGGACAGGCCGCAGGTTGCGCCGGAAATCACAGGCAAATACCGCACGGGGGCGACATTCGCCATTGCTTCGCCGACATTTCCAAGGCTCGCGCCGAACTCTCCTTCACGCCTTCCGTCGAATTCTCGGCGGGACTTCGCGAGCTGGCGGAGTGGCTCGCCGAGCAGCGCGCGGTCGACCGCGCCGAAGAGGCGCGTCGCGAACTCGAAGCGCGCGGGTTGGTCGCATGACGCCAGCGGCGCCTCCCATCGGCGGCCTTTCGCCGATTCTCATCACGGGCGGCGCGGGCTTCATCGGCGCCAATCTCGCTGATCGCCTGGCGCGGGAAGGCGAGCATGTGCTTTTGCTCGACAGTCTCGCGCGCCCGGGGGTGGAGCGGAACGTCGCCTGGCTGAAGGCGCACCACCCTTCCAAGATCTCACTGATTGCTGCGGACGTTCGTGACGCGCAGGCCAGCGCGGACGCTTGCCGCGAGGCGAGCGCGATCTTCCACTTCGCCGCTCAGGTCGCCGTGACCACCAGCCTTGTCGATCCCCGCGAAGATTTTTCCATCAACGCGGCGGGCACGCTCGGACTTCTCGAGTCTCTGCGCGAAAGCGCGCCGAGCACGCCCTTTATCTTCGCCAGCACCAATAAGGTCTATGGCGATCTCGCCAACGTTCCCGTCGAACTGAAAGACGGCGCCTACCGTCCGGTGGACGAACTGCTCGCTCGGCGCGGGGTCTCCGAGAACCAGCCGCTCGACTTCCACACGCCGTATGGATGCTCAAAGGGAGCCGCCGAGCAATATGTGCTCGACTACGCCCGCTCCTATGGCCTGCCGACGGCCGTGATGCGCATGAGCTGCATCTACGGCCCGCGTCAGATGGGTACCGAGGATCAGGGCTGGGTCGCGCATTTCCTGCTCAAAATCGCCGCCGGCGAGTCTGTCACCATTTACGGCGACGGCCATCAGGTACGCGACATCCTGTTCGTCGACGACGCCGTTGGCGCCTATGTGGAAGCCTGGCGCCGGATCGGGCGCATCGCTGGACGCGCATTCAATCTGGGAGGCGGACCCGCCAATGCCGTCACGGTTAGAGACGTGGTCGCCCGCGCCGAAGCGCTCCTCAATCGGACGGTAGCGGTCGAATTCCAGCCCTGGCGGTCTGGCGACCAGCGCTATTACGTCTCCGACACGCGCCAGGTCCGCGCTGCGCTCGGCCTCGCAGCGCCGCTCGGCTGGCGCGAAGGCATGGCTGGCCTCGCCGACTGGATTACGTCACACGAAAACACAGAGCGAACGACGCCCGCGGCCTTGCAACAGGTAGGGACGTGAACATGCGCGTCGCTCTGGTGAATCCGCCTTGGAGTTTCGAACGTTCCATCTATTTCGGATGCCGCGCGCCGCATCTGCCTCTCGAGCTTGGCGCCGCGAAAACCCTGCTCGAGCTGGCCGGACACGACGTTCTGATCTGCGACGGCCATCTGACGGGGATGACCGACGCGCAGCTGGCGGATAAAGCGAAGGCCTTCGGCGCGGAGCTCATCGTGGTGACGACCGCGCCAACTTATCTCTTCTGGCGATGCGCGCCGCCCGAACTGCGCGCGCCGCGCGCCTTTCTGCTCGCCCTCGGCGACTGCAATGCGCGCACCGTCGCGGTCGGTCCGCATGGATCGGTCACGCCCGCCGCCGCGCTCGCCAAGCTCGGCGTCGACATCATTGTGCGGGGCGAATGCGAAGAGGCGCTGACAGACATCGCCTCGGGGGGAGGGCTCGCAGAGATTCCCGGCGTCGCCTTCAGGCGGGGCGATGCGGTCCACATCACCGGGGGTCCGCGCGCGACGCGCTTTACGGACCTGCCTTGCCTGGCCAGACGAATGGATCACGGCGCATCGCCATCACCATCATCGGTTCGACGCCGAGCCGGACGGGCCGGGCGTGGAGGTCGAGGCGTCACGCGGCTGTCCCTATCACTGCAGCTTCTGCGCCAAGATGGACTTTCGCGACGCCTATCGCCGACGCGATCTCGGTCAGCTGCTCATCGAGATCGATCGGCTGATCGATCAGGGCGTGACCTATTTCTATTTCATCGACGAAATCTTTCTGCCTCAGAAAGCGCTGCTCGAAGCGCTGGTGCAGCGGCGGACGCGTTTCGGCGTTCAGACGCGCATCGATCTGTGGAAGCCGGAGATGCTGGATCTTTTGGGCGCCGCCGGCTGCGTCTCGATCGAGGCTGGAGTCGAAAGCCTGACCCCCGAAGGGCGCGAGGCGCTCGATAAGAACTGCCGCATGTCCACCGACGAACTCGCCGCGCGACTCATCTATGCGCGCCGCCGCGTGCCCTTTGTGCAGGCCAATCTTATCGAGACGCCTGAAGACGAAGCGGCTCTCGTCTCGGCATGGCGAGAGAAATTGCAGCGGGCGGGCGTATGGGCGAACGATCCCGTGCCGCTCTATCCCTATCCTTCATCGCCCGATTACCGCCGTCTCTGGGGCGAACCCGATGGCGACGCATGGGAGCGCGCGCACGAATATTACCTGAGCCAGTTCGATCGCTTCAGCGACATACAGGAAGAACATCCTCTTCCGCTGCCGGCGTTGGAGGCCTCATGCGCGCATTGCCGCTGAACCTCTTCATGACCGCCGACGTGGTGGGCGGAGTCTTCACTTACGCTCTCGATCTCGCGCGCGCCTTGACGCCGCTCGAGGTTGGCGTCACCCTTGTGGTTCTCGGCCCAGCCATGAGCGAGCGTCAGCACGCAGCGGCGCTGGCGACGCCGGGGCTTTCCGTCATCTGGCCCGACCTCCCGCTCGACTGGCTCGCACGATCGGATCACGACGTAAGATCCTCGGCCGAGGCGCTCGCGGATCTCGCGCGGGGCGCAGGCGCCGATGTCGTCCAGTTGAATGCGCCGTCCCTGGCGTTGGCCGACTATCCGGCGCCTGTGGTTGGCGTCGCGCATTCCTGCGTTGCGAGCTGGTGGGGTGACGTCAAGAGCGGCCCGCTTCCGGTCGACTTCGCCTGGCGTACGCGTCTGATGCGCGAAGGCATCGCCCGCGCCGACGCGCTCGTCTGCCCAAGCCATGCCTACGCCGGTGCGGTCAGGCGCCTTTATGGCGCGCGTCCGATCGTTGTCCACAACGGACGTGATCGTTCGCCCGCGCTGCCGTCGACCGCCGCGACAGTCGCGCCGTCGTTCGCCTTCACGGCTGGCCGGCTTTGGGATGAAGGCAAGAACGCAGCGACTCTCGACGCGGCCGCGCGCGACATGGATGTGCCGTTGCTCCTTGCCGGTCCACTGGAAGCGCCGCACGGCGAGCGGTTCGCGTCGCGTCACGCCAAGGCGCTTGGTCCGCTTGCCGAGAAAGCCGTACGCGAGCGCCTCGCCAGGCGCCCCGTTTTTGTTTCGGCGGCGCTTTACGAGCCTTTCGGCTTGTCGGTTCTGGAGGCGGCGCAAGCGGGCTGCCCGCTGGTTCTTTCGGACATTCCAACCTTTCGCGAGCTGTGGGAGGGCGCGGCGGTGTTTGTCGCTCCACGCGACTCCGGAGGATTCGCCAAAGGCGTCAACCGGCTTGCGAGCAATGCGGAGCTGAGCCGACGTTTTGGCGTCGCCGCCTCCGACCGCGCTTGCACGTATGGCGTTCATCAGATGGCTTCCGCCATGGCGAATCTCTACCGCGCACTTGTCGCACGCACGGGACGGCCGCAGATCAATCTCGACGGAGCGGCTGCATGAAGATCGTCTATTTCAGCCATTCGCTGCTCTCGTGCTGGAATCACGGCAACGCGCATTTCCTTCGCGGCGTGCTGCGAGAATTCGTCCATGCAGGGCACGAAGTGGTTCCGATCGAACCGGCGTCTTCGTGGAGTCTCGCGAATCTGCTCGCCGACCACGGGGAAACCGCGCTGCGACCCTTCCGCGCCGCCTATCCAGAGCTACAGCCTGTACGCTGGTCATCCTTGGAGGACATCGAGGCTGCGGTGGAAGACGCCAGTCTCGTCATCGTTCATGAGTGGAACGATCCTGAACTCGTCGCCAGGCTGGGGCGGATGCGCGCCGAGGGCGCGCATTTCCTCCTGCTATTCCACGACACGCATCATCGCGCGGTCAGCGATCCCAACGCCATCCGCGCCTTTGATCTTTCGGGCTATGACGGCGTGCTCGCCTTCGGGGAGGCGTTGGCTGCGGTCTATCGGCGATGGGGATGGGGCAGCCGAGTCTTCGTCTGGCACGAGGCCGCGGACGTGCGGCGCTTCCACCCGCCGCTGCAGGATTCTGCACGCGAAGGTTTGATCTGGATCGGCAACTGGGGAGACGGCGAGCGCAGCGGGGAAATCGAAGAATTTCTGCTGGGCCCGTCGTCCGAAGCCGGATTGCCGCTCGATATCTATGGCGTGCGCTATCCCGCGTCCGCCCTCGAACGCCTGCGCAGCTACGGCGCCAGATACTGTGGCTGGCTCGCCAATGCGCTGGCGCCCGAAGCCTTCGCGAAGCATATCGCCACGGTTCATGTGCCGCGAAGATTTTACGCATCCGCGCTGCCGGGCATTCCCACCATACGCGTATTCGAGGCGCTTGCCTGCGGCATTCCGCTCGTTGCAGCGCCCTGGGAGGATAGCGAAGGCCTTTTCACGCCTGGCGAAGATTATCTTGTCGCGCGCGATGCGACTGAGTGCGCGGCGCATCTCGCACGGCTGCGAGATGATCGTGACCTGCGCGATCGCCTGGCGACCCATGGCCTCGCGACCGTCAGGTCGCGACATACCTGCGCACATCGCGCGGCTGAGCTGATGTCGATCGTCGTGCGTCTCGCGCCCAAGTTCCGGGAGAGCGCCGCATGAAGATCGCCTTTTACGGCTCCAGCCTGCTGTCCTCCTATTGGAACGGCGCCGCCACATATTATCGCGGCGTCATCAAGCATCTTGCGGCGCTTGGACATGAGGTCGCATTCTACGAACCTGACGCCTTCGATCGGCAGCAGCACCGCGATCTCGATCCGCCTGACTGGGCGAAGGTCGTCGTTTATCCGGCGACGCTCGAAGGCGTTCGGAGCGTGGTTGCGGAGGCGGCCGCGGCCGACGTGACAATCAAGGCGAGCGGTGTCGGCGTGTTCGACGATGCGCTCCTTGAGGGCGTTGTGTCGGCCGCTCGTCCTGGCGCGCTGCGGCTGTTCTGGGACGTCGACGCGCCGGCGACTCTCGCGGAGCTTCGTCAATCGTCGGCTCATCCGCTACGCCGGATGCTGCCGGCGCTTGATATGGTCCTCACTTATGGCGGCGGCGCGCCTGTCGTCGAGAGCTATGAGCGTCTTGGCGCGGCGCGATGCGAGCCGGTCTATAACGCGCTCGATCCGGACACGCATTATCGAGTGGCGGCGGATCCCCGGTTCGCTTGTGATCTGGCCTTTCTTGGCAATCGCCTGCCGGATCGCGAGGAGCGCGTGGCGCGCTTTTTCCTGGCGCCCGCCGCTCGGTTGAAAGATCGCGATTTTCTTCTGGGCGGCAATGGATGGGAAGATCGCGCCGTTCCCGCCAATGTGCGCAAGATCGGTCATGTCTATACGCGCGATCACAACGCGCTCAACTCCAGCGCGCTGGCCGTGCTCAATATCGCGCGTGACAGCATGGCCGAGACGGGCTTCTCGCCGGCGACCCGCGTGTTCGAGGCCGCGGGCGCCGACGCCTGCCTCATCACCGACGCCTGGCAAGGCGTGGAAATGTTCCTGACGCCTGGCGAGGAAATCCTCGTCGCGCGCGACGGCGCCGACGTCACGGACTGTCTCGCCGGTCTGAATCCGGCGCGCGCCCGCGCCATCGGAGCGGCGGCCGGGCGAAGGATACGCGCCGAACACACTTATGCGCGCCGCGCCGCGCAGGTGGATTCACTGCTGCGCCAAGCGATGGCCGAAAAGCAGGAAAGGGCTCTGGCATGAGAGACTTCGACCTCGTGGTTGTCGGCCTTAGCCTTTCTTCTTCCTGGGGAAACGGCCACGCGACCACCTACCGGGCGCTCCTGAAGGCTTATGCGGCGAAGGGGGCGCGCGTGCTCTTCCTCGAGCGCGATCAGCCCTGGTACGCCGACAATCGCGATCTACTGGAGCCGAACTTCTGCGAACTCGCCTTCTATCGCAGTCTCGACGAGCTTAAAGGGTTCCGGGACGCAATCGCCACAGCGCGGGCGGCGATGGTCGGCTCCTACGTTCCCGACGGAATCGACGTCTGCCGCTTCGTGCAGTCTGAGGCGAATGGCGTCACCGCCTTCTACGACATTGATACGCCCGTGACGCTCGCGAAACTTGAAGAGAACGACTGCCCGTATCTCTCGCCCGAGCTGATCCCCGGCTTCGACCTCTATCTGTCCTTCACCGGCGGACCGACGCTCGCGCGGATCGAGCGCGACTACGGCGCGAAGGCGGCGCGCGCGCTCTATTGCGCCGTGGACCCCGGCCCCTATCGGCCGCTCAACGTCGCGCCGCGCTTCGATCTGGGCTACCTCGGGACCTACGCGAAGGATCGGCAGCCGGCGCTTGAGGAATTGCTGATCGAGCCGGCGCGGCGCGCGCCGGAGATGATCTTCGCCGTCGCCGGCCCGCTCTATCCGGACGATATCGACTGGCCGGCAAATGTCTTGCGCGTCGATCACATCCCCCGGACGAACATGCCGCCTTCTACGGCGAGTGCCGTTTTACTCTGAACGTCACGCGTCAGGACATGGTGCGCGCCGGCTTCAGTCCGAGCGTTCGCCTGTTCGAGGCCGCCGCATGCGGAACGCCCATCATCTCCGATGCATGGGAGGGTCTTGAGACTCTGCTCGCGCCCGGGAACGAGATCATCATCGG
The DNA here is from genome assembly GCF_056838045.1 of Methylocystis sp. Uni0008. Lineage (NCBI taxonomy): Bacteria > Pseudomonadati > Pseudomonadota > Alphaproteobacteria > Hyphomicrobiales > Methylocystaceae > Methylocystis > Methylocystis sp. Uni0008. The sequence goes on from NZ_CM166370.1 coordinate 3,200,807, forward strand.
ACGCTGCGCGGACGATGTGCTGCATGCCCTTCACAACATTGCAAAGCCGGAGCGGCTCGCGATAGCGAACCGCGCCCGTTCGCGCGTGCTCGGCGCTCATACGGCAGCCCGCCGCGCAAGTGAACTCGCCCGATACATCGGGGCCGCGGAGCGACAGGCGGTCGCCGCTGTCGCATGACGCGCGCCCGAAGGAAGGAACTGTTATGGCCTGTAGAAACGAAAACGTCGCGCTAGTCGCCGGGGGCGCGGGTTTCATTGGATCGCATCTTACCGATGCGCTGCTCGCGCGCGGATGGCGGGTTCTGGGATTGGATAACTTCATCACCGGCCGCTATGACAATTTGCGACACCTCGAACGCGAACCGCGTTTCGACCTCATCGAGGCGGACGTCACCGACCCGCCGCCGGCGCGCCTGACGCGCTCAGGTTGCCGGTTGTCTTACGTGTTCAATCTCGCCTGCGCCGCATCCCCGCCGCACTACCAGGCGAACCCGGAGCACACGCTGATGACGAGCGTGCTGGGGACGCGCCATCTCCTCGCGCTCTCGCAGGCCCATGGGGGCCGGTTCCTGCTGGCCTCCACAAGCGAAGTTTATGGCGATCCTCAGGTCCATCCACAGCGCGAGAGCTATTGGGGCCACGTCAATCCTACTGGTCCGCGCGCATGTTACGACGAGGGCAAGCGGGCGGCGGAGACGCTGACCTTCGACTACTACAGGGCGAAGCGCGGCGACGCGCGCGTGGCGCGCATCTTCAATACATACGGCCCCCAAATGCGCGCGGACGACGGGCGCGTCGTCTCAAACGCGATCACACAGGCGTTGTCTGGCGACGACATCACGATCTACGGCAGCGGCGATCAGACCCGCTCCTTCTGTTATGTCGACGATCTCGTGGAAGGACTCGTTCGGCTGATGCTGCATGAGGGCGATTATCGAGGCGCGATCAATCTCGGCAATCCGGCAGAGATGACAGTCAGGGAGCTTGCCGAACAGGTGGTGCGCCTTACCGGCACGCATTCGACCATCGCCTATCGTCCGCTGCCGGTCGATGATCCGCAGCGGCGGCGACCCGACATCACCATCGCGCGCAAGGTGCTCGGCTGGACGCCGCAGGTGCCGTTGGCGGCTGGGCTGGAGCGCACGATCGCTCACTTCGCGGAAGTCGCCGCTCTCGAAGCCGCGCAGCTGCCGTTGACCAAGCGTCGAATTCGCCGGGAAAAGTCCGGCGCCCCCGATGGGGAGCTGCGGGGACGGGCGGCGGGTTGATCGCGAGGCCGCTTCGGTTATCGCAACGCCAGCTGTGCTTGCCTAACGTCGGTTGGTCGCGCCGCGCCTGCGTAGCGACGGATCATGCGCGCGCAGAACTCCGCGAACTCTTCAGGGGCCACAGGCGCGCTCGTGTGATGGGGCGCGAGGCCGCGATGTTCGGGGGTGAAGCAGAAGGTCACTGTGACGTTGAAGTCTTCGAGCGCCCGCATCAGGCGATCAAAGAACGCCTCGGCGCCGGGCTGGAAACTGTCGGCCCACGACAGGCCGGTGCGCAAATCGGTGACGCCCAGACGCTTCATCCAGGCGACCGCCTCATCGAGGCGCGGATCTTCGAAATGGAACCATTGGACGAGGCCCAAAGCCGGGGTGTGGCGCGCAAACACGTCGAGCGCCGGCTTCGGCGTTCCGTCAGCGCGGATGAGGCCCATGTGGAAGTGCCGGTAATAAGACGAGCCCTCCGCTTCCTTATGGCGGGTTGTGGCGCCCCACGCCTCGGGCAGATCGAACAGGCTGTACCAATGTAGGCGCGGGGCGCGCCCTTTAAGGAGCTCAGCAGTGCGCTCGAGGCCCCAGGCCTGAACCTCGTCTGCGCCGAAGCTCGAAACGCCGACTTCGCTCACCCAGACCGGCAGATCGGTGATCGCCTCGATCTCCGCAATCTTTATCGGCCATTCCTGAATCTGCCACAGATTCCAGTCGAGCGGAAAACCATGCACCGCGACGGCGTCGACATGGTCCAGCACGCCGCGCGCCTGCATATTGGCGATGAAACCGGGATCGATGGGAGAAATGCCGCCGAGCACGCGCGTGAGCTGCGCATTCTCGGCGCGGATCGCCTGACCGGCGAGGATCGCCATTTCCGCAAAGAGCGCCCAATCGGGGTCAAGCTCCGGATCCCAATGAGACTTGTTGTTCGGTTCATTCCAGATCATCGCCGCTTCGATCATGCGGACGCTCCCCGCGCCGGATAGACCGCGCCCTCTCCCGCCGGCCGTCCCGCGCAGCGGCATAGATAGACCTCGTCTTCCGGGTGGCCGATCAGTTCGAATCCGGATGAGCGCAGCATCGCTTCGATGCAGGCGCGGTTCGGCGCCCACCAATTCGTCGGATCGCGCGCATATCGATGTTCGATAAAGTGCAGCTTGGGATAGCCGGGCGCGTCGAACGCATCGGTCGAAAAGAAATCGCAATCTTTCGGCGCTTCTTCCACCTCCATGCTCCCGCGCAACATGCACTGAAACACCATCAGGCCGCCCACGACGTGCTCGCGCACGAGGTCAAGCGCGAGCAGCGGATGGCGCAGGTGGTACAGCACGCCCATGAAGAGAACGACATCGAAACGCTCCTGCAGATTCGCGACGTCGTAAACCGAAAGCTTCTCGAAGCGAACGTCGAGCCCGGAGACCTCGGCGGCAAACCTCGCCTGGGCGAGATAGGCGTCATCGAAATCGATTCCAAGAACGCGATCCGCGCCACGCCGTTTCATTTCCAGACTGTAGAAGCCGGCGTTGCAGCCGATGTCGAGCACGCTGCAGCCGGCAAGATCCTGTGGAATGCTGTCCGCGAAACGACGCCATTTCGTTTGAGGATAGTCTCCCAGGAAGTGATCCGGCGCCGTCATGACTCCGCCGAGATCGAGATTGTGGAACCACGGTCCTAGCGCCGCCACCTGCGCCCTGATCTGTTCGGTCGAGAGACTCATGCGCGCCTCGGTGCTCTAAAGGTCTCCTCACCACGCCACTTCATTCAGACAGGCGAGCCGCATGCCGGTGGGGCCTGCTCGGACCTTGGTGATGGATGCGGGGTCGATATCGAAAAGCCGGTATGAGTCGAGCGACAGCCCGAGCACGTAACACACCGCGGCCTTGATCACGTCGGCATGGCTGACCAGCGCGATGCGCGCCGCGTTCGGCGCGCGCGCGATAAGCTTCATGTGCCGCACGATGCGGGCCTGGACCTCGCCCATGCTCTCGCCGGCCGGCGTGCGCGCGGCGCCGCGCGCATTGTTCCACTCGCGAAAGAGCGGATCGGCGTCGAGCGTGGCGAACTCCTGGCCCGACCATTGGCCGAAGTCGATTTCGTCGAGCGCGTCGACCGTGCGCGGCTGCGCGAGGCCGCTCGCGTCTGCGATCGCCCGAGCGGTCTCCTGCGTGCGCTCCCTGGGGCTTGCCTCGACCGCTTCAAGACGCTCCCGCCGCAGTCGCTCAGCGAGTCTTGCCGCCTGCGCGCGACCTTCGACGCCAAGTCGGACGCCCGGCGCTCGACCCGCTAGAAATCGGCCCACGTTGTCGTAGGCCGAATGTCGCACGAGCAGGATCTCGCTCACGCCTGCAGCCTCAGAAGCGTCTGTGGCGAGTCAGCGCCGGCGATGAAGCGCTGCGTGCGCTCGCGCGCCTCGGCGTCTGTGAACTGCTGCGGGGAAGACTTCATGAAATAACTGGAAGGTCCGATGAGCGCGCCGGCTTCGCCGCGGTCCATGGCGAGCTTTACGCAACGCGCAGCGTCAATGACGATGCCGGCGGAATTGGGTGAATCCCAGACTTCGAGCTTCACTTCGGCGGACAAGGGAACGCCGCCGAAAGCGGTACCCTCAAGGCGAATGAAGGCAAACTTCCGATCGGTGAGCCAGGGAACGAAATCGCTCGGCCCGATATGGATATTCCCTTCCGGCAGGGGTTCGGGACACTGACTGGTCACCGCCTGCGTCTTGGAAATCTTCTTCGAAACGAGCCTTTCGCGCTCCAGCATGTTCTGAAAATCCGCGTTGCCGCCGACGTTGAGCTGATAGGTTCGATCGAGCTTGACGCCGCGTTCGGCGAAAAGATTTGCGAGCACCCGGTGAACGATCGTGGCGCCGACCTGGCTCTTAATGTCGTCGCCGATGATCGGCAGACCGCGCGCTTCGAACTTCGCCCGCCATTCGGGGCGCGATGCGATGAACACCGGCAAGCAGTTGACCACGCCGCAGCCGGCCGCGAGCGCTTGCTCCATGTACCACTCGGCCGCGCGCTGCGATCCAACAGGCAAATAGCAGATCAGCACATCCGCGCCGGATGCTCGAAGCACGCGCGCAACGTCGCAGACCGGCGCGTCGGATTCCTCGATGACGTCGGCGAGATATTGTCCGATGCCGTCGAGCGTCGGTCCTCGCGAGACGCGCACGCCGGCTGGCGGCACATCCGCAAATATATGTGTGTTGTTGGGCGCGCCGTGAATTGCTTCGCTGACGTCGCGATCCACTTTGGTTGCGTTGACGTCGAAGGCGGCGCAGATCTCCATGTCGCCGACGCCGTATCCGCCTAGGTCTGGCGTCATAAGTCCGGGAATGGCTCCGCCGAAGGGCGTTTGGCCGTAATAGGCGATCCCTTGCACCAGCGAGGACGCGCAATTGCCCACGCCGACGATCGCTATGCGGAGTTTTCGCGCGCCCAGTTTCCGCTCCGCTGTCTGACAAGACCTAAAGAACTACAAAGGATTAAACCTCGGGCGCGTCGTGTTGTTCCATTCGTCGCGACCGCGGTTGTGATGAGCACGAGTCGACCGCGCGCCCAAACCCCAAGGTTCGGCTAATGGCTTCGAGTCGATCGATTGCCGCCCCGAGCGGACCTCGCCCGTATGTCAGCGCGCCATAAACCACGCCGGCGGCGCGCGCCCACATTAGGTAGATCCAAAGCGCCTTAAGGCGCCGGGCGACGAGATAGACACGCCGGCTCCAGACGGAGATGTGGCGGCGAGAGCGGTAGACCAACCTGCGCCGAAACGGGAGCGTCCGATCAGGCGCGACGCGCTTGCGCGGCTGGATGAGTTGGCGTTGCTTGAGACGTAACGCGAGCCGGTAGGCGAGGCCTTCGCGGCGATGTCGCAGGCCGGCAGCCTGCGTGCGCACGACGAAGTCCGCGTCGACTTCCGTAAGCGCCACTCTCTCCTCCTTCATGCCGCGCTCGACCATGCTTCGGATCAAGGCTGATCGAACAACGACGACATTTACCCCGCGACCGTCCGACGCATAGGGCTCCACCCATGCGTCGCCGAAGGATATGTCCGCAGTTTCAGCGACGACATCGTCGCAGAAATCACATGCCGAGTTTTGAAAGAATCCCGCGCCCCAGTCCCCATCGACGAGATGCCACCAGTCCTGTTCGCGCGGCGGGCCGTCGAGACGCGCAATTCGCGCGCGGTACCAATGCGGGGCGATCCGGATTCTTGAGTCGGTAGTCGATGCTCGTCATCCGGCCTGGCGCGACGCCGAGTTGCCAAGCAAAGCTCTCGCCCAAACGAGCGCTTTTCATATGCCCGCAGAACAGGCCCAGCGTGAAGGCCACGCGCGCGCGCAGCAGCGGATCCTGGCGGCGCAGGAGGTGGATCGCCTTGATGAAGCAGGGGATCCCCACGACGGCGTAACGCCTGGGGTTCTCGCGTATCTCGGCGATCACGTGGGAAAGCTCCACTGGATGGTAGCGCGACTTGGCGCCGGCGCGCAGATCTTCAATGCTGCGCGAGATGCGATAGTCGAACAGTCGACCGTCGGGCAGGGGGCTTTGCAAGGCGGCGACATGCGCTACGCCGTCCACAAGTCCCGCGCGCAACAGCTCCGCGGCGACCCAGCTCACCAGTCCGCCTGAACTCCCATCGCCGCGATAGCCATCTTCCGCCGCATGTCCCACATAGGCCGCCTCGAAACGGCCGATCAGCGGATGGCTTGAGGCGGCCGCCGGGAAGCGCCGCGCGGAAAGATCGTCCTCGTTGACGGCCTCTGGGGAAAAGGGGCAAATATGCGCCACGTCGCGCGCGACTGCCGCGCCCGCTTCGCTGCGCGGAATCAATTCCCCATAGCAATTGAGCTCCATCGTGACGCCGTCGCGAACGCATACGCCGCAGCCGACACAAAGCCCGGAACATCGCATCGCTTCGGCGGTCAGGCGGTGCTCTCTTCTGTTCACTTTGCGCCTCACGCCAGAACGCGATCGAGAAACGCCTCGGAACGTTCGCGCATCGCAGCAATTCTCTTATAGACCGCTGGCTCCGGCGACGCCTCCAACGCCGCATCAATGGCGTGCGGCGCAGACTCCGATACGAGATGGCGGCCGGCGCCGAGCAGAGCGGCAAGGTCGAGCACTTTGTTGCTTCGATACGCAGATGCAGCGCATGCAAACGGCTTCCGGTTTATAAGCGCGAAAACGCAGCCGTGAAAAAAGTTTGTCGCCACCGCCGCTGCGTTGGACATCAGCATCCGAAACGCTTCGGGGCCTGCGTCAATCCTTTGGTCATCGGCCCAGTCATTGCGATAACCGATGCTGACGAGACGCAAGCTGCCCGCCCGCGCCCAGCGCAACATGCGGCGCGTAAACCAATCGGGGAAGCTGTGTCCGTAGACCGCGAGGTAGCGCGCGTCGGCGCAATGGGGATCGGCGTCGCGCTGGTCGGGCGGATAAAGCAGACAGGGGTCGAGCGCCAGTTCGGACGCCGACAGACCCGCTTCGTCGAGGATCCCTATCGCGGTCTGCTCGCGCACCGATATGGCGTCGAAATTCGAGATCCAGTTGCGCCAGGGGGCGCCGATGCAGCCGCGCTGATAATTTCCGAAGCTTGCCGCATAGGCCGCGAGCCGCTGACGTGGAACGCCCTCTTCGAAGAACAGCGGCCATCCGCCATACCAGGGATGGTCGAGATTGAAGACTTCGTCGCTGCCGACGATGACCAGGTCGCAGGGCTCGCTGTTGTGCGGCTGATCGAGCGGGAATGGCGCTGTTCTCGGCAGGCGCTGCACAGCTCGGCGAAAAGCGCGAATCTTCCGGACGTAGCGTGGAATGTCCTCGCTTCGCGTCGCCGTAGGAAGGGTCGGCGACAGCGCGCATCTGAGTTCCGCCCTGCGCACCGCTTCAAACATGTGATCAAGGAGCACTGCGCTATGGCCGCGCCGCTCGAGCCACTCGAGAAGGCAGCGCGCCTGCCAATAGGAGCCGTAATTCACGCAGCGGTGGAAGGTCAGGACGCCGATCTTGTGCCGCATGGTTCACTTCTGGCCGTCGCGCCCCGCAGTCGAGTCACTTGAGTGTATATAGGTAAGCCGCAATGTCTCGACTTTGTGCTTCGCTGAGATTCATGTCCGGCATCGCGTTGCCCGGCACGAACCTCTGCGGATTCTGCAGCCAGGCGATCATGTTCTCGGGCGTGTTGCGAAGAACGCCGGCGAGATAGATCCGTCGGCTGATCACATCCAGCGGCGGACCGACGAGACCGTCGGCCCCGGCGATTCCGGGTATTCTGTGGCAGGAACCGCATCCCGCGTTGCGGATCTCGGCGGCGCCACGCTTCGGATCGCCGCCCAACGGTCCGGGCGACGTGTCGGCGGCTTCGCCCCGGCGCGCGGACGATATGGACCACGCGACGAGAAGTGCGGGAAGCAGCGCCTGTATGGCTCTCATGGGCTGCTTCCGCTCGGCTTCCGGCCAAAGCTGAATCGCTGCGTGAAATCCCATGGCCTGGGTGTTTCGACGAACTCCGCAGGCGTCTGCTGGAGCTTCAAGGTCTCGCGAGAGATGGTTCGTCCCCAGCCGCTCTGCGGCGCCTGGCTGATGCTCTGCACATAGGCGACGAGATCCCAGATGATCTCGTCCGACAGGGTGGCGCCCCACGCGGGCATGCCGCTGGGTCGGCCGTGATAGATGCTGAGATAGATGTTCACTGGCTCGCCGCCGTAGATGAAGAGGCGGTTGCTGAGTGAAGGTCCCATGCCGCCGCCGCCATTCGGCGCGTGGCAGCCGACGCAGTTGAAGGTGGCGAAATAGGACATGCCCCGCTGAAGCGCCTGCGGATCGCCTGCGACTGGATTGGCGATCGGGGCAGGCGGCGGCGGGTTCCCGGGCATGAGCGTGGTTACTGGCGCGCGGAGGTATCTCTCGCTTGTCTCGAAAAAGCTGATCGAGGGCTCGCGGGTCTCCGTGGGTGCGCGCAACGCCGAACTCTCTGGCGCTCGCATTGGCGCCGTCTGAGCGTTCGGCGTCGGTTGCCGCTGAGCGGGTGACGGCGCCGTGGGCGTCGGCGCGGCATGCGGCTGAGAATGCGGCGCGGGGGCGTCCGGGACGTGACGATGCTCTGAACGCGCTGAAGCGGCCTCGATCCACGCGTAGCCAGACAAAGTAAGCGCAATGGCGGTGATAGTTCGCAAGGGCATAGGCGGGGCTTCCTACTCCGCGGGCTCTTGAACGTTAGGGACCCCGAAAATCGCGAGCAGTGTTGCGATTTCCTCTCCCTTGCGTTCGAGAACCGCATCAAGTCGCCGCTTGAGCGCATCGTCGCCCTTGCGCACGCATGGCGATGGCGAAAGAAAACTTCAGCGGCGCGAATTGCTGCGTGTCGGAGATAGGCGTCACCCGCAGCGGCGCGGCGGCATGAAGAGCGGCGTAGCCGGCGAGCGGTCCCCAGGCGACAGCGACGTCGATGTTCCCGTTTGCGACCGCATCAATCAGACGGGCCGGCGGCGATTCCTGCCGGTAGTCGCCGTAGATCGTGAAGCCAACGACATTCTCGACGATCCCCAGTTCGCCGAGCGCATGGGCGGGCGGCGTGTTCATGCCGTCGTCGCCGATCAGGTGCACGCCGATCTTCAAGCTGCGCAAACTCGGGTCTTCGAGCGACGAGACGGACATGTCCCGATCGGCGCGGGATACAAAAACATAGCTCGATCGATAATGGGGCCGGGTCGTTTCGACGAGGTCATAATGCGCGGGCACGCCCATGATCACATCGCAATCGCCGGCCTTCAGCGTATTGCGAACAAAGCCGCGCCGCTGCGCCCACCAAACATAAGACACCGATTTCCCAAGCTGGCGCGCGACCAGCTCGGCAAGCTTGTTTTCGAAGCCGCGCCCCTGCGAATCGGAAAACGGCAAATTGTTGGGATCGGCGCAAACCCGCAGGTCATCGGCGCGAGCGCCCACGTCTGCGCAGACCGTACAAGCGAGGACGCAGAGGACCTGAGCCGAACGTTTGATCACCGTTCGCCTCCTGGCGCCGATGGAGCTCTCGACGGTTGCGGCGTCGCTGCATTTCCTAGCGAGAAAACCAGCAGCGTTCCGCCGCCGACGGTATAGAGCGGCAGATCCTGCGAGGCGCCGACAAAACCCAGCGCGCTATTTCGCACGCGTGGATCCACCTCTGCGTTCGCGACGACGCCCGGCCATCCGCCGACGCCCGATAGAATGGCGACGTATTGGACGCCGTCATTGCCGACATAGGTGACCGGTTGTCCGATCAGACCGGAAGGCGCACGAATTTGCCAGAGCAATTTCCCCGTTCGCGCGTCGACGGCTTTAAACATCCTGTCCATCGTGCCGTAGAAGGCGACGTCGCCGCCGGTGACGAGGGCGCCGCTCCAGACGAGCTGATTTTCAGTGATCGACCAGACCTTCTCGCGTTTGACGGGGTCCCAGGCCATGAATTCGCCCCGGTGTCCGCCTGGGCCGGCGTACATGTCGACGGTCGCGCCGATGAAGGGCGTGCCGGCGATATAGCTCACTTCGCTTGTTTTGAAGTTCGCGCAAAGATGCTGGTGAGGCACATAGAGAAGTTTCGTGCGCGGCGACCAGGCCGTCGGCTGCCAGTCCTTTGCGCCAGGCGGCGCCGGACAGACATTCTCGATCGTCTTGTTCAGCTGCGGGTCTAGGGCGTGATTGGGCTCGATTCTTCCCGTCTTTAGATCGACGCCCTTGTAGACCGTGATCGTGTCGTAGGGATCGGCCGAGAGAACCTCGCCCGTCGTACGATCCATCACATACATGTAGCCATTGCGACCGGGGTGAATGAGCGCTTTGCGCTGCGCGCCGTTGATCTCAAGATCAACGAGCACGCTCTCATTGATCTCGTCGTGATCCCAGAGATCATGTGGACTCGCCTGATACGCCCATTTCGCCATGCCTGTATCTGCATCGCGCGCGAAAATCGTCGCCGTCCAGAGATTGTCGCCGGGCCGCTGATTGGAGTTCCACGGTCCTGGATTGGCGGTGCCGTAGAAAACAAGATTGAGACTGGGATCGTAGGAGATCCAGCCCCAGACCGTGCCGCCGCCGGTCTTCCATCGATCGCGCGGCCAGGTGTCGACGCCGCGGTCCTTTCCCTTCATCCAGTCATAAAACGGTTTGAAGTCCGGGCCGATCAGCACCTCCGTATCGGGGCCGGTCGAATGCGCGCGCCAGACGATTCTGCCGGTGTTCTGGTCGACGGCGGTCAGCCAACCGCGAACGCCCATTTCGCCGCCGCTGTTGCCCGCAAGCACCTTACCTTTGACCGCCAGCGGCGCCATGGTGATCGTCTCGCCGAGATTGATGTCGCCGAGCTTCGTCACCCATTTTTCGACGCCCGTCCGTGCGTCGAGCGCGACCATGTGATTGTCGAGCGTGTTGAGAAAGATCTTGCCATTGTCGTAGGCGAGGCCGCGCGTCACCACGTCGCAGCAGGCGACTCCCTTCGCCGCGACGTCCGGCTTTGGAGCATAGGACCATTTGAGTTCGCCAGTCGCGGCGTCGAGCGCAAAGACCTGATTGGGACGCGGACCGTCGTAAGGGGCGACGACATACATAACGCCGTCGATGACGAGCGGCGCGGCTTCTTGGCCCCGAGCGACGCCAACTGAGAACGACCATGCGAGCTTCAGTTGAGAGGCGTTCTGAACATTGATCTGGTCGAGACTGCTGTAGCGCGTGTTTGCGTAGTCACGCGAAGCCATCGGCCAGTTCTTCTGATCGGCGGCGAGCGCCGCGCGATTGGTTGGCGAAGCGTCTTAAAGAGCAATGAGCCGAACCAAGATAAGCGCAAACGCGACATGACTTCGCCCTACATTCGCAACGCAACGCACGTAGAGCGCGAGAAATCCTGCGGCAAGCGTCGCCGCTTCCGCATCGCGCGCCGCCAGCGGCAGCAGGACGGGGTCTCTTCAGCGCTGCGCGGGTCGGTCGATCGCATCGAAATTGCGGCCGTCGCATTCGAAAGCGTTGCTAACAACGAACCAGATTGAGGGCTTTTGAGCGAAGGGCGCTACATTCAGAGAGACGATCGCGCTAGAGACGACGCCAAGTCGTCTGCGGGGATCCTCCCGCCGCGCGTGAGCGGCGTCGCGCGGGCGACGCTAAGGATGAGAGGTTTTCAGAACATGCATTACGATGCGCTCTTGGCTGCTCTTGTCGCCGGCGTCGTGACCCTGCTCGCGCTGCTGTTCTGGCCAGGAGTCGCGGATCAGCTTCCGGAGATGGCTAGTGCGGCGATCGTCTACCTTCTGGTGCTGGTCGTAGGGTCCTGGGTTTTCGAATCGTGGCGTCGTCGACGCGGAAAGTAGGTCCCTTCACCGTCGAATCTCGCTTTTGGCTCCCGGCCGTTGTTTTACGGCTTGACAGCGACGCTCAACGCCCCTTTAACGGCTCCGCCTATTAGATCGTGATCCTTTCTCAGGCGAACCAATTCATGCGCTTCCTGAAACAACTTCAAAGTCTCGCGGCGCCGCTTGTCGGCGTCACGGTTGCGCTTGGCTTGTGTGTCGCCGTTTTTGCCATGTCCCTGGCGGGCATCGATCCTGGACTCGAGTAGCCCCCAGACGCCGCCGGGTCGTCACTCTCGTTCCAACCCTCTGATTTTACGTATTTAACGTCGCCGTCGAGACTTCCGCTCGGCGGCTTTCTCTGCAGTGAGCCCGACTAGGGCTGGGGTCGCGGCGTCGTCGCCACGCTGGGCGGCAGAACCGGGAGAGTGAACTGTGGCGGGCGGCCGGTCAGAGATTTTAGGAAATCAGTAACCTTATCGATGTCGCTCTCGGTCAGCTTTTCGCCGAGCTGAGATTCGCCCATTACAGCCACGGCCTGCTTCAGATCCCAAGCGTGCCCGCTATGGAAGTACGGCGCCGTCAACTCGATATTGCGCAGCGTCGGAACTTTGAAAACATAGTCGTCGCTGACGCTCTTGGTGACAACGAATCGGCCTCGGTCGTCCGGCGGCAAATATTCCCATCCTGGCTTTCCCACCACGCCGAAAGGCGCATACATGCCGCCGCCGACATTGATGCCATTGTGGCAGCTGGCGCAGCCCTTTTCGACGAATATCTTCAGTCCCTGCTTCTGGGTGACGGTCAGCGCATTGTCGTCGCCTCGCAGCCAGCGATCGAATGGCGCATCGGGCGTTATCAGGATGGCCTCGAAGACAGCGATCGCCTTTCCGATGTTGTCATAGACGATGGGATCAGCTTCGCGAGGAAACGCCTTCTTGAAGGCCTCGACGTAGCCTGGAATGCCTTTGAGCTGATCAATGGCGTGCTATTTGGTTCTTCCCATCTCAACGGGATTGATGATCGGTCCGCCTGCTTGTTCCTTGAGGTCCGCTGCGCGACCGTCCCAGAATTGCGCTGTACTGAAAACCGCATTCAAAACTGTCGGCGCGTTACGACCGCCACGTTGCCAATTATGCCCGATCGACGTCGGCCGGCCGTCGGCTCCGCCCAGTCCGATGATGTGGCAAGTGCTGCAACTGATGATGTGGCTTTCGGAAAGGCGCGGATCGAAATAGAGCATTTTGCCCAGCGACAATTTTTCGGGCGTCGCCGGATTGTCAGGAAGCGCGCGCGGCGTCTGGGGTATGGGCTCGAACATGCCCTTCACCTGATCTCGCAGGGCATCCGCGGCGCGCGCACCGCCGGTCATGAGCAATGCAAAAAGCAGAGCTGTCGCCGGAGCAGGCAGTTTCATGAGCGGCTTCTCTTTCCTGCGCTGACGCTATTCAGCGTGGAACAGGACATTGCGGCAATTGATTCGAAGCGAGATGGCGTTTGACAGTGGTGCGAGGCAGCACCTGCCTCAACACATCGAACAAAACGGCGAGTTGTCGTTGGCCCAAGTCGTTCGCAGCGCACACCAATGCTCAATCGATGACGATGCGAGTCGCACGACTCGCATCGTCATGACTTTGCTCGCGACGCGCTAGGACGCGCGCATAAAGCTCATCAAGGTGGCGCTCAGGCTGCCCCCGGTGAAAACGATCGTCGCGCCGAGCGCCAGCAAGGCGACAAGGTTCAGCGTCAGATCATTCGGCGCGCCGGCGACCGTCAGAATGCCCAGCACGATGACCGCCAGTCCCGCGAGCGCCTGAATGCCTGCTGAGCCGAAGGCCATCTCGCTCGCCAGGATATCGCCGCCGGCGGCGCCGGCCTGACCTCTGCTCCTCAACGACTCTTGGCCGAGCACGTGCAGTTGCCACACTGCATTGCTGCTCAGAACCAACGCGGACCCGAAAGCGATCGTCGCCACCGGGGTCAGCACCGCAGGCTGGATGCCAAGCAGCGAGAGCACGCCCAGGACGATGCCCGCCGCGCCTACCAGGAAGACGACTGACAGGCTGCTGCCGCCAAATCCCTCGGCGCTCGTTGTGCTCGATCCGGCCGGGAAGATGATTTGAGCGTATTCAGACAGCATGGTTCCGCCCTGTATCAGCAAAGCGACGCCAAAGACGATCGTAGCGATCGACGCCATCATCGGCGCATTCACGCCCGAAAGTCCAACGATCGCAATGACGATTGTGGCTAGTCCGCCAATGGCGTCGATAAGGCCGCCATAGGCCGCTGTTTCACGAAATGACGACTCCCGAGATGTAATGGCCATGACAGTGTCTCCAGACTTGCGATCGCCGCATGGGCAAGAGAACGCGCAATTGCACTTAGCGTTAGATTTACATAGTCAAGACGGACGACGCGCTTGCGCGTGAGTTTCCGTAGATAAGCCGGTCGAGGCGCCACGCGCTTCAATCTCAACGACGGCGCCGCGCCGCTGGCGATGTAAAGTCGCGGCGGCTCGCTCTCAGGACGTCGAACGCATGAAGCTGAAGAGGATCGCGTTAAGGCTGCCGCCTTTTAGAACGAGCGCTGAACCGAGGACGAGCAGCGCCGCGAGGTTGAACGTCAGATCATTGCTCGCGCCAGATGCGGCAAGAACGCCAAGCACGACCGCAGCAAGAGCTCCAAAGACTTGGATGCCAATGGAATCAAAGGCCATCTGATTGGCGATCAATTCTCGTGGAGACTGTTCTTCCCAGCCTGACGCCCGTCTGAGGACATCTAAATGCCATGCTGAGACGCTGCTCAAGATGAGCGCGACGCCAAACATGATCGATGCGATGGGCGTGAGCACAGCGGAGTTGAAGTCGAGCAACGCAAGCACGCCAAGGGCAATGCCGCCTGCGCCGAGCAAGACAACGGCCGAGCGAGCGCTGGCGTTGAAGGCGTTGATGGGCGACTTTGGGCCGGCCAGTACGGAAATTCGAGCATATTCCGACAATATGGTGTTGCCATGTATCAAAAGGGTCACGCCGAAAAGAATCGTCGCGATCACGACCAGGATCGGCGCATAAAGACCGATTAGCCCTAGAATTGCGACGATGACGGTTGAGGCGCCGCCAACTTCGTCGACGAGGCCTGCTTGCCTTGCGCGCCAGTGATAAGGCGCTTCCCGCACCGCTATCGACATCGCTGTCTCCCACCTTCGAGTCCCTAAAGATCAGGTTCTCATTTAGCGGCCATTTGGGGTCGGCAAGATCTTCGAGCGAAGGCGCGCTCTTCCTTAAAGATCAGCGCCGCGCCAGAGTGGCGGCGCGGCGGCGGCGTTGAGGCCCCGTGGCGCGCTGAAAAATTCCACGTCGAACGGGCAAATAACGCCGCATTCTGGCGGCGTTTGAACAAACCGCGCGCAAACAGTGGATGAGGCGTGAAGCAGGGGCGTTGCCGCCCGAGTTCTCTCGTCTTGAAGATCAGACGTCGCGCGGATTGCCAGCGGAGGCGAATGTCGCGGACTTGCTATCTACTGCGTGAATGAATGCGGGCGACAAAACCCACCGAGGACGCGCATTAGCCGTGGCGCCTCGGGGATCATCGGCGCACGGCGCGAGGCGCGCAGCCCCTTCGAGATTGGTTGATCAGAGCGTCGGCGGACTATGCTGTTAGGTCAATTCACCTAAGATTCGCCGACGCTGAGATCGCGATGCCACAACGTCAGTCGAGGACCTTCCCTCCGGCCTCCTCGCAAGCGGCGGCAGACTCTTTGAAAATCCAGCCTTGGCCTTTACAGGAATTCATACCCTTGCACGCGTTCTTCGGGGTGTGACAGTCGGCTTTGCCTTTACAACTGTTTGCTCCCAGGCAGTGCACTTTGCCTGTGGTCGAGGCCGCCTTGGCGGGCGGCGCAGCGCCGGCGATGACCATCGAAATCGCAGCGACCGCGAGCGTCGCCCCCTTGCACTTTTCTGCTTTCATCTTGTCCGTCTCTTAGTGCTCTAATTGTTAAAACGCCTGTCTCCAGGAATTACCAGTCCAGGGCGATAAAGCAAAACGCTGCTGCCGCTCGGCGCCGCCTTCCGGCGCCGAGCATCTTTGAGCGGCCGCTGCCGGCGTTCTCCAGCATGTGACGAAGGCTGTGGCTGAAAGGAAACGCGACCGAATTGTACGACGGATCAGCGAATATCGCTCTAAATCCATCCTTTACTCGGAATTGATGAGGAGTATGATGGCGTTCTATATCCATCATACTTACATCGGACCGAACGCCTCGGGCTGGCCGAATACCGCACGTCAAAACACCGGGAGATGTCGTGACGATGAGCGAACCATGGAGGAGGGGGTATGTGGAGCGGACAGACCTGGATCCTTGCCATTGCCACCTGGATGATGATCGTGATTGTCGGCGCTCTTTATCTCTTCATCGAAGTTCGACGGCATAAGAGATAGCCAAGCATACGCAAATTTCGGCATAGTCGCGTTCTCTGCGCGCGACGTGACCCGCGGCTTTAGTTGACAAGACTGCTCCAACTCGGTCGGAATTAGGCGGTCATCGTGTGCGGCCGACGCCTATGACCGAGTTCTCTGCAATGTCTGACAGGACTATCGAATCCCAGGTCGAAGAAAAAATCGCATCGCCGTCGCGGTCCTCGCGCCCGCGCAAAGACGCTCGGAAATTCTTGCTGCAGATTCATCGAACCATCGGCCTCTTCGCGGGCGCGGTTTTTGTTTTGGTCGGGCTCAGCGGCAGCATTCTCGCGTTTCGCGAGACGATTGACGAATGGCTGAACGCGTCGATCATGCGCGTTGAGATGCCGGCGAAACCCGTCCTTCACCCACTCGACGAAGTTCTCGCAGCGGCCGTCGCGGCGATGCCCGCTGACGGCAAGCCGGAGCGAGTCACGCTGCCACGCCATGCAGCGGCGGCCGTGGCAATTACCTACATGGTTGAGACGGACGATTTCGACGCCGACGTTTATGAGATGTTCGTTGATCCCTACACGGCGAAGGTCAAAGGGCAGCGGCTTCTTCTACACGGAGACAGCGCGCTGTCGCAGCCGCTGATTCCGCTCGTCATGGCCTTTCATTGGACTCTGCTTCTCGGAGTCAACAATGCCTATATCCTGGGTGCGGTCGGCATCCTTGTTTTCATGTCCATCCTTGTCGGTCTTTATCTGTGGTGGCCGCGCAATGGCGACTGGCGCCTGGGCCTAAAAATCAAATGGGGCGCGAGCCCAGAGCGCATCGTCTATGACGCGCATAGAAGCGTTGGCGCTTACTTCGTCGTTTTCTTGTTGGTTGCGCTGTTCACAGGCGTCTCCATGATTTTCAAGCCCGCAACGCGCTCCGTGGCAGGCATGTTTTCCGAGGTGCGCGCAGATCCGGATTTCGGAAAGTCGACGCCGACTTCCGGCCGAACGGCGATCGGCCTCGACGCGGCCGCCGCGGTCGCCGGCAGAGTTTTTCCCGATGGCGCGCTGCACTGGATCCTTCTGCCGAGCGCGCCCAGCGGCGTCTATGTCGTCGGCCGGCAATCGAAGGACGAGCCCAATCGAGCAAAGACATTCCGGAACGTCGGCATTGATCAGTACAGCGGTCGCGTCACCTATGTGCAGGATCGGAGCGAATTCTCCGCCGCCGACTCGTTCCTTGAATGGCTCTTCCCGCTGCACAGCGGCGAGGCTTTCGGCTCCATCGGCCGTTCGATCGTTCTAATAGTCGGGCTGACGCCGCTAGCGCTTTACGTGACAGGCTTTCTGCGCTGGCGGCAAAAACGCCGAGCGCGAAGACGGCCGACGAACTGACATCACGTCCGGCTCTCCTCGCAAACTGCGGATCATCGCCCGACGAAGATCGGCATCTCGATCGTGTCTTCGGCGTTTTTGGCGTCGCCAAACGCGAGCTTTAGGAGATACTTTCCCTTGCGTGGGACAGTCGCATCCAAAGTCACAAAGCCGCTGGAATGAGGATGAGACGGCAAGGTGTTGATCTGTTTGAGGCCGCCCTGAGAATCATATTCGTAGAAGGAAAGCGCGACGGACTCGTTTCGCGCCTCCTTTTCCATGAGCGTGACGGAAAAAATGACCTTCCCGGGTCCAGGCACGCGGTCGCAATACTCATCATATTTGCTCAGATCGTCCGTCGGCCCTCCCGCGCTCTCCTCCGAATCGGGCAGGAAGTAAGTCGTGAGGTGGACGGAATAGAAGTCGCTGACTCCAAGACACTCCGAAATCGTGCGATCGCCCGCCTTTTCGGCGGGCTTCAGCGTGTGCTTTTTCCAGAAATCGTCCACATATTGACTGAGGGCAGGCGCCCAAAGTCGATACGAAAACGCCGCGCCGTTTACGCCGATGAGCAGAACGATGCCGGCGAAAATCAGCAAATTCAGACGTCCCGGAGTCATCGCTTACGCATCCTTCCCTTGCTCCACCTGTCGCCCTTTGGGCGATTCTTTTCGCATTTGCGAGACGCCTTACGGGCGCACCTCGAACTCCCAGGCCCCGCTGACGAGATGGCCGTCAGCCGAGAGCGCCCGGTAGCGGACCGTGTATTTGCCGGGCGTCAGCTTATTGACGCTCACCGACACATGGCTCGGATCGGCGCTATCAATCGCTGCGTCGCGTTTGTCGACTCTTTCGCCCGAGGCGCTGACAACCGCCAATGCGGCAAAGGCGTCGCGAATGCCGGCGTCATACCACACGTCAACCTTTCCGATGTCTCCGGCGCCGACGCCGCCTTGCGCGGGTGAGGTGCGGACAACGATGGCGTGCGCGAGAATGATCGCCGGGCGTCCCGCCTCTTGCGGCGCCGCAGAGGGGCCGGTGAGTACGATGGCGGGGCGAAGCTGCTGATCTCGCCCTGCTGCCGAGGAATCGGAAACAGTTCCGTATGCGGCCCCGGATTCAGGCGCCGCGACAAACGAAAGGATCGCCGCAGAGAGCGATAGCAGACGCGCATGTAAGCCGACGAAGATCCGGGAAGCGCACCTACGAGAAGAGAATATTGCGTGTTCGCTCATCCTCATGTCGGGAAGTCCGGAGTATACCAGGGTTGCGGTTTTAACCTCGCACGCAGAGAGTCCCGCGCGGCTGCCAATCGCCGATTTTTCACATTGTCGCAGACTTGACCAGCGACGCCGGTTTGACGCGGCGCAACAAGAATTTACGCCAAAGCGGCGCCGACTTCACCCGCGCCCCTACTTGAGCTTGCCCCTGGCTCTCGATATGCATCTTTTAGCAAAACTGCATACGTCGCCGGCGCGCGGCGCGTCAAGGGAGTGCGCTGCAATGGTATGGTCGCGGAAGAGTGCGCTCGGTGCAATTCTGGCGTTGTTCGCGAGCGTCTCGGCGGCGTGCGCCCATACCGCGAATATTTCCAGCAGCCGCATCGTGCCGGAAGGGCAGGGTCATTATCGCGTCGAAGTCGGCTTTCTTGGAACCGATATCGAAAGGATGTTCGCCGAGAACAAGCCGCAGAGCGACGTTGATCTGACAGAGCCCGGCGTGATTGAGGGCATGATCGGCAAATTCATTCAGCAGCGCGTCGATCTGCAGAACGCGGAAGGCCAGACGTGCGCAAGCGCGGTCGACTCCGTCGGCGTGGATCCATCCAATCCGAGCGACTCAAGGGTGGTGTTACGGATTGATTGCAGCGCCTTTGAGGGTCAGATTTTCTATAACCCCTTCAGACTCCTCGAAGCGCAAGGACCGCGGGCGAAACATCTCGTCAGCATTGGCGAGAAGCGCGACGAGTCCAATCTGAATGAGGCGCAGCGCATGGGCCGCGAGCCGGCGCCCGGACAGGTCATGATCTATCCCGGCGACAAGATGATCGATCTCTCGAAGCCGCTGCTGACGCCATGGGAGCTTGCGCCGAAATTTCTCTCCGCCGGGATCGAACATATCGTCACCGGCTATGATCACCTGTGTTTTCTGATCGCCGTGATGCTCTGGGCGACTCGCATCTGGCCGGTCGTCAAGATCGTGACGGCCTTCACCGTCTCGCATTCGATCACCCTGTCGCTGGCCGCGCTCGAACTCATCAATCTGCCGAGCAGCTGGGTGGAGATCGCGATCGCGTTGTCGATCATCTATGTGGCGCTCGAGAACTTCTATACGCGTAAGGTGGACAATCGCTGGCGCGACACCTTCGCTTTCGGATTCATCCATGGCTTCGGTTTCGCGAGCGGCTTGATCGAACTCGGGGTTCCGCAGCGCGCCATCGTCCCCGCGCTGGCGAGTTTCAACATCGGGGTCGAAGTCGGGCAGATCGGCGTGGTGCTCATTGTTCTCCCCTTACTCCTTGTGATCGATAAGAATTTCACTCAGGGTCAGCGCAGTCCGCTCCTGGTTAAAGTCTGTTCAGCGATCATCGCCTGCTTTGGGGCTTACTGGTTTTTCGTGCGGGTTTTCGAGCTCGGATAGCGGAACTCCCGCCGCAGCCTGCCCACGATTGCCGCGGCCGCCGAAATGCTGAGCGTCAGTCCGACAAGCTCCGGGAGCTCGCGCAGGCTGACGAGCGCGTCAGTCAAGCATTTTGATGAAAATGCCGATTCAACTGCCGGGTAGGCTTTTTTGCACCGAAAGCAAGAATAAAGCCGCGGGGCGAACTGGCGAACCGCCAAATCATGCCGATGGACTTCCCTTTATTAAATGTCTAGTTCACGCAGTCCGGCGGGAACTCCGCTGCGGCGGCGACATCGCTCATTGGCGGATGAACCGGCGCAGCGGCTTCTCACCGGCGAGAGCCGCGCATAGGTAAGAGCGGCCCTTTGGATTGGTCTTATTCGGAGGAAATCTGATGAGGAAGCTGATATTGGCGTTCGTCGCGGCGGGAGCGCTCGCGCCTACGCTGTCCAACGCGCAGGTCAAAATAGACATGACGCGCATCACCTGCGGTGAGATGCTCGCGATGCCCGACAGCGATCGGGCCGATTTCGCAGCCTTCATGGCCGGATGGTTCGCGCAGAAAAGCGGCCGCACCTTCATCGATCTGAACAAATTTCTCAAGAACTCGGCGAGCGTGAAGGACTGGTGCGCGTCCAATCCGAATGAATCCGTTATGGCCGGTCTGCAACGCGCTTTTGATCAGAAATAATAGGACGGGGAAGCACATGAATCGCAAACTTATCTTCGCTGGCGTGCTTGCCGCGATCGCAATCGCCGTCCCAGCCAATGCGCAGGTCATGATCGAAATGTCGGAGATCACCTGCAAGCAGTTCGCGGAATATGACGGCGACACTCAGGACTTCGTCGCCAATTGGATGCGGGGCTACTTCAACGCGAAGAATAACCAGACCGTGATCGATTCACGCGACGTGAAGCGCAACACCGACAAGGTCGTGCGCTATTGCAAGAAGAAACCCAAGTCCTTCCTGATGGAAGCCATTCAAAAAAGCGTTCGCTGACGCACTCAAGCGCGCGGCCTCGCGTGGCCGCGCGCTGTTCATTTTACAGCACGTCATTCGTTTCCTTCAGACGGGCGAAATTTCCACCCGCTCCATCATTCACGCTTCAACGCAACTGGGTTCTTCTCCGAGTGCGGGATATCTTCGCCCGTCGGCGCTGCGCAACTTCGCTGGACGCCGGAACCGGAGCCTGTCTTCCGGGTTAACCTCGAGGAGCCAAGCCAACCCGACACAGCAGGCTCGAGCGTAGCATCGCCTGTAAGGCGCCAATTCCCGCGACGGAGGACGCCCATGACGAAAGACGCTCCGCAACCGTCCGATCCGCGCCGACGCCGGGTTTACAGCGCCTCCCTGAGCACGTGGAGCCGCGCCAGACCCTGGGCGCCGTTCTCCACGACCGCCGGCAGTCGCTGAAGCTTATGCTTCCCTCCGCAAAAGAACTTGATCGGCTGACTGCGCCCGGCGCCTTCTTATGGGCGACGGGCATCGAAGACACGTTCATCACCGCTCCGCACCCGAAGACAGGGCGTTTGCTGGATGAATATGAGCTTACCGGCCACTACCGGCGTTGGTCCGAGGATCTGGCGCTGATGGCGCAACTGGGCGTTCCCTGCGCGCGCTATGGCGTGCCCTGGCATCGCGTGCAACCGGCGCCTGAGGTCTGGGACTTCAGCTTCGTCGACGCCGCGCTCGAGCGTATGCTTGAACTCAACATCGATCCAATCGTCGACCTCGTTCACTACGGTCTCCCGCATTGGCTGGAGAACGCCTTCCTCAACGCGGACTATCCCCAACGCGTCGCAGAATTTGCGGCGCGGCTCGCCGAGCGATTTCGGGGCCGGATCAGATGGTACACGCCGCTCAACGAGCCGCGGATTACCGCATGGTATTGCGGGCGTCTGGGGTGGTGGCCGCCGTTTGGACGCAGCTGGCCCAGCTTCGTGGCGGTGATGTTGTCGATTTGTCGGGGAATCGTTGAGACGACCCGTGCGCTGAAAGACATTGACCCCGAAATCGTGCCGTTTCACGTCGACGCAACGGACGTCTTCATTTCAAACGATCCAACCTTGGCCGAGGAAGTCGAACGGCGCCAGCGCATCGTCTTTCTTGCGCTCGATCTCATCAGCGGGCGCGTCGATGCGAGTCATCCGCTTTGGGCGTGGTTGCGCCGACAGAATGCGTCGGAAGCGGCGCTCGCCGCCTTCCTCAGCCAGCCTCTCGAACTGCCCATAGTCGGCGTAAACCTTTATCCGATCTTCACGATGAAGCGCATGTCTCGCGACCGGCTGGGACGATTGCGCATTCGAATGCCACTTGCTTCCGGCGACCTCGTGTCCAAAATCGGCGAGATGTATTTCGAGCGCTACGGCGCGCCGATCATGATCTCCGAGACCGCGACCAAGGGCTCGGTGAAACAGCGTCAGGCATGGCTGGCCGACTCAGTCGAGGCGGTGAAAGCGTTGCGGGCGAGGGGCATTCGAATGGTCGGCTATACGTGGTGGCCGATGTTCGCGCTTGTGACCTGGGCCTATCGCCAGGGAACGAGGCCGCTGCAAGATCATCTGCTGCAGATGGGCTTGTGGGATCTCGATCCCGATCCGTCCGGGCGGCTGGAGCGTATCGAGACGCCTCTTGTCGGTTCCTATCGTCGACTGACGTCGAGCGGCGCGCATGCGGTTGGTCCGCTCGCGCCAAAACGGCTGCCGTAGAGCAGTCTCCGCGAGTAATCGGGGAGTAAACACATGTTTCAGAGCTTCTTTCTTGCGGGGTTTGAAGGATCGACGGGCTTCAACAGGCACGGCGAGTGGTTCGACCAGGTGGTCGCGACGGGTCACGACGCGAATGTCGACGAGGACTATGCGGACATTGCGCGTCTCGGCTTGCACGCCGCGCGTGAGACTGTTCGTTGGCCTCTCATCGATTGCCGCGGTCGGTTCGACTTTTCCTCCCTCGAACCGTTCATCGAGGCCGCGAACCGCCACGACGTGGGCGTGATATGGGACCTTTTTCATTATGGGTTCCCGCAGGACGTCGACCTTTGGTCCGAAGCCTTCCCGCGGCGCTTCGCGGACTATTGTTATGCGGTGGCGCGTTTTATCGACGCGCGTATTGAGGGGCGCTGCGTCTTCACGCCGATCAACGAGCCTTCGTTCATGGCCTATGCCGCTGGCGAGAAAGCCCTGTTTGCGCCCTACGGGTCGGGTCGGGGCTGGGATCTGAAAGTCGCGCTCGCGCGCGCCGCCATCGCCGGCATTAATGCGATTCGGGCCGCCTGTCCCGATGCGCGCTTCGTCAATGTCGATCCCTTGTGCCGCGTCGTTTGCCCCAACAACAGGCCGGATCTCGCCGCTCAAGCGCACGACTTCAATGAGCGGCTGGTGTTTCAGAGTTGGGACATGTTGTGCGGCAGGCTTCTGCCCGAACTCGGCGGAAGTCCAGATCATCTGGATATCGTCGGGATCAACTACTACTGGACCAATCAGTGGGAACTGAATGACACGCCGAACGATGACGGAAACGTGCCGCCGCTTCCTGACGACGACCCGCGTCGTGCGCCGCTTTCGGATCTCATATCCTCTGTCTGGCGGCGCTATGACCGGGAGGTGATGATTACGGAGACCAGCCACGTCGGAGACAATCGCGGGCCATGGCTTTGCGAAGTCATTGACGCCTGCCACACGCTTTTGCAGCAGAATGCGCCTTTGCGCGGCGCGTGTCTCTACCCGATCCTGGGCATGCCGGAATGGCATGACCGCGATCTCTGGACGCCTATGGGGCTGTGGGATCCGTTATGTCACCGCGATCCTGGCGCTGGCCGACTGCTCTGCGAACCGATGGCCGAGGCGCTTCAAGGCGCGGGGCCGCTCGAGGCGCTGCATCGCGCGATGCTGGAAATTGAATCGCCTGGCCAGGCGCGCATCGATCGCTTGCGAAGCGCTACGCGGCGCTACGCCGCGAGGTGACGATCTTCATCCGGCACGGCATCACTCGGCCGCTTCGGGGCGTCGCCAGGCCTTCGAGAAAGCGCCGCCCGAAGCGATGAGGTCGTCGTGCGCGCCGCGCTCGATAATCTGTCCTTTGCTCATCACGTAAATGCAGTCGCAGTCGACCACCGATTCAAGCCGATGAGTCACGAGAATGATCGTGCGCGACCCTTTCAGTCGGTGCAGCGTTTCAATCAGCCGCCGTTCCTGCTCAGGGTCGAGCGCGCTCGTCGGCTCGTCGAGAACAAGAAACGGGGCGTCCGACAGCAGCGCGCGGGCGATGGCGATCCGCTGGCGTTGACCGCCGGAGAGATTGGCGCCTCCTTCGGCCAGCACCGTTTCATAGGCTTCCGGCAGGCCGTGAATGAATTCGGCGGCGCCGGCGGCTTCGGCGGCTCTTTCGATCTCTGCGCGCGTCGCGCTCTGTCGGCCATAGGCCAGATTCTCGGCGATGGTCGTCGGCAGCACGAGGCTGTCTTGAGCGACGAGCGCGAAGTGGGCTCTCAGCGAGTCCAGTCGCATGTCTCGGAAGTCCAAGCTGTCCAATCTCAATGCGCCGCTCGTTGGATCGTAGAAGCGGAGCATGAGGCTTAAGAGCGTGCTTTTGCCCGCGCCGCTCGCGCCGACAAACGCAACCATCTCGCGCGGTCGTATCGTCGCTGAAACGTCGGTGAGAATCCGCTTTCCGCCGCCATAGTCAAAGCTCACCTCGTCGATCGTCAAGGTCCGAGGCTTGCTCGGCAGCAAACGCGCCGAGGGGGCGTCGACGACGGTTTCCCGTTCGTCGAGGACACGAAACACCCGTCGGGAAGCAGCTTCGAAGATGCGCACTTTGGCGAAGAATTCGCTTAGCCACTTCAGCGGGTCCCACAGTTTGCGCAAATAGTCCATGAAGATGAGGAGCGTCCCCACCGTCATGCCATCGGCGACCGGCGCCAGATACTGGTCGCGGTAAACGAGCCAGCCACCATAGCCGAGGATGATCGCTCCGCCGACAGACAGGATGCCGTCTCGCGCGAGAGGATAGAGCTGCTCCTGCCAGTTCAGCCGCAACAGCGCGTCTACGCTTCTGCCGACCGCGCCGGAGAAGCGCCGGAATTCGAAAGATTCGCGACGAAAGGCCTGCGCCAGTGGGATGCGCGTCATCGCCTGCTGGATATGCGCCGTGAGATCGGCGTCGATCTGCTTCGACTCCAGCGCGCGCTTATGAATTCTCACGCCGAAGCGCCAGTTGCTCCAGATCATGAGTGGCGCGACCGCAAACGCCGCCAGCGTTAAGCCGACGTTTCGCGAGAGAAGAATGATGGTCATCACGGTGAGCGTGACGGCTGCAACCGAGGTGCCAATCAACACGTCGACAATGCCCCACGGCCCGAAGGCGTCCGTCGTGAGCCGGTAAATCGAATCGCCCTGCGGTCTGGTGCGGTGATAGGTAAGGCCGAGATTCTGAAGCTTGGCGAAAAGATCGAAGCGCGCCCGCGTGGTGCCGCGATAGTTCAGGTAATAATTGATCATCATCCGGCCCATCCAGGCCGTGTAGCCGATGAGTTGCAGACCAAGTCCGATCGCGACGAGGCCCGCGATCTGTCCCGGTCGGTCGTTCGGCAGGACCGCGAGAAAGTAGCTGTGTATCCAATTGCCTTTCGGCTTGCTGGAAAGAACGGAGTCGACGAGCACCGCAAGCGGCCACGCTTCCAGGAGGCCAACGGCGACCGACACCGCAATCAGCATGACGAGCGCGGCGATCCGCAGCCAGTCCGGCAGAAAATACGTCAGGGCGCGGCGGTAGACCGCGACATCCGTCATTTCTTGGTGAGGATTCATGGCGCTATAACGCGCCAGCGCGCCTAAAGGTCTTCCCAGCCCACGGGTTCGAGCTTCGCGGTCGTCGCCGCCGAACTGGCTTTTCGCGCCGCAACTTCGATCAGACCCGCAAGCAGAGCCGCGGCGGTCGGGTCTTCTCCCGGAGGATCACGGAACAATCTCAAGGTCGCGATGGCGATGCGTCCGGTGCCATAATTGCGCTCGACCGCAATGGCGGCCGGGCGATGAATCCATCCGACAACCAGAGCCGAGTGAACGCGAGCCTGGAAGTCGAGCAGATTGCAGCCGGAAATAACATGCGCGGGAATCACGCGATCGAACGCATAATCGAGCAGGGGGCCGCCGGGGAGGGGCGCGAACGGACCTTGCCGCCGCAGCCAAGCGAAAGAGGAGGCCCAGTCGCCGCGCCAGAGCGTGCCGTCGCGCGCGACGACCTTGACGCTTTGCCAATGTGGAAAGAACGGCGTGAGCGATCCGGGCGTCTCGGTCAAGAGAATCGCGCGGCCGCCGGCGCGCACATAGGCTGCGAGCGCGGCGGACGCCTCGGTCTCCACGATGACGTCCGCTGTCTCGGAGCCATCCGCCAAGTCATAGCCGAGCGCGTGCAGGCGATCGCGGATGTCGGCGTGCGAGGACCAGAGAGAGACCTCCGGCGCGCGTCGCTTCGCATGCACGGCGATGTCGATCTCGTTGCTTGCGAGCAGGCGACCCTCTCGTGAACGCAGACGAAAAGTGACGTGACGTCGACAGGACTCTTCCAGAAGCGGGAGTTTCAGCGACATCTGCCCGAGATCGGCCACGGTCCCCGGCTGGATCGAGGAGAGCTCCAACGTCATTGGCTCATTGAGCGCCACCTCGAGAGTCGCAGGCTCCAGCGGGTCCGGCCCGCCATGCGCCACACAGAGCGAGACGCGAACATCGTCGCCCGACCAATATGCGGGGCGGTCTAGCGTCGGCAGAATGACCGTATCGGCGTTGATCGAATGAAACAGATTGTGGAAGACCCTTGGATTCGAGCGCATGTCGAGAAGCCCGTTCGCTTCCCAGTGACAGTCGGTCAGCTCAGTGATCACATAGCCGCCAATCTGCGGCTTCCGGCGCATGGCTTCGATTTGATACTTCAGCGCCCGGAATTGTTGCCACTGCGTCGCTTCGATGAAGCTTTCGAAAGTCCCGAAGACGCGGTCGAGACTCCAGTCATGGAACCGGTTCCGCACGCCATGCGCGTACATGACGCCCTCGCTCCAGTCGTGGCCCGTCTCGAACCACCAGGCTTCGGCGCCGGCCGCATCTCTCAACTTCTCAGGGTCGGGCAGACCCCAATTGCCGAATTCAGAACAGAGCAGCGGCTCCTGGCCGGTGATGACCGCGTCTCCCTCGGGGCTGAAGAGCCACTCGGCTCGTGCAGCGAGTTCTTCGACGAACTTGTCCCAGTCCTCCCGGCTATCGGGAATAGCGGCGTAGAAATGGAAATCCGCGAGGTCCGTCTGCACATGGAAGCTTGGCGCCAGAGGCGAGTTATCGACCACGAGCCGCGACGGATCATAGGCTTTCAGCCATAGGTACAGCTTCTTGAGCCAGGCGCGGTGGCGGGCGTCATGAACAAGGTCTACACCCCAGTTCTCGTTGATCAGCGTCCAGCAGAAGATCGAGGGGTGATTGCCATCGCGATCGATGAGGCCCTTGAGCGTGAGCTCCTTCCGCTCTCGCGAAAGTTCAGTCGAATCGCCGGCGTTCGGCAGCTCCGCCCAGATCAGCAGACCCAGGCGATCGGCGACCTCGAAATAGCGCGGATCCGGCACTTTGATGTGGCAACGCAAGGCGTTCAGCCCGAGCTGTTTCGCCTTATAGAACCTGTCCTCGAGGAATTCGACGGAAGGCAAAGTGCAGATCGTGTCAGGGTAATAGTCCTGGTCGAGCGCGGCGCGCAGATAAAAGGGCTTCCCATTCAGGTACAGCTTGCCGTCACGGGTCTCGATGCTGCGAAATCCGAAGGTCGTTTCGCTCTCGTCGACGACGGCGCCCTCGCGCATCATGGAGACCTGCATGCGGTAGAGATATGGCGTGTCAGGCGACCAGCAGTGCGGCGCGGGGACGAACGTATACAGCAGTGCGTTCTCGACGCCTGCGGCCAATTTGGCGCATGACTGCGCCACGGCGTTTTCCTCTGCGTCGATGACTTTAATCATCACCTCCGCCGCATCCGTCAGCGGGCGCTCGAACCGCACATGCGCCGAGATCTCACCGCTGGCGTGCGACGAACGCACGCGCACCGTCGTTACATGATCGGCGATACGATTTTCCAGATAGACCGACTGCCAAATCCCCGAAAGCGGGCCGTACCAGCTTTGCTTGCCAAAGGGCATCTCGGCGAACGGGGTCGTAGGGAACTCGAAGGGATCGTCTGTCGGGCTTTCGACCTTCACCTTTATCTCGGCTTTTCCGTCGACGATCCGGTCGGTGATGTCGAAATGGAATGGCAGGAAACCGCCCACGTGGCTGCCCACGAATGCGCCGTTAACGAACACGTGGGTGATATGGAAGACGGCGCCGAAGTGCAGGAAGATGCGCTGCTTCAGCCAGTGCTGCGGAATTTGGACTTCGCGGCGATAGACCGCGACGCCGCCACGCATGCGCAAATCTGAGAATTGCGCCTGCCATGGGCTCGGGACAAGAATCGTCCGGCTCTCCGCCGGCTTGGCGCCGCCGTAGCCCAGATATTTAAAGTCCCACGACCCGTCCAGGGAAATGCGCGCTGCGCTCACCTAACCTCACCTCGACCAAATTTCCGGCGCCGGAGCATCGATGCGATTGGTCGAATATTACAATGAGCGATCGACGCGGCATTTTCTATAAGGGTGGACGTCAAAACACCAGTATTTTTACTCACGACGGAAGCTTAGCCGAGCCCCGAGTCGTGTAACCTCGCGTAGGACTTGCCGTTATTCCGCAGCGACAGAGGTCGCAGCGAAACCTATACTGTTGGGAAGCGGAATTTCCTTGTCTATCCGTCGGAACGTCGCAAGCGCCTGTCCGACCACCTGGTCCATGTTGTAGTAGCGATAAGTCGCCAGCCGGCCGACGAACCACACGTTTTGCTGCGCGATCGCGAGCTTCTCGTAGCGCCTGTAGATCTCCGCGTTCTCGGCGCGGGGAACGGGATAGTAGGGATCTCCCTCATCCGTGGGGAATTCGTAGGTGAGGCTCGTCTTGGGATGTTCCTGTCCCGTGAGATTCTTGTATTCCGTCACTCTCGTGTAGGCTTGCGTCTGCGGATAGTTGACCACCGCCACCGGCTGATGCCGCGCCTCATCGAGCGTCACGTGTTCGAAGCGCAGCGATCGATAGGGAAGCTTGCCGAAGCGGAAGTTGAAATATTCATCGATCGGCCCCGTGAAGATCAGCCGCCGATAGAAGACCTCGTTTCGCAACTCCTCGAAGTCGGTCTGCAGCATCACGCTGATGTTGGGGTGGTCCAACATCCTCTCGAACATTCGCGTGTAGCCATGGAGCGGCATATACTGGAACTGATCGCTAAAATAACGATCGTCGCGATTGAGGCGGGTCGGAACGCGCGCAGTCACTGATTTGTCGAGCTCGGAAGGCTCGACGCCCCACTGCTTCTTGGTATAGCCGCGAAAGAATTTTTCGTAGAGCTCGCGGCCAACTGTGCTCACGACGACGTCTTCAGAGGTCTTGATCTCGTCGCGATGCTCGGCGCGGCTCGCAAACCATTGCGCCAGCTGGTCAGAGTCGAGGTTGAGGCCGTAGAGACGATTCACCGTGTCGAGATTGATCGGTATCGGCACGAGCATGCCATCCACTTCCGCGAGCACGCGATGTTCGTAGGGACGCCAGCGCGTGAACTGAGAAAGATATTCGAAGACGGCTTCCGAGTTCGTATGGAAGATGTGCGGGCCATATTGATGCATCAGCACGCCGGCGTCGTCGTACCGATCATAGGCGTTTCCGCCGATGTGCGGACGACGATCGATGAGGAGGACGCGCTCGTCACGCTGCGATGCGAGTCGCTCGGCCAGAACGCTTCCTGCGAAGCCTGCACCGACGATAAGCCAGTCAAACAAGTTGCCCCTCCCGCACTGCTTTGGACTCAGCACTGGCGCTGGCGATATGCAGCATCATCCTCGCCCAGGTTTTGTCCCATGACATTTCCGCCAGATGCGCGTCGACCGCGCTAAGCCAGCGCGTCTTCGGTCGGGCGAGCAGCAGTTCGATCTTGGCGACGAACTCTTCCGCAGTCGTGGCGATTTCCACATGACCGGCGGCGCCGTAAGGATTGACGACGTCGGCGATGGGCGTCGAAACGACCGGCACGCCTGCGGCAAGAAACTCCGGGGTCTTGGTCGGGCTGATGTAACGGGTGGCCTCGTTCAGCGCGAAGGGCATGACGCCAACGTCCCACCCCGACAGATAGTTCGGCAGATCTTGGTAGGACTTGCAGCCAAGCCAATGGACATTGTCCGCTTGAGGCAGCGACTCCGGAGCGATCTTTGCGGTAGGACCGATCATCACCAGCTGCCACTGCGGCCGTAGCGCCGCAATGCCCGCGACGATGTCCATGTTCATCCGCTCGTCGATGACGCCGAAAAAGCCGATGCGGGGATGCGGGATATTTTTCTGATCTTCGGGCTCGACGCCGCAATCGCGCGCGATCCGAAAGTGAGCGGTGTCCACGCTGCTTGGAAAGACGTGAATATTGTCGTGCCGCCTGCGTTTCGCTTCGTATAGACTCTGCCCGCCGACAAACATGAGATCGGACTTCGTAATCAGCTCCTGCTCGAGATCGAGCAGGCCCTTGGGCGCGCCGGCGAAAGCGGAGAGTTCGTCCATATTGTCGTAAATGCAAAGATCCGGCGTCACATGGCGCGTAAATTCGAGCGCCATCGGCGTGTAATACCATCCAAGCCATCGCGACGGCTGCACCGTCGTCACAAGATCGCTGACGACGCGCCGCAATTCAGCGCGGATTTGATCCGACGACAGTCCTTGTCGAAGAACGGGAGTCACGACGGCGACGCCGCATGCCTCATCCCTGACAATCCTAGGCGCCGCGCCCTCATCCGCGAAGATCGGCTCTTCGATGTAGAAAACGCCGAGATTCCTGGCTGCTCGACTCAAGAGATGCTGCGGTCGCTGATAGACGAAGTTCCAACGCAAGTGAGAGAAACAGAGAAGATGAGTTGGAACTGACATCATGCGTCAACCTCAAGCCTTACAGTTCATCTTTGCCTTTAGGATTTCCTAGAGCTAACTCGGGTTCAGCAACTTTGTTCCGGATTATGAACGATTAGACAGAATCGCCGACGCTGTGGCGCCACTCGCCGGTCCACGGCGCTCGAGATGTCCCCGCAAGGCGATTCACGGAACGGGAGCGAGGTGGGCGAGTTTTGGGTTGCGCCCCCAGTGTCGCGTGGCGCGAAGACTGGCGATCGATCATGTGGGAATGGGCGTCAGGCTGGATTGCGCCAGCCGCAACAATAATCGCTGCGATGATGACGGCCGCCAACGCCGGCGCGCGCGTGACGGGTTGGGGCTTCGTCGTGTTTACGATCGGATCGATCGCTTGGAGCGTGCTGGCGAGCCTGTCCGGCCAAGGCAATCTGTTGGTCACGAACCTCTTCCTTACCTTCGTCAACGCCGTAGGCGTTTGGCGATGGCTCGGCAGAGAGGCGACTTACGAAATCGGAAGCTTGAGAGCAGTGCGGAGGAGCAGCAGGACGCACGCGGCGCCGACTCTTTTCTCCGCCTCTCACGCAGTCGGCGCGGAGGTCACCGACGCCAATGGCGAGAAATTGGGCGTCGTAGTCGACCTCATGTTGCGGCGGGACCAGCGTAGCCTCTGCTACGTCGTCATCGCTCATCATGGGTTGGGGGGCGTTGGCGAAACGCTTCGGGCCGTCGATCCGGCCGACTTGGACTTCGCGGACGGCGTCGCGCGAATCAGTATGTCGGGTGCGCGCTTGGACGCTCTGCCGGCGCTGCAGGCGGACAACTGGCCCTCAGCATTTCCCCTGGCGAGCAAGGGATTCGCCCGCCGATCACCCCCCGGAATAGAACGGCCGGCGCTTGGCCGGCCGTACAAAGCGTCGCGCAGGCGGCGCGATTAGTCTCGCGAGTAGCCGCCGCCCGAGTTCCACATGGCGCCTAGCAAGAAGCCAGCCGCCACCGCCATGAGCACGGTCGTCGTGGGCTGCGATCGCGCTGACTTCTCGATCGCCTGGCGGAAGTTGCCGACCACGTCGCCGGCGCGGCCGGCCGCCTCGCCGCCCTTCTCCTGCATCGTGGAGATCGCCGATCCTGCTTGCTCCATCGTGCGATTGATTCGCTGTCCCACGTTCTCCGCCGCCGCCATTGCTTTATCGCCCATGACTGCGGCAGTTTCGCTGATCGGGCGATCCGATTGTCGGATGCGCTCGAGTTCCGGCGTCGCCATTCTTGCCTCCATTCTCGAAAGTATCTTCGAGCCTCGCCTTAACCCCCCGAACGTTCGGTTGTTCCAAGAACTTGGACATCGCTAATCGCAGGGCGTCCATCGCCGAGCCGAAGCCTATTTGTTGAGCAGAGATCACGCGGGGGGCCGCGTTTGCCGTTCCACAGGAACGTCTACTGCGGCTTGATTTGAATAATCCACGCTTTATTTCCCGAGAGTGCTTGCGCTTAGCCGACGCGTCATGCGCAATGCGAGTCGCGTATGCAGCAGGCCGGCGAGGAACGTTTCAGTATGGCGAACACGGCGATGTGGCGGGCGGACGACGTCGGGGTTTCGGCGTCTGATGACTTGGACCTCTCCGAGCACGCTCGGCGAAATCGCGGGACAAAGGAACTCTACGAAGAAGCATTGCGGCGCGGAGAAGGCGTTGCGTCTTCGACGGGCGGGCTGGTCGTTGAAACCGGCGTGCACACCGGACGTTCTCCGAAAGACAAATTCATCGTTCGCGATGCGTTAACCGATCCGACGATCTGGTGGGATAACAATCTCTCGATGGATCCCGAACGATTCGAGCGGCTTCATCACGACATGTTGGCGCATGCGCGCCGGATGAAACTCTATTCTCAGGATCTTCACGCCTGCGCTGCGCCGGCGCACCAGCTGAACATTCGCGTCTTTACGGAATTCGCCTGGCACTCCCTCTTTGCGCGGCATCTTTTCACGCCCGTCGACGGATCGCTCATTGGCTTTCAGCCGCAGCTGACGGTTCTGGATCTGCCATCGTTCCAGGCGGACCCTTCCCGCCACGGCTGCCGCTCCAGCACGGTGATCGCCATCGATTTCTCCAGAGGTCTCGTGCTCATCGGCGGCACCCAATATGCGGGAGAAATCAAGAAGTCGATCTTCACCTACCTCAATTATGTTCTTCCGGCGAAAGGCGTGCTGCCGATGCATTGCGCCGTCAACGACGGCGAGGGGGGATCGGCGGTTTTCTTCGGTCTTTCCGGAACGGGCAAAACGACTCTTTCCGCCGATCCGATGCGCAGCCTTATCGGCGACGACGAGCACGGCTGGGACGAAAGCGGCCTCTTCAATTTCGAGGGAGGCTGCTACGCCAAGGCGATTCGGCTGTCGCAGCAATCGGAGCCGGACATCTACGCCGCCTCTCATCGCGAGGGCGCGATTCTCGAGAATGTGTCCTACGAACCTGACGCTGGACGTTTCAACTTCGACGACGATTCAAAAACTGAGAACACGCGCATCGCCTATCCGCTTGAGTTCATTCCCAACGCCTCGGCCACTCGCCGCGCGAGCCATCCGAAAAATATCGTGATGCTGACTTGCGACGCGTTTGGCGTGCTGCCGCCGATCGCGCGGCTCACGCCGGCGCAGGCGATGTACCACTTCCTGTCGGGCTACACCGCCAAAGTCGCCGGGACCGAGCGAGGCGTCAAGGAGCCGCAGGCGACGTTCTCCGCCTGCTTCGGCGCGCCCTTTATGCCGCGCCGACCAACGGAATACGCCGAGTTGCTGGGCGAATTCATCGCTTCCAGCGAAGCGAACTGCTGGCTGGTGAATACCGGCTGGTCGGGCGGACAGTACGGCGTCGGACGTCGCATGCCGATCGCCGCCACGCGGACGCTGCTTCAGAGCGCGCTCGACGGCTTGCTGGCGCAGGCGGATTTTCGGATCGATGAATCCTTCGGCCTGTGCGTGCCAGCGTCGGTTCCCGGCGTCGACTCGCAAATGCTGGATCCGATCCAGACATGGGCGTCACGCGAAGAGTTCGAGCGGATGGCTGAAAGGCTCGTCGGCATGTTCGAAGCGAATTTCCGCACGCTGGCGCCTTTCGTCGATCAGCAAGTGCTCGACGCGCAGCCCCGCCGCCGCCGCTGAACATCGCGCCGGCCTTTAAGGTCTCAGTCGCCGCAAGCGGCAACTTGAAACTTCGCTGATTCGAGAAATATAGGCTCTATCACCGCGCGCCTTCGGAGGAAGCGCATGCGCCATTGGACGCCTACTTTCGACTTTGATCTCGGCGATGTGGCCGATCGTGTTCGCAGCGCGACCGAAGGCTTCGCAACTGCGGAAATCGCGCCTCGCGCCCAGCAGATCGATGCGCAAAACGCCTTCCCTGCCGATCTTTGGCCCAAACTCGGCGCGCTTGGCGCGCTCGGACTGACCGTGCACGAGCAATACGGCGGAGCGGGCATGGGGTATCTGGAACATGTGCTCGCGATGGAGGAAATCAGCCGCGCATCGGCGTCGGTCGGCCTTTCCTACGGCGCCCATTCCAATCTCTGCGTCAATCAGATCCATCGCAATGGTTCGGACGAACAGAAGCGGCGATATCTGCCAAACCTCGTCTCTGGCCATCACGTCGGCGCGCTCGCGATGTCGGAGCCTGGCGCAGGGTCCGACGTTACGGATATGAAGCTCAATGCGACGAAGCGGGGCGACCGCTACGTGCTCAACGGAAGCAAGATGTGGGTGACGAATGGCCCCGACGCGGACGTAGTGATCGTCTACGCCAAGACCGACCCGGGCGCCGGCCCGCACGGCATCACGGCGTTTATCGTTGAGCGTGTCTTTCCCGGCGTTGCTGCGAGCGCCAAGCTCGACAAGCTCGGCATGCGCGGCTCTAACACATGCGAACTCGTTTTCACAGACTGCGAGGTTCCTGAAGAAAACGTGCTTGGTCTCCCGGAGCGTGGCGTCAACGTGTTGATGAGCGGCCTGGATTACGAACGCGCGGTGCTTGCCGGCGGTCCGCTCGGAATCATGCAGGCTTGCATGGATGTCGTCTTGCCTTATGTGCATGAGCGCAAGCAGTTCGGTCAGCCGATCGGCGAATTCGAGCTCATGCAGGGCAAACTCGCCGACATGTATACGGCGCTCATGGCGACGCGCGCTTATGTCTATGCGCTCGCGAAGGCCTGTGATCGAGGTCACGTGACGCGAAAGGACGCCGCGAGCGCGATATTATTCGCGGCCGAACGCGCGACATGGATGGCGCTGGAAGCGATTCAATGTCTCGGCGGCAACGGTTACATGAACGACTATCCGACAGGCAGATTGCTGCGCGACGCCAAACTTTACGAGATCGGCGCCGGGACGAGCGAAATCCGCCGCATGCTGATCGGGCGCGAACTGTTTCAGGAGACGGCCTGACCTTGGATTGAACATATGCCTCGCCTTGATAGCCTTCTCAATTCGAAAGACGCCGATTACGCGAAGAATTACCAACTTATGGTTGGCCGCGTCGCTGAGTTGAAGCGCATTGCGGCGGAGATTCGCGCTGGCGGCGACGAGGCAGCGCGCACACGTCACTTGGCGCGCGGGAAAATGCTCGCCCGCCAACGCATCGACGCGCTGCTGGATCCGCTGTCGCCCTTTCTTGAAATCGCGCCCTTCGCCGCGCACGGCGTTTACGACGGTCGCGTCGCGGCGGCGGGAGTCGTCGCCGGCATAGGACGGGTGCGGGGGCGCGAATGCATGATCGTGGCCAATGACGCGACGGTCAAAGGCGGCGTCTACTTTCCTTTGACCGTGAAGAAACATCTTCGGGCGCAGGAAATCGCCGCCCAAAACAATCTGCCGTGCCTTTATCTCGTCGACTCCGGCGGCGCCAATCTGTCGAGCCAGGAGGACGTTTTTCCCGACAGGGATCATTTCGGCCGCATCTTCTACAATCAGGCGACGATGTCCTCTCGCGGCATTGCGCAGATCGCGGTCGTCATGGGTTCATGCACCGCCGGCGGCGCCTATGTGCCGGCGATGTGCGACGAAACCATCATCGTGCGCAACGAAGGCGCGATATTCCTGGCGGGACCGCCGCTCGTCAAAGCCGCGACGGGCGAGGTGGTGACGGCGGAAGAGCTCGGCGGCGCCGACGTGCACTGCCGTCGATCCGGCGTCGCCGACCACTGCGCGGAAAATGACGCACATGCCCTTCAAATCGCGCGCGACATCGTCGGCAATCTCGGGCCTGCGGCGGACCTCACGGGTCCCGTGAGAAAGCCTGTGGAGCCTTTCTACGACCCGGAGGAGATTTACGGGCTGCTGCCGCATGATCCGCGAAAGCAGTTCGATATACGGGAGGTGATCGCGCGTCTTGTCGACGCGAGCGAGTTCGACGAGTTCAGAGCGCTTTATGGTTCGTCCCTGGTGACGGGGTTTGCGCACATCCATGGCTATCCGGTCGGCGTCGTCGCCAACAATGGCGTGCTGTTTCCCGAGAGCGCGCAAAAGGGCGCGCATTTCATTGAGCTTTGCGTGCGGCGGAAGACGCCGCTGCTCTTTCTGCACAACACAACGGGCTTCATCGTCGGCGCGAAATATGAGAGCGCCGGCGTCGCCAAGGAAGGCGCGAAGATGGTGACTGCCGTCGCGACCGCCGCGGTGCCGAAACTGTCGATCATCGTGGGCGGCAGCTTTGGCGCCGGCAACTACGCGATGTGTGGACGCGCCTACTCGCCACGATTCCTGTGGATGTGGCCGGGCGCGCGCATCGGCGTCATGGGCGGCGAGCAGGCCGCGAGCGTGCTGACCCGGGTCAAGCGGGAGGCCATGGAGAAACAGCGGCAGTCCTTCTCTGAGGCCGAAGAAGAAGAATTCGCGCGGCCCATTCGCGAGGGATATGAGCGTCAAAGCCAGCCGCTCTATTCCAGCGCCCGGCTTTGGGATGATGGCGTCATCGACCCGCTCGACACGAGACGGACTGTCGCTTTGGCGCTATCTTTCGCGCTAAGGGCGCCGATCGAAGAAACGCGCTTTGGTCTCTTTCGCATGTGAGCGATCTTTTATGACGGCTTTGCTGCAATCAGTTGACGCGCATGGCGTAGCGACTCTGACGCTTAATCGGCCGCAAAAGCGCAATGCGCTCGATGCGGAGCTCATCGGGCTTCTGAAGGAGGCGCTCGAAGAATTGGAGTCGCGCGTCGACGTGCGCGTGATCACGATCGAAGGCTCTGGCGATTATTTTTGCGCCGGCGGCGATATCGGATCGATGCTCAGCGTCTCACAAAGCTCCTCGAGCGCGAACGAACAGGACGCATTGGCGCTGGCGCGAATGCTGTACACTTTGGACACGGCGTCAAAGCCCACCGTCGCTCTGGCCAAGGGCGCTGTTGTTGGCGGCGGCGTCGGTCTGCTCGCGTGCTGCGACATCGTCATCGCCGCCGATGATTCGTCGTTCTCGCTCAGCGAGGTGCGCCTGGGGCTGCTTCCAGCGATCGTCGCGCCCTTTCTCATTCGCGCCATAGGGCTGCGCCAGCTGCGTCGTTATGCTTTGACCGCCGAACGATTCTCCGCCGCCGAGGCGCAGAAGCTGGGTCTCGTGCATCTCGTCACGCCGAAGCTGGAGATCAGCTTGGCGCATGCGGCGATCGTCTCCGACTTGCTGCGTGGCGCGCCAGGCGCGCAGGCGGACGTGAAGGCGTTCTTCGCTGAATGCCACGGCCACGGCGTCGACACAGAGATCCTGCATGAGGCGGCGAGCCGCCTCGCCGCAAGGCGGTCGAGCGGAGAAGCGCAGGAGGGCCTTCGCGCCTTCCTCGAGAAGCGCACGCCGAGCTGGACAGCGGCCGATTGACATGATGCGCAAGCTCCTCATCGCGAATCGCGGCGAGATCGCTTGTCGGATCATGCGAACTGCAAAGCGACTCGGCGTCGCGACCGTGGCGGTCTATTCGGAAGCCGACGCACGCGCGCTTCATGTCGAACTCGCCGACGAGGCCTGTCTGCTCGGACCCGCGCCGGCGCGCGATAGTTATCTGTCGGTCGAGAAGATCATCGACGTCGCCCGCCGTTCGGGTTCGGACGCCATACATCCGGGTTACGGCTTTCTTTCCGAAAATGCGGACTTCGCCGAAGCCTGCGCTGCCAGCGGACTGATTTTCGTCGGACCGTCGCCTTACGCCATGCGGTTGCTTGGCTCCAAGCGCGAGGCCAAGGCCACGATGGCCAGGGCTGGGGTGCCGGTGGCGCCGGGTTCATCCGGCGGCGGCGATGCTGAACTGCTGAAGGCCGCTCGCGGCGTCGGTTTTCCGCTGCTGGTGAAAGCGTCGGCCGGCGGCGGCGGCAGAGGCATGCGAATCGTGCGCGCGCCTGAAGAATTGGCGCCGGCTATCGAGAGCGCCCGACGCGAGGCGCACGCCGCCTTCGGCGACGACTCCCTTTTCATCGAGAAATATTTCTCGGGCTACAAGCACGTTGAAATTCAGATCTTTGCGGACTCTCACGGCGGCGCCGTATCGTTTCTCGAGCGCGACTGTTCCCTGCAGCGCCGGCACCAAAAAATCATCGAAGAAACGCCTGCGCCCGGGCTGACGCCGTCTTTGCGCAGGCAGATGAGCGACGCGGCGATCCGCGCCGCCCGCGCTGCGGAATACGTAGGCGCGGGCACCGTGGAATTTCTGGTCGGCGACGATCACTTTTATTTTCTCGAGATGAACACGAGGCTGCAGGTCGAACATCCTGTCACGGAGATGATTTCGAACCAGGATCTCGTCGAGTGGCAGTTGCG
Organism: Methylocystis sp. Uni0008; assembly: GCF_056838045.1. Classification (NCBI taxonomy): domain Bacteria; kingdom Pseudomonadati; phylum Pseudomonadota; class Alphaproteobacteria; order Hyphomicrobiales; family Methylocystaceae; genus Methylocystis; species Methylocystis sp. Uni0008. Next base: position 3,239,569 of record NZ_CM166370.1, read on the forward strand.
CGTCGCCTGCGGCGAGGCGTTGCCCTTGACGCAGAATGATCTGAGGATGAGCGGCTGCGCGATCGAGGCGCGCATTTGCGCCGAGGATCCCGCGCGGGGTTTCATCCCTTCTGTCGGAAAGATCGTCCGCTTCCGCGCGCCGCAGGAAGCGCCATTTGTGCGCATCGACACGGGCGTTCGCGCCGGCGATAGCGTCACGCCCTACTATGATTCGCTGTTGGCGAAGCTGATCGTTTTCGGCGAAACTCGCGAGCAGGCGCTGCGCTGCTTCCAGAAGGCGCTGGATGAGGTCGAGATCGTCGGCGTCGTCACAAACCTCGACCTGCTGCGGGCGGTCTCGAAGAGCGACAACATGGCGCGTGGAGATTACGGCACCGAATTCGTCGCGAATAATCTCGATGCGCTGACGCAGGAGGGCGTTGCGGACGTCGGGTTGGATCGCGTTCTGCTCGCGGCGGCCGCGTCGATCTTCCTGGCGAACGTTCGGCGTACGGCGATTGAAGCGAGCAAAGCGGTCGGCGACGAGTGGTCGCCCTGGGGCGCAACGGACGCGTGGCGGCTCTATAAGCGTTCTGGCCATGAACTCAAGGTTACGCAGGCGGGCCGAACGCTCACTGCGCAGATCCTTAATCCGCAGAACGGCGGTTTTTCGCTGGACTTTCACGACGTCGTCACCCCGGTGCAGGTTCAAGAGCTCGGCGATCGTCACGTGCTGCTCGTCGGCGGGGTGAAGCACGAGGTGTCACTCGTCGCCCTTGACGACGGCGTGGTCGTTATTCTCGGCGGCAGGAACTATGTCATCCGCTGGGCGCCTGTGGCGGCGTCATCGTCGGTCGAAGGGCCCACGAATGAGAGCGTGCTGGCCCCGATGCCCGGGACCGTCACGCGCATCGCCGTGAAGTCGGGCGACTCGGTGAGCAAAGGCGAGACTCTTCTTGTCCTGGAGGCGATGAAAATGGAAATCGCCATGGCTGCGCCGCATGACGGCGTTGTCAAGAGCGTCGCCTTCGCGGTGGGCGACATGGCGAAGGAAGGCGCCGAACTCGTCACGATCGAACGGGACGGCGTCGAATGAACGTTCCTTCGAGCGTCAGTATCGTCGAGGTTGGGCCTCGGGACGGACTGCAGAACGAGAAGCTGACGCTCTCGCCGAAGATTCGAGCCGATCTCATCAACCGCCTCGCCGCCGCTGGGCTTTCGCGCATCGAAGCGGGCAGCTTCGTCTCCCCCGCAGCGGTGCCGCAGATGGCGCACACTGACGAGGTCCTTGCGCTTACCTCAAGGCGGGATTTGCGGCTGAGCGTGCTCGTTCCGAACCTTCGCGGACTGAACGACGCTCTTGCGGCCGGAGCGGAGGAGATCGCCGTCTTCGCCGCCGCGTCGGAGACCTTTTCGATACGCAACATCAACTGCTCGATCGCCGAGAGTCTTGAGCGCTACGCCGACCTCGTCGCAGAGGCGCGGCGCCACGGCGTCGTGACGCGCGGCTACGTCTCCTGCGTCTTGGGCTGTCCCTATGAAGGAGAGATCGATGTCGGCCGAGTCGCGTCGGTCGCCGAAGCGCTGCTGGCGATGGGCTGCTTCGAGGTGTCCCTGGGCGATACGATCGGCGTTGGCGCGCCGCTCGGCGCCCGCCGAATGGTCGAGCGAGTGGCGCGCGTCGTTCCGCTCGAGAATATCGCGGTACACTTCCATGACACTTATGGACAGGCGCTCGCGAATATTTTCGCATGCCTCGAAGTCGGCGTCAGTATCGTCGACAGCTCGGTCGCGGGGCTCGGCGGGTGTCCGTTCGCGCCGGGAGCCGCCGGAAATGTCGCGACAGAGGATGTCGTCTATATGCTTGAGCGAATGGACGTCGAGACGGGCGTGTCGCTCGACCGCCTGCTGGAGGCGGGGGATTTCGCCTGCCGTGCATTGCAACGCGGCCCCGCAAGCCGCGTCGCGCTGGCTTACGCCGCAGAGGCTCTCGGCGGCGCCGCCGAGAGCCTCTGCGGCGTTGACTTGCCAAGGAGCTTTGGCGCGACAGATTAACCACAACAATTGCGGTGATTGACGGGATGTCGTCCTATTCTGAACTGAGCGCCGACCAGGAAGCTATCCGCGAAATGGCGCGAGACTTCGGACGCGATCGCCTGGCGCCTTTCGCGCTCGATTGGGATCGCGAACATGTCTTTCCCGTAGACGCGCTGCGTGACGCCGCCGCGCTGGGCATGGCCTCGATCAATGTGCGGGAAGCTTCGGGCGGCGCCGGCCTGTCGCGGTTCGACGGCGTGCTGATCTTCGAGGCGCTCGCGATGGGCTGTCCAACGATCGCGGCTTACCTTTCGATACACAATATGTGCGCGAGCGTCATCGACGCGTTCGGGAGCGAGCGCCAGATCAACAAATGGCTGCCGAAGCTCACGACGATGGAGTTTCTTTCGAGCTACTGCCTCACGGAGCCCGGTAGCGGCTCGGACGCCGCGGCGCTGCGCACGCAAGCAAAGCGTAGCGGCGACCATTATGTCTTGAATGGCGCGAAGCAGTTCATCTCAGGCGCCGGCGCGGGCGGCGACGATCATCTCTACTTGGTCATGGCGCGCACGGGAGAGCCGGGGCCGCAGGGCATATCCACCTTCATTGTCGAAGGCGGAACGCCGGGTTTGAGTTTCGGCGCGCTCGAGAGAAAGATGGGATGGAACGCGCAGCCGACGCGGGCGGTCATTTTCGACGACTGCCGCACGCCGGCCGAAAACCTTATCGGACGCGAGGGCGACGGATTCAAAATCGCCATGACGGCGCTCGACGGGGGCCGCCTGAACGTCGCCGCCTGTTCGCTTGGCGGCGCCCAGTCGGCCTTCGAGCACACTCTGCGCTACATGAAGAGCCGCAAGGCGTTCGGGCGCGCGCTTGACGAATTTCAGGCGCTGCAGTTTCGGCTCGCCGACATGGCCACCCAGCTTGAAGTCTCGCGCACATTCCTTTGGCGCGCCGCGGCGGCCCTCGACGCTAAAGCGCATGGCGCGACGACGCTATGCGCGATGGCGAAACGCGTCGTGACCGACGCCGGTTTCGCGGTCGCCAATGAGGCGCTGCAGTTGCATGGCGGCTATGGCTATTTGAGCGAATATGGAGTCGAGAAGATCGTTCGCGACCTTCGCGTCCATCAAATTCTCGAAGGAACGAATGAAATCATGCGCGTCATCATTGCTCGTTCGCTGCTGAAGTAACCCTATGGATCTCGTCGCTTCGCGAGAGGGTGGTCTCGGACGCATTCTCCTCAACAGACCGCAGGCGCTCAACACGCTGACGCTGCCGATGGTGCGGGAATTCCGCCGCGCGCTCGATGCATTCGGGAGCGACGAGAGCATTTGCGCGGTGCTCGTGACCGGCGCTGGCGATCGCGGGCTTTGCGCCGGCGGCGACGTGAGGATTCTGTATGAACTGGAGGCCTCGCAAAAGCGTCTCTTCGCCGATTTCTGGCGCGAGGAATATGAACTCAACGCCCGCATCGCCTCCTTTCCCAAACCCTATGTCGTCGTCATGGATGGCATCGTCATGGGCGGCGGCGTGGGGATTTCCGCCCACGGCAATCGGCGGATCGTGACGGAGCGCAGCCGCATCGCCATGCCGGAGGTCGGCATTGGATTCTTTCCTGATGTGGGCGCGACCTGGCTTCTCTCGAGAGCGCGCGAAGTCGGCGCCTATTTGGCGCTTTCCGCGACGTCGGTGGCGGCCGCCGACGCCATAGAGGCCGGTCTTGCCGACATTCTGGTTCACGCGGAGGACGTTGAGGCGCTGATCGGCCGTCTCGGGACGATCGGGACCGCCGCCGACGTCGACGCTGCGTTGCGGCGGCTCGCGCGACAGCCCGGGAGCGGGCGGCTCACGCTGCACAGGCGACTGCTCGCCGAGGCGGCTGCGCATGAAAAGGTCGAGGACATCATCGCGGCTTTCGAGCGGGAGGGATCGGAATTCTCCCTGCAAGCCGCCGACGAGATCAGAGCGAAGTCGCCGACCGCGCTCAAAGTGACGCGGGCATTGCTGCTGCGCGCCGCCGCGGCGCCCGATCTCGAGACCTGTCTGACGAACGAATTCAGGGCGGCGTGCCGCATGCTCGCGACTCACGATCTTTACGAAGGCATTCGCGCCGCGATCATCGACAAGGATAGGCGGCCGAAATGGTCGCCGGAGACGCTCGGCGCGGTCAGCATGGAATCGGTCGACGCTGTACTTGCGGGCGACGATACGCCGCGTCCCATGTTTAAAAGCTGGGATTCCTCGCCATATTTTCGTTGGCAGGGGTAGAAGTCAGCCGGCGAGGAGATTGTCATGAGCGCTGCCGCACCCGTCGCCATCGTCGGCGCCGCGCGCACCCCGATTGGCGGATTTCTCGGAGAGTTGAAGGACGTTCCCGCGCCGCAGCTCGGCGCCAGCGCCATTGAGGCCGCTGTGAGCCGCGCCGGGCTTGCGCCGAACGACATCGATGAAGTCGTCATGGGATGCGTTCTATCAGCGGGACTCGGCCAGGCGCCGGCGCGCCAAGCCGCGCTCGGCGCCGGACTGCCCCAGACGACGGGCGCAGTCACCGTAAACAAGATGTGCGGCTCCGGAATGAAGGCGGTGATGCTCGCGAGTGACCAGCTTGCGGCGGGCGGCGCGCGCGTCGCGGTTGCTGGCGGCATGGAGAGCATGAGCAACGCGCCTTATCTGCTTGATCGCGCGCGCTCGGGCTATCGCATGGGACACCGCAAGGTCCTCGATCACATGTTTTTGGACGGTCTTGAGGACGCCTATGAGAAAGGCCGGCTGATGGGCTCCTTCGCCGAGGATTGCGCGACCGAGTATCAATTCACCCGCGAGATGCAGGACCAGTATGCGGCGACGTCGCTGGCGCGCGCGCAAGCCGCGACGGCGGACGAGTCCTTCGTTCAGGAGATTGTGCCCATTACGCTGGGCAAAGGTTCAAATGCGCGAACCATCGTCAGCGACGAACTTCCCCAAAAGGCGAAGACGCAGGATATCGTGCGGCTCAAGCCGGCGTTCAGGGAAGACGGAACGATCACCGCGGCCAACGCCAGCGCCATATCGGATGGGGCGGCGGCGCTTGCGTTGATGCGGATGGACGCGGCCGAGCGCGCAGGCGCGACGCCGCTCGCGCTCATCCGCGGCTACGTCACTGTCGCAGGCGCGCCGAGCCGGTTTTCAGTCATGCCGATCGAAGCCGTTCGTAAGCTGATGGATCGGGTCGGCTGGGCGTCGAACGACGTCGATCTATACGAGATCAACGAAGCTTTCGCCGTCGTTGCAATGGCGGCGATGCGCGACCTGGACCTGCCCCATGACAAGGTCAACGTCCGAGGCGGGGCTTGCGCGCTCGGCCACCCGATCGGCGCGTCGGGGGCGCGGATCATCGTCACGCTCCTCGCCGCACTGGAGGCCATGGACCTGAAGAGAGGCGTGGCGACGCTCTGCATCGGCGGCGGCGAGGCGACCGCAATGGCGATCGAACGCGTGGCTTAGCGCCAGCGCCTCAGCTGCATGATCTTGCGCAGCCGGCCCGTGGATAGGTCCATGGCCGCGGCGACAGGCGAAATGCTCATGGCGCGCGATCGCTCCAGCGTGAGCCGCGTGTTGCGTCCGATCTTTTCCTCGATCGCGGAAAACGCCGCTCTCTCGCCTCCGCCGCCATATTCAATGCTCGCGCAGATCACGCCGCCGGCGTTGGCGATGAAATCCGGCACGCTGACGATTCCCCGTTCGAACATCATGCGTTCCGCCTCGGCGGTGGCGGGAATATTGGCTCCTTGCACCACCAGTTTGCAGTTGAGCATCCCGACATTGTCCGCGCGCAGCACGTCAGGACGCGCCGCCGGAACGAGGATATCGCAGGGAAGGGCGATAAGCGCTTCGGGGTCGATGGCGCGCGCTCCCTCGCAGTCGACGACGCTCTTGCCTTGCTGCTTCAACGCGGCGAGCGCCTCGACGTCGAGCCCATTGTCGTCCGCCACCGCGCCGCGACTGTCGGATACGCCGACCATTCGCGCGCCTTTGCGGACAAGAAACCGCGCCGCATGGATTCCCACCGCGCCAAACCCCTGCACGACGATGCGTGCGTGGTTGAGAGAAAGATCGGCGAAGGGCGCCGCCGCGCTGGCGGCGATCATCACGCCGAAACCGGTCGCTCCGATTTCATCGAGAGGAATGCCGCCAATTTCGGCCGGGAGACCGACTGAGCGGCCGATTTCGTCGTGCACCCAGGCCATCGCCGTCTCGTCCGTGCCCATGTCGGGGCCCGGAATGTAGTCGACGAGCTGCTCGATGGATTTGGCGAAAACGCGAATGAGCCGTTCTTTGTCCGCCTGGGGCATGTCAGGATCGCCGAAGATCACTGATTTCGCGCCGCCATGCGGCAGCCCGCATGCCGCGTTCTTCAACGTCATCGCCCTGGCGAGTCGAAAACATTCCTTAACGCTGACATCGGGCGCTATACGCGTCCCGCCGATCGCGGGACCTGCGGCGACATTGTCGATCACGACGACAGCGCGCAGTTCGACCGAAGGCGACCAGATATGGACGATCTTCGCGGGACCAAATTCGTCTCGAAATGAGAAAGGATCGACTTCTGAATTCGCGGGCATGATCGGTAGATTGGACGCCCGGCGATACAGTCAAGTCCGCAGGCAAGGCCCCTTTTCTTGCGCTGCGGCGCCACCCACATGACAAAAAAGTTGGCGTGACGCCGTGACCTTGCGCATCGTCGCGCTACTTCGCTCATCAGGAGCGGGGCGATGGGAAGCAGAGCGATGGGCTTTGATCTCAATGTAGATTTCGTCCAGCTGTTATCGCCGACCGGCGAGATAAGCAAAGCGGCCAGCGAATCGGCGAAGAACATCGAGCGACTGGTTCAGTTTTATCGCGCGATGACGCGAACCAGGATCTTCGACAACAAAGCGATCAGTCTTCAGCGCACCGGCCAGCTCGGCACGTTCGCTTCGGCGCTCGGCCAGGAAGCAATCGGCGTCGGCGCGGCGTCGGCGATGGAGGATTGCGACGTGCTGGTGCCATCCTATCGCGATCATGCGGCGCAGTTTTATCGCGGCATGGCGATGTCAGAATGCCTGCTCTATTGGGGCGGCGACGAACGCGGCAGCGATTTCAAGAAAGCGCGCGGCGACTTTCCGAACTGCGTGCCCGTGGCCACTCAGGTTCCGCAGGCGGTGGGCGCCGCATATGCGCTGATGGCGCGCAAGGAGGATCGCGTCGTCGTCACGTTCATTGGCGACGGCGGGACCTCCAATGGCTCCTTTTACGAAGCGCTGAACATGGCGGGCGTCTGGAAGACGCCCGTCGTCATCATCATCAACAATAACGGCTGGGCGATCTCGACGCCGCGCGAACTCGAGAGCGCGGCGGAGACGCTTGCGCAAAAGGCGGTCGCCGTCGGCATTGAAGGGCGCCAGGTCGACGGCAATGACGTCATTGCAGTTCATGAAGTCGTGCGCCGCGCGATCGACAAGGCGCGTACAGGCGGCGGCCCAACGCTGATCGAGGCGCTTACCTATCGTCTTGGCGATCACACCACCGCCGACGACGCTTCGCGCTATCGCGATCCCGAAATCGTGCGCGCCCAGTGGACGCGCGAGCCGATCGCTCGGCTGCGGGCTTATCTCGTGAGCGAAGGCGCCTGGTCCAAGGAGCAGGAGGCGGAGCTTCTCAAGGAATGTGCGGAAGAGGTCGATCGGGAAGTCGCGGCCTATCTGAACGCCTCGCCGTTGAGCGTGGACGCGATGTTCGAGCATCTCTACGCCAAGCTCCCGGCCTCCCTGCAGTGGCAACGCGAGGAGGCGCGCCGTTACGCTCAACCGAGAGGGAACGGCCATGACTGAAATAACTCTGGTCGAAGCGGTCAATCTCGCGCTCGCGCGCGCGATGGGCGAAGACAAGGACGTCCTCCTGCTTGGCGAGGACATCGGCGTCAACGGCGGCGTGTTTCGCGCCACGAACGGCTTGCAGGCGCGCTTCGGCCGGGAGCGCGTCATCGATACGCCCCTCGCGGAAGGCGGCATCGCCGGCGTCGCGGTCGGCATGGCGGCGATGGGGCTGAAGCCGGTCGCCGAAATCCAGTTTTCCGGCTTCATCTATCCGGCGATCGATCAAATCATCAATCACGCTTCCCGTATGCGCAATCGCACACGGGGGCGGCTGACCTGTCCGATGGTGCTTCGTTCGCCTTGCGGGGCCGGCATTCACGCGCCTGAGCATCACTCGGAAAGTCCCGAGGCGATGTTCGCCCACATGCCCGGCCTTCGCGTCGTCGCGCCGTCTTCTCCGGCTCGCGCCTACGGGCTGCTTCTCGCCTCCGTGCGCGATCCTGATCCGGTCATCTTCCTCGAGCCGACGCGGCTCTATCGCCTCTTCCGCGAGGAGGTCGAGGACGACGGCGTGGAGCTGCCGCTCGACGCCTGCTTTGTGTTGAGGGAAGGCGCCGACGCGACGGTCGTCGCCTGGGGCGCGATGGTGCCCGAAACGCTCGCCGCAGCGGAAAAGCTGGAGGAAGAGGGCGTGACGATCGAAGTAATCGACGTCGCGACCCTGAAGCCGCTCGACGTCGAAACGATCCTGCGCTCGGTCGAAAAGACCGGGCGCTGCGTCATCGTTCACGAAGCGCCGCGCACGGCGGGGTTCGGCGCCGAGATCGCCGCCGAAATCGCCGAGCGCGCGCTTTATTCGCTGCTCGCTCCGATCAAGCGGGTGACCGGCTATGACGTCGTCGTGCCGCTCGCAAAGCTTGAGAAGCAGTACATTCCGAGCGTGGATCGCATCATCGACGGCGTTCGGCAAGTGATGGAGGCGTCATGAACATCTTTCGTCTTCCCGATCTCGGAGAGGGGTTGCAGGAGGCCGAACTCGTGGAATGGCGCGTGGCCGCCGGCGAGGACGTCAAAGTCGATCAGCCGCTCGTGGCCGTTGAAACCGCCAAGGCGGTCGTTGAAATCCCCTCGCCTCAGGCCGGCCGCGTCGAACGGCTGTTCGCCTCCGCCGGCGACGTCATCCGCATCGGCGCGCCGCTGGTCGGGTTCGAGGGCGCGGGCGAAGACACTGGGTCGGTGGTCGGCGCCGTTCAGCACGGCTCCGGGGTTGTCCGTGACCAGCCGATCTCGGTGGGACACGTTGGAGGAGCGGTGCGCGCCACGCCGGCGGTGAGAGCGCTCGCGCGCAAGCTCAACGTCGATCTCGGCATGGTGACGCCCTCGGGCCCCGACGGTCTGATCACCACGCAAGACATCGAGCGCGTCGCGCGCATTCTGAGCGAGACGGAAGCCGCCGAGCCGCTGCGCGGCGTGCGCCGCGCCATGGCGCACAATATGGCGCAGGCGCAGGCGGAAGTGGCGGCGGCCACCATCGTCGACGACGCGGACATCAACGCTTGGGCCGCGGGGACCGACACGACCATCCGGCTGATCCGCGCGCTGGCGCAGGCCTGCAAGGCCGAACCCGCGCTCAACGCCTGGTTCGAGCCGCACGCCTTCGCGCGCCGCGTCATGAAGAAGATTGACCTCGGCGTCGCCGTGGACCTCTCGGAAGAGGGCCTTTTCGTTCCCGTCCTGCGGGATGTTGGCAATCGCGACGCGCAGGATTTGCGCAAGGGGCTGGACCGGATGCGGCAGGACGCAGCGGCGCGACGCATACCGCCGGAGGAACTGCGGGGGGCGACGATCATGCTCTCGAATTTCGGCATGATCGCCGGGCGCTACGCCGCGCCCATCGTGCTGCCGCCGACCGTCGCGATCCTTGGGGCGGGTCGGATCCGCGACGAGGTCGTCGCGGTTGATGGCGCGGCCGCGGTGCATCGCATTCTGCCGCTGAGCCTGACCTTCGATCATCGCGTGGTGACAGGCGGCGAAGCCGGCCGCTTCCTGGGGGCCGTGATCGCCGATCTGACGCTGGCGTCCTAAGCCTGCACGGCGTCCGGCTGCGCTTCCGGACGCGCGGCGATGAACGCGGGATGCCCCGCGCACGCCGTCTCGACGGCAAGGATGCGCGGGCAGGCGTCGAGCGAAACGTCGAAACGCCGCGCGTTATAGACCTGCGGAATGAGACATATGTCGGCAAGCGACGGCTCTGCGCCAAAGGCGAAGGGGGCGGGGGCGATGAGCGTCTCGACCGCCGTCAGGCCCTCGGCGATCCAGCGCCTGCGCCAGGCGGCGATCTGATCGTCCCTTGCGCCGAACTCCCCTTGCAGCGCCTCCAGCACCCGCAGATTGGCGAGCGGATGGATCTCGCAGGCGATCGTCAACGCCACCGCGCGCGCCTGAGCGGCCGCGACTGCGTCCCTCGGCAGCAGCGGCGGCTCCGGCTTCAGCGCGTCGAGATAGTCGATGATCGCCAGCGACTGGGTAATCAGCCGGCCGTCGTCGAGCTCCAGCGTCGGCACGATGGCGAGCGGGCTTTTGGCGCGATAGCCAGGATCACGCTGTTCGCCGCGCAATAGGTTAACGTGCCGCTGTTCGACAGCGATACCTTTGAGCGCGATCGCGATGCGCACGCGGTAGGCTGCCGACGAGCGGTAGTAGTCATAAAGGATCATGGGGCTTTAACCGGGTCGGCGACGCAATATTTAAATAGCATGTCAGCCAAAGCTGTATAGGGCTTCGTCATGGACTCGACCCTTGGCGGCGCCGGGACCGCCGAAAATCCGATGGGAACCGACGGATTCGAATTCGTCGAATTCGCCCACCCCGATCCTGCGCAACTCGCCTCGCTGTTCGAGAAGATGGGATTCGTCGATGTCGCGCGCCATCGCTCGAAAGACGTGACGCTCTATCGGCAGGGCGAAGTGAATTATGTCCTGAACGCCGAACCCAACAGCTTCGCCGCCGAATTCCAGAAGGCGCACGGGCCGTCGGTCTGCTGCATCGGCTTCCGCGTCCTCGACGCCGCAAAGGCGATGCGCCGCGCCGTTTCGCTCGGCGCGAAGCCTGTCGCCTCCGGGGTCGGGCCAATGGAGCTGAACATCCCCGCCATCGAAGGCGTCGGCGGTTCGCTCATCTATTTCGTCGACCGCTACGGCGATCAGGGTTCGATCTGGGACGTGGACTTCAGATGGACAGGCGAGCGCGATCCGAAGCCATTCGGCGTCGGCCTGACGGAGATCGATCATCTCACCCACAATGTGCGACGCGGCCGCATGGATACGCTCGCGAAATGGTATGAGCGTATCTTCAATTTCCGCGAGATTCGCTATTTCGACATCGAAGGCAAACTGACCGGCCTGCGCTCTCGCGCCATGACCAGTCCTTGCGGTAAGATCCGCATCCCGATCAATGAAAGCTCTGACGAAAAAAGCCAGATCGAGGAATTTCTCGACGCCTATAAGGGCGAAGGCATCCAGCACATCGCTTGCGGCTGCAGCGATATCTACGAGGCCGTCGTCGCGATGCGCAACAATGGGCTCGACTTCATGCCGGCGCCGCCGGACGCTTATTATGACGCTCTGGAGCACAGGCTGCCGGGGCACGGAGAGCCGACCCAGCGCCTCAAGGAGCTCGGCATTCTTATCGACGGCGTCACGACCAACGCGCGTCGCCTGTTGCTGCAGATTTTTTCGAAGACTGTCATCGGGCCAATCTTCTTCGAATTCATTCAGCGCAAGGGCGACGAAGGTTTTGGCGAAGGCAATTTCCGTGCGCTGTTCGAATCGATCGAAGAGGATCAGATCCGCCGCGGCGTTCTCGATCGGGCGGCAGGCTAGGCTATGACGCCAACGCGCTATCTGCACGGCTTCGGCAATGAGTTCGAGAGCGAAGCCCTGCCCGGCGCCTTGCCGGTCGGTCAGAACTCGCCGCAACGATGCCCTTATGGTCTTTACGCGGAGCAGCTTTCCGGTTCCGCCTTCACCGCGCCCAACCACGTCAACCGGCGGTCATGGCTGTACCGCATCCGCCCCTCGGTTCTTCACCTGCGCGATCCCAAGAAGATCGCGCAGAGTTTCTGGAAGACCGCTCCCTGTCGCGATGGTGACGCGCCACTCGGACAGCTGCGCTGGGGCGCGAGCGAGATCCCCGACAAAGCGGGCTCGTTCATCGATGGAATGCACACCATCGTAACGGGCGGCGACTGCGGCCTGAAGGTCGGAATGGCGGCGCATCTCTATCTGGCCGATCAGTCGATGAACGAGGATTATTTCTACAATGCCGACGGCGAGCTGCTAATCGCGCCGCAGCTGGGCGAGCTTCGCATCTTCACCGAATTCGGCCTGATCGAATGCGCCCCCGGCGAGATATGCGTCATTCCAAGGGGCGTGAAAATCCGGGTCGAACTCGCCGCCGGCCCGGCTCGCGGCTATGTCTGCGAAAACTATGGCGCGTCCTTCGCATTGCCCTATCGCGGGGTGATCGGCGCAAACGGACTCGCCAATCCGCGCGACTTCTTTACCCCCACCGCCGCCTTCGAAGACGAGGAGGAGCCGAGCAGCCTCACCGTCAAATGGGGCGGATGCTTCTATCGCTGCGACATCGACCATTCGCCGCTCGACGTCGTGGCCTGGCACGGCAATTACGCGCCTTACAAATATGATCTGCGCAAATTCTGTCCTGTCGGCGCCTTGCGCTTTGATCATCCCGATCCATCAATATTCACGGTATTGACGTCTCCCTCTGACGAAAGCGGGGTCGGCAACGTTGATTTCGCGATTTTTCCGCCGCGGTGGCAAGTCGCGGAACATACGTTCCGGCCTCCCTGGTATCATTTGAACGTTATGAGCGAGTTCATGGGCCTGATTTACGGACGCTACGACGCGAAGCCGTCCGGTTTCGAGCCGGGGGGCATGTCGCTGCATAACGCGATGCTGCCGCATGGCCCCGACGCCGAAGCCTTCGAACAGGCTTCGCAGGCGGATCTTGCCCCGACAAAGATCGACGACGCGCTCGCCTTCATGTTCGAATCGCGGTTGCCGCTCTATCCCACCGCTTTCGCCATGTCGCTCACCACCCTCCATCGAGACTACGCAGAGTGCTGGTCGGGCCTGCGTCGCCACTTCACCGGCAATGGCCCGTGAAGCTCGCATCCCTGAAGAGCCGGCGCGACGGCGCGCTCATTCTCGTCTCACGCGATCTCACGCGGGCCGTCGCAGCAGGTTTCGTCGCCCCAACTCTGCAGTCGGCAATCGAGGACTGGGACGCCGTCGCGCCTGAGTTGCGGGCGCTTGCGGCGCGACTCGAATGCGGGCTTCGCGAGAGCTTTCCGTTTCGCGAGCAGGACTGCGCCTCGCCGCTGCCGCGCGCCTATCAGTGGGGGGACGGCTCGGCATATGTCAATCACGTGGCGCTCGTGCGCAAATCGCGCGGGGCCGAGATGCCTGAGAGCTTTTGGAGCGATCCGCTGATGTATCAGGGCGGCTCTGACGCCTTCTTAGGGCCGCGCGACGACATTCCCCTGCTCGACGAAAAACATGATCTCGACCTCGAGGCCGAGATCGCCGTCGTTACCGACGACGTTCCGATGGGCGTCACGCCGGAAGATGCGCGCAATCACATCAGACTCGTGATGCTGGTGAATGACGTGACATTGCGCGGGCTGGTCGCGCCGGAGCTGGCGAAAGGTTTCGGCTTTTTCCAGTCGAAGCCTTCATCCGCCTTTTCTCCCGTCGCCGCCACGCCGGACGAGCTCGGCGACGCATGGGACGGGGGGCGCCTGTCGCTGCCGTTGCTCTCCTTCGTCAATGGCGCGCCCTTCGGACGGCCTGACGCCGGAAAGGACATGACGTTCGACTTTCCGCGGCTCATCGCACACGCCGCGCGCACGCGCGCGCTTGGGGCTGGCACGATCATCGGCTCAGGCACGGTCTCCAACCGTGACGCCGACGGCGGGCCCGGCAGGCCGATCGCGGAAGGCGGCGACGGTTACTCCTGCATCGCCGAGCAACGCGTGGTCGAAAAACTCATCGATGGCGCGCCGCGAACGCCGTTCCTGAAAGCCGGCGATGTGGTTCGCATCGAAATGCGCAGCGCCGACGGGCGTTCGATTTTCGGCGCGATAGAGCAACGCGTGGCGAATTCAGCGAACTCGTCCTAGGCGCTTCGCTTGGCGCGAAAGTAATGGAAATCGCCGCGTGAGATGAGGCGGTCTCCAGCCGTCAGCTCATAGGGGGCGAAGTCAGTCGCGCCGCGCAACCGATTATAGATCGGGGCAAAATCCTGATACCCGTCGGCGAGAAGCTTCTCGAAGCTCTCGATGACAAAATAGGTCTGCTGGAAATCGCTGATGATGTAATTGGTGCGCATGACGCGTTCGAGGTCGAAAGCGACCCGATTGGGCGAGGAGTCTTCCAGCGAAAATATCGTTTCCGAAGGCGAGGACATGATTCCGGCGCCAAAGATGCGCAGCCCCGCAGGCGTCTCGATCAGCCCGAACTCGATCGTGTACCAGTAGAGGCGCGCAAGATTATGCAGCTGCCCGCGCGCCAGCGCCCGCCGCCCGCCTTTGCCGTACTCCTCCAGAAATCCTGCATAGGTCGGATTGGCGAGGAGCGGCACATGACCGAAAACGTCGTGGAAGACGTCCGGCTCCTGCAGATATTCGAGTTCTGACTCGGGCCGGATGAACGCGCCGGCGGGAAAGCGCCGATTGGCGAGATGATCGAAGAAAGCGTCGTCAGGGATAAGCCCCGCCACCGGCACAACGCTCCAGCCGGTCAGGGCTCCCAGCCGTCGACTCAAATCGGCGAAATCGGGAATGCCGGAGCGCGACAGTTCGAGCTTTTGCTTTGCCTCGAGGAATTCCTCGCAGGCTCGACCGGGTAGGAGCTCCGCCTGCCGGGCGAAAAGCCTGTTCCAGCGGTCGTGCTCCTCGTCGCTGTAGGATGGCCAATTCTGATCTATCGTCCAGTCCGCCTGACGCGGCGCCTGCGCGTATCGATTCTTGGTCTCGCTCGCGAGCTGCAGTCCCATGGCGGTTGTCCGTCCGCGGAAGCGGTCTCCCTCCAACATATAGGACGCGTGGTCCGGCCTTGCGAGATGACATCTGCCGGACGCGCCTTAGATGAGCGAACATGGAAGAGCTTTGGCATTTTATCGGCGGACGGCGGATTAAGGGAAAGTCGGGCCGCTTCGGCGACGCCTATGAGCCGATGACGGGAGCGACGATCTCGCGCGTGCCGCTCGCCGGCCGCGACGAAGTCCGCGAGGCGATCGAGAACGCTGCTGCGGCGCAGCGCGAATGGGCCGCAGTCAATCCCCAGCGCAGAGCGCGCGTGCTGATGAAATTCGTCGATCTCGTCGGGCGCGAGAAGGATAGGCTCGCCGCGATACTCGCGCGCGAGCACGGAAAGACGCTGGCCGACGCGCAGGGCGAGATTCAGCGCGGCGTCGAGGTCGCCGAATTCAGCATCGGCGTTCCGCATCTGATGAAGGGCGAATTCACCGACTCGGCGGCGGCGGGGCTCGACGTCTATTCGATGCGCCAGCCGCTCGGGGTCGTCGCCGGCGTCACGCCGTTTAATTTTCCTGTGATGATTCCGATGTGGAAATTCGCGCCGGCGATCGCCTGCGGCAACGCGTTCATTCTGAAGCCATCCGAACGCAACCCCGGCGCGCCGCTGCTCCTGGCCGAACTCATGCTCGATGCCGGTCTGCCGGCGGGCGTGCTCAACGTCGTCAACGGCGACAAGAAGGCGGTCGACGCGCTGCTCGAAGAGCCGGAAGTCAGGGCCATCGGCTTCGTCGGCTCGACGCCCGTCGCCGAACATGTCTACGCGCATGGCGCCGCTCATGGAAAGCGCGTGCAGTGTTTCGGCGGGGCCAAAAACCACATGGTGATCATGCCCGACGCCGATCTTGATCAGGCCGTCGACGCATTGATCGGCGCCGCCTATGGCTCTGGCGGCGAGCGGTGCATGGCGATCTCTGTCGCCGTCCCGGTGGGTCAGGAGACGGCGGACGCTCTGGTCGCCCGACTGGAACCCCGCGTCGAGAATCTGCGCGTCGGTCCTTCAACCGATCCTTCGGCCGATTTTGGTCCGCTGGTCACGCGCGCGCATCTCGAGCGGGTCAAAGACTACGTCGCGCTCGGGGTCGAAGAGGGCGCGAAGCTTCGGGTCGACGGCCGCGAATTCAAGATGCAGGGCTATGAGAACGGCTTCTACATGGGCGGCTGCCTGTTCGACTACGTGCAGCCGCAGATGCGCATCTACAAGGAGGAGATCTTCGGCCCGGTGCTGTCCGTCGTGCGGGCGCGCGGCTTCGATGAGGCGCTGTCGCTCGCGAATAATCACGAATATGGCAATGGCGTCGCGATCTTCACCCGCGACGGCGACGCGGCGCGCGAATTCGCCTCCCGCGTCGAAGTCGGCATGGTCGGCGTGAATGTGCCGATTCCGACTCCCTTGGCCTATTACACCTTCGGCGGCTGGAAGCGCTCGATGTTCGGCGATCTCAACCAGCACGGGCCTGACGCCATCCGCTTCTACACAAAGACGAAGACGGTCGCGTCCCGTTGGCCGGGCGGGATAAGAGCCGGGGCGAGTTTCGTCATGCCGACTTTGTCCTAGCGATGGCGTGCGCGGCTTTCATCGGTCTCGGCAATATGGGCCTGCCCATGGCGGCGGCTCTGGCGCGCGCGGGCGTTCAAACGCGAGGATTCGACCTCAATCCGTCGCTGATCGAAGCCGCCGCACGCAACGGCGCCGTCGCCGCAAGCTCCTTGCGCGAGGCGATCGACGACGCGGATATCGTGATCACCATGCTGCAGAGCGGCGGCCAGACGCTCGCCGTTTGGCGCGAAGTCGCGCCGCAAGCGCGCGGCAAGCTCCTCATCGACTGCTCCACCATTGACATTGAAAGCGCGCAGGCGGCGCATCGGCTGGCGCAAGAGAGCGGCGCGCTCTCCGTCGACGCGCCGGTGTCGGGCGGCGTCGCCGGCGCCAAAGCGGCGAGTCTGACCTTCATGTGCGGAGGAGAGGCGGAGGCGTTCGCGGCGGCGAAGCCCGTTCTCGAACATATGGGCGCGCATGTGCTTCATTGCGGCGGCGCCGGCATGGGGCAGGCGGCGAAGATCTGCAACAATCTCATGCTCGGCGTCACGATGATCGCGACTTCCGAGGCGTTCGTGCTGGCCGAAAAGCTCGGACTGTCGCATCGGGCGCTGTTTGACGCGGCGTCAATCTCCTCGGGCCAGTCCTGGTCGCTCACGACCTATTGCCCCGTGCCGGAGATGACGCCTGCGTCCCCCGCCAATAATGATTACAGGCCGGGCTTCATGACCGCTCTGATGCTGAAGGACTTAAGACTGGCGCAGGAGGCGGCCGCTCACGCCGGCGCGGCCTCGCCGCTCGGAGCCGCGGCGACGCAGCTTTATGCCCTGCATCAGGCGGCGGGCCAGGGCGGCGCTGATTTTTCAAGCATCGTCAGACTCATTCGCGGCGAATGAATTTGTCAACAATCTTGATGTTGAAACAAACAGGACATAGCCTGCGCCCGCACGCGCTCAAAACAGATCAGCCGTACATTCTCTTCACGTTTTTGAAGGAGGCGACACGTGTCGAATCACTTTACCGGCCTTAGTCTCGGTCCGCCGCTCGGCGATCAACGGTTGGACCTTTGCGATCTTTACGCGTTCCAGTCCCCAACCGATCCATCTCGTACGGCGATCATTCTTAACGCCAATCCCAACTGCGATGAGTTTCATCCTGAAGCCATCTATCGGCTCAACATCGACAATGACGGCGATTGCCTGACGGATATCGCGATCAGCTATGTGTTCGCGCCCAAGCAGAACGGCAGGCAGACCTTCGACGTTTACCTTGCGCGCGGCGCCGAGTCGCGTTCGCCCGAACCCGTTGGCGAAAAGATCGTCTCCGGCGCGGAAGTGTCCTTCGGCGCCAAGCCGAATATCGTGCGGGCGGGCGATCTCACCTTCTTCGCCGGCGTTCGCAGCGACGCGTTCTTCTTCGACTATGACGGCATTCTGGCGTTGTACGACACGTCCGGCGGCAGGAATTTCACGGCGCCGCATCTCGGCGGCAAATCTCCCTGGACGGGCAAGGATTCGAACACCGAGGCAAATATTCTTTCCACGGTCGTCGAGACGCCGACTTCCGCTCTCGGCGGTAATCCAGGAGTTAGAATCTGGGGACGCTGCAGCGTGCGCCGCGACGGCAAGCTGATTCACGCCGACCGCGCGGGGCACCCGTCAGTCAGCAGCTTCTTCAACACCGACGAAACGAAAGAAGAGTATAACGCCAGCGAGCCGGTGAATGACCGCAAGCGCTGGCTCGAGATGTTCATCCATCTGATGGGCCATACCGGCGACTACACGAGGGATGAGGCGATCAAGGCGATCGAGGAGCATGGCATCCTGCCGGACATGCTGAGTTTCGATCCCACCAAGCCTGCCGGTTATCCGAACGGCCGCATCTTCACTGACGATGTCATCAATTTCCGGCTGTCGTTTCTCTCGAAGGGCGATATCCCGCCGGATGGGCTGAAGCCCCACACCGACACTCTGAACGAGTTTCCCTATCTCGGGACACCGCATTCAAAGTAAGTCGGGCGCAAAAAAACGGGCGCGCTGGCGGCGCGCCCGTTTTGCGGCTGTGTCGTGCAGCTGATTACCGATGCTTCTTCGGCTTGCCGGCAGACGGCGCGGGCGCAGGGGGCGGCGGGGGCGTCACCGGCATATATTGCAGGCTGACATTGCCGATGCCGGCGGAAAGATTGGCGCCGGTGCCCAGAGAAACTGAGAGCGGCTGCAGGGAGATTGTCTTGTTGGAGCCGCCAACCAGGAGAGCGCCGCCCGCGCCGGCGCCGACCGCCAGCGATCCTTCCGCGCCGACATAATCCCCCGCCAGCGCGCCCGGCTGGACGGCGTTCGTGGCCGCGAGCACGCTCCAAACGAGCTGACCCGGACCGCTGATGCCGATATTGGCGCCGACGTTCGTCAACCGGCCGATGTAATGCTGGGGCGGACTGCCTTTGGCGTCCGTATAGACGCAGTCGAGCGCCTGATTCTCTATGACGATCATGCCGACGCCGCCGGAGACATGGCAAAGCAGAGTGCCGACCTGCACGGATTGAGCCATGGCGACGCTGGACGACAGCGCGCAGAACGATAGCGCGCAAATCGTGCGGCCGAGCGAAGAATGAAACATTATCGAACTCCATGGATGGTGCGGAACTTGAGCCGCGCCGCGGAACTCTAGCGGCGAAAACGCAAAAAGTAACCCCGCCGGCAAGCCTTTGGGCGGCCGTCGGATTGTTGCGCACAGCAAGGTCGCGGGGGATCGCCAGATTTGGCGCCAAGCTGCGCTAACGGGCGGGCCGGCTCGCGTACGCGGTGAGCCTCGCCAGCAGCCACGCAAGCTACGGTGACATGTGGTGGCGCTTCATGGGCGCACGCCCTCGCGCGGATGAGCGCACGCCATCTCTTGCCGATCGAGAAGTGGTCGCACTCGGTCGGGGTTTCGCTTGCCTCCGGCCAACGCCGCGCGGCTACAGCCTTCCCACGAGCGCCATGACGAGGACGATCGCGAGCAGCGCGCCTATGATGCCGCCGGGGCCATATCCCCACTGAGAGCTGTAGGGCCAGGTCGGAAGCGCGCCGATGAGCAGCAACAGCAGGACGACGATAAGAACGGTCGAGAGCATGATGAACTCCGTTTTGCCTGCGCATTGCGCGGCTTTCAGGCGCAACTCTCACGCCCGCATAATGTTCCTCTGGCTCTCTGGAGGAGGACACGTCGCGTAAGGCTCTGCTTGTCGTACGCCTCGGACGGTCTACGTTGAACAATAGGCGGCCGCCAGACGGCTGCTCCACCATGGAACGGCTCGCGACCTCGGAGGTAAAGGCGCGAGCCGTTTTCTTTGAATTGCCCGTCTACCGCACAGGCGTCCCCGCGGGCGCGATGTTCAGGCGCGGATCGTCTTTGGCGTCGTAATAGTCGATTTTGAACGGACCGGCCGCGTTGATCTGCAACACCGAGTCCTCGTCGACGAAGACATAGTGCAGCACGCCCGCGGGCATCGAAATGAAGCCGCCAGCGGGCAGCTTTTCGACGCCGGCGCGGTCAGCCGCCTGTCCCCTTCCGAAGCTGAACGCGCCAGAGATGATCGTGACGAGTTCCGTCTTCGGATGAGTGTGCGGCGGGATCCGATAGCCCTTCGGCGCTCTGATTCTGACGACGTAATCGCCTTCTTTTGTGGGGTCTCCATAGAGCACCGCCATCTCGGCGCCGCCAGGCAATGAACTCGGCGCCGGCTCCCACTTCATGTTCTGCGGGAGAAATGTACGGTGCGC
Organism: Methylocystis sp. Uni0008; assembly: GCF_056838045.1. Classification (NCBI taxonomy): domain Bacteria; kingdom Pseudomonadati; phylum Pseudomonadota; class Alphaproteobacteria; order Hyphomicrobiales; family Methylocystaceae; genus Methylocystis; species Methylocystis sp. Uni0008. The sequence goes on from NZ_CM166370.1 coordinate 3,259,843, forward strand.
TTCAACCGCTCCGCCCTGGGCCAGTCCGCCGCAGGCCAGCACGCCCGCGATGACGATCGCTGTTTTCGTTTTCATGGCACTCTCTCCCAACCGCTGCAGATCGGTCGTGTAGCGACGCCGGCCCGCTTCGCCGGCGCGGCGCTCTCAGGGCGAGAGATATAGAGCGCAAACGGTCGCGCTCATCCGCTGCTGGGGAATAAGCGCAAAATTGCATCTGTATAAGCTTGTTCGACGGCGCTAGCCCCACCAGAAGATGGAAGCGACAATCACATAGAGCCCAGCCAGCGCGGCCCCGTCGACCATGTCGGCTCGGCCGTCGACGGTCACCACCGTGACCACGAGCACCGAAAGAAACAATGATGCTGCGAGGATCGGCGGGATGGCGAGCGTGAACGGCGCCGCGTCGCCCATCGCGAAGCTGACCAGCACCAGAATCGGAATAAGCGCCACCGCCACCTGGAGCGCAGAGTTCAGAATGACGCTGACCGCGAGGTCCGCCTTTCCCTGCGCCGCCAGCCGAATGCCAACGACGTTCTCGACGGCGTTGCCAGCGATCGCGACGACGACGAGCCCGGAGAAGGCTTCGCTGATGCCCAGCGTTTCGATCGCCGGGCCAAGCGCATCGACAAACCAATCGGAGACAAAAACGGCGGCCGCGCCGCAGGCCACGAGAACGCCCACTGCCGCGCCAAGCGACCATGCATGCAAGCGCGCATGAGTCTCAGCGGGCAGGGTGCGCGCGCCCTGACTGAGCATGGCCTGGGTGAGCACAACGAAAACGAAAAGCAGCACGATCGCACAGACGACGGCGAGCTTCTGCTCATGTGCGCCGCTCGGCAGATGCAGCTCCTGAGCGAGCGTCGGCAACACCAGCGCCGACACGGCCAGGAGAAGCAGCGTTGCGATCATCCGCGGCGTCTGATTTTCGAAGTGGAGAACGCCGTGCCTCCCGCCGCCCGCGATAAAAGCGAGCCCGAGGACCAGAAGCGCATTCGACAGGATGGAGCCGATCAGCGAAGCCTGCACGACGGTCAACAACCCCGCTCTGAGCGCGAAGATGCAGACGAACAGTTCGGGCAGATTGCCTACCGCCGACTGAACGATGCCGGTCGCGGCAGGCGAAAGATGGTTGCCGAGCTGGTCGGTGGCTTCGCCGATAACGTGCGCGACGCTCGCCAGCGCCAAAGCCGAGCCGACGAAGTTGAAGATCGATCCGGCTTCCGTGAAATGCAGCGCGGCTGCGACGCCCACAAGCCCGATCGCCGGGGCCATTGTCGCAAAGACTTTCTTTTCGTCAGCGGCCGCGCTCATTTGCTTTTCCCTCTTTCGGGCGACGTGCGCCACAGGTCAATCAACGCTCTTCAAGAACGCTGAATCGCGATTTTCAATCCGTATGGAGCGAGCGCTCGCCCGAGGTCAAACCGTCTTTCGCGCCGCCCGGCCGAGATGCTTCTCGAGGTCGACGATGCGCCTCGTGGTCTGCAACACCGTATCGGGGTTGAGGCTGATCGAGTCGATCCCCAGGCGCACGAGGAATTCGGCGATCTCCGGATAATCCGAGGGCGCCTGGCCGCAAATGCCGCTGTGGCGCCCATTGCGCCTGGCGCCCTCGACCGCCAATCGAATGATCTCCTTCACGCCCTCATCGCGTTCGTCGAAGTCGAAGGCGACGATTTCGGAGTCGCGATCGACGCCGAGCGTCAGCTGCGTCAGATCGTTCGAGCCGATCGAGAAACCGTCGAAGTGCTTGGAGAATTGATCGATGAGCATGACATTGTTCGGGATTTCGCACATCACGTAGATCTCGAGACCGTCCTTGCCGCGTTCGAGACCGAGCTCCCGCATGAGAGCGATGACCTTTTCCGCTTCTTCAATCCGGCGGCAGAAGGGGATCATCAGCTTGACGTTCGTCAGGCCCATCTCGTCGCGCACCCGGATCATCGCCGCGCATTCAAGTGCGAAACCCTCGCGATACGCCGGATGGGCGTAGCGCGATGCGCCGCGAAAGCCGATCATCGGATTGGCTTCCTGCGCTTCGAATACCTCTCCGCCGAGCAGTGACGCATATTCATTGCTCTTGAAGTCCGACATGCGCACCACGACAGGCTTCGGATAGAAGGCCGCGGCGATCGCGCCGACGCCTTCGGACAGGCGCTTCACGAAGAATTCGCTCGGGCTCGCATAATTGGCGGTCAGTCTCTCGATCTCGGCGCGTTCGCGCGCGCCGAGCCGCTCCGGGTGAACGAGCGCCATCGGATGCGCCTTGATCGAGTCCGCGATGATGAACTCCATGCGGGCGAGGCCGACGCCGTCGTTCGGCAACGCCGCCAGGCTGAACGCGATGTCGGGATTGCCGACGTTCATCATTATGTGGGTTGCGGGCTTCGCCAGCGTCGAAAGATCGACTTTCTCGACGTCAAACTCGATGTCGCCCTGGTAAACCTTGCCGGCGTCGCCCTCGGCGCAGCTCACCGAGATCATGTCGCCGGTGTGGATCAGGCGCGTCGCCGTGTCGGTGCCGACGATGGCGGGAATGCCGAGTTCGCGCGCTACGATCGCCGCATGACAGGTGCGTCCCCCGCGGTTGGTGACGATGGCTGCGGCGGATTTCATCACCGTCCCCCAATCGGGGGACGTCGTATCGGCGACGAGGATCTCTCCCGGAACGAAGGTCGAGAGCTCGCTGGCGCGCTCGATCACCCGCGCCTTGCCGCTCGCGATCTTCGCGCCGACCGCGCGTCCTTCGACGATCGCTGCGCCGTGTTTCTTCACCTTGTAGATTTCGGCGATGTTGCGGTCGCGTCGCGACGCTACCGTCTCGGGGCGGGCCTGCACGATATAGAGACGGCCGTCGAGTCCGTCCTTCGCCCACTCGATGTCCATGGGCCGGCGCGCGCCCGCTTTCGCGCTGTAGTGGTCTTCGATCTCGATCGCCTGGCCCGCGAGCGTCAGCGCCTCTTCGTCGGAGATGCAGAACTTCTCTCGCTCCTTGGCGTCCGTGGGGACATTGCGCGTCGTCGCCCGGCCGCGATCCGAAAAAATCATCCTGATCTTTTTTGGCCCGAGCGCGCGCTTCAGAATGGCGCGCTTGCCCTGCCGGTAGGTCGGCTTGAAGACGTAGAATTCGTCGGGGTCGACCGCGCCCTGCACGACGTTTTCGCCAAGGCCGTAGGCGCCGGTGATGAAAACGACCTCCTCGAAGCCGCTTTCGGTGTCGATCGTGAAGATGACGCCTGACGCCGCCAGGTCGGAGCGCACCATTTTCATCACGCCGACGGAATTGAACACCTTGAAGTGATCGAAACCGTTGTCGATGCGGTAGCGGATGGCGCGATCGGTGAACAGGCTCGCGAAGCAGTGGCGGACCGCGTCGAGGACGTCCGCGGCGCCGCGGACGTTGAGATAGGTGTCGTGCTGTCCGGCGAAACTCGCGGTCGGCAAATCCTCGGCCGTCGCCGAGGAGCGCACCGCTACGGTCAGGTCCGCGCCATATTCCTCGGTCAGCCGGGCGAGCGCGCTGCGGATTTCGGCTTCGAGATCCGCGGGAACCTGCGCCGCGTAGACGATGTCGCGCGCCCGGGCGGCGCGCGCCGCGAGATCGTCGACGTTGGAGGGATCCAGCCCCTCGAGCGCCTCTTTGAGGGCGGACCAGGCGCCCGCCTGGTCGAGCATGTAGCGATAGGCCTCGGCGGTGATGGCGAAGCCATTTGGCACCAGGATGCCCTTGGCCGTCAGCTCCCGGTACATTTCCCCCAGCGAGGCGTTCTTGCCGCCCACGAGCGGCACGTCGGCGATATCCACCTCGCCAAAGAAGCGAATAAAGCGTCCGAACGCCGGATAGAGCGGCTTTTTTTCCTCTAGGGCGGTGGCGGAGTCGGCCGTTCCATTCATGATGAGCTCTTTTGCTGAAGGTCGGAGCGTTGCGCGTCCGGGCCTAATGAGCCCCAATTATTGCAGAGGCGCGGCGCCATTGCGCGCTTGCACAGAATTTGTGTGAACAGGGGGCGTTTTCAGTCGCATCCGAGATGGTATTGGCTTAAGCATTGGGTTCAGGAGGCCTATTCTGTCCTAGGAAAGACGCTTGTCCCGCCGGCTTTGGCTGAAACTTGACCTCGTGGCCGAGATTTAGCCGGATTCTTGACCATAATAGGAATCTGACTGGACGGCTGGCCCAAACCCAGCTCGTGCGATGGCGGGAGGCGTATATGGATTCGCTGGATCTGGATCAGGTGATGGACGAGATCATCCCGAGAGGGGACAACAGGCCGCCGGCGCCTCCGCCGGCCAAGACTTTCCCGCCCCGTCAACTGGCGCGCGCCGCCGATGACGCTACGGCGGCGCTGGACCTCGTGTCCCAGGCGGCCGCAGCGATCAAGGAACTCGAAAAGCAGTCCGCTCAGGCGGTGGCGCGGGCGCATAGCGCGGCCAACGCCGTTCGGGAAAAGCTGGAGCGCGCCGAGGACCGCGGCGATCGCGCCGAGGCCGCGCTTCGCAAATCGGAATCGGAGGCCGCAGAACTCTCCGCAGCCCTTATCCAGACGCGGAAAGACGTCGAGGCGCTGCAGTCGCAACTCGCGGCGCGGCAGGCCGAACTTGCGGCCATGGAGCAGCGCGCCCTCGCGGCGGAAAAGCGTGCCAGCGACGCGGACGCCTCCGTTCAGCGGATCGTCGAGGCAATCCGCACTCAGCTTCCGGTGAAGGTCGCGGAACAAGCAAAGCCGGCTGCCTGAGCGGCCGAGCCTTAACGAGGAGTTGCGCGCCCGGGCTGGCCGCTCTCCTCGCATGTACGCCGTCCGCGCGAGCAGCGCCGAGATCTTCGGCGCGCAGCGGCCGTCAAACCAGGTATTTGGCGTAGCCGCGCCCAACCGCCACGGCGACCAGTCTCCCGCATTTCCTTCCGCGCCGCCCTGGCGCGACGTTCGCCTGTCGGGCCTGTCCGCCTGTCTGCTCGGCTCCGCCGCAGGTCCGCAGGGCGGCCCTCAGCTTCGACTTGGAACAAACAGGCTAGACGCCGGATTTCCTTTTGGACGCTCGTCCAGAGCGTGAAGCGCAGCTGTCGCTGACGCGATCCTGGCCGAGGAAAACCCGCCATGAAACGCATCGCGAAGAAACGCATCGCGAACATCTTTCTGGTCGCATTTGCGGCGACCAGCATTGCCCACGGGGCGCTCGCCGTGGAAAGGCCTGTCCCGTCCGGAGCGCGGGAAGCCCAGCCGAACCAGGGCGAGTGGATCAGGATTGCGTCCGCGCAGCAGCTGCTCGGTCAGGAGCTTCTCAGCAAAGACGGACGCCGCGTCGGTCGAATCGAAGCTGTGATGCTTGATCTTACAAGCGGAGACGCGGTCTACGCGATCGCCTCGCCTGAGGGCGACCATCATGGCGGCGCGATCCGAATGCTTATCCCCTTTGGCGCGCTGGCGCTCGAGAGATGGTCTGAAGGGCCGATCCAGGTCGAACAATCCTACGACAGGATCATCCAGGATAGTCCGGGCGTCGCCGTCGATCGTCTAAAGGAATGGATGAACCGCGACCGCGTCGCAGAGAGCTACCGCCTTTATGGCGTCCCTACTCCCTATGGCTATGTCATCCCTCCAGATCCCAATCGTGAGCGCCTGCCCAATCGCTATCTCCTCGTGAGGCCCAGCCAGGTTCCGGGCTCGGCCGCAACGAAAGGGACGGCCAATAATGCGCTGGCCGACGAATTGCGCGGCGCAACCGTTCACAAGCACGACGGCGATCTCCTCGGCGAGGTCGAATTTGTGATGCTCGATCTTGCCAACGCCAGGGTGGCTTTCGTGCTCGTCTCGGTTGGGAAAGATTGGGTTTCCGTACCGCTTCAGGCGATCGCGTGGTCCTCGGACAGGGGCCTCACGGTGCAAGGCGCGACCTCGCCCGAGGCTTTTCAGCCCCTGAAAAAGACCGATCTTCCGACGCGTCTGCGGCGTTCTCAACTCGAAGCGCTCTACAAGCGATTCGATCTGCGTCCCTATGAAGAGCAGAGCAGGCTCAACTGAAGCGCGCCGCGCTTACCGCAGCGTCTCGCAGGGAACGATAAAAAAGGCTGCGAGGCTCGACCACGCCACGCCAGCGGCCGAAAGCAGAATCAGCAGCAACGTCGCATACATCTGAAATTCCGCCGATGCGGCGGCGTCGCCGCCGCTCTCAACCACATAGCGACGCCAGCGGCGCGCGGCGCGCGCGACGAAGACCAGGAGCGCAAGCGCCGCGCCGCCGGCTGCGATCACTGTCGCCCGTATGATTTGCGGCGCGTCTGACACGCCGAGCGCGCACATCAGCGTGTGTCCACCGTAGACAAAAAGAAAATGCAGAGCCCAAATGATAGGGCCCGCGAGCAGAAAGCCGATGATCGCCGTCAGCGACCAGCGCGAAGGGGAGGCATGTTCCGCATCGGACATCGTCTACTCCAAGAGACGCGGAAAGCCGTAAATGAGCAGAATTCCAAGGAGCCCCTGCGCGGCAGTGTAGTAAGCAAGCAGCGCCGCGCTCTCGAATGACACGCGCCGCTGCGCATCGAGCTTTCCGGTAAAGAGACGCGCCAAGGCGAATCCGCTCATCACTGCGACAGCCGCCACGAGCTGCCCGGTCAACACGATCGCCAAATACACCATTGCGCCGTAGGAATTTTCCCCCGGCCGCAGGCCGGATCGCCAATGCGCATAGGTTTCTATCCCGACTCCGCCGATGAGGCAGAAGGCGCCGGCGATCAGCAGGAGCGCCGCCCAAAGGCTGACCGAGCCGGGCTTTGGAAGCGCACGGTCGGCCATCCAAAACGCAAGGATGCTGAGAAGCATCAGCGCCGCGCCGCCTGCCGCCCAGCGCAGATCGGGAAGCGGCGACGAGCCGACGACGGGCCAGACCTGCGGGCTGACGGTCCAGAGGTAGAGGTAAGAGAAGACGAAGGCGATGTAGAGCGAGGCGGCCACCAGGATCAGCACGATCATCGCCCACCAGGCGTGCGATGACGGCCCCGACATATAAGTTGGCAGACTGATCCCGCCGCCGATCTCGACCCTCCCCCGCGGCGGCGGATCGAGCTGCCAGCACCAGACAAGGGTGGCGGCGACGGCCAGGACGCCGCAGATGAGCGCGATCGCAACCGCCTTCACCGTCAGCAACAGAAAAAAAGCGGCGGTGAAGAGCGCGCAGAACATGTGCGCCCATCCGGGTCCCGGCATCTCGAGCAGATATTCCGGTCGTGCCTCGATCGGCGACGTGACGATCGTTTCGCGACGTCCGGTTGCGGCGTTTGGCAGATAATAGGCGCCCGCCGCCACATCCTCGGCGAGGCCCGGCTGATCCCATAGAGGATAGCGACTCGTCACGATGGGGACGCTGCGCATCGAATAGAGATCGCTCGGCAGCCACTCCAGCGTTCCGGCGTTCCAGGGATTGGTCTGCGTTCTCTGCGTCTCCCAATCGCGCCGGAAGCGCACGAAAAGATCGACGACGAACACGAGAACGCCAAGCGCGAGGATGAAGGCGCCGACCGTCGAAGCCGCATTGAACGCGTCCCAGCCCATTCCGCTCGGATAGGTCCATACCCGCCGCGGCATGCCGAGGAGGCCGGAGATGTGCATGGGAAAGAAGGCGACGTTGAAGCCGATGAACATGAGCCAGAACACATAGCGTCCGAGTCGCTCGGAAAGCCTGTTCCGGCTGATCATCGGATCCCAGTAATAGAAGGTCGCAAAGAGCGGAAACACCATGCCGCCGACGAGCACGTAATGGAAATGCGCGACGACGAAATAGCTGTCATGCGCCTGCAGATCGAAGGGCACGACGGCGACCATCACGCCGGTCAGGCCGCCGATGGCGAAGATGAAGAGAAATCCAAGGATGAACAGTGACGGCGTCGTGATTCTGAATCGATCGCGCGCCGAGGCGATCGTCGCGATCCATGAGAAGACCTGAATGCCGGAAGGCACGGCGACCGCCATGCTCGCGGCCGAAAAGAAACCGAGGCTCAGCGCCGGTATGCCGGTGCTGAACATGTGATGCACCCAGAGACCGAAACTGAAGAAGCCTGTCGCGATCAGCGCGACGACGATCAGCCGATAGCCGATCAGCGGCCGTTGCGCCATCGTCGGCACGATCATCGAGACGAGACCGGCCGCCGGCAGGAAGATGATGTAGACCTCCGGATGGCCGAAAAACCAGAAGAGATGCTGCCACAGCAGCGGATCGCCACCCTGCGTCGCCGAGAAGAAGGGCCAGCCGAACGACCGCTCGATCTCGAGCATCATGGTCGCGAGGATCACAGCGGGGAAGGCGAAGACGATCATCGCCGCGAAGACGAGCATCGACCAGCCGAAGAGCGGCATCTTGTCGAGCGTCATTCCGGGAGGCCGCGTGCGCAGCATGCCGACGATGATTTCGATGGCGCCGGCGATGGCGGAGATTTCGATGAATCCGATGCCGAGCAGCCAGAAGTCGGCGTTGTCTCCAGGAGAAAATCTTGTCAGCGTCAGCGGCGGATACATGAACCAGCCGCCGCTCGGCGCGAGTCCATAAAAAATCGTCGAGAAGAACACGAGGCCGCCGATGACATAGGCCCAGACGGCGAAGGCGCTGAGCCTCGGAAACGGCAGATCGCGCGCCGCCAGCATCTGCGGCAGCAGGATGACGCTCAGCGCCTCCATCACAGGGACGGCGAAAAGGAACATCATCGTCGTGCCATGCACGGTGAAGATCTGGTTATAGAGATCCTGTCCGATGAACCGGTTGTCACCGCGCCAAAGCTGCACGCGCATGATCAGCGCCAACACGCCCGCGAGCAGGAAGAACAGAAAGGCGGCGCCGATATAGATGACGCCGACCAGGCTGTTGTTGATCTCGCTGATTTTCCGCCACCCCGGCGGATAGGCCCAGGCGCGCTCCAGCGCTTCGAGTTCGCCGGGCGGTCGCGGCGTTTCGTTCGGGAGACGCTTCGGATCGCTGTGGCGCTCAGGCATCGACGCGCGCTCTAGGCGCCGTCCGCACGACAGGACCGCGCTGGCAAGCGATTGCCCTCCAGATCAAGAAGCCAGCGGGACGCGATCCAAACGCCGGAGAGGACGTAGCTCGCCGGGCAAGCCGCCAGCATCAGCAAGCCGGCCACACGCTGATCGGCCAGCATCACATCCGAGGTCGTTCCCAAACCTTGGATCGTTGTGTCGAGAACCCGCGGCGCGAACACGAGGAGCACGCCGAGGAGGCAGGCGAGCTTGCCGGTGATCGCCAGCGCGGCGACGCCGCGCCAGCGCGCGACGCCTGTATCGCCGAGAACCGCGAGCCAGAACAGCAACGCCGCCGCGAGCAATGACGCATGCATCGAAAGATGCGCAACCGGATGCGCGTCCGCGTAAGCCGCAGCCCCCGGCGCATGCCAGGCATAGAGCAGTCCAATCTGCGCCGCAGTGACAATCGCCAGCGCGCGGCCGGTTGAAAGAATCGGCGCCGGGACAAGTCTTGTCCACAGCACGGCCAGAACGGGCGCGAGCGCGCTCATGAGCAAGATGTGCGTGGCCATGTGAGATGCGCGAGGCGCGAGGCCAGGACCTGCGTAAGCAGCAAGGGCGACCGCGCAAGCGACGCTGATCGCGATGCCGATTTTCGCGCGCGAATCCGAGACGGTTTTGGCGCCGGCGCCATCCCCCGCCGACACAATTGCATTTCTAGTTCTGCTCATGCGGCGATCGCGATCGAACTTGCTGCGCATAGCGATCCATATTGGCCAAAGCTCGCGCCAGTCCAGAGCGCGGCGCCATTGAAACGCGTTCGGCGTCGACTAGTGTAAGAGCGAGTAGAGCAAAGGCTTCGACGTGGACAAATTTCAGATACTTCCACATCTCGCGGCGCTGGCGGGCGCCTATGCGCTCGCTTTGCCGATCGGCTGGGATCGGGAGCAAGAAGAGCGCAGCGCGGGGCTTCGCACCTTTCCGCTCGTCGCTCTCGCCTCCTGTGGCTTTGTGCAGGCGGCTGAGCAGTTCATGGCGAATTCGCCTGATGGCACAGCGCGAATCGTTCAAGGCGTCATCACCGGAATAGGATTCATCGGCGGCGGCGCCATTCTCAAGCAAGGCGCGGAGGTCAAGGGAACCGCGACCGCTGCAAGCCTTTGGGCCACGGGCGCGATCGGCTCCGCGGTCGGTCTCGGAAGCTACGACGTCGCGGTGGCGATCGCGGCTTTCACCTTTCTGACCCTCAAGGCGATCACGCCGCTCGAGAACAGCGTTCTCGTCGACTCAAAAGCGCGGGGCAAGGAGGATGAGAATTCCTAGTGTCCTGTCCCAGAAATTACTAGCCACGTTTTCGCGATTGTGATTCCTTCGGCCCAGGCGGGATTCGGGAGGGCGGCATGGCGAGGGACGGAGCGACCAAAGCGAGCAAGATTGAGCTCAGCGAGAACGAACGGGAATACCTCAAAAGGCTCGTCCGGCGACGCAAGGTGGCGCGTGGGCATGCGCAACGCGCGGAGATCGTGTTGCGGGCCGCTGACGGGCTCAACAACTGCGAGATCGCGGCTGCGGTCGGTGTAACGCGGCAGACCGTGCGCACATGGCGCGAGCGTTTCGCCAAGCACCGTCTCGATGGTCTCGACGATGAGCCGCGCTGTGGCGCGCCACGCAAGATCGGCGACGACCGCGTTGAGGAGATCGTGACCAGGACACTCGAAACGCAGCCCAAGAACGCGACGCACTGGAGCACGCGCGGCATGGCGAAAGCATCGGGCGTGTCGACTTCGTCGGTTCATCGCATTTGGCGTGCATTCTCCCTACAGCCGCATCGCACCGAGACTTTCAAGCTCTCGACCGACCCGCAGTTCGTCGAGAAAGTGCGCGACATCGTTGGCCTCTATCTCGATCCGCCCGACAAGGCGCTGGTGATATGCGTGGATGAAAAGAGCCAAATACAAGCGCTTGATCGAACGCAGCCGCTGCTGCCGATGCGCCCTGGACAAGTCGAGCGGCGCACGCACGACTACGACCGCCACGGCACTACGACGCTCTTTGCCGGCTTCATCGCTGCTGTCACGGCTGAGACGACCGTGAAGGCTGGCAGTGTGATCGGCACATGCATGCCGCGCCATCGCGCGCAGGAGTTCCGCAAGTTTCTCGACGAAGTGGAGAGCAACGTTCCCGCCGGCCTCGACATTCACGTCGTGATGGACAACGCTTCGAGCCATAAGACGCAAGTGATCCGCAACTGGTTCGCCAAGCGGCCCCACTGGCACATGCATTTCACGCCGACATCGTCGTCGTGGATCAATCAGGTCGAACGCTTCTTCGCGCTGCTGGCCGAAAAGCAGATCAAGCGAGGCGCGCACAAGTCCGTCAAAGACCTCATCGCCGCCATCAAGGCTTTCCTCGCCCAACAGAACGCTGATCCGAAGCCGCTGCGCTGGACCAAGTCAGCCGACGACATTCTGGCCTCCATCGAACGCTTCTGCCGTCGCACCCTCGACCTCCAAGCCAAAGCTGGATAGAAACTTCTGAATCAGGACACTAGCGCGTCAGAGCTGCGCCGGCGAATTCTCCCATAAAAGGCCGAAGCCAAGCATAACAGCGGCAAGCGCAGCGCGCGCGAAGAGCTCCGGCGCGCGAGGAACCTCGACGACGACAGGGCGTTTATGCCTGTCTAGCCGGGATCGGGTCATGAGCTTTCAGTTGGACGCAGCTTGGGAGAGGCTCCAAAACATCTGGCAGGGCTTCATCGCCTTTTTGCCGAATCTCGCCTTCGGGCTCATCGTCTATTTCATCGTCTATCTGTTCGCTTTGGCGGTGGGGCGAGGCGTCGCCAGGGTGGCGACGCGCTCCGGACAGCCCCGACACATCGTCAAGATTTTTTCGCGCCTCGCGCGCGGCGCCGTCATTCTGATCGGCGCGATCATCGCGCTCTCCGTCATACTTCCCTCGCTCGACGCCGCTTCGGTTTTCGGCGCTCTCGGCATCGGCAGCGTCGCGGTCGGCTTTGCGGCGAAGGACATATTTCAGAATCTGCTTGCGGGGATTCTCTTACTGGTCACTCGGCCGTTCCACGTCGGGGACCAGATCGTCAGCGGCCCGCATGAGGGCACGGTTGAAGACATTCAGATCCGCGCCACTCTGCTGCGCACCTACGACAGTCGCCGCGTCGTCATTCCAAACAGCGAACTCTATACGAACCGAGTCGTGGTCAATACCGCCTATGAGGCGCGCCGCATTCATCTCATGATCACGGTCGGCGCCAGCGACGACGTCGCCGCGGCGAGCGCAGTGATCCTCGCCGAGATCGCGAAGATCGAACGCGTGTTGCGCCAGCCACAGCCGGCCGTTCTGTTCCAGAGCCTCGGTGATTTCGGCGTAAATCTGGAAGTTCGCTACTGGATCAAGCCGACGATCATGCGCGAGGTCGTCGAATCGACCGACGAGGTCTATCGCGCCATCGCGCCCGCGCTGACGAAGGCCGGCGTAGATGTGCCGTTCCCGACCTATCAGATCCTCTTTCACGACCAGACGGAAGAAAGCGACGGGGAGCGCGGACGTCAGCGCGAAGGCTGGCCGCCGCCGAGGGGAGCGGCGACGCCGCGCAAGCAAAGGCGCGAGGAGCTCGCGGCCTCGCCAGCGCGGGCGAGCGGGCGCTTCAACTGTTAGACGCGAAGTTTCCGCTCCACTTGCATGAGCCTGGAGGCGAAATGGATCAGTCACCGGAATCGCAGCAAGCCCAGCAGGCGATGCAAACGAGACTGCTGGCGATCGTCGCTTTTGTGCTCGTTGGCTTCGCGTTGCGGCAGACCTACGCCGTGACAATGCCGCTCGCCGCGGCCTTTGTCGTGATCGCCGCCGTCTGGCCGGTCAAACCATGGCTGCAGCGCTATCTGCCGGAGAGCCTCAGCAACATCGGCACGATACTCGTGCTGTTCATGGCGCTGGCGGCCTTCGCCGGCGCCATTGCCTTTTCTGTCGCGCAAATCGCGCAAGCGTTCGGCGAAAATTCTGAAAAGCTGCAACAGCTCTATGAGAGAGTCTCCGCATGGGTCCAAAGCTGGGGCGGCTCCATCGGCGGATTCGGGGGCTACGGACGGATCATCGACGTCGTGCAGAGGGCGCTGACAAGCGTCTACGATATCATCGTCTATATCGGCGTCATTGGCGTCCTCGTCGCCTTCGGCCTTCCTGAAGTAACGCTCCTGCGCAAGAAGATCGGACAGCAGCTCGGCGGCAACGAAAGGCGGGAGCTCGTCGACGCCGTCGACACCACCGCCGTGAAGATCCGCCAGTATCTCTGGGTGGCGACTCTGACGAGCGCGATCACCGGCGTGGCGACTCTCGTCTGGTCGCTCATGCTCGGCCTCGATCTGGCGATGGTGTGGGCGCTGCTGAATTTCCTGCTCAACTACATTCCGGTGATCGGCAATATCATCGGCATTCTGCCGCCGACGCTTTACGCCTTTATGCAATACGATGGCTGGACGACGCCGACGATTGCCTTCCTCGGCTTTACGACGATTCAGATCGTGATCAGCAATTTCATCACGCCGATGCTTCAGGGTCAGCGCCTGTCGCTGACGCCGATGGCGGTCCTCGTTTCACTTTCGGTCTGGACCTGGATATGGGGAATCGCCGGCGCCTTCATCGCCGTACCGTTGACATCGGCGCTGATCATCCTCTGCCGGCATTTTCCGAGCGTCCGCTGGATTGCGACGCTGCTCTCGGACGATCAGGCGGAGGGCGCCGCTTCGCCCGAGGAAACCGGAATGGTCGCCCGCCGCTCCGCCTGACGACGCGGCGCATCGAAGCGCGGCCGATCCGACCCTCGACCTTCAGGCGATCCTCAGGCGATGAGGCAGGCGTTGCTCTGCAGATGGTTGAGCACGCGATCGACGTGCTCGGCGGCGCACAACGCGATGTCCGCCGGCTCGACCACTGGCTGGCCGGCGCGCTGGAAGGTCACGCGGCCGGCGTCGGCCGCCGCGATGGTCGCGGCGATCAGGGCGTCGCGGTCGTTGCTTCCGTCGAGCAGCGGCGTGACCACTTGGGCGACGATATCGAGCCGAATCGGCTCGTGGCGCAGATTGGCCGAGTGCAGGACGCCGGCGGCCGCGTCCGCGCGCAGCATGGGGCAGGCGACCGGCTTCGCGGAGAGCGCGCGCGCCATTCGGAAGGTCTCGGTTGAGGCGGTTACGAGACCGACAAGAAGCATGCGCAGGAGCGCGTCGGCGATCCTGTGGCGTCCATCGTCGTCGACGACGATCCCCCGCACCGCCACCGCCGCGACGAGATCGTCGATCGAACTCGAATCAGGCAGACTCGCGACAAGCGCTTCGATGCCTCTTCGGACGTCGACGTCTGGCGTCGAGAACCAGGCTCCCGACCCGTCGGCGAAAATGGCTTTTCCGTCCTCCTCGCGCGAGAAGGCGAAATCCGCACGCGCGGTGAAATGCAGTCCCATAACCGCGTCCGGCATAATCCGCCGGACGCATTTGTTTTCCCGCTCCTTATGGATGAGCAGCGTCTGGCGGAAGGTTCGGCCGGTGAAGATGTCCATATGCTGTTCGAGCGAGACCTGATTGTCGCCAGCGAGCGCGCGCAATAGGGGCGCCGCCGCCGGATTCATGTTCTCGGGCATCATCGCGGAAAGAGCCGCCTCGCCAAGATAGGCGAGCCCGCGGCCTCCGGCGCTCGCCATGAACTCCGAGAAACTGCACGGCTCGTTACAGTCTTCGAGAAATTCGTGGCCGATATAGGAGTCGTCAGCGACCCGCAAATTGGCTGCTTCCGCTCGGAAAATCCGCCCCCAGGTCGTCTCCGCGGGCGTGTTCTGCTCAAGGAAGGACAGCATTTCGCGGGCGCGGGCGACGCGCTCGCGCAGCGACCCATGCGGCCCCACATGCAGCGCCAGCGCGTCGCGCAGGGTCTGTCGCAGCCGCCAACCGGGCAGAACATTGTAGCTGATGAAGGCGACGCCATTCGGCGCGAGATTCTCGCGCGCGATTCGCAGGATCGCGTCGCGCACCTGCTCGGGCACCCAGCTGTAGACGCCATGACATAGAATGTAGTCGAAGCCGCCGTCCTTGGCGCGGAGGTCCGTCAGACTCTGGCGACGCAGATTGACGTTGGAGAGTTCGAGCGCCGCGATTCGCTGCTGGCCCTCCTCGATCTGTCGCTGCGAGAGATCGACGCCAAGGAAATAGGCGTCGGGGTGACGGGCGGCGAGCGGAATGAGATTGCCCCCGGCCGCGCATCCGAGCTCCAGAACGCGCGCGCGAGAGAGGTCCGGGGCCGCCAGTTTGAAGATGCGGGCGACGGCGCCCAGCCGCGCCGGATGCGTCTGTGGAAACGGATGCGAAACATAAGGAAGGTCATCGTAGGAGGCGGCGTTGCGCGCAATCGCGGCCTGAACGGCCGTCCCGAAGTGACTGGTCATTAGCAAGTTTCCGGAGCCTGAAGGAGGTTCATTCTCCACTTGGCCCGGCCAATTTGCAATCTCGCGAGAATCGCCTCCGCCGCGCCGTTGAGAATCGGTTGTTAACGATGTTCGAACTCGAGAGGGCGCCTGTTAACGATATTCGAAGAAGACGCGCGCGCCGTGGATAGGGAAGGTAAGTCGTTCTACGGCGCCAAACTTTAGGCGAAAGCGGTTCCGCCGTTCACTTCAATCATTTGCGATTAGATGGCGCGCTCATTGCGGTTTTGCGTGCGTTTCCGCCACTGTCTCCTTTTTATCACAGCTGTCGGAAATGTGGCCAAAGCGCGCGCCAATCGGGGTGTTCATCGTTGACTGTGCATCTCCATCTAATTTTTATTCATCGGGACCACTTCTCCCGCGGCTCCGCAAAAACTCGCGGTTCGGTGCTCTTCGCAGTCCAAGGAATGGGAACTGACCTATGACCAAACTGTCTCATAAACTCATCAAGCCCAAAAATGGTTCCATCGCACTTCGCCGCGCGCTGATGGGCGGCTCCGCCGCCGTGGCGATGGGCGCGGCCTTCGTCCCGACGTCGGCGAGCGCCACTGAATGCGGAACAACCGTCGCCGGCATTTTTTCGGCCCCATTCGGGAACGATGTTGGCGCGAGCGCCACTAATACGGCGTGCGGCAATAACGCCACCACCGGAGCTAAGCAAAATACGGCTGTCGGAAAGAACACGATTGCTGGAACTGACGGTTCGAACGGGAACGTGGCGGTCGGCAGCGACATCGACGGCAACGGCACCGGCACCAAGGCCGTAGGTGGGGGATCGACGGCTATCGGCAGTGATGCCTTCGCGAACGCTAAATTCGCCACCGCGGTCGGCGCTGACGGCGGACTAAACGGTGCTTCTGGCGCCACTGCATCCGGGCTGAGAGCGTCAGCGTTTGGCGTTGACGCTGAGGCGACCGCGACTGCCAGCACCGCGGTCGGATCCGCCGCGCTCGCCACCGCCGACTTCGCGACTGCCATCGGCGGCGGCATCAGCGACCCGGCTACTGCGACCGGCGCGAACTCCACCGCCGTCGGCAATTCAACCCTCGCTCAGGGCCAAGGCTCTGCGGCGCTCGGTTCTGGCATCGCCGGCAACCTGACCAAGGCGATCGGCGACGGGTCCTTCGCCGCGGTTGGCGGCGTCGCGAACGGCACGACTTCCGTCGCGGTCGGTTCTAAATCCACGTCGACTGGAACAGATGCAATCGCCGTCGGAACGAATTCGAACGCTAACGGCGCGGGCGCTGCTGCCATCGGCAAGAATGCCAAGGCGGCGGGGACCAACGCGACCGCGTTTGGATCCAACAGCAACGCCGCCGTAGCCAATTCGACGGCGATCGGCAATAACGTGACCGCGAACGGAGCGAACTCCTTCGCAGGGGGCGCCGGTGTGACCACGAACGGAGCCGCGTCAGTTGGCATCGGCTCCAACTTCACGGTCAATGGAACAGGGTCCGTCGGAATCGGCAATCCTCTGAGCTTCGGGGCCGGCGACGGCCAGGTTTCGCTCGGCCAACTGACGTCGACCAATGGCGCCGGCTCTTTCGCGGGCGGCAATGGCAGCGCAGCCGATGGCGCGGGCGCTGTGGCTATCGGTCTTCAGCAAAAGGCGACGGGCGCGGGCGCGGTCGCCATTGGCGACCCGAACGTTGCGACCGGCGACGGCGCCGTCGCCGTCGGCAAGAATAACACTGCGACGGGGAACGGGGCGGTTGCGACTGGCCTGAACAATAACGCTCTTGCAAACGGCTCGGTGGCTTCCGGCTCCGGCAACACCGCCAACAGCACGGGCTCGGTTGCCCAAGGCAATAACAACTCCTCGACAGGAGTGGGCTCCGCTGCGATCGGCTCCAATGTGACGAGCAATGGCCTCGGCGCGGTCGGCATCGGTAACGCTTTCAATGTTACCGGCCAGGGCGCGGTAGCGATCGGCAATCCGCTCAGCACGACCGGTCTTGGCGCGGTCTCGATCGGCAATCTCAGCCAATCCACGGGCCAGGGCGCGGTTTCACTAGGCAACCAGGCCCGGGCAACCCAGAATGGCTCGATCGGCATCGGCGACGATGCGAAGGCGACTGCCGTGAACGCCATCGCGCAGGGCACCGGCTCAAGAGCTCTGGGCGCGAACGCTGTCGCCATCGGCAATAACGCTCAGGCCGGCGCCGTTGGCCCCAACGCGATTGCCGTCGGCACCAACGCGAAGGCCACCGACTCGATCGCAATCGGACTTAATTCGAACGCGTCGAACAACGGCACGGCCGTCGGCGACTTCACGACCGCGACCGGCGTTAACTCGGCTGCCTATGGTCAAGGAGCTTCGGCGACGGGCTTTAACTCGACGGCGGTCGGCACGGGCGCCACGGCTGGCTTCGCCAATTCGACGGCGCTCGGCGCTGGTGCGGTGACTAACGCCGTCAACCAGATCCAGCTCGGCACGGCGGCCAGCACCTACCAGGCGCAGGGCATCACCTCTGCGGCGAGCCTCGCCTCGCAGGTCGGTCCGACGTTGTTCACGACGACGGATGCGCAGGGTCATCTGGCAACCTCCAACTTCGGTCCGCAGGATATCGCGGGTCTGCAGGCTGGCGTCCTGGGTCTCTCGCAGAGCGTGTTTGACCTCGGCAGATCGGTGAAGCGCGGCTATGAGGGCACGGCGGTCGCCGTCGCGCTCGGGGGCGCCAGCTACCTGCCCGACAACAAGTGGTTCGCGGTCACCGGCAACTTCGGCACCTTCCGCGGCCAATACGGTCTTGCCGCTCAGGCGCAACTGCGCCTGACCGACTGGGCGGTGGTCAACGCCGGCATCGGCGCGGGTCTCAAATACGGCGGCGTCGCCGGTCGTGCGGGCGTGACCTTTGCCTGGTGATCCATGATCGTGAAGATCAGACAGATAATGCTCGCGGCCCTTGTGGCCGCGAGTTTTTTTCCGACGATGGCTTCGGCGCAGACGCCTAAGCCAGGACAGTCGAAGTCAGCGGCGCCCAAGCCCGCGGACATCGACAAGAACGGCGTGCTGATCCTGATCCGCTCGACTCTGCTCGCGCTCGATCAGGCGAACAAGACCGGCAACTATACGGTGCTGCGTGATCTCGGGGCGCCGGGCTTTCAGTCAAATACTGCTGCTCGGCTTGCAGAGGTCTTTGCGTCGCAACGCAGAGACAATCTCGATCTGTCGGGGGTCGCCGTGCTGGAGCCGCAGCTCAGCCTGCTGCCGCAAATCGAAAATGGAATGATGCATATGGCGGGATTCTTCCCTTCCGTCCCGACGCAGATCCGCTTCGAACTGCTCTATGCGCCTGTCCAGGGCCAGTGGAAGCTGTTCGGCCTCTCGGTTTCGCTGGGCTCTTCCTCGCCCACGGCGCCTCCCGAAGCGCCCGCGCAAAGCGCCCAGGAAAAGCCAAAAGGCCCGACGGGAATCCGTGGTTCCGCGCCAAAGCCTTGACGGCGCTTGGGAGGGGAGCCGCCAAGGCGCCGGGACGGTTCGCCGCCCCGGCTTTTCTTTGGCCTAGTTGGGCCAGCAGCGGCGCCCGTAGGGGCCGAGATGGAAGCCGGGCGGGCAGGGGCGTCCGAAGCGGTAGCCGCCCCATTGTCCTCCCCAGCGACAGCCGCCGTAGGGACCGCGATGTCCGTAGGGGCCGCAGCCGCCGTAAACCTGCACGATCGGCGCGTCCGCCGGCTCGCTGGGCGCGACCGGCATGGCCGCATGCGCCGGCGCAGCCAAAGCGGCCGCAAATATCAGCGCGACACCCGTTCTCAATTTCATCTCCACTCTCCTTCAAACCGGACGCGGCGCGTTGCCCGCCGCGCCCGCAGAATATCTGCGCGCAAACCAGAACGTGGCAATTGCAATCTCGCATTTAGGTTAGCCCGCGGCATCCTTTGTTCACATATTGTTCTTGCGCGCCGGCCCTGCGCCAGCTAAGCTCGCAAGCGCAATTGCCTAAAAAAATTTCTGGGGAGCGCGCTATGGCGGTGAGGGTGTCGACCGTCGCATTCGAAGGCGTCGAGGCGCGCCCCGTCGACGTTCAGGTGCAGATTTCGAGCGGCGCGGTCGTGTTCAACGTCGTTGGTCTCGCCGACAAGGCCGTCGCCGAATCGCGCGAGCGGGTGCGCGCCGCCTTGATCGGCTCCGGTCTGGCGCTGCCGGCGAAACGAATCACCGTCAATCTCGCCCCCGCCGACATGCCGAAGGAGGGGAGCCACTATGACGTGCCGATCGCGCTCGGCGTGATGGCGGCGATCGGCGCGATCCCCTCCGATGCGCTCGAAGGCTTCGTCGTGCTGGGCGAGCTCGCGCTCGACGGAACGCTGACGCCGACGGCAGGGGTTCTGCCTGCGGCGGTGGCGGCCAATGCGCGGGGGATGGGGCTGATCTGTCCGAGCGAGTGCGGCCCCGAAGCGGCCTGGGCGTCGAGCGATATGGAGGTGATCGCGCCGCGCTCGCTGATACAGCTCGTCAACCACGTCAAGGGCGCGCAGGTCCTCGCCCGGCCGCAGCCGGCGGTGCGCAGACTCGCCGCAGACCAACCCGACCTCTCGGACATCAAGGGACAGGAGAGCGCCAAGCGCGCGCTCGAAATCGCCGCCGCCGGCGGCCACAATCTTCTCATGAGCGGCCCTCCGGGCGCGGGGAAATCGATGCTCGCCGCGCGGCTGCCGTCGATTCTGCCGCCGCTGACGCCGCGGGAGCTGCTCGAAGTCTCGATGGTCCATTCGGTGGCGGGGCAGATCGCCGGAGGCGAGCTCACGGACCGGCGGCCGTTTCGCGCCCCTCACCATTCCGCCTCGATGCCGGCGCTGGTCGGCGGCGGCGCCCATGCAAAGCCGGGCGAGATTTCGCTCGCGCATCACGGGGTGCTTTTTCTCGAAGAATTGCCGGAATTTCAGCCGCAGGTTCTCGACAGCCTGCGCCAGCCGCTCGAGACCGGCGAGGTGGCGGTGTCGCGCGCCAATCACCGCGCCGTCTATCCGGCGCGCTTCCAACTCGTCGCCGCGATGAATCCCTGCCGTTGCGGCCATGCGATGGATCCGGGCTACGCCTGCAAGCGCCAGCGCAACGAGCGCTGCGTCGCGCAATATCAGGCGCGGCTGTCCGGGCCGCTGCTCGACCGGTTCGACGTGCAGATCGAAGTGCCGGCGGTGAGCGCCGCAGATCTCGTGCTGCCGCCCCCGAGCGAGGGTTCGCGCCAGGTCGCGGCTCGGGTCGCGCGCGCCCGCGAGATCCAGCGGGCGCGTTACGACGCGCTGTCCCTGCCGGGCGTCGCCGCCAACGCCGCCGCGCCGGCTGCGGTGATCGAGCGCGCGGCGAGTCTCGACGCCGCCGGCACGGCGCTGATTCGCGACGCGTCCGAGCGCTTCAGCCTCACCGCGCGCGGGTTTCACCGGGTCTTGAAGCTCGCGCGCACCATCGCCGACCTTGATGGCGCCGAGTCGGTCGGCCGCCCGCATCTTGCGGAAGCGCTTTCCTATCGTGCGGGACTTGCGCTGGGGCGCCTCGCGGCCTGATGATGGCGCATGTCCTTAGACCATATTGTGATTTTGGTCGCGGCCCAGCTCGTCATCCTGCTTCTGGCGGCGTCCATTTTTGTTGCGTCGCGTCCGCGGAGCCGCGAACAAACCGAAGCCGAACTCGAATCGCTGCGTGACGAAATCTGGGAGCTGCGGGCCGCCGCAGCCGCGCGCGACAGGGCCGAAGCCGCCAGTCTCGCCAAGTCGCGCTTTCTCGCCGCCGTCAGCCACGAATTCCGCACGCCGCTCAACGGAGTCATGGGATTGGCGCAGCTTCTCGCGATGACCAAGCTCACCGCCGAGCAGGCAAGCTATGTCGAAGCGATCGGCGACTCGAGCCGCTCGCTGTCGCAGCTCATCGACGACATTCTCGATTTCTCGAAGATCGAAGCCGGCAAATTCGAGCTGCGCCATGAGAGCTTTGCGCTGGCGCCTTTCGTTGAAAGCGTCGTCGAGCTGCTGGCGCCGCGCGCCATGGCGAAAGGGCTGGAGCTCGCCAGCGTCATTTCGCCAGACACGCCGCGCGAGATCGTCAGCGATCCGGCGCGGCTTCGGCAGGTGCTCGTCAACCTCATCGGCAACGCCGTGAAATTCACTGAACGGGGCGGCGTCGGCGTGCGCGTCGCGCGCGACGGCGCGCGGCTGCGCTTCGAGGTGCGCGACACCGGGCCGGGCGTGCCAGAGGCGGCGCGCGAAGCGATCTTCGAGGAATTCGAACAGGCTGATCCTTCCGAAAACCATCCCCAGGCGGGCACTGGCCTCGGCCTCGCCATCTCCCGTCGACTCGTCGCCAGGATGGGCGGCGCCCTCGCGCTCGTCGGCTCATCTGACAAGGGCGCCGTTTTCGCGTTCACGCTCCCGGCGCCGCGGTTCAGCGAAGCGGACGTTCCGGCGCCTCTTCGCGGCGTCAAGGCGCTCATCATCGCGCAGAGCGTTTTCGAGGCGCCCTATCTCGCCGAGAGCTTGCGCTTCGCCGGCGCGGAAGCGGAAATCGTCAAGGCTGAAGACGCCGCATCCGCGTTGCACAGCCGCCGTGACGACCCCTATGACGCCGTCATCGTCGACTGTGCGCTGGGCCCGCAAATGACCGCGCAGCTGGCGAGCGCCGCGCGCGCGGCGCAGGCGCGTAGGCTGTTCCTCCTCTTCTCGCCGTTGGAACGGCGCGCCTTCGGCGAAGATGCGTTGTGCGACTTCGACGGCTGGCTGGTGAAGCCGGTGCGGATCGCCTCGCTGATCGCCCGACTGTCGCAAGTGAGCGCGACGGCTCCGGCGCCGGAGGCGAGCGCGCCCGCGCAGGCGCTCGCGGGGGTGAACGCTCTCATCGCCGAAGACAACGACATCAATGCGCTCATTCTCACGCGTCATCTGGCGAAGCTCGGCGCCCGGGTGACGCGTGCGGAAAGCGGCGCGCTTGCGCTCGCGCGGGCCCGTGAAGCGATCGAGGGGGCGGGCGCGCCCTATGACGTCATCGTCATGGATCTCTTCCTGCCGGATTTCGACGGCCGCGAGGCGAGCCTCCGGATACGCGAGGCCGAGGCGCGCGCCGGCGCGCCGCGCACGCCCATTCTGGTGCTGACCGCCAGCGCGCGCGAGGAAGACGAACGCGCCGCCCGCGCCGCAGGCGTCGACGCCTTTCTCACCAAGCCGGTGGAGTTCGCTTCGCTGGCGGCGACAATCGAGGAGCTCAGGCTGGCGCCGCGGCGAAGCGCAGGCTCCTGACAGCCATCGCTCCGAGCGCTTACGCTTCTCGGTAAAGCAACAGCAATACGCCCGCGAGCATGAATGCGACGGGCCAGACGAGCGCCCCTGCTCGGCCTTCCGGGGCGTCCGGTGAGCGGATTTCCAGCCAGCGTGCGCTCGCCGCGACAATTCCCAGCAGCGCGACAGGCGTATGGCTGATCGCGATCAGAACCTCGTCCGCGCCTTCCGTGTGCCCGTAATGCGTCAGCAGAAAAGCTGACGCGGCGCCGACCGTCAGCGGGAAGACGTAGGCCGGCCTGTTAGACTTGAATAGTTTGCGCCTGACGCGCCATTCGAAAATCGCAAAAAGCGCAATGAGCGCGACGATGAGTTTGTGCTGAGCGATCTGGGGATTGCGCAGGCTCTCAAAGAAGCCCAGCGGCCCGAGCGGCCAGGCGGTTTCGTCGGCGCGCACCAACAAAACGCCGCCCAGAAGCAAGAACAGCAGAGGCCAATGACGCACGACCGGCGCAAGACGTCGATGACGCTCAAGCAAGGCGAAAGCCCCCATGACGACGACGAGAACCCCCGCCAGATGGTGATTCATTTCAGCCCAGGCGATGTCTGCGGCGGTGAGCCCGACAGCCGTGGCTGATGCGCTGTTCGCTTCCGATGCTTGGGCTTCCGATGCTTGCGCAGCCGACAATTCGGCATAGGCGGGACTGTAAAAACTTGGCCAGCGCGGTGCGAAGCGGGCGGTGATTTCCGACAGGCTGGTGCGTTCCGCGCCGCCGTCAATCGGGAGGGAAGAGGATGCGAGAGCCGCGGCGCAGAAGAGCGCGATGACGCCCAGTCCAATCTCCACCTCGGCGAAACGCGACAATCGACGGATCGATGTCGAGGGGACACGCCACAACTTTCGCACAGTCGCCGCGTTTGCGGCGCCAAAACAAAGCAACCCAAGCAGCAATAGGACTTTGGTGCTGATCAGCACGCCGTAATTCGTTTCATACAGCGTATCGAGAGAGGTCGTGTACCGCGTCATCATGAAAACGCCGCCCGCAATGAGTGCGGCGACGGCGCATATTGCGATTATCGAGAACTTCGAAGCGATCGATCGACGCGACCCGGCGTCTCGCGTTGTTGCCAGCGTAACCACGAAATACGGAATTCCGCCGATCCAGATTCCCGCTGCAATGATATGCGCAATTTCGGTCTTCACGAGCAGCTTATCAGCCTCGGGGCGGCTCGCGACATGTGTCACCCCGACATGCGCACAGACCATAAGCAGGGCCAGAACCAAAGCGATCGGCCGCCAATTCACGAACGCGTCAACGTCCAGGCGGGCGATCAGCGCCAGAAGGCCAGCAAAGCCAGCGCAGATGAAATGAGCGGCCACTGCGTTTGAGCTGGCGGCGACTGTGGCGTCGACGTGCAGGGTTCCAACGAGCATCGCGATCAAGACGCCCCCGGCAACGAGCTCTCCCAAGGCTGACGCCACACAGCTCCAATAAAGGATACGGAGGCAACGTCGCGCGAGCAGTCGCTCCTCCCCGCTCGGCGTCGCGTCAAGAGAGCCTATGACGAGCGCCAGGAACGCCACGCCTCCGACGATAAGCGATTGCGTCACCAGAAGGTATGCGCGCAGCACGACGTCCAGGAAATTATACAATTCGATGAGCGACTGCATGATCACCGTCCTACGCGGAAATTGATCTTGCCTTGCGTTAGGTGACCGTCGACGCTCATGATCTGCCAGTGAAGCGTGTAGGAGCCGCCCTGCAGATTTTGCGCTTTTGCTTTCAATGCGTCTGAGGCGGGGATCGTTTCGAGCGGTTCAATAACTCTTTGATCATCAGTCATCACAAGCATGAGACGCGAAAGCTTTGGGTCGATGCGGCTGTTGAATCGGAGCTCCATTTCGACGCGCCCGCTTGGAATGATCGCCGCGTCCTGGGGCGTAGATGCGACAAGAGACGCGTGCGCGAAGCAGCGCACAGGCGCAAGAAGCGCGATGACGCAAGCCATACAAGTAAAGAGACTTTTCAATCGCACGGCAGTCGCTCCTGCCTTCACCCCGGACGTCGGGGTTAAGCACCGGAGTAACTAAATCACGCGTTCTTACCGACAAGCGTCGCGGCGCCGCATGTCGGTCTAGAGCTTTTCGCGCTGTCGGAAGCTTTATTGAGCGTTTGCAAAGTCATATCGGATTCGGGGGTGCAGCTATCCTTTGCAAGAGGATGTCGCTTTGCGCCTTCAACGCCGCGCGCCCCGCGCTCAAGCGCGAACACCGCCTTTTGAGAGCCACAGGCCCAGATGCCGGCCGCCGCCCCCGGCCGGCGTCTGGAATCACGATCCAAACAGATAATCGGCCCCGATTCAGCAAGCATGTGAAACGCTCTAGCTAGCCGCCCTGCGGCGCGATGACGCCGAACCTTCCGGATTGATAATCGACGAAAGCCTGACGCAGTTCGTCGTGTGTGTTCATGACGAAGGGACCCTGCTGCGCCACGGGTTCGTCGATCGGTTCGCCGCTCATGAGGATGAGCTTCACGTCATTGTTGGCTTCAAAGGCGATGTCGCCGCCTTCGTCATCGAACACCACGACGTCGGCAGCGCGCGCGATCTTCTCGCCATTCACTTCAACCGTGCCTTCGAGCACCGCCGCAAGCGCCGTGTGGCCCTCAGGCAGCGCGAATCGGGCGCTCTTTCCAGCGTCGATGCGCACGTCCCAAAGATCGATCGGCGTCGCCGTCTGCGCCGGTCCGCGATGGCCGTCGAATTCCCCGGCGATCACGCGCACCAGCCCGGCGTCATCGGCGAGGTCGACGCGCGGAATATCCTTGTCGAGCAGCGTCTGGTAGCGCGGCGGGCTCATCTTCTCGCGCGCCGGCAGATTGACCCAGAGCTGCACGACCTCGAAACGTCCGCCGGACCTGGCGAAGCTTTCCGAGTGATACTCCTCATGCACCACGCCCGAGGCGGCGCGCATCCACTGCACGTCGCCGGGGCCGATGGTTCCGCCGGCGCCGGTCGAGTCGCGATGCACGACTTCGCCGTCGAGGACGATCGTCACCGTCTCGAAGCCGCGATGCGGGTGGGCGCCGACTCCGCGGCGCTTGCCGGTGGGAGGAAAGTCAAACGGGCCAGCGTAGTCGAAGAGTAGAAAGGGGCTCACCCGCGCGCCATGTTCGTGATGCGAGAATAGCGAGCGCACGGGAAAGCCGTCGCCGACCCAATGCATGGCGTCGGGGGCGGCGTAAACGCCGATAATTCTTCTCATGATGGAAAGCTCCTCTGCGGCCTATGTGGGCCGCATCAAGCGAAATGCAAATGAGATCCCACGGGCGCGGCGCTTGACGCGAGAGGCCGCAAAACCCACAAGTCCGACCGATGGCGCACCCGACGGCCCTGCATACCAAGGACGGTTAGATGGACTGGATCATCCTCTTTATCGGCAGCCTCTGCGAAGTCGGCTGGCTTGTCGGCATGAAATATGCGGAAGGTTTCACAAGGCTGTGGCCGTCGCTCATCATGGTGTTTTTCATGGCGGCGAGCGTCGGATGCCTGGGCCTGGCGGTAAAAACGATTCCAGCCGGCACGGCTTATGCGGCCTGGACGGGAACGAGCATCGCCGCGGCGACCCTCGTCGGCGTCTATCTTTTCAACGAACCGACGACCGTTCTGCGGCTGGGATCGATCGGGCTGATCATGCTGGGCATCATCGGCCTGCGTCTCGGCGGCGTCGATATGAAGTAAGCGCCGCGCCGACGCTCCCGTGGGGAGCGTCGGGACGAACCAAGCGCTGCAACTCAGAAGTAGCTTTCGAGCGTTCCGCGCCGGCGCACGTCGAGCGTCGCGCAATGGAAAGCGCCGCCGAACGCCGCGTAGTGCAGGAATGAGCACGGGATCGGCTCGTAGCCCCATTTCTCCATCTGCCGCATCATGTTGGTGTGATGCGGATCGACGATGACTCGCTTCTCGTCGAGCATCAGAATGTTCATGCTGAGCCATTTCCCGCACATCGAGGTGATGGCGAGAATGCGGTCGTTGATCGGATCCGGCTCCGGCGCGACGAGAATGTCCCACTTCTTCAGAACGTCAGGCAGTTCATCCGGATTGATATATTCCGGATTGATCAGCAGGCGGCCCGGCCCCAGCGGCAGGATCGTCGTGTCGATATGCATCGGATTCGGGCAGCGGCTCTTGATCTCGTGAATTCGATAGCCCTCGCCGAGATGCCGGCGCAGCCAGTCGACGCCCATCGCGTTGGTGACGTTTGAGCGCGTCACGAAAAGATCGCGGCCGCAGCGGAAGAAGTCGGCGGCGTCGAACACAGGCTCGAATTCGGTGAGAATGTAGCGGATCTCCTCGCCCTTCTCCGGCAATTTGAAATTCGGGTCGAAGAGTTCGTCGGTGAGCTGCGGCTTCGGCGCCGAGGTCCAGCGCGCGCCACGCCGGAAATAGTCCTTGAGAATCTCCCGATAGGAATGCGTCTCGAAATAGCGGCAGGGCCAGGCCATCGGCGTTTCGATGATCTCGTCGCCGATCACCAGCATCGAGTCGCGCGGACAGGAGTTGCAGAAGCCGCGCGACGACCAGTGCGGCGTCGAGAACTTCGCCTTGTGATTGACCGCATCGGGCCGCGTCACCTTGACGCCGAGCGATTCGAGCAGGGCGATGAAGCCGTCGAGCTCCTGCTGGGCCGGCTCGATCATGAATTTCGGGAAGCGAAAGCCCGCGGCGAGCGATTGCGCGCGCGCCGCCATGCCCGGGATATTGCAGGTGACGACCGGGTGGTCGGAGGGGATCGTCGAGCCTTCGAGGCGACCGACGATGATCTCCTCCAACGGATCCCACTCATTGTGGGAATTGACCGGACAGTCCGCGGTAATGGCGTTCCCCATGGTTGCATGCATATTCATAATTGCGCCCCGGATCGTTTCCAGCGAGAGACTTCTAGCGCTTTCCGACTGTTCTTCAAACCGTAGGAGAAACCACGTAATTTCTTGCGTTTAACATTGCGCCTGCTCTGGTCTACTCGCGTATTGTCGACTCAGGCCCTCCCCGGCCGGGGGAATATGTCGCGAAGAGGCGGGGTCGTCTACTGCGGCGGGCCCCCAAAGCTCGCGCCGACTTGCGTTTTTTAGCGCCTTGGGCAATAAACCGCGCTCTACAGAACCGCCCGGCCAGTGATGGGCTGCCGTGGCGGTTCTTTCGCTCGCGCGAAAAGGCGCCGCCGGATTGGTCCAGCGCGGCGCAAATAACAGGGCCTCGAGCCCAGGAGAGCAAAATGCCCAAGCTGAAGACGAAATCCGGCGCGAAAAAGCGCTTCAAGATCACCGGCACCGGGAAGGTGGTCTACGCCCAGCAGGGCAAGCGCCACGGCATGATCAAGCGGACGAACAAGCAGATCAGGAACCTGCGCGGCACCAACGTGCTGTTCAAGACCGACGGCGACAACGTCAAGAAATACTTCCTGCCGAACGGCTGATCCGCAAAACCGCACTTTTTTCGCATAGGAGTTTCGTCATGGCTCGCGTCAAACGCGGCGTCACCGCCCACGCCAAGCACAAGAAGACCCTCAAGGCCGCCAAAGGCTTCTACGGCCGCCGCAAGAACACGATCCGCGCCGCCAAGGCCGCCGTCGACCGCTCGATGCAATATGCGACGCGCGATCGCAAGGCGAAGAAGCGCGTGTTCCGCGCCCTGTGGATCCAGCGCCTCAACGCCGCCGTCCGCGAGCACGGGCTGACCTATTCGCGCTTCATCGACGGTCTCGCCAAAGCGGGCGTTACGGTCGACCGCAAGGTTCTGTCGGAACTCGCCATTCATCAGCCGGAGGCTTTCGGCGCCATCGTGGCGCAGGCGAAGTCGGCGCTGCCGCAGGCCGCGTAAGGCTCGCATCTCGATGAGAGGCGCCCGCTGCGCTGCGGGCGCTTTTTTCCTCGCCCGCGCCGGTCGCAGCGGCCACAGGCTTAGGCTATCGTCGCGACGCATGCGACGATTCCTGCGATATGTGACGCCGCCGCGGGCGCTCGTCGCGACGCTTGCCATTCTCGCCGGCGCCGCCGTCGCCGACCCCGGCGCGGCGCTCAATCTTTTCGCGCGCGCGCAGTCCTATCGCCTGCTCGGCGACGTCGCCTATGGCGTCGGGCCGCGGGCGAAGCTCGACGTCTATCTTCCCGAGCATTCGGATAGGGCGAAGCCGCTCGTCGTCTTCTTTTACGGCGGACGCTGGTCGTCGGGCGAGAAGGCGCAGTATCGCTTCGTCGGGGCGGCGCTCGCGGCGCGCGGCGCGATCGCCGTCATTCCCGACTACAGCCTCTATCCGCAATCCAGCTTTCCGGTTTTTCTGGAGGACGCCGAGCGCGCGCTGCGGTGGGCGCGCGACAACGCCCGCGAGCTTGGCGCCGACCGCGCGCGCATCTTCCTGATGGGTCATTCGGCCGGCGGGCACATCGCGGCGATGCTAGCCTTCGACAAACGCTGGCTGGCGGCCGTCGGCCTCTCGCCGGCGCGCGATCTTGCCGGCTTTATCGGCCTCGCGGGCGCCTATGATTTCGCGATCGACAGCGATGTGCTGCGCGGCGTCTTCGGCGCGCCTGCCACTGCCGCCGCGCGCCAGCCGCTCCGCTACGTCACGCGCGACGCGCCGCCGGCGCTGCTTCTCGCCGGCGAAGCGGACAGCACCGTGCGGCCGCGAAACACCCGCGCGCTCGCCGCGGCGATCGAGGCGGCCGGCGGCGAGGCGCGAGTCCAATATTACCCCGGCGTTACGCATCGCGAGATCATCGGCGCTTTTTCGCCGCTCTTGCATTTTCTCGCGCCGGTCGCCGACGACGTCATGGCGTTCGTCGACGCGAAACGCGCGGGGGCGGACGAGACGAAACAGCGGCGCGTCGGCGACCGCGACGAGAACGCGCAATGAGCGACACAGATCAGTTGCGCGTCATCGGCGGCGGCGCTGGCGGCGCTGTCATCTCGATCGGCCGCGCATTCGGAGAGCGTCGGCCTTCGGTCGAGCCGGCTCTTGATGCGCAGGCGGAGGCTGCGACTCGGCCAGAGTCGGCGGCGACGGCCATCGTGTCGGCCGATCCATGACGAATTGGTTGATCGCGCAGATGAACGAACTGAACATGAAGCCTCCATGGCTCATGAGCACGTCGTCGTAGGCGCGCATATTCCAGAACGGGTCGTTGGCGCGGGTTATCGGCAGCATGCCCGCGAGCCTGAAACCGTGAGTCATCTCGACCGCCGGGCGACCGGCCCCGGGCGGAAGATTGGCGGATTCTGGATCGAGCGGCGGCGCCAGCAAAGCGCTCTCCCACTGAGTCCCATTCGTTTGCGCCTTTCGAGCCCGCGTGAGCCAGTCGTGGCTGACAGGGCAGTTCAGCGAGGGGTCGGCGGGGATATCCTTGTAATCCGCCTGACTGGGCGGCGCCCAACCAATGCTGCGGATTTCATGCGTCGTGCCGAACTGGCGCGCCGGCATACGATAGCTATCGACGAGGCTTACTGGCGATCGTGGCGGATCGAGGTGGCCGATCGTGCGCGACGACTCGATATCCGTATTCTGGAAGGGAAGATCGCTCACGAATTCTCCCACCCTCCGCCAAAAGTTGAGCGCGCGCTGCTCCAATCGATCCGTAGGCGTCTCAAAGCTTTCGCAGGCTGCGCGCCAGTCTCTCGCGACGCCGGCGATCATCGCGCCGAGCGGTCGGAAGTCGCCGCGAAAAAGCGGGAAGGCAAGATAGGTCGCGAGGTCCGATTTTATGCCGATCTTCTTTTTCCGATCGATGTCTTCCACTGCCTGATCGAGGGCGAACGGCGTCTTCAGCGCCCCGCAATCGCGCTCGTCCGGGTTCGGCGTCTCATCATGAAAAATGAATTCTCCCGGCTTTCTTGTCTCCAAGAAATGCTTGTACCTCGCGCAGATTTCGCTTGGCGAAGTCCCGCCCTTGGCGAGCAAGCTTAATTTTTCATGCATGGCGATGGCGCAGTCTTGCGGCCGGATCCCTCCCGGCGGCCAGGCATAGGCCGAGGTCACTGAGATCACGACGGGACTTTGATGCGCCGGAAAGAAACGGTGGCCCGCCATAAGGTCGCCTTCGCCCTCGAAGAAAGCGATCCTCTCCCAGACGGCGCGCTGAACATCGGTCCATTTGGAAGCTTCGGCCGCCGGATTGATCAGCACCACGAGATCGCCGAGCGGAGGATAAAAATAGGCGTTGTCGCCTGGATGGTTGCGAACCGATTTGATCAGCTGATCCTTTAGAGCCGTGGCCAGCATGTTGCCGCCGAGGCTGTGACCTATCACGACCATCTTATTTGGATTGGAGCGTTGCTCGGCCTTCGTCCCCGGCTGCTTCTTGAGCACCTGCTCAATTTTCCTGAGCGCCATCAGAGCATGCGGCGCGATATATTCACTGACGGGTTTGCGGTCGAACAAGGTCAGCGTTGCGACGCCTGAAGCGAGCGTCTCGCCCCAGGAATTGATCCAGTTTTTCCAGCACAGAGGCTTATCGCTGGGCAGAACGCCGTTCGAACAATTCGAGGCGTCGCCATCCAGCCGAGCGCCCACGGTGTTCCCAATCGCGATGAACGGAAGATGCAGGCTCTTCTCGTTGAGGCGCGCGCCGCGCCAGCCGATGTAGACCGCCGTCACCTCGCGCCCGCAATGTTCGCGTTCGCCCGCATTGCATCGGTCACGAAGGAATCGCGCCACATGTGCGGCGTATGCGCGAAGATCGGTAACATTGCCATCGCCAATGGATGCGTCGTGTCGCCAGCCATGAGTGAAAACGATCACATAATTGCTGTGCTTGATGAGACTCCCGGATTCATCAGTATGTGTGCGGTTTGCAGCGGATCTTAGATGCGCGCCTAAGGCCTCGAGCTGCGTGATCGGCTTCCACTGATGACGTTCGATATAGCTCACGCGATCCGTCAATTCGCTCATGGTGAACAGCTGGCGAGCGTCCTTGATCAGTTCGTAAGGTTCGCCATCCTCCTTGAATTCGAGAAAAGCGAGCGTGTAGCCGAGCGCGTTCGTGCGACCGCTATTGTCGGCGCTGGAATATGGAATCTCGTGGCGTTGTATCGCGCACTGCAATCGCGTGTCCCAACGACCCGCTTGGTCGTCACGCGCGGCGACCTTTTCGTCATTCCCGTAGGCGGCGAGGATGTTCCATGCCGGCGATCTGTAGGCGCCATTTTCATCGACCTGCATGTTGCAATCGCCGGATTCGGGATCAAGAACGCGATAGGCTTGGTCCTTTGGCGTTGAAATGGCCCAGGCGGTTACTAGAATTGTGAGAAACGCCAGGAGCAAAAGGCGCACGCTAATTACTGCGCCGCGCCGAATAACGTGAACTCCCTGACGCAGGCCAGCGAGGATCTTGGAGAGAAGCGAACGCAGCGGAGCGACTGTTGATGCAAACCGGGCGCTCATTCAAAGCCGCCTTATGTGTCACGTGACTTGCAATCGCGCGAATAATATATGCTTTTCGCGTTGCCGCCAATTTTTGCCACTGAGTAGCTAGGACGAAGCATGGCCGACCCATATGATCTCATCGTCATCGGCGGCGGACCTGGCGGCTATGTCGCCGCGATCCGCGCCGCGCAATTGGGCTTAAAGACCGCAGTCGTCGAGCGCGAACATCTCGGCGGCATTTGCCTCAACTGGGGCTGCATTCCGACGAAGGCGCTGCTGCGTTCGGCCGAGGTCTATCGTCTGGCGAAGGAGGGCGCGCGATTTGGCGTCTCCGAAGGCGCCTTGAGCGCCGACGTGGCGCGCATCGTCGCGCATTCACGGGAAGCCGCCACGCGGCTCAACGGCGGCGTCGCCTTCCTGCTCAAGAAGAACAAGATCGACGTCATCTGGGGCGAGGCGACGATCGCCGCCAAGGGCGAGGTTCGCGTCGGCACGCCGACGAAGCCGCCAATGGCGCCGCAAACGCCGGCGCCGAAAACGACGCTCGGCGAAGGCGTCTATCAGGCGAAGCACATCATTGTCGCGACAGGCGCGCGTCCTCGCGTTCTGCCAAGTCTTGAGC
Organism: Methylocystis sp. Uni0008; assembly: GCF_056838045.1. Classification (NCBI taxonomy): domain Bacteria; kingdom Pseudomonadati; phylum Pseudomonadota; class Alphaproteobacteria; order Hyphomicrobiales; family Methylocystaceae; genus Methylocystis; species Methylocystis sp. Uni0008. The sequence continues at coordinate 3,292,533 of NZ_CM166370.1, forward strand.
CCGATGGACGTCTCGTCTGGACCTATTTCGAGGCGATGAAGCCGGAGCGATTTCCGAAGTCGCTGCTCATCGTCGGCGCCGGCGCGATCGGCGTCGAATTCGCCTCCTTCTATCGGACGTTCGGCGTCGAGGTCATTCTCGTCGAAGCGCTGCCGCATATTCTTCCAAGCGAAGACGAGGAGATTGCGGCTCTCGCGCATCGCTCGTTCAAGAAGCAGGGGATCGACATCCGCGTCGCGACGACGGTGACCGGGGTCGAGAGGAAATCCGACAGTCTGGTCGTGACGCTGAAACCCGCTGACGGCGAGACGCAGACGCTCGAAGTCGAGCGCGCGCTTTCAGCCATCGGCGTCGTCGCCAATGTCGAAAATCTCGGGCTGGAGGCGCTTGGCGTCGCGCTCGAGCGCAGGGTCATCAAGACGGACGGTCTTGGCCGCACCAATATCGAAGGCGTCTACGCCATTGGCGACGTCGCTGGTGGTCCGATGCTTGCGCATAAGGCGGAGCATGAAGGCGTGTCCTGCGTCGAGGCGATCGCGGGCGCGAACGCCCATGCGCTCGACAAATCGCGCGTGCCGGGCTGCACCTATTGTCATCCACAGGTCGCTTCAGTGGGCCTGACCGAGGCGAAGGCGAAAGAGCAGGGGATCGACGTCAAGATTGGCCGCTTCCCCTATCTCGCCAATGGCAAGGCGATCGCGCTCGGCGAACTCGAGGGTCTCACGAAAACGATCTTCGACGCCAAGAGCGGGCGGCTGCTCGGCGCGCATATTTTCGGCGCCGAAGCGACGGAGCTGATTCAGGGCTTCGTCATCGCGATGAATCTCGAGACCACCGAAGAAGATCTGATCCGCACGATCTTTCCGCATCCGACGCTATCGGAAACGATGCATGAGAGCGTGCTCGCGGCCTTCGGTCGCGCGATTCATGTTTGAGGCCAATCGTGGCGTCATTCCCGACGCGCGCCGTGCGCGCGCTCGGGAATCCAGACTCACGGCAAGCGTCTCGGGCGTTGCTCTGGATCCCCACCGCGCTTCGCGCGTCGGTTTGACACGCGGAGGCAAATTACGACGACGTGCGAGCGCCGGGTCTCAGCGCCTCAGCTCTGCAGCACATAGGTTCCCGGCGCGTCGCAGAGCGCTTCGCCAATCACCGGCGGCGCCACCGGCGCGCCGGAGCGGGCCGCGAGCCAGGCGCTCCATTCCGGCCACCATGAGCCTTCCCTGACGGTCGCAATTTTCACCCACGCCTCGGGGTCGGCGTAATGTTCGCCGTCCACACGGCTCGTGAAGCGGTAGCCGCCGCGCTTTTTTGCCGGTTCGGAAATGATGCCGGCGTTGTGTCCGCCGCTCGTCAGCAGGAAGGTGATTTCGGCGTCGGCAAGCACGTGAATCTTGTAGACCGAGCGCCAGGGCGCGACATGATCGCGCTCCGTGCCGACGGCGAAGATCGGCGCACGAATGTCGCCGAGCGCGACCGCGCCGCCGTTTGCGCGTAGCCGGCCCTCGGCGAGATCATTGTTGAGGAAGAGCCGCCGAAGATATTCGGAATGCATCTTGTAAGGCATGCGCGTCGCGTCGGCGTTCCAGGCCATCATGTCGGTCATCGGCTCGCGCTCGCCCATGAGATAGGATCTTAGCGCATAGGACCAGACAAGATCGTTGGAGCGCAGCAGCTGGAACGCGCCCGCCATCTCCTTGGAATCGAGATAGCCGTGCTCCCACATCAAATCTTCGAGGAAGGCGAGCTGGCCTTCATTGACGAAGAGCGTCAACTCTCCCGCTTCGGTGAAATCGGTCTGCGCGGCGAGCAGCGTCAGGCTCTTAAGACGATCGTCGTTGTCGCGCGCCATCGCCGCCGCGGCGATCGCGAGCAGCGTCCCGCCCAGACAATAGCCGGCCGCATGAATCTTGCGGTCCGGCATGAGGCTGGAGATCACGTCAAGCGCGGCCATGACGCCGAGCCTGCGATAGGCCTCCATGTCGAGATCGCGGTCCTCGGCGCTCGGATTGCGCCATGAGATCATGAACACTGTGAAGCCTTGCCCGGTCAGATAACGCACGAGCGAGTTATGCGGCGACAGATCGAGGATGTAATATTTCATGATCCAGGCCGGAACGATGAGCACCGGCTCGGGCCGCGTCGTCTGCGTCGACGGCGCATATTGGATGAGCTCGATCAGGCGGTTGCGATAGATCACCTTGCCCGGCGTTATCGCGACGTTCTGCCCTGGCGCGAAGGCTTCGGCGCCGACGGGCCGCTTGCCGCCGGCGCGCCGCTCCATGTCCTCAAGAAAATTCTGCAGGCCATAGACGAGATTGACGCCGCCGGTCTCGAGAGTTCGTTGCAGCGCCTCGGGATTCGTCAGCAGGAAATTCGAGGGCGAGAACATGTCGAGCAATTGCCGCGAGGCGAATTCGACAACGTTTTCGTGCTGCTTGGTGACGCCAGCGATGCCCGTCGTGGCGTTGTGCCACCATTGCTGATTGAGCAGAAAGCCTTGGTAGAGCAGGGCATAGGGCCATTGTCGCCATGCTTCGCCGGAAAACCTCTTGTCTTGCGGCAGGGGCTCGATGCAGGGCGCCGCGCGCGGCTGCAGCGAACAGCGCCAGGCGTAATTGGCGAAACGCCACGTCTTGCGCATGGCTTTTTCGGCGAGCTGCATCTGCTTTCCGGGCGAGGACGCGAGATGCGCCGCCCAGTCCCAATAAGCGCCCGCCATCGCTGCGGGCGAAAGGCCGCCGGTCAGATGACCGACGCTTGCATGAAGCGAGCGGTCGACGACGTCGCTCAGCGCGGCGTAGCCGTAGGACTCATGGTCAGTGGCGCGCTCCGCGGCGAGAAAGGCGCTGGGCCACGCTTCGACGAAGGCCTTCGACGCCAGGCGCGGAAAGCCGTGGGCGGGGCGGGCGTGGACAGCGCTGGAAGAAGTCTGCTCTGCGGTCGGCTGTTTCGTCTGCGTCATCAGCTTCCCTTGCGCCCAAATGTTGACGGATCATATTTTGGATGATGTTGCGCCGCAATATTGCGGCGGCCTCGGGCAGACTTGGCCTGACGGCGAGCGCTACCATCTCCTTGTGAAGAGATTTCTACCGCTCGGGAGACCGTCATGAGAGCCATTGCCGCCGCCGCTGTATTCACGCTTGTTTCGAGCGCCGCGCTGGCGGCGCTCAAACCGGGCGCCGTCGCGCCCGACTTCACCCTCGCGGCCGCGCAGGGCGGCAAGGATTTCTCCTTCTCGCTGCAGGAGGCGCTGAAGAAGGGACCGGTCGTTCTCTATTTCTATCCGAAATCCTTCACGAGCGTCTGCACCGTCGAGGCGCATGAATTCGCCGAAGCGATGGAGCAATTCGCCGCGATGGGCGCGAGCGTCATCGGCGTGTCGAGCGACAAGATCGCGACCCAGCGCGAATTTTCGACGAAAGAATGCCGCGACAAATTTCCCGTTGGCGCGGATCCGGACTTCAAGGTCATCAGCGCCTATGACGCCGCCTTCAAGGTTCCGGTCGCCGGAGCGATGTTCGCCAATCGCATCTCATATGTGATCGCGCCGGATGGAAAAATTCTTTCCACGGTCGAGGATTCGGGCGCGACGAAGCATATTCAGAACGCGCTCGCCGTCGTGAAGCAATGGCGTGACGCGCAGACGAAGTGACGCGAAATTCGATCAGCGGCGCCGAATGAGCCAGCGCAGCAGAATGATCTGTGCCAGCAGCGCGGCGAAACGCATGTTCCAGTCGACGAACACCGCGCAAGGCTCGTTCGCGTCGCCGCAGCCGAAGGTCTTTTCGAGTGGAGAGTTGAGCGCGCCGATCGGCGCGCCGAGCGGAAAGGAGAGCGCGCGCATCGCCTGGCGCACGAAGCGCCCGGTTGCGCGCAGACGTTCCGAAAGGTCGTAATCGTCGTAGGCGTTGACATAGATCGCCAGGACGGCGATCGAGAGGGCGATTGTCGCGATCGCATAGGCCAGCCATGCGGCGCGGAGGAAACGCCATCGCCCGTCTTGCGGCGGGCTATCGCTCACCCCTTCTTCGGGCGAATGCGGATGATCACGTCGCAGCCGACGACTTCCATCCCCTCGGGCGGCGCCGGCAGTCGCGCGAACTCGACAGTGCCGTCGGCCGCGTCGAACATGCGGCCTGTCGCTTCATCCATGAAATGGTGATGCGGCGAGGTGCGCGTGTGGAAGTATGTGCGGGGACCCTGCACGGCGATCTCGCGCAACAGGCCCGCTTCGGCGAATTGGTTGAGCGTGTTGTAGACCGTGGAGAGAGACATCGTCAGGCCGGCTTCGCGCGCTTCCGCGTGCAACGCCTCGGCGCTCACATGCCGGTCGCCGTTGCCGAACAGCAGCCGGCTCAGAGAGAGCCGCTGAACGGTGGGACGCAGACCCGCGTTGCGTAGCCGCGCTTTGAGGTCCGACGTCTTCACCGCGCTCTCGGGGGACTGATCGCGCAGTTTGACCGAACGGTCGAAACTCGTAGTTGAAGGTTGATGAGTCATTCTTCGCGACAGGCGAGCATCACTCGCTCCCTATTCCTGCAATAGCTTTTTTCAGTAGAAGGCAGCGCCCGCCCCCTGTCAAACGAAATGGCGGAAGGTGTAATATTTCCAAAGAAGCAGCAAAGGACTGGCTCATGACAAGGCGCCTCGCGCCAATACTCTGGGCGCCGATCGATCGTCGCCGAATCCTCAGCGGCTCCACGCGCGCCTTCGCCGCCCTGTGGCTCGCGGGAGGCCGCGCCAACGCCGCCGATACGTTCGAGGCGTTTTTGCAGGGCCTGTGGCCGTCGGCGCAGGCCGCCGGCGTCTCGCGCGAAACCTTCGACGCGGCGATCGCAGGGCTTGCGCCGGACCCTTCAGTGCTGGCGAAGCCACGCGCGCAGGCCGAGTTCACCATCTCGATTCCCGCCTATCTCGCGGGGGCTGTGACGAATAGCCGCGTCGCCCGTGGCCGCGCGGTGGCCGCCGAGCTCGCGGGCCCGCTGGCGCGGGCGCAGGCGCGCCATGGCGTGCCGAGCGAGATCATCGTCGCCATTCTGGGCGTCGAGAGCAATTTCGGAACGGCGGCCGGCGGGGCCGACGCGCTGCGCGTGCTGGCGACGCTCGCCTGGAAGGGCCATCGCGCCGAAACCTTCGTCGACGAATTCGTCGCCGCGCTCGTGATGCTGGAGAAAGGCTATGCGACGCGCGCGCAATTGCGCGGCTCCTGGGCCGGCGCCATGGGCCAGCCGCAGTTCATGCCTTCCGCCTATCTCAGATACGCCGAAAGCAACGATGGCGCGGGCGCGCCGGATATCTGGCGTTCGCGCGCCGACGCGGTCGCTTCCATCGCCAATTTCCTCGCCAAGTCGGGCTGGGTCGCGGGATTGCCGGCCGTCGTCGAAGTTCGGCTGCCGGAAGCTTTCGATTACGCCGCCTTCGACCTCGATTTCGCGCGCTGGCGGCAGCTCGGCGTCGCCCGCGCCGATGGCGGCGCGCTTCCAGGCAGCGGCGCCGCAAGCCTTTACCTGCCGGCGGGCGCGAGCGGCCCGGCCTTCCTGATCACCGACAATTTCGAGGTCATCCGCCAATACAACACGTCCGACGCCTATGCGATGTCGGTTGCGCTGCTTGCGGAGCGCATCGCGGGACGGGAGATTCCGCTTGCGCCCTGGCCGAAGGTCGCGCCGCTGCCGACCGCCGACGTCAAGGCGATCCAGCAGCTCCTGACCGAACGCGGGTTCTATCGCGGCACGTTCGACGGCAAGCTCGGACGCGCGAGCCGCAACGCCATTCACGCGTTCCAATTGAGCGAAGGCATACAGCCTGCGGACGGCTTTGCGACGAAAGCCGTGCTGTCGCGGCTGCGCGGCCAATAGGCCTTTCGCTCAGATGTCGAGATCGCGGTAGACGGACACTTCCCTTTCGCGCGCCACCCGCGCCGCGTCGCCGGCGCGCATCCCGCGCCAGATGTCGAACACCATGATGAGGGTGGTGAACAGCCCCGAGATTTTCCCGAGAATGAAGCTGAAGGGAAAGATCAGTCGATCAGGCGGAATGATGAATTGCGCGCCCAGAAAAATAACCACGGCGTTGAAGAAATAGGCGGGACGAAACAGCGACTTTTCTTCCCAGGCGCTTTGCGCATAGCCGCGTGAGTTCTTCTTCACCGCACGATTATAGGCGGGGTTGGGGAACATGCCCCACAGGCGCCGTCTGGGCGGAAGCGCATTGGGTCCCGCGAGCAGTGCGCGATACGCTTGACGCACCGAGGAATGCGCGAGCAGCGCGAGAATGATGTTGGCGATGGCCAGCGCAAATTTAAGCTGCGGAAACGAGAAGGACAGCTGCCCGGCGAGGTCGACGAAAAACAATTGCGTGAACGCGTTGAGCGCGAAGGCCGAGCGATGGAAGCTCGCGCGGTTGATGTCTTGCGTCTTCTCGTCGATGAAAGCCACGCCCGCCTTGGTTTCGGCGAGTTCCTTCAGCGTCAGACGGTCGTAGTCGTCGGTCTTGAATCGCTTCGCGATCTCGTCGATTGTTTCGAGCGGCGGCCCCCGCTTGATCTTGAAGGTCGCCTTGTTGAGGAAGCCGGAGATGCGCGTGAAGATGTCGCGCGCCGTCGCGTAACGCGATGTGACCGAACTCAGAAAATCAGGCTCTCCCGCCATTGCGCGCACCTAAGCTGATTCTTTCGCCTCTACTATTGTTATAGCGGCGCCCAGGGCCGGCGCCGACCCCGACGATGGTTGATCCCATTCGCCCTCCTGCCATATTTAGTCATATTCCGATCCTCGCGTCTCCGCTTGCGAGACGCCTATCCCATGGTTTTCCGTCATGTTCAGCGCTCTTTTGACGCCTTATTCGATCGCCGAAGCCGCCGCCGCGCAAACGGCCGAACGGTTGCCGGAATGGAATCTCGCCGATCTCTATCCGGGCATCGATTCTCCACAGCTCGCCGCGGATCTTTCCAGGGCGGCGCAGGAGGTCGCGCAATTCGGCAAGGATTATCGCGGCAAGCTGGAGTCGCTCGCGCGGGGCGCTGACGCCAGCGCCAAGCTTGGCGAAGCGGTCAAGCGGTACGAAGCGCTGCAGGACCTGCTCGGGCGGCTGATGTCCTTCGCCGGCCTGCTTTACAGTGGCGACACGACGGATCCAACGCGCGCCAAATTCTATGGCGACGTGCAGGAAAAGGTCACCAACGCCTCGGCGCAGCTGCTGTTCTTCCAGCTTGAGCTCAATCGTCTCGACGACGCCGCGTTGATGGCGGCGGCCGAGAAGGAGCCGCTGTCGCGCTGGAAGCCCTGGCTCGAAGACATCCGCAAGGAAAAGCCCTACGAACTCGACGACAAGCTCGAAGAGCTTTTCCATGAGAAATACATTTCGGGCGCGGCCGCCTGGAACCGGCTCTTCGACGAGACCATCGCCGCGCTGCGCTTCAAGGTGCGCGGCGAGGAGCTGGCGATCGAGCCTGTGCTCAATCTCATGCAGGACACGCGCGAAGAGACTCGCCGCGAAGCGGCGCAGGCGATCGGCGCGACGCTGAAAAACAATCTGCGCACCTTCTCGCTCATCACCAATACTTTGGCGAAGGACAAGGAAATCTCGGATCGCTGGCGCGGCTTCCAGGATGTCGCCGATTCGCGCCATCTCTCCAACCGGGTTGAACGGGAGGTCGTCGAGGCGCTTGCGCAAGCGGTCGACTCGGCGCATCCGCGCCTGTCGCACCGCTACTACAAGCTCAAGGCGAAATGGTTCGGCAAGGACGCGCTCGACTATTGGGATCGCAGCGCGCCGCTGCCGGCGACGCCCGCCAGGCGCTACTCCTGGCCGGAGGCGCGCGAGATCGTGCTTGCCGCGTACAACGGCTTTACGCCGCGCATGGCGGAGATCGCCGGTCGGTTCTTCGAGAGAAACTGGATCGACGCGCCGGTGCGTCCCGGCAAGGCGCCGGGCGCCTTCTCACATCCCACCGTGCCCTCGGCGCATCCTTATGTGCTGCTGAATTTCCAGGGAAAGACGCGCGACGTGATGACGCTCGCGCATGAGCTCGGCCATGGCGTGCATCAGGTGCTTGCCGCGCAACAGGGCGCGCTGATGGCGCCGACGCCGCTCACGCTTGCGGAGACGGCGTCCGTGTTCGGCGAAATGCTCACCTTCCGCGCGCTCATCGCGCAGGCGACGGACAAGACGCAAAAGCGCGCCTTGCTGGCGTCCAAAGTCGAGGACATGATCAACACGGTCGTGCGGCAGATGGCGTTCTACGCCTTCGAGCGAAAGGTCCACAACGAGCGGCGCGAGGGCGAACTGACCGCCGACCGCATCTGCGAATTATGGATGAGCGTGCAAGGCGAAAGCCTCGGCCCTTCGATCCGCCTGGGGCCCGGATATGAAACCTTCTGGGCCTATATTCCGCATTTCATCCATTCGCCGTTCTATGTTTACGCCTATGCGTTCGGCGACTGCCTCGTCAATTCGCTCTACGGCGTCTATCAGAAGGCGCATGAAGGGTTCGCCGAGCGCTACTTCGCGCTGCTCGAAGCTGGCGGCGCAAAGCCTTACGACGAGCTTCTCAAGCCCTTCGGTTTGGATGCGCGCGATCCGGCGTTCTGGAACATCGGCCTCGAAATGATCGAAGGCCTGATTTCGGAGCTGGAGGCGATGGAGGACGGGACGTCGGCGCACTAGTCCGTTGGAACGAACGCGCTAAATTAAAAACGCCGGCGTAAGCCGGCGTTTTTTGTTGGTCGATTACGCGGGAAGGCGCTTATTGCTGGCCGGCGCGGATCGTGAAGGTTTCGCCATCGCAGGCGGCGTCGCCCGAGTAGACGCTGCGCGCGCCCTCGACGGCCTTGCCGGTCCACACGCAGTTCTTCTTGGAGTCGGTGCGATCCTCGAGTTTGATCGTGTAAACGCCGCCCTTAAATTCGCCGTCAAGCTTGTAGGTCAGCACCGAGCCGTTATCGAGCTGCAATTCGCTCTTGCCGGAAACCTTGTCGCCTTCCGTGGCGACCGTCCAGGTGCCCTGCGCGCGCTTAATGCCCGTCTTGTTCGCTTCGGTCACATTCCACTGCGCCGCATAGGCCGATGCGCTAAAGGCGACGGCGGCAAGGGCCGTCGTCAAAGCAAGCTTGATCATTAGTTGTGCTCCCATAGAGTGAGGTGATGAGCAGCATATCGGCCGCAGAGCAACTGGGGCTTGTGAAATGCGGCTATCAAGCCTTTCTGCGTCCGGGCGCTTTAACGCGCACGCGAACGACAGCGGCACATCACGTGATATGCCGCAGGATGTCAATCAATTTCGCTTAGTCTAAGTTTGTGCGCTCGGCGTCAAAGGGATGTCAAATGATCGAAGAAAACTGGCGACGTGTCGACGACTACATCGCGGCGACGCTGATTTCCAAAGAAGAAGCGCAGGAGGATACGCTTGCGTGCAACGCACGCGAGAATCTTCCGGCGATCGACGTTTCGCCGCCGCAAGGGAAACTGCTGCATCTAGTCGCATGTGCGATCGGCGCCAAACGCATTCTCGAAATCGGGACGCTTGGAGGCTACTCGACGATCTGGCTCGCGCGCGCCGTCGGCGAAGGCGGCAAGGTCGTCACCTTTGAGGTCGATCCGCGGCACGCCGAAGTCGCCCGCGCCAACATCGCGCGCGAAGGAATGAGCGCGCGCGTCGATCTGCGCGTCGGGCCGGCGATGGATCTGCTGCCGCAGCTTGAATCGGAGCGGGGCCAACCCTTTGATCTCGCCTTCATCGACGCGGACAAGCCGAGCAACGCCGCCTATTTCGATCATGCGTCGAGGCTGTCGAGGCCGGGCGCCCTGATCATCGTCGATAATGTCGTGCGGGAAGGGGGAGTCGCCGACCCCTCCACGACCGACAGCGGGGCGCTCGGCGCGCGGGCGCTGTTTGAAGCGGTCGCGGCGGAAGGGCGGGTAGAGGCGACGGCGGTGCAAACCGTCGGCGCCAAGGGCTGGGACGGCTTTCTGATCGCGCGCGTCAGATAGCCGCCTCGTCCGCCGGCGTCAGGCGTTGTCGAACGCCCGTTTGCCGCGCCTCTTGCGCGGCAGCGGCGCGCCATCCGCGCCAAACAGCGCCGCCTCGACCTGATTGCCGCTGTCGTCGTAGCGCCAGGAGATGCGCGCGGCGCCTAGATCCTTGCGGATCGTGGGTTTGCCCTCGGCGTTGAAGTAGGCCTCCTCCACCTGATTGCCATTGGCGTCGTAGAAGCGCGCCACCCGGGCGGCGCCCAGGCTTTTGCGCTTCATCGGCCGTCCGGCGGGGTCGAAGTAGGTCTCCACGACCTCTACGCGTCCGCGCGTCGGCGCGGGATCGGCGATGCCTTCGGGGGCGACGCGTATGTCCTTGTCGCTCGGGGCGGTGAGCTTGCCCTTCTGGGAGCAGCGCCGCTCTCCCGAGGCGGCGTTACGCGTCGCCTTAACGAGACGCGTCGCCAAATGAGTTTTCTGTTCCATGGTCCCAAATCGCTGGGCGGTCCGATGGCTTGCCGCAACCGCCAGTCTGAGCTGAGCGGCGCATGCGCGATCTACGACGCAGGCGGACAAACGACGGAAACGCTGTTCTGACTCTCCCCCGCCGCGCGCTGCGCATGGTGGGGGCGTGGCGCCGCTGGCGCGGCGAGCGTCAGATCAGGACGGGAGGCGCGCGGGACCCGAGTGGCGGCGTCGCCGCCTCTGGACGCAGAGAGGTCTCGTCAAAGGCGAGCTTGATCGTCGAATAGGAGGCCGCCGGAGGCGGCTCGCCGACGAATGGAGAGGCGGCCGTCGCGCCGCCGAGCGACGCGCAATGCACGACGCAGCAGGCGTCGCCGCCGTGCCGAGCCGGGCGCGCCGGCGTCGAGGGATCGCCGGAGAGCGGCTGAGACGATTTGTCGAAGCAGATCGTGCTGGCGAAGAGGCCCGGCGCGCGTCCGCTGAACGAGACGCCGACTGCGAACCCTTGCAAAACAAACAGATAGGCGACGAGCAGGGTGACTGCCGTCGATCCGCACTGCCATGTCTTGATTTCGCTGCGCGCGCTCATAGCCCATCGAAGCTATTCATTGATCCCGTCAAGGTCAATGGCGACAGGGCGCCGGCAAGCATTTGTCGAGGGTCAGGGGCTCCAGGGCCGAGCTTCGTCCGGCGCGCCTTCGAGCGCCTTCTGAGCCTCGATGACCTCGAACAGCGCGCGCAGCGCTTCCTTCACGCCCGCTCCGCTCGCCGAGGAAAGGAGCAGCGGCGCGCGGCGCTCGGACGTCGGCGGCCCCGCGGAGGCGATCGCCCGCTTCAGCCGCTCCCGCTGCTTCTTCAGATGCTCCGGATCCACCGCGTCGATCTTGGAAAGCGCGACAATTTCGGGCTTCTCGGCGAGGCCGGCGCCATAGGCGGCGAGTTCGCCGCGCACGACCTTGTAAGCCTTGCCGGCATGTTCGCCCGTCGCGTCAATGAGATGCAGCAGCGCGCGGCAGCGTTCGACATGGCCGAGAAAGCGGTCGCCGAGCCCGTGGCCCTCATGCGCGCCTTCGATCAGCCCGGGGATGTCAGCCAGCACGAATTCCCGATCGTCGCTGCGCACGACGCCAAGCCCTGGGTGCAGCGTGGTGAAAGGATAATCCGCGATCTTGGGCTTCGCAGCTGTCACAGTGGCCAGGAAGGTCGACTTGCCGGCGTTTGGCAGGCCGACCAGCCCGGCGTCGGCGATCAGCTTCAGCCGCAGGATGATGGTGCGCTCCTGGCCGTCCTGGCCTGGATTGGCGCGGCGCGGCGCGCGATTGGTCGACGTCGTGAAATGAGCGTTGCCGAAGCCGCCGTTGCCGCCCTTGCAGATGACGACGCGCTGCCCGACCTCGGTCAGGTCAGCGACGAGCGTCTCGCCATCCTCCTCGAAAATCTGGGTGCCGACCGGCACTTTCAGCACGGCGTCGGCGCCGCGCCCGCCGGCGCGGTTCTTGCCCATGCCGTGCCCGCCGGTCTTGGCCTTGAAGTGCTGCTGGTAGCGGTAGTCGATCAGCGTATTGAGCCCGGCGACGCATTCGGCGACGACGTCGCCGCCACGCCCGCCGTCGCCGCCGTCCGGACCGCCGAATTCGATGAATTTCTCGCGCCGGAAGGAGACGGATCCCGCGCCGCCATCGCCGGAGCGGACATAAACGCGCGCCTGGTCGAGGAATTTCATATCGCGCTCACGGAGAAAAGAAGCGCGGGCGTCGGGCGCCGAACAGCGTATGCGCTTCGCCGCGTTTCAACTCGAAAAGCTCCACCTCCACGTCGCCGCCGCGCGCCGGCGCAGGCCGCACGCCGCGGCCGATCGGCCGGAAGCCGAGCTTCTCATGGACATGCAGCGACGAGCGATTGTCCGGCCGCGCCGAAGAGACGATCCGATCGAGCGAGGTGATCCCGAAGGCGAGGTCGATCAGCCCCCTGGCGGCCTCGGTCGTATAGCCTTGCCCCCAATAAGGCTTGCCGAGCCAGAATCCGAGCGTCGCCGAGCCGCGGCGGTCGGCCCCGTGGAGACTCACCAGCCCGATCGCTTCATTGGGCTGATTCTTGGGCGTGACGACGAGGTGCAGACCGCCGCCCGCGCCGTTCTCTTCCCGCGCCAGGGCGATGAAGGCGTCCGCGTCATGCGTCTCATAGGGATGAGGGATGCTCGCCGTCATCAGCGCGACGTCGGGATCGCCGACGTGCCGGCGAATCTCGTCCGCGTCAGCCGCGCGCGGCCAGCGCAGCCACAGTCTTTCGGTCTCGAGCCGGAAAACGTCGTCGCGGGTAATTTCGGGAAACATTCATTGCTCCAAGCGACATCGGAAATTGGCCCAAGAGCCTTAAAGGAGCGTGCTCCTTTCCGGCTCGTCACGGCTCTTCCGGACATCCCGCCTGAAACGTTCCCGCCTTGGATCCGCGAGAGAGCGAGTCGAGACGACCATGTTCCGCCGGAAGGGCCGGCGGCAGGTCGTCCCTACCGCCTTACTCGGCTGCGGCCGGCGTCGGCGTGACCGATACGCTGGAGCGTCCGCCGCTCGACTTGAATTCCACGACGCCGTCGACGAGCGCAAAAAGCGTGTGGTCCTTGCCGATCCCGACGTTGCGGCCAGGATGCCACTTGGTGCCGCGCTGACGCACGATGATATTGCCGCCGACGACGGCTTCGCCGCCGAATTTCTTCACGCCGAGGCGCCGCCCGTCCGAATCGCGGCCGTTGCGGGATGAGCCGCCTGCCTTCTTGTGAGCCATGGTTTCGCTCCGATTTTCCTGTGCGGCGACTGGGCCGCTCTAACTGCTGCGGCGAGAGGGCGGTCAGCCCTCGATCGCGGTGATCCTCACAAGCGTCAGGTCCTGACGATGGCCGCGCTTGCGCTTTGAATTCTGCCGACGCCGCTTCTTGAAGGCGATCGACTTGGGGCTGCGCGTCTGCTCGGCGATCTCGCCGGAGACTTTCGCGCCCGCGACGGTCGGCGCGCCGATCCTGGGGCTGTCGCCGCCAAGCATGAGCACTTCGTCGAAGGTGACGGCGTCGCCCGGCGCGCCGTCGAGCGCCATGACGGTGATCACGTCTCCAGCGGCGACGCTATATTGCTTGCCGCCTGTTTTGATGACTGCGAACATCTTTTTTTCCTGTGTTCGTCCCGACGCTGGCGCTTCCGCCGGCCGGCTTCTTTGCAGTTGAGCGCTTCGCATCGATGCGGCGCAAAGGCGCGCAAACGAAAAACGCGGCGAAACCGCCGCGCCGAAGCGAGGTTTATCTACGCTTCATGCGCCGCGACTGTCAATATGCGTGGGACTGATTGGTCTTGGGCGGATCGTGTGACCCTTATGAAAACTGACGCAGCAGTGAGACGCCCGCAACGAGCCCAACCGCCGCAAGTCCCACGGACGCCGCGACATAGAGAGACGCCATCGCGAATTCGCCGCGCTCGAAAAACAGGACGGTCTCCAGCGAGAAGGCCGAAAAGGTGGTGAAGCCGCCAAAGAGCCCGGTCGTGAGGAACAGTCGCCACTGCTGCGACGCCTCGCCCCTGAAGGCGAGATAGCCAATTATCGCGCCCATCAGGAATGACCCCAGAACGTTCGTCGTCAGCGTCCCGAGAGGCAAGCCGACCAGTCGGCCCATCAGAAGATTGACGCCGTGACGCGCGGCCGCGCCCAATCCTCCGCCGAGAAACACAATCAAAAAGCCCATGGCGTCCTCCTCAAGACCAGGCGGAAGACAAAATGCGCTGCGGCGGGGTGGCGTTGAGACGCTCCTACCGGGCGCAGTTCTGCGTCCTTGCGGCAGGAGCCATCAGCCTTCGTTCAGGCGGTTATGGGGAGCTCCATCCCCATCTGGCCAGCACCGTAATAGAGCCGGGGCCTAATGGAAAGCTGAGCCGGCGCAGACGCGAGTTTCAGTAGGGCTGAAGCGCCAAAGCCGTTGGCCGGATGAGCCCCGCTGCCGCGGAACGGTCCTCGTCCTTGAGCGTTAACCCGTTGTTGAGATGGCACAGCTTGCTTTGAGACGGCGAGGCGGCAAGCGCCTCGACCAAACTATTAAAATTATTTTTCAGGGGAGGACAAATTCATGCAGACGATTTGCAAATTGACCCTCGTCTTGGGGCTTTCCATGCTGCCTTCTACGAGCGCCTTTGCCGCCAAGGTCGGAGAAATGTGTGGAGGCATCGTTCCGATCGAATGCGACAAGGGCCTGTGGTGCGATCCCGATCCCGGCAATTGCGGCGGCGCCGACATTTCGGGAAAATGCGTGGAAATTTCTGACGCGTGTACGAGAGAGTTTATTCCCGTTTGCGGCTGTAACGACAAAACTTATGGGAACGACTGTGAGCGGCAGGCCGCGCGGGTCGCCAAAAAGTCAGACGGCGAGTGCAAAAAATCCTATAAATGAAGCGTCTATCGGATGGCGCGCGTCGCAATCAAACCCGCGCCATTCTGTAGGCTAGTCGAAGCAGCCGCTGGCCTGCATCTGAACGATCCAGATCGCGCAGGCTCCCTTGGCGCGCTCGTAACGGCGGCGGCGATAGCCGCCCTCGAATCCGCCATATCCATCGAAGCCGCCATAGCCATCGCCGTCATCGTCGTCGGGATAGCCGCCATAGCCTTGTCCGTAGCCCGGACCGTAACCCTCGTAAGGGCCGCCCGGCCCGCCGCGCTGATGCTGGCGCATGCATTTGTTGTAGTTCGCCGCGATGGCGAGGCAGAGCGGCGCATTGGCCGCTTCGGCGATCGACGCAGAAAGAACGGCGCAAGCCGCGCCGGCAAGAACGCAGGTGACGAGCCGCATGCGGGCGTTTTCCTTGATTGCGCCCCTCAGCGCTCTTGTGAGGTCATTCTCGAGCAGGGCGGCTGAAAACAAGCTGAACAGTCCCGTCTCAGCTTAGCGCGCCGATCACCAGCCGGCGATGCGGCGGCAGGAGGAGTCGCCCGCGCCGAATGCGTAGTGATCGCCGCAGGCGAAGGCCACCGGCGGTTCGCCCGTCTGTTCGAAGATGTCGTAGCCCTCCTTCAGATTGCGCCAGAACGGGGCCCAGTGCTGATAGTTGCCCCCCGCGCCGACGAAGGCGAGCCAGCTGCCGCCGGTCTCCCGGGCGATCATCTGCTCGGTCAGGCGGAAGGGGAAAATATGCACCTGCACCTCGCGCTGGCCGGCGCGCAGCGCCGCCTCGACGAAGGCGTAGATTTCCTCGATGCCACGGTCGGTCATCGCGAAACAGCCGACCGACTTGCAGGCGCCATGGACCATCACGAGCCCGCCGGTCCGCCCGTTCTGGCGATCGAAGGCGTTCGGATAGCCGACGTTGAAGGCGCGGTGGTAGTTGGAATGGGGATGCAGCTGCTTCGCCGACACGCTGTAGAAGCCTTCCGGCGACTGGTAATCGGCTTCCTTTTGCTTGGGGCCGAGCTTGCCGGACCATTTGCAGATCGGAAAGGTCTTATAGAGCGAGAAGCGGCTATTGTTCTTGCGCAGCCAGAGCTCGAGCTGGCCTTCCTGCTTGAAGATCCGCACGAAGACCTGGTCGCCCATGCCGTAACGAACCGGAGCTTCCTGCTGGAAGGCGTCGTCCGGCGCCGGCCGCAGGGAGGGCTCGACGGCGCGCGCCACCTGAGCGGGCTGCTGGGCCGGCTCCGCCGGTCCCGTCGGCGTCCCCTCCAGCGCGGCTCTGGCGGACGGCTCCTGCGGCCGGGCCGGCGGCAGCGGCGCATTGGCGAGGGCCGGCGTCGTCGCCGGGGGTTCGGCGGCCTGCGGCTGTTCGGCGGGAGTCGTCGCGGCTGCCTCGGCGGCGGCCTCCGCGAACTTTTCCGCAAGCTCGGCGAGATTGGCGGGCCGTGAGGGCGGGAGCGGCGTGACCTTCTCGACGGTCTCCGGCCGCGCGGGCGCCGGCGCGGGCGGGAAGGAGATCGAGCCTTCGATGCCCTCGCCCGGCGGCAGCGCCGCGACTTCGGCCGAGGGCTCGGCTGCCGCGGGCGGGGTGGGCGGCGGCGCGGGCGGAAAGGCGCCGGGCTGCATGCGAAGCGCGGTGCGGCGCAAGCCGGTCGGCAGCGCGCCGCCCCAGGCGCTGAGCGCGGCCGGGCCGAGCACAGGCGATTTGCTCTCGCTCGTCGGGAAATAGCGGAAGGCCACGACTCCGCCGGCGAGCGCCGCGACGGCGATCGCCGCCAGCGCCAATTGGGTCTGTCGCGGCGTCATGCGCCTGTGCAGCCTCTCATGGAGATTCTGAGCCGAGATTCCAAACCTGAGCCTGGGCCGAGGAAGACCACCGGAAAAAGGCGGATTAGTGGCCTTCGAAGGCGACGAGGGTGCGCACCGGCACGCCGAGCGCCTCGAGTCGCTTCACGCCGGCAAGATCCGGAAGGTCGATCACGAAACAGGCGGCGACAACCTCGGCGCCGGCCTGGCGCAGCAGCTTCACCGCGCCCTCGGCGGTGCCGCCGGTGGCGATGAGGTCGTCGACGAGGATCACGCGCTCGCCGGGAGAGACCGCGTCTTCATGCATCTCCATTTCGTCGACGCCATATTCGAGCTCATAGGCGACCGAAACCGTGCGATGCGGCAGCTTGCCCTTCTTGCGGATCGGGATGAAGCCGGCGGAAAGCTGATGCGCCACCGCGCCGCCGAGAATGAAGCCGCGCGCCTCCATGCCCGCGACCTTGGCGATCTTGTCGCCGCACCAGGGCTGCACGAGTTCGTCGACCGCCTTGCGGAACGCCTTGGCGTCGCCGAGCAGCGTGGTGATGTCGCGAAACAAGATGCCCTTCTTGGGATAATCGGGAATGGTGCGAATGGCGTCGGCGAGCGGCATGAGACAGCCTTCGGATCAGCGGCGAAGATCGCCGCGCAGGGATGGAGATGGCGTAACCGCCACGCTCGCAGAGATACACGCAGGGCGGGGCAGGGCGCAAATTGGGGGTGCTCAATCACGGCATCTGGCGAACAACGATACATCGATCTTGTGCAATTGGCATTCATACCTCCCCCTTGCGGGGAGGTCGGCGGGCGCAGCCAAGTTTACGCAGCCTGCGTAAACTTGGCTGCGAGCCGACGGGTGGGGTTCTCGACGCGCAAAATCGGGTGGATGTTACCCCACCCGACCCCGCTTCGCGGGGCCACCCTCCCCGTAAAGGGGAGGGATTTGCCGTAAAGGGGAGGGATTTGCAAACGCCTGAAATTCGCTGCTGCCTTTGCCGCTGCCTTTATAGGGTCGACTGCAATAGCTTTACCTTTTGTAATGGATGGAAACGCCAGGACGCGAAATGCTCATCGAGAACAAGCGTCAACTATCTCGTTGAAGTCTGGTTTATAAAGAATGACGCGTTCGAAAATTTGCGACGTTAACATTGGAACATTGACCGTGATCTCCTGATCCTGAGCGCGATCAACCCAGTCAACGATGATCAAAGCCAGTATGCATCACATGGCTGGTATTCTAGGGCCTTTGCTTCTTTCTCGCGGAGAATGTCAGTCAAAAGTTTGCGGAGAGATAAAGTCGAGCGTGTAAACCTGAGCAATTGGCCATCTGGGATCGGGATACTCCCGCGCGTTCAGATACACGGTCAGCAGCTCAGGAGAGGTCGCAAAAACTTCAGGGTCGATGGGTCCTGTTGAATGTCTCTCGATCCGACTTGCAAGGTCCGCCAATTCAGTGGTGAGGGCAGCCATACGCCGGGATCGTATGGGGGACTTTGCATTGAATTGAATTGTAAGCTCGAAGTCGCGTCCACCCATTTGGCGGTAGTGGCTCTGCGCAGCGGCTACAACCTTCGTTCGCCGTTCTCTTTGGCGCTGTTCGCTGGCGTCGTCGGAGCCGGGACGAACGTAAAGATTGGTGATCTCCACACCGATTTTTCGGTCGAGATGAAGGATCACATCCGGCTTGTCGCCGTAGTCGGGTATAGCAACCAAACCGGATGCTTGTCGAAAGAGGTCAAAGTAATATTTTTCGGCTTCTTGTTGTGATCCAAGTCGTCGAAAATCCGTGCTGCCAGCCCTCAAACCTGTGCTCCTGCTGACTCGAAGTCTCACAAGGAGAGTCTAATAGCGTCCCCCACCTGCGATAAGGTTCACAGCGTGATATTTGTCATCCTGTGGCGCCGTTGTAATCGCTGCCTCACTGCCTACCCCCCATTCACCCGCTTCATCACCGCGTCGAGCTTCTTGAGCAGTTCCGGATCGCGCGCATCGGGGGCGGTGACGATGGCGTTCTCCAGCGCGCGGTCGGAGCCGATCGGGCAGGGTTCGTGCTCGCGCGGAAACTCCGCCAACACCCGCGCCAGCAGACGCGCGACGGTCGCCGAGTTCTTCTGAACCACCGCGATCACCGAGGCGATGTCGACATTGTCGTGCTCGGGATGCCAGCAGTCGAAATCGGTCACCATGGCGACCGTCGCGTAGGAGATTTCCGCCTCGCGCGCGAGCTTGGCTTCCGGCATCGCCGTCATGCCGATCACGTCATAGCCGGCAGCCTTGTAGGTGAGCGATTCGGCGTAGGACGAAAACTGCGGGCCTTCCATGCAGACATAGGTTCCGCCGGCGACGTGTTCGATGTTCTCGGCCTTCGCCGCGGCGCCGATGCGCGCGGAAAGTAGAGGGGCGATCGGATGCGCCATCGACACATGGGCGACGCAGCCGTCGCCAAAGAAGGAGGACTGCCTGGCGAAGGTGCGGTCGACGAATTGATCGATCAGCACGAACAACCCCGGAAACAGCTCGGATTTGAACGAGCCGCAGGCCGAGACCGAAATCAGGTCGGTGACGCCGGCGCGCTTCAAGGCGTCGATATTGGCGCGGTAGTTGATCGTCGAGGGGGAGAGCCGGTGGCCGCGCCCGTGCCGCGGCAAAAAGACCGCCTGCGTGCCGCCCAGCTCGCCGAAGACGAGTTCGTCGGACGGCGCGCCCCAGGGCGTCGCGACGCGCTCGCGGCGTATGTTGGTCATTCCGGGCAAATCATAAACGCCTGACCCGCCGATTATTCCGACGACCGCTCTGGTCATGAACCACCTCTCCTGCTTGGCTATTGCTTGACCGGCGAAAAGCCGGCGCCGAAAATCGCGGCAATGTGACAGGGTTGCGCCCCTAAAACGCCTGTGTTAGGGGACGCTCGCCTTGGAACTGGGGCGCAGCCGCCCCCGTTCCTTTTCCTACAGCATCCGTCGTTTGAGGCTAACCGCTTAATCGTCGCGAACGTGCGATTTGCACAGCGAGCGGCGTTCTCAAATCGGCGTAGATTGACGAGCGAACCAGGTGGCTCAAGACGGAGATTCCCTATCGGGCGTTGCGGGTCGCTACGCCTCCGCCCTCTATGATTTGGCGACGGAGAAACACGCCGCCGATGAGGTCGCCGCGGCGCTCGATCGATTCAAGGTTTTGCTCGACGGCAGCGACGATCTCAAGCGCATGGTGAAAAGCCCGGTGTTCTCCGCCAAGGAGCAGATCGACGCCCTCGAGCCGGTTCTCAACAAGGGGCAGATCTCTGGCATCGCCGCCAATTTCATCCGGCTCGTCGCCGCCAAGCGGCGCCTCTTCGTCATCGCCGACATGATCGCCGCCTATCGCCGTCTGCACGACAAGGCGAAGGGTCTGGTGCGCGCCGACGTGACCATCGCGGCGCCGCTGAAACCCGATCATGAAGCCGCGCTGCGCGACGCGCTCGCCGGCGTCACCGGCGGCAAGACCATCGATCTCAACATCAAAACAGATCCGTCGATCATCGGCGGCCTGATCGTCAAACTCGGTTCGCGCATGGTCGACGCTTCCGTTCGCACCAAGCTCAACTCAATCCGCACACGCATGAAAGAGGTCGGCTGATGGATATCCGCGCCGCAGAAATTTCCGCGATCCTCAAGAAGGAGATCGCCAACTTTGGCGCCGAGGCCGAGGTCACCGAGGTCGGCCAGGTTCTCTCCGTCGGCGACGGCATCGCGCGCGTCTACGGACTCGACAATGTGCAGGCCGGCGAGACGGTCGAATTCGAGAACGGCGTGCGCGGCATGGCGCTCAATCTCGAAACCGACAACGTCGGCATCGTGATTTTCGGCTCCGACCGCGACATTAAGGAAGGCCAGACGGTCAAGCGCACCGGCGCGATCGTCGACGTGCCGGTCGGTAAGGAGCTTCTCGGCCGCGTCGTCGACGCGCTCGGCAATCCGATCGACGGCAAGGGCCCGATCAAGACGGCGCAGCGCGCGCGCGTCGACGTCAAGGCGCCCGGCATCATTCCACGCAAATCCGTGCATGAGCCGATGGCCACGGGCCTCAAGGCCGTCGACGCGCTGATCCCGATCGGCCGCGGCCAGCGCGAACTCATCATCGGCGACCGCCAGACCGGCAAGACCGCGATCGCGCTCGACACGATCCTCAACCAGAAGTCCTTGAACGACGGCGACGACGAGAAGGCGAAGCTCTACTGCGTCTATGTCGCCATCGGCCAGAAGCGCTCGACGGTCGCGCAATTCGTCAAGGTGCTCGAGGAGCGCGGCGCGCTCGACTATTCGATCATCGTCGCCGCGACGGCTTCCGATCCGGCGCCGATGCAGTTCCTTGCGCCCTTCTCCGGCTGCGCGATGGGCGAGTATTTCCGCGATAACGGCATGCACGCCGTCATCATCTATGACGATCTGTCGAAACAGGCCGTCGCCTACCGCCAGATGTCGCTGCTGCTGCGCCGCCCGCCGGGCCGCGAAGCCTATCCGGGCGACGTCTTCTATCTGCATTCGCGCCTGCTCGAGCGCGCCGCGAAGCTTTCGGACGATCGCGGCGCTGGCTCGCTGACCGCGCTGCCGGTCATCGAGACGCAGGCGAACGACGTGTCGGCCTATATTCCGACGAACGTCATCTCGATCACCGACGGCCAGATCTTCCTGGAGACGGATCTCTTCTACCAGGGCATTCGTCCTGCCGTGAACGTCGGCCTTTCGGTCTCTCGCGTCGGCTCGTCGGCGCAGACCAAGGCGACGAAGAAGGTCGCCGGCAAGATCAAGGGCGAACTCGCGCAATACCGCGAAATGGCGGCCTTCGCGCAGTTCGGCTCCGACCTCGATGCGGTGACGCAGCGCCTCTTGAATCGCGGCGCGCGGCTGACCGAACTCCTGAAGCAGCCGCAGTTCTCGCCGCTGAAGATGGAAGAGCAGACCTGCGTGATCTATGCCGGGGTCAACGGCTATCTCGATCCGCTGCCGGTCAACCGCGTGCGCGCTTTCGAGGACGGCCTTCTCGCGCTGCTGCGCTCGCAGCACAGCGACATCCTCGAGAGCATTCGCTCGACGAAGGATCTGACCGACGACACGGCGGCGAAACTCAAGAGCGTCGTCGAGAGCTTCGCCAAGAGCTTCGCTTAGCGGCGACGTCGTGGCCGGGCCTGTCCCGGCCATTTGCGCGTGAGGCAAAGCGCGGTTAAGCGGAAAAAGATGCGTTCACGCGCATCGTTTTCTGGGTGCATTCAGAACGTGCCGGCGGATGCCGGGACAGGCCCGGCGATGACGGGCGTTGGTGAACCGAGACAGGCAAAACGATATGCCCTCGCTGAAGGATCTCAGAAACCGCATCTCTTCCGTCAAGGCGACGCAGAAGATCACCAAGGCCATGCAGATGGTCGCCGCCGCCAAGCTGCGCCGCGCCCAGTCCGCGGCGGAAGCGGCGCGGCCCTACGCAGAGCGCATGGAATCGGTGCTCGCCAATCTCGCCTCCGGCGTGACGGCGGGCGGACCGCCGCTTCTGGCCGGCAACGGCAAGGACGACACGCATCTGCTGATTGTCGCCACCGCCGAGCGCGGCCTCTGCGGCGCCTTCAACTCCTCGATCGTGCGTCTCGCCCGCGAGCATGTCGCGCGGCTCCAGGATCAGGGCAAGACCGTCAAGATCCTCTGCGTGGGTAAGAAGGGCTACGAGCAGCTCCGCCGCCAGTATGAGCGCAACATCATCGAACTCATCGAGCTGCGCGGCGTCAAGCAGATCGGTTTCGACAACGCCGACGAGATCGGCAAGAAGATCATCCGCATGTTCGAGGAAGGCGACTTCGACGTCGCGACGCTGTTCTTCTCGCGTTTCAAATCGGTGATCTCTCAGATTCCGACTGCGCAGCAGCTCATCCCGGCGCAGATCCCATCGAATGAAAACGCGCCGGCCGTCGAAGGCCCGCAGCCTTCCTATGAATATGAGCCGGGGCAGGACGAGATTCTTTCGACGCTGCTGCCCCGCAACATCTCCGTGCAGGTGTTCCGCGCGCTGCTCGAAAACGCCGCCTCCGAACAAGGCGCCCGCATGAGCGCGATGGACAACGCCACGCGCAACGCCGGCGACATGATCAAGAAGCAGACGACGATCTACAACAGGTCGCGTCAGGCGATGATCACCAAGGAGCTCATCGAAATCATCTCGGGCGCCGAGGCGCTCTGAGGCATTTTAGGACGAGGACCAAACATGGCCGCCAATAAGCCCAGCGGGCGCATCACCCAAGTCATCGGCGCCGTCGTCGACGTGCAGTTCGACGGGCATCTGCCTGAGATTTTGAACGCCCTCGAGACGACGAACCAGGGCAATCGCCTGGTTCTCGAAGTCGCGCAGCATCTTGGCGAAAATTCCGTTCGCACCATCGCCATGGACTCGTCCGAAGGCCTGGTGCGCGGTCAGGAAGTCAGCGACACCGGCGCGCCGATTTCGGTTCCGGTCGGCGACGAGACGCTTGGCCGCATCATCAACGTCATCGGCGAGCCGGTCGACGAGGCCGGTCCGCTCAACACCGGCAAGACCCGCGCGATCCACCAGCCGGCGCCCTCCTATTCGGAGCAGGCGACCGAAGCGCAGATTCTCGAAACCGGCATCAAGGTCGTCGATCTGCTCGCGCCCTACGCCAAGGGCGGCAAGATCGGCCTCTTCGGCGGCGCGGGCGTCGGCAAGACCGTGCTGATCATGGAGCTGATCAACAACATCGCCAAGGCGCATGGCGGTTACTCCGTCTTCGCCGGCGTCGGCGAGCGCACCCGCGAGGGCAACGACCTCTATCACGAGATGATCGAGGGCGGCGTCAACAAGAAGGGCGGCGGCGAAGGTTCGAAATGCGCGCTGGTCTACGGCCAGATGAACGAGCCGCCGGGCGCGCGCATGCGCGTCGCGCTTTCGGGCCTGACGGTCGCCGAGGATTTCCGCGACCGCGGCATGGACGTGCTGTTCTTCGTCGACAACATCTTCCGCTTCACCCAGGCGGGTTCGGAAGTCTCGGCGCTTCTCGGCCGCATCCCCTCGGCGGTCGGCTATCAGCCGACGCTCGCGACGGACATGGGCGCGCTGCAGGAGCGCATCACCACGACGACCAAGGGTTCGATCACCTCGGTGCAGGCGATTTACGTTCCGGCCGACGACTTGACCGATCCGGCGCCAGCCACCTCCTTCGCGCACTTGGACGCGACGACCGTGTTGTCGCGTTCGATCGCCGAGAAGGGCATCTATCCGGCGGTCGACCCGCTCGACTCGACCTCGCGCATGCTGTCCCCGGCGATCGTCGGCGAAGAGCATTACGACGTCGCGCGCAAGGTGCAGTCGACGCTGCAGCGTTACAAGTCGCTGCAGGACATCATCGCGATTCTCGGCATGGACGAGCTTTCGGAAGAGGACAAGCTCGTCGTCGCCCGCGCCCGCAAGATCGAGCGCTTCCTGTCGCAGCCCTTCCACGTCGCGGAAGTGTTCACCGGCTCGCCGGGCAAGCTCGTCGCGCTCGCCGATACGATCAAGGGCTTCAAGGGCCTCGTCGAAGGCGAATACGACCACCTGCCGGAGGCTGCCTTCTACATGGTCGGCTCGATCGAAGAGGCGGTCGAAAAGGCCGCCAAGCTCGCCAAGGAAGCGGCTTAGTTTTCAGAAGCGTCATGGCCGGACTTGTTCCGGCCATCCGCTAATAGGTTTTCGTGGATGGCCGGGTCGAGCCCGGCCATGACGGGCAAGAGCATAGAGCGCCGTCGGAGAGAGTCATGGCCGCATTCCATTTCGAACTCGTGTCTCCCGAGAAGCACCTCTTCTCCGGCGAGGTCGAATCGGTTGTCGCGCCCGGCGCCGACGGCCAGTTCACCGTGCTCAAGGACCATGCCCCGGTGATGACCACGCTGAAGGCCGGCGTCGTGACGGTGGCCGGCGGCGACGGCAAGGTCGAGAAGCTGTTCGTGCGCGGCGGCTTCGCCGACGTCAACGCGTCCGGCTTTACCATTCTCGCCGAACAGGCGATCCCGCTCGCCGAGATCGACCTCGCCAGGGTCGACGCCGACATCCAGAACGCGCGCGAAGACATCGCCGACGCCAAGTCCGACGAAGCGCGCCTCGCCGCATCCGACAAGCTCGCGCAGCTGCAGGAATTGCGCGCGGCGATCGGCGGCTGAGCGATCGCTGGCGATCGGCCTCTGGCGTTAGACCCGCCTGCTACGCCAATTCTCGTTCGGCGTTAGGCGCTTCCTCTCCGCGTCATGCCCGCGCTTGTCGCGCGCATCCACGTGATGCGGCTTCGCTCCTAATCGACGTTTGCGCATCCCTCGGCGCGGATGGCCGGGAAAAGCCCGGCCATGACGGCGGAAAGCGCGCGCTTCTATGTCCACGGCGCGGTTTACGCCTCGCCCACCTCATCTGACGCCGTCGTCTCCTCGAGCTCGGCGTCGATGATGTCGCCGCGCCGCTCCGCCGGCGCGAGTTCGGAGCGCGACTGCGCCACCGCGCGTATCGCGTCTCCAATTTCCGGATTGCGATTCGTCAGCGTCTGCAGGTCATAGGCGTCGAGGACAAGCAGCTTCGTCGCCGCCGTCGCCCGCACGTCGGCGGTGCGCGACGTCTTTTGCAGAACGGCGACCTCGCCGAAGAACTGTCCTACCCCGAGCCTGACATTCTCGTGAGGCAGTTCGACCTCGACTTCGCCCTCGGCGATGAAATACATGGAATGCGCGGGATCGCCCTTGCGCACGATCAATGCGCCGCGCGGTATGGACTGCGCCCGAAGGTAGCGCATGATCTCGGCGATGCCCGTCGCGTCGATTCCGCGAAACAGCGGCACGCTTGCCACCATCGTCCAGGTCACGACGAATTCGCGGCGGTGAATCTCTTCGGCGAAGGCGGTCGCGAGGATGCCCACCGGCAATCCCAGCAGCAGAAAGCCCGTCACCATGGCGAAGGAGGCGATGAGCTTTCCCGCGAGCGTCAGCGGAATGACTTCGCCATAGCCCACGGTCGTCACCGTTTCCACCGCCCACCACATGGCGTCCGGAATGGTGCCGAATTTTTCGGGCTGCGCCTCGTGTTCGGCGAGATGCATGGCGGTTGAAAAGAACAGCACCGCGCCGAACAGAATGATCAGCCAGGCGAGCAGCGCCTTGCGCTCGGCCTCGATCACCGCGAGCAAGGTGCGGATGCCGGGCGAATAGCGCGCGAATTTGAAGAACCGCAGCAGACGCAGCATCAAGAAGACGCGCAGATCCGCCGAAAAGTAGAACGAAAGATAGAAGGGCAGGAAGGCGGCGAGATCGATCAGCGCCCAGACCGACCCGATGAAGGCGATCCTGGCCGCCGTCGGCGAGCGATCGGCGTAAAGCGCGTGTTCGGGCGCGCACCAGACGCGCAGCGTATATTCGAGCGTGAAGGCGGCGACCGCGACATATTCGATGACGTTGAAGACGCGGGCGTAGCGCTCGCCATATTCGGGCACCGATTCGAAAATCACCGAAACGACCGAGAGCAGCACGAGCCCGATCAGCGCGCGGTGAACGATGCGCGCGACGCGGTCATGACTGCCGCCGTCCAGGACGACGTGGACGCGCCGCCGCAACAAAGCCAGACCGCGCCGCCGGTCCGGCTCGCTCATGGCGCGGCCGCTTTTCCGCGCAGCGCGTCCTCGACCGAGGCGAGCGCCTGATCGATGGCGGTGGCGTCAGGGCCGCCCGCCTGGGCGAGATCCGGCCGGCCGCCGCCGCCCTTGCCGCCGAGCTTGACGCTCGCGGCGCGGACGAAATCCACGGCGCTGTATTTCCCGGTGAGATCGTCGGTGACGCCGACGACGATGCCGGCCTTGCCGTCGGGCGAGGCGCTGGCGATGGCGACGACGCCCGAGCCGATCGCCTTCTTGGCGTCGTCGACCATCGACTTCAGATCCTTGGCCTCGATGCCTTCCACCGCCCGCGCCAGCAGCTTGACGCCGCCGATGTCGCGCGGCTTCTCCGCGGCGCCGTCGCCCGCGCCGCCGCCCATCGCCAGCTTGCGCTTGGTTTCGGCGAGTTCGCGCTCCAGCCGCTTGCGCTCTTCGATGAGCGTGGCAAGCCGCGTCGGCGCGTCTTCGACCGGCGCGCGCATCAGCGCCGCCATGTCGCGCAGCGCGCGCGACTGCGAGACGAGCTGGCTCCGCGCGCCCTCGGCGGTGCGCGCCTCGATGCGGCGCACGCCAGAGGCGACCGCGCCCTCGCCGACGATGGCGATGAGGCCGATGTCGCCGGTGCGGCCGACATGCGTGCCGCCGCACAGTTCGACGGAGAAGGGGTGCGCGGCGCCGGGTCGCAGCGGGCCCATCGAGACGACGCGCACTTCGTCGCCGTATTTCTCGCCAAAGAGCGCGCGCGCCCCGGATCGGATCGCGTCGTCTTGCGCCATCACACGGGTCTCGACCGGCGCATTGTCCTGAACGATTTCGTTGGCGAGCGTCTCCACGCGCGCCAGCTCCTCTTCGGTGAGGGGCTTGGGATGGGTGAAGTCGAAGCGCAGGCGGTCCGGCGCGACGAGCGATCCCTTTTGCGCGACATGGTCGCCGAGCACCTGGCGCAGCGCCTCATGCAGAATATGCGTCGCCGAGTGATTGGCGCGGGACTGCTTGCGCCGCTCGTGCTCGACGTCGAGTTCGAGCGCGAGGCCGGGCGTGATCTCGCCTTCCTCGACGACGCCCTCGTGAACGATGAGATCGCCGAGCTTTTTGAGCGTATTCTCGACCCTAAACCGCACGCCGCGGGCGCGCATCACGCCGACGTCGCCGACCTGCCCGCCCGATTCGCCGTAGAAGGGCGTCTGATTGAGAATCACCGCCCCGCGCGCGCCTTCCTTTAATGAAAAGGCCTCGGCGCCGTCATGAAGGATGGCGGTGACGACGCCCTCGCTTCTTTCCGTCTCGTAGCCCAGAAATTCGGTCGCGCCGAGACGCTCCTTCAGCGCAAACCACAGCGCCTCGGTCGCGGTTTCGCCGGAGCCGGACCAGGCCTTGCGCGCTTCGGCGCGCTGGCGCTCCATCGCCGCGTTGAACACCTCCTTGTCGACGCCGATGCCGCGCGGGCGCAGCGCGTCCTCGGTGAGATCGAGCGGGAAGCCATAGGTGTCGTAGAGCTTGAACGCCGTTTCGCCGGAGAGCTTCGCGCCGGCTCCGAGCGCCGCCGTTTCCTCGTCGAGGATCGCGAGGCCGCGCGCCAGCGTCGCGCGAAAGCGCGTCTCTTCGGTGAGCAACGTATCGGCGATGAGCGCCTGCGCGCGAACGAGCTCCGGATAGGCCTGGCCCATCTCGGCGACGAGCGTCGGCGCGAGCTTCCACATCAGCGGCTCTTTGGCGCCGAGCAGCTGCGCATGCCGCATGGCGCGGCGCATGATCCGGCGCAGCACATAGCCGCGGCCTTCGTTCGAGGGCGTCACGCCGTCGGCGACGAGGAAGGAGGAGGCGCGCAGATGGTCGGCGATGACGCGATGGCTCGCGCCCTGCGGCCCGTCGGCGGCAACGCCGGTGAAATCGGCGACGGCGCCGGTCAGCGCGCGGAAAAGATCGATGTCGTAATTGGAGGTCACGCCCTGCATCAGCGCGGCGATGCGCTCCAAGCCCATGCCGGTGTCGATCGAGGGGCGTGGCAGCGGCGCGCGCTGGCCGGGCGCCACCTGCTCATATTGCATGAACACGAGGTTCCAGAACTCCAGGAACCGGTCGCCATCCTCGTCCGGACTGCCGGGCGGCCCGCCGGCGAGCGCCTCGCCCTGGTCGTAGAAAATCTCCGAGCAGGGGCCGCAGGGGCCGGTGTCGCCCATGCTCCAGAAATTGTCGGAGCTGGCGATGCGGATGATGCGCTCGTCAGAGAAGCCGGCGATCTTCTTCCACAGATCATAGGCCTCGTCGTCGTCGTGGTAGACGGTGACGAGCAGCCGGTCGACGTTGAGGCCGAATTCGCGCGTGATCAGCGTCCAGGCGAGTTCGATCGCGCCTTCCTTGAAATAATCTCCGAAGGAGAAATTGCCGAGCATCTCGAAGAAGGTGTGATGGCGCGCGGTATAGCCGACATTGTCGAGGTCATTGTGCTTGCCGCCGGCGCGCACGCATTTCTGCGCCGACGCGGCGCGCGCATAGGGGCGCTTCTCGACGCCGGTGAACACGTTCTTGAATTGCACCATGCCGGCGTTGGTGAACATCAACGTCGGGTCGTTGTGCGGGACGAGCGAGGACGAGGGGACCTTCTCGTGCCCCTTGTGCGCGAAATAGTCGAGAAAGGCGGTGCGGATCTGGTTGACGCCACTCATGCGGTCACGGCTCGCTGAATGCGTCTTCGCGCGAAAGCGGCTTCTGCGCCGATGCGGGAGACGCGTTAAAACAATAACCTGGAGCGGCTTTTCGTTTCAACGAAACAGGCGACGGCCCGAGGTTGCGGCGAAGGCTGCGGCAGGCGGCGCCTCGCGCGCTTCGTCATGGGCGATATGACAGTTTCAGGGCCAAACGGCAATGGCGGGAGGCAGGCGCCGATTCGCCGGCGCCCGCCTCCCGCCCTTGGTCGCGACGTCGCTGAAGCGCGCGCCAGGCGCGCTTCAGTCGACCGGATCGCGAGGGGACCCGGATAGGCCTATTCGTCGTCGTCCTGCGCCGCATCGAGAATGCGCTCGGCGATCAACCCGGCGTTCTCGCGGATCGCCTGCTCGATGTGCTGCGCCGCCTCGGGGTTCTGCTTGAGGAACGTCTTGGCGTTCTCGCGGCCCTGGCCGAGCCTCTGGCTGTCGTAGGAGAACCAGGCGCCCGATTTCTCGACGACGCCGGCCTTGACGCCGAGGTCGATCAATTCGCCCATTTTGGAGACGCCCTCGCCATACATGATGTCGAATTCGACCTGCTTGAACGGCGGGGCGACCTTGTTCTTCACCACTTTGACGCGGGTCTGGTTGCCGATCGCCTCGTCACGGTCCTTGATCGCGCCGATGCGGCGGATGTCGAGACGCACCGAGGCGTAGAATTTCAGCGCGTTGCCGCCGGTGGTCGTCTCGGGCGAACCATACATCACGCCGATCTTCATGCGGATCTGGTTGATGAAGATGACGAGCGTGTTGGAGCGGGCGATCGAGGCGGTGAGCTTGCGCAGCGCCTGGCTCATCAGCCGCGCCTGCAGGCCGGGCTGCACCTCGCCCATCTCGCCCTCGATTTCCGCGCGCGGGGTCAGCGCCGCGACCGAATCGACGACGAGCACGTCGACGGCGCCGGAGCGGACCAGCGTGTCGGTGATCTCGAGCGCCTGCTCGCCGGTGTCGGGCTGCGAAATTAAGAGTTCCTCGAGATTGACGCCGAGCTTGCGGGCATAGACGGGATCGAGCGCATGTTCGGCGTCGACGAAAGCGCAGACGCCGCCCGCCTTCTGCGCCTCGGCGATGACGTGCAGCGTCAGGGTGGTCTTGCCCGAGGATTCCGGGCCGTAGATTTCAACGACGCGGCCGCGCGGCAGGCCGCCGACGCCGAGCGCGATGTCGAGCCCGAGCGAGCCGGTGGAGATCGTCTCGATCTCGACGGCCTTCTGGTTCTTGCCGAGCCGCATGATCGAGCCCTTGCCGAAGGCGCGCTCGATCTGCGACAGCGCGGCGTCCAGCGCCTTGGTCTTGTCCACGGAAGTCCCTTCCACGAGGCGGAGGTTGGCTTGGCTCACGGCTGAAAATTCCTTCTGACACGGTTAGCTAGGCGCACGCAACGGCCGCTGCGAGGGCGTCGTGGGTCAAGGGCGCGAAAGCAAGAAGGGGACTGGCGCGCCTGACCCTGAACTCCAGTGTGCATGATTTGTTCTTTTTGCCAAGTTCTTTTTTTGTTCGAATGATGCGACATCGCTTTCTTGGTTAAAGCTAAACACCGACGTTGAAGGGCTGGCGTGGAGAAAGCCTCTAGATGTGGGCCAAGCGTATGCCGATTGAACCTTCCGCTCCACACGCGGCTCTTCCCCCCTTCCGCGAGCGGGCGCCGTGGTTCGGCGGCGATCTGCAGACGCTGCGCAACATCATCGTCGGCGGGCCGCCGGAGCTTATCGGCGGCGAGCGGCTGCTGCTCGCCATGCCCGACGGCGACAGGCTCGCGGCGCGGCTTGACCGTCCGGCCACGGAAACCGGCGCGCCGCTGATCGTTGTGGCGCATGGGCTCGCCGGCTCCGAATCGAGCCGCCACGGCGTCGCCACCGCGCGCTATTTCGTCGGCGAGGGCTGGCCCGTCCTGCGCCTCAATCTCAGAGGCGCGCAACCCTCGCGCCCGACCTCGGGCGGGCGCTACCACGCCGGCAAGACCGATGATCTCGCCGCGGCGCTTCGCGCGTTGCCCGCCGATCTCGTGCGACATGGGATCGTGCTCCTCGGCAATTCGCTCGGCGGCAATCTCGTGCTGAAATTCGTCGGCGAGGGCGGCCATGATCTGCCGGTGCGCGCGGCCGTCGCGGTGTCGACGCCGATCGATCTCGCGGCGACCTGCGCCCGGATGATGGCACCCCGCAATTTCGCCTATCATCGCTACATGCTCGATGAGATGAAGCGCGAGGCGCTCGCGCCCAGCGCCGACCTCACCACGGCGGAACGCGCCGCGATCGCCGGCGCGCGCAGCGTGTATGAATTCGACGATCGCTTCGTCGCCCCGCATTTCGGCTATCGGGATGCGCAGGAGTATTATGAAGCGAACGCCGCCAAGAATTTCCTCGCCGGCGCCAGGCTGCCGACGCTGATCCTGCAGGCCCTGGACGATCCCTGGATTCCGGCGGCGTGCTATCGGGCGGTCGACTGGTCGAAGCTGCCCGCCATCGAGACCGCTCTGACCGCCGGCGGCGGGCATATGGGCTTCCATGGCGCCGACAGTCTCACGCCATGGCATGATCGCGTGAGCGCGCAATGGCTCAAGCAAAAAGGCCTCGGGCCGCGAGGCGCATCGGAGAGGGAATAGGCCGCAGCATGGACGCACGCCAGACGATGGTGTTCGGCGACAACGCCGGCGACTATCGCGCCTTTCGCCCGCATTATCCCGAGGCCCTCTTCGCCTGGCTCGCGCGCGCGGCGAAGGAGAATCGTCTCGCCTGGGATTGCGGCGCGGGGAGCGGCCAGGCGGCGATCGGCCTTGCGCGCCATTTCGCGAATGTCCTCGCCACGGATCCGGATTCCCGGCAGCTGGCGCTCGCGCCGAAAACGCCGAGCATCGACTATCGCCTCGCGCGCGCCGAAGACGATCTGGGCCTGCGCGAAGAAGTCGATCTCATCGCCTGCGCCTGTTCGATCCACTGGTTCGACCTGCCGCGTTTTTATGAAAATGCACGGCGCGTCCTGCGGCCCGGGGGGATCATCGCCGCATGGACCTATGACTGGCCCTGGACAGATGTCGCGCCGATCGATGCGGTCCTGCGCAGGCTGAAGGAAGATATTCTCGGCCCCTTCTGGGGCGCGAATGCTTCGCTTTACTTCAATCGCTACGAAACGCTGGAGTTTCCATTCAAGGAAATCAAAAGTCCGGTCTTTCATACGACGATCGCCCGCTCGAAAAACGATCTCGTGAGATTTCTCAAGACCTGGTCCGCGGTCGAAAAATACAGGCTGCGCTACGGCAGCGATCCACTGGCCCTGATCGATCAGGAGCTCCAGGACGCCTGGCGGGCGCAGCCGCCGACTCTGCCGCTGGCGGTCCCGCTTTACATGCGCTGCGGCGTCAATACGCCGTAAGCTTAGGAATTGGGCCGTCTATTGCGCGGCTATTCTATATGTCGCCCGCAGCTCTCCCTATTTTCGCCCGCTTCATGGCGACGATGAGGAATCGTCGCGTTGAGCCGATGCCGCGCAACTCCCCGAGGGATGGTTCAGCAAAGGACTGCAACATGCTTGAGGCGGGCAAAGTCTACAGAGTCACGACGCTGGTCAATTGCGAAGGCGCGTGGGACGAGGAAAGCGACTTCTGGACCGTGATGAAGGTCGAAGGCACTCGCGCCAAACTGACCAACGAAGATTGCGAAAGCCGGATCGTCGATACGGCGTCCTGGAACTTCGTCAAAGCCGAAGCCGTCGAATAGGCTTGGACGGATCCTAAGGGGCTGCGGGGGAACAGCGTTCCCCCGAGAAGAATGGCGGCTGCGCGCGGGCGCGGATCATCTGCATTTCATCAGCTGGTCGCTCTTGGTTGCACCATCCGCGGCGCATAGGCCAAAATGATCGTTCGCGTCGCCTTGAGTGCAGTTGATGAGGGGTGCGATTTTATTGTAGGCCGCGAAATAATAGCTGTCGAAGTCATGTGGTCGCGTTTTCCACGTGCTGAAATAATCAATTTCAGACTCAATGTTCATGTCCTTCATGCCGGCATTGTTCCCGCAGCTCGGCCAACCCTCCTCGGTGACGATGACCTGCTTATTCGTCTTGCTTCTGAGGCCGGCGACGGTGGCCTGAATGTCGTTTGCGACGCTCCTGCCGTTCACCTTTTCCGGAGAACCGCCCCAGAACGGATAGATATTCGCGCCGATGACGGTGACGTTCTGCAGCACTTTTTGAGGGTCGCTCGCCACGAGGCGAATCCAGTCCGGCTCGCGTTGCGCCGTGGTCACCAACACCTTGTTGCTGGTTCGGCTCCTGATCGTGTTCATGTCCGCAATGATCCGTTGCTGCAATGCCGGTTGCGGAATGCCTTGCCAATCGAACATGTCTTCATTGCCGACCACGACCGCCACGACTGTGTTGGGGTAGCTCTGAACGGCTTTAACAGCCGCATCGACCTGAGGGCTTGTCCAGTCTGGATGGTCGGGAAATTCATAGACGCCCAGCATCAGGCGGATTTTTCTTTCCGCAGCCAATTTCGTGATGTCCACGCAGTTCTGGCCATCGACCGGGCAATAGGTCGAGAAGAAGGTCTTGACGAGCGAGAAACCAAGCTTCTGAATTTGCACAAGATCATTGACGATAATCGTCGTCATCAGTCCAAAGTTGTTGGTCTTTTGCGCCTCGACATAATCGGCGCTGTGCGCAGGATCGTAATTTATGCCGTTCTCGGCGGCATAGGCGTGAGACGACGTGTAAATCGACGCCACAAGGGCGGCTCGAAACCAAGCCTTCATAAATTCCTCCAAGATATTTTAAAGACGAGCGAACTTAAATTGATTCAGCTCTTTTGAACGCACGAGTTGTACAATCCTGGTTTTTCAACGACAATTTATAGAGCGTCTCGGTTTGGCGTGACTAGGAGGCAAGATGCCACAAGCTTGAAAGCGGCGAGATGGATCTCGGCCCTTGAACGGCCGCGTCACCCCGCCTCCACGCCCGCCCGCACCTTCGCCGCCACGTCGCGGTAAAATTTGAACACCGGCGAGATGAAATCGTAGAGGGCCGCTTTGGTGACGATCATGTCTTTCATCACCAAACAATCGATATTGGTATTGAGGAAGCAGTATACCGCGTCCGCCGGAGTTTCGACGATCGGCTCGCCCTTAACATTATACGACGTGTTCAGAAGCACCGGCACGCCGGTGAGCTTCTCGAACTCCTTCAACAGCCGGTAAAGCCGAGGGTTGGTTTCCTCGCACACGGTCTGCACGCGGGCTGTGCCGTCGACATGAACGATGGCGGGAATCTTGTCGCGCCATTCCGGCCGCACGTTCTGCGCCATCAGCATGAAGGGCGAATCATGATCGCCTTCAAAGATCTCCTTAGATCGCTCGGCGAGTACGATCGGCGCGAAGGGTCGGAAACTTTGGCGGAATTTGATGCGCTTGTTCAGGCGGTCCTTCATCTCCGAGGTGCGCGGATCGGCAAGCAGGCTGCGATTGCCCAGCGCACGTGGACCGAATTCCGACCGCCCCTGATACCAGCCGACCACCTTGCCCTCGGACAAGCGCTTGGCCGTCTCGGCGCAAATATCGTCGAAGGTTTCGGCGGCCGTCTCGAAACGGATGGGGAAGGCGTTCCGCGCCGCAGAGATCTCTTCGCCTGAATATTCGCGACCGAGATAGGCGTGCTTCATGACAAAATTACGCGGATGCTTCTGCAGCGCCAAGCGTCCATAGAGCGCGCAACCGATGGCGATGCCGTCGTCGCCGGCTGCCGGCTGGATCCACACATTGTCGAAACCGGCCTCACGGGCGATGCGGCCATTGGCGACGCAATTCAGCGCCACGCCGCCGGCGATAACGAGGTTCTTCGCGCGAGTCGTTTCTCGCAGCCATCTGGCGCGTGCGAGCAGAACGCGCTCGGCGTCGTCCTGAACGCGCCAGGCGAGATCCTGCCAATGCTCGATGGCGGCATTGCCTTCCCACTTGCGGCCCCTCATCGGTCCCCAGGGCTTGTCGAGCGACGCCGGCCACTCGAGAACCCGCAAGTTCTCCCCGTCCATTTCCAGTAAAGGCTCGACTTTGCCGGGCCGGCCATAGGGCGCGAGTCCCATCAACTCGCCGCATTTGTTCCAGTCGCCAAAAATATACGTGGAGGCGCGGCTGTAATAGGCGCCGAGCCCCGGCATGTTGAAGAACTCCTCGCTGAGGAAGCCGCGGACCGGCTCCATCCAAACCTTTTTCAAGGTTTCGATGCGGGAGCCCGAAAAGCTGTAATAGCTTTCGGATTCGCGCGCCAGGGGCGTGGCGATATCTGTCCTGGGAACTGGCTCCGTCACGTCCGAGCGATAGCTGCCTACGCCATCGACCACCATCACGACGCCCTCTTCAAAAGGCGAAGGCGCGAAAGCGCTATAAGCGTGCGCAAGATGATGGGAGACGTATTCGACCCGAACATCTTTGAAGAATTTTGGGTAGTCGGCAGGCTTGCAGCTTTCGTCCGGCGTGAAATAACGCAGCGGTTGATGGAGCATACGCCGCTCCATTTCGGTCGGCGGCAAAATATAGCAGTTGCGCACGACGAGATCGATGTCGTCGATCGAAACGCCCTCTGCATTCAGACAATATTCGACCGGCTCCTTGTAAAAGCCGCCGTCGTGCTTCTCGCG
Source organism: Methylocystis sp. Uni0008 (assembly GCF_056838045.1). NCBI lineage: Bacteria > Pseudomonadati > Pseudomonadota > Alphaproteobacteria > Hyphomicrobiales > Methylocystaceae > Methylocystis > Methylocystis sp. Uni0008. The sequence continues at coordinate 3,328,172 of NZ_CM166370.1, forward strand.
CGTGATGCGCTCCTTTGCGATCGCCCAGCCGAGTTCGCCGTTACGCAGCAAACAGGCGCTCGCGTCATGATCGTAGGCGTTGATTCCCAAAACATAGGCGGGCTTGTTGGTCATTGCTCTCTCGGCGGCGCGCGAGGCGAAAGAAACCCCTCACGCAGCGAACGCAACGAGCCTCGCCCGGGCGAACAGTCCCAGCAAGAGAAACCCGTCGTGGAAATATGAAACTGTAGCGGAGCCCGGAAGCCGTCGTCAGCAGTGCCACACCCACGCCCCACGCCACCAGCGCCAACCGCAACCGCGGCCGCGATCCCCACGCCACCCGCGATCCCCCCTGCCACGGTCGCCGCGGCCCCCTCTGTCACCTCGATCTCCGCGGTCGCCTCGATCTCCGCGGTCGCCTCTATCTCCGCGGTCGCCTCTGTCGCCGCGATCCCCGTCCTCAGCGGCGGCGATTGTCGCGCTCCCTAACGATAGGCCAGCGACAACTCCGCATTGAATGATGACGATCGACAGCGCCGCCAGCGCATTAATAAAAAAACTCCGAACCATCGTCATAGTTTTGGACATCGCAATTTTCTCCCTTGAACTGCGTCGATCACAGACGCGGATCGCGACGCTGCCTTACGCCGAAAGCTGCTCTGCAAACAAAACGATCGATCGGATACGGCTTGATTGTTTACCCGGCGCGCATGGCCTTGCATGCAGACCAGCGTTGAATTCAAAAAAACAACTATTAGGCACAAGGTTAACCCTATTCGGCCTCTTCTGACAAGGCCAAGTGATAAGCGCAAGCTGTAGCTTAAAATGTCTCTTTCATATCTGGCGTTAGCAAGCCGACTTGTAGTTCCCGGAGATCGGGCGCGCTCATTAGCAAAGCTCTTCAGCAGCACGAGTTGGAAGCGGCCAAAATTGGACCGCTAATTTCTGGTTCGCTCGACCGGAAGGTCTCGCAGGGTCACATGCAATTTGCTCGAGGGGATTTCAATGACGCAGTTCACCGTCAACGCCGACCGCATCGACCCATACAAGAATTTCAAATTCCGCTTGAAGTGGGACGGACGCTATGTCGCCGGCGTCTCGCGCGTCGGGCCGCTGCGGCGCACGACCGAAGTCATCGAATATCGCGAGGGCTCGAGCCCTTCACTGGCGCGCAAGCTGCCGGGCGTCACCAAATTCGAGCCGGTCGTCGTCGAGCGCGGGGTCTCGCACGATCTCGAATTCGAGCGCTGGGTGAACAAGGTCTGGAGCCCCGACGGCGCGGCGGGGGCCGAATCTTCGCTCAAGGATTTTCGCAAGGACGTCGTCCTCGAACTCCTCAACGAAGCGGGCCAGGTGGCGATCGCCTATGTGATCCGCCGCTGCTGGCCGTCTTGCTTCGAGGCGCTGCCGGCGCTCGACGCCAATGGCTCCGCCGTCGCCATCCAGCGACTCGTGCTGGAAAACGAAGGCTGGGAGCGCGACGCTTCCGTCGCCGAGCCCGCCGAGCCGTCCTACGAGTGATTTCTCTGCGGACGGTCGTTGTGGCCCGGCGGCCCCAGCCGCGCTATGAAGGAGCGAGTCGGCGCTAACGCCGCGCGCATCGGGAGGCGGGGATGTATAAGAAGATTCTGGTCGCGGTCGATATCAGCGAGGCCGACGTCACGCAGCTCGCGCTCGAAGCGGCGGTGGCGCTCGCGAAAGTGGAGCAGGACGCGCAGCTGCGGCTCATCAACGTCCAGCCGCTCGTTCCGGTGGCCTTCATCGACTACATCCCGCCGAATTTCGACGAGGAGATGCGCGAGGCGACGGAAAAGGACCTCACCGCACTGCGCGCGAAGATTTCCTATCCGGCGGAGCGCATCTCCTCGATCGTGCGCTTTGGCGCCGTCTATCCGGAAGTGCTCGCCGAGGCCGAGGAATGGGGAGCCGACCTTGTCGTGGTCGGGTCGCACCGCCCGACGATGGCCACCTATCTCCTGGGCTCCAACGCAAAGACGATCGTGCGTCACGCCAAATGCTCGGTGCTCGTGGTGCGCAAATAGGCGCGGTGACACTCTCTTGGTCCGCCGCTAGACTTCGCCGATGCTCCGATTCGCGCCTATCGCGATTGCCTCGTGCCTCCTGTTCGCCGCCGGCGCAGCCGCGGCGAAAGCGCCCGCCGATGCGCGGCTGCTGAAGCGCGGGCGGGCGATCGCGCAGCAAAATTGCGGCGGCTGCCATGCGGTCGGCGCGCGCGGCGAGAGCGCCAATCCGAAGTCGCCGCCGTTCCGGCATCTCGCGCGGAAGTATCCACTGCATAATCTCGAAGAGGCGCTCGCCGAAGGCATCGTGGTCGGCCACGAGGGCGTGGAGATGCCGCCGTTCCGCCTCAGCGCCGGGCAGATCGACGCGCTGCTCGCCTATCTCGGCTCCATCCAGAAATAGCGTCTGGCGCGACTGCCGGCGCGAATGGACGCGATGGTTGATATTCCGATCGACAGGCTGTTCGCGGGTCGTCCGCGCGAGATCGCGCCGGGCCGCAAAAGCGCGATCCGCAAGGAGCCGCTTCCGCCGCCCTGGCGCATCGAGGCGGAGGGGCTTGTCGGAGATCGGCAGGCGGACCGGCGCCACCATGGCGGCGCCGAGAAAGCGCTGCACCACTATCCGCGCGAGCATTACGACGCCTGGCTGACAGATTTGCCGGAGCTTGCGCCCGAATGGCGTCCCGCCGCCTTTGGCGAGAACATCTCGACGCTCGGGCTCACCGAAGATTCGGTTTGCGTCGGCGACGTCTTTGCGTTCGGCGGCGCGCGCCTGCAGGTGAGTCAGGGGCGGCAGCCGTGTCTGACCCTCAATTTCCGGTTCGGCCGGCGCGATATGGCGCGGCGCACGCAGGAGACCATGCGCTGCGGCTGGTATTACCGCGTTCTCGAGCCAGGCGAGGCGCGCCCCGGCGATTCGCTGCGGCTCATCGCGCGGCCGCAGCCGGACTGGCCGCTCGCCCGACTCTACGCCTTGCTGTACGCGCGTGCGCGCGCCTTCGACGAACTCGCGGAGATGGCCGCGCTGCCGGAGCTTGCGCCGAACTGGCGCGATCTTGCGCGCCGGCGGATCGAAACGCGCAAGGTCGAAGACTGGACGCGCCGGCTTGGCGGATAGGCTGGCGGAGAGTAGGGAGTTCGCCGCCAGGCAGTTTGCGCTTTGGCTCGCCAAGAGCGGCGTTGGAGCCGCGTTCGAACCATGAAACTCGCAGGCGCGCGATGAAAGACGTGGACAGGAAGGAACACCCGACGGTGCGCCGAGCGTTGGATCTGATCGATCCAGTCGGCTACCTGCTGACCGAAGTCTTTCATCTTCTCGGACTCTTCGCGATCGGCGGCGCGACGGTCTGGGCGGCGGCGAAAGCCTTTTTCGAAATGACGACGAAGGGTCACGCGACGATCGAAGATCTGTTGCTGCTCTTCATCTATCTCGAGATCGGCTCCATGGTCGGCATTTATTTCCGCACCAACCACATGCCGGTGCGCTTCCTCCTCTATGTCGGCATCACCGCGCTCACCCGTCACATGATCGGCTATGTGCAGATGGAGTCGGTCCCGGACGTCGGCATACTGATCCTCGCGGGCGCGACGCTCATTCTCTCGCTCGCGGTCCTGACGATCCGCTACGCCTCGGCGCGATTCTCCTCCAAAGCCGGGGACGGCGTCGCCGAGTGAGTGGGTTTGTCCCCTCAGTTCTTCACCTTTGAGAGCGCGTCGCGGCAGTCTGGCGAGACTTCGTCCTTATGCGCCTGAAAACAGGCCAGGATGCGCCCGCCGCCGGGCATCACGTTGCTGCACAGCCGCGAATAATCCGCCTTGCACCTTTCCTTCACATCGTCGGGAATCTGGTTCCCGGGCAGGGCCTGCGCGGGCGCGAAGGCGAAGCAAAGGACGATCGGCAACAGGGTCAGGGAACGGCGCATTTTGACAATCCTGGGGTTGACGTTCCGGACGAAGGCGATCGCCCGATGGACGGATTGTGGCCCGCTCGGCGCGACCAGGGCAAGGGGGCCGATCAGCCGAGCGGCCGGTCGCCAGCCGCGCTTCAAATCGCCGCGCTTCGCCTTTGCGGGCGCGGCTTTGCGGGAGAGGCCGCTCTGGTCTAAGAGAAAGCGGCAAAAAGTTTGAGGAAAAAATGGCCGCAATACCGAACTTTGCATCGATTCCCTTCGCGCCCGTCGCGCCCGAGCAGGAGGCGAAGCCCCGCCGCTGGCTGACGCCGGAGGGGATCGAGGTGAAGAACGCCTATGGCCCGGAGGATGTCGAGGGTCTCGGCTTCGCCGACGGCTATCCCGGCGTCGCGCCCTATGTGCGCGGACCCTATCCGACCATGTATGTCGCCCAGCCCTGGACGATCCGCCAATATGCCGGCTTCTCCACCGCCGAGGACTCGAACGCCTTCTACCGGCGCAACCTCGCCGCCGGCCAGAAGGGCCTCTCCGTCGCCTTCGATCTCGCGACCCATCGCGGCTATGATTCCGACCATCCGCGCGTCATGGGCGACGTCGGCATGGCGGGCGTCGCGATCGACTCGATCTACGACATGCGCACCCTCTTCGACGGCATTCCGCTCGATCAGATGTCCGTGTCGATGACCATGAACGGCGCGGTGCTGCCCGTTCTCGCGCTCTTCATCGTCGCCGCGGAAGAGCAGGGCGTGCCGGCGGAAAAACTGACCGGCACGATCCAGAACGACATTCTCAAAGAATTCATGGTGCGCAACACCTACATCTATCCGCCCGAGCCTTCGATGCGGATCGTGTCGGATATTTTCGCCTACACCTCCAAGCATATGCCGAAGTTCAACTCGATCTCGATCTCCGGCTATCACATGCAGGAGGCGGGCGCCTCGGCCGATCTCGAATTGGGCTATACGCTCGCCGACGGCGTCGAATATGTGCGCGCCGGCGTCGCGGCGGGCCTCGACATCGACGCCTTTGCGCCGCGCCTCTCCTTCTTCTTCGCCATCGGCATGAACTTCTTCATGGAGGTGGCGAAGCTGCGCGCCGCGCGCCTGCTCTGGGCGCGGCTGATGAAGGATCTTGGCGCCAAGTCCGAAAAGAGCATGACGCTGCGCACCCACTGCCAGACCTCGGGCTGGTCGCTCACCGCGCAGGACGTTTACGTCAACGCCATCCGCACCTGCGTCGAGGCGATGGCGGCGACTCAAGGCCACACGCAATCGCTGCACACCAATGCGCTCGACGAGGCGCTGGCGCTGCCGACCGACTTCTCCGCGCGCATCGCCCGCAACACGCAGATCGTGCTGCAGGAGGAAAGCGGCACGACGCGCATCATCGATCCCTGGGGCGGCTCCTATTACGTTGAGCGCCTGACCGCGGAACTCGCCAAGCGTGCCTGGGCGCATATCGAAGAGATCGAGGCGTTGGGCGGCATGGCGAAGGCCATCGCCGCGGGCGTGCCCAAGCAGCGCATCGAGGAAGCGGCGGCGAAGACGCAGGCGCGCATCGACAGCGGTGCGCAAGTCGTCGTCGGCGTGAACAAATATCAGCCCGTCAACGACGCCAAGCCGAACGTGCTGAAGGTCGACAACGCCGCCGTGCGCGCCGCGCAGCTCGATAAGCTGAAGCGCCTTCGCGCGGAACGCGACGAGGCGAAGACGCAAGGAGCGCTGACCGCGCTGACCGAAGGCGCCACATCGGGCGCCAATCTTCTCGATCTCGCGGTGAAGGCGGCGCGGGCGAAGGCCAGCGTCGGCGAAATCTCCTTCGCGCTAGAGAAAGTCTTCTCGCGCCACAAGCCGAAGGCCAATGTGATTTCCGGCGTCTACGCCAAGGAGGCCGGCAAGGAGAGCGTTCAGGTCGGCCGCGTGGTCGGCATGACGCGCGACTTCGAGGACAACACCGGCCGCAAGCCGCGCATTCTCGTCGCCAAGATGGGCCAAGACGGCCATGATCGCGGCCAGAAGGTCATCGCTTCGGCCTTCGCCGACATGGGCTTCGACGTCGTCATCGGCGATCTCTTCGCGACGCCCGACGAGGTCGCTCAGAAGGCGAAGGAAGCCGACGTGCATATCGTTGGCGTCTCGACCATGACCGCCGGCCATCTGACGCTGACGCCGGAACTGCGCGACGCGCTAAAGCGCGCCGGGCGCGGCGACATAATGATGGTCGTCGGCGGCGTCATCCCGCCGGATGATTTTCAGGCCTTGTATGACTCCGGCGCGGCGGCGATCTTTCCGCCCGGCACCAATATTCCCGTGGCGGCCGAGAAGCTGCTGTATGAACTCAATATCCGTCTGGGCTTCGCGCAGCGCGAGGTGGCGAAGGCGGGGTAGCGGATCGATCGCAATGATCGATCCCGTCGTGCCCGCGCTTGTCGCGGGCATCCACGTTCAGCGCCGCACGATTACGTGGATGGCCGGGACGAGCCCGGCCATGACGTTCTCCCTCAATGACGCTAGATATGGCTAGGACAGGGAGAGCACGATGGACGAAGACGCTTTCAACATGGCCGTGCGGAAGTTCCTCAAGGAGGTGGGCGTCACCTCGCAGCGCGAGATCGAGCGCATCGTGCGCGAACATAAGGCTTCGGGCGACCGCTTGAAGCTGCGCATGACGCTGACGGCGGAAGACACGCCGCTCCACCACGTCGTTGAAAGCGAGATCGACGTTCGCTGACGCGGTCAGATCGTCGGCGGCTCGACCAGGCGGGCGGCTTCGGCGATCTCCGCCGCGAACGCCCGTATCTGCTGCTTCTCCGACTCGAGCGTGAGTTTCGCCTCGGCGCGCGCCAGGGCGTCGGCGGACTGGCGAAGCGCGGCCTTGCCGAAGGTCGTCGGATCGTCGCGCGTCAGACCGAGCAGAATTTTCTGCAGCCAGATCTGCACTTCGACCATCGCGGCGCCGTCGCGCGCAATGGGGCGAAAGAAATCCTCGAACATGTCGCCGACGTCGAGTGGCGGCAGATGAATATTAGGGAAGGTCACTTCCGCCGCGCTGCGCGTCTCCCAGAGAGCCAGAAGGCGGGCGCCGCGCGTGAGCACCTCGATGGCGGTGCCGGGATCATTGATCGCCGGCGAGAGGGCGCGTGAGGCGATTTCGCTGAGCACGATGAGGCCGAAGCGCGGATCCTGCTCGAAGGTTCGATTGTCGCCGATCGAGAACACGCTCCGCACCGTCTCGGTCAGCTGCTTGAGCCGCTCCTGATCGACATTCGGGCATGCGATGTAACAAAGCGGCTTGGTGCGATGCGCGAAGGAGCCCGGATTGACTTCGATCCACACGGTCGCGCCCGTCTCTTCGGCCGCCTCCTGCGCCGCTTTAAGATCCATGTGAAGGACATAGCCGGGCTGCTCGGCGTGGATCGGGGTGGCGCTCGCGGATGGCGGCGCCGTTGACGGATGGCATCCCAGATAGGGCGATTCGAGACGCTCCTTCAGCGCGTCGGCGGTGGCCTTTTCAACGCGCGGCAGAAGGTCCGAAAAACGGCCGAACTCGCGCAGCAGATCGATCCAGCGAATGAAATTCCAAAACATCAGCGCGATCACGATCAGCGTGACGAAAAACAGCAGAAGCCGTCCGGCGCCGCCGTAGACGCCCGCTTTCAGCGTGACGATTCCGACAAGGCTGAAGACGAATGCGCCGAGGAAGGTCGCGATGACCTTCTGGGACGTCTTTTCTTCGAGCAGAATCTGCGTTGCGCGCGGCGTTGCGCTGGACGCGGCGCTCGCGATCGCCGCCGCCATAATGCCGAGCGAGAAGGTCGACACCGCCAGCATCGAGGAGGCGAGGATCGTCAGCACGCTCTCGAGAGCGTCGGCGCCGAGCTCTCGGTCGAACCATTCCGGCACATGGCCGCGCAACAGAAAGGCGGCGAAGGCGGTGGCGCAGGCGACGATCGCGTAGAGCGTGACGCGCACCCACAGCTGCTGGAAAAAATGCGACAGCCGCCAGGCCCATTTGCGTTGCATGTCGCCTTCCCCTGAAGCGCCGCCCATCGCGCTCGAGAGGAAAGTAGCGCGCGCCCCCGCCTCAAGCCACAACGGGTCAGTTTTCAGTAGGGCGCGTGATGAGGCGCGCGGCGGGGAAAAGAGAAACGCTGGTCAGGGCGCCGTCGTATATCCGGTTCGGTCGCGCCGTCACGAACTGCCTTGCGCGTTTTTGGAGAGGAAAAAAGAAAAGGATTAGCCGCGCTTCCACAATGCGGTCGTTTGGCGGAAAACCCGCCTTGCGCCGGCAGGCCTTTCCGCGGCGCAGCGCAACCACGGATTTCGTGATTGCGCTGACTTCATTCGCCCGATGCGTGCTCAGGCCCGATGCACGAACCGTCACCAGCAGGTGCAGCCGCCGCCATAGCCATAATAGCCGGGGTAGGCTGCGCCGTAGTAGCCGGAGCCGTAATAGCCGTAGGGGGCGCTCGCCGCCGCGCCGAGCGCCAGTCCGGTTGCGAGGCCCGCGACGCCGAGGCCCCATCCGCCGCCGCCATATCCCCAGCGTCCCCAGCCGGGGCGCCGCCATCCGCCATAGCCCCAGTAACCGGCGCCGCCCCATCCCGAGCCCCAGCCCCAACGATGCCAGGCGGAGGCGGGAGTGGAAACAGACAGCGCGCCCGCGATCGTCGCTGCGGCGAGGGCCGTCGTAAGCAGCTTGCGTGAGCTTTTCATTGTGGAATCTCCAGATCCTTGCTGACGCCGCCCCGGCCACACCGCGTAACGCGAGACCAGTTTGCTTGTTCCCTCAATGGGCGAAGGTGGTTGCGGCGGGGTCCGTCGCCGACGTAACCAAGCGAACTTCCTTGACCTCAAGATGCGCCTGCGCTATCTGGCGCCTCTCGCGTGCGCGCGCTCGCGGGGGAGTAGCTCAGTTGGTTAGAGCGCCGGCCTGTCACGCCGGAGGTCGCGGGTTCGAGCCCCGTCTCTCTCGCCATGGCCCGCCTAACTTATAATCTTCCCCAATCGCCGTTCCTGAGCTTGTGACAATGGCGTTGTCATAGTCAGGCCGTTGTTCGGCTAGCGATCAGATCAAACATATGCGCGAGTCATCGTGCGCGCTATGCGAGCGCTGCGACTGCCTGCATCCGCTTTGTCACGCCTCTTTGCCTTTCCTTCGCGCCTGCATTAAGCGTCGCGCCATATAGGGAGACGAACGTTGGACGATGACATGCGCAGGCGGCGCATCCGGGTGCGCGCCTGGCGGCGAGGCATGCGCGAAATGGACATTCTCATGGGGCGCTTCGTGGACGCGCGCGTCGAAGCGCTTCCGGCGGCGGCGCTCGCCGAACTCGAGGCCCTGCTCGACCTGCCGGACGACGCGGTCTTCCGGTGGCTGTCCGGGGCTGAACAGCCCCCCGCCGAGCATGACACCCCGCTTCTGCGGCAGATCATCGCCTTTCACCGCCATGACGGGCCGATTCATTGAGCGCGGCCGCGACAAAGCTCAAGAAGGCCGCGGCGGGGATTGAGGCCGCGCGCTCGGGGCTCATCAAGGGCGACAACCTGATCTTCGCCCATGCGCCGGACGGCTTCGACGCCTTCGTCAGCGCCGATCTTGCACGGGTTTTGGCGCGCGAGGCCGAGGGGCGGGCGGCCGTCTTCGTCCATGTCGCGCGCGACGCGGCGCGTTCGGCGGCCTTCCGGGCCGCCCTGCGCTTCGCCAATCCCGACGCCGAAATCCTCGACATTCCCGGCTGGGACTGCCAGCCCTACGACCGTGTGTCGCCGCACGCCGGCGTCGTCGCGCGGCGCATGACGGCGCTTTCGCGCCTCACCCGCGCCAAATCCTCGGTCGAGCGGCCGCGCGTCGTCACGACCACGATCGACTGCCTGCTGCAACGCGTTCCCCCGCACAAGCTTGTCGCCGCCGAAAGCTTCGCCGCCGCCCCGGGAAACGTCGTAAAGCTCGACGATCTGGCGCTCTGGCTCGAGGCGAACGGCTTCGTGCGCGCGAGCACCGTGCGCGAGACGGGCGAATATGCGCAGCGCGGCGGCATCGTCGATCTTTATCCGCCGGGCCTGCCGGCGCCGATCCGTCTCGATTTCTTCGGCGACACGCTCGAGTCGATCCGCTCCTTCAATCCGGACACGCAACGTGCGACGGGGCAGCTGCGCGCGCTCGACCTGACGCCGATGAGCGAACTGCGCCTCACAAGCGAAACGATGCGCCGGTTCCGGCAGTCCTACGCCGCGCGGTTTGGCGGCCGGACGCGCGGCGACGCGCTTTACGAGGCGGTGAGCGAAGGTCGGCGCTTCCACGGCATGGAGCATTGGCTGCCACTCTTCTACGAGCGGATGGATACGCTCTTCGATTATCTCGGCGACGCGCCGATCTTGCTCGATGCGCTGGTCGATGACGCCGCGACGGAGCGCGTCAAGCAGATCGAGGATTATTACGACGCGCGCAAATATGCGCATGATCTCGACCCCGCCGCCTCGAACTACAAGCCGCTGGAGCCGCGCGAACTCTATCTGTCGATCGGGGAATGGCGCGGGGCCATCGAGCAGCGCGCGGCGGCGCAGTTCTCGCCCTTCGCGGCGCATGAAGGCGAGAAGGCGATCGACTGCGGCGCGCGGCCCGGCCGCGACTTTGCGCCGGAGCGCAATACGCCGGACGTGAATGTGTTTCAGGCGGCCGCCGACCATGTCGAGAAGCTGCGCGACGACGGGGTGAAGGTCGTCGTGGTCGGCTGGTCGGAAGGCTCCTGCGAGCGGCTTGGGCATGTGCTCGCCGAACATGGGCTGCAGGATCTGCCGCGCGTCGCCTCGCTTCCCCAGGCGCTGTCGCACGCCGTCGCCATCGGCGTCCTCGGAATCGAGCGCGGTTTCGAGACAGACGGCTATGCGGTTCTGGGCGAGCAGGACATTCTTGGCGATCGCTTCGTCCGCCGCCGCCGCGCGCGCAAGCCGAGCGAAAATCTGCTGGGCGAAGTCGCCGCGCTGTCCGCCGGCGATCTCGTCGTGCATGTCGATCACGGCATCGGCCGCTTTGTCGGCCTGGAGACGATCTCCGCCGCCGGCGCGCCGCATGATTGTCTCGAACTCCACTATGCGGGCGGCGACAAGCTCTATCTGCCGGTCGAGAACATCGAACTCCTGACGCGCTATGGCGGCGAGGACGCCGAAGCGCAGCTCGACCGGCTGGGCGGCGCAGGCTGGCAGTCGCGCAAGTCGCGGATGAAGAATCGCATCCGCGAAATGGCGAAAGGCCTGATAGAGATCGCGGCGCAACGGCAGCTGCGCGAGGCGCCGAAACTCACGCCGCCGGAAGGACTCTACGACGAGTTCTGCGCCCGCTTTCCCTATGACGAAACCGAGGATCAGCTCGCCGCTATCGAGGCGACGCTCGACGATCTTGCCGCGGGCCGGCCGATGGATCGACTCGTTTGCGGCGACGTCGGATTCGGCAAGACCGAGGTCGCGCTGCGCGCGGCCTTTTGCGCCGCCATCAACGGCAAGCAGGTGGCGGTCGTCGCGCCGACGACTTTGCTCGCGCGCCAGCACTACAAGACCTTCACCGAACGCTTCGCCGGCCTGCCGGTGCGAGTCGGCCGGCTGTCGCGCATGGTCGGCGCCGCCGAAGCGCGCCAGACCAAGAAGGACCTCGCCGACGGGCGAGTTGAAATCCTCATCGGCACCCACGCCGTGCTCGGCAAGACCGTGAGCTTCAAGGATCTCGGACTCGTCGTGATCGACGAGGAGCAGCATTTCGGCGTCGGGCATAAGGAGCGGCTGAAGGAATTGCGCGCCGAGGTGCATGTGCTGACGCTCTCGGCGACGCCGATCCCGCGCACGCTGCAGCTCGCCATGACGGGCGTGCGCGAGCTTTCGATCATCGCCACGCCGCCGATCGACCGGCTCGCTGTGCGCAGCTTCGTTTCGCCCTTCGATGCGCTGATCGTCCGCGAGGCGCTGCTGCGCGAGCGCTATCGCGGCGGCCAGGCCTTTTTCGTTTGTCCGCGCATCGACGACCTCGAAGAGGCCGCCGCCTTTCTGCGCGAGAACTTGCCGGAATCGAAGTTCATCATCGCCCATGGGCAGATGAGCGCGAGCGAGCTCGAAGACAAGATGTCGGCCTTCTACGACGGCAAATTCGACATTCTACTGTCGACGACGATCGTCGAATCGGGTCTCGACATTCCGCGCGCGAATACGCTCATCGTCTGGCGCGCCGATATGTTCGGCCTCGCGCAGCTCTATCAGTTGCGCGGCCGCGTCGGCCGCTCGAAGCTGCGCGCCTACGCAATCTTCACCACGCCGGCCAACCGCACGATCACGCCGCAGGCGCAAAAGCGTCTCGACGTGCTGCAGTCGCTCGATACGCTCGGCGCAGGATTCCAGCTCGCGAGCCACGATCTCGACATCCGCGGCGCAGGCAATCTGCTCGGCGAAGAGCAGTCGGGCCAAATCAAGGAAGTCGGTTACGAGCTTTATCAGCAGATGCTCGCCGACGCGATCACGCTGCTCAAAGCCGGCATAGAAGAGCCGCAGGAGGAGGCCTGGTCGCCGACGATCGCCATCGGCGCGCCGGTGACGATACCCGAAGACTACGTTGCCGATCTGACGCTGCGCCTGCAGCTCTATCGCCGTCTGTCGACGCTCGAAACGGATCAGGACATCGAGTCGTTCGCCGCCGAGATGATCGACCGTTTCGGCCCGATTCCGCCGGAGGTGGAACAGTTGCTGGAGATCGTCGCGATCAAGGCGCTTTGCCGGCGCGCGCATGTCGAAAAGATCGACGCTGGCCCAAAGGGCGTCATCGTCGCCTTCCGCGAAGACAAATTCGCCAATCCCGCCGGGCTCGTGCGCTTTGTCGCGGAGCAGGGGACAGGCGCCAAAGTTCGTCCCGACATGCGCGTGGTGTTCATCCGCGAATTCGACAGTATGAAACAGCGCCTCGCGGGAACGCGCCGACTTCTGCGCACCCTTGTCGAGATCGCGGAGAAGAAGGCGGCTTAACAGCTCGTTTCGCTGTTGCGAGAAGAATCGTCGACGTGTGAGATGCGCTCGCAAAGGCGCGGGACAGCTTTCAATATTCGCGCGCTCGCGCGTGACGATTCGCCTATCGCCGAGCGGCGTGATCTGTGACAAAGTTGCAGACGTTCAACGGCGCCTGGCGTTCGCTAGGCGCGCCAAATGCGCGAAGCCCCACAAATGATTCGTCGCGCCTGCGCCGAATGGAGCATTCGCGATAACCATCGCCAGGGAGGGCGCCCATGACGACGCGGAAACAAACCTCGCGCGGAAAAATGCTTGCGGCGAGCGCCGCCGCTTTGCTCCTCGCCGCCGGATTCTCCGCGGCGCAGGCGCAACAGAGCGGCGCCGATCACGGCGGCATGGACCACAGCAAAATGGACCACGGCGCGATGCAGCATGGCGGCGCCGCTGCGCCGACGCAGTGGGCGGACCCAGGCAAGGCTCAGTCGGGCGCCTCTGAATCCGGCAAGGCCGAAGAGCAAAAAGGCGACACAGGCAAGGCCAACGAAGGTCATGCAGGCCATCATGGCATGGGCGGCATGATGGGCGGCGGCATGGGCCATGGCGGCGGCCAGAGCGGCGGCGGCATGGGAGGCATGTCGGGTATGGACCATGGCGGCGGTCAAAGCGGTGGCGGCATGGGCGGCGGCATGGGGGGAATGATGGGCGGCATGTCAGGCATGCACGGCGGCGGCAAAGGCGGCGGCATGGGTGGCGGCATGGGTGGAATGTCGCATTCCGGCGGCGGCATGATGAACAAGATGGTCTGCGGCTTCGCTGAACATCTCGATGGGCGGCTCGCCTATCTGAAGGCGGAATTGAAGCTGACGGACACGCAGACGAGCCCCTGGAACGCCTTTGAAGAGGCGTGGCGCGCCGTCGCGCAAAAGGCCAAGCAAAAATGCGACGCCGCCGACATGCGCATGGATCATTCGAAGCCGGAAGTGTTGAACCAGCTCACGATGATGGAAAACCATATGACCGACCATCTCGAGGTCGTGCGCGCGCAGAAAGCCGCCATCGAGTCGCTCTTTACCAGTTTGAGCGATGAGCAGAAGAAGACCGCGAATGCGACGCTGACCGGCATCATGAAAGTCGGCAAATCCATGAGCGACATGATGGGCGGCGGCATGGGTGGAATGATGGGCGGCATGTCGCATTCCGGCGGTGGAATGGGCGGCATGGGCGGAATGGGCGGCATGCAGCACTGATCACAGGAGATAATCCCCGGCTGGGCGTGGGCCCAGCCGGGGGGATGGGTTCTGATAATTTCTTTTTAAAGATTGACGGCGTTCAAGAGAGCGCCCCGAAGCCTCTACTCCACCGAAAACTCACGCATCATGCCCGCGTCCTCATGTTCGAGGTTGTGGCAGTGATACATGAAGCGACCCTTGAAATCGCCGAACGGTTTGACGATCCGCAGGCGTTCGCCCGGCGCGACGAGCACGGTGTCCTTTAGGCCGCTGTCGATGAAGCCGTCGCGGATAGAGGCGTAAGCGTCCTCATCGCCCTCGAAGCTGCGCTCGACGATCTCGAACTGCTGGCCGTGCAGGTGGATGGGATGCGCCATCGACATCATTCCCATCATGCCCATGCCGCCGCCCATTCCCATTCGGCCCATGCCCATTCGGCCCATGCCCATTCCGCCCATTCCGCCCATTCGGCCGCGCATCATTCCGCCGCCCATGCCGCCCATTCCCATGCCCATGCCCATGCCCATGCCGCGCTCATGGAAAATTTCGATGAGCTGCGTGGTGTCCACGGGAATGCGCTCCTGGGGCTGCAGGTCGTCGTGACCGTAGGGCCGCCCGTTCAGGAGCATGGCCATGTGCGCCATGGTGATGGCGATCGGGATGGGATTGTCGAGATTGGCGACGTCTTCCCTGCGGATGCGCCGGATCGTCGAGAGCCTCTCGGGAAGCTTCCACGAGTCGTTCGAAGTCCTTGTCACGCGCGCCGTGAACAGGGGGAATTCCTCGCCCATCGCGAGATCGCTTCCCATCATGCGCTGCGCCATGGGCGGAACGAGGCCGTAGAACTCGCCGCTCAGCATCGTCAGTTTCGCGCCTTGCGGACGGCCGCTGAAATCGACCAGGAGATCGACGCGCTCGGCGGGCGCGAGCATCACATAGGGACGCTGTTCCGGCTTCTCTAACAATCCGCCGTCGACGCCGATGACGGTCAGCGGAGTCCGGTCGTCCCAGCACAGCTTGTAGATTCGGGCGTTCGAGCCGTTGAGGATCCGAAGCCGATAGGCGCGGCTCGCGACGTCGAGCGCGAAATTGTGTTGTCCATTGACGAGCGCGTGGTCGCCATAGAAGCCGAACATGCTCGTATGCATGTCGCCGCCATAGGCGAGCTGATTGTCGCGGTCGAACGACCGGTCCTGGATGACGAGCGGAATCTCGAATTCGCCGGAAGGCAGACCAAGCGCGCGCTCTTCGTCGTCCTCGACGATGATTGCGCCAGCGAGGCCGCGATAGACCTGCGTCGCGGTCTTTTCATGCGTGTGCGGATGATAGAAATACATGCCGGCGCGATTGCGGATCTCGAACTCATAGACATAAGTCTCGCCCGGATCGATCGCCGCTGCAGGATGGCCGTCCATCAGCATCGGCACATGCAGCCCATGCCAATGGGTGATCGTTTCTTCCGGCAGTTCGTTTCGCAGCCGGATGCGGACCTTCTGTCCTTTCGAGAAACGCAGCAGCGGGCCGAGATAAGCATCCGGCGCCGCCGTCAGCGCGTTTGGCGGACCTTTGATGAGATTGCCGGAGTAGCGCCACACGCGCGTGGGCGCGCCGGTCAGGATCCGCGCCTCGTCGCGCTTGCAGATCAGGTCGAGGTCGACGTCAGGGGTAAAGGCGTCGGACGCCCGGTTCGGCGGGAACCGGCGCATCCCGTGACCCTCTCCAAAAGCCGAACCGGCGGTCGCCGCCGCTGCGCCGGCGGCGAGCAGAAATCCCCGCCGCGACAATGGCCTGAAGCGATCCATCATGCCCCCTTAGCGGCGTTCGAGCGCCGCTTAAATTAGATGCTTCTTATATAAACGCCTCTCTAACCATTGATAACTGCGGCAAAAGGCGTCATCGTTTTCACGGGGGCGCGTTTTCGTTTAAAGGCGGCTATAATTCCGCGAGTGGCGCGGCCCGATCACCTACCCAGATCGACGATGCAAACAGCGGCGGCGCTGGAGCGCGGCTTTCCTTCGCTATGAACGACAGCAGCGGACAACATGCCTCCAGCGCGACCCTGGCCGTTGATTTTCTGCGGCGACGTCGCGGCGCTTTCGTGCGCCCGCGTTTCCTGCTGTTTCTGTTCCTGGTTCTCCTCGCGCATCTGTGCGTGCTGGCGTTCCTGCTCTGGCAGGATTGGCGGCTCGCACGCGAAGCCCCGGCCGTCGTCGAGGAAATCCAGGTCGAGGTGATCGCCGAACCGCCGCCCCCGCCGCAGCAACCCCCTGCGCCCGAGGCTGAAAAGCCGCCGGAGGAGCAAAAGCAACAGCAGAAGCCGCCCCCGCCGCCGCTCGAGGACGAAAAGCCCGCGTTCGACGCCCCCGAGGCCGAGAGCAAGACCAAGTCCGACGTCAACGCGCCTGAGGAGAAGGACCTCAAGACTCCGAAGAACGCCTCCGAGAAGGACGCGCCCAAGGACGAGAAGCCTCAGGGCATGAAGGACGGCGAGGACGAGGACGCAAAGGCGAAGGCGCCCGAGGAGGCCAAGGAGGCCCCGCCCGATGAAAAGAGCGACGCCGAGATCATCGAGCGGGCCGCCCCCGAAGCCAAGCCGCAGGAGAAGCCGGACCCCAATGAGAAGGGGCGGGTCAAGAAGGGCGAGGCGAACTCCATCGCCGATCAGCTCGCCGCGCTCGCGCCGATCCCGGACTACAAGCTCGCGGCGCCGCGCAAGTTTTCGCCAGTCGGCGGCGGCCACGCGAAGACCACCTATCTGACGATCCTCTACGGCATGATCATGCCGCACATGCGCATTCCTCCGCGCGTGCGGGGAAGCGGAATAATCGGCAGGGGCGCGGTCGTGTTCTACATCGACGAGTCGGGGAATCTCACCCATCAGGCTCTGCAGCAATCGAGCGGCGCGCCCGATCTCGACGCCGCCGCGCTCGCCGCGGTGCGCCGGGCCGCGCCTTTCCCGCCGCCGCCGCGGGGTCTGCCGCGTTCGATGCTGTTCAGCTACGCGACGAAGTAGCGCCTGCGGCTCTCTTGGAACGCCCGACTAAATCAGCGCGATCGCCGAGACGAGACGCCCGTAATCAGGCTCGCGGCGGTGAACGCTGCGGCGGTAGCTGAAGCAGCGCGCCTCATCCGCGTAAGTGTCGACGCCGAGGTCTTCGAAGGAAGCGACGTCCAGCGCTTCGACACGCGAGGCGATAAAGCCCGGCAGATTGAAGGTCGCGTGGCCCTCGCGGTCCGTCGGCGTAAAGAAGCGCACGAAAGATTCGTCCGCGTCGCGAAACCGCGCCACGAATTCCGGCCCGACCTCATAGCTCGTCGCGCCGATCGCCGGTCCGAGCGCGACATGGATGTCAGAACGCCGCGCGCCCTGCGTTTCCATCTCTGTGACGGTGGCTTCAATCACGCCGCCCAGCGCGCCCTTCCAGCCGGCGTGGCAGGCGCCGATGACGCGCGCCTTCGCGTCGGCGAAAAGCAGCATGCCGCAGTCCGCGCCGGTGACGCCGAGCGCGAGCGAGACTTCCGCGGTGACCACGCCGTCGCAGCGCGGCCGCGCTTCCGCGCGCCACGGTTCGCGCACGGCGCGCGCATCCGCGGAATGGATCTGAAACGGCACCAGCAGGCGCTCGGCGTCGACCCCGAGTCGCGCCGCCATGCGGGCCCGGTTCTCCTCGACATGCGGCGGCGCGTCGCGCGAGCCGACGCCGCCGTTGAGCGAGGCGTAGACGCCTTCGGACACGCCGCCATCACGGGTGAAAAAGGCGTGGCGCAGGTTGGGCAGGCTGAGATTTTGCGCGGTGAGCGCAGGCGTATCGACCGTCATCGCGCCGATGTTACACGAAAAATCCCGGCAGGTCGGGCATTTCGGGATGAGTCACGGCCATCACCTTGAACAATCCGCCCATCTGACGCCGCGCGTCGTCAACCCCGGCAAGGCGTTCGAAGGCGTCGACGATAGCCTGCGCCTGCTCAGGCGTCGCCTTTTTGGACAAGGTCTCGGCGCGTCGTTCGATGCCAAGCTGCAGCAGAAAATGCGCCTGCGTCACAGGGCCCAACACCTTGGCGCCGCGCGCCCGCGCGGCGCGCGCGAGAGCCGCGAAATCGACGTGCGCGGTCAGATCCGCCTCGCCCGGCGCCGCCAGCGGATCGACATAGGCGTGGCGGGACACCGCCTGCAAGCTGTCGCCGAGGGACGTCTGTTCGTAGCCATAGTCGATGAGCAGCAGCGCGCCGCCGTCTGCGACGATCCTCGTGGCGATGTCGCCCATCAGCTCCTGCCCTGCGGCGTTGACTTCGATGATCGACCCGTCGCGCGCTGGAACGTTCAGCGTCGTCTCAATCTGATCGGACAGCCCGTAGGCGAGTTCGCCCTGAGCGTCGAGGCCGACGAGCTGTTCGCGCCAGCCGCCAGCGGTCTTGACGAAGTGCCTGACCGGCAGCGCGTCGAAGAACTCATTGGCGAGAATGAAGGCCGGTCCGGGCGGCGTCTCGTCGAAGTTCAGATGCCACTGCACCGGCTTTGCGGCTCTGGCGAGCGTCTGGCGCTGCGTTTCGCGCAGAACCGGACTGGTCTCGACGAGGTGCACGCTCACGGCCGAAAAGAAGTTCGGCGCAATCGGCGTCACGCGCAGCACGTCGGACATCAGCGTGCCGCGGCCGGGTCCGAGTTCGATGAGCCGCGCTTCACTCGGCGCACCCGCCGCACGCCACGCTTCCGTGACCCAGACGCCGAGCAATTCGCCGAACATCTGGCTGATCTCCGGCGCGGTGACGAAATCGCCGTTCGCGCCGAAAGGATCGCGCGTCATGTAATAGCCGTAGCGCGGATGGGTCAGGCAGAGCGACATGTAGCGCTCGAGCGTCATCGGACCGTCATGCGCAATCGTCTCGACGATCTCTCTCTTTAAGGCGCTCATGCGGTCGCGCTCCTCGGGCGCAGGGCGAACATGATCGCCGCGACGCCAAGCAAAACAAGCGGCGCGGAAAGCGCCATGCCCATGGTCAGACCATTGGGAAGCGCTTCCTGCACCGGATCGGGTTCACGAAAAAATTCGCAGAAAATGCGGGCGAGACCGTAGCCGACGCCAAAGAGTCCGGTGACGAGTCCGGGGTGCTTCAGCGCGCCGCGCCGCGCCGCAAACCATAACAGCAGGCCCAGCGCCACGCCTTCGAGACCGGCTTCATAGAGCTGGCTCGGATGGCGCGCAATGTCGCCGGCGCCGGGAAAGACCATCGCCCAGGGAACGTCGGTCTCGCGCCCCCACATCTCGGGCTTGATGAAATTGGCGAGGCGGCCGAAGAAAAGGCCGATCGGCGCGACGGCCGCGCAGACGTCGCTCGCGGTGAGGAGCGGAACGCCGCTGCGGCGGGCGTATAGGCCCATGCCGATCATCGCGCCGATAAGGCCGCCGTGAAAGGCCATGCCGCCTTTCCATGTCTGAAAGATCTCCAGCGGATGCGCCAGGTAAAAAGCCGGATCGTAGATCAGCACATGTCCGAGGCGCCCGCCGATGATGACGCCGAAGGCGAGAAAGACGAGAAGATCGTCGAGAGACTCTCGGGTTGGCCGTGGCTGGCCGCGGCTCCACAGCGCGTCGTTGGAAACGAGCGCGCGCGCGCCGAGCCAGCCGAAGATGAAGCCGCCGATATAGGCCAGCGCGTACCACCGCAGCGGTAAGGGGCCGATGTTCACGGCGACAGGATCGACCATCGGAAAGGGAAGCACGAAGATCGGCATCAAGTAGGTCCGGGCGCGGGCGCGCGATTCGAACCTACACGCCCAGCCTGTCTTTTACCTGCCGCCCTTGAGGATGTCATGTCCCGGCGGGCGCACGCGCAAGCTGGCAATCACGCCGCCATTTTCTGCGGCATGAACCGCCCGTAGAAGGTCTCGCCCTTGGCCGCCATGTCGCGCAGCAGTTGCGGCGGCTCGAAGCGCGGTCCGTATGTCGCGGCGAGCTTGTCGCAGAGCGCGACGAACGTCTTCGCGCCCATGAAGTCGATATAGGAGATGACGCCGCCGGTGAACGGCGCGAAGCCGAAGCCGAGAATGGAGCCGACGTCGGCCTCGCGCGGATCGGTGACGACGCCTTCCGCCATCACGCGCGCCGCTTCGATGGCCTGCGTCACGAGAAAGCGCTGCTTCATCTCGGCGACGTCGAGCGTGTCGGGATCGAGCTCATTTTGCGCCAGCGCCGAGAGGCCGGGCCAGAGACTCTTCGTCCCATTGGCGTGATAGTCGTAGAAGCCCTTTGCGTTCTTGCGTCCGAAGCGGCCGTTTTCCTCGACTATGAAGCGCAGCACGCGCTCCTGCGCAGGGTCGACGGAGCCTTCGCCGAGGTCTTTTTTCGTCGCCTGCAGGATTTTCCAGCCCAGATCGAGCGCCACTTCGTCATTGAGGGAAAGCGGCCCGACCGGCATGCCGGCCATGCGGGCGACGTTTTCGATCATCGCCGGCGGCACGCCGTCGACGAGCATGATCTGCCCCTCGCGCACGTAATTCAGCACGCAGCGATTGGCGAAGAAGCCGCGCGAGTCGTTGACGACGATCGGCGTCTTCTTGATGACGCGGACGAAGTCGAGCGCCGTCGCCAGCGCGCGGTCGCTGGTTTTCTTGCCGAGGATCACTTCGACGAGCAGCATCTTCTCGACCGGCGAGAAGAAGTGAATGCCGATGAAATTCTCCGGTTTCTGCGCGGTCTCCGCGAGCGACGTGATCGGCAGGGTCGAGGTGTTGGAGGCGAAGATCACGTCGGCGCCCACGACATCCTGCGCGCGCTTCGTCACGTCCGCCTTGACGGCGCGATCCTCGAACACCGCCTCGAGCACGAGATCGCATCCCTTGAGCGCGCCGTAGTCGTCGGTGGCGACGACTCGCGCCATCAGCGCATCCTTGTCGGCGGCGGTGGCGCGGCCCTTGGTCACCGACCCCGATATCAGCTTGTCGATCGTCGCCAGCCCCTTGTCGGCGCTCTCCTGATCGCGGTCGACAAGGACCACGTCGAGCCCGTTGAGCGCTGAAACATAGCCGACGCCCGCGCCCATGAAGCCCGCGCCGATAATGCCGATCTTCTTGAGATCGGTCGGACCGACGTCCTTGGGGCGATGCGCGCCCTTGTCCAATTCGTTCTTGGAGAGAAACAGCGAGCGGATCATCGCCGCCGCTTCCTTCGAGCGCAGAATATGCGCGAACCAGCGCGACTCGACGGTCAGCGCCTGGTCCATCGGCAATTGCAGGCCCTCATAGACGGCGTGCAGAATGGCCTTGGCGGCGGGATAATTGTCGTAGGTCTCCCGACGATAGATGGCGTTGGCGGCGGGCCAGATCATCATGCCTGTCGGCGAGAACACCCTGCCTGAAGGATTCTTGAACTCCTTGGCGTCCCACGGAGCCTGCGCCTTGCCGCCATTGGCGATGAAGGCGCGCGCGCGATCGACGATCTCGGCTTTCGGCGCGATTTCGTGCACGAGCTTGGCGCCGAGCGCCGCTTTCGGCTTGATTTGATCGCCCCTGAACAGGAACTGCAGCGCGTCGCCGGTCTGCATGATGCGCGCGACGCGCTGCGTGCCGCCGGCGCCTGGGAAGAGGCCGACCTTGATCTCCGGCAGGCCGACTTTCGTCTTCTCGTCATCCGCCATCACGCGATAGTGACAGGCGAGCGCGAGTTCGAAAGCGCCGCCAAGGCACACGCCGTGAATGGCGATGGCGAAAGGTTTGCCGCAGGTCTCCAGCTTTCGATAGAGCAGCGACAGTCGGCGCGAAAAATCGAAGAACTGCCTGTTCGCCGCTTCTTCGCCTTGCTCCTTCAGCGCCTTGGCGTATTGCGCGGCGCCATGCTGCAGCATGGAAAGATCGGCGCCGCCCGAGAAGGCGCTCTTGCCCGAGGCGATGACGCAGCCTTTGACGTTGGGATCAGCGACGACGGTGTCGATGATCTGCTCCAGCTCGTCCATCACTTCGGGGGTGATGACGTTCATCGAGCGCTCGGGCATGTCCCAGGTCGCAAGCGCGACGCCGTCGGCGCCTGTCTCGAAGCGGAAATTGACGAGGTTCATCTGACGATTCCCTTCAGCGCCTTGCGCGCGCACTTTGCTATTCCGAGCCGCCTTGCGGCAGCCAAGGATTGACGAGATCAATGTCGAGAGTGCTGAAGTCCTTCATATTTCTGGTGACCAACGCAAGGTCGTGAACTCGTGCCGTGGCGGCGAAGAAAGCATCTATCGGGTGGAGTCCGATACCGCCTATTCTCGCCTTCGCCATCAACTCTCCCCATGCTTCCGCTATCGTTGGGGTCACGTCGAGAATGTGGTCATCAAAACGGTTGCGCAGATCATGCCGGATCCACGCGTCAAGCTCTGTTTTTCGCCGTCCCTCCGCGAGTAGGGCGACGCCGCGTCTCAACTCGCCGAACGTAACGGCAGAAACATAAGTTCGATCTTCGTCTACGTATCTCGCCCACTCGACCACATTCTCATCCGGACGCGGCCGCTTGAATTCCGACAGAACATTCGTGTCCAGAAGATAGTTCACAGTTCGATGTCACGCGGTTCGCATGAGACCCGCTCCAGATCAATTTCGGACCCTCGCAGGGGCGAATTGAGCAGAAAATCCGCCAGCGTCCCCTTTCGCTTCGTTTTTCGTTCCCACTCTTCAATCCCGACGACAACAGCGGTTTCTTTCCCGTTGCGGGTGATCGTTTGGGGGCCTTCCGTGCGAGCCTTTTCCAGCACGGTCGAAAGATGCGCCTTGGCGTCGGCGACCGTCCACGGCGTCCCCGCCTTCGCCTTTCGGGAAGCGGACTTCCGCCTGCTGGCGATGCCCTTCGTTGTCATACTCTTTGGCATAGCCGTTGCCCTCAAATGACCATAGTAGTCACTATAGTCACTCTGCTCTTGCGCGCAACTACACCCGCTCGACAATCGTCGCCGTGCCCATGCCGGCGCCAATGCAGAGCGTCACGAGCGCGGTCGATTTTCCCGTTCGCTCCAATTCGTCGATCGCGGTTCCCATCAACATCGCGCCGGTCGCGCCGAGCGGGTGTCCCATGGCGATGGCGCCGCCATTGACGTTGACCTTGGCGGGATCGAGATCGAAGGCCTCGAGGTAGCGCAGCACGACGGCGGCGAAGGCCTCGTTCACTTCGAAAAGATCGATGTCGGCGACGGACATGCCGGCGCGGCGCAGCACTTTCTTCGTCACGTCGACCGGCCCGGTCAGCATCAACGCCGGCTCCGAGCCGATATTGGCGTAGGCGCGAATCTTCACGCGGGGTTTCAGGCCGTGCTTCTCGCCGGCCTCTTTCGTGCCAACGAGCACCGCCGCTGCGCCGTCGACGATGCCCGACGAATTGCCGGCGTGGTGAACGTAGTTGAGCTTCTCGATCTCGGGATGCGCCTGAATGGCGACGGCGTCGAAGCCGCCCTGTTCCGCGTAAAAGGCGAAGGACGGTTTCAGACTCGCCAGCGCCTGCATGTCGGTTCCCGGCCGCATATGTTCGTCGCGGTCGAGCAGCGTGACGCCGTTGACGTCCTTCACCGGAACGATGGAATGTTTGAAACGGCCTTCCTCCCAGGCCTTCGCGGCGCGCTTCTGGGATTCAACCGCGTAGGCGTCGACGTCGTCGCGCGAGAAGCCGTATTTCGTCGCGATGAGGTCGGCAGAGACGCCCTGCGGCATGAAGTAGGAAGGAATGGCGATCGTCGGATCGACCGGCCAGGCGCCGCCGGAGGCGCCGATGCCGACGCGGCTCATGCTCTCGACGCCGCCGCCGATCGCAAGATCGTGCTGGCCTGACATGATCTCGCCGGCGGCGAAATTAACCGAATCCAAACCTGAGGCGCAGAAACGATTGATCTGCACGCCCGGCACTTTGTGCGAATAGCCGGCCGAGATCGCCGCCGCGCGGGCGATGTCCCCGCCGGCTTCGCCGACCGGATCGACGCAGCCGAGGATGATGTCGTCGACTTCGGGTCCTTCGAGCTTGTTGCGCTCCCTGATCGCCTGCAAGGGCGTGATGGCGAGGCCGAGCGAAGAGACCTCATGCAGCGAACCGTCCGGCTTGCCGCGGCCGCGCGGCGTGCGAACGGCGTCGTAGATAAAGGCGTCAGCCATGTCGTCTCCTGTAGCGGCGATCGGCAACCGGGCTGCGGCAGTCGGGAAGAACGTTCGCCGACGGCCGAAATCCGACTGCCTCTAAAACATCTCCTCGGTCAGCGACATCATCGTGTCGGCGCCGGCTGAAATGCGCGTCAGCCGCAGGCTCGTCTCGGGCAGCATGCGCTCCATGTAGAAGCGCGCCGTGAGAAGCTTGGCGTCCATACGCGCCGACTCGTGCGGCTCTTTCCATTTCTTCTCCATCGCCGCCTGCGCGATTTTCACCCAGATGACGCCGAGCGCGACGCGTCCGAAGAGATGCATATAGTCATAGGACGCGGCGCCGGCGTTGTCCGGCTTCGCCATCGCGTTCTGCATCAGCCACATCGTCGCTTTTTGCAGATCGTCGAGCGCCGACTTCACCGGCGCGGCGAAGCGCTTCATCGCGTCGTCGGCGACGAGCGGCGTCAGCAACTCCGTCGTGTCCTTGAAATAGGTCATGATCGCGCGGCCGCCGTCGCGCGGCAGCTTTCGGCCGACGAGGTCGAGCGCCTGGATGCCATTGGCGCCCTCGTAGATCATGCTGATGCGCGCATCGCGCACGAACTGCTCCATGCCCCATTCGCGGATATAGCCGTGGCCGCCAAACACCTGCTGGGCCCTCACGGTGTTTTCGAAGCCGACGTCGGTGAGCACGCCCTTGAGCACGGGCGTCAGCAGGCTAAGCCGGTCTTCCGCCGCCTGGCGCGAGGCGGCGTCGTCCGAACGATGCGCGATGTCGCTGTCGAGCGCGGCCGAGAGCGCGAAGCCGCGCGCCGCTTCGTTGAAGGCCTTCATCTCGAGCAGCATGCGCCGCACGTCCGGATGCACGATGATCGGGTCGGCGGGCTTTCCCGGATCCTTGGGCCCGGAAAGCGCGCGGCCCTGCAGGCGCTCCTTGGCGTATTGCGCCGCGTTCTGATAGGCGACCTCAGAGAGTGCGAGGCCCTGCATGGCGACGCCAAGCCGCGCCTCGTTCATCATCACGAACATGGCGTTTAGTCCGCGATTGGCCTCGCCGACGAGAAAGCCCTGCGCGCCGTCGTAGTTCATGACGCAGGTTGCGTTGCCGTGGATGCCCATCTTTTCTTCGATGGAGCCGCAGCCGACGCCATTGCGCGGCCCGAGCGCGCCGTCGCCGTCGACGAGAAACTTCGGGACGATGAAGAGCGAGATGCCCTTGACCCCTGCGGGCGCGCCCTCGATGCGCGCCAGCACCAGATGCACGATGTTTTCGGTCAGATCGTGCTCGCCGGCGGAAATGAAAATCTTTTGTCCGGTGATCGAATAGGAGCCGTCGCCGCGCGGCGTCGCCTTGGTCGTCAGCAGCCCGAGATCGGTGCCGCATTGCGGCTCGGTCAGGTTCATCGTGCCCGACCAGCGGCCCTCCGCCATTTTCGGCACATAGAGCTTTTTCTGCTTGTCATTGCCGTGGCGCAGGAGAGCCGCGAGCGCGCCCTGGGTGAGGCCCGGATACATGGCGAAAGCCATATTGGCCGAGGAGGCGAATTCGTTCATCGCCATTGAGAGCGTATAGGGCAGTCCCTGACCGCCATATTCCTCGGGCACGGCGAGGCTGATCCAGCCTCCTTGAGCGAAAGCGTCATGCGCTTCCTTGAATCCCGGCGGGGTGGAGACGGCGCCGTCGTCATGGCGCGTGCAGCCCTTTTCGTCGCCCGACTGGTTGAGCGGCGCGAGCGCCTCTTCGCAGATTTTTCCGGCCTCGACGAGAATTTGTGACATGACGTCCGGGGTCACGTCCGCGAAGCCTGGCAGATTGCCGAAACGCTGGAAATTCAAGACGTCGTTCAAGAGGAAGAGCGTATCGTCCACAGGCGCCTTGTAGCTCGGCATCAACGCCTCCTTGCAGGCCGGCGCTTGGGGCTAGGCCGTCGCGCCGCGATTCTCTCGGGCTCCGTCATAGGTAGAGAGGCGCCGCCGAGGGCGCAAGCGAGCGGTCTCGCGACATGCGTGAACGCGATGGCGCTACAGAGCGGTTCCTTAACGGCTTCTTTACCTTGATTGACGGAAAGTCGCTGCGGTCGGCGGGCTCCCGCCGGCGACGTCGCGCGATTCGCAGATCCGCGTCGATTCCCACAGTTTTTGTCCCATTCTCCACGGGTCGGCCCGCCGGACAGCCACATGAGCAAGGCGCAAACTCCTGATCAAGGTCGTCCGGATTCCGCGCCGCCGGCAGAGAATCGCGAAACCATGCGCCGGGGAGGAAATCTTCCCGCACAGGACGCCCGCGGCGCCCAGACAGCCGGCGACGATGAGGTCAGCGAAAAGACGGTCGAAGAAGATCTCATCTGGCGCTCGATCGCCGCGCTCTCCAGACGTCGCATCGAAAGCCAACTCGGCGAGCAGCCTTCCGCGAACGCTAGGCCGATCCGCAGCACGCTGGCGGAGCTTGAAACGCGACTGGCCGGTCAGCCGAGCGGCGATAGCCGCGTGGACGTCGGAAAAAGTCTGAGCGGACTCGAGCAGCAACTCGCCGACATCGCGCGGCGTGCGGAACAACATGCGCCGCTGGCGCGCGAAGCGAAGGCGGGAACGCGCCGCGGGGAGGTCGCCAATCCGCCCGGCGCCAACCCTCCCGAACCCGAGGCGCGCAGCAACGGCGCCGGCCGGCGCGCGCTTCTCGAAGCGGTCGCGCAGCTTGGCCGGAGTCAGCGCGCGCTCAATGACGCGCGCGGCGTTTCGGAACCCGTGCCTGGTTCGAACGTTGAAGAACTTCAACGCGCGATCGACGCGGTCACGCAGCGATTGGACAGTTTCCGCGAGGACGCCGGCGAGCGCAGCGACCAGCAGCTCGTCATGATGCGACAGATCGAAAACGTCCGGCGCGAAATCCGGGATATGACGCAGGCGATCGGCGAACTCGCGCCGCGCGCATCGGTCGCCGCCATAGAGACGGCGATGAACGATCTCCGTGAGCGCATCGAAACGCAACGCGACCGCGGCGTTCCCGACGAGACGCTGGCGCCCGCTGAAAGAATGATCGGCGAAGTGCGGGCCGTGATCGAAGATCTCGATCCGACGCCCATCGTGCGCAATCTGCGCGCCGATGTCGAAACGATTGGCATAAGGCTCGAGAAGCTGCAGGCCGGCGACGTCGTCAATGCCGCGGCCGTGCGCGACCTTGCGCGCGATACGCACGACATCAAGGAACAGCTGACGGCGCTCATGGCGCGGCCGCTGCCGCTTGAGAAGATCGAAACGCGCATCATCGACGTCACGCAGCGAGTCGATGCGCTGGCGCTCTCACGTGGCGCGTCCGGCGCTGATCTCGGCGAAGTGGTCAAGGCGATCCGCTCCGTTGTCGCAACGGAAACCGGCAAGGGTGTCGAGACCTTCAACAAGAGCCTGGAGCGGCTCGCGCGCAAGCTTGATGTCGTCGCCGAACAAACGGCGGCGGCGCGGTTCGATGAAATCGGCGAGCGCATCGACGAACTCGGCAGGACGCTGGCGGAGCACATCGATCGCGGCGCTGCGAATGTGGCGCCGCTGGAAGCGCTCATCGCATCGCTCGCCAAGAAGATCGACGGGGCGTTGGAGCGCGGCGATCACGCCTCGGCGTTCGAGGAGATCGGCCGCAGGTTCGACCATCTCGAGTCCCACGTCGCCGATAGCGCGCCGACGGAGTCGCTCGCGCGCATCGAAGCCATCCTCGCCGAGCAAAACGCCGAGAAGTACTTCGCCGAACTCGCGCAGCGCGTCGATCAGCTTCATCAGGCGATCGCCGCACAGACCGAAAGCGGCGCACGCGCGGGAGACGCCGAGCATCTGGCCGCCCTTGAGAATCTGGTGCGCGGTCTGGACAGAAAGATCGACGCGGCGCTCGACGCCGACTCGCGGCGTCTTGATCTGGAAGCGGTCGAGCGCCAGCTCGCACAGCTTTCGTTCAAGATCGACCGGCTCGATGATCCATTCTCCGCGCCGAGAATTGCGGCTCAGAATTCTTCGCTCGACGAAATCGCCGAGCGACTGGACAGGATGCACGCCGCATTTTCGCAGCAGGTCGAAGATGGCGCACGCGTTGCAAAACGAGAGAGCGAACTTGCGGTTCTCGTCGAGTCGCTCGCGGAGCGCATGAATCGGTCGGTTGGCAAGGCGGCGGATCACGAAGCGCTTAAGTCGCTCGAAGCTCAGATCGGCGCCCTGGCGCAACGTCTCGAGCGGCTCGACGCAGGCCACGGCGCGCTCGCTGGCTTCGAGTCGACGATCAACAATCTTTTTTCGCGGCTTGAGGACTCGCGATCGGCGACGACGCAGGCGGCGGAAGCTGCCGTCCGGCGCGCGGCGACGGACATTCTCCGCGAGGCCGCGAACCTTCAGCCGGGCGCCGTGCGCGCAGCTCTGCAACGCGAATTGATCGACATTCGCACCACGCAGGATGCGAGCGGTCAGCGCACGAATGAAACCTTGACGGCGCTCCATCAAACGCTCGAACGCGTCGTCAGCCATCTCGGCATGGCTGAGAACGACTTGGACGAAACGCGCGGCGTCGCGCAGCGCGCGCCGATGGGCGAGGACGCCGTCTCCCTGGAATCCGCTGACAAGAAAGACGCCGAAAGCCAGGATCTCGCGGCGGTGGATCCGATGGCGTTCCTTCTGCCTATCGGCGAGAGCGTCGCCGAAGGGCGCGAGCCTTTCTTTTCGTCGCCTGGACAGGAAGCCGAGCGTGGCGGCCACCGCAGCTCTGTACGGTCGGAGTTTATCGCCGCCGCGCGCCGCGCCGCGCAGACTCCCGCAGAGGCGGACGCCCAGTCAGGGGAAGCGGCCCGCAACGCCGAAAATGCTCAGGAAAAGTCGCAGGGCGGCGGCGTGGTCAAGCTGAGCGCCGTCCTTCAGGAGCGCAAGCGTCCGCTGCTTCTCGGACTGGGCGCGGTCATGCTGCTGATCAGCGCCTATCAGATCGCACGGATGGGCGTTCAGAGCGGGTTGAATGCGCCGCAGCAGGAGGCGAGAGCGCCCGCCAAGGCGCTTCGCTCCGCTCCTTTGCCGGAAAAGACTCTTGCCTCGAAGAGCGCCCCGTCGGTCGTCGTCGCCCAGCGCCCAGCGGCGCCCGTAGCAACGCCCCCTCAGGCGCCAGTCGCCGCCTCTCGAGCCTCCCCGGAACAGCCCATCGCGCAGCGGAACATCGATCCGACGCCGACCGGAGCGATCGAAGCGCCGCCGCTGTCGGCCGGCGACGCGCTGGCGACGATCAAACGCCTCGCCGTCGAGGGCGATCCCGCCGCGCAATATGAGATGGGCGCGCGCCTCGCCGAGGGGCGCAGCGCGCCGCGCGACGCCAAGGCCGCCGCGCACTGGTTCGAAAAGGCCGCGGAAATGGGCCTGGCGCCGGCGCAATACCGGCTGGGCTCGATGTACGAGCGGGGCGTCGGAGTCGAGCGCGACTACGCCCGCGCGCGGCTCTGGTATGAGCGCGCCGCCGAGGCCGGCAACGCGCGCGCCATGCATAACTACGCGGTGCTGCTCGCCGAGGGCGGCGACGGCAAGCCGGATTACGCCGCTGCGGCGGAATGGTTCCGCCGGGCCGCCGAATACGGCATTCGCGACAGCCAGTTCAATCTCGCCATCCTCTACGCCCGCGGGCTGGGCGTCAGCCGCAACCTGCAGCAATCCTACGCCTGGTTTTCCGCCGCCGCCGAACAGGGCGATGATGACGCCGCAAGAAAGCGGGATGAAATCGGCGCCCGGCTCGACTCCAAGGAGCTTGCCGCGGCCAAGGCGCTGGCCGCCGCGTTCCGCGTCAAAGCGCCGGCGCCGGAGGCGAATGACGCGCCGGCGCTGAGGACGGGCGGGGGCGAGGGCGCACGCGAAGGGGCAAGAGAGCCGGCGCCGGTCAGACCGACAACCAGGCAGCCGTCGGGAAAGCCGCGGGTTTCTCAGCTCTAAAGCGACGCCGGGCAGGCCATTAACGATTCGTGTACGGGATCGCTCCTATTGTCCGGGTCGAGCGAGCCAGTCGGCGCCGCGCGCGCGGACATGTGAGACTCGCCCGGTCCTGGGAGAGTATGATGCGCAGAGTTTTCGCGACGCTTTCAGCGGCTTTGGCTTTCGGCGCCGCAGCGCTGGCGCCGGTCGCGCCGGCCCACGCCGATTCCGCCGGCCCCGCCATCGCGGCGGGCATCGGCGGGTTCGCGCTCGGAGCCATTACCGGCGGGGCGCTCGCCAGTTCGGCGCCCCCCGTCGTCTATGCGGCCCCGCCCGTCTATGTCGCGCCGCCGCCCGTGTGCTGGGTCGAGCCTCGGCCCGTCTTCGATGAGTATGGCATGGTGATCGGCTCGCGTCCGCGCCGCGTCTGCGAGTGACGCCGATGACGATCGGCGCGGCTCAAAAAAGCCGCGTCCTTACGGTAGAATTACCGGCATGAAGGCAAATCATCTCCTCTCGGCGCTCGCCGCGCTGCTGTTTGCGGCGACGCCCGCCCGCGCCGAATGGTCGAGCTGCCTGTCCGGGCTGCGCGCCGCCGCGGCCGGGGCCGGGGTCAGCCAGCAAACGATCGCGTCGGCGACGAACGGGCTCGCGCCCAATGACGCCGTGAGCTTCATGGACAAACAGCCCGAGTTCACGACGCCGGTATGGGACTATGTGGCAGGGCTGGTCGACGAGGAGCGCGTCCAGGAAGGGCGCTCGATGCTGCGCCAGCATGCGCGCGCGCTGCACGCCGCCGAAAGCCGCTATGGCGTTGACGCGCCGACCATCGTCGCCGTCTGGGGCGTCGAATCCGACTTCGGCAAGAGCTTCGGGAAGCGCCCGGTCGTTCAAAGCCTCGCGACGCTGGCCTGCGAGGCGCCGCGCCGCAATGAGTACTGGCGCAAGGAATTCATCGCCGCGCTCAAAATCCTGGACAGCGGCGATATCGCGGGGGAGGAGTTCTACGGCTCCTGGGCTGGGGCCTTCGGCCATACGCAATTCATGCCGTCGACCTTCCTCGGCGCCGCCGTCGATCTTGATGGCGATGGGCGCCGCAATATCGCCAGTTCGGCGGCCGATTCGCTCGGCTCGACGGCGAATTATCTGCGCAAGAGCGGCTGGCGGTCCGGCATGCCCTGGGGCTTCGAGGTGCGCCTGCCGGACGGCTATTCGGGGCCTTCCGGACGCACGCGCCGCCAGCCGATGGGCTTCTGGCAGTCGCACGGAGTAACGCGCCTCGACGGCGGCGGACTCGGCGAGGGAGCGGCGGCGCTGCTGCTGCCGGCGGGGCGCAATGGACCAGCGTTCCTGGTGACGAGAAATTTCGATGCGATCTATGCCTATAACGCCGCCGAATCCTACGCGCTCGCGATCTGCGTCCTGTCCGACATGCTGCGCGGCCGGCCGGGCATTCAGACGCCGTGGCCCACCGACGATCCGGGCCTGTCGCGCGCCGAGCGCCGCGAATTGCAGGCGCTGCTGACGCGCAGCGGATACGACGTCGGCGACTCGGATGGCGTCATCGGGACGAAGACCAAAGAGGCGATCGCCGATTTTCAGTCGCGCGCCGGCCTGCAGCGCAACGGCCGCGCCAGCCTAAAGGTTCTCAACGCCTTGCGCGGAAGGTAGGGCCGACGGCGTGTCCACGTCGAAATCGGGCTCGATGGCGGTCGTTTCCTCGACCGCTTTGAGGTCGTCGGCAATCCAGGCCTTCGTCAGCTCCCAAACGACGGCGAGCACCACCGGCCCCGCAAACAGGCCGGCGATTCCATGCGCGAGAACGCCGCCGATGACGCCGACGAAGATCACCGGGATCGGCGTCGACAGGCCATGCGCGAAGATGAACGGCTTCAGCACGTTGTCCATGTAGTTGACGGAGAGCATGCAGACCGTCAGCGCCAGCGCGGGACCCGACGCCATAGTCGTCCAGGCCCAGAAAATGACGGGCGCGACGACGAGCAGCGGGCCGATCTGGATGATGCCGAGGACCAGAATGGCGATCGTCAGCAGGCTCGCGCCCGGCACGTCGGCGAGATACATGCCCACGCCGCCGACGACCGCCTGCAGCAGCGACAGTCCCATCACGCCGCGCGAAACGGCGTTGATCGTCGCGCCCGCGAGATCGACGAATTTCTCGCCGCTTGACGGATCGATGCGGCGCGACAGCGCCCGGGCGCCGGCGAGCATCTGCGGCGCGGCGGCGAGAATGAAGCCCATCAGCAGCACGGAGACAAGGAATTTGAGCGTGCCCGCGCCGGCGCTCTTCGCCATCTCGAGCATGAATTCTCCGGCGGGCTTCAGCTGCGGCAGAACCTGGGTGAAGGCGCTGCGCAGATTGGTCGAAGCCAGCAGCCAGAAGGAATAGAGCTGGTCGCCGACGAGGGGCCAATCCTTGATCGAGACCGGCGGCGGCGGGATGGCGATGTCGCCATTGTCGAAGCCGGCGACGATGCTCTTGATGGGATCGATCGCGCCGACCGCCATCCAGGTGACCGGCCCGATGATCAGCACGAGGCCGGCGGCCGTCATCAGAACGGCGGCTGTGATCGGCCGGCCGCCCAACATTTCGGCGAGCACGCGGAAAATGGGATAGAGCGCCACCGCGAGCACGACGCTCCAGAGGATGATCGCCGCGAACGGCAGGATGATGATAAAGGTCCAGTAGATCAGCGCGCCGATCGCGAACAGGCGGATCGCCAGTTCGATGACCAGCGCGTTGAAGCGGCGGTCGGAACCGTTAAGTCCATTGGGCAGATCAATCACCGGCGTTCCTTGCCATTCTTCGACATTGCGCCGCAATAGAGTGAAGATTTGGCGGGCGTCTGACAAGAGAACTTTGCGCGTCGCCGCGCCGCTCCGGCTTGTGCGGGAACGCCCGGAGCGCTACTGCTCGGCTTGCTGTCTAATAGTCGCCGCTTCCGACCAACGGATGAATGCCGCCAAGCCCCTTGGAATCGGCGTTCTGCCGATTGCGCTTGCCGGATCTGTTCGCCTGGTCGGACTTTGACGCCGAAACGGATTTGCCGCCGCTGGACTTTGCCGATGAGGCCGCCGCCGGCGCGGCCATTGCCAAGGCGATAATCGCCGCAAGAAGGTAACGCATGGGCTACTCCCTGGGCCAGACGGTCCCCCGGCCAAGGCCCAACCGACGCTTAGCATGATTCACGTGTGGGCGCGACGCAGGGCCGGCCGCGCTTCGACAAGCCTTGCGCATTCTGCGATAGACTGTCCGCTCCATATCGAACGATTCGAGCCGCATGACCATCCGCCTTCACCAGGGCGATCTCCCCGAGGGGATCAGCGCTGGCGCCATCGTGGCGATCGACACCGAGACCCTTGGCCTTAATCCGCATCGCGACCGTCTGTGCGTGGCGCAGCTCTCATTCGGCGACGGCAACGCCGAACTGGTCCAGTTCGCCAAGGGTCAGACGCGCGCCCCCAATCTGGAGCGCCTGCTCGCCGACCCGGGGGTTCTGAAACTCTTCCACTTCGCCCGCTTTGACATCGGCATATTGGCCAAGACCTTCGGCTTCGTTCCCGCGCCGGTCTATTGCACCAAGATCGCCTCCAAGCTCGCCCGCTCCTATACCGACCGGCATGGCCTGAAGGACCTCGTGCGGGAGCTGCTCGGCGTCGAGATTTCCAAGCAGCAGCAGTCGTCAGACTGGGGCGCGCCCGTTCTCTCCGACGCGCAGCAGGCCTATGCGGCCTCAGACGTCCTCTATCTGCATCAGCTCAAGGACAGGCTCGACGCCATGCTGGCGCGCGAGGGCCGCGCCGAGTTGGCGCAGGCCTGTTTCGAGTTCCTGCCCACGCGCGCCCGGCTCGACCTCGCCGGCTGGCCGGAGACCGATATTTTCGCTCATGAATAAGGCTCTGGCTTCGCCTCGAATTCGCCACCTGCGCGCCGCATGATCTCGGCATGACCGACGTGTTCCCGACGCCCAACGCACGCGATCGCCTCGGCGCCCTTGTTGCGCCGCGCCAAACCGCCTTCCCGGAGGCTCTGCGCCATACGGCGCGGGTCACGCGGCTGCGTCGCTGGATCCTGTGGGGGGCGGGCGGCGTCGTCGGAATCGTCGGCCTCGGCCTGCTCATCAGCTCGCTGCGCTTTCTGCCCGCCGATTTGAGCCTGGCGCGCGTGGCGCTCAAGGGCTCGCGCATCGTCATCGAGAGCCCCAAACTCGTCGGCTATCGGAAGGACGGGCGCCCCTATGAGGTGCGCGCGGTCGTGGGCATGCAGGATCTGGCGAAGCCCGAAATCTTCGAACTCGAGCAGCTCGAGGTCCGGGTCGAGAACACCAAGGACAATTCGATCGTTCTTTCAGCGGAGAAGGGCGTTTACAACCGGAAGGCCGATCACGCGGACATGATCGGCGGCGTCAACATCCGCGACGACAAGAACTTCGACATGAAGCTCGAATCGGCCGTGATGGATTTCAAATCCAGCGTGATGACCTCCGACAAGCCGGTGCTGTTGAAGATCGACGGCGGCGAGGTCACCGCGCAATCGGTCGAATTCTCCCAAAAAGAGAGGCGCGCGACTTTCGCGGGCGGCGTCCATTCGGTGCTATACGGTGAGGGCGAAGCGCCCCCGCAAACGCCGGGCGCAGCCGCCAAGGAATAAATGCGCCGTCACGTCTTCGTTCTTCTCCTCGCCGCCCTCGTCACGACGACGCCCGCAAGCGCCGCCGGCCGTTCGGGCGGCATTCTGCCCGGCGCCTCCGCCAAGGATCCGCTCAACATCGACGCCGGCAAGCTCGATTATTTCGAGAAGGAGCAGAAGCTGATCTATTCGGGCAGCGTGATCGTCACGCAGGGGCCGTCGACGCTCAAAGCCGCCCGCCTGATCATCTTTCTCGAAGGCAAGGGCAGCGGCCAGCCCGCGGCGACAACCAATGAGCGCGTCAAACACATCGATGTCGAAGGTCCGGTGACGCTCGTTTCCAAGGACCAGATCGGCACGGGCGATCGCGGCAGCTACGACAAGGCCGAAAACAAGGTCTATCTCACAGGCAATGTGACGCTCACCCAGGGCGAGAATATCGTGAAGGGCGAGAGGCTCGTCTATGACGTCGCGACGGGCATGGCGACCGTTCAGGGCGGCGGGGCTCAGGGCGGTCGCGTGCGCAGCACCTTCACCCCGAAAAGCCAGTAGCGCTTCTACTGCGCGGCTGAGGTCACAAGCTGATCGAGCAGGTGCTTGCGCTTGGCTTCATAATAGTAGCCGCCGGCGTAAAGTCTGATGGCCCGCGCTTCATTGCCGCCGCTTACCTTATAGGCGTTGGCGAGGTAAGGCACCGCGAAGGCGAGATTGGTGTCGGCGTCGAGAAGCCCGCTTGCCGGGCCCTGATAGCCCATGTGGCGCGCCGTATCGTGACGGATCTGCATCAGCCCCCAATAGGGTCCGTGCCGGGCGCTGGGATTGTAATTGCTCTCGCGGCGGATGGAGCGGTGAATGAGGGACTCGGGAATATCGTAGACGCGGGCGTAGTGAGCGATCCGGGCGTGAAGCGCATCCTGGCCGGTCAGTTCGGTCGGCTTCGCGGCCTCTTCGTAAGCCGCGGGAGCGGACGCGACCGGCGACTCCTGCGGCGCACAGCCGGCAAGCGCCAGCCCGCTCAGAACGGCGCAGGCGCCGACACACCCGAACAGTTTCATTCCGCCCAATCCCTCTTTGGCTACACGTTTCCCAGTTGGGAATGCGCCATGCGCAGATGGCGAATTCGTGGCGGCCAAGCTTGGGCCGCGTTGAATTTCGGGGATTGTCGACTAGCTGCCCCGATACGAGGTCGGCGATGGCGCAAAAGCAGCCGAAAAGCCGCGGCGCAGCAAAAAGCGCAAACGCCGCGGCTGTTTACTGGTCCGGCGAGGTGACTCGCCACAGCAATGCGCTTGATCTGGAGCAGGGCGTGTTCACCTGGGACGATCCGGCGAAGATCGCGCGCTCGCTGAAACGGTCGGCCGAAGAGAGCGAACGGCGCAAGGCGTCGCCGTTTCGCTCCGCCATGTCCATGCTGATTTTCTACATCAACAGGGCCGGCAAGAACCTGCCCGAGGCGCGGCGAAAAGTGCTGGAGCAGGCCAAGGATGAACTGCGGAAGGCGTTTGGACGCGCGCCCAGTTGAGCGCGTCGCCGCTTTATTGACGTCTCGTCCAGATGGGTATTACTCTTGTTTAGAGAGTATTACTTTTTGGCCGTCATGAGCACGAAAGTCACTATTAAAGGCCAGGTCACCTTGCCGAAGGCTGTCCGCGAAGCCGCTGGCATTCGTCCGGGCGACAGGGTGAACGTGCGCGCGCGGTCGGAAGGCGGCGTGTTGGTGGAGCGCAGCGAGGAGCGGCTGCCTGACGCCGCCGCGCTGCAGGCCGCAAGGAATAAAATCGAGCGGGCGCTAGCGACGCTGGATCACAAAGGCGTGAAATTCGAGATGACGACGGACGAGTGGATGCGCCTCTTGCGAGGCGACGATTGACGCTTGTCGACACGAATATTTTCATCGACTTGCTGACCCGCAATCCGGATTGGTTTGAAGCTTCGCGCCTGGCGTTCGAACGTAGGATGGCGCTCGGCGCAATTTTGATCGTCGATGCGGTCTTTGCGGAACTGTCGGCCGGTTTTGCGAGCGAGGAGGATTGCTCCGATTTTCTTGACGCACTCGCGGTTGAACATTCCGCGATGTCGCGACAAGCGCTTTGGCGCGCGGGACGAGCGTTTCGCGATTACCGGCGTCAAGGCGGCTCGAAGACGAATGTGCTAGCTGATTTCTTCATAGGCGCACAGGCGAGCGTGCTCGGCGCGCCGATTCTGACGCGGGATTTGGGGCGGTACCGGACCTATTTTCCGGAAGTGGACTTGATGGGAGCAGGCGAGCCAGTTGCCAAATAGGTGGGATCGACGGCGAGCCCTCCTTTATGACGGAATGGACGGACGCAAGTGAAGTATTGAATATTCCTGGTCGCAGTTGTGTTTCGATGCTGTCGGCGGCCTCTTCCGACAGCCCCATCACCGCGTGAATTTCTTATATTTCAGACGGTGCGGGATGACGCTGTCGACGCCCAGCCGCCGCTTCTTGTCTTCCTCGTAATCGGCGAAATTTCCCTCGAACCATTCGACATGGCTGTCGCCTTCATAGGCGAGAATATGCGTGGCGATGCGATCGAGGAAAAAGCGATCG
Organism: Methylocystis sp. Uni0008; assembly: GCF_056838045.1. Lineage (NCBI taxonomy): Bacteria > Pseudomonadati > Pseudomonadota > Alphaproteobacteria > Hyphomicrobiales > Methylocystaceae > Methylocystis > Methylocystis sp. Uni0008. Next base: position 3,365,527 of record NZ_CM166370.1, read on the forward strand.
TGGGAGATGATGACGGCGCAGCCGGCGAAATCGACAAGCGCCTCTTCCAGCGCGCGCAGCGTCTCGACGTCGAGATCGTTCGTCGGCTCGTCGAGCAGCAGCACATTGGCGCCGCTCTTGAGCATCTTCGCGAGATGCACCCGGTTGCGTTCGCCGCCTGAGAGCTGTCCGACTTTCTTCTGCTGATCGGCGCCCTTGAAGTTGAAGGCCGAACAATAGGCGCGGGAGTTGATCTCGCGCTTGCCGAGATAGATCACCTCATTGCCGTCCGAGATCTCCTCCCAGACGGTCTTGTTGGCGTGCAGCGCGTCGCGCGACTGGTCGACGTAGCCAAGCTGCACGCTCTCGCCGATCTCGATCGCGCCGCTGTCGGGCTTCTCTTGACCGGTGATCATGCGAAAGAGCGTGGTCTTGCCGGCGCCGTTGGGTCCGATCACGCCGACGATGCCGCCTGGCGGCAGTTTGAAGGAGAGATCGTCGATCAGCAGCTTGTCGCCATACCCTTTCGACAGATGATCGAAGTCGATGACATTCGCGCCGAGGCGCTCCGCGACCGGAATGATGATCTGTGCGGTCGTCGGCGCCTTTTCGTTCTGCTTGGCGACGAGCTCCTCATAGCGCTGAATGCGCGCTTTGCTCTTCGCCTGTCGCGCCTTCGGCGAAGCGGCAATCCACTCGCTCTCCGCTTCGAGCGCGCGCTGGCGCGCCTTGTCCTCGGAAGATTCCTGCGCGAGTCGCTTCTGCTTCTGCTTCAGCCAGCTGGTGTAATTGCCCTCGTAGGGGATCCCGCGGCCGCGATCGAGCTCCAGTATCCAGCCCGTGACATTGTCGAGGAAGTAGCGGTCGTGGGTGACGATCAGGATCGCGCCCGGATAAGCCCGCAGATGCCCCTCGAGCCAGTTCACCGTCTCGGCGTCGAGATGGTTCGTTGGCTCGTCGAGCAGCAGCATTTCGGGCTGTTCGAGCAGCAGCTTGCACAGTGCCACGCGACGCCGCTCGCCGCCGGAAAGCTTGGTGACGTCTGCGTCGTCAGGGGGACAGCCGAGCGCGTCCATCGCCTGGTCGACCTGACTGTCCAAGTCCCACAGGCTCTTGGCTTCGATCTCGTCCTGCAGTTTCGTCATTTCATCGGCGGTCTCGTCCGAATAATTCATGGCGAGATCGTTGTAGCGGTCGAGGATCGCCTTCTTTTCGGCGACGCCAAGCATCACATTGCCGCGCACGTCGAGCTGCGGATCAAGGTGCGGCTCCTGCGGCAGGTAGCCGACCCGCGCGCCCTCGGCGACGAAGCCTTCGCCCGTATATTCCTTATCGATGCCGGCCATGATGCGCAGCAGAGTCGACTTGCCCGCGCCGTTGACGCCGAGAACGCCGATCTTCGCGTCGGGATAAAAGGACAGATTGATGTTCTCCAGGACCTTCTTGCCGCCCGGGTAGGTCTTGGTCAGGCCCTGCATGTGATAGATGAACTGGCGCGCCATATCGCCTCACAACGATGGAATTGGCGCTGTCTTTAGAGCATTTTCACTGCGCGAGGGAAGCCGTTTGCGCCTTGGGCCGCGCATAAAAATACCCCCGGCGGGCGGCCGGGGGCATTTCGGAGGCGTTCCTCAGGTTCGCATGAAGCTCAAAACCGTAGCGCTGAGGGTGCTTCCGGTGAGCACGAGCGTGGCGCCGAGCGCCAGCAGCGCGACGAGATTCAGCGTCAGATCGGCAGGGCTCCCGGCCAGCGCCAGAATGCCGAGGACGATCGCGGCCAATCCCGCGAGCGCCTGAATGCCAGCCGAACCCGACGCCATTTCGCTCGCGAGCATTTCCGCGCCGACGTGTTGGGACTGTGCAACCGAGGTATCCATCAGCGCGGAATTGCGCCGCAGCACATAGAGGCGCCACACCGCGTTGCTGCTCAGAAGCAGAGCGGTGCCAAATCCGATCACGGCGATCGGCGACAGGATCGCGGCGTTGATTCCAAGGAGCGAAAGGACGCCAAGCACGATGCCGACTGCGCCGACGAGGAAGACAAGCGCGAGGCTGTTGCCGCCCATCTGTTCCGGCATGGCGCTCCGAACGCCGCCGGGAAACACGATCTGCGCATATTCGGACAGCATTGCGCCGCCCTGAATCAGAAGCGCCACGCCAAACACGATCGTCGCGATGGCGACCATCATGGGAGGCGAAATTCCAACCAGACCGCAAATCACAAGTACGATCGTGGCGACGCCCCCTATGGCGTCGATAAGGCCGCCATAAGCGACCGCATTTTCATGCGATGTGATGTCTCGGGTAATCGACATGTGGGATACTCCGGCCGCAAGCCCCCCGTCGGCTAGCTAGCGGCGCTTACGCACAGGGCAAGCCCAGCATTTCCGGGACAGATTGCCTTTTCGCGCTCCCGCGTACAAGAAGCGGAAACGAGGCAATCGGGCGAGCGCAGCGATATGAATGTTCTCTTGATCGGATCTGGCGGCCGCGAACACGCGATCGGCAATGCGCTAAGGAAAAGCCCGCTGCTGAAGCGGCTCTATATCGCGCCTGGAAATCCTGGCGCTGCGCGTGTTGGAGATAATGTCGATTTCGACGCCGGCAACCACCCCGCGGTGATCGAGTTCTGTCGTGACGCCGGAATTGCGCTCGTGGTCATCGGACCCGAGCAGCCGCTGATCGGCGGCCTCGTCGACGAACTGGCGAAGCATGACATTCTGGCCTTCGGTCCGACGAAGGCCGCGGCTCAGCTCGAAGGCTCCAAAGGGTTCACAAAGGATCTCTGTCGCGACTACGCGATCCCCACCGCGCGCTATGCGCGCTTCGCGGCGCTTGAGCCGGCGCTGCTCTACCTGCGCGAGAACGCCGCGCCCATCGTCGTCAAGGCCGATGGTCTTGCCGCCGGCAAAGGCGTGGTCGTCGCCGAGACGCTAGCGGAAGCTGAGCGCGCCGTGCAGGCGATGTTCGCCGGCGCCTTCGGCCTGTCAGGCGCCGAGGTGGTGATCGAGGAATATCTCGAGGGCGAAGAGGCGTCGTTCTTTGCCCTTTGCGACGGCGTTCGGGCGCTGCCGTTCGCTACGGCGCAGGATCACAAGCGGGTCGGCGATGGCGACACGGGACCAAACACGGGCGGGATGGGCGCCTATTCGCCGGCGTCAGTGGTGACGCCGGAAGTGGAAGCGCGCGTCATGGCCGAAATCATCGAGCCGACGATGCGCGCCATGCGCGAAAAAGGCGCGCCTTTCAGAGGAGTCCTTTACGCCGGACTGATGCTGACGAAGGACGGGCCAAAGCTCATCGAATACAATTGTCGTTTCGGCGATCCAGAGGCGCAGGTCGTCCTGCCGCGTCTTGAGGATGATCTACTCGCGCTGATGCTTGGCGCGGCGCGCGGCGATCTGCCGCGGGAGCGGCCGCGGTTCTCCGCGCTTGCGGCGCTCACGGTGGTGCTCGCGGCGAAAAATTATCCGGGAACGCCGATGACCGGCTCGGAAATTCGGAACGTGGAGCGCGCGCAGTCCGTCGAGGGCGTCATCATCACCCACGCAGGCACGCGCGAGGAAAATGGGCGCCTCCTGGCCGCGGGGGGGCGCGTGCTCAATGTCACGGCGCTGGGCGAAAGCGTCGCTGAAGCGCAGATGCGCGCTTACGCGGCCGTCGATCTCATAGACTGGCCCGGCGGCTTTTGCCGGCGCGATATCGGCTGGCGCGAAGTCGCGCGGGAAAAGTCGCGCTAGCCGCAGTCAGCTCCGTCGCAACGCCAGAGCTAGATCACATAAATTAAGAGCTAGATCACATAGATCTTGTCGGGCAGTTCGTCGCCGTTTTCGCCTGGCGGCGCATGGTGCGCCAGAAGGCGCGCGCATTCTTCTATCGCCGCGACAAAGCCGTCCGCGACCTTTTCCTGTCGCAGGTCCTGCAGCAGCGGATCGAGCGCGGCCTGCCACTCTTCGTTGGCGATCTTGGCGGCGATCGCGTCATCCGCGACAATGCGGGCGTAGCGCTCGGCGCAGGAGACGAAGATCAGCACGCCGGTGCGGCCTTTGGTGGCGGACACGCCGCGCGAGAGGAATTGCTCGATCGCCGCCCGTGCGGCCCGTGCGCGCTTGACCGCGCGCGGCGTCAGAAGGAAGCGTACGGGTCCCCATGACACGAAGAGCGTCGCGACGATGAAGATCGCGATCTGCGCCGCAAAAATTTCGCGGCTCGAAAGATCGGTGAAAAGCAGCATGGGCCAGGGCGACGCCAGCGCCACAAACGCGCCCCAGAGCGGCGGCACGTAAGCGTAATCGGAAGAGCGCCGCGCCAGCACGCAGACGATTTCGCCGGACGTTGTCTCTTCGGCGCGGCGGATCGTTTCGGCGATGCGCTCGATATCTTGGGCGGTGAGCTGCATCACCAGTCCCCCGAAGCGCCGCCGCCGCCTGACGAGCCGCCGCCGCCCGAGAACCCGCCGCCGTCGTTCCACCCCCCGCCGCCGCTCCAACCGCCGCCGCCCCAGGAATCGTCGCCCCAGTAGCCGCCACTGGGGGGCAGTACGATAATGGGCGGCGCGCCGCGTCTGTAGCGCCGGTAGTTGGCCGGGCGCCCCCGCGCGCTGCGCGCCATCCAGATGAAGATGAAGAGAAGCAGCGCAAAAAAGATAAGCGGGAAAAGCTGATCGAAAGCGGTGGGCTGGGGGCCGCGCGCCCGCTTCGTCCATTCGGCGGAATCGCCCGAGAGCACCTCGATGATTCCCTCGACGCCGCGTTCGACGCCTGCGCCATAGTCTCCCGCCTTGAAGCGCGGCGCCACCGCGCTCGTCAGAATGATCTTCGACAGCGCGTCGGTGAGCGTGCCTTCGAGGCCATAGCCCACTTCAATGCGCATCTTGCGTTCGTGCGGCGCGACGACAAACAGAACGCCGTTGTTCTTCTTCGCCTCTCCAAGCTTCCAGGCGCGGAACAGGCCGTTGGCGTAGGTCTCGACGTCCAGGCCGTCGAGCGAATTGACCGAGGCGACGACGAGCTGAATGCCGGATTTGTCCTCGAGATCCTTCAGCTTCGTCTCGATCGCGCTTCTCGTCGACGGCGGAATGATGTCCGCCTGATCGACGATTCGACCGGTCAGCGGCGGGTAGCTGGGCGCCGCAAAGGCAAGAGAGGCGAGGAGAAAAAGGTAGAGCGGCGCGAGCCAGCGCGCGGCGCCCCGCATCGCTATTTGCCCGCGCAACGGGCGCAACGCCCTGCGATTTCGACGACGCGCGTCCGGGCGCTGAAATCCGCCGCTCCGACAAGAGCCGCGAGTTCGCGCGCAAACCCAGGAGACGTCGCCTCCTTCACCTCGCCGCATTGCTCGCAAATGATGAAAACGACCGGCTCCTCCGCCTCATGCGCGTGGCCGCAGACGATGTAGGCGTTTTGCGAGGCGAGTCGGTGCGCGAGGCCATTGTCCATCAGATAGCCGAGCGCGCGATAGACCGACACCGGCGCGGGGCGCTTGCCCTCTTCGTCGGCCATAAGGTCGATCATCTCGTATGCGCCGACCGGCCGATTCGCTTCCGTGAGAATGTCGAGCGCCCGACGGCGCGCAGGCGTCAGACCCGCGACCTTGGGCCGTGTGGCGTTTTTCGTCGTGCGGCTACTCATTGACGTCAATTTAGGCTGCTCCGACACAAAAAACGAGGCTTCAGCGCTTGGCGCAGGCTGCGGCGAATTTCTTAAACTTCTCCGAGGCGTCGGCGAGCGGCGCCGAGCGCTTTGCCTCGCCGATCGCGACGTCGAGCGTTTGCCCGCCGGCCATGGCCGCGAAAATCGGGTCCTTGGCGGGTAGCCGCCCTTCGAAGCTCGGCGCGCCCGCTTCTTCATTGGGGACCAGCTTGCCGGCGACCTTCGCCGACTTCTCGCCGACCGAGAGGATCACGGCGGCCTTATCGCCAGCTTTCAGCTTCGCGCTGGTTTCCGCGATCCAGATTTTGACCACGCCGCTCCCCGGCGCGCAGGTAAAGCTGCCCAGGCTGTCGTCGGTCTCCGGCACGCCATAGCCGAGATAGATGCTGTCGGCGTCTTTTTCCTCCAGCCCGCCGAGCGTCCAGACCCGCTGGTCGGTCTGCGCGCAGAGATCCGACAGCGCCAGGACAGAAAGGACGCCCGCTAGGGCGAATGTTCGCTGCACGCCATTTCTCCCTGCGCAAGCGTGCGGACGTCGCGCCGCCTTGCGCTCGCGCGCGCGGCGCCTATAGTCCGCGCGCAATCGCTTCCCGCCGAGCCAGAGCCGAAAATGAACCGCCCGAAAAAAGAAATCAAACGCGTCGTCCTCGCCTATTCCGGAGGGCTCGACACCTCCATCATTCTGAAATGGCTGCAGACGACATATGGCGCGGAAGTCATCACCTTCACGGCCGATCTCGGACAGGGCGAAGAGCTCGAGCCCGCCCGCGCGAAGGCGCTGCTGCTCGGCGTCAAGCCTGAAAACATCTTCATCGAGGATCTGCGCGAAGAATTCGTGCGCGACTATGTGTTCCCGATGTTTCGGGCCAACGCTCAATACGAGGGACTTTATCTTCTCGGCACCTCGATCGCTCGTCCGCTCATCGCCAAGAAGCAGATCGAGATCGCGCACAAAATGGGCGCCGACGCGGTCTGTCACGGCGCGACCGGCAAAGGCAACGATCAGGTGCGATTCGAACTTGGCTATTACGCGCTCGACCCGGACATCACGGTCATTGCGCCCTGGCGGGAATGGACGTTCGTCTCGCGCGCCGATCTCATCGCCTTCGCCGAAAAGAACCAGATACCGATAGCGAAGGACAAGCGTGGCGAAGCGCCGTTCTCGACGGACGCCAATCTTCTGCACACTTCCTCGGAAGGGAAGGTGCTCGAAGACCCGAGCCAGGAGACGCCGGATTACGTCTATTCGCGCACGGGCAATCCGGAGGATGCGCCCGATACGCCGCAATATGTCACGATCGATTTCGAGAAGGGCGATGCGGTCGCAGTGGACGGCGTCAAACTCTCTCCCGCGGCGCTTCTCGCCAAGCTCAACCATCTCGGTCGCCTTCACGGGATCGGGCGCCTTGATCTCGTCGAAAACCGCTTCGTCGGCATGAAGTCGCGCGGCATGTATGAGACGCCTGGCGGCGCGATTCTGCTCGTCGCGCACCGGGGAATCGAGAGCCTCACGCTCGACCGCGGCGCGGCGCACCTCAAAGACGAGCTGATGCCGCGCTACGCCGAACTCATCTACAATGGATTTTGGTTCTCGCCGGAGCGCGAGATGCTGCAGGCCGCGATCGACAAGAGCCAGGAGCATGTCACGGGACGGGTGCGCCTCAAGCTCTACAAGGGTTCGGCGACGCTTGTCGGCCGCGAGAGCCCCTGGTCGCTTTACGATCAGGACCTCGTCACCTTCGAGGAAGGCGGAACCTACGACCAGCGCGACGCCGAAGGCTTCATCAAGCTGAACGCCTTGCGGCTGCGCACGCTGGCCAAGCGCGCCGCGCGGGGGGCGAAGCAATAGCAGACGCAGTCAGGTTTTATCTGGCGGATCGGCTGACGCCTCCCTCTCCCGCGAAGCGGGGGAGGGCAAGGGAGGGGGCATAAATTCGGGCCGAGCGCAAATCCTATCGCCCCCTCTCCAACTCTCCCCCGCTTCGCGGGAGAAAGTGCGATCGCGCTGTGGCGGAAAGTTCGCCCCCAGATCAAGCCGCGGCTCCACTGAATCGAGACAGCTCGCCCACGCTCGTTTCACTCCACGACCTCGTTGCTGCGGGCCTCCTCGTGGAAAGCAGCGCCCCGAATCTCGCTGACGTCGCCACGCGCTACAGCATCGCGGTCACGCCGGAAATCGCGGCGATGATCGACCGCGACGACCCGAACGATCCGATCGCGCGACAGTTTATCCCTGACGTCCGCGAGGCCGTTACCAGGCCGCAGGAGCTTGCCGATCCGATCGGCGATGACGCGCATTCGCCGCTGCCGGGGCTCGTCCATCGCTATCCCGATCGCGTGCTTCTGAAGCTCCTGTCGGTTTGCCCCGTCTATTGCCGCTTCTGTTTCCGGCGCGAGACGGTGGGACGCGGCAAGGGCGATCTGCTGGCTGAGCGCGACGTCGAGGCGGCGCTCGACTACGTCGCGCGGCGACCGCAGATTTTCGAAGTGATCCTCACCGGCGGCGATCCCTTGATCCTGTCTGCGCGCCGGCTCCACGGCGTGTCGCGCCGGCTTGCTGAGATCCCGCACGTCACCTTGCTGCGCGTTCACACGCGCGCGCCGACGGTCGCTCCAGAACTTGTGACGCAGGATCGTCTCGCGGCGCTCCGCGAGAGCGGCAAGACGCTGTTCGTCGCCTTGCATGTCAATCACGCGCGCGAACTCACCCGCTCGGCGCGCGCGGCGATCGCACGCTTGCGTGAGGCAGGCGCGATCCTCCTCTCGCAGACCGTGCTGCTCAAGGGCGTCAACGACAGCGCCGACGTCCTGGAGCGCCTGATGCGCGATTTGGCGAGTCTCGGCGTTCGGCCCTATTATCTGCACCATCCAGATCTCGCGCCGGGAACCGCGCATTTTCGGCTCAGCCTCGCGGCGGGCAGGCGAATTTACGCGGAGCTTTCGCGTCGGGTGACCAGCGTCGCGCTGCCGGCCTATGTGCTCGACATCCCCGGCGGCTTCGGTAAGGCGCGCGTCGCCGAGGGGGCCGCCGCGCCGGACGGGCAGGGCGGGTGGACCGTCGTCGATCGTAATGGCGAGAAGCGGTCATACCGCGACGACCTCGACCCGCCGCAAGATTGATCTTTCGCCGCGCGCTCGAGACGACCTTATCGGCTCGATCCACTTAAGGAACGCATGTGCGTAAACTCACGCTCCTGATCGCCATTCTCATAGTGACAATCATCGCTCCCGGACTGCGCGCCGACGAAGCGCCAGATTCGATCGAACAGTTCAATGCGCGTCTCGACCGCGCGCGCGACACGCTCGACGAAGTGCAGAAGGCGCTGGAGCAGCCTGACCTCTCCGACGCGGCGCTGCGCAGTCTGCGCGCGCGTATCGAACCATTGCCGCACGAACTCGAAGCAACGATCGAGAAGCTGACGCCACATCTCGTCGCGGTCGAAGCGCGACTGAGGGAGCTCGCGCCCGCCGCCGCGAAACCGCAGGAGGCTCCGAAGGAGCCTCCGAAAGCGCCTGAGGCGCCGGCTGAGCAAAAGCGGCCGGCAAAGCCCGCGGCGAAGAACGGCGTCGAGAAGCCGCCGCCGGGAAGAGGACCGCCGGCCGCGCCGGACTCGTCCGATGCGAAGCCGGCCGAATCCGCCGCTCCCGACGCCGCCGCGCGGGTCAGCGCCAATGCGGAGCTGGAAGACCAGCGACGCCTTTACGATGCGTTCGACGCCACTGTGAAGCGGGCGCGCGCCATGTTGCTCGAGGCGCGGCAGGTCGCGGTGACCATCGTCGCCCGCCAGCGTGGACTCTTCGCCAAGAATCTGTTTCTGCGCACGAGCGGTCTATTCTCTCCGTCGCTGTGGAGCGCCGCGCTCGACGGCGCGCCAGCCGTCATCAGCGATTCGGCGCGCTATCTTTCCGATCGAGCCGCCAATGTCGTGGACCGCGTCAACAGCGGCCGGCGCGCGCAGATTCTCGCCCTTCTGTTCCTGATCGCAGCTGGCCTCGCCCTGGCGCTCTTTTTTTCGAGGCGCGTGGGCTGGCGTTCGAATGACGAGTCCGCGCCGACGCCCTTGCGCAAGGCCGCCGCCGCCGGATGGACGGCGCTCGTCCTCGCGTCGGCGCCGATCGCGGCGGTGGCTGCTCTGAGCCTTGCCTTCGACGCCTTCGATCTTATCGACGCCGCGCTCGAGCCGATCTGGCGCCGCTTTGTCGAGGGCGTCGCGCGGGTCGCCTTCGCCTATGCGATCGCACGCGCGGTTTTCGCGCCCTCGCATCCGAAGTGGCGGCTCATCGATCCCGGCGATCGGCTTGCGAGACATCTCACGGAACTCGTCACGCTGGCTGCGCTGGTTCTTTCTGCGGCCCGTTTCCTGGAGCAGCTGGAAGAGTCCGTACAGGCTGGTCTCTCGCTCGTGATCGTGACGCGCGGACTCGGCGTGATGCTCGTTGCAGGGCTCATCGCGATCGCGCTTTTTGATCTGCCGAGCCGCGCCGAAGTCGAAGAAGGCGCCGTCGTTACGACGCCCGAGGGTCGCGATTGGATGAGCGCGGCCCGCTTCTTCGGCGCTCTTTTGGTCCTTGTGCTGTTGGCGGCGAGCGCCGCCGGCTATGTCACCTTCGCGAATTTCATCATTCTGCAAATCGGGTGGACGGCGGCGGTCCTGGCGATCCTCTACGTCGTCGTCACCCTGTTGCGCGGCGGCGTCGAGGCGGCATTCGCGCCGACGAGTTTCCTCGGCCGCAACTTGATCAGCGGTCTTGGCCTGCGTCGTGAGCAGCTTGCGCCGCTCGCCGTGCTGCTCTCAGGCATCGTTACGCTGCTCTGCTTTCTGGCGGCGGCGCTGGTGACGATCGCGCCGCTCGGTTACGACTCCGGCGACTTCCTCGGGAATATTCGCTCGGCGTTCATTTCGTTCAAGATCGGCGACGTCACCATCTCTCCCTCAAGCGCGCTGGTGGCGATGCTGCTTTTCGCGGCGGCGCTCGCGGCGACCCAGGGCCTCCGGCGCTGGCTGGACGCCCGCTTCCTGCCGCTCACGCGTCTCGATCTCGGTTTGCGCAATTCGATCAGCGCGACGCTCGGCTACGCCGGATTCATTTTTGCGGCGGCGCTCGCCCTGTCCTATGTCGGACTGGGGTTCGAAAAGCTCGCGATCGTCGCCGGCGCCCTCTCCGTCGGCATCGGCTTTGGCCTGCAGTCGATCGTCAACAATTTCGTCTCCGGCCTCATCCTGCTCTGGGAGCGCGCCATTCGCGTCGGCGACTGGGTCGTGGTCGGCGACGAACAGGGCTATGTCAAACGCATCAATGTGAGATCCACCGAGATCGAAACCTTCGACCGCGCGACGATGATCGTGCCAAATTCCAATCTCGTCGCGGGCGTCGTGAAGAACTGGCTGCGCGGCGACAAGGTTGGCCGCATCAAGATCGCCGTCGCGCCCCACGCCGGCGTCGATCCGGAAGAGATGCGCGACATCCTTCTTTCGGCGGCCCGCGCGCAGGAAGGGGTTTTGCGGATTCCAGCGCCGCAGGTGATGTTCCTCGGCATGGAGGCGAACGCCTTCAAATTCGAGCTCTGGTGCTATGTCGAGGATGTCGAGCAGTCGGCGCGCGTGCGCAGCGACCTGCACTTCGATCTCTACCAGCGGCTTAAAGACTCCGGCATATCGATCGGGGCGGCCGCGGCGCCCCCGCCGCCGACGATCGTCAATATACCCGAACTCGACAAGCTCGCCGCCGCGGCCGCCGCGAGCGCCCTCGCGATCGAGGCCAATCTGGCGAGCGGCAAGAGCGACGACGAGGCAGCCGCAAAATCCGACGACTCGATGGAGGAGACCGCCCGGTCCGACAGCGCGCCGGCGAAATAAATCTCCTGCGCGTTCATTGTTTCTCAAAGAATGGGGAGCGAGATGCGTTTGATGTCTCCGCCGCCTTTTTTTCGCGTCGTCATTCTCCTGGCGTTCGGCATGCTCGTCGGCTGCAACGCCGGCCAAGAGCCTGCGACCAGGTCGAGCGGGGCGGAGCCGACGATGTATCGCTCTCTGGCGGCGAGCGAAGCGCATGTCGACGCTATGGCGGCGCGCGACATGATCTCGCTCTATCGCCGCAATAGCGGGCTCGGCGCCCTGTCGCTTGACGAAGGTCTGCAAGGCGTCGCCGAGGCGCAGGCGCGAGACATGGCGCGGCGCGGGGATCTTGCGGCGCGCGGCGAACTTGGCGACCGCCTTGCTGGCGCCGGCGTTCAAACGTCGGCCGCCGTGGAGAATGTATCCGCTGGCTATCGCACGCTGGCCGAAGCCTTTTCCGGATGGCGGGATTCGGCGCCGCATAATGCGCGCATGCTGGACAAGCGCGTCAAACGGATGGGCATCGCGACCGCTTACGCGCCCGATGCGAAATACAAGGTCTATTGGGCGCTCGTCCTGGCCGACTGAGTCAGGCGGGGATTCGCCGCCCGCGCTTGCCGCCGTTCGGCGTCGCGCCGCGAGACGCCGGTCCGGCGCTCTTCTTTCGGTCGACGAGAGCGTCGTCCATGCGCTCGTAGCGCACGCCAAGAAAGAAAAGGATCTCGGCGTCGCGCTCTTGCGCGACTCTGTGCGCAGATCCGGTTCTCTTGCGCGGCTGGAAGGCGATGACCTTCCCCATGGCGATTCCCTCCAAGCTCTCTTTCGCCGACGATGAATCAGCCGTCTCGACGATTAGGAGTTGGCGAGGGTTAATGTTCCGTCAACGACCGGATGCTAAATTTTCCGCGAGTTGCGTGTGGGTTCGAGTGGTGTTGTGATGGGCGCCGATAGGGAACAGCGTCGGAACGACGCGTCGTTGCTTCGCGCGGTCGTCGACCAGTTTGTCGAGCGATCGCTGCATCCGACGGCTGACATCCGGCAGTTTGAAAAACTCGCCCTGGGCCTCATCGACATTATCGACTCTGAGACAGTCGCGCGCGTAGCGCTGCCGCTCTGCTTTCATCCCGAAACGCCGCCCTCGATCTTTGGCCGTCTTTTCGACAAGGGCGGCGCGGCGGCTGCGCTCGCCTTCCAGTTCGCGCCTGATCTGCGGCAGGAAATGGCCGCCGCCGCCGAGCACGAGACGGCGCAATTCGCGGCGGCAATCGCGAGGCGCCGCGATCTCGATCGCGAGACGATGCTGGCGCTCGCCTCGCGCAGCGAGCGCGAGGTGCTGCGCGCGCTTGCCGGCAACCTCTCAGCGCATTTCGATGCGGCGTCGAGGCGTGCGCTAATCATGGCGGCGCGGGACGATCTGACGCTCGCGCGCATGCTGCTCGATCGCGACGATCTTGATCTCGATCCTGAACCGCTGTTTCTGGCGGCTACCCGTCTCGAGCGAACCGCCATCGTGCTCAACGCCTGCCGGCAAATATTGGCGGCTGGCGTGACCGAGGCGCCGCTTCGCGCCGCCCCCGACTTCGTCGCGGAATTGGAAGCGGCGGCGCAACGCCATGATCGCGGCGCGCTGGCCGCTCTCCTCGCCGAGGCGCTCGACTGCAGAAAGGATCGCGCGCGCGCGCTCGTCGCGGACCATCTCGGGGAGGCGTTCGCCTTGGCGCTCAACGCAATCGGCGTTCCATTGGAGTCGGCGGCTCGTATTTTTCTTTGCGCGGAAAAGAGCATCGGACATGACGTCGACGTCGCGCGCGCGTTGATCGGTCTGATGCGCTCGACGCCGCAGCGCGCAGCGGCGCGGATCGTGGGCGCGATAACAGGCGCCGCGCGACCGGAGCGCGAGACGTCGCGCCGTCCTGTGCGAGAAGAACCGGCGGGGATCCGGCGGCGCGCGAAGCAGTCCAAGGCGCCGCCGACGCGTAAGGTTGATCAGTCCGCTTAGAGCTATGCGGCGAGGTCGACGAAGACGCGACCTGCGCGATCCTCGATCTCGACGATCCAGAGGTCCGGGTCGAACATGATCTCGCGTTTGAGCCTCTGCTCGGCGTCGGCCGGATCGAGCCAGTCGCCCGCATGGACCCGGGCGAACAGCCGATCGACGCCCTCTGGCGGTTCTTCGCTTTGCGGCGCGGGGCCATAGACCGCGGCGCGTCCGTCGAGCCGATCGAGCTTTACGAAAATCGCGCCGGCTTCCGCCGCGCCGCGCCGGCGCAGCATGGCGACCGCGCCTTGCGTCTCCGCGCGACGGATCAGGGCGGAGACGAATATGTCGGACCTCAGGCGCATGAGATGGAAACTAGCGCTTGAGCGGCGTGGTTGTCGAACGCCGGCGTCTCAGGGGAGCGGCAGGCGAGAGCGTTCGGCCAGCTGCCGCAGCAGTTTCGGCGTGACCTGGCCCTTGGCGGGCAGGCCGCTATCGCGCTCGAATTTCTGCAAGGCCTGGCGCGTCGCGCTGCTCAGAACGCCGTCCGGGCGCACCACATAGCCGAGTTTCAACAGCGAACGCTGCGCATAAAGCACATTCTTGTCGACAGACGCGCTCTTATCGCCGCTCGCCGCCTTTTCGCTCGCCGCTCTGTCGGTCTTTTCGGCGCTCGCGGCGGGCCGCGGCGCCTCGCCGAGCAGCAGCATGCCGATCGCGTCCCGCTTCTTATCCGCCGCGCGCGGCGTTTCGGGCTTTGCCGCCGCACTCTTCGCGGCGTCGGCGCTCTTGCCGCCGTCGAGCTTTTCGATCTTGTCGGCGATGGCGTCTTTCGCGGCGCGGCGCGGCGTCAGATCCTCATCGCGCGCGAGACGCGCAGCTTCGATCGCCGCCGGCCGCGCGGGCGGCTTCGGAGCGGCGGCCGTGACCGGCGCCGGAAGCTGTGTCGAGAAGAGCGGCGCGGGATGGCGCCCATCCTGAAAGAACAGCGCGTTCATCGGCACGCCGATCGCCGCGACGGCGGCGATGCTCAGGATGAGCGTCGCGCCCATCCTTTTCGCGCCGAAGATGCGCGCCAGGAATGAGCGACGACCGCCGCGCCGTCCGTCGCGCGGCGGCGCGCGGTCGGTGGGAGAAGCCTGAAAGCGAGAGGCGTAGAGCGAGGCGTCACGCAATTTTCTTCACCGTTGCTGGTTCGGCGCCGACGACGGCGGCCACGCTTGGCGCCGCGCCGAGTCGCGCGATCGTTTCGATTCTCGCCGGACCGCTGGCTGCGCCGCTGCGGCAATCGAGCGGCAGCCGCACGGTGACCGCCGTTCCTGCCTGCGGCCCGCTCTCGACGGCGATCGAGCCGCCGTGCAGACCCACCAGTCCGCGCACGACCGATAGTCCGAGGCCCGTTCCTTCGCGCCGACGATCGGATGATGCGCGCGCCTGAAAGAAGGGATCGCCGATCCGTGCGAGATCGCCTGCGGCGATGCCCGCGCCATCGTCGGCGACGGAGAGAACCGCCTGATCGTTTTCCGCCTGAATCGTCAGCTTCACCACGCCGCCGCTGGACGTGAATTTCACGGCGTTGGAAAGCAGGTTGATCAGGATCTGCCTGCAGGCGCGCTTGTCGGCGACGATCTCTGCAGGCGCGTTCGCATATTCGTGCGCGAGCGTCACGCCTTGGCGCTCAGCCTCCAGCCGCATCATGTCGCAACACTGATCGGCGAGGGCTTGCAGGGAAAAGGCCTCGGGCGCGATTTGCATGGCGCCGGAGTCGATTTTGGACATGTCCAAAATCGAATTGACGATCTCAAGCAGATGGTGGCCCGAGTCGCTGATGATCGATGCGTATTCCCGCTGTTTGGCGGGCTCGGCAGGCGCAATCTCGTCCGTCGCCAACATCTGCGAAAAGCCGATGATGGCGTTAAGGGGTGTGCGCAGCTCATGGCTGACATTGGCGAGAAGGCGCACGTTGCTGCTTGCGGCGCGCTCGGCGGCCGAATGCGCCACGGCCAGCGCGATATCGGCTTCGATTCCGACGTTCACGTCGCGCAAGGCGCAGAGGACGGAATCCGGCGCGCCATTCTCGACATTCGATTGGGCGCGGCGCATGCGCGCCTCGAAGTAGTTGAACACCGGTTCGACGAACCCGTTCGAAGCATTGTGCGTGACGCCGATCTGGACACGAAATGCTGCGGTCGCGGCGTTGCCCTCGAATGCGTCCGACACGAGTTTGAGGAAAATTGGCCGATCGGCGACATGAATGCGCTGGAACAACTCGCGCCCAAGCAGGTCGCGCCGGTTGAGATCAAAGGCGCGATGCTTGTCGCCAACGACGGTGTTGACGAAGCCGGCGCGATCGAGATGCAGCAGGATGTCGCCGACGGCTCCTGTCAGGAGCCGAAGATCCCGGTCGTGCTGCGCTTCGGCTTGGGCGCGCGTCTTCTCCACGCGCACGGCGCCAAAAACGAGCGCGGCGACATACAGCAGCAACGCCGCCGCGACGAAGCCGGCCGCGGCGGCATGTTCTGTCAGCAGTTCGCGCGACGCGCGCAGATTCTGCCCGGCGGTCAGCGCCAGAACCGCGACCGCGACGACTTCGATGACGATGACCGCGCCGACTTCGGGCGTGAGCGCGGACTCGATCAGCGCAACGAGCAGCAGCGCGACCGAGAAAGCATCATAGCCAGGCGTCAGCGCATGGATCGCCGTCGCCAAAGCTAGCCAGCCGCCGATCGAGAGGCTCCGCGCGACGCGCAAATCTCCAGTGCGCGACAGCACGATCACCGACATCAGCGGCGCCTGCGCAAGAAGGAACACGAGCGACTCGCCCGCGCTCGGCGCGCCGTGGAAGAGCAGAAACAGCGGCGCCGCGAGCAAGATAGAGGCGGCGACGATAAGCCGCGCGATGATGAAGGCGCGATGACGCGCCTCTTCCACCGGCCGTCCGGCGACGCGCTCATGCAGCGCGGCGTCTACGCAAGATGCATACGGGCTCTCGTCGGCGAAGCTACTCAAGGCGCACGCTCCTCATCGGCGCGATGGATAGCAGAGCGTCCTTAAGCAGCCGCTAAGCCGATGCGAGAGCCGCAACAGTCAATCGACGACGCGTCGTCATGGTTTTCAGTTTATTGCCGAAGCGCGGAGCGCGAAGAATCCGATGGCGCGTTTACGAAGGCTCAACCCGGCCGCGACATCTCTCTTGGAGAGATGCGTTCTCTGAAGGAGACGGGTTTGGTTTTTCTCGCCAAATGCGCGATCTGCATTCTCCTGGTCTTGCTGGCGCTGCAGTGGCGTGGCGATCATGCGCCCAATCCGCGGAAGAGCGTCGCCGCGCGCGCCGTTGCGGCGCAGGACGCGGGCGGGTTTGTGCAGAGCGTCATCGACGGAGCCGCTTCGCTCGTTCGCGCCGGCGGCGATGCGCTGGCGGTGGCGGCGCGCGACAAATGCCTCGCGGCGCCGCGCGATTGCCTTTCGGCGGCCCAGCGCGCGCAGTCGGCCGCTGGGCGCGCGCATTGAGTCAGGCAATCCACGATAGAGTAGCGTGCAATGGCAGAGCTGCTGCGACGGATTTTGCCGAATCAGTTTTTTGACACTAAACATGTTCGCGCTTGGCGCGCGATTTTGAGGCCGAACCGCCACCGAGGCCATTCCCTTTTGCTCGCGCGCGACCCGTTCGCACATTGCGAGCCATCCTCTCCTGAAGGAGGCGGCCATGTCCGAAGAAACTTCGTCGCAATCCGAAGATACGGTTTCCCGCTCCGAACTGAACAATCTGCAGGAACAGCTCAAGGCGACGCGCATGGAGCGCGACCGGCAGATTTTTGAGAAGTCCGAAATCGTTGCGAAGGCCAACGCCTACGCCAAGGAGCGCGACGACCTGCGCGATAGCCTCGCCGCGATGACGGCGGAGCGCGACCGCCTGGCCACGGAGAAGGCCGAGGCGTCCACGAAAGCGCTCGAAACGTCCCGCCAGCTCGAAGCGGCCAGTCGCCGCGCCGACGAGGCGGCGGCGGAGGTCGCCCGGCTGCGCCACGCGATCGAGACGGCGCCGTCTTCCGATCCCGCTGTGGTCCTGTGGAATCTGGTCGCGGAGAAGACCAAGCAGGGCGTCGCCTGGGTCAGGAGCAAGATTCCGGCGGACAGTCCGGCGCTGCCCTGGTTCGACAAGACCATCGCGGTCGTCACCCAGATCGGCTGCATCGCCGTCAAGGCGGCCGACGCGTTCATTCGCTGGGCGGTCCCGAAGGCGATCGAGCTGTTCAACCGAGGCAAGGCGGAGCTCGACGCGCGTATGGAGAAGAAATAGCCTTCAACACGCCGGCTCGCGTGAATCGACGCCGCGACGCCCCGTCATGCCGCGCCTTTAGCCGCGTACAAGGAAGGGGCTCCGGAGGTCGGCGGGCGGCAAACCCCTTCCACGCGGCCGCCCCGCCGGGCAGTGCCGTCCCCCGCCCTTTCCTTCCTGGGCGGGCGCTGCTATCCCCGCGCGCATGACCGCCCACAAAATCCAGAACATTCGCAATTTCTCGATTGTCGCGCATATCGACCACGGCAAATCGACCCTGGCCGACAGGCTCATCCAGGAGACCGGAACGCTCGCCGCGCGCGAAATGGTCGAGCAGGTGCTCGATTCCATGGACATCGAGCGCGAGCGCGGCATCACCATCAAGGCGCAGACGGTTCGCCTCAACTACAAGGCCAAGGACGGCAAGGATTACGTCCTCAATCTGATGGACACACCCGGCCACGTCGACTTCGCCTATGAGGTCTCTCGCTCGCTGAAGGCGTGCGAAGGCTCGCTGCTCGTGGTCGACGCCTCGCAGGGAGTCGAGGCGCAGACCCTCGCCAATGTCTATCAGGCGATCGACGCGGGCCATGAGATCGTTCCCGTCCTGAACAAGATCGATCTGCCCGCGGCGGAGCCCGACCGCATCAAGGAACAGATCGAGGAGGTGATCGGTCTCGACGCCTCCGATGCCGTGCTCATTTCCGCCAAGACCGGGATCGGCATCCCCGACGTGCTCGAGGCCATCGTCACGCGCCTGCCGCCGCCGAACGGCGATGAAAAGGCGCCGCTCAAGGCGCTACTCGTCGACAGCTGGTACGACGCCTATCTTGGCGTCGTCGTTCTGGTGCGCATCTTCGATGGGACCCTTAAGAAGGGCCAGAAGATCAAGATGATGGCCACGGACGCCCATTATGAGGTGGACAAGATCGGCGTGTTCCGCCCCAAGATGCAGGACGTCGCCTCGCTCGGGCCGGGCGAGGTCGGTTTCATCACGGCGCAGATCAAGCAGGTCGCGGATACGCGCGTCGGCGACACGATCACCGACGACAAAAAGCCGACCACCGAGCCGCTGCCGGGCTTCAAGCCGGCGCAGCCCGTGGTGTTCTGCGGGCTTTTTCCGGTCGACGCCGCCGATTTCGAGGATTTGCGCGCGGCCATCGGCAAGCTGCGCCTCAACGACGCGAGCTTCTCCTACGAAATGGAGACCTCCGCGGCGCTCGGCTTCGGCTTCCGCTGCGGTTTCCTCGGTCTCCTGCATCTCGAAATCATTCAGGAACGACTGCAGCGCGAGTTCGATCTCGATCTGATCGCCACGGCGCCCTCGGTCATCTACAAGATCACGCTGACGAACGGCGACGAGATCGAGCTGCATAATCCGGCCGACATGCCGGACGTCGTGAAGATCGAGGAGATCAAGGAGCCGTGGATCCGGGCGACGATCCTGACGCCCGACGAATATCTCGGCTCGGTCCTGAAGCTCTGTCAGGACCGGCGCGGCGTTCAGGTCGATCTCAACTACGTCGGCAAGCGCGCCATGGCGGTCTACGATCTGCCGCTCAACGAAGTCGTGTTCGACTTTTATGACCGGCTGAAGTCGATCTCGAAGGGCTATGCGTCATTCGATTATCAGATCACCGACTATCGCGCCGGCGATCTCGTCAAGATGAGCATTCTGGTCAACGCGGAACCCGTAGACGCGCTTTCCATGCTGGTGCATCGCACGCGCGCGGAGGGACGCGGCCGGCAGATGTGCGAGAAACTCAAGGAGCTCATCCCGCCGCATATGTTCCAGGTGCCGATCCAAGCGGCGATCGGCGGCAAGATCATCGCGCGCGAGACGGTGCGCGCCTTCCGCAAGGACGTCACCGCGAAATGCTATGGCGGCGACGTGACCCGCAAGCGCAAGCTCCTCGAGAAGCAGAAGGAAGGCAAGAAGAAGATGCGGCAGTTCGGCCGCGTCGAAATTCCGCAGGAGGCCTTCATCGCGGCGCTGAAGATGGAGGAATAGGGGGTGTTCGCCCGAACCCTCTCGCGCGTCGTGCCCGCGCTTGTCGCGGGCATCCACGCGATGGGGCTCGGCTGGTCTTGCGAAGTGGGCGCACCGTCCTGGCGTGGATGGCCGGGACAAGCCCGGCCATGACGGACAATTGAGGCATCCGTAAAACGCTTTACCCCCGCGCAAGCGCGATCATCACCGCGCCGATAAGCATCACGGCGGCGCCGAACAGGCGCCCGTTCGAGTCTTCCTTCAGCACATGTCCGCTGGCGAGCACGGTGAAGAGCGCCGACAATCGCTTGATGGCGATCACATAAGGCGTGAACAGCACGGTGAGCGCCCACATCTGCAAAGTATTGCCGAAGGCCATCGCCGATCCGGCGCCGATCGCGTAGCGCAGCTGGAAGGCGCTTGGCGCGGCGCGCCGCCCGGCGACCCAGTAGAGCAGGGCGCAGAGCGAAATGACGATCGTCACCGCCGTTATCCAAATGAGCGGCGTCGACGCCCTGACGCCCAGCTTGTCTATGTTGGCGGTGACGCTCCAGATCACCGCGGTGCCGATCATCATCCGCGCGCCTCTGTCGCGCGCAAAGACATGGAAGTTGAAGCGCCGTCCGCTCTCCTGGTCGGCGTCGAGCAGGCCGACGCCGAGCACGGTGAACAGCACGCCGAAGACTCCCATCGGCGGCGCCATCTCGCCGGTCATGATCGGCGAGGTGAACAGCATCAGCACGGGCGTGAGCAGCACGAGCGGCGCGACGAGCGACGCGTCGGACAGTCGAAAGGCGCGGATATAAAGCGCATAGGCGACGACGTTGAGCGCGCCTGACCAGGCGAGCAGCGTCCAGAATTCCCGCTTCGTCAGCGACGCGAGCGTCTCGCGTGGCGTGGCGAGCAGTGTCGGATAAAACACGAAGCACGCGACGATCAGCAGACCCGCGCCCGCGCACCACTGCGCGGCGAGGATGGCGCGGTCGTCGGCCGTCCGCGTCGCCGCCTTGGTACCGAGATCAGTGACGGACTGGCAGATGGCGGTGACGAGCGAGGCCAGAAGAGCGAGAAGCGCGAGGTCCATGGCGCGCTATAGCGCATGGGCGGCTAACGTGGGAACGGCCGCGAGGCTCCTGAGTCATTCCCGACGCGCGAAGCGCGATCGGGAGACCAGCGTTCTTGGGGGTTGCTCTGGATTCCCGGTCGAACCTTCGGTCCTCCGGGAATGACAGGCCAGGATTGCTTGGCGTCACCCGCCAGGCTTTACCGCCGTCACCAGCGTGTCGACGCCGTCGCGGAATTCGACCGTGACCGGCGCGAAGCCTGAAACGCGCAGCTGCTCGAGCGAAGGCTCGAAATACATGATGTGCAGAGGGGATTCGTCGCTCAACAGGTGGATGACCCAGTCTTCGAGCAGATCGAGGCGGTTCATTTGAGTAAAAATCTTGAACCATCCGCGCACGACGGCTTGCGTATCGGCAAGATGCGCCGCCGGATCGTCCATGGCGTAGCGGTCGCCGTTGACGAAAATTCCGCCGGGCTTCAAGGCGCGAAAGACTTCGGAAACGGCGGCCTTACGGTAGTCATTGGGGAAATTGTGGACGGCATAATTGGAAATGACGACGTCGATGCTCGCGCCCGGCAGCGCGCGCAGCGCCGTGAGCGCATCGGCTTCGATGAACTTGACCCGCCCCGCCGAGGCGTAATCCGCGAGATTAACGCGCGCCTGGTCGAGCATCTCCCCGGCGCTGTCGACCGCGGTGAGCTTGAGGTCGTCTCGCGCCGAGAGCGCAGCGAGGGTGCTGATCCCGGTTCCGCAGCCGATCTCGAAGCCATTGAGCGGCCCTTCGCCGCGGCGCCAATCGGCGACCCGCTCGCCGATCTTGCGCGCGAGCAGGGCGGCGTTCGGGCACATCAGCCGCAGCACGTCATATTCGGCGCCGATCGGCCCGGCGAAAGGATTGTCTTGGAGCGCGGACATGGCGGATCTTTTTCCATATCGCGCAAAGCCCTGCAAGGCCGCGGCTTTCCCTAGGCTGGGCGCCGTGATAGCGAGGCGCAAGCTTTCGAAGAGAGACGGCCATGACGCAGGCATTACGCAGTAACGCGCCGCAGGGCGGCGCCGACGCATCGCTCGGCGACTCCCTCGTCGCGCTGGGGCGCGCCGCGCGGGCGGCGGCGCGGCGAATGGCGCTCGCCTCGACCGACGCCAAGAACAAGGCGCTGCGCGCAGCCGCCGGCGAAATTCGTCGCCAGAGCGGCGCCATACTCGCCGCCAACGCGCTCGACGTCGCCGACGCCAGGGCGCGCGGCACGGCGGCGTCCTTCCTCGACCGGCTGACGCTCGATCCCGCCCGCGTCGAGGCGATCGCCCGCGGTCTCGAGGAGATCGCCGATCTTCCCGACCCCGTCGGCCGCGTTCTGGCGAGTTTCGAGCGGCCGAACGGCTTGAAGATCGAGCGCGTGTCGACGCCGCTCGGCGTCATCGGCGTGATTTACGAAAGCCGCCCCAATGTCACCGCTGACGCGGGCGGCCTGTGCCTCAAGGCCGGCAACGCGGCGATTCTGCGGGGCGGCTCGGAGAGCCTTCGCTCGTCGACGGCGATTCACGCCTGCCTTGCCGCGGGGCTGAAGGCGGCGGGGCTTCCCGAGGCGGCGATCTCGCTTGTCGCGACGGCGGATCGCGCCGCCGTCGGCGCAATGCTTGCGGGGCTCGACGGCAATATCGACGTCATCGTGCCGCGCGGCGGCAAGAACCTCGTCGCCCGCGTGCAGCATGAGGCGCGCGTCCCCGTTTTCGCGCATCTCGAAGGCATCGTGCATGTCTTCGTGCATAAAGACGCGGATCTCGAAATGGCGAAGCGCGTGCTGCTCAACGCCAAGATGCGGCGCACCGGCATCTGCGGCGCGGCGGAGACGCTGCTTGTCGACAAAGACTGCGCAGCGACGCATCTCGCGCCGCTCGTCTCCATGCTGATCGATTCAGGCTGCGAAGTGCGCGGCGACGCCGCAACACAAGCCGCGGACGCGCGCGTGAAGCCGGCGAGCGAAGACGATTGGCGCGCCGAATATCTCGACGCCATCATCGCCGCGCGGGTCGTCGACGGGCTCGAGGGCGCGGTCGACCACATCGAGACCTACGGCTCGCATCACACCGATTGCATCATCACGCGCGACGCCGATGCGGCGCAGCGTTTCATGAGCGAGGTCGACTCGGCGATCGTGCTGCACAACGCCTCGACGCAATTCGCCGACGGCGGCGAATTCGGCTTTGGCGCCGAGATCGGCATCGCCACCGGCCGCATGCATGCGCGCGGTCCCGTCGGCGTCGAGCAGCTGACCTCCTTCAAATATCGGGTGTACGGCGACGGCCAGGTGCGGGGGTGAGAGGTATCATTTCGCGTGGATGTCATTCCCGGCAGGCCGCAGGCCTGACCGGGAATCCAGAGCCGATCCACAAAATGCTGGGGTTGCTCTGGATTCCCGATCGCTCGCGGAGCGAGCGTCGGGAATGACGCGGTCGGTCATTCGTCTCCCGCCCCACGCGCCGGGCATGCGCATCGGCCTCTTCGGCGGCTCGTTCGATCCGCCGCATGAAGGTCATGCGCTCGTCTCGCGCGTCGCGCTGACGCGCCTGAAGCTCGATCGGCTGTGGTGGATCGTGTCGCCCGGCAATCCGCTGAAAGACGCGCGCGCGTTGCCCTCGATCGAGGCGCGGATAACTGCGGCGAAGAAGATCGTCCGCGATCCGCGCGTCGCTTTCACGGGGTTCGAGGCCGAGATCGGCGCGCGCTACACCTGCGACACGATCGACTATCTTCACGCGCATTGTCCCGGCGTGCGTTTCGTCTGGATCATGGGCGCGGATAATCTTTTACAATTCCACTGCTGGCGGCGATGGCGGGAGATTGCGCGATCGACGCCGATCGCCGTCATCGACCGGCCGGGCGCGACGCTCAAGGCGGCGAGCGCCAAGGCGGCCGTCTATTTCGAGGATGCGCGGCTTCCCGAGAGCGAGGCGGCGATGCTCGCCGCGACGCCGCCGCCCGCGATCGTCTATCTGCACGGGCCGAGACTCGAGCGCTCGTCGACCGAATTGCGCGCCAAGCCGCCTTCGTAAGCGGCTCGGCGCCTGCTTTGCTGGGTAACGCTCGCGCTATTTCCGCTCGAACAGAGGCAAAATCCAGCGCTTATAGGCCCAGAAGCTCGCCGGTATGCCGATGAAGATCGCGACCCAGAGCAGCAGCGAACTGTCGGAGCCGCGTTCGTAGAAGCCGGTCCCTTCGGAGACGGACTGCGTATAGGGATTACGGACGAAGAGCGTAATGGCGAAGGAGCCGATGACGATCAGCGCCGTGGCGATGTAGAGGCTGCGCGGGATTTCGAACTTCGGCCCCTCAGGCCGCGCCGGCGCGTCGGGCACGGGCGGCGGGCTTTCCTGCGGCGGCGTGCCCTTTTCTTCCGGTTCTTCAGTCATGGCGCTTCTCCCCAATTTTCCTTAAGCCCAATATAGGGCCGCTCTAGGCCGCCGCGCCATAGACGTCGTAGGCCTCCGCGCGTTCAATTTTCGCCGTGACGATGTCGCCTGGGCGCAGCGGCCGCCGCGAGGCGACGAAGGCCGCGCCGTCGATCTGCGGCGCATCGGCCTTGGTGCGGCCCTTGGCGAGCGCGCCCGAAGGTCCGCCCCCGGGCTCGTCGATGATGATCGAGAGGTGCTTGCCGGCCTTGCGTTTCATCAGACGGGCGCTGATCGCCTGCTGCTTCTCCATGAAGCGCCGCCAGCGCGTCTCCTTCACCTCGTCCGGAACGGCGGGCAGGCCCAGGGCCTCGGCTGGCGCGCCCGCGACCGGCTCATATTTGAAGGAGCCGGCGCGGTCGATCTCGGCTTCCTCCAGCCAGTCCAGGAGATAGTCGAAATCCGCCTCGGTCTCGCCGGGGAAACCGACGATGAACGTCGATCGCAACGCGAGGTCAGGGCAGGCCTCCCGCCACGCGCGAATGCGCGCGAGCGTCTTCTCTTCATTCGCGGGACGCTTCATGGTTTTGAGCACGCTCGGCGCGGCGTGCTGAAACGGAATGTCGAGGTAGGGCAGGATCTTGCCCTCAGCCATCAGCGGCAGGACCTCGTCGACATGGGGATAGGGGTAGACGTAATGCAGTCTGATCCAGAGCCCCAGGTCGCCGAGCTCCCGCGTGAGGTCGAGAAAGCGCGCGCGCACGCTGCGCTCGCCCAACATGCTTTCGGCGTACCGAATGTCGCGGCCATAGGCGCTCGTGTCCTGTGAGATAACGAGCAGCTCCTTGACCCCGGCGCGCGCAAGCTTTTCGGCTTCGCGCAGCACATCGGCCGCCGGGCGCGAGACGAGCGGGCCGCGCAGGTGCGGAATGATGCAGAAGGAACAGCTGTTGTCGCAGCCTTCCGAGATTTTCAAATAGGCGTAGTGGCGCGGCGTGAGTTTCACGCCCTGTTCGGGGAGAAGGTCGAGGAAGGGATCATGCGCCGGCGCGGCGGCGCGATGCACCGCCTCGACGACGCTCTCATATTGCTGCGGGCCGGTGACCGCCAGCACATGCGGAAAGCGCTCCGTGATCGCCTCCGGTTCGGCGCCCATGCAGCCGGTGACGATCACCCTGCCGTTTTCATTGAGCGCCGCGCCGATCGCTTCGAGCGACTCGGCCTTGGCGCTGTCGAGAAAGCCGCAGGTGTTGACGACGACGACGTCAGCTCCGGCGTGGCTGCGCGACAGTTCGTAGCCTTCGGCGCGCAGACGCGTGACGATGCGCTCGCTGTCGACGAGGGCCTTTGGACAGCCAAGCGAGACGAAGGAGACGCGGGGGGCGGCGTTTGCCGGCCTCTGTTGATCCTGCATGGCGCCCATTGCCATGCGGCGGCCGTCTTTGCAATCGTGGGCGGGAGCCTATGCCGTCAAGGCGCCGATGAGCGCAAAGAGCGCGACGGCGGCGAACACGATGGTGTGGATCATAACGCTACTCCGACGAGCCCCCGTATTGGTCTAGAGGCGAGCGCTTTAATAAAGGGTTGACGCCGGCTTTTTGACGCCTGCACGGCGGCGTAAAAAAGCCAATAAGTCGGCGACCATGTCGGAGCTTTCCCGCTGTCTGGAAAAGAAGATTTGCGCTTGGCCTTGGCCGCTCTTAATGAATAGCGCCGCGCGGCCTCAGCCGTCGCCTTTAGAAGGAAGCGCCACATCTTGACGAATTCCATAGTTCTCGGAACGGGGTCTTACGCGCCGCAGCGCATCCTCTCCAACGCTGACCTCGAGAAAATCGTCAAGACGAACAATGAGTGGATCGTCAGCCGCACCGGCATCAAGGAGCGCAGAGTCGCTGCCGATCATGAGGCGACATCAGATCTTGCGGCGGCCGCCGGCAAGGAGGCGCTGCAGTTTGCCGGTGTGAAGCCTGACGACGTCGACATGCTTGTCGTTTGCACGGTGACGGGCGATACGCCGACGCCGTCCTGCGCCTCCTTTGTTCAGGCCCAGCTTGGCGCCAGCAACGCCTTCGCCTTCGACGTCGGGGCCGCCTGCGCCGGCTCTCTCTACGGACTTTCCATCGCCGACCAGTTCATCCGAAGCGGCAAGGTGAAGCGCGCGCTCGTGATCGGCGCCGAGACCCTGAGCCGCTTCGTCGATTGGACCAATCGCGAAACCTGCGTGCTGTTCGGCGACGCCGCCGGCGCCATTTTGCTGGGCGCCAGCGAGGAGAACGGGCGCGGCGTGCTCGCCGCGAACCTGCGCACCGACGGTTCGATGACTGGCATTCTCGGCATCTATGGCGGCGGCAGCCGACGCCCGCCTTCGGCCGAGATGCTGGAGGAAAGGGCCGGCAAGATAAAAATGCGCGGGCGGGAAGTTTATAAGGTCGCGACGCGGCTCTTGCCCGAAGTGGTCGGCGACACGCTGAAAGCCGCCGGTCTGACCGCCGCCGACATCAATCACGTGATCGCCCATCAGGCCAACAAGCGGATCATCGAATCCGCGATGCAGAACCTCGGCGTGCCTTTCGAGAAGTGCTGGATCAACATCGATCGCTACGGAAACACGTCGAGCGCTTCGATGCCGATCACGCTCGACGAGGCCAATCGCGCCGGCAAGCTTAAGAGAGGCGATGTCATCGCCATGATGGCGATCGGCGCTGGCATGACCTGGGGCGGCGCCGTGCTTCGCTGGTAGGCGTTCCTTCCGCAGTTCGCCGCTTCCTCAGACAACGATCTAGGGAGAAGCCCCGCTTTTCGACTTGCTCAATCAGTATAGTCATGCTACCGATTTTATAGACTAATGGAGTGGCAGAGCTATGGGCGAGAATTTGCAGAGGGGCCTTGGCCTTGGGATTTTAGGAAGTTTGGTCGCGCTGACGATGCTCGCAAGCGCGCATTCTCAGGCGGGTCAGACATTCTTGAATGTCTCCTACGATCCCACGCGCGAACTTTACAAAGCGATCAATCCGGCGTTCGCCGCGGATTGGAAGGCCAGGACAGGCGAGACGATCGAAATTCAGTCCTCGCACGGCGGCTCGGGCGCGCAAGCCCGCGCAGTGATCGAGGGGCTGAATGCGGACGTCGTGACGCTGGCGCTTGCCGCCGACATTGACGCGATCGCCAACAGGAGCGGCAAAATTCCCGTCGACTGGCAGAAGCGCCGCCCCAACAACTCTTCGCCCTATACGTCGACGATCGTGTTTCTCGTTCGCAAGGGCAATCCGAAAGCCATCAAGGATTGGGACGATCTGGCGAAGCCTGGCGTCGCTGTGATCACGCCCAACCCCAAGACGTCCGGCGGCGCCCGCTGGAACTATCTCGCAGCCTGGGGCTACGGGCTGAAAAAATTCAACGGCGACGAAGCGAAGACGAGAGACTTCGTCAAAGCGATCTACAAGAACGCGCCGGTGATGGACACGGGCGCGCGGGGCTCGACAATCACCTTCGCTCAGCGCGGCATCGGCGACGTCCTCCTCGCATGGGAGAACGAGGCGTTCCTCGCCCTCAAGGAATTCGGCGGCGACAAATTTGAGATTGTTACGCCGCAGCAATCGATTCTGGCGGAGCCGCCGGTCGCCGTCGTCGACGCCAACGCCGATGCGAAAGGCAACAGACAACTCGCGGAAGCCTATCTCGACTTCCTTTATTCGCCGCCCGCGCAGGCGATCATCGCGCGCAATTTCTATCGCCCTGTGCATCCGGAATATGCGGCGAAAGAAGACGTCAAGAAATTCGCCAAGATCGAGTTCATCACCGTCGACAAGACCTTCGGCGGCTGGGCGGCCGCGCAAAAGAAGCACTTCGCCGACGGCGGCATTTTCGACGAAATCCAGAAACAAGAGCTGACAAGGTGACCTCCCCGAGTCTTGTCGGCAAAAACGCTCGGCGCTTCACGGCGCCGAGCGTCATTCCTGGCTTCGGCCTGACATTCGGCTACACGCTGATCTATCTCGGCTTGATCGTCCTGCTTCCGCTCGCCACGCTCATCTGGTGGTCGTCGGAGCTGGGACTTTCCGGCCTCTATGCGATCGCCTCCGAGCCACGCGTCGCGGCGGCGTTGCGCACCACGTTCTTCATTTCATTCGCCGCGGCGGTCGTCGATCTCCTCTTCGGCCTCATCGTGGCATGGGTTCTCACGCGATATGATTTTCTGGGCCGCCGGCTGCTCGACGCGTTCGTTGATCTGCCGTTTGCGCTGCCGACCGCGGTCGCGGGCATTTCGCTTGCGGCGCTTTATTCGCCCAATGGTTGGTTCGGCGAGCCGCTTGCCGACTTTGACATCAAGATCGCCT
The DNA here is from genome assembly GCF_056838045.1 of Methylocystis sp. Uni0008. Taxonomy (NCBI): domain Bacteria; kingdom Pseudomonadati; phylum Pseudomonadota; class Alphaproteobacteria; order Hyphomicrobiales; family Methylocystaceae; genus Methylocystis; species Methylocystis sp. Uni0008. The sequence goes on from NZ_CM166370.1 coordinate 3,394,034, forward strand.
TCACTCGCTGGGGCATTCTGGTTGCGCTCATCTTCATCGGTTTGCCCTTCGTCGTCCGCACCGTGCAGCCGATTATTTCCGAGCTCGAAGTCGAACTGGAGGAGGCCTCCGCGACTCTGGGCGCGAGCCGGCTGCAAACTGTGATCCGCGTCATGCTCCCGCCGTTGGCGCCGGCCTTGTTGACCGGTTTTGCGCTCGCCTTCGCCAGAGCGATCGGCGAATACGGTTCGGTGATCTTCATCGCGGGGAATATCGCTTACGTCTCAGAGATCGCGCCGCTGCTCATCGTCGTGAAACTTGAGCAGTATGATGTCGCGGGCGCCACCGGCATCGCGACGATCATGCTGGCGATCTCCTTCGCCGCGCTGCTCCTCATCAACCTCGTCCAGGCGTGGAGTCGCAGGAGGTTCGGTCATGTCTGAGATTGCATTGACTCCCGTTGCCCGTGGTCGCGCCAGATACCGGCCGGTGACGCAAGACTCGCCGCTTGCGCGCTATGCGCTCATTGCGACGGCGGTGCTGTTTTTAGCTCTCTTCCTTCTAGCGCCGCTCGCAGTCGTTTTCGTCGAAGTCCTTAACAAGGGTGCTGAATCCTTTTTTGCGGCGTTCCGTGATCCAGATGCGCTCGCCGCCATTCGACTGACGCTTCTTGTCGCGGCGCTCGCCGTGCCGGCCAATCTCGTGTTTGGTCTGGCGGCGTCCTGGTCGATCGCCAAGTTTTCCTTTCCCGGCAAGAGCGTCCTCATCACCCTGATTGATCTTCCTTTCTCGGTGTCGCCTGTCGTCGCTGGCCTCGTCTATGTGCTCGTGTTCGGCGGTCAGGGCCTCTTCGGTCCCTGGCTCGCAGCACATGACGTGCGGATTATTTTTGCTGTGCCGGGCATCGTTCTGGCGACGATTTTCGTGACTTTTCCCTTCGTCGCCCGCGAGCTGATTCCGTTGATGCAGGAGCAGGGCAAGGTCGAGGAGGAGGCGGCGCTCACGCTGGGCGCGTCTGGCTTCAAGACGTTCCTCACCGTCACCCTGCCGAACATTAAGTGGGGCTTGCTCTACGGCGTGCTGCTCTGCAACGCCCGCGCCATGGGTGAATTCGGCGCCGTTTCCGTCGTATCCGGCCACATCCGCGGCCTGACCAACACCATTCCGCTTCAGGTGGAGATACTTTACAATGAATATAACAATGTCGCCGCTTTCGCTCTCGCGGCACTTCTTGCAGGCTTGGCGCTCGTCACGCTCGGACTCAAGACCCTCCTCGAATGGCGTCACGCTGACGTGCTCTCCGGACGCGCGCGCCGACACTGAGGCGAATAAGCGCGGCGCTGCCATCCGTATCGAGGGAGTCGAGCAGGACTTCGGCGCGTTTCCTGCATTGCGGGACGTCAGTCTCGACATCCAGCCCGGCGAGCTCGTCGCGCTGCTTGGTCCATCCGGATCTGGCAAGACAACGCTGCTGCGCGTGATCGCTGGGCTCAATTCTCCCGATCGTGGGCGGCTTCTGTTCGACGGCGAGAACGCGACAAATCTGCCGGTGCAGGACCGCCATGTCGGCATGGTTTTTCAAAACTATGCGCTCTTCAAACACATGACTGTCGCGGACAATGTCGCCTATGGTCTGAGAGTCCGTCCCAGACGCACGCGTCCGTCTCGCGCGTCGATCAAGGCGCGCGTCGACGAACTTCTGCAATTCGTGCAGCTCGACGGTCTTGGAGGCCGATATCCGGCGCAGCTCTCCGGCGGCCAGCGGCAACGCGTCGCGCTCGCGCGTGCGCTCGCCATCGAACCGCGCGTGCTGCTGCTTGACGAACCTTTCGGCGCGCTGGACGCGCGCGTGCGCAAAGATTTGCGCCGATGGCTGCGCGACATTCACAAGCAGACAGGATTGACGACGGTCTTCGTCACGCATGACCAGGACGAGGCGATGGAGCTCGCAGACCGCGTCGTCGTTCTCAACGAAGGCCGTATCGAGCAGATCGGCACGCCCGAAGAGCTTTACGACCGGCCGGCTTCGCCTTTCGTCATTTCCTTCGTCGGTGAAGCGGTCGCATTGCCGGTCACCATCTCTGATGGCCATGTGAAATTTGGCGGGCGCGAATTGCACATCGATACGCACGGATTGCGCAGCGGACCCGCGAGGGTCTTCTTCCGCCCGGCGGACATCGCCGTCGCCTCTGAAGGCGACGGCGATCTGGAAGGCCGCGTCGAAAGCCTGCGACGTACGCCTGCCGGCGTTCGCGCCACCATCGCTATTGACGGCTATGACCAGACCCTCGAGATCGATTCGCCGCTCGAACGTTCGGCGGCTCTCGGCGGTCGCGTGCCGCTTTCATTTACGAAAGCGCGGATCTTTCCGGCGGACGAGAACGGCGATTATGTCAACGCCGGAGACGGGATTTGAGTTCTGCGCTTGTCGAGAGGATAGACGAAAGCGGAGCGACGAACGATTGGAACTCGGCGCTCTATCTGAAATTTGAAGCCGAGCGCACGCGCGCCGCTCGCGATTTGCTTGCGCGCGTGCCCTATTGCGACACGCGGCTCGTTTTTGATCTGGGTTGCGGACCTGGCAACAGCACGCAGCTCCTCGCGATGAGCTTTCCGGGCGCCGATATCGTCGGGCTCGATAAGTCCGACAACATGCTGGCGGTCGCTCGTGCACGCACGCCGACGGCGACCTTCATCAAAGATGATATCGCGCATTGGCGTCCCTTTGAGCCCGCCGATCTCATCTTCGCCAATGCGGCGCTGCATTTTCTGCCTGACCATCGCAGTCTGATGACAAGGCTGCTGAGTTATCTTCGGCCCGGCGGGCGTCTCGCCGTCCAGATGCCGAACAATACGCATGAGCTTTCGCACGCGGCGATGCGCATGGTCGCGGCGGACGGGCCGTGGGCGCCTCGGCTGTTGCCGGTCGCCAAGTCGATCATGGTGCTCGGTCCGCTCGAGGAATATTACAATCTGCTGGCGCCGCTCTGCAGCACGATCGACATTTGGCAGACGGTCTATGTTCACCCCCTCGACGGTCCTGACGGGGTCGTCGAATGGTTCGAAGGCTCTGGCCTTCGCCCATTTCTCGAATTGCTCGACGCCAACGAGCGCGTCGAATTTCTTGGGCGATATCGCGAGAGGCTCGCGCAGGCCTATCCACGACAGCCGGACGGCAAAGTCCTTTTGCGATACCCGCGCCTGTTCTTCGCTCTGCAGAATAGATGATGATGCGCTTGGTTGTGCGCATCAGGCCGGCGGGCAATCCTACAGACTGTGACATTACAGCAACGGTTCCGCTCGATTGATGATATTGTCTATAAACTCTATAGACAATAAGAAGCATTTTCGATTGACTGGCTTTGGACGGCAATAGTTCGCAGAGGCGCAGACCTCCGCGACCGGAGTTCGAGAACAGCGATGTTAAAGCGAAAAATGAAAGTTGGAGCCGCAGTCGCGTCGATGGTTGTCGCCTTCATGCCCGAACCGTCGCTTGCCGAGGAAGGTGCTCAAAAGCCGGCTGAGGAAAAACCCGGAAAATCAGATGGGGCTTTAAAAGCTGGGGTGAAAGCGAACACTGCTGGCAAGTCGGCTGGTGGTCCGGCGGCGCTTCCCCCGACTCCGCCGCCCAAGAAGAGCTATTACGTGCCGACGCGCGGCTATCGTCTGGAGCCGCAGCCCGATATCCCGCCCTATGTCCGCAATCTCGGCAAGACCTACAAGGAATTCGAAGGCGTCGACTGGCTGAATGTCGGCCTCGATACGCGCGTTCGCTTCGAATACCGCAAGGACGATTATCGGCCGTGGACGAACACGACGACGAATCCTTGGACGTCGACAAGACGATATTTCCCCAACTCGCTATGGCTGTCGCGGACGCGCGCCTATCTCGGCGTCCAGAACGTCCTGGATCCCTTGCGCTTCGTCGTCGAATTTCAGGATTCGCGCGCCTACAACAGCCTCTATCAATTGCAGGGACAGGAGATCAATCAGACCGATCTCATCCAGGCGTTCGCAGAGCTCTATTTCAAGGACGCGCTTGGCAAGGACGATCTCGGCAATGATCGGCCGCTCAGCATTCGCGCCGGCCGCTTCCATTTGGAGTTGCTCGACAGGCGTCTGATCGCGAACAATGAGTTCCGCAACACGACAAATAATTTCGAAGGCTTTCGCCTAAGGCTGGGCAAGAAGGACAACGACTGGGATATCGACAGCTTCCTGATGCGGCCGGTCGTGCGCTATCCCTATGAGTTCGACAGGCCCGAATGGGGAAACTGGATATATGGCACGGTGTTGAGCATCCGCCGGTGGTCGGAATATGCAACGATCCAGCCGTATTTCCTCGGCCGCAAGCAATATGCGGATCTCCTCAACACGTCGAATGCGTTAAAGCTCCACAGAAGCACCTATGCGCCGGGCCTGCGCGTCTACGGCGTGCTCGGCGACTTTGACTACGACGCCGACGTCAATAAGCAGATGGGCGAGACCGGCGAATTTCGCGGATTCGGCGCTGTTCAAAACGCCATACAGACGACGGTCCAGCATGACGCCATCGCCTATTCGGTCGAACTCGGCTACACATTCTCTGACCTTTTTTGGAAGCCGCGCCTCAGCGCCGATTACATCTATGGGACCGGAAACAAGAGCCCCTTCGACAGCGTCAACCAGACCTTCGACATTTTCTACGGCTTCAATCAGCCGTTCTCCCGCAATGACTACATTGCGTGGAACAACATCAAGGCCGCGAAGGCGCGTCTCGAATTCTCGCCCTTCAAGAATCTCCAGGTCGACACCGCCTTCAGCGCCTATTGGTTGGCCAGCGCCGCCGCCGCCTGGGACCGCGCCAATCTCTTCGCGCCGCTCGGCAACAGGGGCACGTTCCTTGGCACGGAATATGATCTGCGCATCCGCTATAAGCTGAATGCGTTCATCAATATGACGGCGAGCTATTCGAGGTTCTGGCCCGGCTCATTCACCTCCAGCTTCGCGTCGCCTGTCGCATGGCAGCCTTACTTCCCGCAATCCTTTCCCGGACAGACGACCACGACGAACGGTCTGACCGCGCGCCCCACCGACTTCTTCTATCTTGAAGTCTCGGCCAACGCCTTTGGCGACGGCAACCCGATCACCAAGCCGCCGGGTTCGGATTTTCTCGCGCTCTTCTCGCCACATGGGCCGGCAAAGGAGGCTGCGCCGCCTGCGCCGCCGCCGAGCTGGTCGGATGTTTACGTCGGGCTGAACGGGGGCGGGTCCTGGTCGAATCCCCGCTCGATCGTTCAGCCGTGGCCCTTCAGACCGGCGGCGGCAAGTCCGGCGATCGCCGCGAGCGCGACGCCGATCAACCAGACGAACCATCTCGCCGGCTTCATCGGCGGCCTGCAGATCGGCGCCAATTGGAAGTTCGCCGACAGCTTCCTCGTCGGGGCGGAGGCGGATCTTCACGGCGTTTCAGGCAATACCGACACTAAATGGCAGGCCGCGTTGACAGCCGCGGGCGGCGACAGCTTCGCCACCTATGCGCAACGCACCGCGACGCTGAACTATCTCGGCACGATCCGCGGCCGGCTGGGCTATCTCGTCACGCCGACGCTCGCTGTTTACGGCACGGGCGGCATGGCCTATGGCGGCGTCACCTCCAACGCCGCGCTGTTCACCCGGCGCATCGGGGCGACGAACCAGACCCTGGTCAATCCGGTCTATCAGGACAGTCTCATCGGCTGGACGGCGGGCGGCGGCGCCGAGTGGATGTTCACGCCGGATTGGAGCGTGAAGGTCGATTATCTGCGCTACGATCTCGGAACCGCTCAGGCGTCGACGTTCTTTGTCCAGCCGAACGGCTTCTATGCCTATGGCGCGACGAGCTCAACGCGCTTCAATGGCAATCTGATCCATGCCGGCGTCAATCGTCACTTCGATCTCATCAGCCTCGCCGAAGTGAAATAGCAAGGAATGACAGGGCGAGCACAAGCGAAACTTGCCTCGCCCTGATGTTCCGCGTGACGGATGGTTTATGTCTCGCTCACGCCGGACCTGCGCGCGCAGTCACGCCAGATAGCGGCGGCGTCAACTGTTGCGCTCAAGAAAGAAAACACACGCCCTAGCTGGTGCATGAGCAGCGCATTTCGTCTCGTCTCTTAGGAACATTTCTCAACTTCCAGAGTTTGCCTTTCGCCTGCGACGGGCTTGTACGCCGCCGGTTGGTGTCGCCGAGGGCGCTCTCGTGACCGACTTAGCCGCCTTCTTCAACCAGAGAAGCAGTCCTTGAGCTGGGCGCTTGCACGGCTCGAGCGGAACTTTAGTCACGCCTCGCCAACTCTCTGGTGAAAGGATGGACCGCGATGGCTACAGACTCCAATCCGATCTCCCAACAGCCGTCGAACAAGATTGAAGATCTGCATGTGCTCTGGCTGACGGCAGGCCTGAGCTGCGACGGCGATTCGGTGTCGATCACCGCAGCGAGCGAGCCGAGCATCGAAGATGTCGTTCTCGGCGCGATACCGGGACTGCCGAAAGTCCATCTGCACAACGCGGTGCTGTCCTATGAGGTCGGCGACGATTTCATGAAAGCGTTCCATCAGGGCGCTCGGGGCGAACTTGAGCACTTTGTCCTCGTCGTCGAGGGGTCCATCCCGAACGAAAAGCTGAGCGGCGAGGGCTACTGGGCGGCAGTTGGAACTGATCCATCGACGGGTCAGCCAATCAGAACCACAGAATGGATCGACCGGCTGGCGCCGAAGGCGCTCGCCGTGATTGGCGCCGGCACCTGCGCCACCTTCGGTGGCGTGCATGCGATGAAGGGCAATCCCACCGGCTGCATGGGCCTTCAAGATTATCTCGGAGTCGAATGGAAATCGAAGGCCGGATTGCCGATCGTCAACGTGCCGGGCTGTCCCGTTCAGCCGGACAATTTCATGGAGACGTTTCTTTACCTGCTGCGGCAGCTTGCCGGCCTCGCGCCGATGATACCTGTCGATGGACACGGCCGCCCGCGCTGGCTCTTCGGCCCTACCGTTCACGAAGGGTGCGATCGCGCCGCCTATTACGAGGAAGCCGACTTCGCGGAAGAGTATGGTTCGCGCAAGTGCCTTGTGAAGATCGGCTGTTGGGGGCCAGTCGTTCAGTGCAATGTGCCGAAGCGTGGCTGGATCGCCGGGCTAGGCGGTTGTCCGAACGTCGGCGGCATTTGCATCGGCTGCACGATGCCGGGCTTTCCCGACAAGTTCATGCCGTTCATGGACGAGCCGCCCGGCGCGCGAATCTCATCGACGCTGATCAAGCCTTACGGCGTTTTGATCCGAAATCTCCGCAAGATCACCAATCACACGCTCAATAGGGAGCCGAAGTGGCGCAACAGGAAGGCGACGTACACCACCGGCTACGAACCTGATCGGCCAAACAAGACTCATCCACTCTAGTTAAGGGATCGCGAATATGGTCGACCTTGCCACCCGTCCTTCGGCCCCTCCGAGCCCCGGTAAAGCTTCTCCCAACCTCGTCGAGATGAATTGGGATCCGATCACCCGCATCGTCGGCAGTCTCGGAATATTCACCAAGATCGATTTCGAGAACCGGCATGTCGCCGAATGTCACAGCACGTCGTCGATTTTTCGCGGCTACAGCATCTTCATGAAGGGCAAGGATCCACGCGACTCGCACTTCATCACCAGCCGAATCTGCGGCATTTGCGGCGACAATCACGCGACCTGCTCGGTCTATGCGCAGAATATGGCCTATGGGATCAAGCCGCCGCCGCTCGCCGACTGGATCATCAATCTCGGCGAAGCCGCCGAATACATGTTCGACCACAACATCTTCCAGGACAATCTGGTGGGCGTCGATTTTTGCGAACAGATGGTCAAGGAGACCAATCCAAGCGTCTGGGCGAAGGCGCAGCGAACGCCGGCGCGGAACGCAGAAGCGCATGGATATCGAACGATCGCCGACATCATGACGGCGCTCAATCCATTCTCAGGCGAGTTCTACCGAGAGACATTGATTGTAAGCCGTTACACGCGCGAGATGTTCAGCCTAATGGAGGGACGCCATGTGCATCCCTCCACCCTTTATCCTGGCGGCGTCGGCACGGTGCCGTCCAATCAGCTTTTCACCGAATATCTGACGCGACTCGTGCGTTACGCAGAATTCATGAAGAAATGCGTGCCGTTGCACGATGATCTGTTCGACTTCTTCTACGAGGCCTTGCCGGGCTATGAGGAGGTCGGACGCCGTCGAATCCTGCTCGGATGCTGGGGCGCGTTCCAGGATCCGAACCACTGCGACTATAACTACAAGAACATGACCGACTGGGGTCGGAAGATGTTCGTCACTCCGGGCGTCGTCGTCGACGGCAAGCTTGTCACGACCGATCTCGTCGACATCAATCTGCAGATCCGGATTCTGCGTGGACAGTCCTATTACGAAGACTGGGACGACTGCGAAACCTTCGTCAAGACCGATCCGCTGGGCAATCCCGTCGATCAAAAGCATCCCTGGAACCAGACGACCATTCCTCGGCCGCAGAAACGGGATTTCGACAAGAACTACTCATGGGTGATGTGCCCGCGCTGGCTCGACAAGAGCAGCGGCGATCATCTGCCGCTCGACACCGGCGGCGGCGCGTTCGCGCGACTGTTCTCCACCGCGCTGGCGGGGCTGGTCGACATGAACGGCTATGTCAAAGCCACCGGCGACAGCGTCAAAATCCATCTGCCCAAGACGGCGCTCAAGCCGGCAGTCGAGTTCGAATGGAAGGTTCCGCAGTGGAGCAATGCGATTGAGCGCGATCGCGCGCGCACCTACTTCCAGGCCTATTGCGCCGCCGCGGCATATTTCTTCCTCGAGCAGGCTTTCACAGAAATACAGGCGGGTCGCACGAAGACCTTTACGCCGTTCGAAGTCCCCGACGAGGCCATCGGTTGCGGTTTCCATGAGGCGGTGCGCGGCGTGCTGTCACATCATCTCGTCATAAAGGACAAGAAGATCGCCAACTACCATCCCTATCCGCCGACGCCCTGGAATGCGACGCCGAGGGACGACTTCGGGACGCCGGGGCCCTACGAGGACGCCGTTCAGAACACGCCAATCTTCGAAGAGAACGGGCCTGACAAATTCAAGGGCATCGACATCATGCGGGCGGTGCGCAGCTTCGATCCGTGCCTCCCATGCGGCGTGCACATGTATGTCGGCGGCGGCGGAACAGTTCAAACCCGGCACTCGCCGATGTTTGGCGCGTCCCGAAAGCAGTCCCCATGAATGGGGAGGCGCAAAGGGAGCCGCTCGAGCGGTCGCTGGCCCGACTCGAAGAGCTGACAGCGGCGATCGAAGGCATCGCGGACGAAAAAGGACGTGAAGCGGCGCGGGAGCTGCTGGCGCTTCTCCTGGATCTGCATGGCCGGGCGTTTGAGCGGCTCGGCGCGATCGTCGAAGCTTCGCCCGTTCGCGCGGCGCTGTTGGAACAGATCGTCGAGGATCGCGACGTCGTCGCGATGTTGCTGCTCCATGGGTTGCATCCGCAGAGCGTCGAGGAGCGTCTGCGTGGAGTCATCGCGCACTTGGGCGCAGTGTGGAGCGAACGCGGCCTGCATGTAAAGCTGCTCAGCGTCGGTGCAGGCTTCGCGATGGTTCAACTCAGAAGAAATGGCCGCGCCGAGCCGACAGAGCAGTTACGGCTCGAGATCGAGTCCGCCCTTACCGATGCCGCCCCTGACCTCGATGATATTTTGATCGAAATGGACATGACCGAAATTTACGCCGCAACCGCCGCCTAGGAAGAGAGGCGCGAGGCATGGAAAGAGTACAGTCCGGCAACTGGGCCTCTCGGCTGCGGCGTTCGCTCATCGTGGCGAAGGAGGAGCATTGCGACTTCTGCTCGAAGCCCATCGATGCGCGGCATGCGCATTTGGTCGAGCGCGCGACGCGCAACTTTTATTGCGCCTGCCCGCAATGCGCGCTCCTCTTGGGGGCGGGAGAGCGCTACGCCGCCACGCGCGCGCCCACTCATGTTCTACGCGACTTTGACGTGAGCGACGCCGAATGGGAGGCCTTGGGCGTCCCCATCGATCTCGCCTTTATTTTTCACAGCACACAGGCGCAGGGTCCTGTGGCGATCTATCCCGGACCTGCCGGCGCGACTGAATCTCGCTTCTCCGCGGATGCATGGTCGCGGTTGATCGCAAGCAATCCTGTGCTCGCGGTCCTCGCTCCGGACGTGGAAGCTTTGCTCGTCAATCGGATGCACGGGGCGCGTGAGTATTATCTCGTTTCGATCGACTGCTGCTATGCGCTGATCGGACTTATTCGTAAGCATTGGCGAGGATTATCTGGCGGCGCAGAGGCGTGGGAGGCTGTTCGAACCTACTTCCAGGAGTTGCGCGATGGAGTCGAGATGAAGGATGGGATCCATGGTTGAACTCGACTTCATCATCGAGGACGTCGGAGTCGAGAAATTTTCGGCTGCGCCGCTGCTGCTGTTCGGGCTGACTGTCGTGAACAAGACGCCGGAACTGCCCGTCCTGAATGTGACGCTCAATTGTCAGGTCCGGATCGAGCCCGTCCGGCGGCGCTACGCCGGAGATGAGCATGACCGGCTTTCGGATCTATTCGGCGAGCCTTCACGTTGGGGCGAAACGCTACGCAGTCTCCTTTGGACACATGCGAGCGTATCTATTCCGTCCTTCAATTCCGACCGCAAAGTCGAGCTGCCCGTATCGTGCAGCTATGATTTCAACATTGCGGCGACAAAATACTTCCATGGTCTGCGAGAGGGCGACATTCCGCTCAAGTTTCTGTTCAGCGGCTCGATCTTCTACCGAGACGTCGAAGGGAGATTGCAGATCGATCAAATCCCATGGAGCAAGGAGTGCGCGTATCGCCTGCCCGTAGCGGTATGGCGCGCAATGATGGAGCATTACTATCCGCAGAGCGTGTGGCTCTGCCTGCAGCGTGACGCTTTTGAGGAGCTGGATCTTTATCGGCGGCGGCGCGGTCTACCGACATTCGAACGCGCCTTTCAGTCGCTGCTCGAATCGCACGCGGCGGAGGCGACATGAAACTCGACTCGATCAAGGCGATCGCCAACGCCGTTCTATACGAGGGCTACATTCTCTACCCGTATCGGCCGTCTTCGATCAAGAATCGACAGCGCTGGACATTCGGCGGCGTATTCCCGGAAGCGTTCGACCAGCAGGGCGACGCGTCGATGATGGAAACGCAGGTTCTGCTACGCGGCGGGGAGCAGGCCGGCTTTGGCGCGCATTTCCGATTCCTGCAGGTTGTACGTCGGGACGTTGGACGACTGGCGACGCCCGCCGAGGAACTTCCGGAAAAGGGCGAACCGGTGGTGGCGCTCGTTCCGAGCCTTACTGTCGCCGGGCGAGAGCTGCTGGCCTGGGAGGAGGCGGTCGAACGCGAAGCGGCGCTGGGTCCACTGCAGCCATGCGACCTCCAGGACGCCGCCATCACGACGCCGTTCCGCTTCGAGGGCGCGCGGGAATTCGAGGCTGTGCGCACGCAAGATGGAAGCATCGTCGCCGCGCTCATTCGCACCTCTCAGACGATCGAAGGGGTGATTGAAGCGAAGGCGCAGAGGCTCGAAGCCGATCTGTGGAAGCTAACCCTTCGGATCAAAAACGTGACGCCGCTTTCCGACTCCGATCGGAAAGAGCGCGCCTTGGCGCAGCTTCGCGCTTTCGCTTCGACTCATGCGATCCTCACCGTCGAAGACGGCTCGTTCGTCTCCCTGCTCGATCCGCCTGAAGAATTGCGCGAGGCTGCTGCGCAGTGTCGAAATGTCGGCGCCTTTCCGGTGCTGGTCGGCGGTCCAGAAGACAGCGCCATGCTCGCTTCGCCAATCATCCTTTACGATCACCCCGGGATCGCGCCGGAAAGCCCGGGCGACCTGTTCGACGGCACCGAGATCGACGAGATCCTGACGCTGCGCATTCTCGCCATGACCGACGCAGAGAAACGCGAGATGGCGTCGGTGGACGCGCGGGCGCTGGCGCTACTGGAGCGCACCCATGCATTGACGGCGCAGGACATGGCTCAGCTGCATGGCGTCATGCGCAATGGCTCGTCGCAGTCCAGTCCGGCCAAACCGCTGTTGAGAGGCGCAGACGCCGCCCCCCGGCTGGTCTCGCTGCTCGACGGGGGCGGCAAGCTGTGTGTGGGAGCCCATGTCCGGCTTCGCCCCAAGCCCGGCAGCGACGTCATCGATATTGCGCTTAAAGGCAAGATCGCCGTGGTCGAGGCCATCGAGCGCGACTTCGAGGACCGCGTGCATGTCGCGGTGACCCTGCTTGACGACCCGGGGCGTGATCTCGGCGCGGCCGGTTTTCCCGGACATCGTTTCTTTTTCAGCCAGGAGGAGATCGAACCGATCGCTGCAGGAGAAGGGTCATGACATCGGTCCTTGTCGCTTGCGTCGGCAATATCTTCAAGGGCGATGACGGCTTCGGCGTGGAGGTCGCGCGCGGTCTTTCACAGGCGAAGCTGCCGGACGGCGCGCGCGTGATCGATTTCGGCATTCGTGGGATCGATCTCACCTATGCGCTGATGGACGGCTATGACGCCGTCATTCTCGTGGATGCGGCGCAACGCGGAGAGGCCCCTGGCGTCGTGTCGGTCGTGGAGCCGGAATTCGTCGAAGACGGCGATCTCTCTCCTGAGGATCTGGCGATTTCGCCGCATGATCTCGATCCCGCGAAGGTTTTGCGTCTGGTTTCGGCCCTTGGCGGAAGCTGTCGCCGCGTCCTTCTGGTCGCCTGCGAGCCACTGACGTTCGGCGGCGACGAAGGAGTCATGGGCCTCAGCGCGCCTGTCGCGACTGCGGTCGGCGTGGCCGTGGATACGATCGGAGAGCTGATCGACGAAATGATGGTCGCCTAAGTTGGGTGGGTTCGGTAGCGGGAAGGCTAGCGGAACGGGAGAAGTGTCATGAGCGGATGGGAGATTACAGGAATCGTCCTCGCAGTTATCATCGTAGGGCTGCTGATCATGAACGCAAAAGACATCTACCGATATATCAAGATCAGCAACATGTGAGGCGACGGCGCATCATGGGTTTCGGGGCAGAGCAGTCGGAGACGCTCGAATTTCGCGTCCGCGGCCGTGTGCAAGGCGTCGGTTTCCGGCCGACGGTCTGGCGCATGGCGCGCGAACTCCGACTCGCCGGCGAGGTTCTAAACGACGGCGAGGGCCTATTGATCCGCGTCAGTGGCGAGCCGTCCCGGATTGCGACTTTGCTTCGACGGATCGAACAAGACCCACCGCCGCTCGCCCGTATCGATGGCATCGAGAGGCAAGGATACAGCGGTCAGCTGTCAGAGGAGTTCCGCATCGCCGAAAGCGTGGGCGGACCCGTCCGCACCCAGGTCGCGCCGGACGCGGCGCTCTGCGCAGCCTGCGCTGCGGAGCTGGGCGATCCGGTCGAACGCCGTTATCGCTACCCTTTCACTAATTGCACGCATTGCGGACCGCGTCTTAGCATCGTGACGGCGGTTCCCTACGATCGCGCCAGCACCACGATGGCGCCCTTTACCCTATGCGCGTCGTGCGAAAGGGAATACCGCGACCCAACGGACCGCCGCTTTCATGCCGAAGCTGTGGCCTGCTCGGCTTGTGGACCGACCGTGGCGCTTGTTGCATTCGGCCAAACGCAAGTTCCTCGCGACGACGCCGACGCCGACGTTGTGACGATCGCCGCCTGCCTCATCGCGCACGGCGAGATCATCGCCGTCAAAGGACTCGGCGGCTATCACCTGGCCTGCGACGCGACCAGTCCGGAGACCGTCGCGCGGCTGCGTCGGCTGAAACGTCGCGACGCAAAGCCGTTCGCGCTGATGGCGCGCGATCTCTATGTCATAAGACGCTACTGCGCGGTCGACGCCGTCGAGGAGCGTGCGCTCAAGAGCGTCGAAGCGCCCATCGTGCTCCTGCGCGCGAGAGGTCAAGAGCGTCTCCCCGACAGCGTGGCGCCGGGACTCGGCGCGCTTGGATTCATGCTGCCGACAACGCCGCTGCATCTCTTATTGATGGAGCAGTTCGAACATCCGCTCGTCGTGACGAGCGGAAATATCTCGGATGAGCCCGCCGTCATCGACGATGAGGAAGCGCGTCGACAGCTCGCGGGCATTGCTTCCTTCGCGCTGGTGCATGATCGCGTCATCGCCAACCGCGTTGACGATTCTGTCGTGCGGATCATGGAGGGGCGACCGAGAGTCCTGCGACGCGCCCGCGGCTATGCGCCCGCGCCGCTGCGGTTGCCGAATGGCTTTGAGAATGCGCCCGATCTGCTGGCCATGGGCGGCGAACTGAAGGCCACGTTCTGCCTCGTCAAGGATGGCCAGGCGATCCTGTCGCAGCATCAGGGCGATCTCGAAAACGCGGCCACCTTCGACGACTATCGCAAGAACTTAGCCTTGTATCGGAGTCTGTTTGATCATACGCCGGCCGCGATCGCCGTCGACCGCCATCCGGAATATCTTTCGTCGAAACTCGGCCAAGCAGAGGCGGAAAGACGGGGCGTCCCGCTGATCGAAATCCAGCACCATCACGCCCATGTCGCCGCCTGTCTTGCCGAGAACGGCTGGTCGCTCGGAGCGCCTGCCGTGCTCGGGATCGTGCTCGACGGCCTCGGCTTTGGCGAGGACGGCGCAATATGGGGCGGAGAATACCTGCTCGCCGACTATCATGGCTATGAACGGCTGGCCCGTTTGAAGCCGGTCGCCATGCCCGGCGGCGCTCAGGCCGTGCGCGAACCCTGGCGCAATCTCTATGCGCAGTTGAGAGCGGCGAGCGAGTTCGATGCGGGGCTGTCTGCGACTGAGGATTGGAGAGCCCTCGAGGGCAAACCGCTTGCGACGATCGACAGAATGATCGCGCAAGGCGTCAATTCGCCGTCAGCCTCCTCGTGCGGCCGCCTGTTCGATGCGGTCGCCGCCGCGCTGGGCGTCTGTGCCGACCATCAGGCTTATGAGGGCGAGGCCGCTGCGCGGCTCGAGGCGCTTGCCGCCGAAGCCCCGGTTGAAGAGAGCGGCTATGAGTTTGAGATTTCCGGCTCTGCGCTGATCGACATCGACCCAGCGCCCCTCTGGCGCGCGATCCGCGGCGATCTGAGAAGGGGCGTCGCCGCATCCATTATCGCGTGCCGCTTTCACAATGGACTCGCGGGTTCGATTGCCGAACTCGCTATGCGGCTTGCCGCTGTGCGACGATTCGAAACGGTGGCGCTGTCCGGAGGATGCTTCCAAAATCGCGTGCTCTTTGAAGGGGTGCACGACAGATTACGCGAAGTCGGACTCACGGTGCTGGCCCATGCTGACGCGCCCGCTAATGACGGCGGGCTGTCCTTGGGACAGGCGGCGATCGGCGCGGCGCGTCTGATAGAAGTCGATGTGACAAGAGATAGAGAGGACGACACATGTGTCTCGGCATTCCCGGCTGCATCGTCAGCATAGACAATGCCGACGACCTCGTCGCGACGGTCGATGTGAGCGGCGTGCGCCGGCAGATCAACATCAGCTGCATCGTTGATGAGGCGCATCCGGTGGAGTCATGCGTCGGCGATTGGGTTCTGGTCCATGTCGGCTTTGCAATGAGTCGGATCAATGAAGCTGAGGCCGCGGAGACGCTCAGATTGCTGCGAGAACTCGGCGAGCTTCAAGCCGAGCTTGAGAATATGCAATCGGCAGCCGACGCAATAGCGGCGGAGGAATAGAGACTATGACGGGTAAGAGCGAATTGGAAATTCTCTATCCGTTCCTCCACGGCGGAGAGCAGGATCCCGCCGCCGTCGACGCGGCTCTGCTGCAGTCGATCGACGAAAAGGCGCGTGAGTCGCGCGACGCCAGTTCGAAGTTTTTTGCCGGGCAGGCTGCAGCGCTGCTCGAAGCTGCCAGGGCGCTCGCCGCCGTCTACCGCGGCGGGGGCAGGCTGTTCACCATGGGCAACGGCGGCTCGAGTTGCGACGCCTCCCATGTCGCCGTGGAATTTCTTCATCCGATCACCGCCGGCCGGCCGGCGCTCACGGCGATCAATCTCACCGCGGATGTCGCCATGACTTCCGCGGTCGCCAATGACGTCGGCTTCGAGCATATCTTTGTGCGTCAGCTGATTGCCTACGCTCGCAAGGGAGACGGTCTCGTCGGTCTTTCAACGAGCGGCAATTCGGCAAATGTGGTCGCCGCCTTCGCCAAGGCGAAGGAGATGGGCCTGACCGCCATTGGCTTCTCTGGCGGGGATGGCGGCAAGATGGCGACGGTCTGCGATCATTGCCTTGTCGTGCCGACGACGTCGGTGCATCGAATCCAGGAATGTCACGTCGCCGCCTATCACATCCTCTGGGACCTGGTTCACACGCTGCTCGCCGACCATCGCGGTTCCGCCCTAAGCAAGGATGTCGCTGCATGAAATTCGTCGACGAATTTCGGGATCGAGCGAAGGCCGACATTCTGGTCAAGGAGATCGAGCGGCTGCTCGCTCGAATCGGACGCGACCAAAGTCGGCCGCTGCAGATCATGGAAGTGTGCGGGGGGCACACGCATTCCATCTTTCGCTATGGCGTCGAAGGCATGCTGCCAAAGTCCATCGAGCTTGTGCACGGACCGGGGTGCCCAGTCTGCGTGCTGCCAATGGGGCGCGTCGACGACTGCGTCGCCATCGCCGAGCGCCCCGAGGTCATCTTCACTACCTTCGGCGACGCCATGCGCGTGCCGGGTTCGCGCAAGAGCCTGTTGCAGGCGAAGGCAGACGGCTGCGACGTGCGCATGGTCTATTCGCCGATGGACGCGCTGACTATCGCGCGTCAGAACCCCGGAAGAGAGGTGGTGTTCTTCGGCATCGGCTTCGAGACGACCATGCCGTCGACGGCGCTGACCGTGCTGCAGGCTGAGCGCGAAGGAATCAAGAATTTTTCGATCTTCTGCAATCACATCACCATCGTTCCGACGATCAAGGCGATTCTCGACAGTCCGGACCTGAGGCTCGACGGATTTCTGGGACCAGGCCATGTCTCCATGGTGATCGGCGACGCGCCCTATGAGTTCATTGCGCGCTATTACAAGAAGCCGATGGTGATCGCGGGATTCGAGCCTCTCGACATCCTCCAGTCGATCTGGATGCTGCTCAAGCAGATCGACGAGGGACGCTGCGAGATTGAAAATCAATATGCGCGGGTCGCGCCTTCAGGAGGCAACTCAGTCGCGCTGAAGGCGGTTGCACAGGTGTATGAGCTGCGCGAATTCTTCGAATGGCGCGGGCTTGGGTCCATCGATCACTCCGGCGTCAAGGTTCGCGACGTCTATGCGAGTTTCGACGCGGAGCGCAAATACGCGGTGCCGAACGCGCGCATTGCCGATCCAAAAGCATGTCAGTGCGGGGAAGTCCTCAAGGGCGTCATCAAGCCTTGGCAATGCAAGGTCTTCGGTCGCGCCTGCACGCCGGAGACGCCTCTTGGCGCGCTGATGGTGTCTTCCGAGGGCGCATGCGCCGCATACTATCAGTATGGCGGCGTGAAGCACGGAGGCGACGAGGCGGAGGCGAGCGCGGCATGAATATGATCCCCTTCACGTCACGACGTTCGCGCGGCAAAGTGCATGTGCCGACCGTCACGCTGGCGCATGGCGGCGGCGGCAAGGCGATGAAGGACTTGATCGATGACGTATTCGTCGAAGCCTTCGACAATCCGCTGCTCGCGCCGCTCGACGATCAGGCGCGGATCGATCTTTTGGACCTCACGCAATATGGCGACCGCTTGGCCTTCACCACTGATTCTTTTGTCATCGACCCTCTGGTGTTCCCCGGCGGCGACATCGGCAAGCTCGCCGTCTGCGGCACCGTCAATGACCTCGCCGTTGGCGGCGCGCTTCCGCTCTATCTCTCCTGCGCGGTGATCGTCGAAGAGGGCGTCTCCATCGACCTGCTTCGGCAGATTGCGCGGTCCATGGCGGCGACGGCTCAGGAGGCGGGGGTGAAGATCGTCACTGGCGACACCAAGGTTGTGAACAAGGGCGCCTGCGATCGGATGTTCATCACCACCACAGGCGTTGGCGTCGTCGCGGCCGGCGTAGAGCTTGGCGCGCATCGCGCGAGATTGGGCGACGTGGTGCTCGTCAACGGGCTCCTCGGCGATCATGGCGCCGCTATTCTTGGCGCTCGCGGCGACATGGCGCTGCAATCGGCCATCGAAAGCGACTGTGCGCCGCTCCAGGGTCTTGTCGCCAGCCTGCTCGAGGCGGCGCCGAACACGCGGTTCATTCGCGATCCGACGCGGGGCGGAATCGCGACCGTGCTCAATGAAATCGCCGAAGCCGCCCAGGTCGCCATCGAGATCGACGAGACGGCCACGCCGCTGCGAGACGAGGTGCGCGGTTTCTGTGAAATTCTCGGCCTCGATCCGCTCTATCTCGCCAATGAAGGCAAGATCGTCGCGATTACGCCGCCCGATGAGGCCGAGCAGGCCGTCGAAGCCATGCGGGCGCATCCGCTCGGACGGCAAGCGGCGACCATCGGCGCTGTCGTCGCGGGCGAACCGGGTCGCGTTACGATGCGCACGATTTTCGGGGGCCGCCGTATCGTCGACATGCTGGTCGGCGAGCAGCTGCCGCGCATCTGCTAAAGGGAGCCGACGTGCACGAGCTCTCGATCGTTTGCAGCATCGTGGAATTGGCGTCAGAAGCCGCGCAAGGCCGCAGCGTGCGCCGCGTGACGATCGAGATCGGCAAATTGTCGGGCGTCGAACCGGAAGCCGTCGCTTTCTGCTTTCCAGAAGTCGCCCGCGGCACGCCGCTCGAAAACGCGAAGTTGGACATTCGGCACGTCGACGCCGAGGCGCGCTGCGATGTTTGCGGGACGGAATTTTCAACGCCCGACATGCTCTCGGCGTGCCCGTGCGGCTCTCTGCACTTCCAGCGCCTGCGCGGTGAAGAGCTGAACATCAAAAGCATCGAAGTCGAAGAGGCTGCATAATGTGCACGAGCTGCGGCTGCCAAGGGCAGGGGACCACGATGATAAATCTGCATACCGGCGCGAGCACGGAAATCGCGGCGCGGCCTGAACATCGTCACGACCACGGCCATTCGCATGGCGCGGACGGGGACCATGGACACGATCATGTTCATGGTGAGCATCATCACGCGCATGATGAACATCATCACGATGAACACGATCATCATCACGGGCGCGAGCACGGCCACGCGCATGCGCACGATCACGGCGATCACGATCACGCTCACGAGGATTCCCACCGGCGCCTCGAACTGGAAACGCGGATTCTCGCGAAGAATGACGCGATCGCCGCCAAATGCCGGGCCTGGTTCTCAGGTCGAGAGATCGTCGCGCTCAATCTCGTCAGTTCGCCCGGCGCCGGGAAGACGACGCTGCTTGAGCGCGCCATCGCGGATCTTTCGGGCGAGCTGCCGCTGTTCGTCATCGAGGGCGACCAGGCGACAGCGAACGACGGCGAGCGCATTCGCGCGGCGGGCGCGCCGGTGGTGCAGGTCAATACCGGAACGGGTTGCCATCTCGACGCCGAGATGATCGCGCGCGGTCTTTCGGAACTCAAGCCGAGCGTGGGTTCGCTCGTCTTCATCGAGAACGTCGGCAATCTCGTCTGTCCGGCGCTCTTTGATCTTGGCGAGCACG
This sequence comes from Methylocystis sp. Uni0008, assembly GCF_056838045.1. Taxonomy (NCBI): domain Bacteria; kingdom Pseudomonadati; phylum Pseudomonadota; class Alphaproteobacteria; order Hyphomicrobiales; family Methylocystaceae; genus Methylocystis; species Methylocystis sp. Uni0008. The sequence continues at coordinate 3,413,651 of NZ_CM166370.1, forward strand.
CCAAGGTAGTCATCTTTTCGACGACCGAAGGCGAAGACAAGCCGCTCAAATATCCGCATATGTTCAGCGCGGCGAAGCTCGTCATCTTCAACAAGACCGATCTTCTGCCGCATTTGGATTTCTCCATGGAGCAGGCGCGGGAGAACGTTCTCCGCGTCAATCCAGATGTTGAGATCGTCGAAGTCTCCGCCAAGACCGGCGCGGGCATGCAGACGCTCTACGACTGGATTCGCACGCAAAGTATGGCGGCAAAGCCAGCGGCGCTTGTGTGAAGAAGGCGCCTAAATCGCCGCTTCCTTGACGTCGACGCTGACATCCAAATCCTGCTTGCCGGCGCCGAGAATCACGCCGTCGATCGGCGAAACATCCGCATAGTCGCGTCCGATTGCGATGGCGATGTGATCATTTCCCACCGCCATGGCGTTCGTTGGGTCAAGGTCCAGGAAGCCAAATTCCGGACCGCACCAAACGGACGCCCACGCATGGGTTGAATCGGCGCCTTCCAGCCGCGCCTGTCCCGGAGCGGCGTAGGTGCGAAGGTAGCCGCTGACATAGCAAGCCGCCAGACCGAGACCACGTAGCGCCGCGATCATGATATGCGCGAAATCCTGGCAGACTCCGCGGCGGCGTTCGAAGGCTTGCGCGATCGGCGTCGCGACATGCGTCGCATCCGGATCATAGGCGAAGTCGGCGTGGATGCGCTGCGTCAGCTCCATGGCGCCTTCGAGAATTGGCCGCCCCGGCGAGAAGCTCTCTCGCGCATAATCCGTCGCGGCGTCGACCATCGGCGCGAGACGGCTCGCGTAAATATAATGCGCCGGAGAGGAGGCGCCGAGCGAACTCGAGGCATAGGCTGCGCTCCTCACGATTTCCCAAGCCGGCGTCAGCGCCGGCGCAGGAGGCGGCGCCCGCTCCACTTCGACGCGCGCCGCAAGGGCGATCTGCAGCTTTGTGTGCGGCTTGAAGATCCGCGCTTCGCAAACTCGGTTGCCGTGAAAGTCAATCCTTTCACTGAGAATTTCCGCCGGTGGCGACAGCTCGATCTGTTTGGACAGCACGCTTTGGCCGCGATCATCGCGCGGGATCAGGCGCATGGCGCAGCGCGCCGAAGCGACAGGCGCGTCATACTTGTAGGTCGTGCGGTGGGCGATATCGTAGATCACGCGATCCGCGACGGCTGCGAGTCTGCTGCGCCATCGGCGCCGTGCAAGAAATAGTGCTCCGCAATCTTGTCTGCGAGCAGCATCAAGCGCTGCTCAAACGCCAGAATGAGGGAAGCGTCCAGACGGCGCGCGTCCTCCGACTCGAGCTCGGCGCGCAGCCTGACGGAAAGCCGCCGCGGCGCCTCCATGACTCCATCGTTGCGTAAAGGAGGCAGCGCCGCGAGGTGTTCGTCAATGCGCATTGCCTGAAAGAGCACGGATCTCGGATTGAACGGATCAAGCATGGCAATGTCCAGCGCGGGCGCCAGGGCGGCTCCCGCGATATAGCGGGAGCGATAGGTGATCTGCGAATCGAGGAGTTCGAGCAAGGCTTCAAGCGTCTCGACGGTCGCGTCGTCGTCAGCGAGCTGTCGGGCGAAGCGGCAGGTCCCGATGGCGCGCTCGATCCTTCGGCCGAGATCAATGAAGCTCCAGCCTGCGACGCGATTGAAATTTTCGTCGATCAGCCCGGACAGGGCGGCAAGCGTATGAAGAGAGCGCTCCGTCAATTCGAGAGCTTCGGGCTCAGTGATGGCGCGCGCGCCGGCGCGCGTCAGACGCGCCTCGATGCGTCCGATAAGTTGCCAGACATCCTGTGACAGTCGTTCGCGCACGATCGACGCCGCACGTCTCGCATAGCGCACCACCGACAGCGCCGAACCGTAATTTTCGGCGCTGGCCGCTGCCGCCCACGCGATCTGCATCGCGCTCATGTCCGGCGCGTCTTCCGGCGTGGCGCCCCAGGCGATCAGCAGTCGCGCAAGCCGTTCGATCGACTGGCGCCCGTCAAGATCGATGTGCTGGAGTTCGCCCAAGCGGGCCTCCAGCGAGCGAACGACGCGCAGTGTCGCTTCGGCGCGCTCGAGATAGCGGCCCATCCAGAAGAGATTGTCCGCGGCGCGGCTCGGCAGATTGCCGAGCGTTCGCACGATCGGCGGGTTTTCGTCGGAGGGCAAAAGCGTCGACCATTCGATCGGACGGCTCGTCAACACCCAGACGTCGCTCGATTGGGCATTGGCGTCCATCGACACGGCGCGCACATTGAGTCGGTTGGAGACTCTGCAGAATCCGCCAGGCATTACGGTCCATCCGTCTGCGGTCGCGGCGGCGAAAACGCGCAGCACGAAGGGTCTCGGTGCCAAGCGGCCGTCAGTCCAGGCGGGGGTCGTCGAGAGCTTGGCTGGCTCCTGAGCGACGTAGTCGACGCCTCGTTGATTAATTGCCTCGATCAGCCGTGCGCGTTCGTCCCGCGTGAGCGTCTGGCCAAGCGCCTCGCGGCGTTCGCCAAATCCGGGGAGTTTGTCGCTGAACGCTCCGCTGATCGCGCATTCGCTCAGCGTCCCGACCACCCGATCGCGTTCGCTTTCCCGTCCGCACCACCACGTGCCGACATTGGAAAGTTTGAGGCTCTGGCCGAGCACGCGCTTCGAAAGTTCCGGCATGAAGCCCATCAGTGCGCGGGACTCGATAAACCCCGCGCCAGGCATGTTGGCGACGACGACGGCGCCGCGGCGGATGGCGTCGAACATGCCGGCGACGCCAAGCCGCGACGCGGCGTTCTGCTCCAGCGGGTCGCACCAGTCGGCGTCGACGCGACGCCAGATGACATCGGCGCGCTTCAGTCCCGCGATCGTGCGCACATGCAGCTTGCCGTGGCTGACGACGAGATCTTCGCCTTCGACCAGCGTGAAGCCGAGATAGCGGGCGAGGTGAACCTGTTCGGAATAGGTGTCGCTCCAGGGGCCGGGGGTCAGCAGACAGATGCGCGGATCGACGCGTTGCGCGACGTGGGAAATGCTCGCGCGGAATTCTCGAAAGAACGGCGCCAGACGCTCTACGTTCATGTCTCGATAAAGACTTGGCAGCGCGCGTGACAACACGAGCCGATTTTCCAACGCGTAGCCGGCGCCCGACGGGGCCTGCGCGCGATCGCCGAGCACCCGCCAATTGCCGTCCGGACCTCGCCCGAGGTCGGCCGCGTAAAAGCGAAGCCAACGTCCGCCGGGAGGCGAGACCCCGCACATCGCTCGAATGAAGTCTGGAGACCCGGCGACGGCTGCCGCCGGTAGCGCGCCATCAGCGACAAGGCGCGCATCGCCATAAATGTCGTGCAGGATTTGGTCGAGAAGTTCAGCGCGCTGTTCGACGCCGGCCGCGATGTCGCGCCATTCGGACTCCGGAATCAGGAGCGGCAAACGTCCTAGCGGCCAACTGCGCTCCTTGGCTTCGCCATGCACCCGGTAAGAAACGCCCATGTCGTCGATGCGGCGGCCGGCAGCCGCAAAGCGCTGTTCGAGACCAGCGTCGCCGAACGCCGCGAACGATTCGAGGAATCGACGCCAGTGCGCGCGCAGACGCCCATCGGCATCGAAAAGCTCATCCGGCGCATCGCCTGTCGGCGCATAATCGGCGATCCAGGCAGCAACGCGCCGTGACGTCTCGTTCGCTTCAATCGGGCGCTCAGCGGACAATGCTCCTCCGAAGGTCGAGCGTCAGCGGAAACTCGGGGCTCGGCTCCTCGCGCGGCGGATCGACAGGCCCAGGCGTATGGCCGTGATCCTGAAATCGCGCCAATCGCCGCGCTTCGGCCTCGTTACTGTTGACGGGGAAGGAGTCGTAATTGCGACCGCCGGGGTGCGTTGCGTGATAGACGCAACCGCCCAGCGAACGCCTGCTCCAGCAGTCGATAACGTCAAAGGTCAGCGGCGCATGGACCGGCAGCGTCGGATGTAGGCCGGAGGGCGGCTGCCAGGCCTTGAAGCGCACGCCCGCCACCGCCTCTCCAGGCACGCCAATGCTCGTCATCGGCACGCGGCGTCCATTGCAGGCGATGACGTGCCGGCCCGCAACGAGCCCCTTCGCCTTGACCTGCAGGCGTTCGAGCGATGAATCGACATAACGCACCGTGCCGCCGTTCGCGCCTTCTTCGCCCATCACATGCCAGGGTTCGAGCGCGCCGCGAATTTCCAGATGAACGCCGCCGCGCTCGACGGTTCCGGCGAGCGGGAAGCGGAACTCGCGCTGCGCCTCGAACCATTCCGGCTCGAAGGCGTAGCCAGCCCGGCGCAAATCGTCGAGAACGCCGAGGAAGTCCTGCCAGACGAAGTGCGGCAGCATGAATTTGTCGTGCAGCGCCGTTCCCCAGCGCACCAGATCGCCGTGCTGCGGCTCCCGCCAGAACCAGGCGACAAGCGCGCGAAGCAACAGCTGCTGCGCCATACTCATGCGGGCGTCGGGAGGCATTTCGAACGCGCGGAATTCGACGAGGCCGAGACGACCCGTCGGTCCGTCGGGCGAATAGAGCTTGTCGATGCAGATTTCCGCGCGATGGGTGTTGCCTGCCACATCGACCAGCAAATTGCGGAACAGCCGATCGACAAGCCATGGCGGCACATAGCCTTCGTCGGGAGAAGGCACCTGAGCCAGGGCGATCTCCAGTTCATAGAGCGAGTCGTGCCGCGCCTCGTCGACTCGTGGCGACTGGCTGGTCGGACCGATGAACAGGCCCGAGAACAGATAGGACAGCGAAGGATGGCGCTGCCAATAGAGCACGAGGCTCTTCAACAGGTCAGGGCGCCGCAGAAAAGGGGAGTCGGCTGGGGTTTCGCCACCCAGCACGACGTGATTGCCCCCGCCCGAACCGATCTGCCGGCCGTCGATCATGAATTTCGCGGTCGTCAACCGCGCCTGTCGCGCTTCCTGATAAAGCGCCGTCGTCGTTTGGACGGCCTGCTCCCATCTCGCCGCCGGGTGGATATTGACCTCGATGACGCCGGGGTCAGGCGTCACCTTGATCAGTTCAAGGCGCGGATCTTCCGGCGGGGGGTAGCCCTCGATATGGAGCGGCAGGCCCGTGGCTTTAGCGCTCTCCTCGACCGCCTCAAGCAGTTCGAGATAATCTTCGAGCGTGGTGACGGGCGGCATGAAGACGCACAGATGGCCGTCGCGCGGCTCGATGGTGAAAGCGGTGCGCACGGCGCCTTCGACAATGGACTGTTCGTGCACGTCCTGACGCGCGTGGCCGCCCGCAGTCTGCCCGCCACCCTGGATGCGGCGAAAATGGCCGGGCTCCGGCAACGGCTCTCGCGGCGCGAAGGGGTCCTGCGGATGGATGTAGGGGTATTCGTCCTCGGCCAGTTTCGGCAGAGACGCCACCGGAAGCCGCAGTCCGATGGGAGAATCGCCGGGCGCCAGGAACAGTTTTCCGCGGCGTAGCGTCCACTTCTCGGAGGTCCAGCGCGCCTGTGACTCGGCGCGGGCGTTCCAGCGCTGAATTGGCAGAACGAAGCCCGTGGGTTTGCTCAGGCCGCGCTCGAACACCCGCATCATGCGCGAGCGCTCTTCCGCATCATCGATTTTTGGATCGGCAGGGTCGACGTTGATTGGAAGGGCGCCCTCCTTGACCATCCAGTGCGCCGGATCCTCGTAGGCGGGCACCGCATGCTCGGCGCCGACCCCGAGGCGTTCTGCGAGATCCTGCACAAAGACTTCCGCGTCGGCCGTGGTGGCGCCTTTCGGCGCGTCGATATCGGCGATCAGCTGCGGCTGCGACCAGATCGGCATGCCATCCCGGCGCCAGTAAAGCCCAAAGGCCCAGCGCGGCAGGCTTTCGCCGGGGTACCACTTGCCCTGGCCGTAATGCAGGAAGCCGTTAGGCGCAAAGCGCGCGCGCAGCCTGCGAATAAGATCGTCAGCTCGCCCTCGCTTGTTGGGGCCGGTCGCCGCCGTATTCCACTCGGGCGACTCGAAATCATCGATCGAGACGAACGTCGGCTCGCCGCCCATTGTGAGGCGCACGTCCTGCGTTTCAAGATCAGCGTCGACTTTTTCGCCAAGCGCATCGAGGCGGCGCCATGCGTCATCGGAGAAGGGCGCGGTGATGCGCGGCGCTTCATTGATGCGGTCGACGCGCATTTCGAAACCGAATTCGACTTGCGCGGGTTCTACAAGCCCCGACAATGGCGCGGCGGAACGATAGTGCGGCGCCCCGCAGAGCGGCAAATGACCCTCGCCGCAGAACAATCCGGAAGTCGCATCAAGACCGACCCAACCGGCGCCGGGCAGGTAAACCTCCGTCCAGGCATGTAGATCGGTGAAGTCGTGATCGGTTCCCTTCGGGCCTTCGATCGGGTCGACGTCGGCTTTTAATTGGATGAGATAGCCCGAGACGAAACGCGCGGCGAGACCGAGCTTGCGCAGGATCTGCACGAGAAGCCAGGCAGAATCGCGACAGGAGCCGGACCCCAACGCGAGAGTCTCTTCAGGCGCCTGCACGCCAGGCTCCATCCGAATGACATAGCGGATATCGCGGTGTAGCCGAGCATTGAGTTGGACGAGAAAATCGACGGTCCGAGTCTTTTCCCGGGGAAGACCCTGCACGAAGCCTTCGGTCAGAGGTCCGACCTCTTCAGGCTCGAGATAGGCGGCGAGTTCAATCTTCTGTTCCTCCGGATAGGAGAAAGGGAAGTCTTCCGCGTAAGGCTCGATAAAGAAATCGAAGGGGTTATAAACGGCGAGCTCCGCGAGAAGATCGACTTCAATTTTGAATTCGTTCGCCTTCTCGGGGAACACCAGACGCGCCAACCAATTGCCGTGGGGATCCTGCTGCCAGTTTATGAAATATTCCGAGGGCGCGATCTTGAGCGAGTAGCCCGAGACTTTCGTGCGGCAGTGAGGAGCCGGACGCAGGCGAACGATCTGCGGACCGAGCGCAACCGGCCGATCATATTTGTAATGGGTGATATGATGGAGAGCGATCTGGATCGACACGTGGATCAGCGTTTCATTTCAGCGCGATACTCTCGCGAACAGGCCCAAGGAGCTTTTGAGTTTAGCGGGACCGGGCCGGCAAGTGTCAATCTGACGGGGCGGGAAACCCGCGGCTTTGTCTGAAAATGCGGCAATAAGCCTAGCGCTTGAGTGCTTCCTGCGCAAAGGCCCGGCGCCTGATCGCGTGCGCCCAGGAGCGGCGGCTTCTCAGCTCGGATCGTAGCATCAGAGCCAGGAACATTACGACTGCCGCGCAGTTAAGGCTGCGAGCAGGTCAGGGGAAGATGTCCGATGAAAGCCTTTCGATGCCAGGCTTGTCGCCAGAGCGTGCTTTTCGAAAATACAAAATGTGAAAGCTGCGGGCACATGCTCGGCTACCTGCCCGAGCAGAGTCACATGACCGCCGTCGAACCCGTTGGAGACGGATGGCGGGCGCTCGCTGACGGAACCCGTCAATATCGATTCTGCAAAAATTGGGAGCTGCACGGATGCAATTGGATGGTGGAGAAGGGAGGTCCTTCTGAATATTGCGTGGCCTGCCAGCACAATCGAACGGTGCCGGATTTATCGGACGAGAAGCGACACGCCGCATGGCAGAAAATTGAGACCGCCAAACGACGGCTGTTTTACAGTTTGATCAGATTGAACCTGCCGGCGCCGAACGCGTCCGAGCATGACGGCGAGCCGCTCGTCTTCGATTTCCTCGCGGAAGAGCTCTCGCCAAAGCCCGTTATGACCGGCCACGACTCGGGCCTGATTACGATCGCCTTGAAGGAGGCGGACGATCCGGTGAGAGAAAAAATGCGCGATGAAATGGGCGAGCCCTATCGCACTTTGCTCGGTCATTTCAGGCATGAAATCGGTCACTATTACTGGGACAGAATCGTGCCGAACTCCGCTCATCTCGGGCCTTATCGCGAGCTCTTTGGAGACGAGCGGGCGGACTACTCAGATTCCCTGCAAAAACATTACGAAGAGGGACCGCCGGCCGATTGGCGACAGAACCACATCAGCGCATACGCCTCCTGCCACCCGTGGGAAGATTTCGCGGAGACCTTCGCTCATTATCTCCATATCGTCGATGCGCTCGAAACCGGCCGGAGCGCTGGCCTCGTCGTGCGCCGGACGGACGGTACTCCGGCTCGCGTCGACTTCGATCCCTATGGCTATCCTGACATCAATGAGATGATCGACAATTGGCTCGACATTTCATTTGCGCTGAACAACATCAATCGATCGATGGGCCAACCGGACATCTATCCCTTCGTCATTTCGCCTGCCGTCAAGGAGAAACTGGGCTTTGTTCAGATGCTGCTGAAGGATCATGCACAGGCCCATGGCCCTGACGCGGCCCGCATGCTCGTCCATGAGCTCTAACGCGTCCTCAACACGCGCCGCCCGCGCCTCGCTCATCAGCGGCGCGGATCTACGGCGTTGCGGGACGCCAATCATGATCGCTCGAAGGAATTGATCAGTTCCACGTCGATCGCCTCCGCCAGCACGACCTCCTGGCAAAAGCCGGCGTCCCCCTTGACCCACGCTCCCGTGGGCGAAGGTTCGACATGCGAGCAGTCGTTCGGCCAGCCAAGAGCGCGCAGGCACAGCGTCAGACCGAAGAGATGCGACGGAATGATGCCGCTCCGTCCTTTGCGAAGCGGCACCAGGCTCATTGCTTCCCGGGCCGAAAACCAGCGGCCTTCCTCGGCTGAAGACGGCTCACCTGCGAGCGCGCATAAGAAAAGAAGACTCAGTATGTCGGATCTTCTGCTGCGAATCGGATAGATCGACGCCACATGCCGGCAGCTTTCCAGCATGGCGCCGCCCAACTCGCGGCTCAGCACGCGGCGGATGCCGCCGATCAAGTAATCGCCGCATCGATCCACGGAACCGGTATAATGCCACATGCCATTGAACGGATCGGCGTCATCGACAGCGCGTAGAGTGAGCCAGAAAAAAGGTTCTCCGTCGACGAACTTGTGAACGATCACTTCGGGCGAGCAGGATGGGCGAAGCCGGATCAGCGCGTTGAAGATGCGCTCGGGGAACACGCCGTCGCACGAGTCGCGATAGCGCGTCAGCCAGTGCAAGGCTGCTTCGCAGGCCGCGAGCGCGTGGTCCTCGTCGTCGGACGGGAAAGGCTCGCCGCCGGATTTATGCGCGCTGCTCATATTCCTCAAAGTGGTGTGCGTTTTCGACGAACCAGCGATAGGTCTTGCTTAGTCCCTCGCGAAGGTCGGTGCTGGCGGCAAATCCGAGTTTGGTCGTCTGCCGTGTCGTGTCCGCGACCCAGCGCGGCGAGTCCCAGCGCTGGCGTTCGACCGCGCCCCAATTCAGCAGGAGGGGACGCCCATGAATCTCTTCCAGAATATTTGCGACCTCGCCGAGGCTGTGCTCAACACCTGTGCCGAGATTGAAGATGGTTTCGTCGACTGGGATAGGCCGTTGCAGGCAGTGTTCTACGGCCTGAACCACGTCGCCAACATAGATGAAGTCGCGGCTCACAGAGGGAGACGACAAGTTCATCGGTCTTCCTTTCAGCGCGGCCAAAATTAGTCGAGGGATCAATCGCCTTTCATGTTCCCATGGACCGTATACGGAGAAAAGGCGCAACGTGACGAGCGGCAACCCCTTGAAGCGCGCGGCATATGATCCGTAGAGCGTTTGGGTCAGCTTGGCGATGTCATGTACGCGGGTTGGATTGGGCGGCGACGATTCGCTCATCGGCTCTGTTTGGTAGCCGTATTCGGACGAGCTTCCAGCATTGATGAAAAGCTCGCAGCCTGCACAAGCCGAAGCGAGATTGACGAGCGGCTGCACTGTGTGCAGCAAAATCTCGCCCTCGTCGGTTTCATGATGAAGCGCTGAATGCGCGGCGAAATGCAGCACGACGTGCGGCCGCGCCAGCGCCGCCGCCCGACGAACGGCCTCGGCATCCAGGAGATCTGCAAGATGTACGCGAATCTCCTTCAGTATCTCGGCGATGCGCCAAGCGGGCGCAGGCGCATCGCGTTCGGAATTGTGCGGTCGCACGAGCGCATGAACCTCGTGTCCACACTCGACCATTCTTCGCATAAGGCTCGCTCCCACGAACCCCGTGGCGCCGGTGATCAGGATGCGGCGCCGGTCAGACGCCGGCATATTCGTGTTCGCGGCAGAAGGCCACATAGCGCGCGAAGCCGTCGTCGAGCGTCATACGCGGTTCGTAACCGAGCATCTGGCGCGCCTTATCGACGTCCAGCGCTCCTCGGCGGGTGCGCCTGACAGGATCTCGACTCTCGCAGTTGATCACTTGCAGGTCCGGGAAATGAATGCGGGCGATCTCGGCGAGTTCGCGCAGAGTGCGCGCTGTGCCGCTCGTTATATTGAATGTCTCATTGGCCGCCGCGGGATGGGTGGCGGCGAGATAAAATCCCTCGACCGTGTCCTCCACCCAGGTAAAGTCGAGTAGCTGTGCGCCGCCGTCGAAAAGCCTGATCTCCCGCCCCTCCATGCCACACTCAATGAAGCGTTGAACAATGCGCTGATTTGTATCGCTCGGTCCGTAGACGGAGCAGGGGCGAACGATCGCATACTCCAGTCCGAACATTTCGTGGTAAGTGCGCACGTAGATCTCGCCGCACAGTTTGGATGCTCCGTACACTTCCAGCGGCACAGTTGGATGGTCTTCCGCCGCGGGAAAATGGACGAAATCGCCGTAGGTCATGCTTGAGGACGCATACACGAAACGCTGGACGCCGCAGTGACGGGCGGCGTTCAGCACGTTGGTGGTCCCGGTCTGATTGATGGCGAGCGCATCCTCGAGATACCGCTGTGAGGCGTCGGCGATCGAGATCGCCGCGAGGTGAATCACAATGTCGGGTTCGGCCTCCTGCATGCTCCGCGTGAGGTGCTCGGAATTGCAGATGTTTCCTTCGATCAGCTTGAACTGCGTCCCGTGGTTGCTCTCCATTTCCGCATTGCGCACGCGCTCCAGCCGATACGCCAGGCGCCGCGGATAAGCGCCGCGCTCGTGTGGATGGACGAAAGAGCGCAGAGCGTCATAGGCGACGACATCGTAGCCGCTGCGAATGAATGTGACCGCGAGCAGCGAACCGATGAATCCGGCGCCGCCAGTAATGAAAACCTTCTGTGTCATTCGTCGACCTTGGCTTCGAGGACTCTCTTGACGACGCCGTCCGGCGTTAAGCCGCATTGCTCCCGATAAAACGCTTGCGATCCCGATACGTGCGCGAACAGGTCTGGAATTCCGATCCGGTGGACGACGCAACGGTTCGGAGCGTTTGCGACAACCTCGCTTACTGCGCCGCCGAGACCACCGAGAATCGAATGCTCCTCGAGGGTGAAGATCGCCTGGCAGGTTTCGCTCAGCCGTCTGACGCACGAATCGTCGAGCGGTTTAACCGTATGCATGCTGACGACGGTGGGTCGGACTCCATGCGCCGACTCGAGCTTTCGTGCGGCTTCGACTGCAGTCGACAGCATATTGCTCGTCGCCACAAGCGCAACGTCGTCGCCCTCCTGCAGGACAATTGCGCGGCCAATTTGAAATTCGCCAATTGCCGCGGCCTCGTGGACGGCGGGCTCGCCGCGCTTGGCCAACCGCATATAGGCGGGTCCGTCATACGAGGACAGGGCGTCGACGGCGCGCCGAACCTCCCATGGGTCGCCCGGGCAGATCACGCACATTCCCGGCAGCGCGCGGGTAACGGCGATATCCTCCAGCGCGTGATGCGTCGCGCCCATGTCGCCGTAGCTGTATCCGGCGCCCAGGCCGACGATGGTCACCGGGAGATCGTGGTAGCAGATGTCGATTCTGATTTGTTCCAGCGCGCGAAAGATGGCGAAGGGAATAAAGGAGTAGACAAAGGGCCGCATGCCTTCGCGCGCCAGGCCCGCGGCGACGCCGAGCATGTTTGCCTCAGCAACCCCGCAATTCACGAACCGTCCGGGAAACTCAGCCTGGAAGGACTCGAAGACGGTGTAGCCAAGGTCTCCGGTGAGCAGAATCACGTTCGGATTTGCGCGCGCCTGGCGCGTCAGTTCGTCGACGAACGCCGTCCTCATGACATCAGCTCGACGCGCGCCGCCTCGACCTCCTCAGCCGTCGGCGTCTGATAGTGCCATTTCAGCTGATCCTCCATGAAGCTCACGCCCTTGCCTTTGACCGTGTGCGCAATCAGAGCGCTTGGCCGCCCCGGCTCGAAGGGCGCTGAGGCCAGCGTTTCGACGAGCGCGGCCATGTCGTGACCGTCGATCGTCCGGGTCGCCCAACCGGCGGCCCGCCATTTGGCGTCCAGCGGCGCGAGTCCGAGGACTTCATCGACGCGCCCGTAGTTCTGGATCTTGTTGTGGTCGATGATGCACACCATCGAAGCAAGCCGGTGATGCGCGGCGAACATCGCCGCTTCCCACGTCGAGCCTTCCTGGCAGTCCCCTTCCGAAAGGACCGTGAAGACGCGATAGGATAGGCCTTTTATTCCGCCAGCCATGGCGAGGCCGTTCGCCACGCTGAGGCCATGTCCGAGCGATCCTGTCGAAAACTCAACCCCGGGAACGCCGAATGTGTTCGTGTGCGCGATGAACGGCGATCCATCCTTTAAATATTCCCTCAATCGGCCCGGAGGGAAATAGCCGTATTCGGCGAGCACGGCATAGAGCGCGGCCGCCGCATGTCCCTTGCTGAGGATAACTCGATCGCGCGCGTCGGAATCCGAGCTTCTGATGACGCCGCCGTAGAGCGCGACCAAAATATCCATGACCGAGAGGCACGAACCCACATGACAGCTGCGCGCGTCGGCGATCATCCGCGTCACTTCGAACCGCAGTCGATTGGCGGTGCGTTGCAGTTCAGTGGGATGGGTCGCGCGCTGGCTCATGCAGCTTCCGTCTCAATCGCTCCGGGAAGCGACGCCGCGGAGCCGAGGAAGAACACTTTGAAATGCTCGATGACGGGGTTATCGGCCTCGTCCGTGTTTTCGCAGCCGGCGTGAATATGGCCCACGGGACTTGCGACGATGTCGAGATTGCAGCGGACGGGCTCTTTGCGATCATTCTCGCCGGGACATGAGAGATGGATGACGCCGGCATCGTCAAGCGTCCAATGACATGTCCAAGTCTTCTCCGGACTGAACATGTAACGCTCGGTCACGGTGCCGTCGGCGTTGAAGCGAACGAGATAGCCGCCGCACAACTCGCCCAATTTGAGCATGTAGGCTCCGACGATCTCGTCACGGGTGAAAGGGCGTTTGGTTTTCAGCCACGCGGAATAAGTGGGATCGGTCGGACTCTGCGGCTTTTGTCCCGTCTCGAGCTCACACAAACGCTGAAGTCTACCAAATTCTGCCATTTGTCTTTCCTGACCCGTTAACGTGGACGAAATCTATGTGCAGCGCGCGCTATCTGCCCCTTCCAGCGGATGACCCGTCGGCTCCTTCCCCGTCATGGATGCGATCGCGGCGGAGAGGCGTTCAAACCGATCGCGGCTTCGCCAATTGAACCAATGCGCGTAGCTGCTGAGACCCGGATATGGCGGATGCGCGTGATCCCTATGCTTGGGACATTCTCGGAAGAATTCTCGCGTCGACGGACGCCACTCCAAGAGATCAAAGACCTGCTTCTGGCTGGCGTAGGCCCTGGCCATCGACTCCTTGCACCGCATCGCCCTTTTGTCCAAGTCCACCTGCCGCACGTCTAAAGCCTGGGCAGGGAAGGCGCTCAACCGAAGACCGCGCGGAGCATCGGCGGCCGGCGCATAGCATGGATATTCAAACAGCGGGACCTCCCAACTGGCGCGGCGACAACTCTCGGCGATTGCGAAGCTCGTTGCGTCATGGTCCGCGTGACCGCCCTCAAACGCCGGGCCTATGATGATTCTGGGTTTCACCTCAACGATGAGGCGAACGAGCTTCGCGCATGCGTTTTCCAAGTCGGCGATGAGGCCGCCGTCGGGTAGACGCAGGAGGTGACGATTCTCGACGCCCGCGATATCCATCGCCTGCTGCAATTCTCTTTCACGCGCGTGGGCCATTCCGTCATAGCCGCCCGACGTCACCCAGGACGCATGCAGGCGAACCCCGGCGCGCAGGAGCAAGGACAGCGTCCCCCCGACGAAGACGTCGTCGTCGGGGTGCGGAAATACAAAAAGTACGGGACCCGGAGCCGCGCCCAGCCGCGCTGGCGATTCGGGTTTCGGCGTGAGAAAATCGATCACGTTGCGCCATCCAGATAGACGGTGCGATAGAAGTCCGAGCGGTGGATCGAAGCGCGCGTTTCAACTTCGTGGTCTGGCGTCGAGGGCGCGACGCCAGACAAGAAGTGTTGTCGGACTGTCATCAACGTCGCGACCGCCTGCTCGGCCGAGAGACTCCAGTCGACGATCCAGCTCCAGGGTCGCCCGTGCACGCGCTCGGGAAAGGCGCCGAGCCTCGGCGCCAGAACGGGAAGTCCGGCCTCAAGTCCCTCGCTCAAGACGTAAGAATAGGTTTCCGGAACTTGCGCCGCATACCAAAGAAGGTGCGGACGCGCCTCCGCAAGCAGGCGCTGGAGGTCATTCGTCTCATATCTGCCCGTCACCTGCATTCCTGGAGGCGTCTCCCCGTCAATGCTTCCGATGACCTGGATACGAAGGGGCAGTTTTTGCTCGGCGATGATCCGCGCGGCGTCGAGCACGCGCGCGGCCCCTTTGAACGCCGTGATCCAGCCGAGGACCGCGATCCGCAACGGCTCCGATGCGGAGAGCGGCGCGATCGAGACCGGCGGGTGCGCTGCGACGCTGCGCAGGTGAGGCGCGACCGCGACGCGGGCCTGCGGACTATAGCGTTCAACGCGTGCGGCGACGTCTCTAGACGGGCATATGACGGTCCGCGCCAGAGCATAAACCCAAGCATAGCGGGCGCGATATTCGACGATATCCCGCTCGTCTGGAATGCGCCAGTCTTCCAGACAGGAGGCGCACGCCACTTCTCCCGGTTCGCCGCAATATGCATTATCTCGCGTCTTCATGTGAACGCGCGGGCAGAAGGTGTGATAGTCGTGAACCGTAAAGTCGAATGAGACGTCAAGTTCTTCGATGAGACGCCGGACGTCGACCGGCACTGTGAAGAGTTGATGGACGTGAACGCGCGTGACGCCGGAGCGACGAAGATTTTCGATCAGATCGGAGAAATCGTCCCGAGGATGGTAAAGTCGATCGTCCTGGCCGGGAGCGCTTAGAACGACGAACCCGTCGGATCGGCCATGCAGCACGAAGTGCGTCGCCGCGTCGGCGAGGTGATGGACCAATTCCTGGACGTGCTGCTCGGTGCCGCCGCCCCAATGGTGGGTGATGTGAAGAACAACGCACTGCGCGTTCAGAGCCGCTTCGACGATAGGCTCGGCCGCTGGCAACACATCCTGCATCAGTCGCCCGCTCAAAGTCATATCAAGTCTGACGGCAAGCGATAGCGCCGTGATCGTCACGACGTCGCACAGCCCGCCTAATGCGGTTGGCATCTTGTTGTCGTCGATGCAATCCGTCAACCTCTCGCTTGATCGGCGACGGCGCTCTTGCGGCGGCTGTCCTGCGCCTCGTGCTCAAAGCGCCTCAGTCCGAGTCGGCGTCATGCCGCCTTTCCGCGGCGAAGCACTCTCCACGAACCGATCCACAGGCTGTCGACCCAGCCTTGGCGCAGATGGTAAAGCGCATCCTCGGGCGAGCCGACAATTGGCAGCCCGTGGCGGTTAAAAGAGGTATTCAGGACGACGCCAACTCCGGCCAGATCGCGGAAGGCGCATAAAAGCGAGTGAATCAGCGGATTATCGCTCGCTGCCATCACTTGAGGGCGCATGGTGCCGTCGACATGAACGACGGCCGGGATCTTTTCGCGCGCGTATTGGTTGGCGGCCACCGCAAATGTCATATAGCGGTAGTCCGTCGGTCCCGACCAATAGCGAGACGCCTCCTCCTCCATTACGATGGGCGCGAAGGGCACGAACGGTTCGCGCCCCTTGAGCAGACCGTTGATGCGATCTTTGATCGAGGCATGCCGAGGGTCGGCGAGCACCGAACGATTGCCGAGCGCTCGGGGACCGGCTTCCATGCGGCCCTGAAATGTCCCCACGACCTCGCCTTCAGCGAGCGCGCGGGCGATGTCCGTTGGATCGCATCTGGTCACGCTGAGGTCCGAAGAGGCGAGCAAAACAGATTCGATGTTCTCGGGACCGAACTCATTGCCGAAATAGGGGACGGGCAGCCTGACCGGTGGGCGCCGCACGCCTTCCATGTGCAGCGCCATAAGCGCCGCGCCGGCGGCGTTGCCGCTGTCGGCCGCATCCGGGAATACGAAGAAGCGATCGGGCTCCAGCGTGTCGACGATGCGCTGATTAGCCTTGACGTTCAGGAACCCTCCGCCCGCCGCGGCTAACGATCTGCAGCCCGAAATCGCCATTGCGTCCCGCACATAGGCGAGCATGTTCTCCTCAAAATGCGCCTGCGCTTCGTAAGCGAAATCTTCCGGCGGCATGTTGTCGAGGTGGCGCCCATAGGCGACTGACTGGACAACCGAATTCATTGGATTGGGTAGAGCGCGGTCCGGATTGGCGCGGTTGTAGCAGCGGAACTGCCATTTATCAGACGCGTGAAACACGCCGTCCTCGCAACGCACGGCGCCGGCGAAAAGACCGCCGCCGCCGTTCGGGCAGGCCAGGGCAGCCAGTCCCATCGTCTTGTATTCGCTGTCTATCGGCACAAAGCCGAGCGCTTCCGTCGTCGCCTGATAGAAGCAGCCGAGGCTGTCCCTTGAGCCGGAGGCGCGCAGGAGCCGAAGGCCGCTATCTGCGTCGCCGCGGTAGATCGTGGCGCTCGTCTTATCGCCCTTGCCGTCCACGGTGAGCACGCAGGCTTCATCCAGCCCTGACGTAAGAAAGGCGGACGCCGCGTGGGCGAGGTGGTGATGCACGTAGTAATGGCGCAGGTGTTCGCGGAAAAAGCCTAACGCCGCGAGTTCGTCGACGCACGCCACGGGATGGCGATCGCCAAAACCCGTCCAGATCTCTCCGAGGTTTCGCTCAACCGAGCCCATCGGGTCGGTTGCGTCGGGCTCGAAAGCCATATTTTCCGCAGAAGGGGCCCGGGGCGTTGCGTCCAACCCTATGACGATGTGATCGTGGTGCTGGGGGAGGACGCCATACTGGCTGGAGAACGCGATGATGTCGACATCGTCGATAGTTAGATCGCATTGGGTCAGAACGGCGCGTACGGCGAGCGCAGGAAATCCGCAATAGTGCTTGATTCGGTTCAGACGCTCTTCGGCGATGCTGGCGACCACTCCGGTCGAATCGCACAGAGTTGCGGCGGCGTCGTGCCCGCAATTGAGACCGAGAGCGATACGTCGCTGCTTCACGAGGCCTTCTCTCGCAGGCGATCCACCCGACTCTGGTCGGCAGACGCGCGATGGACGCTGCTTTGTCGCTTGTATTATACGTGTCTTGCCATTTTCAAGCAGAACGAAAAGTGAGCGGCGAATGAGCGGAGCGCGTCGCAGCAGTCCAGATTTTGGAAGATGGGTGCTGGCCGCCATCGCGTCGACGGGCGGATTGTTGTTTGGCTTCAACACCGGCATCATCTCCGGCGCGCTGCCGCTCATCCAGCAAGACTGGCTTATAGACACATACAGGTCCGGTCTGCTGGTCGCGGTTCTTCTCGGCGGGGCGGTCGTAGGAGCGTTGATCGCTGGTCAGATCAGCGACAGATTCGGACGACGCGAAATCATCACGGCGACCTCCGCGACCTTTGCGCTTGGGGGCTTCGGAAGCGGTCTCGCGCCTTCGCTCGACTGGCTCATCGCCAGTAGAGCGGCGGTCGGATTGGCGCTCGGAGCCGTTTCAGTGAGCGTGCCGCTGTATATCGCGGAGATTGCGCCCGCGAGGTCGCGTGGCGCGCTTGTCTCTTGCAATCAGCTGGCGATCACGCTCGGCATTTTGCTTTCCTACGTGACGGCCGCGTTTTTCGAAGGTTATGACCATTCATGGCGCTACATGTTTGTCACCGGCTCGGCGCTTGCCGTCCTGCTTGGCGTGACAAGCGTCTGGCTGGAGGAATCGCCAAGGTGGCTCGTCTGGCAGGATGATGAGCAGGAAGCCCGGCGGGTGCTGGATGAACTGGGCGATACGCCGAACGCGATCGATTCGGAAATCGAACGGATCAAGAAGGGTCTGGCCTCCGAGGCGGACAGCAGCCTTTTGTCCTTTCTTCGCGGTCCTGGCTGGCCAGTGATGATCATTGGCATAGGGCTGTATTTCTTCGAGCAGTTCGTGGGAATAAACGCCATCATCTATTTCGCGCCCGCGATTTTTAGTCAGGCAGGCTTTGACGGCCGCATGGTTGCTTCTCTCGCCACGATTGAGATCGGCCTGCTCAACGTGTTGATGACGCTCGTCGCGATGTATTTCCTCGATCGCATCGGCCGAAAGCCGCTTCTCTCGATCGGTTTTGCGGGCATGGCGTGCAGTTTGTTCGCTACGGGAGTGGTCTTTTCGGCAATGCGAGAAGCCAGCATCGCGCAGGAGTGCCTCGCGCTGCTTACGATCTTGAGTTTTATCGCTTTTTTCGCCGTGAGCATCGGGCCGATCGGCTGGCTCATGATCTCGGAGCTATATCCGACAACGCTGCGCGGGCGCGCAATGAGCATCCCAACCGCCTCTCACTGGCTGTTCAACGCGATCGTTTCCTTCGCCTTCATGCCGGTCCTGGAGCTCTTGGGCAACGGACCGACCTTCATGTTCTTTGCCCTTTTCGGCGCGGCCGGATGGTATTTCTGCAAAATCTACGCGCCCGAGACCAAGGGCCTCACGCTTGAGGAGATTCAGCAGAGCAATGCGCCGGCCGGACAGCTTCGCGCTCGCCCACACAGCGTCCTGCAGCCATGAGCGGCAGCGGCGCCGCGCCGGCGCGTTACGTTCGTATCTATGTGATCGCGAGCATCGCCGCGATCGGCGGCTTGCTGTTCGGCCTCGACACCGGCATCATCGCCGGCGCCATCGTCCAGCTGAGGAAGGAATGGTCGCTCGGCCCGTTAACCGAAGGATACATTGTCACCGGCGTGCTGTGGGGCGGGCTGCTCGGCGCGGCGATCGGCGGAAAGGCCGCTGACGCCATCGGCCGCGGCGCAACGATCAGCGCGACCGCAGCGATCTTCGTCGTGGGCTCGTTCTGGAGCGGATTGGCGGATTCCCCATTCTGGCTGATCGCCGGCCGGATATTCGTCGGCATCGCAGTTGGCGGCGTTTCGGTCGCAGTGCCGCTCTATCTGTCGGAAATCGCGCCGGCGAAGATTCGAGGCGCGATCGTCACTCTCAATCAGCTCGCCCTCGTGATGGGCGTTTTGTGCTCAGATATCGTGAGCGCATGGTTTGCTGCGACTCCCGAGGGATGGCGATATATGCTGATGGCCGGGGCGACTCCGGCGGTCGTCCTCGGCTACGCGATGCTGTTCCTGCCGGCCTCGCCCCGCTGGTTGCTGACCAAGCGCCGCGAGGGCAGCGCGCGGCGCATGCTGCGCCGCCTCGGCGTTCCCAATGAAGAAGCCGCGATCTCCGAGATCAAGGAGAGTTTGCAGGCGACGGCAGGCGAAACCACGTGGCGGGAGCTCCTCGAGCCGACGACGCGCCAGACGCTGCTTGTCGGCCTCGGACTGATGTTCTTTCAGCAGTTCAGCGGGATCGGCATCGTCATCAACTACAGTACGACGATTTTTGGAATGACGAAGGTCGCCGGCCCCACGGGCAATGCGCTGCTGACGGTCGGGGTCGGCATGACCGACGTCATGGCGACGCTAACGGCCATCATCCTACTGGATCGGTTCGGGCGTAAGCTCTTGTTTCTGAGCGGCATCGCCGTCACCGTCGTCTGCCTGCTGGCGCTTGCGGTCAGCTTTGCGAATATCACTCAACATCCAAAGCTCGATCAGTGGCTGGCGGTGTTCAGCATGTTCATCTACATGGGCGCGTTCTCATTAAGCCTGGGCCCGGTAAGCGGATTGATCGTCTCGGAGATTTACCCGCAACGCGTGCGCGGCGTCGCGATGGGCTTCGTCATCGTCGCGAACTGGGTGTCTCAGATCATCACGGCGCTCACATTTCCGAGCCTTGTCGCATACTTCGGACCGACTGCGACATTCTCGATGTATGCTGCGGTTGGCACGGCCGGTTTCCTGTTCTGCTACTTTTTTGTGCCGGAGACGAAAGGTCTCACTTTGGAGGAAATCGAGCGACACTGGCGCGCCGGCGACTCGCCTCGGAACTGGTAGTTCGCTCAAGGAGAGCGGGTTCGTTCTTTGAAGCGTCTCGTCTCTTGACGTCGTCGGCGTGCAGGATAAGCTTTCGTCGCTACAGTTGACCGTCCAGAGTTACGGATGCGGCATGCTGACAGTTCAGCAAGACAATGCGCCACGATGCAGCGGCGACGACTGGCCAGCGCCGCGAGTCGCTTCCCCGACTCTCTCCTTTTGCGGTCCGCGACGTTCGGGGGGAGCGATCGCCGCTCAGGACGCTCAGATCAGATATTGAACCGGTCGATACGCCATTCCGACGAACGAGGAGCGCAGCGAGTATGCCTCAGTCGATCAACTCGCCGCCAAGCATGAGCGCTTCCGTCTCTGTCGGCGCTGGCGAGGCGAAAGCGCATCGACATCGCAGCGTTCTTTTTATTCTGCCGCCGTTTCCGGGTTTCGTCGTCGCCGGCTATTCGAAGGTCATGAGTTGGTCAGGCAAGAAGGCGCCGGAACCCAGTCTGGGGCTCATCACCGTCGCCGGCCTGTTGCCTCAGAGCTGGAACATGAAGCATTTGGATTTGAGCTTCCAGCCGCTCACAGAGGCCGATTGGCGCGATTGCGACACGGTCATGATGACCGGCATGTCCATCCAGGCTGAAGAAATCAAGACGCTGACGCGGGAGGCGAAGCGACGCGGCAAAGCGGTGGTCGTCGGCGGACCATGGGCGTTCCATGCTTCGTCAGAGGCGATTGCAGCGGGCGCCGACCTCGTCGTCGTCGGCGAGGCGGAGGGGCCCATGGAGCGGCTGATCGAGTGCCTCGACAATGAGGATTTCGGTCACGTGCTGTCTTCGCCCGCTCGAGCGGACATGACGCGTTCGCCTCCGCCGCGTTGGGATCTCCTCGACATGCACAGCTACATGGCTTTGCCGATACAGTTTATCCGCGGGTGCCCCTTCCATTGCGAATTCTGCGACGCGACAGCGCTTATGGGGAAGGAGGCGCGCGGCAAGGGCATTCAGCAGGTAATGAATGAACTTCAGCGACTCTACGAACTTGGATGGCGCGGCGAGGTTTCGTTCGTCGATGACAACATCATCGGCAACATCAAGCGCGTTAAAGAACTCTGCCGCGCGCTCATCCCCTGGATGCGGGAGCGCGACTATCCCTTTGAGTTCCAGACTCAGACATCGCTCAATCTCGCTCAGAAGAAGGATCTTCTCGAGCTGATGGTCGCCGCGGGTTTCACAAAGACCTGCGTCGGGATCGAATCGCTCGAGCAGGAAAGCCTGGAAGAGACGAAAAAATATCAGAACATGCGGGTGGACCAGGAAGCAGCGTTGCGGGTGATTGGGCGCGCGGGCATTCGGGTCAAGTGCACGTTGATCATCGGTTTCGATAGCGAGAAACCGAGGGTCGACGAGCGGCTCATCGCCTTCACCGAGCGCACACGGATTACGGATGTTCTGCTCAATCCGCTGGTCGCCTACCCAGGCACGGACCTTTGGAAGCGGCTTGAACGAGAGGCGCGGCTGTTCCACGACAGCGACAAGAATTTGGGCGAGGTCGCACGGCTGCCGAATTTCGTGCCGGTGCGTTCCATCGAGAACATCGCGCGCGAACTCATCAATTTCTACGAAGTCGTCTATGAGCCGGAGCGATGCTTGGACCGAGCATTCGATCAGATCTGCGAACTCGGGCCTGCGCCCTCACGCGAGAGGTTGCGCTGGCCGAAAGCGCATGAATGGAGATTGATGCTCTCCGTCGCCGCGCAGCATGGGGTTCGCAATCCGACGCGCTGGAAATTCTGGCGCCTCCTCGGCGCCGTCGCCAGGCGATCGCCAGAGAAGGTTTATTCGCTCCTTTCTCTCCTCGCCTATGCACAGAACTATTTCGATCATCGCCTCGTCGTGCGACGGGAGGTTAGCGACGCGGCGGAGCGGTGGAGTCCGGAACCGATCGGCTTGCCCAGTCACATCTGATCGAAAGGCCAATTTGTACGCTCGGCGCCTGTGCAGGGAATGAAGGAGCCTCGGTCCTCTAAAACTCATCCTGAGGGTCGTCGTGCAGAATCGACTCAGCATCATTACTCTCGGCGTTCGCGATCTCGATCGGTCGATCGCCTTTTACCGTGACGGTCTGGGCTTGGAGCTTTCTTCGCAGAGTAACGAGTTGATCGCTTACTTTCCGCTTCGCGGCCTTTGGTTGGCGCTCTTTCCAATGGAGCTTCTGTCGCTCGACACGCGAATTCCGCTTGAGGAGTTCGGACGATCGCGTATCGTTCTGGCGCACAATGTGGCGGAGCGAACGCTGGTCGATCAGACGCTTGCCGAAGCGGTAGCTGCAGGGGCCACGATCACCAAACCCGCCGCCGATACGGACTGGGGCGGCTACGCAGGTTTCTTCGCCGATCCGGATGATCATTGGTGGGAGATTGCGTGGGATCCCAAGCTGCCGGTGTAACGGGCGCGACGTCGAGCCCGAGCGCAAGCGAAGAGGCGGCGCTTGTCGAGTGGCGTCCTTGTCATCAGCCGCCGTGCTCCGCCGGCGAGGGTCGATTCCTGCTCGACCGCTTCCTCGGGCGGTTCTGCAATCCTTTCTACCGTATCAGCAAAGAAGAAGATCTCTACGACGACACGATCGACCAGGCGACGTGCGAACCTTTGTCGCTGGCGGACTTCGAGGCGCTCCACTCCGGCGCCGGGGCCCCTGACGAACTGCAGCGCGAACTCGCTTCGTTTCTCGCCGACCGCCTTGCCGAGGATTGCGCCGCTGATCTCCAATCGTTGGCGGCCGGGCGTTTTTCCTGCGCTTCCGAACCTTCAACCGATATCCTGGAGGCGCAACGGAAACTGCTCCTCGACCCGTTCCGGCCGCTTCTTTCGCAGGAACTCGAACGGCATCTGATCGAAGCGGCGGCTGTTCGATGGCGCCTGCATGTCCCCCCAGACATCGTCGTCCGCTCCGTCGACGCCGACCACATGTGCGCGCCACCAGCGCTCGCGCGCGCCAAGGCAGAGCATGAGGCTCGCTTTCGAGCATGTGTCGAAAATCTACGGGCCTTACGCAGGTTCAATCAGCGAAAGAATGGACGCAGCGACTATTCGGTGCTGATTGTCGGCGCGGGGCCAGCCGGCTTAGTTCGCGCGATCTCAGCGGTATTGCAGGGCCTGCCGACGGCTGTGCTCGAACTGCGGCCCGAAAGCGCGCCGCGCCGTCCGCAGATCGTCGTGATTCGCTCGAAGGCCGTCATCACCATGCTCGAGCGACTGGGCGTCCTCGATTTTCTCTTCAAGGAGGACAAGATATTTCCGCTGGGCCGATTACGGCTCGAAGTGAGTCTTGCCGATCTTGAACTCGCGCTTTGTGCAGTGCTTCGCGCCGTGGCGCCTGACGATTCGGCTCTGGCGATGCACTATGGCGTCAACGTCGTTCGGATTGATCAGGCGGGCGGCTTGGCGCGCGTGCTTGCCTCGGACGGGCGCGCTCATCTGTCCTTCTCGCCGAAGCTGCTCGTGATTGCGGATGGTCGGCACGGTCGGACGTCGGGCTTGCTCGGCATTTCGCGACGGGGGCAATTCCACTCGCACACGGGAATCATCGCCATCTTTCGTGCTGGCGATAAGGGTCTCTCACGATGGGACCGAATGTTTGGCCAGATCGTCTCGAAACTCAGCTACGCCTTTCACCGCTTCGTTTCCCGCAGGGGCGCGGGGCTCTTGGCCGGGACGATCCTGCAGGCGCCCGGACATCACTACCTTGGCCTCGATCTCGCGCGCGACGAGGAGATGCGTCTGCGCGACGCCACCGCAGGAGCGAAGAAGCCGCAGGCCGGCGCAGAAAACAATGAGAGGGATCAGACGGCTGCTCCGCCCGAAACGGACGAGCTCCGCCGTATGGTGCTCTTCTGGGCGCGCTACGGCTTCGAGGCCATCCGGGCGCGTCCGGAAGGCGCCGCGCCCTCGACGGGAGGAAGGCCGATCCCATGGCTTCCGCTGGATCCGCAGTTTGCGACGGCAATCGAGGTGGTCAGCGATCGCGCGGATGTCTTCTGCGGTCACATCGGCAAGACGTTTGTGATGCTCGAAGGCGACGCGCAATTCACGATTCACCCCGGCAGCGCCTACGGATGCACGAAGGCGCTGCTGTCGGCGCGGCTGTTTGACCTCTTGCTTCGCGCGCGCTTGTCCGCGCCCGACGGTTTGAGCGCTCGACTCTCCGATCGGCTGTTTCTTTACAACGCGGAGCTTATGGCGCGCGACTGCGACAGGATCACGCGCCTGTTCAGAGTGACGGTCTGACGGCGATGCGCCCGCTCAATACGGCGGCTTTCTGCCGTCGAGCGAGGGCGCCCTTTCGACGACCGGATTGAAACGAAAAATATGCTTGGCGCGGTCAGACATTCTATCCCATGTGGCGCGCGGAATCTCGATCAACTCCGTGGCGCTGATATAGGCGTTGAGGAACGGTCGATCATAGATCATCGCCAGCATGGTGCGGATCTCGTCGGTCTTGTTGGGCATCCCGCGATGCCAGGTCCGCATGTCTCGCAGAATGATGGAGCCGGCGGAGGCTGTGGTGCGCACCGAGGGCAGAGTCTTGGCGCGTTCTTCGAGAGCCTGGTTGTCGTTTGGAATTTCGTCGACGATCAGATGGCTGCCAGGCCAGACCTCCGTCGCGCCGTTTTCGAGACTGAAGTCGGTCAGCGGAATATTGACGATCACTTGAGAGATAGGGAGAGCGACCGGAAAGCCAGGAAACAGATGATCGAAGTCGCGATGAACGTGCTGGATTCCCGAGTGAGGCCATTGGGTGTTCGTATTGTAAAATGTGCAGAAGAAGTCGGGTCCGATGACAGCCTCGGTGACCTGCACCGCGAACGGGTTCTCAATGGCGATCGCATCCATGAACGGCGAACAGATCGGCGGGAACATTGCGGTATGCACCTGCTCATAGTACTGACGCTTTTCAGGATTGAGCGTGGGCATGTAGCGCCGCAAGGCGTCGTTGCAGATATCGCGGGTTCGATCGATCCAATCTCGTGGAAGGACATCCTCGAGGACGAGATACCCGCATTCTTTCAAGGTGCGCGCCGCAATCCTGAGATTGTCCTCATTCATCGCGCCTGCTTCACGTTCAGCCGCTGATATCTTCATACCCGTCCTTGAGTCCTCAAAAAGCCGTTCTTGATTCTGCGCCCGTTCGAGCGTGCGAAATTAACACGAAGCCTTCGCGACGCCAGAACCGTTCACGCCAAGCGCGAGGACCAGCGAAAGCGAAGAGTCACGCGACGGGACGCAAGCGGACGCGCACGACGAGCGTTGCCGCAAGGGCGAACCACAGCGCCGCAATCGCGAAGGCGCCCATGTAGGCGACGCCCGTTGAGACGGCGAGTTTCAGATACGAAACCATCCACCCGGTAAACACTGGCCCGATGACCAGAGGCAGCACGAAAGCGATATGCCAGATGCCCATGTCCTTGCCCGCGCCGGCGGCGCTCGGCAGCACTTTTAAAGCCAGAGCCCAGTCCACCGCTTGATAGGCCCCCCAGGCCAAAGAAAAGATGAGCACGGTCGCCGCGAACGACAAAAAATGTGGTTGCAAGGGGATCAGGACATAACCGATGGTCGCGATTACCATGATCCAGCTGGCGGTCTGAACGATAGGGACGAGGCCGTATCGGGCGCTCAGCCAAACGGCGCAAAGGCTCGCCGGGATGGAAAGAAAGGCGCCCGCCGCGTTCAGCGCCGGAAGCACATTGGCCGCTTGCGCAAGACCAATGACATCCTGCGCATAAAACAGAAGTAGGGCGGAGATCGACCACACGCCCATGTTCACGAAGAAGCGGGTGACGAGCACCCAATAGAAATTGGGATGCGCGCGCGGGCTGATGACGAAGGATCTCAGGAAGCGCCTGACGGCGAACGTGTCCTCGGCTCCGTCGGAGGGGGGTTCCTTGACATGCTTCAATGTCAGGCCGAGGCAGGCGAGGCTCAGCGCGACGAAGGCGGCAAAGACGGTCATGGGATGGTCGGGCGCATACAACACGGCGACCAGGAAATTGCCGAGTCCGGCGCCGATCGCGGTCATGATGTTGATCCAGGCGCTCGCCAGGCTCTGATCCCGCTCCGGCACGACGTCGGGAATCAGCCCGGCGTAGGCGCCCGCCATCCAGTTCCACCAGAACGTCAGATTGAGAAATGCGAGCGTATAAAGCAGCAAGCTGCCGCCGCGACCGAAGGGCGCCAGAATCATCAAACCGATGCAACTGCCCAGGACGCCGGCGATGAGGAACGGCCGCCGTCTGCCGCTGGCGCTTCGCGCCCGGTCCGACAACGCGCCCGCCAAGGGCGCGACAAACAGCGCGACGATGGCGCCCGCGCCGAGTACGGATCCGCTCAGTCCTTCCTTATTCGCCGCTTCGGGCCCCACGATATTCGCAACCTGATCGGGGATAATCACTGAAAGCAGGGTCGTCCACTGCGCCGAAAAGGCGAACCAAAGCAAAGAAACGTAAATATGGAACGCAAAACGAGAGTTTGCGCCATCCGCCTGCGCCGCCGTCAGAGCATGCGATGCTGGCTGCTCCTGCCCAACGGACTCGTCGGCCATGTCGTCATCCGGCTGTTCGTCGAAGGAACATTGTCATGCGAGCGAGATGAGCTACTCGCCGGTCGCTGCGTGTCCAGTTTTGCCGAGCGAGACTAGCTTCTCTCGTGCGTCAAATGCAATGTACCTTGACGAATTTAGGCGAGATCCTCACCAGACTTGGCGCTCACGGACGTCAGCCAGGATTGTAAAAACAAAGCCTCATCGCTGGCGATCTCTGGACAAGCATGAAATTGCGTGGCTTATTTTGCGAGTCTATTATCTTTCCCGATAGGTCAATGATGCACAAGCGGATCCTCGTTACAGGAGGCGCAGGCTTTCTTGGCTCGCATCTATGTGAAAGGCTCTTAGCGGGGGGCCACGAGGTTTTATGTGTCGATAATTTTTTCACGGGCGCGCGCCGGAATATTGCGCATCTTTTGGATGATCGTAAATTCGAACTTCTACTCCATGACGTGACTTCGCCCCTCTATGTGGAAGTGGACGAGATCTATAATCTCGCTTGCGCGGCGTCACCCATTCACTACCAGTTCGACCCGGTTCAGACGACGAAGACCAGCGTCGTCGGCGTCATTAACATGCTTGGCCTCGCCAAGCGTACGAAAGCCAAAATGCTGCAGGCCTCAACGTCAGAAGTTTACGGCGATCCGAGGGTTCATCCTCAGCCGGAAGAGTATTGGGGGAACGTCAATCCGATTGGCGTGCGATCCTGTTACGACGAGGGCAAGCGCTGCGCCGAAACGCTCGTGTTCGACTACATTCGCCAGCATAATCTCTCTGCGAAGGTCATGCGAATCTTCAATACCTATGGCCCGCGCATGCACCCCAACGACGGACGGGTCGTCTCGAACTTCATTGTGCAAGCGCTCAGCGGCAAGGATATCACGCTCTATGGCGACGGCCGTCAGACTCGCTCGTTCTGTTACGTCGACGACCTCATCGAGGCGACGATCAGGATGATGGCGACCGACCGGGAGACGACGGGGCCTGTCAACATCGGCAATCCGAAAGAGTTTACCATCAGGCAACTTGGCGAACTCGTGGTGGCGTTGACGGGCTCTAAATCGAAGCTCGTTTTTCAGCCGCTTCCCGCCGACGACCCCAGGCAGCGCCAGCCCGATATCGGCAAGGCGCGGGATCTCTTGCAATGGGAGCCGACCGTCGAGTTGCGAGATGGTCTTCTAAAGACCATCGACTATTTCGACGATCTGCTGCGCTGCGGCGATCTTCCACAGCAAGAGCGCGCCAATCTCGTGTTGTAGCGCACGATGGCCGAAGGCAGCCTCAACGCGCGCTCCCCGCCGAGCGCTTCAGCGCGCCCAACGTCTCTCTCTGGAGAAGCGCATGATCATTTCGTCGGTTTCAGATTATCGCAAGGCTGCACAGCGCAGGCTGCCGCGATTTCTGTTCGATTACATCGATGGTGGAGCGAACGCCGAGGACACCCTGCAGGCGAATATCGCCGATCTGAGAGCCGTGCCTCTCAGGCAGCGCGTGTTGAAGAACGTCTCCGGCCTCAGTCTCGCGACCGAGTGGTTCGGCCAGCCATCGGCGCTTCCCGTCATCCTCGCGCCCGTGGGCTTGAGCGGAATGTTCGCCCGACGTGGCGAGATCCAAGCGGCCAGCGCTGCGGCGGAGAAGGGCGTTCCCTATGTCTTGTCGACGCTTTCGATCTGTCCGCTCGAAGAAGTCGCGTCGCGTTGCCCGCAGACGATCTGGTTTCAGCTATACGTTCTCAAAGATCGCGGGTTCATGCAGTCCATGTTGGAGCGCGCGCAGCGTGCAGGCGTGAAAAATCTTGTCTTTACGGTAGATCTGCCCGTGCATGGATCGCGCTACCGCGACGCGCACTCAGGGTTGTCAGGCCCCTACGCCATGCAGCGGCGGCTGCTGCAGGCGATAACGAAACCCCGATGGGCCTTCGATGTTGGGCTCAGGGGGCGACCGCACGATCTCGGCAATATTTCGAATTATCTCGGCAAGGCGACGGGCTTGCAGGACTATATCGGCTGGCTGGGCAAGAATATTGATCCCTCGATCAGCTGGTCGGATCTGGAGTGGATCCGCGATTTCTGGAAAGGACCGCTGATCCTTAAGGGCATCCTGGATCCCGAGGACGCGCGCGATGCAGTGCGGTTCGGCGCGAACGGAATTGTCGTCTCGAACCATGGCGGACGGCAACTCGATGGCGCGCTGTCGACGGTCAAAGCTCTGCCGCCCATCGCCGACGCCGTCGGTAACGATCTTGAAGTTTTTGTCGATTCAGGCGTTCGCTCCGGACTGGACGTCGTCCGCATGTTGGCGCTTGGCGCGAAGGGCGTCCTGCTCGGTCGGGCGGCGGCATATGCGCTGGCGGCCTCCGGACAGGCCGGCGTCGAGAATATGCTTGAGATCTTCGCCAAAGAAATGCGGGTCGCGATGACGTTGACCGGCGTTACGTCGATCGCTCAAATCGACCGGCGGATTCTTGCTTGATTGCTTTGCTGCTTGCGCAGGGCGGAACTACCCACTGCGTCT
The DNA here is from genome assembly GCF_056838045.1 of Methylocystis sp. Uni0008. Classification (NCBI taxonomy): domain Bacteria; kingdom Pseudomonadati; phylum Pseudomonadota; class Alphaproteobacteria; order Hyphomicrobiales; family Methylocystaceae; genus Methylocystis; species Methylocystis sp. Uni0008. The sequence goes on from NZ_CM166370.1 coordinate 3,442,995, forward strand.
GCGCTCGCGCCGGTCAGTAAGCTTCAGGGCCTCGCGTCACGAAAAAAGATCGACCCGGCCATCGGCGAGGCGGTAAATTCCACTCACGACCTTGACGCGCTTTTCGCTGGTTGCGGCGCTCAGCAGAGGCGTCGCGGTTCTGAGCTGTTCGACGCACAGCCGGGCATTCTCCATCGTGGCGTTCTCCAACGGGTCGCCCGGACGTCCCTTTATCGCTTGAACCGCCGGCGTGAGAGCGGCGACGAGCGACGGAAGATGCCCAGGCAAGGTCGTATTGTCCTGTATCGAGGAGATCGCCGATTTAACCGCGCCGCAGGCTTCGTGACAGAGCACCAGAATGAGAGGCGTCTTCAGCACCTCCACGGCATATTCCAGGCTGGCGACGTTGTAGGGATTGGCGACATTGCCCGCGACGCGAACCACAAATAGATCTCCGCGCGAACTATCGAAGGCGTATTCTGGCGCGATCCGCGAATCCGCGCAGCTGAGAACCGCGGCGTATGGGTTCTGTCCGCCAACCAGCGCCTCGCGTTCCGCGACGAAGTCGTGTCGTCTCGCGAGGCCTTTCTGATACCGCCTATTTCCCTCCATCAGCCGCGCCAACGCGTCATCAGGCGTCATGACGTTCTCAGGCTTGGGCGGCGCGCTATTCTGCCTTGTTTCCTTCGGCTGCGATCTGCGGCTCTTCGCATTTGCGCTCGGGACAGCCGCCAGCGCTCCCGCCGCGGCCGCGCTGAACAAAAAGGTCCTGCGGCCGATCGTGTTTCGATGAGAGATATCGGTAAACCCGCAGGCCTGACACATGGCGCGATCCTCCTCGGCGTCGTCAATCTCCGCCGTCGATCGCCAAACTACCATGAGCAGTTGTCAATCGAGAATTGAGTTCGGAGCCGTCGGGCTTAACGCGGACCGATGGAAGCAGCCGCGCCTGCGCCATCAGTCCCAGGCGCGGTTCACATCGTCCGGCCGCTCTTGTTGTGCGCGCAGGGCTATGAATATCGGCATGTGGCGCGCGGCGAGCGACCGACGCGCATCTCGCCTTTCATGGCTTCGAGGCCAGAGGCTGGCGCCTAATTACAGGGCGACAGGGCGGGACGTGATGTGTCAAATTTACCATAAATTTTACAAATCACCCTTGGCGGGCGCGCTGCGCAGCGTCCGCCCACATTGTGGCCGCAACCTAAGTCGAGGGTCTCAGCGTTCTCTGTTGACGAGTGGAGATGCAATCATGCGTCGGCCCAGCTTACATGACCAAAAGGTCGGCGACCAACTCGGCGAACTGTTACGACGAACGTACGATGATGTTCTCCGAGAGCCGCTGCCGGATCGATTGCGTGATCTCATCGAGAAGCTTGAAGGCGACAGGACATTGTTTTTTGGGGATGCGCGAGCCACCACTGAAAATAGCGGCCCGCCATTAGCGCTCGAAGAGCGCTGACGCCGTATCGTTGGTCGCCGGCTGAATGTGAAGCGCCGTCCGAGTCCTCGGCTTCAATGACAGAAACCCGTCAGGCGGGTCTCCGACCAGCGTTAAAGCTGGACGTCTCCTCACAGGCGCACATTGGCTGCTTCCCGCGTAAAGGCGACTGCGGGAAGGCGATCGTAGAAGTGGCGCGAAGCCAAATCCGTAGCCGCCGTTCCCGTCAGTTTCTGCTAACAGCGCATTCCTCGTCAATCATCGGCAAGCGTAAAGCGGTGAAGAAGACCGCCGATGACGGCGCCGAGCAGCGGAGCGACCCAGAACAGCCAGAGCTGTTCGAGCGCCCATCCGCCAACGAAGAGCGCCTGGCTCGTGGAGCGCGCCGGGTTCACGGAAGCGTTGGTGATCGGGATGTCGACAAGATGGATCAGCGTCAGCGCCAGTCCGATCGCGATCGCGGCGAAGCCGATCGGCGCGCGGCCCTCGGTGGTTCCGAGAATAACAAGCAGGAAAAAGGCGGTCAGCACGATCTCTGCAAGCAGACCGGACTGCCATGTATAGCCATTGGGCGAATGTTCGTCATAGCCGTTGGCGGCGAAGCCGTTGGCGAGTGAAAAATCAATGTTGCCCTGAGCGATCTTGAGCAGCACGAAAGCGGCAAATGTCGCGCCGAGAAGCTGGACCACCCAAAACGGCACGACCTCCTTCCAGGGAAAACGGCCCGCCGTTGCGACGCCGAGCGTCACAGCCGGATTGAAGTGGCCGCCGGACACCGGGCCGAAGGCGTAAGCGCCCGTCAGCACGGTGAGCCCGAACGCCAGCGACACGCCAAGAAAGCCGATCCCAAGCTGCGGAAAGCCGGCTGAAATGACCGCGCTGCCGCAGCCTCCGAAAACAAGCCAGAAAGTCCCGAGAAATTCCGCGAGAAGTCTGCGTTTAAGAGAATGCCGCATTCCAGGCCTCCATTTTTGCTGCAACAAATGATGCGAATTGAAGGGGGAAGCTTAGCGCAAAGCCTTGGTCGGATCGAGAGCCCGCGCAGCGTCTCGGCGCTGGTCTCTCCAGGAGCGGAGGAAACACAGGAAGTTGTGGAGGATTCAGGTCCCTGGGGGAGACCTTATCGGCGAGCCGGCCCCGGAACGCCAACAGATCTAAACGGACATTCGAGCGCCGCGCGGTCCCACCCGCCGTCGACTGCTGCCGCCTCATATGTGCTCTGCAAGAAGCTCAGCAGCGTCGCGTCCGGTTGCTGAGCGGTCCGCACCATATCGTAAGGCAGAATGTATTCCTGCAGATCTCGGCTGAAAAATGCGCCCTCCGGTCTCACGGACGCGCTATCAAACCCCCGCGGCGCTGGATAAGCATACGAATAGAAAGCAGGAAAATCGACCGAGCCGCCTCCTGGCCAAAAGCCGGCGCTGCTCACCTCATGCGAATACGCTTCACGCACAACGGCGTCTGGGAGATTGGGCGCGCCTCCGGGGTGCGGCGGCGCTCGGCGACCGGAAAACCGGGTCACCGCCAGATCGAAGCTGCCCCAGAAGAAATGCACGGGGCTCGCTTTGCCGATGAAGCCTGTGCGGAAAATCTTGAAAACGCGGTCGGCTTGAACAAGCAATTTAAACAAACTGTTCGCGTAGTGAGGATCATAGGCGGCGTGAACCCGATCCTTGGTGAAGGGAATCGCGTCCGGAATTTCATTGGGGCGCTCATTGATGCGCACAAAGATGTTCAGCTCTTCGAGCCGTTCCATAAGTTCCGAATAGAAGGAGGCGACCGCCTGGCTGCGAAGCGGCATCTGCCGGTATCGGCCGTCGCTGGACGATATGCGAAGCACGTGGTCCACGAAGTCGAAATCAATCTGAAAAATTCTTGCGTCAAACGCGATCGGCGAGGTGGTGAGGCCGCGCGCCGTCACGTAGAGCGCGACGTGCCAGGAGTGATTCAGCCAGGGGGTGAGCGACAATCGGATCTTGCCGACGATCTGGGTCCAGAGATGCAGAGTGAGGTAGGTATCCCGCCAGGCCGAGTAGGGCAATACGGGCCAGGCGCTTCCGTCCGCCTCACTCAACGTCGATGCAGTCATCGCAGCTCTTCCCGCCGTATTCACAGGCGCGGGCTCAAGGCGCGGCCAACTCGTGCACGCTGAACAAGCCCAGATCGTCTGTCCACACGCGCACAGGCGTCCACCCCGCCGCCCGCGCGATCAGATGAAACTCCTCGACCGTGAATTTGTAAGCATTTTCGGTGTGGATCGTTTCTCCTGCGCGAAAGCGAAATCTTCGGCCTTTCACCCAGACGTCCTGATTCTTCTCGCTGATGAGATGCATTTCGATACGGCCCTCGAAGGGCTCGTACGTCGCCGCGTGACGAAATGCTCCAAGATCGAATGTCCCATCGAGTTCGCGATTGATGCGCGTGAGCAGATTGAGATTGAATGCGGCAGTGACGCCATTGGCGTCATCATAGGCTTGAACAAGCTGGCGAACGTCTTTCTTCAGATCGACGCCGACGATCAGCCTGCCGCCCGGCGAAAGCGTTCCGCGCATGGCGTGCAGCAACTGCGTCGCCTCTGCGGGACAGAAATTGCCGATCGTCGATCCCGGAAAAAATCCGAGCTTCGGTTGTTCCGCCAGCTCTCGAGGAAGCTCGATCCGGCGGGAAAAATCACCCACTAGCGGCGATATATTGAGGCTGAAGAACCTCAACGTGAGTCGGCGCTTGGCGTCGATTAACGCGCTTTGCGAAATATCGATCGGCACATAGGCGCTGAGCCGTCGCATGTGTCGAAGCAGGATTTCAGTCTTGAGGCTCGAGCCGGAACCGAATTCGACGAGAACAGATTCGAGGGGCGCTCCCTCAAGAATTTGAGTCGCATTGGCTTCGAGAATGGCAAGCTCGACCCTCGTCGGATAATATTCCGGCTGTTTCGTAATCTCTTCGAAAAGCGCGCTGCCTCTGGCGTCATAGAAAAAGCGGCAGGGAAGACTCTTCCGCGCGCGCGACAGTCCTTCCAACACGCTGAGAGCGAAGTCGTCTGCTTGCTGCAGGTGCGGCGCGAAGCGTTCCGTCGCCTCCGACATCAGGCGGCCTCCGAAGCGAGGCGCAGGCCCGTGAACTGCCAGCGCTGATGCGGGTAAAAGAAATTGCGGTAGCTCGCGCGGATGTGACGTTCCGGCGTCGCGCAGGAGCCGCCGCGCAACACCTGTTGTCCAACCATGAATTTGCCGTTGTATTCTCCGAGCGCTCCTTCGGGAGCCCGATAGCCCGGATAAGGCAGATAGGCGCTTTGGGTCCATTCCCAGACATCGCCGAACATCTGACGTGGGGAGCCATCCGGTTCGGCCTCGGCGGGTCGAGGACGCAGCGCCGCCGTTTCAAGAAAATTTCCTTCTTCACGGGCCGTCGCCGCCGCGACCTCCCATTCGAATTCGGTCGGTAATCGATCGCCGGACCAGCGCGCAAAGGCGTCGGCTTCGTAGTAGCTCACATGCGCAACCGGCGCGCCGAGGCTGAGAGGCTGCAGGCCTTCAAGCGTCATCTCGAGCCACTCTGCGTCGCGCCGTTCCCAGTAGAGCGGCGCACGCCAGTTCTCGCGGTTCACCGTGGCCCAGCCGTCGGACAGCCATAAGGTAGGCGTCTCGTACCCTCCGTCGGCGATGAATTCCACCCATTCCCAGTTCGTGACCGGGCGGTCGGCGAGCCGGAACGGCCGGAGCAGCGCATCGTGACGGGGTTGCTCATTATCCCACGCGAAGCCGCTTCCTTCGTGGCCGATCCGGAAGACGCCGCCAGGAAAGTCCAGCCATCGCGCCGGTTCAAGCCGCGCCCGGTCAGAGCCGACGCGCGCAGCCCGATACGCCGGCCTCAAGGGATTCGCGGCAAAGAGGGCGAGAATGTCCGTAAGGATGAGCTCCTGATGTTGCTGCTCGTGATTGATGCCGATTTCGAGCCGGCGCATCCAGGCTGGCGAAGCGGCAGGCTGCTCGGCAAGCAGCTGCGCCAACGCGAGATCGACATGCTCGCGATAGGCGAGAATTCTTTCGAGCGGCGGCCTGGTCAGAAGGCCGCGCTTCGGTCTTGGCTGTCGCGGGCCCTGGTGCTCGTAGTACGAGTTGAAGCAGTAGTTGAACGCTTCATCGAACAGCTGATAGCCGGGGAGATAGGGCGTCAGGACAAAGGTTTCGAAAAACCAGGTGGTATGGGCGAGATGCCACTTGGTCGGGCTGGCGTCGTCCATCGCCTGGACGGCCATATCCTCCGCGCTGAGCGGCGCCGCGAGCTCGATCGAAAGCTTGCGGGTTTGAAAAAGGCGATGCCGGAAAGCGTCGCAAGCGCTCGTTGAGCGCGGCGCTTCCGTGGCCATAACGACTCCACCCATCGACATCTCTCCGAAGCAAGCCGAACCCGAGCCGCTGCGACCTGCAAGATGAGCATATAGGGCGGGCGGTCAGCGCAAGGCGTAGCGGATGGCCAAATCGCGCCAGTCACTTCTCAAGTTCGGGATAATGACGAAATATCCCCTGCTCGCTGAACTTCAACCGGCGGTCGCTATGAAGATAGGCGCTGATGCGCGGAAGCCGGGCGACCATCTTGTGGAGGCTCGCGACCCGTTGATCTTCGTGGAGAAGCGCTTTCGTTTTCCTGGGGAACGCATAGAGCAGGCCTTCAACGACCTGGAAAAGAGACAAATCCGCGTAGCTTAAGTTACCGCCTACGAGATAGGCATCGCCGTCCGGATTGCGCGCGAGGATCGATTCAAACCAGTCAAGAAATTTTGGCATTCGATCACGGCGAAATCCCTTCGCGCGGCGCAGCGCCTCGGATCTCTGCTCCTCGTAATACAGGTCGGCGCCCAGGGGATGATGGACGTCGTGGGCCTCGCTGACCAGATCCGCAATGGTCAGCTGGATCTGGTGAACCCAAAGCCGGCCAGTCGCATCCTTCGGGGCGAGACCATGACGATCGCCGAGATAGAGGAGTATCGCCGCGGTCTGACCAATGATGACGTTTCCGTCTTTCAGGAACGGCGGCGCAAAAGGCGGATGGACAACGTCGGGGCGTTCGAGAAACGCCGCGAGCGCATCCTCTCCGTTTTCTTGACGCGCCACGTCGATATAGCTGGCGCCGGCTTCTTCCAAAGCGAGCCTGACGAACTCTCCGCGTCCCTGGATGCCTGGCCAATAATAGAGCTCATAGGTCATCGCGAGGCCCGCGGTTTGGCTGCGCCGGACGTTTTGCTGCGGCTGAGGCGCGCCTCAGGCGTCAATTGCTTGCGATCGCCTGGGCGAAATTCTCTTGCCGCTCACATCAAAGTAGCGTCGCCCGTTGAAATTTCTGCGGCGCGGATGCTGTTAAGGGTAGCGCTTGGGCCCGCCGTATACTCCCTCCGATGTCTCGACCTACTTTTGTTCAGCGCAAACGCCGGTGATGGACACCGTCATTTTATGCGAAGCTGCGTCCACCGCGTACAATTCGACGGCGCCGTTGGCGCGGTTGATGTTGCCGCCCTGATTTTTCTTGTTCTTGAAGACGTAGTAGGCGTCATTCTTCCGAAGGAGAGAAAAGCCGCTATCCAAGGCGCTCACATTGTTGAGTTTAACCGCACTGCCTTTGATTTCTATCGAAAAGGGCTCCGATTGCGTTGAAGAGTCCCGTTGGGCTGAGGCGTCGCACTGAAAGGTCACAGGCGCGTCTTCGGCGACAGCCCAACCGGGACACAGCAGAGATGATGTGATCGCCACAATCGACAGGCTGGACTTCATTCGAGGTTTCCTTTCCTGGGAATCGCGATGTCAGCATCCCGCTGATCCATTACGTTCGACATGAGCGTGGCGGCAGCTTGGCGAGGGCCCATCGGTCAACTAGCTGCGTGGCTTCCGGAGGGGAGGGGGCGTCGATTCGTCGGCGCCGCCCGAATGCCGCCAGCATGACTCCGAAAAGGCTGCGTCGCGCAAGGGCGGTCGGTCGGAGCAAGGCGCCGAGCCGTTCATCGCGGCGTTGCGGGTAAGCCGCGTACTTCTTCGGGAAATTTTCTGACTTCGCTAAGTCGTTTAAAAACATAAGCTTAGCGAAATGGTGGAGCCAGACGGAATCGAACCGACGACCTCTTCAATGCCATTGAAGCGCTCTCCCAACTGAGCTATGGCCCCGTTCATTCGGACGCCTCTTGGGGGAGGCCGGACGGCGTGACGTCGTCGCCGGCTGTATAGTTCAGCCGCGCGTCGCCTGCAAGCCCGCCTGCCCCCGGCCTGCGCTCCATCGCTGCGGCGGTGACCCGATTGCGGCCCGCGGCCTTCGCCCGGTAGAGCGCCTTGTCGGCGCGGCGCATCAGCGCGTCGGCCCTGGCGTCGGCGCCCCGCGCCGCAACCCCGATCGAACTCGTGACGCTGATTTTCTGCTCGCCAGTCGGGTCGACGGGGAAGGGGGCGCTTTCGACGACTCCACGCACCCGCTCGGCGATGCCCTTTGCATGATCCAGCGATGTGTCGAGCATGATGACCACGAATTCTTCGCCGCCAAGACGACAGACGATATCGGCGCTACGCACCGCGCTTCGGATGCGCTGCGCGAATGCTTTCAGAACTAGGTCGCCGGCATCATGTCCATAAGTGTCGTTGACCGATTTGAAGTGATCGATATCCAGGATCATGAGCGACAGCGGCGCGCCGGCGCGAAAGGCCCGATCGAGCGCTTGGCTCAGCTGACTCTCGAAAAATCGGCGGTTGTTCAGTCCCGTAAGCGAGTCGACCGTCGCGAGTTCGATCGCCGCCTGCACGTCGAGACGGAGTCTGTCCGCACATCTTTTGCGGCGAACTTCGGTCCGCACCCGCGCGACCAGCTCGTTGCGTTCGACCGGCCGCAGAATGAAGTCATTCACGCCGAGGTCGAGCCCGCGTTGCAGGCGTGGCCGCTCGTGCAAATCGGCGAGGAGCAGCATCGGCAGCGCGCGCGTCCGTTCGAGCGAGCGCAACTGACTGCATAGGCGCAGGGCGTCGAATCCCGAGAGATCGAGGCTGATGATCGCCGCGTCGTAGTCGCTGTCGGCCGCCCGGAACAAAGCCTCCTGCGGAGAAGGCTCGACCTCGACGTGGTGGAAAAAGCGCAGGCCCGCCATGATGCGCGCCGCAGAATTGGCGCGCTCTTCGACAAGGAGAATGCGTCCTCTCGCGAGATCGCCGGTTTCCCGCCCCATCGGGCCATCAACGGGGCCGAGCGCATTTGAAACCTGGGCGCGCGCCTGAAGCTCATCAAACATTGATTTGAGCCGCGTCAGCGAACGCAGGCGCGCGAGCAGGGCCAGATCATCGATCGGTCTGTTGATGAAGTCGTCTGCGCCCGCCTCAAGCCCGCGAACTCGATCGCCGGGCTCATCGAAGGCCGTCATCATCACGATCGGGAGATGCGCGGTTGCGGGATCAGCCTTGAGCCGCGCGCAGACTTCGAACCCGTCCATCCCCGGCATCATCGCGTCCAGCAGCAGCAGGTCGCAGAGCCCGTCACGGCAGAGTTCGATCGCGTCTTTTCCATTCGTCGCAGAGAGAACTTCGAAATATTGTGCAGCGAGCTTCGCTTCCAGCAGTTTGACGTTCGAAGGCAGATCGTCAACGACGAGAATGCGCGCGCTCATGTGAAGACCGCCTCTCAGCGTTTTGCTGCGAGGAAGGAATTCACTGTCTCCAAGAATTTCGCCACTGAAATGGGTTTTGACAAATAGGCTTCACAACCGCCCTGAAGGATTTTTTCCTCGTCGCCTTTCATCGCGAAGGCGGTGATGGCGATGACGGGTATATCGCGCAGGTCCTTGTCCTCCTTGAGCCTGCGCGTGACTTCCAGCCCGCTGATCTCCGGCAGCTGGATGTCCATCAGGATCAAATCCGGCCGATGGCTGCGGGCCAGGGAGATCGCCTCAAGCCCGCTTTTCGTGCGCAAAGTCGCATGACCGTTCGATTCCAGAAGGTCGTTGAAGAGCTTCATATTGAGCTCATTATCCTCGACGATGAGGATGGTTTTGGTCATCGCCCTTGGGCCTGTCTCCTGCATACGCGCCGATGTCGGCGTAACATGCGAAGATTAATGAAAGGCGGCGACCGTCTGCGGCGCCGCTATCCGCCGCGCCATGGCGGCAAGCGCGCTTTCATTCACCTACGGAGTTTATTTGTGGCGCAAGATAACCCTCCCGTCGAGTGACTTCTGTCATGTCCGGGTAGACTTTCGGAAAGCGTCAGGACTTTTGAGTCTACGGGCGAGGACATTCGACGGAAGCGCTCTTTCGAGAATGCGTCGCCAGTCACAAAGATCGTAAAGAAAGGGTTATCCGGCGCCTTGAAGGCAGTCGCCGAAGAGGAGCCGCCAGTGCGGACGCTTGCGCCGAATTGCCGGCTCGACTAAACGGGTTGGATCGTAGGGCGCGGTCCGACGCGAAGTCGTGGTCCGCTATAGGGCTGCGGCGTTCAGCGGCGCTCTCGCTCGCGTTGGAGGCTCGCGGGTCCATGACGCTCCTCATGCCGGCGCCTGAGCCGGCGATCATGGCGGCGCGCACTGAACTGATCGCGCGGCTCGGCGCCATTCTGCCTCGCGAGAGCCTGATCGTGGACGAGGTCGCGCGTCGCGCCTACGAATGCGACGCCTTCACCATGTATCGGGCGCTCCCGCTCGTCGTCACGCTGCCCGAAAGCGTCGAGCAGGTGCGGGCCGTCATGGCGCTCGCCGCCGAAATGAATGTCAAGGTCGTGCCTCGCGGCGCCGGCACATCGCTCTCCGGCGGCTCGATGCCGCTTGAAGACGGCATTCTTCTCGGCATGTCCAAGTTCAATCGCATTCTCGAAATCGATTATGAAAACCGCTGCGCGCGCGTCCAGCCTGGCGTTCAGAACCTGGCGATCTCCAAAGCCGTCGAAGCGCAGGGCTTCTACTATGCGCCGGATCCGTCATCGCAGATCGCCTGTTCGATCGGCGGCAATGTCGCCGAGAACGCCGGCGGCGTTCACTGCCTGAAATATGGCCTGACGACCAATAACATCCTCGGACTCGAGGTCGTGCTGATGGGCGGCGACCTTATCAGGCTGGGCGGCAAGCATCTCGACAGCGAGGGCTACGATCTTATTGGCCTGATGACTGGCTCCGAAGGATTGCTCGGCGTCGTCACCGAGGTGACGGTGCGGCTGCTGCAAAGACCGCCCGTCGCAAGGGGCCTGCTGCTCGGCTTTGCGAGCGTCGCGGCAGGCGCGCGCTGCGTCGGCGCGATCATCGCGCGCGGCGTCATTCCTGCAGGCCTGGAAATGATGGACAGGGCGACGATCCACGCCGTGGAGCGCTTTCAGCCTTGCGGCTATCCGCTCGACGCCGAAGCGCTGGTCATCGTCGAACTCGACGGGACGCAGGCGGAAGTCGATCATCTCGTCGGCGTGGTGCAGGACATTGCGCGCGAGGAAGGGGCGACGACGATACGCGCGTCGACGAGCGAAGCAGAGCGGCTGCAGTTCTGGGCCGGTCGCAAGAACGCCTTCCCGGCGGTGAGCTGCATTGCGCCCGACTATTTGTGCATGGACGGCACGATTCCGCGGGCGCGGCTGCCGGAAGCGCTCGCCGGCATGGATCGGCTCGCCAAAGAGCAAGGCTTAAGCGTCGCCAATGTCTTTCATGCCGGCGACGGCAATCTCCACCCGCTGATTCTCTACGACGCTTCCAAGGAGGGCGATGTGGAACGGGCGGAAAAGCTCGGCTTCGACATCTTGCGGCTCTGCGTTTCACTCGGCGGCGTTCTGACAGGCGAGCATGGCGTCGGCGTCGAGAAGCGCGACCTCATGGGCGAAATGTTTTCCGACGTCGACCTCGAGCAGCAGATGCGGCTCAAATGCGCGTTCGACCCGGCGGGACGTCTCAATCCGGGCAAGGTGTTTCCGACGCTGCATCGGTGCGCCGAGTTCGGGATGATGCATGTCTCCGGCGGAAAAACGTCGTTTCCAGATCTGCCGAGATTTTGACGATGTCGGCTTCGGCGACGCTTGAGATCCGCGACGAGGCGGAAGCGGTCGACGCGATCTGCGCGGCGAATGCGAAAGGAACCTCTTGCGCGGTCGTCGGCGGCGACTCCAAGTCCCGGCTCGGCCGTCACGCGCCGCAAGCGCTGGCGCTCTCCACAACCGCGCTGACCGGCGTGACGCTCTACGAGCCCAATGAACTCGTGCTTTCGGCGCGGGCCGGCACGCGTTTGAGCGACATAGAGGCGTTGCTGGATCAGCATGGCCAGCAGCTCGCCTTCGAACCGATGGACTACGGACAGCTCCTCAGCGCAGACGTGGCTGGCGCCACGATCGGAGGCGTCATCTCCGTGAACGCCTCCGGTCCGCGGCGGATCAAAGCCGGCGCGGCGCGCGATCATCTGCTCGGGTTCCGCTGCGTCACCGGACGCGGAGAGCTTGTGAAGTCCGGCGGCCGCGTGATGAAAAACGTCACCGGCTATGATGTGTCGAAGCTTGTCTGCGGCTCATATGGCACTTTGGCGCTCCTGACGGAGCTGACGCTCAAGGTGCTGCCGAAACCTGAGACTGAACGCACGCTGCTGGCGATCGGCGCGGACGAGGCGGAAAGCCTCGCGCTCCTGCGCCGCGCCACCGCTACGCCCTGCGAGCCCTCCTCGCTGGCGATGCTGCCCGCCGGCGCCGCCCCCTTGACGCTGGACGCCAACGCCGCAGCGATACGGCTGGAAGGTCCGGCGATTTCCGTGACGGCGCGCCGCGACGATCTCATCCGGCGACTGGCGAGCGATGGTGTCCGGTTCGAGGCGCTCGACGCGCGCGACTCGGCGGCGCTTTGGAAAGCGCTGCGCGACGCCGCGCCCGTCGCCGACCGGATCGGTCAGATCTGGCGCATTTCCGTGGCGCCGACTGAGGGCTTCGCGGTCGTCGAACGCATCCGCCGCGCCGGCGCGCCCGTGCTGGGGCATTTCTACGATTGGGCGGGCGGTCTGATCTGGCTGTGCGTTGAGACCGCGCCTGACGCACACGCAGCCATCGTGCGCGAAGCAGTCGACGCCGGCGGCGGCCATGCGACGCTCATCCGCGCGAGCGAAGAAACACGCGCGACGGTTGACGTGTTTCATCCGCAGCCGGCGGCGCTCGCCGCGCTGACGCGCCGGGTCAAGGAAAGCTTCGATCCGGCGCATATTCTGGAGCGCGGTCGCATGCGCGCGGATTTCTAAAGCCAATGCAGACGTTTTTCTCGCTGCAGGCGCTGGCCGATCCCGACATGGCGGAGACGGAGAAGATCCTGCGCGCCTGTGTGCATTGCGGGTTCTGCACGGCGACATGCCCCACCTATCTTCTCACCGGCGACGAACTCGATGGGCCGCGCGGCCGAATCTACCTCATCAAGGAAATGTTCGAGAAGGAGCGGCCCGCGGACGTCCAAACCGCGCGCCACATCGATCGCTGTCTCTCCTGCCTTTCCTGCATGACGACTTGCCCTTCGGGCGTGCATTTCATGCATCTTGTCGACCACGCGCGGGCGCATATCGAAACAACATATCGGCGGCCCTTTGTGGAGCGCGTCATGCGGACCGGTCTTGCCTTTGTGCTGCCGCGTCCGTCGCTATCGCGCCCGCTGTTCCGCTTGACGGCGGCTTTGCGCGCATTGGCGCGCTTGCTGCCGCGCCGTTTGGCGGCGCCGTTTGCGCTCGCGCCGGAGCGGCTGCAGCCTCCTTCAGCGGTCGACTCTCCGCAGGTCTTTTCCGCGCAAGGTGCGCGCAAGATGCGCGTGGCGCTGCTCAGCGGCTGCGTGCAGACCGTCATCGACCCGTCGATCAATGAGGCGACGATACGGCTGCTCACGCGCCATGGCGTTGAGGTCGTCGTCGCGAGAGGCGCCGGCTGCTGTGGCGCGCTGCCGCATCATCTCGGCAAGGTCGACGATTCCTTACGCTATGCGCGTGCGAACATCTACGCCTGGTGGCGTGAAATTGAGAACGGCGGGCTGGATCATATCGTCGTCAACGCGTCAGGCTGCGGAACGAGCGTGAAGGACTACGGCCATATGTTCCGCGATGACCCGACTCTTGCGGACAAGGCTGCGCGTATCTCGGCGATGACGAAGGACGTGACGGAACTTCTCGACATGGTCGGCTTTGCGCCATCGGGCGATGCGCCGAAACTTCGGGTGGCCTACCACTCGGCCTGTTCTCTGCAACATGGTCAGAAGATATCGCAAGAGCCGGTAGGACTTCTCCGCGCGGCGGGCTTTGACGTCGTCGGCGTTCCTGAGGGCCACATCTGCTGCGGTTCCGCAGGCACTTACAACGTGCTGCAACCACGTTTTGCGGGAGAGCTGCGGTCGCGCAAGGTCGCGAATATCGAGAGCGTCGCGCCGGATATCGTCGCCGCGGGCAATATCGGCTGCATCGTTCAGATCAGGTCGGGCACTGAGATTCCGGTTGTTCACACCGTCGAATTGCTTGACTGGGCGAGCGGGGGGCAGGCGCCCGCAGCGGCGAGGCAAAAAAGCTGATACGATCGCGGCAGAGGAACTAACGATGCCACTGCTCGACACCCTGCTCGCCAAACGCGCGGAAGTGCTTAAGGCCGCCAGTCGGCACGGAGCGTCGAATGTCCGGCTTTTTGGGTCGGTCGCTCGAAGGTCTGAAACGCCATCCAGCGATGTGGATATTTTGATCGATCTGGCTGGCGACCGCGGCTTCTCCGATTTTTTAGCGCTCGCCGAGGAACTGGAACGGCTCATCGGTCGAGAGGTCGATCTGATCACTTCGCGCGGCCTCAGTCCTTACTTGAAGCCGCTCATCGACGAGGAAATGATCACTCTGTGAGATCCGATCGCTTATATCTCGAACATATTCTCGACAGCATCGCCGCGATCGAGACCTATGTCTCCGGGGGAGAACAAGCGTTTATAAGCGAGAGAATGATTCAAGATGCGGTGATACGCAATTTCGAGATTATAGGAGAGGCGGCCAGCCGACTCGCGCCTGACGTGCGGGCGGAAACGCCGATCCCTTGGAAAAGGATCATTGCGTTCCGCAACCGACTAATTCACGCATATTGGGGCGTCGATCTCGTACTTGTCTGGGATGTCATCAGAAATGAACTCCCGCCTCTCAAATCTGAGGTCGAGCGTCTTCTCAGAGAAGTGGGAAACAAGTAGCGGCCTAACGCAAAAACCCCACGATGTCCTTCACCGCATTCATGTTCTCGCGGGCGATGGCGCGGGCGCGCTCCGCGCCGTCGCGCAGCACGCCGTCGACATAGGTTTCGTCCTCGCGGATGCGGCGCATCTTGTCGGTGATCGGCGCGAGCTTGGCGACGGCGAGATCGACGAGCGCGCTCTTGAAGGTCGAGAAATTCGCGCCGCCAAATTCGCCGAGCACATCCGCCTTGCTGCGCTGGGAGAGCGCCGCGAAGATGCCAACGAGATTGTCGGCTTCCGGGCGTCCTTCGAGGCCTTTTTCCTCGGAGGGCAGCGCGTCGGGATCGGTCTTCGCCTTCTTCACCTTCTGCGCGATCTGGTCGGCGTCGTCCGAAAGATTGATGCGCGAATAGTCGGAAGCGTCGGATTTCGACATTTTCTTCGTGCCGTCGCGCAGGCTCATGACGCGCGTCGCCGGCCCGGAGATCAGCGGCTCGGGCAGGGGAAAGAACGCTTCGCCAAAGCCGTTGCGCGCGATCGACTCCGAGAAATCATTGTTGAACTTTTGCGCAATATCCCGCGCGAGCTCCAGATGCTGCTTCTGGTCGTCGCCGACCGGCACATGGGTCGCCCGGTAGATCAAGATGTCGGCGGCCATCAGCACCGGATAATCGAGCAGACCCATGGAGGCGTTCTCGCGATCCTTGCCGGCCTTGTCCTTGAACTGCGTCATGCGATTGAGCCAGCCGATGCGCGCGACGCAATTCAACACCCAGGCGAGCTCGGCGTGCTCCGGCACCTGGCTCTGGTTAAAGACGATGTTCTCCTTAGGGTCGATGCCGCAGGCGATGAAGGCGGCGGCGATCTCGCGCGTATTCGCCTTCAGCGCGATCGGGTCCTGCGGGACCGTGATCGCATGCAGGTCGACGACGCAATACATGCAATCGAAGCTCTTCTGCAGCTCGACGAATTTGACGATCGCGCCGAGATAGTTGCCGAGATGCAGATTGCCGGTGGACTGCACGCCGGAGAAGACGCGCTGAGGGAAAGTGGACATGGGATTGGCCAAGGTTTTGGGTTTGGCCGGTCTTATGGCGAGAAGCGCGCGCAGGCGCAAGTGGCTCCGGGGCGTGCAGCCGAGAACGTGTTGAAATTCGGCAGGCATAGTGTAGATAGACAATGTCTTTACTGCTAGGGGGCCAATATGGCTCAGGCGCGAAAGCAGCCCAAAGCCGCATTGCGCGGTCTCGTGAACCTTCGCATGGCGCAGGAGGACCGGAACATCATCGACCGCGCCGCGAAAGTCGCGGGCAAGACTCGAACCGAGTTCATGGTCGAGGCTTCCCGCCGGGCGGCCCATGAGACGCTGCTTGATACGAATCTAATCGTTGTCGACGAGAAGACTTTCGATCGATTCCGAAGTCTGTTTGACGCGCCGGCGAAACCAAACGCGCGTCTGCGGAAGCTCATGAACATGAAGGCGCCGTGGGATCGGACGTGACGCCGATTACGGCGCCGGAGGCGCTGACCGATGCGCACGACATCGACGATTTCTGTAGCGGCGAACCGTCACTTGATGACTGGTTGAAGCGGCGCGCACGCGCGAACCAGATCAGCGGCGCGTCGCGTACGTTTGTGGCGGCGCGTGGAACTCGCGTCATCGGGTATTACGCACTGGCCGCGGGCGCCATCGCCTCGAGCAAGGCCCCGAGCCGCCTGCGCCGAAATATGCCCGATCCTATTCCGGTCTTTGTTCTAGGGCGGCTGGCGGTTGATCGCAGCGAGCAAGGCAAAATGCTGGGCGCCTTGCTTCTGCGGGATGCGATCTTGCGTAGCCGTAAAGCGGCCGAGTTCGGCGGCGTCGCGGGCGTGCTCGTACACGCCATCTCTGAGCGCGCGCAGCAATTTTATCTGCGACACGGCTTCATCGAATGTCCGCATCACCCGATGACGCTCGTCGCGCGCATGAAGGATCTGACTTGACTACAGAATAAACCGGCTCAGATCCCTGTTCTTCGCCAGATCGCCGATGTGCTCCTCGACATAGGCGCCGTCGATGACGATCTTTTCGCCGGCGCGGTCGGACGCCGAGAAGCTGATGTCGTCGAGCACGCGCTCCATGACGGTCTGCAGGCGCCGCGCGCCGATATTTTCGACGGAAGTGTTCACCTGCACGGCGACCTTGGCGATCGCGTCGACGGCGGAGGGCGAAAATTCGAGGTTGACGCCCTCGGTGCCGAGCAGCGCGGAATATTGCTTCGTCAGGCAGGCCTCGGTTTCGGTGAGAATGCGGCGGAAATCCTCTTCGTTGAGCGAAGCGAGTTCGACGCGAATCGGCAGGCGCCCTTGCAGTTCGGGAAGCAGATCTGACGGCTTGGCCACATGGAAGGCGCCGGAGGCGATGAACAGCACATGATCCGTCTTCACCGTCCCATGTTTCGTCGCGACGGTCGTGCCTTCGATGAGCGGCAGGAGGTCGCGCTGCACGCCTTCGCGCGATACGTCGGCGCCGCCGCGCCCTTCGCGCGCGCAGATCTTGTCCATCTCGTCGATGAAGACGATGCCATTGTTCTCGACCTCGTGGACCGCCTCGCGGACGCTCGCCTCCTGGTCGATCAGCTTGTCGCTCTCTTCGGCGACGAGCGGTCCCTGCGCTTCCTTCACGGTGAGCTTGCGCGGCTTGCCGCGCTGCATCGCCTTGCCGAAGATGTCCCCAAGCGAAAAGGCGGAGACGCTCGCGCCGGGCATGTTCGGAAGTTCAAACATCGGCATGGACGAACCCGATTGGGTCAGTTCGATCTCGATGTCCTTGTCGTCGAGTTCGCCCGCGCGCAGGCGGCGCCGGAACGTCTCTCTCGTGCCCGGCGAAGCGGCGGGGCCGACCAGCGCGTCGAGCGTGCGCTCTTCTGCGGCCTGTTGCGCGCGCGCCTGCACGTCCTTGCGGCGGCGCTCCTTGACCATCACGATGGCGACTTCGACCAGATCGCGCACGATCTGTTCGACGTCGCGGCCGACGTAGCCCACCTCGGTGAATTTCGTCGCTTCGACCTTCAGGAAAGGCGCGCCGGCGAGACGGGCGAGCCGGCGGGCGATCTCGGTCTTGCCGCATCCTGTCGGGCCGATCATGAGGATGTTCTTGGGCAGCACCTCCTCGCGCATCTGCCCTTCGAGCTGCAGACGGCGCCAGCGGTTGCGCAGCGCGATCGCGACGGCGCGCTTGGCGTCGTTTTGCCCAACGATAAAGCGATCGAGTTCGGAAACGATCTCGCGCGGCGAGAAGTCGGACATGGTGAGTTCCTTTGGAGCGGCAGTAGGCAGTCGGCAGTCGGCGGTCGTATCATCCGACCGCCAGCCGCCGAACACCGACTGCCTAAATCTTTTCCACCACCACATTCTGGTTGGTGTAGACGCAAATCTCGGAGGCGATCGTCATTGCGCGGCGGGCAATGGCTTCGGCGTCGAGCGGCGTATCGAGCAGGGCGCGTCCGGCGGCGAGCGCGTAGTTGCCGCCCGAGCCGATGGCGGCGACGGCGCCCTCGCCTGTGCCCTCCGGCTCCAGCACGTCGCCGGACCCGGTGAGCACGAGACCGACGCTCTTGTCGGCGACGAGCATCATCGCTTCGAGTCGCCGAAGATAGCGGTCCATCCGCCAGTCCTTGGCGAGTTCGACGCAGGCCCGCATCAATTGCCCCGGATATTGCTCGAGTTTCGATTCGAGCCGTTCGAAGAGCGTGAAGGCGTCGGCCGTGGCGCCCGCGAAACCCGCGATCACGTCGCCCTTGCCAAGGCGGCGAACTTTCTTGGCGTTGCCCTTCATGATCGTCTGGCCGAGGCTGACCTGGCCGTCGCCGGCGATCACCGTTTCTCCCGCTTTCTTCACGAGAATGATCGTCGTCGCGTGCATGGTCGCCGAGCGTTTTTGTTCGCTATCCATTCGCGGTTATCCAGCCTGAGATGTCCAGCCGATGTAAGGTTCGGCGGGCCTTTGAGCAAGGCCGGAGCGCTGGGCGGGCCAATCCGCCGTCGAGACGACGCCGCGCGCGACGACAGCTACTCCCGCGGCGCGCCGGCGGGCGGAGCCGGAAAGTCCAAGATCTCGCCCGTATAGGTCTCATGCACCTCGGAGACGGGTCGTTGATCGCGCCCATAAACGACCGCCGTGTGCTCGAAGAGCTCGTGCGGAATGGCGAGAGGCCCCGTCGCCTTTTCAGGCGACGCCGCGGCGTTGAGCGACGTTTCCCAACTCTCGGGAAGGGGCGACCAGCGCAACTTCATCTCGATGGTGCGACGGAACGGCTGCAGCGGCGCGATCGCCTTGCCGAAAGGCGTGTCCGTCGTCTCCAGCGCGCGATTCATTTCATCGGAGAGCCGTCGAGGCACATACCAATTGTCAGCCTCGGAGAGCACATGGTCGCCGCAGGCGAGCTGCACGCGCCGGTATTTCACCGGCTCCTCGGCGCCGACCTCAAGACGTTTGCGCGTCTCTTCGCTCGGCGGCTTCTCGCTCCCGGAAACGCGGCGCGCGACGATTTTGGGGTCCGGGGACATCCTGTGGTCAGCGCACCATTTTTCGAGCGTGGCCGTGGCGCTGCGGCTTGCGAGCAAGGAAGCGTTGAGCGTTTGAATGAGCGCCAGCGCTTCGATGCGCGGCACGAATCCGTCCCGCCAGGGTTCCGCGGCCGCCGGAGCTAAGGCTGACGCCGCCGCGCTGAGGCCAAGGACGAATCCAAGTCGCATTTTCCATTGTCCTCGTCGTCGCCCTCATGTCGCTGTGCGACAGGTAAGTCGCGCCGCGTGCGGCATTATGCGCATGTGAGCGACTTCTTAGGGGCTCTTCGCCGAGCTATAAGCGCTCTTCGGCGTCGGTTGTATTGTCGTGGTCGCGCTTGGGCGAGGAATCAGCGCGAACATATGGACCATCTTCCGGCTTCGCCGGCAATCCGGCCGATGAGAGGCGCGCGTTGGCGCGCATCTCGCTTCTCCTTGACGGGGAAGCGGCGCGGGTGCTTATCCAGGGCGGAATTGCTCTAGCCCCGGCGCCGATCGCCGGAGTTCCGGCGTCGCCGGGTGGCCAGGAAAAGGCGGGAAATGCGCAGCGCGACGATCGAGCGCAATACGAAGGAAACGAGGATCTCGGTCTCCGTTGACCTCGACGGGGCCGGCTGCTCGGAGATCTCGACCGGAATCGGCTTTTTCGATCACATGCTCGATCAGATCGCCCGCCATGCGCCGCTGGATCTCACCGTCCGCGCCGAAGGCGATCTGCATATCGACGGCCACCACACGGTCGAGGACGTCGGCATCGCCGTCGGCCAGGCTGTGGATCGCGCGCTCGGCGACCGCAGCGGCATTTCCCGCTATGGGGACGCCCATGTGCCCCTCGACGAAGCCCTGACCCGCGTCGTCGTGGACGTCTCGGGCCGGCCCTTTCTCGTTTACGACGTCACTTTTCCGGCGGAGCGAATCGGCGCGTTCGACACGGAACTGATGCGCGAATTCTTTCAGGCCTTCGCGGTCCACGCCCGCGTCGGGCTGCACATCGAGCGCCTGAAGGGAGTCAACAGCCACCATATCGCCGAGAGCGCCTTCAAGGGCTTCGCGCGCGCCTTCGGCAAGGCGGTCGCGATCGACCCACGCCGCATTCAGGGCGTAGCGCCTTCCACCAAGGGAACGCTCACCGCCTGAAAGAGGCGAGTGACGCCGAGAGGGGACGGCCGATGGCGATATTCACTGTTCATTTTCCGCCGACCGGGCCGGGCAAGCCTCCGACGCCCGAAAAGATCGTCTTCCTGCGCGACGGCTTTTCCTGGCCGGCCTTCATTTTCGGCCCGTTCTGGCTCGCCTGGCGGCGGGCCTGGATTGTGGCCGGCTTGTGGACGCTTCTTCTCGTCGTCCTGGCGCTGGTCGCCTGGCAGCTGCGGGTGTCGCGGGAGGCGATGTCGTGGCTGACGCTCGCCTTCGCCGTCTGGCTCGGCTTCGAGGGGGAGCGGCTCGTCGCCTGGAATTTGGCGCGTCGCGGCTATGTCGAACGGGATCTCGTCATCGGCGACGACATGGATGAGGCGGAGGCGGCCTTCTTCCATCGCCATCGCCCCGCGCCGCCGACCGCAGCGAGAGACGTTCGGGAGCCCGCTCCTTGACGACCGCCATCATCGACTACGGGTCGGGCAATCTGCATTCCGCTTTGAAAGCCTTCGAGCGCGCCGCGCGCGAATCGCAGGGGAACGGCGACATTCTCGTCACCAGCGATCCTGACGCGGTGCGCGCCGCCGAGCGCGTCGTCCTGCCGGGCGTCGGCGCCTTCGCGGATTGCCGTCGCGGTCTGATGGCGATCGACGGCCTTTACGCAGCCCTGCAGGAGACGGTCATCGACCGCGGCCGGCCGTTCCTGGGCATTTGCGTCGGCATGCAGCTCATGGGCGCGCGCGGTCTCGAACACGGCGAGACGCCGGGGCTTGGCTGGATCGCGGGCGACGTCGCCGCGATCGAGCCTGCCGATCCCTCGCTGAAAATTCCCCATATGGGCTGGAACACGCTGACGCTGAGTCGCGAACATCCGCTTTTCGCTGGAGTTCCCACTGGAGAGCGCGGCCTGCACGCCTATTTCGTGCACTCGTTTCAGCTGACCCCCACGTCGCCGGATCATGTCCTGGCGACGACCGACTATGGCGCGCCGCTCACGGCGGCCGTCGCGCGCGACAATCTCGTCGGCGTGCAGTTTCATCCCGAAAAAAGCCAGAGGCTCGGCCTAGCGCTGATCGGCAATTTCCTCAGGTGGCGACCGTGATTCTGTTTCCTGCAATCGATCTGAAGGAAGGGCAGTGCGTGCGCCTCGCGCAGGGCGACATGGACCGCGCGACCGTGTTCAACGACGATCCCGCAGAGCAGGCGCGGGCCTTCGAGCGCGTCGGATTCGAATATCTGCATGTTGTCGATCTCGACGGCGCCTTCGCGGGCGCGCCGCGCAACGCTCAGGCGGTCGAATCGATTCTCGCCGCATTGACCATTCCCGTGCAGCTTGGCGGCGGCATTCGCGACATGCGCACGCTGTCGCGCTGGCTTGATAAGGGAGTGGCGCGCGTCATTATCGGCACGGCCGCCGTCAAGGACCCCTCCTTCGTGCGCGAGGCGGCGCGCCTCTATCCGGGCCGCGTGGCGGTCGGGGTCGACGCCAAGAACGGCTTTGTCGCCGTCGACGGCTGGGCGCGCGCGACCCGCATGTCGGCGCTCGACCTCGGCAAGAGCTTTGAAGACGCTGGCGTGAGCGCCATCATTTACACCGACATCTCGCGCGACGGCGTTCTGACCGGCCTCAACATCGAGGCCACTCTGGCGCTCGCCGACGCGCTAACGATCCCCGTCATCGCCTCGGGCGGCCTCGCCTCGCTCGCGGACGTCGAGCGGCTGCTGCAGCCGGACTGCCGCAAGCTCGCGGGCGCCATCACCGGCCGCGCGCTTTACGACGGACGGCTCGACCCGGCGCAGGCGCTGGCGCTGATCCGCCGGGCGCGCGCGGCGGCGGAGGACGCGTGATGCTCAAAGCGCGCGTCATTCCCTGTCTCGACGTGAAGGAAGGCCGCGTCGTCAAAGGCGTCAATTTCGTCGATCTGCGGGACGCCGGCGATCCGGTCGAATGCGCCATCGCCTATGACGCCGCCGGCGCGGACGAACTCTGCTTTCTGGACATCACCGCGAGCCACGAAAACCGCGGCATTCTCCTCGACGTGGTGCAGCGCACGGCGGAAGCCTGCTTCATGCCGCTCACGGTCGGCGGCGGCGTGCGCACGCTCGACGACATCCGCAATCTGCTGCTCGCGGGCGCCGACAAGGTCTCGATCAATTCGGCCGCCGTCGCCAATCGCGGCTTCGTGCGCGAAGCCTCGGAGAAGTTCGGCGCGCAATGCATCGTCGTCGCCATCGACGCCAAGCGCACGGCCGACAGCCGCTGGGAGATCTTCACCCACGGCGGACGGCGCCCGACGGGGATCGACGCCATCGACTATGCGCGCGAGGTGACCGACCTCGGCGCAGGCGAAATCCTCTTAACCTCGATGGATCGCGACGGCACGAAGAGCGGCTTCGACATCGCGCTGACGCGGGCCGTCGCCGACGCCGTGCAGGTGCCGGTCATCGCCTCCGGCGGCGTCGGAACGCTCGATCATCTCGTCGCCGGCGTGAAGGAAGGCCACGCAAGCGCCGTGCTCGCCGCGTCGATCTTCCATTTCGGCGAATATTCGATCCCGCAGGCGAAGCTTCACATGGCGGCGGCGGGGCTGCCGATGCGGCTCGACGGCCTGGAGGCGGCGGCATGACGGAATTCACCCTCGACGACCTCGCCGCGCTGATCAGATCGCGGCGCAATGACAGCGCTTCGACCTCCTATACGAAAACGCTGCTCGACGCGGGAATGCCGCGCATCGCCAAGAAATTCGGGGAAGAGGCGGTCGAAACGGTGATCGCGGCGATGGAGGGCGACCGCAGGGCGCTCATCAATGAAGTCGCCGACACATTTTATCATCTGCTCGTGATGCTCGAAGCGCGTGACATTTCCCTGGCCGAGGTGTTGCATGAGCTGGAGCGGCGCACCCAACAGTCCGGCCTTGCGGAGAAAGCCGCGCGCGGAGCGAAGGAATGACGGCCGCCGAGCTCGTCCCCGAGAGCAATGAGGTTCTTCTTTCGCCTTACCGGCACTTCACCCGCGCCGAATGGGCGTCGCTGCGCGCCGACACGCCGCTGACTCTGACCCTCGACGATCTCGCCCGGCTGAAATCGCTCAATGACCCCATCTCTCTCGAAGAGGTCATCGAAATCTACCTGCCGCTGTCGCGCCTGCTCGCGCTTTACGTCGCCGCGACGCAGGGTCTCTTCAAGGCGACCCAGCGCTTTCTGGGCGCCGAGGACGGCAAGGTTCCCTACATCATCGGAGTCGCGGGCTCGGTCGCGGTGGGAAAATCCACGACGGCGCGCGTGCTGCGCGCCTTGCTGTCGCGCTGGCCGAACACGCCGAAGGTGGAGCTCGTCACCACCGACGGATTTCTCTTGCCCAACAGAATTCTCGAAGCCGAAAGTCTGATGGACAAGAAGGGCTTTCCCGAAAGCTACGACAACAAGTCGCTGCTGCGGTTTCTTTCCGATGTGAAGGCGGGCCGCCGCAACGTCTGCGCGCCGGTCTATTCGCACATGACCTACGACGTCATCGAAGGCGAAATGGCGTGCGTCGACCGGCCCGACATTCTCATCGTCGAAGGCGTCAATGTTCTGCTCGCCCCGCGCCTGCGCGACGGCCGGGAGATTCCCTTCGTCTCCGACTTCTTCGACTTCTCGGTCTATCTCGACGCCCCCGAAGACGTGCTGGAGCGCTGGTATGTGGAGCGCTTTCGCCGGCTCCAGCAGACGGCGTTCCGAGATCCGAAATCCTATTTTCGCGTCTATGCCGACCTCGACGAAGACGAGACGACGCGCGTCGCCAAGGACATTTGGACAAAGATCAATCTCGAGAATCTGCGCCAGAATATCGCGCCGACCCGCCCGCGCGCGAGTTTGATCCTGACCAAGGACGCCGATCACAGGATCGAGGAAGTGGCGCTTCGGAAGTTATAAGCTTGGCTTCATCGGCGCCGCGGAGCTGCCCCTGCCACTGAGCGCGGTCATAGAGGTGAGCGCATGCTCGCGGGTCTGCAAATCCTCGTCTTTCTTCTCGCGGCGGTGGCGTTCGTCGCCTTTATCGCTCTGCGCTCCGGCTTCGCCTTGCCGATTCTGCTAGTCGCCTCGGGCGTGCTGATCGCCGTGGCGCCTGGCGTCCCGGCATTCGAACTGGAGCCCCAGTTCGTGCTGCTCCTCGTGCTGCCGCCGGTGATCTACATTTCCGCGATCAACATGAGCTGGCGGGAATTTCGCTCCAATCTGCGGCCGATCTTCCTGCTCGCCGTCGGCTGCGTGGTCTTCACCACCATTTCCGTGTCGGTCGCGACGAACTGGCTGCTCGGCTGGCCCCTGGCGGTCGGCTTTGTGCTCGGCGCGATCGTGTCGCCGCCCGACGCGGTCGCGCCGCTCGCCATCGCGAGGCGGATGCAATTGCCTCGGCGCATCCTCGTCATTCTGGAAGGGGAGGGCCTCGCCAATGACGCGACGGCGCTCGTTCTCTACCGCTTCGCGGTCGTGGCAGTCAGCGTGGGGTCTTTCTCCCTGGCGCAGGGGGCCGAGACGTTCGTCGCAATCATCGCCGGCGAGATCCTGTGGGGCCTCGTCGTCGGCTGGACGATGTTGCGGCTGCGCCGTTTCATGCGCGATCCGCGCATTGAAATCACCCTTTCGCTGATCACGCCGTTCTTGGCCTACTGGCCGCCGGAACATCTCGGCGGCTCGGGAGTCATCGCCACCGTCGTGACCGGCCTTTACATCAGCTGGAACGGGCCCCGACTGATCAGCGCCGCGACGCGCCTTCAGGGCGTGTTCTTCTGGAATTTCTTTCTGTTCCTGATCGAAGGGCTGGTCTTCCTCTTCACGGGACTGCAGGCGCAGGCACTCGTCGCGCGCATTCAGAATCATTCGATGCATGAGCTGATGACGTCGGCGGCGATTGTCTCGCTCGTCGTGATTCTGGCCCGCTTCGTGTGGATCTTTCCGCTCACCTATGCGCCGCGTTGGCTTATTCCGCCGCTCGCGCGACGCGATCCTCCGCCGCCCTGGCAATGGCCTTTCATCATTTCCTTCACCGGCGTGCGCGGGATCGTCTCACTTGCCGCGGCGCTGGCGATTCCGCTCGTGACGGCGCAGGGGGAGCCGTTTCCCTATCGCGATTCGATCTTCTTTCTCACTTTCTGCGTCGTGATGGTGACGCTCGTCTTCCAGGGCTCCGTGTTGCCGTGGATCATCCGCGGACTCGGCCTCGCGAGAACGGGCAGGGAGGAGCACGTTCTCGATCGCGGGGAGGAATTGCGCGCGCGCCACGCGGCGATCGAGGCCTCGAGCGCGAAGCTCGCGCGTTTTGGCGAGGAGCATGACGTGCCAGAAGAGGCGATGACGTCGCTTCTCGCGCAGCAGGAGTACTTCCTCTCACGCGTGCGCATGAAATGCGAGACAAGCGAAGACCGCCGCGCCTTGATGGCGTTGCACGATGAGATCGAACTGCTGCTCATCGCCGAGGAGCGCGATCTGATCAACGCCATGCTGCGGGAAGGCAAACTCAAGGACGAGGCGCGCCGGCGCATCGAGCGCGAACTCGATCTGCGCGAGTCGGATGTGCTGAACCGCCGCGCCGAGCGGCTGGGGTAGCGCGATGCGCTGCGTCAGAAAGTGGCGCTCGGAATTATGAAGAGCCGAGCCCCCTCCTTGTCCTCCCCCGCTTCGCGGGAGAGGAACCCATGCGATCGGCGCTTGCGCGGTTCCAATCGGGCGCCGAATCTTGCTCCCTCTCCCGCGAAGCGGGGGAGGGCTGGGGTGAGGGTCAGGCGTTCCCGACGGTTCGCAGCAGCGGCGCGGCGCGTCCATGCGCCGACTTGCCGTCGATGATCAGACCCGAAGCGTCGGCTGAAACTTCGACTGTCGCGCCGTCGATGATCTCGCCGGCGAGGATGCGCTCGGCGAGCGTGTCCTGCAGCTCCTTCTGAATGACGCGCTTCAACGGCCGCGCGCCATAGGTCGGGTCGTAGCCCTTCGCCGCGAGCCAGTCGCGCGCCTTCGAGTCGAGATGCACCGTGATCTTGCGATCTTCGAGGAGCTTCTGCAGCCGCTTGATCTGAATGTCGACGATCGCGCCCATGTCCTCGCGCTGCAGGCGGTTGAACAGGATGATCTCGTCGACACGGTTCAGGAATTCCGGCCTGAAATGCGCCCGCACGACCTGCATCACTTCGTCATGCACGGCGGATGAATCCTCGCCCTCCTTCTGCATGACGAGGAATTCCGAGCCGAGATTCGACGTCATGATGATCAGCGTGTTCTTGAAGTCGACGGTGCGGCCCTGGCCGTCCGTGAGGCGCCCGTCGTCGAGCACCTGCAAGAGCACGTTGAAGACGTCGGGATGCGCCTTCTCGATCTCATCGAAGAGCACGACCTGATAGGGCCTGCGGCGTACGGCTTCGGTCAGAGCGCCGCCTTCCTCATAGCCGACATAGCCGGGCGGCGCGCCGATCAGCCGCGCCACCGAGTGCTTCTCCATATATTCCGACATGTCGAGCCGCACCATGGCGGTCTCGTCGTCGAAGAGGAAGCTCGCGAGCGCCTTGGTCAGCTCGGTCTTGCCGACGCCGGTCGGGCCAAGGAAGATGAAGCTGCCGATCGGACGGTTCGGGTCCTGCAGTCCGGCGCGCGCGCGGCGCACCGCCGTCGACACGGCGACGACCGCGTCATGCTGCCCGACGACGCGCTTTGAAAGCTCGTCTTCCATATGCAGCAGCTTCTCGCGTTCGCCTTCGAGCATCTTGTCGACCGGCACGCCGGTCCAGCGCGAGACGACCTGCGCCACGTCATTGGCGGTGACCGCCTCGTCGACCAGCGTGTCGGCTTCGCTTTCGGTCTCCTTGAGCTTCTTTTCGAGATCGGGGATCACGCCATAGGTGAGTTCGCCGGCGCGCTGATATTCGCCGCGCCGCTGCGCCTGCGCCAGTTCGTTGCGCGCCGCTTCCAGCTGCTCCTTGATCTTCTGCGCGGTTCCGAGCTTGTCCTTCTCTGCGCGCCAGCGCGCTGTGAGCGCCGCCGACTTCTCTTCGAAGTCGGCGAGTTCGCCTTCGAGCTTCGCCAGTCGATCCTTCGAGGCGGCGTCCGTTTCCTTCTTGAGCGCTTCCTGCTCGATCTTCAGCTGAATGATGCGCCGGTCGAGTTCGTCGAGCTCCTCGGGCTTCGAGTCGATCTGCATGCGCAGGCGCGACGACGCCTCGTCGACGAGGTCGATCGCCTTATCGGGCAGGAAGCGGTCGGAGATGTAGCGGTTTGACAAGGTCGCCGCGGCGACGATCGCGCTATCGGTGATGCGCACGCCATGGTGGAGTTCGTATTTCTCTTTCAGGCCGCGCAGAATCGAGATCGTATCCTCGACGGTCGGCTCGTCGACGAAGACCGGCTGGAAGCGCCGCGCCAGCGCCGCATCCTTCTCGACATGCTTGCGATATTCGTCGAGCGTGGTCGCGCCGACGCAATGCAGTTCGCCGCGCGCGAGCGCCGGTTTCAGCAGATTGGAGGCGTCCATCGCGCCATCCGCCTTGCCGGCGCCGACGAGCGTGTGCATCTCGTCGATGAACAGGATGACATTGCCTTCGGCGGCGGTGACTTCGTTAAGCACCGCCTTGAGCCGCTCTTCGAATTCGCCGCGATATTTCGCGCCGGCGATCAGCGCGCCCATGTCGAGCGCGAGCAGCTTCTTGTCCTCGAGCGACTCCGGCACGTCGCCATTGACGATGCGCAGCGCCAGGCCTTCGACGATCGCCGTCTTGCCGACGCCGGGCTCGCCGATGAGCACCGGATTGTTCTTGGTGCGGCGCGACAGCACCTGCACGGTGCGGCGGATCTCCTCGTCCCGGCCGATCACCGGATCGAGCTTGCCCTCGCGCGCCGCTTCAGTGAGGTCGCGAGCGTATTTCTTGAGCGCGTCATAGGCGTTTTCTGCGGAGGCCGAATCCGCGGTGCGGCCCTTGCGCAGATCCTCGATCGCGGCGTTCAGCGTCTGCGGCGTGACGCCCGCGTCCTTGAGGATGCGCGCGGCCTCGGAATCCTTCTCCATCGCCAGCGCGAGGAGCAGTCGCTCGACGGTGACGTAGGAATCGCCCGCCTTCTGAGCGATCTTCTCGGCGTTGTCGAAGAGGCGCGCGGTCGCCGGCGCGAGATAAAGCTGGCCAGCGCCTGAGCCGCCGACTTTCGGCATTTTCGCGAGCGCGGCCTCGGTTTTCGCCAGCGCCTCTCGCGAGCGTCCGCCCGCGCGGTCGATCAGCCCGGCGGAAAGGCCCTGATCGTCGTCGAGCAGGACTTTCAGGATATGTTCGGGCGTAAACTGCTGGTGGCCTTCGCGCGTCGCCAGCGACTGCGCCGACTGAACGAATCCGCGCGCGCGTTCGGTGTATTTCTCAAAGTTCATTCAAAGCCCCTCTGACCATGAGGCGGCCCTTTGATTTAAGCGGCGCGCCCCGCGTCCAAAATTTCATGAAGGCCCCTTGCGGCCGCCCTCGTGGTCGATATGGGAAGGGCCGCGCAAGGTTAAAGGGGGTGCGGCTCGAAAGCGCGAACTCGGCCGGCGCACCTAGCCTCGATCGCGGTTCGGCGACAGCGCTCAGCGCGCATGCAGAAAAGCGCTAATCGGCTTCGCGCCGCCGGAACGCTCGCCATCCCCCGTAGAGCCCCAGAAGGATTAGCGACGCCATCATCGCATAGACGAGGCTCGCGGCGATAAGGCCTGCAATCGGACTTCCATACATGGCGTAAATATCCGATGGCCGCTGCTCGGCGGCGGGGCTCAAGTGCGCGAACCACAGCGCGACGGCGCCAAGGCCACCGATGACGGCCCAAAAGGAGGCGCCGATCTTGCCGCGAAAATAGAAATAGAGCGCGGCGCCTATGAGCGCGTATTTAATGGTCAGGAACGCGGCGGCGAACGCCCAAGCCGACGACAAATCATCGCGCAACAGATGGTCGAGGTCGTGCGCGGCGGCAAACGCGATCGCGACAAAAACAAGGACCGTGAGCGTTTTGTCCGGCATGGCGGGCCTCCTCGAACAGCGGCGACGGTTTTCGTGACGGCGAAGCAGGTGTAGGCATTTCGCCTCGACTTGTCACCGAAGCAGAGAATTCATGCGACTCGCCGCTCTCTACCGCTATCCCGTCAAGGGGCTCTCGCCCGAGCTGCTGGAGGCCGCGAATCTTCAAGTCGACGGCTACTTTCCCGGGGATCGGCTGTTCGCCTTAGAGAACGGGCCGTCGGGCTTCGATCCGGCGGCGCCCGAGCATCAGCCCAAGATCAAATTCCTGATGCTGATGAAGAACGCCAGTCTCGCGGGCCTGAAGACGCGCTACGACGCGGAGACCACCGCGCTGACCATCGCTCAGGACGGGCGCGAGGTCGCCAGGGGAGAGCTGCGATCGGCGGAAGGGCGGGGAGCGATCGAGGCCTTCCTCTGCGGCTTTCTTTCGTCAGAAATTCGGGGCCCCGTGCGGCTCCTGGCTGCGCCCGACGGGTTCCGCTTCACGGACTCAAAGTCGGGCTTCGTATCGCTCGTCAATCTGGCGAGCGTCGGGGCCATCGCGCAGGCGCAAGGAGCCGCGATCGATCCGCTGAGATTTCGCGCCAATCTCTATATCGAGGACATGGCGCCCTGGGCCGAGGCGGCGCTCCTCGGGCGCACGCTCTCCATAGGCGGGGCGCGGCTGGAGATCCTGAAAATGACTGACCGCTGCGCGGCGACGGGCGTCGAGCCGGGAACCGGCCGGCGCGACATGGATCTGGTCCAGACCCTTCGCCAGGCCTTCGGCCACATCGATTGCGGCGTCTATGCGCGGGTGACGCAGGGGGGCCGAATCGCCGCCGGCGACGCCATCCGCGTCGTCGGCGCCTAGAACCGGTCCGGCTCCAGCGGCAGTTCGCCAACCTGCGGCGCATCGCCCTCGCGCGATCCGCTGCTGACCTCGTCCATCGGCGGACGTGGGCGACGGCGGCGCCGCGAACTCAAATGGTAATTGACGCCGCCTTCATGCTCGCGCGGCGCGCTCTCGCGCTCGGCGAAGGGCTCCGCCGCGGCGCTCTCGGTCGGCGCGGCGCGGGTCGCCGGCGGCGCGGTGATGAACGAGGGGAGCGCTGCTCCCGAGTCGCTCTCGGGCGCAGCGGCCTCGGCGCGCGGCGGGAAGCGGCGGTCGCGGCCGCGTTCATATCCCTGGTGGCGCGGACGGTCGCCGCCCTCGGCGTTGCGGTCGCGGTTGAATGGCCGATCAGGCCGCTGCGGGCGTTCGGGACGCTCCCCCCGATCGCTGACCCGCATCTCGCCGATTGGGCGCTCTTCGAACGGCTGGGGCTGCGGCTGCGGCGCGGCAAAATGGGGTTGCGGGGCGAAGGGCTGCGGCGGCGGCTGGTAGGCCGGGGCCGGCAGCCGCTCGGACAACGGGGCGAAGCGGTCGGGCAGAGGGGTGAAATCGTCGTCGTCCTCTGCGGCCTCGACTTCAGCTTCCACCTGCGGACGGCCATAGCCGTTCACCGGCTGCTGCTGCTGGGCGGCCGCGATCAACCGGAAATAATGCTCCGCATGCTGCAGCAGGCTCTCGGCCATGATGGTGTCGCCGGACGATTGCGCGTCGCGCGCGAGCTGGAGATATTTCTCAGCGATATGCTGAGCCGTGCCGCGGATCTTCACGTCGGGGCCATTCGACTCGTAGGATCGCGTGAGCGGATTGGGGCCTTTGCGGCCGCTGCGTCCACGCATTCTTTTGTTTTGTCCTGGTCTCATCAAACTCCCCGAAATCTCGCTGCGCCCGATCCCCGCCTGCGCGGCGTTTCCAACAACGTCGCCGCTAAATGCCTTCGCCGACTGCGCCACCGCCGAACGGACAGCCGACAGCGATCCGTCTCCAGACCGCGAGCGTCGATAGCGCTGCGCGCGAGTCGATGTTCCTCAAGTCGGCCGCAATCGGCGGCTCCAGTTAGCTCTGCGCCAACCCCTTCAGCGCGGCTGCAAGGCGCATAGCGCGACTGCATGCCGTCTGCCTACCGGACGCACAACGTCCGCGACAATCGAAGTGGCCTTCACTCCGGCGCTTTGATGTCGATTTCGACGTTGCTCCTGGCCGGTCGTTTCGGGCTTCCGTTCGCGAAGCGGAGCCAAAGGTTCGAGGGTCTCTCTCGAATGCGGCGATCGGCTGGACCTAGGATGACTATAGTGGAGGGGGCGCCCCCCAACAAGGCCGAGCGCCGGGCAGGGAGCCAAAAAAGGGGTTACTGTAGCCAATATGTCACGGCCTTGGCGGGGAAAAACGCGCCGCGACGACCCGCTCGTGGCCGCCTGCGTCGCGCGTCACGCGCTCGATGTTGAAGTCTTGGGCGCCAAGCAACGCGGCGACGCTGGCGGCCTGATCGAAGCCCACTTCGAACAGAACGACCGCGTCTTCGGCGAGCAGCCTCGGTAGATCGCCGATGATTTCTCGATAGCAGTCGAGCCCATCCGCGCCGCCGTCGAGCGCCAGCGCCGGATCATGGAGCCGCACTTCGGGTTCAAGCCCCTCGATATCGCCCGTGCGCACGTAGGGTGGGTTAGAGACCACGAGGTCGAAGCGCGCCTGAAGCGCCTGCGCCCAGCGTCCTCGCACGACGCTCGCGCGACCGGCGAGGCCGCAGCGCGCGAGGTTCGCGGCGGTCGCCGCGCAAGCTTGCGCCGAAAGATCCACCGCGACGGCCCGCGCCGCCGAAAGCTCGCTGAGAAGCGCGCAGACGATGGCGCCCGAGCCCGCCCCGAGATCGAGAATCGAGAGGGCCGCGTCGCGTCTTTCCGCAACGAGTCTCAGCGCCGTTTCGACCAGCGTTTCGGTGTCGGGGCGGGGATCGAGCACGTCCGGCGCGACCGCAAGGTCGAGCGTCCAGAATCCGCGCTCTCCGATGATGCGCGACACCGGCTCGCGGGCGGCGCGCCGCGCCGCGTAGCGGGACAGCGCGCGCGCCTCCTCCTGCGAAAGCGGGGCGCGCGGCGCCAGCGTCAGTTCGAGCCGCGTCAGGCCAGCGGCGGCGCGCAGCAGCGCGCGCGCGTCGTCCTGCGCCTCGCCGATCCCTGCGGCTTCGAGACAATCCGCAACGGTCGCGATCGCCTGCGCGCGGGTCAGCGGCGGCTCGCTGGTCGTTGCGGTTTTGCTCTCGGCGCCCAAAGCAATTTCCTATTCCCGGCTGGCGAGCAGCGCCGTCAGTCTCCTCGCGAAAGCAGCCGCGTCGATCGGATGCTCGCCGTCGGCGACTCGGGCCAGATCCAGCAGCAGCAGCTGGTCGTCGCGGGTCGCTTCCCGCCCTTTCGCGCGTAACGACGTCGTCAGCGCGACGATCGCCTCATGCCTCGGGTTGATCTCCAAAACCGGCTTTCCGAAGGCCGCCTCTTGGCCATGTTCGGCCAGAAGGCGGGACAATTGGCGATCGAGCCCGCTGTCAGGGGCGACGAGGCAGACGGCGCTGTCGGTGAGTCGGGTCGAGGCGCGCACGTCGTCGACATATTCGGCGAGGGTCTCCTTGAGCGTCGCCAGCAGGTCGCCGACGTCGGCGGGCGCTTCGGCCTCTGTCTTCGGCTCGTCGACGAGCGCGATCGCCTGTCCCTGCGTCACGGATTTGAACGGCTTGCCTTCATAGCCGAGCGCGCTCGTCACCCAGAAAGCGTCCACCGCGTCGTCGAGCAGGAGCACCTCAACGCCTCTCGCGCGGAATCCCTCGAGCTGCGGGCTGGCGCGCAGGCGCTTCATGTCGTCGCCGACGAGATAATAGATGGCCGTCTGATTTTCCCTCAGATCGGCGACGTAATCCTTGAGCGTGCGGGTCTTTTCCTCGGTTTTGGTCGAGGCGAAACGCGCGATTTCGAACAGCGCGTCGCGGCGGCTCGGGTCTTCGTGCAGACCTTCCTTGAGCACGGCGCCGAAGTTCTTCCAGACTTCCGCGAATTTCTCCGGCTCCGAATCCGCGAGCTTTTTCAGCTCCTGCAGAATGCGCGTCGCGATCGCCTTGCCGATCGCGGCGACGACCGGGCTTTTCTGCACCATCTCCCGCGACACGTTGAGCGGGATGTCGGCGCTGTCGACGACGATGCGCATGAACCGCAGCCAGGCGGGGAGCAGCTCCATGTCCCGCGAGATCAGCACGCGGCGGACGTAAAGCTTGGATTTGCTCCTGCGCGCCGGGTCGAAAAGATCGAACGGCCGCGATCCGGGAACAAAGGCGAGCACCGTATATTCGGTGCGTCCTTCGGCGCGCCAATGGGCGATCAGCGCAGGCTCGTCCAACTGCCCGGACAGCTGCCGATAGAAGTCGACATATTGCTCATGCGTGATGTCAGACTTCGGCTTCGTCCAAAGCGCGACGCCCTCGGCGATTCGGCGGGGCTCTTCGCCCGGCGCGGAGACGAGGTCGATCGGCGCCGCGATCGCGCCCGAGTGCTCGCGCACGACGCTTTCGACGCGCCAGCTTTCGAGAAACTCGTCGCTCTCGGCGTTGAGGTGCAGAGTCACCCGCGCGCCGACCGTGGGCGCCTCGTCGAGCGGCAGGGGCGCGATCTGGTAAGAGCCCTTGCCCTCTGAACGCCAAAGCCAGGCCTCATCCTGGCCGGCGCGGCGCGTTGCGACCTCGACGCGGTCGGCGACCATGAAGGCCGAATAGAATCCGACGCCGAACTGGCCGATGAAGCCGGCGTCCTTTTCCTTTCCAAGCTTGTCGAGAAAGGCGCGGGTGCCGGAATTGGCGATCGTGCCGAGCGCGCTGATCAGCTCCTCGCGCGACATGCCGACGCCATTGTCCGCCACGGTCAGCGTGCGTTTGTCCTTATCGAGCGCGATCGTAACGAGCGGCGCTCCCGCTTGAGCCGCGAGCTTTTCGTCGGAAAGCGCCTCGTAGCGCAGCTTTTCGCAGGCGTCGGCGGCGTTCGAGACAAGCTCACGTAAAAATACGTCGCGCTCCGAATAGACGGAATGCGTCATCAGTTCGAGCAGCCGCGCGACATCGGCCTCGAAACCGAAATCAGCGGCGGCTTGCGGTTCGGCGGCGGGAGCCGCCGTTTCGACGGACGCGGCGTCGTCGGTCATGTTCTCTCCAATGAATAGCAAAAGGGAATGGGCGTCGCGGACCTCGCGACAGCGCATCTGAGTTCGTCATTGTCGCGCAATTTGCAAGGGCCGCCTGGCCGGCGCCCAAAACTAGACGAGCCGGCGCGGGAGCGAAACTCCCGGCCGGCCCGACCATCGCCACGACCTCTATATCTCGGAACCGCACGCTTTCGGGGGGCTGGGGGGCTGACGAAACCGAAAACACGCAGCCCCGAGCTGTCGAGGCAATGAACTTCATTTTGGGCGGCGCGTTTGGCTGGCAAGGGGCGCCATGTCGGCGAAAGTATGATTATTACAAGCGAAGTCTTGTCTGAGCGCAGGTTCGAAAAGATTCTCGTCGTAAACCAATCATTAAGTCTTGCCCCACGCATCCGCGCTTGCCAACATGGCTCATAAGAGATCGAGGAGAGCGAACGCATGGCGGAGTCGGAGGCGACGGAGCCCAGCCGGGCTCGACCCGCGCTCGTCGTCGTGAACGGCGCTCCGCCGGACGCGGCGGGAGGTCGGGGCGATAAGCGCGGCGTGGCGGTTTCATTCAGCCGGCCGGAACTCAACGTCATCTTCAATCTCTACGGCGCGAAAGTCGCGCAGGGCGAATGGCGGGACTACGCGATCGACTTCACGCCCGCTAAGGCCGTGTTCTCGATCTTTCGCCGCGCCAGCGAGGCGCCGCTTTACCGCATCGAGAAGAATCCTTCGCTGGCGCGCCGTCAGGGCGCCTATGCCGTCATCGCAGCGACGGGGCTCGTGCTTCGTCGCGGCCATGATCTCGCGCGCGTCGTGCGCGTGTTGGATCGCGCGCTGAAGCTCGTCGGCGCCGAATAGGCTCGCGAGATTCTCACGAGCTGTCTTCACAAGATCAGAATCGATCGGCGCGATAGGGCGTCGGATCGATGAACGGCGTCTCGCCGGTCATCATCTCGGCGAGAAGCCGGCCGGTCACCGGCCCGAGCGTCAGCCCGTGATGCGCATGGCCGAAATCGAGCCAAAGACCGCGATGACGCGGCGCCGGCCCGACGATCGGCAGCATGTCGGGCAGGCACGGCCGCGCGCCGCGCCAGGGCTCGGGGTCGAGACGTTCGGCGAGCGGAAACAGGCGGCGCGCCGTCGGCTCGCAGAGTTCGATCTGCACCGGCGTCTGGGGCGCGTCGCGGCGAGCGAATTCCGCGCCGCTCGTCAGCCTGACGCCGCGGCGCATCGGCGCCAGCAGATAGCCGATGTCTGCGTCGAGAATCGGGTGATTGAGCCGCGCGCCGTCCTTGGCGGCGTAATGCATGTGGTAGCCGCGCTTCCAGCCGAGCGGAATGCGGTAGCCGAGCGGCCCATAGACGAGGTCCGACCAGGGGCCGAGCGCCACCGCCGCTGCGCCGGCGACGAGCGGCCCCTGCGTCGTCTCGACGCGCCAGCGCCCGTCCACCTCTTGCGAGAGGCTGCGCGCGTCGCCGGAGAGAAACTGCCCGCCGCGCGCGATGAAGAGATCGGCGTAGGCTTTCGAGAGAGCGGCGGGGTCGATGATCGCGGCGGTGTCCCGATAGTGCACGCCGCCGGCAAGGGGGGCGAGATCCGGCTCCAGCGCCGCGACCCCGGCCGAATCGAGCGAGTCGATATGCAGGCCATAGGCCCGCAGTCGCTCCGCCTCGGCGAATCCGAGCGCGAGAGTCGCCTCGCTGCGAAAGAGCTTGAGCCAGCCGTTTCTGCGCAGGAGTTCGCCGGCCCCGGCCTGCTGGATGAGCGCCTCATGTTCGCTGAGGCTGTTTTCGATCAGCGGCCGCCGCGCTTCAATGTTTCGCTGCACGCGCTCCGGCGCGCTCTCGCGCCAATAGCGCAGCAGCCAGGGCCCGACCGCGGGCAGCGCCGAGAAGTGATAATGCGCCTCCGGCAGCAGGTTCAGCGCATATTTGATGAGCTTCGCGGGATCGCGCGGGAAGAGATAGGGGATAAGCGAAGACCGTTCGATCAGGCCGGCGTTGCCGAAGCTCGTCTCCTGTCCCGCGGCGCCGGCGCGATCGACGAGCGCGACCTCGCGGCCGCGCGCCTGCAGATGCAGCGCGGCGCTGACGCCGACGATCCCCGCGCCAAGAACGACGACATCCGTCGATTTCATGGATCCTCCCGACTGACCGCCTCATATATGGACTTTGATGCAACGCGCATGCTAGGCGCCTCTCTCTTTCCGAAAATTCCGAGCGCGCCTGATGATCCCCCGCTATTCCAGACCCGAGATGACCGTCATTTGGGAGCCGCAGACGCGGTTTCGCATCTGGTTCGAGATCGAGGCCTACGCCTGCGACGCGCTCGCCGAGATCGGCGTCATTCCGCGCGAGAGCGCCAAGGCGATCTGGGACAAGGCGGATTTCGTCACTTTCGACGTCGCGCGGATCGACGAGATCGAACGGGTGACGAAGCATGACGTCATCGCTTTTTTGACCCATCTCGCCGAATTCATCGGCGCCGAGTCGCGCTTCGTTCACCAGGGCATGACGTCCTCGGACGTGCTCGACACCTGTCTCGCCGTGCAACTATCGCGCGCGGCGGATCTCCTGATCGCCGACGTCGACGCGCTGCTCTCTGCGCTGAAGAAGCGCGCCTTCGAGTACAAATATACGCCCACCATCGGACGCTCGCACGGAATTCACGCCGAACCTACGACCTTCGGGCTGAAACTTGCGCAGGCCTATGCTGAATTCACCCGCGCGCGCGAACGGCTGGTCGACGCGCGTCGAGAGATTTCGACCTGTGCGATTTCAGGCGCCGTCGGCACCTTCGCCAACATCGATCCGCGCGTCGAGGAATATGTGGCGCATAAGATGGGCCTGACCGTCGAGCCGATCTCGACGCAGGTCATTCCGCGCGACCGCCACGCCGCCTATTTTGCGACGCTCGCGGTCGTCGCGTCGTCGGTCGAACGGCTTGCCATCGAAATCCGCCATCTTCAGCGCACCGAGGTGCTTGAGGCGGAAGAGTATTTTTCTGCTGGGCAGAAGGGCTCTTCCGCCATGCCGCATAAGCGCAATCCGGTGCTGACGGAAAATCTGACGGGCCTCGCGCGGCTCGTGCGCGGCATGGCGGTTCCGGCCATGGAGAATGTGGCGCTCTGGCACGAGCGCGACATTTCGCATTCTTCGGTCGAGCGCATGATCGGCCCCGACGCGACGGTGACTCTCGATTTCGCGCTGGCGCGCCTGACGGGCGTAATCGAAAATCTCGTCGTCTATCCGGAAAACATGCGCAAGAATCTGGAGAAGCTCGGCGGCCTCATCCATTCGCAGCGCGTGCTACTGGCGCTCACGCAAAAAGGCGTCTCGCGCGAAGACGCCTACGCCATGGTGCAGCGTAACGCCATGCCGGTCTGGCATAGGGCGTTCGAAGGACGCCCGTCGCAAGAAGAAAATTGCGAGGGGGATTTCCGCTTGCTGCTCGGTCAGGACAAGGATGTGAGCGCGAAATTATCGCCGGCCGAATTGGATGAGCTCTTCGACCTTTCGTACCACTTCAAACACGTGGATACGATTTTCGCGCGGGTCTTCGGGGAGGCAGAGCGCCGCCGCTGATCTCCAAATATCCCAGCTGCAATTCTCTTGCGAAGGCGATGAGCGCGGCGGTGAAGAGCGCCATCGCCAGGGCGAACAGGATCGCCGCGCCATACTCGTGGCGCATGTGAAGATAGGCCGCCGTGAAGCTGACGATGACGAGAACGCTCGTCACGATGCAGCTCGCTACGCCCCAATACATGGCGTAATGTATTAGAAAACCGCGCCTTTTGAGAATCGGCAACTCAGCCTGCAGGTCGGCGTATTCCACGTTGTCCGCTTCCACCCGGGCGATGGTTCTCGAACGATCGACGATGCGCTCTAGACGTGAGACGAGCACGGACAAGAGCTGCGCCTCCGCCGCCAGAAGAAAGGCCGGACCGGTGACCTGCGAGATCACATTGGAAAGCTGTTCGATCGAGGGAGTGTCTAAGAGCATGAGGGTCTCAAAGCATGGGGCTCGCAAGCGGACCCGTCCAATTCCGATTGGCGGGCTCCCTAGTCAAGCGCTACCGCGACGGCCAGCGCCATTTAGGCGATTCGTGATCGGGCGCAAGCGTCTCGCCCAGACGCTTCTCCAGTGCGATTTCGACGCAGCAATCGTCCTTGCTCAGTTCCGAAAGCAGCGTTGCCGAATGCGAAACGACGAAAAGCTGCGTTGCTTTCGAGACCTTGCGCATCAGCCGCGCCAGCGCGCCTATCAGATTGGGATGCAGGCTCGATTCCGGTTCGTTGAACACCATCAGCGGCGGCGGACGCGGCGTCAGGAGCGCGGCGACCAGCAGCAGATAGCGCAGCGTGCCTTCGGAGAGCTCAGCGGCGCGTAGCGGCCGGAGCAGCCCATGCTGGCGCATCAAAGCCTCCGCGTAACCGTCGGACATCGAAATATCGATCATGCTGGAGGGAAAGGCGTCCGCGATCGTCTCACGCAGGCCCTCGGCGTCGCCAACTTCCAGAATGGTTGCGATCGCCCCCGCGAGGTCTGCGCCGTCGTCCGCCAGCGCCGGGGTGAAAGTGGCGATCTGCGGGCGTCGCGCCGGCGCCTCACGATCTGCCCGCAGATCGTCATAGAAGCGCCAACGCCGCACCGTCTCGCGCAAAATTGAAAGATCATGGGCTTCGCGCAGATCGGCGCAATGCGTCATCATGCTGTCGACGCCGGCGAGCGACGCCGCGGCCTGCCGCCATTCGCCATCCTCCCCGCGAATGCGCGCGCTCGGACCGCGTCGCTCGGCGAAAAGACTGGCGCGGTCGAGATGCTCTCCAGTCCATTGCGCTTCGAGCTTGATCTGCGGGTCGAGCGGGAACGCTTTCGTCGCGCTGGAAGACGGGCCGAGGTCGATCGCGTAACCATAAGTCTTGGAAGCGAAGCCGAGCTTCAGCGCCTTGTGCGAGTGGCGCGCCAGCGGCTCGATTGGCGTTTCGCCATCGATCATCGCGCGGGAGAATTTCTCGGGCCCGGCCCAGAGCGTCGAATTCAGTCCGCCCTCGAGGGCGAGGGACTGGATGATACGTCCCTGCGCGACATCGGCGAGCAGGCGCAGCGCGCGGTAAAGGCTGGATTTGCCGGCGCCGTTGGCGCCAGTCACGATCGTCAGTCGGCCCGGCGCAAGGACCAGATCGCGAATCGATCGGTAGCCGTAAATCGCGAGCCGCGTGATCACGGAGCCTCCCGCCGGAAATATCGATGGATCGGCGTCGCGGCGCAACGGCCACCCTTCCAATGGCGGGCGCAAAGCCTTAAAGAGCGAGCCATGATATGGCTCATCTTCGCCTTGCTTACCGGGGCCGCGGTCATGGCGGTGCTGGCGCCGCTCGCCATGCGTGGGCAGGCGGAGAATGAAAGCGCCGCCGACGTCGCCTTCTTCGAGGAGCAGATCGTCGAAATCGAGCGCGAACGCGCAGAAGGACGGCTCGACGCGGCTGACGCCGAAGCCGCCAAGACCGAGGCGGCGCGCCGACTGTTGCGCGCGGAAGCCGCGCCAAAGAGCAGGGTCGTCTCCTCGCGCAACCTCGCGCTCGCGTCGGCGCTCGCGGCGATTGTCGCCATTCCCGCAACTTCGCTGACGCTCTACGCGCGGCTCGGCAATTCCGACATGCCGGACATGCCGCTGACGGCGCGACTCGAATCCGCGCCGGACCGCCACGATCTCGCCGGCGCCGTCGCGCGCATCGAGCAGCACCTGCGCGAACATCCGGAAGACGGGCGGGGCTACGAGGTCATTGCCCCCTATCTGCTGCGCACCGGCCGTGGCGAAGAGGCCCTCCACGCCTATGCCGAAGCGCTGCGACTATTAGGCGCAACCCCTGCGAGACATGCGGCGCTTGGCGAAGCGCGCGTCGTCCTCGCTCAAGGCGTAGTGACGCCGGAAGCCCGGAAGGATTTCGAGGCGGCGCTCGAGCTCGATCCTGCTGCGCCCGAGGCGCGGTATTATCTTGGCGTCGCCGCCGCTCAAGCCGGCGAGAAGGACAAGGCGATCGAAATCTTTTCCAAAATGGCTGCTGACGCGCCGGCTGACGCCGCTTATCTGAAGGCGGTCAACGCGCAGCTCGCCATTCTCCGCGGCGAGGCGAGCGCGCCGGCGGTCGCAAGCGGCCCGTCAAGCGAGCAGGGGAAGGCGATCGCGGCGATGCCCGCCGATCAGCGTCAGGCGATGATCCGCAGCATGGTGGATCGCCTCGCTTCGCGGCTCGAGACCAAGGGCGACGACGTCGAGGGGTGGTTGAAGCTCATTCGCGCCTACAGCGTCCTCGCCGAAACTGAAAAGGCCAAGCAGGCCGTGACCGACGCGCGCAAGGCGCTCGCGAGCAAGCAGGGCGATGTCGCGCGCATCGAGGCGCTGGCGAAGGAGCTGAATATCGGCGGGTAAAGCGAAGCTTCGCCGCTTCACGAGAACGGACCGCTGCGGTCAGCATGGGAGCATTCTGAAAAACGATGACGCGTAAGGGAAAGCGGCTGACGTTGATAGCCGGCGCGATGGCGGTTCTCGGCGTCGCCGCCGGGCTGATGCTGTTCGCGCTGCGCGACAATATCGTGTTCTTCTACACGCCCTCTGAGCTTGCAAAAAAGCAGACGGCGCCTGGCGCGCGGCTGCGCATCGGCGGACTGGTGAAGGAAGGAACGGTGATGAAAGACGGCCAGCACGTGCGCTTCACCGTCACCGACAAGACGAGCGATCTTCCGGTCTCCTATACCGGCCTGCTGCCGGATCTTTTCCGCGAAGGGCAGGGCGTCGTCGTCGACGGCGTGCTGCAGCCCGGCGGCGCCTTTCGGGCCGACAGCGTGCTCGCCAAGCACGACGAACGCTACATGCCGCGCGACGTCGCCGACGCGTTGAAGAAGCAGGGCGTCTGGCAGGGAGAGACGAAGTGAGGGGCGGCTGCCGGGTTCATACCTCCCCCTTGCGGGGAGGTCGGTCGCCATCGCAGGCAAGTTTGCGCAGCCTGCGTAAACTTGGCGGCGCGGCGACCGGGTGGGGGGAGATCTCAGCCCTCTGTGAGTTCACCCCACCCCGAACCGCTTCGCGGTTCGACCCTCCCCGTCAAGGGGAGGGATGTGCGCCCTTTCTTGCAATCCTCGGAAGGTCCGCATGATCGTTGAAACTGGACATTACGCGCTTGTTCTGGCGCTGGCGCTCGCGCTGGCGCAATTCGCCATTCCGTTGATCGGCGCGCGGCTGAACGATGCGGCGCTGATGCGGGTCGCGCGCCCCGCGGCGATCACGCAATTCCTCTTCGTCGCGCTTTCCTACGGCGCGCTGACCTATGCGCATGTCGTTTCCGACTTCTCGCTCGTCAACGTAATCGAGAACTCGCATTCGCTGAAGCCGTTCATCTATAAAATCTCCGGCGTGTGGGGAAACCACGAAGGCTCGATGCTGCTGTGGGTGCTGGTGCTTTCGCTCTGCGGCGCGCTCATCGCAGTGTTCTCGAACGCGATGTCGGACAGGCTGCGCTCCGACGCGCTCGCCGTTCAGGGTCTGCTCGGCGCCGCCTTTCTTCTCTTCATTCTGCTGACGTCGAACCCCTTCGCGCGCGTCGCGCCGGCGCCCTGGGAAGGGCGCGATCTCAACCCGATCCTGCAGGACCCCGGCCTCGCGATTCATCCGCCGCTGCTCTATCTCGGCTATGTCGGCTTTTCGATCGTGTTCTCTTTCGCCGCCGCCGCGCTCATCGGCGGACGCATCGACGCGGCCTGGGCGCGAGTCATTCGCCCCTGGACTCTCTTCGCCTGGATCGCGCTGACGCTCGGCATCGCCATGGGCTCCTACTGGGCCTATTACACGCTCGGCTGGGGCGGGTTCTGGTTCTGGGACCCGGTCGAAAACGCCTCGCTGATGCCCTGGATCGCAGGCACAGCGCTGCTGCACAGCGCCGCCGTCATGGAGAAGCGCGAGGCGCTCAAGGTCTGGACGATCTTTCTTTCGATCCTCGCCTTCTCGCTCTCTCTGCTCGGCACCTTCCTCGTGCGCTCCGGCGTGCTCACCTCTGTGCACGCCTTCGCGAGCGATCCCGACCGCGGCGTGTTCATCCTCGCCATTCTCGTCTTCTTCATCGGCGGGGCGCTCGCGCTCTTCGCGCTGCGGGCCGGCGCGCTGCCGGTCGGCGGACTGTTTTCGCCGATCTCGCGCGAAGGCGCGCTCGTTATCAACAATCTGCTGCTTTCGGCGTGCTGCGCCACGGTCGTCGTCGGGACGCTCTATCCGCTGGCGCTGGAGGCGATCACCGGGGAAAAGATTTCCGTCGGCGCGCCTTTCTTCAACACCGTGCTGATTCCGATCGCGCTGCCGCTCGCTTTGCTGATGCCGATCGGCCAGATGCTCGCCTGGAAGCGCGGCGATCTCGCCGCCGCGCTGCAGAGGCTGCGCGCCGCCTTCATTGTCGGCGTTCTGGCGGCGGCGGTTTTCGGCGCCTGGTACGGAACCCCGTTTCTTTCTATCCTCACCGGCGGCGTCGCCATCTATCTCGTCGTCGGCGGCTTGAGCGATCTTGTTTTCCGTGCGCGAGGGAGATCAGGGCGTCCGAGCTTCAAACGTCTCGCCGGCCTGCCGCTTTCGGCTTTCGGGACGTCGATCGCTCACGCCGGCATGGGGCTGACGCTGCTTGGCCTCGCCGCGACCGGCTGGGGCGTCGAAACCATCGTCGCGATGAAGCCGTCGAGCTTCTATGACGTTGGTCCATATCAGATCGGCATCGAATCCGTGTCGCCGCGCCAGGGGCCGAACTATTCCGAAGTCTACGCCGTAATGGCGGTGCGCAAGGGCGGCGCGACGCTCGCCACGATCGAGCCGGCCAAGCGCTTCTATCAGGCGCGGCGCATGGCGCGTTCGGAGGCGGGGATCGCCACACTGGGATTGGGACAGGTCTATGCGGCCATCGGCGAGTCGCATGAGGACGGCACGATCGACGCGCGGCTGTACTGGAAGCCGCTCGTGACGCTGATCTGGATCGGCGCGCTCATCATGGCCTTTGGCGGCGCCTTGTCGCTCGCCGACCGGCGGCTGCGCATCGGCGTCGCGCGCCGGGCCGCGGCGCCAGCCCTGGAGCCGGCGGAATGAGTGTCGATTTCGTCTTTGGCCAATCCCCCAAGCCCCTCACCTCACCTCTCCCCGCAAGCGGGGAGAGGGAGCGGCTGGCGTCGCTGCTCAACGCCCATCGCGGGGGCGATGCGCTGATGGCCCCTCTCCCCGTGAAAACGGGGAGAGGTGAGGTGAGGGGCCAGGGGTTTAGGCTCCGGCTGGTCTTGTTTTTCTTGACTCTCCTCTTGCCCCTCGCGGCCCACGCCCTCACGCCCGGCGAGATGCTCGCCGATCCGGCGCTCGAAGCCCGCGCCCGGGCCATCACCATGGAGCTGCGCTGCCTCGTCTGCCAGAATCAGTCGATCGACGATTCCGACGCCTCGCTCGCCAAGGATCTGCGCGTGCTGGTCCGCGAAAAGCTCAAGGAAGGCATGAGCGATGCGCAGGTGCGCGAATACGTTCATTCCCGCTACGGCGATTTCGTGCTGCTGCGCCCGCCCATGAAGCCGGGCACGCTGCTCTTGTGGAGCGCGCCGCTGATCGCGCTGCTCGCCGGCGCGGCCGCGGTCTGGATGGCCGCCAGGCGTCGCCGGGAGGTTGTCGCGGCGCCGCCGGCTGAGCTGACGGCCGAGGAGCGCGCGCGGCTCGAAGCGCTGGGCGTGGCGCGCCGGTCCGAAGAGAGCTGACTGGCGCCGCCTTTTTCAAGGTTGGAAGGCTTCTATCGGGCGCGCCCGGTCGAGCCGCGACGTAATTAAGAGACACGCTACTTCTGCCGTGTAGATTGTGTTATCCTCGCGACGTAATTGAAGAATTTAGCGTGAATGCGCGCCGCTGATGCGAGAGCCGATAACGGGATCCGGCATCCTTCGCAGCCGGACTTTTCAAATCATTTCAGGAGAAGCGATATGTCCCAACGCTTAAACCAAGCCATGTTGCAGCCTGTTTCGGGCCCGACAGACATTTTC
The DNA here is from genome assembly GCF_056838045.1 of Methylocystis sp. Uni0008. NCBI lineage: Bacteria > Pseudomonadati > Pseudomonadota > Alphaproteobacteria > Hyphomicrobiales > Methylocystaceae > Methylocystis > Methylocystis sp. Uni0008. Next base: position 3,487,321 of record NZ_CM166370.1, read on the forward strand.
GGCGTCGCCTATCTGCAGCTGTGCCAGATTTCCTATGCGCTGCCGTCCTCCATTCCGGCTCTCGTCAAGACCAAGATGCCGCCTTTGAGCGCTAACGGTAGATGGGAATGCGTCTGGGGACCGGTCGAAAGCGATGATCTCGCCAATCTGGTCTTCGTGGCCGCCTATTATGACGGTCCCAATCTCCCGCCGACATTCGCCGCTGTCGTCACGCGTGGCACCGACGTTGACGTCGATGACGTCTGGGGCGTTTTGCAGCAGGCCTTCGAGGACTTTTACGTCATCTTCCCGCGGTCTCCGCCATGGCTGCCCGCGGGAAGCTCCGCGCTTGTCGCTGACGGAACGATTTACGCGCTGGAGACCATTCAGGGCTTTTCGGACCCTACCCACGGCTCGCTTCTGGATTTCGTCGCGAACTTCCTCCAGGCGCCGGAGAACCAGAACCCGGTTCTCGTGTGCACGGGCCACAGCCTCGGCGGATGCGTGACATCGGTGCTGGCGCCCTGGCTACAGTCATCGCTGGCGCTGGCGGGCGTTTCGAATCCGATCGTGCCGGCGACCTTCGCGGCTCCGACGGCCGGCAACGCCGCCTTCGCGGATTATTACACATCCACTTTCGGTTATTGCCCCCGCTACTACAACACGCTGGACATCGCGCCATTAGCCTGGGGGGATCTCGACGCGATCTCCACGATCTACGACGCATGCGGCATTCCGATTCCCGACGCAGCCTATTTGCTCCTCGTCGCCTGGGCGGACGCCATGTGGGTCGAGGGCGCGAGCTATTCCCAGCAAAAATCGATGAACGCGCCGCTGCCAGGAACCTGCTTCGAACTCTATCCTGCCGACTGGTACACCCAGGCCTTGATGCAGCATCATACCGGCACTTACATGCGTCTCCTTGGCGGAACCTCGATCGATATCGGCCCAAGCATGCTGGCGCGGGGTCGCGGGCGGCGGCGCATCTCGCGCTACCGCCTTCAGTCGCAGATTAGGAGTTCCGAAAATCTCCTGCTAAAGCTCAAGGAACGCTGAGGGTTGTGGGGCGCCCGCGGCCCCGGCGCCGCGTTCGCCCCTATCTAAATTGCTCGCGCTGCAATATAGGGAGCGGAGCAATTCCTAGCCGCTCAACGCGGCGTGACTGAAGAGCGGACTATGGCCCAGCATTACACGCCCCATTTCCACAATCAGCCCGGCGTCGCGCAGATCAGGATCGGCGCGAAGGAATTCATGTGCATCGGCGCGCTCCCGCCCTTCGACCATCCGCATGTCTACCTCGACATGGGATCGGGCTCGGAGGCGATCTGCCCCTATTGCTCGACGCTTTATGTCTACGATCCGGCCTTGCGCGGGGGCGCCGACCCCGCCGAATGCGTTTACCGCGTCTCTGAAGACACCGCCGCCTGACAGAAGTAGCCGGTGAGCGCGCCGATCGTCATCGCCGGCGCAGGCATTGGCGGCCTCGCTGCGGCCCTGTCGCTGGCGCGCGCCGGCAAACGCGCGCTGGTGCTGGAGCGCGCCGCCCGGATCGACGAGGTCGGCGCCGGACTGCAGATCGCGCCGAACGCCGGGCGAATTCTCGCCAAGCTCGGGCTCGAGCCGGCGCTCGCCGCGGTGGCTTTGGAGCCGCGGGCCATAAATATTCGCCGCGGGCGCGACGGCGCCGTGCTGGCGCGGCTCGATCTCTCCGACGCCAGATCCCGCTGGGGCGCGCCCTTCCGGCTTTTCCACCGCGCCGATCTGCAAGGCGCGCTGCTGCAGGCGGCGGTGGACAATCCGCAGACCCATGTCCGCGCCGGCGCCCGCGTCGGCGATTTTGAAGCGAGCGCGCGCGGCGTCCGCATCCGAGTGCACGCGCCGGAGGGCGTCGAGGAGATCGAAGCGGCGGGCCTCATCGGCGCCGACGGCCTGCGCTCGAGCGTGCGCGGGCATCTCGTTCCATCCGAGCGCGATGCGCCCGCCTATTCCGGCTGCGTCGCCTGGCGCGCCACGCTCCCCGCCGACAGCGTTCCCGCGGCGCTGCGCGTGCGCGACTCCAACCTGTGGCTGCTGCCGGGCGCGCATGTGGTGCATTATCCGCTGCGGGACGCCTCGCTGATCAACGCCGTCGTCATCATCGAAGAGCCGCCGGAGGCTGAGAACGCCCATTCAAGCCTGTCGCTGGCAGGCGCGGAGCTCGCCCGGCGGTTCGCGCTGCGCCGCGCGGCTGGCGAGTTGCGCGAGCTGATCGAAGCGGGCGACGCGTGGCGACACTGGCCGCTGTTCACGCGGCCGGCGCTGGAGCGATGGTCGCGGGGACCGGTGACGCTCCTTGGCGACGCCGCGCATCCGATGGTTCCCTTCCTCGCGCAGGGCGCGGCGCAGGCGATCGAAGACGCCGACGCGCTGGGGGAAGCCTTCATGCGCGTGGGCGCGACTGTGGAGACCGCCTTCGCCGCCTATGGAGACGCCCGCTCGGCCCGCGCCGAGCAGGTCGTGCGCGCCTCGCGCCGCCAGGGCGGCTATTTCCATATGAGCGGCCTGCCGGCCGCCGCCCGCAATCTTGCGATCCGGGCTCTGGGCGGACCCGGCATGCTGGCGCGCAACGCCTGGCTCTATCGGTAGAGAGTCCCTGCGCGCCTGCGTAAACCTCTGTGACGAATTTGCGCTGCAAGAAAGGCGCGCCGTCACACGCGCTAAAAAATTTTTCGCGCTGAAACGGGCGCGTTAACCTCCGCATCGGGCATGAGTTAACCTTCGCTCCCGGAAGCTTAAGCAGAAGCAACGAACCGGCGTCGGCGGCGAAAGGATCGTGCGCGAAAAGCAGAGGAAATTCAACAGGCTACGAGATTGCATCAAATTTTATGCGTTTCGACAGCGCAAAATTATACTTACCGAAGACCTCAGAAAATCTGAACGACTTCGCGTAAAATCCGACAGAAATACTTTTAAGGACAGCAAAACAAGAAAACTAACCTCGCCTCATGTCACGGAGGCGGGTCATGTTGGGCGTTGTTGGCAAAGCGGTTATGGCTCTCGGGATGGCGGGCGCGGCCCTCGTCGCGGTCAATGCGAAAAGCTTCGCCGGACCGGAAACGGCAACCTTCGCGACGCTCGGCGCGGAAACCAGCGTGCCCTACGGCTGGGTGGACTTCTGCCAGCGCTACCGCGGCGAATGCCGGAACGATGAAACCGCCGCTCAGGAGATCGACCTTACCGCCGCGGTCTATCGCAAGATCGCGCGCATCAACGCCTGGGTGAACGAGAACATCGACCCGGTCGCCGACACGGAGCATTGGGGCTCCGTCGATCAGTGGGATTACCCGAGCGACGGCAAGGGCGACTGCGAGGATTTCGCGCTTTTAAAGCGCCGCATGCTGATCGAGGAAGGTTTTCCCCGGCAGGCGCTGCTGCTCACGGTGGTGAAGGAGAAGAATGGCGACGGCCATTCGGTCCTGACGGTCAAGACCAACCGCGGCGAATTCATCCTCGACAATCTGTCTAACGAGATGCGGCCCTGGACGCGCGCCCCCTATCGCTTCGTCAAGCGCCAGTCGCAGCAGAATCAAAACGCCTGGGTGGCCATCGGCCCGCCGACCAGCGCGCCGCTCTATGTGTCGCGGTAGGGCGCTGTCAGGCGATCGGCGTCAGTCCTTTTGCATAGCGCGCGCCGTTCTCCACGTAATGTTTCGCGGATTCGAGATGGCGCGCCCGCGCGGCCTCGTCGAGCGTGCGGATCGCCTTGGCGGGGGAGCCGACGATCAGCGAATAGTCGGGAAATTCCTTGCCTTCTGTCACCAGCGCATTGGCGCCGACGAGGCAGTTCGCCCCGATCTTCGCGCCGTTGAGGATCGTCGCGCCCATGCCGATCAGCGTCGCTTCGCCGATGATGCAGCTATGCAGAATGACGCCATGGCCGATCGTGCAATCGGGGCCGATGTCGAGCGGAAAGCCCATGTCGGTGTGGAGGATGCTGTTTTCCTGAATATTGGTGCGCGCGCCGATCGTGATCCATTCATTGTCGCCGCGCAGGACGCAGCCGAACCAGACGTTGGCGTCCTCCTTCAGTTCGACGCGGCCGATGATGTGCGCGCCGGGAGCCACATAGAACCGGCCGAAGGCCGGCAGGCGCGGCGCGATTCCATCGATCGTGTAAAGCGGCATGGGCGAAGCCTCCTCAAATGAGGCGCGACATTGCCACTTCCAACCTTTCGCGCGCAATGGCGCCGCCGCCGGAGCCGGCGGGATCTCATTCGGAAGTCACGGAAATTTGGACTATAAGCGGAGGGCGGGGTTTGATATTGCCGGCTGGCGCGCCGCCGGCCGCGGATTTATTCGCGCGCGAGCCGCTATCGGAGGACGCCCACTGAGCGCCATCATGTTGCGGGATCGGGTGCGGTTGGCCGGCGTCTCGGCGGCGCGGGCGGCGGGCGCCTTCGCGCGAGGCGCCGCCGCGCCCTACCACCTCGTGAAGTCGATGGCGATCGCGCCGCCGGAGCGGCTGCGCATCGCCCCTCCGGACATCAGAACGACCGATTCGACCGTCGCCGACCAGATTTTCGCCGGATATTTCTCCTTCGAAGGCAAGACCATACAGGCGCGGGGCGCGTCCCCTTTTCTCGCCGTGGCGCCTTCCGAGGGCTGGCGGCGCTCGCTCGCAGGCTTCGCCTGGCTGCGGCATCTGCAGGCGTCGGACAAGAAGGCGGCTCATGCGACCGCGCAGGCGCTCGTCGCCGATTTCCTGTCGCTGCCCAAGCTGCCCGCCGACGATCCGGCGATGGAGCCGGCGATCATCGCGCGACGGCTGCTCTCTTTCCTTTCGCAATCGCCGATGCTGCTCGACGGCGCGGACGCCGAATTCTACGACGCCTTCATGCTCGCGCTGGCGCGCAACGCGCGGCTCTTGTGGCGGGCCCTGGCCGGCGACGGCGCGCGCGGCGTCGACCGCGCCTTCTGCGCGATCGCGCTCGCCGAATTCGCCGTTTGCGCCGACACCGGCCGCAAGATCGCGCCGCATGTGTCGCGCGCGCTCAGCGCCGAGCTCGACCGCCAGATCCTCATCGACGGCGGCCACGTCAGCCGCAATCCGCAAGTCGCGGTCGATCTGCTCCTCGATCTGCTGCCGCTGCGGCAGGTGATCGCTGCGCGCGGCCTGCAAACGCCGCCCGCGGTGCTGCGCGCGATCGACCGCATGATGCCGATGCTGCGGATGCTGCAGCATGGCGACGGCTCGCTGGCGCTGTTCAACGGCATGGGCGCGACGGCGCTGGATCGGCTCGCGAGCGCGCTCGCCCATGAGGACACGCGCGGCGCGCCGCCGGTCAACGCCCCTTACGCCGGCTATCAGCGCATGGAGGCGGGCGACGCGCTGGTCATCGTCGACGCCGGCGGACCGCCGCCTTTCGAGTTCTCGCTGTCCGCGCATGCGGGCTGCCTGTCGTTCGAATATTCGCTCGGAATCGAGCGGGTCGTCGTCAACTGCGGCGCCCCCTGCGCGCCGCATCTCGACGCCCGTGAACTCGCGCGCGCCACCGCCGCGCATTCGACGCTCGTTGTCGGCGACCGCTCCAGCGCCCGCATCGCGCCGCAAAGCGCGCCGCGCCGGCGCGCCGGGCGCATTCTCGCCGGCCCACGAAACAGGGAAGTCGAGCGCCGCCGTCTGGAAGGCGAGACGACGCTGGCCTTGTCGCACGACGGTTATGCGCGCGATTTCGGCCTCATCCACGAGCGCGAATTGACGCTTTCGGCCGACGGCGCCGCGCTTCGGGGCGTCGATCGGCTCGTCGCTGCGCCGGGCGGCGGCAGACATGCGGAAGCTGGCGATTTCGCCCTGCGATTTCATATTCATCCGCGCGTGCGCGTTGCGCTGCGGGCCGACGGCGCGATCAAACTCAATCTCGCCAATGGAGAAATCCTGATCTTCGAGGCCCAAGGCGTGACGCCCGAAATCGAAGACAGCATTTTTTTCGCGGCGCCGGGCGGCGCGCGCAAATGCGCGCAGATCGTTATTCGAGGGCCCGCGGCCTCGGGCGCTGTGATCGGGTGGCGTTTCAGGCGCGCAGGCGAGCAGGTTTCTCCCGACCGCAAGGTATGATAAGCGCGCGGCGTCATTTCAGGAGTATGCAATGCCCGTCGATTTGCGCCGCGTGGCGCGCGCGCTGATTTCGGTTTCGGACAAAACAGGCCTTGTCGAATTCGCGCGCGTCCTGACGACGCATGGCGTGGAGCTGGTCTCCACCGGCGGCACCCGTAAGGCGCTCGCAGAGGCGGGACTCGCCGTTCGTGACGTCGCCGACCTCACGCAGTTTCCCGAGATGATGGACGGAAGGCTGAAGACTCTGCACCCCAAGGTGCACGGGGGGCTTTTGGCGATCCGCGAAAATCCGGAACATGAAGCGGCGATGCTCGCGCATGACATCAGGCCGATCGATCTTCTTGTCGTCAATCTCTACCCCTTCGAATCTACGCTTGCGAAGGGCGCGCCCTTCGAAGAATGCGTCGAGAATATCGACATCGGCGGGCCGGCGATGATCCGCGCAGCGTCGAAGAATCACGACGACGTCGCCGTCGTCGTCGATCCCGACGATTACGCCGCGCTCATCGAGGAGCTCGCCGAGACGAAGGCCGCAACCCGGCTCGCGACGCGTCGCCGACTCGCGCAGAAGGCGTTTGCGCGCACCGCCGCCTATGACGCCGCGATCTCGAACTGGCTCGCGCAGGAGCTCGGCGAAGCCTCGCCGCCGCTGCGCGCTTTCGGGGGACGTCTCGCCGAGCCCATGCGCTACGGCGAGAATCCGCATCAATCGGCCGGCTTCTATCTCACCGGCGAGAAGCGCCCGGGCGTCGCTACCGCGCGTCAGCTTCAGGGCAAGCAGCTCTCCTATAACAACGTCAACGACACGGACGCGGCTTTCGAATGCGTGGCGGAATTCGATCCGGCGCGAACGGCGGCCGTCGTGATCGTCAAGCACGCCAATCCGTGCGGCGTCGCCGAAGGCCCAACTCTTGCGGAAGCTTACGCCAAGGCGCTGCGCTGCGATCCGGTTTCGGCTTTTGGCGGCATCGTCGCGCTCAATCGCAAGCTCGACGCTGCGGCGGCGCGCGATATCGTCAAGATTTTCACCGAGGTGATCATTGCGCCTGACGCCGACGAAGAGTCGATCGCGATCATCGGCGCGAAGAAGAATTTGCGCCTGCTGTTGACGGGCGGCGTTCCGGATCCTCGCGCGCCAGGATGGACCTATCGGTCGGTGTCGGGCGGGTTTCTCGCGCAATCGCGCGACAACGCCCTCGTCGACGATATGGATCTGCAGGTCGTGACGGAACGTCAGCCGACGGCCGGGGAACTCGCGGATCTCAAATTCGCCTTTCGCGTCGTGAAGCACGTGAAGTCCAACGCCATTGTTTACGCGAAGGATGGGGCGACGGTCGGCATTGGCGCCGGTCAGATGTCGCGCGTCGATTCCTCCCGCATCGCCGCTCATAAGGCGATGGAGGCGGCGCGCGCGGAAGGGTTAACGGAAAGCCTCGCGAAAGGCGCCGTCGTCGCTTCCGACGCCTTCTTTCCCTTCGCCGACGGCTTGCTGGCCGCGGCGGAAGCGGGCGCGACGGCCGTCATTCAGCCCGGCGGCTCGATCAACGATAAGGACGTCATCGCTGCGGCGAACGCGCAGGGGCTCGCCATGGTTTTAACCGGGATGCGCCACTTCCGGCACTAGTGTCCTGATTCAGAAGTTTCTATCCAGCTTTGGCTTGGAGGTCGAGGGTGCGACGGCAGAAGCGTTCGATGGAGGCCAGAATGTCGTCGGCTGACTTGGTCCAGCGCAGCGGCTTCGGATCAGCGTTCTGTTGGGCGAGGAAAGCCTTGATGGCGGCGATGAGGTCTTTGACGGACTTGTGCGCGCCTCGCTTGATCTGCTTTTCGGCCAGCAGCGCGAAGAAGCGTTCGACCTGATTGATCCACGACGACGATGTCGGCGTGAAATGCATGTGCCAGTGGGGCCGCTTGGCGAACCAGTTGCGGATCACTTGCGTCTTATGGCTCGAAGCGTTGTCCATCACGACGTGAATGTCGAGGCCGGCGGGAACGTTGCTCTCCACTTCGTCGAGAAACTTGCGGAACTCCTGCGCGCGATGGCGCGGCATGCATGTGCCGATCACACTGCCAGCCTTCACGGTCGTCTCAGCCGTGACAGCAGCGATGAAGCCGGCAAAGAGCGTCGTAGTGCCGTGGCGGTCGTAGTCGTGCGTGCGCCGCTCGACTTGTCCAGGGCGCATCGGCAGCAGCGGCTGCGTTCGATCAAGCGCTTGTATTTGGCTCTTTTCATCCACGCATATCACCAGCGCCTTGTCGGGCGGATCGAGATAGAGGCCAACGATGTCGCGCACTTTCTCGACGAACTGCGGGTCGGTCGAGAGCTTGAAAGTCTCGGTGCGATGCGGCTGTAGGGAGAATGCACGCCAAATGCGATGAACCGACGAAGTCGACACGCCCGATGCTTTCGCCATGCCGCGCGTGCTCCAGTGCGTCGCGTTCTTGGGCTGCGTTTCGAGTGTCCTGGTCACGATCTCCTCAACGCGGTCGTCGCCGATCTTGCGTGGCGCGCCACAGCGCGGCTCATCGTCGAGACCATCGAGACGGTGCTTGGCGAAACGCTCGCGCCATGTGCGCACGGTCTGCCGCGTTACACCGACCGCAGCCGCGATCTCGCAGTTGTTGAGCCCGTCAGCGGCCCGCAACACGATCTCCGCGCGTTGCGCATGCCCACGCGCCACCTTGCGTCGCCGGACGAGCCTTTTGAGGTATTCCCGTTCGTTCTCGCTGAGCTCAATCTTGCTCGCTTTGGTCGCTCCGTCCCTCGCCATGCCGCCCTCCCGAATCCCGCCTGGGCCGAAGGAATCACAATCGCGAAAACGTGGCTAGTAATTTCTGGGACAGGACACTAGCAAAGCGGCGAGCGATCCGGCTAGACTGCCCACCAATGCGGAAATGGAGTTCAAAAATGCGTAATTCTTTGAAGCTGTCGTTGGGTCTCGCCCTGATTTGCGCGCTGGCGTCAAGCGACGCGTTGGCGAAGGCGAAGCAGCGCGCGCCGGCCGCGACCGGCCAGGTGACCGCAGCCCCCGGCGACGATTTTCCCGTTCCCTTGCCGCACAATTTGATGACGAATAAGGACTGGCTCGACGACGGCTCCGCGCCTTCGGCGGCGAAGGGAAATCTGCAGCCAAACCGTTACGCCAACGACAATTACTTCCTCGAGCAGCAGGATTTCACGCTGCAGGATCCGCAGCGCTACAACGAGATCGGCCAGTATTTCGATTACGGCTGGTGAGCGTTTTTGGCGCTCAATGAAGGCGGGCGCGCGCCGGCCTTCATGGCTCTCCTGAGTTCGCGAAGCGCTCTCACGCCTCGCTTTGCGCGAGCAGCTTCTGCTGATGATCGGTCGTCAGCGCGTCGACGATCTCGTCAAATTCGCCTTCCATCACCCGGTCGAGCTTGTAGAGCGTCAGATTGATGCGGTGATCGGTGACGCGGCCCTGCGGAAAATTATAGGTGCGGATTCGCTCCGAACGGTCGCCCGAGCCGACTTGCTGCTTGCGATCGTCTGATCGTTCCTTATCGAGCCGCTGCCGCTCGGCGTCGTAAAGACGCGACCGAAGAACGTTCATCGCCTTGGCCTTGTTGCGATGCTGCGAGCGCTCCTCCTGCATCATCACGACGATGCCGCTCGGAATATGGGTGATGCGGATCGCCGACTCTGTCTTATTGACGTGCTGACCGCCGGCGCCTTGTGCGCGCATGGTGTCGATCTGCAAATCCTTGTCGTCGATGGCGACGTCGACGTCCTCCGCCTGGGGCAGCACCGCCACCGTCGCGGCCGATGTATGGATGCGGCCTTGAGTTTCGGTTTCCGGCACGCGCTGAACGCGATGCACGCCGGATTCGAATTTCAGGCGGCCATAGACGCCGCGGCCGATGATCTCGCCGACGATTTCCTTGAACCCGCCGAGCGCGCCGGGGCTTTCGGAGACGACCTCGACGCGCCAGCCTTTGAGCGCGGCATATTTCTGATACGCGCGAAAGAGATCGCCGGCGAAAAGCGCCGCCTCGTCGCCGCCCGTGCCGGCGCGGACTTCAAGGATGACGCCCTTCTCATCCGCCTCGTCTTTCGGCAGGAGCGCAAGGCGCAGCGCGCTTTCCGCCGCCTCCAAGCGTTCATGCGCGGCGTCCGTCTCGCTCTCGGCCAGCGCGCGCATTTCGGCGTCGAGCGAGGCGTCGGCGAGCATCGCGGAAAGGTCGTTGGATTCTTTCTGCGCGGCGCGGTAGGCGCGGATCCTGTCGACGACCTCGTCGAGCGTCGCGCGTTCGCGCGATAGCGCGACGAACGCCTGTCCGTCCGCGCCGACGGCGAGCTTGTCGCCGATCTCGTCATAGCGGCGCAGGATGAGGTCGAGCTTGTCTTGAGCGAACATGTGAGCGTTTCTGTGAAATGATGACGGCGACGGCGGAAAGAAAGAGGCTGCGCTACAAGGGCACGCCGCGCGCCACCGCATAATCGCGCAGTTGCTCGCGCACCGAAGCGCCGCCGTCGTCGGAGGCGAGCAGCGAGGCGAGATAAACCTGCGCCTCTTCGAGATTGAGGTTGAGAATCATCGACTTCACTGGGCCGATCGCGGAGGCCGCCATCGACAGCGAGCGGTAGCCGATCGCGACCAGCGCCAGCGCCTCGAGCGGTCGTCCGCCCATCTCGCCGCAGAGCGTCACCGGCGCGTTGTGCCGCGCGCCGGCAGAAACGATGCGCTCCAGCGCGCGCAGGACCGGGCGCGAGAGATTGTCGTAGCGCTTGGCGACGCGCGTGTTGTCCCGATCGGCCGCATACATGTACTGCACGAGATCGTTCGAGCCGACCGACAGAAAATCCGCGCGCTTGGCGATGAGATCGATTTCCCACAGGAGCGAGGGCACTTCCACCATGGCGCCGAGCTCCACCCGCGTCGGCAGCGGGTGACGGTGTCGTTTGATATGTTCGAGCTCGCGCAGCGCGATCGACTTAGCCGCATCGAATTCGGCGACATTGGCGATCATCGGGAACATGATGCGCAGATCGCGATGCGCGCCCGCCTTCAACATCGCGCGCAGCTGCATGCGCAGCAGTCCCGGTCTGTCGAGACCGATACGGATGGCGCGCCAGCCGAGCGCCGGGTTCTCCTCTTCGATCTTCGCCATATAGGGGAGGATCTTGTCGGAGCCGATGTCGAGCGTGCGGAACGTGATCGCCTTGTCCGGCGCTGCGTCGAGCACCGCTTTGTAGAAACGGTATTGCTCGTCCATCCGCGGGAAGCGCGGCGCGAGCATGAACTGCAGCTCCGTGCGGAACAGTCCGATGGACTGCGCGCCGGTCTCATGCAGGTGCGGCATGTCGATGGCGAGGCCCGCGTTCATATGCAAGGAGATCTCGACGCCGTCCTTGGTGACCGCCGGCACGTCGCGGAGCTTGGCGTATTGCTCCTGGCGCCGCGCCCGCAAACGCGCCTTTTCGGCATAGGCGCTCTGCACGTCCGGCTGCGGCCGGACGTGCACCTCGCCGGTCGTGCCGTCAACGATGATCGGGTCGCCCGTTTCGACGATATCGATCAGGCCGGGAACGAGACCCACGGTGGCGACGCCGAGGGCCCGCGCGACGATGGCGACATGGCTCGTCGGTCCGCCTTCCTCCAGCACCAGACCCCGCAGCCGCTTGCGGTCATAATCGAGCAGCGCCGCCGGCCCCATCGTGCGTGCGACGATGATCGCGTTTTCCGGCACGCTGTCGCGGTCGGCGACATAGCTCTGGCCGGTCAGCTGATGCAGCAGCCGGTTGGCGATGTCGTCGAGATCGTGCAGGCGGTCGCGCAGATAGGGGTCGGTCTGGCGCTGCATGCGCGCCCGCGCGTCGTTCTGCACGCGCTCGACCGCCGCCTCCGCGGTCAGGCCGGTCATCACCGCTTCGCGCAGGCGGCGCACCCAGCCGCGGTCATAGGCGACCATGCGCACCGTTTCGAGCACTTCGCGCGGCTCGCCCGCGGCGATGCGATCGCTATGCGCCACGAGCTCGTCGATCGACTGGCGCATGGCGTCGATCGCGTGTTCGAGCCTGGCGAGTTCGCCAGGCATGTCTTCGGCGACGAGCTGCTTGATGACGACGCGCGGTTCATGCAGCAGCACATGGCCGAGGCCGACGCCCTCCGCCATCGGCGCGCCCCGCAGCGACGCCGGACGGTAGAGCGCAAGATCGCGTGGATCCTCGATCGCCTGCAATTCGCCCGAGGCGATGAGTTCGGCGAGCAGCATCGCCGTCGTCTGCAGCGCCTCGATCTCTTCTTCCGAATAGACGCGGCGCACCTTGTTCTGGACGACGAGCACGCCGAGGGTGTTGCCGCCGCGCAGGATCGGCACGCCGAGGAAAGAGTGATAGGCCTCTTCGCCCGTCTCCGGCTTGTAGGAGAAGGCGGGATGCTCCTGCGCCTCCGAAAGGGCGAGAGGCTCGGCGCTCTTGGCGATGAGGCCGACGAGGCCCTCGCCGGCGTGCATCGTCGTCAGATGCACGGCCTCGCGGTTAAGGCCTTCTGTGGCGTATAGCTCCAAGCGCTGGTCGGCGCGCAGCACATATACGGAACAAACCTCGGCGACCATATTCGCGGCGATCTGCACCACGATCTTGTCGAGCCGCGCCTGCGCGCTGACCGGCTCCGCGCTGATCTCGCGGAGCCGGCGCAGCAGAAGGCGAGGGCCGCCGAGAGCGCTTCGCATCCAATCCTTTCCCGTTTTCCCAGAATTTCGTGGGCAAGCCCACCGCAAAAAAACCGCCATGCGCCTGTAGATTGCGACGGTGGCCTTCAAGCAGCGTATATTGGCGCCGTCCGCGCTCCGCAAGCGCGGCCAAGAAGCGCAGCAACGCAAGGAACATACCGCTATAGCAAAGCTTGGCGAATCGGCTTGCGGGCAGGGCTCGAAGCCTCTACCACTTGCCGATCAGAGTGTGGCGACGACAGCCCATGCGCTTGGCGCCCGTCTTCGGCCGCGCAAGACGCGTTCTCCGAGCCGGCGGCATCGAGAAGAGATTTCGTGCGTCTGAAAAAATACCTGATCGCTCTCTTTTTGTTCATCGTGTCCGCTCAGGCCCTCGCCATGGAGTCGGTGCGGGTGCCGCAAGGCGCGCGGGCGATCGATCTCACCAATGTCGTCGAGAAACATTCGTCGCAGGGCGACCGGCTGCAGGTCTCGACCGCGCCCGGCTCGGACGGCATCGTCCGTCGCATCGAGGTGGGCGCCAAGGAGGCGGGCAGCCAGCCCAACTGGATCGTTTTCGCGCTCACCAATGACACGGATGAGCAGATCGAGCGCCTCATCGTCGCGCCGCACTACCGTCTGCAGGGCTCGGGCGTCATCTGGCCTGACCTTGGCTCCTCGCGCATTACGGCGATCACGGCCAGCCAGGGCTTTCCGCCTGAGGTCGAAGACGCGTCGGACGCCGACGTTTTCCGGCTGACTCTCGACCCTGGCACGACGGTCACCTATGTCGCGGAGCTGCGCACGCCCAACCTGCCGCAGCTCTATCTGTGGGAGCCCGCCGCCTATAAGGACAAGGTGACGAGCCTGACGCTCTATAAGGGCATCGTCATCGGCATCGCCGGTCTGCTCGCGCTGTTTCTGACCATCGTCTTCGTGGTGAAGGGCGCCGTGATCTTCCCGGCGGCGGCGGCGCTCGCCTGGGCGGTGCTGGCCTATGTGTGCATCGACTTCGGCTTCTGGGACAAGATTTTCGGCTTCGACGCCAACGCCAACCGCATCTGGCGCGCCGGCGCAGAAACGATTCTTTCGGCGACGCTCGTCGTCTTCCTCTTCGCCTATCTCAATCTCAACCGCTGGCATGTGCGGGCATGGCATGTCGCGGCGCTGTGGCTGCTGATCCTCCTGGATCTCGTCGGCCTGGCGGTGTTCGACGCGCCGGTCGCCGCCGGCGTCGCGCGAATTTCGCTCGCGACCATCGCCGTCGTCGGCTTCGTCCTGATCCTCTATCTCGCGACGCACGGATTCGACCGCGCGATCATGCTGATACCGACCTGGTTCCTGCTGGCCGTCTGGGTTGCGACGGCGGGGTTCGCAGTGGCCGGCTGGATCACCAATGACCTCGTGTCTCCGGCGCTCGTCGGGGGCCTCGTCCTCATCGTCATGCTGATCGGCTTCACGGTGATGCAAAACGCCTTCGCCGCGGGCGGGCTGTCGCATGGCGCGATCAGCGACGTCGAACGCAAGGCGCTGGCGCTCACCGGCGCAAACGAGATTGTGTTCGACTGGGACGTGCCCTCGGATCACATCTACGTCAGCCCGGAAGCGGAGGCGGCTCTCGGACTGGACCGCGGCGGGCTCGAGGGCGCCGCCTCCTCCTGGCTCGATCTGCTGCATCCCTTCGAGCAGGACCGCTATCGCGCCTGTCTCGACGCCATTCTCGAGCAGCGGCGCGGTCGCATCAATCAGGATTTCCGCCTGCGCGCGGCGGACGGCCACTATCTCTGCTACCGGCTGCGGGCGCGGCCCGTGGTCGGCCCCGACGGCGAGGTGATCCGCGTCGTCGGAACGCTCAACGACGTGACGGACGAGCGAAACGCCCAGGAGCGGCTGCTGCACGACGCCGTGCATGACAATCTCACCGGCCTGCCGAACCGCGAACTCTTCTTCGACCGTCTTGAAGCCGCTCTGATTCTCGCGCGCATGGAAAAGGACGTGCGCCCGACCGTCCTCGTCATCGACATCGACCGCTTCAAGCTGATCAATGAGCAGGTCGGCATGGCCATGGGCGACAGCATTCTGCTCACCGTCGCGCATCGCCTGACAAGATTGCTGCAGCCGCAGGACACGCTCGCGCGGCTCTCGGGCGACAAGTTCGCCATCATTCTGGTTTCCGAAACGCACGCCGATCACGTCATCTCCGTCGCCGACTCGGTGCGCCGCGCGCTATCGACGCCGGTGCGCTTCACCGACCAGGAAATCGCGATCTTCGCGTCGATCGGCGTCGCGCTCTATGACCAGCAGACCCATCCCGGCGCGAGCGACATGCTGGACGACGCCGAAATCGCCATGCGCTACGCCAAGCGCTCGGGCGGCAACCGCATCGAAGTCTTCCGCCCGGCGATGCGCGCGCAGCGCTCCGACCGTCTGACCCTCGAGGCTGATCTGCGGCGGGCGCTCGAACGCGGCGAGATCAAGGTCTTCTTCCAGCCGATCGTCCGGCTTGAGGACCGCACCATCGCGGGATTCGAGGCCTTGCTGCGGTGGGATCATCTGCGGCTGGGACGGCTCGAGCCTTCCGAATTCTTTCCCGTCGCCGAGCAGAGCGGGCTGATCGTCGATCTCGGACTCCTGGCGCTCGAGCGCACGGCGCGCGAACTCGCGGCCTGGCAGCGCGCCCTCGCGGTCGATCCGCCGATCTTCGCCTCCGTCAATGTCTCATCACGCCAGCTCTTGCGCCACGACCTCCTGCGCGACGTCAAAAGCGTCTTGATGCGCAACGACATCGCCAAGGGTAGCCTCAAGCTCGAACTGACCGAGAGCCTGGTGATGGAGAATCCCGAATATGCCGCGCAGATGCTCTTGCGCATCAAGGAGCTCGGCGCGGGACTCGCGCTCGACGATTTCGGCGCCGGCTATTCGTCGCTTTCCTATCTGCAGCGCTTCCCCTTCGACACGATCAAGATCGACCGTTCCTTCGTCAAACAGTCCGGCAAGGGCGCGCGTCCCATCGTTTTGCGCTCGATCATCGCGCTGGCGCAGGACCTCGGCCTCGACGTCGTCGCCGAAGGCGCGGAGACCGAGCAGGACGCGATCGAACTTTATCAGCTCGGCTGCGGCTATGCGCAGGGCTACGCCTTCGGGCGCCCGATCAGCGCCCGCGACGCCCGCCGCCTCGTTGGCGCCGCCCCGGAAGCGGCTTAGTTTCTCTCCCCCAGACGACCCGAAACGATTAGTGTTCGACGGAGCGCGCTTCGTCTTCGGCCGTCATTGCTAGCGAAGCGAAGCAATCCAGAGGTCGGAAAGCGCTTCGACTGCTTCAGTCGGCGCTTCTCGCAATGCCACGTCGGGCTGCATCGTTTTATGATCAAGAAATCTTCGGTCCCTTCTCTCTCTCCGATCGAGACGCTGACGCCGGATGAAGCGCGCGCCGAACATGCGCGGCTGCAGGACGAGATCGCGGCGCATGATCGCCGCTATTATCAGGAAGACGCTCCGACGGTCTCCGACGCCGAATATGACGCGCTGCGCCGTCGCTACGAGGAGTTGGAACAGGCCTTCCCCGAACTCGCGACGCCGCAGTCGCTGACGAAGAAGGTCGGCGCCAAGCCTTCCGAAAAATTCGCCAAGGTGAAGCACGCCGTGCCGATGCTCTCGCTCGGCAATGTGTTTTCGAACGAAGAGCTCGATGATTTCGTCGCGCGCGTTCGCCGCTTCCTTGGTCTTCGCGACGGCGCTCTGCGCTTCACCTTCGAGCCGAAGATCGATGGGCTGTCCTGTTCGCTGCGCTACGAGAAGGGCCAGTTCGTGCAGGCGGCGACGCGCGGCGACGGCTATGAAGGCGAAGACGTCACCGCCAATGTTCGAACGGTCGCCGAAATCCCGCAACGTCTGCGCGGCGGTCATCCCGACGTCCTTGAAGTGCGCGGCGAGGTCTACATGACCCATAAGGATTTCGCCGCCGTCAATGCGCGGCAGCAGGAGTCAGGCAAGACTCTTTTTGCCAATCCCCGCAACGCCGCGGCCGGCTCGCTGCGCCAGCTCGATCCGAAGATCACCGCTTCGCGGCCGCTGCACTTCTTTGCCTACGGCTGGGGCGAGGCTTCCGCGCTGCCGGCGAAGACGCAAATGGGCGTTCTTGAGGCGCTCCGCCGGAACGGGCTGCCGGTCAATCCGCTCACGACGCTTTGCGACAGCGCGGAAGACATGCTGGCGCATTACCGCGCGATCGAGGCGCAGCGCGCGACGCTCGGCTATGACATCGATGGCGTCGTCTACAAGGTCGACGACATCGCGCTGCAGGAGCGCCTCGGATTTGTTTCACGCGCGCCGCGCTGGGCGGTCGCGCGCAAATTCCCCGCCGAACGCGCGACAACGATTCTGCGCGACATCGAGATCCAGGTCGGGCGCACCGGCGCGCTGACTCCGGTCGCAAGGCTCGAGCCGATCACGGTCGGCGGCGTCGTCGTGCAGAACGCCACGCTGCACAATGAGGACGAGATCGCGCGCAAGGATATTCGCATCGGCGACACGGTCGTCGTGCAGCGCGCGGGGGACGTCATTCCGCAGATCGTCGAAGTGGTGAAGGCGGAGCGGCCGCAAGGCGCCAAGCCCTACGAATTCCCCCATGTCTGCCCGCGCTGCGGCTCTGCCGCTCTGCGCGAGATCGACGAGAAGACCGGCGAAGCGGATGTCGTGCGCCGCTGCACGGGATCGCTCATCTGTCCGGCGCAGGCGATCGAGCGCTTAAAGCATTTCGCCTCGCGCAACGCGATGGATATTGAAGGACTCGGCGACAAGCAGATCGAATATTTCTTTCAGGAGGGACTGATCCGAACGCCCTCGGACATCTTCACGCTGGAGGAACGCGACCGCGCGAGTCTCGCCAAAATCAAGAACCGCGAGGGCTACGGGGAAACGTCCGTGCGCAATCTCTTCGCGGCGATCGAGGCGCGGAGAAGGGTTCCCATCAACCGCTTCATCTATGCGCTGGGCGTGCGCCATGTCGGCGAGACAAACGCCCGGCGGCTGGCGCGCCATTTCGGCGATTTCGAAACGCTGCGCGAGACGGCGCGCGAGGCGGCGATCGGGACCGAGGCGCGCGCGCGCATCGATTCGATCGACGGCGTCGGTCCCGTGGTCGCCGAGGCGCTGCACGACTTTTTCGCCGAGCCGCACAATGAGCGGGAGCTGGACGAACTCTTAGAGCAGATCGCCTTGGAGCCGATGCCCGCGGTGGCGTCCACATCGCCGGTCTCCGGCAAGACCGTGGTGTTCACCGGCGCGCTCGAACGGCTGACGCGGGATGAAGCCAAGGCGCAGGCCGAGCGGTTCGGCGCGCATGTCGCGGCGTCGGTGTCGAAGAAGACCGATCTCGTGATCGCCGGCCCCGGCGCTGGCTCCAAGCTCAAGAAGGCGGCGGAGCTCGGCATCGAAGTGATCAGCGAGGACGAGTGGTTCGCACGGACGGGGCAGGGATAGCCCTATCGTTGCAGACAGGGGCGTTTTCCCTCCCCTCGACGGGGAGGGTGGCTTGCGCAGCAAGCCGGGTGGGGTGACCTGATTACCCCCACCCGATCGCCTGCGGCGATCGACCTCCCCGCAAGGGGGAGGTATTCGCGCTTCACACCGCGCGCGTGCCCGGCGTCTCGTCTTTGCGGTAGGCCGTGCCGAACACATAATCCCACCAGATCGCGTGCACGCCGAAGCCTTTCTCGGCGTCGCGGAAATGGTGCAGCATGTGCAGGCGCTTCACCAGGCGGCCGAAGTCGGACTTCGGCTGGCCGTGATGCGTCCAGTAATGCACGCAGTCATAGATCACATAGCCGCTGATGAAGCCGGCGAGCACCGGCCAGGCGAATGTCGCGCCGAAGATCAGGCGCGCGCAGACGAGCGCGATCAGCATGATCGGCGCCGAGAGCAGCGGCGGCATGACCAGCCGCAGCGGATCGTTGGGGTAGATGTGATGCACGCCGTGAATGAGGAACTGGAAGCGCGGACCGAGCCCGAAGGGCAGCGCGAACACCGTATGGAAGAGATAGCGGTGGCCGAAATATTCGGTGAGCGTCCAGCCGACATAGCCGACGACGAGGCCCAGCGCGACCAGCGTCAGGCTGTTGAGGGTGAGCGAATAGATCAAGAGGCCGAGAATAATCGGGCAGTAGACGATCACCGGCGTCAGATGATGCACGCGCGAGAGCTTATCGAGGAGATCGCTCTCGAAGAGGCGGGGCGAAGCGTCGAGCGCTTCCGTTCTTGCGTCCTGCGACATGGTCTACTCCGCCGGCGACATGGCGTGCGCCTCGCGCGCGGCCTGCGTCACGTTTTCGGATCGGGTTCCGAGCGAATAGGTCGGATCGAAGATGAAGGTGACGAGCAGCGCCACCCATGAGCGATGGCAGCGCAGATCGTCGTAGAACTCCGGCGCCATCGCCTTCAGCTCCGGCAGACGGTTCCACGGGATCTCGTGGAAATCGTGATGCTCGTTGTGGTAGCCGATGTTGAGCGCGAGCGTATTGAGCGGGCCGTAATAGTCGAACGTGCCCTGGTCGGGACCGAAGGCGAAATGCTCCTGCAGCCAGCGCGCGCTCAACGGATGCAGTCCGCCGACGGAGAACCAGAAGGAGAAGAAGAGATAGAGCAGGGCGTTCCACCCGAACGCCCAGAGCACGAAAAAATCGAAGAGAGCGATGACGGCGATATTGACGTAGGTCCAGGTTCCCCAGATCGGCACGGTGCCTTTCAGGCGCGACAGTCGCGCAAGCTGAATGACCGGAAAGAAGAAGATCCACACCGCCTTGCGCCAGGAGCTATTGCCGACCCACTCGACTTCCCAGCGGCTTGGAATGTCGGCGTCGTAATCATAGGCCGAGAGATGCGAATGATGCTTGATGTGGTAGCAGCGAAAGCCCATCGCCGTCGGAAAGGCGTTCGGCAGGTCGGCGAGAATGGCCGTCCATTTGTTGGCGAGCGGACTGTCGAAGACGCAATTGTGGATCGCGTCGTGGATGATCACGAAATTTGCGTGGTTGGCGAAGGCGCCGACGCAGATCGCCATGAGGAGCGACAGCCACCAATAGGAAAGGCCGAGCGAGCCCAGGATGGCGGCGATGGCGAGCTGACCGACGAAGATCGCCGCCGTGATCTTGAACGTGACGGGATCCTTGCCGAAAAGCTCGCGCACCTGCGGATATTTCTCGAGGATCAGCTTGCGCCGTTCGACATGCGAACGGTCGGCCCCATTGGCGGTGACGGATATGCCGTTCATGACGTTGCATCCTGCAAATGATTAGCCCTGACGCCGTCGCGCATACGCATGGCCTCGTCGCCGCCGCCGACGGTGAGGCGCTTTTCATAAATGCGATGAATCTTGTCGACCTTGCCGCCGAACATCTCGATCGGCCGGCGCATGTCGGCGTTGCTCTCCAACACCCAGCCGGCTTCGAGATGCGGAACGGCGAATTTGGCCCAACGCCGCCGCATCTCCTCAATCAGCGCGAGGAAAATGGCGCCGCCGGTCGCGCTTTTCTGCAGCGTCTTGCGCGTGCCGAGCAACAGCAGCCGCGCTGATTTGAACTGATGCGAGCGGTATCGCAAAATCGCGCGCAGCCAGCCGAACGGGAACAGTTTGCCGTCGAGATCGGCGATGATCTCGTTGAGATTGGGCAGCGCGATCGCGAAAGACTGCGGCGCGCCGTCAAGCTCGACGACGATTCCGAAATCCTCCGTCACGAGAAATTGCAGCGCGTCGGCGTCGGAATCGAATTCTTCCTTGGTGAAGGGCACGAAGCCCCAATTGCCGCTCCAGCCGTCGTTGAACAGTTCGGCCATCAGAGCGGTCTCGCCCTTCTTCAAGGCTTTCATGTTCAACGGTCTGAGCTTTAAACGGTCCCGCCATTCGCGCCGCGTTGATATCCGCGCCGGCTTTTCGACTTCGTCGCTTGAGATTTCGAAGCGGTAGGACAGGAGGTCCTGCGCCTTTTCATAGCCGAGCGCCTCGATATGGCGCGAGAGATAGGGCGGATGCCAGGGCATGAAGAACATCGGCGTGGCTTCGAAGCCATCGACGAGAAGTCCGCACTCCTTGTTGACCGACGGCGAGAAGGGTCCGTTGATCCGCTCGGCGCCCTTGGCGCGCAGCCAGTCCTCGGCGGCCTGCGTCAGCGCGCGCACCACGTCGATGTCGTCGACGGCGTCGAGCGCGCCGAACTGCGCGTTGGAGGCGCCGACCGGCGTAACGCCCGGCTTGTAGATCTGCGCCATGATGCGGCCGACCCATTCGCCGTCGCGACGGGCGAGAAATTTCTGCTCTTCGACCAGTTTGTAATGGGGGTTGAGCTTATGCGCGAAGACGCTCCAGCGCTCCACGTCGAGCGGCGGCGCAAAGCCTGGCGCGCCGGCGTAGAGCAGCCGCGGCAGCTTGCAGAAGGTCGCAAAGCGCGAAAGGCCGTCGACCGGAAGAATCTCGATCCGCGCCATAGATAAGTCCTAGCGGCCGCAGAGCCTTTATCGAAAGCGTCAAAGTGACGCGGGAAGCGGGCGTTTAGCCGCCCGCCATGGCGGCGGCGACGATCTGATGCGCCTCTTCCGTCACCGGCGGCATGTCGCGCAGCGTCTGGATGACGCCGCGAATTTCCGCCTCGCTGTGATTGGCGGAGAAGAAGAAGCGCAGTCGCGGCCCGTCCTTCGGCACGCCGATGCGCACCACCGGCGGCACATAGTAGCCGTTCGCCAGCAGATGCTGCGACGCCCACATCGTTTCGAGGTCGCTCGAGAACAGGATCGGCACCACGCCGCGGCCGATCGCCGGCCCCGTGGAGAAGCCCGCCTCATGCGCGACCGTGCGGAAGAGTTCGGCGTTGGCGGCGAGCTTGTCGATGCGCCAGGTCTCTTCCTGCATCAGCCGCAGCGCCGTGCGCGCGGCGGCGAGAATGACGGGAGACAGGCCGACGCTGTAGACGAAGCCCGGCAGCGTATAGCGGAACCAGTCGATGACCTGCTTTTTCCCGCAGACATAGCCGCCGCAGGACGCAAGCGTCTTCGACATCGTCCCGACGATAAGGTCGATGCGGTCGGGGTCGACGCCCTGATGCTCGGCGAGGCCCCGGCCCGTCGCGCCGAGCACGCCGAGAGAATGCGCCTCATCGACGAGAAGCCAGACCTTGTATTTCTCCTTGATGGCGAGGAGCCGCGGCAGGTCGGCGGTGTCGCCGTCCATGCTGTAGACGCCTTCCACCACGATCAGGACGTTGCGGTATTCCTCGCGATGGCGGGCGAGCAGATGTTCGAGATGATCGAAATCATTGTGGCGGAACTTGACGACATGCGCCGGCGCGCCGTCGGCGCCCGCGACGATGCTGTTATGCGCAAGTTCGTCGATATAGATGGCGTCGCGCTTGCCGTTCATCAGCCAGGCGATGGTCGTGACGTTGGAGAGATAGCCGGAGACGAGCGTCAGCGCGCTCTCCATGCCGAGGAATTCGGCGATCTCCGCTTCGAAGGGCTTGTGCGTCGTGCGCTCGCCGCCGACGAGTCGAGAGGCGAGGGCGCCAACGCCAAGCCCGTCAACCTCGCGCTTGGCCTCCTCCCGGATCCGCGGATGATTCGCGAGGCCGAGATAGTCGTAGTTGGCGAAGCTGACGAAATGCTTGCCCTGCGCCTCGAACTCGGCGCGCAGCCGGTCGATCTGGGCGAAAAACGGATCGTTGAACTCCAGCAAGGCGTTGCCAGCAAAACGGAATCGCCTTGCCGCATAATCCTCTAAGCTCTTATGCTTCGTCACTTATTCCGCAGTCCCTGAAGAACGGGCGCGCCGCGCGCGATTGGCGAAGAACCTTGGCCCCAAGCGCCCAAGGAATGATCCGGCTGCTTAGCATTCCCGCCCGGTCTGCGCCAGCGGGCGGAGGGCCAGGGCGGCGGGGCCGCGGGGTTTCGAATCCACATTGACGAGGCGCCATCTCGCCGCGTCATGGCCGCGCTTGTCGCGGCCATCCACGCGACGACGCGATGCAAGTGTGAGAACATGAGCCGAACATGCCGCCTCCGCGTGATGCGTTTCGCGATTGTCCGCCGTGGATGGCCGCGACAAGCGCGGGCATGAGCTGAAAGTGAGCTGAAATGAGCCCGAGTTCGAAGGTGCGCTAGCCAGCGGGCGCCGGGCGGCGGCTGGCGGATTCGGTCGCAAAGCCTTATGCCCGGCGCATGTCCGAGCCCGCCCAGACCGTTCTACCCCTCGCCGATGGCGCGCTGCGCCTTTGCGTCGACAATCTCAGCGTTTTGCGCGGCGGACGCACCGTGCTGGATCGTCTGAGCTTTTCGCTTTCTTCCGGGCAGGCGCTGATCGTGACCGGCCCCAACGGCGCCGGGAAATCGACGTTGCTGCGGACGCTCGCGGGGCTCCTGCCGCGCGCGGGAGGCGCCGTCGCGCTCGCCGGCGGACCGCCCGACGCCGAGCTGCCGCAGCAGGCGCATTACCTCGCGCATAGCGACGGCATGAAGTCGGCGCTGAGCGTCGAGGAGAACCTCGATTTCTGGTCGCGCTATCTGGCCCGGGAGCCCGATCGGCGCAGCCGCACGGTCGACGCGGCGCTCGGGATTGTCGGCCTCGCGCATGTCGCCGCCGCGCCGGTCGGCGCGCTCTCGGCGGGTCAGAAGCGGCGCGCGGCGCTGGCGCGTCTTCTCGTCGCCTTCCGGCCGCTCTGGCTGCTCGACGAGCCGCTGACCGCGCTCGATCGGGCTTCGCGCGAGAAATTCGCCGTCGCCATGCGCGATCATTGCGCTCATGGCGGATTGATCGTCGCGGCGACGCATGAGCCGCTGGGGCTGGGAGAAGCGCAGGAATTGGCCCTAGGGAGCGTGGGATAATGCTGCGTTTCACTTTGCGGCTTCTTGCCCCGCCCCCTCACCTCACCTCTCCCCGCCAGCGGGGAGAGGAGTCATCGGCGCCGCGCTTGCCGCCCCCTCTCCCCGCGAGAGCGGGGAGAGGCGAGGTGAGGGGCCGGGGGATTGGCTCGAATGCCATAAAAGCCTGGAGTGTAGATTGAATTCCCCGCTCGCCGCGCTCTTCCTGCGCGAATGGCGCGTCGCGCGCCGCATCGGCGGCTCCGGCGCGATGGGCGTCGTCTTCTTCCTGACGCTCGTCGCGATCGTTCCCTTCGCCGTCGGACCGGATCCAAATCTCCTCGCCCGCATCGGACCGGCGATTCTGTGGATCGCGGCGCTGCTCGCGACGCTGCTCTGTCTCGATCGCCTGTTTCAGGCCGACGCCGAGGACGGCTCGCTGGATCTCTTCCATCTCGCCGAGACGCCGCTCGAACTCGCGGTGCTCGTCAAATGCGCGGCGCATTGGGCGGCGACGGGACTGCCGCTCGTTCTCGCCGCGCCGTTTCTCGGCCTGATGCTGCAGCAGGAGCGCATGGCGCTCTTAGGCGTCGTCGCGACGCTGCTTGCCGGCACGCCGGCGCTCACCCTGATCGGCGCCATCGGCGCGGCGGCGACGGTGACTGTGCGACGCGGCGGTCTACTGATGGCGCTGCTCGTCCTGCCGCTGACCATTCCGGTGCTGATCTTCGGCGTCTCCGCCGCGGAGGCCGCGAGCGGCGGGACCGTGCCGTTCTACGCGCCCTTCGCCATTCTCTGCGCGATCACGCTCGCCGCTCTCGCGCTCTGCCCCTTCGCGGCCGCCGCCGCGCTGCGGTATCTCGGCGAATAGAAGCGCTCAATCGATGCACACGCGTCCGCTGCTCGAGCGGCCGGTCAGACTATGCGTATGATTGCCGCTGCTGCTCGTGACATGAACGAAATTCTTCATCTGGCCGCGTCGTCCAAATATGCAGCGCTTGGCGTCGCCGATCTTGAACGCGCCCGGAGTCGTGCAGAAAGACGAGTCCCCGCGCCATTCCCTGCCGCCGCCATGAGCGTAGAAGAAGTAATTGTGCGGATCGGACGTTTCGCTGCGCAGGACGACTCTTTCGCAGCCGCCGCAGGCGCGAAGCTTCCACCAGCCTTCCGAGGTGAACCCGCCAGTCGGACTGACCCAGGCCGCCGCGACGGTGACTTGGTCCGGCGTCCTGTTGCAGACGGTGAGATCGGCTCTCGCCGCCGGCGCGAAGGCGCAGCATGCGATGGCGAGCGTGAAGGCAGTCGCGAGGGAAAGATGCAAAGGATTCATTTTCAATCTCCATACGTAAATCAATATCGCGGCGCTTCACGGCGTCGTCCGTGCTGCGTCAACAACAGACGCGCTTGCTTGCGATCGTCAGCTTGCGCGCGCCGGAAAGGCCGCGAGCATGAAGGCGATGGCGAGCGCAAGGAGCAGCGCCAGATGCAGGGCGCGATTGCGCAATCTGGACATGTCTCGACTCCCTTAAATTGCGCGCACGAAGAATGACGCGCAGTAGCATCATTATGAATGAAATCGCACGAGGCGCCTCATCCGGTTGGCTGAGAGCACGCGAAAGAAATTAGCGTTGCAGGGCAGGCGAGAACGGCGCGTTTACGGCGCAATGATGCGCGCAGTCTGAACAGCCTATGGCGTCGCGCTTCGCTATGGCGCTTCTACTCGCGCGACCATGTCGGCGCGCGCTTTTCAAGAAAGGCTGCAATTCCTTCCTCGGCGTCCTCCGCCAGCATATTCTCGACCATCACCGCGCTTGCCAGCTCATAGGCCTCTGCGAGCGGCTGCTCGCGCTGGGCGTAGAACGCCCTCTTGCCGTAGCGGATCGCTTGTGGGGATTTTCTCGCGATGAGCTGCGCCAGCGACAGCGCGCCAGTTCGCGCGCCATCGGCGGAAATGCGGTTAACGAGCCCGATACGGAGCGCCTCTTCGGCCCCGATCGGAACGCCGGTCAGCAGCATCTCCATCGCCTGCTTCTGCGCCACATTGCGCGAGAGCGCGACAGACGGCGTCGAACAGAAGAGGCCGATATCGACGCCCGGCGTGCAGAAGCGCGCGCGCGGCCCTGCGACGGCGAGATCGCAGCTTGCGACGAGCTGGCAGCCGGCGGCCGTGGCCATCTCGTCGATCGCCGCGACCACCGGCTGGGGCAGCGTCACGATTTTCTGCATCAGCGCCGCGCAGGCGCGCATCGTCTCTTCGAAGAAGGCGCGGCCGCGATCGGGATCGTTGCGATGCGCCGTCAGTTCCTTGAGATCGTGCCCGGCGCAAAAGGCCGGCCCTTCCGCCTGCAGCACGACGGCGCGAATCTCATTGCGGCCGGCGAGGGCGTCGAGCCTGGCCGCGAGCTCAGCGATCATCGCGAGGGAGAGGGCGTTGCGCGAAGCGGCGCTGTTCAGCGTGAGGATCGCGACGCCGGACGCGGTTTCCAGCGTCACGCGCGCGGTCGCATCGGCGTCGAGGGTGGTCATCGCTTTCAGCATATAAAGCCGGCGGCCGGAAACCAAAGGTCGCCGGCCGCCGTGCTTGATTAGTAAAGACCGCCGGTGCCGCTGCCGACCTGCTGATCCACGTCATGCGGCGTATCGAGCTGTCGCGGGCCGCCGCCGCCGGAATAGGAATCGGGCGGCGCCGTCCCCGGCTTGAACGCTTCGAGAATCGTGCCGGCGCCCGACGAACGCAGTCCCGAATGGACGTCGACGGAAATAAGCTTGATCCCCGGCGGCACGCGGAAGGGCGTATCCGGCTTGTCCTTGAGCGCCACCGTCATGAAGTCGCGGAAGATCGGCGCGGCGAATTGCGCGGCCTGGGCGTGGCTGCCGAGCGAACGCGGCCGGTCGTAGCCGATGAAAACGCCGACCGCGAGATCGGGCGAGAAGCCGACGAACCAGAGATCCTTGGCTTCGTTCGTCGTGCCCGTCTTGCCGGCGAGATGCTTGCCCACCGCCTTGATCGAAACGCCGGTGCCGCGCTGGATGACGCCTTCCATGATCGAGGTGATCTGATAGGCGGTGAGCGGATCGAGCACCTGCTCCCGCTTGTCGATGAGCTTCGGCTCCAGCTGATTTTCCCATTTCGCCGAGTCGCAGCCGATACATTGGCGCTCGTCATGGCGGTAGAGCGTCTTGCCCCAGCGATCCTGAATTCGGTCGATCAGCGTGGGCTTGATGCGCTTGCCGCCATTCGCCAGCATCGAATAGCCGGCGACCATGCGCAGCAGCGTCGTTTCGCCGGCGCCGAGCGCCATCGACAGATAGGGCGTCATCTCGTCATAGACGCCGAAGCGCTTGGCGTATTCGGCGATGAGCGGCATGCCGACGTCCTTCGCCAGACGCACCGTCATCATGTTCTTCGAGTGCTCGATGCCGTAGCGCAGCGGATGCGCGCCGGTGCCGTGGCCGCCTTCGAAGTTCTCCGGCGTCCAATAGGTGCCGTCCGCCTGCTGGATCGAAATCGGCTCGTCGAGGATCGAGGACGAAGGCGTGTAGCCATTGTCGAGCGCCGTCGCGTAAACGAACGGCTTGAACGAGGAGCCGGGCTGACGCAGCGCCTGGGTCGAGCGGTTGAACGCCGACTGGTCGAAAGAGAAGCCGCCGACCATCGAGAAGACGCGGCCGGTATGCGGATCCATCGCCACCATGGCGCCGGAGATGTCGGGGATCTGGCGCAGACGATATTGGCCGGCGCGGCCCGCGAGCGGTTCGACGTAGACTACGTCGCCCGGCGTGAAGGCGGTTCGCGGATTGCGGCCCGCCCAGCGCATACCCTCCGCTGTGAGCAGGCCGGTCTCGCGTTCGCGCGCCACTTCGCCGGATTTCTCGCGTCCCGGCTGAAGGCCGATGCGCGCAGCGTCGCCGGTCACGTCGAGCACGACGGCGAGGCGCCAGGGCTTGACGTCGCCAAGCGCCGGAATTGTCGCGAGCGTCACGCCCCAATCCGACGAGATGTCGATGTGGTTCATCGCGCCGCGGAAGCCATGCGCCTCGTCGAAACGCACGAGGCCGTCGGCGAGGGCCTTTCGGGTCCAGGCCTGCATCTTGGGATCGAGCGTGGTGCGGACGGAGAGGCCGCCCTCATAGAGCTTCTTCTCGCTGTACTGTTCGAGAAGCTGACGGCGCACTTCTTCGGCGAAATAGCCGGCGACATAGGTGTTCGGCGACAGCACGCGCGGATTGACGCCGAGCGGTTCGGCTTTCGCCTTCGCGCCTTCTTCGGCGGTCACATAGCCGTCGGCGATCAGGCGGTCGATGACATAGTTGCGGCGCTCGAGCGCGCGCTCGCGGTTCTGAAACGGATGATAATTGCTCGGCGCCTTGGGAAGAGCGGCGAGATAGGCCGCCTCGGCGAGCGTCAGTTCATTGACCGATTTGTTGAAATAGTTGAGCGCCGCGGCGGCGACGCCGTAGTTTCCAAGGCCGAGATAGATCTCGTTCAGATAGAGTTCGAGGATCTTGTCCTTGGGATAAGCGGCTTCAATGCGGAAGGCGACGAGCGCTTCGCGGACCTTGCGTTCGATGGAGCGTTCATTGCCGACGAGGAAGTTCTTGGCGACCTGCTGGGTAATGGTC
Organism: Methylocystis sp. Uni0008; assembly: GCF_056838045.1. NCBI lineage: Bacteria > Pseudomonadati > Pseudomonadota > Alphaproteobacteria > Hyphomicrobiales > Methylocystaceae > Methylocystis > Methylocystis sp. Uni0008. Next base: position 3,515,531 of record NZ_CM166370.1, read on the forward strand.
GAGGCGCCTTGCACATGGCGGCCGCCCTGGGCGAGCACCGTCACCGCGCGCATCACGCCTTCCGGGTCGATGCCGATGTGATTGTAGAAATTCTTGTCTTCGGCGGAGATGAAGGCTTGCTTCACCAGCTGCGGTATTGCGGAGCTCGGCAGGAACAGGCGGCGCTCGTGCGAATATTCCGCGAGGATCGATCCGTCGCCGGCGTGCAGCCGCGTCGTCACCGGCGGCTCGTAGTTGCGCAACTGCTCGGTGTCCGGCAGGTCCTTGGAGAAATAATAGACCAGCCCGGCGACGGCGACGGATCCGATAAGGAACAGGATCGTCGCGGTCGCGAAGACGAAGCCCAAAAACCTCGCGAGCATTCGCATGAAATATCACCCTTAGAGCGGCCGACGCGGGGCGTCGGCTAGCGTTTCCAATGTCGAATCACGTTTATCGCGAGGCCGGGGCGCTCCCGGTCGGCGCGTCAGCCGGTCCGTCCGGCTGAGATATAGTGAGCGATCGCACGTTTTGCGTCTGTTTTTCTAACAACGCTGGTTTCGATCATTCCACCATTCGCGAATTCTCGGCGCCGGTTCGCGGCGCATTCGACTGCCAGCGCCGCCGGCCACGAAATTGCCGCAACCCGATAAGGGCTTATCGGCAAACCTATGACGACGCCTCTGCGTTTCTCGTCGTTCGGCGGCCTGCGACGCCCGGGCGGTCGTGCGTCGCGACATTCTCCATTTGGCGTGATTTTGTGTTTTATTGTGGGCGCGCCGCGCCCGAGGGCGCGTCGGCCGGCGCGCGCGCCTCGCGGCTGCGGGCGCTGACGAAGGCGTCGACGGCTTCGGCGGCTTTCTGCGCCGCCCGGTCGCGCCAGTTCTGGGACGTCAGCCGGACGAGATCCTGTTCGCTCGAGAGATATCCGAGCTCCAGCAGGACGGAGGGAACGTCGAAGGCCTTGAGCACGACGAAGCCTGCCGAGCGGCTCGGATTCTTGTTGAGCGCCCCCACCTCCTTCCAGAAGGAGATCAGCGAATGGGAAAACTGTCGGCTATACGCGCGGGTCTCCCGTCGCGTGAGCTCGAACAATATGTCGCCGACCTCCTCGGCGTCCGCCTTGCTCTCGAGTCCGGCGGCCTGATCGGCGAGATTCTCCTTCTCAGCCATCCGCGCGGCTTCGGCGTCCGACGCGCGTTCTGAGACGGTGTAGACAGTCGCGCCCTCGACCCGGGATGAGGAGAGGGTGTCGGCGTGAATCGAGACAAACAGCGAGGCGTTGTTTTCACGCGCGATTCGCACCCGCTCGGCAAGCGGGAGAAACATATCGTGGTCGCGGGTCAGAATTACGCGCGCATGGTCGGTTGCTTCGATCTTCTCCCGCAGCGCGCGCGCGAATTCGAGCACGACGTCCTTTTCCAGTTCGCCGTGCTTGCCGGTCGCGCCCATGTCGACCCCGCCGTGGCCGGGATCGATGACCACCATGGGTTTGTCCGCGGGCGATTTGGGCGCGATCCCTGAGATCTGCGGCGGCAGGGCCGGCGGATCGGCGGGCTGGAGGCGGGCCTGTTCGGCGACGGTTGCGGCGAAATGCTGGGCGCTGGTGGGCGCGAGTTCGATCGCGAGCCGCGGTCCGCCGATCGCCACCTCGCTGTCGGCCTTTAGAATTTTCGCGGGCCCCGCAAGATCGATCACGACCCGCGAGCGTCCAGGCGCGAAGATGCCATATCGATATGATTTTATCAGCTTGTCGCCCGTCGACAGACCGGCGTTCGCCTCCATGCGGAAGAGCACCTGGGGAAGATCGACGATAATGCGCGGCGGGTTCGCCACCGGGTGGGCGGTCACCGGCGGCAGACCCGTGAGATCGAACAGAAGGCGGGAGCGGTCAGGGAGCGCCTCGATGCGGGCGCTCAGCGCAGAGATTTCCTTCTGCTGCTCGTCGGCTCCGGCGGGCCAGGCGAGGCCGCCCGCAATCGCCAGCGCGGCCAGAATGATCCGTCGTGGCCCTCCTGCGCGCAAAGCGATCCTCCTCAACTTGGTCCCTAAATGGTCCGACGTCCGCCGATTTTGAGACAGCGCCGTTAACGCGCCGTTAGCTTATCCGAAAGCCTCCCCCTGAGGGACCTTTCTCCACGATTTTTTTGGTGAATAGCCGAGGCGGCGCTTGCGCCGACCAACGGCGACCGATATGTAAGGAGAAGCTGCGGAATTCTGCGGCGCGATATTTGCCGCGAAATGCGGCCGTCAAATCGGGCCAAGGGAATTTCGGGACAGTTGACGTCTTTCCGTCGCGCCTTGTGCAGGCCGTGACGTTTGTTCGCCGCCTTTCGCGGCGCGAAAGGTTTTTTGACGATCTCATGGCCAGGACCGTGATAGGCGCGAGAGTAGGCGTTACCGCTGTGCGGCTTGTCCGCGCGGCTGGACGCGGCTTCGCCAAAATCATGGCCCTTCGGCCCGTTCGTCATCTCACGGGGACGAGGCGTTCCGCGCTTCGTCGTCCCGCCGGCGCCAACGCCGGCCAGCGTATCGCAGGTTTAACGCCTGCCCCCCTCATCATCACAAGAAGCGTTCGCGCCGTCAGGCTGCGCCAAAGAGCGGTCGCCAAGTCCATGCTTGGACTTAGGGTTGCCCCGTCGGCGTCATTGCGCGCGACGCCGCAAAAGAGTCCCCCATGGCTAACAAGATGCTCATCGACGCCTCCCACCCGGAGGAGACGCGCGTAGTCGTTCTACGTGGAAACCGCGTTCAGGAATTCGATTTCGAGGCTGCCGACAAAAAACCGCTGCGAGGCAACATTTACCTCGCGAAGGTCACGCGAGTCGAGCCGTCGCTTCAGGCGGCCTTCGTCGATTACGGCGGAAACCGCCACGGTTTTCTGGCCTTTGCCGAAATCCACCCCGACTACTACCAGATCCCCGTCGCCGACCGACAGGCGCTCCTCGAAGAGGAAAGCCGCGCCCATCAGCAGGCCGAAGAGGAAGAGCGCGCGCCGCACGGCCGTGGTCGCCGTTCGCGCCGCCGCCAGTATGAGGGCGCCGAAAAGCGCGCGAGCGCCGACGAAGCGGTGACGAGCGACCCCATCGACGACGCGATCGCGACGTCGATCGTCATCGTCGAGGACCAGGCCGAGACCGGTTTCGCGGAATCGATCGAGGACACGCCGCAATCCGTGGCAGAGGCCGGCGCTGAATCTGAGTCGGAAGTAGCACTCAAAACGCCGACCGCGACGATAGAACCCGAAGCGCAGGACGCCGTCCCCGAGGCCCATGCGCCTGTCGCCGCGGAGGCGGAAGCAAGCGGGCTCGAGGTTGAGCCCAATGAGATCGAGCCCCGTGAGGCGGAGGCGGGCGAGCCGCCGGTCGACGCCGCGCAGCATGAACGCATTTCCATCGATCCCGCGGGCTTTGGCTCGGTCGAGACCGGCGAGGCCGAGGAGTTCGTCCTCCAGGCGCCGGAGCCCGATCATGAGTTGAAGGCGCGCCGGCAGGACGAGCGCGACGAGGCGCGCGAACGCGCCCGCGAAGAGCCGGAAGAAGTGGAAGACGACAGCGCCGAAGTGAGCGCCCGCATCGAAGCTCCGGTCGAGGAGCACGACGAGGAAGAGCACGACGACGAAGAGGATCACGTCGAGCACATCGGCGGCGACGCCATGGACGAAGCGCCCTATCGCGCGCCCCGCGCCCGCCGCCAATACAAGATTCAAGAGGTCATCAAGCGCCGTCAGGTGCTGCTCGTCCAGGTCGTCAAGGAAGAGCGCGGCAACAAGGGCGCGGCGCTCACCACCTATCTTTCCCTCGCGGGCCGCTATTCGGTGCTGATGCCCAACACGGCGCGGGGCGGCGGCATCTCGCGCAAGATTACCGACGGCGCCGACCGCAAGCGACTGAAAGAGATCGTGCATGATCTCGAAGTGCCGGAGGGCATGGGCGTCATCCTGCGCACGGCCGGCGCGACGCGCACCAAGCAGGAGGTCAAGCGCGATTTCGAATATCTGCTGCGGCTTTGGGAAAGCGTGCGCGAATTGACGCTGCGCTCCTCTGCGCCGACGCTCGTCTATGAGGAAGGCTCGCTGATCAAGCGCGCCATCCGCGACCTTTATGGCCGCGACGTCGAGGAAGTCGTCGTCTCCGGCGAAGACGCCTACCGCGAGGCGAAAGACTTCATGCGCATGCTGATGCCGAGCCACGCCAAAAACGTGCGCCTGCATCGCGAGGCTTTCCCGATCTTCGCCGAGAGCGGCGTCGAGGCGCAGCTCGACGCGATGTTCTCTAACCATGTCACGCTGAAATCGGGCGGCTACCTCGTCATCAATCAGACCGAGGCGCTTGTCGCGATCGACGTGAACTCGGGGCGCTCGACGCGCGAGCACAATATCGAGGATACGGCGCTCCGCACCAACCTCGAAGCCGCCGACGAAGTCGCGCGGCAATTGCGGCTGCGCGATCTCGCCGGGCTGATCGTCGTCGACTTCATCGACATGGAGGAGAGCCGCAACAATCGCTCCGTCGAGCGTCGCCTGAAGGATGCGTTGAAGAACGATCGCGCCCGCATTCAGGTCGGCCGCATCTCGCATTTCGGCTTGCTGGAAATGTCGCGTCAGCGCATTCGCGCCGGCGTCGTCGAAGGCTCCACGGTGCCATGTCCGCATTGCGCCGGCGCCGGCCATGTGCGCTCCACCGCCTCCATCGCACTGCATGTGCTGCGCGTGCTCGAGGAGGCGCTGGTCAAGAGTTCGGCGCATGACGTGACGCTGCGCACGCGCGCCGTCGTGGCGCTCTACATCCTCAACCAGAAGCGCACCCATCTGCAGGAGCTGGAACGCCGCTTCGGCGTCCATATCACGGTGGCGGCGGACGACACGCTCACCGGCGCGACCTATCACGCGCTCGAGCGCGGCGAACTCGCGAGCGGGCCACGCGTTCCGCAGCGCGATGCGCCTTTGCGCGTCGATTCCATTCGCGCCGAACCGCTTGAAGAGGAAGCGCCCGAAGAAGCTCTCTCCGGCGACCTTGTCGAGGAAGAGGAAGAAGGCGTCGAGGCCAGCGGCGAACTGCGCCGAGACGAGAATGGCGGCCGGTCGCGTTTCAGCGGAGAGGATGATGGCGCGTCGCGGGGCCGGCGTCGCCGCCGTCGCCGCGGCCGCGGCGGGCAGGGCGAACATCTGGCGCCCGGCGCCGAGCAGCCGTCCGACGAGGGGCTTGCGCTTATGGCGGCGATCGAGGGCGCTCCCGCGCCGACCGAGGAGCGGCCTGATCGCCGCGGCGGCAGGCGCGGCGCAGGTCGCGGCCCGGATCGTGGTCCCGGCCGTTGGCGGCGTTCGGCGCCCTTGCCGGAGGAATTCAAAGACCCTTCGGCGGTCTTCCCGCTCGATGACGCCGAGGAGGACGCCCCGGCCTCTCCGTTCGAGGCCCATATGCCGGCGTTCCCGCCCGAGCTCCCTGTAAACGGGACTGACATTGCGCCATCCCCCGAGGAGCGCGAAAGCGAGGCGGCGGCGCCGGAGACCGTTCGCCCGGGGGCGGCGGCGTCCGAGCCCGCGCCAGAGCCGATCGCTCCGCCGCAGCCAGTCGCGCCGCGCAAACCGACGGAAGTGGTTATCACCGAAGCCGATCCCAACCGTCCCAAGAAGGGCGGCTGGTGGCAGCGCGTGCGCACGCCGTTTGGCGGTTAGGCTCTGAGCCAGGCCTCCAGGCGGGCGACGCCCTCGCGCACGTCAGCTTCGGGACCCGCGTAGGAGATCCGCAGCGTCTTGCCGCCGCGACGCGGATCGAAATCGAGGCCCGGCGTCGTCGCAACGCCGGCCTCATGCAGCATCCGCCGGCAAAAGCCGATCGAATCATCGGTGAAGCGCGAAATGTCGGCATAGATGTAGAAGGCGCCGTCGGGCGGCGCGAAATTGTCCAATCCCAATTTAGGCAGGCGATCGAGCAGAAGCGCACGGTTTCGCGCGTAGGCGGCGCGGTTCGTCTCCAATTCGTCGCCAGCGTCGAACGCGGCGAGAGCCGCGCGCTGCGACAAAGTCGGCGCGCAGATCGCCAGCGACTGCTGCAGGCGTTCGAGCGGACGCATCAATTCGGGCGGAGCGATGAGCCAGCCGAGACGCCACCCGGTCATCGCGTAATATTTCGAGAAGGAATTGATGACGAGACTGCGTTGCGAAAAGCGCAGTGCGGTCTCCGCGCGCATCTCATATTCCAGTCCGTGATAGATTTCGTCGGAGACGAGAACGATTCCGGCGTCGTCGCAAAAGGCGCAGATCCGCGCCAGCTCCTCCCCGGCGATCATCGCCCCGGTCGGATTGGCCGGACTCATAAAAAGCGCGCCGTGAAGTCTGCTCGCGCGATGCGCCGCCTCCAACATCGCCGCCGTGGGCGCAAAGCGCGTCTCTTCGCCGACGTCGAGCAGGACCGGCTCCAGGCCGAGCGCGCAAAGGATATTCGCATAGGCCGGATAGCCCGGCGCAGTGACGGCGATGCGCGCGCCCGGATCAAACGCGGCAAGAAAGGCGAGCTGAAAGCCTCCCGATGAGCCGGTCGTGACGATGACGCGGTCGGGCGTCACGTCGGCGCCGTAGCGCTCGCCATAGTGAAGCGCGATGCGGGCGCGCAGTGCGGCGTCGCCGAGCGCCTCGCCATAGCCGACCGATCCCGCGTGCAGCGACTCCATGGCGGCTTCGCGCACGCGGCGCGGCGTGGGAACGCCTGGCTCGCCAAGCTCCAGATGGATGACACGGCGGCCTGCGCGCTCCAACGCGAGCGCGTCGCGCAGCACGTCCATCGCCATGAACGGCGCGACGCTGGAGCGGCGAGAAGGAGACAAGGGTAAGTTCATACAATTGTTCTATTGCCAATCTGGGTCAGGCGCACGTCTCGGCTTGCGCCATATCTATCTTGAGGGCGGCGCCGCGCCGGCCCTTCGTGGAGCAGTCGTGGCCACCAGCCGTGATTTCCAGCGCATCGCAAAGTCTCTCGAAGGAACGAGCGAAGCGCCGCATTTCGACAGAACCGCTTTCAAGGTCGCGCGGATCTACGCGACGCTCGCCGCGGATGGCGAGACGGCCAATCTGAAGCTTGCTCCCGAAGAGCAGGCGTTCAAATGCATGATGGCCCCTCACGCGTTTGCGCCCGTGCCGAACGCCTGGGGGCGCCAAGGCTGGACGACGATTCTGCTTCACGCGATCGATGTCGGCGAACTGCGTGGCGCCCTCGAAACGGCCTGGCGTCACGCCGCCAAGAAGAAGACCGCAAGGAAATAGATACGAAGAACAGCATGTACGACTTAAGCCCCGTCGAACTGATTCAGAGACTGTCGATCGCGCTGGCGATTGGCCTGCTTATCGGTCTCGAGCGGGGTTGGACGTCACGTGACGAAGCGGAGGGCGAACGCGCCGCCGGTCTGCGCACCCATGGGCTCGCCGGACTGCTTGGCGGCGTGTGGGGCGCAATCGTTCTGCCTTTCGGCGCCGCCGGCGTTGTCGCCCTGGCGATCGCCTTCGCCTTCGTCAGCGCCTTGATCGGCGTCTATCGCTATCGCGAAAACGTCCGCGACGAGACCTTTGGCGCGACCACCGTCCTCGCGGTGGCGCTTGCCTTTTCGCTCGGCGCCTTCGCGGTGATCGGCGACATTCAGGCGGCGGCCGCGGCGGCGGTTGCGACGACGGCGATCCTGGCGCTGAAGGCGTTTCTCCATGGCCTCGTCGCGCGCATCACCTGGGACGAATTGCGCTCGGGACTGGCGCTGCTCGCGATGAGCTTCATCTTGCTCCCGGTTCTGCCCAATCGCGCCGTCGACCCGTGGAATGCGGTGAACCCTTTCGAATTGTGGCTGATGACCGTTTTGATCGGCGTGATCTCCTTCGCCGGCTACGTCGCCGTAAGAGTCATCGGCTACCGGCGCGGCGTCGCGGTCGCCGGAATGGCGGGCGGGCTGGCGTCTTCGACCGCCGCGACGGCGGCGATGTCGCGGCTGGCGCGCGAACATCCATCGCAGATTGGCGCTTCCGCCGCGGGCGCGATCTTCGCGAATGCGATCATGGCGCCGCGGATCCTTGCGATCATAGCGATCATCAATTCAACGCTCGCTTGGCGCCTCGCGCCGCCGGTCGCGGCCGGCGGCGTTCTCTTCGCGCTTGCCGGAATCTTTCTCCTGCGACGAAGCGAACCGCCTCGGGAGCCAAGCGACCTTTCGCTCGGCAATCCGCTTGATCTCGTCGCGGTGCTCAAATTCGGCGCTCTTCTCGCGACCGTGATGGTCCTCTCGCGACTCGCGACGCATTTCGCCGGAAGCGCCGGCGCCTATGCGCTCGCGCTGATTTCCGGCGTCGTGGACGTCGATGCGATCGGACTGACCATGGCGCGGCTGGGCGCGACGGAAATTGGCGCAGGAGCGGCGGCGGGCGCTGTGCTGCTGGCGTTGCTGTCCAATACGGCGGCGAAAGCCGCGATGGGCTGGATCATCGGGGGGCCCGGCATGGGAGTGAGGCTGACCGGCGCTTCAGCCCTCGCCGTCGCCGGCGCGCTCGCGGCGATGTGGCTGCAGGACTGGGTTCGGCTGTGATCCGCGCTCGGCCAGGATGACCGACTTACGTTAGCGAATGCTCTGCGCCGACGGTTGGCGGCGCCATGTTGAGCGGCGAACCGGCGATCGCGGCAAAAGCGCGGGGAGCAGCGCTATCGCGTTGTCCCGCGCCTCAACTTGCAGGGTTCGTTCAGACGGCCGCGGAAATCCAGCGCGACAATTCGCCCTTCGGCGCGGCGCCAACCTTTTGCGCTGCGGCCTTGCCGTCCTTGAACAGGATCAGAGTCGGAATCGATCGGATGCCGAGCTTGCTGGCGACGGCCGGATTCTCGTCGATGTTGAGCTTGACCACTTTGACCTTGCCCTTCATCTCGGCGGCGATCTCTTCGAGCGCCGGCGCGATCATGCGGCACGGGCCGCACCATTCCGCCCAGAAATCGACGACGACCGGCTCGGCGGATTTGAGCACTTCCTGTTCGAAAGTGGCGTCGGTGATTTTCTGCGTGGACATGGCCGGCCTTTCGTTAGGGCTTTTCATCAGACGTGCGCGGAAGGTAGGAAGCGCGTCATCGCCCGTCAAGGCGACGGCCAGGGCAGTTCCGGTTGAGCTCAACGGGAATATTCCTCGGCGCTTAGCGATTCGTTTAAAGCTGGCGTTGATGAAACAGGTCGATGAAACACGAAACAGGTCGATGAAACACAAAGAGCGGGGATGGCGTCCCGCCGCTCCCCGCTCTTTGGCACCCCGTCCTTAACCAAACTGAAACGCCAAGCTCCGAAGTCTTAAGTCGCTCCGATAGCCCGTTCGCGCCGGCTCATCTTTCGAGCCTCGGCGAACCGCGTTCTGTTCGGCGTCCTCCCCGACTTGGACCGTAGCTGGGCCTAATTCCTGCGACGCATCCGACGCTTAGGCTTTTACCCAACCAACCTGGCGAGCGAACACTATGACAAAACGGGCGGGCTGTCACTTCAAAAATGTGCACTCTGACGAATTTTGTGGTCAGGCGCCGCGGAATTAGGCTTAACGCTCACACCTATCTCGAATGGCGCAACGCCACAACGCGCGCGTTATTGCGCCGCGTCACAGCGGAATGTTGTCGTGCTTTTTCCAGGGATTCTCGAGTTCCTTGTGACGAAGCAATGCAAGCGCACGCGCGATTCGTTTGCGCGTGGAATGCGGCATGATCACTTCGTCGATATAGCCGCGCTCCGCGGCGACGAATGGCGACAGGAAGCGATCTTCATATTCCTTCGTGCGCTGCGCGATCTTCTCCGGATCGCCGAGGTCGGAGCGGAAGATGATCTCGACGGCGCCCTTGGCGCCCATGACGGCGATCTGCGCCGACGGCCACGCGTAGTTGACGTCGCCGCGCAGATGTTTTGACGCCATGACGTCATAGGCGCCGCCGAACGCTTTGCGGGTGATGACGGTCACCTTCGGCACTGTCGCTTCGGCGTATGCAAACAGCAGCTTCGCGCCATGCTTGATCAGCCCGCCGTATTCCTGCGCCGTGCCGGGCAGGAAGCCTGGAACGTCGACAAAGGTGACGATCGGAATGTTGAAGCAGTCGCAGAAGCGCACGAAGCGCGCCGCCTTTTTTGAGGCGTCGATGTCGAGCACGCCGGCGAGCACGAGCGGCTGATTGGCGACGAAGCCGACGGTGCGCCCTTCGATGCGGCCGAAGCCGATCACCATATTGCGCGCATGCGCTTCCTGAATTTCGAAGAAATCGGCCTCGTCGACGACCTTATGGATGAGCTCCTTGATGTCGTAAGGCTTGTTGGGATTATCCGGAACGATCGTGTCGAGCGAATCATCGATGCGGTCGACGTCGTCGAAGGCGGGCCATTCCGGCGGCTCCTCCTGGTTGGAGGAGGGCAGGAAATCAATCAGTCTGCGCATCTGCAGCAGCGCTTCGACGTCATTGTCATAGCCGCGATCGGCGATTGAGCTCTTGGTCGTATGGACCGATGCGCCGCCGAGCTCTTCCGCCGTGACCGTCTCGTTCGTCACCGTCTTCACGACGTCGGGTCCGGTCACGAACATGTAGCTCGTGTCGCGCACCATGAAGATGAAGTCCGTCATGGCCGGCGAATAGACGTCGCCGCCGGCGCAAGGGCCCATGATCACCGAGATCTGCGGAATGACCCCCGAGGCCATCACGTTGCGCTGGAATACCTCGCCATAGCCGCCGAGCGCCGCGACGCCTTCCTGGATGCGCGCGCCGCCCGCGTCGAACAGGCCGATGATCGGGGCGCGATTCTTCAGCGCCATGTCCTGCAGTTTGGTGATCTTCTGCGCGTGAGTCTCGGAGAGCGATCCGCCGAAGACGGTGAAGTCCTTGGCGAAGACGAACACCGCGCGTCCGTTGACGGTGCCCCAACCGGTGACGACGCCGTCGCCGGAGATTTTTTCGCCCTGATCCATGCCGAAATCGGTGCAGCGGTGGGCGACGAACATGTCGAATTCTTCAAAAGAATTGTGATCGAGCAGCAGTTCGATTCTTTCGCGCGCGGTGAGCTTGCCGCGGGCGTGCTGCGCCTCGATGCGTTTATGTCCGCCGCCAAGCCGGGCGGACGCGCGCCGCCGTTCGAGCCCCTCGAGAATATGTTTCATGTCCTGCCCTGTTGCTGATTGTATCTTGTCCGGCGGCGGGTCCTAGAGCTTGCGCGACCCAAGCCGCCATCGCGCGATGTCGGCGCCGGTCAGCACGTAAAGCTTATCGGGCGACGTGCGCTCGGCGAGTTTCACGAGATCGGTGCTCACGCCCATCATCGCGGCGTAGCGCGAAAGCGTCTGCAGCATGCCGCCGTCGTCGTAATTGCGCTCGCGGACGAATCCGCCTTCGGCGATATCGAAATTCGTTGAATAATTGAACATGCGGTGCACGCCGACGCTGCTCTGCGCCGGGATCACGCGCTTTCTGCCGCCCATCAGCGCATACACGCATGCCGAATAGCAGCGGCCGGAAACGAGCGCCATGGTGCGCGACTGATCGGCCGCGGGACGAGCGACGATCACCGCCATGCCGAGCTTGCGGATGACCTGGCCGAGCTCCATCGAAGCGACAACTTTTCCGCCAGGGGAGTCGAGCAGCACGATTCCGTGCAGATTGCCGCCGCGCGCGTTCTGGCGCACGAAGGAGAGGAAGGCGTCGGGCGTTTCGGCGCTGATCTCGCCCTGCGCCGCGATCACCTGCGGGCAGTGATCGCCGCAGCCGCCGGAATTCACGCCGACGGCGCGAAAGCTCATCTCTTCGGCGTGCGCGGCGGAGGCGGCGAAACAGAGGGTGAAAAGGACGGTTTTGATCAGTCTCATTCGGGGCGCCTTCTTTGTCCCAACAACCTAAAGCGAATTCCTAGGCCTTGGAACACCATTCCCCGCGCCGCCGCCTCGATGGCGCCAGTGGTGGGCGGTGACGGTCTCGAACCGCCGACCCTCTCGGTGTAAACGAGATGCTCTACCAACTGAGCTAACCGCCCCGGCGACGCGATGCGCGTCCGCGGGTTTTAAGGGCGGGGTCGGCGCTAGGCAAGCCGACTCGCAACTACGGCCGCCGGGGCTCCGACGGCCGTCCTGAAAAATGCGCAAAAGCTGCGACGCCTGCGCCTCCCAGCGATGGAGCTACTTGGTCTTGTTCAGCGCGGTCTTCAGCGTCGCGCCGGGCTTGAAGCGTGCGCTCTTGGACGCAGGAATCTTGATCTCTTCGCCGGTCGCCGGGTTGCGGCCCTTGCCGGCGGCGCGCTTCTTGACCGAAAAGGTGCCGAAGCCGACGAGCCGAACTTCATCGCCCTTCTTGAGGGCCTTGGTGATGCCGTCGATGACGGCGTCGATGGCGGCGGCCGCCGCCGCTTTCGAGCTGTCCGTCTCGTTCGCGACGTGCTCGACGAGTTCCAGTTTGTTCATGGCTTTTTTCCTTCTCCTTCACTGCGAGCCGCCCGGCGTATGAATGCGCGACCTCGAATCGGCATGGCGCAGCGATGGCGAGTGTTGGTCGCGAATCGCAGGAAAGGCAAGGGATACCGGCCGCCAAAGGCTTTGAATCCTTGGTTTTCCGGGGAAAATGGACGGTGCGCCGCGAAAAAATCATGAATTCCGGGGCATCTCGCGCTCAGGCGCCCAAAACAAAAGGCCCCGCCGAGGAGCGGGGCCCTTTCGTCTTTTGCCGAACAGTCGGCGTCAGTGGGCGCGAACGCCCGTGCCGTCATCGTCGGCGACGGCGGCGCCGTGCTTGGCGATAGCGGCCGCATCTTCCTGCCATACGATCGGCGTCGGCTGGGAGACGAGCGCATGCCGCAGCACTTCCTCCATCCGCGCGACCGGCACGATCTCAAGGCCGTTCTTCACCGCGTCCGGGATTTCCGCGAGATCCTTCGCGTTCTCCTCGGGGATCAGCACCTTCTTCAATCCGCCGCGCAGCGCCGCGAGCAGCTTTTCCTTCAAGCCGCCGATCGGCAGCACGCGGCCGCGCAGCGTGATCTCGCCGGTCATGGCGATGTCGCGGCGCACCGGAATGCCGGTGATGATCGAGACGATGGCGGTCGCCATCGCCACGCCCGCGGACGGCCCGTCCTTGGGCGTCGCGCCTTCCGGCACGTGCACATGGAAGTCTCGGCGGTCGAACACGGGCGGCTCGACGCCGAAGTCGACCGCGCGCGAGCGCACATAGGACGCCGCCGCCGAGATCGACTCCTTCATCACGTCGCGCAGATTGCCCGTCACCGTCATTTTGCCCTTGCCCGGCATCATGACGCCTTCGATCGTCAGCAGTTCGCCGCCGACCTCGGTCCAGGCGAGCCCCGTGACGACGCCGACCTGATCCTCCAGCTCGGCCTCGCCGTAGCGGAATTTCGGCACCCCAAGATAATCCGAGATGTTCTCGCTCGTGACGACGATCTTGTCCTTCTTCTTGAGAAGGATTTCCTTCACCGCCTTGCGCGCGAGATTGGAGATTTCGCGCTCCAGATTGCGCACGCCGGCTTCGCGCGTGTAGCGGCGAATGAGCGTGAGCAGCCCGTCGTCGGCGACCATCCATTCGTCAGGCGACAGACCGTGCTTGTGCACCGCATTGGGGATGAGGTGCCTGCGCGCGATCTCGACCTTCTCATCCTCCGTGTAGCCGGCGATGCGAATGATCTCCATGCGGTCCATCAGCGGCGCCGGAATGTTGAGCGTATTCGCCGTCGTGACGAACATCACATTCGAGAGGTCATAGTCGACCTCGAGGTAATGGTCGTTGAACGTCGCGTTCTGCTCAGGATCCAGCACTTCAAGCAGGGCCGAGGACGGATCGCCGCGGAAATCCATGCCCATCTTGTCGATCTCGTCGAGCAGGAAAAGCGGATTGGACGTCTTCGCCTTGCGCATCGACTGAATGATCTTTCCGGGCATCGAGCCGATGTAGGTGCGGCGATGGCCGCGGATCTCCGCCTCGTCGCGCACGCCGCCCAGCGACATGCGCACGAACTCGCGGCCCGTGGCCTTGGCGATCGACTTGCCGAGCGAGGTCTTGCCGACGCCGGGCGGGCCGACGAGGCAGAGGATCGGGCCGGTCAGCTTGTTGGCGCGGCTCTGCACGGCGAGATATTCGACGATGCGCTCCTTGACCTTCTCGAGGCCGAAATGCTCGGCGTCGAGCACTTCCTCGGCCTGTCCAAGATCGCGCTTCACCTTGGAGCGCTTGCCCCACGGGATCGACAGGATCCAGTCGAGATAGTTGCGCACGACGGTGGCTTCGGCGGACATCGGCGACATCTGCCGCAGCTTCTTGAACTCCGCGAGGGCCTTGTCGCGCGCTTCCTTCGAGAGCTTGGTGTTCTTGATGCGCTCCTCGAGCTCGGCGAGGTCGTCCTTGCCGTCCTCGTCTCCCAGCTCCTTCTGGATCGCCTTCATCTGCTCGTTGAGATAGTATTCGCGCTGCGTCTTCTCCATCTGGCGTTTGACGCGCGTGCGAATGCGCTTCTCGACCTGCAGGACCGAGATCTCGCTCTCCATCAGCGACAGACATTTCTCGAGGCGGCGCGCGACGCTGACCGTCTCGAGCACGTCCTGCTTCTCGGCGATCTTCACCGAAAGGTGAGACGCGACCGTGTCGGCGAGCTTCGAATAATCGTCGATCTGGGTGACCGCGCCGACGACCTCGGACGATACCCGCTTGTTGAGCTTCACATAGCTTTCGAATTCGGCGATCACCGAGCGGCCGAGCGCTTCGACCTCGACCGGAGAGCCGAGATCGTCGGCGAGAACTTCGGCGTCGGCTTCGTAATAGTCGTCCGCGCGCGTGTATGTGCGCACGCTGGCGCGCGCCACGCCTTCGACCAGCACCTTCACGGTGCCGTCGGGCAATTTCAGCAGCTGCAGCACGGAGGCGAGCGTGCCGATCGGGTAGATGGCGTCGCTCGCAGGATCGTCATCGCCCGCGTTCTTCTGCGTCGCGAGCAGAATCAGCCTGTCGGATTTCGTCACTTCTTCGAGCGCGCGGATGGATTTCTCGCGCGCGACGAAAAGCGGAACAATCATGTGCGGAAAGACGACAATGTCGCGCAGCGGCAGCACCGGATAGCTTTCGACCGCTCCGGGCGTGACGGCGTCTCGCTTCTCGTTCGACATTCTTCTTGTCCTGTCCTTGACGCGCCCCGCTAAAGCGGCGACGCGAGACCGCAGGCGAATTTGGGTTAAGGCCGCGATACGGTCGCCCGCCGGTTCCGCGCCAATAAAAGACCGCCGGCGATCACGCCCGACGGCCCCGTTAACGCAAATGGGATACGCGAACAATTGATTCAAGGCGCTGCGGCGCCCAAGCTTAACTCGCGTGCGCCGGCGGCCTAACGCCGCCGTAACGCGCGTCTTCGCAGCCGGTTAGGCGCTTGCGCCGCTCTTCTCGCTGCGTTCGGCGTAGATGTAGAGCGGCCGGGCTTTGCCCTCGACGACTTCCGGTCCGATGACAACCTGTTCGACGCCCTCCAGTCCTGGCAGGTCGAACATCGTGTCTAGCAAGATTCCTTCCATGATCGAGCGCAGGCCGCGCGCGCCGGTATGACGTTCGATCGCCTTGCGGGCGACGGCCGAAAGCGCGTCGTCCTGGAAGGTGAGCTCGACGTTTTCCATCTCGAAGAGCCGCTGATATTGCTTGACCAGCGCGTTCTTGGGCTCGGTGAGGATTTTCTTGAGCGCGTCCTCGTCGAGGTCTTCGAGCGTGGCGATGACCGGCAGACGGCCGACGAACTCCGGGATGAGCCCAAACTTCAGCAGGTCTTCGGGCTGCACCTGCCTGAAAATGTCGCCGGTGCGCCGCTCGTCGGGCGCCTGCACCGTGGCGCCGAAGCCGATCGACGTGTTGCGGCCGCGGGCGGAAATGATCTTTTCAAGGCCCGCGAAGGCGCCGCCGCAGATGAACAGGATGTTGGTCGTGTCGACCTGCAGGAATTCCTGCTGCGGGTGCTTGCGGCCGCCCTGCGGCGGCACCGAGGCGACGGTGCCCTCCATGATCTTCAAGAGCGCCTGCTGCACGCCTTCGCCGGAAACGTCGCGGGTGATCGAGGGATTGTCGGATTTGCGCGAAATCTTGTCGATTTCATCGACATAAACGATGCCGCGCTGCGCGCGCTCGACATTGTAGTCGGACGCCTGCAGAAGCTTGAGGATGATGTTTTCGACGTCCTCGCCGACGTAGCCCGCCTCGGTCAGGGTCGTGGCGTCCGCCATGGTGAAGGGCACGTCCAGGATGCGGGCCAGGGTCTGCGCCAGCATGGTCTTGCCGACGCCGGTCGGACCGATCAGCAGAATGTTGGACTTCGCGAGCTCGACGTCGCCATGCTTCGTCGCATGGTTGAGGCGCTTGTAGTGGTTGTGGACGGCGACCGAGAGCACGCGCTTGGCCTGAGCCTGGCCAATGACATAATCGTCCAGAACCTTACAAATTTCCCGCGGGGTTGGAATGCCATCGCGCTGTTTGACCAGCGAGGATTTGTTCTCCTCGCGGATGATGTCCATGCACAGTTCGACGCATTCATCGCAGATGAACACCGTCGGTCCGGCGATGAGCTTACGCACCTCATGCTGGCTCTTGCCGCAAAAGGAGCAGTAAAGCGTGTTTTTGGAATCGCCGCCGCCGACCTTGCTCATATTGTTCTCCTATCGGGCCGGACTGCCGGGCGAATCGGCCCGAACACCTGTGTTACCGGCGCCAGACTAACAAAAGGTGGAAGCGGTTGGCGTGCCCGTTCCCCATCCATCGTTTCGGTCATGCGACGAGCGCCCGAGAACCATGACTAGTTAGTGTATTTTACACGACGGCCAAATTGCAACCTTCGCCGGAAATTCCGTTCAAGCAAGAAAGGCGCCCCAGGGGGGCCGGCTTAGGCCGTGAGGATTTTGGGGACCCGATTGAGCCGCAACCGATAGGCGTCCGGCATGCCGCTTCCAAGCAGCGGGCGCAGATAGAGCCGGAAGGCGTCGGTGACGTCGGTCCCGCAGGGGCTGATGAATTCGTCCGGCATGACTTTGGTCTTCGCCGCGATTTCTTCAAGCGGGGTCAGCTGATAGTCGACGGAATAAAAGCCGGTCCGGTGGATGGTCACCGAGCCGTCGCGATCGCCCCAAATGGCGTATTGCACGGCCTTTTCGCCGACCTCGCGCGCCTCGCGCTGGTCGACGTCGGAGACGCAGCCGACGAAGCTCCGTTGCACATAGCCGAACGTGTCGGCGCGCACCCGCTTGAATCCGAGCCGATCCTTCACGAGTCGGGTCAGTTCGTCGGCGAGCGCTCCGCCGCCGAGATGGATATTGCCGTGATCGTCCCGCTCCACGGCTTTGGCGAGCTTCTCGGCGATCGGCATGTGGTCTTCGTCGCAAACGCCTTCCGAGATCGCGACGACGCAGCGGCCATATTTGGCCATCGTCGCCTTCACGTCGGCGAGGAATTTGTCGATGATGAAGGCGCGCTCGGGAATGTAGATGAGATGCGGGCCGTCGTCGGGGAATTTCTTGCCGAGCGCCGAGGCGGCGGTCAGGAAGCCGGCGTGACGCCCCATGACGACCGCGATATAGACGCCCGGCAGCGCCCAGTTATCGAGGTTAGCGCCAGCGAAAGCCTGCGCCACCCAGCGCGCCGCCGAGGGGAAGCCCGGCGTGTGGTCGTTGACCATCAGATCATTGTCGATGGTTTTCGGGATGTGGACGGTGCGCAGCGGATAGCCGGCGCTCCTGGCTTCCTGCGAGACGATGCGCACCGTGTCCGATGAATCATTGCCGCCGATGTAGAAAAAGCAGCCGACGCCATGCGCGCGCAGGACGCGAAAGATCTCCTGGCAGTATTTGAGGTCCGGCTTGTCGCGCGTCGAGCCGAGCGCCGACGACGGCGTGCAGGCGACGAGTTCGAGATTATGGGTCGTCTCCTGCGTGAGATCGACGAAATCCTCGTTCACGATGCCGCGGACGCCGTGGAACGCGCCATAGACCCGCTCGACTTCGCGAAACTTGCGGGATTCCAGCACCGCGCCGACAAGCGACTGGTTGATGACGGCGGTGGGGCCGCCACCCTGGGCGACGAGCACTTTGGAGAAATCAATGGCGGTCACGACAAGCTCCTGGAAACCCGCGGCGGCGCTTTCCCGCGATCGCAGGACGGCGCTTCAATCGCGCTGCGCTTATATTCTCAGCCGCGAGGCGGTTCAAATCGAACCAGCCGCTAATCCGAGGATTTGCTCGCGCAGACCTTGGCGAAGAGTCCGTCGTAATAGGGCGGCACCGGCGACCATTGATCCTTCGGCGGATAGGGCTTGGTGATCTTTCCCTCGCCCATCTGGCGCTCGCGCCAGCCGCCGCCCTCGGATCTGTATTTGCGATTGGCGCAATCGAACGACACTTTTTCGATTTCCGACAGCCCCTTCTCGGCGAGGCCAAATGCGGCGGCTTGCGGCGAGGCGGCGTTGTAATCGGTGAGCGCGTCGACCGTGACGATCCCCTCAGCCGACGTGCGGCGCGAGGCGCGGTCCATGTAAACGGTCGAAAACCCGTCGCTTGAGACGGGCGCCCAATCGGCTCTGGCCGAGGCGGAAGCAGCCAGCGTCGACAGGAGAGCCGAGACGCTGATCTTCCACATCGCCGTCCTCATCTTCATCTTAGACCAGGGCGCCGTGGCAGTGCTTGTATTTCTTGCCCGAACCGCAAGGGCAGGGCTCATTGCGGCCGACCTTGCCCCAGGTGGCTGGATTGGCGGGATCGCGCGCGACCGGCGCCTCGCTGACCGCGAGCCCGCGCGCCGAGAAATCGGCCGCCGCGAGACGCGTGTTGAGCTCGTCGAGCGCGCCGCCCTGCGGTCCGCCGCCGCCAACCAGCGCCTCCGGATTGGGATGCGACATCTCCATCGGCGGCAGTTCCGGCGGCGCCGACGGCGGCGCCTCGAAGGACACTTCGACGCGCATCAGTTGCGCGATCACCGTTTCGTCCCAGCGCGTCATAAGGCTCTTGAACAGCTCGAGCGCCTCGGACTTGTATTCGTTGAGCGGATCGCGCTGCGCCATGCCGCGCCAGCCGATCACCTGCCGAAGATGGTCGAGCGCGACGAGGTGTTCGCGCCATAGCGTATCGAGAGATTGCAGGACGACCTGCTTCTCGATCATGCGCATCAGCGGGCCGGTGTTCTTTTCGACGCGTTCGGCGTAGCCGGAGTCCGCCGCCTCAAGCAGGCGCTCCTTGATCTCCTCGTCGGCGATGCCTTCTTCCTTCGCCCAATCGGCGACCGGAAGATCGAGATTGAGCTTCGCCTTCACCTCTTCGACAAGACCTTCGACATTCCAGGCTTCCGCGTAGGCGTCGTGCGGAATGTGCTGCGACACCAGCGCGTCGACGACGTCGGCGCGCATGTCGGCGACCTGCTCCTCGACGCTCTCCTCATCCATGATTTCACGCCGGCGCTCGAAGATCACCTTGCGCTGGTCGTTCATGACGTTGTCGAACTTGAGGATGTTCTTGCGGATGTCGAAGTTGCGCGCCTCGACCTTGTGCTGCGCCTTTTCAATGGCCTTGTTGATCCAGGTATGGACGATGGCTTCGCCCTCCTGCAGGCCAAGCTTCACCAGCATCGAATCCATGCGCTCGGAGCCGAAGATGCGCATGAGATCGTCCTGCAGCGACAGGAAGAACTTCGAGCGGCCCGGGTCCCCCTGGCGTCCGGAGCGGCCGCGCAGCTGATTGTCGATGCGCCGGCTCTCGTGACGCTCGGTGCCGATGATGTAGAGTCCGCCCGAAGCGATCGCCTTCTCCTTGAAGGCCGCGACCTCCTCGCGGATCTCCGCCTCCTTCTTGACGCGCGCGTCGCCTTCGAGGCTGGCGCATTCCTGCGCCACGCGCATCTCCACATTGCCGCCGAGCTGAATGTCGGTGCCGCGGCCCGCCATATTGGTGGCGATGGTGATCGCGCCGGGCACGCCGGCTTCCGCGACGATATAGGCTTCCTGCTCGTGGAAGCGCGCGTTGAGGACGGCGAACAGCTTCGACGGCTTGCCCGAGCGCGCGGCCTCATACAGTTTGGAGAGGCCCTTCGGATCGGCGAAGTCGATCATCTTGTAGCCCTGCGACTGCAGGAACTCGGCAAGCTGCTCAGATTTCTCGATCGACGTGGTGCCGACGAGAAGCGGCTGCATCCGGCTGTTCGCGTCCTTGATCTCGGCGGCAATGGAGCCGAGCTTTTCCTTGTAGGTCCGATAGACCTCGTCGTCCTCATCGAGGCGGCAGACCGGCCGGTTCGTCGGAATTTCGACGACGTCGAGCTTGTAGATTTCCGCAAACTCATTCGCTTCGGTGGCGGCCGTGCCGGTCATGCCGGCGAGCTTGGCGTAGAGACGGAAGTAGTTTTGGAAGGTGATCGACGCGAGGGTGACGTTTTCGGGCTGAACCTGAACGCGCTCCTTGGCCTCGAGCGCCTGATGCAGACCTTCCGAATAGCGGCGGCCCGGCATCATGCGGCCGGTGAATTCGTCGATGATGACGACTTCGCCCTTGCGGACGATGTAATCCTTGTCCTTCTGGAACAGCTTATGGGCGCGCAGCGCCTGATTGACGTGATGCACTAGCGTGACGTTGTGCGCCTCGTACAGCGCGCCTTCGGTCAGCGCTCCCGCTTCGCCCAGCAACTCTTCCATGTGCTCATTGCCGGCGTCGGTGAGATGAACTGTGCGCTGCTTTTCGTCGAGCTCAAAGTCGTCGGCGTTGAGTTTGGGGATCAGCTTGTCGATCGTGTTGTAGAGATCGGATTTGTCGTCGATGGCGCCCGAAATGATGAGCGGCGTGCGCGCCTCGTCGATGAGGATCGAGTCCACCTCGTCGACGATCGCAAAGTTGTGGCCGCGCTGCACCATCTGCGAAAATTCGAACTTCATATTGTCGCGCAGATAGTCGAAGCCGAATTCGTTGTTCGTGCCGTAGGTGATGTCGCAGGCGTAGGCGGCGGCGCGCTCTTCGTCGGTTATCTCATGCACCACGACGCCGACGGTCATGCCGAGAAATTTGTAGATCTCGCCCATCCACTCGGAGTCGCGCTTGGCGAGATAGTCGTTCACCGTGACGACATGAACGCCCTTGCCGGCGAGCGCATTGAGATAGACCGCGAGGGTCGCGACGAGGGTCTTGCCTTCGCCAGTGCGCATCTCGGCGATCGCCCCTTCATGCAGCACCATGCCGCCGATGAGCTGGACGTCGAAATGGCGTTGGCCGAGGGTGCGCTTGGCCGCCTCGCGCACGGTGGCGAAAGCGGGGACGAGCAGGTCATCGAGGCTTTTGCCGGCGGCGAGCTCTTCGCGAAACTGGCGGGTGCGATCCCGGAGCTCATCGTCGCTCAGCGCCTCGACTTCCGGCTCCAGGGCGTTGATCGCTTTGACCTTCGGCGCATAGGTCTTAAGCCGGCGCTCATTTGCCGAGCCGAATATCTTCTTGGCGAGTGCGCCGATCATTCGTGCGAACCTTTCTCCCGCGCAGCGTCTGCCGCCTTCTCGGCGCGCCGGGGGACGGCGGCCGGCGGAACGTCGCATAATGCATGAATAACATCCGCCTGCGACATCGCGCCAACGGCGGGGCGCCGAGACCGACGCGGCATTTCCGCCGGAGAGATAAGAGCCGCCGGAAACCTTGTCAATGAAGGGCGTTTCCGGCGTTAAGGCGCGTCACTGATCGGCCGCAGGGGGAGAGGCATCGCGCCGGTCTCGAGAAGGCGCCAGAACAAACGCAGCCCTGCCGGCTCATTGCCGTTGGGGTGCACAAGCACGACCGAGCCAGGGCGGGGCCGCAGGCCGAGCGCGAGCCAGCCGTCCGCTCCGAGCGCCACCAGATGGCGGCTGCGCAGGCGCTCGAGCAGCGCGCCGTCGGCCACAAGCCCGGGAAATCGGAAAAATACCGAAGGCGACTCCCCCTGCGCGATGATGAGCTTTTCAGTCTCGAAAATCTCGCGATCGAGATCGACGCCGCGCCGCATGAGGTAGTTCCGGCTCTCCTGCAGCCGGGCGACATAGGGGTGGCTGTAGGAATGGTTCGCCCAGACGATGGCCAGCGCTCCGGCCCGCTCCTGCTCGCGCAGCCAGGCGAAGTCGGCCCGGTGACGCTGAAGCCATGCGCCCGACACGGCGAGGGTCACGGGCGTGTGCGGGCCCTGCGCGGCGAGTTTTTCGAAAAAGCTGCGGTCGAGCGGCTTGCGGCTGGGGCAGAGGTCGCCGGTGACGAAGGCGCCGTCGCCCGCGCCATGGATCAGTCCCGCGTTGACGAGCGCCGCCGGCCGCGCCGCTTCTTGGGGAGGACGCAGCGCTTTGAGATACCGCGTTTCGGCCTGAGCGGCGTCGCTCGTCGCGGCGCAGCGCCAGCAGTCGGCGCGACCCAGCGACGTCTGCAGCGTCTGCGGGTCGACGGTCAGAAGCAGCGACTGCCCATCGACGTTCATTCGGCGGATCGCGAGCCGCGAGTCGCCGTCTTTGCGGCAAAGTTCGAATATGGGCGAATAGTCGCGCACCCGCTGGCTCGCCGGCGCCGGCGTGGGCGATATTTCGACGGGCCTGCAGGCTTCGCCCGCAGCCGTTGCGGCGCCGGCGGCGCACGCCCAAAATAGCGTAACGAGGACCCGTTTCACGGCGCGATCATGATCAAGAGCGAAGACGTTGAGAAGATCGCCCTTTCCATTCAGGAAATGGAGTCGGCCGAGATTGCGGCAAGGCTCGGCGATGAGATCGCGGACCAGTTCGGCCCCCGCGACGAAAGTGGAGCCTGCATCGCGGCGCGCGATCCACAGGGCGTCCTCGTCGCCGGCTTGAATGGCGTCACCCACTGGCGCTGGCTCTATGTTCGTCATCTCTGGGTCGAGCCTGCGCGGCGGGGGCGCGGCCTGGGCCGCCGACTGATGGCCGAGGCCGAGCGGCTGGCCAGGGGCCGCGGCTGCGTCGGCATCTATATCGACACCTTCGACCCGCTGGCGGCTGCCTTTTACGAAGCTCTGGGATTCACGCGCGCGGGCGAGATTGTCGGCTTTCCGCCCGGACATGCGCGGCTGTTTCTGCGGAAGTCGCTGCAATGACGGAAATCATGCGGGCCATGGTCCTGCGGCGGCCCAACACGCCGCTCGTAATGGAGGAACTGCCGCTCCCCGCGCCACGCGCGGGGGAAGTGCGGCTCAAGGTCGAGGCGTGCGGCGTCTGCCGCACCGATCTTCATGTGATCGACGGCGAATTGACCAAGCCGAAGCTTCCGATCATTCCTGGCCATGAGATCGTTGGGCGGGTTGACGCGAGCGGTCTTGGCGTAACCGGCTTCTCGCCTGGGCAACGGGTCGGCGTGCCCTGGCTTGCCCACACATGCGGGCACTGCGCCTACTGCTTGAGCGCGCGCGAAAACCTGTGCGACGACCCGCTCTTCACCGGCTACACGCGCGACGGCGGCTATGCGACCCATGCCGTCGCCGATGCGTCATACTGTTTCCCGCTGCCCGAGACTGGGGATCCGGCGACGCTCGCGCCGCTGCTGTGCGCCGGCCTCATCGGCTGGCGCACATTGAAGATGGCGGGTCCGGCGGAAGCGATCGGCATCTACGGCTTCGGGGCCGCAGCGCATATCATCGCTCAGGTCGCGATCGCTCAAGGCAAGCGCGTTCACGCCTTCGTGCGGCCGGGCGATCGGGCGGCGGCCGATTTTGCGCTGTCGCTCGGCGCGGCGTCGGCTCAGGACTCTGACGCGCCCTCGCAGGAGCCGCTCGACGCCGCGCTGATCTTTGCGCCGGTCGGCGCGCTCATTCCGCGCGCGCTCGCCGCGACGAAGAAAGGCGGCGCCGTCGTGTGCGGCGGCATTCACATGAGCGACATTCCGAGCTTTCCCTATGCGCTGCTCTGGGAGGAGCGGCGACTGCTCTCAGTGGCCAATCTCACCCGCGAGGACGCGCGCGAGTTTCTGGCGCTCGCGCCGACGCTGCCGCTGAAGATGCATGCGACGCGCTATCCTCTGGCGCAGGCGAACGAAGCGCTTGCGGACCTCCGCGAAGGCCGGCTGCAAGGCGCGGCGGTGCTCGTTCCATAGGCGCTGCTGTCGTTCCCGGCGGGCCGCAGGCCTGACCGGGAATCCAGAGCAATGGCATGAGTGACGGGTTTCGTTCTGGATTCCCGACGCGCGCTTCGCGCGCGTCGGGAATGACATTACAGTTTGGCGGTTTGCGACGACGACTTCAAAGCATTCTTAATCTCATCAGCGATCGTCTCCGGGTCTTTCGAGGCGTCGAACTTCAGCCACTCGATTTCGCAGGTCGGCTTTTCCATTTGCGCCTCGAGCACTGCTCGCGTCGCGTCGGATACGTCATTGACGCGCGAATCGACGCGCGCCGCGCGCCGGTCGAGATCGAGATCCAGCCAGACGCCAAAGAATGGCGTCCGCGCGCGCTCGGCCGCGGCTCTTATCGCCTCGCGGTCCTGAGGACGGTCGAAGACGGCGTCGACGATGACGGGCCAGCCGAGCGCGGCCGTTCGCGCCGCAACGTCGAACATTTCGCCGTAGACCTTCGCCGAAACTGCGCTGGCGTAGGCCTCTTGCGGCAGGCGCGCCGTGGGCTCGACGGCGAAGAGCCGCTTGCGGATCCGGTCGCTGTTGACGACGCGCGCGCCTGGCGGGCGTCCGACGCGCGGCGCCAGCGCAGCGGCGACGCTCGATTTGCCCGACCCGCTGAGACCGCCAACTGCGATGACGGCGCCTTTGCCGGGCGTGAGCAGCGTCTGTGCAAGATCGAGATAGAGGCGCGCGCGATCGGCGTTGTGCTGCGACGCTTCGACATGCGCGCGTATGGCGGCGCGCAGCGACATGAAAAGTGGGAGAACCGGCAGGCCATCGGTCTCGTCGCGTGCGTCGAGATAGCGGTTGAACGCTATATTCGCGGAGGCAAGCGCGCCGACGCGCCAAAGATCCATCAGCAGGAAGCTGACGTCGTAGAGCACGTCGATCGTCGCGAGCTCCTCGTCGAATTCGAGACAGTCGAAGAGCGTCGGCGCGCCCTCGAACAGACAGATGTTGCGCAGCGTCAGATCGCCATGGCAGCGGCGCACCTTGCCCTGAGCCTTGCGAGAGTCGAGAAGCGCGCCATGGGCGTTCAGGTCTTCGTTGAGACGCGCAACGAGCGTGTCGATTTGCGCCGGGCTTGCCGCCGCCGCGTTGCGCAAACTCAAGGCGGTCTCGTCCAGCGTCCGGCGCATCGCCGCGGCGCCGCCGCTCTGATAGTCCGCCGTCGCTTCGTCGTGGGTCTTCGCCACTCGCCGCGCGAGCGCTTCGACCATTGCGCGCGTCAGGCGGCCCTCTTTTGCAATTTGCTCGAAGAGATCGTCGTCTGCGAAGCGGCGCATGACGACCACCGCGTCGACCGTTTCACCCGCGCCGTCGAGCACCAGCCGGCCATCCGCCTCGCGGGTCACGCGATGGGCGCCGAGATAGAGTTCGGGCGCGAAACGCATGTTGAGCGCCGCTTCGCGCTCACACATCTCCAATCGCCGGCTCGACGTCGAGAAGTCGAGATAGGGAAAGCGCACGGCTTTTTTCAGCTTATAGGCGTGCGTCTTGCAGAGTGCGACGATCGAAATGTGGGTGGTGACGATTCGCTCCGCGCCGCCGTCAAGCGAGACGAGAAAGCGCACGACTTCATCCTGCGCGCCAAAATCCATCCAGCGCTCCCGTTGTCGCCAGCGCTCGCGCACGACTAATCGCGAGAGCGGGCGCCTTCAAAGTTGAAACCTCAACCCGACGAGCAGAGTGTTCGCGATATAGTCGGCGTTCGGAAAGCTCGTATCCAGAACCTCGTGAACAAAGCTGCCGCGCAGCGAGATCGTGCGCGTGATCTTATAATCGAGCTTGACGCCCGCCGAGTAGCCGCGCTCGAAGACGTCGGCCCCTTCGTAGTCGTTGATGAAATAGGAGCCGAGCATCGTCACGTTGAGATTGCGCAGGAGATCATGCGACAGCTGCAGAGTGTATAGCTGGCTTAGCACGCCGCTGGCGCCTTCCAATGTCGTTTCGTTGAAGGCCGTGTTGGCGGTCAGCGTCACGGTCGTCAGCGCAGAGGGCGTATAGATCAGCGCGGCGTCGACGATCGGGCCACGCAGCGTCGTCAGTCGGGGGTCGGCGTAATCTCGTTCGCCATAACCCGCGCCAGCTTCGGCCTTCAGCAATTCGCTGAAATTCACCAGCGCGCCGCCGCGGACCGTGAAGCCGAAACTGTCCCGGTAATAGCCGTTGAAGTCGACCGGACTATCGTGCAGCCGCCGTGCGAAATCGCCTTCGATGAAGGGCTTGAGATCCGGCGTCATTTCATAGGAAATCCGGCCGACGCCGCCAAAACCGTTGTAGCTCGTCGACGAGAGATTGAGAATCGTGCCGTCGTTGTTGACGCCGTTCTCGTAATTGACGCGTTCGTAAACGCCTCTCATCGACACCAGGAGCCTGCCGAAGCGGTGTGTGATCCCTGGCTCGGCGGTGGCGCCGATGACGATCGGCCGGTTGACGACGAAAACATCGGGGACGCCGGTCGAGAGTCCCGGCGCGCCCGGACGAATGGTGTCCAGCGAAAAAGTCATCCTGTAGTCGAGCTGCGTGTCGCGCGTGACGTCATAGCGCGCGACGAGCCGGCCGGCGCCGTCCGGCCTGTTGGCGGGCGAATATTCCGGATACACCGCATAGCCCATGCGCAACTCGGCCGTGAGGCTGTGGCGCGCCCAGTCCGAACGCAACGCAAACCCGCCGTCGCCGCGAATGACCGAGGAGCCGCGCTTGCCGACTGTGCCGGGCGCGAGCCGGTTCGGGTTGTCATCATAGCCGCCGGAGAGTTCGAGGAAGGGCGAGAAGCGCATCGAGCCGACGCCAATCCCCAGCGGCTCGAACGGACTCCGCTCCAGCCTTGGTCTTGGCCTCAACGGGAGCGTCGGAAGCGCGGCGACCGTGACGGGCGGCGGAATGGGCGCCAGGGGCTGCGTCAGCGTTCCTCGCAGTTTCAGGAGCGCCCTGGCTTGCGACGACTTGCGATAGGGCTCGAGCGGCGGCAGCGGATTCTTCGGGGCGAAGGGGCGCGGCGTATAGACCCGCGGCGGCGGGTAGGGCTTCGGCAGCTTTTCCTTGCGCTTGGGCGCGCCGTAATTGGCGTAGCCGGAGACCGGCGGATCCTTGTCCATCGGCGCGCCGCGCGTCAACGGCTCCGCGTCGGCTGGAACTTCGACGTCCATTTGGGGAAGGGGAGGCGCGGGTCGGCCCAGCGGCGCGAGCGGCGGGGCGGCCGGTCGAGCGTCGATTGCGCGTTGCCTGGTCTGGCTTGAAGCCGGCGAAGCCGCCAGCGCCGCAAGCGCGACGCAGACCGCCGCAACTGCGGCGCGGCTCGGCAGGCTGTCCGGCGGCACGTCATCCCTCGCGCGTGCGCGTTCCTCGCGCGTCGGCGCAAAGGCGGCCCAGCTAGCGTTAGGGAAATATGGTTAACGGGAGCTTACGGGCCTATTCCATGCCGAGCGCCGAAAGGTAGAGGTCGAGGATTTCCTCCTCCTCCTGCCGCTTGTGCTTGTCCTGGCGGCGGAGCGACACGATCTTGCGCATCACCTTGGGGTCGAACCCTGTGCCCTTCGCTTCGGCGTAGACATCCTTGATGTCGTCGCCGATCGCGCGTTTTTCCTCCTCGAGCTTCTCGATCCGCTCGATGAAGGCGCGCAAATGTCCGCCGTCGACGGCGTTGCTGTCCATGTGCATTCCCGAGGCTGCTCCGGGCGGGCAGGGGCGCGCGCCGGCTGGGGAGGCTTGCGACAAAGGGGCCGCCTCCGTCAAGGCCGAGCGGGCGCTAATCCCCGCATTCCGCAGGCCGAGCGGCGCACTTGAAACCGCGTCCGCGGTCGCCGATCTTTGGCGGGTCAACCGAAAGGCGGCTAACTCGATGACCGAGCGCGATCCCTTTTCCAGACGCGGGCAGCCCTTCGACCCGATAGGCGCGCGCGCCGCCCCTTATATTCCGCCACAGGCGCTCGAGGGCGTGCGCACGCGCCGCATCATCGCCGTCATGCTTGACCTGATCCTGGTCGCCGGCATGTCGGCGGCGCTGTTCGTCGCTCTCTTCATCCTGAGCGCGGGGCTGTCGGCGTTCATCCTGCCGCCGCTGTTCCCGATCGTCGCCTTTTTCTACAATGGCCTGACAGTCTCCGGGTCGAGAATGGCGACGCCGGGCATGGCGTTCATGGACCTGGAGATGCGCACCATGGACGGCGACCCCGTGCCGTTTCTGCAGGCCGCCGTCCATGCCGTGCTGTTCTACGTCACCTGGCTGTTTCCGCCGCTGCTGCTCGTATCGCTCTTCACGAGCGACAAGCGCTGCCTGCACGACATGCTCGCGGACGTCATCGTTTTGCGGCGCTCGTCTTAAAATTCGCAACTTCTACGCTGCAAATCGCCCTTGGCGCGCGCGGTACGGGCGCTCTAGATTAATTGAGAATCTGGGATCATAGAGCGTGACGAAAGAGCCGCGCGACGCGCCGCAATTCTATCTGACCTCTCCGGCGCCGTGCCCCTATCTGCCGGGCCGCGAGGAGCGGAAGGTCTTCACCCATCTGATCGGCCTGCGCGCGCCGGCGCTCAATGACACGCTGACGCAGTCAGGCTTCCGTCGCTCGCAAACCATCGCTTACCGGCCCGCCTGCGAGCAGTGCCGCGCCTGCGTTTCCGTGCGGGTGAAGGTCGACGAATTCACGCCGACGCGCGGCATGCGGCGCGTGCGCCGGCGCAATGGCGATCTTGTCGCCGAAACGCGTCCGGCGCGAGCGACGCAGGAGCAATACGCCTTGTTCCGCCGCTATGTCGGCGCCCGCCATTCCGATGGCGGCATGGCGGACATGAGCATGGTCGACTATCAGATGATGGTCGAAGACAGCCACGTGGACACCCGCCTCATCGAATACCGTCTGGCGCAGGCGAATGGCGAAATCGGCCCGCTCGTCGCCTGCTGCCTGACCGATCGGCTCTCCGACGGATTGTCGATGGTTTATTCGTTCTACGAGCCTGAACTCGAGCATCGTTCGCTCGGGGCTTTCATGATTCTGGATCATGCGGATCGCGCCCGGGACTTCGGTCTGCCGCATGTGTACCTTGGCTATTGGGTCGAGGGTTCGCGCAAGATGGAATATAAATCGCGCTTCCTGCCCCAGGAACGCCTCGGCATGAGCGGATGGATCCGGGTGGGCTGACTGGTCGCTGCGCCCCAGGCCACAAAATCGCCGGACTATTCGCGCCTTGTTAACGCTGAAGATGCACAACTCGATCAAAAGAGCCGGCGCGGTCCTCTAGGCGGCGCCGTCTTTTGGCTTGACCGCCGGAGTGGTCTCCGGCGATGCGATTGGAGCGATCTGTGCGAGAATCCGCAATATTCCAGTTTGCCCGCGGCGCCGCGCTCGTTCTGGGCGCTGTCGCTCTCACGCCAGCCTCGGCGGCCTGGGACCAGGACGGACAGGCCGAGTGGGCGCAGCGCTACGACGCCGACGCGCGCCTGACCGTGTCGCGCTCGACGACTCCCATCCTCTCCACCCATACCGTGGCCGCAACTCAAGCGGCGATCGAGCGCATCCGCGAAATCGTCGCCAACGGCGGCTGGCCGCAGGTGCCCGCCGGCCAGCAGTTGCGGCTGGGCTCGAACAGTCCCGCGGTGTCGGCGCTGCGGCGTCGCTTGATCGTTTCGGGCGATATCGGCCAGGAAACGGGCGCGAGCCCGGTGTTCGACTCCTACGTCGAGGCGGCGGTTCGCCGTTTTCAGGCGCGCCACGGCCTCATCGCGAGCGGCGTCGTCAATCAGCAGACCATCCAGGCGCTGAACGTTCCGGCTGAGATCCGGCTGAAGCAGCTTGAGACCAACCTCGTGCGCTTGCACAGCTTTTCGCGCGATCTCGGCAACCGCTACGTCACCGCAAATATCCCCGCCGCCACCGTGGAGACCGTGGAGAACGGGGAGGTCATGACCCATCACATGGCCGGCGTGGGCAAGATCGACCGCCAGTCGCCGGTGATGCAGACCAAGGCCATCCAGGTCAATTTCAACCCATTCTGGACCGTGCCGGCCTCGGTCATCCGCAAGGATCTGATCCCCAAGATGCAGGCGGATCCGAACTATCTCAGCGCCAACCACATCCGCGTCTACAGCAAGGACAACCAGGAGCTTCAGCCCGAGCAGATCAATTGGCGCTCGCTCGACGCGCTGAATTTCCGATTCCGCCAGGACATCGGCGGCGACTTCAACTCGCTGGGCGTCGTGCGCATCGACATCGCCAACCCCTATGGCGTCTACATGCACGATACGCCCGCCAAGGGCGTTTTCGGCGACGATTTCCGCTTCGTCTCGTCGGGCTGCATCCGGCTCCAGAACGTTCGCGACTACGTCGCCTGGCTCCTGAAGGAGACGCCCGGCTGGGATCGCGACCACATTGACGAAGTCATCGCCTCCGGCGAGCGCGTGGACGTCAAGATCACGCCGGCCGTGCCGGTCTACTGGGTCTACATCACGGCGTGGGCGACGCCGGACGGCGTGACCCAGTTCCGCGAGGACATCTATCAGCGCGACGGGCTCGGCGTTCGGTCGGCCGGCGCCGATTCGGCGGCGCCGACGGTCGTGCAGGCGGCGCGTCCGATGCGCGGCGAGGGGATGTTCTCGGGCGACGACGACAGCTATTTCGAGGAGCGCCCGCGATAACGGCGGCGGCTATTGCGCCGCCGCGTCGCTGCGCGACGCGCGCCAGGTTCCGCCGCAGAGGTCCGTCGAGGACGACCAGGCGCCGGAGCCCCTGCCGCCGCGCAGCGTTCCATGGAAACGCGCCACGCGCTCTCCTTCGCCGGTGAATCTCGCGACGACCGTCCCTTCCTCGTCGACATAGCCCCAGGACGATACGGCGGGGCCTGGAGAGGGAACGATCTTATTGTCGACGATCGCCAGGGACTGCGGAATGAGCGTTTGGCACTCGCCGACGGTCGTCGTCGCGTCGATATTCCACCTGCCGTTCGGATCGCCGAGGGGGCCGGTCAGCGCCTGTTCGGCGGCCGGCTTCGACTTCGGGCCGCGCGGCTGTTTGGCGTATGCCCCCTGGGCCGCCACGCAGGCCGCAAGCGCCAACGCTAATCGTCTCATTTGGCCTCCGAAAGCGCGCGCTGCAGCGCGCCATGCATGTCGCAGCCCGCGTGGATGAATTCGGTCACGCCCGCCTGGCGAAGACGCTCTTCGAGTTCGCCCGGCCGTCCGGCGAGATAAAGCCGCGCGCCGGCGCCCTTTAGCGCAAGCGCCGCCGTTTCCGCCGCGTCTCCGTAGATCCTGTCGGACGAACAAAGGCAAGCGAGTTTGGCGCCAGACGCACGGTAAGCGTCGACCAATTCGCTCGTGGACTCGGTTTCAGGACCAAAAACCGCCTCGACGCCGCCGGCCTCGAAAAAATTCTTGGCGAAATTCGCACGCGCGGTGAATGCGGCGACCGGGCCGAGATTGGCGAGGAAGATCCTGGGGCGGACGCCCGAGACGGCGAAATGCGCGTCGGAGTCTTCGCGCAGCCGCTCGAAGGGCTCGGCGAGACGGTGGGGCGCGAGCGGATCGCTCTTTAACGCGCCGGCCGGCGGCTCGACGCTTTCGCCCGCCGCGTCATAGGGCATTAGGACATCGAGCGCGCTCTCGTGGATATCGGGAAACTGGTTCGCGCCGATGACTCTGTCCTTGGCGCGCGAGACGTTTTTCGCGCGCAGCGCGGCGACCTCCGCGACGCTCGCCTGGAAGGCTCCCGTCTCCAGCGCTTGGGCAAGGCCGCCGTCCGCTTCGATCTGCTGAAAAAGCGTCCACGCCCGCTGGCACAGCTCATCCGTCAGCGCCTCGAAGCCGCCGGCGCCGCTCGTCGGATCGTCGACGGCGTCGATATGCGATTCATCCTGCAGGACGAGCTGCGTGTCCCGCGCCAGCCGCCGCGCGAATTCGTCGGGGGCGCCGAGGGCCTGGGTGAAGGGGAGGACGGAAATGGCGTCCGCGCCGCCGACCGCCGCGGAGAAGACCGCGAGCGTGCCGCGCAAGATATTGTTCCACGGGTCCCGGCGCGACATCATCCGCCACGCCGTCTCGGCGAAGACCAGCGCCGGCTTCGCGGAGAGTCCGCAGGCCTCTTCGACGCGCGCCCAAAGGCGCCGCGCGGCGCGGAACTTGGCGACGCCCGCCAATTCATCGGCGTCGGCGCAGAATCGGAAGGCGATGAGGCTGCGCGCCGAATCGAGATCTAGGCTGGCGTCGGCCAGCGCGCGCAGATAGGCGAGCGCCGAGGAAAGCGCGAAGGCGAGTTCCTGCGCCTCGGTCCCGCCCGCCGAATGCACGACGCGGGCGTCCGCGACCGCGGTCGCGTAGATGAATCCCGCGTCGGCGGCCGCCTTTACGTCGCGCGCGAAGCGCTTTGCGTCCTGCGCCCATGGCTCCGGCGCGAACCCGTGCCGCGCCTGCGCGCCGAGCGGATCGAAGCCCATGGAAACCCGTGTGATCGACGGCTCGATATGCTGGCGGTCGATGTAACGCATGAGCGCCTGGGCGGCGCCCGGCGCCCGGGGCGAATAGTCGAGCGTCAGCGGAATGCCGTAGTCGAGGCGAATATTGGCGAGCGCGTGGGCGATCGTTTCATCATCGTCGCTGGCCAATCCGCCGCCATAGGCGCCCATCGAGCCGGCGAAGACGAGATGCAGTCCGTCGGCGCCGCCGTCGAGATCCTGCAGCGCCAGTCGGTTGGCGGCGTCGGCGTCGGCGAGGTCGACGCGCGCGAGAATGGCCCAGCGGCCAGGATTTTTCCGCAGGGCAGGGACGGGCAGACCGGCGGGGCGGGCGTAAAGCGGCTGAATTGAAACGCCATCATAGGTCTTGGAGACGAGCGTTTCGAAGGACGCGCCCTTGAGCGCCCGCTCGACGAGAACGCGCCACTGCGATTCCGTGGCCTGTGGAAAAACCCCCGCGAGCGCCGTCTCCTGTCCCGTCATTTTCGCTGTCGCCCTCCATTGTTTCGGCCGGCCTTTTCGCATGAAGCGACCCGACGGGCCACTGCAAATCCGCTTCGGGAGCTGCGGGCTTTATTTTCGCGCCCAAACGCCTTAACCAGTGCCGACCGCGCTCTGAGGGCGGAAAACAGGGCGCTGGGGCGGAATAGCCGGACTTCAGGCGGGCGATCCGGCGGCGCGCCTCGAACTAAAGGGCGTCGGATCGGCGCCGCCGCGTCAACGCGTCGCGTGCGAAAGCGAGTTGTCGCCCAGGCGGCGAAGAACCCTGAGACGGAGGGATTTCGTGACAGAGAATCTGCAGGACAACAGCCAGCTCGTTGACGAGATCATCGAGGTGATCGCGTCTGAGGGCATGGTCGACCGAACCAAGATCACGCCCGACGCGTCGATCGAGAGCCTCGACCTCAAATCCGTGGACATCGTGATGATCCTCACGGCGCTCGAGGAGAAGTTCAACGTCTATATTCCGATGGATGGATCGCTGCAGGAAGCCAAAGACGTCAAGAGTCTGATCGAGGCGATCGCCGATCATATTCAGAAAGAGCGCGAGAAGCAGTAAATGGCGTTCTCGCGTGCGCGGGCCGGAGAACGCCGCGTCGTAATTTCTGGGATGGGCGCGGTGTGCGCCTCGGGCGTCGGCGCGCAAAAGCTGTGGGAAGCGGCGCGCGACGGCCTCGCCCAGATCCGGCCGCTCCGGACGGAACGCCCTTACGACGGCCGCATCAAAATCGCGGCCCAGGTGCCCGACTTCAATCCCGCCGACTACATCGAACCGGAAGTCCTTCCGTTCTGCGATCCCTTCACGCAGTTCTGCATCGTCGCCGCCGATGAAGCGATGGCGCAGGCGGGTTTCGCGCGCAAGGACATCGCCGGACCCAGAACCGCCGTCATCATCGGGACAGGGATCGGCGGGATGACGACGATCGAGGACGGCATCTACCGCTATTATGTCGAGGGGACGCGCCCCGAGATGTTGAGCGTCCCGAAGCTCATCCCGAGCGCATGCCCCGCGACCATCGGGATGCGGTTTTCCTGCCTCGGCCCGACATTCGCGATTGGAAGCGCCTGCTCGTCGGCGACGCAATCGATCGGGCTCGGCATGCAGATGATCCGGCAGGGCCTCGTGGACAGGGCGATCGTCGGCGGCGCCGAGGCCTGCGTCATCAATGCGACGATCCGCGCCTGGGAAGGCCTTCGCGTAATGACGCCGAATTTGTGCCGTCCGTTCTCGAAAGGCCGCAACGGCATGTCGCTCGGGGAGGGCGCGGCGGTCTTCATCCTTGAAACGGAGGAGGCGGCGCGCGCGCGGGGCCATGAGCCGCTGTGCGAACTCGCCGGCTACGGCACGACGAGCGACGCGAAGGATCCGGTGCGGCCGGACCTCGAAGGGGCGTCAAACTCGATCGCCCTGGCGCTTGAAGACGCGGAAATGGAGCCGCAGGAGATTCATTACGTGAACGCGCACGGCACCGCGACGCACGCCAACGACATCACCGAGGCGGAAGCGATTCTGCGCGTATTCGGCGACTACGGGCGCGCAGTGCCGGTGTCGTCGACGAAGCCTATTCACGGCCATGCGCTCGGCGCGAGCGGCGGCCTCGAACTCGTCATCACCATACAGGCGCTGCGGGAGCAGACCGCGCCTCCGACCATCAATTTCCTGGAGCCGGATCCCAAGTGCCCGCTCGACGTCGTCCCTAACGCCGCGCGCAAGCACAGGATCGACGCCGCCATGTCCAACTCCTTCGCCTTCGGAGGGATCAACGCCGTGTTGATCGTACGTCATGCCGCTTGAGCCGTCGCTCGCGCTGGGGCCGTTCAGGCTGCGCGTGGATCCGGCGCGCGCCGCAGCCTATGCGCGCGAAACGGGCGGCGACGGCGCCAACGTCCCGCTCGCCTATCCGGCGGTCTGGCTCGCCGAGCCCTCGCTGTTTTCAGTCGTTCGAGACCTCTGCGCCGAACTCGACGTGGTGCCCGTTCATGAGGCGCAGACCTTCTCTTACGATGCGCCGCTTGTCGCGGGCGAGAGCTACGATTTGAGCGTCACCATGAGCCGCGAGGAAACGCCGCCGCGCTTGACGATGATCGCGACGGTCGCGACGCCCGAGGGGGAGTCCTGCGCTCGCATAGAAACGATCCTGCGGCTCGTCCCGCGCGCCGGATTTGGGAGCGCGTCATGAGCGATCCCGTCAAGGTCGGCGACAAATTGCCGGAGACCATCATCGGCCCGTTCGACGCGCCTTCGCTCGAGCGTTACGCCGAGGTCTCGGGGGACGCCAATCCGCTGCATCTCGACGACGCCGTGGCGGCGGCGATCGGGCTCGCCGCGCCGCCGGTGCACGGCATGAAGCTCATCGCCGCGTTTGAGCCGATGCTGAGAGCGTGGCGCGCCGACCTCGTGATCTCTTCCATCGGCGGAAAGTTCGTGCAGCCGATCCTGCGCGGAGAGACGGTGCGGCTGACGGGCCGGGTGCTGCGGGCGACGGAGAACGAGATCTTTGTTCGTCTGACGGCCTATGGCGCTGCGCGGGCGCCTGGCGTCATCGGCGAAGCCACCCTGCGGCCGAGGGCAGCCACATGAATTTCCCCGCGCACCGGAGAACGGAGCGCGCCGGTGGGTAGAAGCGCCCCTCGGGTCCTGATCACCGGCGCCTCGAGCGGCATCGGGCGCGCCCTGGCGCTCGCCTATGCGCCGGAGGGCGCGAGCCTCGTGCTGCTCGGCCGCGACGCCGAACGGCTGGAGGCCGCCGCCAGCGCCTGTCGCGCGGCGGGCGCGCAAGAGGCGGAGACTTACGTCGCCGACGTGCGCGACCGGGACGCCATGGCGGGCATCGTTCATTCGGCCCATGAGAAACGCCCCATCGACATTCTCGTCGCCAACGCCGGCGTCGCGACGGGGCTGCTGCGCGGCCAGCTTCTCGAAACGCCCGAGGCCGTGCGGGCGATGCTCAAGATCAATGTCGAGGGCGTGTTCAACACCGTGGAGCCCGCCATCCTGCCGATGTGCGCGCGCAAGAGCGGCAGAATCGCCATCGTCGGCTCGATGGCCGGGGTGCGCAGCCTGCCGTATTCGCCCTCCTATTGCGCCGCGAAGGCCGCCACGCACATGTGGGCGGATTCGCTGCGCGGCGCGCTGGCGCCGCATGGCGTTTCGGTCAGTCTGATCGTGCCGGGCTTCGTCAAGACGCCGATGTCGGCGCGCACGAAGTCCTGGCAGCCCGGCGCCATGTCCGACGAGCGCGCCGCTCTGATCATCAAGCGCGGGTTGGAGCGGCGCCGTCCGGTGATCGCCTTTCCGCTGTTCATGTATGCGGCGATGCGTTTCTTCGCCCTGTTGCCGCCGGCCGTCGTCGACGGGGTCATGCGGCGCTTCCATGTCGATGTGCCTGAGACGACGGAACGAGAGATCTCGTGACGGCCTACACCGTCTTCGCTGGCGCCGCAGGCGCCTACTGGATGATCGCCGTCGCTCTGCTTCTCGTCTCCGTGGCGGCGACGATCGCGCAACCCTGGCTCGCCGCGCGCCGCGCCACACGGCGGGATCGGCCGCCGATCTCGATCGTCCTTCCCGTCAAGCTGCTCGAAGATCAGTTCGATCGCACGCAGGAATCGGCGCTGACGCAGCGCTATCCCGAGTTCGACGTGACTGTCTCGGCGACCGACCTTGACGCGCCGGCGGTCCAGCGCATGCGCGCCATTCTCGCGCGTCACCCATCAGTGCCGTCGCGCATTCTCCGTTCGACGGCGAGATTCGCGGTCAGTCCGAAGGTCGACAATCTCTACGCGCCCTTCATGCAGGCGACGCATGACGTGATACTGATGAAAGACGCCAATGTGCTGCTGGAGCCGGACGCGCTGGCGCAGCATGTCAGGCAACTGACGGAGGACGTCGGGCTCGTTTGCGCGATCCCCTATTGCGCGCGGCTCGAGAATTTCGCCGCTCACGTCGAGGCGGCTATCATCAACGGTCCGCATGCCCGTATGCTGTTTCTCGCCTCGGCCCTGGGGCAGGGGCATGGCGTCGGCAAGATCATGCTGTTTCGGCGTTCGGACTTCCTGCGCGCGGGAGGGTTCGACGCGATTTCTCATACCGTCGGCGAAGACAACGCTTTGGCGAAAGCTATGCGGCGCGCAGGCAAACGGCCCGTCTTCTCCCATTGGCCGGTGCGACAGGAACTCGGCGCGCGCGCGTTCGTCGACGTGTATCAGCGGCAGTTGCGCTGGAGCGTCGTTCGTCGGAAGGACGAGCTGATTTCTTTCCTCGCTGAACCGATATGCCAAGCAGTTCCAGCGGTTATCGCATCTGCGCTGGCGGCGCCGCTTATCGGGGTCGCCCCCCTTTCAGCGGCGTCGGCGACGCTTCTTCTGTGGTTTACGCTCGAAACATTGCTTTCCATAGTCAAAGGATGGCAGTTATCTTGGGCTGCGCCCATCGTGTTTGTGGTTCGCGAGGCGACGATGCTGGCGGTCTGGTTGAACGCCTGGGTCACTGACCAGGTGGTCTGGGCGAGGGACAGCGTGAACGCGCGCGCCGGGGCGAAGCCCTCGCCGGTTCCGCATGAAGAAGGATAGACCGTTTGGTGCTGGGGCTTTTTCGATTCCTTGCCGACGCGATCACGTTTGCCTCCGCTTCGATCCTGGCTGCGATCGGGATCGGCTATCTGATCGTCATCGGCCGCTTCTTTTACGACCAGCTGCGCGGCGTCCGCGATCCGCAAGCGCCCGCCACGCCTGACTCGGATCTGCCGCGCGTCGTGCTGCAGATCCCGGTGTTTAACGAGCCGCTCGTCACAGAGCAGTCGCTGCGCTGCGTGGCGCTTCTCGACTGGCCCAAGGAGAAGCTGCGCATTCAGCTGCTCGACGATTCAACTGACGAGACCAGCGCGCGCGCGGACGCCGTGGCCGCGGAGCTTCGCCTCGGCGGCGCGGTCATCGATCACGTGCGGCGCGCCGATCGCTCGGGCTTCAAGGCCGGCGCCTGCGCGCACGGCCTCACGCTCACCGATGAACCCTTCGTCGCGATGCTCGACGCGGACTTCCGCCCGCCGACGAATTGGCTCAAGCGGACAGTCCCGCTGTTTCTGACCGACGAACGCGTCGGCTTCGTGCAGTCGCGCTGCGAGTTTCAGAACTTCGAAAAGAACTGGCTGACGCGCGCCCAGGGGCTCGTTCAGGATGGCCATTATCTCGTCGAGCAGCGCTCGCGCGCGCATGCGGGTTGGCTATTCCAATTCAACGGCACCGGCGGGATCTGGCGACGGGCGACGATCGAGGACGCCGGCGGCTGGTCAGACTATTCGCTGTGCGAAGACCTCGACCTCACGGTGCGCGCGGCGCTCAACGGATGGCATGGGCTGTTTGTCTCGGAGCCGCCGATTCCCGGCCAGGTGCCGGAAGGCATTCGCGATTTCCGCCGCCAGCAGAGACGCTGGTCCAATGGTTTCGTGCAGGTCGCGCAGAAGACGATCGTGCCGATCTGGCGCTCGCCCTGGAGCCTGACGCGGCGCGTCATGGCGATCTCTCTCATCGCCCATCAGATTTTCTTCCCCGTCGCCGCGATCGGATTCATCGCTTTCGTTCTTGGCATAATCCTCCACGGGTCTCTCGCGCCCTATGCCGGCATGCTGGAGATCATCGGGATCATGACGGCGTTGGTGGCGCTCGGCATCACGCTGCCGCCCTATCTGGCGCTCAAGCGCGGGAGCGTCGGCGATTACGTGAAGACCGTCGCGTCAATTCCGCCGCTGATGATCTATCTCGCCTTCGCCAACGGCGCGAAGATTCTCCAGACGCTGCGCGGCCGTAAATCGACGTTCAAGCGCACGCCGAAGCTCGATCATGAGGCTGCGGCGCCGATCGACGCCGAAGTGGAATAAGGGACGTTACGGGCCGCGTCACTCGAGCCGCGCCGGGGCCTCGAAAGCGCCGGCGTCGGTGACAATGGTGAGCGTCGCATCGGCGGCCTTCGCAGGCGCATCGCCGGAAAACAGCTTGAGTTCGAAACCTTCTCCGACGCGCGCGCTCTCGATGAAGAACGGCGAGTCCGCTTCGGCGAAGACATCCTCGGCCTTGCCGGGCCCCAGGTAGCGCAGCCGCCACGATCCTTCTGCGCCGCTCCGCGAGAGCGCGAAACGCTTCTTCGCTTCCGTCGCGGAAAGCTTTTTGGGCACCAGCCGTTCGGCTTCTGCGATCTCGGCGGCGTGTGGCGAAGCGCCATCACGCGGCAGTTGCAGCGACAGATCGGCGCGCGCCGGCAGACAGATCTTTCCGCATGACGCGTAGTCGAGCGCGAGATTGAGCGTCACCGGCGCGTTCGGATCGCGCGCGGTGACCTTCAACGGCAGAATGACCCGAGAAGCGTAGCCCGCGACGATGGTTCCCGCTTCGTCGATATGTTTTGGGACGGGAAAGGACGGTTCGACCTTCGCGACGTTGACGGACTTTGAGAAATCGAAGGTGGGCGCGGAGCCTGCTTCGCCAGGCTGGCGCCAATAGGTGATGGTTTCGGGATCGAGCGCGATCTCGACGGCGGCCCGATATGAGCCGCTCTGCGGCGGACCTGCGGAAAGGAGCCGAGCGCTCGACGCGGCGCTCTTAACGACCGCAGAGGCGAAGCTCGCCTGCTCCGCGAGCGACACCGTCGCCACTCCCTGCGCGAGCGTGACCGCTAGCGGCGCGAACCAAAAGAATTTTGAGCGCATCATGCTCCTGCCGCGCCCCGTCCCGTAGTCAAGGCAGTTAGTTACGTGATTTGCGCCGCTTGTCCTGAGGGCGCGGCGGGCGTAGCATGACCCTATGAGGCCGAGCGGCAAGAAGCAAGATTTTGCAGCAGGCGAGCGCCACAGCGGTCGTCCTGGCGAGCGCCGCTTTCTCGACGGCCAATTGCTGGTCGCCATGCCGAGCATGCTGGATCAGCGTTTCGCGCGATCTGTGATCTATCTCTGCGCCCATTCCGAAGAAGGCGCGATGGGCATCGTCGTCAACCAGCCGGCGCGTGTGCGCAATTTCCCCGATCTGCTCGTGCAACTGCAAGTGATCGCGCCGCAGGAGCGCATCAGCCTGCCGAGCCGCGCGGAAGATATTCAGGTGCTGTCGGGAGGGCCGGTGCAGACCGACCGCGGCTTCGTGCTGCATTCGCCGGATTTCTTCCTGGATAATTCCACATTGCCGATCGACGACGGCGTCTCGCTTACGGCGACGATCGACATTCTGCGCGCCATCGCCGCAGGCCAAGGTCCCGACCGCGCGCTGCTCGCGCTCGGCTACGCCGGCTGGGACGCGGGCCAGCTCGAAGAAGAGATTCAGCGCAACGGCTGGCTGAACTGTCCGGCCGATCCCGCTTTGCTGTTCGACCGCGACCTCGAGACGAAATATGCGCGCGCATTGCGCTCGATCGGCGTCGATCCCCAACGACTGTCGACGCACGCCGGACACGCGTAAAGGTCAGCCGCCGCCGAGCCGATTGAAGGCTGGCGCATAGTCGATCCGCCCCTCCTTGATCGGAAGCCCGCCGTTGAGCGCCAGCGCCATGAAATGCGGCCCCGAATATGGCGAGCCGAACCCTGCCGCAAGCTCTGGTCGAAATCCGAACCGGCCGTAAAAAGCGCCGTCGCCCAACACAAAAACCGCGCGCCATTGCTCGTTCTGGGCCTGCGCCAAGCTCCAACGCAGAAGCGCGCTGGCGACGCCTTTGCGTCGGCGCGCCGCGTCGACAGCGACGGGACCGAGACCCAGCGCCGGGAAGGGAGCCTTCATCCGGGACAGGGCGGCGTAGCCGACGATGTCTCCGTTCATGGCGGCGACGCAGCCCGAAACCAGGTCGCCTTCCTCGCGCAGCGCCTCGACGAGTTGGGCCTCGCCGGGTTGTCGGAAGGCCGCGCAGAGCAGGTCGCGTATCGCCGGATAGTCCTTTGGCGTTTCCTTGCGAAGAGTTGCGCCTTCGCTCACGGCGCAGGGTTGCTGTGCAGAGCGTGAATCGCGTCGATGCGCCGCTCGATTTCAGGCGTGATCCTGAACGCCGTCGATGCAAGGTCGGTCTTGAGCTGCTCCATCGTGGTCGCGCCGATGATATTCGAGGTCACGAAGGGCCGCGACGTCACGAAGGCGATTACGAGCTGCGCGGGATCGGCGCCGATATCCTTCGCGAGCGCCAGATAGGCGTCGATCGCCTGTTCGACTTCCGGCTTCTCATAACGCTGCGCCCGCTCGAACAGCGTCGTGCGGGCGCCGGGCGGCCGCGCGCCGCCCTGATATTTGCCGGTGAGGTACCCTTGTGCGAGCGGCGAATAGGCGAGCAAGCCGACGCGCTCGCGCTCGGCGAATTCGGCGAGTCCGATCTCGAAAGTGCGGTTGATGAGGTTGTAGGCGTTTTGAATCGAAACGACGCGCGGGCCATGGCCGAGTTCGGCGGCGCGC
Organism: Methylocystis sp. Uni0008; assembly: GCF_056838045.1. NCBI lineage: Bacteria > Pseudomonadati > Pseudomonadota > Alphaproteobacteria > Hyphomicrobiales > Methylocystaceae > Methylocystis > Methylocystis sp. Uni0008. Next base: position 3,556,965 of record NZ_CM166370.1, read on the forward strand.
AGGAAACGCGCCACGCCCCAAGGCGTTTCGTTGGAAAGGCCGATGTGCCGAACTTTGCCCGCCCTGACCAACCGCGCCAGCGCTTCGAGCGTCTCTTCGATCGGAATTTCCTCGCGCCTCGTGGGGCGGCGGTAGACCGTGCCGCCCGCGCCCCAAAGCGGCAGCGATCGATCTGGCCAATGCAGCTGGTACAGGTCGATGTAATCGGTCTGCAGCCGCTTGAGCGATCCTTCGACCGCCTGGTCGATGTTCCTGGCGTCGAGAACCGTCCCGCCGCCCCAGGGACGCAGCCAGTCGGCGCCGCCGCGCCCCGCGACCTTCGTGGCGACGATCACCTTGTCGCGGTTCTTTCGCGCGGCGATCCAGCTTCCGATGACGCGCTCAGTCGAGCCTTGAGTCTCGCGCCGCGGGGGAATGGAATAGATTTCCGCCGTGTCAACGAAGGTGACGCCGCGCTCGAAGGCGTAGTCCAGTTGCGCATGGCCCTCGGCCTCGCTGTTCTGTTCGCCCCAGGTCATTGAGCCGAGACAGATTGCGGAGACGGAGAGATCGGTGTTTCCGAGCTTGCGGTATTCCATGACCGGCCCTTAGCGAAGGCATTCGCTCGACTGCAGCGCAAGCCGCAGTTCGAAGCTCTGGAACTGAGTATAGATCGGCAGGAGCCAGGCTTTGAGCGCCGTTCGAACCACGATGGACATTTCCGGCGGCGGCTCCCGCACGAATCGAGATAGCGAAAGATTGACGTCGTCGAGCGCTCGCGCAATCGGCGCCTCAAGACGCGGAATCACGAATTTTCCGCTTGAAGGATAACGCGCAAGGATCGCGAAGGAGTCGCGGCCGAGCGGCGAAACGCCGGGATTGTGAATGAGGTTCATGGTGAGATTGGGCCATGTGGTTTTAAGCGCCAGCGCGCTGTTCGCCGAACGCGCCGTGGCGTCGGTCTGGAAGAGAACGATCGGCTCCACGCCAAGCCGCTGCGCTTCTTCGAGAAAGCCGATTTCGGCGATTGTCGAGAACAGGCGTTCATAGGAGCGATGCCAGACATCGACGATCTTCGGCCGTTCGTCGGCGACGAGCAGGCGATCGAAGAGCGAGATCTGTCCCCTGACCTCGCTCAGGTCCACGATGCGCGTCCGTTCGGGAAACAGCAGCGCATAGAGCGGCTCGCGGCAAACCGTATCGAAGCCCTCCACGGCGACGTTACGCGAGAGGTAATAATCCGTGAGCAAACGCGCCGCCGTCGTCACGCCCGTTTGCGACCGCGGCGAGCAAACGAAGAACGCTAATGTGCGGCGCGTCATGTGGCCTTCGCGGAGACAATGCGCGCCGCCGCGACCTTTATCGCCTTTTTTCGCCGATCAATTCGAGAAGGCCGACTCTTTCGAACTCGTCGGCGACCCGCGCGAGCCAGGTTCGGACATACCCCCGCAGCACGAAGGAATGCTCCGCCGGCTGGCGTTGGGCGTCCTGATTGGCGATGAACGTCGAGAACGGCGTGCCGGAAAGCTCCACCTGCTCATAGGCAAGCTCGCTGAGTTTGGGGATCGTGATTTCGCCCGTTGTGACGACGTCCTCGAAATATTTCGCGTGAGTTTGCGGATCCCACTCGAAGAAGGTCGTGTCGTTGACGTGATTCTTCACCATGAAATAGTTGGCGTCCGCGACATAGGGCGCGATCTCGGCGATCTCCTCCAGCGACGCGATGGAGGGTCCGATCACATGCAGCAGAATGAACCGGAATTCGCCGCCTTTCACCGCATCGAAAAAGCCGATCTCGTCGAGCGCCGAGAGCGCGGGACTCAGGCCGCCGGCCCGAACGTCGATGACGCTGACTTTCGCCTGCGACGTATTCAGCGTGTCGATGATCTTCATCTGATCCGCCGGTTCGGTCAGATTGACGATCATCGTCTCGTCGGGGTGAAAGCGGTGAAGGGTTCCGCGCGGCGTCTCGGTGTCGAACGCGCGGGCATGAATGTCGTTGAGCGACAGAAAGTCGAGGATGGCTCTGGCGATCGTCGTCTTGCCGACGCCGCCCTTGTCGGCGCCAACGACGATCACGGCCGGCCGAACGGCGCCGTTCGAGGCAGGCGCCTGAGGCTCGGCCGTTCGTCCACGACGCTCCGGCTCCCGCTTCGCTGGCGCTTCCCTGGTGATTTTGACCGGCTTTTTAACCATGGGGGCTCCTGTAGGAATTCGCGCTGGCGCCGCTGCTATTGGATGGCAAGAGCTTAACAAACATGGTTTTCGGCGCTTGTCATGCGCTGATTCAGCTAGCCGCGGATGGCGTTTCAATTGTGACGCGCATCAAACAACGTTAATATGATGTGAATATTGTTAAGCTCCGCAATTCGATCGTGAATTGACATTCGTGCGGTTTAGAGGTTTATGCGTTCGAAATACAGAACGTCCGCGGCTGCTCGCCGGCGCGGACCAGTCGGCGCGTCAAAGACATGAGCAACATCGAGAACATCGTTGCGCAGCGGCCCGCTGAATCCTCGCAGCAGAGTCTGCCGACTTTGCATGTCGAGGATCGCGACGGCTTGGTCCACGAGCTCGAAGCCGTGGAAGGCTGGCGGCTGATGGAGATTTTGCGCGACCATGGCGTCGGCATGGACAACACCTGTGGCGGCGCGCTCGCATGCGCCGAGTGCCACGTCATCCTGGACGCCGACTCGGCGCGCCGCGTGCCGCCGCCGCGCGAAGAGGAAATCGAAAAACTCGACGAATTGCCGATGATTTACGAAAACTCGCGTCTCTCCTGCCAGATCATCTGGTCCGACGACATGAGCGGCCTTCGGTTGAAGCTCGCGCAGGAGACGTGATGCCCGCCTTCAAACATCCGCAGATCCTCGTCGCCTCCAAGCTCACGGACGGCGAAGTCGTGTTTCTCGGTCCGACAGGCTGGGAGGACGACCATCGCCGCGCGCGCGTCGCGCAGAATGCGCAGGAGGCGGCCGCGCTCGAAGCCTCCGGCAAGCGCGACATCTCGGACAACCGGGTCGTCGACGTTTATCTCGCAGACGTCGAGATCGGGAGAGACGGCGCGCCGACGCCATTGCATTATCGCGAAAGGATGCGCGTGAAGGGACCAAGCGTTCGCCTCGACCTCGGCAAGCAAGCGAGCAGAGGCGCGCCATGACGGCGATTGATGTGCGGGTGGCGCAGCGGGCCAACGCGCCGATGACCACCTACCGCTACGACCAATATGACGCGGCCTTCGTCAGCGAGCGCGTGGCGGAGTTTCGCGAGCAGGTAAGCCGGCGGCTTTCGGGCGCGTTGTCGGAAGAGGAGTTCCGCCCCTTCCGGCTGATGAACGGGCTCTATCTCCAGCTCCACGCCTATATGCTGCGCGTCGCGATACCCTACGGCACGCTGACCGCGCGGCAGATGCGCCGTCTCGCCGACATCGCCGACAAATGGGACAGGGGCTACGGCCACTTCACGACGCGCCAGAACCTGCAGTACAACTGGCCCAAGCTCGTCGATACGCCGGACATTCTGGAAGCGCTCGCCGAAGTCGAGATGCACGCGATCCAGACGTCGGGCAACTGCATCCGCAATGTGACGGCTGACCATTTCGCCGGCGTCGCGCCGGACGAGATCGAAGATCCGCGGCCGACGGCCGAGTTTCTGCGCCAATGGTCGAGCCTGCATCCGGAATTCTCGTTCCTGCCGCGCAAGTTCAAGATCGCCGTGACGGGCGCCGCGCATGACCGCGCCGCGATCATGGTGCATGACATCGGCCTGCGCATCGTCACGAACGACGCTGGCGAGATCGGCTATCAGGTCGTTGTCGGCGGCGGTCTCGGCCGATCGCCCTTCGTTGGCAAGGTCGTCGGCGAATTTGTGCCGCGCCAGGATCTCCTCGCCTATCTCGAGGCGATCATGCGCGTCTATAACCGCTTCGGCCGGCGCGACAATAAATACAAGGCGCGCATCAAAATCCTTGTCCACGAGAAGGGGCTCGAGGAAATCCGCGCCGCCGTCAACGCCGAATTCGCGGCGATGGACCGTTCGGTTTTCTCCCACGACCCGGAAGAATTCGAGCGCATCGCCGCTTTCTTTGCGCCGCCGCCTTATGAAACTCTGCCGGCGACATCCGCCTTGCTGCGCGCCGCGAAACTGGAAACGCCAGCCTTCGCCAATTTCGTTGACGTTAACGTCAGCGCGCACAAGATCCCTGGCTACGCCATCGTCACCGTTTCACTGAAGCCGATCGGCGGCATTCCCGGCGACGCCACGTCCGATCAGATGCGTGTGCTCGCCGACGCGAGCGAGCGCTTCGGTTTCGGCGAACTGCGCGTCAGCCATGAGCAGAACATCATCCTGCCGCATGTGAAGCAGGACGATCTCTTCGCGCTCTGGCGCATGCTCGACGCCGCCGGGCTCGCGACGGCGAACGCCGGCCTCGTCTCCGACATCATCTCGTGCCCGGGCCTCGACTATTGCTCGCTGGCCACCGCGCGGTCGATTCCTGTCGCACAGGCGATTTCGCAGCGTTTTTCAGACATGTCCCGGCAGCGGCGGATCGGTAAGCTCGGCATCAAGATTTCGGGCTGCATCAACGCCTGCGGCCATCATCATGTCGGCGCGATCGGCATTCTCGGTCTCGAGAAGAAGGGACAGGAATCCTATCAGATCACGCTCGGCGGCGATCCGACCTTTTCCGCGTCGATCGGCGAAATCCTGGGACCGGGCGTCACCGCGGACCAGGTGCCGGACGTCATCGAACATCTCGTCGATTTCTATCTGGCCGAGCGTGAAGAAGGCGAAACCTTCATCGACGCGTGGCGGCGCATCGGTCATTCGCGGTTCAAGGACGCCTTGCGTCGGGAGGGCGAAGATGGCGCTGATATCTGACGGCCGCTTCGTCGAGGACTCATGGCGGCGTCTCGCCGATGAGGAAGCGCTGCCGAAGGCCGGCAAGGTTATCGTGTCGTTGCCGCGACTCGAACATGCGCTCGAGGTCCTCGGACCGGCGTCGACGCTTGGCGTGATCGTTCCCAACACGACGGAGCCGTCGGCCCTCGCGGCGGCGCTGCCGCGACTCGGCCTCGTCTCGATCGCTTTTCCTGCCTTCGCAGACGGCCGCGGCTTCTCTCTGGCGCGGCTGTTGCGCCGGGCGCGGTTTCAGGGCGAGTTGCGCGCGAGCGGCCGGCTCGTCGCCGACCAATACTCCCATGCGCTTGGATGCGGCTTTGACACGATCGAAATTCCCGACGATCTCGCCGATCGCCAGGACGAAGGACAGTGGCGCGCCGCGCTCAACGCCTATTCGATGAGCTATCAGCGCGGCTACGCGGGGCGCAGCTCGATTCTCGAAGCGCGCCGGAGGGCCGCGCGCTCATGAAGCCGTCGATCGCTGAAACGCTCGCGCCGCGACTGGCGCCGCTCGACCTCGATCATCGTCTGTTGCTCGTTCGCGAGTTCATTCCCGGCCGGATCGTGTTCACCACGAGCTTCGGCGTCGAGGATCAGCTCATCGCGCATTCGATCTTCACGCAAGGGCTTGATATCGACGTCGCGACGATCGACACGGGTCGACTCTTTCCGGAAACCTATGAGCTGTGGGAGCGCACGGAAGCGCGCTACGCGCGGCGCATTCGCGCCGTCTATCCGCAGGCCGCGCCGCTTGAGGCGCTGATCGAAGAGCAGGGGATCAACGGCTTCTACAAGGCCGTCGAGGCGCGCAAGGCTTGTTGCCACGTGCGCAAGGTGGAGCCGCTGTCGCGGCTGCTCGCGGGCGTTTCGGCATGGGTGACCGGGCTTCGGGCCGATCAGTCGCAGGCGCGGGCCGATGCGCCGCTTATCGCCTTTGACGAGACGCACAGGCTGCTCAAGCTCAATCCGCTCGCAGATTACACGCGCGACGCGATCGTCGCCGCGGTCGAGGAGTATTCAGTGCCGATCAATGACCTCCACGCCAAGGGCTTTCTGTCGATCGGCTGCGCGCCATGCACGCGCGCGGTGCTGCCCGGCGAAAGCGAGCGCGCCGGCCGTTGGTGGTGGGAGGAAGACAATAAGAAGGAATGCGGCCTCCATGTCGGCGAAGACGGCGTGTTGCGCCGCGGGCCGGCGCCGCAGGAGGCGCGTCCATGACGGCGCTCGCCACGCGTTCGCTCGGCCATCTCGATCGACTCGAAGCCGAGAGCATCCACATCATGCGGGAGACGGTCGCCGAGTGCGAGCGGCCGGTGATGCTCTATTCGATCGGCAAGGATTCAGCGGCGATGCTGCACGTCGCCATGAAGGCCTTCTATCCCTCGAAGCCGCCGTTTCCGCTGCTCCATGTCAATACGACATGGAAATTTCGCGAGATGATCGAATTCCGCGATCGTCGCGTGAAGGAGCTCGGCGTCGAACTCATCGAATACATCAATCCCAAAGGGATTGAGATGAACATCAGCCCGTTCGTCCATGGCTCGAAGCTTCACACCGAGATCATGAAGACGGAGGCGTTGAAGCAGGCGCTGGACAAATACAAGTTCGACGCCGCTTTTGGCGGCGCGCGGCGCGACGAGGAAAAATCCCGCGCGAAGGAGCGGGTGCTGTCCTTCCGCACGGCGCAGCACCGGTGGGATCCGAAGAATCAGCGGCCGGAATTCTGGCGCCTCTACAATACCCGAAAGGCGCCCGGCGAGAGTCTGCGCGTGTTCCCGATGTCCAATTGGACCGAGGCGGACATCTGGGATTACATCGCGCGCGAGAACATTCCGGTCGTGCCGCTCTATTTCGCCAAGGAACGGCCCGTCGTGCGCCGCAGCGGCACGCTCATCATGGTCGATGACGCGCGCATGGAGCTCGCGCCCGGCGAAACGATCGAACATAAGATGGTGCGTTTTCGCACGCTCGGCTGCTATCCGCTGACGGGCGGAATCGAGAGCGATGCAGCGAGCCTCGAAGAGATCATCACAGAGATGCGCGAAAGCCGCTCATCGGAGCGCCAGGGGCGTCTGATTGACCACGACGGCTCCAGCTCGATGGAACAGAAGAAGCAGGAAGGGTATTTCTAACATGCATGGCGCCGTCGCTGCCGCATCGCCGTCGCGCGCGTCCGCGCGACTGGTCGGCGAAAAGCCGCTCTTGCGCTTCATCACCTGCGGCTCGGTCGACGACGGCAAATCGACCCTGATCGGTCGTCTGCTGTATGACGCCGATCTAGCGCCCGACGACGTCATCGCGGCGCTCGAAACCGATTCGAAGAAGCACGGCACCCAGGGCGAAGCGCTCGACTTCGCATTGCTCGTCGACGGGCTGGCGGCCGAGCGCGAGCAGGGCATCACCATTGACGTCGCCTATCGTTATTTCGCGACGGACAGACGCAAGTTCATCGTCGCCGATACCCCCGGCCACGAGCAATATACCCGCAACATGGCCGTCGGCGCTTCGACCGCCGATCTCGCCATCCTGCTTGTCGACGCGCGCAAGGGAATTCTGCCGCAAACGCGCCGACACAGCGTCATCACCTCCATGTTCGGCGTCCGCCATGTGGTCGTCGCGGTCAACAAGATGGACCTCGTCGGCTACGACGAAAATGTTTTCCGCAAGATCGAAGCGGATTTCCACGCCTTCGCCGACAATCTTCGCTTCGCCTCCATCTATGTCGCGCCGCTCGTCGCCAAGGACGGCGACAATCTCGTCCACCGCAGCGCGAATATGCCCTGGCACGACGGACCGCCGCTGCTCTCCTATCTCGAAGGCGTCGCCGTGGACGACGCCACGCGGATCGCGCCGTTCCGCATGCCCGTGCAATGGGTGAATCGACCCAATCTGGATTTTCGCGGATTTTCCGGCTTCATCAGCGGCGGCAACATCCAGCCGGGCGATATCGTGCGCATTCTGCCCTCGGGACGCGATACGCGCGTCGCGAGGATCGTGACCTTCGACGGCGATCTCGACAGCGCCGTTTCAGGCCAATCGGCGACTCTCACGCTCACCGAGGAAATCGACGTTTCGCGCGGCGATCTTCTGTGTTCGCCGGTATCGCCAGCAAAGACCGGCGACCGTCTCGAAGCGAAGCTGTTGTGGCTGGTGCGTGAGCCTCTCGTCGTCGGCAAGAGCTACCTGTTGAAGCTCGGAACGAAGACGGCGCCGGCGGCGGTGACGGCGGTCGACGCGCGGCTCAACATTGAAACTGGCTTGCCGCAGCCGCTCCCCGGAGGATCGACGCTCGGCTTCAATGAGATCGGCGAGGCGCGCCTGTCGCTCGAGACGGTGATCGCCTGCGATCTCTACGTCGAGAATCGCGAGACCGGCGGGTTCATTCTGATCGACCGCATCACCAATGAAACGGTTGCGGTCGGCATGGTGAAGTCGGTCGCGGCGTCGAACGGGCGCGCCGCGCCGCCGCTGACCGAACTCAGCTACGCTTCTATGGAAGGCCTGACGCTGGCCCGCGAGTCGTTCAAGCCGACTCCCGTTCGCAGCCTCGTCAAAGCGCTGTCCTGGCTCGCCCCCGCAAGCGTTTCGACCTTCCTGATCGTGTACGCCTTCGTTCAAAGCGCGGGGCTCGCGGCCCAGATTACCGGCGTGGAAATGCTGGCGGTCGTTGCGCTCTATTATGTCCACGAACGATTCTGGTCGCGACTGAAGTTTGGACTGGAGACAGAAGAAGCGCAGGACGGGGTCGATCCAGGTCTGTGAAGCGTCAGTGCGCCTCGTCCCAGTTGGTGGCGGCGCGCGCGTCGACTTTGAGCGGCACGGCGAGGTGGACGGAAGGCGCTGGCGCCTGCTCCATCACTCGGCGCGCGACGTCGATGGTCGCCTCGGCTTCATTCGCAGGCGCTTCGAACACAAGTTCGTCATGCACCTGCAGAAGCATCTGCGCGGTGAGACCGGCGTGGGTGAGCGCATCATCCATCCGTATCATGGCGCGGCGGATGATGTCGGCGGCCGCGCCCTGAATCGGCGCATTGATCGCGGCGCGCTCATAGAAGGCGCGGTCTGACGCATTGGCCGAACCGATGCCGGGGAAGTGATAGACGCGGCCGAAAATGGTCGAGACTGCGCCCTTCTCGCGCACCGTCTTGCGCGTCGAATCCATATAGTCGCGAATGCCTGGAAAGCGTTCGAAATAGCGCTTAATGTAGGCTCTCGCCTCTTCGCGCGGAATGCTCAGCTGATTGGCGAGTCCGAAGGCGGAAATGCCGTAAATGATGCCGAAATTGATCGCCTTGGCGCGGCGGCGCGTTTCGGCGGGCATATCCTTGATCGGCACGTTGAACATTTCGCTCGCCGTCATCGCGTGAATGTCGAGATTTTCGGCGAAGGCGCGTCTCAGCTGAGGAATGTCGGCGATATGAGCGAGCAGTCTCAATTCGATCTGCGAATAGTCCGCAGAAATCAGCACATGGCCGGGCGTCGAGACGAAGGCTTTGCGGATTTTGCGGCCAGCCTCGTTACGCACGGGAATGTTCTGCAGATTGGGCTCGGATGAAGAAAGCCGTCCCGTCGTCGTGGCGGCGAGCGCATAGCTCGTGTGCACGCGGCCGGTTTCCGGATTGATATAGCCGGGCAAGGCGTCGGCGTAGGTGCTCTTGAGTTTGGAGACTTGCCGCCAGTCGAGAATGCGTCGCGCGAAATCATTGCCCGAACTCGCGAGGTCTTCGAGAACGCTCGCCGACGTCGACCAGGCGCCCGTGGCGGTCTTTTTCGCGCCAGGAAGCCCCATCTTGCCGAAGAGAATATCGCCCAATTGCTTGGGCGAGCCGAGATTGAAGCTCTCGCCGGCAAGATCGAAGATCTCGGCCTCGAGACGCGCCATGTCCTGCGCAAATTCTCCGGAAAGGCGCGACAACATCGCGCGATCGACGGTGACGCCCCTGCGCTCCATGCGCGCGAGCGTCGCCACCATCGGCCGCTCCAGCGTTTCATAGACGGCGGTCATGCGTTCGGACGAGAGCCGCGGCTTCAGCACGCGCCAAAGGCGTAAGGCGACATCCGCCTGCTCCGCCGCATACTCCGTCGCTGCGGTCAGCTTGGCGCGGGCGAAGCCGACGAAATTGCGGCCCGACCCGGCGACGGAGGCAAAGGTCAGCGCCTCGTGGCCGCAATATTTGCGCGCAAGCTCGTCGAGGCCGTGATCGCCACGTCCCGAGTCCAGCGTGTAGGACATGAGCATCGGGTCGTCGATCGGCGCGACATCAATGCCGTAGCGCGAAAGGACGAGCAGATCGTGCTTCACGTTATGCGCGATTTTGAGGATCGAGCGATCTTCGAAGAGCGGCTTCAATCGGGCGAGAGCGGCCTCGAGCGGGATCTGCCCCTCTGCCAAATTGGTGCCGGCGAACAGGTCGGCGGACTCGCCTGTTCGATGCTGTAGGGGCGCGTAACAGGCGTGACCCGGCGCCGTCGCCATTGAGACGCCGATCAGTTCGCAGCGCATCGGGTCTGGCAGGCTCGTCTCGATGTTGATCGCGACGAGTCCCTCGCTTGCGGCTTGCGTGATCCAGTGATCCAAACGGTCGGTCGAGGCGATCGTTTCATAAGTCGACCGGTCGATCTTTGTCGCCTTCGCCTCGACGAGACGCGCGGAGACGAGGCTCGCGGGCGTGAGGGCGTCGCTCGTCTGTTTCCCTGGTTTCGGCGCTTCCGCCGCGGCTGGCGAGATCTCGGACGGTTCGCCGCCGCGCCCGCGCCAGCCGGCGGCGCCGACAAAGCCGGGGTCGGCCGCAATCTCATGCGCATCGACGCCATACATCTCAGCAACCCGGCGGGTGATGGTGGTGAATTCCATCGCCTGCAGAAAGGCGATCAGCTTCGCCGCGTCCGGCTGATGAAGGCCGAGATCCTCAAGCGGCGTTTCGAGAGGCGCGTCGCGCACGAGTTCGCAAAGCTTCTTCGAAATTAGAATCCGCGCGACCGCGTCGGGCTCGGTTAAGGCCTCGCGGCGCTTCGGCTGCTTGATGCCGGACGCCTTGGCGAGCAGCGTTTCGAGATCGCCATATTCATTGATGAGCTGGGCGGCGGTCTTGACGCCGATGCCCTTCGCGCCCGGCACATTGTCCGTCGAATCGCCGGCGAGCGCCTGCACGTCGACAACTTTGTCCGGCGTGACGCCGAAATAGTCGACGACCTCGGCTTCGCCGATAAGGCGTTCTTCGCGCGCGCCTTTCGTTCCGGCCGTTCCCGAGGCGGGATCGTACATTCTGACGCCGGGCCCGACGAGCTGCATCAGATCCTTGTCGGCGGAGACGATCAGCACGTCGGCGCCCTTGGCCTGCGCCTGCGTCGCATAGGTGGCGATGAGATCGTCGGCCTCGTAGACGTCCTGTTCGATGGGGGTGAGGCCGAACGCCCGCACCGCGGCGCGCATCAGCGGAAACTGCGGAATGAGATCGTCCGGCGGCTCCGTGCGGTGCGCCTTGTAGTCCGGATAAAGATCTTTGCGGAAGGAATGCTCGCTCTTGTCGAAGATGATGGCGAGGTGCGTGGGCTTCACGCCGGCGGCGCCCTCGCGCACGAACTGCAATAGCTTTGTGCAGAAAAGCCGCACGGCGCCGGTCGGCAGCCGGTCCGTGCGATAATTATATTTCGCATCCTGCCGGATCGACTGGAAATAGGCGCGAAAGACGAAGGAAGAGCCGTCGACGAGGAAGATATGGCTGCCGGGGCCGACGGGCTTATGCGTGAGGGTCATGCGCCTATCTTAACGGCGCGCGCGCGCCGCGTCATGGCGCCGTCGCCTGAAAGGCGGCGGTTTGACCGGCGCCGGCGTGCGGCCTAGAAGACCGCATGTCCCACAACAGTTTCGGCCACCTTTTCCGCGTCACGACCTTCGGCGAGAGCCACGGCCCGGCGCTCGGCGCGATCGTTGACGGATGTCCGCCGAAAATTCCGCTCGAAGCGGGAGATCTCCAGGGCTATCTCGACAAGCGCAAGCCCGGACAGTCTCGCTTCACCACGCAGCGACGCGAGACGGATGAGGTGAAGATCCTTTCGGGCGTCTTTGCCGACCGCGACGGCCGGCAGGTGACGACCGGAACCCCGATCGCGCTCGTGATCGAGAATACCGACCAGCGCTCCAAGGACTATGGCGAGATCGCCGACAAATATCGCCCTGGCCACGCCGATTACGTCTATGACGCGAAATATGGCGTGCGGGACTATCGCGGCGGCGGGCGGTCGTCGGCGCGCGAAACCGCGGCGCGGGTCGCCGCCGGGGCGGTCGCGCGCAAGGTGATCGCCGGGGTGACGATTCGCGGCGCGCTCGTGCAGGTTGGCCCGCACAAGATCGATCGCGCGCAATTCGATTGGGCGGAGGTCGAGCGCAATCCGCTTTTCTGCCCCGACGCGCGCGCGGCGGCGTTATGGGCCGATTATCTCGATGACGTGCGCAAGGACGGATCGTCCGTGGGCGCGGTGATCGAGATTGTCGCCGAAGGCGTTCCCGCCGGCTGGGGCGCGCCGATCTACGGCAAGCTCGACGCCGATCTGGCCGCGGTGATGATGTCGATCAATGCAGTGAAGGGCGTCGAGATCGGCGCGGGCTTCGCCGCCGCGGAACTCACTGGCGAAGACAACGCCGACGAGATGCGCGCCGGACCGAGCGGACCGCAGTTCTTATCCAACAACGCCGGCGGCGTGCTCGGCGGGATTTCGACAGGCCAACCCGTCATCGTGCGCTTCGCGGTCAAGCCGACTTCCTCGATTCTCACGCCCCGCCGAACAATCGATCGCTTCGGCAATGAGACCGACATCGTCACGAAGGGCCGCCACGATCCCTGCGTCGGCATACGCGCCGTTCCTGTCGGGGAGGCGATGATGGCGTGTGTGCTCGCCGATCATTTCCTGCGCCATCGCGGGCAGGTAGGGTGAGGGGACGCGCGGCTGTCGTCTCTCGCGTGCGGAGCGGATTGTCGCCCTTGATCTCTCCGTCGGATCGAACATCTCGGCGACTTCGGCGCAGTGGACAGGCATCAAAACGCCACCGCCATCACAAGCTCCGCGGTGCGGGCGCGGCTTCCCGCAAGCCGCGCCGCAAAACCTTGCCCAGGCTCGTCTTCGGCAGCTCGTTTCGGAACTCGATGATGTGCGGGAGCTTGTAGCGGGTAAGATATTTGCGACAGTGCGCCTCAAGTTCGGCTTGCGTTAGCGTCACATCGCGTCGCCTGACGACGATCGCCTTGACCCGCTCTCCAGAAACCGGATCGGGGACGCCTACGACGCCAACATCCTGAACTCCGGGATGTCGCGCAAGGACCTCCTCGACCTCGCTGGGATATACCTTAAAGCCAGAGACATTGATCATGTCTTTCTTGCGATCGACGATGCGCACAAAACCGTTTTCGTCGATGGTCGCAATGTCGCCGGTCCGCAGGTAGCCGTCGGAGGTCATGACATTCGCCGTCTCGTCGGGCCTGTTCCAATAGCCCTTCATGACCTGCGGTCCGCGCACGCACAATTCTCCGGCTTCGCCAATGGGCGCATCCGCGCCCTCTTCGTTCCTGATGGCGATATCTGTCGATGGGATAGGCACGCCGCACGATCCATTGAACGCCGTCAGATCGGGCGGGTTGCACGTAACGACGGGCGACGCCTCAGTCAGACCGTAAGCTTCGATCAGAGCTTTGCCGGTGATCGCTTGCCACTTTCGCGCGACGGCTTCCTGCAGCGCCGATCCGCCCGATGCGGCAATACGTAAGCTTGTGAAATCGAGTCGATTGAATTCAGGATTTTCGCAAAGCGCCTTGAACAGCGTGCTGACGCCAGGAAAACAGGTGAACCTGTATTTGGCGAGTTCTCTAACGAGACCGTTGATGTCGCGCGGATTGACGATCAGCACATTGGCCGCGCCAATTTTTATCGCCAGCAGGCAACTGACCGTCAGCGCATAGATATGGAAGAGTGGGATCGCCGTAATCACGACGTCCTGTCCATCCCCCAGCACGGCGCTCAAATGCGCATGGTGTTGCTGAATATTGGCGACGACGTTGTAATGCGTCAGCATCGCCGCCTTGGGCACGCCCGTCGTCCCACCCGTATATTGCAGAAAGGCGATGTCATCGGGCGCGATAGCCGGAGGCGCGAACGCGCGGTGCGCGCCTCGTCGCAGAGCGGCGCGAAAATCGATCGCGCCTGGGATGCTCCACTCCGGCACGAGTTTTTTGACGCGCTTGACCATGAAATTGACGAGCGTTCCCCGTCCCCAACCAAGCATATCGCCGATACGGGTGACGACCACGCGCTCGACTTGCGTCAGGGGCAGAGCCGCCTGCAGAACGGACGCGAAATTCTCAAGGACGATGACAACCTGTGCGCCCGAGTCCGCCAACTGCCGGCTGAGTTCGTGCGCCGTATAGAGCGGATTGCAGTTGACGACGACATATCCTGCGCGGAGCGCGCCCAGCAGCGCAATCGGATACTGAAGAACATTCAACATCATCAGCGCGACACGCGCGCCTTTCGGAAGTCTCGTCTCCTCGCTGAGAAACGCTGCAAAGGACAGCGACAGGCGGTCGACGTCAGCATAGGTGAGCGTTACGCCCATCTGGATAAAGGCCGGCTTGTCCGAATAGCGCGCAACGCTGCGTTCAAACATATCGATGAGGGAGCGATAGGCGTTGACGTCGACTTCCGCAGGAACGCCCGCGCTGTAATTTTTCAACCAGATCCGCTCCATTGCGGTTCATCTCCTGGCGCTCGTCTCAACGAATATTCGAATGGCGTGTCATCCCGTCAACGTCACGCGCTCGTGAGCAAGATCGGGTTCGCCGCAACGCTCCAAAATCTGTCGCCGCGTTGCGTCGCGCAACGCGACCGCGGCCTGAAAGTCATCGCCTCGAGGCTCGATCGGCGCGCCGATATGCACGGCGATAGGACCTCGTCTGAACAGCCATGAATCGCTGCGCAAAATTGACCGGGTGCCGCGTATGGTGATCGGCGCGACCGGAAGCCCCAATTGCACGGCGGTCGAGAACGCGCCGATATGGAAGGCGAGGAGGCCGGGCATGCGCGAAAAAGTTCCTTCCGGAAACCAGGCCAGCCGAATGCCGGCCCGCGCTGACTTCAGAGCGTTCCTCGCGTCGGCGACGCCGCCGGCCGGATCAGATCGGCGCACGAAAATCGCGCCGAGTCGCCGCAAGAACGGACCGGCGACGCGCTGATGCGCAAGCTCCTCCTTGGCGATGAACGAAAGCTCGCCAGGACAGACGGCGATCAGCACGACGCCGTCCAGATAGCTCGAATGATTGGCGATAAGAATGGCGTTCTCTTGTGGGACGGGCGCATCGCTGGTGACCGTGAGCGAACATCCGATCAGGCGGAAAAACAGCCGGGCGGCGGCGCCGACAAGGCGGTGACGCCAGTTCCGCTTTGGCGTCAGCAGCACGGCTGGCCAGACGAAAGCGCCGATCAGAACCAGCACGCTCCACGCGTAGCCGTTATAGGCCGAGATCGCGAAATTCGATGAGAGACGGCGCAGACGAGGCATGACGCCCGACAATGCGACGCGGACAAGCTGCAACTGCGGGCTTTCGCTCTTTGCTTGCAGCCGGCCGGCTTCGAACATGGCGCGAGCAGCGGAGCGTCTGATCTTGCCGCTCGAAGTTTTCGGAATCGTATGCGGCGGCGCGAGAACGACTTCATCGGGCGCGAGATCGAGCAAGGCTTGAGACGTCTCCGTGATCCTCTTGCGCAAAGACGATCGCCGCGCGTCGTCCGTGAGGCGCGTTTCGGCCAGGACAATGAGTCGCTCCGTTCCGGCGCGCGCATCAAGAGCGGGAAAAACGGCGACGCAGCCCTTTCGCGTCCCGTCGAGCGCTCCGACCGCTTCCTCCAGCTCGTGCGGATAGATGTTGCGTCCGGCGCGCTTGATCAGATCCTTGATGCGGCCGGTGATGAAGACGTCGCCGCCCGCGATATAGCCGCGGTCTCCGGTCTCGAGCCAGTCGCCGTCGAACAGCGCGGCTGTCTTTTCAGGATTCTGGAAATATCCTCGCGTCGCAGAGGGGCCGCGAAACTGAATGCGTCCCTCCTGTCGCTCCGGCAGTTCGCGGCTGGCGTCGTCGACGATGCGGATTTCATGATGCGGCAGCGGCCGTCCACAGGCGACAAATGAGACGACGCTGTCGGCTCCCGCAGAGGCGACGCGCGCGACGCCGTCGCGATCGAGCGCCTTGCGATCGACGCGATCGATGAGCGGTCCTCTGCCGAGCGGCGGGAAGGCAAGCCCGACGGCGTTCTCCGCCAGCCCGTAAACCGGAGTCATCATCTCGGGCCGGAAACCGTACGACGCAAACCGCTGAGCGAAACGCGCGAGGGACGTCGGACTCACGGGCTCGGCGCCGTTCATGATCCCCCGCAGCGACGACAGGTCGAGGCCGTTGATCTTGGCGTCGTCGATCGCTTTCAGACAAAGCTCATATGCGAAATTCGGCGCCGCGGAAATCGTCGCCCTGTGCGAATCGATCGCCCAGAACCAGCGCGCCGGATCAGCGAGAAAGGACAGCGGCGACATGATGAGAGCGGGCGCGCCATAGTAGAGACTGCCGAGCCAGCAGCCGATCAGGCCCATGTCATGATAAAGCGGCAACCAGCTGACGACCCTGTCCGCCGACGAGGCCTTCAATACGGCGCCCATGGCGCGAATGTTCGCCAGCAGATTCGCGTGAGACAGCACGACGCCCTTCGGGTCGCCGGTGCTGCCCGACGTGTATTGAATGAGTGCGGTAGCGTCAGGCGCGGCCGGCAGCGGCGCGGGCAAGGGCGATGCTGCGCTTAATTCAGGAATCGTGACAATGTGCCGGAGCGCGCTGACGAGCCCGTATAGCAATCGCCCGACGATCCGAATCTCGTCGTTGGTGATGAGCGCGCTCGCCTCAGCGTTCGACAATATGCCGGCCTGGCGACGAAGATGATCCTCGATCTGCGACAGACGGAATGGCGGGTAGATCGGCACGGGAACGGCGCCGCAGAACAGAACCGCAAAAAAGGCGACGAAGAAATCGCGGCTCGTCGGCAGCATGATCGCGATTCGATCGCCGGGGCCGACTCCGCGTTCAATCAGACCGCCCGCCGCCGCCCGCGCGGCGTGATAGAGGTCGTGATAGGTCAGAGGTTCCGGCGCGCCTTCCGCCCGCCAGAGCAAAACATGCTCGCGGTCGCCGTGAAGTTCGGCGTGACGCGCGAGCGCATCGATCAGCGTCTTCGCCTCGATCGGCTCGCTCACGGCCTCAAGCGTCATCGCCGACGCGGCGCGAAGCGCCACGGGCGCAGCCACGGCTCCTGCCGCGAGAACGGCGTCTACGAGATCGCGAGGGCGGTTGACCTCGCCGATGAGCCTCTCGGGCAGCTGCACCTTGAAGGTGCGGTTGAGCCGCAGCAGAAGCTCCGCCCGCGAAAGGCTGTCGAGCGCGAGATCACGATCGAGGTCGCTGTCGAGCTGCACGAGACGAGAGTCGACGAGATCGGGATGCAATTCGACCACGAGTTCGCGCACGACCTCAAGGACGATCGCTTGCGCTTCTTCCCGAGGGCGCCGCGCGCCGCTTCTAACGTCCGAATTCGCCACGGGCGTAGACTTTCAACTCGAGCGCTGCACGGCGTAGCGGCTGCAGCGAGGCCGCGAGGAAGTAGCCGCCCGTGCTTAGGATGCGCACTGACCAGCCTTTGAATTGCGCCGTCTTCGGTTCTCGCGCGCTCAAGCCGGCGCAAACGCCTTTATGCATCTCAGGCATCCCGCGTGCCGCCATGTTCCGTCGCCGCATCGTTGAACTTATGACAGCGCACCCCATTCGGCGAGCCGATTTCAACACAACGCCTGTGGCGCTTTCCCACAGCCGGCCGCAAACTCGGGGCAGTTTCGGCAAGCAGAGCTTGCCGTCGGCGCGCCAAGGTTATGGCCAAGGTCGGGCATGAAACTGGGGCTCTCCACGTCACGCGATGGGGGCGTGGCGTTCGGAGCCCTGCAACAAGATCGAGAGCGAGATTTCAAATCAATGTTGAGAACAGGCGCGTCGCGGATGATCTTGTCCTGCATCAAATTCGACGCGTCGTTTCGCCGCATGGCGCCGCCGACGCGTTGCTTGACCGCTCGCGCGTTCGAAACCTAACGTTGCCTCTGGAAACCGAGAGGCGGCGGTGGCTCCATTCATTCAGCGGCAGAGTCTGCGCGCGCGCATGTTCGCGGCGATGGTGGCCTGCCTTTTTCTCGCTCAGACGACGGTCGCGGTCGCGCATCTCGCGGCGCTCGGAGAGGGCGGCGTCGTTTTCGGCGCATTTTTTTGCGCGCCGCAAGTCGAAGCGACCGGGAGCGCGCCACCGCCGGCGCCCGACGACCGCACCTGCCAAGGGCTCTGCTGCATTCTTCATGAGAGCGCGCTGGATGCGCCTCCTCTAAAGTCTGACGTTTCAACCGCTGTATTTTTCCCAACCGAAGCCATTCCGCGACCACCGGAAGGTTCGGATCGCGCGCCGCGCATCGAGCCAAAACGCGCGCCCCAGTCGCCACGGGCTCCCCCTCAGCAGGGCTGAGGCTTTTCTCGCGACAAATCCTTTCAGAGCAGGCCCGCGACGCGATGGCCATGCTGCGATAGTCGTGCGCTCGCGAGAGAGCTCTTCAGTTAATTCACCGTCCAGTCGGCCGCCGAGCTGGTTCAGCTCCCGACCGTCGCGCGCGACGCATCAGACTTCGATTGAGGGCGCTAGGCCCCGAAAGTACAGACATCTGGAGACAATCATGAGTACGACAAAAGCAGAAACCCGTTCCGCCGCCCGGCGCGCGGAGCAAATCATGGATACAAGACCCGTTTTCATCGGCGTTTTTGCGCTGATGTTCTACGTGGCGATCCTGCGACTCTACGAGCAGCTATTCGCATGGAGCGCCGGACTCGATTCCTTCTCGCCCGAATTTCAGTCCTATTGGATGAGCCTGCTGCAATTTGCGATCCTGGCGTCGAGCTTCGGCGCGGTCGGCCTCGTCGGCTTTCTGTGGCGCACGCGCGACCGCGATCTGGCGAACCTGAGCGCCGCAGCAGAGATGCGCCGGCTCATTTATTTGGTTCAGTGGCTGGTCGTTTTTTCCCTCGCCCTCTTTTGGGGGCTGAGCTTCTTTACCGAGCAGACGGCAGTCTGGCACATGACCGCCGTTCGAGACACGGATTTCACGCCGAGCAATATCATCACCTTCTACATTTCGTATCCGCTCTTTGCGGTCATCGGGCTGGGCGCGTTCTTCTATGCGAAGACGCGCCTGCCTCTTTTCGCGAAGGGCTATTCTCTCGCCTTTGCGGTGCTTGTCGTCGGCGTCTTCATGACGATCCCAAATGTGGGATTCAATGAGTGGGGTCACACATTCTGGGCGATGGACGAAGGCTTTGCGGGTCCACTGCATTGGGGCTTTGTCTTTTTCGGCTGGATGTCGCTCGGCTTTTTCGGCGTCGTGCTGTTGATCCTTGGCCGTCTTCACGAGCTCCTCGGCGAGAATGCGCTGGAGAAGTTATATCGGCGCTGAGGCCGCTAGGGCGTTAATCGCAAAATCTCAGAGCCGACGCCGTCCCTTAACAGCGGCGCCGGCTGTGCTTCTCCACTCCTTATATCGGCCGATCCTTCAATGAGAACGCGCGCGTTCGGCGCCTCCCGCGCGATCTGACGGCCCAACTGCCTCACTGCTCAGAATCGCCGCTTGCCACCCCAACTGGCCGGCTCATAAACTTAGCCGTTCGATGAGCCGCGTCGGCGATCAGACCGCGTTCCGGTTCGAATCAACGACGGGCCGCGCCTGCAACGGTAACGGGACCATCATGGAAAACAGTCGCATCGCGAACGTGACGTCCGTTACCGTGATCCTCTTTATCGTCCTGGTCGCCTGCAAGTTCGGGCAGGCGGTCCTTGAGCCGGTCGTCTTTGCTGTCTTCATCATCGCGATCGCCTGGCCCTTGCAGAAGGCCATGCAGGCGCGAGTAGGGAAGGCGATTGCTCTGACTGTGACAGTCGTGATGACCGCCGCCGTGATTCTGGCGCTGTTCGCTCTGATCGCCTGGGGCGGCAGAGAGGTGGTGGAGTGGATCAGACAGAATTTCGACCGCATCCAGGAAACGGTGACGACATCCACGTCGTGGCTGGAAGAGCACGACATTTTCGTTTTCACGCTCATTACGGAGCATTTTGACGCCGCATCGCTCATCAGGCTTCTCCGTACAGTCGCTGTGAGAGTGAACACAATTTTGGCCTTCGCCGTCATCGTTCTCGTTTATGTTATTTTGGGACTGGCGGAGACCGACGCCGTTCAGGCGCGAATTGCTTCTCTCGAAAATCAGGAGACGGGCCGACGCCTGCTGGAAGGCGGCAGGAAGATCAGCGAAAAGTTCCGCACCTATATGTTCGTTCGTACGATCGCCAGCATTGCGACGGGTCTCGCTATCTGGGGTTTCGTCCAGTTCATGGATTTGGAAATGGCTGGCGCATGGGGCGTGCTGGCCTTTGCGCTGAATTACCTGCCCTACATCGGCTCCCTCATCGTCACAGTGCTTGTGCCGCTTTTCGCCTTCGTGCAATTCGGCTCGGTGGAGACGCCTTTGTTCGTATTTCTGGGGGTGCTGGTGATCCAGTTCGTCATCGGCAGCTATCTCGAGCCGGTGTTTTCGGGATCAGCTCTGTCGATCTCCCCGCCGATCGTCCTTTTTTCGATTGTGCTCTGGACTTTCCTGTGGGGCGCCCTTGGCGCCTTTCTCGGCGTCCCGCTTTCGATCGCAACGCTGACGATTCTTGAGCAGTTCCCCTCGACCCGATGGCTGGCGGAACTCTTGTCAGGGGAGCGGCCCAGCGCGTCGCCCCGCCAGCCCGGCTGAGGGGCGCGGAAACCCGCGGTCCGCTGCGCAATGCCGTTCCCGACTTCTGGCCCATCCGCGGACGCCGGGGGAACATCTTGGTGATTGAGAGGGCGAACCATATGGCTGCTGCGGTCGAATTCAGCTAAGAAAACGGTCTGAGCTTGCGGCAGAGAGGCGTCAGATGCTTTGGCTGATCCGATTCATTGGCTTGCTTTCCCAGGCGGTTTTCCTCGAATTTTTGCACGTCTTCGGTTTCGTCGTCTTTCTACTCTCCATTCTCCTCGGCTATTTCAGAGCGCCCTGGTGGATCGTGCCAGCGCTCGCTGTCGCTTGCGGGCTGTTCGCGAACAGCTTCATCGATCTCAATTATCTGGCGGAAATATTCCGCAGGGTGGCGTCTGCCAGCGACCGCTGGGCTTTTGTCATCATCGTCTATTTCGCGATCACCATCGGCGGTTATCTCGTTGGCCTTCTTGGGCGTTCATTCATGAGGCGCACGCGGCGGCTCTAAGACGACGTTTGGCGGACTCGCGCCGTTTC
The DNA here is from genome assembly GCF_056838045.1 of Methylocystis sp. Uni0008. Lineage (NCBI taxonomy): Bacteria > Pseudomonadati > Pseudomonadota > Alphaproteobacteria > Hyphomicrobiales > Methylocystaceae > Methylocystis > Methylocystis sp. Uni0008. Next base: position 3,578,273 of record NZ_CM166370.1, read on the forward strand.
GCGAACGTCATTCCTTCAACGCGGCGAGCGCTTTCTTGAAGGCCGCGCCGCGGCCGCTCCGGCAGGACCTGCAGGCGTCACGCTCGTCGGGCGATGGGGCGGCGCTCCCGGAGCCGTCTGTTGCGGCGACTGCAGGCGCTCGCCGTTGAGATCGGTCGCGCCGTCTTGACGCGGCGGAAGGCGCTCCTCAATGCGCTGCGCCATATAGGGAAAGAACGGGTTCGACGACATGCGCAATAGCGCGTCCAGACTGACGATCAGCGTCCCGCGTTCGCCGCGTGGCGCCAGCGATCCCAGGTGAACGCCAAAGTCTTCGGTTGGATCCGGCGTAAGCCCATAGAGAGAGTCGCTGAGCGGGAAGGGCAAGGCGACATGCGAGAGCGAGAAAACGCCTTTGGGGTATTGGAGCCCCAGCAGTTGATTCCGCTCTTCCGTCTCCCCGGCCTCGACGACGCGCTCCAGCGCATCGTCGGTTCCTTCGCCGGCGTTCGTTACGACCGTCAAACGATAGGTTCGCACGCCCGGAGGCACGATCCGCGAGAGCGCGGTTTCAGCGGAGGGTCGAAGCAGCGGACCGAATTTGACGTTCCGATTCACGTCGAACAGGACGAGTTCGCTGCCGTTCGCGGGCACATGATCATAAAGACCGGATAGGACCGCCTGCGTGCTGACCGTGAAATCCATAACGGACTGGAACGTCAGGATCGGCGGCAGCTCGGCGAGTCGCCCCTCGCGTCGGGCCAGCGACATCTGCGTTCCGAGCCCGTCAGTGAGGCGATAGGATTGGCGCGCGCCATTCACGGGAAAGGAATTATACTTAAACGGATTGAACTCAGGCAGCCTGCTCAGCCAAGCCGCCTTGGCGAAGGCGGGAAGCACGGCCGGCAGACCCGCCAGTCCGGCGAAGCGCGCGAACCTCGTGATGCCCACCATGGGCGAGATCAGGATCAGACGGTCCACCCGGGGGAGCCGTTTATCCTCGATAGCATCGAGCGTATATTTGAGCGCAAGCGAACCGCCGTTCGAGAACCCCACGATATGTAAAGGAGCCGGTTCGGGCGCGCGACGCCGCGCTTCCCTCACGGCAAGACGGGTCGCGGCCAACCAGGTCATCCATTTCACATCGGTCAATGCCGCGGGCACGGTGCCATGTGCGGGCAGTCGTATCGCGACAGCGACGAATCCGCGGTCGCGATAGCGTGAGGCTATGTGGCGCAGACTGTAGGGCGAATCGGTCAATCCATGCAGGAGAACGACCGCGCCGACCGGCTGCCCTGCGGGTTCGAGGAGATAAGACCGGTTCCAGTCCTGCGAAAAATGCCCCGGATAGACGGGACTGCCTTCAAAGTAGCGATTGAAGGGAACCTGCTCCTCCGGCGTCAGTCGCTGGCTGACGTTGACGCGCAGGGAGTCGAATATTTTCGCCTCCGCCTGGAGATAGGCGTCCCAATCGGCGGCGTCCAATTCTTTGTCGCTCAACTCTTGCGGCACGTATGTATGCCACACTTCCAGCGGCAGTCCGCGCTGAGAGTTGTAGATGCGCACGGCGAGAAACGCGACGACGAACAGGCTCAGAAGGATGAAGAACCACTTGGCCGTTTTGAGCGCCATGCCCAGCATTGTCTGTCCTTGAATCATCCGAAAAATGGCCCGCCGAAGTCCGTCGGCTGCGCGCAAAAGCGGCTTGCCCAAATAAACGCGCGCCCGCAAACTATAGTCCCATTCGAGCCGGGCCCACTGAATTAATCGATCTTGCGCGTTGGAAAGTTAGCAGGCGCCTCCTTAGCTGGGCGCCGGAAGTTTGGCGGAGATTCGAATTGATCGGACGCTGACGCAGAGGTGGAGCGTTGCGGAATGACGCGCGATATGGTTTCTGTGGACCTCGCCTTGCAAGGCGGCGGCGCGCATGGCGCCTTCACTTGGGGCGTTCTGGACCGTTTGCTGGAAGAGCGCTGGCTGCAGATCGAAGGAATATCGGGCACATCGGCCGGCGCAATGAATGCGGCGGCGCTGATCAGCGGCTATGTCGATAATGGCGCAAACGGCGCGCGTGCCGCCCTTGAGCTTTTCTGGCGGCGCGTGTCGCAGGCGGCGCGGCTCAGTCCGTTGCAGCGTAATCCGATCGATGCGCTGATGGGTCGCTGGACGCTCGACGCTTCGCCTTTCTTCGTCATGACCGACATCATGTCGCGCCTATTCTCGCCCTATGATCTCAATCCCAAGGGCGTCAATCCGCTGCGCGACATCCTGGCGGAAACGGTCGATTTCAAGCGGCTTGCGCGCGCGCGGATCATGCTTTTCGTCACCGCCACGAGCGTTTCGACAGGCCGCGCCCGCGTGTTCAGAAACGCAGACGTCACGCCGGAAGCGCTTCTGGCTTCGGCATGCCTGCCGACCATGTTCCAGGCCGTCGAGATCGACGGCGAAGCCTATTGGGACGGCGGCTATTCCGGCAATCCGACGATTACGCCGCTCGTTCGCGAATGCGCGTCGACCGATACGATCCTCGTCCAGATCAATCCGATCGAACGCAAGAACACGCCGCGCTCGGCGACCGAAATATTGAATCGCCTCAACGAAGTGTCGTTCAACGGGGTTCTGCTGAAGGAACTGCGCATGATCGCCTTATTGCGCCGGGCCGCCAATCCCGGAGACGAGGAAGGCGCACGCTGGGCAGGGATGCGCATCCACCGGATTTCGACGGAGATGATGACGCAGCTCAGCGCATCCTCCAAATTGATCGCGGAATGGGATTTCCTCTGCATGCTGCGCGACGAGGGTCGCCGGTCGGCCCAAGAATTCCTCGACCGTCATGAGCGCGACGTCGGCGTCCGCTCGTCTCTTGACCTCGACGCATTGCTGGAAGGGATCTGACCGCGAGGCGCTGTTCGTGGCGCTGCCGGGACCGCTATCCGCTCTCCGTTCCGCTCCTTTGAGCGAATCCGTTGAGCGAAGCGCGCGGGTCTTGCGAGAAGACCGCGCGCCCTGTTCCGGCCGTCCGTACTTACTGCGCCGGCTTCTCCGACGGCTCCGGAGCGGTCGACTGCGTCGGTCCGGTGCGGCGGACGCGCGCGACTCGGCGATGGCGACGCCTGCCTCTGGCGGCGCTGCGCGGACGAGGGGAGCGCGGCTGATGATGGAAGGTGGTGAACTGCCGCTCCTGTGCTTCGGCGTCGTCAGGAACCAGAGCCGCGATCGGCGCCGCGACCGCTGTCGCAAAAAGCGCGGTCAGCAGCGAGCGACGCGAGAGTTGAGAGCTCTCGTCAAAATTTTCGGTAGTCATGTGTTCCTCCCAATGGATTATCACACGACAATTTTGCATAACCGGGAAAGCTTCGCAATTGTCCCGGGCGGCCAAGAGCGCCTCCCGGGAGACGTTGAAAAGCTAGGGGTACGGGCCCTTGTCCGCCTCATAGGCTGCGTTGGCGCGCGCTATCTCGATCTGCCGCGTCAGGGAGACCAGGCGCGGGCAAGCACTTGAGCCACGAGACGAATTCAGGCTGCCGCGTCAGTATCTTTCCGGCACGAACCTCAATCCTTGCAGCGATGCGAGATCGTCATAGGCGCGCTCCGTCGAGCGCTTCGGAAGTTTCGCCTTTTCACGTTCGACCTTTTCATAGGGAATGGACTTGAGGAGATGGCTTATGCAGTTGAGGCGGGCTCGCCGCTTGTCGTCCGAAGGCACTATATGCCAGGGAGCGAATTTCGTATCGGTCGCCTTGAACATCATGTCTCTCGCTCGCGAATAGTCGTACCATCTGCATCGCGAGGCCAAGTCCATCGGACTAAGCTTCCATTGGCGTAAAGGATCGTCGATGCGCGCGTCGAAGCGGCGCTTCTGCTCGTCCTCGCTCACTTCCAACCAATATTTGATGAGCAGAATGCCGTCGTCGACGATCAGGAGTTCGAACTCGGGACAGATTTCGAGAAATCGACGATGCTGCGCTTCGGTGCAAAACCCCATGACGTATTCCACGCCGGCCCGATTGTACCAGCTGCGATCGAAAATCACGATTTCGCCCGCCGCCGGGAGCAGAGACACATAGCGCTGCAGATACAACTGCGTCTTCTCGCGATCGGAGGGCGCCGGCAGCGCCATCACCCGGAAGACGCGGTGGCTCACCCGTTCGGTGATCGCCTTGATGACGCCGCCCTTGCCGGCCGCGTCGCGTCCCTCGAAGACCACGACCACACGCTGGCCCGTCGCCTTGACCCAGTCCTGCAGGGCGCAAAGCTCCACCTGCAACTTCCTCAGCGCCGCCTCATACTCTTTGCGCTTCATTGGCGTTTCGCCATCTTTTGCCATTGGACGTCTCCAGAAAGGCGCCTCTTGCAACGCGGCTTGCTCGCACGCGACGTTCGTATCGAAGCCGGACGTCTCGCAGTCGCTGACGGCGAGACGTCGTAACGCTCCTTCAGCCGTCACGCGTGACGACTGGCCATTTCTTAACTTTACTGTAGTGCGGCGATCCGACAAGATCGCGTGGGTTTCGATAGGCGGGAGGCTCAATCAGTGACCGATCGAGACGCGGCGCAAACTCCGCCCTGGCATGCGGTGGCCGTCGACGAGACGATTCGTCGTCTCAAGAGCGACCCTGCGGAAGGGCTCGCGCGCGACGAGGCGGACCGACGCCTCGCGAAATACGGCCCGAACCGGTTGCCTGAAGGCTCCAAACGCGGACCGCTGATGCGGTTCCTGCTGCAATTCGACAACGTCCTTGTTTATGTCCTGCTTGCCGCCGGCTTCATCAAGCTGATGCTCGGACTTTGGCTCGACGCATCGATCATCACGGGCGTCGTCGTCATCAATGCGCTGCTCGGCTTCATCCAGGAGGGCAAGGCCGAGAAGGCGCTGGATTCGATCCGCAACATGCTCTCTTCCGAGGCTCGCACTTTGCGCGATGGCGAAACGCGTGTCGTCGCCGCGGAGGAACTCGTTCCAGGCGACGTCGTGCTTCTCGAATCAGGCGACCGCATACCCGCGGACATTCGACTCATCGAGGTGAAAAACCTGCGGACGGACGAAGCCGCCCTGACGGGGGAGTCCGTGCCGGCGGACAAGTCGACGGATCCGACGCCGGAAAATTCGACGGTCGGAGATCGCGAGAACATGGCGTTCTCAGGCACGCTGGTCGTCTCGGGACGCGCCGTCGGGATCGTTGTCGGCACGGGCGCTGCGACGGAACTCGGCCGCATCAATCAGATGCTCGCGACGGTTAATGTGCTCGAGACGCCGCTGCTGCGCCAGATCAAGCAGTTCGGACACACGATCGCGAAAGTGATCGGCGTCATCAGCGTCCTGATCTTCGCCTATGGGCGGTGGGTGCGCGACCTGCCGTTCGTCGAGGCGTTTCAAGCGGTGGTCGGGATCGCCGTCTCGGTGATTCCCGAAGGCTTGCCCGCGCTGATCACGATCACGATGGCGATCGGGGTGCAGCGGATGGCGCAGCGCAACGCCATCATCCGCAGGCTTCCCGCAGTGGAGACGCTCGGATCGGTATCGCGAATTTGTTCCGACAAGACCGGCACGTTGACGCTCATGGAAATGATGGTCGCTTCGGCGGTCAGCGCAACTTCTCACTATCACGTCACGGGCGACGGTTATGCGAACGAAGGCGAGGTGCTGCTCGACGGCGAGCCGGCGGGCCAAAGCGTTGTCCTCAAGCGCATGGCCATGGTTTCCGCGCTTTGCAACGACTCCGAGCTGCGCCATTCGGACGGCGCGTGGAAGGTCGAAGGCGATCCCACCGAGGCGGCGCTTTATCCCTTCGCCGCCAAACTGGGGTTCGACCGGCAAGCCGAAAGAGCGGGGCGGCGCAGGATCGACGCCATACCCTTTGAGTCCGAACATAAATTCATGGCGACCTTGCATGAGGACGCAGGCGGCGGCCGCATGCTGCTCGTCAAGGGAGCGCCCGAAGTCATTCTTGCGCACTGCAGCCGGCAGGAAACTGAGAGCGTTCCCGCGCCGCTGATGCGCGAATACTGGATGGAGGCGTCGGATCGGCTCGCGGCCCAGGGCGAACGCGTGCTGGGACTAGCCTGGCTGCCCAATCCGCGTTTTGGGACCACGAGTCTGGCGCCTGAGGATTTGCCGCGCGACCTCATCCTGTTGGGGCTGGTCGGACTGATGGACCCGCCGCGCAAGGAAGCGGTCGAGGCGGTCGCCGAATGCCACAATGGCGGCATTCGGGTGACGATGATCACGGGCGATCACAAGATCACTGCGGCGGCGATCGCCAAGATGCTCGGCATCGGCGATGGAAGAACCGCGGTCGCCGGCGCCGAAATCGAAGCGATGAATGACGGAGAACTCCAGGAGAAGGTGCGCAACGTCGACGTTTTCGCGCGCGCCAGTCCCGAGCATAAGCTGCGGCTCGTGAAGGCGATTCAGGCGAACGGCCAGGTCGTGGCGATGACCGGCGACGGCGTGAACGACGCGCCGGCGCTCAAACGCGCCGATATCGGCGTGGCGATGGGCATCAAAGGCACCGAGGTCACGAAGGAAGCCGCGGCGATGGTGCTCGCCGACGACAATTTCGCGTCGATCACAGCGGCGGTCCGTGAAGGGCGGACGGTCTACAACAACATTGAGAAGGCGCTTCTTTTCATGTTGCCGACCAACGTCGCCCAGGCGTTGGTCATCCTCGTCGCGATCGTCGTCGGCTTCGTTCTGCCGATCACGGCTCCGCAGATCCTTTGGGTCAACATGGTGACTTCAGTGGCGCTCGGGCTCGTCATCTCCTTCGAGCCGCACGAACTCGACGTGATGCAACGTCCCCCGCGCGCGGTGTCGCGGCCGATTCTCGACAACTTCGCGATATGGCGGGTTATCTTCGTTGGCTTGGCGCTGCTGGCTCTCACCCTATCGGCGTTCTTCTGGATGAAGTCGCAGGACGCCGCTGACGAACTTGCGCGCGCGGTAGCGGTCAATGCGCTGGTCATCGGCCAGGTGTTTTACCTGCTCAACAGCCGCTTCAAGACGGATTCGTCGCTTTCGATCGCCGCGCATCTCGGCAACCGTTACCTGCCGCTCGGCGTCGGCGCGGTCATCATTCTCCAGCTTCTGTTCACTTATGCGCCGCCGCTGCAGCAATTGTTCGGCGTCGCCGCCATTCCCCTCGACGTTTGGCCGTGGCTGTTTATCGGCGGCTTCGCGTTCTTCCTCATCGTCGAGGCGGAAAAATTCATCATTCGCGCCTATCGGTCCAGGCGTCGCTCGTCGCCGGATTCTGAACCGCCGGCCGAGCCCCTCCCTCTGGAGATTCAACGCGCCGTCGCGCAAACCTCATCGTCGCCGGCTTCTCGCCGCTCGGGCGCCTGGCAAGGGGCGTTGGGAGGGCTTGCGGTGTTGGGCCTGATCGCTGGAGAAGTGTATTCGTATCTGCATCGAGGCGCCGCCGATCAATATGTGAGTGAAGACCTGCGCGAGCGCGCGCCGATCCGTTCGGGCGCAGCGACGGAGAGGGCGGATGCGCCGACGCCAGTGACCTTCGGCGCGCGGGTGTCCGGGAGAATCGATGCGCTGTTCTGCGAGCCGGACGCGGCAGTCAAAGCGGGCCAGCTCTGCGGCAAGATCGATCCGCGGCCTTTCGAGGCTGTGGTGGATCGCGAAAAGTCGACTCTCGCAAACGCTCAGCAGCGGCGCGACAGGAGCGCAGACGCCCTGCTGCGCGCGCGGCAAGATTTCGAGCGAAGGCGGGATCTGAGCGCACGCGGCGCCAAGTCCCGCGCGGCGCTCGACAGATCGCGCGCCATCTACGAAAGAGCGAAGGCGCGGGCCGCCGCTGACGAAGCTGACGTCGCGCAGATCCAGAAGGCGCTTGCGGCGGCGCAGAACGATCTTGCGATGACGGAGATCATCTCGCCGGTCGAAGGCAAGGTCGTTTCGCGCAACGCCGAGGCGGGCCAGCACTTTGAAATCAACCAGGAGCTTCCGCTGTTCGTCGTCGCGCCGAATTCGTCCGCGACGCAGCAATAGGACGCGTGCGAGATCGTTCGAGCGGGAAGTCTTGCCGTCACTAATGTCCCGCGCGCGTCGTGAGGCCGTTTCACCTGAGGGGTGACCGCATAGGAGCCGACGCATTAAGCGTTTGATCCGTCAACCATCTCGATCGATGCAGCTTGAATCTCCGCCGTCATACTGCGCGACTATAAATTATCGGCTCGACGGCTGCTTTTCCCGGCGCGTGCGGGCGCTTATGATCACCGACAAAAGCAGTGCGAGCGCGGCATGAGAATCAACTTTCTGAACAAGAGCGGCGATCAGGGCGACTTCGCGTCGCGGACGGCCATCGTGGCGACGATCGCGGCGGCGACCGTCGCGGTCTCATTCGTCCTGTGGAAGCTGACCGACCTTATCCCAGCAGTTTTCGCCACAATTCTCGTTGCGCTCGCCTGGCGCGGCGTCGCCGAGCAAGTCTCCACGCGGCTTGGCCTCTCTCGGGGCTTGTCGCTCGGCGTCGTCGCGCTCGGCGCGCTCGCGTCCATCGTTCTGGCGTTGATGCTGTTTGGCGGCCAGCTCGTGCGCCAATATGACGAGGTCGCCCTCGACGTTCCCGCAGCCATCGCTCTGATCGAGCGCACGCTGGATGAGCACCCGTGGGGTCGCTTCGTTGAGAAATTCGTCGTTCACGTGGACTTCTCCAAAATGACGACCCCCGTCGCCCAGCAGTTTGGCGCGGTTCTCGGGTCGCTCGGCAATGGACTCGCCTATGGAATTTTCGCCATCATTGGCGCCGCCTATCTTGCCGCCGATCCAGAAAGGCATGCGGCGGGCCTGCTTGCGCTGACGCCTGCTTCGCGGCGACCCGACATGGCGTTGTTTCTCAAACGATCAGGCGCTTCGCTGCGACAGTGGCTCTACATCCAGCTTTACGTCGTCGCCATGAACGCGTTTTTCGCAGGCGCGGCGCTCTGGGCGTTCGGCGTTCCGGCGCCGCTGGCGCTCGCGACGATCAGCGGCGCTTTGGCGTTTGTTCCTTACTTCGGCTCGATCATCGCCATGATCGTTGGCGTGCTCGTCGCTCTGCCGCACGGAATAGACAACGCGGCCCTCGCGGCGCTTGCAATCGGCTCCGCGAGTTTCATCGAAGGCTATTTGATCACGCCATATCTGCAGAGCCGCTCCCTGAGCGTGTCGCCGGTCGTGCTGCTGTTTTGCATGCTCGCCTTCGGTTCGCTCTTTGGAGCGATGGGCGTTGTGCTCGCGGTGCCCGCGACGGTCGTTCTCTCGATCGCCTATGGCATTTTTGCCGAGACGCCGTAGAGGCGTCCTGATCCTTTTCTGAAGGCGATCCGACGGTCGCTCGATTTCACGGCCCGACGGCAGCGGGGGGAGCGACAGGGGACGCAGGCCCTGGTCTCACCCCGACGATTTCAAAGGCAGTTCTGCGTACGCATAGGAAGGGCAGCGGCCAGTCCAGAGCAAAAAGCTTCTGGTGATAATCAAGCGTGACAGTCTGACCGGCGGGAATGGCTTCCAGCTGCTTCCTCACGTCGGCGTCAGGAACCGAAAAATTGAATGTGTTATCGAATTCCTGATTGCGCGGACGTCGATCGGTTGATCTCGAAAAATTGGGAAGCGCCAATTGGCCTTCAGTTGTGCGACAGGCGACGCCTCTCGTGGAGAGCTTACTGAGGACGCCGGTCCGGGCGCCTACCGAGTAGTTGAAGTTATTCAACAACGCCAGCAGTACGAAAAACAGCAGAATGAAAATGACGAGCCAAATTGCTATTTTCCATTTTCCGTTGGCGCGCCGCCCGGCTGGCGTCGACTGCGTTGAAGCCATGAGATTTATCCCCCTAGCTGCTCACCGCTAAATCACTTGGTTGATAAATGACGGGTGCGAAAGCATGCGCTCGCATGGCGCGCTGGCCCGCTGATCGCTACTCACAACTCATCTGGCGAGATCAGGGGACCAGGTCAAGTCGCCAACATCGTCGAACTTAGAGACGCTTTGCGACCGATCTTGAACGTCTCCGATCACAAACGGACTGCCGAAGCATCCGATCGGCGTAGAGCTTCGCGTCTTAAGCGCGGAGCCTGCGAGCCTAAAAGGGGTTCTCCGATACATCTCAACGCGCTAACGAATTGGATCGCCGTTTCCGAGTCACGCCGCTGGCGTCGCATCGCCAGCTGAGAGGTTGTTCAGGCAGCGCCTGATGTTGGTCAAAGCCGCGGACCTCCACATTGCGATCGTCTCCGGCAGGCGGAAGAGCCTGTCGCCGTGAGCGAGCAGATTTTTGAGAAAGGCGGCCTGGCCGGCATTGAAGACATCTTCCGGAATCCAAATGAATTCAAATCGTATGTCTTCAAAGTTCGAGGCGAACTGTTCCCACGGCAGCGCGAGTGGGCTGAGGTCGAGATCGACGAAAAGGTCGAAATCCTGGGAGAAACCGGGATAGCGCTCTTGGCTGGGCTTCGCCTCAAGATGATTGGTCGTCGCCATAATCAGCTCATGAACAGCCTCGGCGTCGGCCGAAGTCATACGCGTATGACGTCGAAACATCTCCGCGCTGTCCCGAACATTGAGGAAATCCGCGCGTCGGCTTTGGCCAGCGCCGCGTGTCCGATAGACCACGTCGTGCCAGAAGATGGCCGTCATGATCAGCTCTGGCCGCGTCGCCAGCGCAGCAAGTTCGTCGAAGGCTCGCAAAAGATCGCCAATATGGCGCCAACTATGGTAAGCGCGCGCGAGATCGCCGTAGGCGGCGTCTAGAACCTTCCAGGCCCCAGGCTCGTGACTGGCTTCCAGCTGAAGCCAATATCGACTCTTGATATTCGATGCGTTCATGCGTGGGGAATGGGCGATTCAATGACCACGGACGTCATCGGCATTATCGCTAAGGCCGATGCGGATGGCGACAATTTTTTGCGTCGCGCGACGCCGATGCGTCCAATGGCGGTGATGGCGCGCTCGGACGAGATCAAACAGAATGGCCTTTGCTGACGCGCCTTGGCGGCTGGCGCGCGTTAGGGTTTCGACGCACAGGTGTTGCCAAAAAAGCACTTGGGTTGAAAATATCCGTGCTTTCTTCAAATCTTGACGAAAATCGCTCGATCGAGGCTAGGCTCAGCGAGAGCTCGGGAGCCCAAGGATGAATTGCGCGAGCAGCGTTGCAGCAATCTGTTCGCTCTTGATGTCGCCGAAAGCGGTCGATGTTGCGAACCTGGCTGAGCAAGGGGCTTCGAAAGGCGCGATCGCCCAGCCAGCGAAACGACAACCGCGCCTGTCGTTCGATTCCTGGTCGTGGGGCACCACTCGACGCTCTTGGTACGAGTGGCTTACGGCAACGGCCGCAATCGACTCTTCTCTTGAAGAGTCCGGGTGGCGTCTTCGAGCGACCGGCGGCTTCGGGGGCTATGCTTATGACGTGAAGGGAAGCGACGTAGAGAATGTAATTGCCGACGCGATGCAGGCGGACGGCACAGCGCTTCCCGATGTCGTCACGGTGGGTAAATATTTCGGGTCAGATGGTTTCGTCGGCGCGCAGATCGGCTACGGTTTTGTCGAGAAAAGTTGGGAACTGAGCGGATATCTCGGGGTAGGGATCACCACTGAAGGTTACCTCGGCGCGAATCTGTGGAACGCTGCGCTGCGCATTCCGCCAGACGCCGTAAGCGCTCTCGCGGGAACTGAGTTTGGCGTTTTAGGCAGCCTGGAGTTCAGGGCGACGCCGAATGATCATCTGATGCTTTTCGCTTCATCTATCTATACGACTGCGTTCCGATGGGGGTATTTCGAAGTGAAGCCGGGCGTCTCATTCCCCTTCGACGAGGCTCTCCCGGCTTTGCTCAAAGGGAAATTGTTCTTTGGGCCGCATGTGGCGCTGAATACATACAAGGGCGACCTTCAGCCAATGTTTGGAGCGCATGTCACGCTCATGGAGATCGGACCGTTCTATGCGAGTCTCGCGGGCGGCTATGTGCGTGACCAATATAATGGCAAGGGCGCCTATACGATTCTCGAGACAAGCGTCCGTTTTTAAGTTGGTTCAGACGCAATTGTAGATCCGATGTCGGGTTCTCAGCTTCCGCGCGCCATCATCGGATTTCTTCCGGCGACCCATGTCGCGACGACTGACAGATCGGCCGGATTTAACGCCACGACATCGGCGCGGTAGCCCGGCGCGAGTCGGCCAAGAAAATGCCCGACGCCCAGGAAGTCGGCCGGCTCAGCGGAGGCGAGACGTAAGGCGCGTTCCAACGGCAGTTCCAAGAGACGAACGCAGTTCCTTACGGCGCTCGCCATGTCGAGCGACGATCCTGCAAGGACGCCGTCAGGCGTGACGCAGCGGCCCTCGCGAACCGTGATCGCTTCGCCCTGCAGCACGAATTCATGCCTGCATCCGCCGACGGGCGGCATCGCATCGGTGACCAGCATCGGATGGCCGGCGCCGCGGATTGCGAGCCCGAGCATCGCCGGGGCGACATGTTCGCCATCGACGATGATTCCATAATAGGCGTTCGGCGACTCAAGCGCCGCCGCGATCGGCCCTGGCTCGCGGGCCGTAAGCGGCCGCATGGCGTTGAACAAATGCGTGAAGCCGGTCAGCCCTTCCGCCATTGCGGCGCGGGTCTGCGCATAGGTCGCCATTGAATGGCCGAGCGAAACTTTCGCGCCCGCGGCAAGGAGTGCCGCAATGAAGCCCGCGGGCGCGACTTCCGGCGCCAAGGTGACGAGCCACACGCCTTTCTTATAGGAGGCGAGCATTCGAAGGTGATGCGGTTCGGGACGCCGAATGAGGTCGCGGCGATGGACCCCGGGCTTGTCGGGCGACAGAAAGGGACCTTCGAGATGGATGCCCAGAATGCCCGGCTCTTGTGGAAGCATCGTCTCGACGGCGCTCAACGCCGCCGCCATGACGTCGTCTGTGTCGGTGATCAGCGTCGGCAACAGCGCCGTCGTGCCGAACCTTCGATGGGCGGCGACAATTTTCGCGAGGCCTTCGGGCGTCGGATCGGCATTGAACAAGCAATCGCCGCCGCCATTCACCTGCGCGTCGATGAAGCCCGGCGCCAGCCATGCGCCCTCCGGCGCTTCGAAAACATCGACCGAGGCGGACACTTCGTCGCGCGGCGCGACTGCCGCGATCTGTGAATCATCGATGAGGACGGCGCTGTTTCGATGAAGCGTCGCGCCATCGAAGACGAAATCCGCAACGATGGCGTGAAGTCCTGAAACGCTCATCGCGTGCGGGTGATCTTTTGGAGGTGAGGCGGTTCGTCCACGTTGACGCCCCGCGCCGCGGCGAGGCGGACGACCATCCCGTAGAAGCTTTGGATCTGACAGATGGCGTCGGCTTCAGGCTGATCGGGCGCGAGAGTCTCGAGTTGGCCAGCGGCGCCATTCGAGCCGGTGGCGAACAACGCCGCGCCTTTGGCTTTCAGATTTTCCGCCAGCTGCTTCGTTCCCGCGGCGGCGGCGTCGGTGGGCGTGAAGATCACGATCGGATAATCCGACGAGACGAGGGCGATCGGTCCATGCTGGAATTCGGCCGAAGAAAACGCTTCGGCGTGCAGCCCTGACGTCTCCTTCAGTTTCAACGCCGCCTCCCGTGCGATGGCGAGCGTCGGTCCTCGTCCAATCGTTACAAGACTCGATGCGCCGGTGAGGGCGCCGACCAAATTGCTCCAATCGAGTTCATTCGCGGCGGCGAGCCGGTCTGGCAAACGCCGCAATGCGCCCGCAAGCGCCTCATGTTCCGCCCACAGGGCGGTAAGCCGCGCCAGAACCGCGATCGACGCGATGAACGTCTTGGTCGCCGGAACGCTCAGTTCCGGGCCGGCCTCCATCGGCAGAACGAACTCACAGCTCTGCGCAAGCTCGCTTGCGGCGTCATTGGTAATGCAGGCGGTTACGGCGCCGGATTCCCGCGCGGCGACCGCTTGCTCGATGAGGTCGCCGCTTTTCCCGGACTGGGAAATGGCCAGAAAGAACTGGCCATCGAGACCGAGTCGCTGATGGTAGATCGTCGTAACGCTCGGCGCCGCCGCCGCGACGACAATTCCGAGATATCGCTCGATCAGATGTTTGCCGAAGGTCGCCGCATGCGCGGAACTGCCCCGCGCGCAGGTGACGACGACTTGCGGAGGTTTGCGCCGCAGCCGGGCGGCGAGCGCGGCGAGCACGCTCGATAGCGCCTGCTCCTGCCGCCTCACGGCCTCGGGCGCCGTACGCAGTTCGGCGGTCATCTGGAAGTCGGCGAAGGTCATTCTCTTGCGCTGTTAGCGGTAGCCATTGTCCAATAATCGCATAACATCGAAAGTGAAGCGAACATGACCGTGGGTTGAGGGAAAGTTCCTCGTGAAAGCTCGCGGCGCGCCAGCCTCCAACTCGCTCGTGGGCTGCTCTTGAATATGTTTCATAGATAGGCATATCCCCAAAACTCTCCCGATCGCCGTGATGACGCCGATGGAAACCGAACGCCCGAGCCCCCGTTACGCCAACATCGACCTCTGGGAGCCGGCCGAGATATTGGAAGCGATGATCGAGGGGCAGTTCGCGGCCGTCGCGGCCGTGCGGGCCGCGCATCCTGCCATCGAAAGCGCGGGCCTCGCGATAGAGCGGCGGCTGAAGCGCGGCGGCAGGCTCGTTTACATGGGGGCCGGGACCTCCGGCCGCCTTGCCGTCCAGGACGGCGCGGAACTCATGCCGACATTCGGTTGGCCGCAGGAGCGGCTCTTGCTGTTCATGGCGGGCGGCAAGAACGCCCTGCTCCAGGCTGTCGAGGGCGCCGAAGATCAGGAGGCGCAGGCTGTGGAGCTTGTCCGGCGCCATGACATCGGCCCGGCGGACGTCGCCATCGCGGTGGCGGCGAGCGGCACAACGCCATTCACGGTGGCGTGTCTGCGCGCCGCGAGGGAAGCGGGCGCGCTTGCGGTCGGCGTCGCTAACAACCGGGACACGCCGCTCCTTAAGGAAGCCGATCACGCGATCTTTCTCGATACAGGCCCGGAAGCGATCGCCGGTTCGACGCGCATGAAAGCGGGAACGGCGCAGCGCATCACGCTGATGCTGTTGTCCTCGCTCGTCATGATCTCGCTGGGGCGCGTCTATGACGGCCTGATGGTGGACGTCCAGGCCTCCAACCGGAAGCTCGTCCGTAGAAGCGAGAGGATCCTTTCGCGCCTGAGCGGCCGAGGCCACGAAGATGTGCAGGCGGCGCTGGGCAGGGCAGGGGGGAGCGTCAAGCTCGCCTTTCTTCTGCTGCAGGGCTATCAGCCCGATGAGGCGCAGACCGCGCTCGATCGCGCCGACGGCCATCTGCGCCGGGCGATGAGCCTGATCGGCGAATTTCATGAAGAGGCGCTTGAAGGAACACCAGCTTCGATCGCCGCCGGGTCCAGCGAGCCGGCGACGCAGGAATAGGCGTCGGCGTCGCCTGTCGCGTGTCCATATCACAGCTGCGGGTCGTGAATACAGGGACGATCTGCGCATCTTGCGAAACTAGCCCCGCCCGCCGCTGGGGGAGCGCCGGCTTGCCAAGACTTAGCCAATCGGCACAAATTTGCGTCCGCAAACGATTCCTTTTGCCATTTGGAATGGACGGCTCTCGCTGTGAGCGATGGATTTAGACTGGTCCCGCCTGAACCTGCGCCAGCTGTGCCGCCCGAGAAGGCGATTGGCCTGGTCCCGGTCGACGAAGAGCAAAAGTCGAAACTGAGAGGCCGTGTCGTCGAGTTCGTCGACGATCTCGTCGCGCAGGATTGCCATTCGCCCGAATTTGGCCGGCGCGTCGACCTGGTCACAAATTTGGGCAGTCGCGAAATTTCCGAAACTGCGAACCACTCAAACCGTTTCCTAAACCGGCCGGTCCGCGCGATGGATGAGACGTCGAGCCTTGGCGCCGACATCGCCGAGCTGCGCCGCACCGTCGAAGACCTCGATCCGCTCCGGCAGGGCGACCTCTTCGCCCCGCGCAGGCTGTTTGGCCTCATACCGTTCGGTAACCGGCTCCGCGGCTATTTCGACGCGTACAAGAGCGCGCAGAGCCACATCGCGACGATCCTTGCCCGACTGAAGAGCGGCAAGGACGAATTGCTGAAGGACAACACTGCGATTGATGTGGAGCGGCAGAATTTGTGGGTCGCGCTCGGTCGGCTCGAGCAGATGATCTATCTGTCGAAGGCGCTGGACGCCGAACTCGAGTCCCGCGCGGCGGAACTCGATGCGACCGATCCGGCCAAGGCGAAAGCGTTACGCGAAAGCGCCTTGTTCTATCTGCGTCAGAGGACACAGGACTTGCTGACGCAGATGGCGGTCAGCGTGCAGGGCTATCTCGCCCTTGATCTCGTGAAGAAAAACAACATCGAACTGGTTAAGGGCGTCGACCGCGCGTCCACCACGACCGTTGGCGCGTTGCGTACCGCCGTGACGGTCGCGCAGGCGCTGACGAACGAGAAGCTGGTGCTCGATCAGATTGGCGCGCTCAACGTCACGACCGCGAATATCATTGACAGCACGGGTCAGATGCTGCGCGACAATACCTCGCGAATCCATGAGCAGGCGTCCAGTGCGACGATTCCCCTCGAAACGCTTCGTCGCGCTTTCCAGAATATCTACGACACGATGGACAGCATCGATTCCTTCAAAGGGCAGGCGCTCGCGAACATGAAGCAGACGGTTGAGGCTTTGGAAAGCGAGGTCGACAAATCGAAGGCCTGTATTGCTCGCGCTCAAGGGCAGACCGAGGCGCAGTCGGCCGGCCTGCGCGCTGGCGGATTGCTCGACGCGCTTGAGTGAGGCGCGGCGAATATGGTCGAGTCTTTCCTTCTCCCAGAGAATATGCCGTTTAGCGTCGCAATCGCGCTGATGTTGTTGCTGGGGATCGTGCAGGTCTTTGGTCTCGGCGACGCGATTGACGGCGACGCCGGGATCGATACGCCGGGAAGCCTGACGATCGACGCGGGGCTTCTGTCCCTGATGGGGCTGAGGCGCTTGCCATTTCTGATGTGGGCGATGCTGCTGCTGACGTCCTTCGGACTGATCGGCCTCGCGGGTCAGCAAGCGTTCGCGTGGTTGACCGGACACACGCTGTCGGTATGGCTTGCCGGCCCCATCGCGGCGCTTGCCGCAGTCCCGGTAACGGGAGCGCTCGCGCGTCCGCTCGCCGCAATTATGCCCCGCGACGAAACCACCGCGATCGATCTCGTGGCGCTGATCGGACGAGAAGCGGAGATTGTCATCGGCAGGGCCGCGAAGGGCAGTCCAGCGCGCGCGCGCGTCGTCGACCATTTTGGGCAGACGCATTACGTCATGGTCGAGCCGGACAATAATGGGCAGACCTTCGGCGAGGGCGAACGTATCCTTCTCGTCCGGCAGGAAGGCGAAAACTTCCGCGCGATCACGCGCGGCGACACCTACTTGCCTCAGCTCGATTGAGTTGGGGGAAAACATGGCGGAGTTAGCGGACGTCCGGCCTTTTCGGATTCTCTGCATTTGGAGCGGCGAACATGATTCCATTCAACGTCATCAGGACAACGCAAGAAGCCATCACCCTGGCCGAACTGCCTTCCCTGCAAATTCATAGTGATAAGATGGATGCTCATCTGATGCAGATTGGCGTCTACGCCGTCATCCTTCTCTTCCTGCTGCTGACATTCGGCGTGATCGTCACCCGCTTGTACAAGCGGGCTTCGAAGGAGATCGGATTTGTCCGAACCGGCTTCGGCGGCGAGAAGGTCGTGATGAACGGCGGCGCGCTGGTTCTGCCTGTGCTGCATGAGACCATGCCGGTGAACATGAACACCGTGCGCCTCGCCGTCGAGCGCAAGAACAGCGACGCATTGATTACACTCGACCGCCTTCGCATCGACGTGAAGGCGGAGTTCTATGTGCGCGTGCGGCCTGACGCGGCGGCGATCGCGATGGCGGCGCAAACGCTCGGCGCGCGCACCATGCAGCCCGAGGCGCTCAAGGACCTCGTCGAAGGCAAGTTCGTTGACGCGTTGCGTTCCGTTGCGGCCGGAATGACGATGAACCAGTTGCACGAACAGCGCGCCGACTTCGTACAGAAGGTGCAGCAGGTCTCGTCGTCAGACCTTGCGATGAACGGCCTCGAACTTGAATCGGTCTCGCTGACGGGCCTGGACCAGACCTCGATCGAACATTTCAACGCCAATAACGCATTCGATGCGGAAGGCCTCACCAAGCTCACCGAGCAGATCGAAATGCGCAGGAAGGCGCGAAACGATATCGAACAGGACACGCGTGTCCAGATCGAGACGAAGAATCTCGAGGCCGAGCGGCAGTCGCTGCAGATCAAACGCGAAGTGGAGTTCGCGTTGCTGGAGCAGACAAGAGAGATCGAAATTCGCCGGGCGGAGCAGGCGGCCGAGATCGCACGCGAGCAGGCGCAGCGCAACCGCGAGGCGGATGAAGCGCGCATTCTCGCCAAACAGCAGGTCGACGCCAAACAGATCGAGGCGGATCGCGCGATCCAGGAAGCCAAGATCGCGCAGCAGCAGGCGGTCGAACTGGCCCGGCAGGAACAGCAGATCGCCGTTCAAAACAAGAGCCGCGAGGAAAGCCAGGCCAAAGCCGAGGCCGACGCCGCGCGCGCGAAGGCCGTGGCGGCGGAGGAGCAGGTCGTCACGAGCCGCCAGACCGAAGTCGCCGAACGCGCCAAGCGGATCGAACTCATCGAAGCCGCGAAGGAAGCCGAACGTCAGGCGATCTCGATCAAGGTCGAGGCAGAGGCGGAGAAGGACGCCGCCGCCAATCGCGCCGCAGCGGCGAAGCTCGCGGCGGAAGGCGAGGCGGAGGCCGAGAAATTGCGGGCGGAAGCCGCCAGGGTCCGCTTCGAAGTCGAGGCGGCGGGTCAGCGGGCCGTCAACGAGGCGGCCAATCTGCTCTCGTCCAATCAGGTGTCGCTGCAGACGAAACTCGCGCTGTTGAAGGTTCTGCCCGAGATTGTGCGCGAGTCCGTCCGGCCCTTGGAGGCGATCGACTCGATCAAGATCGTGCAGGTCGACGGCATCACGCCGCGCGGACCGTCACAGGTCGGCAATGGCGGCGTCGGCAACGGCTCGGGCAATCTCGCCAATGACGCGGTTTCGGCGGCGCTGGCCTATCGCGCTCAGGCCCCGATGATCGACGGGCTGATGAAGGAGCTCGGCCTCTCCGGCGCGTCGCTCGCGTCTCTGGTGGACGGCGTGGCCAAGGGGGACGCCGAGCCCGCGGGGGAGGCCAATTAAGAGCTTGGGCTAAGAAATCAGCGCAGGCGCGGTCGATGAAGGGGTGGTGGCGCGCCGGTCGGGACAAAGATGCGAACATCTATGTTATTGAAATACAAACGTAATTTTTGGCACCCCTAATTTATTAGGCGCTTCACGGGGCAACGGTTCGACCCTAATCTTGGCGAGCTCAAATTCCAGTTGCTGGCCGATCTGGACCGTGGCGGCAGAAGACAGCGCTTGAAACTCACCCGCGCCTCGCCATAGATCTGGCCGTAAATCTTTCATCTCGTGTTCTTTCTTACCATTACCCGGCAAGGCGCTAACAAATGCACTGTGGGTTTTGTTCCAAAATTCCTTGAAAAATCGGTCTCGCGCTCTATTTCGGCGCAGCCAACGTTGGATCAGCGTTCCCGGCGCGCCGAATTGGGTTGACGAGCCAGTTCCGTGAGACTCTATGGCGAAGGAGTAAAGGCGCGATGGGTCAGCCGTATCGACGCCCTACATAATGGCTAGGTAGCCGAACCTGCCATGGATGCGAACAAGACGGCGATCGAACGCGCATTTGATCTGGCGCGCTCCGGAGCTTGCAGAAGGATTGGTGATCTCGTCGCCCGCCTTGACCGCGAAGGATACGACGGGCGTCAGATCCACGGCCCCGTCCTGAAGAAGCAGCTTGCGCGCTTGATCGAAGAAGCGCGGAAAGCTGACGACGGGCAGCGCAATGCCAGCGGATGAACGATAAAAGCCCGCGGCGGGAACCGCGGGCAAGGAGGCTGCGAAAGGTCGCCATGAGAGGCGATGACAACCAATTAGCCTGGAGCGCGCTGCGGCAAGCGTGACAGGCCAAGCGCCGCAGGGCCATACAATGACCGAAGCTGAGACATTAATACGAGAAATCCAATCTCTGCGCGAAACTATCCGACGCGAGTGGTTCAACATCAGGCTCGATACGCTGACGCACGATGACCGAGTTGTCATCCGCGATCATATCGAACGCTGCCACGCCGATCTGAAAATCCTGCTGGATCGGCTTTGGAATTTGACTGACAAAAATTCAAACTAGCCGACGCTATTGTCTGAGCCATCACCAAGCGACAATGGGAGATCAGCGAAAACCTCGCCCGCGCCGTCAAGCTCCATTGTCATCTACCGGCGTCCGCAGACGCTTATCGGGCAAATGTTGGGCACGGCGGGACAGGCGCTTCGGATACTGATCAGAAGTATTTGATTTTATTGGCACGCCCGAGAAGATTCGAACGTCTGCCCCCCAGATTCGTAGTTTTCTTGTTCACGCGTATGATCGGAGACGATAGCGCAGATGTGTCATGTGGGGAAAGTTGGTAGCGCGCCTCCGCTCTACCATGCGTCCCCCACTATATTTTGCCTGGGGGAATGCCTCGCCGCCGATGAGGGAGGCGGGGACTGTCCTGAATTTCGTGTTTGGCTTGGGCACAATGGGAAGGAAGGAGTTGTCCCATGGCCCGACGCAAAGAACCGAGATCCCTGCCGCGATTTTGGACCAGCTTTTAGGCGGCGCTGATCCAAAGACGGCCTTTGACCCGAATGGCCTTCTGGACGACCTGAAGAAGGCGCTGGCCGAGCGGGCGCTGAACGCCGAGATGGACCATCATCTGACGAACGGCGAGGCTGGCAACAGCCGAAACGGCTATGACCGGAAGATGGTGACGACCGAAACCAGCCGGATCGAGCTGGAAATCCCCCGGGACCGGCAGTCGACCTTCGACCCGCAGTTGATCGCCCGTTACCAGCGCCGCTTTCCAGGTTTCGACGACAAGATCATCTCGATGTATGCCCGCGGCCTGAGCGTGCGCGAGATCGTCGGACACTTGCGCGATCTTTATGGCGTCGATGTCGCGCCGGATCTGATCAGCGCGGTGACGGACGCCGTTCTGGAGGAGGTCGCCGCCTGGCAGGCGCGCCCGCTCGAACTGATCTACCCGCTGGTCTTCTTCGACGCCCTGCGCGTCAAGATCCGGGACGAGGGGTTGGTCCGCAACAAAGCCGTCTATATCGCGCTCGGCGTCAGAGCTGACGGAACCAAGGAGATTCTCGGGCTTTGGCTCGAGCAGAACGAAGGCGCCAAATTCTGGCTGCGCGTCATGAACGAGATGAAGACCCGCGGCGTCGAGGACATCCTCATCGCGATCGTCGACGGCCTCAAGGGCTTCCCGGAAGCCATCGTCGCTGTCTTTCCCGAAGCGATGGTTCAGACCTGCATTGTTCATCTTCTGCGCCACAGCCTCGACTTCGTCTCGTACAAGGATCGCAAAGCCGTGGCGGCGGCGCTGAAAGGCGTCTACCGCGCCGTCGATGCGGCCGCCGGCGAAGCCTGTAACGGCTGGAAAGAAAACGGGAGGGAGGTATCTTCGGTCATGGCGCGCGTGGCGTCGATCCAATGGCGTGAAGGATCGGCGTAGACAACCAATCCATACAGTAAATCAATGCCTTACGCTACGCTCGCCAGCCCACAATCACCCCATCTGAGTAAGGTGGGTTAGCGTATCAATGTCTCCAAAAGCAAGGTAGCCGCTCTCGACGCATCGTCACCGACAAGCTCGGCTCTTATGCTGCGGCTCGCGGAAAAATCGTGCCAAACGTCGAGCATTGCTCGCTCAAGGGATTGGAAGCGCCGAGACGGGCACGAACATGCGGCCAGAATACCTCAATGAGCAGAGCGACTCACGGGCGAAGAGTTGGCAGGAGGGAGCCATTTGCGGAAGTCCGACCGGAGCCTTCCCGTCAAGTCGCCGTCAGCGTCAGCAGGATGTCGGCATACCAAGCGCAATTGAGACCGAGCGCCTCGTCGAGGACCTGGTCGCGTGTGCCGACATCGAGCCTCGACGAGTGAACCCCGAGCAGTCGCCACGGTAAAGCGTCTTGCTTCGAGGCGCCCCCGGTTGCGCGCATTACGACGGGCGCGCCGCTCGTGCCGCGATGCGTACGCGCATCAGTCAAGAAATATCCCTGTCCTTGAAAACGGAGACCGAAGGAAGACGCAAGCACCGCTTGGCGCACGACCGGCATGTGATGCAAAGTGTCGTGAAAGCCGAGCGGAAAGCCGACAATGAGCAGCGACGCGCCAATCTCGATGTGCTCGCGCGCGTTCAAGAGGTGGGCGGGATTGAAAGCGTGGTAGGCCGCCGACTCTGGCATGGCGGAGCGGTCAATCTCGATTGCCGCGACGTCGATCGCGCCTGCGGAGTCGACGCCTTGGCGCCAGACGGGGTTGCCATGGTGATACAGCGGGATCGAAAAGCCGGTGGACTTGGCCATGTTCTCGGAGTCATTGTGGAGCTCGATCTCCAGACGGTCCGGGAGATGACGGCTCTGTTCATCCTTCATCACATGCCGGCTCGTGACCAGGAACAAACGTTCATCGCGCTCGAAAAAAAAGCCGCTTGCATTCGTTCGCAACCACTGTTGCTCGAATGTGCAAATCCGCGCTGCAGTGAGCAAGAGAGAGTCTATCGGCGCATTCTCCTCTTTAGCCCGGCCTCGGGCCGTCGAAGCGGCGAGGATTGTCGAGCGCAATTCATACCATATTCAGGGTTTGAATTTATTCGGGCGCGCCCGCCGGGAAAGCGCCTTCCCTCCTTTGGGATTTTTGTCTGCCAGCGCAGCACCCGGTGTCACCCCGCGAATAGTCGCCAAACGCGCCAACCCAGGCCGCTTGGGATCTGACCCAGCGGCCCTATATTAGTCCTGGGCGCCTGTCGACTTGGGCGAGCGTGTCCACGCCAATAAAGCCCATAAGAGGTAACGCATGGCTGGCATCCACGTGACGCAAGTCGAACAACATCCGAACGGAAAATTGGTTTACAGCGTTCGTGTGCAATCCGCCGAAGGCAGGATGGAATTTCCGATCGAGGTGCAAGACGTAGGAACTACGGCTCAAAATGAAGAGGCTGTTCTTCGATCCATGCTGCGTTTTGCTGAGGAGCTGACCGAATCCGTTCGGAAACGTCTCGGGTGATGTGGCTCCCGGTTCGACGAAGATTTGGAGATCGGTTTCGCAGACCAAGCAGCGTGTCGGTCGCCCCGCTGAAGCCGGCATCCCCCTGTCGACGCGAGAGCTTGTTCCCCAAGACTGCGAAGCGGTTCTTGGAAAAGAATTTGCTCGATCGAAAAGAGATTGAGCGCGCGTTCCACTCCGGCTTTTTAGAACGCTTTAGCGCTGGGACGTTCGCCCCGCAAAAGCGGTCGACGGTCAGGGCCTGCCGCTGGCGGGCCGCGGCCGAATTTTCCGAGCGTCATCGCGGCGCCTGTCCCTACCGTAAAATCTATCCGGCTGGCGCACCGCGTCGAATTGGTTGATGTTCTCCCGTATGGCGGAGTTGCTCCAACTCATCTGGTCGGCCCTCACCGGGTTGTTCCGGTCGGGCGCCTCGCGGGAATCCGAGATCGCTGCGCTACGCCGTCAGCTCAATGTGTTGCATAGACAATCACCGAAGCGGCCGACATTCAGCGCCCTCGATCGACTGATCTTCATTGTTCTCTTTCGCATTGCTCCGGGGGTTAGGAACATTCTGAAGATCGTCGAACCCGAAACCGTCGTCCGCTGGCATCGTTCGAGCTTCCGTCAATTCTGGCGCTGGAAATCCCGTTCCCGCCGCGGCCGCCCACAAGTCCCGTCAGACGTTCGCCAATTGATCCGAGAGATGAGCCTGGCCAATCCATTGTGGGGCGCGCCGCGCATCCACGGCGAGTTGCTCAGGCTCGGAATCGAGATCGACCAAACCTCGGTCGCCAAGTATATGGCGAAACGCAGAAAGCGGCCTTCGCAAGGGTGGAGAACATTTCTGCGCAATCATGCCGATGGCGTCGCGGCGATGGATCTGTTCGTCGTTCCGACACTCACCTTTAGCTTGCTCTATGGCTTATTGATTATGCGCCACGATCGTCGGAGGATATTGTGGTTGGGCGTGACCGCGTATCCTACTGCGGAATGGATCCCCCGCCAGCTTGACGAGGCATGCGGCTGGGAGGAGACGCCGATATATCTTATCCGCGACCGCGATGGCGCTTATGGCGATGTCTTTAAACGGCGTCTGCGCGCGATGGGCATTCGCGACAAACCAACCGCTCCCCGCTCGCCTTGGCGGAATGGACACTGTGAACGTCTGATCGGCTCCATCCGACGGGAATGCCTCGATCACATCGTGATCGTTGGCGAACAACATCTACGCCAGATTCTGCTTTCTTACCTAAACTATTAAAATGGCGCTCGAACGCATCTCGCCTTGAGCAAGGACGCGCCGATATCGCGCACCGTGCAATCGATTGGAACCATTCGCTCAACGCCAATTCTCGGAGCAATGCATCGTCAATATGCTCGGATTTAATTTGCGACAGGGACAGCTATGATTTTGGGCGGGGGAATGCTGTTGCTGCAGCGCTGAGGTCATTCGCCATACCTCAGTCGCAGTTCGTTAATATTGATGCTCGGATCTATCCGGCCAAAGAGAGTGCGAACACTACGATGCACAAAGCGACCGCGACCGCGACACCCAGGAGGGGCAATAATGAACCACAGAACCAAGATGGGAATTGCCTTAGGAATTGCGGTTTCTGCCGGGCTCACATCATTTTTGCTTGCCTTGCTCCTCTTGGCGCTAGCGGGGTTCTTAATTGTCTGGGGTAAGGAACCCAAGCGCACGGAGGAATTTGTTGGGGGGTTGCCCTTTGGCAATTACCTTCTCAAAGCAGTGGCTCAATTAGATTCAATTATCTCGTCGCGGGAAAATTGAGCAGCCTAGCGCCTTGTAGGCAGTGGGCGAACCGCTCCGACGTTGTCGATGATGACGCGACGTGATGATGGCTGGGACAATAGCGCCGGCTAACTTGATTTTTCGTCAGCCAAATTCCATAGCCGATCCAGCAGGATTTCAGATCGGCGTGGCAGCGTTCGATATGATCTCGAATGACGACTCGGTCATCATGCGTCAGAGTATCAAGCCGAATGTTGAACCACTCGCGCCGGATAGTCTCACGCAGCGATTCTATTTCTCGGATTAGCGTCTCAGCTTCGGTCATCAGATGGGTCCTTGTGCGCTCGGGCTGCCCAGCTTGCCTCGGCGCGCTTCAGAGCTCGTGGGCCGGCGGCTTGCAGAGCGACGATTGTTCGCGCCCTTGCCCATGGTTCACAGCAGCGGTGCTTTTTCAGTTTCACTCCAGGCTCGTCGCCGTGTTCATCGGTTAAAGCCGACGCGGCGGTCGTGCGGCCTTGTGTACCGGCCACGGGATACCCATATAGGGCTTTATCGGTTTTCCGCATCATTTTCGTGTTGCCTTCGCGCCGCCGAGCCGCCGTGCTGACGCGCGGTAAGCCGACATAGCGGCGACGGCCAATGCCCGGCGCCCACTGGCGTCGAAAGCCCTGCCAGCGCCACGCAAGACTCATCGCTGCACCGAAAGTCTGCCGGGCCCAAACTTTGAAGGACAGATACTCATGGCCAAAGCCGAACTTGGCGCGAAGCGCCGCTGCCTGACGTGTGGGGCTCCCTTTTACGATCTCAATCGCATGCCAATCGTCTGCCCCAAGTGCGCCGCCGCCTTTCAGGTGGTCGAGATCGTTCGTTCGGCGCCGAAGCGCGCACCGTTGTCTCGGGCCGCGTATGCGCGGCCGATACCCGTCGCGCCGGCGATCGTCGACGCCGACTTATTGAAGGAACAGGCGGAAGACGATGAAATGGAAGACGGGGAAGCGCCCGCGATCTGAACCGCTCGCCAAGACGCCGTCAGGCGCGAAGCAGCCTCTTCGCATTGAGCTAGCCCAACCCGTCAGCGAACCTCTGCGTCGATCGTCGCAGAGGCAAGTTCTCCGCGGATAGGATTCAAGCTCGTCGCGTAATTCGAACCTGCGCATGACGCCTTTCGCGTGGCTTATGCGTGCGGGCTGGCGTGTTCGGCCCGCAAACCAGATTGGACAAAAGACGGGGAGATCGCGCAGATGCGATCCATACGAGAGCGACGAATCTCCGTTGACACCTATTTCGACCAAGGGCGGCGGAGAAACGCGCGCTTCGCCGCGCCATTCCTTGGCGCGGCGATTGCATAGAAATAAGCTGCGATCGCTTTTTTCCGCATGTCGTGGCTTGCAAACGAGCGCATGAGACGGTTCGACGTCGGAAAGGCGCGATGCGCTCGTTCATTCGAAATCGCCGAATGTGCGAATGGGATGATTTCGGGGATGTCCCGGTCGCTGTTGAAAAGCGCGAAGCGGCTGCTGCGTGACAAATCTTATGCGGCCTCGGCGGTTTGAACAAGGTGCGCCGCTGACGCGGCCTTTGCGTTTCGCTGCACCAGAGCGGCTCGGAGAGCTTGCAGATGCTTGTGCGCCTTCAATCGCCGGAAGCCTTTGCTTGCTTCCTGCATGGCGGCGGCGGCCCAGCGCAGGGCCATCGATGCCGACCGCCAGTATTTAACGTTTCGGCAGACGCGGCGCACCGTGCTCATGACGTTCTCGACGATGTTCGTGCAGGCGAGCGATCGGCGCAGCTCCCGCGGAAGTTTCAGCCTCGTGACGGTGAGCATGTCGTCGAGGCCTTCCAGAATCGAAGCTGAAACGCCCTTCCAATCGCGTTCGAGACGGCGCGCGAGATTGCGAATGAGCTTTTCGGCTTTGTCGGCGTCGTCCAGTTCCCAGGCTTGCCGCAAGACGCGCTTCACCGAGGCGTGCATGGATTTGGGCAAGCGCTCCAGAATGTTGCGCGCCTTGTGAACCTGGCAACGCTGGATCGCCGCGTCGCGTCCGAAGGTCCGCCGGATCGCCTTGGACAGTGCTTTCGAGCCGTCGATGATGAAGAGCCGCGGCGCGCTGGGATCGAGCCCACGCTCGACGAGATTGTCGATGAGCGCCTGCACGGTCGTCGCGTTTTCCGTCGCGCCCTCGACGAGGCCGAGCGGGTGTTTGTCGCCGTTCGCGTCGACGCCGATCGCCGCGACGAGGATCAGGTCCTCGTCCATGTGAATGCCGTCGATCTGGATCGCCAGCAGATCGAGTGCATCGAGCCTGCTTTCCATCCACGCCTTCATGCGCGAAGCCGACAGCGCGACGAAACGGCGGGACGTCGCCGACTTCGACAGCCCGGCCCCCTCGGGCGATGGAACGTCTCCCTCGGGCAGGCGAACCGAACGTTTGAACCTGCGCGTCGAGACGTTGATCAGCATCTGGTTCATCGCCCATTTGCCGAGCAAATCTTCGTTAATGGCGTTTTCCCAGCTCGGCAGAACCTGTTCCTTGCCATCGAGCCCGCGAACGCGCGGGCGCTCGATCTCGACCTTGCCGCCGTGGAAGCCAATCTTGCCTCTCGTCCTCCCCCAGCGATGCGCCTTGCGCCGTTCGCCCCGCTCGTGACGCTCGCCGCAGACCGCCGCCGCATCCTGCTCCATCATCTCGTTCAGCGCCTCGACCCCGGCGGCAAGGCAGAACCGCTCGAAGCTCGCCGACATGCTCGCCAGCGCTTCGGCTTTCAGCGCATGCGTGGGAATCGCCGTCGATGTGGTATGTTCCTTCATGGCGTTGCTTTCCTTTCGTGGAATCAGCACCCCGAGCCTAACGGCTCAAGGCGAGCAACGCCGCTCCTCCATTTTCAACATTCTTCGGGACATCCCCATGATTTCGCCGGCCGTCGAAGCTTTGTGCGCGCCCGATTAGCGGAGCCGAGCGCGGCGCTTCTCCCACCTTTCGTGCTGCTCGCGGAGCCCGGCTCTTCGGCCGCAGAACAACGCATCTGTTCTGAAATCTGGATGCGCGCGCGGCTGGCGGCCGCCGCCCTGGAGCGAGCGCGGCTTGATTTTCGCTTTAGCGCGACACGCCAAGGCGCCGCAAAATTAAAGCTCGGCTATCTCTCGCGCGACTTTCAAAATCATGCGACCGCGCATCTGCTGGTTGAAATTCTCGAAGCGCAGGACCGCGCGCGTTTCGAGCTTCATGCCTTTTCCTATGGCGGCAGCGATGGCGGCGACATGCGCGCACGGCTGTCTCGCGCCTTCGATAGTTTCAATGACATCACGCCGCCTTCCGACACTGAGGCGGCGCAGGCGATTTATCAAAAAGAGATCGACATTCTCATCGACCTCAAAGGCTTCACTCAGGCGACGCGAACGTCAATCCTCGCACTGCGCCCGGCGCCGAAACAGGTAAATTTCTTGGGCTATCCCGGCACGCTGGGCCCGGGGCTGTGCGATTACATCATCACCGATGTTTTTTGCACGCCGCCCGGGAGCGCCACAGATTATGCGGAATCCTTCGCCTATCTGCCCCATTCCTATCAGCCACATGGACGCCAGGATGCTGTGGAGATTGCGCCGCACCGCGTCGTCGCCGGTCTGCCGGAAGAAGGATTCGTCTTCTGCTGTTTCAATCAGACCTTCAAATTCACTCCAGCAATTTTCGACATTTGGTGTCGTCTCCTGCGCAGCGTGCCGGAGAGCGTTCTGTGGCTTCTTGCGGCCCGTGAGGCAGAAGGCAATCTTCGCAACGAGGCGTGGGAGCGCGGCGTCGATGGTTCGCGGCTGATTTTCGCGCCGGATCTACCGCGTGGCGAACACCTCGGGCGTCTCCAACTTGCCGACCTCGTACTCGACACCGCGCCCTATGGCGCCCATACGACCGCGAGCGATGCTTTTTGGGCTGGCGTCCCGATCGTGACACGGCCGGGCGCGACATTTCCCTCCCGCGTCGCCGGCAGTCTCTTGCATGCCGTCGGACTTCCCGAATTGATCGTCGAGGATCAAGACGATTACTTCGACCTGGCCTTCGCTCTTGCGACCGATAAGGAAAGGCTGAGCGGGCTGCGTCTCAGGCTATCCGGCAACCGGCTGAGCGCGCCCTTATTCAACGTCAAACGCTATACCGTCGCGCTGGAAGCGCTCTACCGCAGGATGTGGGCGCGATATAGTTCAGGACTGCCTCCAGACGCAGTTTGAGCCGCCGTCGATGGATCGTCTCGAGGAGAACGATTCCGCCCACGCTCGACGCGTTCCTATCGCGCCCCGATAATCGGAGCGGAACAACCTTTAGAAGAGTTGATCCGAGGCGCGCGCAGTCGCGCATGAAGCAGAACGGCTGTGAGCGGCTCATTGACTTGCGGGCGCCCGTCCCCACATGTAGCTACAGTGGATGGCGCTCCCTTCGGAAGTCGATCAACCGCTTCGAGGGGAGAAATGATATGTCAAAGCTTCTAGTGGATCGAATCTAACACTTGATGCCCGCGTCTGACGGCGGCGATGATTTTGTCAGGATCGGCGGTCCAGGTGAAGGGTTTTGACTGTTCGTTGTGCTCTTCGAGAAAGCGATGGATGGCGGCCTGAAGGTCGACGATCGATCGGAAGACGCCGCGCTTCAACCGACGCTTTGTGAGCTTGGCAAAAAAGCCTTCGACGGCGTTGAGCCAGGAGCACGATGTCGGCGTGAAGTGGAAGGTGAAGCGTTCGTGGCGCTGGAGCCATTGGCGCACCTTAGGGTGCTTGTGAGCGGCGTAATTGTCGAGGATCACATGCACGAGCTTGCCGGCGGGAACCTCCGCCTCGATGGCGTTGAGGAAACGGATAAATTCCTGATGGCGGTGACGCTGCATGTTGCGGCCAATCACTTTGCCGTCGAGCACGTTGAGCGCGGCGAACAGCGTGGTCGTTCCGTTCCTTTTGTAGTCATGCGTCAGGGTTCCGGCGCGGCCCTTCTTCATCGGCAGACCGGGCTGGGTGCGATCAAGCGCCTGTATCTGGCTCTTCTCGTCGACGCTGAGCACGATGGCGTGCGCCGGCGGATCGACGTAGAGCCCGACGACATCGCGCAATTTGGCGACGAAGTCCGGGTCGTTGGAGAGCTTGAACAGGCGTAGGCGGTGTGGCTGAAGCCCGTGCGCGCGCCAGATGCGCTGAACCGAGCTGACGGAAACGCCGACGGCCTTCGCCATCATCGCGCCGGTCCAATGCGTCGCTTCGCAAGGCGGGTCTTGCTGCGTCAAGGCGACGATCCGTTCGGCGACGTCCTGCCCGAGCGGTCGAACGCGAGACGGACGGGTCTTGTCACGAAGAAGGCTGTCAACGCCTTCCTCCATGAACCGCTCCTGCCAGCGCCAGACGCAGGTCTTCGACGTGCCCGTCTGGCGCATGATCTCGTTCGTGCCGACGCCGTCGGCGGAAAGCAGAACGATCCCGGCCCGCCAGACATGCTTTTGAGCCGTGTTCCGGTCCTTAATGATGGTCTGAAGCCGCTTCCGATCGGTCGACGACAACGTGATGGAGATTCCCGTGCGCATCGCCCAGACTCGCACGCGCAAAAAGCGATAGGAATCCCTCAAAGACTCATTCGTCAGATTTTATCCACTAGTAGTGACCCTTGTAGCAGTTTGCGGTCTAGCGGGACCAGCCTCTGCTGCAAGCCAAAACTGGAATGTCACTGAAGAAAGCTCGTCTGGCGTCAAAGCTGGCCAGGGCGTCTGGTCGGTGAATACCGATCCCGAGGGCAAGATCGTCGGCACCGCCAATTTGCAGTTGGACAACGGCAAACTGCTTACCTACACAATTTCGGGCTACGTGAAAGACGCGCTCTATAAGATTGAAATGTCCGACCGCAGCGACGGGAAAAACGGTTGTGTCTGGGATGGGCACGTTCCCGCCGGCGGAGACAAATCCCACGGGCTCATCGGCACAGCCGTCTGCGACGGCGGCGTCAAACTCATCGTGCGCGCTGGATTCTAATTGCGGCAAGGCGTTCTGAAGCGCAGAGTTGAACAACGCTGAGTCCCGCTGTAGAGCAAGCTTATCGTCCGACGAGAAGCGCCACCTTCGCTGCCAATGCCGCCCACGATTTTTGAAGCCGAGCTAACGAGCTAAACTGACTCCTCTGCTCGTTCGTTTCTGTGCAGCGGGAACGAAGTGGCCTACATAAGCGCGGCGGTGAACGCTTCCAATATCGGCGGAAACGTCGCGGCCTTTCCCGGAGGGCCGTTAAATGACGCCGCAATCAAGACGTAGGGTGAAGGGCGAACTGGATGGCGAGCGCCACCTGACGCATATCGCTGAGCAGCTGAAGAAAAGTTTTGCCTCAGTCGTTGCAGAACCGCTACCCCCAGCCATGCTCGATTTGTTAGACGCGCTCGATCACAAGCCTGCGGGCTCCGATACGCTTCGACGACTTCCAAATTCAGAGTGATGCGGCCTCCGCTCCAAGCCCAACGATTCCGTGACGGAATGCCGCCACGGTACGTTGAACCGCCGGCGAGGTCGCGAAACAAAGCAACTATTATGTTTTTCGAACAAAACCGCGATCGAGCGCGCCTTTGATTTGGCTCGTTCAGGAGAGTGCAGTTGCATCTTGGATCTTACGCAACGCTTGGACCGTGAAGGCTATCACTGCAAGCAAATTTATGGACCGCTTCTCAAGAAGCAGCTCACGAGCTTAATTGACGAGGCAAAGAATGCTCATATTGGAGATGCAGCGGACTTTTCTTTAGATTGCGACGATGGCGAACTGCGCCGCAATCGTCGCGTTACACCCGGAAAACGACTTGTTCCTCAGACGGAACGACCCGGCCCCTCCGAAAAAAGTGACACGCTTTGGTGCGTATCACCTGCGAGAGGATGTTATCCAAGCCAACGCCAGAAATCCGGTCGCGGCCGAGGCGACTGACGCGCTAAGCACGCCAATCTTGACGGAGTCCAAGAGGTTGGGCTGGAAAGCCAGTCCGGCGATGAAGAGCGCCATGGTGAAACCGATGCCGGTCAAGAGGCTGCCGGCCGCCAACAGTCCCCACGATAGCTCGCTGGGACGGGTTGCGATGTTCAGCGTTACGGCCAGCAAACTGAAAAGCACAACTCCGGCAGGCTTTCCCACTACGAAGGCGGCAAAAACGGAGATTGTCAGAGTTTGGTCGATGCTGGCCGACGACAAGGACACGCCCGCATTCGCCAGGGCGAAGAGCGGCAGGATCATGAACGCGACCCAAGGGTGAAGGGCGAACTCAAGTCGCTCGATCGGCGACACGGCCTCGCGGGCGGCAACGCCGGCCTGACGGAGGTCGAGCTGCGCCGCATTGTCACTGCTCCAGTGATCGCCTGGAGGATATGCGATCACACGGTCAAGTATAGCGTGAAGGCGCCGATCACTCACCCAGCTCCGCGCCGGAGTCATTAATCCGAGGATGATGCCTGCGAGCGTCGCGTGGACGCCCGAGGCGTCGAGCGCCAACCAGATGCCGCCGCCTATCGCGAAATAGACGAGAATGCTGCGTATGCCCAGACGTGCAATCACGGCCACGATGGCGAGCCCGAATCCCGCGTAGCCAATGGCGATCCAGTTCAATGCTTCCACGTAACCGATCGCAACGACCAGTATGGCGCCGATGTCGTCAAAGATCGCCAGAGAGAGCAAAAAAAGCCGCAAGCTTTGTGGAATGCGTGAACCGAGCGTCGCAAGACATCCGATGACGAACGCGGTGTCTGTCGAGATGACGGCGCCCCAACCGCTCGCGCCTGGCCCGCCGCGGGCCAACAGCAGATACAGCCCGACCGGAGCCACCATGCCCCCAAAAGCCGCCGCGAGGGGAAGCGCCGCCATTCGCCGGTCGCGCAGCTCCCCTAGGACCAGTTCGCGCTTCAGCTCAAGTGCAATGACGAAGAAGAAAAGCGTCATCAGCGCGTCGTTTATCCAACTCCTCAACGAACGAGAGAATTCTATGTCTCCCAACCTGAATCCTGCGTGGATTTCCCACATCGCGATAAATTGCGAGGACCACGCCGCGTTGGAGAGCACCAGCGCGAGGAGCGTGCTGAGCAACAGGACTGCGCCGGCCACAGCCTCGATGCGCAGGAACCGCATCAATGGTCTCGTAAGCCAGTCTGCCGGCACCTCGGGAAGCCGCGTGCGGCCGTCGCCCATTTGTTAGACCTTCAGTTCTGCCTTTGAGGCGATGGCGGGTGACGCATTAGCGCGCGTCGTTTGTCAGCTTCCACCGGAGCCAGCTTGCGTGAATGACCTAAGTTCTTCCATCCAAAAGAGCTGGCCCCGGTTGTTTGGACAGCTCCCCGCGGATTTTGAGTGGATCTCTGCCGGGTTTTGCTGAACGCGGGGCGTCTCGATTTTGTCGGGGCGTCGGGAGGGCGGAGCCCGAACAAAAGCATCGACAAAATCGAAGGCGACGGTCATGCGGCCATCGCCGTTTCCTTTTTGCCGAAGTAGGCCTCGTCGGGCGTGCGCCCGTCAAGCGATGAGTGTGGGCGCCGCCCGTTGTAAAAGGTCAGATACCGGCCAATCGACGCACGCGCTTCGGACACAGTGTCGTAGGCGCGCAGATAGACCTCCTCGTATTTGACGCTGCGCCACAGCCGCTCGACGAAGACATTGTCGCGCCAGGCGCCCTTGCCGTCCATGCTGATCATGACCTTCGCATCCAGCAGCAGGCTCGTGAAGTCGAGGCTGGTGAACTGGCTCCCCTGATCCGTGTTGAAAATCTCGGGCTTGCCGTGTTTCGCCAGCGCCTCCTCAAGCGCCTCGACGCAGAACGCCGCCTCCATCGTGATCGACACGCGATGCGAAAGGACGCGGCGGCTCGCCACGTCGACGACCGCCGCGAGATAGACGAATCCGCGCCGCATCGGGATGTAGCTGATGTCCATCGCCCAGACATGATCCGGCCGGTCGATCTTCACGCCACGCAGAAGATACGGGTAGATCTTGTGGCCGGCCGCCGGCTTGCTCGTATTCGGCCGCCGGTAGATCGCCTCGATCCCCATCCGCTTCATCAGCGTCGCGACATGCCGGCGGCCGACGACGGCGCCCTCGCGCCGCAACAGATCCCGCAGCATCCGCGCTCCGGCGAAGGGATAATCGAGATGCAGTTCGTCGAGACGCCGCATCAGCTTCAGGTCCTCGGCCGACACCGGCCGAGACTTGTAATAGACCGTGCTCCGCGAAAGGCCGAGCATC
This sequence comes from Methylocystis sp. Uni0008, assembly GCF_056838045.1. NCBI lineage: Bacteria > Pseudomonadati > Pseudomonadota > Alphaproteobacteria > Hyphomicrobiales > Methylocystaceae > Methylocystis > Methylocystis sp. Uni0008. Next base: position 3,612,409 of record NZ_CM166370.1, read on the forward strand.
CTGGCTTGTTCTTTGATTGGGAAGGCGTGGCTGCGATCGATCATCGCTTTGCGCTCAGCAGGCCGGCTTTGCTGAGCGCGCCCTCTAAAAAATCATTGGCCAGGGTCAGCTCGCCAATCTTGGCGTGAAGCGACTTCAAGTCCACGGCCGCCTCTTTCGGCTCCGCCTTCTCCTGCCCGAACACGCCCGCCGCACCTTCCAGAAGCTGGCTCTTCCACGTCGTGATCTGGTTCGGGTGAACGTCGAACTGCTGCGCCAGTTCGGCCAGCGTCATCTCGCCCTTGATCGAGGCCAACGCCACTTTCGCCTCACATGGGGAAGTTCGGGTCAAGTGGGCTGCGTCAATGGCGCATGAATAAAACTCCAGTGGCTGTTTCGGTATCCAAGGTCTGAGCCCGACTGCATGACGCTGCCCGTTTCCGAGCACGATCAACCTCACATTCGGTCGCCGTTCGCGACGGCTGCACCAAGATCCCGCTTGCGGCGGGTCTGGGCTCAGGATGACGAAACCATTCTTGAAAGCGGCTTTTCAAGCCATGCGAAAGTGCGGTTCGTCTACCTGGATCCGCAATATGCGGATTCGGTCAATGTTCCTTGTCAGGCGGCTTTCATCACGGCTCCATCGATGACGACGCCGGCCGTCACATATTTCCACAACGCCACCAGTAGCTTTCGCGCCAGCGCCACGATGGTTGTCTTCTTCAGACGACCGCCGTTGCGCTTGACTCGTTCTTCGAACCACAGAGCCAAGGCCGATTGCGGCTGATGGCGCAGCCAAAGCCAGGCGAGTTGGATAAGCGTTGTTCGCAGCCGTGGGTTGCCCGATTTAGAAACGCCCTGCTCGCGATCCACTGATCCGCTTTGCCAGGGCGTCGGCGCCAAACCCGCGTAAGCAGCGACCTGGCGGCGATTGTCGAAGTGTCGGAACAGCCCTTCCGCCCAGAGGACGGCAGCGAACTCGGGCCCGATGCCCTTGATGGCGAGCAACATCGCGGCCGGTTCTGGCGCACCGACTCCTTGTGGGATCAGCAGCGCATCCCGCTCGGCCTCCACCACCTTGACCTGCTCGAGCAGCAGTTCGAGCCGATCGAGTTCACGGCATATCTGAGTCTTGAGATGCGGCGGAAGCCGACGGCCATCGCCCGTGCTCAGCAAGTCGAGTTGTTCCCGACGATCACGACGCAACGGCTCGTAGCCGAACACGCCTTGGGAAAACAGCAATCCTTTGATGCGATTTACGTGCTTGACCCGCTCGGCGATCAGCACTTTGCGCTCGCGGCAAAGTCGGCGGCGGTCTTCTTCCTCGGGAGCCGGCGCTTTGACCATTGCACACACGCGAGGTTCGCCGCGCTTGTACGCCAAGAGCGCGCGAAGCAGCGCCTCACCGTCGATCCTGTCGGTCTTCGCGCGTCGCCGCCGGCGTGATGTCGCAATCGAGGCCGGATCGACGACGTGGCTCTCAATCCCTTCATTCTCCAGCGCCCGATGAATCCAGAAGCCGTCCAGTCCGGCCTCTTGAATGACGATGATCGAGAACGATTTCCCAGTCCGCGCCAACGCCTTCTGCTTAAATTCCAAAAAGCGCGCCAGCAGCGCATCGATGTCCCCGGCAGGCAGAGTGTGCTTCGACATCTTTCCGCCGCCGCCCGGCAAAAGCGACGTGATCAACCAAGTCGAGCGGCTGAGTTCCAAAGAGATAAAAATCGCGCCAAGATCGGTATGGATGGCGCCCGGCGTTTCGGGGCGATCAGCTCTAACTTGCATGGCCGTCTCCAGAGTGGGTGGTCGCAACCTCACTCTGCCAGAGCGCCGGTCGCTATCCACCTCCCCATGGAATCTTGAACGCCGGAGAATGCGTCCGGCGGCTCCTCTTCGTCATCGAATGCTCCTGATTCGCAGCGAGAACCCTCGCCGCCGTCAGGCAGAAAATCCACTTATCTCACTGTCCGAATTTGCGGGGCCAGCTCTCTCGACACGCGGATTGCAGCGTTCGACCGAGTGTTCGCCGAATTGAGTCGAGCCGACGAAACGATGCACTCCAACTGTCGATTCCCAGGACCAGCGTCATTAACCTCCGCGCTCCTCGAACAGTCGAAACGTAACGTCGTTGTTGTCGCTTTATCGCGAACAAACTGGCGCGAATCGTATGAGCCATTGGCGCGGTCTGGGAACGCTTTCGACGCCCGTGTGGTAGGGGCGTGACGGCTGAACGAATGACAGCGGAAATGCCGCGAAGCTGTACTCCGACTGCAAGAAGTCTGCCCCTGCCGTGAACAAAGATGGCCCAACAATCGATCGGCGTTCGGTAAACCTGTCATCAGGCAAGGGCCAATCCGAGGCGGATATCTTATCAGGAACCGGGCGCGCGACTCTCCATCTTGGCCGGACATTTTGAGGCAGATTGTGAGGTCCATTATGATCACAACGCTTGCAGATGGGGCAGGCCATTCGTTGCCTGAGGGCGTTCACTCGGACCACGCCGGAACGCCTGTGACGCTGCCCCGTGAATCCGATGGCAATGTGCGCCGCGACGGATCCGATGCCATTTGGCTGTTGCAGCCGAGCTACGAAAAACACGCTGTCGATGAGCGCGGGAGAGTGCGCGGCGCGCCAGAACTCTCGCCTGTCAAAGAGCTGCTTGCTGCTGAAAAGTTCAGAGTAGACTATCGCGCAAGATCGGAGAAACGACGATGTCGAAGCAGTCGACGAAAATGCATCCGATTAAGAGGGCAAGATTAAAGCAACAGGGCCTGTTGCGTGCAAGGTTTTGTCTGCACATTGTTATTGCCGGGTAGAACGATTTTTCGCAGTGTGCGTCTTTCCGCATTCCGTTTCTTTTTCAACGCCATGATGCGAGCTGGTCGGGTTTCCGCTTGTTTTGCCGCGTCGCCAGCGCAAGCTGTTGCTCATGAGTAGCGACGACGCTTCCGACCTTCGACTCCGCGCCGGGAAAATTCGTGATCGAGGCCGCGCCGCGTCGCGGAGACCGCGCTCCTTCGTCGCGCAGGTGATGAAGGCCGTGACGAAGGCGAAGGGCGCCGGGATCGGGCCTGCGTCGAAGCGCAGCGGTCGTTCCGAACGGCGACGAGATGGCGCGTCGGGTCGTCCCCGGAAAGGAAGATGCTGCCGCATCGGTCGGGGTCAGGCGACAGCCGATCGATTGAAGCTGGCTGCCGAGGGGCGCGGGCCGAGCGAACGAATGCGCCGCGTCGTCGTGAAGGCGCGGATTGTCAGGTTGAAACTCAGGAGCAAGGGAGCCGACGGGCATCTACGCTATTTGCAGCGCGACGGGACGGACCGGGAAGGAGAGAAAGGGAGGCTTTACGGAGCGGAAACTGACGTGGCCGATGGCCGCTCGTTTCTGGAGCAAGGGCGCGAGGATCGGCATCAGTTCCGATTCATCGTCGCCCCTGAAGACGGCGATCAGCTTTCAGACCTTCGCGCCTTCACCCGTGACGTGTTGAAGCAAATGGAGGCAGACCTCGGAACAAGGCTCGACTGGGTCGCGGTCGACCATTTCAACACCGGCCATCCGCATAGCCATGTCGTCATCCGGGGCAAGGATGAGACGGGCAAGGATTTGATCATCGCCCAGGACTACATCACCGATGGCGTCCGGCTGCGCGCGCAGGAGTTGGCGACGCTCGAATTGGGTCCAGAGAGCGACCTCGAACTGCGAACGAAACTCACGGCGGAAATCGCCGTCGAGCGCTTCACCCGGATCGACCGGGCAATGCTCGCCGAGGCTGGCGAGGGAAGGCTCGATCTGCGGCCGGAAACCGGCCAGGTCCGCGCCGACTTTGATCGAACGCTACGCATCGGCAGATTGCAGACTTTGGCGCGCTATGGCCTCGCCGCGGAGAGCGAGCCGGGCGTGTGGAAACTGTCCGACCATTTGGAGTCGACGCTACGGGAACTTGGCGAGCGCGGCGACATCGTCAAGGCGATCAACCGGGCGCTGAAGGCGCGCGGCGAAGAGCGCGCGCTGGAAAGCTATTCCCTTCACGGCGAAGAGGCTAAAATCCGCATCATTGGCCGCGTGATCGACAAGCGGCTGACCGACGAACTCGGCGAGCGGCTCAGCTTCGTCGTCGATGGCCTTGACGGGCGCGTCCACCATGTCGCGGTCGGCTCCGAGGCGATGGCGAACGCCGCCGAGGAAGCGTCAATCGGATCGATTGTGGAGATCGCCCCCGCGCCCGCGGGCCCGCGACCGGCCGACCGCAACATCGCGCAGCTCGCCGACGCCTCAGGCGAGTATCGGCCGAGCGTCCACCGCATCATGGCGGAGGTGAGCCGCGTCCGTGTTCTGGGCGGCGACTATGACTCCTATGTCGAGAGCCATGTCCGACGGCTGGAGGCGCTGCGCCGGGCGGGGATTGTGGAGCGGATCGACGCCGACCACTGGCGTCTCCCGGCCGACTTCGAGGCGCGCACGGCCGAGTACGACGCCCAACGGCGCGGACGGATGACGCTGCGCGTCCTTTCCAGTCTCGACCTTGAGGCTCAGATCGACACCAACGGCGCCACCTGGCTCGACCGGGAGATGACCTCGTCCAATCGCGGGGCCATCGTGCGCGCCGGATTTGGCGCTGAGGTCGATCGGGCGATGAAGGAACGCCGAGAGACGCTGGTCGCCATGGGTCACGCCCGGCGCACGCCGGATAACGTCATCCACGTGCCGGCAGACCTGGTCGCCCGACTGGAGCGGCGCGAGATCGAACGCGTCGGGCAATTCATGGCGGCGGACAAACAAGCGCCGTTCAGAATGAAAGCGGAAGGCGAGCGCATCTCGGGCGTCTTCACCGGCACGACCAATCTCATCTCCGGCAAATACGCGGTGATCGAGAACGCCTACGAGTTCACGCTCGTTCCTTGGCGGCCGGTGATGGACGACCGCCTCGGCCGCCAGATCAGCGGCATCGTGCGCGACTCGGGCATCTCGTGGGATTTTACCCGCTCGCGCGGAATTGGAATCGGGATGTAAGAGGCGGCAAAGTTCATTGCCGCCATAGGCTCGCCAGCGCCTTCCTTTATTTCTTCTTTTGCGCCGGCGTACGCGGCGCGTTGTATCGAGCGATTGGGCGGTTCGCGCCGCGAATATTTGTCGCCATCCTACCGGCATGGTTCAGCAGCGCCGCGAACGTCGCAAGATTGCTTCTGTGGATGACGGAAATGACGATGGCGTTCGCACGCTGACGCGCTATGATTCGTCTCCGAGAAAAGCCCAAGTCGCCGAAAAAATCGCCGTCACTGACGATTTGCCCGAAGATATTCCGATCACGCGAGCCGAGGTCGCTATTGTGGAGAGTTTACTCGGCGACTTGCTCGACGCATTTCTGCGATCTCGGCACTGAGCCCTGGGAGCGTCCAGATGAACGACATTATCCGCGCAGCGCTCTATTTGCGGGTTTCGACGACGCGGCAAGCTGAGGTCGATCTTTCCATTCCGGATCAACAGGCACAGACCACCGCTTATTGTGCGCGCCACGGTTGGCGCGTCGTCGCGGAATACGTCGAGCCCGGCGCCTCAGCGATGGACGACAATCGGCCCGCGTTCCAGCGCATGATCGAGCGCGCCTGCGACGACGACCATCCAATCGATGCGATCGTCGTTCATTCTTTCTCACGGTTCTTTCGCGACGCGTTCGGCCTGGAAATGTATGTCCGCAAGCTCGCCAAGCACAATGTCCGGCTCGTTTCCATCACGCAGGAGCTTGGCGACGATCCGGCGCAGGTCATGATGCGGCAGGTCATCGCGCTGTTCGACGAATATCAGAGCCGCGAGAACGGCAAACATGTTTTGCGGGCCATGAAGGAGAATGCCCGCCAGGGCTTCTACAATGGCTCGCGCTTGCCGCTTGGCTTCACGCTGAGCGAGGTCGACAAGCGCGGCCACCGGACCAAGAAGAAACTTGTCATCGATCCAGTCGAAGCCGAGACGGTGCGGCTGATCTACCGCCTCTATCTCGAAGGGGGTGGCGGCAAAGGTCCGATGGGCGTCAAAGAGGTGACAAAGACGCTGAATGCGCGAGGGCTACGGACACGGCTTGGTGCCCGTTTCGGCGTCGCCTCGGTTCACAAGATACTCACGAACCCAGTCTACGCCGGGAGTTGGCGATTTAACCAGCGCGAAGCCAAGACCGGACGATCCAAACCCGCGAATGAAATCATCGAAGTTGCGGTTCCGGCGATCATCGAACGGCCAGTTTTCGACCGAGCTCAGGCGAGCCTGAAAGCGCGCGACCCACGAACCCTGCCGCCGCGCATCATCACGGGGCCGATCCTCCTCACGGGCCTGGCGCATTGCGCGACGTGCGGCGGCGCGATGACACTACGTACGGGCACCTCGAAATCCGGCAAGGTGCATCGCTACTATTCTTGCTCGACGGCCTCCCGAGTCGGCAAGTCGGGCTGTAAAGGTCGATCCATTGCCATGGACCGACTCGACGGGCTGGTGACTACCCATCTCGCAGACCGGTTGCTTGGCCCAAATCGTTTGGCCGGCCTTCTGACCTCCCTGGCTGAAAAGCGAGCATCGAATGACGCTGAAGTTCAGGAGCGGGCGTGCCTCCTGCAACAAGAGATCGCCCAGGCCAACGACAAGCTGCGTCGCCTCTACAAACTGGTCGAGGATGGCGTCACGGACATCGATGACACGCTGGCGGACCGGCTTGCCGCACTCAAATCGGACCGCGACCGCGCCAAGGCGGCCTTGGAGCGCATCAAGGTTCAGCTTGCGCCTGAGATCACGTTGGAGCCGGATCAAGTCGAGCGCTTCGGCGCTTTCATGCGGGAGCGCATAACGACCGCCGAGACCACCTTCCGGAAGGCCTATCTGCGTTCGATCGTCGACGCCATCGAGGTGGACGACAAGATCATCCGCATCTACGGCTCCAAGGCCAGTCTGGAACAGGCCGTTATCGCCGGAGAACAGATCGGCAAGGGTGTTCGCAGTTTTATACGCAAATGGCGCGCCCAAGGGGATTCGAACCCCTGTTTTCGCCGTGAAAGGGCGACGTCCTAGGCCTCTAGACGATGGGCGCGGCTGCGCGGCCGGATCGCGGCGGCGCGAGGGCGTGTATAGAGGCGCGGACGGCGCAACACAAGACCGCCGCGCGCGCCAGATCGCCCCAGTTTGCGCCCCCTCCGGCGAGGCCCTAAAGCATCGCGGCGATGCTCACGATCAACGATCTCGTCTACCGGCTCGGCGACCGGCTGCTCTTCGACCACGCGGGGGTTTTTCTCCCCAGCCGCTCGCGCGCCGGCTTCGTGGGCCGCAATGGCGCCGGCAAGACCACGCTCTTCCGGCTGATCAGCGGCGAAATCGCGCCCGAAAGCGGCGCCATTTCGCTCCCTGCGCGCACGAGGCTGGGACGGGTCGAGCAGGAGGCGCCCGGCGGGCCGACGGCGCTGATCGACTTCGTGCTGGCGGCGGACCTTGAGCGCGCCGAATTGCTGGCGCGCGCCGAGGCGGCGCATGATCCGCATGACATCGCCGAAATCCAGACCCGGCTCGCCGACATCGACGCGCATTCGGCGCCCGCCCGCGCCGCCGCGATCCTGCACGGGCTCGGTTTCGACGCCGCCGCGCAGCGCCGGCCCTTATCGGAATTCTCCGGCGGCTGGCGCATGCGCGTCGCGCTCGCCGCGGTGCTGTTCTCCCAGCCCGACCTGCTGCTCCTCGACGAGCCCACCAACTATCTCGATCTCGAAGGCACGCTCTGGCTCGTCGATTATCTCTCGCGCTATCCGGCGAGCGTTATCGTCATCAGCCATGACCGCGACCTGCTCGACGACGTCGCCACCCACATCCTGCATCTCGAGCGCGGCAGGCTGACGCTCTATAAGGGCGACTACTCCTCCTTCGAAAAACAGCGGCGCGAGGCGCAGCTCCTCGCCGCCAAGGGCGCCAAGAAGCAGGAAGAGCAGCGCAAGCATCTGCAGGCCTTCGTCGACCGTTTCCGCGCCAAGGCGACCAAGGCGCGCCAGGCGCAGTCGCGCCTCAAACTTCTCGCCAAAATGGAGCCGGTCGCGGCGATCGTCGATGACGCCATCCTGCCCATTCACCTGCCCTCGCCGGAAAAACCGTTGTCGCCGCCGATCATCGCGCTGGAGAGAGCGGCGGTCGGCTATGGCGACCGCGTCGTGCTGTCGCGGCTTTCCCTGTCGATTTCGAACGACGATCGCATCGGCCTCCTCGGCGCCAATGGCAATGGCAAATCGACCTTCGCCAAACTGCTGGCGGGGCGCCTTGCGCCCTGCGGTGGCGAGATGGTGCGCGCGCCGAAGCTGGAAGCGGGATTTTTCGCTCAGCATCAGATCGATGAGCTGAACGAGAGCGAGACGCCTTACGCCGTCTTTGCGCGGCTGATGCCGGGCGCGGCCGAGGCCCGCATTCGCGCCCGCGCGGCGCAGACGGGATTTTCCGGCGCGCGCGCCGATACGCCGATCGCAAATCTCTCGGGCGGCGAGAAGGCGCGGCTGCTGCTCGGCGTCGCCGCGTTCAATGCGCCGCATCTGTTGATTCTCGACGAGCCGACGAACCATCTCGACATCGACAGCCGCGCGGCGCTGATCGAGGCGATCAATGATTATGAGGGCGCCGTGATTCTGGTCTCGCACGATCGCTATCTGCTCGAGGCCTGCGCTGATCGACTGTGGCTTGTCGACGACGGAACGGTGCGCGCCTTCGACGGCGATATGGACGAGTATGCGCGATTGGTGCTCTCGAAATCTCGTAACGAAGAGCCGAAAGGCGCGCCCGCGCTCGACGAGAAGCCGAGGCAAGAGGCGCCGAAGCGCCGTGACGCGGGACAGACGCGGCGCAAACTCGCGGCCGCGGAGGAGCGCGTCGAGAAATTCGCGCAGCTTCTCGCCCGGGTCGACGAGGCGCTCGCGGCGCCAGACGCCTTCGCGCGCAATCCACAGGAGGCGGCGCGGCTTGCATCGCAGCGCGAGGAATTGGCGCGAGCGCTCGCCGCGGCTGAAGAGCAGTGGCTGGAGCTCGCCGCCGAAGCCGACGCATAGGGTGGACTATCTGGCGCTGACGGCGCTGACACGGTCATATTGCTATCAAGCCACAGGACAAAAGATAGACCGGCGCCCCACGGCGCTGCTCGACATCTGTGCAGACTTGATTGCGCCGAACGTCGCCCTAAAAAAATAGGCTGTTCTCTACGCCATCTTCTGGAAGCAGCTCTGCTCCAGGGTTGCGAAACAAGCCAGTCAGCCCGATCGGCGGCATACGATGACTGAGCCACTGCCTCGCCATCGACCGGTAGCTGTGGCGCCGAACGCGCCGGGCGTATGGCGCGAGCGCTCGCTCACATCGGCGATCGTCGAAACCATCGCTGAGCCGCTGCTCGTGCTCGACTCGGAACTGCGAGTCATGGCTGCAAACCCCGCCTTCTATCGCCAGTTCAAGGTCGCGCCTGCCGAAACTCTCAGTCAGGCAATCTATTCTCTCGGCAATGGCCAGTGGAATATTGCTCCGTTGCGGCGGCTGTTAGACGACGTCTTGAAAGAAGATTCCACCATCTGCGGGTTTCGGGTGGAGCATGAATTTCACTCTATCGGCAAGCGGATCATGCTCCTGAATGCGAACGGCATGCGCCGCGAGGGCGAAAGCGACACGATACTCCTCGCCATCAACGACATCACGGAAAGCGAGCGCCTGCGCTTCGAACTCGAAGGCGAGAGGGATTTCGCCGAGAAACTCATCGACAGCATTCGAGAAAGCATATTGGTTCTGGGTTGGGATCTGCGCGTTCGCTACGCCAATCTGAGTTTTTACGATCATTTCATGGCGTCCAGAGAGCAGACCGAAGGCCGTTTCATCTGGGAGCTCGGCAATGGCCAGTGGAACATCGCCGAACTGCGCACGCTGCTGGAGCGGATTCTGCCGGAACAAAACAGCTTCGACGACTACGAAATAGAAAATGAGTTCGAAACGATCGGTCTTCGAACCATGCTGCTCAACGCTCGCCGACTTGACCACACAAATCTCATTCTCCTCGCCATTCGCGATGTCACCGAGCAGCGTCATCACGAGATGCGCCAGAACGCCTTGATGGGGGAGCTTCAGCACCGGGTGAAAAACATTCTCGGCAAGGTGCGTTCGATGGCGCGGCAGACACGAAGGCGCCACCGCAGCCTCGATGCGTTCCTCGAAGCATTTGACGCGCGGCTGGATGCGCTTGCAAGGACGCAGGACCTGCTGCTGACGGCTCCGTCCGGCGCAATTCAGCTTCGGGACATCGTGGTCGCGGAGCTTACCGCGGGCGGCGTGGAGCCGGGGGCGAATGTCACGGTGGAGGGACCGGCGGTCGCTCTTCTGCCTCGCGAAGCTCAGGCCATGGGAATGACGATCCATGAACTGACCACGAATGCAGCCAAACACGGCGCGCTGAAAGCCCAACAGGGACGGATCGAAGTCCGTTGGAGCCTGGATCAAACGGGAGAAGGCGAGCATTTGAGGTTCGGTTGGCGAGAACGCGGCGTGAAGGTTGAAGACGCTGAGCCAACGAGAGGGTTTGGCACAGAGGTCATCGAGAGAAACCTGGCGTACATGTTGGGGGGAAGCGCACGGCTCTCCTTTGCCTCGGACGGCGCCGACTATCGGCTTGAGTTTCACTTGCCGCGCGCAAACACGGGGAAGCACGATGGGTGAGCTGCTCAAAGGTCATCGCGTCCTGATCGTGGAGGACAACTTTGTCATGGCGCTCGATCTCAGCCTCATGGTTGAAGATCTGGGCGGGGCGGTGGTTGGCCCCGCAGGTCGACTCGACGAAGGCATGGCGCTCGCGCAAGCGAACAAGCTCGACGCCGCGATTCTGGACGTGAATCTGGACGGCTCGAATACGTTCCCTTTGGCCGATGGGTTGGTGGCGGCGGAGGTTCCGGTGATTTTTGCGACGGGATACGACGTCAAGATGCTGCCTGAGCGTTTTGCTCAAACCCCCAAGCTTTCGAAGCCGTTTAGCGTCCGTTCCTTGGAGAAGGCCATCAGAGAAGCCTTCTTGCACCGTTCGTAAATACGCGCGGTCGTCGGGCGCGTAGGGGATGGGCGCGTGCGAGATATCTCACGAGAGCGCGGTCTCCCTTGCAGGCGCAAGCTTAACGGTTCGCGGTCCTTTGACTTTGCAGGAATGCGCCTTCACTGGCTCTATGGTTAGACCTGAGAAGCCTTATCCTTGAGGCCTAGAAAGAGGCCCATCGGATGGAAGGCACGCAAGCGGCGCAAATAACGCCAGAGATGGAGAGGCGAGACGAACGCTTGCTCGCGCAGCGCGCTCTGGCGGGCGAAGAAGAGGCGCTGCGCCTTATCATGGCGCGCAACAATCGCCGTCTTTACCGGATCGCTCGGAGCATCGTGCTCGACAGCCATGAGGCCGAGGACGTGGTGCAGGAAGCCTATTTCAAGGCGTTCACCCATCTTGACGGATTTCGGGGCGAGGCCGGCCTCGCCACATGGCTCGCGCGGATCACAATCAACGAGGCGTCGGCGCGGCTGCGAGTCCGCCGACGGGCCAAGCTCATTCATTATTTCGGCGCGCCAAAGAAAGAGTCGGAGGGGATATTCGCCTCTCAGACGAACGATTGCGACGATCCCGAGAAATCTCTGGCGCAGCGCGAAATTCTCCGCCTCGTCGAGCAGGCGACTGACAGGCTGCCAGAGGATTTTCGCGTCGTTTTCGTCTTGCGCGTCATTGAAGGCCTGGGAGTCGCGGAGACCGCGCAATTCCTTGAGCTGCGGCCGGAGACGGTGAAGACCCGCCTGCATCGCGCCCGCCGCCTCATTCGCGACCAGCTGGAGAAGGACATCGGCCCCTTTGTCATGGAGGCGTTTCCCTTCGGAGGGGCGCGCTGCGCGCAATGCGCGCGCGCCGTATTGGCGCGCCTGTCGTCACCCAAAAAAATTCGGGAACCTTTTCCGCCCGCGCTCATCCAATGACCGTCACGCAGCAGTCGTGAGCGAAGTTGGCGCCCCGTGCGCCAAAGGCGGTCGCTCGGGCCGGGAGGAAAAGATGACTAAGGGAATGACCAGAAATATCGTTATGGCGCTTGCGATGGGCGGAGGATTGGCCGCCGCGACGTTCGCTGCATCCGCCGAAAACACAGCCCCTGCCAATGATCCCGAGATCGAGCGCACGCGGCAGCACATCAAAATGCTCGACGACGTCTTCAAGACGGCCGTGGTGCTGATCGACGAAACCTATGTGAAGAAGCCGTCCGACCCGTCCGCCGCCTCTGCGGCCAAGGCGCTTTTCGCCGCGATGAAAAAGAACGGCTGGTATGACGTCAGGCTCATCGGCCTGACCGATAAGGTCGGCGATCCGGACGACGAGCCTAAGGACGCTTTCGAAAAGACGGCGGCGAAAAGGCTGCGCGGCGGCGACCAGGTCTATGAAGAGGTCATGGAGCAGGGCGGCAAGCGGTATCTGCGCATGGCCACCGGAATACCCGTCATCTCCGAAAATTGCGTCATGTGTCACGCCCATTTCAAGGGCGACAAGGGCAATATCGGCGCGCTGTCCTACACCATGCCGGTGGTGAAGTAGGCTAGTGTCCTGTCCCAGAAATTACTAGCCACGTTTTCGCGATTGTGATTCCTTCGGCCCAGGCGGGATTCGGGAGGGCGGCATGGCGAGGGACGGAGCGACCAAAGCGAGCAAGATTAAGCTCAGCGAGAACGAACGGGAATACCTCAAAAGGCTCGTCCGGCGACGCAAGGTGGCGCGTGGGCATGCGCAACGCGCGGAGATCGTGTTGCGGGCCGCTGACGGGCTCAACAACTGCGAGATCGCGGCTGCGGTCGGTGTAACGCGGCAGACCGTGCGCACATGGCGCGAGCGTTTCGCCAAGCACCGTCTCGATGGTCTCGACGATGAGCCGCGCTGTGGCGCGCCACGCAAGATCGGCGACGACCGCGTTGAGGAGATCGTGACCAGGACACTCGAAACGCAGCCCAAGAACGCGACGCACTGGAGCACGCGCGGCATGGCGAAAGCATCGGGCGTGTCGACTTCGTCGGTTCATCGCATTTGGCGTGCATTCTCCCTACAGCCGCATCGCACCGAGACTTTCAAGCTCTCGACCGACCCGCAGTTCGTCGAGAAAGTGCGCGACATCGTTGGCCTCTATCTCGATCCGCCCGACAAGGCGCTGGTGATATGCGTGGATGAAAAGAGCCAAATACAAGCGCTTGATCTGTACAAGTTTTGACTTAATCTGACGGACGGTGTTTTTAGCCACGCGTGGGAGCCGTGGCGGGGGCGGAGTTGGTCGGGGTAGCGCAGCCCCCGCCACGGCGTCTCCAGGAGACACCGATATGACCAAGGATCAGAAAGTCATCCGCGCCAAGGCCGGCCTGCTCGAGCTCGCCAAGCAGCTTGGCAACGTCAGCCAGGCTTGCAAAATCATGGGGTACAGCCGCGACAGCTTTTATCGCTTCAAGGACCTTTATGACAAAGGCGGCGAACTGGCGCTGCAGGAACTGTCTCGTCGCAAGCCGTTGCTGAAGAACCGGGTCGCGCCCGAGACCGAAGCGGCGGTCGTCGCCATGGCGATCGACCAGCCGGCCTGGGGGCAGACGCGTGTCGCCAACGAACTGGCCAAGAAAGGGATCAGCGTATCGCCGTTCGGCGTGCGCTCGATCTGGCTGCGCCACGACCTCGCGACCATGAAACACCGGCTGAAGGCGCTCGAAGCCAAGATGGCGCAGGAGCAGCTGATCCTCACCGAGGCGCAGGTCGCCGCCCTGGAAAAAGCCAAGTCCGACAAGGAAGCGCATGGCGAATTCGTCTTCGAATGCCCCGGTTATTGCGGCGCGCAGGACACCTTCTACGTCGGCACGTTGAAAGGCGTCGGCCGTGTCTACCAGCAGACCTTCGTCGACACCTACGCCAAGGTTGGCTTCGCTAAGCTCTACGACCGCAAGACGCCGATCACCGCCGCCGATCTCTTGAACGACCGCGTCATTCCCTTCTACGAGGAGCACGGCATTCCGCTGCAACGCGTGCTCACCGATCGCGGAACGGAATATTGCGGCAACCCCGAGCGGCACGAATACGAGCTGTATCTCGCGGTCGAGGACATCGACCATACGCGCACTAAGGCGAAGAGCCCGCAAACCACTGATGTGATCGACAAGAGTTTATTTTTCGGATTTGGGTTATTCTCTCCCTGCGCACGGGTGACCGCGTGGCGAAGAGCAGGGCATGAGGTGAGAGCCCTGCCGCGCAGCCTTTATCGTCGCACCTCGTTTGCGGCGCCTGTGCGCACCCTTTTTGGGCCGCGAGGGTTCCATCCGGAGACAAAGCGGGCATAAGCCGTTTCGGCCTGCTCCACCCACCTCCGCTCCTCGTCTCGGCAACTCTTGATGTTGTAGGCGTGAGCTGCGCCCTTTTGGCCGCGCGCCGGCTTGAATCCTGCCCTGAGCTCGAGGTCGCGCAGCTTCTTCGCGTGCAGCGACGGACGCGCCCACACATAGCTCTCGCCCTTGGTCAAGAGATGCCAAATCACGATGGCGAGTTTGCGCGCGGTCGCGACGGCCGCTACATGCTGGCCGCGCCGGGCCCTGACCCGGAGAAAGAAAGCTCTCAAAGGACCCGGCGCGCGCGCCGCGGCCCAGGCGGCCTCTACGAGCATGCCGCGGGCATGACCGCGGCCTTGCTTGGTAATCCGGCCGTGATAAGCCGGCCCTGGTCCCGACTGCCGGACACTTGGGTTCAAGCCGAGGTAGCTGACAAGCTTCTGCGGTTCGCCGAAACGGGTCACATCGCCAACCGCAGCCACGATCGCAAGCGCCACCACCATGTCGACGCCCGGGATCGTCATCAGACGCTTGACGCCATCGTCCGAAAGAGCCGAGCGGGCCAGATCGCGTTCGATCACTTTCAGGTCCTCGCCCAGGCGGTCGAACTCGCGCAGATGCCGTTCGATCGCGAGGCGCTCATCCTCGGGCACGACCTGCTCGACGAGCCAGGCCCGGCCCTTAGGTCCGCAGAGATCTGCATGCGGGCAAGACGGGATGAGATAGGCATGCAAAATCGATTGTATGATGTTCTTGAGACGGGATCTCTGTCGGACAATCTGATTGCGACGCGTCACCTGACGGCGCAAGGCCTGCGTCGGTTCGTCGGGGATCCAAACTTCGGGCAGGAAGCCGCTGGCGTAGAGCTGAGCCAATACGCTCGCATCGATCGTATCGGTTTTGATCTTCGCGTGAGCGATCATGCGCACTTGCTTCGGGTTCGCGATCACGACCTTCTTGACATGCGGAGCGATAACCGCTGCGACAGCCGCTGCATTGCCCGTCGCCTCGATAACCACGGTGTCATCTTCCGAGAGTTTTTGCGCAAAGGCCGTCAGAAGCGCGCGTCGCATGTCAACGCGCCCTAGCCGCTTTAGCTTTCCGTCATCCCAAGCCACCGCTTCGGCGAAAGCTCGGTGAATGTCCAGTCCAATGATGCGCATGCCCAATCTCTCCCCTTTGCCTCGTTCAAAATGGGAGCTGGCGGGCAACACGACATCTACTGATCCGCGCTCGCGGCGCATCCGGGAAAGTCGCAGGGGCGGCCATGTAACGAGCTCGGGCTCTCAGCCCAATGTCTATCGGCGGCCTGCCCGCACCTTCGTGCTCCCGGCGCCCCTCGTCCCGGATGGGCTCACCATACGCCGTTCCCAAAAAGAAAACAGCCGGACGAAAAGGCGCCAGGAATCACATACCGGATAACGGCATCGTCGAGCGTTTCCACAAGACCATGCTCGACGAGTTCTACCGCATCGCTTTCCGCAAGAAGGTCTATGCGACGATCGACGAGCTGCAGAGCGATCTTGACGCGTGGATGCGAGAGTTCAACGAACTCCGCCCACATCAGGGAAAATGGTGCTTCGGAAAAACGCCGATGCAGACCTTTATTGACGCGCTGCCCTTGGCGCGTGAAAAATCAGGTCATCTTCAGGCCAACGAGGAGAGCAACGCCGCCTGAAACGACATCGGCCAACTCATGCCGTCCGTCAGATCAAATATCAACTTGTACACTTGATCGAACGCAGCCGCTGCTGCCGATGCGCCCTGGACAAGTCGAGCGGCGCACGCACGACTACGACCGCCACGGCACTACGACGCTCTTTGCCGGCTTCATCGCTGCTGTCACGGCTGAGACGACCGTGAAGGCTGGCAGTGTGATCGGCACATGCATGCCGCGCCATCGCGCGCAGGAGTTCCGCAAGTTTCTCGACGAAGTGGAGAGCAACGTTCCCGCCGGCCTCGACATTCACGTCGTGATGGACAACGCTTCGAGCCATAAGACGCAAGTGATCCGCAACTGGTTCGCCAAGCGGCCCCACTGGCACATGCATTTCACGCCGACATCGTCGTCGTGGATCAATCAGGTCGAACGCTTCTTCGCGCTGCTGGCCGAAAAGCAGATCAAGCGAGGCGCGCACAAGTCCGTCAAAGACCTCATCGCCGCCATCAAGGCTTTCCTCGCCCAACAGAACGCTGATCCGAAGCCGCTGCGCTGGACCAAGTCAGCCGACGACATTCTGGCCTCCATCGAACGCTTCTGCCGTCGCACCCTCGACCTCCAAGCCAAAGCTGGATAGAAACTTCTGAATCAGGACACTAGCGCTCTCCACGCAAAAAGGGCCTCGATGCATGCGCGTCGAGGCCTTTTCTTGGTTGTACGCGCCGAGAAAGCTGATCGCCCGCGGCGATCTCGCTGATGCGTCAGGGCAGCAGCGTCTGGAATTCCGGGTGTTTCTGCACGTAATCGGCGACGAAGGCGCAGTCGCCCCGGACTTTCAGCCCGCGGGCGCGCGCGAATTCCAAGGCGTTGCGAATGAGCTCCGACGCGACGCCCTGACCGCGCAGCCTCGGCGGCGTCTGCGTGGAGGTGAAAACCATCACGCCATTGTCGATGCGGTAGTAAACGAGCGCCACATCTCCCTCGACGTCGAGTTCGAAGCGACTGAGTTCGGGGTTGTCGCGCACGCTTCCCCAGGGATGTCTGGCTGCAGCCTCTCCTATAGCCTTGCCCATTGCCGGCCTCCTCAGAAGTTCATGGTCCCGAAATGGGCCGCGCCTCGCCAAAAGGGAAGGGCGCCTGCCGCTTGCGTTTTCCGCCGCGCCGGGGTTCAAAAGCGCCGCCCGCGCCGTTTTATCTGGCGGCCGACGGGCTATGCTCGCTGCTCCTCGATTCGCTGACCTGGATCCCACATGCGCCTTTCCCGCTATTTTCTGCCCATCCTGCGCGAGACGCCGAAAGAGGCGGAAATCGTCTCGCACAGGCTGATGCTGCGGGCGGGCATGATCCGACAGGAGTCGGCCGGCATATATGCCTGGCTCCCGCTCGGGCTGCGTGTGCTCAATAAGATCAACGCCATCATCCGCGAGGAGCAGACGCGCGCGGGCGCCATTGAATGTCTGATGCCGACCATCCAGCCCGCCGATCTATGGCGCGAGTCGGGGCGCTACGACGCCTACGGCAAGGAAATGCTGCGCATCGCCGATCGCCATGACCGGGAGATGCTCTACGGCCCTACCAACGAGGAGATGATCACGGAGATCTTCCGGGCCTATGTGCGCTCCTACAAGGATCTGCCGCTCAATCTCTTCCATATCCAGTGGAAATTCCGCGACGAGGTGCGTCCGCGGTTCGGCGTGATGCGCTCGCGCGAGTTCTTGATGAAGGACGCCTATTCCTTCGATCTGACGGCGGAAGCCGGCCGCCACTCCTATAACAAGATGTTCGTCGCCTATCTGCGCACATTCGCGCGCATGGGGCTGACGGCCATACCGATGGCGGCGGAATCGGGCCCCATTGGCGGCAACAGCCATGAGTTCATCATCCTTGCGTCGACCGGCGAGAGCGAAGTCTTTTGCCACAAGGATTTCCTCTCCTTCGCGCCGCCGCCGGCCTCGATCGATTTCGAGGATGCCGCGGGATTGCAGGCGGTCGTCGACAAATGGACCAGCCGCTACGCGGCGACGAGCGAGATGCATGACCCAGCCGCCTTCGCGGCGGTTCCCGAGGAGGCGCGGGTCGCGGCGCGCGGCATCGAAGTCGGCCATATTTTCTACTTCAGAACCAAATATTCCGAGCCGATGAAGGCCGTGGTCAACGGTCCGGACGGCAAGGAGGTCGTCGTGCAAATGGGTTCCTACGGCATCGGGCCGTCGCGCCTCGCCGCCGCCATCATCGAGGCGAGCCATGACGACAATGGCGTCATCTGGCCCGAATCCGTCGCGCCCTTCCACGTCGGGGTGGCGGATCTGAAGGTCGGCGATCCGGCGACGGGGAAGGTCTGCGCCGAACTCGTCGAGCAGCTCGAGAACGCCGGTCTGGACGTCCTGCACGAGGATCGCGACGAGCGCCCGGGCGCCAAATTCGCCACCCTCGATCTCATCGGCCTGCCGTGGCAGGTCCTGGTCGGGCCCAAGGGCCTCGCGGAGGGCAGGGTGGAGGTGAAGCAGCGCCGCACCGGCGAGCGGGAGCTCCTCGCCCCGCAGGACGCCGTCACCCGCATCGTCGCCGGCATGGGCCAGGCGCAGGCATGACCGAAGCCACGCAGCCGGGGAGAGGCGCCGGAGCCTTTTCGGCCTTCGAGCGGACAGTGGCGCTGCGCTATCTGCGCGCCCGCCGCGCCGACGGCTTCGTCTCCGTCATCGCGGGCTTCTCATTTCTCGGCATCATGCTCGGGGTCGCCACGCTCATCGTCGTCACCTCGGTGATGAACGGATTTCATCGCGAGCTGATGGACAAGATCATCGGCATCAACGGTCACGCCTTTCTCCAGGCGGTGGAGACGCCCTTCACCGACTGGGACCAGGTTTCCTCAAAGGCCGCAAAGGTGCCGGGCGTTCAGCTTGCAATTCCGATGGTCGAGGGCGCGGCGGGGATATCGACCCAGTTCGGCCAATCTGGCGTGCTCGTGCGGGGCGTGCGCGAGAAGGACCTGACCCGGCTCCCCGGCGTCGCGGCGAACGTCAAGAGCGGCGCGCTCGCCGGTTTCGATAAGGCGGGCGGCGTCGCCATCGGGCAGCGGCTGGCCGAGACGCTTGGCGTCGGCGTCGGCGACCCGGTCAGCCTGCTCGTGGCCAAGGGGGCGCAGACGCCGTTCGGAGTCGCGCCGCGGATCAAGGCCTACAAAGTCGTCGCGATTTTCTCGATCGGCATGTCCGAGTTCGACAATGTCTTCGTCTATATGCCGCTCGCGGAGGCGCAGCTTTTCTTCAACAAGGAGAACGAGGCGACCGTCATCGAGGCCTTCGTCACCGATCCTGAGAAGATGGACGATTTCCGCTTCAACGTCGAAAAGGCGATCGAGCGCCCGATCATCGTCACCGACTGGCGCCAGCGCAACAAGACCTTTTTCGACACGCTGCAGGTCGAGAAAAATATCCTCTTCATCATTCTGGCGCTGATCGTCGTGGTGGCGGCCTTCAACATCATCTCGGGGCTGACAATGCTCGTGAAGGACAAGACTCAGGACATCGCCATCTTGCGCACCATGGGAGCGACGCGCGGCGCGGTGCTGCGCGTCTTCCTGATCATCGGCGCGTCGATCGGCGTCGTCGGCACGCTGGCCGGATTTGCGCTGGGTCTTGCGCTCGCGAAGAATCTCGACGCCATTCGCGTCCTGGTCAACAAGCTCTTCGACGCCAATCTCTTTCCGGCGGAGTTCTATTTTCTCTCTCGGCTGCCGGCGATCGTCGATCCCCGCGAGGTGACGGCGATCGTCGTCATGACGCTTACGCTCGCCGTTCTCGCCTCGATCTATCCAGCCTGGAAAGCCGCCTCGCTCGATCCAATCGAAGCGCTGCGGCACGAGTAGCCGCGATGAGCGAGGCCGTTCTCGAACTACGCCGCATCGCGCGCCACTATCGCGAAGGCGAGGCGCGGCTCGACATTTTGGTCGACGTCAATCTGACGATCTACCCTGGCGAGACGGTCGCGCTGCTCGCGCCGTCCGGCGCCGGCAAGTCGACGCTCCTGCATATCGCCGGCCTCCTGGAAAAGCAGGACGGCGGCGAAGTGCTGATCAAGAATGCGGCGACCTCCCGCATGAGCGACGCCGAGCGCACGCGGCTGCGACGCGCGACGGTCGGCTTCATCTATCAATTCCATCATTTGCTGCCGGAGTTCTCGGCGCTCGAAAACGTGGCGCTGCCGCAGATGATCAATGGCCTGAGCGGGAGCGAAGCCCGCGCTCGGGCGCAGCAGCTGCTCGATTATTTGCGGCTTGGACCGCGCGCCTCGCATCGGCCTTCAGAGCTTTCCGGCGGCGAACAGCAGCGCGTCGCGATCGCGCGCGCGGTCGCCAATGCGCCACATCTACTGCTCGCCGACGAACCAACCGGCAATCTCGATCCTCGTACGGCGGAGCACGTTTTCGGGACGCTGTTGGCGCTCGCGCGCAGCACCGGGCTCGGGGCGCTCATCGCGACTCACAATCTCGAACTCGCCAAACAAATGGACCGCCGCGTAACCTTACGCGACGGTCGCATAGAGCAACTAAGCTGAAGTCGGCTTAGGCTTTCGTCGGCGGCTTCTTGTCGATGAACTGCTTCTTGTACCAGAGGCCGAACCCGACCAGCGCCAGACCCGCGAAGAATACGGCGATGGTGATTTCCCTCGACTGGGTCAGACCGACCGAGAAGGGGAAGCGGGCGACATATTCCTTCGTGCCGTCATCGCTCTTCGCCTTCACGAGACCGATGAACTTGCCTTCCTGAGGAAAGACGTGCTCGAAGGTGAGGGTGCCCGTTTTATACTTCTTGGGCGGAGAGTAATACTCAGTATTGGCCTCGAGATTCTCATTGTCATCCTTCTGGCCGACGTCGCGGATGACCCGCATCTCGAGGTTCATGTCGCGCAATTCGTCCTGCTGCGCGTCGAGGGTGATGATGGTGGGGCCAGCGTCTGGAATGTCGTCGCAGAACTGCTCACGCGACTTTTGAGGCTGATACCCGGTAAAAGTCATCGTATCGGGGCCGAGTTTCATCAAGCACTGGCCCTGATTGACGCCGACGTCGCCATGCGCATGCGCTTGCGTGATCCAGCCGGCCGCCGCCATTAGCACGGCGACGATAAATCGCATGATCATCTGGTTTTCTCCCTTCTGAACCGGCCGCTCTGTGATTGAGCGGTCTTCTTTGCGCGCAGGTCCGGTCCCGACGCGCCATATGTCGCACACTCGGTGCGCTAATGCGAGATGCAAAGGAATGATAGTCCCAGTCTCGTCCAGCAGCGCTTTAGTTAATATAAATCAAGCGCCCCCCCTTGTCCCGCGACCAACGGCCACAGCGCGCGGAAAAAGTATGTGCGACCCGTTTATTGTACAATCTAGTCGCCTGACGATGAATTTTTCGTGTCGGTCCGCCGCCGCCGAAGTTGCTTAAAAGTCATTCACTTGGCGTAACTTCGGCGCAATTTGGAAGCAATCATCGCCGCCAGGGTTGGCGAAGTTAAATTTTCATTTAACTTAATCCAACCACCACAAACCAGGGCGGGCAACATGTTGAACTTTCCTTATCTGCGTGACCAAGCTGAACTTTCTGTAAACGGCGGCGGCCTTTCGACCATCTGGTTGAAAGACCATCAGGCTCTAGTATTGCGCAAGACTCGGCCGGGTTTTGACGCGCCGACGATCGCCGCGATTACTGACATTTTGTCGTCAATCGACAGAGGCGAAATGAACGATCTCCGCTACCTTGTCTATGATTTCGCGCATGGGATGCGCGAGGCGCCCAAGCCGGCGAGCGGATTCGGGGATATCGCCGCTGAAAATTCGGAACTGATCGTCGATACGCCGGTGATCACGCTCGCCTGGGCGCGCGGCTTGATGAGCGGCTCCGATTTCGATTTCGCCATGCATTGTTCCGCAATCGTCGCCGAAAAGAGCGCCCATTTCTCGTTCTCGGGAGATCCGTCAGACCTTCTGGGCCTCTATGCCGCCGTCGGTCGGACATTGGGTTTCGTCAAGGCCGAGCGTCTCATGGAGAACAACACGGCGCTCACCGCGGAAGAAGCTCACGAACTGCTGATCGTCAGAGACGTGGTGGAACCACAGTCAGGCGCAGCCGCGATAGAGAACTACCTCGCGCAGTTCGGCAGGCGCTATAACGCCTCGCACGCGATTTTTCGCGCGCAACGTATGGTGCAACCTGTGGTTGACAGGCGCAGTCTGGCGGCGCTGGAGCGCAACTGACGCGTGTTTGAGCGATCTCACGCCGCGCTGACGAGGCGCGGCGCGTCCTGCCAATATTCGAGGAGCGGTCTGAGCTCCTCGATGGGCCGAGGCCGCGTGTAGAGATAGCCCTGAATGAGAAAAATATTCTTGCTCGCCATGAAGGCGAGCTGAGCGTCGGTTTCGACGCCTTCGGCGACGAGATCGATGGAGAGATCTCGCGCGAGCGCAGAGATCGCCGAGATGATCGCCTGGGTTTTCGGCGACTCGATCGCCTGTCGCGCAAAGGAGCGATCGATCTTGACCTTCTTCACCGGGAAACGGTTGAGATAGCCGAGGCTGCTGTAGCCGGTTCCGAAATCGTCGAGCGAGAGACGCACGCCGAGCGCTTCGATCTCGCGCAATTTGCTGTCGACGTCGTCCGATTCCATGAGCGTCGTTTCGGTGATTTCGAGCTCCAATCGATCGGGGTCCAGCCCCGACTCGCCGAGCGTTTGCGCGATCATCCCGGCGAGATCCTTCTGCTGGAACTGCCGCGGCGCGATGTTCACGGCGAGGCGGACGTTCGAGGGCCAGGATTTCGCGTCGTTGCACGCCTGTCGCAGCGCCCAGGCGCCGAGCTCGATGATCATGCCGGTCTCTTCGGCCACAGGGATGAACTCGGTCGGCGAGATCATCCCCCGGGTCGGATGGCGCCAGCGCAGCAGAGCCTCCAGAGAAACGATGGTCGCGGTTCTAGAATCGACGACCGGCTGGTAATAGACGACCAGCTCATTCTCCAGGAAAGCGTGGCGCAGCTCGGTGTCGATCGCGCGCTTTCGCGTCAGCGCGTCCTGCATCTCCTGAGAATACCAGATCGCCTTGCCGCGCCCTTCGGCTTTCGACCGGTATAGCGCGAGATCGCTGCATTTAAGCAGGCCGTCCGAGGTCTCCGCGTCTCTCGGCGCCATCGCCATGCCGATGCTCGCGCCGATGTTGATGACATGGTTCTCAACGACGAAGGTGCGATGCATCTCCGCCAATATGTCAGCGGCGAGTTGATCGACGTCGGGCAGCGGTTCGCCCCCGCGAAGCAGCACGCAGAACTCATCGCCGCCCAGTCTCGCCACCACATGCGGATGCGGGACGCAGTCGGCGAGGCGCGCGCCAACCGTGGACAACAGCTGATCGCCGATTGAGTGGCCGAGCGTGTCGTTGACTTCCTTAAACCGATCGAGATCGATGTTGAGCAGCGCGGCCTGCAATCCATGCTGCCTGAGCTGAACCATTTCCTTTTCCAGCGTCTCCTGAAACTGATAGCGGTTTGGCAGATTTGTCAGATCATCGAAATGCGCCATGCGCTCGATTTCACGAAGGGCGCGCTTTTGCAGCGTCACATCCTCAATCACGGTGACGAAGGATCCCGCTTCGGCGCGTTCGCAATGGAATTCGAAAAAGCGCTCGCCGAGCTTATGCGTGAAGATGTTCGCATGCGGCATCGTCACATGCCGCTTCCACCGCTCAATGAAAATTGTGATTTCCTGCGCCGATAGGCCGACGCTCTTGCCGATCGCATGCGCGAGCGATTCGAGCCGGATCGGCGTCGTCGCCGCGACGATGCCGAAAAAATCGAAGACGCGCCGATTCACGACGGTGACGGAGAGATCCGCGTCGCCCATGCACAAGCCGTGCGTCATCGAGTTCAGCGCGAGACTGAATTTTTGTCGCTGGCGGGTGGCGTCCAGGCCGTTGCGCAGCGCGGATTCGAGATTCCCGTGCAGAAATTTCGTCGTCGAATGAATGGAAATGATCAGCAGCACGACGATGAGCGCCAGTCCGAAATAGCGCCGCTCCTCGTGCATGATCGCCGCGATCGCAAGGGGAAGGGCGATGCCGAGCGATTGTGCGAGCACAATCCAGGGGCGACCGGCGTTGCGACCCGCGAGTCCGCTCAGGCCGCTCATCATGATGACGATGCTGTACACGCCGAGAACGTCGTTATAATGCTTATAGAACAAGACCGCGACGGATGCGCCGACCGCCGTCATAAAGCCGACCGCGCCGATGGCGTAGAGCCGTTCCCATTCCCGCGAGTCCCGTCTTCGCAGCGAAACGGGCGTGCCCGCATGTGCGAAGAAAACGTATAGCCGGAAGGCGCCAAGAACGGCGATCAGCGCCAGGAAGTAGAGAAAAATTTGATCGCCGAGAAGGAGCCAGGCGAGCCCAGGCGCGATCAGGCCGCCGAGCAGGCCCGCAAAAAAAGAACCCGCGGTGCCGAACAGGGTTTCGACCAGATCGCTGTGGATCTGAACGTCGGAGCTTTCGCTGGCGCCTGACTTCCCGCGAGCGAGCATGAGCTAAGCTCCTTCGGGGGGTGGGGGCTTTTTCAGGGCCTCGCCCTTACCGGCAGGCGGTCCGTCGCCAGAAAGGCGCAGCTGCGCCGAGACGAGCCGCTCCATGTAGCGCAGATCGTGCCGCGAGATGGCCATTGAGCAATCGGTCCAAAGCTCAACGACACGAAGCAACTCCTCCTTGCGCACCGGGAAACACTGCTTTCGGAATTTGACGAGGGCTTGACGGCGCTGCCACTTCGAGCCGTCCGGATCGAACATCCAATCACGAGCGGTGTCGAGCGCCTGGCCTTCCGGCGCGACGACATCGACGATGTCGAGATCAAACAGCTCGCGAGCCGAATAAACCCGGCCGGCCGAGAGAATCTGTTGCGTTCGCGCCGGGCCGACGCGCCGCGTGAGAAACGTCACCGCGCCCATTCCGGGAAAAGTGTTGAAGGCGATCTCGGGCACGCCAAGGCGCGCCCCCTCCTCGGCGATGACGAAATCCGTCGCCAGCGCGCCCTCGAAGCCGCCGCCCATGCACTGCCCTCTGACGACCGAGAGCGTCAGGACGGGAAGATCAAAGGCCGACGTCAGCGTGTACATGACCTCGATACAAGCATAGGCGTAGGTTAACAGCGAGTCCCGGTCATTGTTCCTGATACAGGCGGCGAATGTCGCAAGATCGCCGCCCAAACTGAACACATGCGGCTTCTTGGAGGCCATGACGATGTAGCGGATTGGCCACTTCGAGCCCTCGGTTTGCGCCAGATGCTTGATCGCCTCACGAAACTCAATTGCGTCCTGCAACATCCGCAAAGTGTAACAGTGCGGCGAGTCGGCGCGATAATTCATCCACACCGATTGGGTCGGCGCGTCATATTCAATGTCTAGGTTTTCGAAGCGCCAGTGAGGAAAATCTTGAGGAAGATGCCGTAGGCGCGCGGCGCTACTCATCGGCAATAACTCAGGGCCAAGGCCTCCCCCCTCGATCACGCAACACAACGGACCGGCCAGTTCCCGCCGCAGGGCGCCGCGGAGCCGGCGGGTCGGTCCGCCAAAAGCTTTAAGTGAGTTCGATTTAGCATTTGGCAATGCTGTCAACTCGCTCTCCAGGCTTTTTGATTATAGAGATTCAGAGATAAAACTGAACAAACGGTGCAACACCTCATCTATTGGACCAAGCTATTTGGCCTGAGTGACGCTTGCGCTAGGTCACTTCGAACCAGGTCGCTAGGCCGCTCGCTTCATGTTCCAAAATATCATCGTGAATCGCCCATTTTCCAAGAGATTCCGCGACGAAGGCGGCGTGCTTGGTCTTCCCCGGCGGGATGATGACCCCGTTTCGCCAATAGGGCTCCCACCCGTCGTCGAGGTCATGCAGCAGGCGCATGCATTGTCCGTGAACATGCAGGGCGAGCGCCACTGCCGACTTGTTGACAAATCCCAGCGTGACCGGCGTTCCACGCGCCACCCGAAAGAGCGGCGGGCCTTCATAGCCTTTGGTCAGGGAGCCGTTGATCGTCCAGGCGGGCCCTGATCCGCTCTTGCGCGGTTCGATCACGAGATCGACCTTTTTGGCGGCGGCGAGCTTGATCTCGGCAGGAAGGTCGGGATTTTTTGGAAGCGCCGCGATCGGCTCATGTTGCGAGGCCCTGGCGCCCCCTGCGCCGTTGGTTTCCGCCACGAAAAGCTCGAGATCGTCGCCGTTCGGCCCGCGCAAGATCAGACTGGCCTTGGCGCCTTCGGCCGCCGGCATATCGAACATCAGCTCGAAGCGCGCGCCCGGCGCGACCGGAATGCTGCGTTTGATGGGCTCGAAGGCCTCGCACGGCTGCCCATCGATGGCGATGACGAAAGGTTGCGCGCCCGCCAGCGACAGGACCATGATGCGCGCATTGCTGAGATTGGCCAGCCGCAGCCGCACCCTTGCGCCGGGCGGCAGGGTCTGCCTCGCGGGCGCCGCCCTGCCGTTGACGCAGAGCAGCGTGCCCAGCCGGCCGACCCCTCGCGCGGCGGCCGGGCCGTCGAAGCCCCCGGCGACCTGGCCCGCGTCATCGAGCAGCCAGTCGTCGAGAACGAGAAGCAGATCGGAATCCGCCGGCAGCGGCGTCGGCTCGTCGACGAGGAGCAGCCCTTTGAGGCCGCGCCCGACAAGTTCCGGAGTCGCGCCGAAGACGCTCGGCCGATAGCAGAAGAGGCCCGGATCGGTGAGCTTGCGGCGGTAGTCGAAGGAGGCGCCCGGCGCGACCGCCGCTTGCGTCAGCGGCGCCACGCCCTCCATCGCATTGTCGCCGCGCAAACCATGCCAGTGAATGGTCGCAGGCCGATCAAGCTTGTTGAGGAAACGCACCGCCAGTTCGTCGCCCTGGCGATATCGCAGGACCGGCCCCGGCGTTACGCCTTCGAAACCCAGAATGGCTGTGTCGGCTGCGCTCGTAAGCCGCGCCGCC
Source organism: Methylocystis sp. Uni0008 (assembly GCF_056838045.1). Lineage (NCBI taxonomy): Bacteria > Pseudomonadati > Pseudomonadota > Alphaproteobacteria > Hyphomicrobiales > Methylocystaceae > Methylocystis > Methylocystis sp. Uni0008. Next base: position 3,639,374 of record NZ_CM166370.1, read on the forward strand.
CCTGGTCGCGCCTCAATGACGCGGAGACCCGTGGGCGCCTGCGCCATCGCCGGAAGCGCCGTCAGGCTGGCCGCGACGCCCGAAAGAACCGCGCGGCGGGAGAGGGGTTTGGACATCGCCCCTAGCTATGGCCCAGCGCGCGAGGTTGAGCAATGACCGAGGGCCGCTCTTCACCAGGCGTCAAGGGAGCGTTAGAACCGCCCGAACAGAGGGAGGCTCGAGACATGACCGCGCGGATGAACAGGGTCGCCGCCATTTTGGGCTTATGCAGCGCCGGCTGCTTTCTGCCGCTGACCGCTTTGGGGCAGGCGGGGCAAGGCTATTCCGATTACCGCCAATCGCTCATCGCCAGCGGGTGGAAGCCGAATGTCGGCTACGGGCTAAAAACCGCCCGGGGCAGGCCCCTATATAAATTTCCGGAAGTCGTCTGCGGTCCACAGCTCTGCAACGCCAAATGGCGCGACCCGCAGGGCCACGAGAAGGTGATCACGCTGATCCGCGGGCTCGAAGGAGCCGATCACCGCGTCGCTCCTCAATAGCCGGCGCCGGCTGGCATCCCGCCGCGTCCATGCTATAGAGCGACGCCCGGCGAATCGCGTTCGCGCTTGGGGGCGCCTCGGCGCGCCCTGCGCGCGGGACTGCGCCCCTTCGGGGGATCAGGATCGTTTGAGAGGAAGTCGAACTCGAGTTCGTCTCAAGCGATCCCGGTTGGCGGGCAGGGAATTTAGGCGGCCTTTCCGCCGATCGCGGGCGTGGCGGAACTGGTAGACGCGCCGGATTTAGGTTCCGGTGACGAAAGTCGTGGGGGTTCGACTCCCTCCGCCCGCACCAGCGCCGCCTACCGTGGCAGTCGAATAATCGTCGTCGCGCGCCGGCGACGCCGCAGTTATTGAGAAGGCTAACGAGATGGAAGTAACGCAGACCTCCTCGCAGGGTTTGAAGCACGAATACAAGGTTGTCCTGCCGGCCGGCGAACTCGCCGCCAAGCTCGCCGCGCAACTGACCGAGCTTCAGGCGAAGAGCCAGATCAAGGGGTTCCGCCCGGGCAAGGCGCCGATCGGCCATCTCAAGAAGCTCTACGGAAAGAGCATCATGAGCGACGTGTTGCAGGAGGCGGTGAACGACGCCAATCGCAAGATCGTCGAAGACAATGAGCTGCGCATCGCGCTGGAGCCGAAGATCGACTTTCCCGGCGGACAAGAGGAAGTCGAGCGCGCGCTGCTCGCCGAGGGCGATTTCGCTTACGTCGTCACCTTCGAGACGCTGCCGAAGTTCGACATCGGCGGGTTCGACGACATCTCGCTGGAGCGCCTCGTCGCGGAAGTGGCGGAGGACGACATCGAGAAGGCGCTGCAGTCGCTTGCCGAGCGCGCCCAGGAGTTCGAGGAAAAGGCGGAAGGCGCCAAGGCGGACAAGGGCGACAAGCTGACGATCGATTTCACCGGCAAGCTCGACGGGGAGCCCTTCGCAGGCGGCACGGGTGGGGATGTCGATCTCGTGCTGGGCGCGGGAACTTTCATTCCCGGTTTCGAGGAGCAACTGGAAGGCGCCGCCGCCGGCGAGCAGCGGGTCGTCAAGGTCCGCTTTCCCGAGGACTACGCCGCCAAGCAGCTCGCGGGGAAGGACGCCGAATTCGATGTGACGGTTAAGTCGGTTTCCGCGCCCAAGACTCTGGGGCTCGACGAGGAGCTCGCCAAGAAATACGGCTTCGAGTCGCTCGAGGCGATGAAAGCCGCGGTTCGCGGCAATCTCGAAGCCGACTTCGATAAGGCGTCGCGCGAGAAAATGAAGCGCGCGCTCCTCGACGCGCTCGACGGCCGCTATTCTTTTGAGCTGCCCGAGAGCCTCGTAGAGCAGGAATTCGCCAATATCTGGGGACAGCACGAGCAGGAAAGCCAACGCGCGGGCAGGTCTGTCGCAGAAGAAGGCAAGTCAGAGGAAGAGACCAAGGCCGAGTTCCGCAGAATCGCCGAACGTCGCGTGCGGCTTGGGCTGGTTCTGGCCGAGATCGGAAAGAGCGCCGACGTGAAGGTCGACGAGAAGGATCTGACCGACGCCCTGGTCGAGCGGGCCCGCATGTTCCCTGGCCAGGAGAAGGCCGTCTGGGATTATTACCGCAACAATGAACAGGCTCTCGCCCAGCTCCGCGCCCCGATCTACGAGGAGCGTGTCGTCGATCACCTCGCCAAGCTGATCAAGATCACCGACAAGACCGTCTCCCGCGACGAACTCTTCAAAGAAGACGAGGAATAGTCGGCCGTCCGGCTGCTCCTCGCAGCGGAGACGCGCCGCGAGGACATCCTGCGGGATCGCGGGCCCGTGCGTCGGCGCGCCGCCCGAGCGCGGCCGCCTGCAATCGCATCTTTGCGTCGGGCGCGGGCGCGGATATATGACGGGTCAACGAATTCCCGGCGCGGGCGCATCAGCCTCCGCCGGATCACAGAGGCGATACGCGATGCGCGATCCGATCGAGAACTACAGCCAATATCTCATTCCGCAGGTGATCGAGAACACCTCCCGCGGAGAGCGCGGCTTCGACATCTATTCCCGTCTTTTGCGCGAACGCATCATCTTCGTCACCGGCCCGATCGAAGATCACATGGCGTCCGTGATCATCGCGCAGCTGCTGTTTCTAGAGTCCGAGAACCCGAAAAAGGAAATCTCGCTCTATATCAATTCGCCGGGCGGCGTAGTGACGTCCGGCCTCGCCATCTACGACACGATTCAGTTCATCAAACCGCAAGTCTCGACGCTGTGCGTCGGACAGGCGGCGTCGATGGGCTCGCTTCTGCTTGCCGCCGGCGCAGATGGCCTGCGCTATGCGCTGCCCAACGCGCGCGTCATGCTGCATCAGCCGTCCGGCGGCTTCCAGGGGCAGGCGTCCGACATTCAGCGCCATGCCGAAGACATTCTGAAAGTGAAAAAGCGCCTCAATGACATCTATGTCCGTCACACGGGCAAGGATTATGAGACGATCGAGCGTACGCTCGACCGCGATCATTTCATGTCGGCGGAAGAAGCGCGGGCCTTTGGAATTGTCGACGCCGTTCAGGAGAGGCGGCCCGACGAAGAGGGCGACGCCAAGCGCTGAATGCGGGATGCTGGCGCGGGCCGCGTTGTTCTGAGCGCCCGCGCCAAAATGGTTGAGAGATTGGGGCAGCGGGCGCATGTTTCGTAAAATTCTGATCGCCAATCGCGGCGAAATCGCTTGTCGCATCATCAAGACGGCGAAGCGTATGGGACTTGCGACGGTGGCCGTCTATTCCGACGCCGACGCCGACGCGCTGCATGTCGAAATGGCCGATGAGGCCGTCCATCTCGGACCGCCGCCCGCCGCCCAATCTTACCTCCTGATCGACAAGATCGTCGCCGCCTGCAAGGAAACCGGCGCCGAAGCCGTCCATCCGGGCTACGGCTTTCTTTCCGAGCGCGCCGCCTTCGCCACTGCGCTCGCCGAGGCCAATATCGTCTTCATCGGCCCCAATGTGCGCGCGATCGAGGCCATGGGCGACAAGATCGAGTCGAAGAAATTCGCCTCCGCCGCCAAGGTCAGCGTCGTGCCGGGCTATCTCGGCGTCATCGAAAACGCCGAAGAGGCGGTCCGAATCGCCAGGGACATCGGCTATCCGGTGATGCTCAAAGCGTCGGCCGGCGGCGGCGGCAAGGGCATGCGCATCGCCTTTTCCGACGCCGAGGTGATCGAAGGCTTTACGCGCGCCCGTTCGGAGGCCGCGTCGTCCTTCGGCGACGATCGCGTCTTCGTCGAGAAATTCATCGTCAATCCGCGCCACATCGAAATTCAGGTGCTCGGCGACAAGCACGGCAATGTGATCCATCTGAACGAGCGCGAGTGCTCCATTCAACGCCGCAATCAGAAGGTCATCGAAGAAGCGCCCTCGCCGCTGCTCGACGAAAAGACCCGTCGCGAAATGGGCGCCCAGGCGGTCGCGCTCGCCAAGGCCGTGGACTACGATTCGGCGGGCACCGTCGAATTCGTCGCCGGCCAGGACAAGAGCTTCTACTTCCTCGAAATGAACACCCGCCTGCAGGTCGAGCATCCGGTGACGGAGCTGATCACCGGCATCGATCTTGTCGAGCAGATGATCCGCGTCGCCGCAGGCGAGCCTCTGCAACTGAAGCAGGAAAACGTCAAGATCAACGGCTGGGCGGTCGAGAGCCGCATCTATGCGGAAGATCCGACGCGCAACTTCCTGCCGTCGGTCGGACGTCTGGTCAAATATCGGCCGCCCGAAGAGAAGCGCGAAAGCGGCGTTACGGTGCGCAATGACACCGGCGTCACGGAAGGCCGCGAGATCTCGATCCATTACGATCCGATGATCGCGAAGCTCGTGACACATGCGCCGGATCGCTTGCGGGCGATCGTGGCGCAAGCCGACGCGCTTGACCGCTTCGTGATCGACGGCATCCGCCACAACATTCCGTTCCTGTCGTCGCTCATGCAGAGTCCGCGCTGGCGCTCGGGCAATCTTTCGACGGGCTTTATCAGCGAAGAATATCCAGAAGGGTTCTCTTCGCCCGAGCCTCAGGGCGATGTGGCGCACACGCTCGCCGCGATCGCAACGCTGATGGACCACATCGGCAATGAGCGCAAACGCAAGATCTCGGGGCAGCTGCGCGGCGGAAAGCCGGTGGAGTTCGAGCGCGAACGCGTGTGCATGCTCGGCGACCAGAGATTCGACGTGACTGTCGAATCGCAGGGCGAAGCGCTGATCGTGCGCTTTGCTGAGGGCGATCAGCACGCGCATCGCGTTTCGACCCAGTGGCGGCCCGGCGAACTCGTGCTCGAGGGCGAGGTCGACGGCCGCACCATCTATGTGCAGGCGCGTCCCATTCTCAACGGCTATGCGCTTTCCCATCAGGGCGTCGACGCCATAGCGCGGGTCTACACTCAGCGCGAGGCCGAACTCGTGGCGTTCATGCCGAAGAAAAAGGACGCCGGCGCCTCAAAGCACCTGTTGTGTCCGATGCCTGGCCTCGTGAAGACCGTCGACGTGGCGGAAGGTCAGGACGTCAAGGCCGGAGAGGCCTTGTGCATGGTGGAAGCCATGAAGATGGAGAATGTGCTGCGCGCCGAGCGCGACGTCACCGTCAAGAAGATCTTGGCCAAGCCCGGCGACAGCCTGGCGGTGGACGCGGTGATCATGGAGTTCGCCTGAGCGCGCCGCCGCACGTGGCGGGCTACAGGTTGAGGAACATGCTCACCGACAGGATGTGATTGATCCGGTGATCGAACTTCTGCTCGCGCCGCGAGACGACGCGTGACTGGATCAGCTGATTCATGTAGCCGATCTCCACGCGCGCCTTCTCGCTGAACGTATAGCCGAGCCCGGCGAAGCCGCGGTTCTGATCGAAGCCGAACCGCGCTGACGGCGTCGTCGAATTCAGCCGCACGAACACTTCATCCCAGAGCACGACGCTCAAGGGCGAATTTTCCCAAAGCGGATGAGAAAAGCGCACGAACTGGCGCAGGCGCCATTCGACGCGATTCACATTCTGAATGAAGCGCTGCTCGAGTCTTGTGCGACTAGTCAGGTCGCCGAACGTCGCTTTGTCGGTAAGCAGAACCTGCTGCCAGGTCCGATTCTCATGCTGGGTCCTGGCGTCCTGCGGAAACGTGGCGATATGGGCATAGCCAAGCCAGACGCTGGCGTTATCCGACAGCGCGTAGCCGACGCCGGCGCGACCGAGCGCTTGATCGGCGATCGCGCCGTCGTTGCGAAAGCGTCCCTGGCTTTCCAGCCATAGCCGCCACTTCTCTAGACTCGGATCTATTGATCCGAGCTTGGCGATGGTCGTGACGTTCTCCCATATCCTGAAATCCTCATCGACAGCCGCCGCAGGGGAGGCTGTCGCGAGAATCCCGGCAACCGACGCGCCGCCGATCACAAGGCGCTTGGCCCGCCCGAGAGTCGCTGTAGCTGACACCGCCGTCTCCGTTATGCGCCAGGCAGTGAAGCGACTCTCCTCAGTTCAGTCAAACGCCACAGGTCGGGCTTTTTGCGCTAGGTCAGGCCGCCACGGCTGTGGCGGGCGTCGGGCGCGCGCGCTCGCGGAACAGGCCATGGAGAGCGTCCCAGTCCAGCACGAGCTCGCCGCCGTCGTTCCGAAGTTGCTCATCCCAACTCGCCAGCAGATCGAGGGAAGCATGATCGATATAGCTCAGCTCGTTGAGATGCACGTGCACCCGCGCCCCGGGCGGCAACGCTTCGAAGGCGGCCGCGAGTTGCGGCAAGCGGATAAAGGTCGCTGCGCCTTCAAGGTGAAGCACCGTCATGCCGTTGACCCGCTCGGAGCGGATGTTGAGATGCGAGAAGGTGTAGAGCAGGCGGGCGACCGCGAAAGCGACGCCAACGGCAATGCCGGTCAACACGTCGGTCGCCACCACGGTCGCCATGGTCGCCGCGTAAATGCCGGTTTCGATGCGGTCCTGACCCCACAGAAAGCGTGCAAAGCTCAGATTGATGAGATTGAGTCCCGCATAGACGAGGACTGCGGCGAGGCTCGCGACGGGGATGATGCGCAGAACGTCGGGCGCGAGCGTGATGAACAGCAGGATCCACACGCCGTGCAGTATCGTGGCGAGTCTCGTCCGCCCGCCTGCCGTGACATTGGCGGAGCTGCGCACGATCACGCCGGAGACGGGCAGCACGCCGAGCGCGCCGCAGAGAAAATTGCCGACGCCCTGCGCGATGAGTTCCTTGTTATAGCGCGTCCGGGGGGTGCGGCGTTGCATCGCGTCGACGGCGGTCGCCGTCAGAAGCGACTCCGCGCCTGAAACGAAGGCGAGCGACAACGCGGCCGCCCACAGCGCGCCTTCGCCAATACGGCCCAGCGTATGCGCGGTGGGCAAACTCACCGCCGCGAGAAGATCGTCGGGCGCGGGCACATATTTGATGTCGAAAGCAAAGAATGCCGCGACAGCGGTCGCCAAACCGACGCCGACCAGCGGGGCGGGAATAAAGGACAACCATCCCGGCGCAAAACGACGCCATGAGAGGATGGCGGCGATCGTCAGCAATCCGATAAGGGCCGCAGGCTCATGCGCCTGCATGGTGACGCCCTTCCAGACCGCGATGGGCAGCGACCAGAGATTGATTATGCCGCCGAATTCCTGGCCGGTGCCGGGCGGCGTGTCGTCGACCATCACATGAAACTGCGACGCGAAAATCAGCAGACCGATGCCGGCGAGCATGCCCTGAATCAGCGCTGGCGAGACGGCTCGGAACACCGGACCGAAGCGCAGGACGCCGGCCGCGATCTGAATGAAGCCCGACATCATCACGATGAGTCCGAAGACTTCAAAGCCGAGATCCTTGATGAAAACCGCGGCCATGACGGCGGCGCCGTTCGCGGCGCCGCTGACTTGCAGGGGACAGCCCGACAGCAGGCCGACAACGACGCCGCCGATGACGCCGCTGATCAGGCCGACCGCGGCGGCGTTCTCGAAGGGATAGCCGGCGACGAGCGCGAGACCCATCGACAGCGGCAGAGCGACGAGCAGCACGACGATCGAAGCGAAGATGTCGGCTTTGATCGTCGTGAGGCGTGAGGGCGCCCAATCCAACTCTATCGACATTCAGCATCCCCTTTGGTTCGGTTGGTTCAGCGAAGCGCTCGTGACGTCAAACCTCGACGCTGACGCGCTCTCTCTCTTCGCGCGCAGGCATGTCCGACGGCGTCGGCGCCAGCACGAACTGACGCGTCGCCGGGTCGTAAACAAACACGTCGCCCGTTTCGATCTTGTAGACCCAGCCGTGCAGCCGCAGTTTGTCCTGAGCGAGCGCCGAGGCGACGACAGGATGGGTGCGCAGATTTTCAAGCTGCGCGAGCACATTCTCCTGAATGGCGACGTTGAGCTGTTCGGCGCCGGTGCGGTCGGCGTATTTGTCCTGCATGATGCGCCGGGTCGTTTCCGCGTGCGACAACCAGTCGCTCAGCGCGGGAAAGGCCGTGGCCGGCGGCGGATCGAGCAGGCCTTTCATCGCGCCACAGTGCGAATGGCCGCAGACGATGATGTCCTTCACGCCGAGGCCCGCGATCGCGAACTCGATCGTCGCCGCTTCGCCGCCGCGCACGGCGCCGTAGGGCGGGACGAGATTGCCGGCGTTGCGCAGGATGAATAGATCGCCTGGCGCCGACTGGGTGAGCAGGCACGGGTCGATGCGCGAATCCGCGCAGGTGATGAACAGCGTCTCCGGCGCCTGGCCTTTGGCGAGGCGTTCGAACAGTTCGCGCTGGCTGCCGAACACCTGTGACTGAAAGTGGTGTAGGCCTTCGATCAACCGCTGCATTTTTGAGCTCCTATCGCTCCTGGACGTCCTGCGATTTTTTCGGTGAGGTCGCGCTCGGCTACATGCGACACGTTCGAACTCCTCGAGCAGCGAGGGGTCAGTTCGCGCGCCCCGTTCTTTCATTCTCGCGATCGGATGCGCGGCTGTCGTCGGTCGCACGCTGCTGGCAACTGGCATCGCCATCGCTGTTTCGCGACCCGAACAAATAGTCGCACAGCAGGCAGTGTCCCCCGGCGCCATCCATAAATTCGCGCCCGATCGCGTTTCCCGGCGAAGCGAGAGCGCCCGCCAAAGCAAGAACGGCAAGTGCGGAACGATGCGCCATGGCCTGTCCTCCTGTTCACAAACGCGCCCCTGCGACGCTGACGTCTTAAAAATGGACCAGTGGCGTTCGATTGAAAATAAGGATATATAAATTAGTTACATCGGTAAAAGCTATGAAGCGCCATGGAACGCCTCAACTACCAGCACCTCTTCTATTTCTGGAATGTCGCTCGGGAAGGAAGCGTCACCCGCGCGAGCGAAAAGCTCGGGTTGGCGCAGCCGACGGTCAGCGGTCAGATTGCAGTATTCGAGTCCGCAATCGGCGCGCAGCTCTTCCGCAAGGAGGGTCGCAAGCTCGTCATGACCGAAACCGGGCGCACGGTGTTCAACTACGCGGACGAAATATTCTCGCTGGGGCGTGAGCTGGGCAGCGCATTGAAGAATCGGGCGGCGGCGGTCAGCGTCAGGCTGAGCGTCGGCGTTTCAAACGCGCTGCCGAAACTCGTCGTCTATCGACTGCTCGAACCCGCTCTCTCCGCCCATAACCAAGTTGTCTGCCACGAGGACAAGACCGAGCGACTGCTGGCCGAACTGCCAGTGCATGGAGTCGATCTCGTGCTCTCAGACTGGCCCGCGACAGGCAGTTCGGACGCCCGCATCTACAATCATCCGATTGGTGAATGCGGCGTTGCGGCATTTGCGATCCCGGAGCTGCGGCAACGCTACCAGAAGAATTTCCCGCGGTGCCTGGACAGCGCCCCACTCTTGCTGCCGACGACGAACACCGCGTTGCGCCGATCGCTCGATCAATGGCTGGACGCCAATAGTCTCTTTCCGAAAATCGTCGCGGAAGTTGAGGACAGCGCCCTGCTGAAGACATTCGGCACGGCGGGCGTCGGCGTCTTCATGGCGCCGACCGCCGTTCGCGCGCAGGTCGAGCAGCAATATGGCGTCGAATATATCGCGACGCTGGACGGCGTCAGCGAGCGGTTCTATGCGATCACCGCGCAAAGAAAAATCAAACACGAGGGCGTCGCAACCATTCTCGAGAGCGCGCGCGACTGGCTCGTCTAATCTTTGAGCACGCGCGTCACATGGCCCATCTTTCGGCCGACGCGCGTCTCTTTCTTTCCGTAAAGATGCAGACAAGCGCCGTCTTCGCGCGCCAGCTCCGGCCATGCGTCGACGTCATGGCCAATCAGATTGCGCATCTCGACGCGGCCATGACGGCGTGTGGCGCCGAGCGGCCATCCGGCGACCGCACGCATATGCTGCTCAAACTGCGAGGTCAGCGCGCCGTCGAGCGTCCAGTGTCCGGAGTTGTGCACCCTCGGCGCAATTTCATTGACGATCAGCGCTTCGCGTTCGCCGTTGCGCACGACGAACATTTCGACCGCGATCACGCCGACATAATCGGCCGCCGCGGCGATGCGTCCGGCGATGTCGATCGCGTTCGCCGCGGTTTCGTGGGCGATCTCCGCGGGCGCCAGGGTCGTCGCCAGAATGTGATGTTCATGGAGATTTTCGCACACGTCATAGGCGCGAAATTCGCCGTCCAGGCCGCGCGCCGCGACGACCGACACTTCTTTCTCGAAGGGCACGACGCTTTCCAGTATGCAGGGCGCGCCGCCAAGCGTGCGAAAAGCGACCGCGAGGTCGCCGCCGTCGCGCAACTGCGTCTGGCCCTTGCCGTCGTAGCCGAGGCGCCGCGTCTTGAGGATCGAGTTGCGTCCGAGCCGCGCGACCGCGCGTGCGAGCGAGCCCGCGTTGTCGACCGGCACGAAATCGGCCGTGGCGATTCCGAGGCTCTGCACGAACTGTTTCTCGACGAGCCGGTCCTGCGTGAGCGCCAGCGCCTTCGGATTGGGCCGTACCGGCCGATGCGCGGCAAGCACTTGCGCCGTGCGGGCGGGGACGTTTTCGAATTCATAGGTGACGACGTCGACGGATTCCGCGAATGCGGCGAGAGCGGCCTCGTCGTGGAAGTCGGCTTGCGTGCGCGCCGCGCAGACATCGAAAGCCGGATCGTCGGGAACAGGCGAGAAGACATGGGCCTTCAAACCGAGGCGCGCGCCCGCCATCGCCAGCATGCGCGCCAGCTGGCCGCCGCCAAGGATGCCGATCGTCGCGCCGGGCGCGAGCATCACGCGCCGTCGCGCGGCGTCATCGCCACACTGTCCGTCTGTCGCGCCCGATAGGCGGCGAGTCGCGCCGCGAGGCCCTGATCGGCGCGCGCGAGAATCGCCGCGGCGAGCAGCGCCGCGTTGATGGCGCCGGGCTTGCCGATAGCGAGCGTTCCGACGGGAATGCCGCCCGGCATCTGCACGATCGACAGCAGCGAATCGAGGCCCTTGAGCGCTTCCGATTCGATCGGCACGCCGAGAACCGGCAGCGGCGTCATGGATGCGGTCATTCCGGGCAGATGGGCGGCGCCGCCGGCGCCGGCGATGATGACCTGGAAGCCCTCGGATTCGGCCGTTTTGGCGAAGGCCACGAGTCGATCGGGCGTGCGGTGGGCCGAGACGATTCTCGCCTCGCAGGCGACGTCGAGCGCCGCGAGCGTTTCGACCGCATGGCGCATCGTCGCCCAGTCGGATTGCGACCCCATGATGACGGCGACGGGCGGTTTGGACTTCCCCACTCTTGCTTCCTTCACGAAGGGAAGCCATGCGGCATAGACGATGGCTTCCCGATAGGCAAGCGCGCGATCCATGGCGATTGCAGGCCGATTTCGCTTCGCGCGCGGGCGGCGCCCGCGCTAACGTCGCCACGGGATTCTCTCTATCGGTGTGGACACATTATGGAAGTAAGTCTGAGGCAAGCGGTCGCCGTGCTGGCCGTTGCGATGATCGTCGCGATCGCCGCGCGTCAAATCCGACTGCCTTACACCGTCGGACTGGTCATTGTCGGCGCCGCCGTCGCCCTGTCGGGCGCAGACTTCGCGCCGCATCTCACTCATGATCTGATTTTCGATTTGATCCTGCCGCCGCTCCTGTTTGAGGCGGCACTGACTCTTTCCTGGCGCGAACTGGTGCGCGATTCGCTGCCATTGCTCGCGCTCGCAGGAATCGGAACGGTCATTTCTGCGGCGGTCGTCGCGGTGGCCATGACGACGCTGCTCGACTGGCCTCCATACTCCGCGATGCTTTTTGGCGCGCTGATTGCCGCGACGGATCCGGTCGCGATCATCGCGATGTTCAAGGACAACAGGATCAAAGGCCGGATGCGGCTGCTGGTCGAGAGCGAGAGCCTGCTCAACGACGGCGCTGCGGCGGTGCTCTTCGTCATGGCGCTCGCCTTCGTGCAGAGCGGCGGCGCCAACCAGAGCGGCGTGGAGACCGCCGTAACTCTCGTGAAAGTCGTATTTGGCGGCGTGGCCGTCGGGGCCTTGTTCGGCGGGGCGGCCATCCTTGCGTCGCTGCGCACCTCCGAACATCTGATCGAAGCGACGCTGACGACCATCGCGGCGTTCGGCTCCTTTCTGATCGCCGAACATCTCCATGTCTCCGGCGTTCTGGCGACGGTGACGGCCGGCCTCGTCATGGGCAATCTCGGGCTCCTGAGCGAACAGGAAGGCGGCTACATCAGCCTCAAGGGGCGTGAATTCGTTCTGTCCTTCTGGGATTTCGCGGCCTTCGTGGCCAATTCCATGGTGTTTCTGCTGATCGGCGCGGATGTGGCGTCGACTCCTTTCGGCGCCGTAGGGGCGACGGCGTTGGCGGTGGCGATCGCCACGGTTCTTTGCGCGCGCGCCATCGTCGTCTATCCGCTGAGTTCGTTGTTCCTCGCTTCGCGATGGAAGATCTCGTTTCGCGAGCAGCATGTTCTCTGGTGGGGCGGCTTGCGCGGCGCCTTGGCGCTGGCTCTGGCGCTGTCATTGCCAGGCGATCTGCCGCAACGCGACGAGATACTCGCCGTCACTTTCGCCGTGGTTGGCTTCTCGATCGTGGTTCAGGGCCTGACGATGCCGCTGCTGCTGCGCGCGCTCGGCTTCCTGCCGGCTCGGTCCTGACCTGCGCGCGTCGAGCGGCGGCGCGCGAGGCCCAGCAGCTACGCGATAATGTCGGGCGTGAGCTGGTCTTCGAGATAGGCGATGCGGTCGCGCAGCAGCAGCTTGCGTTTCTTCAGCCGCTGAATCTGCAGCTGATCGGCGACGCCGACCGCGAGCAGCGCGTCGATCGCGGTCTCGAGATCGTGGTGCTCCAGCCGAAGTCGTTCGACCTCCGCGCGGATGGCTCCCTTATCGATCTCGCTCGGCGTTTCATTCATTGAAGATCGTCCTCGAACGCCACTGAACGCTCGGGAATCGGTTGCGCGCGCGCGCAATTATCCCGCCTCGGCCGGGAGGCGTTCAAGCGAATTGCTCCATCAGGATTCATAAGCGTTCCGCATCTCCCCGATTGCGTCGATTTTGGCGTAGAGCGGCGCCCAGTCGTCGCGTTCGGCGATCGCCGCCCAGAGCGCCTCGACCTCATCGATCAGCATCGTGCAGGGCGCGGCGCGCTGGAAATAGGGGTGATGGAGGCGCGCATTCGCAGACGGCCTATGCTGCGCCAGAGCGGCGCGCAAGGCCGCGAATGCCTCCCCCTGATAATGGCTCGCAGACGGGCTGCGCGCGGCGCGCTCGTTGGAGGCGAGGCCGCCGCGCCAATCGAAGAAGGTCTGTTCGAATGGAGCCTTCGTCGTTGTCAGAAAATCGACGAAGGCTTTGGCCAGCGCGGCATCGGCGTCATCGCCCGCCGAAGCAAGTCCGAGTCGATTGAGCAGCGCCGCCCGGAATTCCTGCTGTATGCGGCCTGGGAAAGTCGCGAGGACCGTCTCGGCGGCTTTCAACCCGGTGAGGTGGATCAGGCATTCCGCAAGGCGGGAGAGATTCCAGCCGAGCGCGCCGGGCTGGCGGCCAAAGGCGTAAAGACCGATCTCGTCGAAATAGGCGGCGGTGAAGGTCGGATCATAGACCGGCGCGAAACGCCACGGACCGTAGTCGAAGCTTTCGCCGGTGACGTTGATGTTGTCGGAATTCAACACGCCGTGCACGAAGCCGGACGCCATATAGCCCGCGCCGAGCTCGGCGACGCGCGCGACCACCTGTTCGAGAAAGGCGAGCGCTCTGTCCGGCGCCGGCAGATCGGCGATGGCGGGGAAGTAATGGCTGCAGACGTGGTCGAGCAGCCTGTCGATCGCCGCGGAATCATTGTGGAAGGCGAGGCGCTGAAACGTGCCGATGCGGATATGCGAATGCGACAGCCGCACCAGCACGCTCGAGCGGGTGGGCGAAGGTTCGTCGCCGCGCATAAGCGCCTCGCCGGTCTCGATCAGGCTGAAGGTCTTCGAGGTGTCGACCCCGAGCGCCTCCAGCATTTCGGTCGCCAGAATCTCGCGAACCCCGCCCTTGAGCGTCAGCCGCCCGTCGCCGCGTCGCGACCAGGGCGTCTGGCCGCTGCCTTTCGTGCCCAAGTCGAGCAGGCGGCCGTCCTTGACGTCCCGCAATTGCGCGAAAAGGAAGCCGCGGCCGTCGCCGAGATCGGCATTGTACACGCGGAACTGATGCCCGTGATAACGCAGCGCTAAAGGGTGGGCGAAGCCGCCGGGCAATGGTGAGAAGCGCCCGAAATGCTCGATCCACTCCGAGTCGCTCAGACCGTCGAGCCCGACCCGCGCGGCCCAGCGCTGGTTGCGGTAGCGTAGCCGATGCTCAGGGAAGGTCGCGGGTTCGACGCGATCGAAGAACGGCTCGCCGAGACCTTCGTGCAGGGTCTCGGCGCGGTAAAGCTCGGTGACTGGCATAAGGATGAAGTCTCGCAAATCGCGCGCCGCGGCGACTGCCTAAAAAATAAGGCGGAGATCTCTCTCCGCCCATGGCGTGAAGCAGTAGAATGTGAGCCAGCCGGAAACGCTAATGTCGCGTCTCGCTGATCGACAGTTTGGCGAGCTCGTCCTTGATCTGCAATTTCTTGCGCTTAAGTTCCGCGATCTTCAATTCGTCCGCTTGGGGATGCAGCTGTTCCTGCTCGATCTCCTTTTTGAGCGCTTCGTGGCGGCGCTGGAGTTCGACGATATGACCCTGCAAGGACATGCGAAACCTCCTTAACTTCTCTCCGCTTGACCAGCGGGAGCGGCGTTAAGTCTGCCACAAAGCAGGCTCGCCGCAAGACTTGAAATCGCGCAACGTCACAAATCTTTTACGCACGCAAGCTGCGGCTTTTACCAAATCTCAATCCTTTCCGAGGCTTGCGCTCAAGGCTGAGCGCGAACGTCGCAGCCAAAGCCCGCTTGCGCGCCGTCTCGTTCGCCATTATAGACGGGCGCTCCGGCCGATCCGGCTTGGGGGCGCGTAGCTCAGCGGGAGAGCACTACGTTGACATCGTAGGGGTCACAGGTTCAATCCCTGTCGCGCCCACCATTGTGCAAGCGCAGCGGCCACTCGCCGCTCGGTTTTCGCCGCCGACTTTAGCGCCGCGCACGCTACTTTCTTCAGGCAAGGTGGTTGAAACGCGATTCCGAGCGTTGCCGGTGGCGTGATCTGCGCCCTGCTGATTCCTGACAGCCTAAGCATGGGCGTTCAGCGACGATGCCGCTGAATACGTCCGACACAGCGGGGTGGCGATGACGACTTCGCGACAGGCGCATTGGGACAACATTTACACGACCAAGCGCGAGGCCGAAGTCAGCTGGTTCGAAGAAATTCCCAAGGAGTCTCTCGAGCTGCTCCAGCTTGTGGGCGCACGACCGTCATCGGCCATCATAGACGTTGGCGGTGGCGCGTCCCGGCTTGTCGACAGCCTTGTCGCGAAGGGCTTCCAGGACATTACCGTCCTGGACCTGTCGGCCGCGGCTCTTGATACAGCGCGAGTCCGGCTCGGCGCCAAGGGCGACAAGGTGAAGTGGATTGTCGCCGATGCGACGGAATGGCGGCCGGCAGAACTCTATGACATTTGGCACGATCGCGCCGCGTTTCACTTCCTGACCACTGAAAGCGAGCAGCGCGCTTATCTTCGCCGGCTCAAACAAGCGCTCAAGCCAGGCGGCTATGTCATCATTGGCACATTTGCGCCCGAGGGCCCCGACAGGTGCAGCGGTCTCCCGGTGGCGCGACACAGCGCCGGAACGCTCGCCGCCATTCTTGGCGCCGACTTCGCGCTCGTCGACAGTCGCCGGCACGAGCATGATACGCCCTGGCATGCGGCGCAGAAGTTTCAGTTCAGCACATTCCGGCGCTCGTCGTGACGCAGTCGCCAAAATTGTGCTTTTAAATTCAGCGTATTGTGGGAACTACGCAGAAGCCCGTTGGTTTAAACGTCGGGAGGACAGCGACATGCTCCCGAAGAGACGAATTGACGACGATCCAGCCTCTCGCGCGGTTCTTCGGGAAGTGGGAATAGCGCTGCGGCTGTCTTTCGAGGCCGTCACTCGCGAGCCGGTTCCTGAACAAATGGCCATGCTGCTCCTGCGGCTTGCTTTGGCTGAGTCGCTGCGGCTGGCCGCCGAAGAGGATCAGGCCGAGGGAGCAGGCCCTGACGGTCACAATGAGGCGGAGCGTTAGGCGCGGCTGAAGTTTGGCGCGCCCATCGCTCTCCCGCGATCGCTTGACCCGCCCGGCGGATGCGCCATCTCAGAGTTTCCGCTTGTCTTCAGCTGCTGGGGCGCGCGCATGAGGAAGCGTCTGGTCGTCCTCGCATTGCTCGGCCTCGCCTTCGCCAGCGGCGCGGTCCAGTCGAAGGATCAGCAAAAGGCGTCCAAGAAGCCGCCTAAAAGCTGTTTCCCGATTCTTCGGATTCCGCCGGGCGATCCGACGCCTCCGGATGGACCCATTCCTTACTCCGTCTGGTACTACACGCTTTACGATCAGTTCTGCCAGGGTAAGTCGGAAGATAAGTGCATCTGGGCGTGTGCGAAAAAGCCCGCCGACAAGAGCGGCGGCGAAAAGAAGGACGGAGACTAGCGGGTCGCTCGAAACCGAGTTGTCCTCGGGCGTTCTTAACCGCATTCCTCGCCGACCGTGGCTCTCCGGATCAATCGGCGATAGCCTCCGGCGCGCCAGGGTCGACTGACCGGCTGGCGATTAGCTCGAAGGACTGCTCCTTATGACCTATAAAAAATTGCTGGGCGCAGCGGCGCTCAGCGCGAGCCTTGCGTTCTCTTTCGTCCCCGAGGCGGACGCCATGCCGATCCAGGCGCCCGACAATTCACAGAGTTCTCTTCATCTCGTTTACGGGGGCTGCGGTCCTTACGGTCACAGAGGACCCTGGGGCGGATGTCGCCGCGGCGGTCAATGGAGTGGGCGGCCGTATTGGCGCCGCTAGTGAGCGTCACCCGGTGAATATTCGCCCGCTTGTCGGGCGCTAAAACAGAGATTGGCGTTTCGCTCCGCCAATCTTGTTTTCTTCTCGTTTGATCGCCGCGCTGCAGGCGCTCGCCGAAATCTGGCGAAAGCGGAGGAGACCATGGATCTGCCTGCCATTGACCCGCTGATCGGGGCTGGCGTCGCCGCCTCGACCGCGATTACCGACGCCGTCTACGTATTCTTCAACGCCGCCGTGTCGGAGCGCCGGCGCGTGGCCGCCGCGAGCTGGAGCAGCGTCTGGTATCTTCTCTCCGCCTTCGCGGTGATCAGTTACACGTCAAACTGGGCATATGTGGCGTTTGCGGCGGTAGGCGCGTGGATCGGCGGCTTCCTGTCGATCACGGCGCTGAATTACCTTGTGCCTCTCCGCAAGACCTAGGATTTCGGCGCAAAAAAAACGCCGCTTACGCGGCGCTAGAGGAGGATTGCTTCAGTCGCGAACGACGGCTTGATTCGGATCCTGGCTCAACAGCATTGGCAGTCGCTTGCTGGAGGCGCTGGCGACGCTCATCTCCTGCTTGCTGCTGTGAGCGACTCCACGCGCTTTTTGCTCGTGGTTGACATTCGTGGCGAGGCCCAGGGCGAGAAATCCGACCCAAAACGCCACCGGCACGATGCGCGAATTCGAAAACGGCATTTTGGCTCCCCTCGTTTGCTCTAGCGCCTCTAGCGGACGACTGGAGCTTTTCCCAAGCTGCGTCCAAATAAAAGCGCCAGGGACGAGGAACCTCATGGCGCCAGCATAAAACCTTTCTCGCTCTGGCTGCCGGGCTGGACGGCAAAGCCTGTGAAATTTGGCGCCAATGCTTACATTTTCAGTGGACCTATGCGGCATGGCCGGAAGCGCATTAGCTTGCGCCCAGGGAGATTGCAGCGATGACCTTTATGACCACGGATCGGACCACGCCCGTTGTGAAAAGCGGGCATGTTCAACTCTCGATCATTCTGGCGGACTCGGAGAAGACCACTCTGCAGAACCAGATCTTCGACCAGATCCGCTCGATGATCCTCAATGGCCAGCTGAAGGGAGACGATCCCATGCCGACCACGCGCGAGCTGAGCAGCCAGCTCGGCGTCTCGCGCAATACGGCCGTTCTGGCTTATGAGCGGCTGATCGCCGAAGGCTATATCCGCACGAAGCCCTATGTGGGCACCTTCGTCGCGCCGGATCTGCCGGATACGGCGTTTCTTTCCGCCGACCATCGCGCGCCGCAGGCGGAAGAGCAGGGCGCTGCGGAAGATGTTCCGCCGCCGTGCGGATCGTTGCGCACCCATCGTCTCGCCGACCCGGAACGCCGCCGTCTCGCCGCCGACTTCTGGGTTGGCCGGCCCGACGCGCGTTCCTTTCCGCTCAAGGTCTGGTCGCATCACATCAAGAATCGCCTGAAAGCAGTCGGCTCCAATCTCACGAGCTACAGTGACGCCGCGGGATTGATGGAGCTGCGGCGCGCCGTCGCCAAACATCTTGCGCCGGCGCGGGGCATCGTCGCCGAGCCGGATCAGATCATCATCGTCGGCGGCTGCCAGGACGGCTTCAATCTCGTCGGCCGTTTGCTCGTCACGCCGGGCTCGACCGCCGTCATCGAGTCGCCCTGCTATCAGGGCGCGGCCTTCGTGCTGGAAAGCCTTGGGGCGAAGCTGCATCCCGTGCCGGTCGATCAGGACGGGCTTGACGTGTCGCAGCTGCCGAAGACGAAAGGCGCCGTCGCCTATGTCACGCCATCGCATCAATATCCGATCGGCGTGACCATGAGCCTGCAGCGACGGCTCGAGCTGCTTGCCTGGGCGACGCAATATGACGCCTACATCATGGAAGACGATTACGACAGCGACTTCCGATTCGTCGGTTCGCCGCTGACGGCGCTCAAGGGCTTGGATCGCAACGAGCGCGTCATCTATCTCGGCACCTTCTCGAAATGCATGGGTCCGGGCCTGCGCCTCGGCTATGTCGTGCTGCCGCGCCGTCTCGCCGAAGCCGGACGGCGGATGAAAATGCTGATGAACAATGGCCAGAGCTGGCTCGAACAGGCCGCGATGGCGGATTTCATGTCGAGCGGCGAATTCGGGCGCCATCTGCGACGCATCCGCCAGCTCTATCGCGATCGGCGCGACGCCTTGCTCGGCGCGCTGCGCAATCACTTCGGCGATTGCGAGATCTACGGCGACCAGGCCGGCATGCATCTCGTCTGGAAGCTGCCGGAAGGTTTTCCGGACGCCGCCGAAGTGGAGAAGCGGGGGCTCGCGGCGGGCGTCGGCGTCTGTTCGCTGGCGACCGGCTCTGCGCTGCGCTTCGAGGACAAGAACGGCGGAGACCGGCTGCTGATGCTCGGTTTCGTCGCGCTCACCGAAAAAGAGATCGAAATCGGGATCGCACGGCTCGCGCAGGCGCTGAAGACATAGCCGTCGCGCGCGCCTTAACAGGACGAGCGCCTTGCCTCTCCCGATGGGAGCGGGCGTTGCGGGGCAAACGTGTGAGGGGTCGCGGCGCCGCTCGGCTTTGCGTAACGCCGCAGTGACGCTATGCGCTAATATGCAATCCCTCATCCCGGTCCCGCGGACCGGCCGTCTCCGCTCGGAGAGGGTTAGCGCGCGAGCGTCATAAATCCATGAGCGACCTCAGCAGCCACGTCCGCCTGCGCGCCATGCCTTCCGGCGTCTGGGCGCTCGGGATCGTGTCGCTGCTCATGGATTTCTCCTCCGAGATGATCCATGCGCTGCTGCCGATCTATCTCGTCGGCGCGATGGGCGCCTCGATGGCCGAGGTGGGGGTCATCGAAGGCGTCGCCGAGGCCACCGCGTCCGTCGTCAAGATCTTCTCGGGCGCGCTCTCGGACTGGTTCGGCCGGCGCAAGCTGCTGGCGATCATCGGCTATGGCCTTGCTGCAGTGACCAAGCCGATGTTTCCGCTCGCGCCGAATCTCGCCTGGATCATGTCCGCGCGCTTTATTGATCGCGTGGGGAAGGGCATCCGCGGCGCGCCGCGCGACGCGCTCGTCGCCGATATCGCGCCGCCTTCCATCCGCGGGGCGGCCTTCGGCCTTCGCCAGTCGCTCGATACGGTTGGGGCCTTTCTTGGACCCGCCGTCGCCGTGGCCGCCATGTGGCTTTCCGCCAACAGCATCCCTTTGGTGTTCTGGATCGCAACCATCCCGGCGGCTCTGGCGGTCGCCGTCCTGGCATTCGGCGTGCGTGAGCCGCAATCGTCTCGCCCGCCTCGGCCGGCGCGTTTTCCGCTGCATATCGATGAAGTCCGCGGTCTCGGCGCGCCATTCTGGATCGTCGTGGCGATCGGCGTCGTTTTCAGCCTGGCCCGCTTTTCGGAGGCGTTCCTGATCCTCAAAGCGCGCCAAGTAGGACTGCCGGAGGCGCTTGCGCCGCTGGTGCTCGTCGCCATGAATCTCGTCTACGCGGGCGCTTCCTATCCAGTCGGCGCCTTCTCCGACCGGGGCGACCGGAAGACGCCGCTGATGGCCGGTCTTGTGGCGCTGATCGCCGCCGACGCGGCCCTGGCGATGGCCGACCACATGCCGCTCGTTTGGCTGGGCGTCGCGCTCTGGGGGCTGCACATGGGCCTGACCCAGGGCCTGCTCGCCGCGCTCGTCGCCGACGTCGCGCCGGCGGCGCTGCGCGGGTCGGCCTTCGGCGTGTTCAACCTGGCCAGCGGCGTCGCCTTGCTCATCGCGAGCGCAGCCGCCGGCGCCCTGTGGGACGTCTATGGTCCGGCCTCCGCCTTCTGGGCCGGCGCCCTTTGCGCGTCGGCGGCCTTTGTCGCGCTCAGGCTCGGCGCCGCTCGTCTTGGCGGGTCGCCCCAGGACCGCGGGGGTTCCCGTTAAGATGTTCGCGTCGAAAATCGGGCGCGTTAACCGATGGCTAAGCATGTCATTTAAACATTGAAAACAAAGCATAAATCTTCCGCAATTACGCCATCGTTGGCCATTCATTTCCAGAACCGGCGGGGGCGCTGGCGTTCAAAAAACGCACCATCGAGGTTCTGATGAAAAAACGAGTTTTCGGCCTCGCCGTCGCGGCTTGCTTGGCCGCCCTGTCTGCGTCGGCCGCAGACCTGCCGTCGCGCAAAGAGCCGCCGCCGGTCTACATTCCGCCGCCGCCCGTCTTCACCTGGAGCGGCATTTACGTCGGCCTCAATCTCGGAGGCGGGTGGCTCGACCGCTATGACTACGGCAACTGGTTTTTTCCCACTCCGACAGCGCCAAACACGGGCGGCGTGATCGGCGGCGCGCAGATTGGCTACAATTATCAATTCACGCCGTTCCTCGTCGCCGGCGTCGAAACCGATTTCCAGGGCACGAGCGTCGGCGGCGGCAGCACGCTGTGGGGCGCGACGCGCAGCGTCGGCTGGTTTGGCACGGTGCGCGGCCGCGCGGGCCTGTCGCTGCTCAATTCGCAGCTGCTTCTCTACGGCACCGGCGGCTTCGCCTATGGCGACGTGCGTCTCAACTACGGATGGCTCGGCTCTCAGGCGCGCACCGGAACCGGCTGGACAGCGGGCGGGGGGCTCGAATACGCCTTCCTGCCGAACTGGTCGGCGAAGGTCGAATATCTCTATACAAACATCGGCGCGAATTACGATCCCATCTATGTTGCGCCCTTGATCGTCGAAACTCAGCAGCGCGCGCATCTCAATACTGTTCGCGCCGGCGTCAATTACCGCTTCAACTGGCTGCTTGCGCCTCCCGGACCGGCAGTGGCGAACTACTGAAGCCGAATGCTATAAACGCGAGCGGCAAAAGCCCCGGCGACGGGGCTTTTGCCTTTTGCGGCGCTCCGGTTCGACCGCTTTTGGTTGCGGCGCCGCAACAATTGAACTATCTGCTTGGAAGCGTTCCGAGAAACAAATCGGCCGCATGCGAGAGGGTTCCACATGGCCGACGCCGACATTGACAGGCTCGCCGAGCGACGGCCGTTGTCGCCGCATCTGACGATCTTCAAGCCCATTATAACGATGATGATGTCGATCGCGCATCGCATCACCGGCGTCGGGCTTTACGGCGGCATGGCGCTTCTGGCGCTGTTCCTGCTCGGCGCGGGGGTCGGCGGCGGCGCCTTTTCGGCGGTGTCCTGGATCGCGACGGGCTTCATCGGCAATGTGCTCGTGGTGATGATCGTATGGGCGATCTTCCACCACCTGCTCGGCGGCGTGCGTCACGCGCTTTGGGACCGGGGCCTCTACATGGACCCGAAGGGGCGCGAGCTGGTTGCGCAAGGCACGCTCGTCGGCGGAATCCTGCTGACGCTCCTCCTCTTCATTCTCAAAACGCTGGCGAGCTGATCATGACGGCTGTGACAAGGTTCAAGAGCGGTCGGGCCGCGCTCGGCGGCGGTTATGTTTCCGACCACAGCGGCTCCTTTCATGCGCGCTTCATGCGCCTCACCTCCTACGCGTTGGTCCCGCTCGGCGCCTTGAGCGCCTGGTGGATTCTGGGAATCGCCGGCAAAACGCTTGAAGGCGTGCGCGCCGAAATCGGCAGGCCGTTCCCCGCGCTCGTGCTTCTTGCTTTCGGCGTCATCGGCATGATCCACGCGCGCCAGGGCATGGACGAAATCATTGAAGATTACGTGCATGACAAAGCGCTGAAGGCGCAGGCCATGATCGCCAATACATGGGCGTCGCGGGCGATTGCGGCGGTCTGGGTCCTCGCCATCCTCCTGATCGCTGCGCCGAAGTAGTCGGCATGCGATTGACGGCGAATCAGAAAGCCGCGCGCCGCAGCGCTTCCTTGATCTCGACGACCTCATCCTGTACCGGCGCAAACGAGCTGTTCGCGGCGCGACTGACATTGGAAAAGGCTTGATTGATGGTTGAAAAAGGTCCTGCATCAAATGTGTCGGTCAGCGGCCGGGCGTATCCGATCGTCGATCACACCTTTGACGTGGTCGTCGTGGGCGCGGGCGGCTCTGGCCTTCGCGCGGTGGTCGGCTGCGCCGAGGCGGGACTGAACGTCGCCTGCGTCACCAAGGTCTTTCCAACGCGCTCGCACACGGTGGCGGCGCAAGGCGGCATCGCCGCCGCGCTCGGCAACATGGGGCCGGACGATTGGAAATGGCACATGTACGACACCGTCAAGGGATCCGACTGGCTCGGCGACCAGGACGCCATCGAATATATGTGCCGCAATGCGCCCCCCGCCGTTTACGAATTGGAGCATTGGGGCGTTCCCTTCTCGCGCACGAGCGAAGGGACGATCTATCAACGTCCCTTCGGCGGCATGACGACGGACTATGGCAAGGGTCCGCCGGCGCAGCGGACCTGCGCCGCCGCGGACCGCACCGGCCACGCCATGCTGCATACGATGTATGGGCAGGCGCTGAAGCTCAACACCAAGTTCTTCGTCGAATATTTCGCCATCGACCTCATCATGGATGCGCAGGGCGAGTGCCGCGGCGTCATATGTTTGAAGATCGACGACGGAACGATCCATCGTTTTCGCGCCGCGCTCACCGTGCTCGCGACCGGCGGCTACGGCCGCATCTATCTCTCGGCGACGTCGGCGCATACCTGCACCGGCGACGGCAACGCCATGGTGCTGCGCGCCGGTCTGCCGCTGCAGGACATGGAGTTCGTGCAGTTTCACCCAACCGGCATCTACGGGGCGGGCTGCCTGATCACCGAAGGCGCGCGCGGCGAGGGCGGCTATCTGACGAACAGCGAAGGCGAGCGCTTCATGGAGCGCTATGCGCCGTCCGTTAAAGACCTCGCGCCGCGCGACATGGTCTCGCGCGCGATCACGATGGAGGTGCGCGAGGGCAGGGGCGTCGGCAAGTTTAAGGACCACGCCTATCTGCATCTCGAGCATCTCGACCCGGCGATCCTGCATGAGCGCCTGCCGGGCATTTCCGAAAGCTCGAAGATTTTCGCCGGCGTCGACGTGACGCGCGAGCCGATCCCGATCATACCGACCGCGCATTACAACATGGGCGGCATACCGACGAATTATCACGGCGAGGTTCTGCGCAAGCGCGACGGAAATCCCGACGCGGTCGTGCCCGGCCTGATGGCGCTTGGCGAAGCGGCCTGCGTTTCGGTGCACGGCGCCAATCGACTTGGCTCGAATTCGCTGATCGATCTCGTGGTGTTCGGCCGCTCCGCGGGATTGCGCGCCGCCGAACTCGTCAAACCGAACGATACGCAGCCGGAACTGCCGGCGGACTCGGCCGATCTTGCTTTGTCGCGGCTCGATTTCTTCCGCAACGCCAATGGCGGAACGTCGACGGCCGTCTTGCGTGATCGAATGCAGCGGACGATGCAGTCGCATTGCGCCGTCTATCGCACCGGCGAGGTGCTCGCCGAGGGCGTCGAACAGATCAACGCGGTGTGGCGCGACGGCGCCGACGTCAAGATCGCCGATCGTTCGCTGATCTGGAATTCCGATCTGATCGAGACGCTGGAATTCGACAATCTCATCGTGCAGGCGGTCACGACGATGGAAAGCGCCGCCAATCGCACCGAGTCGCGGGGCGCCCATGCGCGCGAGGATTTCCCCAATCGCGACGACAAGAACTGGATGAAGCATACGCTCGCGACCATCGATCGCGAGAGAAAGACGACTTCAATCGACTACCGCCCGGTGCACAGCTACACGATGACCAACGAGGTGGCTTACGTCGAGCCGAAGGCGCGGGTGTATTGATATGGTCGAATTTACCCTACCCAAAAACTCCGTCGTCGCCGAAGGCAAGATCTGGCCGAAACCCGAAGGCGCCCAGCGCCTGCGTGAGCTGCGCATCTATCGCTGGAATCCGGAAGACGGCGCCAATCCGCGCATCGACACCTATTTCATCGACGCCGACGATTGCGGACCGATGGTCCTCGACGCGCTGATCTGGATCAAGAACAGGATCGATCCGACGCTGTCCTTCCGCCGCTCCTGCCGCGAGGGCATCTGCGGCTCATGCTCGATGAACATCGACGGGCTGAACACGCTCGCCTGCACCAAGGGCATGGACGACATCGACGGCGCCATCAAGATCTATCCGCTGCCGCATATGGCGGTGGTCAAAGACCTGGTGCCGGATCTGACGATTTTCTTCGAGCAGCATGCGGCGATCCAGCCGTGGCTGCGCGCGGGGCCCGATCCGGCGAAGGAGCGGCTGCAATCGCCGGAGCAGCGCGCCAAGCTCGACGGGCTCTATGAATGCATCCTATGCGCCTGCTGCTCGACGGCCTGTCCGAGCTATTGGTGGAACTCAGACCGTTTTCTGGGGCCAGCGGCGCTGCTGCAGGCGTTCCGCTGGGTGCAGGATTCGCGTGACGAATCGACGACGGACCGCGTCTCCTACGTCGATGACGTGTTCCGCCTCTATCGCTGCCACACGATCATGAATTGCACGCAGGTCTGCCCCAAAGGCCTGTCTCCGGCGAAGGCCATCGCGGAGCTGAAAAACATGGCGATCGCCCAGGACGAGGCCGAGGCCCGCTGAGCGCGGCGCGCCTTGATCCCGCCGCGCCGCCGGTCTAGGACGGATTGAACATTCACGGAGATCTGCGCCATGTCGACCTGCGCCCGTCTTTCTTTCGGACCGCTCCTTTGCGCCGCTTTCCTCATCACGGCCGGGCCGCAGGCCGCCTCGGCGCAGCAGCTTCAAGTCGATCCCGGCGCGCTCGACGCTTCCGGCGCGGTGTCGGCCCAGCCAAAGGCCAGGAAGGCCAAGGCGCAGCAGTCCCAGCGCGGCGCGCAACAGCAGCAGGGAGGCGGCGGCAACCGCCAGTTCGGCGAACTCGAGGGTTGGTCGCCCGGCAAGGGTGCGCCCGGAGGAAAGCCGAAGGAGAAGGAAGACGAGACGCCGAGCTCGCCCAACGGGAAATTGCCTATTGGCGTTTCGCCGTCGGGGAATATGTCCGTCGGCCTCCCGTTCTAAACATCTCACGCGCCGGCGTTCGCCGGCTGGAGCTTGATCATGGCGTATAAGGTCGCGGTCGTCGGCGCTACGGGCAACGTAGGCCGCGAGATGCTCGATATTCTCGCCGAGCGCCGCTTCCCGGTTTCGGAAGTCGTTGCGCTCGCGTCGTCGCGCTCGATTGGCACGGAGGTCTCCTTCGGCGACCGGACGCTCAAGTGCAAGGCGCTCGATTCCTACGATTTCTCCGATGTCGACATCTGCCTCATGTCGGCGGGCGGCTCGGTCGCGAAGGAATGGGCGCCCAGGATCGGCGCGCAGGGCTGCGTCGTGATCGATAATTCGTCGGCCTGGCGCATGGATCCCGACGTGCCGCTGGTCGTGCCGGAAGTGAACGCCGCCGCCGCCGCGGGATTCTCCAAGAAGAACATCATCGCCAATCCCAACTGCTCGACGGCGCAGCTCGTCGTGGCGCTGAAGCCCCTGCACGACGCGGCGACGATCAAGCGCGTCGTCGTCTCGACCTATCAGTCGGTCTCCGGCGCGGGCAAGGAAGGCATGGACGAACTCTTTGCGCAGACGCGCTCGGTGTTCGTCTCCGATCCCGTCGACGCGAAGAAATTTCCCAAGCGCATCGCCTTCAATCTCATTCCGCACATCGACGTCTTCATGGAGGACGGCTTCACCAAGGAAGAGTGGAAGATGGTGGCGGAGACGAAGAAGATCCTGGATCCCAAGATCAAGCTCGTCGCCACCTGCGTGCGCGTGCCGGTCTTCATCGGCCATTCGGAAGCGGTGAACATCGAGTTCGAAAAGCCGATCTCGGCGGATGAGGCGCGCGACATTCTGCGCTCGGCGCCAGGCGTGCTCGTCATCGACAAGCGTGAAGCGGGCGGCTACATCACGCCGCATGAAGCGGCGGGCGAAGACGCGACCTATGTCTCGCGCATCCGCGAAGACCCGACCGTCGATAACGGTCTCGTGCTGTGGTGCGTTTCCGACAATTTGCGTAAGGGCGCGGCGCTCAACGCCATCCAGATCGCCGAAACGCTGCTGAACCGCAAGCTCATCACGCCGAAGAAGAAGGCGGCGTAGCTCCCGGACGCGATCACTGGGCCGAATTCGGTTGAATGGAGGGTGTGCGCGCCCGCTTCACTCGCGCGCGACCGTCATGAGCGACGGGCGACTACTTCGCGATCTTGAACAGCGCGGCGTCCGGAACTTTCGCCTGGTCGATGTTGAAGATGGAGATCAGCGTCTCGTAGCCCTGAGGGTCCTTCACCTGCCACTGCTTCAGTTTGAAGGTCTTGGGATCGAAGATCAGGCGCACATGCGAGGTGCCGCCGAAGGTCGCCTTGTCCTCGATGAAGATGGTGACGCCTGAATCGTCGATCCTCACATCCTCGAGGGTGACGTCCTTCTCGAGGTCGATCTTGTCCTTCATCAGGAATTTGAGCGGCGTCTGGGTTATGAAATACAGGTCCTGCGTGCCGAGCTTGCGGTCGCGGACAGCGACCTGCGCGCCATCGGCGACGACCTCCATGGTCGCCGGCTCGGCGTATTCGAAACGGACGCGTCCGGCGCGCTGGACGTGAAGCCTGCCTTCGGAACGCTTTCCGTCGCCCCCGATCTGCACGAAATCCGCCGTCATCACCGGAGATGCGTTGAAAAAAGCGTTGGCGCGCTTGACCGCCTCGGCGCGGCTCAGCGGCTTCTCCGGCTCCGGCGCGGGCGGAGGCGTGATCGTGGCGGCCGCCGAAGCGGGACCGGTCGCCTGAGCGGGCTTTGCGGCTTTCTTGCCGGCTGATGCGGGTTCGGTAGGCTTGGCGTCGCCTGGCTGCGCCGCGGGCTTGGCCTCGGCGGCTTTTTCGGCAGGGGTCCTCACCTCAGCCTGGGTCGTCTTCGCGTCGTTTGCCGGCTTCGCCTCCGCGGTCTTGTTTTCGGCGGAGGGCTGAGCGCTTCCCTGTGACGGCCGAGCGGCGCGCGCGATAGTTGCGGCGTCTGCCGGGAAGGCGAACGAAAGCGCGGCGATCAGTGCGGCGGCGGAGGCATATTTCACGGCGAGTTCCGATTCGAGAAAGCTTCTCGCCGTCTTCCTAGCATAAGTTGGCGGAAATGGGGGCGAAGCTTACTCCGCCGCCTCAATGTCGAAGGCCCCCCGATCGATGCCGCCGCCGACCAGAATTTCGCGTTTTCCCGCGTGGTTAGGGGCGGAGACGACGCCTTCCTGCTCCATGCGTTCGACGAGCGAGGCGGCCTTGTTGTAGCCGACCGACAGACGGCGCTGGATGTAGCTCGTCGAGCACTTCTTGTCGCGCAGCACGATGTTGACGGCGCGGTCGTAAAGGTCGCCGCCTTCCTCCGCGTCCATCGAGCCGGGCAGGGGCGCTTCGCCATCTTCGCCAACGTCGTCTTCGGAAGTGATGGCGTCGAGATATTGCGGCGCGCCCTGCGTCTTCACATGGGCGACGATGTCCTCGACCTCGCGGTCAGAGACGAAGGGGCCATGCACGCGCGAGATGCGGCCGCCGCCCGCCATGTAAAGCATGTCGCCCTGGCCGAGCAGCTGTTCGGCGCCTTGTTCTCCAAGGATCGTGCGGCTGTCGATCTTCGATGTCACCTGGAAGGAGATGCGGGTCGGGAAATTCGCCTTGATCGTGCCGGTGATGACATCGACGGAGGGGCGCTGCGTCGCCATGATCAGATGAATGCCGGCGGCGCGCGCCATTTGCGCGAGCCTTTGAATCGCGCCTTCGATGTCCTTGCCGGCGACGAGCATCAGATCCGCCATCTCGTCGACGATGACGACGATATAGGGCAGCGTCGAGAGCGACATCTCCTCATGTTCGAAGACCGCTTCGCCTGTCTCGCGGTCGAAGCCGGTCTGCACGGTGCGGGTGATCGTCTCGCCTTTCGCCTGCGCGTCGCCGACGCGCGCGTTGTAGCCGTCGATGTTGCGCACCCCGAGCTTCGACATTTTCTTGTAGCGGTCCTCCATCTCGCGCACCGCCCATTTGAGCGCGACGACCGCTTTTTTTGGGTCGGTGACGACGGGCGTCAGCAGATGGGGGATGTTGTCGTAGACGGAGAGCTCCAGCATCTTCGGATCGACCATGATGAGCCGGCACTCT
This sequence comes from Methylocystis sp. Uni0008, assembly GCF_056838045.1. Taxonomy (NCBI): domain Bacteria; kingdom Pseudomonadati; phylum Pseudomonadota; class Alphaproteobacteria; order Hyphomicrobiales; family Methylocystaceae; genus Methylocystis; species Methylocystis sp. Uni0008. The sequence goes on from NZ_CM166370.1 coordinate 3,668,281, forward strand.
TCGGGCTTCAAGCGATAGAGCAGCGACAGGATCATGGTGTTGATAGCGACCGACTTGCCGGAGCCGGTGGTGCCGGCGACCAGAAGATGCGGCATCCGGGCGAGATCGACGATCACCGGCTCGCCGCCGATCGTCTTGCCGAGCGCGATCGCCAGCTTGTGATTGGAGCGGGCGAAGTCCTCGCAGGCGATGAGTTCGCGCAGATAGACCATCTCGCGGCGTTGGTTCGGCAGCTCGATGCCGATGGCGTTGCGTCCCGGAACGACGGCGACGCGCGCGGAGACGGCGGACATCGAGCGCGCGATGTCGTCGGCGAGGCCGATGACGCGCGAGCTTTTGATGCCGGGCGCCGGCTCAAGCTCATAGAGCGTGACGACGGGCCCCGGCCGCACGTTGATGATGTCGCCCTTGACTGAAAAGTCCTCGAGCACGCCTTCGAGCAGACGCGCATTCTGCTCGAGCGCGTCTTGCGACAGTTTTACGCCGCTTGCCTGCTTCTTCGGCTCGGCGAGGAGCGCGAGGGAGGGCGCCTCGTAGCGCGCGTTCAAACTGGGCTGCGCCGCGGCCCGCGCGGGCGTGCGCGTTCGCCGTGGCGCGGGCGCCGCCACACGCGGCTCTTCTTGAGGCTCGTCGAGATTGCGGGCGCGCGGCGGCGCGAACTCCGGATAGAGATCCAGCTCGTCGAAGGTCGGCTCGACGCGCGGATAGCGCGGCGGCGGCGGCCTGTCCGCTGTCTTCGCGCGCCGTTTGAGCCCTGCGGCCGCGCGCAGCGCCCAGGCCTTGCAGGCCAGTCCGAAATGGATGAGCGCGCCGAGCGAAATGATCGCCATGCCGGGCTCGCCGCCGGCGTCGTCGTCATCGTCGGCGCCGGGACGGATATGCGCGTCATCTTCCGCGGATCGGCTGCGCATGTCGGCTTCCGATTCGAAGCCAAGTCCGGCGGCGCCGGTTACCGCCAGGATGGCGACGAGAGCGGCGCCGGCGCCAAAGAGCGCCATCAGAACGCCGGAGCCGGCGAAGATCGTGCGCGGGACGGACAGAATCGCGTCGCCGGCGACGCCGCCGAGTCCGGTGGGCAGCGGCCAGCGATCCGTCGCGGGCAGAAGCGACGCGGTGGCGGCGGTCGCGAAAACGCCGACGATCCACAGGCCGACGCGCAGCATCGCGCGGCCGATCCGCCGGCGCTTCATCAGACGCAATCCCTGCGTCGCGATCGGCACGATGGCGGCGATGGCGCCGAAGCCGACAAGCTGCATCAGCAGATCGGAGACGATCGCGCCCGGCGCGCCGAGCAGATTTCGGACATTGCCCGACGTCGCGTGGTTGAGCGAGGGATCTCGCGCCGACCAGCTGACGAGCGACAATGTCAGCGCGGCGGCGCTCACGACCAGGGCGGCGCCCAGGATCTCCGCCAGCCGTCGCGCCGCGAACTCGCGAAGCTGCTCGGTGAAATGACCCGTTACATGGCTGCGCATGTGAGGAGGAGCCCCGCTTGATCGCAACGCCGCCGACGGCGCGCGGATGCGGGGCAGCGTAAAAAACCTCGGTTAAGGCGCGCTTAACCCTGGTTTTCCGCGTCTTTGCCGTCGGTCGCGAGGATCTGATTGAGCTCGGCGCCATAAATGAAGATCGCGGCCAGCATCTGCAGGAAGACGATGGCGATCACGATCGAGGCGAGACCGGCGTAGGTCGAAACATAGCTTCCGGCGAATCTCGCGAGATAGGCGCCAAAGCCGGCGCCGAGCGCCAGCGACGCGATCAGCGTCAGCACGATGCCAGGGCCGATGAATTTGAGACTGCGCTGCTCCGCAGGCAGGAATCGATGCGCCGCGACGAGCGCGGCGGCGAGGAGGGCGGTGGTGACGCCATAGCGCACCGGCGCGTAGAGCGGCTGAAGATCTTCGACGAGCGCGGGGACGTATCGCGCTGCGATGGCCCGCGCGAGCGGCCCCAGAACAAGCAGAATGGCGACGGCGAGCAGCGCCGCCGCGCCGAGAAAGACGTAGAGGATCGATTCAAGGCGCGTCAGCCACCAGGGGCGCCTGTCCTTGACGTCATAGGCGCGGTTGAGGGCGACGCGCAGCGCCTCCACCCCGGTAGAGGCGAAGTATATGGCGAAGACCGCGCCCAGGGTGAGCAGCCCGCCGCGCGGCTGCGTCAGCACATTGCTGATTTCTCCCGCGATCGGCCCGGCCACGCTCGGCGGCCATGTATCGAAAAGCAATTCTCTCGCGGCGGCGGCTTCCCGCCCCAGGCCAAAAAAGCCGGCGAGCGCCGTCAGAAAAATCAGGAACGGAAACAGCGAGGTCAGGATGGCGAGCGCGATATAGCTTGTGACCGCCCAGCCGTCGTCGCGGTCGAACTTGAGATAGGCGTCGTAAAGTATTCGAAGAAATTTAGGCATGCCCACCCATGATAGCGTGCTGTCGCCGAATAGCGATGCCGAAAGGGAGAGAATCCGGTCATGAAGATTACGCCTGCAATGCGTCTCGCCGCGATCAGCGCAGCCTTTCTAGCGTCTTCACAATGGTCGAGCCTGGCGCTGGCGAGGGACTGCAGCCTTCTCAATACGCAAACGGAGATGAACAATTGCGAGGGCGAAAATTTCAAAGCGGCCGACGCCGAGCTGAACGCCGCCTACGCCAAATTGCTCAACAAGATCAGCCCGACAGGGCGGCAGAAACTGCAGCAAGCGCAAAGAGCATGGATCGGATATCGGGACGCGCAGTGCGCATTCGATACGATGGGAACGTCCGGCGGGAGCATCCACGGCATGATGCTGTCGCAATGTCTCTCGGACTTGACCGCGCAGCAGACGAAACGACTGCAGCATCAGCTGAATTGCCCGGAAGGGGACGTCTCCTGCGGCGGCCAGTAGCGCGACCGGCTGCGATAGAAGCTGCGCTATCTCAGCTTAGCGTCCAAAAAGCTGATGATCTGACGAATGACGCCTGCTCTCCGCTCATCCGTCAGCCCCTCGCAGAGGTGGCCGCCGTCGTGCGTGACGACTCGCACGTCGACGCCTGCCGCCATTAGTCTTTTTTGCAGTTTGGCGCATTGCGACGGCGGCGTGAGCCGATCCTTCTGGCCGCAGATCAGCAGCATCGGCGATGCGTTTCGATCCACTTTGTAGAGGGGAGACGCCTCGCGCAGCAGCCTGGCGCGGTCGGCGCGATCGGCGCCCCTGAAGAGATTTTTCCAGAGCGTATCGCGCACTTTCGGGTTGAGCGTGCTGATATCGGCGATGCCTGAGTCAGACACGACGCATTGCACATCCGGATTCTCAGCCGACAGTCGATGTTCTCCGGTCGTGGCGCCGAGGCGTATCGCCAGCGAGCCGCCGGCGGAAAAGCCGAGCGCGCAGAGGCGTTGCGGATCGAGGCCGATCGGGCCTGCGTGATCTTTGAGCCAGCGTGTCGCGCGCTGCGCGTCCGATAATTGCGCGGGCCATCCGGCGTCGGGCGCGAGCCTGTAGCCGACGCTCGCCGCGATGAAGCCCTTCGACGCGAGTTCACGACACAGGTGATCGAGGCTGGACTTGTCTCCGCCCGAGAAGCCGCCGCCGTGGAACAGCAGCACGCCGGGGCGAGGCGCCGACGACGTCGAGTCGGCGCACAAATTCAGCCGTTGTCTGGGAAGCGGGCCATAGGCGAATTCTTGCAGCGTGGCCGGCTGCGCATCAGAGCAAAGCCCGGCGACGGCGAAGGCCAGAATAGCGACAGCGACCTTGCTGGCGAAGCCGAACCGTCTGCCAAACGCTGAATTCAATGACGTCACATGCTGGGAGATAGACTGAATTTCAGCCTTGGCAATCTTGGCCACGCGCGTACAGCGGAGTCGACCGCTGCGCGGCTTTGCTATTCCCGCTGGAAATGCTCGTAGACGAGCCGCGCGGTCGCCTTGTTGACGCCGGGCACTTTTTCGAGGTCCGACAGCGCGGCCCTCGCCACCGCCTTCGCCGAGCCGAAGGCTAGTAGGAGCGCGCGTTTGCGCGCCGGGCCGACGCCGGCGATCTCATCGAGCGGATTCTTGGTGAATTCCTTCTTGCGCCGCGCGCGATGCGTGCCGATCGCGAAACGATGCGCTTCGTCGCGCAGCCGCTGCACGAAATAGAGCGCCGGATCATGCGGCGGCAGCCGAAACGGCTCGCGCCCTTCAACGAAAAATGTTTCGCGTCCGGCGTTGCGATCCGCGCCTTTGGCGATTGACGCGACCGCGACGCCCTCGACTCCAAGCTCGCGCATGACATCGCGCGCGACCTCGAATTGGCCACGTCCGCCGTCGATCAGAATGAGGTCGGGCCTTGAGGGAAAGGCGTCGCAGTCCTGCTCCGAGTCCCCATTCTTGGCGAGCCGCGCGAAGCGACGCGTCAGCACTTCACGCATCATGCCGAAGTCGTCGCCCGGCGTAATGTCCGCGTTTCGTATGTTGAAGGTGCGGTAGTGGGCCTTCATGAATCCCGCGGCGCCGGCGACGATCATGGCGCCGATCGCCTGCGCGCCGCCGATGTGGGAATTGTCGTAAACCTCGATGCGTCGCGGCGCCGAGGCGAGGCCGAACGCCTGACCGAGCGCCGCGAGCAGGCGCTGCTGGCTGGCGTCCTCGGCGAGCTTGCGGCCAAGCGCTTGCCGCGCATTCTGGAGCGCGTGCTCGACAAGCTCGCGCTTCTCGCCGCGTTGCGGCGCGAGCACTTCGACGCGGCGGCCGAGCCGCGCGGTCAACGCCTCCTCCAGAAGCGCGCTGTCCTCGATCGTATGCGAGAGGAACACGCAGCGCGCCGAAGGATGCTCCTGATAGAACTGCGCGAGAAAGGCGTCGAGCACCTCCGACTCCGACAGCGTCGCGTCGGCGCGCGGGAAATAAGAGCGATTGCCCCAGTTCTGAAAAGCGCGAAAGAAGAACGCCTCGATGCAGAAGCGCCCGGCTTCCTTGGCGATGGCGAAGACGTCGGCTTCTTCGACGCTGCGCGGATTGATCCCCTGCGCGCCCTGTACGGCGGAGAGCGCCGAGATGCGGTCGCGCAGCCGCGCCGCGCGCTCGAACTCCAGCCGCTCGGAGGCTTCGGTCATCTCTCGCGCGAGCTGTTCGCGCACGGCGCGGCTCTTGCCGGAGAGAAAATCGCGCGCCTCGCGCACGAGTTCGGCGTAATCCTCCACCGAGATTTCGCCGGTGCAGGGGCCCGAGCAGCGCTTGATCTGAAAGAGCAGGCACGGGCGCGTGCGATTGTCGAAAAAGCTTTGCGAGCAGGAGCGCAGGAGAAAGGCGCGCTCGAGAGCGTTGAGCGCGCGATTGACCGCCCAGACGCTGGCGAAGGGGCCGAAATAGTCCCCTTTGCGCACACGCGCGCCGCGGTGCTTTAGGATCTGCGGCGCTTCATGGTCCTTGGCGATCAAAATATAGGGAAAGGATTTGTCGTCGCGCATCAGCACGTTGAAGCGCGGCTTCAACTGCTTGATGAGATTGGCCTCGAGAAGCAGCGCGTCGGTCTCGGTCTCGACCGAAATGAACACCATCGAGGCGGTCGCCGAGATCATCCGCGCGATACGGTTCACGTGGCCTGCGAGACGCGTATAGCTGGCGACGCGTTTGCGCACGTTCCTCGCCTTGCCGACGTAGAGCACCTCGCCGTTGTCGGCGATCATGCGATAGACGCCGGGGCCATTCGGCGCGTGCCGCCAATGTTTCTTGATGACGTCGACGCCGCGCTTGACGCTTTCGGGCGTCTGGGGCGCCTCGGCGCCCTCATCGCAAGGCTCCGCCTCCCCCTCGGAAGCGGCGTCGGCCGCCTCGAAGGCGTCGTCCTCTTCAGGCGGAAGATCGCGGGGATTTGCTGGCTGGGCGGTCATTTAACTAGATCTATTCGCGGCCGAACCCGATGGAAAGCGTCATCGACGGCTAGGGGCCCCAAGCAAAGAGCTGTGTAGAACTTTGATCCTATGGGCGTATCCTCGAACCACCGACTTGCGCTCCCCTGACCGTCTGGCCAGAGTCCGGCAAAGCTTGGGCTGCGACACCTGGGGGCGGAATGCAGGCTGCGAGGATCACCGTTGGCGCGGTCCTGTTTCCGGCGCTGGCGCTCGGGCTGGCGGCGGTTTTTCTGTTCGGCGAGAATTGGCTCTCGCAGCTTCCGGCCTCCATCGACTTCGTTCCGGCGACTCTCGCGGCGATCGTGTTGATTGGCGCGGTCTTTGCCGCCCTGCAGCATGCTGAAATCCTCGGCGCCAGGACGGGCGAACCATACGGGACGCTGGTGCTCACCATCGCCGTAACCGTCATCGAGATTGCGATCATGGCGTCGATGGTCGAATTTGGGGACGAGGATCCGACGGAGGCGCGCGAGGCGGTGTTCTCCGCGATCATGATCGTCTGCAACGGGCTTGTCGGCCTCTGCCTGCTGCTCGGCGGTTTCCGTCACCACGAGCAGGAACTGCAGCCGATGGCGACGAGCGCCTATCTCGCCATCCTGATCGCTCTTTCCATTCTCACGCTCATCCTGCCTGACTACACGACGTCGAGCTATGGACCGACTCTGTCGACAACTCAGCTCATTTTCGTCAGCGTCCTGTCGGCGCTGCTCTATGGCGCCTTTCTCTTCATCCAGACGGTGCGGCATCGATCCTATTTCATCGACGCGCATGTCGCCGCCACCGGCCTTGGCGAAGCGAGGCCGACGCGCGAGGCGACGATATTGGGCGCCGTGGGGTTGGGGGCGAGTCTGCTTGGCGTCTCGCTTCTCGCGGAGAGAGTCGTTCCTGGTCTTGAAGATGCGCTTCGCTGGCTGGGGATCGATGACGTCAACAGAGTGACCGGCGCGGCGGTGGCCATGCTGGTTCTGCTTCCCGAGTCCTTGAACTCCATAAAAGCGGCGACGCGCAACGCGCTCCAGACGAGCATCAATGGCGCGCTCGGCTCTGTCGTCGCGACGATCGGGCTCACGGTTCCGGCGGTGGCGCTCCTGAGCGTGGCGACGGACCGTGACATTGTCTTTGGTCTCGAGAAGCGCGACACCGTATTGCTGCTGCTCACTTTGCTGCTCAGCGTCGTGAGCTTCGGCGCGGGCCGAACCAATCTCCTGACCGGTCTCGTGCATCTCGTCGTCTTTACGACATATATTTTTCTGTTGTTCGTGCCCTAACCATCTCCCCGAAGAAAGCCAATGAGCGACAACCTGATCTTCTACCACGCGCCGCGCACGCGCGCCTCGGGCGTTCTGACCCTGCTCGAGGAACTCGACACGCCCTACGAGCTGCGCGTGTTGAACTTTCAGCTCGGCGAACAACGCAAGCCCGAATATCTCGCCGTCAATCCGCTCGGCAAAGTGCCGGCGATCGTGCACAACGGCGCGCTCGTGACCGAGCTCGGGGCGATCTTCATCTATCTTGCCGACGCATTTCCGCGAAAAGGTCTCGCGCCGCCGATCGGCGACGCCTTGCGCGGACCTTATCTGCGCTGGCTCGTCTTCTACGGATCAGCGTTCGAACCTGCGGTCGTTGACCGTTCCATGAACCGCGCGCCGGCGCCGGCGAGCAGAAGTCCTTATGGCGATTTCGACGACGTCATGGCGCTGATCAACGCGCAATTGACGGAAGGGCCGTATCTCTTCGGCGAGCGCTTCACCGCCGCCGACATTCTCTGGGGCGCCGCGTTGCGCTGGACAGTCGGCTTCGGACTCGTGCCGGAAACTCCGCAGATCTCCGCCTATGTCGAGCGCGTCACCAAGCGGCCGTGCTTTGCGCGCGTCGCGCAGACGGATGAAGAGCTGCTCAAGATTCACGAAGCGGCGGCGAAAGCGAAAAGCGGCTGAATAGCGGGCTTGGCGGCGCCTCGTTCGAGCAGGGACAGAGGCGACAAAGAACGTTGACTATTTTCGGGTTCCTGAAGCGCCGCGGATGACACTGCGCCTCACCAATCGATCGGCGCTTGCCCGTGGGCGACCAGATAGTCGTTCGCCTTGGAGAAATGCTTGCAGCCGAAAAAGCCATTGCTCGCGGAAAGCGGCGAGGGATGCGCGCATTCGAGCACGAGATGTTTGCGCCGGTCGATCCCTGCGCCCTTGCGCCGCGCGTAGGCGCCCCACAGCATGAAGACGACGCCTTCGCGTTCGCGCGACAGCGCATGGATGGCGGCGTCGGTGAATTGCTCCCAGCCCTTGTTCTGGTGGGAGCCGGCGGCGTTCTCGCGTACGGTGAGCGTGGCGTTCAAGAGCAGCACGCCCTGTCGCGCCCAACGCGTCAGATCGGGGTCGCGCGAGACCGGATGGCCGAGATCGGCTTCGATTTCCTTGAAGATGTTCTGAAGCGATGGGGGCGGCGGCGTGCTGGGCCCGACGGCGAAGCAAAGGCCACAGGCCTGGCCGGCGCCGTGATAAGGGTCTTGCCCGAGAATGACGATTTTGACGTGGTCGAACGGACATTCGTCGAAGGCGCGAAAAATCTGCGACGCTGGCGGATAGATCCGGCGCGCCGCATATTCGCCGCGGACAAAATCGCGCAACTGCTGAAAGTAAGGCTGCTCGAATTCGCGCGTGAGATGCTTGCGCCAGCTTTCCTCTATACGGACGGGTTTGGTCATTGAGGGAAGATCGTGACTGTCGACAGGACCCCCGCAGGCGCTCGCTTGGGGGATGAATTCAGCATGCGATATAATGACAGGAAACTGGCGTTGGTGAAATGGACGTGCGGTCTGTTGCTGACTGAGGGGCGGTCCATGGCGCATGAAGGTTCCCGACACGAGTCGCTGATTGCCGGCGCAGTCTGGCTGGCGTTGATATTCGGCGCGCTCCTTGCCGCGCCGTATGTCGTCGGCTACGGAATCGCCTTTGGCGGATATGTTCCTTATGGAGTCGTCTGTAACACGAAGGATGATCTGTTTTCTGGACGAATCGATCCCGATAACTACGCGACTTTTCTCATGAACCGGGGATGCGACTACCATGCGGAGATCAGGCGCATCCTTGCGAGCGACCCGGAGTTCAGGAACGTCGATGCAAACAAAGTCGTAGGCATCATCAGAAACGGCGCCGCATCCGATCATGCCGCTCAGGAGATATTGGTGGCGGAGGTCGCAAAAGGCGTCAGCAGGACCTTCAGGGCTCCTGAAACTGAGGGTTCCTGCGGGACAGGCAGAGGGGCTGAATACTGCGCGCTGAGCCGCTTCTGGGGCGACGACATTATCTCTCGTTTTTTCGAAAGCGTTTCCGGGCTCTACCTGGCGTATTTTCTGCCAAGCATGTCCGAGTCGATTTTTGATGGCGTAGAATTGCTCGTCCGCTTCAGCCGGTTGGGGACAGCTTTCGGCGCCGTGTTGTTTATCGCATATGCGCTCGTCATCGGGGTCGTCAGCGGAGCGGCGATCCGGACCATCGGCTCGATCATGAAAAGCTAGCTTTGGCGGTCGTCAATGTCGCGCGCATGCCGTCCGCAGCAATTTAATCCTGCAGCGGCCCCCAGGCGGGATCGCTCGCATAGCTGGGCGTCGGCACCAGCGTTTCCGAGCGGCCGAAGACGTCGACCATGTGGATCTTCGGTCCGCCGCCGCCGCCGGAGTCGCGGAAGAACATCAGAAAGAGGCCGTTCGGCGCCCAGGTCGGCCCCTCATTGTGGAAGCCTTCGGTGAGAATGCGCTCGCCGGAGCCGTCGGTCTTCATCACGCCAATGGAGAAATTGCCGCCGTTCTGCTTGGTGAAGGCGATGTAGTCGCCCTTGGGCGACCAGACAGGCGTCGAATAGCGGCCGCCGCCAAAGGAGATGCGTCTCGCTTCGCCGCCATGCGCGCCCATGACGTAGATCTGCTGCGAGCCGCCGCGATCGCTCTCGAAGACGATGCGCGAACCATCCGGCGCGTAGGAAGGCGCCGTGTCGATGGCGGCGGTGTCAGTCAGACGCGTCGTGGTGCGCGAGCGCAAATCCATCGTGTAGAGATTGGTCGTCGAGCCTTGCGACAGCGACATGATGATCTTCTGCCCATCCGGCGAAAATCGCGGCGAGAACGTCATGCCGGGAAAATTGCCGACGACCTCGCGCTGGCTGTTCTCGATGTTCATCAAGAGAACTTTCGGATCGCCGTCGACGCCGAAGGACATGTAGGTGACATCGAGCGAATTGGGCGAAAATCGCGGCGTGACGACGAGCTCGTCGCCGCGCGTCAGATAGCGCACGTTTGCGCCGTCCTGATCCATCATCGCGAGGCGTTTGCGGCGCCTGTCCTTGGAGCCGGTCTCGTCGACGAAGACGATGCGCGTGTCGAAAAAGCCTTTCTCGCCGGTGATGCGGGAGAAGACGGCGTCGGACAGGAGATGCGCGACGCGGCGCATATTGGCGGCCTCGGTCACATATTGCTGGCCGGCGACCTGCTCGCCCGTGGTCACGTCGAAGAGGCGGAACTCGGTCTTGAGTCGGCCGTCGCCGGCGCGTTGCGAACGGCCGGTGAGGACGAATTGCGCGTTCACCGCCTTGAAGGCGGCAAGATAGGGCGCCGCGTCCGGCGGCGCGGCGTTCGCGGGCAGCGCGCCGGGGTCGATCGGGTTCAGGAACACCGATCGTTTGAAATTATTGAGCGTAACCGACGTCACGGTGCGCGCCGCGTCATCGCCGACAAAGGGCGCGACGGCGATATTGATCGGCTGAAATCCGCCGCCCTTGAGGTCGATGATGCGTCCGGCGCGCGCCAGAGTAGCGGGAAGCAAAGGGGCGAAGGCGGCTCCGGCGATGAGGCCGGCGGCGGCGCGGCGGGTGATGCGGCGTGTCATGGGCGAAATCTTTCCAGCATCGGCGTGAAGAAAGCGTATCCCTTCACGGCGATGGACGAAGTTGCCGGGGCAGGCGCTTTGACCCCCTCCCTGTCCCTCCCCCGCATCGCTTCGCTCGCGGGAGAGGGGACGCTAACGATCGGCGTGCGCGTCGAGTTGATGAAGCGCGGAATTTTCTCCCTCTCCCTCGAGAGCGGGGGAGGGTTGGGGAGGGGGCGAAGGCAGTTATTCACTAATTCGCATCCTGGAAGCGGATCGTGACGTCGTGCAGCGCTTCTTCGTAATAGGGCATGAATTCGGGCGGAATGCGCATCGGGCTGCAGCGGCGCACCGCCTGCATCGCCTGTTCGCCGCGCGCATGTTCGGTCGGGCTCGCCGAGGCGTTCAGCAGTTTCGGCCGGCCCTCCAATTCGCCTTCTCGCGAGAGATGGAACTCCACGATCGGCGTGTAGGTCTGTACGCCAAGCGACAAACCTGACGCCCAGCAGGGATAATAGTGATCGTGGATGTAGGCGGCGATGCGGGCCTCCATCGACGCCGACATTTTTTCGGCCGCTCCCGTTGGCGCGCCGGCGGCTGCGGCCTGAATCGCTCTGCCTGTCGCAGCCTTGCGCTGGGGGGCTTCGCGGCTCAGCAGTTTCGAGATGCTGGCGGCGTCGAACTTAGACTTCGGCGCGCTCTCGTCGCCCGACTTCGGCTTCGCCTCCTTTACCGCCTTTTCGGCCAGTTCGCCTAAGGCGTCGGGCTTGGGCTTCTCCTGCTGCTTCTTGCTGTCGAGGAGCTTCGCGACCTCGTCGATCTTGAGCCTCTCCTTCGGCTTCTCCGTCTCGGCCGCTTCCTTGGCCGTGTTGTCCGGCTTGGGCCGGGTCGGCGGCTTCGGCTTCACGACTTCGGCCTCGTCCGGCTCTTTCTCGGGCTCCTTCTTTTCCGGCTGCGGCGCTGCGGCCTTGGGCTTGGCGACCGGCTTCGGCTCTGGCTGTTTCTCGACCGGCTTGGGCGGCTCGGGCTTGGGCGGCAGCGCGGCGACGCGCTTTGGCGGCGTCGGCGGCGTATCGTCGGCGCTTGGCTGCGGCAGCGGCCGGGCGGCCGGCGGCGGCGTGGCGATGTCCTTCTTGGCTTCGGCGAGCGGCGGCTCGGGCTTGGTCTCGGCTTGCGGCGCGACCTTGTCGACGCGCGGCGTCGGCTTGACCTCGCGCGCGGTCTTCTCGCCCTTCATGATCTGATTGAGTTCGCTGTCGGTGACGAGGTCGACGGGAACCATCTCGACCGCGTCATCGAATTTCGAGTCGGCGAACAGGACGAGCGCCGCCAGAAGCAATCCCACGTGGATCGCCGTGGAGAGAGGAAAACCGGGTTCGGAGCGCGAAATTTTCATTTCCGCTCAGCTCACTTCTTCTCCTGCTCCGTCACCAGCGCGACCTTCTTGTAGCCGGCGCTCGTGACGAGCGACATCACCTCCGCGACGCGGCCATAGTTCACCGCCTTCGAGCCGCGGACATAGATGCGTTCGTCGAATCCCTGCTTGGCCGATTCTTTCAGCCTGTCGAGCAGCTGCGTCACCTCGACGGGTTGATCCATCAGGAACACCTGTCCCTTCTCGTCGATGGCGATCGAAACCGGCTTCTGATCGATGTTGAGCGCGCCGGCCTTGGTTTGCGGAAGATCGACGGCGACGCCGGTGGCGAGCAGCGGCGCGGCCACCATGAAGATGATGAGCAGCACCAGCATGACGTCGATGAACGGCGTCATATTGATTTCGGCCATGGCGCCGTAGCGCGGCACGCCGCGCCGGCGCCTGCCGCCCTTGCGTCCGGGAGCCGAGAGGGAAGCGCCCATGTCCGCTCCTTACGCCGCGCGGTCGCGGTTCGAGGACGCCGCGTGCTGGTCGATCTGCCGCGACAGGATCGCCGAGAACTCGTCGGCGAAGCTTTCCATCCGCGCCTGCGCCCGGGCGACGTCGCCCTGCATCTTGTTGTAGGCGATGAGCGCGGGAATCGCGGCGAAAAGGCCGATCGCGGTGGCGAGCAGCGCTTCGGCGATGCCGGGCGCGACGACCGCGAGCGAAGTGTTCTTCGAGGCGGCGATCGAGCGGAACGACGTCATGATGCCCCAGACCGTGCCGAACAGGCCGACGAAGGGGCCGGCCGACGCTACGGTGGCGAGCACGAGCAGATTGGATTCAAGCTTCTCCACCTCGCGCGCGATGGAGACGTCGAGCACCTTCTCGATGCGCGCCTGCAGGCCCATGAAGGAGGCGCTGGCGCCCGCCTGGAAGGAGCGCTTCCATTCGCGCATCGCGGCGACGAAAAGCGTCGCCATGCCCGTTTGCGGCCGCTCCGAAAGCTTGCTGTAGAGCTCCTCGAGCGAATTGCCCGACCAGAAGCTTTCCTCGAAGCGGTCCATGGAGCGGCGCATGCGCGAAAACAGCAGCGTCTTGTCGATGATGATCGCCCAGCACCACACCGAGGCGGCGAGCAACCCGACCATGACGATCTTGACGACGATATGCGCGCCCCAGAACATGCTCCAGATCGTGATGTCGGCGGCGGGAGCGGCGAGAGGACTCGCGGCGATCTCGGCTGGATTCATGATTTGTCCTTGAGTCGGCAGGCGCTCTGCGGCGGCCTTCGCTGCGGCGCCCGGTCTATCGCCCGCAATTTCGCCATTTGTGGGGCCCGGTGCGCCGCACAACAAACCATAGCGAGGATGCGTTAACAAGCCGTAAGGGTTAAGCAAAGCTTGGAGGAACTGAGCCGCCGGGGTTATGCGGTCGGACTCCTGACGTTTTTTTACCGGATTCGGGTGATGCGCATTGCGGCTTTTGACGGCCGGCCATTCTGCCGGCGCGAGGATATCTGCAATATTCTTCAGGCGCTTATCACGCCTGCAGCGTTTTTTCTGCCTTATTTTCTGTCGCTCTCCATCGTCGAGCTATCCGCCTATCTGCTCGCCCTCGTCGCCCTGAACGGCTCGGCCAACTACCTGCTGCATCTGCACGTCCATTATCCCTTCACCACTTCGCGCTCGTTTAATCTTCTGCTTGATCTCATGCTCGGCGCCGCGACCGGGATCACGGCCTCGAACTGGCGCATCCAGCATGTCTACGGCCATCATTGCGGCCGCGAGAGGAGATTTCGCGCGCATGATTTTGACATGAGCGTCGCTTTCTCGGGCCGCCGCGCTCTAGAGTTTTGCTGGCGCTCGATGTGGCCGACGGTCGGGGGACCATTTCGTGAAGCCTATGAACAGGGCTTCGTTAAGAACATCAGAACGCCGATCGATTACCGCTGGGCCTTCATCGAGCAGTGCCTCTATCTCGCGCTGATCGGCGCGTTATTGGCGTGGCGGCCGTGGCTCACGCTCGGCTTCCTTCTGCCGTGGCATTTCGCCGTGTTCTTTTTCACGCGCTATGTCGATTTTCTCAATCACTGCGGATGCAAGGAGTCGTCCGTAAATCCTTTCCTCATCGCCAACAACACGACGCACGCCGCTTTCAACCGCCGAAGCGGAAATCTTGGATTTCACACCGCGCATCACCTTTATCCGAGCGCGCATTGGAGCGACCTGCCGAGACTGCATCGCGCCATCGAAAAGAATATTCCGCCGCATCTGGTGACGAGCGTCAGCTGGTCGTTCCTGCATTTTCCGCTGCATGCGCTGCGCGGAGTTTCATAGCGCAGGGCTCACTCATTGAGCCGGTAAATCCACCAGCCCTTGTGCTGATAGACGAGCGAAAGCTGCGTCAAGGGCGAGGGCAGGGAGGTCGAGAACGGCAACAGCCGCGCGATGAGCCTGTCGCCGTCGCTCTTGCGCTGAAAATAATGCAGCCGCGTCGCGCCGCCCGTCGGTTCGACCGCGTAACCGCCCTCGATCTTCTCGTCGCGCAGCCATTGCTGCGCGGATTTGATAAGGCCGTGCGATACGCCGGTCGCGGCGAAATCCTTATAGGCGATCGAGAGCTTTTGCGGCCTCACGGCGGCGAGCCGCCAGACGTCGGAGATGCGCACGGCGACATAGGCCGGCTTGCCGTCGGCAAGCTTTTTCAGAGTTTCGCTCGCTCGCGTCTCGTCGGACTCGAGCAGGGCGTCGATAAAGCGCGTGAAGACGTCAACCGAGGCGGCGGGCGCCCCGGCGCCCCAGCGCGCGCGTTCCGGCGCCGCCGCGGCCGACCAGGCGGCGGGCACGAGAAGTCCGCGCGCCTGAGCGTCGTCGAGCGGCGCGGCGCGCTCAGCTATCAGCCGAATTGCGCGGGAAAAATCCCACCAGGCGAGCACGACGGCGTCCTGCGGCGTGTGTTCGCGAATCGCGGCGAGAACCTTCGCCGCATCGTCCGCCGAAACGTCAGAGAAAAGGATCGGCTCCGTCACCTGATTGCGCCAGACGAGCGGCGTCAGCCGTCCGCCGTCCGCGCTTGCGATGACGCCTTCCGCGACGGGCTTGCGCTCGTCCTTCGCCGACACCTCGATCTTCTGAAGCCGATCCGCCTTGAGCCCGAAGGCCGCGACCTCCTTCGCCGCGTCTGGCGTGATCGACGCAAGCCGCGTGTCAAACGGCGCGGCTGAATTGAGCCCGGCGTAAATCGCCCAGCCGAGCAGGGCGAAGCCAAACGGGATGAGAGCGACGCCGGCGACAAGCCGGATGCGAGGAGTCATGCGCGTCCAATATCAGAAGTCATTGCCGCACCCGATCGTCATTCCCGCGAACGCGGGACTCCAGGGCGCCAGCCAAATGTCTGGAGGAGGCCCCGGATCCCCGGGCGCGCTTTCGCGCGCCGGGAATGACAATCGAGATTTCAGAGGGCGTCATTGCGAGGCGCGAAGCGACGAAGCAATCCAGAGCTGTGGGCGCGATTCTGGATTGCTTCGCTTCGCTCGCAATGACGGCGTTAACGGCGGCGTTCACGAAGCCTTGCGGCGCAGGAGCAGACCGGCGCCGGCAAGCAGGGCCAGCAGTCCGAGGCCGCCCGCCCAGGCGCGGCGCGTCGGCGAGTCGAGCTCGAGATCGCCGCGCTTCTGGCCTGAGATGCGCTTCAGCTCGGCGCGGATTTCCGCGGCTTCGCGCAGCTTGGTGTCCTCGTCGTTGATCTTCGCCGCCGCGCCGATGAGCTGCGACCAGCCTTCCGAATAGGTGTAGCCGCCGGGATTCGCATGCGCGAGCGCCTTGTAGTGCTTGATCTGATGGTGCTCCCACATGTCGGCGAAGACATATTCGATGGCGCTCGGATTATTGCCCTTCTGCCAGAACAGCTGGAAGAAGCCGCCCGGATCATCCTTCTCGGGCGCCGGCGGCGCCGGGCGGTTCGTCGTCTGACCCGGCAGCAGCTTGTCGTTGTAGAGCTTCGCTAGGACGCTGCGCGCCTTCTCGGTGATGTCGAGGCCGGAGATGATGCCCTTATCCATGCCGTCGAGATAGGCGCGCGCGAAACTGTCGGAGTGACAGTTCGAGCAGGTCGAAACCCACGACTCCTTGCGCTGCGTGAACCAGGGATGGTTCAGGTTCTCCGCGATCTTCGGCATCGGCACGAAGGCCCAGCGCGCCTTGCGCACCATGTTGTGCGTGAACTTGCCCTCATATTCCATGTGGCAGAAGGCGCAGGTCGGGGCGTTCATCTTGCCCTTTTCCATCGCGTCGGCGAGCCGGACGTTCCAGTCCCATGTGTCGCCGCGCGTCTGATAGACCGTGCCGTGCTTCGACAGCATGTAGCCTTCGAATTCATTGTGGTCGACGCCATTGTGGCACTGCGCGCAGGCCTGCGGCTTGCGGGCTTCGACCGCCGAGAACTCATGGCGCGTGTGGCAGGAATTACAGGTCGTCTGCGGCGTGTGGCAGAAGGTGCAGCCTTCCGCGACTTCGCGCTGCTCCATCGCCGCCCAAACGGCGTTCTCGACATTGGCCTTCATCGACAGCGCATGTGAGGGATGGCCAGGCTTCCACTGGTCCTGCGGCCAGGTGAAGGTGTCTCGCTCGGATTCGCGTTCGGCGAACTGCTGCACATGGCACTGTCCGCAAGCCGCGGCGTCCGGCATTTTCAATTCGGTCTTGTGCTGGCCGTGATCCTTGCCGACGCCCATATGGCAGTCGATGCAGCCGACTTCCTTCAGGTTCTCGCCGGCCTTGAGCGTCCCCATCGAGCGAAGGTTGTTCTCGACCTCCGTGATCATCGCCTTCTTATAGGCGCGGACGTCCGAGTCGGGCAGATTGCGGATCGCATCGAGATTGCCGTGCACGCTGCCCTTCCAGCTGTGCGTCCAGCCGGGCGTCACCTGTTGATGGCACTCGACGCATTGCGCGCGCTGCGCGTCGACGTCGATGGTCTGCGGCGGCTTATAGAAATCGTGCGGATTGAGATATTTCGAGATCGGAATCGGCTCCCAATATTTCGAGAGCGAGCCTTTTCCGGCGCCTTGCGATTCGTCGTAGTAGCGCTTGGTCAGCGCGTCATAGAGCTCCTTGGGCGATGCGCTTTTTCCAAGACCAAGCGCCTTGAAGGTCTCCTCCGGCGTGTCCGCGATCGCAGGAACGCACAGGGCAAAGGTCAGGGCGAATGCGACCATCAGGGCAAGGCGAGCCGCGTAATAAGAAACCCTTTGTGAATTCAGCATGCTCTCCCTCGCCCTATTCTGCGTCTGGCTGCATTGTCGGCGCCGCGGCGCCGAGAGGAAAGGACCACAGCTTCCCTCGCCAATGAGGCCACCCCCTCGATTTTCCGTTGCGTCTCGTCAAGACGCTGGGTGACGATAAATGATGGGTGCGGAAGAAGCCATGACGACGCGTTGGTTCCCTTCATCTTTGCGAACCGCCGAGGCGCCGCCCGGCATGCGCCTCTACGCCATCGGCGACGTTCACGGTCGCGCCGACCTTCTGCATGTCCTCGCCGAAGCGATCGCCGAGGATCTCGCGGCGCGCCGCTGCGATCAAGCGGTGACCATTTTCGTGGGGGATTACATCGACCGCGGGCTTGGCTCGAACGGCGTTCTGAAGCGCCTGACCGCTGGAGATTTTCCAACGCCCCTCGTCACGCTGCGCGGCAACCACGAAGAAGCGTTGCTGCGCTTTCTCAACGATGCGGCGGCGCTCGACGACTGGGTCGACAATGGCGCGCTGACGACGCTGCATTCTTACGGCGTCGACGCCGGCGAGGAGGTGGCGAAAGGCGGCGCCTCACAGGTTCGCGTCAAATTTCTCGCGCATTTTCCCGAGGAGCATCGCCGCTTCATCGAAGAAACGCGGCTATGGGCGGAATATGGCGGGTATTTCTTCTGCCACGCCGGCGTGCGGCGCAGCGCGCCGCTGCATCGCCAGGAGGCGCACGATCTGATGAACATCCGCGACGGGTTTCTCGATTGCGAGGAATCCTTCGGCAAGGTGATCGTGCACGGTCATACGCCGCATAATAATGTTGAGGACCTGCCGAACCGGATCAATCTCGATACGCATGCGTTCAGAACCGGCGTGCTGACGGCCGTCGCGCTGGAGGGCGCCGAGCGGCGGTTCATCCAGACCGCGTGACTTCCTCAGCCGACGCGAAGCTCGAACGCGTTTTCGAGATGACGCGGCAGCCGGCCGCGCGCGAGAAAAATCGCGTCGGCGCGCAGCGTATAGGCCATCGCCCAGGGGTTCGCGGCGAGCCAGCGGCCGACGGCCTGCGAAAAGCGGCGTTGCTTTTGCGGCGTGATGGCGATGGCGGCGTCGTCGAGATCGCCGCGCGCCTTCACTTCCACGAAGACGATCGTGCGGCCGCGCCGGGCGACGATGTCGATCTCGCCGCCATGCGCGCGGAAGTTTCGCGCGAGAATTTTATAGAGCCGCGCCTGCAGCCACAGCGTCGCCGCCGTCTCGGCGCGAAGGCCATAGACATAGGCGGCGCGGCGGGCGTCGTTCTTCAATTCGCTCATGATGAAACGAGCGCGACCACCATGCCCCCTCCCTGTCCCTCCCCCGCTGCGCGGGAGAGGGGACCCTAACGACGCAGATTGCGCAGTTTCATTGCACGGACCCGGGTCGGACTCCCTCTCCCGCGAAGCGGGGGAGGGTTGGGGAGGGGGCGCAAACTCATCTTACTTTCCCCGCCCGGCCGCCAACTCCAGCGCCCGCGCATAGACCTGCCGGCGCGGCTGGCCGGTCGCCGCCGAAACGACGCTCGCCGCGTCCTTCACCGAATGCGCCGTAAGCGCCTCTTCGATCCTTGCGTCGAGATCGGCGGCCGAGGCCTGCGCCGCGCCCGCGCCGGGCGGGGCGACCAGCAGCACGATCTCGCCCTTCGGCGGCTCCTCCTCGGCGAGCGCCGCCGCCAGCTCGTCGAGCGCGCCGCGCCGCACCGATTCGAACATCTTGGTCAGTTCGCGGGCGATCGCCGCATCGCGCTTGCCGAGCACAGCCGCGCAATCGGCCAGCGTTTCGGCCAGCCGCCGCGGGCTCTCGAAAAACACCAGCGTTCCGGGAATATGCGCGAGTTCGGCGAGCCGCGCGCGGCGCGGGCCGCTCTTGTGGGGCAGGAATCCCTCAAAAAAGAATCGGTCGGTCGGCAGCCCGGCGACGACCAGCGCCGCCAAAACGGCGGAGGGGCCCGGCACCGAGGTCACATGGACCCCCTTCTCGAGCGCCTCCTGAACGAGCCTGAAGCCAGGGTCCGAGACCAGCGGCGTGCCGGCGTCGGAGACGAGCGCGAGCTTCGCCCCCGCCTCGAGGCGCGCGAGCAGGTGCGGGCGAATCACCCTGGCGTTGTGCTCGTGATAGGCGATGAGCGGCGTCGAAATCCCGTAATGGGCGAGCAGCGTCTTGGTGACGCGCGTGTCCTCGGCGACGACCGCGTCCGCCGCCGCGAGGGTGGAGAGCGCGCGAAACGAGACGTCCTTCAGATTGCCGATCGGCGTCGCGACCAGGTGGAGCCCAGGTTCGATCCTTTCGGCTTCGGCCCGCAGGCCGAAGGCGGTGTAGCTCGCAGCCGGCGGAGAGGTGGCCTCGATGGTCATGCGCGTCGCCAATCGTCGTTCGTTTAAAGATACATGATGTTCGTTTAACAGGACAAGCGCTAACTGCGCGCGCCAGCCGCAATTCTTCCAAATGGCCCGTCTATTGACTTTCGGCTAGGGACTCGGACCTTTAGCGCAGAATAGCCGCGCCATTGGTGGAGCCTCGGCGCAAGGGGATTCTCATGCCGATACTGTCTTCTCTCTCGCGCCCCCGCGCGCGAAGGCGCGGGACCGCGATGACGCGCGTCGCGCTTATCGGCCTGGCGGCGGCGCTCTCCGCCTGCAATCCCACGAGCGGGCCGTGGGCGCCAGGTGCGCGCGACCTGAAGTTGAGCGCGGGAATGCAGACCGCGCCCGCGGAGAATGAGACGATCGGAACCGGCGCCGTGAAGATCGGTCTGATCGTGCCTCTGACCGGCCCCTCCGGCCCCTCGTCGGTCGGCGCGTCTCTGCGCAACGCCGCGAAGCTTGCCTACGCCGACAGCGGCGAAAACGACGTCACGATCCTCGTAAAGGACGACCGCTCGACGCCCTCGGGCGCGGCTGCGGCGACCCAGGCGGCGATCAACGAGGGCGCGGAGATCATTCTCGGCCCGGTGTTCGGCGCCGGCGTCAAGGAGGCGAGCCGCGTCGCGCGTTCCGCCAACAAGCCGATGATCGCCTTCTCGACCGACTCGTCCGCGGCGGGCCGTGGCAGCTACCTCCTGTCCTTTGCCGTCGAGGGCTATGTCGATCGCGGCGTCAACTTCGCGTCGCAGCGCGGCAAGAAGTCGATCGCGGCGCTCGTGCCCGAGAACGATTACGGCACGCTGGCGATGGCGCAATTCCAGCAGAGCGCCGCCACTTATGGCGTCCGCGTGCCGGTCATCGAGCGCTATAAGCCTGGGGCGCCCGGCGAGTCGGTGAAGCGCCTCGCCGCCGTGCGCGACCAGTTCGACGCGCTGTTCATTCCCGAACAGGCCGAGGCCATGCAGGCCGTCTCGAAGGAGCTCGTGGCGAACGGCATCGACTCCAAGAAGGTGCAGATTTTCGGCACGGGCCTTTGGAACGACGCGCGCACGCTGAGCCTGCCGGCGCTGCAGGGCGCCTGGTTCACCGCCCCGGAGAACGCCGGCTTCAACGCCTTCGCGCAGCGCTACAAGGCGAAATACGGCTCCGACCCCGCGCGCGTCGCGACGCTCGCCTATGATGCGGTGTCGCTCGCCATTGCGCTGTCGCGTTCGCAAGGATCGCAGCGCTATTCGGAAAGCGTGCTGACCAATCCTTCCGGATTCAACGGCGCCGACGGCGTTTTCCGCTTCAGGCCGGACGGCGGCAATGAGCGCGGCCTCTCGGTGCTGGAGATCGGCGGCGGCACCGCGAAGATCATCGCGCCCGCGCCCCGCAATTTCACGGGCAACGGCGCGTAAAGGGGTTTCGCCTATCCTTCGAGACACGCTGTTGTTGCGCGCTAACTAGTGTAGGCGCAGCAAGCGCGTTGTTTCATTGGAGAATATCATGGCGACGAACCGCACGAACGTCTATTCGCCCTCCGAATTCCTGGAACGCCAAAGCGGCGACGCCTGCATGCTGCCGCTGACCGTCGTCGGCGTCTCGAAACCGGGCGCCGACAAGAATCACATCCTGTTCGCGCTGGATGTGGCGCGCGACGTCTGGATCAACGTGCCGATCGCGCTGGTAGAGAACGTCGAAGTTTTGGGAGACGCGAAGTGCGGCGCGGAGAGCCATGCGCATGTCCGCCTGCGCATGAAGGAGCCGAGTTCGCCCGAGGGTCAGGCCTTCGCCGCCTTCTTCAAGGGAATGGAGACCGCGTTGCTCTCCATCATGCGGAAGGTGACGCCGATCTTGCTTGAGGCGGGAAAGGCTGGCCTGCGCGACGCTTGCCATGATTGCGTAAATGCTTGCGCGCAGGTTCCCAACCCGCCGGATGATCCCTTTGCGCAGATCTCCTGCATGCTGGGTTGCAGCGCCTGCCCCGGATAAACGCTTAAGCGGTTGCGCTTTCGCCCGCGATCTTGCCGAAATCGGCGACGCCCATCATCACGCGGCGCAGTTCGGCAAGAAGCCGCAGGCGGTTCAAGCGCAGATCGGCGTTCTCGGCGTTGACCGTCACATCGTCGAAGAAGGCGTCGACGGGCTCCCGGAGTTTTGAGAGCGCGCGCATGGCGCCGGCGAAATCTTCCGTCTTGAGATGTTCCGCGGTCTCTTCGCGCGCGCGGGCGATCGCCGCGGCGAGCTTGTGCTCCTGCGGCTCGATGCGCAGATTCGGCGCATGGCGATGCGCATAGGCGTCCGGCCCGTCCTTCTTCTCTTCGGCTTTCAGGATGTTGCTGGCGCGCTTATAGCCGGCGAGCAGGTTCCTGCCGTCGTCGGTTGCAAGGAATTTGTCGAGCGCCTCGACTTTGCGCGTGATCATGAGCAGATCGTCCTGTGATGGTACGAGTCCTTCCCCTGCTAAAGACTCGTACAGGTCCTCGGTGCCTGGATCGGCCTCGTTGACCGCACCCAGCACTGCATCAATTAGATCGTACCTCGCCCCCTTGTCGCGCAAGTAGACCTTCAAGCGGTCCGTGAAAAAATCAATTAGCTGGGACTTAATGCGGACCGGTTCGTGAAAGTAGAAATCGGACAACCCTTCGACCAGTGGCGTCGTTTCTTCAAATTCTTCAACAATTTCGTCACGCCCAATCAAACGAGAGGCTTCCTCGATTTTTTTGCGATCGCTATCGAGCATATAGCGCTCCACAGCGTTGAGAATTGCGATGACGCAAGCATCAATAGTGGCAAAAATCCCTAGTTTTATACCGTTTTCCAGCACAAGACGGATCACGCCTAGCGCGGCCCTACGCAAAGCGTAAGGATCCTTACTGCCGGTAGGAAATTCTCTTATCGCCCAGAAGCCGACGAGCGTGTCGAGCTTGTCGGCGAGCGCCACCGCGATCGACACCGGATCGGTCGGGATGCGGTCGTTCGGCCCCTGCGGCTTGTAATGCTCCTCGATCGCCGCGGCGACGGAGGCGTCTTCGCCCTGCGCCGCGGCGTAATAGCGGCCCATCAGCCCCTGCAGCTCGGGGAACTCGCCGACCATCTCGGAGACGAGATCCGCCTTGCAGAGCGTCGCCGCGCGCTCGGCGAGAAAGGCGTCGGCGCCGACGATCGGCGCAAGTTCCTTCGCCAGCGCGGCGATGCGCTTCACGCGCTCGCCCTGCGTCCCGAGTTTTTCGTGAAAGACGATGGCGTCGAGCTTCGGAAGTCGCTTTTCGAGCCTCGTCTTGAGATCGGTCTCGTAGAAGAACTTCGCGTCCGAAAGCCGCGCTGCGATGACGCGCTCATTGCCGCCGACGACCGTCGCGCCGCCGTCGGTGGCTTCGATATTCGAGACCAGGATGAAGCGGTTGGTGAGCGTGTCGTCCCTGCGCAGCACGAAACATTTCTGATTCACGCGGATCGTCGCGCGGATGACCTCTGGCGGAATGGAAAGGAAACTCTCGTCGAACGCGCCCATGAGCGTCACGGGCCATTCGACGAGTCCCGCGACTTCTTCCAGAAGGCCGGCGTCTTCGACGAGCTCCAGGCCTTGCGCGAAGGCGAGATCCTTCGCGTCGTGCAGAATGATGTCGCGCCGGCGCGCCGGATCGATGACGACCTTCGCGCGTTCGAGCGCGAGCGCGTAATCCTCGAACCGCTTCACGCGAATGGCCTGCGGCGCCATGAAGCGATGGCCGTAGGTCACATTGCCCGAAGCAACGCCGTCGACGTCGAAAACGACGACGTCGGGCGTTTCGGTCTCGGGTCCGAAAGTCGCGACGATCGAGTGGAGCGGGCGCACCCAACGCAGCGAATCCGGGCGCTCGGACGCCGCGCCCCAGCGCATCGACTTCGGCCAGGGAAAGTTCTTGATGATCTGGGGCAGAATCTCCGCCAGCACGTCGATCGTCTCCGCGCCGGCGCGCTCGATCACGGCGACGTAGAACTCGCCCTTCTTCGGGTCCTTTTCGATCTTGGCCTGATCGAGGGAGGCGAGCCCCGCGCTTTTCAGGAAGCCGGCGATCGCCGCCTCCGGCGCGCCGACGCGCGGGCCTTTGCGCTCTTCGCGCACATCCGGCTGGCGCGTCGGCAGGCCGACCACCTGCAGCGCGAGACGGCGCGGCGTCGCATAGGCGGCCGCGCCCTCATAGGTCAGGCCGCGGTCGATGAGCGCGTTGGTGACGAGCCGCTTGAGGTCATCGGCGGCCTGCCGCTGCATGCGCGCCGGAATTTCTTCGGAGAAAACTTCGAAAAGGAGATCGGACATTGCGCTTTGATGCTCTGCGCCTCATTCCCCTCCCCCCGCTTGCGGCGGGGAGGGGTTAGGGGTGGGGGGCTCTCGCGTTTGGTAGAGCGCCGCGCAGATCGTGTCCACAACGCTTTCGAGATTGCGTAAAACCTCGTGATTCCAGAACCGCAGCACGCGATAACCGTTGGTCTCAAGAAATCGCGTGCGCGTTTCGTCTCGAAGCCGCTCGTCATCGAAGCCGTGCTGCCCGCCGTCTATTTCGATGACGATGCGGGTGCGATGACAGGCGAAGTCCGCATAATAGGGGCCGATCGGCGCCTGTCGGCGGAAATGGCCTCCGGCGAATTCCAGCTGTCTGAGTTGCATCCAGAGCTTACGTTCGGCGGGAGTGGCCTCGCGCCGCAGTTTTCGTGCGCGGAGCGTTCGCGGATCTGAACGATCTGTTTTGTCGTTCATGCCCCCCACCCCTAACCCCTCCCCGCCGCAAGCGGGGGGAGGGGAATGCAAACGCCCAGAGCGACAATATCTCAGGCGATTTCCTTGACCGCCGCGCTCGGCGCGTCGAGGAGAAATTTCTCCACTTCAAGCGCCGCCATGCAGCCGAGGCCGGCCGCCGTGACCGCTTGACGGTAAACCTCGTCGGCGACGTCGCCGGCGGCGTAGACGCCCGGCATGCTCGTGCGCGTCGTTCCGGGCTCCACGGCGATGTAGCCCGACGGCTTGATCGTCAACTGGCCGCGGAAAAGTTCCGACGCCGGCGAATGGCCGATGGCGACGAAAACGCCGTCCGCCGCAAGCGTATGGATCGCGCCGGTCGAGACATTCTTGACGCGCGCGCCGGTGACGCTCAGCGGGTTCTCGTCGCCGACGATCTCATCGATCACATGATTGAAGAGAATCGAGACGTTCTCCTGCGCGAGCAGACGCTTCACGAGAACGCGCTCGCTGCGGAACTCGTCTCGGCGGTGAATGATGGTCACATGCGACGCGAGATTGGAAAGATAGAGCGCTTCCTCGACCGCGGTGTTGCCGCCGCCGACGACAAGCACCTTCTTGCCGCGGAAGAAGAAGCCGTCGCAGGTGGCGCAGGCGGAGACGCCGAAGCCTTTGAATTTTTCCTCGCTCGGCAGACCCAGCCATTTCGCCTTGGCGCCGGTCGCGATGATCAGCGAGTCGCAGGTGTAGGACGCGCCCGAATCTCCAGTGAGCCTGAACGGCCGCTCATCGAGATGGGCCTCGACGATATGGTCGGAGACGAGCTTCGTCCCGACATGTTCGGCCTGCAGGCGCATCTGCTCCATGAGCCACGGCCCCTGGATCGGCTCGGCGAAGCCGGGATAGTTCTCCACCTCGGTCGTGATCATGAGCTGACCGCCCTGATCGAAGCCGGCGATGAGCATTGGCTCGAGCAGCGCGCGGGAGGCGTAGATCGCCGCCGTATAGCCGGCCGGGCCGGAGCCGATGATGATGACGCGCGCGTGCTGCGGCATGAAATGGCCTCGCGAGTGACGACGCCCGCAATCTAGCCATTATCAGCGTCGCCGCAACCGCTCTACGGCCCGGCGGCGCCGCGAATGCAAAACGTCTTCCCGACCATCGGAGGGGAGCTTGAAAGGGCCGTCCGCGAAGAGGTTCGGCTTACCAGTCCCAGCCTTCGCCGCCGCAGACGTCCACCCATTGGCGTCGCCAGCCCCATTGTATTCGTGTTCGGCGGAGCTGGCGGCAGCCGCCATCCCAGGCGTTGGAATAAAAGGGGCCGTCTCCTCCCGAGCCCCCGCGCGCGGGCAGCCCCGTCCGGTAATAGCTCCAGCCCCAGGGCTGGCTCCAGCCCGCGGGGCGGCCGGAGCCGCCTCGGCCGCCCCAACGGCCGGCCCAGCCAACGCCGGGCAGCGCCGCGCCACGAAAACCGCCGCCGCCCCAGCCGAAGCCATGCCATCCGTGCCATCGCTGCGCCTTTGCGACGCCGGCATGAGCCATCAACCCAATGAGGAGAGCGCCGGTCGCGGCCGACGCCTTGATAGATTTCGACATATCCAGCTCCTCTCCCCTTCCTTCTTGGCAGGCGGCGAAACGCCTGCGGCGCCGCGCCGGGCGCGGCGGACGTCCAGGTCGTCAGCCATCGTAAGCAGTCAAATGCAAACGCCCTCCCGAAACGGGAGGGCGCCGATTGTGTCAAACAACTGGGACGCGGGGCGCTCTACCAACCCCAGCCCAAACCGGCGTTCCAGCCGCCCCAGCCTCCGCCCCAGCCGCCGCCCCAGCCGCCGTAGCCGCCCCAGCAGACATTCACCCACTGGCGCCGCCAGCCCCAGTGGGTCCACACGGTGCGAAGCTGATAGCAGCCGTCAGTGCCGATCGTGGAGTAATAGGGCCAGCCCCATCCCCAGCCGGCGCCGACCAATCCCGCGCCCGCCCAAGGCCAATAGGCGCGACGCCACGGGCGGTAATAGCCAGCCCACGGCCTTCTCCAGCCCCAACCGCCGCCGCCAATCCAAGGTCGGCCCCAGCCGGCGCCGGCCCACGGCCGTCCCCAGCCGCCGCCCCAAGGCCGGCCGAAGCCCCCGCCGCCGATCCATGGCCGGCCTCCCCAGCCGCCGCCGCCCCAGCCGCCGCGGAAACCGCCGCCTGGCAGAACCGCGCCGCGGAAACCGCCGCCCAGACCGCCGCCCCTGAAGCCGCCGCCACGGAAGCCGCCGAAGCCGCCGCCAAAACCCCTCTGCGCATCTGCGACTTCGGTTTGCGCCAGCAAGCCGATGAGCAAAGCGGCCGTCGCAGCCGCAGTCTTGACCGATTGAGACATTTTTTTCTCCTGATCCAGCTCTCAACGAGACTTCGCTGGCCGGCGAAAAATGCATGCGCGGTCAAGGCGCGCTCAATGTCCGCCGCCAACCCCGCCAACCCCTCTAAATCGCGCGTGCTGCGCACAGTTCAAGGAGCGGGAAATCAGATGCGCGCGGGGCGCAGCGCGCGCGCCGAGGCAAATACTTTTATAGTGTTGCTCTTATGCCACAGCCGCGCCGCCAGCAGTTTAAGAGACGCGGCCACGTTGTTGTCGAACAGTAAAAAGCAATAATGGAACAATAGTTGGACGCGCTTGGTTCTTTAATTCCAAGAATGCGTGGGAGTCGTCAGGGCTCGCCCGCTTGGGTGTGGCCTTTGTTCGGTCACAAGCGATTTCTATTCGGCGGAAACGCTACGGGATGTGCGTTGAGTGGTGCGGCGTCGAAAGGAGATGCGTTAGTGAAGAATTTCAAGCCTGGGATTTTGGCGGTCGGCCTCGCGAGCATGTTCGCCGCGACGGGTGCGCAGTCCGGCGAGTGGTTTGGCAAGGCGTCCTATTATGCGATGAAGGGCCGCACGGCGAGCGGCCTGCGCGTCGGCGCTCTTACGGCAGCCCACCGGACGCTGCCGTTCGGGTCAAAGGTGCGGGTGACGAATCTGAACAACAATCGCTCGGTGGTCCTCACGGTGAACGATCGCGGACCTTTCACACGCGGGCGAGTGATCGACGTGTCCGTTGCGGCGGCCGACAGCCTCGGCTTCAGATCGGCGGGCGTCGCCCAGGTCAAAGTCGAGCAGGTCGCCGACTAATATCTCCACCACACTGCGCTGATCAGACCGCGCTCGGCCGGCGAGTTGACGCCGCCGATCGCGGCGATCGCCCCGATCTGCAGCGAAAGCGACGCGTTGAGGTCGTAAACCGCGCTGAGCTGGAATTTCTGCGCGGCGACGACGCCCGCCGGACCGCCTCTGGGCGAAAAGCCGGAGAAACTCTGCGCGAGCAGCAGCAGCGGGGGCAGGGGACGCAGACCGGCGGTGAAATCGGCGCGGATCTCGTCGCCATTCTGTCCGCGCGACCGGTAGCCGAGCTGCGCGTCGAGGAAGCCCGGCAAGCCAAACACTTCGAACGGACGCCCGACGAGGACCCGCAGGTCCGCCTGAACCGGGTCGCGCATATCGAGGAACAGCCGCGCGGCGGGGGAGGCCGCCCGAACGCCCGCCTGCAGCGAGACGATGTAATCGCCCCAGGTGAAAAGCAGCGCCCGCGCGCCGAGAGCGCCCAACCCGAGGCCCTCGTAACGCGCGCCCTGAGGTCCCTGCAGAGACAGCGGCAGTCCGGCCTTGGCTTCCTCGACCAGCAGGTTGAGGTGGTCGTAGCGCCCGGCGGCGCCGCGGAAATTCATGTAGCCGCCCTCGGCGACGATCGTCAGCCAGTCGAAAAGCCCGTGCTCCACGTAAACGCGCGTCTCGAATTTTCCGGCGGCATCAGCCATGCGCCGGCGTAGACCGACTGCGCCGCAACGGCCGAAAAGCAAAAAACAATCAAATACGCCGAGGCACGCATGGCGCCACGCAAAACAGGAACCGGCCCGCCGCCCCTTCGCGGCGAGCCCTACCATGCTAGAAGCGATGCGCCCTGTTGACAATCGCCGGTTGCGCCTACGCCCCTACATGGGCGTGCACGTCGCGTCCGCCGTGGCGCTGCATGATCTCCATCGCCGCGCGTTCGCGCTCGTCGTTCCAGACGCGGGCCCAGAGCAGCAGTCCGCCGTGCTTTAGTTGCGACTGCGCCCATTTGGTCTGGCGATCGCCGACGAGCTTTGAAATCATCAGGCCCAGGAGACCGCCGCCGCCGCCGGTGAGCAGTCCGATGGCGATGGCGCTCGGAAGCGACAGACCCCAGGCGAGGGAGATTCCGGCGCCGATGATGACGCCAACGTAAAACAGCACGCCGACGATCGACGCCTTGCCGATATTGAGCGACTCGCTGTCGATATAAGGCGTGCGCGGCGCGCGGGGGCTGTCCTCAAGCTCGCCGGCGCTCACGTCCGCGTCGCCGAGCTTCTCTTGAACCTTGTCCTCTTCGGCGAGCAGGCTGATCTCCGAGCGGTCGAAACCGCCGGTGAGGAGATCGTCGATCGCCGACTGCAGCTTGTCGACGGTGTCGAACAGGCCGACGACCTCGCGCAGCTCGTGCCGTTCTTCGGGGGTGGAAACTCTGTTCGGATCCATGATTCTTGCTCCTGCGCGGCGATTTGGCGCGCGCGGCCGCGCTCTTGATTAAACAGAGCGGCGCGCCCGGTCTTCAAGGGGCGGCGGGCAGGGAAAATCGCGGGGGAGAGCAGTAAAGCTGTCGACCCTATTGCGCGGACGGTCGCCACGCGGCAGTCGCGACGAACTTCGCGACTTCTCGTGAATGGCCTTGGACTTCGCAGCGTGCAGAGCGGCGACGTGCTGAATGTGAGCGGCGTTGGCGCAGTCTCGACGTCTTCCGATCCCAACTGGACACGCCAATAAGCAGCTGCTCGTTTGCAAACTGAAGTCGGCCCCTCGGTCTTCGCGACGCGAGCTTCACTCGCTCCTTAGGATAAGGGGCCTTGGTGGCGCTTGTTCGTTGAACGCCACGGGGGTAGCTGGGCTATTCACGCCGAAAAGTGACCTTCAATTATCCATGTTTCCGCATACGAGTTTCGAGTCGCAGATTTCTGCCAATGGAGTGCCTCCTGTCGAAATTTGTCTATCTTCTGATGGCAGAGATATGCCGAGACGATCAATTCACCGGTTGTCTTCAACGGGTCGAATGTTTCCGCATAGAGCTCCTCAAAAATATCATTGCCGGCGGTCTTACTTAGCGTGGGCTCTCCACATCGGAACGCCAAGAGCAGCTGCCCAGCCCGGGCCATATCTATCGTCTTTAGTCCTTCGTCCGTCTTTTCAGAGCGCTTGCGTTTGTAAACGAAGCCTAGCCTTCCTACAGAAAGGGCGAGCTTTTCCTGGAGGGGATCGAACGCTCTGAGGTCTCGTCCAAAAATTCTGCTCTGGCTGTTGCTGGAAATTGCAATTTTTTCGATGAAACTTTCGTCAGCAGTTTCGATGATTTTCACCGAGATCGCGCCACCTTCCTTCGCCAGTAGGTTGGTCAGGGTTTCAAAGAGTACCCTTGCCGTCTGACCGCCGTTTACAATTTTAGGATTTTTGAGATTGATTGAATGACACCCGTTTCGCAGTCCAATCACCTGGTCGCAAACAATTGTGATCCCATTGTTCAAGAACCAAAATTCATTGAATCGCCCATCTAGTATTGTCTCCCTGATCGCGGAGTTGACGTTATTGTCCATGCCGAGAAAGTAACGGACGTTGTGCGATAAGAGACGCTCGTCGAATTCACCGTCTGTGTTCGAAAGAAATTGCTTGAGTTCTGCGAGCCCTACGGTCGCCTGCAAGCCAGAGAGGTTCGAGTCCGAATGCTCAAACATCCTGCCGATTAGAGGTTTGAGACGCTTCTGAAACTGGGGCTTTGATGCTCGCACAACCCCGTGGGACAACTCGTAAAGGCTGTGTTCGTAAAGCTCGGCTCGATGACTTGACAGACGCTGGACTAAGCGATCCTTTTCGTCCCGAACAAGTTTCGACTGGTTCGAAAAGAGATGAACTTTGATCGCGAAGTTATCGGCTTCGAGCAGTTCCCAGATCTGTCGAATATGCGCGCTTAACGCGCCATTCGCTCCCGAGAGCGCATGTTCGTTGCGATACAAAATGTCGTCCACAATGGAAATTATTTTGTCGACTTCGTCTCCGGGAAAGTTAGCCTGCGATTTTTTGTACTTTGCTACGCACTTGCAAGAAGCTAGGTTGATCACCTTGTTCGCGTGATCAACATAAACGATATCAAGGCCGCGATCGCTTCCTCCATCTACGATGCAGTCATCAATTTCGCTATCGGGCACGCCAAAAACGTCCCGTAGAACAAGCTTCGCAAAAGCTATGTTCCTGGGGACGTTCTGTTGAGTGAAGTGCTCGATTCGAGACTCGATGACTCCGAAGTCAACGAGAGAAGCTTTTGCAGACGCTGCGACCAGCAGTTTCGCCGCCATGTTGAAGCGTCTCCATCACGAACACCCCGTCGTTGACCCGCAGGTCTCGCACTTCAGGCACGTGCCGTTGCGCACGAGCGTGAAATTCGCGCATTCCGGGCAGGCTTCGCCGACATAGCCCTTCATGCGCGCTTCGGCGCGTTTCTCGGCGACGCCCTGCACGGTTTTCGTCGGCTCGGTCCAGCCGAGCGACGTCAGCGCCTCGGCTTCGCGGACGGCGTCGGGCGTCGGCTCCGCCTTCAGCGCCGTCGCGCCGCCGCCCTGCACCACCATCAGCCTGTCGGTCTTGGAGCGCAGCAGGCCGCGCGAGACGACGGAATTCGTCTCCGGCGCCTTGCCCTCATGCTGGCCCTTGCCGAGCACGTCATGGCCGATATCGTCGGGCGAGACATGCGCGAGATCGTTGCGGCCGAGATAGGAGACGGCAAGCTCGCGGAACACATAGTCGAGGATCGACGTCGCGTTCTTGATCGCGTCATTGCCCTGCACCGGACCCGCGGGCTCAAAGCGGGTGAAGGTGAAGGCGTCGACATATTCCTCGAGCGGCACGCCATATTGCAGGCCGAGCGAAATCGCGATGGCGAAATTATTCATCAGCGAGCGGAAGGCCGCGCCTTCCTTGTGCATGTCGATGAAGATTTCGCCGAGCCGCCCGTCTTCATATTCGCCGGTGCGCAGATAGACCTTGTGGCCGCCGACGGCCGCCTTTTGCGTATAGCCCTTGCGGCGATCCGGAAGCTTCTCGCGTTCGCGGATCACCTGATGCACGACGCGCTCGACGATGCGCTCGGCGATCGCCGCGGCGCGCGCCGGCATCGTCGCGGCCACGACTTCCTCGACGACGTCCATCGCGTCGATGTCGTCGTCGCCGGCGATGAGCTGCGCCGAGAGCGGCTGCGAGAGCTTGGAGCCGTCGCGATAAAGCGCATTGGCTTTGAGGCCGAGGCGCCAGGACAGCAGATAGGCCTGTTCGCAATCCTCGATCGACGCGTCATTCGGCATGTTGATGGTCTTGCTGATCGCGCCCGAGATGAAAGGCTGCGCCGCCGCCATCATGCGGATATGCGACTCGACCGAAAGATAGCGCTTGCCGGTGCGCCCGCAGGGATTGGCGCAGTCGAACACCGGATAGTGCTCGCGCTTCAAGTGCGGCGCGCCTTCCAGAGTCATCGCGCCGCAGACGTGGATATTCGCCGCGTCGATCTCCGACTTGGCGAAGCCGAGATGGGAGAGAAGATCGAAATTCTTGTCGTCGAGCGACGCCGCCGGAACTTTCAGCGTTTCGGTCAGGAAGTCGGGCCCGAGCGTCCATTTGTTGAAGACGAATTTGATGTCGAAGGCGGACGGCAGCGCCGCCTCGATGGCGGCGATCTTCTCGTCGGTGAAGCCGCGCGCGTGCAGGCTCGCGGCGTTGATCGCCGGCGCGTTGGAGAGCGAGGCGTGGCCGACGGCATAGGCTTCGATCTCGGCGATCTCGCTCTCGCGATAGCCGAGCGCGCGCAGCCCTTCCGGCACGGCGCGGTTGACGATCTTGAGATAGCCGCCGCCGGCGAGCTTCTTGAATTTGACGAGCGCGAAATCGGGCTCGATGCCGGTCGTGTCGCAATCCATCACGAGGCCGATGGTGCCGGTCGGCGCGACGACGGTGACCTGCGCATTGCGATAGCCGTAGAGTTCGCCTTGCGCGAGCGCGTTGTCCCAGGCGGCGCCGGCGTGTGCGACCAACGTCTGATCGGGGCAGGCGGCGAGGTCGAGCGGCACGGGCGCAATCGCGAGTTTTTCGTAACCGACGCGCTCGCCATGCGCGGCGCGGCGATGGTTGCGGATGACCCGCAGCATCGCTTCGCGATTCTCCATGAAGCGCGCAAAGGGGCCGCGCTCCTTGGCCATTTCTGCGGAGGTGGCGTAGCAGACGCCGGTCATGATCGCCGACAGCGCGCCGGCGATGGCGCGGCCCGCCTCGCTGTCATAGGCGACGCCCGACGACATCAACAGGCCGCCGACGTTGGCGAAGCCAAGGCCCAGCGTGCGGTAGTCATAGGACAGCTGCGCGATCTCTTTCGAGGGAAACTGCGCCATCAGCACCGAGATTTCGAGCACGATGGTCCACAGCCGCACGGCGTGCTCGTAAGAGTCGACGTCGAACCCCCACCCTGACCCTCCCCCGCTTGCGGGGGAGGGAAGGGAGGGGGAACGGAACTGCAGCAGGTTCAAAGACGCGAGGTTACAGGCCGTGTCGTCGAGGAACATATATTCCGAGCAAGGATTGGATGCGCGGATGGGGCCGCCCGCCGGGCAGGTGTGCCAGTCGTTGATCGTCGTGTGGAACTGGATGCCGGGATCGGCGGAGGCCCAGGCGGCGTAGCCGATCTTCTCCCATAAATCGCGGGCCTTCAGCGTCTTCGAGACCTTGCCGTCGAGGCGCTTGACGAGGCTCCAGTCGCCGTCCTTCTCAACCGCCTGCAGGAATTCGTCGGTGACGCGCACGGAGTTGTTCGAGTTCTGGCCGGAGACGGTGAGATAGGCTTCGCTGTCCCAGTCCGTGTCATAGGTGTCGAACCGGATGTCCTTGTAGCCCTGCCGGGCGAACTGAATGACGCGCTTGATGTAATTGTCCGGCACTTCATTGCGGCGCGCGAGCTTGATCTCGCGTTTCAGCGCGGGATTGATCTCGGGATTGAAGCAGTCGTCGCCGGGGCCTTCGCAGTTCACGCAGGCGCGCATGATCGCCTTTAAGTGCTTCTTGACGATCTTCGAACCCGTGACGAGCGAGGCGACCTTCTCCTCCTCCTTCACCTTCCAGTCGATGAAGGCTTCGACGTCTGGATGGTCGATGTCGACGACGACCATCTTCGCGGCGCGCCGCGTCGTGCCGCCGGATTTGATCGCGCCGGCCGCGCGGTCGCCGATCTTGAGGAAGGACATCAGTCCCGAGGAGGAGCCGCCGCCCGAAAGCTTCTCCTTCTCGCCGCGCAGCTTGGAGAAATTGGTGCCGGTGCCGGAGCCATATTTGAACAGCCGCGCCTCGCGCACCCAGAGATCCATGATGCCGCCGTCGTTGACGAGATCGTCCTCGATCGACTGGATGAAGCAGGCGTGCGGCTGCGGATGCTCATAGGAGGACTTCGACTTCACCATCTTGCCGTTGGCGTAGTCGACATAGAAATGGCCCTGGCTCGGACCGTCGATGCCGTAAGCCCAGTGCAGGCCGGTGTTGAACCATTGCGGGGAATTTGGCGCCGCCATCTGCATCGCGAGCATATAGCGAAGCTCGTCGGAGAAGGCCTGGGCGTCTTCCTCGGCGTCGAAATAGCCGCCCTTCCAGCCCCAATAGGTCCAGGCGCCGGCGAGCCGGTCGAAGACCTGCTTGGCCGAGGTCTCCGAGCCGTGGCGCTGGTCCTTGGGAAGTTCGCTGAGCGCCTCGCTATCGGCGGCGGAGCGCCACAGGAAGGAGGGAACGGCGTTCTCCTCGACGCGCTTCAGGCGCGCCGGCACGCCGGCCTTGCGGAAATATTTCTGCGCCAGCACGTCGGCGGCGACCTGGCTCCACTGGTTGGGGACTTCGATATTGTCGAGGGAAAAGACGATCGAGCCGTCGGGATTTCGGATCTCGCTCTTCGTCGTGCGGAACGCGATGTTGGCGTAGGGAGTTTCGCCAGCCTTGGTGTAGCGCCGCTCAATTTTCATCGTTCCATCCCCTCAAAGCGCAGGCGTCCGCCCGCGCGCGACCGTTCGCCGGCCCGCGACGCATTCCTGCCAATCCAAACTCGAAAGACGCGCGCTCCGCGCTCGCGGACAGATGCGCCGCGATTTGAAGCACGCCAAAAACGAGGATCACGCCCACACAAAGCGACGCTCACGTCCGGCTGCCGCCGGGAACCGCCGAACGCCTTAAAGATCGTTCGCCGCGTCGCCATTGCCTGATGCCTCCAGACTGCGCGAGTCTTTCGATGGCGTCAAGATATAGTGGTGACAATTAACAGAGAGACAATATGTGGATAATTTAGTGGATAAAGGGGAAAATTCCAGTCGGGCGGCCCCTAGGCTCGGCCATCTCGGCAGATTCGGCAAGCGGGACTTTCGCAGCCTTTCCGGGAGCACGGTCCGCGTCACAAAAGCTTCGCCTCCCCGTGATCTTCAAGCGGATAGATCGGAGCGGAGCGAGTCGCATATGTGGACGGTCAACGCGAATTTCGGTCAGTCGATTTTCGCCCTCGTCAATTTTCCGCAAGCCGCCTCGAAAAAGCCGAAAGCGGCCAAGAAAGCGCTCGGCGAAACGCTTGGCCGCATGGGATCGCTCGAAGTGCGGCTCGCGCGCGGCAAGAAGGAGCTGCGCAAGGCGCAGCGCCTGCGCTACGAGGTCTTCTATAAGGAAGGCGGCGCGATTCCCGACGCGCGCACGGCCTTTACCCGCCGCGACGCGGACAGGTTCGACAAATTCTGCGATCATCTCATCGTCATCGATCACGCGGCGCAGACCCGGCGCGGCAGGATCAAGCCGAAGATCGTGGGCGCCTACCGGCTGATGCGCGACGACATGGCGAGGAAGGCTGGCGGCTTCTATTCGGAGGGCGAATATGACGTCGCGCCGCTTCTCGCCCGCCACGCCGGCAAGCGCGCGCTGGAATTAGGGCGCTCTTGCGTGCTCGCGCCCTATCGCGGCAAGCGCACGATCGAACTTCTCTGGCGCGGGCTGCTCGCCTATGTGCGGGCGCACGACATCGACGTGATGTTCGGCTGCGCAAGTCTTCATGGCGCCAATCCGCTCGCCCATGCGCAGGCGTTGAGCTACCTCGCGCATTACGCGCCGGCGGAAGAGAATTGGCGCGTCAGCGCGAGAGAAGAGCTGCATACGCCGATGCGGATGCTGGCGCGCGACGCGTTCGATGCGCGAAAGGCGCGCGACGCGCTGTCGCCGCTGATCAAAGGCTATCTGCGGGTGGGCGCGCGTTTCGGCGAGGGCGCCGTCGTCGATCGCAAATTCAACACCACCGATGTCTTTGTGGTGATGCCCGTCGCCGATATCGACGCGCGCTATCTCGAGTTTTTCGGCGGCGCGTCCCACCGACGCGCCGCTTAGCCCTTCTGTCATTGCGGGCGCGAAGCGCGATTGGAATCCAGGACAGAAGCAAACATTCGTGACGCCGATGGGAATGCGCAGCGCGCCCATGAACGCGGCTCCTCGTCCTTCGAGACGCGCGCTGCGCGCGCTCCTCAGGATGAGGAGCCTTGGTTTGCGCAATGGAATTCACTGATACCGCTACAAGCAGTCCTCATGCTGAGGAGGTTGCGTAGCAGCCGTCTCGAAGCACGAGGACTGCGATGATTTCCGGTCGCGCGATCCATTAAGCGACGTGAGCAACTCTTCCACACACGCCCGCGTCTCCGCGGCGAGCGCCTTGCGATCCCTGCCGGCTGTTTCGATCGGCGCGCCGAAGATGACGTGACACTGCGTGCATCGGCGCTTCATCAGGCGCCACAGATGCGGCAGAAACGTCATGTCCCCATACCAGCCCACATCGATCCTGCGTGCGCCGTCTGAATAAGCGATTGCGACGGGCGCGAGCGTCGGCGCCTCGCCCCGCGCGGCCAATGTCTCAAGCGGCGCGAAATGCGCCGAGCGAAAGGGAAGGACCTCCGCGCCGTCGCTCGACGTCCCTTCGGGAAAGACGACGAGATCGCCGCCCGCGCGCAGCACATCTACGAGCGCGTCATTGACGCGCGCGACATCCTGCTTCGCGCCGCGTTCGACGAAGACCGTGCCTTGCAGCCGCGCGAGCAGTCCGAGCACGGGCCAGCTCGCGACCTCGCGCTTCGCCAGAAAGACGAAAGGGTAGAGGCTCGCGAGCGCGATGATGTCGGTCCATGACACATGATTGGCGACGACGAAGCGCGGCGCGCTCGAGGGCAGGGCGCCGCGCGCCTCGACCCTGATGCCGATGATGGCGCAGACCGCGCGGCAGAAACGCGTCTGGACCCTGTGCTGAATTGGCCAGCCGCGCCGTCGCGCCAGCGCCTGCAGCGGAACGAGAAAGAGAAAAGCGCCCGCCAGCGTGAGGACGAAGGCGAGCGCGCGCAGATAAGGCATGGCGCGCAGATGGCGCGCCTGCAAGACGTTGGTGTGACAGCCCCGGCTAGTGTCCTGTCCCAGAAATTACTAGCCACGTTTTCGCGATTGTGATTCCTTCGGCCCAGGCGGGATTCGGGAGGGCGGCATGGCGAGGGACGGAGCGACCAAAGCGAGCAAGATTGAGCTCAGCGAGAACGAACGGGAATACCTCAAAAGGCTCGTCCGGCGACGCAAGGTGGCGCGTGGGCATGCGCAACGCGCGGAGATCGTGTTGCGGGCCGCTGACGGGCTCAACAACTGCGAGATCGCGGCTGCGGTCGGTGTAACGCGGCAGACCGTGCGCACATGGCGCGAGCGTTTCGCCAAGCACCGTCTCGATGGTCTCGACGATGAGCCGCGCTGTGGCGCGCCACGCAAGATCGGCGACGACCGCGTTGAGGAGATCGTGACCAGGACACTCGAAACGCAGCCCAAGAACGCGACGCACTGGAGCACGCGCGGCATGGCGAAAGCATCGGGCGTGTCGACTTCGTCGGTTCATCGCATTTGGCGTGCATTCTCCCTACAGCCGCATCGCACCGAGACTTTCAAGCTCTCGACCGACCCGCAGTTCGTCGAGAAAGTGCGCGACATCGTTGGCCTCTATCTCGATCCGCCCGACAAGGCGCTGGTGATATGCGTGGATGAAAAGAGCCAAATACAAGCGCTTGATCGAACGCAGCCGCTGCTGCCGATGCGCCCTGGACAAGTCGAGCGGCGCACGCACGACTACGACCGCCACGGCACTACGACGCTCTTTGCCGGCTTCATCGCTGCTGTCACGGCTGAGACGACCGTGAAGGCTGGCAGTGTGATCGGCACATGCATGCCGCGCCATCGCGCGCAGGAGTTCCGCAAGTTTCTCGACGAAGTGGAGAGCAACGTTCCCGCCGGCCTCGACATTCACGTCGTGATGGACAACGCTTCGAGCCATAAGACGCAAGTGATCCGCAACTGGTTCGCCAAGCGGCCCCACTGGCACATGCATTTCACGCCGACATCGTCGTCGTGGATCAATCAGGTCGAACGCTTCTTCGCGCTGCTGGCCGAAAAGCAGATCAAGCGAGGCGCGCACAAGTCCGTCAAAGACCTCATCGCCGCCATCAAGGCTTTCCTCGCCCAACAGAACGCTGATCCGAAGCCGCTGCGCTGGACCAAGTCAGCCGACGACATTCTGGCCTCCATCGAACGCTTCTGCCGTCGCACCCTCGACCTCCAAGCCAAAGCTGGATAGAAACTTCTGAATCAGGACACTAGGCAGTCTGCGCCACATCCGACAGGAAGAACCGCACCATCTCGCGCGATGCGTGCGGACCATGGCGATCGGCGAAGGAGCCGTCCGGATTGCCGCCCGACCAGGCGTGGCCAAGTCCCTCGACAGCCCAATGCTCCAGCTGCGGCACGCCGCGCGCGTCCGCGATGACGGTGCGGCTGTAATTGCGGCCGCCCGACGATCCGGTCTCGCGCGTTTCGCGCGCGAGCGCCTCGGCAAGATCTAGGCGCGCCCGTGCAATGATCGTTTCCGCGTTGATCGGATGCACTCTCTGATCGGCTTCGCCGTGGAAAACGATTGTGCGCACGCCGTCGTCAGGCATAAGGACGCGCGCCATGCCGGCGCCGAAATTGCCGCTCATCGCCGCGAAGGCGGAGGCGACGTCGCTCGCGGAGCCGTGCGCCAGGCCGGAATGTATGCCGACCGCGGCGTAGAGCTCCGGATAGGTCGCGCCCATGGTCGCCGCCATGGCGCCTCCCGCCGACAATCCGGCCACATAGACGCGCGACTCGTCGACGCGCCACTCCGCCATGACGGCGCGGGTCAGGCCGGCGATGAGACTGGGTTCGCCTTTCTCGCGCGTCTGATCGGCCGGATTGAACCAGTTCCAACAGCCCATCTGATTGGCCGCGGTCGATTGGGCCGGATAGGCGACCAGAAATCCGTGTTCGTCAGCGAGTTCGTTCATCCGCGAACCGATCGCGAAGTCGTCAGGGTTCTGCGAGCAGCCGTGCAGCATCACGATCAAGGGCCGCTTGCCATCTGCGACGCCGTTGGGCGCATAGACCTTGTAGTCGCGCGCTCCCGCCGAGCCGGCATAGCTGCGCGCGACATAGGCGGCGCCCGGCGGAACGTCGATTTGTGGGGTCTTCCGCAGCCCGACAAGCGGCATGGCGCTTTGATCGAGGCCCGGAAGACCTGCATGACGCAGCAGCTCCACGGTCTCGCCGAGCGGTCGGCGCAGCTTGAAATTTGGGGCATGTGGCTCGGCGTGCGCAGCGGGCTGCGGCGCCGGCACCGCGTCGCCCGCGGGGGTAAGCGCGCGCATCAGCACGCGCGTCGCCTCGGTGAGATTTTGCTCGCGCGTCAATCGCGTCGCTTTGCTCAAGACGCTCGACAGGAATTCTTTCATTTCGGTCTATGCCTCACGGGAGGAGAGGATCAGCTGATGCGATCGTCGAGCGCCGCCTTGACCGACTTGCTTGCTTGAAGCGCGCCGAGGACGGTGATGGATTCGATGGTTTCACGCGCGAGCTCTGGCGTGACGTCTTCGGCGATCGACGCCAGACCCAGCACATGGATGCGCAGTCTGCGGCCCGCCGCCTTCACCGCCTCCAGGTCTTCGCGGCTGTAGTGGCGCAGGCCGAGATCCAGCGTGTTCCGCACGATGGACTGTTTGACCGCGTCCGAATGCGCGCCGAGCTGATTGCGTATCGCCGTGCGGATGAAGTCGGTGCGGTTCGAGTAGAAACCTTCGCGCACCAGGAGATCGATATGGCCGAGATCGACGAACCCGACATTGATCGTGATTTTCTCGGTGTCGGGGGCCTTTTCCCGAAGTTTATGTATTTCCGCCATTGCGCCATCCTATTACCATCTGTCTGGATGGTATATGGATGGCAATCTAATCGCTGCAAGGGCCCGCGAGCAAGTCATGCGGCGACGGTCTGGCCGCGACGCTTTGTCTCCCGGCCCGGCTTCGCCATTCATCGCGACCTTGACGCCGCCGCTTGAGGCGCCCTTATGTGCGCCTGTCGCCCTAGGCCGGCGGCCAAGATCAGGCTTTTCGGGAGAACCTTATGACGTTTGTGCTCGCGCGCCGCGCATTTGCCGCTGCGGCCCTGTCGCTTCTTTCCGCCGGGCTGGTCGCTGGGCCGGCGTTGGCCCATGGCCCTTCGCGCCAGAAGGTCGTCGAAAAGATTGAAATCAACGCTCCGGCCGCGAAGGTCTGGGAGATTGTCGGCAATTTCCAGGATTGGAACTGGCATCCGGCCATTGCGAAGACTGAAGGGACCGGCGGCAATAGCGCCGACGCCAAGCGCAAGCTGACCCTCAAGAGCGGCGGCGTGATCGAGGAGTCGCTGACGAAATACGACGCCGACGGCAAGTCGCTGAGCTATAAGATCGACGCCGTCGACGTGAAGGTGCTGCCGGTCAATAATTATTCTTCGACGATCTCGGTCAAGGACGAAGGCGGCAAGAGCGTCGTCGAAT
This sequence comes from Methylocystis sp. Uni0008, assembly GCF_056838045.1. NCBI lineage: Bacteria > Pseudomonadati > Pseudomonadota > Alphaproteobacteria > Hyphomicrobiales > Methylocystaceae > Methylocystis > Methylocystis sp. Uni0008. Next base: position 3,708,747 of record NZ_CM166370.1, read on the forward strand.
GGAAGGGCGCCTTCTATCGCGGCTTTATGAACAATGATCCGCCGCCGGAGCTTTCTGACGAAGCGGGCGTGAAGGCGGTGAGCGATGTCTACAAAGCCGGCCTTGCGGCGTTGAAGACCAAGGCGGAGGGCAAGTAAGCGCAACGTCATGCGCAAAGCGTCAGTCAGGATCGCCGTGTCGCGCCGGATCTTTCTTCGCGCCGCGGCCGCTCTCGTCGTTCTTGCGCCAAGCCTGGCGCTCGCGGCGCATGGCGCTTCGCCGCTGAAGGTCGTCGAAACGACGACCGTTAATGCGCCGCCCGACAAAGTCTGGGCGATTGTGGCTGACTTCGCGCACGCCGAGTGGCTGCCGGGCGTCGTGCGCGTCGAAGCGTCGGGCGGAGACGTTCCCGATCAGGCGCGTCGCAGACTGATCATGGCTGACGGCGGGGTCGTCGAGGAGTTGCTCACAAAGCGCGACCCGGAGCGGATGATGCTCGGCGTTCACCGCGAAGGCGATGATGTGAAGCGGCTGCCGGCAACCAACTACACCGCGCTGATCACCCTGCGCCCGGCTGCGAGCGGCGCGACCGAAGTCGAGTGGAAGGCGCGCTTCTATCGCGGCTATCCCAAGAACGACCCTCCGCCGGAATTGAACGACGACGTCGCGCTCGCGGCGGTGACGGCGCTGCAGCGCGCCTATCTCGCGGCGTTGAAGGCGAAAGTGGAAGTCAGCGTTCCCTCTCCCCGCCAATAGCGGGGAGAGGGTTAGGGTGAGGGGCTTGGTGATTTTCCGAACCTGTGGCGCATAATCAAATGTTTAGGACACATGCCCCGGCCCCTCACCCTAACCCTCTCCCCGCAAACGGGGCGAGGGGATGGGCGCGCGCCTTTTTTGCCGGGCTTCTCTTCTTTCTCCCGCTCTCTTCCCCCGCATCCGCCGCCGAAGCCTTCGTCACCGCGCAGGGCGCCGATGCGCTCTCGATTGTCGATCTTTCCAGAATGGAGACGGTCGCGACTCTGCCCATCGGCGGCAAGCCGGCGGGGATCGCCGTGTCGCGAGACGGCGCGCGCGCTTTCATCACCAGTCCCGAAGGCAAGTTTCTCACCGTCGTCGACGCCGCGACCCGCAAGATCGAGAAGCGCATTCCGGTCGAAGGCGGGCCGCTCGGCGTCGCCGCCAGCCCCGACGGCAAACGCGTCTATGTCGCCGATCTCTACGGCCGTCGCCTCGTCGACATTGATCTCGCGAGCGGCGCGCAGCGCAGCGTCGGCGTCGGCGCCATGGCGTCGGGCGTCGCCGTCGCGCCCGACGGCAAGACGATCATCGTCGCCGACCGCGACGACAATGCGCTTTCCCTCATCGATGCGGTGACCTTTTCGCGCGTCGCGACCATAGCAGTGGGCAAGCATCCTTTCGGCGTGACGATCGACGCCTCCGGCGCGCGCGCCTATTCCGCCAATGTCGAGTCGGATGACGTGAGCGTCGTCGATCTTGCCGCGCGCAAGGTGATCGCGACGCTCAAATGCGGCAGCCGGCCCTATACGGTGGCGCTCGCCAAGGGCCGCGTCTTCGTCGCCAACCAGCACGGCGACAGCGTCAGCGTGTTCGACGCAGACAGTTTGGCGCCGCTCGAAACGCTCAAGGTCGGCGAATACCCGGAAGGGCTTGCGGTCAGCGGCGACGGCGCGCGCGTCTATGTCGCGAACTGGTTCTCGAACGAGCTTTGGGCCGTCGACGCGCAGACGCTCAAAATTCTCGGCAAGGCGGAGACCGGCGACGGCCCGCGCGCCTTCGGCGCCTTCATTCGTGACGCGGACTGATCTCTGAGATTGTCATTCCCGGCGCGCGCAAGGCGCGCGACCGGGAATCCAGAATCGCAATTCAACTCCGCCGGACCTGTTCTGGATTCCCGGTCAGGCCTGCGGCCCGCCGGGAATGACACACGCCCGACGAAACGGCGGCATTCGCATCGCGGTTACGTTTCAACATGCTCGGGCCGCACGCCGAGCCCGATGAGCCGCGCCGGCAATCGTCGCAGCAGCGGCATGGCGTTCAGCAGCCGCAACGCCAGCGGCGCATCGAAAGGCTTCTGCGCTGCGAGCACGCTGCGCACCACGCGATCCTGGATCGCCAGCTGAATGGCCTGCGTGACGCGCGTGGGAAATTCGCGCCGCCGCTGCACGGCGCGCACATCCTCATCGCTCAGCGAATTATCCCGCAACTTCGCGCCAAGGAGATTGGCGGCGGCGACGGCGTCCTGGATCGCAAGGTTCACGCCGACGCCGCCGACCGGCGACATGGCGTGCGCGGCGTCGCCGATGAACAACAGTCCTGGGCGGCTCCAAACCTTGAGGCGATTGACCTGAACGGTGAGCAGGCTGACGTCGCGCCAATCCTCAAGCGCGCTAACCCGATCCGCGAGGAAGGGCGTCAGTCGCGCGATTGACTCGCGAAAGGCCTCGATCCCTTTCTCGCGCAGTTCCTCGGCGCCGCCCTTTGGAATGATGCAGCCGCACTGCCAATATGAGCCGCGGTCGATCATCGCCAGCATGCGCCCCGGCGCCACGCGGCCAAAGCTTTCGTCCGGGTCGCTGTCCCTGCGCGGCAGCTTGAACCACAGCACGTCCATCGGCGCGCCGAAATCCTCCACGGGAAGCTTCGCGTCGGCGCGCATCAGCGAACTGCGCCCATCCGCGGCGATGACGAGCGTGGCTTCGATCCTCAGCTCTCCGTCGGGGCCCTTCGCCAAAACGCCGCGGACGCGCTCGCCGTCGAACAGGAGGTCGTCGCCGGCGGTCTGCATAAAGAGACGGAAACTCGGCAGCGCGCGCGCATGTTCGGCGATGAAATCGAGAAAATCCCATTGCGGCATGAAAGCGACGAAATTGCACTTGCCGGGCAGGCTCGAGAAATCGGCGACCTTGTATTGACGCTCGCCGATCCAGGCCGAGAGCTCATAGGCCTTGTGGTGCGGCAGCCGCAGGAATTCGTCGAGCAGCCCAAGTTCATCCATGATCCGCAGCGTCGACGGATGAATCGTGTCGCCGCGAAAGTCGCGCAGAAAATCGGCGTGCTTTTCAAGGACGATCACATCGACGCCGGCGCGCGCCAGCAGAAAGCCGGCCATGAGACCGGCGGGGCCGCCGCCGACGACGCAGCATTGGGTGGACAGGGTCGCGGACATGCGGTCCTCCGTTTCTGGCCGCCTCAAGCGCGAGCGCGAGTGCTGTTTGACTCGAATCATCAAGGATTGCGGCAAGGCTGGACATTGGCGCCGTCAGACGCAATAAGGGGCCACGAAATCCGAGGACGCAGCTACATGTCCTACATCGTTCGCTTCTTCACCTGGTGGAACCGCGCCACGCTCAGCACCGGCCTCTGGACGCTGCTTTACGGCGAGCGCGTCGGCGAAGACGAATTCGGCAACGTCTATTACCGTCGGCGCGGCGGCAAGATCGATCCGGCGCTGGGCTTTGAACGACGCTGGGTGATCTATAGCGGCTACGCCGAAGGCTCGGCCACGCCCCCTGGATGGTACGGCTGGCTGCACCACACCGTGGACACGCCGCCGACGGACGAGACCTATCGGCCGCGCGGGTGGGAACAACCCTATGAGCCCAATATGACCGGCACCCCGCAGGCTTATCGGCCGCCGGGCTCCCAATTGGCTCTGGGCCAGCGTCCGCCTGCGGGCGGCGACTACGCCCCCTGGCGGCCCGAAGGCTGAGCGGCGCTCTCCTTGGAAACGCCTTTGTTGCCTGCTTTCGTCCGCCGCCTGCTTGTCGGGTCGGCGGAGAATCATGCGGTGATCGGATGAAATTGCCCCTGTCCCTTGCGCCAGCGGCTGTCGGCGCGTGGACTTTGCTTGCGGTCGCCGCGTCAGCCGAGCCGATCCGTCATCCGACCGCGATCTTCGCCGGGCTCGACAAGACCACCGGCCGCATCATCAATTTCGACGTCGCCATCGACGAAACCGTGCAATTCGGCACGCTGCAGGTGACCCCGCGCGTCTGCAATACGCGCCCGCAGACGGAAACGCCGCAGACGACGAGCTTCGTCGAGGTGGACGAGCTGATCGTCAAGCCGGAACGCCGTAGCGATCCGAGGCCTGAGACCGTCAAGGCCGACTCCAAACAGGAGGCCAAGCGTATCTTCTCGGGTTGGATGTTCGCGGCGAGTCCAGGTCTCCACGGGGTCGAACATCCCGTCTATGACGTCTGGCTGGTCGACTGCAAAGGCGGCAAGGAAACGGTCGCGCAGCAACCCGCCGAAGCGGCCGCGCCCGCTGCGCCGCCTGCCGAGGCTGAGGCGGCGACGCCTCCTGCCGAGAGCGGCAAGAAGCGCCGTTCGCGCAGGGTCGAGCCGACGGCGCCGCCGCCGATGGAGAATCAGCCGATCGGGCCTGCCGATCAGGCCGCTCCGGTCCCCGTCGAGCCCGAAGCCGCTCCTGCGCCGGACGACGCCACAGCTGCGCCGCCCGCCGGAGGACGCAAAAAGAAGCGCCGCCGCTCCGAACAGGGCGCCCCGGCTGCGGCGCCCGCTCCAGCGGGCAATCCGTTGTTTCCCTTCTAATCGGAAAGCGCGGCCAGCGCCTGAGCGCCCCGCACCGGCCGCCGCTGCGGCCAGACACAGAAATTCGCCTTCATGGCGAGCGCCCGTTCGAGGGCGACGTGATATTCCTCGCGTGAAATTTCGATCGCCCCGAGCGAGGCGAGATGCGGCGTGATGAATTGCGTGTCGAGCAACTGGAAGCCGCCCGCTCTCAATCGGCCCATCAGGTGTGTGAGCGCGACCTTCGATGCGTCGCGCTCGAGATGGAACATGCTCTCGCCGAAAAACGCGCTTCCAAGAGCGACGCCGTAAAGCCCCCCGACAAGACGGCCCTCGCGGCGGCATTCCACGGTATGCGCGAAGCCAAGATCGAACAGCGCGCGATAGAGCCTACGAATTTCTGCGTTGATCCAGGTCCGCTCGCGGCGAAATGCTGGAGCGGCGCAAGCCTCGATCACGGCGTCAAAATCCTGGTCGACGACCACCTCGAAGCGATCGGACCTCACGGTCTTTGCCAAGGAGCGCGACACCGCGAAGCCGTCGAGCGGAAAGATGGCGCGCCGTTCCGGATCGACCCAGTAGAGTTGATCGTCCTCGGCATTTTCCGCCATTGGGAAAAGACCGATGGAATAGGCCCGCAGCAGTAGATGCGGGGTGATCGCATAGGGGGCGTTGAGGCGCGACATTTAATGAAGGATAGCGGCGCGCGAGCGCCGCGCCACCCTGAGGCGACGAGTTTCTATCGGAAATGATATTTTTAATTCCGCGTCGTGCAGTTCAGTTTCTCTCCACGCCACTCTACCATGGCGTCGTCGCCCTTGTTCCAAAACTCGATGTCCTTAGCGACGTAGCGCGCGCCGCTCGCGGCCATCGCCTGCTTGGCCATCACGGTCTCGCCCTTAAAGACGAGCTTGGCGCGATCGGCTTTCGCGCCGAGAAAAGTGACGGTGAGCGCGGCGCTGGAATCGCCCGAGCATGTGAAGACGAAGGGACCGCGCACAACGGCTTTGGCGTCGACGGACGAGAGCGGCGCCGCCGCTGCGATCACTGATGCGAACACCGCCAACGCCGTGCGCTTCATCATCTTCACCCTCACGCCTTAAAAACCCGGCTCGATGCCGCCCGTCGCCAGAAAATGCTCCAGCCAATGGATGTCGTAAGTTCCGTTCTGAACGTCGGCGTTGCGCACGAGCGTTCGGAACAGCGGCAGCGTGGTGTCGATGCCGTCGACGATGAACTCGTCGAGCGAGCGCCGCAGCCGCATCAGCGCCTCGGTCCGATTGCGTCCATGCACGATCAGCTTGCCAATGAGCGAGTCGTAGTTCGGCGGAATTGTGTAGCCCTGATAGACCGCCGAATCGACGCGAACGCCGACGCCGCCCGGCGGATGATAATAGGCGATGCGTCCCGGCGACGGCCTGAAGCTCAGGGGATGCTCGGCGTTCACACGACATTCGATGGCGTGGCCGTAGAACCAGATGTCCTTCTGGCGCAGTGAGAGCGGGGAGCCCGCCGCCACGCGGATCTGTTCGCACACGAGATCGACGCCGGTGATCGACTCCGTCACCGGATGCTCGACCTGGATGCGCGTGTTCATCTCGATGAAAAAGAACTCGCCGTTTTCGTAAAGGAACTCGATCGTGCCCGCGCCGGCGTATTGCATGTCCCGCATCGCGCGCGAGCAGATCTCGCCGATTTCCATGCGCTGCGCGTCATTGAGCGCAGGCGAGGGACTTTCTTCCCAGACCTTCTGATGACGCCGCTGGAGCGAACAGTCGCGCTCGCCGAGGTGAACGGCCTGTCCCTTGCCGTCGCCGAAAATCTGAATCTCGATGTGACGCGGCTTCTCGAGGAATTTCTCGATGTAGACGGTGTCGTCGCCGAACGCAGCCTTCGCCTCGGTGCGCGCGGTGGCGATGGCGATCCCAAGGTCATGCGCGTCGCGCGCCACCTTCATGCCGCGGCCGCCGCCGCCGGACGCCGCCTTCACCAGCACGGGGAAACCGATCTTTTCGGCGACCTTTAGAGCCTCCTTTTCGCTCAGGACAGGGCCGTCCGAGCCCGGCACGCACGGAATGCCGAGCTTCTTCGCCGTCGCCTTGGCTTCGATCTTGTCGCCCATCAGCCGGATGTGCTCGGACTTCGGGCCGATGAAGGTGATGTTGTGCTCTTCGAGGATCTCCGCGAAGCGCGCGTTCTCCGAAAGAAAGCCGTAGCCCGGATGCACGGCGTCGGCGCCGGTGATTTCGCAGGCGGAGAGCAGGGCAGGGATATTGAGATAGGAATCACGCGCCGGCGCCGGTCCGATGCAGACCGACTCGTCCGCGAGCTTGACATGCATCGCGTCGGCGTCGGCTGTCGAATGAACGGCGACCGTCGCGACGCCCAGTTCCTTGGCTGCTCGCAATATGCGCAGGGCGATTTCGCCGCGGTTGGCGATAAGGATCTTGTCGAACATCCCTGTGCGCCTACTCGATCACGAGGAGAGGTTCGCCATATTCGACTGGCTGGCCATCCTCGATGAGAATGGCCGTAACCACGCCCGACTTCGTCGCGACGATGTCGTTGAAGGTTTTCATCGCCTCGATCAGCAAGAGCTTATCGCCGACGGAAACGCGCGTCCCGATCTCGACGAAGGGCTTCGCGTCCGGGTTGGGTCGCAGATAGGCGGTGCCGACCATCGGCGATTTCACCGCATCCAGGAGTTCGGCGGCCGGCTCTGGAGCCGCAGGAGCCGGCGCGGCCGCCGGCTTAGACGCCGCCGGCGGCGGATACAGGGCGTGAACCGCGGGCGGCGGCGCGGCGGCGACGGTCGCGACCGCTGCGGCGGGGGTGCGCGCCGCGCGGATGCGCAGATCGCCCTTCTCCACTTCAAATTCGGTCAAGTCGCTGCCGGCGACGAGTTCCGCAATCGTGCGAAGCAGATCTGCGTCGACCGTGGTTGCGCTCGCGGGCGCGGGCTTGCGGGAAGGAGCGGTGCGAGGCGGTTGAGCTTTGCGCGCCATAAGTGTCTCAGCTCTTTCTCAGTTCGCTTTCAAAGATAGCTTCGAGGGCAAGGATATATGACAGGGGGCCGAATCCAGCGATCACGCCCCTGGCCGCTGGCGAGATAAAGGAATGGCTCCGGAAGCTTTCGCGCGCATGCACATTGGACAGATGCACTTCGATGACGACGGCTTCCGCGCCTTTGATCGCATCATAGAGCGCGATCGATGTATGCGTCAGCGCGCCAGCATTCAGAATGACGGGCGCGCCGGCACCCCCGGCTTCTTGAATCCAGGTGACGAGATCGCCTTCATGGTTGGACTGGCGGAAGACGAGCGACACGCCATTTTGCGCGCAACGCTTCTCCAGCGTCGCGCGTATGTCATCGAGAGTGGCTGTTCCGTAAATCGCCGGCTCGCGCCTGCCGAGGAGATTGAGATTGGGACCGTTAAGCACATGGACGGCTGACATAGCGCTTCCGAAAACGTTCCCGAAAATCTCAACGACGGCAGGTTGCCTGTCTTAGCCTTATTGTCGCCCCAAAGAAAGCCCGTCGCGGGCTAGCAAGCGGTCTTGCCGCATTTGCGCATGTTCTCGATTTTCGCTTTCAGTTGCGCGTAAGGCACGCCGCCGACGATCGCTTCCTTGCCGATCACCCAGGCGGGAGTCCCGTCGAACCGCAGCTGGTCGGCGAGCGCCGCGACCTCGTCCAATGCGGCCTTCGTCTCCGCGCTGGACATGTCCTTCTCGATACGCGTCATGTCGGCGCCGACCTCTTTCGCCGCCGCCATCGCCTGCTGCTTGCCGATGTGGCCGCGCGTCGAGAGCAGCTTGCGATGGAAATCCCAGAATTTCTGGCTGTCGAGCTGCATGCGCGCCGCGGTGGCGATCTGCGCCACTTCGACGGAGTCCGGTCCGAGAATCGGGAAGTCCTTGAGCACCACCCGCAGTTTGGGGTCCGCCTCGATCAGCTTGGCGACGGAATTGAGAGACTGCTTGCAGTAGCCGCAGTTGTAATCGAAGAACTCGACGAGCGTGACGTCGCCCTTGGGATTGCCCACCACGGCCTGATTAGGCGAGCTGGTGATCTTGTCGCCCTGTTGGCCGATGGCCTTCTCGCGCGTCGCCGCTTCGGCGACCTTCTGTCGCTTGCCGAGTTCGTCGATGGCGTCCCTGATCACTTCCGGATTGGAGATGATGTAGTCGTGCACGACCTTCTCGATCTCGACCTTCTGCTTGTTTGAGAGCTCCTCCGCGAAAAGCGGCGTCGCCGCCCCGAGAGCCAGACATGCGCCGGCGGCAAGCGAGACGAAAAAGCTCATTACATTCTCCTTTGCGCGACTGCGCTTCTATATTCGGGCGCCCCTGCGTCGCGGCCTTGTAGCACGGGAGACGGCGGGCGTCCTCCCGACCTGAGGATAGGACATCTACCTAGTGTCCTGTCCCAGAAATTACTAGCCACGTTTTCGCGATTGTGATTCCTTCGGCCCAGGCGGGATTCGGGAGGGCGGCATGGCGAGGGACGGAGCGACCAAAGCGAGCAAGATTGAGCTCAGCGAGAACGAACGGGAATACCTCAAAAGGCTCGTCCGGCGACGCAAGGTGGCGCGTGGGCATGCGCAACGCGCGGAGATCGTGTTGCGGGCCGCTGACGGGCTCAACAACTGCGAGATCGCGGCTGCGGTCGGTGTAACGCGGCAGACCGTGCGCACATGGCGCGAGCGTTTCGCCAAGCACCGTCTCGATGGTCTCGACGATGAGCCGCGCTGTGGCGCGCCACGCAAGATCGGCGACGACCGCGTTGAGGAGATCGTGACCAGGACACTCGAAACGCAGCCCAAGAACGCGACGCACTGGAGCACGCGCGGCATGGCGAAAGCATCGGGCGTGTCGACTTCGTCGGTTCATCGCATTTGGCGTGCATTCTCCCTACAGCCGCATCGCACCGAGACTTTCAAGCTCTCGACCGACCCGCAGTTCGTCGAGAAAGTGCGCGACATCGTTGGCCTCTATCTCGATCCGCCCGACAAGGCGCTGGTGATATGCGTGGATGAAAAGAGCCAAATACAAGCGCTTGATCGAACGCAGCCGCTGCTGCCGATGCGCCCTGGACAAGTCGAGCGGCGCACGCACGACTACGACCGCCACGGCACTACGACGCTCTTTGCCGGCTTCATCGCTGCTGTCACGGCTGAGACGACCGTGAAGGCTGGCAGTGTGATCGGCACATGCATGCCGCGCCATCGCGCGCAGGAGTTCCGCAAGTTTCTCGACGAAGTGGAGAGCAACGTTCCCGCCGGCCTCGACATTCACGTCGTGATGGACAACGCTTCGAGCCATAAGACGCAAGTGATCCGCAACTGGTTCGCCAAGCGGCCCCACTGGCACATGCATTTCACGCCGACATCGTCGTCGTGGATCAATCAGGTCGAACGCTTCTTCGCGCTGCTGGCCGAAAAGCAGATCAAGCGAGGCGCGCACAAGTCCGTCAAAGACCTCATCGCCGCCATCAAGGCTTTCCTCGCCCAACAGAACGCTGATCCGAAGCCGCTGCGCTGGACCAAGTCAGCCGACGACATTCTGGCCTCCATCGAACGCTTCTGCCGTCGCACCCTCGACCTCCAAGCCAAAGCTGGATAGAAACTTCTGAATCAGGACACTAGAGTAGCTTAGCGCGGCAGGTTGTTCCGAACGCCGTCGTTCACCAGAACCGAACCAACGCCGTAGTTGAACTTGGCTTCGCCCAAGGTCCGGAACTGAAGCGTGACCATCACCGTCTGGTTGCGCGCGGGAAGGCCCGTGTACGACTGCGGCTGATAGATCTGCGAATAATTGATCGACAGCGTCGTGCATTCATCCTGATAGCCGATGCCGCCGCCCAGCGTCGCAACCGAGAAAAGCGGGGCCGTGCCGGTGAGATTGATGCCGGTGATCGGCACGGTCGTCGCAGGAATGGTCGTCAGCGCGTTATAGAGATAACGGCTCATGTCGAAGGTGACGGTGCCGGTGAGGAAATAGTTTTTGGTGATGTCGTATCTTCCGGTCGCCGACAGCCCCTGACGACGCACGTCGAAGCCGATGGCCGGCTGAGAAGCATAATTGGCGTATTGCACCTGGAGCGACATCGGATCCAGGTTCAACGTCGCGAGCACGTCGAGCCGGCGGGCGCGCAGGCTGCCCTTGTCGAAGCGGCCCTTGGCGACGAGGCTGAGGACGGACGACGGCGCGAAAGCGAACCGCCCGACAATGTCCGAAGCTCGCGAGTCGAGGCCCGAATCGAGGCCGACATTCGCGGCGTCGGCCTGCGCGTAGGAATTGGCGCCGGCGATCTGGCGCGACTGGCCGATCATTGCGTTGATGAAGCCGCCATTCGACAGCGACATGGTGGCCTGCCCGCCATAATTGAGGCGTGTGCCCGTCTCGAAGCGGTCGTAGCCCGAAAATTTGCTCCATTCGAACAAAGTCGAGTCGTCGAAGACGAGGCTTTGCGCGTCGATGTTGACCAGCGAGGGGATGGACGTCTGGTTAGGACGCGCGACCAGCTGTGCGATCGGTTCAAAGACGATGTCGCCGACAAAGCTTCTGGCGAGGATCGGATAACGCCATTCGGCGCCGATGCCAGGGAGCGCTTGGCCGCGAAAGCGATTGTCGGCGCCGTCGAAGAATTGGCCCTGCGCGGCGTTGGGGATCGGCGACAGGCTCTGATTGTAGATCGGGTACAAGCCCTCGCGATCGTAGTTGAGGTAGCTTCCGACGAAACGCGCGAAGGCGAAGGGCGTCCACACGCCGCCGACCGGATCGATGAATTTGCGCTTCCAGGCGCCGCTGATCGTTGCGTGCTCGTAATCGCCGCCGACGCCGCGCAGCAGACAGCCGCTCTGCGCGGGATCGGGCGCGCGCCCGTAGATCTGACAAACGTTGTAGAGACCGTAAATACGGTCGAGCGTGCGGGGCTGGATGGACTCGAAGTTGGCGACGCTTGCGGAAGTGCTCGTCACATTGGCGTCGACTTCGAGCTGGCCGCCGACGCCGGCTGTCGCCGCCGGATCGATGTCGAGCACGCGGTTATAGTCGATCACCGGATGGACGACCGGCTGTTGCGCCTGCACGTCGTTGGGCGACAGCAGCTGGAAATAGTATCCGCGCATGTCGAAGTAGCTGCGCGGCCCCTGTCCGGTCAGATAGATCGTCGAGGACGCTTCGCGGAAGAAGTAGTTCTGCAGGAGATAGTTATATTGCTGATAATCCTGCAGGAAGTAACGATCGGACAGCGCCGTGATGTCCCAGCCCGCGCGCCAGCGGTCATTCAGCCAGAAGTCGCCGAAGGACTGAATTGAGCCGCGCCACTGCTTATTGCCGGCGCCGAGCGGGGCCGGCGCGAATGCGCCCGTATCTCCGACATGCGTGCCCTGGCCGCGGATCGTATAGCCGCCAAAGTCGAAGCGCTGGCGGAATTCGGCCGTGACGAACGGGCCCTGCCGCGTGAAATAGATCGGCGTTACCGTGAGGTCGTAGTCCGGCGCGATCGCCCAGAAGTACGGGACGCCGAAGCCGGCGCCGAGCTGCGAGCGATAGGTGAAGACCGGCGACAGAAAACCGGATTTGCGCCTCACAGATGGGTCTGGCGAGGACCAGAAAGGCACATAGGCGATCGGCACGCCGAGCAGGTCGAGGGAGGCGTCCTCGTAATAGACCATCTTCTCGACGTTGTCGTGAATGATCCGTTTGGCGCGTATCGACCAGGTGCGCGGCTTGGAGGGATCGTTGCGACAGGCCTCGCAGGCGGTGTAGGTGCCCATCTCGAAGGTCGTCGTCTCGCCGGCCCGCTCGGCGCGGGGCGAGGTGAAATGCGTGTTGTCGGCGGTGTCGACCTGCAGGCTCTCGATGAAGCCGTTCTTGAAGTCGTCGGTGAGATCAAAACGTTCCGCCCGCGCGACGGTGCCGTCCTGTTCGGTCAGCTTGGCGTTCCCCTCGGCGAACACCCGCGAGGTGTTCCGGTCATAGGTGACGCGGTCGGCTTCGAGCAGCCGGCCCTTGTAATAAATCTGGACGGCGCCGCGCGCCGTGACGGTGTTCCGTTTCTCGTCGTAGACGAGCTCTTTCGCCTCGACGACCATGCGCGCGCCGTCGGCCCCCAGCGGCGGCGCCGCCATGGCGGAGTTGGCGAAAGCCGCCTCGGCGATGACGAGGACGGCCGCGATGAAGGAAAGCCTCCGGGAGGGGCTGGCGATCGCCATCAGCCGTCCTCCGAGTACAGCAAGATAACCGTGCCCAACATGCTCCCGACAAGCGCAGGCGACCATGCGGCCACGACAGGGCTGATCATACCTGCGCCGCCGAGATCCGAGAGGACTTTAGTAAGAATGTAAAGCATGAAGCCTGCGGCCACGCCACCCGAAAGGGTTTTCGCCACACCGCCAAATCGAAAGAATCTTAACGAAAAGGAAGCGGCGACGAGAACCATCGCGACGAGCAACAGCGGTCGCGCGAGAAGCATCTGGAACTGAAGGCGATAGCCTGTCGCGTCGAGACCCGCTTCGGCGGTGCGAGTCGTCATCTCCGGCAATGACCAGAAAGGCGTGCCTTGCGGAGGCGTCGTGGCCGCGGCGACCTGCTCAGGAGTCAGTTCGGTCGCGAGCATGTAAGAACCGACCACGCGCGCCGGCTCTCCCGGCAGGCTCACCTGCGCGTTCTCAAGCACCCATACGCCGGGCTCGAGCCGCGCGTGACCCGCTTCCACCCGCTCGAGGAAGCCGCCGCGCGGCGCATAGATATTGACGCTGACGCCGGTGAGCTCGGAGCCGCCGTTCGAGGAATTCATGGCGTGCATGATGGCGAGGCCGTCGACGCCATGCTGGCGGAGCCAGACGCCATGATCGATCCGCAAGCTGCCGGGCACGCCGAAGAGATCCCACTCCATCTGTTCGGAGCGCTGCTTCATCGACGCCGAGACAGGGTTGTAGATCGCAACAGACACAACCCCTATCAGAAGGGCGGTCAGCGTCGGCGGCGCGATGAACTGCCAGACCGACATGCCGGCGGCGCGGGCGACGACCAGCTCCAGTTTCCGGGTAAGGTCGACGAAGGTCGCCATGGATCCGAAGAGGACGGCGAACGGCAGAATCATCTCCGCGGTGGCCGGCACGCGCATCGCGGTCATCAGCGCGACGGTGGCGGCGCCCGCCTGCGGGTTGTCGCTGGAGCGCCGCAGCATCTCCACGAACACCACCACGAACATCAGGCAGAAGATCGTAAAGAAAATCGCCAGGATGGTGCGCATGAACCGCAGCGCGAAATAGCGCGTGATCGTGGCCCCGATCATGGCTGCGGCTCTCCCCCTTTGCGTTTTGGCGCGCCGCCCCAGGCGCGAGCAATTAATGCCCAGTTAACGATCGCTAGACGCTCGCATCTTTGCGCGCAAGCGTCGCGCGGCTCCTCGGAGCCGCTCCCACACATTCAATTCGCGAGCGTTGCTTTTGCGCCACGCTGGACTTCTGCGGAAAGATCGCGGCGATTCCACGGCGGCGAAATGCAGCCTGAAACGGCTCCAAAAGCGAACGCTCGGCGATTGACCGTCGCCGTCCGGCGGAAGATAGTGCGCCCCAATCCCGTCAAATTGCGCGCCTGGCGCGCCGCCGGCGCTAATTTCTCGAAAAATCCGGCGCATTCGCGCCGGAACGGCTTCCGCTCAGGCGGAGGAGGCAAGAGGCCCTGATGCTCGTCAACGCGAAATATGAACTTCAGCCCTTCGACGCAGCCGAAGCGCTGCTGCGCCAGCCCGAGGAGGAGGGGCATCCGCGCACGCTCGTCGCCTTCGTCGGCCGCGATCTCGCGATGGGCGAGCGCGCCGCGAGCGTTCTCAAGGACGCCTCCACTCATCTCTCGCGCGCCGCCGCAGCGGCGAAATTCAAGGGCAAATCGGGGACATCGCTAGAGGTCCTGGCGGCGCCGGGGGCGCCCGCGAGCCGGGTGATTCTGATGGGCCTTGGCGCGGGCGACGAGGCGGAGGGCGAGGCTGGCCAGTCTGCGAAGCCCTTCGATGATTTCTTCGCGCTCGGCGGGCAGACGGCGGCGAAAGTCGGCGCGGGCGGGCGGGCGGTCGTGCTGTTCGACCTGCCGGAGGGGATTTCCGCAGCTCACGATTCGGTCGCCCAATTCGCGCTCGGCGGCTGGCTGCGCGCCTATAAGTTCGATCATTACAAGACAAAGAAGAAAGACGAGACGGATCGCGACGGCCCGATGGAGATGGTCGTCGCCCTGGCGGATCCGGGCGCCGCAGAAGCGGCGATGTCCGACAGCGGCCATCTGGCGGAAGCCGTCGTTCTCGCAAGGACTCTCGTCAATGAGCCGGCGAATGTTCTCACCCCGCCCGAATTCGCCCGCCGTGCGTCTGAGCTGATGAAGCTCGGCGTCGAGGTCGAGGTCCTCGACGAGAAGGCGATGTCCGAACTCGGAATGCGCGCGCTTCTGGGTGTTGGCCAGGGATCGGAGGCGGGCAGCCGGCTGGTCGTGCTGCGCTGGAGCGGCGGGGCCGAGGGCGCGCCCATCGCCTTCGTCGGCAAGGGCGTCGTCTTCGACTCCGGCGGCATCTCCATCAAGCCCGCGGCGTCGATGGAGGACATGAAGGGCGACATGGCCGGCGCCGCGGCCGTGACCGGCGCGATGTACGCCATCGCCGGCCGCAAGGCCAAGGCCAATGTGGTCGGGATCCTCGGCCTCGTCGAGAACATGCCGGACGGCAAGGCGCAACGGCCGGGCGATATCGTCAGATCCATGTCTGGCCAGACGATCGAAATCGTCAACACCGACGCCGAGGGGCGGCTCGTCCTCGCCGATGCGCTGACCTATGTCATTGAAAAGCATAAGCCTGCGGCCGTAATCGATCTCGCGACGCTCACCGGCGCCATTCTCGTCGCCCTCGGCCAGGAATATTGCGGGCTCTTCTCCAATAATGACGAACTCGCCGACCGCCTGACCAAGTCCGGCCACCACATCGGCGAGAAGCTGTGGCGGATGCCGATGGGCCCCGCCTACGACAAGCTGATCGATTCGAAATTCGCCGACATGAAGAACACCGGCGGCCGCCACGCAGGCTCCATAACCGCCGCGCATTTCCTGCAGCGCTTCGTCGGCAAGACGCCCTGGGCGCATCTCGACATCGCCGGCACCGGCATGGGCTCGCCGCTAAGCGACACCAACCAGAGCTGGGGCGCGGGCTGGGGCGTCCGGCTGTTGGATCGGCTGGTGCGCGACTATTACGAGGGGTAAGCGGTCGTAGTCCTTGCAGTTGAAGTATAGACGCCGCCCCTCACATTAAGGCGGCGTTGCATCCAGCGCCGCTCAAATGAGTCTTGGCAAGGCGAGCTGACGGTATCTTGCATGCAATTCTTTTTCTGCCTAGAGCAAGCCTGCCTGTAGCGTAGATCGCCAAGCATTGGTTTGCGCCTAGCGAGTAACTTCATGAGAGCCTTGTACAAAGGCGTCGCTATAGCTTTGCATTCAAGTATTCTTGCGCATTTTTAATGGAAATCATTTCGTGGCGCCCAATCTGATGGTCAGTTCAGTTGGTCCTGGACTGAAAGGAACGCATCATGATTGAGACACGATGGAACGCGGACTTCATCGCGACCATTCTCGGCGTCGTGTTCGTCGCCGTCGGCCTGCTCGGCTTCATCCCGAACCCTCTCGTCTACGAGGACGGCTTCTTCCACGTGAACGCCGCGCATAACTTCGTCCACCTGATCAGCGGCGCGCTCTTGCTCGTCAGCCCCTACTTCGGCGTCCCGGTCCTGATGATCCGGGCGCTGGCCATCGTCTATACGGCGATCGCCATCTTCGGCTTCATCGCCCCGAACGTCGCCGAGCTTGGCGGCCTTATCGCCATGAACATGGCCGACCACTGGCTGCATGCGGCGATCGCGGTCCTCCTGCTCGCCATCGGCTTCACGAAGCCTGTGGAACGTTCGGTGACGACGGCCCATATGTAACGGGAGAGGCGTACGCCGCGGCCGCCGGGGCTGCGGCGGCGCACTGGGCCGAGGCTGCAATGACTGGTTTAGAGACAGTGTGGCTTCGGTCAGCGGTCCGCGAGGCCCTCGACAAGTGCGAGGTGGCCGACCCCAAGGCTATCTCCATCGAAATCGAGGGCGACAAAGTCGTGCTCAAGGGCTCCGTCGCCTCGGCGAATGAGTGGATGGAGGCGGAATACGCCGCCTCTACCGCTTCTTCCCTCATCAAAATCAGGAACGAACTGACGATCGGCGGCGTCTGGGAGGCGCCGAAGGACGACGTCTATCAGGCCGGGGTCGAGTCCTTCCCCGCGAGCGATCCGCCCTCCTGGACGCCGGGCTGACGCGCTGTAGACGTGGCGTGGCGCTTGCGGGCGGTCGCGAGTTTCGGCATAGGGCGTTGAGGTCCACCGCCCCGACGCCATGCCTGAGATCGCCTTCTACCATCTGACCCGCGCAACGGTCGAGCAGACGCTGCCCACGCTCCTCGAGCGCACCCTCGCGCGCGGCTGGCGCGCCGTCGTGCAGGCGGCGAGCGAAGCGCGCCTTCGGCGGCTCGACGCGGATCTCTGGTCCTATCGTCCGGAGAGCTTTCTGCCGCATGGCGCGAAGGCGGATGGCGCGCCGCAGTCACAGCCGATCTATCTCACTTGTGACGACGACAATCCCAACGACGCAGCCGTGCGGTTCTTCGTCGAGGGCGCGCGCATCGCCCCCGCGCTCGCGGGTTCTGGCGCGCCGCGCGAGCGGGCCGCGCTGCTGTTCGACGGGCGCGACGAGGCCGAGCTTGCCGACGCGCGCGCGCAATGGAAAGAACTGCGCGACCTGGGCTATAGCCTCGTCTATCACCAGCAAAGCGAGGGCGGCGGATGGGAAGAGAAGGCGCGCGAACCGAAATCATAGGGAGTGATTTCGCCGAGCGGCGCGCCAGGGCGCGCGAAAGGCTCGACTCGCTCGATCCGCATAAGCGCGACGGGGGCATCGAGGCCGATCCCAAGCGCCGCGACTGGTTTGAAGCGGTCTATGCGCTCGCCGAGGATGATCCGGCCGCCGTTCCCTGGGCGCACTTCGAGCCGCGTCCGCTGCTCGAAGAGTGGCTCGCCGCGCATGCCATGGGGGGGCGTCGCGCGCTCGATGTCGGCTGCGGGCTTGGCGACAACGCCGAAGCGCTCGCCCGCGCGGGCGCGCGCGTCACCGCCTTCGATCTCGTCGAGCGCGCGGTTCAATGGGCCCGTGAGCGCTTCCCGCAGAGCGAGGTCGACTACCAGGTCGCCGACCTGTTCAATCCGCCAAGCGAGTGGCGCGGCGCTTTCGATCTCGTCCACGAGCTCTATACGCTGCAGGCGCTGCCGGAAGCGCTTCTCCCGGACGCGGCGCGCGCCCTCGCGTCTTTCGTTGCGCCGGGCGGAACGCTCCTCATCATTTCGCGGGCGCGCGACGACGGGGAGGAGCTTGGCGGGCCGCCGTGGCCGCTGGCGCGCAAAGACATCGAGGCGCTGGCCGTTGACGGTCTTCGGCTGGTTTCGCTCGAAGACATTCCCGCAAGCGGCGATCTCATGTCGCGACACTGGCGCGCCGAGTTTCGCCGCGACGAGGCCGAGGCGTGAACGCGCCGCTGCTGTCGATTAGCAACGTCAGCAAGACATTCGGCGCCGTCGTCGCTCTCGAAAACATATCGCTTCACGTCGGCGCCGGCGAATTCTTCGCGCTGCTCGGGCCTTCGGGCTGCGGCAAGACCACGCTGATGCGCTGCATCGCGGGCTTTGAGTCTCCGGATACTGGAACGATCACGTTGAACGGCGTCGATCTCTCCGGCGTGCCGCCCCACCGGCGCCCGGTGAACATGATGTTTCAGTCCTATGCGCTGTTTCCTCATCTCAACGTCTTCGAGAACATTGCCTTTGGTTTACGACGCAAGGGCGAAACCAAAGACGCCATTCATGCGCGCGTTGGCGAACTGCTCGCGATGACTCAGCTTTCTGATTTCGGTCATCGAAGAATTGACGAATTGTCTGGGGGCCAGAAGCAGCGCGTCGCGCTTGCGCGCGCTCTTGCGCCGCGTCCGCAGCTGCTGCTGCTTGACGAGCCGCTCGGCGCGCTGGATCGCAAATTGCGCGAAGAGACTCAGTTTCGGCTGAAGGAGATTCAGCGGCTGACGCAGACGAGCTTTGTCATCGTCACCCATGATCAGGACGAGGCGCTGGCGCTCGCCGACCGCGTCGCGGTGATGCGCGCAGGCAGAGTGGAGCAGGTCGCCGGGCCGATGGAGATTTACGATCGCCCGGCGACGCGCTTCGTCGCCGGATTCGTTGGCGAGACGAATTTCATCGAGGGGCGCCTCGAACGGAACGGCGAGCCGGCGCTGATCGCCGAGTTCGGACGCATTCCCTGTGATCCTTGCGACCTTCAGAATGGCGCGCGCGCGACTCTCAGCGTGCGCCCGGAGCGCATCGGCGTCGCGCGCGAGGGGGAGGGGATCGCAGGCCGCGTCGAGAACTTCGTGTTTCGCGGCGAAACGACGCTGTTGCGCGTGCGCGTCTCGGAGAATGTCGTGCTGCGCGCGGCGGCTGGCCATGGCGAACGCCACGCGATCGGCGATCAGGTGAAGCTCAGCTTTCCGCCCGACGCCGGAACGCTTCTCGCGGAGGAGACGTAGGGTGACAGCCGGAACAGGAGCGCAGCGCAACGCGGATTTCCTCATCCTGAGGAGGCCGCAAAGCGGCCGTCGCGAAGCACGAGGAAATCCGCTCGCGAGAGCGGCGGCGCCCTCCTTCTTCGCGACGCGCCTTTCAGGCGCTCCTCCGGATGAGGATGCGCGGCGCCCCGCGCATGGCGGGGATGCGCGATGAGCGCGCGTCGGCGGAAACTTACGCTGGGCCAACGGCTCGTCATCGCGGCGCCTTACCTCTGGATCGGCGCCTTTTTCCTCGCGCCGATGCTGCTCGTCGCGAAAATTTCGATCTCGCAGTCGGTGCTGGCGCGTCCGCCCTATCGGCCGATTTTCGAATTGTCCGACGGCATCGCCGGAATCTGGGCGCGGGCGCAGACCTTCACGCTCGAGTCCTATCGCGCGCTCTTCGGCGATACGCTTTACATCGAATCCTATCTTTCTTCGCTCACGATCGCCGCCGTCTCCACGCTCATTACGCTGTTTGTCGCCTATCCGTTCGCGCTCGCCATGGCGCGCGCGCCGGAGCGGCTGCGTCCGATTCTCATCGGCTTCGCCGCCGCGCCGTTCTGGACGAGCTTTCTCATCCGCGTTTACGCCTGGATCGCGCTCTTGAAGGACGAGGGGCTGATCAACAACGCGCTGATGGCGATCGGCGTGATTTCCGCGCCTCTGCAGATGTTCGCAACCCCGGGCGCCGTCGTCGTCGGCATCGTTTACTCATATCTGCCCTTCATGCTGCTGCCGCTCTACGCGGCGCTGGAGCGCCAGGATCCTCGGCTTCGCGAAGCGGCCGCGGATCTCGGCGCATCGCCGGCGCAAGTGTTTCTGCGCGTGACCTTGCCGCTTTCGCGCGAAGGCGTCGTTGCAGGCGCGCTTCTCGTGTTCATCCCCGCAGTCGGCGAATTCGTCATTCCCGATCTTCTCGGCGGCTCCGAGACGCTGATGATCGGGCGCACCTTGTGGAACGATTTCTTCTCCAATCACGACTGGCCGGCGGCTTCCGCCGCGGCGATCACGCTCGTCATTTTGCTGATGGTTCCGCTGCTGCTCTGGGAGTTAGCGCGGCTTAAGGAAGAGGGGGAGGCCCGATGAGCGGGGCGGCCGCCTGGGCGCGTCGCACGACGCTCTTCATCGGCTTCGTCTTCCTTTACGCGCCGATCGTCATCCTTGCCGTCATGAGTTTCAACGCTTCGCGGCTCGTTTCCGTCTGGGGCGGGTTTTCGACGAAATGGTATGCGGCGCTGATCGAGAACGAGCAGCTTTTGCACTCCGCGAAAATCAGCCTCTTCGCCGCGCTGACGTCCGCCTCGATCGCGACTCTGCTGGGCCTGCTCGCCGCCACGGCGCTCGCGCGCTTCGGCGGCTTTCGCACGCGTCTGCTGTTTTTCGGCGCCGTGCACGCGCCGCTGGTTCTGCCTGAAGTCGTGCTCGGCCTCGCCCTGCTCACTTGTTTCGTGGCGCTCGGCGTTGGCAGAGGATTCGCCACTCTGGTCATCGGCCATGTCACGCTGACGATGTGCTTTACCACCGTCGCCATTCTCGCGGCGCTGCGCGACTGCGATCCGGCGCTCGAGGAAGCCGCCATGGATCTCGGCGCGACGCCGTTCGGAGCGTTCGTCCGCGTCGCGCTGCCGCAGATCGCGCCGGCCATCGTCACCGCCTATCTGCTGGCGTTCACCCTTTCTCTCGACGATCTCGTCATCGCGAGTTTTGCGACAGGTCCCGGCGCGACGACGTTGCCGATGCGCATCTATTCTCAAGTGCGTCTCGGCGTCTCCCCGCAGATCAACGCCATCTCGACGCTGCTTCTTGCGCTCGTCGCAGGAACGCTTGGACTTGCGGCGCTTGTTTCCTACTGGCGCGCTCGGCGCAACGGTCCGATAGTGAAAACCGCGGCGCTCGCGCCACATAAGTTCTCATGACGCCCAGCTGGTTTGCTTCCCTCCCGAATTTCATCACCATCGGCCGTATCGTGCTGACGCCGGCGGCGATCTCCCTGATCGTCGAGCGCCAGTGGAGCGCGGCCTTCGTGCTGTTCGCCGTCGCCGGCGTGTCGGACGCGCTCGACGGCTGGCTGGCCCGGACCTACCACCTTCAATCCGAGCTCGGCGCGATTCTGGATCCCATCGCCGACAAGGCGCTGATCGTTTCGATGTTCATCACGCTCGCCATTGTCGACGCGCTGCCGGCGTGGCTCGCCATCATGGTGGTGTTTCGCGACGTCATGATCACCGGGGCGGTGTCGCTCTCCTGGCTGATGGGCCGGCCGATGAAGGTGCATCCACACTTTTCTTCGAAGGCGACTACCGCCGCCCAACTGGTGCTCGCGGGCGTCATTCTGGCCGCGCAGGCGTACGGCGTTCATATTCCCTTGTTAAACGTAACGCTCATCGCCGCCGTCGCCGCATTGACCGTCGCTTCCGCCTGCGTCTATCTGTGGCTCTGGGTCCAGCATATGAGGCTGTGACATGTCGCAGAGAAAACCGTCGCTCGGCTCCGATACTGCGCAGCCGGTGGTCATGCCGTCGCCTCTCCAAGCGGACGCTGACGCCGAGATGCGGCAGCTGCAATGGGCGGGGTTGAGCCCGGAAAGGCAGCTGACGCTCTGGGGCTTGACGCTTCTGGCGCTGGGACTTGCGCTTTATTTCCTAAGCCCGGTGCTCGCGCCCTTCGTTGCGGGCACTGCGCTTGGCTATCTCCTCGACCCGATAGCGGACCGGCTGCAGCGGCTCGGCCTGTCACGGCTTGGCGCGGCGGGGCTTCTGCTTGTCGTCTTTCTTCTGGTCGTCGGAACCGCGGCTGTCTTTCTAGTGCCGATCCTCTCGCACCAGCTGGCGAGCTTCATCACCATGCTGCCCGGCTATCTTCAGACGCTGCATGGGTTGCTCACGCAGTTAAGCGAGCGCTTCACCAGCGATTCCATCAACAGCTGGCTGCAGGAATTCGGTCTCGGCGGCGCCGCCGCCTCCTTCGATGCGCAAAAATACATCAATGATCTGACCAGTCAGGGCGCGACACTGCTCGGCGACTTCGTGAAGTCGTTGTTGTGGCGGGGCTATGCGCTGATCAACGTGATCTCGCTCATCGTCATCACGCCGGTCGTCGCCTTCTATATGCTGCTCGACTGGGATCACATGGTCTCGATCATCGACGATCTGATTCCGCCGCGACATCGCGATGACGTGCGCTCGCTGGCGCGCGACATCGACCGCGCGCTCGCGGGCTTCGTGCGCGGGCAGTCGCTTGTCTGCCTGTTTCTCGGCGTCTGGTATGCGGTGGGGCTTTCGGCGATCGGCCTCAATTTTGGCTTCCTGATCGGCGTCACTGCGGGTTTCCTGAGCTTTGTTCCCTATGTGGGCTCCATCACCGCTTTCGTCCTCTCGATCATCGTCGCGGTCGTTCAGGGCTGGCCGCACATCAATCTGCCGATTGAGGCGGTGGCGATCGTGACGACCGGACTGATCATGGACGGCTATGTGCTGTCGCCGCGTCTGGTCGGCGCCTCGGTCGGCCTGCATCCGGTGTGGATCATGTTCGCCTTGCTCGCCTTCGGCGCGCTGTTCGGATTTACCGGGCTCATCGTCGCCGTGCCCGTCGCGGCGGCGCTCGGCGCCTTCATGCGCTTCCTGGCGAAACGCTACCGCGCGAGCGCGCTCTATCAGCATCCGATCCCGGACCGCGCATGACTAAGGCGGGCGCGCCGGAGCAATGCAAGTCGGACGGGCAGCTGCCGCTCGACCTGCCCACGACGCCGCGTTTCGGGCGGGAGGAATTTCTCCCCGCCCCGTCGAATCTGGCGGCGCTGGAGATGATCGAGCGCTGGCCGGACTGGACCGACCGCGTGCTGACGCTGATCGGACCGGCGGGCGCCGGCAAAAGCCATCTTTGCGCCATTTGGGCGGCGCGCGCCGGCGCGTTCATCGTCGCGCCGGACGCCCTGCCCACCCTGGAACAGCTCACGGCGCAGGCGCCGCGCCCCATCCTCATCGACGACGTCGATCGCGTCGCCGACGAAACCGCGCTGTTTCATCTGCTGAATTTCGTCAATGAAAGCGGCGCCTTCCTGCTGATGAGCGCGGCGCGCGCGCCGCGGCCGGAGGAGGTTCGGCTTCCCGACCTGCTGTCGCGTCTGCGCCGCGCGCCGGCCGTCGCGATCGGCGCCCCGGACGAGGAGTTGATGCGCGCCGTGCTGGTGAAACTGTTCACGGACCGGCAACTGCTCGTCGAGCCTCCGGCTCTGACTTTCGCCGCGGTGAGGCTGGAGCGCTCGCTCGACGCGGCGCGCGCCTTCGTCGCCGCTCTCGACCGCGAGGCGCTGGCCCAGGGGCGGCCTGTCACACGAGCGCTGGCGGCCAAGGTTATGGAGAGCTTTACGAGGGATTAGGCCCCAAGGCTTTCGCCGTCGCCCGGGCCTGTGGCATGATGGCCATGAGTGGAAAAATGGCAATGAAACCGCACATTCAGGATCAGCTGGCGGCCGAGCGCACCGGCGCCGATATCGAAGTCATGGATCGCGCCGACGAGATCCTTGTCGAGGATCCCGCCAAGCTTGCGGCGTCGCCGCAGCGCTTCATCAACCGCGAATTGTCCTGGCTCGAGTTCAATCGCCGGGTGCTGGAGGAGGCCTCCAACCGCAATCACCCGCTGCTCGAGCAGCTGCGGTTTCTGTCGATCTCGGCCAACAATCTCGACGAGTTCTTCATGGTGCGCGTCGCCGGACTGCGCGGGCAGGTGCGCTCCGGCGTGACGGCGCGCTCCGAAGACGGCCTGACGCCCGCCGAGCAGCTGACGAAGATCACCGAGCGCGTCACGCTCTTAACGAGCGAGCAGTTGCGGCGCTGGCGCGAGCTGCGCGCCGAGATTGAAGAAGTGGGCATCGTCATCGTCGAGCCCGCTGACGTCTCCAAGGCTGACCGCGAGTGGCTGGAGGATTATTTCCTCAGCCGCGTCTTCCCCGTGCTGACGCCGCTCGCCGTCGATCCGGCGCATCCGTTTCCTTTCATCCCCAATCTCGGCTTCACGCTGGCGCTCGAACTCGTGCGGCCCGGCGACCGCAAGACGCTGCAGGCGCTCGTCCGCCTGCCGCCGAAGATCGAACGCTTCGTGCGTTTGCCGACGACGGGCGGCGCCACCCGCGAACGCTTCATGCTGCTTGAAACGCTGATCGCCATGAACGCGCAGCGGCTTTTTCCGGGCTATCTGCTGCGCGGGCAGGGGCTCTTCAGAGTCATCCGCGACAGCGACCTCGAAGTCGAGGAAGAAGCCGAAGATCTCGTGCTTCTTTTTGAGACCGCGCTGAAACGGCGCCGGCGCGGTTCGGTCATTCGGCTCGAAGTCGCGGCCGACATGCCGGCGACCTTGCGCGCGCTCGTCGCCGAGGAGCTCGACGTCAACGAGCCGGAGACGTTCGAGATCGACGGCATGCTCGCCCTCAACGATCTCTCCGAACTCGTCGACCTCGATCGGCCGGATCTGAAATTCAAGCCGTATAATCCACGCTTCCCCGAGCGGGTGCGCGACAATGGCGGCGACTGTTTCCTCGCCATCAAGCAGAAGGACCTCGCC
This sequence comes from Methylocystis sp. Uni0008, assembly GCF_056838045.1. Lineage (NCBI taxonomy): Bacteria > Pseudomonadati > Pseudomonadota > Alphaproteobacteria > Hyphomicrobiales > Methylocystaceae > Methylocystis > Methylocystis sp. Uni0008. The sequence continues at coordinate 3,733,509 of NZ_CM166370.1, forward strand.
GTCCATCACCCCTATGAATCTTTCGACGTCGTGGTGCAGTTCTTGCAACAGGCGGCGCGCGATCCCAACGTCATCGCCATCAAGCAGACGCTCTATCGCACCTCCAACAACAGCCCGATCGTGCGCGCGCTTGTGGAGGCGGCGGAGGCGGGAAAATCCGTCACCGCGCTCGTGGAGTTGAAGGCGCGCTTCGACGAAGAGGCGAATATTCGCTGGGCGCGCGATCTCGAGCGCGCCGGCGCGCAGGTGGTCTTCGGCTTTATTGAGCTCAAGACGCACGCGAAACTGTCGCTCGTCGTGCGCCGCGAAGGCTCGGGTCTCGTCACCTATTGCCACGTCGGCACCGGCAATTATCACCCGGTGACCGCGCGCATCTACACGGACATCTCCGTCTTCACCGCCGATCCGGTGATCGGACGCGACGTTTCGCGCATCTTCAATTACATCACCGGCTACGCCGAGCCTGCCGGACTGGAGCGGATGGCGGTCTCGCCGATTTCGCTCAAGAAGAAACTCCTCGAACATATCGAGCAGGAAATCGCCTTCGTGAAGGCCGGCAAGCCCGGCGTCATCTGGGGCAAATGCAATGCGCTCGTCGATCCGGAAATCATCGACGCCTTATACGCCGCTTCGCAAGCGGGCGTGTCCATTGAGCTCATTGTTCGCGGCATTTGCTGCCTGCGGCCTGGCGTTCCAGGCCTGTCCGACAATATCCGCGTGAAGTCGATCGTCGGACGTTTCCTCGAACACGCGCGCGTCTACGCGTTCGGCGGCGGTCATGCGCTGCCGCATCCGCGCGCGCATGTCTACATCTCGTCCGCCGATCTGATGCCGCGCAATCTCGATCGAAGGGTTGAGGCGATGATGCCGATCGTCAATCCAACCGTGCATCAGCAGGTGCTCGATCAGATCATGCTGGCCAATCTGATCGACAATGAGCAGAGCTATCGCGTCCTGCCGGACGGCTCCTCGCTGCGCATCGTTCCGCCGGAGGGCGAGGAGCGATTCAACGCACATAAGTATTTCATGACGAATCCGTCGCTTTCGGGCCGTGGCAAGTCGCTCAAGGAGTGGCGGCCGCGCTCCCTTCTGAAGCGCGGCCAAAATGCTTGAGACGCTGCGTCGTCGCCTGACGCAGCGCGCCGACTCCGCGCCAAAGCCCGTGGCCATCGTCGACATCGGCTCGAACTCCGTGCGCCTCGTCGCCTATCAGGCGCTCGCACGGGCGCTGACGCCGATCTTCAACGAAAAGGCCATGTGCGGTCTCGGCAAGGGCGTCGTCACCACGGGCCGGCTGCCTGACGATGGCGTCGACAAGGCGATGAAGGCGTTGCGCCGTTATCGCGCGCTTTGCGAAACGATGGGCGTCGAGGACATCGAGGTGATCGCCACCGCCGCGGTGCGCGAAGCCAAGAACGGCACGGTCTTTCTGGAAGCCGCGCGCGACGCCATCCAGCGCGACATCTCCCTGCTCTCGGGGCGCCGCGAGGCGGAGCTTTCCGCGCAGGGCGTCGTTTCGTCGATCCATGAGCCGGACGGCGTCGTCGGCGATCTTGGCGGCGGTTCGCTCGAACTGATCGACGTTCGCAAGGAGGCGCTGGGCAAGGGCGTCACCCTGCCGCTCGGCGGACTCGCCCTGATGGACGCCTCGAGGCGCTCCATGCGCGATGCGACGCGCATCGCCCGCAAGGCGATCGCCGACGCGAAGCCGCTCGAGCATCTCAAGGGCCGCACCTTTTATGCGGTCGGCGGCACCTGGCGATCGCTGGCGAAGCTTCACATGCGTCAGCGCAATTATCCGCTCGGCGTGATGCATCATTATCGCATTCAGACGAGCGAAGCCGCCGACTTCGCCGCGCTCGTCGAGCACATCGACAGCGAGGCTCTCGAGGACATCAGCATTGTGTCGGCCGCGCGCCGGCCGCTGCTTGCCTATGGCGCCATCGTGCTCGATGAAATCATCCGCCGCGCCAAGCCGCGCGAGATCGTCATCTCCGCCGCCGGCGTGCGCGAAGGCATGTTGTACGAGCGCCTGGCGCCCGCGGAGCGGCGCATCGATCCATTGCTCTCCGCGTCGCGCGAACTGGAGACGACATTCGCGCGCGCGCCCGGGTATGGCGACGACCTGATCGATTGGACCGACGCCTATATGGACAAGAGCGGCATAGATGAAACGGAAGAGGAGCGCCGGCTGCGCCACGCCGCCTGTCTGCTCTCAGACATCGCCTGGCGCGCACATCCGGAGTATCGCGCGCAGCGCGCCATGAACATCGTCACGCAAGGGCCCTTCGTCGCCATCGACCATCCAGGCCGCGCCTTCCTGTCGCTGGCGATCGTCTTTCGTCACGAAGGGCTCGACGGGGCTGAAGGACTCGCGGCGCTGCGCACATTGCTGACGACCCGACTTTTCGCGCGCGCGCGCATCCTCGGCGCGCTGATGCGGGTGGCTTATCTGCTGTCGGCGTCGATGCCGGGCGTTCTGCCGCGCACGCGCCTGCGGGTCTGCGATCGCGCCGCGACGCTGACGCTCCCTGCCTCTTACGCCGATCTTGCGAGCGAGCGCGTTCTCAATCGTCTGAAGGCCCTCGGCAAGCTGATGGGCGTCGACGCGCAGATCGAAATCGCGTCCTGACGCGGCGGTTCGATGTTTGGATTTCGATCCCTGAAAGGAATTTCGAGATGAAAAAGCAATTGGCGATCTGGCTTCTCGCGGGCGCCTTGCACGCATCGACCTTTACGAGCGCCGCAGCTTGCACGCGCGTGCTTTATGGGACTGCCGACAAAGACTACGTGATCGGCCGCACCATGGACTGGGACGTCGATCCGCGAACGAACCTCTGGTCTTTTCCGCGCGGCATGGCGCGCGACGGCGGCGTTGGTCCCGGTTCGATCAAATGGACATCGAAATACGGGTCGCTGATCGCCGATTTTTACGATGCGGCTACCGCTGAAGGCATGAATGACGCGGGGCTCGCCGTTAATCTTCTCTATCTCGCCGAGGCGGATTACGGCGACCCGAAAGCGTCAAGAAAGCCGCTGCTTTCGGTTGGCGGCTGGGCGCAATATGTCCTCGACAATTACGCGACCGTCGCCGATGCGGTGAAGGCTCTGCAGAAGGAGCCATTCGCGATCGTTGCGCCCGATCTTCCGGGCGGCGTCAAAGCGGCGAGTCATATGGCGCTTGCCGACGCGTCGGGCGACAGCGCGATTCTCGAATATCTCGGCGGAAAGCTCGTCATCCATCACAATCCCAAATACACGGTGATGACGAATTCGCCGCCTTTCGATCAGCAGCTTGCGCTGAACACTTATTGGATCGAGATCGGCGGGTCGAAATTCCTTCCCGGCACGCATCGGGCGTCCGATCGCTTCGCCCGCGCCTATTGGAACTTGAACGCGACGCCGAAGGTCGACGACAAGCGCGTGGCGATCGCCAGCGTCTTTTCCATCATCCGCAACATCTCGGTGCCGCTGGGGATCTCCGATCCGCAGGAGCCCAACATCGCCTCGACGAGATGGCGTTCGGTGACCGACATCAAGGATCGGCTCTACTATTTCGAGCCGACTCTAAATCCGGCGATCTTTTGGGTGGACCTCACGAAGCTGAAGCTCGAACCGGGCGCAAAGCCCGCGAAACTCGACCTTGCCGGAAACCCGATTCTTTCCGGCGAGGTCTCGGACAAATTCGCTCCCGCCGAACCCTTCAAATTTCTCTCGCACTGAATCGCGGCGCGCCCTGCAAGGCGCGCCGCCGTTCCGAAACTATTCAGCTGCAGGCCGCGCGGCGACTCGATTGATCTTGTCGACGCGCATGGTCGCCGCGCCGGCGGCGCAGTTGAACCGCAGGGACGTGCCGACGGCGGAGTCGAACAAGGCGGATTTTCCGTCCGCCACGGGGACGACGAGACGCGTCGCCTGTGTCGCGGGCGTCGGCTCCTCGTCGAGCGCGGAATCGATGACCATCATGGTGAGACGGCAGCCGTTCTCGCCGCTGACGAAATAGCTCACGACATGCTTCGACCCGGCGTCAAAGCTCGCCGCCATGAGTGGCTTCATCGTCACGGAGGCGTCGGCGGCGAACAGGCCAGAGCTTGTTGCAAGGCACAGCGCTCCGAACGCCGCCGCGACAATTCGCTTTCCTGTGGTCATGTCTTTTCCTTCCATCTTCGAAGCAGGGCCGGCTTGGCGCGCGACCGCGGCAGCGAAACTGGCCCCACTCGGACTGGAAGTTGGTTATTGCGTTGCACCACGACAATATCGCGATGCGAAAGATGATCAGGCGCCGAAGCTAAGTTTATGAATTCCCTAGGATATCTCTGGCGCCCAAATATCAGTCAATGCGCGGCTGGCGACAGGATGCGCGGCTGCGCCCATGTGCGGCGCAGCATCAACTCGGCGGTCTCACTCTGCGTTTGCAGGCTCGCCCGCCTCCTGCCAGTCGAAGGTCACCACCCGGCCGTTTTCAACTGCGAGCGCGAGTCGGCCGCGCTTCAATTCCAGCGCCTTCTCGCCGAAGATCGCGCGCCGCCAGCCCTTGAGCGCCGGAACGTCGGCATGATCGTCGTGCGCGACGGCTTCGAGATCTTCGACCGTCGCGATCATCTTGGCGGCGACGCCCGTCTCTTCGGCCACCTGACGCAGCAAGACTTTAAGCAACTCGACGGTCGCGCCGTTGGAATTGCGTCGATCGCGCTCGATGCGCGGTATCGTGACGGGATCGCGCGCGACGCCGCGCTCGACGGCGGCGATAATGTCCGCTCCCGCGCGGGAGCGCTCCATGCCTTTCGGAAAGGAGCGCAAATTGCCGAGCGCTTCGACCGAGCGCGGCGCGGCTTGAGCGATTTCGAGGAGCACGTCGTCCTTGAGAACGCGCGAACGCGGCACGTCGCGCGATTGCGCCTCGAGTTCGCGCCAGGCGGCGAGCTCCATGAGCACGGCGAGATCGCGCGGTTTGCGCGCGCGATGGCGCAGCCGCTCCCAGGCGTTTTCGGGATGCTGCTCATAGGTCGCGGGAGAGGTGAGCGTCTGCATCTCGTCCGCGAGCCATTCGAGGCGGTTGGAACGTTCGAGCCGCGCCCGCAAGGCGGTGTAGATGTCGCGCAGATGGGTGACGTCGGCGATCGCGTATTCGATCTGCGCGGCCGACAGCGGCCGGCGCGACCAGTCGGTGAAACGCGACGATTTGTCGAGACTGGCGCGCGTGATCGCCTTCACCAGCTCGAGATAGGAGGCCTGCTCGCCAAAGCCGCAGACCATGGCCGCGACCTGCGTGTCGAACAGCGGCGCGGGGATAAGCCGGGCGAGGCGCCAGATGATTTCGAGGTCCTGACGCGCGGCATGGAACACCTTGACCACGTCAGGATTCGCCATGAGCCCAAAAAAGGGCGTGAGATCAAGGTCGTCGGCAAGCGCGTCGATCGCCACCGCCTCTTCCGGCGAGGCGAGCTGAATGACGCAGACCCGCGGCCAGAAGGTCGTCTCGCGCAAGAACTCGGTGTCGACCGTGACGAAAGGGTGCTGGGCGAAACGGTCGCAGACCGCGCTCAGGTCGGCATTGGTGGTGAGAAGACTCATTTGATTTGGTTCTAAACGTTTTTGATCTCAGTCTGAAGCCCAAAGGCGCGTCTGCGGCGTTTCTATGGCCGCTTGGCGGCCTCAAAGGCCGACGCGGCCGCCTCCTCGGCAGGCGGCTAACGCTATGACCGCCTTCAGCTAAAATTGCGGGACGGGCGCCACGCGGGGCTGCGGCCGGGCGCAAGCGGAGCCGCGGGGACCAATCTCTTCCAGGCGGAAAGGCGCGCGACGCCATCGCGGAAGAAAAGCGCAAGCTTGAATTTTCGACATTTCCACGTTGCGGGCGAGGCGCGATGGGATAGCATGCCGCCGCCACTCTATTCGGGGAGCCACGTCCAACTCATGCATGAGCGTCTCAGACTCGCTGCGCGCGCGGCCGCGCGGGCGCGGTTTCCGGCGACTTTTTTCGCCGCCTCACTCCTGATCGCCATCGGCGCGCCGGCCCTGGCCGCCCATAAAGGCGGCGTCAGCCCCGCTTGGGGCCAGTGCCGCGCGCCGGATCCCGATGCGCGGATCGCGGGATGCACGCAGGTCATCAATGAAATCGACAAGGAGACCGCGCACAACAAAGTCGCGGCTTATGTGAATCGCGCCGGCGCGTATCAGATCAAGGGAGACTACGCGCATGCCTTGGAGGATTTCGGCAAGGCGCTCGAGATCGAACCCCAGTCATCGGTGATCCTCGCCGCGCGCGGCGCCGCGCACCACGCCAAGGGCGATCTCGATCGCGCGCTTGCAGATTATGACCAGGCGATCGCCGCCGACAAGAAGAACGCCGCCGCTCTTATGGCGCGGGCCCAGATCTGGCGCGCCAAAGGCGACGTCGAGAAAGCTCTCGGCGATTTCGACGATGCGGCGAAAGCCGACACAAAATCGACGGCGGCGCATGTCGCAGCCGGCGCACTTTACCACGCCAAGGGGGATCACGACCGCGCCATCACGGCGTTTTCAGAGGCGGCGAAGCGCGATCCCAAGCTCGCGGCGGCCCGCAACGGACGCGGCGCCTGCTACTACGCCAAGGGCGAGTTCGACAAGGCGATCGCCGACTTCGACGCAGCGCTGAAGATTGACGGCAAATACGTCGGCGCCCTGGCGAACCGCGCCAACGCCTGGCGCGCGAAGAAGGACTTCGTTCGCGCCAAGGCCGACTATGACGCGGCGCTGGCGGCGAAGCCGGATTTCGCCGCCGCCAAGAAGGGCTCGGACGATATGGCCAAGCTCATCGCGAAAAAGGCTTCAGGCGCCACGGCGCCGGCCGACGCCGCGCCTGCCGAGCCCGAGCACGACCACAACTAATATCTGCGGCGGAGAGGCGCGTCAGAGCGCCTTGGCCGCCGCCAGCACCTCCTCGGCATGTCCGGGAACCTTCACTTTGCGCCAGATCATGGCGATGCGCCCGTCAGCGCCGATCAGCACCGTGGTGCGCTCGACGCCCATATATTTGCGGCCATACATGCTTTTCTCGACCCAGACGCCATAGGCTCCCAGCGTGGCCTTCGCTTCGTCCGACGCCAGCGGCAGCGACAGCTGATATTTGGCGCGGAACTTGTCATGGCTCTTGACGGGGTCCGGCGACATGCCGACGACCACCGTCTTGGCTTTCGCGAACTTTTCGCGTAACTCATTGAAGTCAATTGCTTCTTTAGTGCAGCCCGAGGTGTCGTCCTTCGGGTAGAAATAGAGGACGACCTTCTTGCCCTTCAAAGATTCGAGCGAGACGTTCTCGCCGCCAGCCCCGGGAAGATTGAAGGCGGGCGCCAGTTCTCCTTCCTTTAACTCCCCCTCCTTAAGTGTAGCCTTTGTCTTGCTGGCGGTCGTGCTCATGGCGCCTTCCTTTCGTCGCATCTGCAGCTAAAATCAGCCGGTAGAATGCAGACTGCGCGCCAGCCGGCAAGACCGACGCCCATTTGCCCGCGCCTGAGCTGCCATTGAGCCAAGAGCGAGGCCATTTGACCGACAGGATGGGGCGCAAGCCTGACGGCGGCGGAGTCGTCGCCGACATGGCGCGGCGCGCGATGCTGCGGATCTTGCGCGTCACGCGACCGCCGTCTGTTTGGGCGCCCCGCCGCGGATTTCCTCGCCTCATCATGCTCAGCGGGCTTGCCGCAGCGCTGCTTTGCGTGCTGACGTTCGGCGGCTTCTTCCTGCTTCTCTCGCAGGGCTCGATCACCTTCGCCTGGCTCGCGCCACGCATCGTCGAATCGCTCGATGAACTCGCCGGCGGTCGCTACGAGTTTTCGCTCGCCACGGCGTCCATCGGCAATGGCGATCATGGTCCGACGCTCTCCGTCGACGACTTCGTCATCAAGCAGGATGGCCGTCCGATTGTCGCCGCGCCACGCGCGGAACTGTCGCTCGATTTGCGCTCCTTGTTGATCGGCCGCGTAAAGCTGCGCCGGCTCGAGGTTCTGGACCTTGATTTGCGGCTCTCCGTAAATCCGGACGGCGGCGTCGAGATTTCAGCGGGCGCGAGCCCGGTTCCGGCGCAGCCCCCGTCGCATCCCGCGCTTTCGGCGCCAGCGCCGAGCGGCGCAGCGACGGAGCGCGCGACTCTGCTGCGCGACGCCGCGGGCGCGCTGCGCGCGCTCATGGATTTCGCCACGAGCCCGAACAGTCCGATCGGCGCGCTTGATCGCCTCGGCGTCGCGCACGGCCGGCTGACGATCGAAGACCGCACGATCGACCGGGCCATCCGCTACGAGGACGTGACGCTCAGTCTCGACAAGGGCGGCAGCGGCATGCGTTTTTCGGCGGCGGCCAACGGTCCGTCGGGGCGATGGACGGCCATCGCGATCGCAAAGGGCGCGCCGGGCGGCCGGCGCGAATTCCACGCGCAGTTTCGTGATTTTTCGATCGACGAAATTTCCCTTGCCGGCGGATTCCGCACGAGCGGCTTCGACTCCGACGCGCCGCTCTCCTTTGATCTGAGATTTGCGCTTGGTCCCGGCGACGAGGTTCTCGAAGCGTCGGGCCAGATGGAGATTGGCCGGGGCTATTTCCGCTTTGACGAACCGGACCACGAGCCGGTGCTGATCGAAAAGGTCGCCGGCATTGCGACCTGGGACAGAAGCGCGCGCAAGGTCGTCATCTCGCCGCTGGTGTTCAAGGCGGGCGGTTTCGACATGACCATCGTCGGCGATGCGCGCGCGCCCGCCGGGACCACAACCATCGCCGACGCCGCGCGCCTCGACGGCCCTTGGACGATCGCGTTGCGCCTGAAAGCGCCGACCGTGGTCGCGCCCGAGCGCGCGGACGAGAAGAACGTCCGCATCGATACCGGCCTGCTCAACGCGCGCATGTTTCAGGGCGACCGCCAGATCGTCTTCGACAAATTCGCCTTCAGCGGCCCCGAGGCGCATATCGACCTCAATGGCGCATTGAGCTGGCGCGACGACATCCATGTCACGCTCAAGATGGGAATCGAAGAGACGCAGATACGTGCGCTCTCGCGCCTGTGGCCGACCCATGTGGCGCCGTCGGTGCGCGCCTGGTTCGTCGACCACGTGCCGGTCGGCGTTCTGAGGCGCGGCCGCTACGCCGCCAATTTCGACGGCGCGGCGTTGACCGCGATGCGTTACGAGCAGGCGCCGCCGGACCGCTCGCTCATCGCCGAGGCGGACATCGCTGACGCCACCGTCACAGATATTTTGCAGGGCATGGCGCCGCTCGCCGGCATCAACGGGCGCCTGCGCATCACCGGACAGACCGCGTCTTTCGTCGCGAACTCAGGCGTCATGGAGACTGGACCCGGCCGACGCCTCGCGCTGTCATCCGGCCGCTTCGTCGTTGCCGACAGCGCGTTGCGCCCGACGCCCGCCATGGTCGAGATCGACGTCGGAGGAGACGTCGAAGCCGTATCCGATCTGCTTTCACTGCCGGCGATCGCCGAGCATGCATCCGTTCCCGTCGAGCCGGGCACGCTGAAGGGAACCCTGGAAGGCCGGCTGCGCGTCGATTTCGAGACGGGCGCGACGGCGCGCGACGAGGCGACGACTTTCGCCGTTGACGCGACGACGTCGAACGTCGTCATCGACAAGCTAATCGGCAAGGAGAAGCTCGAGGGCGGGGCGCTGCGCGTCGTCGCCGATCGGGCGGGATTGCGCGTGAGCGGAACCGGCCGCATCTTCGGCGCGCCGGCGACCCTCGACGTGCGCCGCGGCTTTGGCGACAAGGGCGCCGCGCAGGCGCAGGTCGCCTTTACCTTCGACGATGCGGCGCGCCAGCGCGCCGGCTACGCCGTCGCTGGAGTCAGCGGACCGATCCTGGCGACCATACGAACGCCCATCCCGGTCGAGAATGTCGATACGCAGATCGATCTCGATCTCTCGCGAACGAATTTCGACAATCCGCTGCCCGGACTCTCAAAGCCGGCGGGAAAGCCTGGAAGAGCCTCATTCACGCTAGTGCATCGGGGCGAGGCGATGGCGCTCGAACAATTCGTGTTCGAGGCGGGGCCCGCACAGGCGCAGGGCGTCATCGAATTCGGCCGCGACGGCGCCTTTCGCGCAGCGCGTCTGGCGCAGGCGCGACTCTCGCCGGGCGACGATATGCGCGTCGACGTGCAGCGCAATGGCGAGACGGTGAAGATCGTCGCGCGCGGCGCTAATTTCGACGCTCGGCCGGTCATGCAGGGACTGCTGCGCGCCGATCGCGGCGGCGCCAAGCCGAGCGTCGAAGACCTCGACCTCGATTTCAAGTCGCCGATCGTCACCGGCCATAACAAGCAAATTCTTTCAAACGTCGAATTGAAATTGGACAGGCGCGGCGGCAAGCCCCGCGCCGTGGCGCTCAAGGGCTTCTTCGGCCGCGAACAGCTGAACGTGAGCATGGGACGCGGCCAGGACAGCCAGCCGCAACTGGAGATCGTCACCAACGACGGCGGCTCGCTGCTCTCCTTCTTCGACATCTATCGGAAGATGGACAGCGGCGCGCTGACGGCGACGGTGCAGCTCGGCCAGAACAGGGCCGACGGCGCCTTGCGCGTTCGCGATTTCTACTTGCGCGGCGAACCGACCGTGCGTCAGCTGATGGCGCAGAGCGGAACGGCGCGGACCGACGACCGCGGCAACTACCGCTTCGACCCCGACCTCGTTCGGGTCGGCAGATTGGAGAGCGACTTCAGCTGGTCGGGCGGGCAGCTGACCGTGCGCGAGGGCGTGCTGTCTGGTCCCGAGATCGGCCTCACCTTCGACGGCTATATCGACTTTCCGCGCGAGCGGCTCGACCTCGTCGGCTCATATGTTCCCGCCTATGCGTTGAACAGCCTTGTGTCCAACATTCCGGTGGTCGGCGCCGTGCTGGCGGGCGGGCAGCATGAGGGCATATTCGCGCTCAGCTATCGGCTCTATGGCGCGCTCCCGTCGCCCTCGATCAACGTCAATCCGCTGTCGGCGATCGCGCCGGGCCTAATGCGCAAGATGATGGGCGTTATCGACGGCACGGCGCGTATGCCGCAAGAGCGGTAGCGTTCGTCGAAGCGCGCCGCGTCAGGCGCGCTCGAGCAGCACGTGCTTCTTCTTGCCGAGCGAAAGTTTGACGACGCCTTCGCCTTCGAACTCGCGCGCGCCGATGATTCCGCGCTCATCCGTCACCGGCGCGTCGTTGACGCGCAGTCCGCCGCCCTTGATCTGGCGTCGCGCTTCGCCGGTCGAGGCGACCAGTCCCGCTTTGACGAAGGCCGTGAGCACGCCGAGGCCGGCGGCGACTTCCTCGGCGGAGACGGCGACCTTTGGGAGCGATAGCGCAAGCGCGCCTTCCTCGAAGGTCGTGCGCGCCGTTTCGGCGGCCTGCTCGGCCGCGGCGCGGCCGTGAATGAGCGCCGTCGCTTCGCTCGCCAGAGTCTTCTTCGCTTCGTTGATCTCGGCGCCCTGCAGCGCCGCAAGCCGCGCGATCTCGTCCATCGGCAGGAAGGTGAAGAGCTTCAGGAAGCGCGCGACGTCGGCGTCTTCCGTGTTGCGCCAATACTGCCAGTAGTCATAGGGCGACAGCATGTCGGCGTTGAGCCAGATGGCGCCGGCTGCGGTCTTGCCCATCTTGGCGCCCGACGCCGTGGTCAGAAGCGGCGAGGTGAGCGCGTAGAGCTGCGGGCAGCCCATGCGCCGTCCGAGGTCGAGCCCGGTGACGATGTTGCCCCACTGGTCGGAGCCGCCCATCTGCAGCAGCGCGCCGTAGCGCCTGTTGATCTCGACGAAATCATAGGCCTGCAGGCACATGTAGTTGAACTCGATGAAGGAGAGTTCATGCTCGCGTTCGAGCCGCAGTTTCACCGAATCCATCGTCAGCATGCGGTTGACGGAGAAGTGGCGGCCGACGTCGCGCAGGAAGTCGATGTAGTTCAGCCCGACGAGCCAGTCGGCGTTGTCGAGCATCCGCGCGTCGGTCGGGCCGTCGCCGAAAGCAAGGAAGCGTTCGAAGACGGTCCGGATCGACGCCTTGTTCGCGTCGATCTGCTCGACGCTCAACAGCCTGCGGCTTTCGTCCTTGCCGGAAGGATCGCCGACCCGCGTCGTGCCGCCGCCCATGAGGGGCAACGGCTTGCCGCCGGCGCGCTGCAGCCAGGCGAGCATCATGATCGGCAGCAGCGAACCGACGTGCAGCGAGGGCGCCGTGCAGTCGAAGCCGATGTAGGCGGAAAGCGCGCCCGAGAGCGCCTTCTCGTCGAGGCCAGCGAAGTCGGAGCATTGATGGACGAAGCCGCGCTCGATCAGCGCGCGCAGGAAATCGGACTTCGGGGAAAAATCGGCGGTCATGGCTGGGTGATAGGCGCTGCGCGCCGGCGGCGCAAGCGAGCCCGGCGCCATGCTCTGCTTGGAATCGACGACCTCCTTACGCTATGTAAGGGATTCGAAGCTAGGGGCGGTCAGATGTCGAAGGCGAGATTGACCAGCAAGGGTCAGATCACTGTGCCCGCGGAGGTGCGCCACGCCTTGCGGGTGGACGTCGGCGACACGTTGATTTTCGAGCAGACGGCTGAGGACGCTTTCCTCGTCCGCGCCGCCTCGGGCGACATACGACGCCTCAAAGGCGTCGTTCCCGCGCCGGCCACGCCTGTCACGCTTGAGGCGATGGAAGCGGCGATTCGAAGCCGTGCGCGTCAAAGGTGATCGCGCTCGACACAAATGTGCTCGTGCGCTACCTCGCGCAGGACGATCGCGAGCAAGCGAGAGTCGCGACCCGATTTATCGAAGAACATTTGACGGCGGACGATCCGGGTTTCGTTTCTACGATCGTTCTGTGCGAGATCATCTGGGTGCTGGAAAGCTGCTACGGTTCAAAGAGGCCGGACGTCGTTTCCATTGTCAAAGCGCTGCTCGATACACGGCAAATTGTCGTCGCCGAGGGGAAGGCCGTGCGCGCTGCGCTGAACCATTCCGGCGTCGATCTCGTCGACGCCATCATTCACGAAGTGGGCAGGTCGCGACAGTGTCAGAGGACGGTGACATTCGACCGTAAATTTGCTCGATTGGCGGGCGTTGATCTGCTCGGGCAGGCGAGGGGCGTGCGCCTCTAATGACTGGCGTCGCGCCATTCAGGGGGACGGTCCCCTAGACCGCTCCCTTGGGCCCCTTTCTTGCCCGACCGGAGCGCTTTTGGTAGAAGCCGCAGGCTTTCGCGCTCGCGCCGGCGCGCCGTCGAACGCAGGACAACCATGCTTTTCTACGAGCCGCTGTTCCTGTTTCTGTTCGGCCCGGCGGTCTATCTCATCTATCTGTTTTTTGGAGAGGTCCGCACGCGGCGGGCCCTCATCCTGCTCGCGGCGAGCGTCGTCTTTTACGCCTGGAGCGAGCCGGTCTTCATTTTCCTCGTCTTCGCGTCGGTCGCGCTCGATCTTTACGTCGCGCAAAAGCTCGCCGCATTGTCCATTGGCGATCCCACTGTCGTTCCCGATTCTTCGCATCAGCGAAGCGATGGGAAATCCAGACTTGCAAGCGAAGCTGTGATGGCTCTGGATTCCCGATCAGGCCTTCGGCCTGCCGGGAATGACATGCGCAAGCGCTGGCTCGCGCTCGGCGTCGTCGCCAATCTCGCGATCCTCGTCTACTACAAATATACGGGTTTTCTGGCGCTCAATCTCGATGCGCTCTTGAAGGCGCTGACCCTGCCGGGGATCAATATCCCGCAGATCGCCCTGCCGATCGGCGTCAGCTTCATCGTCTTCGAAAAGATCACCTATCTCGTCGACGTCTATCGCGGCGTCACGGCGCCGGCGCGCGGCCCTTTGCTTTACGGGCTTTACGTCTTTTTCTTCCCCAAGCTCCTCGCCGGCCCGATCATCAAATATCACGACATCGCGCGCCAGTTCGAGGCGATGCCGCACGCCGGCGTCGATGATTTCATCAAGGGGTTTTCGCGCTTCATGCTCGGCGTTGTGAAGAAGCTCCTGTTCGCCGACACGCTGGCGAGCGGCGCCGATCTGATCTTCGCGCGTGACGTGAGTTCGCTCGGCTTCGCGGAGGCCTGGGCGGGCGTATTGTTCTTCACTTTCCAGATCTATTTCGACTTTTCCGGCTATTCCGACATGGCGATAGGGCTTGCGCGCATGTTCGGCTTCCGGCTTCTGGAAAATTTCAACATGCCCTATGTGGCGACGAGCATCACCGATTTCTGGCGCCGCTGGCACATTTCTCTGACGAGCTGGATTCGCGAGTATTTGTATTTCCCGCTTGGCGGCAACCGACGCGGCGAAGCGCGCACCTATCTCAATCTGTGGATCTGCTTTTTCGCGTCGGGCATCTGGCACGGCGCCGCTTGGACCTATATCGCCTGGGGCGCGTATAATGGCGTGTTCCTGGTGCTGGATAGGCTGTTCCTGGTGAAGCGACTGCAGCAATTGCCGGACTGGGTCGCCAATATCATCGCGATGATTATCGTGGTCGTCGGCTGGACTTTCTTTCGCGCGACCTCCCTGTCTCAGGCAGGCGCGCTGCTGACGCTGATGGCGAATCCTTTCGCGCAATCCAGCGCGCCCATCGCCATTCCGGAGGAATATGTCGTCGTGGCGCTGATCGCCGCCGGCATTTGCGTGGCGCAGCGTCTGTCGCTCTACCTCAAGGACTTCACTTGGGGAACCGCAGCGCAGCGCTTCGCATTGGCGTCGAACAGTGCGCTTTCTGTGCTTTTTCTTGCGGCGCTGGCGAAGGGACTAGCCGATCCCTTCAAGCCGTTCATCTATTTTCGGTTCTGATCGATGAGCGATCTGGTCGACCTCGAAAAGCGCGTTGGAAAGCTCGACGGCGAAGCGCAAGTCTCGACGAGCGCGCCTCTGCGCGCCGGAGGCGCAATCCCCCTTTTCAAATCGCTGACGCTCGCCCGGCTGCCGATTTTCGGTTGCGCGGGCTTCATCGCCTTTCTCTTCCTCGCCAATTTGTGGAATTTCGCCGTTGAGCGCGACTGGCCGAAGCTGCGCATCCGCAGCGCCTGGCCGCTTTACGGCGTCGCCAAGCCAAAGCCGGCGCCCTGGACTCTCGACGCCTTTCTTTCTGGAGAAACGCAAAAGGCGGTGTCGGCGAATCTCGGCCGAATGTCGCCGGTCTTTCCGATCTCGGTGCGCGCAAAGAATCAGCTCGTCTATTCGCTCTTTGGCGGGTCGGCGGCGCCGGGAGTCGTGATCGGCCGCAATGGTCAGCTCTACGAGCAGTTTTACATCGACGAATTTTGCGCGCGCGACGGCGCAGCGGATGCTTCGCGACTGAGCGCGTGGTCCGCGACGCTGCGCGACATACAGGAGACGGCGCAGGCGCGCGGCAAAAGCTTCGTCTATATCATCTCGCCGTCTAAAGCCGCCCGCTATCCGGAAGATCTGCCGAAGTCCGCGCCTTGCGCCGCGCGCGCGACGGCGATGCCGGAGAAGCTCGCGCCCTATCGTTCGGCTCTCGAAGGCGCGCAGGTGCGTTATGTCGACGGCCCGGGTCTCATTGCAGCGGAAAGACCGAAGCAGCCGATCCCGCTGTTCCCGCGCGGGGGCACGCATTGGAACAGCGTCGGCGGCGCGCTCGCCATGCGCGAAGCGACGCGCGCGTTGCCTGCCTCTCCCATCGGCGTTCTCAACTTTGCGTCAGCGCCGGCGCCAGAAGCGGTGGGGACTGACCGCGACTTGCTCGATCTCCTCAATCTCTTATGGCCGGACGCGCATTACCCGACGGCGGTCATCGGCCGGGCAGGGGAGAAGGGCGATTGCGCGCGGTCGCCGCGGCTGCTCGCGCTCGGCGGAAGCTTCCTGCATGAAGTTTTGGCGGCGGCGACGCTCGCGCCCTGTCCGCCGCAAATCGACTATTGGTTCTATATGCGGACCGAGGACAATGGCGTCGAACTCGGCCATTACCGCCGCGCGCCGGGCGACGCCTCGAATGGCGAACGGCTGCCGGCGACGTCAGAGCACCTGGACGAAAACCTCGCGGGCGCCGATTTCATCCTGCTCGAAGAAAATGAATCGAACATCGCCACGACCAAGCAGGCGGGGCATCTCGCCGAGGCGCTGCGCCGCGCGCCCTAGCCGCGTCGCTCAGGCGGCTTGCGATGGATCGTCCCAATAGCCCTCGGCGCGGGCGATGCGAGCATATTCCGTGTGCACGGCGGCCGGTCCATAAAGCCGTTCGAGCCGGCGGACCACGAAATGGCCGCGCGCGAGGCTCTGGAAATGTTCGGTGAAAGCGACGTTGATCGCCGCGCCGCTGATCGCGCCGATCACCGGAATCGCCTGAGCCGCGGTTTTTTGCGAAACGATGACGCTGAAGCGCGCCGCGAGCGCGCCGATGAGGCGCGCCAGAGCGGGCGCCGCCTCGTCGGCGATGCGCCGTGTGGCGAGAAAGCGCGCGGCGTCCGACACCGATTTGGCGAGCAGGGCGCGCAGCACGAGATAGCCGCCCTCCAGAACATTGCCTTCGGCCGAATGACCCCCGAGCGCGAAAACTTCGAGGCAGGCGAGCGCCGCGCCCGGCTGGCGCAGGTCCTCTCCCTCCGACTGGGCGATTTCCGCGATCGAGCGGAGCATAATCGTCGTCGATACAGGCAGTTCAATCGGCAGGCTCGCGAGGCCGACGGCGCCCCCCATGCCCCCCGCCAGCGCTGCGAGGCGGCGGTGAATGCGAAGGGAGTCCTTGGCCGGTTGAGCGTCGAGGCTCGCCAAGGCCATCTTCATCGCCGCGGTAAGCGCTTTTTGCGTCGCTGAGGCGGCCATCGCCTGCAGTCGCGGCGGCAAGGTCAACGAGCCGAAGCTCAGTTGCCTGTTCGCAAGCGCAGCGACCCGCATCGCAAAACTCTGTCTTTCCAGCGCCGCGACGGCGGATCGCAAGGCCTCGAGGTCCGACTGCGACAACCCCGCGTCGACGACAACAGGAAGCGGATAGGAGTTCGACACGTGTAGCCTCGGCTTTTTCGATCAATCTTAAAAATTGGTCTCTTTGGAAGACTTTGCAAGCGCGGCGCAGATGTGGCCAGCCGCGGATTGACGGCGGCGCATCAGCCCTGTGCGCTCGCGCACAGCCCCCTCGGCGCATGCAGGATACCCCGGACGCTGACTCAAGCGCCGCTATTGCAAATCGGCGCTCGTCCTGTACCAAGACGTGCGTTTCGGCTTCGCTTCAGCTGTGTCGCCGAATATCTAAGAAAGGGAGGACTGAATGCTGAATTTAGGTCTGGGTCGCGCGTTGAGCGGCGCCTGCCTTCTGGCGCTGCTGGCGCCGGTGAGCGCCTTCGCGGGCGACCGCGTCGGGACCCTGCAATGCCGGCTACTGGGCAATGGCATCAGCGTTCTGGTCGAAAATCAGCAGATGGACTGCATCTACCGCGACGACGCGGAAGGCGCGGTTCCGGCTCATTATGCCGGCGCGCTCACCAAAGTCGGCGTCAACGTGACGATCAACGGTCCTGGCCAGCTCGCCTGGGGCGTCGTCGCCGCAACCGACCACATCGGCCCTGGCGCCCTTGCGGGCTCTTATGTCGGTCCGGGCGTTTCCGCCAAGCTCGGCGTCGGCGGCGGCGGTTCGGCCCTCGTCGGGGGATCGGACAACACCTTCTCGCTTCAGCCCTTCAACGTGCAGGCCGGGTCGGGGATCGGGCTGACGGCGGGCGTCGAGAGCCTCACGCTCGCCTATATCCCGCCGCCTCCGCCGCCCATGTCGCGCCGCGGCCATGTCCACCACCATCACCACGGGCATCGGGCTCACACGCACTACCACACGGGCCATCACCACAACTAAGACGTGGAGATCAGGCCGGGGCGGAGAAATTCAGCAGCCGGTCTGTGGGAAAATCGTAAAGCCTCGCGCTCTCGCGCCACTCCGGCGCCAGCAGCGCGAGGCATTTTTTTGCGAATTCCTCCGGCGACTTCAACGTCATCGGATCTTCGCCAGGCATCGCCTGAGCGCGCATCCGCGTGCGCAGCGGACCGGGGTTGGCGATCATGACGGTCACGCCGTTTCCTGCCGTTTCAGCGGCGTAAGTGCGGGCGATCGATTCCAGCGCCGCCTTCGACGCCGCGTAAGCGCCCCAGAACGGCTTCATGGTCGCGCGATGCGCCGCCCCTGACGTGATGAAGAGCACGCGCCCCGCGCCTGATGCGCGCAGTAGCGGATCGAGCGAACGGATCAGCCGCCAGTTTGCGGTGACATTCACCGCCATGATCCGGTTCCAGTCCTTCGGATCGATGTGAGAGAGCGGCGAAAGCGGGCCGAGAACGCCGGCGTTGCCGACGAAGACGTCGAGCCTGCCCCAGCGTTCGAAAAGCGCCGCGCCGAGACGGTCGAGGGCGTCGAAATCAGTCAGATCGCAGGGGACGAGCGTCGCTTGCCCGCCCGCCGCGCGAATTTCGTCGTCAAGCTCCTCGAGCGCGCCTTGCGTGCGCGCCAAGGCGACCACATGGGCGCCGCCGCGCGCGAGTTCGAGCGCGAGCGCGCGTCCGATGCCGCGCGAGGCGCCCGTGACAAGTGCGATGCGGGGCGGTGTCACGCGGTGGTCTCGGGCATCATCTCATCGACAGCGATGTCCAAACCTGGCGGGTCGAGGGTAATGCGCCCCTCCTTGATGATTTGAACGACGATCTGATCCGCCTGGCGGCGGTAGTGCAGGACCAGCCTTCGGCTAAGGTCGACGACGAGATAATGCGCAACGCTCGCGAGGCGAAAGTAGTCGCTGAGTTTTGAGTTCTTGTCGAAACTTCGGGACGAGGGCGATATGACTTCGACGATTATCACCGGCGCGGGCGCCAGCAGCGAATCCGGGGCGACAGGTTCGCCACAGTTGACCAAGGCGTCAGGCTCGTAAACCGTCTGGTCGTCGATTTTTACGCCGAGTCCATCGACAAACGCTTCGCAGGGCGCCCCAACGCGCGATATTCCATCGGCCATCGCGCGCCAAATGCGAGCCTTAGCGGCGACGTGCTCGGCGCGCTCCGGCGCCATCGCGAAGGTCTCGCCGCGGAACAGCTCATATCGGCCGTTCTCCTGGGCTTGCGCCCAAGCTAAAAACTCCGCCGCATTGAGGCGTCTTTGGGCCGTTGCGCTCATGGCCTCTTATAGCACGCGGATTCTGCGTCAGCGCCTCAACTCGCTTCCGCCAGCAGCGACAGCTGCGCGCGGTTTTCGCCGACGAGGTCGGTCAGCGACGTGGGATAGTCGCCGGTGAAGCAGTGATCGGTGAACTGCGGCCGTATCGGATCGCGGCGCTCGTAGCCCATGGCCCGGTAGATGCCGTCGACCGACAGGAAGGCCAGCGAGTCGCAGCCGATATATTCGCGCATCTCCTCGAGCGTATGCGTCGCGGCGAGCAGATTCTCCTTCTGCGGCGTGTCGATGCCGTAATAGTCGGGATTGGTGATCGGCGGCGACGAAATCAGGAAGTGCACCTCCGTCGCGCCCGCGTCGCGCATCATCTGCACGATCTTCACCGACGTCGTGCCGCGCACGACGGAATCGTCGATGAGGATCACCCGTTTTCCGGCGACCACGCAGCGGTTGGCGCTGTGCTTCATGCGCACGCCGAAGTCGCGGGCGATCTGCGTCGGCTCGATGAAGGTGCGCCCGACATAGTGGTTGCGGATAATGCCGAGTTCGAAGGGCACGCCCGACTGCTGCGAATAGCCGAGCGCCGCCGGCACGCCGGAGTCGGGCACGGGCACGACGACGTCAGCGTCGATTGGGCGCTCGCGCGCAAGCTCGGCGCCCATCGCCTTGCGCACCTGGTAGACCGGACGGCCGTGCACGATGGAGTCGGGACGGGCGAAATAGATATATTCGAAGATGCACGGGCGCATCGGCTGCGGCGGGAAGGGCCGCAAGCTCTCGAGGCCGTTTTCGGAAATGATGACGATCTCGCCATTCATCACGTCGCGCACGAAGCGCGCGCCGATGATGTCGAGCGCGCAGGTCTCCGACGCGAGAATGAATTTGCCGTTCAGTTCGCCGATCACCAGGGGGCGAATGCCGAGCGGATCGCGCGCCCCGATCAGCTTCTTGTTGGTGAGCGCGACGAGCGAATAGGCGCCCTCGATCGAGCGCAGCGCTTCGATGAAACGGTCGATCAGCAGCGGCTTGCGGCTGCGGGCGACGAGATGAAGGATGACTTCGGTGTCGGAGGTCGACTGGAAGATCGCGCCTTCGCGGATCAGTTCCCGTCGCAGCGTCTGAGCGTTGGTCAGATTGCCGTTGTGGGCCACCGCGAAGCCACCCGTGTTCAGCTCCGCGAACAGCGGCTGCACATTGCGCAGCATGGTCTCGCCGGTCGTGGCGTAGCGCACATGTCCGATCGCGGCGGGGCCGGGCAGGCGCTTGATCGTGCTTTCCTGCGAAAAATGGTCGCCGACCAGTCCGAGGCGGCGCTCGCCGTAGAAGCGGCCGCCGTCGAAACTGACGATGCCGGCGGCCTCTTGCCCGCGATGCTGCAGGGCGTGCAGGCCTAGCGCGGCGATCGCGGCGGCGTCCGGCAAATCGTAGACGCCGAAAACGCCGCAATATTCGCGAAGCCTGTCGCCGTCGAGATCTTCTGTGGCGTCAATCTCGCGGGATGAGGATCGCTGAAGATCCTCGGCGGCCTCCGTCATGCTTCATCCCCCGTGACGCGCCGCCGCTCGGCAATCCCGAGCGCCCGGGCGTCGCATTCCCGTCATATGTGCCAGCGGCAAGGCCCATCCGCAAGAGCATCATTCAGGCTTGTCGCCCGACTCCGGCGCCGCTTCGGCAGGCGTTTCGACGCTTGCGTCGCTCGGCGCGGGCTGAACCTTTTCCGGCTCGACGTCGGCGGGCGGCTCCTCGGTCGCCGGCGCGCCCTTCTTGGCCTTGATCTTGGCGACGAGGCTGTCGATGTCGTCAGGCAACATCTCGCGCAGCTTGTCGCCGCCGGCCACCAGGAACGGCTTGGCGCGCGCGTCCTTGACCCATTCCGGCTGGTTCACTTCCGGCACGAGCCAGCTGTAGAAAACGAAGGCGACGACGGCGAGCAGGGCGCCGCGAACGGCGCCGAAAAGGAAGCCGAGCGTGCGGTCGAGGGCGCCGACTTTCGAGTCGAGAATGACGTCCGAGAGCTTCACCGTTACGAGCGAAACGGCGACGAGAGAGACGAAGAACACCGAGGCGACGGCCGCGGCGAGGGCAATCTCATCCTTGCTGACGTACGGTTTGATGTAGGGGAGGGCGAGCGGATAGAAGAAATACGCCGCCGCCGCCGCCGCGACCCAGGAAAGGATTGCAAGCACTTCGCGGGTGAAGCCGCGCAAAAGAGCGAGCATCCCCGACACCAAAACGACGGTAATCACTGCCAAATCAAGATATGACGGCATCGCTAGCCTCTTGCTGTTCGCCCTGAGCTCTGAACGCTTCTGAATGGGCTGTTGGCCGCCTGCCCGGCGACATTCGCATGACCCTCTCCGCAACCTGCGTCAATTTTGCGCCGCGCGGGCGGGAGAGCGTCGGATCGGCAGGCCCATGGCTTTCGCACTGGCAGCCTTCTAACGCATCTTGACGCCAGCCGGAAACACTAAAGTACGGCCCGACTTTCGCCGCGGGCGATCGTCCGTTCGCGCGTCGACATGCGGGCGATGGCGGCGACGAGGCCGCTGACGTCTGCGCAGGGGCGGATGGTCACGCCGGCGCCTCGCACATCGTCCGGAATCTGCTGGGATTGCGGGACGACGGCCTGACGGAATCCAAGCTTTCCCGCTTCGCGCAGCCGCATGCCGGGATGGACGACCGGCCGCACGGCGCCCGAAAGTCCGATCTCGCCGAAAAAGCACATGTCCGGCGGCAGCGCCGCTCCGGTCAGCGACGAGACGAGCGCCGCGGCGGCGGCGAGGTCGGCGGCAGGTTCGTCGGCGCGAAAACCTCCCGCGACGTTGAGATAGACGTCGTGCACGCCAAGCTTCAGCCCGCCATGCGCTTCAAGCACGGCAAGGATCATCGACAGACGGTTCTGGTCGAAGCCGACCACGGCCCGCCGCGGCGTGCCGAGCGAGGTCGGCGCGACCAGCGCCTGGATCTCGATCAGCAGCGGACGCTGCCCCTCCATGCCCGCGACGACCGCCGCGCCGGGCGCGCCGGCATCGCGGCCGGCGAGGAACAGCGCCGACGGATTGGCGACCTCCGCGAGGCCGAGGCTGGTCATCTCGAAAACACCGATCTCGCCTGTCGCGCCGAATCTGTTTTTCGAGGCGCGCAGCATGCGGAAATGGTGCGCGCCGTCGCCTTCGAAGGAGAGGACGGCGTCGACCATATGTTCGACGACGCGCGGCCCCGCGACCTGCCCGTCCTTGGTGACATGGCCGACGAGAACGATAGTTGAGCCTGTCGTCTTCGCATGGCGCAGCAGCGCCTGGGCGCTCGCGCGCACCTGCGTCACCGTGCCGGGCGCCGACTCCGCCAAATTGGTGTGCATCGTCTGGATCGAATCGATGACGATCAGCGCTGGCCGCGCGCCGGCGGCGCAAGTCGCGAGAATGTCCTCGACCTGAGTCGCCGCGGCGAGCTCCACCGGCGCGTCGGCGAGATTGAGCCGGGCGGCGCGCAGGCGCACCTGCGCGACGGCCTCTTCGCCAGAAATGTAGACGACGCGGGCGCCGCGGCGCGCCAGCGTGGCGCAGGCCTGGATGAGCAGGGTGGATTTGCCGATGCCCGGCTCGCCGCCGAGCAGCAGCACCGAGCCGGGCACGAAGCCGCCGCCGGTGACTCGGTCGAACTCGTCGAGACCGGTGGCGATCCGTGGCGCTGGCCGGCCTTCGCCAGAGAGGCCCTCGAGTTCGAAGACGCGCCCGCGCGCCGCGCGGCGGGTGACAGCGGCGGCGCCGGCGTCTGACTCCTCAACGAGGCTGTTCCATTCGCCGCAGGAGTCGCAGCGGCCCTGCCACCGCGACGCGACGGCGCCGCAGTTCTGACAAACGTAAACCGCGCGGCTCTTGGCCATGAATGCTTGGCGCATGGCGCGCCGACGCTTGTCAAGCCGGGACGTGAAACCGACGCTCGGAGCGTCAGCCGTCGCCGTTGATTCTCGCGCGCAGGATGTTGGACGGCTTGAATGAGACGACGAGCCGCGCGGAGATTTTCGCGCCTGCGCCTGTTTTGGGATTGCGGCCCAATCGCTCTTTTTTTTCGCGCACCAAGAAGGCGCCAAAGGATGAAAGCTTGACGTCTTCGCGCGCCACGATGCGCTCGAAAATCTCGTCGAGCACCATCTCGACGTATTTCGCGGACTCGGCCCGCGGCATCCCGACTTTACGGTGGATCGCGTCTGCAAGGTCCGAACGAGTCACGGTGCCCCTCCTTGCTATGCGCCTATTCGCCTCGCCGTCGGGCTTAGCAATCGCGTCCCCCTTGGCCATCTTTCGCCTTACGATCGATCGAAATGACTTTAAGTGGGCCGATTCGGAGCGCGCCCGCAGGACGACGGGACTTGGTGAGGTGTGGCGCGATAATGCTCCGAAACCCGTCCACCGCGGGTATTCGCCACCGGCTATTGTCGGAATTTTTCAGAATTGAGCGCAGAAATCAAGCGCAGGTTGTATCCGCGCGTGTAATATTTCTTGCAATATTTGCTTACATTGAAATAGTTGTTGTATTACGCCAGCTTACCAGCGTATCAGCGCAGATCCCCAAGTGAAGCCGCCGCCGACCGCTTCGAGCATTACGAGATCGCCCTGCTTGATTCGTCCGTCCGCGGAGGCGACCGCCAGGGCGAGAGGCACCGACGCAGCGGAAGTATTGCCATGCAAGTGCACGGTGGCGATGATCTTTTCCGGCGCGATGCCGAGCTTCTGCGCCGACATGTCGATGATTCGCCGATTCGCCTGATGCGGCACGAACCAGTCGAGGTCCTCGGGCGTCAGTCCCGTCGCGGCGAAAGCGTCCTTGACGACGTCGGTGACCTGCCCGACGGCGAAGCGGAACACTTCTTTCCCTTCCATACGCAGATGGCCGACGGTCTGCGTCGCGGACGGGCCGCCGTCCACATGCAGCTTCGCGCGGTGACGTCCGTCCGAGCGAAGATGGGTCGTCAGCACGCCGCGTTCGTCGAGACGTCCTTCGGAGGGGCGCGCCTCGAGAACCATCGCGCCTGCGCCGTCGCCGAACAGCACGCAGGTCGTGCGGTCGTTCCAGTCGATGATCCGGGAGAATGTCTCGGCGCCGATCACCAGCGCGCGCTTGTGCGAGCCGGAGCGCAAAAATTTCTCTGCCGTCGCCACGGCGAAGACGAATCCCGAGCAGACGGCCTGCAGATCGAACGCCACGCCATGCGTGATGCCCAAGGCCGCTTGAATTTGAGTCGCGGTTGAAGGGAAGGTCCAGTCAGGGGTGGAGGTCGCGACGACGATCAGGTCGATGTCGTCCGCGCTGACGCCTGCGTTGGCGAGCGCGTCGCGCGCCGCCTTCTCGCCGAGCATCGACGTCGTCTCGCCTTCTGCGGCGATGTGGCGCTCCTTGATCCCCGTGCGCTGCACGATCCACTCGTCGCTCGTATCGACGCGCCTGGCGAGTTCGTCGTTGGTGAGCGTCTTGGCAGGCAGATAGGCGCCCACGCCAAGAACGACGGAGCGCAGTTGAGGCATGCTTGTGGTCACTGAGCGGTTTCCCGGGGAGGACTGGTCTGATCGGCGCCGTCCTGTCCCTCGAGGCTGTGCGCCAGCGCGACAGTGTCGCGAATACGATTGAGAAGGTCGCTGCCGGCCATCTCATGGCCGATCTCGACAGCGCGCGCGAAGCCGACGGAATCGGCGCCGCCGTGGCTCTTGATGACGATCCCCTCGAGCCCAAGGAACACGCCGCCGTTCGTCGCGCGCGTGTCCATTTTGGCGCGCAGCTCGCGAAAGGCGCCAAGCGCCAGAAGATAGCCGAGCTTGGCGAGCAGCGAGCCGCCCATCGCCTGTTTGAGATAGGCGGCGATCTGGGCGGCGGTTCCCTCGGCGGTCTTGAGCGCGATATTGCCGGTAAAGCCCTCGGTGACCACGACGTCCACGGCGCCCTTGCCGATGCCGTCGCCTTCGACGAAACCTTGATAGTTGAAGCCGGGCAGGGCGAGGTCGCGCAGCATGCTCGAGGCGGCTTTCACCTCCTCTATGCCCTTGATTTCCTCGGTGCCGACGTTGAGCAGACCGACCGTCGGACGCTCAACGTCCAACATGACGCGCGCCATGGCCGCGCCCATGATCGCGAGATCGACGAGATGGCTGGCGTTGGCGCCCATGGAGGCGCCGACGTCGAGCACCACCGACTGCCCCTTGAGCGTCGGCCAGAGGCAGGCGAGCGCCGGCCGATCCACGCGGGCCATCGTATGCAGGCATATCTTCGCCATCGCCATGAGCGCGCCGGTGTTGCCCGCGGAAACGGCGACGTCCGCCTCGCCTTTCTTGACCGCTTCGATCGCGAGCCACATCGACGAGACCCGTCGCCCGTAGCGCAGCGCCTGACTCGGCTTGTCGTCCATGCGGATCGAGACGGAGGAGTGGCGGACCTCGGCGCATTCGGCGAGCCGCGGGTGATGCTGAAGCTGCGCGCGAATGGCCGCCTCGTCGCCGATCAGTAGAAAGCGGCTGTGGGGACGACGTTCGAGCGCGCTGGCGGCGCCCGCGATGGTCACCTTCGGACCGAAATCGCCGCCCATCGCGTCGAGCGCGATCCGAACAGTTTGCGGCATTTATCCCGTTTCTCCCGACTGCGCGTCTGGCTCCGCCGCCTTAACCTTATTGGCCGGCTATTGTGACGCGTCCGAGAAGCGCCTCAGCGCTCCCGCCCTCGCGGGCGACTTGCCATTTGCCGGCCATGCGCGCAAGTGCCTATGATGTCCCGCCTCAGGGTTCCCCGCGCGGCTTGAGCCGCCGCAGGGCGGCGAAAGGCGAGACCGCCTGAGCTCCCTCGCTGGGCTGCGGTTCGACGAAATGCGCCCCCGGCTTGCGCGGATAGGGGTCCAGCGCCAACGTGAAGAACTCGGAGACGACGGCGCCGAGATCGACGCCGCCGCCGATCAACGGGTCGGGCGGATCCTCATCCAGCGTGATTTCCGTCGATTCTTCGTGTCGTCTTCGGCTGCGAGCCTCCTCGTCGGGCGCCGGCGCAAAGCGCATGTGGACAGGTTCGACGAGTTCTGAATCGAACTCCTCGAGAGTCGCGACGCAGGTTTGCCTGAGGCTGGCGCGCAACTCGCCGTCGATCTCCAGCCCATCGCCGCGCCACCGTCGCGCCCGCAGCTCGGCGTTCAGAGAATGCACCGCGGGCAGGGCGTTGTGCCGCGCCAACGCCGCGCATTCGGCGCGCGTCGCGGCGATCGTGACCTCAAGACCCTCGGGCGGCACGTCGGAAAGAGCGAGACGGCGCGACAGCGGCGGCTGTGAGCCGGAAATTCTGTTCATCGCTTCGTCTCCCCTTCGCGCGCCATTCATAGACCCAGATATGTGCGTTCGCGCATGGACGCCAGCGCGGCGTGAAAGCAAGAAGAGCCGTCTTGCTTTCGCTGCCTTCGAAGATTACGGATTTGGCGAGGAACTATGGACCCGGCGCAAGCGCGCTGCGGCGGAAGATTGCGGAGACATTCATGGCGCAGGCTTTGCGCGTCGTAGCTCGTTTGGCGGCCGTCGCCGGCCTCGGCGTTTCGCTTTCCGGTTGTCTTGGCTATGAGGGCGTCGTCAACCGCGGCGCCGTTCTCGATTCGCGCAGCACCTCGCAGATCAAGCCGGGCATGCCGGCGCAGCAGGTGATGACGACCCTCGGCACGCCGTCGACGACGTCGACGGTCGGCGGAGACGCCTGGTATTACGTCAGCCAGCGCATCGAGCGCCAATTCGCCTTCATGCCGCAGAACATCGCCGAACAGCGCGTCTACGCCGTCTATTTCGACAAGTCGAAGAAGGTTCAGCGAGTCGCCGATTACGGCATGGAAGACGGCAAGCCGATCGACTTCATCACCCGCACGACGCCGACCGCTGGCCCTGAGTACCACCTGCTCCAGGGCATGCTCTCGAAAGTGACGAATCTCTTTTAGGGACACCCCGCCTCTCGATTCGGGACGCAGGCGAGTCGCTCGCACGGCTCGACTGATGGCGTCATTGTGGCGACAGAGACGGCGCAAATACAACTAACTCACTGTAAATGATCTGTTTATTCGCGGCCGCGCATCTTTGGCGCGGTCGCGATTGTGGCGCGACCATGGCTCAGGCCGCCGATCTTTCGCCCCGCCTCGCAGGTAACCTCCTGTTTACGCAAATCTTGCGCAATTGTGGAGAAAACGCGAAGCATGACGGTCACGCTGACGAACGCCCCGCCGCCTTCGAATGACGAGAAGGTCGCGTCGCCTCGCTCAGGACAGCAGTCCAAGACGTCGCCGCGCGCGATCCTGCCGCACTTACTGCTCGATCAAGCTTGTTCTCCCTTGTTGCGGGCGCTGTGCGTCGCGACTCTGCTTTCGGTGCTGGCCTTATTGGCGTTGAGCGTCGAGCGCGAAGAGATTCGTCGTCCGGAGCGGACGGCGCGCGCGCAGCGCGTCCGCGCCGCCGCATCTCCGCTGACGACGATGACGCAGTCAGCGCTCGACGAAGGCGACGACACGGCGCTCGATTCCGACTTCTCAATCGAGCAGGCGTCGCTGACCTGGTCGCACAGGGTCACGAGCGACGAAGCTTCCGACGCGCCGGGCGTGATGCGCTTTGGATCGGTTAAGGTGCATCAGTCGATCGTCGAGCGCGTCGTGAAGGCGGCCCAGACGACCGAAATGGATCCGGCGCTGCTCATGGCCATCGCCGACAAGGAGTCGAATTTCTCGACGACCGCGAAGGCGCGCACGTCTTCCGCCAGCGGCCTCTTCCAATTCGTGGAGAAGACCTGGTTCAAGGCGATGAAAGTGTTCGGCTGGCGCCACGGCCACGGCGAGACGGCGGCGGCCATCGCCAGTCTCGATGCGCCGCGCGTCAGCGGGCAGATGCGGACGCAGATCCTCAATCTGAGAAACGATCCCTATCTGTCCGCCGTCCTCGCCGCCGAAATGCTCAAGAAGGACAGCGCCAGGATCGCCGAAAAGATCGGCCGCCCGCTCACCCCCGGCGAAACCTATCTCATCCATTTCCTCGGTCCGGACGACGCCGAGCGCTTCATGAGGACCGTGGAGGAGGCGCCGCAAACGTCGGCGGCGGCGCTGCTGCCGAGGCCGGCTCGCGCCAACAAGCCCATCTTCTATGAGCAGCAGGGCCGCCGGCTCAAGGTCCGCTCGGTCCAGGAGGTGCATGAAGCCTTCGAGACGATGATGGAAAAGCGCACCAGCCGCTACGAGGACGTCGCCGCGAAACTGCCGGGCGGCGCCACCGCCTACGCCGATTAGTCGCGCCAGGCGAAGCGGCGTCTAAGTTCCGTCGCCCTCAAGCGGCGACGGCGACCCTTCCCATCATCAGGTCGAGATTCTGCACCGCGGCCCCAGCCGCGCCCTTGCCGAGATTGTCCAGCCGGGCGACGAGCAGCGCATGGCGGCGCGCCTCATTGGCGAAGACGAAGATCTCCAGATCGTCGGCGCCGTTCAGCGCCATGGCGTCGAGCTTCCCATGCGCCGGCGCGGCCGCCAGCCGGACGTGCTTCGCGCCGGCATAGTGGCGCGCATAGACTGCTTTCAAATCGTCGGCCGTGGGCTTGCCCGGCAGGGCGTCGAGCGCGAGCGGAATCGAGACGAGCATGCCCTGGCGGAAATTGCCGACCGAAGGCACGAACAGCGGCCGTTCGGTAAGTTTCGAATAGGCCATGATCTCCGGAAGATGCTTATGTTCGAGCCCGAGCGCGTAGAGCTCGAACGCTGGCGCCTCGCCGCTCTCATAGGCTTCGATCATCTGCCGCCCGCCGCCCGAATAGCCGGAGACGGCGTTGATCGTCAGCAGCTGGTCCGGCCGGACCAGGCCGGCGTCGACGAGCGGGCGGATGAGCGCTATGGCGCCGGTGGCGTAGCAGCCGACATTGGCGACGCGCCGGGCGCGGGCGATCGCCGCCGCTTGGCCCTCGCAAAGCTCGGCGA
This sequence comes from Methylocystis sp. Uni0008, assembly GCF_056838045.1. Classification (NCBI taxonomy): domain Bacteria; kingdom Pseudomonadati; phylum Pseudomonadota; class Alphaproteobacteria; order Hyphomicrobiales; family Methylocystaceae; genus Methylocystis; species Methylocystis sp. Uni0008. The sequence goes on from NZ_CM166370.1 coordinate 3,762,540, forward strand.
AGCCGTAGACCCAGCCGTCCGCGACGCGATGCGCGGTGGAGGCGTCGAGCAGTCGCGGGGCCGCGGCCCCGAGCGCATCGCAAAGCGCCACGGTTTCCTTGGCCGCTTCGTCCGGCAGACACAGAATGGCGATGTCCACGGAGGCGAGAATGTCGCGCTTGGCGGCGACGTCCTTGCGCTTCTCCTGCGGGAGCGCCACGAGCGAAATGTCCGGGCGCCCGGAGAGCCGTTCGCGTATTTCGAGTCCGGTCGTGCCGGCGTCGCCGTCGATGAAGATCTTCGTCGTCATGGTCCGCATCTAGTCGATTTGGAGCAAGAGAAAAAGATTGTCGCGAGCGGTCGGGCGGTTTTGACGCGCGGGGCGCGCCGGCCTATAGCGCGGCAGGAAGGGAGCGCCGCCCTCATCGAGGCGGCCGCCATGCAGAGTAGTGGAGCCGATGGTCGACAGCCCATGCGTAAAGATCTGCGAACTCGATCGGGATGACGTCTGCGTCGGCTGCGGCCGCACGCGCGCGGAGATCGCCGGCTGGACGTCGATGTCGGAAGCGCAAAAGGCTGAGATCGTCGAAAGAGCGAGAAAGCGCAAACGCACGGAGGGTCGGGACGCCCGAAATCGGCTAGAAGGCGCGCGCTGAATCCTTCTCCATGAGCGCCCGGGTCATTTCGACGACCGCGGCGATCGGCGCATGAAATTCGCAGATCTGCGCATTGTCGGGGTCGACGAATTCGGGTTCGATCATGATGCGACTAAATCGGCGGCCCGTGAGATGCGCGGCGCACAGATATTCGTTGCCGCCGTAATTGGTCGTCGCGATTTCGATGAGCCGGGCGCCGGGGGGCGAGAACGCCGCATTCCATAGGGCCGCGCCAAATTGGCCGATGACGATCTGCGCGCGCGAAAGGCAATGGATCTGATCGGCGAATTCGAGCTCATGAGGCGCGACGCGATCGAAGCCGAGCGGCGCTAGCGCTTCATAGAGTTGCGTTTCATTGACCATCCGCCGTTGCGATGGAAATCCCTCCCGGGACACATAGGCGAGGCGCGGACGGCGGAGCTCATGACGCGCGGGAAATCGCTGCTGGAGAAACGCAAAGAATTCCTTCACGCTTTCGTGCGGGGCGATATTGCCCGACGTCGACAGGGGAGAGGGGTAGAGCAGATGATCGCAACCTGCGTAGCGCGCGTCGGTTTCGACGATCGATTCCGCAGGAACGCCGAGCTGCAGCAGTTGTTGACGCAGATGCGCGGGGAGACGTGACGTCAATAGTTTCAGCCGCCCCTGCGAGAGAGGTTCGCGCGCCAGGTAGACCGAGAGAAGTCCGTTCATCAACCAATGGCCGTAATTATTGCGCGTCGCCCAACTCGTCGCGAGCAGCGCGGGACCCTCGACGCGCGCGGGCTTTTCGAATTCGAGTCGTCCGTAGCGGCCGTCGAGCAGGAACATATCAGGCGCCCGCGCCAGCCCTCCGACATAGAGGAGCGTCTCCTGAGCTGAATCGCCCCAGATCTTGTCGGCGTCGTAATGAACGATTCCGTTTTCGACGTCGGCCAACGCGTCGCGGAACGCTGCGAAATAGAGCGCGCCCGATCGCCAGGCGCATGCCTTGGCGAGCGTCTGGAAGTAGGGCGACTCCGCGCCGATCGCCGGATCGCGATCGAAGGAAGACGCTGCGTCGTAGCGCTGCGGGGCGGCGCATAGCGTGAGCGCCATGTCCTTGGACGGCGGCATGGCGAGCAAAGACTCCAGGGCGAGCAGGTCACAGTCCTGCAGTTCGCCGGCGGGTCGCGTGGAATAGGCGCAGCGGCGGAAGTTGAGAGGATATGCGACCTGCCGGCAGAGCCCGTCATCGCCCCCGAACACGCGCTGACTCCTTCCCTCCGCCGCGCCGTGATTGTCGAAATGGCTACGGCCCGAAGGCGCCTCGCCACGCTCAACCGCCGCCGCGACATCGGGGTTTGCGGCGAGATAGGCGCTTTCATCGAAGCGCGCCCGAGACGCCGGCTCCAGACGGCCATAGTTGCGCGCGAGATAATCGGAGAAACGCGCATGGAGAGTGGCGAGATCCCGCCCCTTCGCAAGCAGCTGCGCCGCCTCCCGGCTTTTCTCGGCGAGGGCTTGAGCATGCGCGCGACCTGGCGCGCCGACCAGAAGGTCTTCAGCGCGCCGCTGCAGCTCATCTGGCGGCGGGAGAGCGCTCATCGCCAGTGGCTCGAAATGCCGACTGTAGAAGGCGACGAATAGTTCGGCGACGGCGCCGTCCTGCGGGCCGCGAAATTTCAGCGCCTGAAAAATCGCTGCGGCGCGAAAAAGGCGGAGATAATCGCTGATCGCCGCATAATCGTCGCCCGACAGCATCCGAAGCCGATCGAGCTGCTGATCGCTAAGCGCTTCGCTCAGTTCCTCCAGCGCTGCGAGTGCAACCTCAAGCTCTGGCGCTTTTCGCGAGGCCGGTTTCGATCGGAACCGACTGAGAAAATGAGAAATGAACATTCAGCGCTTCCGAAAATGCGCCCCGCAGCATGCGGGCGGACGTCAAATAATGGGCAAGGATAGATTGTTGGCGGCCCGCCTGTCCCCTACTTTCGCACATGAGGGCGAAACGAGTCGCCCCCGCTTCCGAGAGGAGGAGCGAACATGGCCAAAGAGCTCGCGGAAACAGAGGGCGGGTTGCGCGCATATGCGCTGCGAATGTTGGATTCGGTCTACAACGCTTCGGTCTATTCGGTGATCGGCTACAGCGCGCTGCTGGCGATTCTCGCGATCGTTGCTTTTGCGGTCTATTTGAAAATCATTTACGTGCCAGAATTTCATCCCTGGTAGCCGCGCGCATTTGTCAAAGCGCCTGCTGATTATCGCGCATGCGCCGTCGCGCAACACCGAGCGATTGCGTGACGCTGTCATTGAGGGCGCGCGCTCTCCCGAGATCGAGGGCGTCGACGTCGAAGCGCTCAGCCCTTTCCTGACGACGCCCGACCATGTTCTCGCCGCGCAGGCGATCATTCTCGGAACGACCGAAAATCTCGGCTACATGAGCGGCGCGCTCAAGGACTTTTTCGACCGTTGCTATTATCCCTTGCTGGAGCGCACCCAGGGGCTGCCTTACGCGCTCTACATCCGCGCCGGTCACGACGGAACAGGAACGCGTCGCGGCGTCGAGACGATCGTGACCGGCCTGCGCTGGCGGGCGATCCAGGAGCCGCTCATCTGCCGCGGCGAATGGCGCGAAGATTTTGTCGACGAATGCCGCGAACTTGGGATGCTCGTGGCGGCGAGCCTCGACGTGGGAGCGATTTGAGCCGGTTGACCCATCGTCTATAGAGGCTGCGCAGGCGACGGCGGCGCGCCAAACGAGAATGGTCCGGCAGGGCGAATGCAGCGTAGCGACGAATTTCTCGGCCATCCGCGCGGGCTCGCCTTTCTCTTCGCCTCCGAAATGTGGGAGCGCTTCTCCTATTACGGGATGCGGGCGCTTCTCGTCCTCTACATGGTCGAATACCTTCTGAAGCCGGAGCGAATGAACGCGGCGCTGGGTCTCGACGCGCTGAAGCGCGGGCTCGAGACGCTCTCCGGTCCGCTCGGCCCGCAGCCCTTCGCGTCGCAAATCTACGGGCTCTACACGGGACTCGTTTATCTTACGCCTGTGCTCGGCGGATTGATCGCCGACCGCTGGCTCGGGCGTTCGCGCACGATCGTGATCGGCGCAATGGTGATGGCGGCCGGCCATTTCATGATGGCGTTCGATCGCCTGTTCCTCATCGCGCTGCTTCTCATCGCGTCGGGCTGCGGCTTCTTCAAGCCGAACATCTCGATACAGGTCGGCGAGCTTTACTCCCGGAATGACGCGCGCCGCGATCGCGCCTATTCGATCTTCTACGTTGGCATTAACATTGGCGCGTTCCTGGCGCCGCTCGTCTGCGGAACCATCGGCGAGTCGATCGGCTGGCACTATGGATTCGCCTGCGCTGGCGTCGGCATGGCGATCGGACTCGTGACTTACGTGATTGGTCTGCCGAGCCTGCCGGCGGAGCCGCGGCGCGAAAGGCGCACACGCACTTCGCAAACACGCGCGCAGTTTCGCCGGTCGTTCGCCATCCTGATGCTGCTCTTTGCGCCGTCGGCGCTGTTCTGGGCCGCCTTCGAGCAGCAGGGCAACACCATCGCGCTCTGGGCGGCCCAGTCGACGGATCGCAGCGTCGACTTCTTCGGCTGGCGCGCCGAACTTCCGGTGACATGGGTTCAGGCTTTCAATCCGCTGATGATCTTTCTCTTCACGCCGCCGCTCGTCGCCTTGTGGGCCTGGCTCGCGCGGATCGGGCGCGAGCCTTCGACGATCGGCAAAATGTCGCTCGGCTGTCTCGGCGTCGCGGCGAGCTACGGCGTGATGGCGTTCGCAGCCTGGAACGCCGACGGCGGCGAGGCGAGCTGGTTGTGGCTGCTCGCCTATTTTGCCGTCATCACCGTCTCGGAACTGCATTTCTCGCCGATCGCCCTGTCGCTTGTTTCGCATGTCGCGCCACAAGGCTCGCGCTCGGCGCTGATGGGCGTCTGGTTCACTTCGATGTTTCTGGGCAATTTGCTTGCGGGGTGGCTCGGCAGCTTTTGGTCGAGCCTCGCAAATGTGCATTTCTTCCTGCTCATGGGCGCGCTCGGCGTCGTCGGCGCGCTGATCGTCGAGGCGGCGCGGCGGCCGCTCGGCGAACTTCTGTCTTCCCGCTAGCGGCGCGCAATCGAGAAACTGCATGAATCTGGTCCCAGCGAGAACGCCTGCGCCGAAACAGATCGCGGCCGCCGTCATCGGCAATGCGCTCGAATGGTACGACTTCGTCGTCTACGGTTTTTTCGCTTCGGTCCTGGCGCAGGCGTTCTTTCCGAGCGGAGACGACACGGCGGCTTTGTTGCTGGCCTTCGCGACCTTTGGGGCGGGCTTCTGCACGCGGCCGCTTGGCGGAGTCTTTTTCGGCTTCTACGCCGATCGAAAGGGCCGCAAGGCCGCGCTGCAACTCATCATGTTCCTCATGACCGGCGCCGTGGCGGTGATCGCCTTCGCGCCGACCTATGCGGCGACCGGCGTCTTCGCGCCGCTGCTCGTCGTCGCCGGCCGATTGCTGCAGGGCTTTGCGACAGGGGGAGAATTCGCGAGTTCGACCGCCTTTCTGATCGAAATCGCGCCGGCAGGGCGGCGCGGACTTTACGGATCACTGCAAATGGTTGGGCAGGGGCTGTCGATCCTGCTCGGGACGCTGGCCGGCATTGTCGTCGCCGGCGCCTTTTCGGCCGAAGCGTTGCATGAATGGGCCTGGCGGCTTCCCTTTCTCGCCGGCCTGCTGATCGGCCCGGTGGGCGTCTATATCAGGCGCAATCTCGACGAAACCCACGCCTTTCAGACATCGCCGCAACACGGCCGCGCGATGGACGCCTTTCTCGACCTGCTCCGGCGCCGAGCCGACAGACTCATCGCCTGCTTCGCCGCGACGGTCGGCGCGACGATCTCCTTCTATGTGGTCCTCGTCTACATGCCGACCTATGGCAAGACGGAGATGGGGTTGAGCCTGGCGCAGTCCTTCATCGCCCAGGCGCCCGGTCTTCTCCTGCTGATCGCATTGACGCCATTGATCGGCGCCTTCTCCGATAGGTTCGGGCGGCGCCCATTGCTCCTCGCCTCCTATGGGCTGCTTTTCCTTTGCGTCTATCCACTGTTCGTCTGGATGCAGGCGGAGCGCTCGCTGCTCGCGCTCGCTGTGGCGCAGACCGCCTTCTGCGTCGTACTCTCCGGCCTCTTCGGCGCGCTGTCGACGGCGCTCGCCGAACAGTTTCCGACGCATATCCGCACGGCGGGGCTCGCGATCGCTTACAATGTCGCCGTGATGATCTTCGGCGGCTTCGCGCCCTTCATCGTCTCCTGGCTGATCGGAGTTCTCGCCACGCCGGTCGCGCCGGCCTTCTATCTGATGTTCGGCGCCGCCGTCGGGCTCCTGGGCGTCGCGGGTCTGCGCGAACGGCACAACGCGCCGGGGCTCGATTGAGCGCCGCGAAGGGAGAATTTCATGAAGAGAATTACGATCTCTGTTGCTTTGATCGTGTTGGCCCAGCAAGTCCTGCTGACAGACGCCATCGCGAAACCGGCGAGATGCGTCGTCACCAGCAACGGCGCGCCGGCCTATAACGGGAAGTGCGATTTTTCGGCTGAGAAGGGCGGCGGCTTTTCGATAAAGCCGATTGGCCGGGACGCGTTTGACGGCGCGACAATAATCAGCGTCTCCGTGACTTTGCCGGGCGTGGCGGAAGTGAGGGGACTGACCCGCGACGGGATCAACTCCCGCTGGGGGGAAGCGAAGCGCTCCGCGTCGGACCGCGCCTGCTGGGTCGGCGACGACTTCAAGATCTGCGTCTATTGACCCGCAAAAACAAAAGCGGCGCCGAAGCGCCGCTTTGAAACCTCCGCCACGAAGACGCGAAGCTTAGCGCTTCGAGAACTGGAAGCTGCGGCGGGCTTTGCGCTTGCCGTATTTCTTTCGCTCGACGACGCGGGAGTCGCGCGTGAGGAAACCTTCCTTCTTGAGCGCGGGGCGCAGCTCCGGCTCATAGTTCGTCAGCGCCTTGGCGAGGCCATGGCGCACCGCGCCGGCCTGACCCGAAAGTCCGCCGCCCGCGACCGAAACGACGAGGTCATACTGACCCGAGCGCTTGGCGACGACGAGCGGCTGCGCGAGGATCATGCGCAGAACGGGTCGCGCGAAATAGGCCTCGATGTCGCGGCCGTTGACGGTGATCTTGCCGGCGCCGGGCTTCACCCAGACGCGCGCGACGGCGTTCTTGCGCTTGCCGGTCGCGTAGGCGCGGCCCTGCTTGTCCAGCTTCTGGACGTAACGGGGCGCTTCGGGCGCCGCGGCGACGCTTCCCTGGAGGTCGGAAAGCGAAGAAAGAGTGGTCTCGGCCATGATCAGGCGCTCCGGCTATTCTTGACGTTCAGGGCGGCGACGTCGAGCGTCTGCGGGCTTTGCGCCTCATGCGGATGTTCGGCGCCCTTGTAAACTCGGAGATTGCCGAGCTGCTTGCGGCCCAGGGGCCCGCGCGGCAGCATGCGCTGCACCGCCTTCTCCAGGACGCGCTCCGGGAAGCGCCCCTCGAGCAGGAACTTCGCCGAGCGCTCCTTGATGCCGCCGGGGAAGCCCGTGTGGTGGTGATAGACCTTCTGGTCGCGCTTGCGGCCGGTCAGAACGACCTTGTCTGCATTGATGACGATGATGTTGTCGCCATCGTCCATATGCGGGGTGAAGGTCGCCTTGTGCTTGCCGCGAAGGCGCAGCGCGATGATCGAAGCGAGGCGGCCCACGATGAGCCCGGAGGCGTCGATCAGCACCCACTTCTTTTCGATGTCGGCGGGTTTCGCCGAATAGGTCTTGCCAAACATGGGATGGGAATTCCGTCAGAACGCTAAAGTTCGGAAGCCGTGTGGATAGGGGATGCGGCGGGGCCGGTCAAGTGGTTTTCGTCGTAATAAGGGCGCTAGAACGCCGATAAACTAAGGAGCCAACGGTTAAGGTATCATAATACCCACGCCATGGATTGCGTTGAGCTGATTCAAATCGGCCGTCATGGCCGGGCTTGGCCCGGCCATCTACGTCGTGCGTCATAAGCGATTGGCGCCCCGCGCTTGGGAGGTCGTAAGAGCAGATTGATGGCGTGGATGGCCGGGACAAGCCCGGCCATGACGCCTAAAGGCGACGCTCGTTTGGTCGCTTTCTACTGATGCAGCGCTTCGCCATGCAGCGCGATATCGAGTCCCTCGCGCTCGTCGTCGTAATTCACGCGAAGCCTCGTGAACATCGAGACGATTTTCAGCGTCGCCCAGGTGCCGACCACGCACCAGACAATGGTGACGCCGACGCCGATCGCCTGGACGAGAAGCTGATGCGGATCGCCTTCGAGCAGACCGGCCACGCCAGGGTCCCCCTCTGAAGCGGTGATCGCGCGCGTGGCGAAGACCCCGGCGAGCAGCGTTCCCATGATGCCGCCGACGCCATGCACGCCGAACACGTCGAGCGTATCGTCGTAGCGGAACTTGTATTTCGCGACGGTGCAGAACCAATAGCAGACGGCGCCCGCGATCACCCCGATCACGACCCCGTGCCAGGGCAGGATATAGCCCGAGGCCGGCGTGATCGTGCCAAGTCCGGCGACGGCGCCAGAGACGACGCCGAGCACCGACGGCTTGCCGCGCTGGAGCCATTCCAATCCGCTCCACACCAACGCGCCGGCGCAGGCGGCGAGATGCGTCGCGACGATCGCGAAGACCGCGCGCGAATTGGCGGCGAGCGCCGAGCCGCCGTTGAAGCCGAACCAGCCGACCCAGAGCAGGCCCGTGCCGACGACGGCGAGCGAGAGGTCGAAAGGCGAGAGGTTTTCGCGACCGAAGCCAACGCGACTCCCCAGCACCACGGCGCAGACCAGTCCGGCGACGCCGGCGTTGATGTGCACGACCGTCCCGCCGGCGAAATCGAGGAGACCCATCTTCTGCAGGAATCCGCCGCCCCAGACCCAGTGCGCCGAAGGCGCATAGACGATGAAGAGCCAGAGCGCGCAAAACAGCATGAAGGCCGAGAACCTCATGCGCTCGGCGACGGAGCCGCCGACCAGCGCGCAGGTGATGACCGCGAAGGTCATCTGGTACATCATGAACAGGATCTCGGGGATGGTCTTGGCGAAGGGGCTCACCGTATCGAGTCCGATACCGGCGAGGAGCGTGCGCGACGCGTCGCCGATGAAGGCGCCGTCGCCGCTGAAGGCGAGGCCGTAGGCGACGCCGATCCACAGCAGCGACACGAGGGCCGTGGCGATCAGGCTTTGCGCCATGGTGGCGAGCACGTTCTTCTTGCGCACCATGCCGCTGTAGAAAAGCGCAAGGCCGGGCAGCGTCATCATCAGCACGAGCGCGGTTGCGGCGATCATGAAGGCGGTGTCCGCCGCGTCGATCTTGCCGACGCTTTCCTGAGCGAGAGCGGGTTGCGAAATGGTGAAAGCCGCCAACGCGGTCGCCGCTCCCAAAATCGTGCGGCGCAGTACGTCGCCCTCAGGCTGAGGAGCGCCTGTAAGGCGCGTCTCGAGGCGCGAGGGCGAGAGATACAGCGCGAGCGGATTTCCCCGTCCTTCGAGACGCCCGGGTTGCGGGCTCCTCAGGATAAGGAAATCTTCGCTCGAGGCGCGCGCAAACGAGCTGTGCATCGATTGATCCTGATGATGACTGGAGAAAGCGCTTCAGAGCGCGTCGGAGTCGGTCTCGCCGGTGCGGATGCGCATCGCGCGCTCCAGCGGCGAAACGAAAATCTTGCCGTCGCCGATATGCCCGGTATAGGCGGCGAGTCTGATCGCCTCGATGGCGCGATCGACGACCGCCTCGGGAAGAGCGACGTCGATCTTCACCTTGGGCAGGAAGGCGACGATATATTCGGCCCCCCGATAAATTTCGGCGTGGCCCTTCTGCCGGCCATAGCCTTTCACTTCAGTCGCGGTCATTCCATGCACGCCGATTTCCGTCAGCGCCGCGCGCACCTCGTCGAGCTTGAAGGGTTTGATAATGGCCGTGATGATCTTCATTTGCGCAGACATGCCCTGAACGGTGGCGAGGTGAGCGTTCGCTAAGCAATCTGCGTGCCATGCTGCGTATAAAATAATCGTTTTGCATAACGCCTTCGGGCGCAAGCTTGGCCAGTTGCGCGGCGCCTGCCGATCAAAGATTGTGCACTTTGCGTAAAAGCGCGTCTTTTAAGCGAGCGCCGCCGTCGCTGTTCATCTCCCCAGGTTCGTTGCTTTGAGCCCCTTGCTATCGGCGCTCTTTCCCTTTTGTGTGATGCGGAGATAGAGACGGGTCACGGCGCCGCAGAGCGAAGACAACGGACGCGAATGAAGCTTGAAGACTGGTCGCCGGGGGCGATCGCCATCGATTTCGTCAATAAGGAAGACTGGCCCGAACGCCGCGCAAAGCTTCCTCAGGCGACCGCGCGGCTTGCCGACCTTGCGTCATTTGAGGCGAAGCCGGGTTCGCTCCTTTTCGCGCCGGAGGTCGATGGCGCGCCGCGCGTCTTTTTCGGCGCGGAGGGAAGGGAGCCGAAAACGCGCGATCCGTTCTTTGCCGGAAAGCTCGCCGCGGCGTTGCCCAAGGGCCTTTACCGCTTCGGCGCCGGCGTCGATTCGCCCTCTCAGGCGGCGTTGGCCTTCCTTCTGTCGAGCTATGCCTTCTCCCGCTACAAGGCGCGCAAGAACGAAGCGCCGCGTCTGTGCGCGCCGCAGGACGTGGACGCCGCGCGCATCGAGCGAATCGCCGCCGCCGTGGCTCTCGGACGCGATCTCGTCAACACGCCGACCAATGACATGGGGCCGGAGGCGCTCGCGGAGGCGGCGCTCGCTCTCGGCGCGAAGCACGGCGCCAAGAGCCGCGTCATTGTCGGCGACGAGCTGCTTGCGGAAAACTTCCCGTTGATCCACGCCGTTGGCCGCGCGGCGGCGCAGCCGCCGAGGCTCGTCGAATTCGAGCACGGGCCCGAGGACGGCCTGCGGGTGACGCTTGTCGGCAAGGGCGTCTGTTTCGACACCGGCGGGCTCGACATCAAGCCTTCGAGCGCGATGGCGCTGATGAAGAAGGACATGGGCGGCGCCGCGACCGCGCTGTCGCTCGCGGCGATGCTGCTTGGCGGGGATGCGCCGGTTCGCTTGCGCGTGCTGTTGCCGATCGTCGAAAATTCGATCTCGGCTTCGGCGTTTCGAACGAGCGACGTTTACCGTAGCCGCAAAGGGCTGACCGTCGAGATCGGCAACACCGACGCCGAAGGCAGGCTAGTTCTCGCCGACGCGCTCGCCTATGCGAGCGAAACGCCGCCTGATCTCCTGTTCGATTTCGCCACGCTGACCGGCGCCGCCCGCGTCGCGCTTGGTCCTGAGATTCCGCCTTTCTATACCGGCGATGACGCGCTCGCCGCTGAGATCGCGGGGCAGGGCGCGGCCGTGAACGATCCGGTTTGGCGGATGCCGCTGTGGGAAAATTACGACAGCGGACTCGACGGCAAAATCTCCGATCTCGTCAATGTCACGAGCGGTCCCTTCGCCGGATCGATCATCGCCGCGCTGTTCTTGAGGCGCTTCGTGGCCGACCCCAAGCGCTGGGCGCATTTCGACGTCTACTGCTGGAATCCGTCGACGAAGCCCGGCCGGCCGGAAGGCGGCGACGTGCAAGCGGCGCGGCTTCTCTATGAGTTGATCGAGAAGCGCGCCGAGCAACAGAAAGCGACGTCGTGAGCGCACATTTCGATCGGCGGTTGACGCCCGCGCGTCCCGAAGTCGCCGCCGCCTATTTGAAGGGACGTGTGACCGCCGAGCGCTATGTGGAAGGCGTCGCGAAGGAGGTGAGAGACTGCGTCGTCGACCTTCGGCGCGAGCCGCGCCCCGACGCCGCGGTCGACACTCAGGCGATCTACGGCGAGCGCGTTACTGTTTACGATGAGGAGGAAGGCTGGGCCTGGGCGCAGCTCGCGCGCGACAATTACGTCGGCTGGATCGCGGCCAATACGCTGTGGCGCGAATTGAGCGCGCCGACGCATCGCGTCTGCGTTCCGCGGACGTTTATCTATCCGGGCCCGAACATCAAACTGCCGCCGCTGAACGCCCTGCCGCTCGGCGCGGAGGTCGCGATCGCGGAAGAGCGCGACGGCTTTTGCGTGACGCCGGAGCTCGGATTCATCTATCGCAAACATCTCGTCTCGTGCGAGGCGAAGGCGCCTGACTTCGTGGCTGTCGCCGAGACGCTCATCGGCGCGCCTTATCTATGGGGCGGAAAGTCCTGGCTCGGCGTCGATTGTTCGGGACTGGTGCAGGTTTCCCTGCTGATGGCCGGGGTCAAGGCGCCGCGCGACACGGATATGCAGGAAGCTGCGCTTGGCGTTGCGCTCGAGCCCGGCGCGCCGTTCGCGCGCGGCGATATCGTCTTCTGGAAGGGGCATGTCGGCGTCATGCGAGACGCCGAAACGCTGCTTCACGCCAACGCCACGCATATGCAAGTCACGAGCGAGCCGCTCGACCTGGTGCGCGCGCGCAACGAGGCGGCGGGCGCCGGAGCGGTCACGAGCGTCAGGCGCCTGGCGAAGGATGTATTCTCATGACGAAGAAGCTCTATCTGGAAGATCTACGCGTCGGCCAGCGGCTGCGTTCAACGAGCATGACAATCACCGCGCAGGACATCATCCGCTTCGCGCGCGACAATGATCCGCAATATTTCCATCTCGACGCGGAAGCGGCCAAGGACAGCATGTTCGGCGGGCTTGTCGCCAGCGGCTGGCAAACCGGCGCGCTCAGCATAAAGCTTCTCATCGACTCAGCCGATCCGCCATTCGCGGGCGGGCTCGTCGGCGTCGAGGCGCATATCGCCTGGAAGCTGCCGGTGCGGCCTGGCGACTCTCTGCGCGTGGAAGCCGAAGTGACGCGAATCGTTCATCCGCGTCGCCATGCCGATCGCGGCTTCGTTTCAATGAATTTGGAGACTTATAATCAGCGCGACGAAGCCGTTCTGACGCAGCGGGTCACCGTCGTCGCTTTCCGCGACCCGGCGCGGGTCAGCGCGCCTGAAAACGCTGGATAGGCGACGACTTCAATCTTTACTTTTCGCTGACGGCGTTGCCCGGGATCGGCGCCGCCTCGTTGCGGAACGCCGCGGCGAAGAGGGCGCGCGTATAGTCGCTCTTTGGCGCCGAAAACACCTGGGTCGCCGGTCCTTCCTCCACCACCTTGCCGTAGCGCATGACGATGAGATGCGCGGCGAGCGCCTTCACGACGCGCAGATCGTGGCTGATGAAGAGATAGGCGAGCGAGCGACGGCGCTGGAGATCGCGCAAGAGATCGATGATCTGCGCCTGCACGGACATGTCGAGAGCGGAGGTCGGCTCGTCGAGCACGACGAATTTCGGCTCGAGCACCATGGCGCGGGCGATCGCGATGCGCTGCCGCTGGCCGCCGGAAAATTCGTGCGGATAGCGGTCCATCGTCGATGGATCGAGTCCCGTTTCCTGCAGCGCGCGCGCAACGATTTCACGCCGCTGATCGAGCGTGAGTTCGGGCCGCTGAACGGTCAGCCCTTCGGCGACGATTTCGGCGACCGACATGCGCGGCGAGAGCGAGCCGTAAGGATCCTGAAAGACGATCTGCATGTCGCGGCGAAGCGGACGCATGGCGTCGACGCTCTTGCCGTCGATGCGCTGGCCCAGAAAAACAACCGGCCCTTCCGAGCGAATGAGACGCAGCATCGCCAGCGCCAGCGTCGTTTTGCCGGAGCCGGACTCGCCGACGACGCCGACGGTCGCGCCCTCGCGCACCGCGACGGTGACGCCGTCCACCGCCTTCACGTGGCCAACGACACGGCGCATGAATCCGCGGCGGATCGGAAACCAGACCCGCAAATCCTCGGCTGACGCAACCACAGGCGCTTCGTTGTTTTCCACGATCGGCGCGCCTTTGGGCTCCGCCGTGAGCAGCGCCTTGGTGTAGGGATGCTGAGGCGAAGAGAATACCGTCTCCACCTCGCCCTGTTCGACGATGCGGCCCTTCTGCATGACGCAGACGGTATCGGCGAAACGGCGCACGAGCCCGAGGTCGTGCGTGATGAACAGCATCGCCATGCCGTAGGTGGCTTGCAGCCGCTCGAGCAGCGCGAGAATTTGCGCCTGCACGGTGACGTCGAGCGCCGTCGTCGGTTCGTCGGCGATCAGCAGATCGGGCTTGTTGGCGAGCGCCATCGCGATCATGACGCGCTGACGCTGGCCGCCCGAGAGCTGATGCGGATAGGCCCCGAGCCGCGCCTCTGGATCCGGGATGCCGACCTCTCCGAGCAGCTCAACGACCCGCTTGCGAACGGCGTCTTCGCCGCGCATCCCGTGCAGTTCGAGAATTTCGGCAATCTGCTGCTCGATCGTCTGCAGCGGATTGAGCGAGGTCATCGGCTCCTGGAAGACCATCGTGATGCGCGCGCCGCGAATGGCGCGCAGACGATTGTCGTCGATCGCCAGCATGTCCTGGCCGTCAAACAGCGCCTTGCCTGACACGGCTGCGCCGGGCGGAAGCAGACGGACGATCGACAGGGCGCTGATCGACTTGCCGGAGCCGGACTCGCCGACGAGCGCCAAAGTCTTGCCGCGCTCGAGCGCGAAGGACGCGCGATCGACGGCCTTGGTCTCGCGCCCCCCGTGCAGAAAGGAGACCGAGAGATCGCGAACGTCGAGGAGGGGATCAGAGGTCATGTGAGTGCGCGCAATTCGTCGAGGGTCGACGCGTTAAGGTTGATCGCTCGCATTCCGTCAGGAATTGCAAGGCGTCTGTCGGCAGTGACAAAAGCGCCGCAATTCTGGAGCTTCGCCGTCGCTACGTGGATTGCGTCAGGCATTCTCATGGACTTTACCGTCGCTCTCAGGCTTGCCGCTTGCACGAGCACACGCCGATCAATTGGAAAGGCTTCTATCATGGAAGACGACTCGAACAGAGCTTCATACGCGTCGCGTAACTCGCTGTCTCCGGTTTCCATAGGTTTCGTCAGCAGCTCTGCGACGACCAGCTCGCTGATCACGCCGACAGCGCCGCCTGCTCTGACGTGATCCAGCACCAATCTCCCTCGCGTGACTGGAAGGTCATCGTTTTCAAATGCGTCAATGAATACATTGGAGTCGAGATAGATTCTGACTCTCATTGCTGGCGAGGATCCCACTCGTCGCGAAGCGAGCGCACATGATCATTCACTTCTTCAAGCGAATGAAAATTGGCACGACGTATATGCTCATATTTGGAGAACCAGTCGTTGCGCGCGTCGGGGGCTGCGTTTTCCACCTCGATGGTGATCGTCACTCGCTTTTCGGCGCCGATCTCATCTCGTAAATCGTCGGGAAGCTTCGCCGCCGGATAGTGTTCTCGGACAATTCGGTTCATAGCCTCGCTCCGCCGGCAATGTAGCACGCCGTCACCGGAAATTCTTCCTTGGGTCGAACGCGTCGCGGACCGCCTCGCCGACGAAGACCAGCAGCGACAGCATCAGCGCGATGATCGCAAAGCCCGTCAGTCCCAGCCAAGGCGCCTGAAGATTGGATTTTCCTTGCAACAGGAGTTCGCCGAGCGAAGGCGAGCCCGGCGGCAGGCCAAACCCGAGAAAGTCGAGCGCCGTGAGCGTCGTGATCGACGAATTGAGAATGAAAGGCAGGAAGGTCAGCGTCGCCACGGTGGCGTTCGGCAGCAGATGTTTGACGATGATCCGGAAGTTGCTCAGCCCGAGTGCGCGCGCGGCGTTCACATATTCAAAATTGCGGGCGCGCAGAAACTCGGCGCGTACGACATGCACCAGCGACACCCAGGAGAAGAGCAGCAGAATGCCGAGCAGCACGAAAAATCCCGGGGTCAGGAAGGACGACACGATGATGAGCAGATAGAGCTGCGGCAATGAGGACCAGACCTCGATGAAGCGCTGGAACACGAGATCGACCCGCCCGCCGAAGTAGCCTTGTATGGCCCCCGCCGCGACGCCGACGATCGACGAGACCGTCGCCAGGATAAGTCCGAACAGCACCGAGATTCGAAATCCGTACAGCAGGCGGGCGACGACGTCGCGGCCCTGATCGTCGGTGCCGAGCCAATTATATTCGAGCGCCGCGCAGCCGCGGTTTGGCTGGCCCGGCCGAAGGCCTTTCGCCGCGGCGACCTCGCATTGCTTCTGCGTCAGCATCCAGGTCGGCGGAGACGGCGCCGGCGTCGGCAGCTCCAGATTATGCGTGTCGTAGGAAAAACGGATCGGCGGCCAAAGCATCCAGCCATGCGACTTGATTTCGTCGGCGATGACGGGATCGCGGTAGTCGGTTCGGGCGAGGAAGCCGCCGAATTTCTCCTCCGGATAGGAGACGAAGGCCGGAAACAGCAACTCGCCCTTGTACCACGCCAGAATGGGCCGATCGTTCGCCAGGAAGTTCGAGCCGAGCGACATGATGAAGAGCGTCATGAAGATCCAGAAGGACCAATAGCCGCGCGTGTTCGCCTTGAAATTCTCGAGGCGACGCCGGTCGAGCGGCGTGAGCCGCAGCCATCCTTCGCGATTGAGCGACGGGGCGAGATCGGGAGTGGTTTCGATCGCTGCGCTCACGGTCAGACCTCGCGCGTTTCAAAGTCGATGCGCGGGTCGATCCAGGTATAGGTAAGGTCGGAGATGAGATTCACCACGAGACCGAGCAGCGCAAAAATATAAAGGTTGGCGAAGACCACGGGATAGTCCCGGTTCACGATGCTCTCGAAGGAGAGGTAGCCGAGCCCGTCGAGCGAGAAGATCGTTTCGATCAGCACCGAGCCGGTGAGGAAGGCGTGTACGAAAGCGCCCGGAAAGCCAGCAATGACGATCAGCATGGCGTTGCGAAACACATGGCCGTAGAGCACACGCCGCTCGGTCAGCCCCTTCATGCGCGCCGTCTGCACGTACTGCTTGCGGATTTCATCGAGGAAAGAGTTCTTCGTCAGAAAGGTCTGGGTCGCGAAGGCGCCGAGCGTCATAGCCGTGACGGGCAAGATGATATGCCACAGATAATCCTTGACCTTGTCGAACAGCGACAGCTGCCAGAAGTCGTCCGACGTCAGGCCGCGCAGCGGGAAGATCTGCCAGAACGATCCGCCCGCGAACAGAACGATCAGCAGCATGGCGAAGAGAAAACTTGGAATGGCGTAGCCGATGATGACGGCGTTCGAGGTCCACATGTCGAATTTCGATCCGTCGCGCACCGCCTTGGCGATGCCGAGCGGAATTGAAATCGAATAGGAGAGAAGCGTCATCCAGAGGCCAAGTGAAATCGATACCGGAAGCTTCTCGCCGATCAGCTTGAGGACGCTTTCGTCGCGAAAATAGCTGCGTCCGAAATCGAACATCGCGTAGTTCTTCACCATCAGCAGGAAGCGCTCCCAGGCAGGCTTGTCGAAGCCGAACTGCTTTTCGAGTTCTGCGATGAATTTGGGATCAAGTCCTTGAGCGCCGCGATATTTTGAGGCGGTTTCGGCGGCCATGGTTCCGGTCTGGCTCGCGCCGCCTTGTCCGACATCGCCGCCGCCGCCGGAAAAACGGCCCGTCGCGCCGACGTCGAAACCCTGCAGCTGCGCGATGATGCGTTCGACCGGCCCCCCCGGCGCGAACTGCACGATGGCGAAGGAGATGAGCATGATGCCGAGGATCGTCGGGATCATCAGCAGCACGCGGCGGGCGATATAGGCTCCCATCTAGCGTCTCGCGTCCTTTTGCCTTCGAGCGAATGTCGTTCTCGGAGGACCCTGGGCCCCGCCGAAATACTCAGCGCGCCGTGAAGTTGATCTTGCGCGCCTTATCCTCGTCCCACCACCAGGTCCACAGCACGCCTGTGTCGAACTTCGGCGGGCGCTCGGGCTGGCCGAAAAGATCCCAATAGGCGAAGCGGTGCATGGGATTATACCAGTGCGGCGCCCAGTAGCGCTGCGCGCGCAAAACCCGGTCGAGCGCGCGACAGGTGGTGACGAGTTCGTCGCGCGTCTGCGCCTGCAGGGCTTTTTCGACGAGCGCGTCGATCGCCGGATTGGAGACGCCCGCCAGATTGCGCGAACCGGGGACGTTGGCGGTCTTCGAGCTAAAATAGGCGCGAAGCTCCTCTCCCGGGTTCCAGCTCATCAGCAGCACGTCGTGGACGATGTCGAAATCGAAGTCCTCGAGCCGCTTCTTGTATTGTGCGGCGTCGACAATGCGGATGCGGGCGTTGACGCCGAGCAGCTTCAGATTTTTGATGAAGGGCTGCGTGTGACGCTCGAAAACGCTGGAATTGTCGAGAAACTCGAATTCGAGCGGCGCGCCGTCGGGCAATCGCAGGGTTCCGTCCTTACGCGTGCAGCCCGCCGCAACAAGAAGATCATTGGCTTTCTTTAAGAGGACGCGGTCCTGACCCGAGCCGTCGGAGACGGGCGCGACGAAGGGTTCGCCAAAAACTTCCGCCGGAAGATCGGCGCGATAGGGTTCGAGCAGCGCCTTTTCCTGCGCGCTCGGCAAGCCTTTCGCTTCCAGTTCCGAATTCTCGAAGTAGGAGGAGATGCGCTTATAGGCGTCATACATCAGATTGCGGCTCGTCCATTCGTAATCGAAGGCGTAGCCGATGGCTTCGCGCACGCGCGGGTCACTGAAGATCTTTCGGCGCGTGTTGAAGAACCATCCCTGGATCTGGGGAATATTGTTGTTGGGCGTCGTCGTTCGCTTGACGCGCCCGTCCTTGAAGGCCGGGAAATCGTAGCCGGTGGCCCAGACGCGCGCGATGTTCTCTTCCCGCTCGGTGAACGCGCCCGCCTTGAAGGCCTCAAAGGCGACCTGGCTGTCGCCGAAATATTCAAAGCGGACGACGTCGAAATTGCCCTGGCCGATGCTGATCGGCAGGTCCTTCGCCCAATAGTCGGGCGCGCGATGGTAGGCGATAAAGCGACCCTGCTCGAAGGCCCCGACCTTGTATGGTCCCGAGCCAAGCGGCGGCTCCAACGTCGTCGCCTCGAAATCGCGGTCCTTGTAATAGGCGCGCGAAAAGATCGGCTGACCGACGACGCTGAGCGGCAGGTCGCGTGTGCGGCCAGGCGCGAAGCGCAGGACGAGCACGTCGTCGGCTTCCGCTTCCGCGCTTTCGAGATCGCGCAACAACTGGCTGATGACGGGGTGGCCCTTGGTCTTGAGGATGTTGAGCGAAAAGGCGGCGTCATGCGCCGTGAGCGGCGAGCCGTCGTGAAAGCGCGCCTCTTTGCGCAGCAGGAAGGCGTAGGTGAGCTTGTCGGGCGAAATCCGCACCTTCTTGGCGACGAGTCCGTAATAGGCGTCGCGTTCGTCGAGGCTCTGGTTCATCAGGCTGTCGAAGACGAGCGTCATGCCCGTCGCCGGATTGCCGCGCAAGATGTATGCGTTGAAACTGTCGTAGGTCGGACTTGCTGGCGACAGCGCCAATGTTCCCCCTTTCGGGGCCTTCGGATTGACGTAGTCGAAGTATTTGAAGTCGGCTGGCTCGCCGAGGTCGCCGAACGCCGAGAGTCCGTGGCTCTCGGTCTCGCCCTGCGCGAGCGGACCGAAGCGGTCGCCGGTGGCGGGCTGGGCGCCGGATTTCGCCAGAACGCGCGGGGCGACCAATGCGGCGGCGCCGGCGCCGACAAAAGCGCGACGGGACAGACGAATGCGCGTCAGATCGACGATCCTGGAATAAGCCAAAGTGACCTCAGGCGGAGGAGGGCGCGGCCAGTCCGCTTGCCCCTTGATGTTATGTCGGTTTGTTGCGAGTCGGCTAGCGCCTCTTGGGACTCTCAGGCCGCTGTGGCGATTTCCTCGGCCTGCTTCTCCATCAGGCGCGATTGCTGCGGGTCGTACATCCGGAGCGCCTTCACGTCGGTCTTGTTATAAAGCACAGCCGCCTCTCGCAGGTCCAGTCGCCCAAGCGCAGCCGTTACGTCAGCGGCGCTGGTCTTGCCCCATTCGATGACGAATACGGTTCGGTCCGCCTGCGCGGCCAGCAACCGGGCGTGCGGCGCTTCAAGCGCCGGCGGGCCGTCAATAACTACAACATCGAACCACTGACGGGCGAGCTTGAGCATGGCGCGCATGGTGACGCCGCTCATCAGCCCGCCCACCGCGCTTGGATGATTCAGCGTTTCCCCGCCATACGGCAGCACCGTGTAAGGCGCGCCTTTCGGCTCGATCAAGGCGCGCTTCAGATCCTCGCCGGTCTCCAGCACGTCCAGCAGGCCAAAACCGGGCCTTTCTCCGTCGGTTCGCCGGTCGGCCTCGACCAGCAGCACCCGGTCGCCGCCCTGCGCGAAAAAAGACGCCAGGTTCGACGCGATCGTCGAGCGACCCTCGCCGCGCCGCGTCGAAGCGACCACAAGCGCGAGCCCTTCCTCGCCGGCTGCTTCCGGCGTGAGCTCGGCGCAAAGATCGGCGAGCCACGGGGCGAACGCGATCCGCGCCACATCGCCGCCCTCTTTTTTCTCGGACTTCAACTGCGGAATGAATCCCATCACTTCGAAACCGCCGAGTCTTTCGACTTGCGCAGCTGTCTTGAGCGTGTCCTCGCGCCATTCTTTGCCGATTGCGTAGACGAGGCCGGATATCAGGCCCAGCGCGGCTGAAGCGGCCGCGAGCGCAATCCGCGGCGGCGTGGTGCGCGATGGGGGCAGCGCCGGCGAAACGACGCGAATGTCGCTGGGATCCAGATCCTTCACCTGGGCGAGTTCGCGCTGTCGGTTGAGCAGCTGTTCGTAGACTCCTCGCTCCGCCTTGGCCTCCCGATCGAGTTCGCCGAGCTTGACGAGTTCGGGACCGAGCGCGCCGCTCTCGGCCTGGGCGCTCCTGAGCTGGCTGGAAAGGGCCGCCTCGCGCTGTTCGGCTTCAAGATAGGCGGCGCGCGACGACGCCGTCATGCGACTGATCTCGGCGTTGATCTGGCGGCGCACGTCGGCAAGCTGCGCGCGCAGGCTGGCCACGTCCGGATGGCGCGGGCCGAGCACAGTCGCCTGATCGGCGGATTGGCGGGAAAGTCTGGCATATTCAGCGCGCAACGCGCTGAGCACCGTCGACTGCGTGGCGAGCGGCAGGTTTTCGCCCGCGCTCGCTCCGGCCTTGCGCAACAATTCATAGCGGGCGCGGGCTTCGGCGGTCTGCGCGCTCGCGAGAACGAGCTGCTGATTGAGTTCGAATACGCGCCGTTCAAGAAGGGTGGCGCCTTGGCCGGCCTCAGTGACCTTGAGGCGGGCCTTGAGTTCGGCCACCGCCTGTTCGGCGCGAGTCACGCGTCCACGCAATTCGGCGAGGCGATTCTGAATCTCCTGCGCCGTCATGGCGCTGGCGCCGGTGCGCAAACTCGTCTGGTCGTCGAGAATCTTTTGCGCGGCGGCGTTGGCGATTCCGGCGGCCTGATCGGGAGACGGCGCGGTCGCGGTGACGTCGATGACGTATGTCGTGCCGCGGCGCGCGACTGAGAGTTTGGCGCCAAGTTTTTCGATCGTCGCGAGCCGTTTCAGCGCGTCGGTGGAGCCGCGGCCTGCGAAATAGCTGTCCTGGGTGAGATTGAGCTGGTCGACGAGCGCGCCGAGGAAGCCCTCCGAGCGCGCAACCTGCACAAGACTTTCGATGGCGATGGCGTCGGCGCCGATATTCGCGAGAACGCCGCCGGTCTGCGTGACTTTTGCCGAACGCGGGTCGACGATGACGACGGCCGTCGCCGAATATTTGTTGAAGACGAAATATGCGACGAGGAAGGCGAATACCGTCACAAGCGTCGCGACCGCCGCCATGCGCACGAGATTACGGCGAAGAAAAAGCCAGATGGCGGAAGGCTCGACGAAGGTATAAGCGCGCGCCGGCGCTTCCCCCCAAAGATCAAGCGCTAGCGGCTCCTCTTCTGCAGGCGCGCCCGCGTTCAAACGCGCAGACTTTCGGCCGATAGTGCTCATCGTGGTTCCGCCGCGGGCGCCTCGCGTCGCCAGGCGCAAAACGCATAGAATAGATAAATCTTTAACCACGAGTTACGTTTATGGCGCAAGTATTCACCCGGCGAGAGGCGGTTGCGCTGCTTGCCGGCGCCCTCGTTCCGCGCGCGGCAAAGGCGGGGGGGCCGGCGCGCGTCGCCAAGGGGTTCAATCTGCCCGACCAGGTTCCGCTTCGCGCCGAACATTTCGCAAATCCCAAGACGCTTCGCGCCTTGTGCGATCTCGGCATGACTCATGTGCGCCTGCCGGCGGTCGCGGAATTTCTGTTGCCGGAATTTTCCACGCCGGCGACGATCTCGAGCGCAAAGGATGATCTCACTCGCGCGGTCGAACAGCTGCTCGGCATGGGCTATGACGTGAGCGTCGACCTTCATCCGGACTCCGACTTTCAGGACTTGCAGCGCCGCAACCCCGAGCGGGCGCATCGCGCTCTGCTCGCCGGCTGGCCGCCGCTCGCCGATCATTTGTCGCGATGGCCGGCGGAGCGCGTTTCCGCGGAGCTGCTCAACGAGCCTGTAACGACCGACGACGTCTGGCGTCCCTTTGTCGAGACGCTGGCGCAGGCCGTGCGCGCGCGACTACCGCGCAACGCGATCATCGTCGGCCCGGCGCCCGCGCAGCGGCTCGACGCGCTCACCAACTGGACGCCGCTCGCCGACAAGAATGTGATCTACGCCTGCCATTACTACGATCCGATGATCTTTACGCATCAGGGCGCGTCATGGGAGGAGGGCAGTCCATGGGCCAAGGTCGCCGGCGCGCCTTTTCCGAGCGCGAAGGATGACCCCGCGCTGTTGCGACTGGCGGCCAAGGCGCAGCGCGATGGCGACGCCGGCGCCGCGCGGGAGCTGCGCGAGACGGCGCAGCGCGCCTGGACCGCGGATACGATCAGCGCGCAATTCGCAGACGCGCAGCGCTGGAGCGCGACAAACGGCGCGACGATCTTCATCAACGAATTCGGCGTTCTCAAAGACAAGTCGCGACGCAGCGATCGCCTCGCCTGGCTCGCCGCGGTTCGCGCGGCGGCGGAAGAGCGGGGCTTCGGCTGGTCGCATTGGGACTACGCGACGGGTTTCGGCCTGCTCGACGACTCCGGCGCGATCGACCAGGGCGTCATCCGGGCGCTCTTGCCGGCGTAAGCGGCGTCGCAACGGCGCCTTGGCGAGCGTGGTCGTCCTCGCCCGCCGCAAGCGGCGCGAGCGCGCGATCGGTTGCGCCGAGGGAAAGTCCGACGAGCCCCATCAAGAAGGGCAGCGACAGGGGAACGAAATAAGCTTCCTCCTGATAGAGGCCGTTGACGAGACAGATCAGGATCGCGCTCGTCGCGAAAGCCAGCGCCGGCGCGCCGGTCGCGCGATATAATCTCCAGGAGAGCATTGCGATCCAGACATAAAAGCCGATCAGCGCGAAAGCCGCGACGCCCAGCTGGTAGAGCAGCACGCCGAAGGCGCTTTCAACCGCAACATTCGCGGCGCCGGCGTGCTGGAAGGCGCTCCAATCCAAGGCGGAAAAGTCGGGAATGGAAAGATTGCCGCCGTCGCCCAGCGTGTGGCCGATGGGCAAGGAGAGGAAGCCGTTCACGCCGCCCAATAATCCGAGCACATGGAAGTCGCCGCTGCGATAGCCGGATATGAACGCGACCGCGGCGTAGACGATGAGAACGCCGATCAATCCAAACAAGGCCCGGTTCGATTTCCGGTCGCGCGCAAAAAAGTAGAAAAGCGCGCAGCCTGCGGTCAAGGCGAGCGGCCCTTTCGCGCTCGTGGCGAGGAGCAGGGGAAAGGCTGCGAGCGACACGCCCCAGTAGCGCTCCGCCAGCAGAAAGGCGATGAAAATCGCAAGGAAGTAAGCGATGCTGATCGTATTGAAGTTTGGACCGATGAGGCGCTGCACCTCGAATCCGAAATCGCTCGTCAGCGTCGTATTGAGCAGGGCGGCGCGCCAGTAATCCAAAACGCCCGTGATGACCACGCCTTGTTCCATGTCGCGCTTGATTTCGTCGAGGTTGAGCAGACGTTTCGCCGAGAAGAGGTCGAGATAGGTCCATCCATTCGTCAGGGCCAGCCACCCCTCGATCCAGAACAGTTCGAAATAGGAGCAGAGCATCACAAGCGCCATCAGCGTGACCGCGATCTGTGGCATTGGCACGCGATGCTTGGCGCCGACGATCAGGAAAATCTGAAAGACGAGGATCGGCAGGGCGATATTGCGCAGATAGACCGTCGCGTTGCGCGGATTGATCGCGAGGCCGAGAACGAAAAACACGCCAACGACCGCCAGAATTGCGACGGAGACATAGATCATCCGCCGCACGAAAGGCGAGAACAGCGTTGGGCGCCGCATGAATCCATAAGCGACGACCAGGTAGCAGACCGCCGTCGTCACCAGACTGTAGCTCTTGAGGACCTCGATGTCGGCGAAAACGGAATAGTGGGGCGAGACGAGCGCGGCGAAGACGTTCTGAAAGATATTAACGACGAAAATGACGATCGGCGTATCCTGCTCCAGATAGCGCGTGACGACGAGCGCGGCGGCCGCGCAGAAGATAAGCGCCACCGCCTGCGAGGCGAGATGCAGAAATATCGGCGCGCCGGTCATCGCGAAGGCGATGACGAAGCCGCGCACAACGCCCGGCCAGTCCACGCCCGCTTTCGGGCGACTTTCGGCTCGGGCGTTCGCTAGGGTGCGCAGCTCTGTTTCGCCTTGCTTGGAAATTCGAGCATCGTAAAGTATAGCGCCTGTCGAGCGGATTGTGGAGCCTCGTCCAGCGAGCCGAACGCTTCAATGAAAGCGTAAGGATAATCATTATATTGGCGACTGCGGGTTCTTCGCTGGAGCCTCGGTCATTTAAGAATATGCCGTCTGTTATCGGCGCAGCTCGGACGCGTCGCCGCGCGCGGAGAAGACCAGCACATGACGAGTCGCTTCGCAGGCCTGACTCAAAAGGCGCGCTCCCAGAAAGACGCCATCGCGGCCGTCGTCGCCATGAGCATCAAGGGATGCGGCGCGCTTCTGACCATCGCCGTCTTCACGCTCGCCGCGCGCGCCATGTCCGCTGGCGAGTTTGGCCGGTTGGCGATCTGGTTCAACGCCATGTCCTTTCTGGCGGTCGCCGCCGTGTTCGGACAGGAGACGCTGATCGCCCGCTCGTGGGGCGAATACAACGGCAAGGGTCAGCCGGCGGCGGCGCGCGCGGCTCTTCGGTTCGGCTGGATCGCGACGGTCGCGTCGGCCTTCATTTTCGCTTGCGGCGTCTATTTCGTTTCGCCGCTCTTCGATCGCGGAGCGGCCACTGCATCCGTTCTGGCCGCGGCGGTGTTTCTGTTCATGCAGACGCTGCTGCATTATTCGTCGCACGCCACGCGCGTGATGATGAGCTATCTCATCTCGGAGACCGGACGAGAAATCCTGTGGCGTCTCGTGCTGATTGTCGTCGTGCTGTGGGCGACGCTTGACGGCGGACTGACCTTGCGGGGGTTTTTTCTCGCCGCCGCCGCCGGCATGGCTCTGTCGCTTGCGTTCCAGCTGCGCGCCGTCGTGCGCAAGCTGCGAGAGGAGCGGATCGCCGCAAGCATTCCTGCGGGCGAACGGCGGCGCTGGTTCGAACGCGGCTTTGCGATGTGGCTCTCGGCGATTGTCGAAGCGGCGAGCCAATATTCGGACGTCATGCTCATCGGCTATTTCGCGTCGCCGGCGGCGGCGGGCGAATATTTCGTCGCCGCGCGCATCGCCAATATTTTTTTGATGGTGCAAACGGGACTGAACACCTATTCGGTCTCGCATAGCGCCAGCCTCTACTTCTCGGGCAACGCCGAGAAGCTGCAGCAGATTCTGCGCTCGCTCATTATCGTCGCTGCGGCGCTCGTGACGCCCTGCCTGCTGCTGATCTATGTCTTCGGGGCGCAGATCCTGACGATCTTCGGGGAACACTACGCGAGCGTCTATCCGACGCTCGTCACGCTCTCCACCGCCGCCTACATCATGTGCCTGTCGGGCTCCGCCTCCGTCATCCTGCTGACGACGGGCCACGAGAAGCTCTATTCCCGCGTCATCAGCCTCGCGACGATCGTGCGGCTTTCATTGACGGCGTTGCTCGCGGCGAAATTCGGCGCGCTCGGCGCCGCCTGCGGCTGGGCGCTGGTCAATGCGCCCCTGTTTATGGCGCTCGCGGCCGTCTGCCGCCGATTCAGCGGCGTCGATCCTTCCATTGCATGCATTCTGCGGCCCGCAGCGCGCGCGCCGAGGGGAGCAGGTCAGGCTCTGACGCGCTCCGGAGACTGAACGCAGTCTACGAAGCCTCACGCGCGGCGCGGGTGGCGCGCGCGTCCAAGAGTCGGTGCGTCACTCTGCGTAATGGGAGAAACTTTGGCGCGATCACGACTCCGTCGATGCACTCGAGACGGCCACAACGATTGAGCGTGTGGAGCCGCGAGCCCGGCCATCGCGCGTCGGCCTCGACGAATTTCAGGGGAGTCTGGCGAAAGGTCTGCGGCGTCAATTCGTCGACCCGCATGATGGCGAGCCGCCTGCCGTAGCCTTCGGAACAATCCTGCACGGGCCGAAGCAATTCGCCGCCGATCCGCGCGACCGCGCCGGCCGGCCGAGCGAAGCGCGCGTCGACGAGCGCCGGCTGATGCGCATGCGGCCGCCAGGGGCCGAAGAGATCGTCCGCATAGTGCAGCGCCAGCGTATCGGAATAGCCGCCGACGCCTTCGCGCACGACCGACGTCATCCAGAAGCGCCCCTCATGTTGAAATATCGTCGCGTCCGCCGCTTCGATATCGTCGAGCAGGCGCGCAGCCCTTTCCCATCTGTGCGGAAATTCGACGCAGCGGTAGAGCGTGATCGCGCCAGACGTCGAGGCTTCCGGCAGCATGTAGAGTTCGTCGCCGTGTTCGATCAGAAAAGGATAGGAAAGGTGCCACGGCTCCTCCAGCGCAGGGACTGGCGCGCCACAAGGCCCTTCGTCGTCGAAGCGCTGAAAATAGATTTCGCCGACGCCCTTGCGTGGATCGAGATATTCGTAAAACACGCCGCTGACGCCGCGCCAAGTGTAAGGGAAGGGGTCCGCGGCGAAATTGAGTTGGCCGTCTTCCATCGCCCGCCACGGCGCGCCCCGGAGCGAACCCGTCTCCAGCACGCCGGGTCCGTCGGTAAAGCGCCAGCCGACGCGCCAGTGCGGCGCCTGGCAGCACAGATGGTAAATCTTGCGCGCCGTCTGGAAGGCTATATTGCGCGCCGCGAACGCCGCGGGACTTTTCGGCTCGCGCGTCGGGCCAGCAGCGGGCGAGAGTGAGGCCGCAGGCGTCGTCAGCGCCTGTTCGATCAGGGTCGTCGCGCGCGAATAGACCGCATCCAACCCGCCGGTGAGGCCGTCGGCGGCTTCGAGAGAGGGAAGCCCTTGCGCCAGGATTGCTCCGGTCGCGGCGTCCTCGACCGCAATCGTCGGCGCCTTTCCTGAAAGCAGCGCCGCGATCGCGTGTCGATCGGATTTTTTCCCATCGTAGCGCAGGCGCAACATGCGCCCGCCATCCACCTGCGCGTCGCCTACGAGATCGACGACGACATCCGCCGGCGCGAGCGCGGCGTCGGCTCCGACGCGCGGATCGAGAACGTCGGCGAGCGCCGTGCGTGAACGGCGCAGCAGCAGATGTTCGAGGGAAAGGAGCGGCGCGACGCCTTCCGGCCAGGGGTCGCCGCCGTCCTCAAAGTGAATGACGGTTTCAGCGTCTGGGACGACGCGCCCCAGTCTGTCTCGCAAACGCTGATGCCAGCGCAGAAATCGTCTGCGCGGAACGACGATGACGATGCGGCGCGCGCTCATGCCCGTTGGGGTTCCATCAACTTCAAATATTCGTCGATCATCGCGTCGAGGGGAAAGCGTTCGACAAGGCGGCGACCGCGGGCCGCGAGTGTGGCGCTGAGCGCTTCATCTTCGAACACGCGCCGCACCGCAGCCGCGAAGCACGATGTGTCGCGGGCATCGACGAATAGCGCGCAAGGTTCGCCGTCGACCGAGAGAACCTCGCGCAAGACTTCGAGATCGTTCGCAACGATGGGGACGCCCGCCTGCGCCGCTTCGACGGGCGCTAGTCCAAAGGTTTCCGTCGCGCTCGGGAAGACGAAACAATCGAGCGCGGCCAGAAACAAACCCATCTGCGCGGTGCTGAGTTCCCCCAGAAAATGCACGCGGTCGGCGACGCCAAGAGAGTGCGCCAGCGCGTCAAGTCGTTCGCGATCGGCGCCTTGTCCGGCGAGCGCGAGATGCTGCGTCCTATTTTCCGCGAGCACGGTAATGGCGAGATCAAGCTGCTTTAAAGGATGCAGCCGCGCCGCACAGCCAAGCAGAACACAGCCCTCCGGAAGGCCCAATTGGCGTCGCGCTTGCGCCTTGCTAACGGGCGCCGATTTGTCAAAAAAGCCGTGGTCGATACGCGTGATGCGGCTGCTGTAGCGATGCGGATATTTTCGGTAGGCGGCTTCGGTCGACGCGGAGTTCACGACGATATGATCATAGAGGCCGGCCATGCCCATCAGACGGTCGGCGAGGCGCAGCGGCGCCGCAATGAGTTCGGCAGGCGAGAGCTGGTTGGCGATGATGATCCGCGCGCCTGTCATGCGCGCGATGGGGACCGCGATGACATTGCCGTAATGCTGAAGAGTGATGACGACATCAGGCTTCTCGCGGCGCAATTCCCGAAATAGCTCCGCAAGCATCCTTAGAATGGCGATCGGCGACGAGGGCCGTTGCGAGACGCAGTAGACGACGTTTTCATCCTCATCGAAAGCGTCGGTGCGGCGAAATAGAAAAATCTGCCGGACCCGCCATCCGCGTTTCTCGAAACCCCGCGCGAGCTGACGCGCGACCTCCTGCGCGCCAGCGTTTTCGGCCTGGGTCTGCACCAGCGCGACTGTTTTTAAAGATTGCGCGTTCGTGGCCATGGCGGCAGTCTCGGCAGCGGCCGGCGTTCTCTTTTCGAGATCGGCAGGCGGATTCATAAGGTCTGGTTAGACAATAAAGCGTGCGCGGGCGCAAAGTCTGCCACGAGGTTGAACGCGAGTCCTGCAAAACTGATGGAACGCCGCACGCGGCGTCGCATTCTGCTATATCGGAAAAACAAGCGGCGTTCAGGGGACAAGAATTGACCGCAAACAGCGATCTTCGACTGCGAGAGCAGGGTCTTGTCGACGGCGCCTGGGTTGGCGCCGAAAGCGGCGCGACCTTCGCCGTTTACGATCCCGCGACAGGCGCGGCGCTCGGCCACGTCCCGGACATGGGCGCGACGGAGACGCGGCGGGCGATCCAGTCTTGCGCGCGGGCGCTGCCAGGCTGGCGCGATCGCGCGGCGAAGGAGCGGGCGCATGTCATGCGCCGCTGGTTCGAACTGATCATGAACGATCGGGAGCGGCTCGCGCGCATCATCACGGCCGAAATGGGCAAGCCGCTTTCGGAGGCGCGCGGCGAAATCGCCTATGCGGCGAGTTTCATCGAGTGGTTTGCTGAGGAAGGCCGGCGCATTTACGGCGACGTGATACCCGGCCCGACCGATCGTCGTCTGCTCGTCTTCAAACAGGCGATCGGCGTAACGGCGGCGATCACGCCGTGGAACTTCCCGTCCGCCATGTTCGCGCGCAAGGTCGGCGCGGCGCTCGGCGCCGGCTGCACGATGGTGGTGAAGCCCGCGGAGCTGACGCCCTTCTCCGCTTTGGCGCTGGCGGAACTTGCCGAGCAAGCCGGCGTTCCGCCAGGCGTCATCAATGTGGTGACGGCGAAAGATCCGGCGCCGGTGGGTCTCGAATTCACGCAAAATCCGCTCGTGCGGAAGCTGACGTTCACCGGTTCGACGGAAGTCGGCCGAATCCTGCTGCGGCAGGCGGCCGAGAACATCCAGAAATGCTCGATGGAGCTCGGCGGCAATGCGCCGCTCATCGTGTTCGAGGACGCCGATCTCGATCGCGCCGTCGAGGGCGCGATCGCCACCAAATATCGCAACAGCGGTCAGACCTGCGTTTCGGCGAACCGCATCCTCGTTCACGCCTCGATCATCGACGCCTTCGCCGAAAGGCTGGCGGCGGCGGCCGGCGCGCTGAAAGTCGGCGAAGGGACGCAGGCGGACGTCGCGATCGGACCGCTGATCGAAGAAGCGGCGGTCGAAAAGGTCGAGCGTCATGTCGCGGACGCGGTGGCGCATGGCGCAAAGATTCTGACCGGCGGCGCCCGTCACGCGCTCGGCGGCTCCTTCTTTCAGCCGACGGTTCTGGCGAACGTGCCGGCCGACGCGCTCATTTTCAATGAGGAAACATTCGGTCCGGTGGCGCCGCTCATTTCCTTCGAGAGCGAGGATGAGGCGGTCCATCTCGCCAACGCCACGCCATACGGCCTCGCCGCCTATTTCTATAGCCGCGACGTCGCCCGAGTGATCCGCGTCGCCGAGCAACTGGAGTTCGGCATGGTCGGCGTCAACGAGACCCTGATCTCGACCGAAGTCGCGCCCTTCGGCGGCGTCAAACATTCGGGTCTCGGACGCGAGGGATCGCGCTACGGCGTCGATGACTACATCGAGATCAAATATGTCTGCCTTGGCGGACTCTGATCATTCGATCTTGATGCGGCCGTCGACGGCGGGCGCGATCGCGCCGGCTTTTTCGATGGCGTCGATGATGACATTCGTCAGCAGCGGGCCCTCGAGATCGCTGACAAGCGGTTTCCCGCGCATTAGGGCGACATAGCCGTCCTTTCCGCGCGCCAGGAAGTCGATGGTCGCAACCTTATAGAGCTTTGCGTCGACGAGCGGCTTGCCGCCGATCTTAATCGAAACCAGCCGCGAGCCAGGCACAGCGTCGCGCCGCACGACGACGCGGGCGCCGGAAATCTGAGCGAAGCGGCCGGCGTCCCTGTCGATGAGCCAGACGGCGTTTTCGAGCGCGGCGCGAAGATCGGCGCCTGTAAGCTCCAGCGTCACGAGCTGGTTGTTGAACGGCAGCTCTCTCGCGATATCCTTGCGCGTCAGTTTCGTCCCTGCAGCATAGTTGCGATTGCCGCGGATGCCGCCGCCGTTGATGATCGCGACGTCGGCTCCGGCGGCGGCGCGCATCGCGTCGGCGAAAAAATCGCCGATCGCCGTCTCCTGACCACGCACGCTCGCCTTCCGGCTGTCGAGCGGCGTCCTGGTGACGCCGATGTCGACGTCGAGCGCCTTGTCGACGGCCGCTTGATATTGCGCAACGCTTGCCGAGATCGTGGGGTCTGGCGCCACGTCCGCCGTGTCGATGACGCGAAATCTCGGCGTCCAGCGCTTTACCCCGTCGTCGGCGATCCGCATCTCGACATCGATCGCCACGAGATTGACGCCGTCGGCCTGAGTCTCGCCGACGACGGCGCGCCCGTCATAAGCGACGAGAAGATTGTGATCATGACCGGACAAGACGATGTCGATCGGTCCGAGCTTCGCCAGACGCAGATCGTCCTGCCATTCCGAATGGGTGACGACGACGACAAGATCCGCGCCGGCGTCGCGCAGCGCCTGCGCCTCGCGCCTCGCCGTGTCGATCGCGGGCATAAGTTTCAGGGTTCCGGGACTGGACCGTCTCGCCGCCTCGTCGTCGGTCAGGCCGAAGATTCCGACCTTCACCCCCTCGACATCGATGATCTTGCTGTCAGCAAAGCCGGGCAGGACGCGGCCGGAGACGTCGCGCAAATTCGCCGCGAGCAGAGCGAATTTCGCTTCCCCCATGCGCTGGCGAAAGACTGCTTCGCCGAAGTCGAACTCGTGATTGCCGGGCGTGAAGACGTCAATGCCCAGGCGGTTGAGCAGTTCGACGATATGCGCGCCCTTGTCGACGCTGGAGGTGAGCGACGGCGACAGCGTATCGCCCGCGTGCGCGACGATGACGTTCTTCCCTTTTGCGCGCTCGGCTTTCAGCCCGCCGGCGATCCGTGCGAAGCCGCCGCGTCCGTCCCGCTCGGACATCTCGTAGATGTCGCTGAACACGACGAAGGTGAGATTGACGACGCGCTCTGCGGCGCGAGCGGGAAGCATGAAAGCGAAACCAATGATCGCGGCAATCGAGAAAGCGCGTCCAATGTTTCGAAACATCTTTCTTTGCCCATGCAAGATTATCAAGCGCGCGCATGTTGCCGCCGCTCGATGACGAGGGCAATACGCGCGAAATCCCTCCCCTTGACGGGGAGGGTGGCTCGCGAAGCGAGCCGGGTGGGGTGAATTGTGGGCGAATTGAGGCCAACCCCCACCCGCGCCGCTTCGCGTCGCGACCTCCCCGCAAGGGGGAGGGCTGCCTTTTTTCTATTTCTCACTTCATTCGAAAGCGATTGCGCAAGGAGAGACCAAGTAAGAAGAGAAGGATAACCCCAAGCAAGGATTGTATGTCGCCCAGAATTTTGGCAGTCGCAGATAGATCCTTTGCACCAAATTCGACCGGCTTATAGGGGAGAAAAGGAAAAAGGTTCGCGACACTCATGGCCTCGGCGACGTTGTAAGGCAGGGGAAACTCTCCGTGAACCGGTATCAAGGCGAGAAAGTCAGCGCCCAGCGCGAAGGCAATGATAATCCAGAACAGCGGCAGGCTAATGCTCTGGCCATATCCTCCCAGAATGTCGTAAGTACAATTAACAAGCCACATGAGCCTGCGCCGTTCGTACAAAGCCCTTCGAGCACGGAGCTCCATGGAAAAGAAGAACTGCTCATCCTCGTGCTTCTTTAGTCGCTCCATTTCCGCTTTAAGTCGCTCGTAAGCGTATACTTGTTGTTGAGCCGAAAATTTTTTTCTAGACTCAGATGGCCATCTTGAGTCGTGCCATTCGGTTGCCTCAGCCAACTTTGCATCACGAAAATCGGGAACATCTTCCCGAAAATCTGCTAACGCGAAACTTGTATGAGAGCGAAATTGAACTCCCTGGAAAAGAACGCCTCCAAGAAATTCGGCTTGGTAAAATGAAACGGGACGGCAATACGTCGAATCCTGAAAGTCAGCTTCATGCATGAAGACAGCGCCATCAAACCGAGCGGAACTGGCAAATCGTGAACTGCTAAATGAGACTATGTTCGGGAATAGAAAACCGCGAAAGTCTACTGCCTTAGTGAAAACCAGGTTTTCAAGATCTATGAACGGATCAGCTTGAGGAAGCCCTAAATCCAAGTTGCCTGGGCGAACTCGGAATTGCTGGACGACCGACATCCTCTCTGCGTTCGAATAATTCTCTAACTCAGTCGCTTTAGTAACTTTAGAAGTTAGTCGCCGCCGGTTGGCTCCATCGAGCGAACTTATCATCCAACGATTCCAGGCAGCTCTATTTCTCGCAGCCAGATCGTCGTCACTGTCCCACGAATGATGGCTAGTACTCTGTTCTCCATACAGCGTTGCTAGCAAATACCAGGGGTTCTCGTTGGCGGGCTTCAATGCGGGTTCGGAGTCTTCCAGCATGGCAAAATGCTTTCTTCAAAGGCGATGTTTCGCTCATTGAGTGGTGCCCCTCACCTTACCTCTCCCCGCTCTTCGCGGGGAGAGGGGCGTCAGCCTTGCGCGAACTTACAAAAAAAACGGCGCCCGTAGGCGCCGCTTCGCGTCGTGTCAGGAGACAAAGCTTAGTAGTTGTAAGCGCGCTCGCCGTGATCGGTGATGTCGAGGCCTTCGCGCTCCTGATCCGGCGCCGGACGCAGGCCGATGATCACGTCGACGAGCTTGAAGAGGATCGCGGAACCGATGCCCGACCACAGCAGGGTCGCGACGACCGCGGTCGCCTGCGCCTTCATCTGCGCCATCATGTCATAGGTTCCGACGAAGTCTTCGAGGTTGGTGTAGTCGGTGATTCCGACGCCGCCGAGTTCGGGCGCGACCAGCAGTCCCGTCGCCAGAGCGCCGGTGATGCCGCCGATGCAGTGCACGCCGAAGACGTCGAGCGCGTCGTCGTAGCCCACCTTCTTCTTCACGAAGTCGACGAAGAAGAGGCAGATCGGCGACACCGCGAGACCAAGCACGATCGCGCCGATCGGACCCGCGAAGCCGGACGCCGGCGTGACCGCGACGAGTCCGGCGACCGCGCCGGTGATCAGGCCGAGGAGCGAAGGTTTGCCCTTGACCAGCCATTCGACGACCATCCAGGAGAGCGCCGCCGCGGCGGTCGCCACCATCGTGTTGATGAAGGCCAGCGTCGTCGCGCCATTCGCCTCGAGGTTCGATCCGGCGTTGAAGCCGAACCAGCCGACCCACAGCAGCGAGGCGCCGACCATCGACAGGGTGAGCGAATGCGGCGGCAGCGCTTCCTTGCCGTAGCCGATGCGCTTGCCGACGATGATCGCGCCGACGAGACCGGCGATGCCCGCGTTGATGTGCACCACGGTGCCGCCGGCGAAGTCCAGCGCGCCCTTGCCGGCGAGCCAGCCCACGGCGGCGTTGATTTCATCGATCTTCGCCTGCGCGGCCGCCTTAGCCGCTTCATCCGTCGCCGCGGCGAGCTGCGTCGCGGCGTCAACCAGCGCGTTCGGATCGGCGACGCCCCAGACCCAGTGGGCGATCGGGAAATAGATGATCGTCACCCAGAAGATCACGAAGAGCAGCACGGCCGAAAATTTCATGCGCTCCGCGAAGGCGCCAATGATGAGCGCCGGCGTGATCATCGCGAAGGTCATCTGGAACACGATGTAAGCGTATTCCGGAATCACGCGTCCCGGCGTGAACGTCGGCACGTTGGAAGAGGCCGTGACGCCCTTGAGGAACAGCTTGTTGAAGCCGCCGATGTAATTGCTCAGAGAGCCGCCGTCGCCGAAGGCGAACGAATAGCCGTAGAGCGTCCAGATGACGCCGACGAGGGCGACGATC
The DNA here is from genome assembly GCF_056838045.1 of Methylocystis sp. Uni0008. Classification (NCBI taxonomy): domain Bacteria; kingdom Pseudomonadati; phylum Pseudomonadota; class Alphaproteobacteria; order Hyphomicrobiales; family Methylocystaceae; genus Methylocystis; species Methylocystis sp. Uni0008. Next base: position 3,796,901 of record NZ_CM166370.1, read on the forward strand.
GCGAAGGTCTGCGACAGGATCGACAGCATGTTCTTCGCGCGCACCAGGCCGCCGTAGAACAGCGCCAGGCCCGGGATCGACATCATCAGCACCAGAAGCGCTGAGGTCAGCATCCAGGCCGTGTCGCCAGGATTGGGCGTCGGGTCGTTCGCGGCCAAGGCGGGCGCCGTCGCCGCAACCGAAATCACCGCTCCCGCGATGATCGAAGCGACAGAGGCGCTTCGAGGCAAAAGAAGTTTCATGTGTGAGAGCTCCTGATTTTGCGGGGAGGCGATCAAAGCGCGTCGGCGTCGGTTTCGCCGGTGCGGATGCGGATGGCGCGTTCGAGCGGCGTGACGAAGATTTTTCCGTCGCCGATCTGGCCGGTGCGCGCGGTGTTGGAGATTGCCTGAATCACCTGTTCGACGAGGGCGGCGTCGACGGCGACCTCGATCTTCAGCTTGGGCAGGAAACTGATCGCATATTCTGCGCCGCGATAAATTTCGGTATGCCCCTTTTGACGTCCGTAGCCCTTGACTTCAGTCACGGTAAGGCCGTGCACGCCGATGTTGGTCAGCGCGTCGCGGACCTCATCGAGCTTGAACGGCTTGATGATCGCTGTCACGATTTTCATCTGCCAATCCTGTTGTTATCGACCTCATGAGCGAGCGTCGCTCGCTTGACGGCGGCGCCTTGGTCGCGGCACGCGGGAAGGACGCCGCCGCCGCGTCGGCGCCTTGCCGCTTTCAAATGCCATGCCAGCTGCGCTGACGCCTGATTTCGCTGACATGTGCGCGCGCGGCCGCATCAGCCGCCCCAGGCCAATCAGTGGAGGTTCCGCTATGGCCTTTGCTGATCTCCACTATGCGCCTGCCAGCAGGACTACGATCGCCGACTCGCGTGCTGCGAAGCACGGGCGCAGTCTTGGCTCTGTCGCCTAAATTGTGTGCAGAGTCTCTGTTGCTGCCTGAACAATGGGCAGCCGCTCAGCCGCGCTGGGAGTCGCGGCGGCGCACCAGACCTTCCTGGCTCACCGAGGCGACGAGTCGTCCCTCGCGGGTGAAGATCTGACCGCGCGTCAAGGCGCGCGCGCCGCCGGCCCAGGGACTTTGCTGGGCGTAAAGCAGCCAATTGTCGACCCGGAGCGGCTCGTGAATCCACAGCGCGTGATCGAGACTCGCGACCTGGATCTTCGGATCGAAAATCGTCAGGCCATGCACGAGCAGCGCCGTATTGAGCAGCGTCATATCGGAAAGATAAGCCAGCAACGCATTGTGGATGGCGACGTCGTCAGGCACCTTGCCGCGCACGCGAAACCAGATCATCTGGCCGGCGGCGCGGCGTTCCGGAAAGAACACGTCATCGGGCGCGACGACGCGCATGTCGAGCGCGCTTCGCCGCTTGAGCCAGCTCTCGGCTTGCTCCGGAAGAAAGGCGCGGAAGCGCTGGACGAGCGCATGGACGTCATCGAGGCTCTCGGGGTCCGGCGCATCCGGCATGCGCGTGGCGTGCGTGAAGCCCGACTCGCGACGCTGAAACGACGCCTCCATCGAAAAGATCGTATGTCCACGCTGGGTCGCGTTGCAGCGTCGCGTCGTGAAGCTCTTGCCGTCGCGCACGCGTTCGACGGCGAAGTCGATCGGCGTCGAGGGATCGCCGGCGAGGACGAAATAGCCATGCAGGGAATGAACTGGACGGTCTTCGGGCGTCGTCCGCGTCGCTGCGACGAGCGCCTGCGCCACGGCCTGGCCGCCATAGACCTGCCGCCCGGAAGAAGAGGGGCTGTAGCCGCGGAAGTGGTCCGGCTGGATCTCCTCCAGATCGAGAAGCGTCAGAAGCTTGGATGGGCCGATTTCGTCCATCGTGGACGAACTGTCAGTCGATCTGACGCGCCTCTTCGGGCAGCATGATGGGAATGCCGTCCCGGATCGGATAGGCGAGCCGCGCCGATCGCGAGATCAGTTCCTGTCGCGCGCTGTCATATTCAAGCGTCGTCTTGGTCAGCGGACAGACGAGGATTTCGAGCAGGCGTGGATCGATGCGCGTCGGCTCCGCCGCGGATTCAAACTTTTCGGCGCCCGAGTCGCGTTCATCTATCATGTCTTCAATTTCCTTCAATGCCACTGCGGCCTGTCGCCGGCGCGTTGCGCGAGATCGAGCTTGGCAAGCGCAATAAGCGTTTCCGCGCGAGTCTTCAAATCGATCGCTTCGATCAGCGCCTGCTTGTCGTTGGCGCCGAACGGACACATCATCGCCAGCGCGTTGACGAGCGTCTCCGTCGGGGCCGCGTCTATGCTCGCCCAGTCGACTTCGAGTTTCGAACATTCGGCGAAGTTGCGCAACATCGACACCATGCTTTCGCGGTCGACCGCATCGGCGCCGGCGCCGGTCGTCAGATCCTCCGCAAATTTGTCGTAGGCGACCCGGGACTGCCGATACGGCGTGCGGACCGTGAGCTCCTCGAGGACGCGAAACCGCGCCACGCCGGTGAGGGTGATGAGATAGCGGCCGTCTCCGGTCTCGGCCAGACGCGTGATCCGTCCGGCGCAGCCGACATCATAGAGCTGCGTCGCTTCTCCCGACGTCTCGTCGCCCGGCAGCGGCTGGATCATGCCAATCAGGCGCGCGCCGGCGATAGCGTCGTCGATCATCGCGAGATAGCGCGGCTCGAAAACATTGAGCGGCAGTTCGCCGCGCGGCAGCAATATGGCGCCTGAAAGCGGAAAGAGCGGCAGAACCTTCGGCAATTCGCCAACGTCGGCGTAGGGACGGTTCAGGCTCATATTCGCGAACGCCTCCCTATGAGTAGAGCAGCGTGGACAATCGTCGGCGCGCGGTCACTGCCGCCTTGTCCATCGGTCCCCACGCTTCGAAAAACTGGATGAGCTGCTTTCTTGCTCCATCGTCATTCCAACTACGGTCGCGCCGGATGATTTCAAGCAGCGCATCCGCTGCTTCCTCGCGCAGCCCTTTGGCGTTGAGCGCCAGCGCGAGATCGAAATAGGCCTGGAGGTCATTGGGATCGAAATTGACGCGATTTCTCAACTCGTCGATCTCGCCCAGATCCTGAGCCTGTTCGGCGTTTTGGAGCGCCGCCGCCGCCGCCGCGACTCCACTGTCGCGTCGCGCGGAATCTGGAAGGGCGTCGAGAAGCGCTCCCGCCTCGTCGAAACGTCCCGAGTCGATATAGAGACGCAGCAAGGCGGCGGCGGCCTTGACGTTGGGCGGTTCGCCGCCAGCAAGCTCGGTGAGGAGCGACTCCGCGCCGGAAAGATCGCCGTCCGCGATCATCGCCTGCGCGCATTCCAGCGCATCGCCGCCAACTTCAATGGGGCCGATGAGCCGCTCGAGAAATCCCTTGATCTGGCTTTCGGGCAACGCGCCGACGAATCCGTCGACGGGCCGCCCCCGCTGAAATGCGATGACCGCCGGGATCGATTTGATGCCCAGCTGATCGGCGATCAGCGGGTCGGCGTCGATATTCATTTTTACGAGCGCGATCTTTCCGTCGGTCAGGGCGACGAGACGCTCGAGAGCCGGCGCGAGCTGCCGACAGGGCCCGCACCACGGCGCCCAGAAATCCACGAGCACAATCTGCCGCATCGAAGCGTCGAGAACGTCGGCGCGGAAGCGGTCCGTCGTCGTTTCCATCGGCGTCGTCGGCGCGCCGGCCATTCTCGCCGTCTCAACCATGCGCTTTTCCCCTTGTCTTCACCATCGGCGGTCGCGTCTTGGAGGCTTTGCCGCTTCGCGGCGCTTTAGCGGGGCGCCCGGACGAAGGTCAGATAGACCGGATTGCGGCCCTCGGCCATGGCTTTGGCTTCATATTTGGTTCGCGTCCAGCCTGACCAGGGCGTTAGCCAGCCATTTGCGCCGCGCGCGCGCCACGAGAAGGCGGGGTGGGCGCGCAGCCGCGCCAAGGTCCAGGCGGCGTAGTCGTCGATGTCCGTGGCGAAACGCAGCTCAGCGCCGCTGCGCATCGCCTGCGCGAGACGATCGAGATTGTCCTGCGCAATGAAACGTCGCTTGCGGTGGCGCCGCTTGGGCCACGGGTCGGGATAGAACAGGTAGACGCGCGACAGGCAGGCGTCCGGCAGCCAGTCGAGGACGTCGGCGGCGTCGCCCTGGTGCAGCCGGACGTTCTTCAGGCGCTTCTCTTCAATGCGGACGAGGAGCTTCGCGACGCCGTTGATGAAGGGTTCGCAGCCGATGAAATCGATCTCGGGGTTCTCGCTCGCCGCGGCGATCAAATGCTCGCCGCCGCCAAAGCCAATCTCGAGATGGGTTTCGCGCGCCAAAGTCGGCGCGGGCTGCGAAAGGTCAAGCGTCAGACTCGGCAGCAGATCCGCGACCAGAGCGGACTGATGCTTTCGAAGCGCCTTGCCTTTCGAGCGGCCATAAAGGCGGGTGTGAGGGCGTTGCTGGAGGGGCTCGCTCATAAGCGCTGACTGATGACTGCGCTCATCGGACGTCTGACGACACGGGAGCCGCTGCGCGCGGCTCCCTGCGATTGAGCCGACCACGAGGACACATCTTCGCTGCGTCGCTCGGGTCGCCGTTCCTAACGATCCTGGCGGCGGCCGAAATTACGCGAAATGCGATTTCAGCTGGTCGACAAGATCGGTCTTCTCCCAGGAGAAGCCGCCGTCCGCGTCAGGCTTCCGGCCGAAGTGGCCGTAAGCGGAGGTGCGGGCGTAGATGGGCCGGTTGAGCTGAAGATGCTCGCGAATGCCGCGCGGCGAGAGGCGGATGAGCTGAGGCAGCACATCTTCCACCTTCTCCTCGCACACCTGGCCGGTGCCATGCAGATCGACATAGATCGAGAGCGGCTCGGCGACGCCGATCGCGTAGGAGAGCTGCAGCGTGCAGCGGTCGGCGAGCCCGGCCGCGACGACGTTCTTGGCGAGGTAGCGGGCGGCGTAGGCGGCCGAACGATCGACCTTGGTCGGATCCTTGCCGGAGAACGCGCCGCCGCCATGCGGCGCGGCGCCGCCATAGGTGTCGACGATGATCTTGCGGCCGGTGAGGCCGGCGTCGCCGTCAGGGCCGCCGATGTAGAACTTGCCGGTCGGATTGACGTGCCAAACCGTCGTGTTGGTGATCCAGCCGTTGGGCAGCGCTTCGCGGATGTAGGGCTCTGCGATGCTGCGGATGTCGGCGGGCGACAGGCTCTCGTCGACATGCTGATGCGACAGCACGATCTGCGTCGCCTCGACGGGCTTGCCGTCGACGTAGCGCACAGTGACCTGGCTCTTGGCGTCGGGGCCGAGGCCCTTCTCCTTGCCGCTGTGGCGCGCGCTGGCGAGCAGCTCCAGGATCTTGTGCGAGTAATAGATCGGCGCCGGCATCAGTTCTGGCGTCTCGCGCACCGCGTAGCCAAACATGATGCCTTGGTCGCCCGCGCCTTCGTCCTTGTTACCGGCGGCGTCGACGCCCTGCGCGATGTCGACAGACTGCTCATGGAGCAGCACTTCGACATTGGCGGTGTTCCAGTGGAAACCGCGCTGCTCGTAGCCGATGGCGCGAATGGCGCCGCGTGCGATCTCGGTGATCCGGTCGAAGGGAATATGCGGTCCACGCACTTCGCCGGCGATGACGACGCGGTTGGTCGTCGCGAGGGTCTCCGCGGCGACGCGGATGGCGTAGGGGTCGAGGCCCGCCTTGGGTCCTTCACGGAAGAACTCGTCAACGATCTCGTCTGAAATGCGGTCGCAAACCTTGTCCGGGTGGCCTTCGGAAACGGATTCGCTCGTGAAAAGATAATTTTTCCGGGTCACTTCCAAATCTCCGATGGCTTCGAGGAAGAGTTGAATAACTGCGGAGCAGGCGGGTTCATCTGCCAGCGCCCGTTCGGTGCGTCAAGCCAAAAACCCCAAATTCGTTCGTTTTGGAGAACGAGATTGTGTCACTCCCCAGCGGGCTCCGACTGCTCTGCGAGCGTCGTCACCAGATCGAGCACGCGCTTGCGCACCTTGGGATCGCGGATGCGGGCGAAGGCGCGGTTGAGATGCAGGCCCTCCGACGTCGACAGAAAATCGACCACATATTGCGACGAGTTTTCCTCGGCGAAACCGTCGGACTGCGGGAGCGTCCCGCCGGTTGGCGCGCCTTCGAAGAAAAAGGACGGCGGCACGTTCAAAGTCTTCGAAATCTGTTGCAGGCGGCTCGCGCCAATTCGATTGGTGCCTTTTTCGTATTTCTGCACCTGCTGGAAAGTGATTCCGAGCGCCTCTCCCAGCTTCTCCTGACTCATCTTCATGAGAACGCGCTGCATCCGCACGCGGCTGCCGACGTGTCGATCGATCGGATCTGGCGCCTTCTTCAACTTTACTCGCCTCCTGCTCAGTTGTAGCCGACTCAGTGCCGAACGCGCAAGCTACATTGCAGGTAGGTCCATGAATTTCAATAAAGATTTGAGTTGGGCTCAGTGGCTTGGCGCGCTTCCGGCGTCGGACAGTCGACATTCATGGCCCACCCGGCGGCGAGGGGGGCTCCGCGGAACCGCACACCCGCAGCGTTTGCGCGGCGCCCTCATGCCCCACGATGAGCGGTCCCGCTCAAAGCCAACGCCGTCGCCAAGGCGAGAAGAATGGGGAACGCCAGCGCGCCAGAGGTCGCGAAGACCGTCGGAGCCGCGGCGCTTGGCAATCTGCCGTCGATGAGGCCTTCCTGCCCGAGCGGAAGCGACTGAAGGATCCGCCCATAGGCGTCGATGATCGCGGAAACGCCGGTGTTGGCGACGCGGATCATCGGCAGGCCTTCTTCAATCGCGCGCAGGCGCGCCTGGGCCAGGTGCTGATAGGGGCCGGTCGTATGTCCAAACCACCCATCATTTGTGACGTTGAGGAACAGCTGAGGACGTTCGGCGGCGTCGCGCTGAACCGTCTCGCCGGAAAAGATCGCTTCGTAGCAGATGAGCGGCGCGACCGCCGGCAGACCGGGCGCCGCGAGAAGCCGTGGACCCGCGCCACGGTCCCATATGCCTGGAACGAGGTGATGAATTCCAAGCGGGCGTAACGCCGCCTCGAGCGGCAGATATTCTCCAAACGGAACGAGATGCATCTTGTCGTAGTAGGCGACGATCGTCTCTCCTTTCAGCGCCTCGATCGAATTGAAGATCCTGCCGCGCCGTCCGCCCCCCTCGCCTTCCGCCCGCGCAGCGCCAGTCAGTAGAACGCCGCCCTTCAGCGCGCTTCCGATGGCCGCCAGCGTCTCTGGGTGCTTCGAGATGATGTAGGGAAACGCCGATTCCGGCCAGACGAGGTGGGTGACCTCCGCGAGGCCTGAAGGCCGTTCGCTTGTGGGGCGCTGCGACAGCGCGAGATAGTGACGCAAAATGTTCGGGCCGTTCTCGGGACGAAATTTCGCGTCCTGGGGAAGATTCGGCTGCATCAGCCGCAATGCGACGCCGTTGACGTATTCCGTCTCGTTTCCGCCGAGCCGATAGGCGCCGAAGGCGAACATGAGCAAGGCGAGCGCCGCCGCCGTCGCCATCGTTCCGCTGATGCGGCGGACGCCGGCGGGCGCGCGATCGGTGAGCGTCGCGGGAGCGGCGAAAATCACGACGGCGATGACGTCGAGCCCGTAGAGGCCGACGAGAGAGGCGGTCTGCGCCAGCGGGCCGGCGCCGGCGAGCGCCATGCCGAAATCATTCCAGGGGTAGCCCGTAAAGAGATGCCCGCGAAGCCACTCCGCGCCGCCCAGTCCTGCCGCCAGCGCGAAGACGCGGGCGCCGCCGGGCGACCACAACAGACGGGCCGCGGCGAACCCGGCGGCCGTGAAGAGCGCGAGAACCGCCGGCAAGCCGAATACGGCGAGCGGCAGCGCCCAGGCGAACTGGTCGGCTTCGACAAGCATCGCGGCGCCCATCCACCAAAGGCCGGCCACGAAATAGCCGAAACCCAGCCACCAGCCAGCTCCCGCCGCCGAAAGGATTGGCGCGAGGGCGAGGCGCCGCGAGTCGGTCTTCCCCGCCGCGCCGTCAATCAGCCAGACGGCGACGGTGAGCGGGACGAACATGGCCGGCGTAAAGTCGAAAGGCGCGAGCGCCAGGGCGCCCGTCGCTCCGGCGCCGAAGGCGATCGCGTGACGCGCCCAGCCGCGGGCCAGAACGATCCGCTGTGGAAGCGATTGGGCGGACGCGGGCGCGCCGGAGATTTCGGCAATCTGCGTCATCGGACCTCGACGCTAAGCGAATCGGCTGGGGCCGACCTTAACGCGATTCAGCGGACAGAATTATGCGCCCGAAGGGAGATCTCACGCTTGCCGGCGCGAGCGCACGCGCAGCTTGCCGACGCGCCGCGGATCGGCGTCGACGATCTCGAATTCGTAGGATTCGACCGGCGTCGCGATGATTTCGCCGCGCATCGGCACCCGGCCGGCGAGCCAGGCGACGAGACCGCCGAGCGTGGTCACTTCAGTCGGCGTATCTTCGAGCCTGAAGTCGACGCCAAGCCGCGCCGTCACTTCGTCGAGATCGGCGCGTCCATCGACGATGAAGTCGCCGTTCTCGAGTTCGACGAAGCCCGACTCGTCGACGACGTCATGTTCGTCCTCGATGTCGCCGACGATCATCTCCATGATATCTTCGATGGTGACGAGCCCGTCGGTGCCGCCATATTCGTCGATGACGAGCGCCAGATGCGTGCGCGTCGCCTGCATGCGGATCAAAAGATCAAGCGCCGGCATCGAGCGAGGGACGAAGAGCACCGGCTTGAGCAGGTTCGCCTGCGAGAGCGGCGTGTCGAAGTCGATTTTTTTCGGTTCGACGGTCGTAACGTCGGCGCCCTGGGGCCGATCGGCGCAGCACGCGATATGATTGACGAAGTCGCGGATATGAATCATGCCGCGCGGGTCGTCGAGCGTATCGGCGTAAACCGGCAGGCGTGAATGGGCGGCGGCGCGAAACAGCTCGAGCGCTTCGCGCAGCGGCGCATCGAGCGAAATGGCGATGATGTCGGCGCGGGGAATCATGGCGTCGTCGACGCGCATGTCGTGCAGGCCGAGCACGTTCTTCAATAGCGCGCGCTCATGCGGGGTTACATCGCCCGCTGATTCTTCGAGCCTGTCCTCGATATCCTCGCGAACCGAGCCTGGCGCGAGACCGAGAAGGCCTCGCAGCCGGTCGACGAGGCTCAGGCGGGGTGCGTCGCCAGCGCGTCTTAATGGAATTGGATCGTCGGCGTTATCGTATGGCGTCGACATGCGCTAATTCAATTCGCTCCGCCCGCCGGCCCGTGTGCCTCGTCCGCATAGGGGTCGGGAAAACCCAGCGCCGTCGCGATCTTACGCTCCAGCGCCTCCATCCGCTCAGCCTCGGCGGCGGTCTCGTGATCATATCCGATCAGGTGCAGAAATCCATGCGCGACCATATGGGCGACGTGGGCGCGTACGGGCTTTCGTTGCTCCTCCGCCTCTCTGGCCACGGTTTCGTAGGCGATGATGACGTCGCCGAGGAGCGGCTTGCGCCCAAGCGGCCCAGGGGTCGGAAAAGACAGGACATTTGTCGGCTGGTCCTTGCCGCGCCACTCGGCGTTGAGCGTCCGGATCGCCGCATCGTCGCAGAACGTGACGCTGATTTCACATTCGGGCGCGATCGCGGCTCCGCTCTCGGCGAGACTCTGCCGAACGCACGCTTTGGCCAGATCTTCGAGGCCATCCATCCGCCGCCAGGCGGGCGCGGCGACATTCACGTCGATCTCCAAGGTCAGAGTTCCCCGCGCGACTGCTTGTTGGCGCGCGCGGCGCGCTCATAGGCTCCGACGATCTGGCGGACGAGGTCGTGACGCACCACATCGCCTTCCGAAAATCTCACCCGACCCACGACATCCAGGTCCGAGAGCAGGGCGACCGCTTCGGAGAGGCCGGATTTCTGTCCGGGCGGCAGGTCGGTCTGCGAGGGATCGCCGGTGACGATCATGCGTGAGCCCTCGCCGAGCCGCGTCAGAAACATCTTCATCTGCATCGAGCTGGCGTTCTGCGCCTCGTCGAGCAGGATGCAGCTTCGCGTCAGCGTCCGTCCGCGCATGAACGCGAGCGGAGCGACTTCGATGAGGCCCGTCTGCATGCCCCGTTCGACCATGCGCGCATCCATGAAATCGTGAAGCGCGTCGTAGATCGGGCGAAGATAGGGGTCGACCTTTTCGCGCATATCGCCCGGCAAAAACCCGAGTCGCTCGCCGGCTTCGACCGCGGGGCGCGACAGAATCAGCCGTTCAACCGCGCCTTGCTCCATCAGCTGCACCGCGTGGCCGACCGCGAGCCAGGTCTTGCCGGTGCCCGCGGGGCCTTCGGCGAAAACCAGTTCGTAGCGCTTGAGCGCGCGCAGATACTGGTCCTGCGCGGCGTTGCGCGCGCGCACGGAACCCCGCTTTCGGGTCATGATCTGTTCGAAAGCGCCCCGAGCCGGCTCGGAATCGGGAAACAGGCTGCGTTGACGCGCCGTCTCTTCGATGGCGCCGTCGACGTCGCCAAGCGTGATCGTCTGACCGAGCGCGACGCGCTCATAGAGCGCTTCAAGCACGCGGCGCGCATGTTCGCAGGACTCGGCCTTGCCTTTGAGCGTGACGTGATTGCCGTTCGCGAACGAGGCGATGCGCAATCGTCGTTCGATCTTGGCGAGGTTCTGGTCGTAGAGGCCGAAAACGAGCGAAGCGTGACGGTTGTTTTCAAAGGCGAGCGTGATTTCCGCTTCGGGCTCAGCCGCCTCCGGTCCCCGCGCCGCGAGCAACGGGTCGTCGATCGTCGTCAAGCCTTCGCCTCCTCGCTCATGAGTCGCGCGGCCAGGGAATTCGATCCCGCCGCGATGATCGTCACTCTCGCTTCGCGTCCGATAAACGCCATCGGGCCCTCGACATGCACAGCCTGCATATAGGGACTCTTGCCGGCGATTTGTCCCTCGTGCCGCCCCGGCTTTTCAAAAAGCACGCCGACTTCCCGGCCGACAGTCGCCGCGTTGAACGCCTGCCGCTGCTCTTCGAGCAGGGTTTGCAGCGCCGCGAGGCGTTCGCTCTTTACATTCTCATCGATCTGATCGTCGCGGTCGGCGGCGGGCGTGCCGGGCCGCGGTGAATATTTGAAGGAAAAGCTCGAGGCGAATCCCACAGCGCGCACGAGCGTCATCGTCGCCTCGAAATCGGCGTCGCTCTCGCCTGGAAAACCGACGATGAAATCCGACGACAGCGCGACGTCGGGACGGACCTTTCGAAGGCGCTCGACGATCGAGAGATATGCGTCCGCGCCGTGCTTGCGGTTCATGGCCTTCAGAACGCGGTCCGAACCAGACTGAACGGGTAGATGCACATAGGGCATCAGTTTTGGAATCGCGCCATGCGCGTCAATCAACTCCTGCGCCATGTCGACCGGATGACTTGTCGTGTAGCGCAGTCGCGCAAGGCCTTCCATTTGCGAGAGCCGATCGAGAAGCTGCGCAAGGCTCGATTCGCGGCCCTTTGCGTCAGGCCCGCGATAGGCGTTGACGTTCTGCCCAATCAGCGTGATTTCGCCAACGCCGGCGTCGACGAGCCTTTGGCTTTCGGCGACGATCTCGGCGACGGGACGCGACGCTTCGGCGCCGCGCGTGTAAGGCACGACGCAGAACGAGCAGAATTTGTCGCAGCCTTCCTGAACGGTGATGAAAGCTGAAACGCCGCGCGCGCGAATTTGCGCCCGGCTGGGCGCGGGCAGGGCATGAAACTTGTCCTCAACGGCGAATTCCGTATCGGCGAGCCGCGCGCCGTCCTTGGCCTGGCGGAGAAGCTCCGGCAGTCGGTGATAGCTCTGGGGACCGACGACGAGATCGACGGCGCGCTGGCGCTTGAGCACCTCTTCGCCCTCGGCCTGCGCAACGCAGCCGGCGACGACGATCTTCATGTCGCGGCCCTGCGCGTTCAGAGCGCGTTTGGCGATCGCCAGCTTGCCGAGTTCGGAATAGATTTTTTCCGCGGCCTTCTCGCGGATATGGCAGGTGTTGAGGATGACGAGATCTGCGTCTTCTTCGCGATTCGTTTCGACGTAGCCGTCCCGGCCGAGCAGATCGGCCATGCGCGTCGCGTCATAGACGTTCATCTGGCAGCCGTAAGACTTGACCAGGACTTTGGCTGGCTGTGGAGCCTCGGACCGCTGAGGCTTGGATCGCGTCTCAATCAGCTCTTTGACGTCCGTGACTATTTTTCCGCTCCATTGCTCGCCGCGGCGACTCGGGGCGTTCTCCGAGCGGGGACAGTATACGACATTTTTTCCCGATCGGGCCGGAACATCAAATTTTCCGAACCAGGCCGCCGTAGCGCGAAAGCAGCGCATCCGCTGTCAGCAGCGTGATTCCTTCTACGATGGCCTGAGCATCAGCAGTCGATCGAACGGGTCGCGATGGATCCACGGCAGCGCATCCGTCGCAAGCGCATGTTGGCCCGTCACGGGCAACTCGATGTAGTCGTTCTCCAGGAGACCTCGACGCAACGCCCGCGGATCGACCTTGAAATCCGCACGATTGAGGCCGCTTTTTATGACGATCTCCCAGAGGCTCGCGACGCTATAGACGAGTTCATTGGACTCTTCGCGAAGGAGCGACTGGGCCCTTTTGGAGAGGCGATCCGGCGATATGGCGGCCCACAGGACAATGTGCGTGTCGAGCAGAAGTCTCACTCTTCGCCCGCAAACAGCCGGTCGATTTCGACTGCGCCCATACGGTCGAAATCTTCAGGAATAAGCCCCTCTCCAGCCATAAAGCCTAATCGACGCGGCTTGGGCTTCATCGCGGACTCGAGCGGCGTCACCTTTACCAAAGGCTTTCCGGCTTTGGCGATGATGAAGGGCTCGCCCTTCGAAGCGAGATCGACCAGCTTCGATAATTGGGTTTTCGCCTCGTGGATGTTCACTATGCGCATGAGCGCCCCGTGTGGACTAAGCCTCATTAGTTTAGTCTAGCGATGCGCGGGCGCGCAAGCGTTTAGCGCTCAGATCTCCAGCCGCAGATTGATCGCGGCGCGGCGCTGGCCGTTGGCGCGCTGGTAATAGTTCTCGCGCCGTCCGATCTCCTTGAAGCCCTCCCGACCATAGAGCTTCAGCGCGGCCTCATTGTCGTCGGCGACTTCCAGAAAGACGAGCCGGGCACCGCCGCGCTCGAGATTCTCCAAATGCTTTTGCAGTATGCGCCGGCCCAGTCCCGCCCCGCGGCGCGCGGGGTCGACGGCGAAAGTAAGGACTTCGGCGTCCGGCGGCGTCAGCCGGGAGAGGATAAATCCGCCAAGCTCGCCCCTTCTATTCTCCGCCACCGCGCCGTCAGCGACGATATGCGCGTCGGTGAGATAATTCTCGAAATCAATCTTCGACCAGCCGAAGGCGAATGACGCGCCATGCAGGCGTTCGCATTCCTCGGCGTGCTCGGCGCCGATCGGTTCGATGATGAATGTCGGCTTCGCGAAGAAGGACGATAGCAGCGTCATGGCGCAAGCTCACGCCTGCGCCGGGGCGGCGGCCGAACGCGCGCCGGGCGCCGCATCCTGCGGCGGCGCCGCCGCCTTTCCGGGGTCGGGCCGCGAGCCTGGCATGGTGACGTCAGGCTCCTTGAGATAAAGCGGTCTCGCTGGCGCCGTTTCCGGCTGCGCCGCGCCGCCGAGTCGGGCCACAAGAGCGATATCCGGCGCCAACCGCTCGCTCGCGATCTTGACCTGCACCCCTCGCGTGCGCGCCTCCTTCGCAAGGAGCGTCGCGCCGGAGCCGATCAGGAGCAGCGGACCGGTCCCAAGCGCGCGCAGCGCTTCATGCGCGCTCATTCGGCGCGGGGTGAGCAGCGGGCGGCCGTTTGGCCCGAAGGCGGCGATGTAGACCTTGCCGTGCCGCGCATCGATCGCCGCCGCCACGACGCCGTCGAACGGCTCGATAATCAGCGGCGCCGCAAGCGCGGCGAGCGTCGAGACGCCGACAATCTCCGCCTTGCAGGCGAGCGCGATGGCCTGGCCGGCGGCGAGCCCGATGCGAATGCCGGTGAAGGAGCCGGGTCCCACGGTCACGGCGACGCGATCGAGCGAGCCAAAGCCGCCCTCGACCTTGCTCATGACCCTTCTGATCAGCGGCAGCAGCGCCTCGGCGTGGCCGCGCTCCATCTCGATCGTTTCGGCGGCGAGCGGCTCGGCCGCGTCATGATCCAGCACGCAGGCCGAGACGGCTGGCAGAGCGGTGTCGATCGCAAGGATTCGCATGATTCGTTGATTATGACGCTTTTCGAGGCGCGATCAACGCAGTCTCCCGGACCGCCGCCCGCTATGCCGGCTCGACCGCCTTCACCTGGGGCAGAAAATGCTTGAGCAGGTTCTCGATGCCGTGCCGCAACGTCGCGGTGGACGAGGGGCATCCGGAGCAGGCGCCCTTCATGGCGAGATAGACGACGCCGTCCTTGAAGCCCCGGAAGACAATATCGCCGCCGTCGCCGGCGACCGCCGGGCGCACGCGGGTTTCGATCAGCTCCTTGATCGTGGCGACCGTCTCGGCGTCGGCGGCGTCATAGAACTCGCCGCCGGACTGCGCCGGCGCCGCCCCTTCGATCAGGAGCGGCGCGCCCGAGGCGAAATGCTCCATGATGGTGCCGAGGATGGCGGGCTTGAGATGCGGCCAGTCGGCGCCGTTCTTCGTCACCGAGACGAAGTCCGCGCCATACATCACCGCCTCGACGCCGTCGATCGAGAGCAGCGCCTGCGCGAGCGGCGCGTTGGAGGCGTCGTCGAGCGAGCGGAATTCCATCGCGCCCCGGCCGAGAACCTCCTGGCCGGGCAGAAACTTCAGCGTTGCTGGGTTGGGGGTCGATTCAGTCTGGATGAACATCGAGAGCCTCCTGCGTCCGGTTCAAGGCCGGCGGGAAACGCGCCAATATCACGATTTCGGCGTTTTGTGACGTCGACATTATTTAATGGCTTCGTCGGAATCCTGCGAGGGGTGACGCGACCGCCAGCGATTGAGAGCGACCAAGGCCCATACCGCCTCCACCAGGCCGAACGGCCATGCGCCCTGGATAAATCCGTAGATCGATCCCAGGGCGCAGGCGCCCGCGAACGCGAGCACGAACCAGTGGCTGCGATCCTCCAGTGAATAAGTCAGCAGCATCGCGCTTACCGCGAAGAGTCCGAACCATGTCAGCCCATCCATCGATCCATCCTTTTGGCTCAGCTTGCATTTGCCATGCCCGAGCGAATCTCGCAGTGTCGCCCGATGGATGAAACTGCGCTGCTCGAGGCCAACAACGCCTATTACCAGGCCTTCGCCGCCCGCGATCTGGGCGCGATGAACGAGCTCTGGGCGGAGGAGGGCGTCTCCTGCGTTCACCCGGGCTGGCCAGCGATCATCGGGCGCATGCCGGTGCTCGCATCTTACCGCGACATTTTCCGAAATCCGGGCCAGGAGGCGGTGACGGCGCGGGATCCCCAGACGCTGATCGAGGGCGCCGACGGGCGCGTCTTTTGCGTCGAGGAAGTCGGCGGCGGCCTGCTGCTTGCGACGAACTGGTTTCGCTGGAACGGGGAACGTTGGCGGCTCGTCCACCATCAGGCGAGTCCGCTCGCGGCCGGCGCGCCCCAGCCGGCCCGGGGACCAAAGCCATCTTTTCACTAGGGGAGGCGCGGCGAGAGCAGCGAACTAAAGATTGACCTGCGCCCCGATCTCGACCACGCGCCCCGCCGGAATATGGAAATAGTCGCTGGCGTTCGTGGCGTTGCGCGCGAGAAAGATGAAGAGACTGCGCTGCCAGCCTGGCATGGCGCTGCTGGCCGCCGGCTTCAGCGCGCGCCGCGAGAGCAGGAACGACGTCGACATGATGTCGAACTTCCACCCGAGCTTGCGACAGAGGCTAAGCCCATAGGGCACATTGGGCTCCTCCATATAGCCGAAGCTCATCGTCACCTGGCGGAACAGGCCGTTGATTTCGAACATCTCGATGCGTTCGCTGTCCGGCACGCGCGGCACATCGGCGGTCACGATCGTGAGGATCACATTGTGTTCATGCAGCGCCTTGAAGTGCTTCAGCATGTGCAGCAAGGCGACTGGCGCAAGCTGCGGCTGAGTCGTGAGATAGACGCCCGTGCCCGGCACAAGCGTCGGCGGCTTCTTTTCCAGATTGTCGACGACCACCCGCAGCGGAACGTCCGACTGCTGCGCCTTCTCTTCAAGGAGGCTGGTGCCGCGCATCCACGAGCGCATCAGGAGCAGCATCGCCCCGGCGATGAGCAGCGGCACGAAGCCGCCCTCCAAGAGCTTCATGAGGTTAGCTCCAAGGAAAACAAGGTCGATTGCAAGAAAGGGCGTCATGAGCGCCGCCGTCGCCCACAATGGCCAGCGCCAGTGGCGATATACGACGATCATTGCGAGCAGTGTGGTCACCGCCATCGTGCCGGTCACGGCGATGCCATAGGCGCTGGCGAGCCGGCTGGACGAGCCAAATGAGGCGACGAGAGCAAGCACGCCGATGAGCAGCAGCGCGTTCACGGTCGGCATGTAGATCTGACCCGAATGCCCTTCGGAAGTATGCCGACTGCGCATGCGCGGCAGGAGCCGCAGCCGGATCGCCTGCGCCGTCAGCGAATAGGAGCCGGTAATGACAGCCTGGCTGGCGATGATCGTCGCCAGAGTCGCGAGCGCGACAATAAAAGGCAGCGCCCATTCGGGGTAGAGCAGGAAGAACGGATCCTTGATCGTCTCGGGAGCGGCCAGCACCAGCGCGCCCTGGCCGACATAGTTCAGCACAAGCGCCGGCAAGGCGACACAGAGCCAGGCGAAGCGGATCGGACGACGGCCAAAATGGCCGAGATCGGCGTAGAGCGCCTCCGCTCCGGTGACTGCGAGAAAAACGGCGCCGAGCGTGAACAGCCCGATCTCGCCATGATCCGAGAGGAACCGGATCGCGTGGAGAGGATTGACCGCTTCGAGAACCAGAAGATTGTGCGCGATCTGCATCGCGCCGCCGAGCGCCAGGACGATGAACCAGAGCAGCGTGATCGGGCCGAACCAACTCGCCACCGCCGCGGTGCCCCGTCGCTGGAAGAGAAACAGCCCCACGATGATCCCCGCGGCGATCGGCGCGACATAGGGTTCGAACTGGCTTGTCACGAGCTTGAGCCCCTCGACGGCCGAGAGGACCGAAATCGCCGGCGTGATCAGCGCGTCGCCGAAGAAGAGCGCAGCGCCCAGCGCGCCGAGAAGGACAATGGCGGGCGCCGCGCGCCCCAGCGACTGCTGGGCGAGCGTAAGCAGCGTCAGGGTGCCGCCTTCGCCCTGATTGTCCGCGCGCAAAAGCACAATCACATATTTGAGCGTGACGACGATGGTCAACGCCCAGAGGATGAGGGAGAGGACGCCGAGCACATTGGCGGAATCCACGCTCCCCCGGCCTTGCGAAGCGGCGAGCATCGCCTCACGAAAGGCATAGAGCGGCGATGTGCCGATGTCGCCGTAGACGACGCCGATTGCGCCCAGCGTAAGCGTCCAGAAGCCCGCGCGCGCGGCGTTGTCCGCGGGCCGATGCTCTGAAGTCTGAATCGCAGCGTCCATTGTTTATCCATTTCGCCGGGGAGCGGCGCCATGGAGCGGAAGTCTGGATCCGCGCGCATAAAGAAACGAGACGGCGTTCGACGCGGTCGTATAAGGATTCCATAAAGACCATGGACAAAGCCTGCGCTCGGGCTCAGGTCCTGGGAATGAACGCTCACAGATCCACAGCGGCGCTCCCACACCGGACCGGCTGGCGCACGTCGCCGACGCCTGCCGGGCTTGCGGGAGCGACGGTCTTCGTCGCGGCGGCCACGCTGTTATGTCGAGCGCTGGCCGATTGGACGCCAAGCGCAAGCCTTCCGCTGGTTTTCCTTGTTCCCGTGCTCGTCAGCGCCATTCGCTACGGTTTCTGGACCGGACTGCTCGCAGCGGCGCTGGCTTTCGTCGGCTACAATTTCTTCTTCGTGGAGCCGCGGCACACGCTTTCGGTCGCGCGGCCCGAAGATGCGCTGGCTCTCGGCATTTTTCTGCTCGTCGCTGCGGTGACCGGCGTGCTTGCGGGGCGCATGCGCGAAGAAGCGGACGCCGCCCGCCATCGCGCCGACGTTCTCGAAATTCTCTCCGACTTCTCCGCCGATCTTTCGGGAGCGGGGAGCGGCGATGAAATCGAATCGCTGCTCCGACGCCATCTTGCGCGCGCGGCCGGCGGCGAGGTCGTCGTTCTAAAGCCTGACGGCGCCACGCTCGAGGGCGATCGACTAAGCGTCGCCGGCGGAACCGATCCGGCGCCTCCGGCCTTCGGCGAAGCTGATCTCCTCGCGGCGGATCGGGCGATGCGATATGGCAGCCCGCAGGCCGCCACGGCCGCAGGCTGGTCCGGCAGCAGATTTTCATTCCTCCCGTTCCGGCGCGGCGCAAAGATTGTCGCTGTCCATGGCGTGAATTTCGGCGAAGGAGCGTCGGCCGAAAGGCGCCAGGCGGTCGACGCCATGCTGCGACAGGCCGAACTTGCGATGGACCGTATGGCCTTCGCGCGCGAGGCTGCAGACGCTCGCGCCGCAGTTGAACAGGAGCGCATTCGCTCAGCGCTTCTTTCCTCGATCTCACATGATTTGCGCACCCCGCTCGCCACCATCCTCGGTTCGGTCACGAGCCTGCGTGAATTCGGGAATGAAATGCCAGCTGAATCGCGTAGCGATCTGCTGCAGGCGATCGAAGAGGAAACAGGACGTCTTTCGCGCTTCGTCGCCAATCTTTTGGCGATGACCCGGCTCGAAGCTGGCCTGAACATCAGAAGCGAATGGATCGACGCCGTGGACGTCGCCGCAGCAGCGGTCAGGCGCGCGCTGACTTCTTTTCCCGAGGCCTCGATTCTGTTCGATACAGGGACGGCCGCAGCCTTTGTCCATGCGGACCCAATCCTGCTCGAACAGGTCTTCTTCAATCTGATCGACAACGCGGTGAAGTTTTCACCCACGTGCCGACCTGTGCGCGTCGCCGTTTCGAAGAACGGCGAAGAGGTCGAGTTTGCAGTCCTCGACGAGGGAGGCGGCGTCGCAAGGGAAGATCTCGATCTGATCTTTGAGAAATTTTACCGCGGCGATGGCGCGCGGGTCGCCGGCGCGGGGCTTGGTCTCGCGATATGTCGCGGCGCAGTGACGGCGCTTGGTGGGACGATAAAGGCGGAGAGCCCCGTGATCGGAGATCATGGAACGCGCATGCGCGTCATTCTGCCAGCGGCCTCGGAGTTGGACGCGTGATCGAACGGCCGCTTGTTCTCATTGTCGACGACGAGCCGCAGATTCAGCGTTTCCTGCGCCATTCGCTGACTGCCGCGGGCTATGACGTGGAGCAGGCGGCGACCGGAAAGGACGCGCTGCGTCTCACAGAGCTGCGCGATCCGGCGCTCATTGTTCTGGATCTCGGTCTCCCCGACATGGATGGCAAGCTCGTGATCGGCGCCGTGCGCGAACGTTTCGAGACGCCGATCATCGTGCTCTCGGCGCGTGAACGCGAGACGGAGAAAGTCGCCGCGCTTGATCTCGGCGCAAATGACTATGTGGAGAAGCCCTTTGGCATAAGAGAATTGCTCGCCCGCATCCGCGCCTGTTTGCGCATGCGCGGAACCAACGCTGCGCCGGTCGAGCGGATTGCGCTTGGGCCGCTCGCGATCGATTTTCGAACGCGGCGCGTGACGGTCGCCGACGCGCCAATCAAATTGACGCCCAAAGAATTCGAGCTTCTGGCGCTTTTGGCGTCGCATCCTGGCCGGGTGATGACGCACCGGCAGATTTTAACGAAGGTATGGGGGCCGGCGCATGTCGAAGACACGCCCTATCTCAGGGTGTTCATCGGCCAGCTGCGCGCGAAGATCGAAGCGGATGCGGCGGCGCCGCAGCTGATTCTGACCGAGCCGGGCGTGGGATACCGGATGGGGGAGGACTGAGGACGCTGAGAACGTCGAGCCTTATCTGTTCCCCGCGCCAGGAGCTGTGGGCTCCGCCGTTTCATCCGGCGCAGCTTCGGTCGTCTTCCTCCGGCCCGCTTTCTTGGGCTCCCGGCGGGGCCCTTCAACGAGCCGAACGACGACGCCCCAGAGCGTGCGCACGTCCTGCTCCGTAAGCCCCATGCGATGAAACATGTTGCGCAGGTTGCGCGACATCACAGGCTTTTTCGTCAGCGGCCGAAAGAAGCCGCGCTTGTCGAGTTCGCCTTCGAGAAAATCGAAAAAGGCGAGCGTCATCTCCCGCGTCGCCGGCGGCGAGCGTTCCTCGATCTCGAAGGGAATGGCGTCGCCATGCGCGGCCCGAAACCACTCGTAGCCGGTGAGCAGCACCGCCTGCGCGAGATTGAGTGAGGCGTAGGCGGGGTTAACCGGAAAGGTGAGGATGGCGTCGGCGAGCCCGACGTCGTCATTGTCGAGGCCGGTGCGCTCGGGGCCAAACAGCACGCCATGCTTCTCGCCTTCCGCCATGCGCAACGACGTCGATGGCATCGCCTGCGCGGGCGTCAATACCGGCTTCATCTGGCCGCGACCGCGCGCCGTCGCGGCGTAGACGAAGGAGAGGTCTTCGATCGCCTCGCGCACGCTCGCGTAGAGCTTGGCGCTTTCGAGAAGATGCACGGCGCCCGCCGCCGCCGCATAGGCGCCTTTGCGATAGGCGCCGGTGCGGGGCCAGCCTTCACGGGGCGCGACGAGGCGCAGATCGGAGAGGCCGAAATTGGCCATGGCGCGCGCGCACATGCCGATGTTGACGGCGAGCTGAGGACGCACGAGCACGATTGCCGGGCCGCCCGAGAGAGCCGTCTTGCTGCGATCCGTTCCCGCCCCGACCAATTCGCCTCCTGCGCTAAAGCGGCGGCAAATTAGGGCGGAAAGGGCTCCGGGGGAAGGCCGCATCGGCGTTCGCCGGAAGGCCCCGGGATTGCTACCCAAACCCTCCAGTCGACGCTATAAGGCGCGCGGCAAAAGAGGAGCGGGCGCATGCGGAAGATCAAGGTTGCGAATCCTGTCGTCGAACTCGACGGCGACGAAATGACCCGCATCATCTGGGCCGCGATCAAGGAAAAGCTCATCCGGCCCTATCTCGACGTCGATCTCCTCTATTACGATCTCTCGATCCAGAATCGCGACGCCACCAACGATCAGGTGACGGTCGATGCGGCCTACGCCATCAAGGAGCATGGCGTCGGCGTGAAATGCGCGACCATCACGCCCGACGAGGCGCGGGTGAAGGAATTCAATCTCAAAGAGATGTGGAAATCGCCGAACGGCACCATCCGCAACATCCTCGGCGGCGTCATCTTCCGCGAACCGATCATCTGCAGAAACGTGCCGCGCCTGGTGCCGGGATGGACTCAGCCGATCATCGTCGGGCGCCACGCCTTTGGCGATCAGTATAAGGCGACAGACTTCAAAGTGCCCGGCAAGGGTCGTCTGACGATCAGGTTCGAAGGCGTCGACGGCGACGTCATCGAGAAGGAAGTCTTCCAGTTTCCGGGCTCGGGCGTCGCGCTGGCGATGTACAACCTCGACGAGTCGATCAGCGAGTTCGCCCGCGCGACCTTCAACTACGGGCTGACGCGCAAATATCCGGTCTATCTGTCGACTAAGAACACGATCCTCAAAGCCTATGACGGCCGGTTCAAGGATCTCTTTCAGCAGATTTACGACGCCGAATTCAAATCGCAGTTCCAGGCCCTTGGGCTGACGTATGAGCATCGTCTGATCGACGACATGGTCGCTTCCGCGCTCAAATGGTCAGGCGGCTACATCTGGGCGTGCAAGAATTACGACGGCGACGTCCAATCCGACACGGTTGCGCAGGGCTTCGGTTCGCTCGGACTGATGACGAGCGTGCTCATGACGCCCGACGGCAAGACCGTCGAGGCGGAAGCCGCTCACGGCACAGTTACGCGCCATTATCGCGAGCACCAGAAGGGCCATGAGACCTCGACCAACTCGATCGCCTCGATTTTCGCATGGACGCGCGCGCTCGCGCATCGCGGCAAGCTCGACGGCAACGACGAACTGACCCGCTTCGCCCGCACGCTCGAGGAAGTGTGCGTCGCCACCGTCGAGTCGGGCTTCATGACCAAGGATCTCGCCCTGCTCGTCGGGTGCAATCAGAGATGGCTGTCGACGACCGGCTTCCTGGACAAGATCGACGAAAATCTCCGTAGAGCTACGGAGTAAACGCGGCGCGAGTATTGATTGTAAGTGGCGCCGGTCACGTTTATATAGGCGTCGCCTATAGGCCAATTAAGGATTCGCGAGATGGCGGTGGATCTGGAAGAAACTTATAAGCCTTCCGAAGACGAACCCTTTATGTGCGATCGGCAGCGCGAATATTTCCGGCGTAAACTGCTGGCATGGAAGGAAGACATTCTGCACGAAAGTCGCGAAACGCTCGCAGCCTTGCAGAATGAAAATGAAAACCATCCTGATCTTGCAGATCGCGCCTCGTCCGAAACCGATCGCGCGATCGAGCTGCGCGCCCGAGACCGGCAGCGCAAGCTGATCGCCAAGATCGACGCGGCGCTGACGCGCCTCGAGGACGGCACTTACGGCTATTGCGAGGAGACGGGAGAGCCGATCTCGCTGAAGCGCCTCGACGCTCGTCCGATCGCGACATTGTCGATCGAGGCGCAGGAGCGTCATGAACGGCGCGAGAAGGTCTATCGGGACGACTGAACCGCGCAACCTTCGCCGAAAAACATAAGGGCGTCGCCAATGGCGACGCCCTTTCTTTATCCTCTATTCCTTTTCGCCGGGCCGGCCGAGCAGCCGCGCCATCTCCGCCTCGAGCGAATCAAGCGGATCGACGTCGGCCGGAGCCGCCGGTGGCGGCGGCGGGGGAGGCGGCGGAGCCGCCGGCCGGGGCGGCGGCGGAGGCGCAGGCGGCGGCGCGGCAGGTCTCGCGGCGGCCGGCGGAGGCGGCGGCGCTGCGGGTTTGGGAGCCGGCGGCGGCTCGGCCGGTCTTGCAGGCGGGGGAGCTGCTGGCGGGGGCGGAGGCGGCGGAGCTGCGGCCTCGGGCGGCGCTG
This sequence comes from Methylocystis sp. Uni0008, assembly GCF_056838045.1. Classification (NCBI taxonomy): domain Bacteria; kingdom Pseudomonadati; phylum Pseudomonadota; class Alphaproteobacteria; order Hyphomicrobiales; family Methylocystaceae; genus Methylocystis; species Methylocystis sp. Uni0008. The sequence goes on from NZ_CM166370.1 coordinate 3,819,896, forward strand.
GCTCCTTGGGGCGCGGCGATAGTCGCTGCTGGGCGCGGGCAAGGAAGGGCGGCGTCGGCGAGCGCGGCGGCGCGGGGCGCGGCGGCGGCGGGGCGGCCGGGCTCGAAATCCTTGGGCCAGCCGGCGGCGGCGGGGCCGCGGGCGGCGGCGCGGGCGGCGCTGCAGGCTTCGCTGGGGCCGGCGCGAATAGATCAGGCGGCAGGTTTACGGCGGCTGCGGCGATCGGCTTCGGCGGCGGCGCCTCCAGCTCTCTGGGCGGCGCCGAGGGACCCGCCGGCCAATTCGCGGCCGCCGGCGCCGGGGCGCGCTGCTCCTGCGGTCGGCCCATGACGGCTTCAGGTCGGCTGATCGCCTGCTCGACCAGGACGTCGTTGGGTCCCCCGATCAGAAGCAGATGTTCGGTATTGTCGCGCCGCACAATGACGAGCTGGCGCTCGCGGTCGAGGTCGAACACGTCGACGATGTCCAACCGGCGCGCGCGGTTGCGGCCTCCGGGCGAACGAATGCGGCGTCCGAATAACAGACGGAAAATATAAAGCACGAGCACCGCAGCGACGAGGAACGCGACGAGCGCTCCGAGCGCCGGCAGCAGTTGGGTGAATTTATCTGGCATGAACGGCTGGTCTCTCGTTCGAACGCGCGTGAACCTTGCCAAATTAACAGCATTCCTGACAAGCGCCGAAAAAAGGTTAATGAATGGTTAATGTTTGACGAATCAGCGTCCTATTCCGACTTGCGGCGTTGCTATTGTTGGCGTTCACGGCCATTGTTTTGAATGATTCTGTAAGCGTCGGCAGAGTAAACATCGACGCGCCGGCGTCAGCATGGCCGTCGCGCGATCGGCGATATATGGCGCGGGTGGTTAAGAAATGACCGACAGGACGGAAGCGTCGGCCTTTGAGCGCAGCGAAAAGCCCGCCAATCTGGGATTGACGCTCGCCCTCGTCATTGCGTTGATCGGGGCTGCCGCCGCCTATTACCTGACCCCTTCGGATCTTGCGCCCCGCTTCGCCATTCTGGCGCTGGCGGCTTTCGGCGTCGCCGGAATCTTGCTTTTCGTGGTCTACGCGGCCGGATTGATCCACTTCTCCGGCCGGGTCGTTGGCAATGACATGACGAAGCTCATCGCGGATACTTCCGCCGAAGGGCTGCTCGTCACCCGCGGCGACGCCCGCATCGTCTACGCCAACGAAGCCTATAGGGCGATGTGCGGCGCGAAAGAAGGTTCGGGGCTTCAGCTTGTCGAGCGGCTGTTCTCGGGACCGCCCGAAGTCTCGGAAGCGATCTACCGATTGGCGCAGGCGGCGCGCGCGGGCGTGTCCCATAGCGAAGATCTGCGCCTTTCGCCGCCGCTCACCGGACAGGGGGCGGTCGGCTGGTATCGCATTCGCGTTCGGCCGCTGCCCGCGGCGGGCGGACGGCTGTGCCTTTGGGCGGTCGCCGACGTGACCGCGGATCGACAGCGGCAGGAGAATGTCTTCCAGGAGCTCCAGCACGCGATCGACTTTCTGGATCACGCGCCGGCTGGTTTCTTCTCCGCGAGTCCCGACGGCGCCGTTTCCTACATGAATAAAACGCTCGCCGGCTGGCTGGGCTATGATCTCACGCAGGTCGGATCCGGCGGCGCGACGCTGTCGTCCATCGTCGCCCATAGCGGCGCGGCGCTGCTCGCCGCCATTTCTGGCGCGCCGGGCGACGTTCGCACCGAGCAGATCGATCTCGACCTGCGCCGCCGTGACGGCAAGTCGCTTCCCGTCAGGCTGCTGCACCAGGTCGCTTTCGGTCAGGACGGGGAAGCCGGCCCCTCGCGCACGCTGGTGCTCAACCGGTCGTCGGGCGAACAGCCTGAAGAGAATTTGCGCGCCGCCGAGGTGCGTTTCGCGCGCTTCTTCAATTCGACGCCGATGGCGATGGCGACGCTCGACGGCGAGGGCCGCGTGCTGACGTCGAACGCGGCCTTTGCCAAGCTGCTGCCGCAGGCGTTGAAGTCGGGCCAGGGCAAGGCCGCTGCGCCCTGGTCGGTGCTCGCGGGGCTCGGCGAACGCGACGGCGCCGCCTTGCGCAGCGCGATCGAAGACGCCCTCGAAGGCAAGGGCGAAGTGCGGCCGGTCAACGTCGTCTTCGAGGAAGACGGCGCGGCGTCGCGCTCGGCCCGATTCTTCGTTTCTTCCGCCGAGGACGCCGGCAAGAAGGGCGCGATGATCTACGCGCTCGACACGAGCGAACAACGCAAGCTGCAGGAAGAGTTCGCACAGTCGCAGAAGATGAACGCGGTCGGTCAGCTCGCCGGCGGCATCGCGCATGACTTCAACAATATGCTGACGGCGATCATCGGCTATTCGGATCTGCTGCTCTCGAGCCATCGGCCGACAGACCCAGCGTTCCGGGACATCCGCCAGATCAAGGAGACCGCCAATCGCGCGGCAGGCCTGACGCGGCAACTGCTCGCCTTCTCTCGGCGGCAGACGCTGCGCCCGCAGGTCCTGCAACTCGGCGACGCGCTCTCGGAGGTGCAGAATCTCCTGCGCCGCGTCGTTGGCGAAAAGAACGAACTCGAACTGCGTCTCGGCCGCGATCTCTGGTTCGTGAAGGCCGACATCACCCAGTTCGAACAGGTGATCATCAATCTCGTCGTCAATGCGCGCGACGCAATGCCGGAGACAGGCGGCCGCGTGCAGGTCCGCACGCGCAATGTCGCCGTCTCCGAATGCGCCGCCTTCGGTGAAGCGGCGCTGCCGCCGGCGGATTACGTGTTGGTCGAGGTCGAGGACACGGGCAGCGGCATTCCCGCCGATGTGAAGGAAAAGATTTTCGAGCCGTTCTTCACGACGAAGGAGGTCGGCAAAGGCACCGGTCTGGGACTTTCGACCGTTTTCGGCATCATCAAGCAATCTGGCGGCTTCATCTTCGTGGACAGCGAGATCGGCAGGGGAACGGTGTTCCGCATCTTCCTGCCGCGATATGTGCCGGAAGAAAAAGAAACGTCCGCGAAGTCGGATACGCCCAAGGCGGCGGCGGACTATACGGGGCAGGGCGTGGTTCTCCTGGTCGAAGACGAGGACGCCGTGCGTTCCATCGGCGCGCGCGCCTTGAGTTCGCGCGGTTTCACCGTGCTCGAAGCGGCGACCGGCATGGAGGCGCTCGAGGTCGTCGATCGGGTCGACGGCAAGATCGACCTCATCGTCTCCGATGTGGTGATGCCGGAGATGGACGGGCCGGCGATGTTCGCTGAGTTGCGCAAGCGCGGCGTCACGGCGAAGGTCATCTTCGTCTCCGGCTACGCCGAAGAGGCCTTCGCCAAGAATCTTCCCGAGGGCGACTTCGGCTTCCTCGCCAAGCCGTTCTCGATCAAACAGCTGATCGAGACCGTGAAGGCGCATATGCCTTGACTCGGTTGAGACCGAGCCGACGGGCGACGATCACAACGCCGGCGCGACGACCCGCACACGGCGCTTGATTCCGTCCGGGCCGACGACTTCGCGATAGGTCTCGGGCGTCGTCGCCGCCGCGCCTTCCTGCGGGCTGGGTTGCGGCTGCGCCGCCGCATCGGGGGCTGCCGTCTCAGGCGCCTGCGCCGGTCCTTTTCCCTTCCGGCCCCGCGAGGCGCCGGGCGGCAGCGGACGCGACAATTGCTCCGCCTGTTCGGCGGTGACGACCTGATCCTTCGCGTGGCGCTCGGCGATGAGCCGTTCGGCTTCGGCGAGCGCCTCCGCCCATGACTGGCCGGGCGGCTTGCAGCCGCAGGCCGGATCGTAGGTCTTCTCGAATTTATGCGCGTTGGGGTGGTCCGAATACGCCTCGCCGTCGATCGAAAGCGCGGAGCTGAGCACCTTCGACTGCGACGCCGTATAGAGTTTCACCTCGGCGTTCGGACAAAGCGCCCGGCACATTGTCGCAAGATCGTCCAGATTGGAGCTGCGCGCCGAGTAGCTGAGCGGGAAAAAGCCGCCGTCGCATTGGCGCACGCAGATCGCCATTGGCCCGCCGCGCGGCTTGCCGTCCGAAAGCTCCTCCTGATCGGGGTCCGGTCCAGGAACTTCGCGCATTCCGGGGCTCTCGTCGGCGCCGACGCCGAACAGCTCCTCGAAGAAATTGCGCGGCCGCCCCAAGCGCGCTTGCGCCGCCTGGGGATTGCGGCATTCCGCCTCATAGCGGGCGGCGAGCGCCTGGCGCTGGCCGCCATCGTCCGCGACCGCGCGATCATAGGAGGCGATGGCGCCCGAGAGCTGATTGAGCTGCGCATTGATCGGTCCGCACTGGGGCGGCGGGGGCTCGCCGAAGAACAGGAACTGGCCGCGATCGCAGCCGAGCGCGCGCGCCCGCGCGGCGACGCGGGCGTATTCGCCGCGCTGCTTGGCGGCGGCCGCCTGGTACCGGCCCGCGCTGCTGCCGGCGCTGGCGCGGGCGATCTGCGCGCGCAACTCCGTGCAGTAGGGACTTTCGCCTGCGGCGGGCGAGACGGCGAAGAAGCCGAACGCGACGCCGGCGACGGCCGCCAGTATCGCCCGCTTCGAGGCGCCCTTCGTGGAAAAGAGGTCTATGGTCGCGGCCTCATTGTAGTTTTGGCTTTCACACGCCCCTTCAGGAGCCGGCGCGGTCGCATGGCGCCGACGTTTGGCGCGCGACGCTAGCGGCGAATCGCGTCATTTTCACCAATCCACGCCGCGGAGCAAACGTCGTTCGATTAATCGCGCGCATCGTGTCCGCAACAAGGCGCCGACAGCGGGTGCCCCATCCCTTGGCCCCGCCGAACTTTTTTGCTCCGCCCAGGGTCGAAACCCTTCCCTTGGCGCGTTACTTCGCCCATATCGGCGGCGGCGTCGCCAAGGAGGTTGCCGACATGAAGCTTTCCAGACTGCTGGCTCTGATTCCGACGGTTTTCACACTTTCTCTTGGCGCGGCGCCGGCTCTCGCGCAGAGCGGGCCAGATCTCATCTTCCGCAGGTCAGTTGATTTCAAACTCCTCACCCCCAACGACAAGCTCGCCACCTATGCGATCGACGATCCGATGATCGACGGCGTCGCCTGTTATTATACGGCGCATGAAAAGGGCGGCGTCGCGGGCATGTTCGGCGTCGCCGAGCAGACGTCGGAGGTTTCGCTCGCCTGCCGGCAGTACGGCCCGATCAAATTCAAGGAGAAGTTCAGCCAGGGCGACACGACGTTCAGCGAGCGTCGCTCCTTGCTGTTCAAGCGGATGCACATCGTGCGCGGCTGCGACGCCAAGCGCAATGTGCTCGTCTACATGGTCTATTCGGACAAGCTCGTTGAAGGCTCGCCGGAAAGCTCCACCTCGACCATCGCCATCCAGCCCTGGGGCGGCCAGAACGAAGTTCCGCAGTGCGGAGAGTTCCTGCGCTGAGCTAATCGAGGCAGGCGACGACCGCCGCGTCGGGCCCGATCGAGGCGTCCGGCGCCTTCGCCTCGATTGAGCCGGTCACATCATCGGCGCGGCCAAACGCCCTGGCCGCGCCGTGGCCATGCGCCGCGCACCAGGAATCGGCGACGATCTTGCCGCATTCGGCCTTGTGCGTGAGGCATTCCGTCAGGCCGTAGCCCTCCTGATCGGAAATGACATAAGCGGCGCCCGCGCCGGCCTCGGCCTGCGCCGCGCCTCCGTAGCCAGCGCACATCAGCGCTCCCGCAAGCAGCTGCGCAAAAACGCGACGCCCCGCCGGCGCCTTGAATTTCAACATCACGGAAAGCCCCACGCGACCCCGACAACCCGTCGCCAGAGGTAGCGCAGAGCGGTAAAACGCCCGTTAAGCCGCGCGAAGTTTCGGGGCTCGCGCTTGACGGGGCGGCGCGCTTGGGCGCATGGTCGCCGCCATGACGCTTCGGCTCACCATTTGTCGCGAGACCATTATCAGCTAGCGATCACGCTGGCCGGTGCCGTCACGTCTTTCCAAACGACATGAAGCGACGCCCCGGCCGCCGGCCTTGCGGGGAAATTCATGTCGACGCCTGCGCTGAAAATCTACAATACGCTGACGCGGAAGAAGGAGGAGTTCCGTCCCCTCGATCCCGCGAATGTGCGGATGTATGTCTGCGGGCCGACGGTCTACGACTACGCGCATATCGGCAACGCCCGGCCGCTCATCGTCTTCGACGTGCTGTTTCGACTGCTGCGCCATCTCTATGGCGCCGAGCACGTGACGTATGTTCGCAACATCACCGACGTCGACGACAAGATCAACGCGCGCGCCGCCGAGCGCGGGATTTCCATTCGGGAACTGACGGAAGAAACCAACAGGGTCTTCCAGGCGGACGTGAAGGCGCTCGGCTGTCTCGAACCGACCATGCAGCCGCGCGCCACTGAGCACATCGTGCAGATGATCGCGATCATCGAGCGGCTGATTGCGTCAGGCCACGCCTATGCGGCCGACGGCCATGTGCTCTTCGACGTGCCCTCGATGCCGAACTACGGACGGCTGTCGCGGCGCTCGCTCGATGAAATGATCGCCGGCGCGCGCGTCGACGTCGCGCCCTATAAGCGCGGCGACATGGATTTCGTGCTGTGGAAGCCCTCAAAGGAAAACGAACCCGGCTGGGACAGCCCATGGGGCAGGGGACGTCCCGGCTGGCATATCGAATGTTCGGCGATGTCCTGGGCGCATCTGGGCGAAACCTTCGACATTCATGGCGGCGGCATCGACCTCGTCTTTCCGCATCACGAGAATGAGATCGCGCAAAGCTGCTGCGCCTTCGATCGCGAGGTGATGGCGAATTACTGGATGCATAATGGCTTCCTGCAGGTCGAGGGCGAGAAGATGTCCAAGAGCCTGGGGAATTTCGTCACGATTCATGAGCTGCTGCACACGGAGAAATTCGGCGGACGTTCGTGGTCAGGCGAAGTGCTGCGGCTTGCAATGTTAAAAACGCATTACCGCCAGCCGATAGACTTTACTGTCAAGGCTCTCGATGAGGCGGAAGTCGATTTAAGGTCCTGGGGTGCCGCGATGTACAACGCCGGCGCTCTCGGCCGACCGCTTAATGAACCCGCCCGAGTTGCCCCAGAAGTTCTTATTCCGCTGTTGGACGATTTGAATACGTCAGATGCCGTGACGGCATTGCACGCGCTGGCGAAACAGGCGTCGCAAGGCAATGAAAACGCCAAAAATTCATTGATGGAATCTTGTGAATGGCTCGGCATCATTCGGCGTGAATTATATCAGGTTCATAATAAATTCCACGTTGGGGGTGCCGGAATGGCGTCCCCCCGTGCGAAGCGACTGCTGGATGAATTGCAGACCGCCATTGCCAATAGGAATAACGATCGACAGCTTATAATGAAGCAAGCGCTCGGCCGAGAGCATGTGCATGTTAAGGACGATCGACATGGGACCAGGTACGGGGCGTTAGATTATGAGGTGGACTCGAATGAGTTTTCAAGACGAGCCGAGTTTCTCATCGCCGCTCGCCTTGCCGCCCGCGCTTCAAAGAACTGGGCCGAGTCTGATCGCATTCGCGATGAGCTCGCCGCGATGGGCATCGCGCTCAAGGACAATAAGGACGGCACGACGACTTGGGAGGTGAAGCGGTGAGTTTTGCGCTTGTCGTTCCCCCCACCCGGCGCGCTACGCGCGCCACCCTCCCCGCGAGGGGGAGGGATAGGAACGGCGTAACTCTGCGCAACGATCAATCGCTCGTGCAGTCTGTGGCGCATGAAGTTACGCGTTATGCTGATGCAGCCCCATCCCTCCCCTTGGCGGGGAGGGTGGTTCGCGAAGCGAACCGGGTGGGGTGACGGACATGGCCAACCCTCGCGCGCGCGAATTGCGCAAGAACATGACGCCGCAGGAAGTCAAACTCTGGTCGCAGTTGCGCAAGCTGCGTCCGCAGGGTTTTCACTTTCGTCGCCAGGTTCCGCTCGAGGGCTATGTGCTCGATTTCGTTTGTTACAAATATCGGCTGATTGTCGAAGCCGATGGCTCCCAGCACGGCGAGACGGAAGGACTTCGCCGAGACGCCAGACGCGACTCTGTTTTTCAAGCGAACGGCTTCCGCGTGCTACGCTTCTGGAATAGCGAGATCGACGCCGATCTGATCGGCGTCGTGGAGACGATCATCGCCCGGGCGAAAGAATACATGGCGGAGGCGTCGTGAGGAGCGAGGGCGTTTCCCCCACCCGGCGCGCTTCGCGCGCCACCCTCCCCGCAAGGGGGAGGGATAGGAACGGCGCGAGCCGGCGTATCGATCAATCGCTTATGCACTCGTCGTCTTCGAGTTTTTGCGTTTTGCGTATGCAGTCCCGTCCCTCGGCGGGGAGGGTGGTTCGCGAAGCGAACCGGGTGGGGTGAACAGAAGGGAATATCCTGATGTCCAACGATGACTGGAAGAAGTCGCTTCCCTTCAAGCGCCACTGGGCGCTCTATCTCGCGTTCAAGCTGCTCGTGCTCGCGCTCGCGGCCTTCATCGCCTGGCATCTGCTGCGCGCCTTCGAGGTCGTCTGATGGCGCGCAGCGCGCAAACGCCCGGGTTGCGGCCGTTTCTGCCGGCGGACGCCGCGACGCTCGCGGCGCTCTTTCGCGAGAGCGTCGACGAACTCGCCGCCGATGATTACGACGAGGCGCAGCGCGAGGCCTGGGCGTCCAAGGCCGACGACGAAGAAGCTTTCGGCGCGCTGCTCGCGGGCGAGCTGACGATCGTCGCGCTCGTCGACGGCGATATCGCCGGTTTCGCGTCGCTGAAGGACAACAATCATTTCGATATGCTGTATGTGCGGCCGGAGATGGCGCGACGCGGCGTCGGCTCGGCGCTTGCCGACGCGATCGAGAAGCTCGCCGCCGGCCGCGGAACCAAGACGCTGACCGTCGACGCTTCCGACGCGGCGCGCGACTTTTTCGCTGCGCGGGGCTATGTGGCCAAGACGCGCAACACGATCGAGATCGGCGGCCAGTGGCTCGGCAATACGACGATGACCAAGGAGCTGGCGGCGCCCGCCGGGAGTGCGCATTGATGGCCAAGGAAATGGCGAAGGAAAAGCTGACGCTTTACGACACGACGCTGCGCGACGGCGCGCAGACGACCGGCGTCGACTTCTCGCTCGACGACAAACGTCAGATCGCCGCCATGCTGGACGAGCTCGGCATAGATTACATCGAAGGCGGCTATCCAGGCGCTAATCCGCTCGACACGGAGTTTTTCGCCCAGCGTCCGAAACTGAACGCGCGCTTCGCCGCCTTCGGCATGACGCGCCGGCAGGGCCGCTCGGTCGAGAATGACCCCGGCGTCGCGGCGCTGCTCGACAGCGCCGCCGACGTCGTCACTTTCGTCGCCAAGAGCTGGGACTTTCAGGTTCGCGTCGCCTTACGTTCGACGGAAGAGGACAATCTCGAAGGCGTTACGCAATCCGTAAGAGCTGCGGTCGCTCGCGGCAAGGAAGTCGCCGTCGACTGCGAACACTTCTTCGACGGCTTCAAGGCGAACCCCGATTATGCGCTGGCCTGCGCCAGGGCCGCCTGTGACGAGGGCGCGCGATGGATCGTGCTGTGCGACACCAATGGCGGCACGCTGCCGCACGAGGTCGAGCGCATCGTCGCCGATGTCGTCAGGCACATTCCCGGCGAACGCGTCGGCGTGCATTGTCATGACGACACCGGTCAGGCGGTGGCGAACTCGCTCGCCGCCGTGCGGGCCGGCGCGCGCCAGATTCAGGGCACGCTCAACGGCCTCGGCGAGCGCTGCGGCAACGCCAATCTCACGACGATCATCCCGACGTTACTGCTCAAGAGCGAGTTCGCGGAGCGGTTCGAAATCGGCGTGACGCAAGAGAAGCTGACGCATCTCACACGCGTGAGCCACGCGCTCGATGAGCTTCTCAACCGCGCGCCCAACCGCCACGCGCCCTATGTCGGCGCCAGCGCCTTTGCGACCAAGGCGGGCATCCACGCCTCGGCCGTGCTGACCGATCCGCGCACCTACGAACACGTCGCGCCGGAAACGGTCGGCAACATGCGACGCGTGCTCGTGTCCGATCAGGCGGGGCGCTCCAACATCCTGTCCGAGCTCGCGCGGCTCGGCGTCGTCCTCGACAAGGACGATCCCCGCCTTGGGCGTCTTCTCGACGAGGTGAAGGATAAGGAGGCGCAGGGCTACGCCTATGAAGGCGCCGACGCGTCATTCTTTCTCTTGGCCAAACGCGTGCTCGGCGAAGCGCCGCATTTCTTCGACATCGAGCGCTACAGCGTCGCCGTCGATCGCCGCTTTTCGATTAACGGCGGCTTCGAGGACCAAGGCGCCGAGGCCATCGTCAAGATCAATGTCCATGGCGAAAGCCGGATTTCCGCCGCCGAAGGCAATGGTCCGGTCAACGCGCTCGATCTCGCGCTGCGGAAGGATCTCGGCGCCTATCAGCGCTTCATCGAGGATGTGCGGCTCGTCGACTATCGCGTTCGCGTGTTTCAGGGCGGCACCGATGCGGTCACGCGCGTTCTCGTCGAATGTGCCGACGCCGAGGGCGAGCGCTGGTCGACGGTCGGCGTTTCGGCCAATGTCATCGACGCGTCCTTCGAGGCGCTCGTCGACGCCATCAATTACAAGCTGCTGATCTCCGTCGAGCGCGAAACGACTCAGTCGAGATACCTCAAAGATCCTCTTTGGGAAGTATCTTAATGAGAACAGGCGCCTCATTTCCGTCCGAATTTCTCGCGGGTCATTCCCGACGCGCGCAAAGCGCGATCGGGAATCCAGAGCAAAATCGGCGCTTCTGGATCGGCTCTGGATTCCCGGTCAGGCTTCCGGCTTGCCGGGAATGACAGGCCCACCGAATAGGTGAAATTCGTTTTATAGAGTCGCTCTTGATCGCGGTCCCGCTTCGCTCGCCTTCGCGTCCAAATCAAAGCCGCTCCGTCACCGCCGTCTCGCTGATGTCCGGCGAATGGCGGATCGCCGCGAAGATCATCGGCAGGATGTCTTCGACCCGCTCGGCCACGAGATAGCGGACGTCGTCGCGTTCGCCGATGAACTCCTGATTGCGCATATGCGCGAAGAGCGACAGCAGCGGCCGCCAGAAGCCGGCGATGTCGGCGATCACGAGCGGCTTGGTGTGACGGCCGAGCTGGATCCAGGTCAGCTGCTCGGTCAATTCCTCCAGAGTGCCGACGCCGCCGGGCAGCGCGATGAAGGCGTCCGAGCGTTCGAACATCAGCCGTTTGCGCGTGTGCATGTCGTCGACGACGATAAGCTCGGTCGCGCCGATGAAAGGAATTTCTCTTCGGTCCAGGAATTCGGGGATGACGCCCGTAACGACGCCGCCCGCGGCGAGCGTGGCCTTCGCCAGAACCCCCATAAGACCGATGGCGCCGCCGCCATAAACGAGCCCGATGCCAGCTCGTGCGAGCGCCGCGCCCAGCGCCCGCGCGGCCGCCGTGTGGCGCGGATCGGAGCCGACCGAGGAGCCGCAATACACGCAGACATTTCTAATTTCTCTCATCTTCATTCTCTTGCAGCGTTCTCTTGCAGCATTCTCCTGCAGCGCTCTCGCCTGACCGGCGCGGGGTGCGTATTCCCTCTAAACGTCATATATGACGCAAAACGCCGCGCGAGCGGACCCATCCGTCCATTTGGAGTCTCATGCTTAGACCTGACGAAGGCGAATCGAGCGATCCCGACGCGCTCGATGAGGACGAGGCTGCGCTTCAGCCCACGGCCGCTCCGCAGCTGTCAGAATCGTCTCTTTTCAAGACGATACGACATTTGTGGCCCTATATCTGGCCGCGCGGGCGCCGCGATCTGGAGATCCGGGTCGCGGTGGTCTTCGCGCTGCTCGTCGTCAGTAAGCTCTTCAACGCCGCGACGCCCTACGCGTTGAAATGGGCGACGGACGCGCTCGCGGAGGGCGGCGCCGGCGCGTGGGCGAAAGCGGGGGCGGCCGCGGTCTATTTCACGCTGCTGATGGGCGCCATGCGCGTCACCACGGTCGTGCTGATGCAGATGCGCGACGGCGTCTTCGCGGCCGTGGCGATGCATGCCGTGCGGCGACTGGCGACGGACCTTTTCGTGCATATGCACGAGCTGTCGCTGCGCTTTCACATCGGCAGAAAGACCGGCGGGCTCACACGCGTTCTCGAGCGCGGCCGCAACGGCATCGAGACGCTGTCGCGTCTCATCATGTCGACCGGCGCGCCGACCGTGCTGGAAATGGGGCTGGTCCTCGGCATTTTCCTCTTCCAGTTCGACTGGCGCTATGGGGCGGTTCTGCTGGCGACGCTCGGCGCATATTTTTTCTACACGACCCTCGCCACGAACTGGCGGATCGCCATTCGGCGCAGGATGAACGACAGCGACACCGACGCCAATCAGAAGGCGATCGACAGCCTGTTGAATTATGAGACCGTCAAATATTTCGGCGCGGAGCGGCGGGAGGCCGAGCGTTACGACAGATCGATGATCCGCTACGAGCAGGCGAGCACGCAGTCGTACGTCTCGCTTGCGGTGCTCAACGCCGGCCAGACGGTGATTTATATCATCGGGCTCACCGCCATGATGGTGATGTGCGTCTATGGCATCGAGTCCGGCCGCAACACGGTCGGCGATTTCGTCCTGATCAACCTGATGATGGGGCAGCTGGCGCAGCCGCTGAATTTCATGGGCACCTTCTATCGCGAGGTGCGGCAGGCGATCATCGACATCGAGACGATGTTCTCGATCCTGGCGCAAAGCCCCGAGATTTTGGACAAGCCCGGCGCGCAGCCGCTCGTCGTGCGCGAGGGACGAATCGTTTTCGACAACGTCTCGTTCCACTACGAGCCGAACCGGCCCATCCTCAAGGGCGTTAGCTTTGAAGCCGAGCCTGGTCAAACGGTCGCGATCGTCGGGCCGTCGGGGGCAGGGAAGTCGACGATCTCGCGGCTGATGTATCGCTTTTACGAGCCGCAAGGCGGGCGCATCACGATCGACGGGCAAAACATTCTGGACGTGACGCAGGAAAGCCTGCGCGCGGCGATCGGCATGGTGCCGCAGGACACGGTGCTGTTCAACGATTCGATCGGCTACAACATCCGCTACGGACGCTGGGACGCGAGCGACGAGGCGGTGCGCGAGGCGGCGCGGCTGGCGCAGATCGACCGGTTCATCGAGAGCGTGCCCGACGCCTATGAGGCGCAGGTCGGCGAGCGCGGCCTCAAGCTCTCGGGCGGCGAGAAGCAGCGGGTTGCGATCGCGCGGACGATTCTAAAAGGCCCGCCGATCCTCATTCTCGACGAGGCGACGTCGGCGCTGGACAGCTTCACTGAACATGAGATTCAGGAGGCGCTCCGGCGCGTCGCGAAAGGCCGCACCACGCTGGTCATCGCGCATCGGCTGTCGACGATCGTCGACGCCGACGAAATCCTGTTCCTCGATCACGGCCGCATCACTGAGCGCGGCACGCATAAGGAGCTGCTGGCGCTCGGCGGCCATTACGCCGGCATGTGGAACCGTCAGCGCGAGGCGGCGGAGGCGCGCGCCAAACTGCTGGAGGCGGAGCGCGAGGAATTGGAGCAGGCGGAGTAGGAGCGCGCCTCGGTGGCGAATTCTCGCCGCTCTTTGGCAAATTCCGTTGTTTGCCGGATCTTGGGTTGCCGGCACCTTTCTGATCCTTGAGCGTGCGTCGGCGCGGCGGCCGTGCATCGCTCTTCGCGGCAAGTCGGCGGCGGCCAGCCGAACGTCTTGCGCATTGCCCGGAGGGTCCGATGAAGGGGAGACTCCTGCTCGCCGCGCTGGTCGCCTGCGCATCGGCCAGCTCTGCGAAAGCTCAGATCAAAGCGGAACATCCGCGTTACTGCGTGATGAGCGTCGGCCCGACGCAAATGATGTTCAGCGCGTTTCAAGAAAACCAGACAGACGAGATATTTTGCCGGCATGTGCCGACGCTCGGACTGACGATGATCATCTTGGACGCGCGGCAGGTCGAACTTCGCGACATGAACATCGAGATTCGCGTGCTGCGCAATGTCGGACAGGCGGACTGGCGCGATGATCTCGACGCCAATACGATCGTCGCCTTGCCGCCGAAGAAATACCTCGCGGACAAGGGCACCGCGAGCTTCACGCATAATTTCAGCAAAGACGGAAATTATATCGCGCTCGTCAGGGCGACGAGCGACGACGGCGCCAAGGAATATATCGGGCAATATGATTTTTCGGTGGGCGACACGGCTGAATGGTACGCCGCCTTCGGCCTGGCGTCGCTTGTCAGCGCCGGCTGCGCGCTGGCGATGTGGCGGCGCAAGCGCGTCGCGGCGTCGCCGCGGTTCGCCCCCGACAAGCCGTCGCCGTCAGCGCTTCGTCAGTCGTCTTAGATTGCCGTTGACCCGCTTCGTGTAGACGGCGAGGGCGCGCTCGGCGGCGTGGTGCGGCCGCCCTGTCGCGACGCTCATCGCAGCCTCGACGCTGGCTTCCGCGGCGGCCTCGATCTTTTCGCTGACCATCAGTTCGCTTTCGCGTTTGCCATGCGCGCCGCCGGTGGCGATCTTCAGCAGCCGCAGTCCGATCACCTGATTGGCGGCGAAGCTCATTTTGAACGCGTCAGAGAAAAGCTTGTTCATCTTCGATCGACTTCTACGCATGGCGCCCTCCTGTCAACCGAAATAGCGCGGCCGTGGCAATGTCCAGCCCGGGAGGCTACGCCATTGCCGATCGCAGCCCGAGGCGCTCGACGAATGGGTCGAAGTCCCTGTCGCTGTAGAGCAGCGTCAAGTCGCTTTCGATGCAGCGCGTGGCGATGATCGTGTTTGATTTGCCCCCTCCCCAGCCCTCCCCCGCTTCGCGGGAGAGGGAGCAGGTCCGGCGTTTCATCGGATTTCGCTAACGCCGATTGTTAGCGTTCCCTCTCCCGCGAAGCGGGGGAGGGACAGGGAGGGCCGCTTCCATCCCGCGCGCGTCTCCCCCATATTGCCGCCATGGCCTCTCCCCCCAAAAAGCCCAGAGATCCCGCGCGGCCGACGCGCGCCAAGGCGGCGAAGCCCGAGGTCGCGCCGCTCGCGCCGCATCTCGCGCAGCTGCTCAACCCCGCGCTCGCGCCGGGGTTCGGCGAGGCGCCGCAGGCCGCCTATGACGCCTCCTCGGTCCACGGCCTCGACGAGGAGGACATCGAGGAATACGGGCTCGGAGAGGGCTTTCACGCCGGCGGCGGAGTCGAAGCCACCGCCGAGAGCCTGGCGCAGCTGCTGCGGCTTGGCGACCCGAACCTTCGCGACCGCAAGCCCTGGACGCCGCATCGGCCCGAGCGGCCGGAAAAATCCGAAGGCGGCGTCAGATTCGAACTCGTCTCCGACTACACGCCCAAGGGCGATCAGCCCGCGGCGATCGACGAGCTGGTGAAAGGCGTCGCCGCGCAGGAGCGCGACCAGGTGCTGCTCGGCGTCACCGGCTCGGGCAAGACCTTCACCATGGCCAGCGTGATCGAACGCGTGCAGCGACCGGCGCTCATTCTCGCGCCCAACAAGACGCTCGCCGCGCAGCTGTACGGCGAGTTCAAAAGCTTCTTTCCCAATAACGCCGTCGAATATTTCGTCTCCTACTACGACTACTATCAGCCTGAGGCCTATGTGCCGCGCTCGGACACCTACATCGAGAAAGAATCCTCGGTGAACGAGCAGATCGATCGCATGCGCCACGCCGCGACGCGCGCCCTTCTCGAACGCGATGACGTCATCATCGTCGCGTCGGTCTCCTGCATCTACGGCATCGGCTCGGTCGAAACCTACACGGCGATGACCTTCTCGGTCACGCTCGGCGAGAAGCTCGAGCAGCGACAGCTCGTCACGGATCTCGTCGCGCTGCATTACCGCCGCACCGGCGCCGACTTCACCCGAGGCACCTTCCGCGTGCGGGGCGACACCGTCGACATCTTCCCGGCCCATTATGAGGACCGCGCTTGGCGCATCAGCTTCTTTGGCGACGAGGTCGAGTCGATCTCCGAATTCGATCCTCTGACCGGCAAAAAGACGGTCGATCTCGAATTCGTGAAGGTCTACGCAAATTCGCACTACGTGACGCCGCGGCCGACCCTGCTGCAGTCGGTCAAGGCGATCAAGGAGGAGTTGCGAACGCGGCTCGAGGAGCTGCACCGCGCGGGGCGCCTGCTCGAGGCGCAGCGGCTGGAGCAGCGCACCCGCTTCGATCTTGAGATGATGGAGGCGACGGGCTCCTGCGCCGGCGTCGAGAATTATTCACGCTATCTCACCGGCCGTAGGCCCGGCGAGCCGCCGCCGACGCTGTTCGAATATCTCCCGGACAATGCGCTGGTCTTCGCCGACGAGAGTCATGTGTCGATCCCCCAGATCGGCGCCATGTATAAGGGCGACTTCCGCCGCAAGGCGACGCTCGCGGAATATGGCTTCCGTCTGCCGTCCTGCATGGACAATCGTCCGCTGCGTTTCGAGGAATGGGACGCGATGCGGCCGCAGACCGTTTCAGTCTCGGCGACGCCGGGAAGCTGGGAGCTCAATCAGACGGGCGGCGTCTTCGTCGAACAGGTCATCCGCCCGACGGGATTGATCGATCCGCAGGTCGAGGTGCGGCCGGCCCGCGCGCAGGTCGACGATCTTCTCGACGAAGCGCGCGACACGGCGCAGATCGGCTATCGCTCGCTCGTCACGGTGCTCACGAAGCGCATGGCGGAAGATCTGACCGAATATCTGCATGAGAACGGCGTGCGCGTGCGTTACATGCACTCCGACATCGACACGATCGAGCGCATCGAGATCATCCGGGATCTGCGGCTCGGCGCCTTCGACGTGCTCGTCGGCATCAATCTGCTGCGCGAGGGTCTGGACATCCCCGAATGCGGCCTCGTCGCGATCCTGGACGCCGACAAGGAGGGCTTTCTGCGTTCGGAAACCTCGCTCGTGCAGACGATCGGCCGCGCCGCGCGCAACGTAGACGGCCGCGTGATTCTCTACGCGGATCAGATCACCGGCTCGATGAAGCGGGCGATGGACGAGACCAACCGCCGCCGCGCCAAGCAAGAGGCCTATAATCGCGAGAACAACATCACGCCGGCGTCAATCAAGCGCGGCATCGCCGATATTCTCGGCTCCGTCGCCGAACAGGATCATGTGACGGTCGACACGGGCTATGACATCGCGCCCGGCCACAATCTCGCGGCGACGATCGCCGATCTCGAAAAGCGCATGAGGGAGGCGGCGGCCGATCTCGCCTTCGAGGAGGCGGCGCGGCTGCGCGACGAGATTCAGCGTCTGCAGCGCGCCGAGTTGCTCGGGGAGGCGAGCCCGATGCTGCGCATCTCCCTGGCGCGTCAGGCGCGGTCAGGAGCGCCGCGCCGCGAGGGCGATGCGATCGGCACCCGCGCGCGAAAGCCTACCGACGCTGACATGGGGCCGCACAATTTCGGCGGTGGGGAAGCGCGGCCCGTCGGCCGCATGGCGCCCCCGCGCCCCGTCGGGCGCTCGTCGGGCGGCAAGCCGGGAACGCGCACGGTGAAGGGCAAGCCGAAGTGACGTCGCCCTAGCGGGCGGGAGGATGCGGCTTGTGCTTCCTCCCGCGCGGGTGAAGGAATCGCGGGTAAATCCCCGGTTCACAAATCGTGCGTTCTCGATTAGGGTCCGCGCCAAGTCCGCTCCCCGGCCGGGGAGCGGGTTTTTCGCTTTTTTCGCGCTATCTGAGCCGCGCGGCCAACGTTGCGGCGGAAAGCGCCTTACAAGGAACCACATGGCCAAGGAAGAACTGCTCGAATTTCCCGGCATCGTCACCGAACTGCTGCCGAGCGCGATGTTTCGCGTCAAGCTCGAAAACGATCACGAAATCATCGCCCACACCGCCGGCAAGATGCGCAAGAACCGCATCCGCGTGCTGGAGGGCGACAAGGTCCTCGTCGAAATGACGCCTTATGATTTGACCAAAGGCCGTATAACATATCGCTTCCGGTAATTTCCTTCTGGCGGAGCGACATTCTTGACAGCCAATCCTCCACTCGCCCGTCCCAAGCTCATTCTCGCCTCTGCTTCGCCCCGCCGCCTGGCGCTGTTGCAGCAGGCAGGGCTCGACGCCGACGCGCTGCTGCCCGCCGACATCGATGAGACGCCGCATCGCGGGGAATCGCCGCGCGCCTACGCCACGCGGATCGCCAGCGAGAAGGCGGCCGCCGCCGCCAAGCTGCGCGCCGCTCGGCCCGAGCTGAAAGATTCTTTCCTCATCGCCGCAGACACGGTCGTCGCCGTCGGACGCCGCATCCTGCCAAAGGTCGAGACCCGGGAGGAGGCGGAGGAATGCCTGCAGCTCCTGTCCGGACGCCAGCACCGCGTCTATTCGGGGGTGAGCCTGATCACGCCGCGCGGCCATGAGCGCCGGCGTCTGGTCGAGGCGCGGCTGCGCTTCAAGCGGCTCGGCTCGACCGAGATCGAAGCCTATCTTTCCACCGGCGAGTGGCGCGGCAAGGCCGGCGCCTACGCCATTCAGGGACGCGCTGGCGCGTTTCTGGTGAAGATCGTCGGGTCGTATACGGCGGTGGTCGGCCTGCCGCTTTATGAGACCGTGTCGCTGCTCGCGGGCGAGGGATATCCCGTGCTCGCGCCCTGGTTCGCGATGGCCTGAGGGTTAAGTCCCCACGTAACGCCGAGAGAATCGGGCGCCGAGCCGCGTGAGGATTTCGTAGCCGATGGTGCCGGCGCGCGACGCGGCGTCCTCGATGCAGATCGCGTCGCCCAGCAGTTCGACCCATTCGCCGCGCCGCGCGGCGTCTTGCGGCGCATCCGAGACATCGAGAACGATGTAGTCCATCGACACGCGGCCGATGAACGGGCAGCGCACGCCCCCGACGAGCGCTTCGCCCGCAGGCTTTCCTGAGCAGCCCGTGGCGCCGACCGGCACGCCGTCCGCGTAGCCGACGCCGACGGTCGCGATGCGGGTGCGGCGCGGCGCGGTCCAAAGCGCGTCGTAGCCGACGCAGTCGCCGGGCTCGATTTCACGTATCGACAGGATGCGGGCCTTCAGACGCGCGACAGGGCGCACCGGGCATTCGGCGTAAGGCGTCGGGTTGCCGCCGAACAGCGCGTAGCCGGGCCGAACGATATCGAAATGCGGGCGCTGCGGCAGGAAAACGGCCGAAGAATTGGCCATGGACGCCGGAATATCGGCGAAGCGGGCGCGAGCGTCGAGAAACGCTTCGATCTGCCGGGCGTTGCCGGGCGCGTCCGGCATTTGCGAACTGACGAAATGACTCATCACCAGGGTCGGCGTGAGATGGCGCGCGCGCTCGGCAGCCTGCGCCGCCTCGCAGATCGGAACGCCGAATCGATTCATCCCCGTGTCGAAATGAATCGCGGCTCGGGGTTTGCGCCCCGTCGCCGCCCACTCGTCAATCTCGCCGAGCGAGCCCAGCGCGGGAATGAGATCGGCGGCGACGAGACGCGGCGCCGCGCCGGGGACGAGGCCGTCCAGCACATAGATCGTCGCGCCGGGCGCGACCGCCCGCGCCGCTTCGCCTTCGACGACATTGGCGACGAAAAACGTGCGGCAGCCTGCCGAGAGCAGCGCGCGGATGGCGGGCGCGAGCCCCAGCCCATAGGCGTCGGCCTTCACCACCGCGCCGCATTCCGCGCCGCCGGCGAGCCGCGCCATCGTCCGCCAATTGTCGGCGAGGGCGGAGAGGTCGACGGTGAGCACGCCGGTTTCCGCCGGATCCGAGGGCTCGGTCCGGGGCCGCAAGCGCGCAGCGGGTTCGATGATTCCCATCTCGCCGCCATTTTAGGCCGCAAAAGGCGGCGTCTAGATGGCGAGCCGATTATACGCCTAATTTGCCAGCAGTCGCTCGAATTTGGCGCGCACCTCAGGCGGCAGGCGGCGCGCTCGGCCGCCTTCGACGCACACGACCCTGACCCTGGCGCGGACAAGCAGTTCCGCATTCCGCAGAACCCGCTGATCAAGCGTGAGCGAGGCGCCCCCAAGCTCGAGCGCCTCGGTTTCGACGGTCAGCTGGTCGTCCATAGTCGCGGGCTTTTGGAAGTCGACGTCCATCGACCGGACGACGAAGAAAATCGGCGCGCCGGCAGCGCCCTCGAGCAGCGCCTTCTGATCGAGGCCGAGGGAACGCAACATCTCGGTGCGCGCCCGCTCCATGAATCGCAGATAAGAGGCGTGATAGACGAGTCCGGAAAAGTCCGTGTCTTCGTAATAGACGCGGACGGACAGGCGTTGAAACGGTTCGATGGGCATTCGGCTTTCGGCTGGGGCTACGTTTCATCGGGAGGCGACAGGCTTGAACGCCGCCGTTCTTGATACCGGGCGCAAGAGTCTCATTTATAAGAGAACGCTCTCAGGCCGCGAAGAGCGTCGCTGGCGCGCCAAGCGCCTCGCAACCATAACGGAGGAGCTTCCACATGTCTTTCCAGATCGGCGACACCGCGCCGGATTTCGAAGCCGACACGACGCAGGGACACATCAAGTTCCATGATTGGATCGGCGATTCCTGGTGCATTCTGTTCTCGCATCCCAAGGACTTCACGCCGGTCTGCACGACCGAACTGGGCTACATGGCCAGACTCGAACCGGAATTTAAACGGCGCAACGTCAAGATCATCGGCTTGAGCGTCGATCCGGTCGACAATCACGCCAAATGGGCGGTCGACATCGAGGAGACTCAGGGCGCGAAGCCGACCTATCCGATGATCGGCGACCCGGACCTGCGCATCTCCAAGCTCTACGGGATGTTGCCCGCGAGCGCCGGCGGCGACGCCAGCGTCAGGACGCCGGCCGACAACCAGACGGTGCGCAATATTTTTGTCATCGGGCCCGACAAGAAGATCAAGCTCATCATGGTCTATCCGATGACGACCGGCCGCAACTTCGATGAAGTTCTCCGAATCATCGACTCGCTGCAATTGACCTCCACCCACAAGGTCGCGACGCCGGTCAATTGGCGGCCGGGCGAAGACGTCATCATCGCCGGTTCGGTCTCCGACGAGGAAGCGAAAAAGATCTATCCGCAGGGCTGGAACGCGCCGCGGCCCTATCTTCGTATTGTTCCGCAACCGAAATGATGCGGGGCGGGCGCAGGAAGGCGCGCGATGATCTTCAGGCAACTGTTCGATAGCGTCTCCAGCACCTACAGCTATCTCCTCGCCGGCAATCGCGGCGGGGAGGCGCTGATCATCGATCCGGTGCTGGAAAAGGTCGACCGCTATCTGCAGCTGATGCGCGAACTCGATGTCCGGCTGGTCAAGTCCGTGGATACGCACACCCACGCCGATCACATCACAGGATCGGGCGCGCTCCGCGATCGCACGCATTGCGTCACGGTGATGGGGGAACACAGCGGCGCGGATGTGGTGTCGATGCGGGTTCGCGAAGGAGACCGCATCCGAATTCCGGGCGTCGAACTCGAAGTCCTCTATACGCCCGGACACACGGATGACTCATACAGCTTCGTGATGGCCGACAGGGTGTTCACCGGCGACACGCTTTTGATCCGCGGCACCGGCCGCACGGATTTCCAGAACGGCGACGCACGGGCGCAGTACGATTCGATTTTCGGCAAATTGTTGAAGCTTCCAGACTCGACGTTTGTCTATCCGGCGCATGACTACAAGGGCGACACCGTCAGCACGATCGGCGAGGAACGCGCGTTCAATCCGCGTTTGCAGGTCAAATCCGTCGACGAATATGTCGCGCTGATGGACAGTCTGCATTTGCCGAACCCAAAAATGATGGATGTGGCGGTGCCGGCGAACAGGCACATCGGGCTGCATCAGGAGGATATCGCCCGGCGCGGCTGGTCGTTCACGCCGCAGGAGGCGCTCGAGATCCTTGGTCAGCCGTCGACCGCACTTGTCGACCTGCGCGAAGCGCGCGAGCGCGACGTCAATGGGGTCATTCCCGGCTCGCTGCACATGCCCTACGACGAACTCGAAGAGAATATTCGCCATGGCGGCCTGCTGCATGAATT
The DNA here is from genome assembly GCF_056838045.1 of Methylocystis sp. Uni0008. NCBI lineage: Bacteria > Pseudomonadati > Pseudomonadota > Alphaproteobacteria > Hyphomicrobiales > Methylocystaceae > Methylocystis > Methylocystis sp. Uni0008. The sequence continues at coordinate 3,841,782 of NZ_CM166370.1, forward strand.
GGCGGTCGCCACCGGCAAGCGCATCGTCTTTTATTGCGCCTTCGGCGAGCGCTCGGCGATGGCGGTCGAAGCGGCGCAGGAAGCTGGATTGACGACCGCCCGGCACATCCAGGGCGGTCTCGACGCCTGGATAAAGGCGGGTGGTCCGCTCGCGCGCTGAGTAAGGACAAGCGCGGCAGCTGGAAAGCGCAGCTTGAGGCGCCATATAGGTTTCATGGAGGCGCCCATGGACGCAAAAATTCTAAGCCGCGCGCTGAAGCTCCTTGAACATGCCGGCGAGATCGCCGCCGTTTTGTTATTCGGCGCGATGATCTATTTCGTTCTTACAGCTTGATTGCAAGTTAGTCGTCGCCCTCTCCGAACAATCCGAATTGCGCGGCGGGGCGCGTCGGCTCGGCGAGGCCGAGGTGACGAAAGGCGTGCGCCGTTAAGAGACGCCCGCGCGGCGTGCGCTGCAGGAAGCCCTGCTGCAAAAGAAACGGCTCGATGATGTCTTCGATCGCGTCGCGCGGTTCGGAGAGCGCCGCGGCGATCGTCTCGATCCCCACAGGACCGCCGCCAAAATTGACGGCCACCAGAGTGAGATAGCGGCGGTCCATCACGTCGAGGCCGATCGGATCGACGTCGAGCAGCGACAGCGCGCGATCGGCGAGCTTGCGCGTGATCGAGCCTGCGCCTTCGACGATCGCGAAGTCGCGCACGCGCCGCAGAAGCCGGCCGGCGATGCGCGGCGTGCCGCGTGAGCGACGCGCAATCTCTTTTGCGCCGGCGTCCTCCATGCCGACGCCGAGAACGCGCGCGCCGCGCTTGACGATCAGCTCCAATTCTTCCGGCGTGTAGAAATTCAGCCGAATGGGAATGCCAAAGCGGTCGCGCAGCGGCGTCGTCAGCAAACCCGCGCGCGTCGTCGCGCCGAGGAGGGTGAATTTCGCGAGATCGATCTTCACCGAGCGCGCCGCCGGACCCTCGCCGATGATCAGGTCGAGCTGAAAATCCTCCATCGCCGGATAGAGGATTTCCTCCACCGCCGGATTGAGCCGGTGGATCTCGTCGATGAACAGGACGTCGCGCGGCTCGAGATTGGTGAGCTGCGCCGCGAGATCGCCGGCCTTGGCGATGACGGGGCCGGAAGTCGAGCGAAAGTTGACGCCAAGCTCGCGCGCTACGATCTGCGCCAGCGTTGTCTTGCCCAGTCCTGGCGGGCCGACGAGCAGCACATGGTCGAGCGCGTCGCCGCGCGTCTTGGCGGCCTCGATGAAGACCTTGAGATTGGCGCGCGCCGCTTCCTGGCCGGTGAAGTCCGCGAGCGCCAGCGGGCGCAGCGACGAATCCGCGTCGTCGTCGCGCTGCTCGGGGCTGACAAGGCGCGCGGGCGTGGTCAAACGGGCGGCTCCCATGCGCTGGCGCAGGCGCTATGCTATGATGCGGTAAACGGAGCCGCGCCGTGAATCGCCCGTCCTCGCAGTATGAGTATATGTCCCTCGACGATTTCGAGGAACTTTTGCCCGACAAGCCCGCCAACGAAAAATGGGAGCTGATCGGCGGCCGCGTCGTGCGCATGATGGTCGGCGCGCGCTGGGAGCATAAAAGGATCATCCAAAATCTGACCGTTGCCCTGATGAATGAGTTCCGGGGGCGCGGGTCGGATTGCCGGCCTTTCGACGAGACGTTCTGGCTCAAGGAGCGCTTGCTCGACCTAGCGTGCTTTCCCGATGTGATGGTGAGATGCGGACCGTTGCCTCCCGACGCGACCTCGATTGACGACCCAGTCGTTCTGATCGAGGTCGTCTCGAAAGGCTCGGCCCAGCGCGATCGTTGGGAGAAGTGGGGCCTCTATCAAAGGCTCCCGTCGCTGCAACATTATGTGCTCGTGGAGCGCGATCATCTCGCCGTTGATGTCATCGACCGTGTCGAGGGCGGCTTCTTCGAGCGCCCGAGACTTGGCGCGATAGAAGAGACTCTGAGCCTGCCGGCGATAGAGTTCCAAATGACCCTCGCCGAAATCTACCGCGACGTGATCGCCGCGTAGACGCCGCCGCTCAGCGCGCGAGTTCCCGCAGCCCCTGCCGGATCAGCGCGCCGGCCTCGGCGCCATCGCCCAATTGTTTGAGGCTCTCGGCGACGGCGGCGGCCGCCTGCGGGCGCCCGTAGCCGAGATTGACCAGGGCGGAAATCGCGTCGCGCGCCGCCGATGGCGCGCCTTCCGGCTCCTCCCCGGAGAGCCGAGCGACAGCGGGATCGATGGTGCCGAAAGCCGGCGCCTTGTCTTTCAGCTCCGCCACGATGCGCGCGGCGAGCTTCGGCCCGACTCCCGGCGCACGCGCGACCGCCGTCTTGTCCTGCATCGCGATGGCGGAGGCGAGATCGCTTGCGGAGAGAATCGACAGAATCGCCAGCGCCACTTTCGCGCCGACGCCCTGCACGGTCTGCAGCAGCCGGAACCAGTCGCGCTCCGCCTCGGTCACAAAGCCGAACAGCCTGATCGAATCTTCGCGCACCTGCGTTTCGATGGAAAGCGCGGACGCTTCGCCGGCGCGTGGCAGTTTTTGCAGCGTGCGCGTCGAGCAGTGCACGACATAGCCGACGCCGTTGACGTCGAGGATGACGAAATCCTCGCCATAGGAGTCGATGAGCCCTTTGAGCTTGCCGATCATGCGGATACCCGCAGTCGCGCGCCGCGATGCTGCGCATGGCAGATCGCCACCGCCAGAGCGTCGGCGGCGTCGGCGCTCGTCGCCGCGCTCGCCGGCAGCAGCACGCGCACCATCATCTGCACCTGCGCCTTGTCGGCGTGGCCGGCGCCGACGACGGTCTTCTTCACGAGATTGGCGGCGTATTCGGCGATGAGCAGGCCGGCGAGGGCGGGGGCCGTCAGCGCCACACCGCGCGCCTGTCCCAGCTTCAGGGCCGACTGCGGATCGCGATTGACGAAGGTTTCTTCGATCGCGGCCTCATGCGGCGCATGGTCGGCGATGACGCTCATCAGCCCGTCGTGCAATTGCCGCAGCCGCTCGCCCATGCCGAGCGCTGAATCCGAACGCACGCGTCCGCAGGCGATGAAGGAAAGCCGCGAGCCCTGCGCCTCGATGACGCCCCAGCCGGTGTTGCGCAGGCCGGGATCGATGCCGAGGATGCGAATCGGGGCAGGGGACATGGCGCCAGCGTAGGCGGAAAGCAGCGTTGGGGCGAGTGTTTGCGGCGTTCTGACTCTCAGGGCGGCCGCTCATTCGGCCACTCGCGGGTTTTGCCGTCCAGCAGACAGCTGACCGTTATGTCGCCCATGACGTTGATGGCTGTCCGGCAGCGGTCCAAGAACCAGTCGACGGTGAAGAGCATGGCGATGTAGTCGGTGGGCAGCGCCACCGCCTTGAAGACCATGGTCATTGTCACCAAACCCGCTTCTGGGATGCCAGCGGCCCCGACCGATGCGACGACGGACGTCACAACGACGATGAACTGTTGGCCGAGCGTCAGTTGCATGCCGAGCAGTTGCGCAACGAACAATGCCGACATGGCTTCATAGAGCGCCGTGCCGTCATTGTTGAAGTTCGCGCCGACGAGCGCGCCCATGCTGGCGGACTGTTCGCGCAGCCCGACCTTCTCGTGCAGCCGCGCATAGGTCACTGGCATCGTGGCGGTGGAGCTGCCAGTCGAAAACGCCATCGCCAACGCGTCGCGCACGCCTCGCAGCAGTTCGCGTGGGCGCACCCAGGAGCCGAGCCGCACCCGAATGAGATAGTAGGCGGCTTGCAACGCCAGCGCCGTCAGAACGGCGAGCACAAAGCCTCCTAGAGCGACAAAATCACCAAGACCCCTCACGCCGACGATGCTCGCGACGATGCCGAAAACGGCCAGCGGCACGAGGTCGATGATCCAGTGCAGAATTGTAATCAGGCTGGTCAGCGCCACGTGAACAAGGTCTTCCACGGTGCGCACCTCATGATGGCGCACATTTCTCAGGGCGACGCCGAGCGCCACCGCAATGAAGATAACGCCCATCACCGCGCCATTGTCGGAAAAGGGCCCGCCGATGCTCTTGGGCACGCTGTCCAAGAATTGCGCGAGTGGGTCAGCGGCGGCTGGCGCCTTGGCGGGCTGGCCCGTTGGCGCAGGGCTCGACCATGACCCGGGCTGAAGGACATTGGCGACCAGGAGACCAATGCCGATCGCCACCAGCGTGTTGGTCAACAGCAGCGAGACCAGCCGCAGCGCCTGTCGCCCGCCGAGATGGGCGCGCATCAGCGCCTGCACGATCGCCAGGAGTATTAGAGGAGGGGCAAGCGCGCCCAGGAGCCGCAACACAAGTTTGGCCGGCGTCTCGAGCGCCGCCGCCTGCTCGCCGAGGGTGACGCCGACGACAAGTCCCAGCGCCACGGCTCCCAATATGCGCAGATACAGCGGCGTATCGCGCCACCAGCCCAGGGCGGCTTGCCGGTTGGTCGTCTGTTCCGCTTCTCGAGAGATGAGAAGGTCTCCCTGATTAGTCAGGCCTCCGCCGCAGCCGCTCGCCCGCGGTGAGCATCGAATCCGAGCGCGCGTCGACTGAGGGCTCGAGCCCTGCGCCTCGATGACGCCCAGCCGATATCGCGCAGGCCGGGATCGATGCCGAGGATGCGAATCGGGGCAGGGGTCATGCGCGAGGTTAGGCGCAGAGCGGCGCAAGTGGCTAGCGGTCAGCTAGCGCCAGGGTTCGTCTCCGCCTTCGTCACCGCCTCCGCCACGGCGTCAAACGCCAGCAGGGTCGAGCCGTGCCGGGCCTTGTAGTCGCGCACCGGCTCCAGCACCGCGAGATCGGCCCATTTGCCCGTCGGCGGCGGCCCGTTCTCCTTCAGCATGCGGCGCAGCGCCTCGCGCGCCTCGCGCAGCTCTTGCGGCGTCGAGCCCACCACATTGCGCGCCATGATTGACGCCGACGCCTGACCCAGCGCGCAGGCCTTCAACTCATGCGCGTAGTCCGCCACCTTGCCGTCGCGCAGGCTCACGTCGACGGTGATGGTAGAGCCGCAGAGCTTGGAATGGGCGGAGGCGGTCGCGTCCGGCTGCGGCAGCCGGCCGATGCGCGGAATGTTTCCGGCAAGCTCCAGAATGCGTTGATTATAAATGTTGTTGAGCATCGCCGCGGGCGCATCCAAGCCAAGGCCTTACCATCGCCTTGGTGAAACTCTATATAGGATTTTGCGCGCCTTCGCGAAAGCGGCGGCAGGCGCCGGGGCCGCCAGAGCCCCGAGTAACGTCTCGAATTCTCGCGTGATCTCGAGCCAACCGGAGAGGGCGACGATTTGAGGGACCGCCTCGCGCCACGTGCGAGGCTACAGGTAACGCTGCGCCATGGAACGCGCGCGCCAAGCCATCAGGAGGCTCCACATGGTAGACGTGGTTAAGTCCTTTCCCTTTGACTCGCTCGAGCCGGTTCGAACCGTAGAACGACCCTCCCGCGACGAAGCCGAAGCCGCCGTGCGCACCCTGTTGCGCTGGGCCGGCGACGACCCGGACCGAGAGGGGCTGCGCGACACGCCGCGCCGCGTCGTGAAGGCCTATGAAGAGTTTTTCAGCGGCTATCGGGAGAGCGCCGACGAAGTCCTCTCAAAGGTCTTCGAGGAAGTCGAAGGCTACGACGATCTCGTGCTCGTGCGCGACATTCCCTTCACCTCGCACTGCGAGCACCACGTCGTGCCCTTTCTCGGCAAGGCGCACATCGCCTATTATCCCAACGGCGGCGTGGTCGGCCTGTCGAAGCTCGCCCGGCTCGTCGAGGTGTTCGCGCGCAGGCTCCAGACGCAGGAGGCGATGACGGCGCAGATCGCGACGGCCATCGACGAAGCGCTTGCGCCGCGCGGCGTCGCCGTGATGGTGGAGGCGGAGCACATGTGCATGTCGATGCGGGGCGTGATGAAGCAGGGGTCCTCTACCGTCACGATGCAATTTTCGGGCGTGTTTCGGGACAACCCGACTGAGCAGGCGCATTTCTACACGCTGCTGCGCGGGGCGCGGTGATGTCGCTCGCCTCCAAAAAGGATGTGGAGGAGGGGGTCGTCTTCGCGCCGAGGTTCGACGCGAACGGCCTCATTGTCTGCGTCACGACGGAGGCGGCGACCCGCGAAGTGCTGATGGTCGCCTATATGAACCAACTCGCGCTTGAGAAAACCATCGAGACGGGGGTCGCGCACTATTGGTCGCGGTCGCGGAACGCGCTGTGGCGCAAGGGCGACACCTCCGGCCAGACGCAGAAGGTTGTCGCCTTGCGCGTGGACTGCGACCAGGACGCCCTGCTTCTCGAAGTGGAGGTCGGCGGCGATGGCAGGGCTTGCCATACAGGCAGGAAATCGTGCTTCTACCGGTCGCTCGAGGGCCAGAGGGCTCTGGTGTTCCTGCCCGATGGCGCATAAGCGGGGCTGTTTGGCGGAAAGTTAACCTGGAGGCCACTTTCGAGGCGCAGGCTATCAGCCAATATATCTTCTGCTACTTCACAGCTATGGAGAGAGCGAGCAGGGATGCCGGGTATGTTGTCGCTACGCTCACGCAATTCCGCCAATCGAAATCAAAATAATGAAGCCGATGCGGGCAGCGCCATGACGGACGAACCACAAGCTCCTCCGACCACAATCGTTCGCACGGCGGATACCGAGGCCAAGCGGGAACGACGCGGCCAGCCGACAATCGGACTGGCGCTGGGCGCCGGCGCGGCGCGCGGCTGGTCGCACATCGGCGTGCTGCGCGAGCTGGCCGCCAGCGGCATCAAACCCGACGTGATCGCCGGCACGTCGATCGGCGCGGTCATCGCCGGGTGCTACGCCGCCGGCAAGCTTGACGCCATCGAAGCCTTCGCGCGATCGCTGACCAAGCGGCGCGTCTTCACCCTGATGGATCTCTCTTTTTCCGGCGCGAGCCTCATAACCGGCGAACGGCTGCGGTCCGCCCTGGAGAAGGAGCTCGAAAACGTCGAGATCGAAGATCTGCCGATACCTTTCGCCGCCGTGGCGACGGAAGTCGGCACAGGCCACGAGGTTTGGCTGCAACACGGCGGCCTGTCGCTCGCGATCCGCGCGTCCTATGCGCTGCCCGGCATTTTCGAGCCAGTGCGCATCGGCGACCGCTGGCTCTTCGACGGCGCGCTCGTCAATCCGGTGCCGGTCACCGTGTGCAGGGCGCTCGGCGCTGAATATGTGATCGCCGTGAACGTCACCGCTGACACGATGTATCGCGCGCGCGTCATCCGCGACGATCCCGCCGCCCTCAAACGCGCCGCGGAGGCAGGGCCTTTTGGAGAAAAAGGGGACGTTTCCTTCGCCGATCGATTCCTGCCCCGCTATTTCGATCGTCAGCCGGGCGACGCGCCGAACGTCGCCACCGCGATGATCGACGCCTTCAACATCATCCAGGACCGGATCCTGCGTTCGCGCCTGGCGGGCGACCCGCCTGACGCGACCATCACCGCCCGCATGGAGGAAGTTGGCATGTTCGATTTCCACAAGGCCGAGCAGCTCATCCATGTCGGGCGAGAGGCGACGAAGCGGGCCTTGCCGAACATCTTCGCCCACATTCCCCTGGCGGCCCAGACCGCCCCGTAAAGGTCTCGAAGGTTATCGGCTACGTCGCCCCGTTGGAGAGGTGCGGGAAAGAGCCAAGGTCGCGCGCAAGCAAAGCGACGCGCGCCTGCGATGGCGCAGCCGAGCAAGCCGCTGCGTGGTCACTCCAGGACTGTGCGCAAATCACGCCTGGGCGATATATTCCCGCATCGACCGGTGTTCCTCCTCGATGACGCGGATCCGGTATTTGACCACGTCGCCGATGGAGATGAGACCGACGAGACGGGTTTCCCGCACCACGGGAATGTGTCGGCGCCGTTCGATCGTCATCACCCGCATCGTATTCTCGACCGCGTCTTCTTCTCGGGCCGGGTGAGGATTGGGCTGCATATAGGCCGAAACGCGCTGAGTCATCGCCTGCGGACCGTCGAGCGCTACGGCTGAAACGATGTCGCGTTCGGCGATCAATCCGATCAGTCGGCCATTGTCGTCCAGAACGACCAAGGCGCCGATCCTGTAGCGCATCATCAGCTGGGCGGCCTGTTGAAGCGTCGTTTCGGGGCTCGCAGTCACCACCTCTCTTCCTTTTTCTGCGAGTATGTTCGAGATCGTCATCTGGTCCTCCTCTCGCTTTTCGGTCGGGCGCTCTCGCCAGCCGAAAAGCTCTACTGCGAACTCAAGGCGCGTTGGCCTGCGCGGTCGAAGAAGCTGAAAAAGAGCAGGCCGAACAGAAATCCTCCCACATGCGCCTCCCAAGCGATGGCGCTCGATACCCCGGCCGCCTGCGGAAATGCGCCAAGAAGCAAGTTCACCGCGAGCCATGCAACGAGGAAAAACATCGCCTGTCGATTGAGCGGCAGTTGCGACAGCGAAGTGGAATTCGATCCCTCGTCGTATGGTGCGCTGCGCCTCCTGTCCGCCAGGCGCGCTCCTGGCGTAAATGCAAAACGCACAATCGCCCCCATTGTTCCTGAGATTGCGCCTGATGCGCCGACGACTGGCGCGAGTTCGTATGGGTGCAGCGCAAGAAAGAGCAGCGCGCCTGCAAAAGAGCTGGCGGCGAGAAACAGGAGATAGCGCGCGGAGCCGAAGCGCCGCTCGACCGGCGTGCCGAAGGCGGCCAGCGCCAATATGTTGACGATGAGATGCGTCCAGTCGCCATGCAGGAAGAAGTAGCTCAGCATGGTGGCGTATTCGGCGCCGCCTTCGGCCGTCACGCGCGCGGGGATAAAAGCGAATGTCGCCAACAGCCAGTTCGAGAACTCCACAGGACCGTAAGCGAGGACGAACTGCGTGGCCGTCAGCGCGATGATGAACGCCTTCGTGACTTTCGGAAGATTGAATATGCGTTCTCGTCTCTCGGTCACTTTGGCCCCTGTTCTCTTGCCGCTTCTCTTGCGGCTTCTCTCGCCGCTTCTCTTGCCGCGCGACGCCAGCGCAGCCTCGATGCTAATCTAGCGCGATCCGTTTGCGAGAGCGCCGAAGCGTTTGGGCAGCGTCCCGACCGTTTGGGAGACCGTCCCGATTTGAACCGTAAGGGCAGGGAAAACAGCGCCGCTCAGCGCCAGCGCGCCTCTCTAAGAAACTTGAGATCGCTTCAGCTTATTTGATTTAGCTCATTTTTTCTGCGCGGGGCGGCCGAACGGTCCCCGATGGACGCCGTTGGCACGGCGACTGCTCTCTCACCGACGGATGGCGCGCTCCGGGGGGACGTGTGCCAATCCGAGGCGGGGGCGCAACAAGCGTCGGGCGAGTGGAATGAGACTGTCGGTCACCAGGAACCTTCATGACTATTGGGATCGCTTGAAGGGCGAGCGGTCGGCGCCGGATCGCGCTGAAATCGATCCGGTCGCGATTCGCCATATTCTTCCCGACACATTCATCATCGAAGTGGATTTCGAACAGCGCTTTCCGCTCCGTCTTTGCGGCGCGCGGGTCAATGCTCTCTGGCAGCGCGACCAGAAGGGTCGTCCCTTTCTCGGCTGGTGGAGATCGGCGAGCGAATCTGAAGTGGCCGAAAGCATCCGCCTGGTCGTCGACGACGAAACGCCCGTTGTGGCCAGCGTTCGGGCCGGGGCGCAGGGCTGGTGCGCCGGGGAGTTCGAACTCCTGCTTCTGCCCTTGCGTCATTTCGGGAAGAGCCGTTCACGCATTCTAGGGTCGCTTGCGCCCGCGCATGCGTTCGATTCTCCCGTGGGCCTGCTCGATTTTGTTGCAGCGCGCGCGCTGGACGAAAGGGCGGCGGAAGTCTCGAAGTCGGGGTGGCTTCGCAGCCCGGCCGGGCGCATGGCCGCCTACAACGGATAGTTCCGCAGCTGGTTACGACGCAAAGCTTGCTTGAATTTCATTAAACGACGCAGAGGCCGGCGATTTCGCCGGCGGAAATCGGCGAGCGGGCCGTCGTTCACCTCGACGAGATTGGCCGATTCGTCGGCGTCGCCGTGCGGCAGACGGATTCAGGCTTCACGATCGCCGTCAATCGGTTTCCGGTAGGACGCGACGGGCTCGCCGACCAGTTGACCTGGCTCGCCACCGGCGCGCCTCCGGCCTTCCCGAGGATCGACGCGACGAACGGATCACGCCTCTTTGCGGCGCAGCATCCGGAGGCTGCCGGATGGGCATGAACTGATCGCCAGGATCAGGGACGTTTCGCCCTCAGCCGTCTCGATCGATACCGAGGCGCGCCCCGCGAGCGCCGACAAGATCGTCATGGATCGACGCGCGCCGTCGTCGTCCTCCCTTACCAATGCGGCATTGCCGCGGCTTTCGACCCTCCTTTCGCCGTGGCCGAGATCGACGAGTCGACCCGGCTCTGAAGCCTTTGATGACGCTGGTTGTGGCGCCGGCGCCACACCCATCGAGATTCCGAACCAGCAGGTGCGAAAAGCGGGGCTTTTGCGTTGACTGTGCGCGGCCTTGACTGATTGAGTGCACTGCATGGCGAGCGATCGCTGAAAGCTTCAAGAAGGCAGTTCGGGCGAAGGTTTTGCGCCTCAAAGCAACGAGGGTACTGATGAAAAAAGCTCTTTCCGTCGCCGCTCTGGCGTTTGCGCTGACGGGCTCGGCTTTGGCGGCCGATCTTCCCAGCTACAAGGCTCCCCCGCCGCCTCTGCTGCCGCCCCCGCCGCTGTGGGCCGGTTTCTACGTCGGTCTGAACGCTGGCGGCACCTGGGGCAACAACAACAACATCTACGTCACCTCGGTGCCGATCTTCCGCACGCCGGGCCTGGGACCCATCCTGTTCTCCAACGCTGCGGCGCTTGGCGGAACCGGCGTGTTCAGCTCAAATGCGGCCGGTTTCATCGGCGGCGGCCAGATCGGCTATAACTGGCAGTTCTACGGCGGCAAGCTGGTCGCCGGCGTCGAGGCCGACATCCAGGGCATCGCCTACAGCAACAACAACCGCAACTATATCGCCGCGGTTCCGGCCATCGGCCCGTTCAGCGTCGTCACGGCGATGTCGGCCAGGAAGAGCCTGGACTATCTCGGCACCGTCCGCGGCCGCCTCGGCTGGCTGTTCACGCCGACGTTGCTCGCCTACGGCACCGGCGGTCTCGCTTATGGCGGCGTGAATCTGAACGTCGCAGGCTTCCAGGGCGTTACGCCGGACTTCCCGCCCTTCGCGACGATCGGTTTCCCGGGCGGCTCGTTCTCTGACACGCGCGTCGGCTGGACCGCGGGCGGCGGACTTGAGTGGATGTTCATGCCGCAGTGGAGCGCCAAGGTCGAATATCTCTATTACGACCTCGGTTCCGTCCGCACCCCGGGCGGTCTGACCACGAGAACTTTCGCTGGCGCTCTCCTGTGGGCCAACGCGACGGAAGTCAGCGCTCGGTTCAACGGCAACATCGTCCGCGCCGGCGTGAACTATCACTTCAATTGGGGCGCTGCTCCGATCGTCGCGAAATACTGATCAATCTGATCCATTCAGATGAAAAGCCCGGCCGATTGGCCGGGCTTTTTGCTTGAGGGTTCTGCTGAGCCATTTCGCCCGACGCGCGGCTAGGCCGCATTGTCAGGCTTTCCGACCCGCGATATCAGAATCCATATTAGTTCCGGTTGGATAGGCGTCCGGCGTGTATTGCGAAGATGTTTTCGATCTCATCGATCGGCTCGCGCGCGCCGACAGACTGCCGATTCGCAACGGCTTCCTTGACGAGTTCCAGCGAGCGGCGGGCGTCTCCAATGTCGCTTACGTCGCTTTCAACCTCCCGACGCGTCGCGCCGACCAGCCGTTGCTTTCGGCTGCGCACGCCGCGTCGTGGCGAAAATCCTTTGCGCAGGCCGCGCGCGTCGACGTCGAGCCTGTTCTTCGCGCAGGCCTCGGCGGGATCGCGCCCGTGGACTGGCGCGTTCTGGATCGCGATGATCCGATCGTTCGCAAACTCCTGGGCGAAGCTCTGGATCTCGACGTCAGCGGCGATGGCGTGTCCATCCCATTGAGCGGGCGAAAGGGCGAATACGCGCTGTTCAGCGCATGTCTCGACGACAGCCCGCTGACGCGGCCGCGCCATGAGCTGATGCGCCGGATCATGGCGATGAGCGCCATTCTTCACGCGAAGGTGCGGGACGCCTGCGTTGCCGAAAGGCTCGACGTCGCGTTGTCGGGACGCGAACTGGCCTGTCTGCGTCTCAAGGCTGGGGGAAAGAGCGACGACGAGATTGGTCACGGCCTCGGCGTCAGCTCAAATGCGGCGCGCCTCTGGCTGGAGACCGCTGTGAGTGCCGATCGTAAACTCCCCAAATGTGCCGATTGAAAAATCCCCAGTTTTCGTGACGCCCGGCCTTCCAGGGCATGCCCTGGAAGGCCGGGCGGCGCCGACTCGCCGATGCTGCTCCCCTTGGCGGAAGGGAGGGCTCGGTGATCAAACTCGGGGAAATTGTCATGATCCTGGAATTACATCGTCAGGGCGTCTCTGTGTCCGCGATCGCGCGCCAGCTCGGAATCGACCGGAAGACCGTCCGCAAGCACATCGCCGCGGGGCTGACGGCGCCCAGCTACAAGGCGCGGCCGCCGCGCGAACGCGCGATCGCAACTTTCGAGGCCTATCTGCGGGAGCGCCTCGTCGCCTATCCGGCGCTGAGCGGCCGCCGGCTATGGCGAGAGATCAAGGATCGCGGATATGCCGGCGGCTACACTGCGGTCACCGACTTCCTGCGCGAACTTCGGCCGCCGCGCTCGAAAGGCTTCGAGGTGCGCTTCGAGACGCCGCCTGGCGAACAGGCTCAGGTCGACTTCGCCCGCTTCGATGTCGAGTTCCTCGACGAGCTCGGCGTCAAGCGGATCGTCTGGCTCTTTTCCATGGTCCTGGGGCATTCCCGCTTCATCTGGGCGCGCTTCGTCCTGCACCAGGATATGCAAAGCGTCCTACGCTGCCATATGGCCGCCTTCGAGGCGCTCGGCGGCGTCCCGCGCGAGATCCTCTACGATCGCATGAAGACGGCCGTTATCGGGGAAGACCCGGATGGCCTCGTTGTCTACAATCGCGCGCTACTGGATCTGGCGCGCCATTACGGCTTTCAGCCGCGCGCCTGCAAACCCTACCGCGCCAAAACGAAGGGCAAGGTTGAGCGGCCCTTCCGCTACATCCGGGAAGACTTTTTCCTCGGCGGCGCCTTCCGCAATCTTGATGACCTGAACGCCCAGCTCCGAATCTGGCTCGATACGATCGCCAATCCGAGGGTCCACGCCACGACCAGGCGCGTCGTCGATGAGGCTTTCGCCGAAGAGAAGGCGTCGCTCAAGCCGGTGCCGTCGACGCCCTATCAGGCGGTGCTTCGGCTCGAGCGGCGCGCGTCGCATGAAGGCATGGTCAGCGTCGGCGGCAATCTCTACAGCGTCCCGGACACGACCCGGCGACGCGTCCTTGATGTCCATGTCTTCGCCGACGCCATCCGCATCTTCGAGGACGGCGAATTGATCGCCGCCCATGCGCCGCTCGAAGGCCGCGGCGAAAAACGTCTCGATCCGGCGCATCGCAGAATGCCGTTGCAAGCGTATCGTCGCCGGCCGCCCGACGCATTGCCGTCCCTCATGCTGCGCGCCGGCGATCACGCCGCGAGACGCCCGCTGGCCTTCTATGACGCGGTGGGGCGCCGGCTGGCGATGCAGGGAGGCTCACGATGAATGCAACGCCCTCCGCCGTCATCGACCGCGTCAAACGCAATCTCGTCGGCCTGAGAATGCCGCGCGCCCTCGAAATCCTCGACATCACCCTGCGCGGCATCGAGCGTGGCGAGACTACGGCGCTCGACGCGCTCGACATTCTGCTCACCGAAGAACTGACGCTACGCGAGAACCGCCGCGTCCGGATGGCGCTCCAGATGGCGCGCCTGTCCGCCGTCAAGACGCTCGCCGGCTTCGACTTCGCCTTCCAGCCGTCGCTCGACAAGAGCCGCGTCATGGCGCTCGCCGAATTGCAGTTCATCGATCGCGCCGAAGCGGTTCATCTCATCGGACCGCCCGGCACAGGCAAAACCCATCTCAGCCTGGCGCTCGGCGTCGAGGCGGTTAAAGCCGGCCGCAGCGTCTACTTCGCCTGCCTCGCCGACATCATCGCAACATTGGCCAAGGCCGAACGCGAAGGGGCGCTGCGGGAGAAGATCCGTTACTTCTGCCGCTTCTCGCTGCTGATCGTCGACGAGATCGGCTATCTGCCGGTTACGCCCGGCGGCGGCAATCTGTTCTTCCAGCTCGTCAACGCCCGCTATGAAAGGGGCGCCATGATCCTCACCTCGAACCGCGGCTTCGCGGAATGGGGCGAGATCTTTGGCGATCCAGTCGTCGCCACGGCGCTCCTCGACCGTCTCCTGCATCACGCCGTCGTCTTCCAGATCGAAGGCTCGAGCTATCGCCTGCGCGAGCACGCCGACCTCTTGCCCGAACATGTTCGGACGAAAGCCAGCATCCAACCCGCGCCAATCCCGCCGACCCTGCGTCGTCGCGGACGCCCGCCAAAAAACGGAGGCGCCGATCAAGACCTCGGCTGATCGCCACGCCCGCCAACTGGGGAATTTTACTCCGGCGCTTCTGGGGAAATTAACATCGGCATTTACAGACCGCGCGCGCCCGGCTTAACGCCGTTACCGTCAGTCACGCGGTCGAGGAGGCCCGCCGTATGGGCCTGATTCGCTTTGACGCAGAAATCGGCCCCATCGCGCAACCGGTCCCGCGCGTCGATGCGCCCCGGCTCGGCGGCCGCGAGCGATGATCGCGCTGCTGCCCGGCGAAGCGCGCGCGCACTTTCCCAGGTTCATGGATCAAATGCTGGACTTGCGCCTGAGCGTCGGACGCTCGCGCCAGGGCCGGTCGTCTGGACCAGTCCATCGACTGGCGGCATTGGATTATTTCGATTCCCTCGACCCGCTTTACGTTCTCGCGCTGGACGACAATGAATGCGTCGCAGGAGCCTTAAGATTGCTGCCGACCACTGGCGGCACGATGCTGAACGATGCTTTCGCAGCGGCCTTGCCGGAAGGTCAGCGAATCGAGAGTCCGCTGATCTGGGAAGCGAGTCGGTGGACGCTGCGCGGCGTTGAGGACCCTGGCGGGCAGGCGCCTTACGTCGACGCAATGATCGGTCAGCTCGGCGTCGCGCTCAATGAGATCGCCGAAGCGGCCGCGCTCACGCATTTGATCGCCGTTTATGACAGCGCCGTCCATCAGCTCCTGTCGCTTCGGGGCTGCGCCGGCGAAGCGCTGGCGTCGCTACGAGTCGACGGCGTTGAGATGCATGCTGTGCATTATGAAATTGGGCCCGCGCTCGACGCGCAGTTCAGACGCCTTGCGCCTGACCTCGCTTCCCCGTCGGTCAATCTCGCCGATCTGGAAAGACGCCGCTCAAGCGGGTTTCGAGCCTGAACTGAGGGAGGAGCAGGTCTCCGAACACATCCGGCGCAGGGCGCAGTCGCCTCGCCGCGGGGCGGCGAGCGACGTTGTTAGATGTGGGCGTGGAGCGCTTAGGCGTTTACGAACGCGGTGATCGCAAGCGTGATTGCGGCGGCGGCGGCGAAAATCGAGAGAATCGCTGAGATGGCGTTCATTGGCGCTTGTCCTATGGCTCGCTGCCCCGTTGTGGAAAAACCGCATCTGGGACAGACGCGACAAATTAGCGCACTGACTTTGAAATAAGCCAAGTGGGAAAAGCTATTGCATTGCGCTGACGGCAGGCCCTCAGCATTCGCCGCGACGATTCGGCTTGCAGCCGGTAATCCGGTCTTAATCAATCACTAGTCGGCCTGGCTTTAGCGGCTGTGCGGCGCAACGACGATTAATCCGTCAATGACATAAGCTTCGCTTTAAGGTCGCCGATCTCCAGCTCCGCCTGCACCTGAGTGCTGACGTCGTACTGCACGCCGAGGAAATACAGGAGCCGTCCGTTCGGGTCGAACAGGGGCGTAATGTTGAGCTTGTTGTGAAAGAGCGTTCCGTCCTTGCGGTAGTTCCGCAGCGTCACTTCGACCTGTTCCCGGTTGCGGATGGCTTCGCGCAGCCGCAGTCTTCCCTCTTGGTCGCGATCCTCGCCCTGAAGGAAGCGGCAGTTGCGCCCGATGATCTCGTCGAGTTCGTAGCCGGTGATTCGCATAAACGGCCTGTTCGCGTAAATGATGGGCGAGTCTTCGAGGTCCGGGTCCGCGAGCGTGACTCCGTTGACGCAGGCGTCGAAGATGGTGGTCAACATTTGCGGGATGATTTCCGCGTCCTTGCGCAACGCAAAGAGCTGGCCTTTGGCCTGGCTTCTGGCGCGCGCCCATACGCGATAGGCGCTCGGCGCCATGCCGGAGAAGCGGCGGAAAGCGCGGCGAAAGCTCGCTTCGTCGGCGAAGCCGGCGCTCGAGGCGAGCTCCTTGACCGGCTTGGCGCTGGTCTCGAGCAGCATCCGCGCGGTCTCGACCCGTATCCGATCGATGAAGGTCTTCGGCGACTCTCCTGAGGCCTGTTTGAGCTTGCGATGCAGCGTCCGCTCGGACGTCGACAGCGCGCGCGCCAGCTCCTGAGCGCTGAACGACGAATCGGACTGCCGGACGATTCGCTCCGCCTCGGTGAGAAAAGCGTCCACGCCTTCATTCAAGGTTGTGGCGCTGTAGGCGGCCGGGCCGCGCGGCCCGCCTTTCACGAGCGCCGCCTCGCCGACGGTGAAATCCGCCGCGACGCGCGCGGCGTCGACCCCGCAAAGCGTGCGAATGACGTGCAGGGCGACGTCGATCCAGGAGAGGGGGCCGCTGGAGGTGACGACTCGACGGTCCTCGATCAGCCGCGCGCCCCAGGCGGCGTCGATTCGCCCATAGCGCTGCTT
The DNA here is from genome assembly GCF_056838045.1 of Methylocystis sp. Uni0008. Taxonomy (NCBI): domain Bacteria; kingdom Pseudomonadati; phylum Pseudomonadota; class Alphaproteobacteria; order Hyphomicrobiales; family Methylocystaceae; genus Methylocystis; species Methylocystis sp. Uni0008. Next base: position 3,858,604 of record NZ_CM166370.1, read on the forward strand.
CAGCTCCTCCTGATGCCACCAGCTCGTCGTGCAGCGGCGGCCGTCGAGGAGGCCTGCCTCGCCAAGGAGAAAAACGCCCGAGCCGCAGCCCGCGATCAGCGCGCCGCGCGCATGGTGGCGGCGCAGCCAGGCGGCCGCCGCCCCCAGGTGCGACATGTCCGGCGGCTTTCCGTTCTCGTCCGGCGAGAAGCTCGGCACGATGATTGCGTCGCAGGTTGTGATCGCCTCGAAGGAGGCGGCGACGGGAAAACTCGCTCCAGTGAGATCGCGGATCGGCTCGCCATTCGCGCTGGCGGCGACGACGTAGAAAGGATCCTCAGCGCTCAGACCGGGCGCGCCGGCGCGGCCGATCGCGCGGCGCGCGAGCGCCAAAAGGTCGGTCAGTCCCAGAAAAGCCGAGCCCAGGCATTCGTTTAGGCCGGCTATGACAATCTTACGCATCCGCCTCTACTTTTGGCGAATTATGGAGCCTGTTTGGCTATTGCGCCATCCTGACCTAGATTACTTCTAATCTCATCCTGCGCTAGTCAGGGGGCATCTTCGCCTCTGGCTGGGGATGCATACATATTGGCGACGACGCCGGGCTCGCCGCGGCTCTCGTCATGGAGGTGAAAATGAAGGCGAATTGGAAAAAATATTTGCCTTGGGTCGTCTTCGTCGCAGTCGGCGCATTGCTTTTCGGTCTGTTCCAGCACCAGCAGACCCGCACGCCCGCGCGCGAGATCACCTTCAGCGAGCTGCTGGTGCAGATCGATGAAGGGCGCATCCACGATGTGACGATCTCCGGCAACGAGATTTCGGGCCACTTCAACGACAACCGCTCCTTCACGACCTACGCCCCGAATGATCCGGGGCTGGTGCAGAAGCTTGAGTCGAAGAAGGTCCAGATCAGCGCCAAGCCGGCGAACGACAGTCCCGGTTGGCTCACGACGTTGCTCGTCAACGGATTGCCGCTGCTGCTGTTCATCGCCGTCTGGATCTATATGGCGCGGCAGATGCAGGGCGGGGCCGGCGGCCGCGCGATGGGCTTCGGCAAGTCGAAGGCGAAGCTGCTGACGGAGACGCAGGGGCGCGTCACCTTCGAGGACGTCGCCGGCGTCGACGAGGCGAAGGAGGATCTGCAGGAGATCGTCGAATTCCTGCGCGATCCGCAGAAGTTCCAGCGCCTTGGCGGACGCATCCCGCGCGGCGTGCTGCTCGTCGGACCGCCCGGCACCGGCAAGACGCTGCTGGCCCGCGCGATCGCTGGCGAAGCGGGCGTGCCCTTCTTCTCGATCTCGGGCTCCGACTTCGTCGAAATGTTCGTCGGCGTCGGCGCCTCGCGCGTGCGCGACATGTTCGAGCAGGCGAAGAAGAACGCGCCCTGCATCATCTTCGTCGACGAGATCGACGCCGTCGGACGTCACCGCGGCGCCGGTCTTGGCGGCGGCAATGACGAGCGCGAGCAGACGCTGAACCAGCTGCTTGTCGAGATGGACGGCTTCGAGGCGAATGAGGGCATCATCCTGATCGCCGCGACCAACCGTCCGGACGTGCTCGATCCGGCGCTGATGCGTCCGGGCCGCTTCGACCGGCAGATCCAGGTGCCGAACCCGGATTTCATCGGCCGCGAGAAGATCCTCAAGGTTCACGCCCGCAAGGTGCCGCTGGCGCCGGACGTGGATCTGAAGGTCGTCGCGCGCGGCACGCCTGGGTTCTCGGGCGCCGATCTGATGAATCTTGTCAACGAGGCGGCGCTGCTCGCGGCGCGGCGCTCGAAGCGGATCGTCACGAACCAGGAGTTCGAGGACGCGCGCGACAAGATCATGATGGGCGCGGAGCGCCGCACGCTGGTGATGACGGACGAGGAGAAGAAGCTCACCGCCTATCACGAGGGCGGACATGCGCTCGTTCAGCTCTCGGTTCCCGGCGCGATGCCGATCCACAAGGCGACCATCATTCCGCGCGGCAGAGCGCTCGGCATGGTGCAGGGCCTTCCGGAGCGCGATCAGATCTCGCAGACCTACGAGCAGCTGACCGCGATGCTCGCCATCGCCATGGGCGGCCGCGTCGCCGAGGAAATGGTCTTTGGCCATGACAAGGTGACGTCCGGAGCGGCCTCCGACATCCAGCAGTGCACCCGCGTTGCGCGCGCGATGGTCACGCAGCTTGGCTTCTCGGACAAGCTCGGCGCCGTCGCCTACGCCAACCCGGAGCAGGAACAGTTCCTCGGCTATTCGATCGGCCGCCAGCAGACGCTTTCCGAAGCGACGCAGCAGACGATCGACGGGGAAGTGCGCCGGCTGGTGCAGGAAGCCTATGACGAGGCGATGCGCATCCTGACCGAAAAGCGTAGCCAGCTCGACACGCTCGCCAATGCGCTGCTCGAATTCGAGACGCTGACGGGCGACGAGATGAAAGGGCTGCTCGCCGGCAAGCGTCCCGTGCGCGACGAGTCGGTCTCGACTCCGCCGCCGCGTGGCACGGCGGTGCCGACGACCGGACCGAAGCCCGAACCCGACGTCGGCGGCATGGAGCCCCAGCCGGTCTAACGACGGCGAACGAAGCTCGAAGGCCCGGCGTTCTGCGCCGGGCTTTTTTTATTGCGCGCAGGACGAATTCGATCGCCGGCGCAACCTCCTCGCTGGCGGGTTCTGGGCTTTATTTGGCGACAAAGTCACTGTTTCGAAGCGCCATAACACGCAAGATGCGTCAGCCTCGAAGAGCGTCTCTTCGAGAGAAAATCCATGGAGGAGTTAACAACAATGAGCTCGACGACTGACACAGCAGCCCGGGCTGCTGCTGGCACGGAAGCTGTAGTTGACCTTAAGGGCATGTGGATTGGCCTTGCGGTTCTGAACGGCTTCTATCTTGTTGTCCGGATTTACGAGCAGATTTACGGCTGGCGCGCTGGCCTTGACTCGTTTGCTCCTGAATTCCAGACGTATTGGATGTCGATCCTTTGGACCGAGATCCCGCTCGAGCTGATTTCGGGCGTTGGCCTTGCCGGCTATCTTTGGAAGACTCGCACGCGCGATTTCTCGACTCTGACGGCGCGCGAAGAGATGCGCCGCCTTGTTGTCGAGGTTCAGTGGCTGGTGGTCTACGCGGCCGCCATTTACTGGGGCGCGTCGTTCTTCACGGAGCAGGACGGCACCTGGCACATGACGGTGATTCGCGACACGGACTTCACGCCGTCGCACATCATCGAGTTCTACATGAGCTACCCGATTTATTCGGTTATCGCGGTTGGCGGCTTCTTCTATGCGAAGACGCGTCTTCCGTATTTCGCGAAGGGGTACTCTGTCGCGTATCTGATCGTGGCGATTGGCCCGTTCATGATCATCCCGAACGTCGGCCTGAATGAGTGGGGCCACACGTTCTGGTTCATGGAAGAGCTGTTCGTTGCGCCGCTGCACTGGGGCTTCGTGTTCTTCGGCTGGATGGCGCTTGGCGTGTTCGGCGTCGTGCTTCAGCTGCTGATCAACATTCAGCGTCTGATCGGCAAGGAAGGCGTCGCCCTCCTGACCGAGTAATCGAGACCCGCGCCGCCCGCTTCGCGGCGGGCGGCGTCAATTAAACGAATAACTCGGGAGGTCCCATGCTCGTCGCCATGCTGCTGTTGGCTGCGGCGCTCTCGCCGCTCTGCTTCGTCTATGCTGCGCCGCGTCGCATTCCGCAGCGCGCCCGCCGCGAAGCCCTCGCGTCCCGCTGCCGGAAAAACTGATTCGCTGTTGGAGAGGAGGCCGCCGGATTCGCCCGAAGCGCAGCCGGCGGCCCTGTCGTCGCCGCCGTTAGCCATTTAACGGTAGAAGTCGCTCCACGCCGCATTGTCTTGCTTTTTACGCTGAACTAGATCGTCAATGGCGGCGCGCCGAGATCCGCGCGCAAAATAGGAGAGGCCAATGAATGATCTTCTCGTGATTGCATTTCCCTCGGAAGAAAAGGCCGAGGAAGTTCGGCAGAAGCTTTTCAGCATGCAGAAGGAATATTTGATCGAGCTCGGCGATGCGGTCGTCGCCGTAAAGAACGCGGATGGCGCGATAAAGCTTAATCAGCTCTTCAACACCACGGCCCTCGGCGGCGTCTCCGGCGCGTTCTGGGGCGCGCTGATCGGATTGATCTTCATGATGCCGCTCGCCGGCGCGGCGATCGGCGCCGGCGCTGGCGCGGTCTCCGGCGCCCTGACGGACTTCGGCATCGACGACAAATTCATGAAGGACGTCGCCGCCGCGATCCCGCCCGGCGGCGCCGCACTGTTCCTGCTCGTGCGCAAGATGACGACGGATAAGGTTCTCGAAGGGCTGAAAGGAGTCGGCGGCGTCGTGCTGCGGACGTCGTTCGACAAGTCCAAAGAAGATGCGATCCGCGCCGCGCTCACGGCGCAGCCGGCATCCGCCTGACGCAATTGCGCGCCGAAGGGTTTTCGGCGCGCATCCTCAGACGGTCTCCTCCGCCTCGCTCGCCTTTCGACGATGCGCGTGCATCGTGACGTAGATGCTGGCGACGATGAAGCCGATGCCGAGCACGGTGACGAGAATGAACAGCGACGAGCGCTGAACGATCGCGACCAACGGCACGAAAAGCCCGAGCATGATTCCGACGACGCATATTTGCCATGCGGCGGCGTGAACGCCGGCCACGAAGGTCGCGACGGCGAGCAGCACCATCAGGTTGAGCCCGGCCGCATTGACGTCGATCAGTTTTCGTAGCGGCGGCGAATAGATCAGCCACATGCCGAAGAGAAACGCCGCCCAGTGCAGCACCTGCGTCCAGACGAGCCGCGTCCGCTCATGCGTCGTTTCCGTATGGCGCCAGCCGACATAAATGCAGATAGCGCAATAGACCGGCGTCAGGAATTCCCAGTAGTAGGCGACAGGCTGCCCCGTGAAGGTGACGATGCCGATGCCGAGCACGGCTGTCGACAGCATCACGATATAGGGGAGGTCGATTTTGAGGACATCAAGGAAAAGAATGCCGGGCGGCTGGGTCCTGATCTCTTCGATGCCATGCTCGAGCGTGGTCGCCCAGCTCTCGTGGTGCGGCGACGGTTCAGGCAAATGGGGCTCGGCCGGGTCCGGGCTATTGGACATGAGCAATTCCCTCGCTGGTTCGGGCGCTGAACGATGCCGCGGCGTTTGGTGTCGCCTTGTCCGACGCGCCTGTTGGCCGAAATAGAAGGTCAAGATAGTTCGTGCGCGCGAGGCGAGCAACCGGCGAGGCGTGAGTTGGATCGGTTCCGCTTCCGGGCAAGCTGTCGGGCGCGCCGGCGAACCCGTTTGGAAATCCCTCAGGCTGCGCATCGTCATTATCTGGCTGATGTCATGGCGGCGTCACACGTCCGCCGACAAAAGTTAGATTGGACGCAGCAAAATCCTGCTTGTCCAATATACTCGGCCCGAGTGGAAAGAGAGCCAGATGGGAGCGCTCATGGCCAAAGCTGACGGCGCAGCGGCGATCATCACGGTCGACGGCCTGGCGCGCTTGCTGCAGGCGATTCGCGCGCGCGGCTATCGCGCCATCGGGCCGACGCTGCAAAATCAGGCGATCGTCTACGACGATATCGAATCGCTCAACGACCTTCCGCGCGGATGGACGGATGAGCAGGACGGCGGCCGCTACAGATTGGCGAGACGCGACGATGAGGCGCTCTTTGGATATTCGGTCGGGCCGCAGTCGTGGAAAAAATTTCTGCACGCGCCGAGACTGCGGCTTTGGACGGCGGAACGTCAGGGCGAGGACGTCATCGTCGCGCCCCAAGCGCCGCCCGATGACCGCTTTGCCTTTATTGGCGTGCGGGCATGCGAAATTCGCGCGATCGAGATCCAGGACAGGGTCCTCGTTAGCGATCTATACGTCGACCCGCACTATCAGGCCTTGCGCGAACGCGCGCTGATCGTCGCCGTCAATTGCGGCAAGGCCGGAGGCACGTGCTTTTGCGTTTCGATGCATGCGGGTCCGTGCGTGGAGCGAGGGTTCGACCTCACTCTGACGGAGCTCCTTGATGGGGCCGAGCACGTCTTTCTGGTCGAGACCGGCAGCGAAGAGGGGCGCGCGCTGTTGGAGCAAATCCCGCACCGACCCGCCTCACCCCGGGAGATCGAAGCTGGCGACGCCGTTGTCGAGCGCACCGCATCCTCGATGGGACGTAAGATGCGTTCGGACGATCTTAACCAACTGTTGATGAGCAATCTCGAACATCCCCGTTGGGACGAGGTCGCGACGCGCTGCCTGAGCTGTACAAACTGCACGCTGGTTTGTCCGACGTGCTTCTGCACGTCGGTGGAAGACGCCTCCGATCTAACGGGGGCGCGCGCGGAGCGCTGGCGCCGCTGGGACTCCTGTTTCACGATGGATTTTTCCTACATTCATGGCGGCAGCGTTCGCGCCAGCGCGAAATCGCGCTACCGCCAGTGGATGACCCACAAGCTCGCGACCTGGATCGACCAGTTCGGCTCGTCGGGCTGTGTGGGATGCGGCAGATGCATCACATGGTGTCCTGTCGGCATCGACATTACCGAAGAGGTGCGCGCCATCCGCGGCGGTGACGCCTCGGCTCAGGAGTCGCGATGAAGGAAATCGCCGAACTGCTCCGTCATCATCCCTTCGCCGAGGGGCTGGATGAAGACACTCTTGCGCTCATCGCCGGATGCGCCAAGAACGTCGTTCTGCAGCCGGGCGACTATTTTTTACGCGAAGGCGCCTCTGCCGACTCGTTCTATCTCGTCCGGCATGGCGCCGTCGCGCTCGAGACCTTCGTGCCGGGGCGCGGAGCGTTCACTTTCCTTACCGTCAAAAGCGGCGAGATTGTCGGCGCCGACTGGCTCATTCCGCCCTATCGTTCCTCATTCGACGCGCGCGCCGTCGAACTGACTCGCGCGATCTCCTTCGACGGCAAGTGCCTGCGCGGGAAATGCGAGGCGGATCCGCGCGTCGGCTATGAAATGATGAAGCGATTCATTCCGCCGCTCGTCAAACGGTTGCAGTCGGCGCGCATGCAGGCGCTCGGGATGTATGATGCCGCAAACGCTTAGAGCCTGCGCGCCGCTGACCTATCCCATGGCGCCGAGCATGGCCCCGGTGACACGCTTCATTCGCGAGTCGGCGGACGTCTTCACCTTCGATCTCGCGCCAGAAGGCGCGACGCCGTTCACGCCAGGGCAGTTCAACATGCTCTACGCATTCGGCGTCGGCGAGATACCGATCAGCATCAGCGGGGACTCGCATGCGCCAGAGCGGCTCACCCACACGATTCGCGCCGTCGGTCCGGTCAGCGCTGCGCTCGGCAAAGTGAATGCTGGCGATCGCGTCGGCCTGCGCGGTCCCTTCGGGGTCGGCTGGCCGGTCGAGGAAGCCAAGGGTTTCGATGTCCTGCTCATCGGCGGCGGCATCGGCCTCGCGCCGCTGCGGCCGGTCATCTACTGGCTGTTGCGCCACCGCGCCGCTTACGGCCGCGTCGGCGTTCTTTATGGCGCGCGCGCGCCGGAGGACCTCATCTTTGTCGACGAACTCCAGGAATGGCGACGCACGCCAGACTTCCAGCTGCGCGTGGCGGTGGAGCGCGCCGGCGCCGAGTGGGCCGGAGACGTCGGCTATGTGACGCCTTTGCTCTCGAAGCTGCGCTTCGATCCCGCGGACACAGTCGCCATGATCTGCGGACCGGAAGTGATGATCCGCGCGACGGCGCTCGCTCTAGAAGACGCAGGCGTCGCGGATTCGCGGATCTACGTTTCGATGGAGCGCAACATGAAATGCGCGATCGGACATTGCGGCCATTGCCAGTTCGGTCCGCTGTTCATCTGCAAGGACGGGCCGGTGCATCGCTACGATCGCGTGCGCGGCCTCCTCTCGTATCGGGAACTGTGACGTGGAGCGCACGCGACCAAAGCTCGCCCTCTGGAAATTCGCGTCCTGCGACGGCTGCCAGCTGAGCCTTCTCGACTGCGAGGACGAATTGCTGCAGATCGCTGGCGAAGTCGAAATCGCCTATTTCCTTGAGGCGACGCGGGCGACCGTCGAAGGTCCATACGATCTCTCGCTCGTCGAAGGTTCGGTGACGACGGCGCATGACGCGGCGCGCATTCAGGAAATTCGCAGGCAGTCGCGATCACTGATGACGATCGGCGCTTGCGCCACCTCGGGCGGCATCCAGGCGCTGCGTAATTTCGCCGACGTGCGCGAGTATGCGGCGATTGTCTATGCCCGACCCGACTATATCCAGACGCTGGCGACATCGACCGCGATCGCCGACCACGTGAAGGTCGATTTCGAACTGCGCGGCTGCCCGATCAGCACCAGGCAGCTCGTCGAAGTGATTTCCGCCTTTCTCGCCGGACGCAAGCCGCAAACGCCGCCGCACAGCGTCTGCGTCGAATGCAAGATCGCCGGCAATCTGTGCGTGATGGTCGGTCATGGGACGCCTTGTCTCGGCCCCGTCACGCACGCGGGCTGCGGCGCGCTCTGTCCGTCCTACAACCGCGGCTGCTACGGCTGCTACGGTCCGATGGAGACGCCCAACACGCCGTCGCTCTCCGAATGGTTGCGCAAGCTTGGCATGGACGACGACGCGCTCAAGCGCGTTTACAGAACCTTCAACGCCAATGCCGACGCCTTCCGCAAGGAAAGCGAGCGTCATGACAAGTAAGACGATCAAGGTCGGCCAGCTCGCGCGCGTCGAGGGCGAGGGCGCGCTGAAGGTGATAGCGCGCGACGGCGTCGTGCAATCGGCGGAGCTCAACATCTTCGAGCCGCCGCGCTTCTTCGAAGCCTTTCTGCGCGACCGCATGTATGCCGAGGCGCCCGACATCACCGCGCGCATCTGCGGCATATGTCCGGTCGCCTATCAGATGAGCGCGGTTCATGCGATGGAAAACGCGCTCGGCGTCGTCGTCGACGGACAGCTGCGCGCGTTGCGACGGCTGATCTATTGCGGCGAATGGATCGAGAGTCACACGCTCCACATCTACATGCTGCATGCGCCGGATTTTCTCGGCTATGAGGGCGCGATCGAAATGGCGCGCGACCACGCAGATATTGTGCGCCGTGGGCTTGATCTCAAACGAGTCGGCAATTCGATCATCGCGCTTCTTGGCGGCCGCGAAATTCATCCGATCAATGTCCGCGTCGGCGGCTTTTACAGCGCGCCGCGCCGGCGCCAGCTTCAGCCGCTCGCCGAGGAGCTGAAGCGCGCGCGGGACTGGGCGCTCGCGACGGTGCGTTGGACCGCCGGCTTCGAATTTCCGGACGTCGAACGCGATTATGAATTCGTCGCGTTGCGCGGCGACGGCGAATATCCCTTCAGCCACGGCCGCATCGCCTCGAGCCGCGGACTCGACATTGCGGCGGCCGAATACGACGAACATTTCGAGGAGACGCAGGTCGAACATTCGACCGCGCTGCACGCGCACATCAAGTCGCGCGGCCCCTTTCTCACGGGGCCTTTGGCGCGCTACGCGCTGAACGCCGCCTCTCTGTCGCCGCTCGCGCGCGAAGCCGCGCAGGAGGCGGGTCTTGGAGCAGCATGCAGGAATCCGTTCCGTAGCATCGTGGTGCGCGCCGTCGAAGTCCTCTACGCCTGCGAGGAAGCGCTGCGCATCATCGACCAGTATGAGGAGCCGGAGCGTCCGGCGGTCGATTTGGAGCCGCGCGCCGCGACGGGCTATGCCGCGACCGAGGCGCCGCGGGGCATGCTGTATCATCGCTACCGCCTCGACGCTGGCGGAAAGATTGCGGACGCCCGCATCGTGCCGCCGACGTCGCAAAACCAGCCGAGCATCGAAGAGGATTTGAGGATCTTCGCGACGGCCTGGCTCGACCTGCCGGACGACTCGTTGCGTCACCGCTGCGAGCAGACGATCCGCAATCACGATCCGTGCATTTCTTGCGCGACGCATTTTCTGCGGCTCGAGATCGATCGTGGCGGATAGCGCGCGCGAAGGGCGGCGCGTGGTCGTGATCTGCGTCGGCAATCCCCAGCGCGGCGACGACGCCGCCGGCCGCGCCGTCGCGCGCGCGCTCGGAGACTCGCTCGGCGACGCGGAAGTCATCGAAGAGGAGGGCGAAGCGACGAGAGTGCTGGCGCGGCTCGAAAGCGCAGACGCCGCCTTCATTGTCGACGCCTGCGTCTCGGGCGCGCGTTCCGGCGAGATTCGCCGCTTCGAGGTCGGCGAGGGACCGCTGCCAAAGGCGGCTTTCGCGGGCGCGTCAACGCATGGTCTGGGCCTCGCCGAAGCGCTGGAGCTCGCGCGCACGCTTGGCGCCTTGCCGACATGCTGCGTCGTTTACGCGATCGAAGGCGAAAGCTTCGAGATCGGCGAGCCGATGTCGTCGTCGGTCGCGGCGGCGGTTCCGGTCGTCGCCGACCGGCTGCGCAAGGACATCATGGGGGTGACCGGCCGAGCGCCGCATCCGGCGCCGAGCCGCAACTCAAAAGGCGGTAAACCGAATCCCGGTCGAGATGTAGTTTGAGGCGCCGTGGACGCCGTTGATGAGGCCGTAGACGCCGGAGCGGTGGTGAACGCGAACGAAGACCTCGAACGGCGCTTCCTTGTAAGGAGAGACCGTGAGTTCTGGAACAAGCAGGTTCAAGAAACGGGAGCTGTGGCCGCTGCTGTCGAACTGCCGTTCGAAGTCTGAGATGCCCGTGACGTAACTCGCGCCGATCAGGCCGAGTCTGAAATTGGTGTAAACGTAATCGTTCCAGGGAAACCACGTCCATCGCGCCATCGGGATCAGATCGAATTCCCACTGCTGCCCGGCCTCGCGACTGCCAAAGCGCTTGGCGACGCCTCCCTCAAGTTCGAGCTCCAGAGGAATGCTTGCGAAGCGGTAGGCCGTATAGACGGCGTGGGCGTCGACGAGAATGCCGGAGGCGAAGTTCGGCTGCCAGGGCCGCAGGACCGTGATGTTGATCAAGGACTGGTCGGCCAAGGCGCCCACATAGGCGCCGATCCTCAGCGTCGGCGCGGCGTTATTCTCGAGCATGGGGATAAGCGGCGCGGGCGGATGCGCCGCCTCAAGTTCGGCCCCGAACGCCGAAGTCATGGAGAACAGCGCAGCGACGGCTGCGCCCAAACTCAACGTTCTCATAGCGTCTCCGAATACAGCGCCGTTCGTCCGCTCGGCTGGCGTCAATGGTGGCTATCTACAAGATAAATGGGCGCTTTTTGCGACAGCCGGCGCTGTTGGCGCTCGAGCGGGCATCAACGGAGCGTGCGCTGGCGGCCGGTCGTGCACAAAATCGACCAAAATCGGAAACCAATGGCAACACTGCAGCAACGCCGCTGAAAGGATCGTGTGGCTACACTGCGTGCGCGCCCAATTTCCCGGATCGAACACGCCCGCGACCCGCATACGGATGGCGCCGCCACTGAATGGAGACAAAAATGCAGCGGTTTGTTTCTTCGGCCAGATTCGTAGCGACTTTCTCGACGGTCCGGATGCTCGTCAAATTTCCGCTGCACATCGCCAGGCGCATTGCGGCTTCGCCAGAGGCGTTTATCGACGCCATCGAGCGTTTTGCGAAGCGCTGAACGGGCGCTTGCGCTCATCAACGAATCTACAAGCTGCGGATAGGCTTAAGTGGAGCAATCGCGCAGTGCGGGCCGACGGGTTGAATGACCCCAGGCCCATCCCAGTTGCATTGGCTAACGCCCGAATCGGGAGGAACCAATGCGCAAACTCACGCTGATGATATTCGCCGGACTTCTGGCTTTCGCTCCGGTGGCTTTTGCGCCGCCGGCGCAGGCGCAGCGGTCGGGGCCATTTCCCTATGATGGCAATCTTCAGTCCTATGGCGGACTCTGGCGTTATCAGAAGAGGGATTGGGGCAGCCCCTGGAACCCGCTCAACCCTGGCGTCTGCTGGCAGTTTAACGACTATCTCCACGCTTGGCGGTGGGTGTGCTGAAACAGGCGCCAGTTCGTTAGATGCAAGAACGCCTCCTGCGACGCCGCAGGGGGCGTTTATATGCAGAGGCAAGCGCGGAGAAAACGCAGCAGGCTGCCTGTTTTCCAGGGGACCGTTGCTTAGTGACATTGGGGCGAGGCCGTTTCGCGCCCTCCAATCCTAACGAAGCCGAAGAGTGGATCGACTGCTGCAGGGCGGTTATTGTTCCAAGGTGTAGAAACGCCGGAAAGAGGCGCATGTCGATCGCATTTTCCGAATTGCGAAAGAGTCCAATTCACCGCTCGCCCATCCGGGCGGTCGCGCTTCTGTCCTTGCTCCTTGCAGGCGGTGAGGCGCATGCGCGGGGGGCGAAGGTCACGGCTCAACCCATACCCGACGCAATATGGACCTATATGCAGGGAAGGTCGTGGCGCGCGGAGCTTCCCTGTCCTGGACGTGACCAACTCGTTCTCCTGAGCGTCCCTTACATTGACTTCGACGGCAACTCCCAAACTGGCGCTCTGATCGTCGCAAGAAGCGCCGCAAAAGCCGTCGGCGCCGCTTTTCAGGAAATCTACGACAGCGGCAAATTTCGAATCTATCGAATGTCGCTGATCGACGAATTCGGCGGCGACGACGCAAAGTCCATGGCGGCGAACAATACAAGCGCGTTCAACTGCCGAACGACAGATCGCGGCGCGATGTCGCGACACGCCTATGGAATGGCGGTCGACATCAATCCCGTTCAAAACCCCTATCGCGAGGGAAACCTCACCGAGCCCGAGGCCGGGCGCGCTTATGACGACCCCGCCAAGCGCAGAAGAGATATTGTCGGGATCATCGTCGATGGCGACATCGTGACCAGGGCCTTCACGCGGCAAGGCTGGCGCTGGGGCGGACGTTGGAAAAGAAGCGTCGATTACCAGCACTTTTCCAACGACGGACACTGACGGCGGTCGATCACGGAAAAATCGCGGACGCGTCGGTAACGCGTTCGCCAAGCTGCAAGCCGTCAGAAATCGATGAACGGCGTAGCGTGACTGAGACTGCGCTCCAACGCGCGCTTGCCGGCCTCGCCCGGAACGCCCCGACCGTGGACGGCGGGGCGCCTGGACTTCGGTTGGCCGAACCTACTTGGATTGGTGAAGTTCTTTCCCATGAAGCGCGTCTAACAGGTCATTGCCCTTCATCGTAGCAACGCGCGCAGCCGTTCCATCCTCGTTGCATTTTCCGCTCGTATTCTTCGAGCCAGTGCATTGCCGGCTGCCGTCAGCGGGGCATTCGAAAACGACGTCGTTTGTGCATCCGACCAGGGAATTGCCCTTGATGCCGTAATTGCAGGTTTGTCCGGCATCGTGCATCCGATCGCAAGCAGAGATAACAGCTCCAACCGGCGCGGCCATCGCGGCCGGAATAGTGAGTGAAAAAATGAGCGCGAGCGTGCATTTCGAGGCAAAGGTAGTGTTCATGCTAAATCTCCCAAAGTGATTTGGCGTCAACCTCCCTAAGCCCTCAGATCGTAGCCTCACGAAGAGCCAAACTAACGGCGATTGCGACGCCGGCAATGGCGCCAGTCAAAAATTCGAGTCACATGATAGTGCAGTGAAACTTTGCGCGGCTCGGCCTCTGTGGTCAGCGCGCGTTCGATCATCTGCGCAAAGACCATCGCGCCTCGATTCACGAGTCTGCGGCGGCGGTTAGGCCGATGCGCGCTAGACTGACTCTGGATTCCACTCGCGTAGGTTCAATCATCGCCGGTCAGCGTCGCCCATTGCGTTATCGGGCCTAAACGAGTGCCGCCGCGCGGCGCTCCAATTACCGTTGAACTCTGGGGGACTGAGTTCGACGGTTGGTTCGAGTCAGAGGAAAAGGCTCAGAATGCGGACGAAAATCTCGAATTCCCAAGCGGCTTTGCTCGTGAAACGGTCAGCGATGAAACGCAAACACTTTGGGCGTCTCCATCTCCTGGCGATAATTTCGGCTTCGCGGTGACGATGAAATATTCGATCGAATACATCTGACGAGCTTGCTTCAGTGTGGATCAGCGCGGCCGTCTGGGCCATGAACTGGCCGGACGGCTGTGCTTTAAAGTGCGAGCTGGTGTTGTCGCGCGGCCGGCCGCAGCACGAACAATGGCGCAGGGAGTCGGCCGCACGCCGAAGATGATCGAATAAGAAATCCGACAGAGAGAAACGAAAAGGCGCCGTCTGCGTTACGGCGCCCTTTGGTTCATCACGTCTTCGTCGACGTGGGTGCGTTACTTTTAGCGCTTCTTGTCATCACCACCAGCCGCCATAGGGATAGCCCCAGCCCCACCCGCCATAAGGATAGCCCCAGCCGTAGTAGCGGGGCGCCGTGGCGGCGGCGATGCCCGCGCCCATTATTCCGAGCGCTGCGGCGGCGAACATCGCTCCAGCCGGATCATAGCGATAACCGTAGCCTCGACGGTAATAGCGACGCGGATGGTAGTAACGCACATAATGCCGATGGCGTTGGCGCCGGTAGTGGATTGTCTCGATAGGAGCCGTCAGGCCGATATCGGCGGGCGAGGCCATGCTCATCGGGCCGGCTAGAACTTCCGTCGGCATCGCCGAAAGCGCCATTAGCCCGCACAACGCGCCGGCCATCCCGGACTTTAAACTCTTACGCATGGGCGCACCTTTGGAACGATGTTTGGGGGGCGGTGAGCCGCGAAGGACTACGTCCCTTTTTTTTCAACGCGTAATTCAACTCGATTGTTCCGGCGTCGCCGGCGAGGACCACGGTCTTGCGGTGATGACGGCGCCCGACGCCCCGGCGACGCCATCGGCGCGGGAATCGGCATTGTCGGAGGGGCGGGTCCTGCAGGCGGGATTGCCGGTCCATTGTAGGACCGGTTCTAAGTCCGCGCCCGTTTGGCCATCACAAATTTGGAGGGGGTTCCGGAAAGTCGGATGAATGGTCGGAGTGAGAGGATTCGAACCTCCGACCCCCTCGTCCCGAACGAGGTGCGCTACCAGGCTGCGCTACACTCCGATTGAAATGGCCGAAAGCCGCTTTCGGGGCGTTTTATATCGATAGCCGGATTGCGCCGCAACTGGTTTCAGTCGGGTCAGGCGCGGCGCCGCTCAAGCGTGACATAGGCGAAGTCCGCTTCGTCTTTGGGCCCGCGGCCCGGCGCGTCTCGCGCGATTTCGCGCCACTCTCGGGGGTCGAGCGCGGGAAAATGGGCGTCGCCGGCGATTTCAAGCGCGACCTCGGTCAGTTCGATCACATCGGTCACATCGAGAAAAGCGCGATAGATTTCCTCGCCGCCGGCGATGATGATCTCGTCGGTCCCGAGCAGCGCGGCCAGCCGGCGCGCGGTCGCCAAGGCCTCGGACGCATTCGCCGCGACATGCGCGCCCTCGGCTCGAAAATGCGGATCGCGGGTGAGCACGACGCTTTCGCGTCCGGGCAGGGGCCGACCGATCGATTCGAACGTGCGCCGGCCCATGATCATCGGCTTGCCCCAGGTGCGCGCCTTATAACGTTTGAGATCGCTCGAGAGCCGCCAGGGGAGGCCATTGGCCACGCCGATGACGCCGTTGCGTCCGCGCGCCACGACGGCGACGATTTTGGGCTCCATCTGCGCCTACACCGCGATCGGCGCGGCGATGGCCGGCCAGGAGTCGTAATTCTCGACGCGCACGTCTTCGTAGCGGAAATCGAAGAGCGCGCGGACGGCGGGATTGAGCGTCAGGCGGGGCAGGGGCTTTGGTTCGCGGGAGAGCTGAAGCCGCGCCTGCTCGACGTGATTGAGATAGAGATGCACGTCGCCGAAGCTGTGGATGAATTCGCCGGGCGCGCAATCCGTGACCTGCGCGACCATATGCGTCAGCAGCGCATAGCTGGCGATGTTGAAGGGAACGCCAAGAAAG
Source organism: Methylocystis sp. Uni0008 (assembly GCF_056838045.1). Lineage (NCBI taxonomy): Bacteria > Pseudomonadati > Pseudomonadota > Alphaproteobacteria > Hyphomicrobiales > Methylocystaceae > Methylocystis > Methylocystis sp. Uni0008. The sequence continues at coordinate 3,874,368 of NZ_CM166370.1, forward strand.
ACGTCGGCGGAGCGCTGGTAGAGCTGGCAGGAGAGCCGCTTCTGCCCCGCGACGTCCGCGACATGAAACTGGAACAGGCAGTGGCAGGGCGGCAGCGCCATCCTGTCGACTTCGGCGGGATTCCAGGCCGAGACGATGAGGCGACGCGAAAACGGATTGCGCTTGATCTCCTCGACGACATTCGCGAGCTGGTCGATCTCGCGGCCATCCGCGGGCCAGCGGCGCCATTGCGCCCCATAGACCGGCCCGAGTTCGCCGTCTTCGTCAGCCCACTCGTCCCAGATGGTGACGCCGTTCTCGCGCAAATATCGGACGTTGGTCTCGCCTCTCAGGAACCACAAAAGCTCGTGGATCACCGATTTGAGATGCACGCGCTTCGTCGTCACCAGCGGAAAGCCCTGCGACAGGTCGAAGCGCATCTGATGGCCGAAAAGCGACAGCGTTCCGGTGCCGGTGCGATCGTCCTTGCGCGCGCCCTCGCGCAGGATTTTGTCGAGGAGGTCGAGGTACTGACGCATGTCGCCGGATCGAACTGCTCTCGGGAAGAAGGACTTGCGACCTCTCCATACTCCTTGCCCGGCGTATGAAGCAAAGGGCGGCTACTGCAGGCGCCGGCGCCCGGCAAAGCCGATTTCGCCGGCCAAGCCTTTGCGAGGCTGTTCCGGGGTTCCTATATATTTGCGGCTAGGGGAGCGTGGTTCCCCGGATATTGAGGATACAGGACAATGTCGCGTCTCTTCGCGCTTAAGCGCGGATCGCTGTTTTCTCTCGCGCTTGCGGCGTTGCTGGCGCTCGCGCCCGCTATCGCCGAAGCGCGCATGGGCGGCGGCGGCAGCTTTGGCAGCCGCGGCTCGCGCAGCTGGTCCGCCCCGCCTTCCACGCGCACCATGCCGGGAACGGCGTCGCCGTTCGAGCGTAGCGTCACCCCGCGTCCCGCGCCGGGAATGGCGAGCCAGATGGGGCAACCCCGAGGGGCTTTTGGCGGCTCCTTCGGCCGAGGCCTTCTGGGCGGACTCGCCGGCGGCCTGCTCGGCGCCGGACTCATCGGGCTGCTCACCGGTCACGGTCTGTTCGGCGGCATGATGGGCTTCGCTTCGGTCATCGGCCTGCTGCTGCAGATCGCGCTGCTCGTCTTCCTGGCGCGGCTCGCCTTCAACTGGTTCGCCCGTCGCAACGCCAATGTGATGGCGGGCGCCGGCCACCGTCCGAGCCCCGGCTTCACCTCGCCCTTCACCGCGCGGGCGCCTTTCGGCGCGGCCGGCTTCGGCTCTGGCGCTACGCCGGAAGCGGCGATGGCGCAGCCGATCCAGCTCGCGGCCGATGATTATAATGCTTTCGAGCGGCTGCTCGGCGAGACGCAGGCGGCCTACAGCCGCGAGGACATCGGCGCCCTGCGCGCCATGTCGACGCCGGAAATGGCCTCCTACTTCGACGACGAATTGGAGGAGAACCGCCGCAAGGGCGTCGTTAACCGCGTATCCGACGTGAAGTTGCTGCAAGGCGACTTGTCCGAGGCGTGGCGGGAAGGCGTCGATGAATACGCCACTGTCGCGATGCGCTTCGCCCTGAAGGACGAGATGGTGGATCGCGCCACCGGCAAGCCTGCGCCAGGTTCGCCTGGCGAAACGCAGACGTCCGAAGCCTGGACGTTCCGTCGCCCGGCAGGAGCAGGCGCCCGGGAATGGAAGCTGTCGGCGATCCAGCAGGCGGCGTAACGTTCAACATTCGCTGCGAACATTTGGCCCCTCCCCACAAGGGAGGGGCTTTTTCATTGCGGCCGCTTGCATCGGCTTGACCCGTTGCGCGTCGTCCGCAATGTGGCTCGCGCCGCAGAATCCGAACTTCTGAGAAGCGCGCAAACCCATGACGGATGACTCTTCGTCGCTGCCGATCGATGACGCGCTGCCGGCGATTCGGGCGGCGCTTGCCGGGTCATGCAATCTCGTCATCGTCGCGCCGCCGGGCGCCGGCAAGACGACGCGCGTTCCCCTGGCGCTGCTCGACGCCGACTGGGGCAAAGACCGCAAGCTCATTCTGCTGGAGCCGCGACGTCTCGCGGCCCGCGCGGCGGCGAACCGCATGGCGGCGACGCTCGGCGAGACCGTCGGCGAAACGATCGGCCTGCGCATGCGCCTCGAGTCGAAAGTTTCCGCACGGACCCGTGTCGAGGTGGTCACTGAAGGCGTCTTCGCGCGGATGGTTCTCGACGATCCGGCGCTGGAAGGCGTCGCGGGCGTGCTGTTCGACGAATATCACGAGCGCTCGCTCGACGCCGATCTCGGCCTCGCGCTGGCGCTCGACGCCCAGGCGGGGCTGCGCGAGGAGCTGCGGCTCATCGCCATGTCCGCGACGCTCGACAGCGCGCGCGTCGCCGCGCTGATGGACGCCGGAACGGTCCGAAGCGAGGGGCGCGCCTTCGCCGTCGAGACCCGCTATCTCGGACGCGACGCCAACGCGCGCATCGAGGACGCGATGACGCGCGCAATCATTCGGGCGCTGCGCGAGGAGCATGGCTCGATCCTCGCCTTTCTGCCGGGGCAGGGCGAGATCGCACGCGTCGCCGCGCGTCTTGCCGAATCCAAGCTGCCGGAGGGCGTCGACGTCGCGCCGCTCTACGGCGCGCTCGAGCGCGGCGAGCAGGACCGGACGATTGCGCCGGCGCGCCCGGGCCGCCGAAAGATCGTGCTTGCGACATCGATCGCGGAAACCTCGCTCACGATCGAAGGCGTGCGCGTCGTCGTCGACAGCGGACTGGCGCGGGCGCCGCGCTTCGAGCCTGACCTTGGACTGTCGCGACTTGAGGCGGTGCGCGCTTCGCGCGCCAGCGTCGATCAGCGCCGTGGCCGCGCCGGCCGCACGGAGCCCGGCGTCTGCTATCGCCTGTGGGATGAGCCGCAGACCGCGGCGCTTCCAGCCTTCGCAACTCCCGAGATCTTCGACGCCGATCTCTCCGGCCTTGCGCTCGATCTCGCGGCCTGGGGCGTGAGCGATCCCTATCAGCTCAAATGGCTCGATCCGCCGCCGGCGCCTGCCTGGAAGGAGGCCGTCGCGCTCGATCGCGAACTCGGCGCGCTCGACGACGGCGGCAGGCTGACGGAAGCGGGCCGCGCGATGCGCGCGCTGCCGCTCGCGCCGCGTCTGGCGCGGATGGTGGTCGAGGCCGCGCGAGAAGGCGAAGCCAGGCGCGCCGCCGAACTCGCGATGCTGCTGTCGGAGCGCGGCCTCGGCGGGTCGGACGCCGACCTCTCGCACCGGCTCGAGCGCCTGCAGGGGGAAAATTCAAAGCGCGCGCGCGACGCGCTGTGCCTCGCCGCGAAATGGGCGAAGTTGGCGGGCGCGGCGACGGGGATCACTGTCGCTTCCTCGACCTCGTCCTTCGAGGCGAAGCCGATGGCTTCGCACCTCAGGATGAGGTCGAGGAATGCTGCGCGAGACAAAGAGTTTCCTCATCCTGAGGAGCCGCGAAGCGGCGTCTCGAAGGACGAGGAAACTCACTTCTCCCGGCTCTCCGACGGCGCGCTGATCGCACTCGCCTATCCGGATCGCATCGCGAAGTCGCGCGGCGCGCGCGGCGAGTTCCTGATGGCGAACGGCCGCGCCGCGACATTGCCGATCGAAGATCCTTTGTCGCGCGCGCCTTTTCTCGCCGTCCCGGAGATAACCGGCCGCGCCGCGCAGGCGCGCATTCTCGCCGCTTGCCCGCTCACCGGCGAGGAGGTCGAGACGATCGCAAGCGCGCGCATCGAGACCCTCGACGAAACCGTCTTTGACGCGGCGAGCGCCAGCCTGCGGCGCCGCGCCTTTCGGCGCCTCGGCGCGATACGGCTTTCCGAGCGTAATCTCGCGGTTGAGGCGTGCGAGGCAAACGCACGGACGCTCACGCGCGGCGTCGCCGCGCTCGGCGTCGCGCGGCTGCCATGGACCAAGTCGCAATTGCAGCGGCGCGACCGCGTGGATTTTCTGCGCCGCGCCGAGGGCGACGAATGGCCGGATCTTTCCGACGCCGCTTTGGCGGCGCGCGCCGAAGACTGGCTCGCGCCCTTCATTCACGGGCGCACGTCCCTTGCCGACATCACGGCCGACGATCTTGAGGCGGCGCTCGCCGGGCTTCTCCCATACGATCTGTCGCGCAGGCTCGATGCGGAAGCGCCGGCCTATTTCGAGACGCCCGCAGGCGCGCGTCATGCGCTGGATTATTCCGCCGAAAACGGGCCGATCCTCGCGGTGCGCGTGCAGGAGCTTTACGGTCTTTCGAGCCACCCGACGCTCGCGCGCGGTCGCGCGCCCTTGACGCTCGAGCTGCTCTCGCCAGCGCATCGGCCTATACAGACGACGCGGGATCTCCCGAGCTTCTGGAAAGGCTCCTGGAACGAGGTGAAGAAGGAGATGAGAGGGCGCTACCCGCGCCATCTCTGGCCGGATGATCCGGCGGCGGCTCAGCCTACGACGCGCGCGAAGCCGCGGGGCTCGTAAGCGCCGCGGCTTAAGAAGCTGATAGCATCATGGCGCGCTTGCGGTCCTGGCTTGCGACGCGTCGCGCGGCAATCGTTCGATCGTCACTTTCGCCGTCCCGGTGTTGTTGTCGTAGAAGAGCTGCCTGCGACCGTCCAGGGAGAAATGCGCCGCGTCGTTGACGAACAGAAACAGCTCTCCGGTGTCGCTTGCAACGAATTCCGACACGAAGGTCTTGCGCGGGAAAGCCGAATTGCAGCTCTTGCCGTCGTAAGGGTAGCTGTCTCGCGCCCACGCCGCCTTGGCGGAGTCCAGCTCGTCAGAAGGCAGGGGATCGCTAATTCCGAGCGACACGCCATCGTCACAGGACTTGGCGGTGGGGTGATCCTTGCAAAAAGATTTGTGTTCGACAGTATCGCTGTAATTCAGTGGAAGCATTGAGCATCGCTTGCCGCGTGGCGAAAGAGCGCCGCCGCCGTCGAGCGGAACGAGCGGCCATTCCGAGTCTCCTTGCGCGCCGATGCGGGCCACAGGATGGAACCAAGCGGCCGAAGGCCAGCGACGCAAGGCCACGCCGGCGGTCTGAACCCAGCCCTTCGCTTCAAAGCCGTATGGATCAGTTAGCACCAGTTGGTCGAGCCACGGATCATCGCGTTCCGGGTCGATGCTGATGGTCAGGCGATAGACGCCGCCGCGTTCGACGGTCCAGCGGCTCGCCCAGCAGGGGTCATTCGTGGCGAAACGTGCGGATGCGCTCGAAACCCATTCTGAAGCCTCTGAACCCACGCAAACGCGCCCGGATCCTGCGAGATAATTGAAGCCGATCCGGTTGGCGGCGAGAAGCGCCGGCGCGAACACAAAGACAATCGCATAAAAGGCAGGCGCCAGGGCCCGTCCAGCGCCAAGCGCATTATTCGCCGCATGCGAGGTCCGTATAGCGCGCGCGAATTGGGATATTCCGCTCGGTTCGACTTTAGCGCCTTGCTTGATCTTGTCGTTTTGAATGTTCCAGGCGAGTCGGGCGTGATAGCGCGTGGCGTCTTCATAGGCGTCGCTCCTATTGCGAAGAAGGAAGTAGGCGAGCACCAGCGCTATGCTGAAGAACGGATGATTGAGCGCAGCTTTCATATGCGCGTAGAGATAGGACGGCGTGAAGGACAAAATCGTGTCGCCCACGCCACGCAGCGCGTTCTCGGCGCCCGAGGCAAAACGCGACAGAGCGTCGCCGAAGGGGCCGAGCACGTTCAGCAGCCATTGGAATGGCAGCGCGACGACAGACACTTGGCTCCATACGGTTCCGACGGCGTCCTCGATCGTCTGATCAATGAGGGGAAGCGCCAGCACGGCAAGGAACAGGGCCACGAAGAAAAAATACGCAATTCGGTTCAGCCAGACGTAGTCGCGGGCGATCTCCATCTCCTCGCGGTTGGGCGCGTCCAGGCTCTTCATTGCGCCTTCGGCGAAGTCGCGTTCCTGGCTGTCGCTGCGTATGCTCGCTGGCTCTAACGTCGACTCCGCTTGCCGGACAAGCGCGTAATCGGGTCCAGTCTGGGCGCGCACGATGGAGCCGTCGGGCATGAAGACGTCGGCGCCCCTAGGTCCCGCTTGGGCCTGCTGAGCGCCCGTCTCTCCGAGCGCCAGCGGCGCGTAGTCGTCGCTTCCATCGACGAGTCGTTCGACGACCGTGTGGTGGACGGTCGGCCGGTAATAGGGATTGCCGTTGGGATCGGCCAGGGTCACTTGCCGCGGATCGTACCGATACAACACCGCTACGCCTGCCCGAGAGTCATGCGTCGGGCCGAACGGCGTGGCCGTCACCTTGAATTCGGCCAATGAAGTCTCGTGGAAAGTGAGCGCCCTGTCGGTCGCAGCCGTCTGAATCTCCCTAATCATCCAGACCAGCGGACAGTGAGCAGTCATGTCGTCGGGGTAACCGCCCCCGACGTCGGAATGCACGCCGGCGAACCATACTTCCTGGATGCGTGTATCGTCGCCGGGCAGCAGAGAAACACGGATCGGATGAAAAGTCAGGCGTTCATCATCGAGCGACAGCGCCTGTCGTACGCGTTGGACGTTTTTCCAGATCGTATGATCGCCGCCGAATTTGATGGGGAAGACGAAGCGGTGGATGACGTCGCGCATCTCTTCGATCGGCACGCCATAGGCTTCCACGGTGTCGAACAGGCCAACGAAGTCGATCGAGAGCTCGGCAGGCTTGCGGTCCGAAGCCGCAGCCTGCACCTCGGCATAGCTCGGCAGACGTCGAAGCTTTTTCCAGGCGCCCAAGATGGCGTCGCGCAGCTTGGGCAATCCGAGTGCAACCCAGACATTTTTTTTGCGTTCATTATCCTGCGCGCAGAAGGCGCGCCAGGCGTCTTCCGAGTTGCGGACCATTTCCTGGTGCGACACGCGCCGTCCAGCGAATTCGGTCGGCAACAAGCCTTGAACGCGGATCAGGTCGATCAGCATGCGAATTGTAAACGCGCCGCGGCTGAAGCCGAACATATAGATCGCCGCGCCGGGCTCCCAGTTCCATGACAGGAAGCGATAGAGCTTGCGTACGTTTGACGGCACGCCAAAGCCTGTCGCGCCGTCGAGCATCGCGAGCGGCTTGAAGCCCTCGGTGCCCACGCCGGGAATGTACTTGACGACCTGGTCCTTATCGGAAAGGCAAAGCGCCTGAGAGAGCCGGCATATGTTCGAGACCTGCACCAGCATTCCGTTTCCGGTGCCGTCCGCCAATACAACGATTTTTTTGGCCATAGCGAACCTCGAAATGAAAAAAGCAAAATAGCCGCGGCAATGAAAAAGCCTAAGAGCGCCCCGGACGCTGCGCAAGCTGAAATTGCGCTCATCCCCAAGCCCGAGTCGCCCAATCTCGAAATTGCCCAAGCCCGAAATTGCCCAAGCCCGAAGTCGCCCAAGCCCGAATTTGGCGCGGGGCGCATTTTCGCTTATGCCATGGCGGTCAAGGCGACGCTCGCCAAGCGAAGGACCATTGATGTTTCCCAAGCCCGTCTCGAACCTGCGCCCCAACACGTTCGAATACGAACAGGCGCCGCTCATCAAGTCGACCGGCTTTCGCGAATATGACGCGCGCTGGCTGTTTGGCGCCGAGCTCAATCTGATGGGCGTGCAGGCGCTCGGCATGGGCCTCGGCGCGCTGCTGCGCGAAATGGGCGTCGCGCCCGAAATCGTCGTCGGCCACGATTACCGCAGCTATTCCTCTTCTATCAAGCTCGCGCTTGTAAGCGGGCTCATGGCCGCCGGCGTGCGCGTGCGCGACATCGGCCTCGCCCTGTCGCCCATGGCCTATTTCGCGCAATTCGATCTCGACGTCGCCGCCGTGGCGATGGTGACGGCCTCGCACAACGACAACGGCTGGACGGGCGTGAAAATGGGCGCGCGCCGGCCGGTCACCTTCGGGCCGGAGGAAATGGGCCGGCTGAAGGAGATCGTCCTCGCGGGCGAATTTCACGAGGCCGAAGGCGGCTCCTATCGCTTTATTGAAAACTTCGGCGCGCGTTATATCGACGACCTCACGCGCCGGCCGCCTTTCACGCGCAAGATGAAGGTGGTCGCCGCCTGCGGCAATGGCACCGCCGGAGCGTTCGCGCCGCAGACGCTGGAGCGCCTCGGCTGCGAAATCATCCCGCTCGACGTCGCGCCGGACTACAACTTCCCGCGCTACAATCCCAATCCCGAAGATCTGAACATGCTGCACGCCATCGCCGACAAGGTGCGCGAGACGGGCGCTTGCGTCGGGCTCGGCTTCGATGGCGACGGCGATCGCTGCGGCGTCGTCGACAATAATGGCGACGAGATCTTCGCCGACAAGATCGGCGTCATGCTCGCGCGCGACCTCTCGAAGGTCCATCCCAACGCGTCATTCGTCGTCGACGTGAAGTCGACCGGCCTTTTCGCGACGGACCCGGAGCTTGTCGCGCGCGGCGTCGCGACGGAATATTGGAAGACCGGACATTCCTACATCAAGCGTCGCGTCAGCGAGAGCAAAGCGCTCGCAGGATTCGAAAAGTCGGGGCACTTCTTCTTCAACGAGCCGATCGGACGCGGCTATGACGACGGGCTGCTCACCGCCGTTCATATCCTCGAAATGCTCGACCGCAATCCGACGAAATCGATGGCTGAACTCTACGCGGAACTGCCGAAGACCTGGGGCTCGCCGACCATGTCGCCGCATTGCGACGACGAGAAGAAATATGGCGTCATCGAAAAGGTGACGGCGCGCATCGAGGCGATGCGCGCGCAGGGCGCGCAGATCATCGGCCAGCCGATACGCGACGTCGTCACCATCAACGGCGTGCGGGTGACAGTCGCCGACGGCACCTGGGGACTCGTGCGCGCGTCTTCCAATAAGCCGGAGCTCGTCGTCGTCGTCGAAAGCCCCGTGTCGCAGTCGCGCATGAAGGAGATGTTCACTGCGATCGACGCCGTGCTGCGGGAAAATCCCGAGGTCGGCGCCTACAATCAGACGATTTAACGCGCCGGCTCTGCGAGAGGAATTCGGCTTCTCGACAAATCTGTTTGAGGAGCCGGAAAGGAACCGATGCTGCGCTCGCTTCTCGCCGACGTGCTGGCCTATCTGCGGTTTTATTCGCGACTTCCGCTTGGGCAAGGCGCGCATGCGCCGCTTGATTTCGCGCGCATGGCGCCGGCGCTGCCAATCGCCGGCGCGCTGATCAGCGCCATAGGCGCCGGCGGCCTGATCGTCGCGCGCATCTGCCATCTGCCTCCGCTCCTTTGCGCGCTCGTTGCGATCCTTGTCATCGTGCTCGCTACAGGCGCGCTGCACGAGGACGGGCTCGCCGATGTCGCAGATGGCTTTGGCGGCGGCGCGACGCGAGAGTCGAAACTCGCGATCATGCGCGACAGTAGGGTTGGCGCCTATGGCGTTCTGGCGCTGTGCTTGTCCGTTTTGCTGCGTGTCGCCGCGCTCGCGTCGATTCTGGAGCGAAGCGGGACGCTCGCGGCGGGCGCGCTCGTCTTTAGCGGCGCCTTATCGCGCGTCGCCGGTGCGGCGCCGATGATCTGGCTGCCGCCGGCGCGCGTCGATGGGTTGGGCGCGGCCGTGGCGGCGCCTCCGCGCGAGATCTGGGCTCGCGCCTGGCTCGTCGCCGCCGGCTTCGGTCTCGCGCCCTGGATCGCGGGCGCGAGCGTCAGTCAGATCGCCGTCGCGATCATCGCCGCCTTCGCCGTGGCGGCTTTCGTCGCGAATCTCGCGAAAAGAGCGATCGGCGGCTACACGGGAGACGTGCTTGGCGCGGCGCAGCAGCTTGCGGAGATCGTCCTTCTGGCGGCGCTTTCGGCCGCTTGAAAGTCAGGCGATCTCGGCACGCTCGAGGTAGGCGGGTTTCGCCGCTTCGGCTTCGGCGAAACGCGCGATGGCCGTGCGCACCTCGTCGACGGCGCCGAGCAGCGTTTCGACTCCCGTCCCTGGTCTGACGGCTTCGAGCGCCAGCCGGCGGCGGAATGCGCGCGCGCCAGGCATTCCAGCGAAGAGGCCGAGGAGATGGCGCGTCATCGCGGAGAGCCGCTCGCCCTTTGCGAGTTCGCGTTCGATGTAGGGAAGGAAGGCGTCGACGGCGTCGAAGAGATCGGCGGCCGGCGCAGGCTCGCCGAACAGTTGCGGGTCGACGTCAAGGAGCAGCGCGGGATCGTGATAGGCCGCGCGTCCGATCATCACGCCGTCGACCAATTCGAGCTGCTCCCGCATTTGCTCCATGCGCGTCAGTCCGCCATTGATGGCGATCGGAACGTCCGGCACCGCATGCTTGAGACGATGCACCAGCGCATAATCCAAGGGCGGAACGTCGCGGTTTTCCTTCGGCGACAGCCCCTTGAGCCAGGCCTTTCGCGCGTGGACGAACAGCGCGTCGGCGCCGTTGGCGATACAAGCCTCGGCGAGTGTGAACAACGCCGGCTCCGGCTCCTGATCATCGACGCCGATACGGCATTTCACCGTGACGGGGATCGCCACCGCGTCCTTCATCGCCTTGACGCAGTCGCCGACGCGCGCGGGCTCGCGCATCAGACAGGCGCCGAACGCGCCGTTCTGAACGCGGTCCGACGGGCAGCCGACATTGAGATTGACTTCGGCGTAGCCGAATTGTTCGACGAGCGCCGCTGACTTCGCGAGCGCGGCGGGGTCCGAGCCGCCGAGTTGCAGGGCGACGGGCTGCTCGAAAGAATTGAACGCCATGAGCCGCTCGCGATCGCCGTGGATCACCGCGCCCGTGGTCAGCATTTCCGTATAAAGGCGCGCGCGCCGCGACAGGAGGCGATGGAAGTATCGGCAGTGCCGATCCGTCCAATCCATCATAGGCGCAACGGAAAATCGAATATCTCGAGCTGTCAGCATCTTCATTTCACGCAAGCTGCGAAGGTCGCGCCGCTCTCATCTGTCGAATACAGCAGTAGGCGCGCATTTTAGACGACCAAAAAGCGGGCGTCGTCAGCTAATCGGCGGCGCGGCAGCGGAAGCTTCGCCCCAGTTGCTAGGCGCTCAAGCGTGTCGCGTCTCCTTGTGTTTGCCGTAATTATGGATTTGAGCTACGTGGCGGAGCGATAAAGCTTCGTTTTGCTTGCTTCTTAAAGCTTAGATTTTGGCTGCCGGAAAGGGCATAGAATGAGTGCGAATAGTGCAAAGCTTTTGACGGACAGCCAAGCTTGCGCAATCTTTGAGGATGCTGCGAATAAGCTTCGAACCTATTTTGAGGCTCAAGTGCTTGCATCTGTTCCAGATTTCGCGCGTCGTGCGCTCGAAAAAGAATTGGACGGGCTTTCCAAACTGTCGAGCGCCGATCCCGTTCCGCCACTGGCCGAAGTTTCGCTCATGCGCGCGGAACAATGCGCTCATGACCTGCTGAGCATGAATTATGAAGGGACCGCCCAGTCGTTCTTGCGGCGCTGCGTCAGCGAAGCGGCGGCGGACATCGCGGCGGCGGTGATCGCCGCATCGGGGCAGGGTGGAAAGATCGTGATCTTCCCGACCCCATCGAGCAGAGTTGCGATCGGCCGAACGCTATAGCGCTTCTGACGCCGCTGACGAGCGCCGACCTCGCTTTCGCGCCGTCGCGACAGGCCCTTGGCCCGCGTCCGGGCTCCCTGTGCATTGTCATGATCGCCAAGCTGCCGTAGCAACGATGCGCTACGCAAGTAAAACGCGGCGGCGCCGTTGCGCCTGGAGAGCGGCATGAAGGAGAAGATCGACGCTTATTTGCTCAAGGAGCTGCATCGCGAGCTGAGCGACATCGAGCAATATGACGTCGATCCGCGCATTCGTTTGCTTTACGCCAAGGCGTTGGAGCTTTACTGGACTCTCTCTCGTCTGATTGGTTTCGGCCGCCTGCACGATGGACGCTGGCGCGCGCCGGATCCCGCGAAAGCGCAGGCGCTGCGCACGCCGCTGGAAGGCGAAATTCCGCCGCCGGCCGAACGTGGTCGTCTGCTCATCGATATGACGGCGACGCATCGATTTCGCGGCCATACCGGCGTCCAGCGCGTGGTGCGCGAAATCGCGCGCGCCTGCGTCGAAAGCGGCGCAGGGCTTCCGGTCTATCTCGAGGCTGGACGGCTTTATGGCCATTTCAGGCACGATAATTTGCCGGACGCAGTCGAACTGCAGCCCGGCGACAAGCTGCTCCTGCTCGATTCCGGGTGGGGCTTCGTCGAGGAATATCCGCCGCTCCTGAACGCGGCGCGTCAGGCAGGCGTAGAAATCATTGGCTGCCTCTATGATCTCATTCCCCTGCGTTACCCGGCGGCCACCGCTCTGAAGAACAGTGCGCCCTTCACGCCCTGGTTCGAAAAAGTGCTGCTCAATTGCGACGCGATCGTCTGCATTTCACAAAGCGTCGCACAGGACCTCGTCGCCTATCTGCGCGAGACGCATCTCGCGAAGCCTGCTCATATGCGGATCGGCTGGTGGCCGCTCGGCGCCGATTTTCGCGCGAGTGCTAAGGAAGCGCCTTCGAAGTTCGCCGAGCAGATCGCTTCGGCGCCGACCCCCTTCTTCATGAGCGTCGGCACGCTGGAGCCGCGCAAGGCCTATCCGGTTGCTTTGGACGCCTTCGAACGACTGTGGTCGGAAGGCTGCGACGCGCGTTACGTCATCGTCGGCCGGCCGGGCTGGAACACGCGCGCGCTGCAGCGGCGCATTCGACAGCATAAGGAATTGGGACGCCGGCTCTTTTGGCTCGACAATGCGAGCGACGCCGATCTTTCGCATCTCTACCCGCGCGCGCATGGCCTGATCTTTCCCTCCTTCGTCGAGGGTTTCGGCATGCCGCTGATCGAGGCGGCGCGCCATGGCGCAAGAGTCATCGCGAGCGATATTCCAGTCTTTCGCGAAGTTGGCGGCGACGCGGCTGTTTACTTCGATGTCCTTGACCCGCAGGCGCTCGCGAACCGCGTGCGCGAAGCGCTCTCTAAAAAGAGAGAGGCCAAGCAGTCTGAGGCGCCGCCGACGGAGAAGACCTGGCGACAATCCGCCGAGCGGCTCGTCGGTATGCTGCAGGGCGATGGCTATCAGATCGACGCCGCGGGAATGACTCGGGCCTTGGAGCCGACTGTGTAAAGGGCGTCGCTCGCCGCGTTGCTTCAACCGGCGCTTGCGCCTATCTTCCGCGCGACTGAAGCTCGGCGAGGGCGTTTCTTTGCTCTCGCGAAGGGACCCCGCGTCAATGACCGCCAGCCTCTCCGTTTGCATTCCGATCTATAATTTCGCGAAGTTCATACCGGAGACTTTGGATTCGATCCTCGTTCAGGACGGCGGCGGCGAGGTGGAGATCATCGTTCTCGACGGCGGCTCGACCGACAACACCGCCGAAATCCTGGCGGAGTACCAGCGCAAGCACCCCAACATCAATTATGTGCGCCAGCCCCAGAAAGGCGGCATCGACCGCGACATGGCGAAGTCGGTGGAGCCGGCGACCGGCGACTATTGCTGGCTTTTTTCCGGCGACGACATCATGCGCCCCGGCGCGCTGCGCCGCGTCCTGAATGAAATTCAGAGCGGCTGCGATCTCTATCTCTGCAAGCACATGGAATACTATTTCTATCACGACAGCTGGACGGAATATCCGACCGTCGCGTGCGAAGACGACGCGGTGTTCGAACTTTCGGATCCGCGCAGCCGCCGCGATTATTTCAGCAAGGCGGTCAACACCGAAGCTTTCTTCAGCTTCATCGGCGGAATCATCGTCAAGCGCTCGACCTGGAATCGCGTCCCTCTCAACGAAGAATTCGTCGGCAGCTGCTGGGGGCATGTGGCGCGCCTGTTCGAACTGATGGCGGGCGGCCTGAGCATCAAAGTTCTGTCGGGCGCGCTGCTCGATCGGCGCCCCGACAATGATTCATTTGCGAGCGGGGGCATGGTCAATCGCTATCGCATCGCGATCGACGGCTTTTACAATATCGTCAACCGCTTCTTCGGCCACGACAGCGTCGAAGCCTTTCACGTGCGGCGCGTCATCAGACACGAGTTCCATCCGCTCGCGATGCAGCTTGGCAAATTCATGTGCTTCGTTAATCCGGCCGGCGAAGACCGCGCGCTGATGGATAGTCTGATGAAGAAGGTCTATTGCGACTTTTCGTTCAGCAATATGCGCGCGAAACTCGCCTATGCTATGACGACGGCGCAGCGTTTCAGGCGACAACAGCCGGAACTCAGCGCGCATCACGAAGTGAGATTGAAGAAATAGGTCGGCCGGCGAAACATTCGCCGGCGACGCACGTCGAGCACGATCGTCAGACGATTTCGATCTCGGGAAAGGGGAAGATCATCTTGCCGCCGCCGGCGAGATATTCCTGCTCGCGCGCCAGGATCCCGTCCTTGAAGTGCCACGGCAGCACGAGGAAGTAGTCGGGCTTCATGGCGCGTGCATCCGCCTCGGAGACGATCGGGATGTGGGTGCCGGGCGTGAAGCAGCCGAATTTGTCGGGGTTGACCTCCGCGATCGCCTCCACGAGATCGGGTCCGATGTCGCAGAACTGCAGCACCACATTGCCTTTGGTCGAGGCGCCGTAGCCCAGGATGCGCTTGTTGTCGTCCTTGAGAGCGCGCAAAAGACGCCGCAAATCCTCGCGATGGCGGAACACGCGCTCTTCGAAATCGCGGTAGGGGCGCGGCGTGTTCAGCCCCATGCGCTCTTCCTGCGCCAGCAGCCAGTCGATGACGGCGAGATTGCGCTTGCGATGCGCGCTCTTGTGGCCTGCGGTGACAGCGAAACTGCCGCCGTTGACCGCATTCATCTGCACGTCGAGAATTTCGAGATCGGCGGCGTCGAGAATCTTTTCGATCACCGCCAGCGAGTAATATTCGATGTGCTCGTGGCAGATCGTGTCGTAGGAGGTGAGCCGCAGCATCGACGGCATGTAGCTCTGCTCGAAATGCCACACCCCGTCGGGCGCGAGCGCCTTGGCGACTTCGCGCGCGAACCACACAGGATCGTCAAGATCGTAGAACATCGCGATCGAGGTGACGATCTTGGCCCGCTTCGGCGACAGCTTCTCGAACGCCTGCGAAGAGAAGAACTCCGGCGCGAGCTTGATGTCGTCCGGATAGTACTGGCGGAACTTGGCGCCCGTCGGATCGATGCCGATGCGCGTCAAGCCGGACGTCGTATAGGCCTTGAGAGAGGTTGCGTCGTTTGAGCCGATGTCGAGCACCGCGTCGCCAGGCTTGAGATCCGCGAAACGCTCGAGATGGGCGATTTTCTGGGTCAGATGACGCACCATCGACTGATTGAGGCCCGAGCGATAACCGTAGTTTTCGCCATACATCTCGTCCGCTTCATAGCTATGCGCGAGCTGCAGCAGGCCTGAATCGGGACACCAGACGAGCTCCAGCGGACCGACCGTGACAGGCGTTTCGCGAGAGTTCGGAAAAACGCCCGTCAGCGCCTGGTCGCCGAGCGACAGAACCGAGACGAGATTGGTGGAGCCGCTAACGCGACACTTCGTGATTCTCTTCGTCATTGTCTAATTTCCCGGCGCATTCGCGAATGAACGTCGGCCCAGAGGCTTTGCGAGCGACGCCGGAAAGCCCTTCCATGGATGGTCTGCATGCAACTACCGAAGTCTTGGCCCTAATCCGTCGAAAGTGTCAATCGCCCGCGGATCAGAACGGGTGATACTGGTAGAGCCAATTCTCCGAAAGCGTTTCATCGCCGTTCTTGAGAAACAGGCGCATCTCGACGGGTTCGGCGCCTTCGACGGTCAGGTCGAACTGCGCCCGCCAATGCCCCGCGACGTTGTCGAAAACCGGTTCGGTGAAGACATAGGAGAACGTTCCGCGCGAGGCCCAGAGCACGGGTTCGGGCTTCACGCCGAAGGGCAGCTTGGCGAGAGGCTCGCCGAGGAACTCCACCATGAACTTTCGCACGCCCTTGGGCCGCGGCTTGCCGGGCTGGCCGCCGTTCCCCAGCCTCGTCGCGACGCAGCGCGCGAGCTTGGTGGGGTAGGGCTCATCGGCGAGCCAGTGCAGCCGGTAGGAATATTCGAAGGAAGCGCCGGGAACGGCGGGCTTCTCGGGCGCCCAGATGACGACGATGTTGTCATGGATCTCATCGTCGGTCGGGATTTCGATGAGTTGAACCGCGCCCTTGCCCCAGTCGCCCTTGGGCTCGATCCAAACGCTCGGGCGGCGGTCGTAGAAGACGTTGTCGAGATAGTGGTCGTAATTGCGGTCGCGCTGCATCAGGCCGAAGCCCTTCGGATTGCTGTCGCCGAATGCCGACGCCATGACCCGGTTCGGATTGTTCAACGGACGCCACAGGCGTTCGCCGGACCCCGTCCACATGCTCAGCCCGTCGGAATCATGCACTTCCGGCCGCCAGTCGATCGCCGTCGGCTTCGCGGTCTCCGAGAACCAGAACATCGAGGTGAGCGGCGCGATGCCGAAGCGCGTGAAGGAGCCCCGCAAATGCAGCGCGCAGTCGATGTCCATGATGACGCCCTTGCCGCGCGTCATCAGGAAGCGATAGGCGCCGACGATCGATGGCCCCTCGAGCAGCGCATGCAGAATGACGCCGTCGTCCGTCTCGGGGCCGATGTAAATTTCAGTGAAATCTGGGAATTCTTCGTTCGATCCGGCCTGCCAGGTGTCGAGCGCGACGCCGCGCGCCGACATCCCATATTGGCGCAATTCGCCGATCGCGCGGAAATATGACGCGCCGAGAAACGCGATCCAGTCGTTCTTCTTCCAGTCGAGCGCGCCGTCCTTCCCCTCCTGAATGCGAAAACCCGCGAATCCGGCGCCGGGCGGCAGCTGCCGCGCGATCGAATCCGCCGGCATGTTGAAGTAGCTCGTATCGTAAAGAACTTCGCGCGCTTCGCCGTTCTCGACGACATTCATGCGCACGGCCTTCTTGAAGAACATGCCGAGATGGAAGAACTCGACCGGGAACCGCTCCTTGGTGTCGGCGAAAAGCGCGTGATCTGTGTTGTAGGTGATCTGTCCCCACTTCTCGTAATCGATCTGCGAGGTGATCTCGGGAGCGGGAATATTGGGCTTGCGGTAGGGCTCCTTGACGAGCCGCTGCGCCGTCTGCTTGAGGACCTCGAAGGAGAAGGGCCGAGGTTCGCCGAGCCGAAGATTGGTGACGCGCGTCGCCGCCTCGCTGCGCGGCGCGCCGACGGCGCCCAACGCGCTGGTCGCGGCCGCCGCCTTCAGAAACGAGCGACGATCCTGCTTCTCGGCCATCTCGGCGTCCTTATTGCGAAGTTTGGGAGAGGCGCGCCTAGGTCCGCGTCCGCCGCGAGCCTGTCGTGGGGCGCGAGACATTCCGGCGCGAGACCTTAATCAGCCGCGAATCGGCTCATTGCGGATCGCCGTCCGCATGAAGAAGAAGAGTCCGACGAGACCGGCGAGGGAGAAAATGACTTCGAGCGCGCGGCTGACGAGGGGATCGAGCTGGAACAAACCGCCCAGCGCCCAGCCCGCCGCCCAGGAGGCGCCGACAAGCTCGGTGCCGACGAGGATCGCCACAGCGACGAGCGTCGATAAATGCAGATAGTTGATGGGCTTCTGGCTCATGACGCCATTCTCGAGCTCAACCCTGTAAAGGCGGCCGACGCCGCATTCGCGTCGTGCTATAGCAAAGGCTGCCGCATGGCAACCCGACCGGAGCGTTTGGGGCCGCACGCCCGTCGTCCGGATCGGGAGGGCTCCACGGGCGCCTTCGGCCTGGTCCCGTCATTTCCGCTTGTATGTTTCGGCGCCGCAATGATAATCGGCGCGACCAAAAGGCGCGGCGCATCTGCGACATCGCGCACTGCGAAAGGGCGACGCTTGTCCCAACCCGCCAGCAAAATCTATCTCACCCGCAAATCCGTCCATCAGATCATCGCCGAACATGACGCCGCCGAGGGCGACGGCCTCAAGCGCGCGCTCGGCTGGGCGTCGTTGATGTCGCTCGGGGTGGGCGGCATCATCGGCGCGGGCATTTTTGTTCTGACCGGCACGGCGGCGGCGAATTACGCCGGGCCCGGGGTGATGATCTCCTTCATGCTGTCGGGAGTCGCCTGCGCCTTCGTCGCCCTCTGCTACGCGGAGCTGGCGGCGCTCATCCCCGTCGCGGGAAGCACCTACACTTACACTTATGTGACGCTCGGCGAGATTTTCGCCTGGATCATCGGCTGGAATCTCGTGCTCGAATACGCCGCCGGCGCGGCCACCGTCGCCGTCGGCTGGGCCGGCTATTTCAATCGCGTGATGCAGGGGCTCGGCATACACGTGCCGCCGGAGCTGACCACCGCCTACTTCGCCGATCCCACAGCGCACGGCGCGCCGCCCGGCGCGGTGCATGGGTTGTTCAACGTTCCTGCCGCCGCCATCATCCTGCTGCTGACCGCCCTGCTTGTGCGCGGGACGACAGAGTCGACGCTTTTCAACAATGTCATCGTCGCCATCAAAGTCACGGTCGTGCTGATGGTGATCGTGTTCGGCGCCGCCCATATCGACCACGCCAATTGGACGCCGCTTGTTCCAGACAACACCGGCGAGTTCGGCATTTTCGGCTGGAGCGGCGTCGTGCGCGGCGCGTCCGTCGTGTTCTTCGCCTATATCGGATTCGACTCAGTCTCGACGGCGGCGCAGGAGGCGCATAATCCGCAGCGGGACGTGCCGATCGGGATCATCGGCTCGCTCGTCATCTGCACGATTCTCTACATCGCCGTCGCGGCGGTCGCGACGGGCGTCGTCAACTACAAGGAGCTCGGCGTCCCGGACCCGATGGCGCTGGTCATGGATCGCACCGGGGTCTCATGGCTCGCCTGGGCGGTGAAGCTCGGCGCGCTCGCCGGACTGACGACGGCGATACTCGTGCTGCTCTACGGCCAGACTCGTATCTTCTTCGCGATGGCGCATGACGGTCTGCTGCCGCCGATCTTCGCGCGGCTTCATCCGGCGTGGCGCACGCCCGCCGTGAGCCAGATCCTCGTCGGCGTCGTCGTGGCGCTCGCGGCGGGGCTTCTGCCGCTCGATATCCTCGGCGAAATGGTCAGCATCGGGACGCTGGCGGCATTCGCCCTCGTCTGCCTGGCGGTGATGCGCCTGCGTTCAATGCACCCCGAAATGAGGCGTCCCTTCCGTGCGCCGGGCATTCCGTGGCTGCCGATCGCCGGAATCTTGTCCTGTTTCGCGCTGATGGCCGCGCTTCCGCTCGACACCTGGTTGCGGTTGCTGATCTGGACGGCGATCGGGGTCGGGATCTACCTCTTTTATGGGCTCAAGCACGCCAAACGCCTGACCTAGCCGCCTGCGGGACCGTATCGAACGCCTCAAAACGCCGACCGGGGAACCCTGGGCTCCCGGCGTGGTTACGACTTAAGTCAAGGATCGTTCGTCGAGGCGGAACGTTCGACCGTGACCTGTCGGAAAAGTCGAACGAGGTTCTGCGAAGATGAATGCGCCGGCGATCGTCTGGTTTCGCAATGATTTGCGCATCGCGGACAATCCGGCGCTCACGGCGGCGGCGCGAACAGGCGCGCCGCTCGTCGCCCTTTACATCCTCGACGACGAAAGTCCCGGCGAATGGCGCATCGGCGGCGCGGCGCGCTGGTGGCTGCACCATTCTCTCGCGGCGCTGTCGCAGAGCCTCGCCCTGCGAGGCGTGCCGCTGACGCTGCGGCGAGGCCGCGCCCAGTATGTGTTCGAGCAGATCATCGCCGAGACCGGCGCGGACGCCGTCTTCTGGAACAGGCTCTACGAGCCCTGGGCGATCCGGCGCGATGCGGAAATAGAGGCGCAACTGCGCGAGGACGGCGTCGAAACGCATTGCTTCCATGAGTCGCTGCTCTTCGAGCCGGAAACGCTGCGCACCAAGCAGGGCGAGAGCTTCCGCGTTTTCACGCCTTTCTGGCGGGCTTGCCTCGCCGCGCCGCCTCCGGAGCGGCCCTTGCCGGCGCCGCAAAACCTGCATCCCGCGCCGCTCCTGCCCGACAGCGACGATCTCGAGGCCTGGAAGCTGTTGCCGCAGAATCCCGACTGGGCCGGCGGCATGCGCGAGGCCTGGCTCGTCGGAGAAACGGCCGCGCGCGCGGAGCTTGCGGATTTCGCGCGCCATCATGTCGCTGACTACAAGTCGGAACGCGACTTCATGGGGCGGGTCGGCGTGTCGCGGCTGTCCCCACACCTGCATTTCGGCGAAGTGTCGCCGCGCGACGTCTGGCATGCGATCAACGAGCCCGGCAGCATCGGCGGCGAAGCCTATCTTCGCGAGCTCGGATGGCGGGAATTCTGCCACCACCTGCTGATCGCCCATTGGGACCTGCCGGAACGCCCGCTGGACAGAGCTTTCGAGCGCTTTCCTTATCGCGACGATGAAGCGTCGCTCGACGCCTGGCGCAAGGGACAGACCGGCTATCCGCTCGTCGACGCCGCGATGCGGGAACTGTGGATCACCGGCTGGATGCATAATCGGGCGCGGCTGGTGTCGGCGAGCTTCCTGATCAAACATCTGCTGATCGACTGGCGGGAAGGCGAGCGCTGGTTTTGGGCCACGCTGGTCGACGCCGATCTCGCCAACAACAGCGCCAACTGGCAGTGGGTCGCGGGCTGCGGGGCGGACGCCGCGCCTTACTTCCGCATCTTCAATCCTGCGCTTCAGGGCGAGAAATTCGATCCCGACGGCGCCTATGTGCGGCGCTATGTGCCGGAGCTCGCCGCGCTCGACGCCCGCTACATTCATCGTCCCTGGACGGCGCCGAAGGAGGTTTTGCGCGCGGCCGGCGTTCGGCTGGGCGATACCTATCCGCATCCGATCGTCGACCATGGCGAGGCGCGCGAGCGCGCGCTGGCGGCTTTCGAATCGATGCGGGCGCAGGCGACTTTACGACCGGCGTAGCCCCCGTCGCCCGCGCTCTCCGGCGGCGGGCGCTCGCCAACGCCGCCGCGACCCGGTAAAGCCGGCGGCATGTCCCAAGCCGTTCAGCCCTTCGAAGAAATCCGCATTCTGTTGGCCGCTCTGCCCGGCCCCGATCCGCAGGCCGCCGCGGCGGCGCGGGCGCGCGACCGCCTGCTCACCAAACCGCCCGGGGCTCTGGGACGATTGGAGGAAATCGTCGAATGGCTCGCCGCCTGGCAGGGCCGCGCCGAGCCGTCGGTCGAACGCCCGCTGACGGCGGTTTTCGCCGCCAATCACGGCGTTGTCGCGCAAGGCGTTTCGGCGTTTCCGGCGAGCGTCACGCAGCAGATGGTGGCGAATTTTCTGAACGGCGGCGCGGCGATCAATCAGATCTGCAAGTCGAACGGCGTCGGCCTGAAGGTCTTTGAACTCGCGCTTGAACGCCCGACCGCGGACTTCACTCAGGCGCCCGCCATGGACGAGCGCGAGGCGGCGGCGACTTTCGCCTACGGAATGGAGGCGATTCAGGGCGACGTCGACCTCCTCGCCCTGGGCGAGATGGGCATTGGCAATACGACGAGCGCGGCCGCGATCTATGCGGCGCTCTATGGCGGGCCGGCCGCGCGCTGGACAGGGCGCGGCACGGGCCTCGACGACGAGGGGCTAGCGCGCAAGAACGCCGCGATCGACAAGGCGCTCGCGCTGCACGGTCCGTATCTCAGCGACCCGTTAGAGATCCTGCGCCGGCTCGGCGGGCGGGAGATCGCGGCGATGATGGGCGCGATCTGCGCCGCGCGCCTCAACCGGATTCCCGTGGTGCTCGACGGCTACGTAGGCTGCGCCGCCGCCGCGCTGCTCCACGCGACGGCCGCCGATTCGATCGCGCATTGCATGGCCGGCCACGTCTCCGCGGAGGGCGCGCATCGCGAGGTTCTGACCCGGCTTGGCGTGCGCCCGCTGCTCGACCTCGACATGCGGCTTGGCGAAGGCTCGGGCGCGGCGCTCGCCATCGGCCTCATCAATGCGGCGCTTGCATGTCACCGCGGCATGGCCACCTTCGAGAGCGCCGGCGTTTCGGGAAAATCGGAATAATCCCGCATGCGCGCGAGGGCTCTCTCAAGAAACTGTCACATCAGCATGCGCATTGAAGTTGAAACCGGTGGCGCGCCGCTCAGCGGCTCGAGGAGCGCGGGGTCATGAACTCGAATCTTACATCCGCCTATGCGGCCGTGATCCTGATGGCGGCGCTTGCGGCGGCGCTGCCTTTTCACTTGAGTCGCATCCTGGGGCCGCAGCGGCTGGTTCATGCCGCCTATGCGGCGGCCGCGCTCGGATTGACCTATCTGCTGGGCGCAACCGCCTTCGGCTGGGCGTTCAGCGGTCAGGGCGCGCTACTCTGGGTCTATCTTGCGCTCTTCGCCGCCGCCGGCGCTATAGCGGCGCGCCGGCGCCTGACGCTTGGCGCAATCGGTGTGCCCTGGCTTTCGGCGCTGATTCAGCTTGGAGTCGTCGCTTACATGTTTGCGCCGGAGTCGTTCCGGAAGCCGCCTGTCACGGCGGCGCTGTTTCTGTATTTCGTTTTCGAGGCGCTCGTCTGGCTGCGCGGCCGCGAGGCGCAGGACGCCGCCCCTCCTGCCGAGGCTGACAGCCGCGAGCGGCCGCCGCTTTTTCCGCCGCCGCGGCGTCGCGGCCTCGCGGAAGTTTCACTGGCGACCGCGGCTGTCGCTATCGTCTTTCTGCTCGTCGCCGGGCCGCAACGCGCGCACGTCGCTGCGGATTCAGAGTCGGCGCAACAGGAAGAGCAGCAAGTCGAACAGACGGCGGGCAATGAAACGCCGAGCGCCGAGGAGTCTGCCGTCGAGGCGAACATGCCAGCTCCCGAAGAAGCGGCGAAGACAGGGGGCGCGGTAAGCGAACCGCAGGACGCCGCGCCGCAAGTCGCTGCGCGTGCGCCGGCCGAGGCGGCGCCGACGGCCGCACGGGATCCTGGAGTTTATGCGGCCCGCGCCGGCGACACGCTCAAATCGATCGCCAGGCGCCTCTATGGCGCGACCGGCAAGTGGCGCGTGCTCGCCGACCTCAATCCGGAGTTGAAGTCGAAGAAGCTCCGCGAAGGCCAGCTCGTGAAGCTGCCGTCGCCGTCAGCGCGCTGAGGTTCAGCCCAGCGCCAGGCTGCTCTCGGCTCGAGCAGCGCTCAGCACATGCAGAGCGCTTCGGAGGCCTGATCATTCCAGCCGTCGCCGACGTAACGATAGCTCCTGTTGGAGCGGAATCGCGCTCCGCCTTGATTGACGTGCTGCCACAGGGTCAGCGTGCAGCCGTTCTTCACGCGGAAGGACGACACATGATCGTTCCAGGACGGATCATAGATGGTGCTTTCGCAGCCGCCGCCGTGACCATTCGTCGTGCACCCGACGCTTTCGCCGCGCACCATCTTCATGCGCTCCTGATGGTGAAGCGTGTAGCCGGAACCGCCATAGTCCCGATGCTGGAAGATCCTGCAGGTCGCTTCGGCGCCAGCCGGCAAAAACAAAAGAGCCGCCGTCGCGGCGGCCGCCGTGAAATAAACTTTCATCTCGAACTCTCCGAAAAAGAAAATTAAATAGACCGCATCGTTGCGTTAACGTGCCGCATTCCGATTGGTTCCGGCGCCTGCCTACGCGATCGCGGGCGCGAATCGCAGCGTCTCCTGCTCGGTCATGAGGAAATCCAGCCGCTCGTCGTGCGGCTCGGTCGGCACGTGATCGGCTTCCTGACAGGCATAGGCGACGCCGACGGCGATCACCGGCTTTCTGGCGCGCAGCGCCGAGAGCGTGGCGTCGTAGATGCCGCCGCCATAGCCCAGGCGAAAGCCCCGCCGATCGAAGGCCGCAAGCGGCGAAAACACAATGTCGGGATCGAACGCGGGTTTGTCGTCCGCAGGCTCCGACAGCCCGAACGGACCTTTCACGAGGTCGTCGCCTGGCGCGAAGGCGCGGAAGATGAGCGGATGACGCACCTTGTGCATCACCGGCAGCGTTACGCGGTAGCCCTGCGCGGTGAGCGCGTCGATGAGCGCGCGCGTGTTGAGTTCGCTGCGGATCGGCCAATAGACCGAGACGACGCACGAGGCGCCCGGCGCGGCCTCGCCAGCGAGGGCGGCGACGAGCGCGAGGCCGCGACGCGCGACCGAGGCGGCCGCCTCATGCGCTTCATGCGGCGTGACGAGATCGCGGCGCGCCAGCGAACGGCGCCGCAGCTCGGTCTTCAGATCGCTCATGCGAGAGGAATAACAGGGAAGGGGAGTGCGGGCCACAAGAGCCGTGGGACATCGATCCCGGGAACCTACAACGTAGGTGGGCGCCGTGTGACCAAGCCCACGAGCGAGACCAGGGACAGCTCCCATAAGGATCGATAAGGCCCCGGGGAATAATGGTCCTGCACGCACCCCGCAGCGCCGCTCGATCAATGTAGCGTCGCGCGCCGCCGGGCGCCAGTGGCGTCAGAGAGTTTCGTTACGCGAGCGCCATCTCCAGGGGCGCGGACGTTTCGCGTTCCTCGCGATCCACTGCGATTCGCTCGATCCGCGTCAGCGTAAACAGCCCGAACGGCGCGAGCGGGCGTCGCTCGACGAGTTTCATCTGCGGGTTGGCGTCGATCCAGTCGCCGATGATCGACCAGGGAAACTGCGGGCGCCAGCCGAGTTTGGGCGCCATGTGGCGGTCGAGCCAGGCCTCGAACAGCGCGATGGCGTCGTCTTTCCCGCTCACATGATTGACGAGAACGATTTCGCCGCCGGGCCGCAACACGCGCGCCAGTTCGTCGAGCATGGCTTGCGGCTCCGGCACGACCGTCAGGACATAAGGCGCCACGACGCAGCCGAAACTCGCATCGGCGAAGGCCATACGCGTCGCGTCCATCTTCACGAGCCCCGCGACATGGTTGAGACGTTCGCGGCGCGCGCGCTGCGCCGCGCGGCGCAGCATGGGCTCCGACAGATCGACGCCGACCACCTGCGCATTCGGCGCGAACATCGGCAATTCCAGCCCGGTGCCGACGCCGACGTCGAGGATCGGCCCGCGCGTATTCGACGCCGCCGCGGCGGCCGCGCGGCGGCCCGGCTTCAGTAGAATGTCGAAAGTGAGATCATAAATCGGCGCCCAGCGCGCGTAAGCGGCCTCGACGTTGCCGTTGTCCAGCGTTTCTATCTCGCGCAATAAATTTCGTGCTTCGCTCATCGAGGCGCCCTTCGAGCTTCTGCGGCGCGCAGAGGCGGCGCCTTTGATGTCATTGGCATCGCTGCGGGCTCGATCGCGGCGATGAATCCGCCGCCGAGCACGCGCGCTTCATTTTCGTCGGAATCGTAGAAGACGCACGCCTGCCCCGGCGACACGCCGAATTCGCTTGAGGCGAAGACCACCAGAGCGCCGCCATCCTCTCCCGCGATCAGCCGCGCGGGAACCGGCGGCCGCGTCGAGCGCACGCGCGCCACGATGTCGAGGCCCTCGGGCGGGAGCGACGCGAGCGTTCCCTCGCCAATCCAGTTGACGTCGCGCAGCTTGACGGCGCGCGTCTCCAGCGCCTCACGCGGGCCGACCACGACCTGAGCGCGCGCTGCGTCAAGGCGCAGAACATAAAGCGGCTCCGCGTCACGGCCGGCGACCTTTGCGCCAAGTCCAAGTCCGCGCCGCTGCCCGATGGTGTAGTGAATGACGCCGGCGTGGCGCCCGAGCACGCGCCCGTCGAGATGGACGATTTCTCCAGGCACCACCGACGCAGGCGCGAGCTTCTCGACGACGTCCGTGTAGCGTCCGGTCGGCACGAAGCAGATGTCCTGACTGTCGGGCTTGTCGGCGACCTCGAGGCCGAAGCGGCGCGCCATTTCGCGCACTTCGGCCTTGGCGTAATCGCCGAGCGGGAAACGCAGCATGCGCAACTGCTCGCGCGTCGTCGCGAACAGGAAGTAGCTCTGATCGCGCGAGGCGTCCTTGGCGCGGTAAAGCGCGCGGCCGCCGCGCCCGTCGTCGCGGGCGGAAATGTAATGGCCGGTGGCGAGCGCATGCGCGCCGAGATCCTTGGCCGTCTCCATGAGATCGGCGAATTTGATGAACTGATTGCAGGCGACGCAGGGCACCGGCGTCTCGCCGCTGGCGTAGCTCGCGGCGAATTCGTCGATCACCTTCTCGCGAAACTTGCTCTCGTAATCGAGAACGAAATGCGGAATGCCGAGCCGCGCCGCAACGCTTCGCGCGTCATGAATGTCACGCCCGGCGCAGCAGGCGCCTTTGCGGTGCGTGGCCTCGCCGTGATCATAGAGCTGCATCGTGACGCCGACGACGTCATAGCCCTGCTCCTTCAGCAGAGCGGCCACGACGCTGGAATCGACGCCGCCAGACATGGCGACGACGACGCGCGTCTCGCGCGGCGAGGATGGCTGCGGCGCATGATCCGATACGCTATTCGTCATTAACGGAAGCGACGCCTGTCTACTACGCAAGGGGCGAGATGGGTGAAGGCGCAAACCAAACGCCCGGCCCGCCGCGCATCGGTGAGGCCGCTGTCACCATTTAGAGCATTACCCGTCCGAGAGGCAATCCTGTCGATGTTTTTAGGCCGGGAAGGGCGCCATTGTCGCGTCATATTGTTCGCAGCCGCCATCGCTGCTATGACGCCGCGGCGTTAAGGCGCGGGGACGGGTGAATGGCGGCGATGAGACTCCTGGCGGGCAATTCCAACAGACCGCTGGCGGAGGCGATCGCGGCGCATCTTGGCGTTCCGCTCTGCCGCGCCCAGGTCCGGCGCTTCGCCGACCAGGAGATCTGGGTCGAGATCCTGGAGAATGTCCGGGGGCAGGACACGTTCGTGATCCAGTCCACGTCCGCGCCGGCCAACGATCACCTGATGGAGCTCCTCATCATGATCGACGCGCTGCGCCGGGCTTCCGCGCGTCGCATCACGGCGGTCATCCCGTACTTCGGCTACGCCCGTCAGGACCGCAAACAGGGGCCGCGCACCCCGATCTCGGCCAAGTTGGTCAGCAATCTGATTACGCGCGCCGGCGCCGATCGCGTTCTGACCGTGGATCTGCACGCCGGCCAGGTCCAGGGCTTTTTCGACATTCCGACCGACAATCTCTTCGCCGCGCCGGTCATGGTGGTGGACATCAAGTCGCACCTTGACCTCAAGAACGTCATGGTGGTCTCGCCGGACGTCGGCGGCGTCGTGCGCGCCCGGGCTCTGGCGAAACGCATCGACGCGCCGCTCGCCATCGTCGACAAGCGGCGCGAGCGCGCCGGTGAATCTGAAGTGATGAACATCATCGGCGACGTCGACGGCCGTAACTGTATTCTCATCGACGACATCGTCGATTCCGGCGGCACGCTGTGCAACGCCGCCGAAGCGCTGCTCGCTGCGGGCGCCGGCTCCGTCTACGCCTACATCACCCACGGCGTGCTCTCGGGCGCCGCGGCGGAGCGCATCGCCAACTCCAAGCTGAAGCAGCTCGTCGTCACCGACACCATCCGCGCCACGGCTGCGGTCGAAGCCGCGCCGAACATTCGCGTCATCCCGATCGGCCATCTGATCGGCGAAGCGATCGCCCGCACCGCGAGGGAAGAGAGCGTCTCCAGCCTGTTCGATTGATCCTATTGGTCTGAGAAAGGATTGATTAGCTTGCCGAACCTGCGCGGGCGATGCGAAAAGCGCCGCATGACGCCAAGCGCCATTCTCGAGCCCGTTCCCCCGCGCTTCAATCTCGCCCGCTATTGCCTTGCCGAAAACGCGCGGCTGCGGCCCGAGGCGACGGCGCTCACCATCGTGGGCGACGCCGGCGCCCAGCGCTGGAGCCATGGCGAACTCGACCTCAAGGTTCGGCGACTGGCGGCTGGGCTGCGCGATCTCGGTCTGCCCGAGGGCGCGCGCGTGATGATCCGGATGGGCAATGAGGCCAACGCGGCGCTTGCCTATTTCGCGTCGATCGCCGCGGGCTATGTGGCGCTGCTCGCTTCTTCTCAGCTCACGCCGGAGGAGGCCGAATTCCTAGCGCGCGACTGCGGCGCCTCGGCGCTAGCCTTGGGCGCGGCCTTCGAGGATGAGACGTATCCTGGCGACGTCCAGATCCTGCGCGGCGCCGATCTGGCGCGTCTCGCCGAAAGCGCGCCGCTCGACGACTATGTCGACACCGCCGCCGCCGATCCCGCCTATCTCGTTTACACATCCGGCACGACGAGCCGGCCCAAGGGGGTGTTGCACGCGCATCGGGCCGCCTGGGGCCGCAGGCCGATGCGCGCGCACTGGACGGGGCTTGGTCCCGGCGACGTGATGCTTCACGCGGGCGCGATCAACTGGACCTACACGCTGGGCGTCGGCGTCGTCGACCCGCTATCCGCCGGGGCCAGCGCCGTGCTCTACAATGGGCGTCCCGATCCCGCCGCATGGCCGCGTCTCATCGAGGCGCACCGGGCGACGATCTTCGCCGCGGTGCCGGGAGTCTTTCGCCAGATCCTGAAATATGGCGCGCCCGAGAACGCCAATCTCTCTAGCCTGCGCCACGCGCTCTCCGCCGGCGCGGCGCTGCCGTCGAGCCTGCTCGCCGACTGGCGCGCCCGGACGGGGAAGGACATCTACGAAGCCTTCGGCATGAGCGAGATTTCGACTTTCGTCTCCAGCGGGCCGACCGCGCCGGTGCGTCCGGATTCGCCGGGCAAGCCGCAGCCGGGCAGGGTCGTCGCGGCGCTGCCGCAAGACGGCGGCGAGACCCCGCTTCGGCCGGGCGAAACCGGCCTCCTCGCCGTGCGACGCGACGATCCGGGGATGATGGTCGGTTACTGGAACCGTCCGGAGGAAGAGCGCGAGGCGTTTCGCGGCGAGTGGTTCGTCTCCGGCGATCTCGTGGAATTCGACTCCGAGGGCTACATGTGGCGCCACGGGCGGGCCGATGAAGTCATGAACGCGGGGGGCTACCGCGTCTCTCCCGCGGAAGTCGAGAAAAGGTTGCTCGAGATTAACGGGGTCGTCGAAGCGGCGGCGGCGGAGCGGCCCGGGCGCGACGCCGCCGCGACGATCATCAAGGCCTATGTCGTGACCCGCGACGGCGCGCCACATGACGAAACGGCGATCCTGGAATACTGCCGCGCGCATCTCGCGGCCTACAAATGTCCGCGCGCGGTGATGTTCCTCGACGCGCTCCCGAGGAACGCCAACGGCAAGCTCAATCGAGCCGCTCTGCCGTAAAAGAGAAGGGCCCGAAGGCTCGCCGGGGCGTTCGGCGAACGATCGGGCCCTGCGTCCGCTCACAGGGAGGAGCGCGGACTACCGTGAATTCAGGGGGCGGAGACTCTCACGAGTTCAGCCCCTCCGTGCTGGCGTGCGAGACGGCCGCGCGCACGCTTCTTGACCTTCGTCAAAGGAGTCTTGCCATTGATCGCCGCCTTCATGTTTGGCGACGCCTTGAAGGTGATGACTCGCCGCGCCTCGATCGGGACCGGCGCGCCGGTGCGGGGATTGCGGCCGGCGCGCTCGCGCTTGGTGCGCACGAGGAAAGAGCCGAAATCGTGCAGCTTCAGCGACTCGCCGGAGGCGAGCGTCGCCGCCATTTCCTCGATCACGAGGTCGGTCAGGCGCTTGGCTTCGCGACGGGATATGCCCTCAAGACGGCGATGGATCGCCAGAGCGATGTCCTCGCGCGTGAGCGTTCCCCGCGCGCTGTCGTCATGCGCCGGCGCCTCATCTGCGGCTTCCCCGCCATTCGGGCGCGCGAGGAAGGGCTTCAGCATCTGTTTTGGATTCGCGATCGACATCAGCGCTCAAATCCCCAGTTTTGGGCCTAAAGCGGAGCCGTTGGCTTGCCGCTTGCTGGCCGAGGGATTGCGCTCACCTTGCGTCAGAACCTGACTGCTCAGCAGTGCGGCAGGTCACATTGCCAAATGACTTTCGTCGCAATGCGCACTGGCATCGACACGAAGCCGCCGCTCGTTCCAATTTGACGCAACTAGGCGCAATCTATCGTTATTCTGCAGATCGCGTGCTAGGAGGCGCCAGCTGAGCCGATCCTCCGCCGAAGCGAGGTTGCACAGCGATTTCTTGGGCATTCGGGCCGCCGCGCCCGCGACAGGAGATGGGGGTGGCGTCTCTTTTTGAAACGCCTTAGGCAGGTGATCGGACCGCTTGGATGAAAATGAAACGCCTTGCCGCGACGCACAGAGATCGCCAGAACGAAGAACTGAGCTTGTGCGGCTGCGCCGCGTTCTTGCGATAGACGAGACCTTGAAATGTCGGCGCCGAGCGACGGGCAGGCCCTCGATCAGAAGACAGCCGGGCTAGGGGGCGATGCGCTGCGCCGCCTCGACGCCACCGCGGAGCGCATCGACCGGCTCGACGCCTATGTTGGCGGCCCCGAGAAGCTCGGCGCGGCGACCGGCGATGTTCTGGTCGAAGCGGTTGAGCGCGCCGAAACGGAACGCCATCGCGAGCTGTCCAAAGCGCTTTCTCCCCTCGTCGTCACTGCCATCCGCTCGGAGATGAAGCGCTCGAAGGACATGATCGTCGAGGCGCTCTATCCGATGATGGGCCGGCTCGTGACGACGGCGGTCGCCGCCGCGTTTCGCGATCTCATCGAGACGCTGAATGCGCGCATCGACGCGCTGGTGTCGGCGCATTCGTGGCGGCTCAGGCTGCGCGCGCTGCTCACCGGCCGCTCGATGGCCGAAGTCGCGCTCGCGGAGGTCGACGCCGGCAGGCTCAAACGGGCGCTGCTGCTGGAGCGCGGCAGCGGGCGGGTGCTTGCGGCCTGGCCTTCCAGCGAGCAGCAGCCGGGCAACGTCGACCTGCAAAGCGGCCTGATCGCCGCCATCACCGAACTCGCCGCCGATCTCTACGCCGATGAGAAGGGCGAGCTGCGCATGCTCGATCTGGGCTCGAGCAACGTATTCCTGCGCGCCTCGCCCCGCGTCATCGTCGCCGCGGAATTCGGCGGCGAGCTTCCGCGCCACCACGAGCGCCGTCTCGACGAGGCGTTCATGTCGATCGTGGAGCGGCACGAGAACGACGAGAAGTCCCTGACGTCCGACACGATCGCCACCCAGCTGAGCGAGGCCCTCGCGGCCGAGTCGATGAAGCCCAAGAGCAAGGCTCCGGTGATCGGCGCCGGGCTTATCTTAGCCGGGCTGGCGATCTGGGCGGCGATCGGTCCTGCGACGCGCGCCTGGCGCGAATCGCGCATCCGAAGGGCCTTCGAAGGCGCCGTCGCGACCTATGACCAGCTGGCGCAATACCCGCTGCGTCTTGAAATCGATCATGACGCTGGCCGCGTCGTCCTGCGCGGCCTCGCCGCCAATGAGGAAGAGCCGCAGGCGGTCGTCGACGCGATCGCGCCGGCTGCGGCGCCCTACAAGGTCGAGCGGGGCGTAGCCGTCGTCGCGCTCGCAAAGGAAACGGCCCATCTCAAAGCCGCTGAAACCCGCGCGCGGGAGATTTTGAAAGAGGCGCGGGCGGAGATCGACGCTTTGCGCGCCGAATTGAAGGACGCGCGCGCAATTTCCAAAGCGGACGCCCGCGACAAGTTGCGGCGTCTCACCCAATCCTTCGCCGTCTTCCTTAGCGAGCGGGACAGCATTATCGATCCCTCGGCGACAGAGGCGAAGCTCGACGAACTCGCGGAATTGCTGAAGGTGACGGGCTCGGATCTGCGCGTCGTCGGCTATGCCGACAAGGCTGGATCGGCCGGGTCCAACCGTGCGCTGTCGCGCAAGCGCGCCGACATGATCGTCGCCAAGCTGGTCGGGCGGGGCGTGTCGCGCGCGCGACTGGCGCCCGTCGGGCGTGCGACGCTCGATCCGATCGCCGACGCGGATATCGAAAAGAGCCGCAGCAGACGCGTCGTTTTCGAGATTCCTTTCGACGGCGAGTTCGACGTCAAATGACGAAGACGGCGACGCTTTCTGCGAAGGTGATGTTGCTCGGCGATATCGGCGTCGGCAAGACGTCGCTTGCACAGCGCTTCGTCTTCGATCGCTTCGAGCCCGACTATAAGACGACGATCGGCGTCGACGTCTTCACCCATGATTTGGATCTCGGCCCCAAGTGCGACGACGCCCGATTGCGCTTGGTTTTGTGGGACACCGACGGCGATTTCGGCAGCCGAATTTTCGAAACGGTTTATCTCGCCGGCGCTTCGGCCGCGATCGTCGTATCCGACGCGACCCGTCCGGCCACAATCGTCAAGATGGCCGCTCTCATTTCCCAGTTCGAGTCGCGCTTTCCCGGACGTCCGGCTTACGCGATCGTGAACAAGATCGACGTCGCGCCCGTTATCCGCGCGGAGCGCTCGCTTCAGGAACTGAGCGTCGTTTATACGAGCGCCAAGACGGGGGAGGGCGTCACGGCGATGTTCTTTGAGCTTGGGTGCGCGATCTGGCGGCGCGGCGTTTGAAGAATCGCGTTGATGACGCTCGCTAGCGCCGCGAAAGCGCGCGGATGGCGAGTTCGGTGCGGCTTCGAAGATGCAGCTTCGCCAAAATCGTGCTGACGTGATTTTTGATGGTGCCTTCCGCGAGTCCGAGCTCTTCGGCGATGACGCGATTGCTTTTGCCCGCGGCGACGCCGTCGAGGACTTGCTTTTCGCGTTCGGACAGCGGCTCCTCTTCGCTGCTCGGCCCGCGGGGCGCCGGAGCGCCCTTGATGCGGCGAAACTCGGCGAGGATCTTCTCCGCGATGCCCGGCGACAGTCGAGACTCTCCGCGCGCGACGGCGCGGATCGCCGCCAGGATCTCGCTCTCTTCAGCGTCCTTCAGCAGATAGGCTTGAGCCCCGGCGAGGAAGGCGTCGAAGACGAGATCGTCATTGTCGAACGTCGTCAGCGCGATGACATGCGCCTTTGGATTTTCGGCGAGTATCGCCTGCGTGGCCTCGACGCCGTCCATTCGCGGCATCTTCATGTCCATGAGCACGACGTCGGGCTGAAACGCGCGCGCCGCTCTGACGGCCTGTTCGCCGTCCGCGGCGGTGGCGACCACTTGCATGTCCGGCTCGAGCGCGAGAAGCGCGGCGATCGCCTTGCGCATGACTGTCTGATCCTCGACGATCAGCAGCCGAATGGGCGTTTTCTCGCTCACGCGTTTCTCCCGGCAAAGACAGCGCCATACTTAAATCGCCGCAGCCGCGCCGCAAAGCTGACTGCCGGATGAACGGCGCGGCCATGTCCGGTTCAGACGGAATGCGCCAACTTATGCGGGACGGGGCGGATGAAGTTCATCATCCTGTCGTCCTTGCGCCCACGCCTCAAAGGACTGGAGTCCAGCATGTCGCGGCAGACTTTCGCCCTCGCATTCCTCCTGGCGCTCGCCGCGTCGCCCGCGGGCGCGATGGAACAGGGCGCCGATTACGCCGAAAGCCGAGATTCCTACCAGGGCGAAAGCCGCGAGACATACCAGACCGAACGCCGCGAGCCCTACCAGAACGAAAACCTTGCTCGCCGCGGCGCTCAAGGCGAGAGCTTCGGTCATGGCTATGACCCCTACGATAACGCGACCGAGGCCTGGTTCGCGCCTAATGGCGGCTCCTGGGCGGATCACGCAGAAGCCTACTACGGCTATGGCGAATGCCATTTCGTCCGCGAGCCGGTCGTAGGCCAATGGGGCGAGATCGTCGACCATCGCCAGGTTCGAGTGTGCGATTAGCGAAAGATCGCGCCAAGGCCATCCGTCGCCGGCACCCCGCCCCTCTCGCGCGGCGACGGCGGAGAGCCTCCCGGAGCAATCCGGGAGGCTTCTTTTTTCTGAAGGGATGCAGGTTGTTAAATCGGGCGGAGGCCGAGCGCCTTGCCTTCCTTGGCGTCACGTCGCCAAACGCCGTCGGCGTCCTTGTCGAAGTGCGCCTTGTGTCCTTTGCGGGCGGTGAGCACGAGGCGCCCGCGATCCAGTCCCCAGCCGACCGGATCGAAAATCACGACGCCGTTGTCGCGGCACGCCGGCGCCAGCTGCGCCTTGAGGCCGGCGCGGCCGCGCGCACGGGCGTCGAGCGTCAGCATGCAGCCCGTATCCTTGTCGCCCTCGCGAAGAATCGAATAGCGGCCGGCAGCCTCAGTGGGGCCCGCGGCTTGCGCGATCGACGCCGAGAGGCCCGCGCCGGCTACGAGGCAGAATCCCAGCCAGCGCTGTCGTCGCCAGGAAAATATCGCCATATCCGCCATTACTCCCGCCCAGTGTGAAATCGTCTCACTCTGCCTTTTTCCCGCTCTGTGGCCAAGCCGATTCCTGTACGCCCGCGTCAAAGTGCGGCAGGTGTGGCTTTTGCGCGCCGGGCCGCGTCGCGCTATCAATTTGAGCGGCGCCGCGCGGCGGCGAGGGAGTCAGTAGGATGGACCCAGCGTCCCTGGCCTTGGCCGAACGATCCGCTCCGCGTTACACGAGCTATCCGACGGCGCCCCATTTCTCAAAGTCGACAGGCGAACGTGAGACGCGGGCCTGGCTCGCAGGCCTCGATCCCGAGGCGTCGCTCTCGCTCTACTTCCACGTGCCGTTTTGTACCGCGATCTGCGCCTATTGCGGCTGTCACACGAAGGCCGTGCGTCAGGATGCGCCGCTTGACTCCTATGCGCAGACGCTCAAGAGCGAAATCGCGCTTTTCTCGAAGGCGACGCGCGCACGGCGGGTCGCGAGCATCCATTGGGGCGGCGGCACGCCTGGCATACTGGGCGCTTCGCGCTTCAGCTCGATCGTTTCCGTTCTGCGCGATCATTTCGACCTTTCAGACGAGACGGAACACGCGATCGAACTCGATCCGCGGATTCTCGAGGCCGATCTCGTCGAGGCGCTGGCCGCCGCAGGCGTCACGCGCGCCTCGCTCGGCGTGCAGGACCTCAATGCGCATGTGCAGGAGGCGTCCGGCCGCATACAGCCCTATGAGACGGTCGCGCGCGCCGTAAAGCTGCTGCGCGACGGCGGCGTCACCGCGATCAATCTGGATCTGATGTATGGGCTGCCGCAACAGAGCGTCGAAGACGCCGCGCGCACCGCATCGCTCGCGGCGTCGCTTGCGCCGCAACGGCTCGCCGTCTTCGGCTATGCGCATGTGCCCTGGTTCAAGTCGCACCAGAAGCTGATCGACGCCGCGGCATTGCCCGGCGCGGGCGAACGCCTCGCGCAGGCGGCGATCGTGCGCGAGACGCTCGAAGAGGCGGGGTTCGAATCGATCGGGCTCGACCATTTTGCGCGGCCCGATGACCCGCTGGCGATCGCGGCGCGCGAAAAGCGCATGCGCCGCAATTTCCAGGGTTACACGATCGACGCCGCCGACGCGCTGCTGCCGTTCGGCGTCTCATCGATCGGGCGTTTTCCGCAGGGATATGTGGGGAACGCCACCGACCTCGCAGGTTGGCGACGCGCGATCGAGTCGGGACGCTTCGCCACGACGCGCGGCCTCGCGTTCACGCGCGAGGATATCGCTCGCGCGGAGCTGATCGAACGGCTGATGTGCGATTTTGACGTCGACTACGGCGCCATGGCCTTGCGTCATGGCTATTCGGAGGATGCTTTCGACGCGGCGCAGGCGTCGCTCGATGCGCTTGCGGCCGACGGCGTCATCGATGTCCAGGATCGGCGGATCGTCGTCACAGAACGCGGCAAGCCCTTTGTCCGGCTTGTCGCCGCCGCCTTTGACTCCTACCTGCAGGCTGCGCCGGCCCGCCATTCATCGGCGGTATAGGCGCGCTTCGGCAAGGAGGCGTTCATGACGCCGCTTACGCTTTTTCTCGCAAAGCTGATCGGCGCTTACGCGCTGATCATGTCCGCCTGGATGCTGCTGCGCAGGGATGTGGCGCTGCAGATGATCGAGAGCGTTTCGCGCGAGCCCGTCGCCATCGCATTCATCGGCATGATTCGGCTGGCGATCGGCCTCGCCATCGTGATCGGCCACGACATCTGGAGCGACAGCGTTGCGGCGCTCGTCTCGCTTGTCGGCTGGATTACGCTGATCAGCGGCCTGCTGACGCTCTTTCTGCCGCCGGACACGGTGCGCGACATCTTTGCCGGGATGGGCTACGAAAGGCGCTATCCGGTATTCGCGCTGGTGTCCTTCGCGCTTGGCGGCGCCCTGCTCATTGCGGGGTTCAGCGCCTGACGGCGGTCGACATTGGCGCTTGTTCGCCGGCGTCGCGTCCGCCATCGTGACGCCTCGATTCGATCCTCAGCCCATGCCATGCCCGTCTGGACGCCCGAACAGGATCAAGCGCTGATCGCCGTCGCGCGCTGGCTCGAAACGCCAGGCGCGCCGCAGGTGTTTCGCCTATTCGGATTTGCGGGAACAGGCAAATCGACCCTCGCGCGTCATCTCGCCGAACATGTCGACGGCGACGTCGCCTTCGCGGCGTTCACCGGCAAGGCGGCGCTTGTCATGCGCTCCAAGGGCTGCAAGGACGCCCGCACCATTCACAGTCTCATCTATCGCGCCACCGAGACGGAGACTGAGGAGCCTTCTTTCGTTCTCAACGACGACAGCGACGCGGCGCATGCGACGCTCATCGTCATCGACGAATGCTCCATGGTCGACGAGGAACTCGGCCGTGATCTCCTCTCCTTTGGGAAGAAGGTGCTGGTGCTCGGCGATCCGGCGCAATTGCCGCCGGTGAAAGGCGGCGGCTTCTTCACCGAGGCCGAGCCCGACGTGATGCTGAAAGAGGTGCATCGGCAGGCGGCGGACAATCCGATCATCCGCCTGTCAATGGCGATCCGCGCAGGCGACGGCGTAGAGCGCGGGGACTTCGGCGACACGCGCGTCGTCGGCCGCGACGCGCTCGATCCTGCGCTCGTCACCGGCGCCGATCAGGTGCTGGTTGGCATGAACAAAACGCGCCGCGCCTATAACGCGCGCTTGCGTCAGCTGCGCGGCTTCACCGGGGACCTGCCGCAGTCGGGCGAAAAACTCGTGTGCCTGCGCAACAATCGCAAGAAGGGACTTCTGAACGGCGCGCTGTTTACGGTGAAGAGCGCCGGGGCGCTGCGCCGCGGCAAGGTCAGAATGCTTGTGACGCCGGAAGAAAGCGAAGGCGTGAAATTTCAGCGCGTGGCGGTCATTCCGCAATTGTTCGGCGCCGAAAGCGACGTTCCGTACGCGCTTCGCAAGGATTCGGACGAATTCGATTTCGGCTATGCGCTCACCGTTCACAAGGCGCAGGGCTCGCAGTGGGACGATGTGACGCTTTTCGATGAATCATTCGCTTTCCGCGAACATCGGGCGCGCTGGCTTTATACGGGCGTGACGCGCGCGGCGAAAAGGCTGACGCTCGTCATGTGAGCGCGCGATCGGCGCCCGCGTTATTGCCGCCACGTGAAGCGAATAGGGATCATTTGCCCCAGGCGTCGATGGCGTCGGCGAAGACGCGCTCGCCGGACGGACCCTTTTCCATGTTGATCGTCGCCGCGCGCCCGTCGGCAAGCTGCATCGGCAGATCCAAGGCCGCCAGCGATCGCAACAGCAGGATATTGCGCGCTTCGTGGTCGCCGCGCATCATCCCGATCAGAAAATTATTCTCGGTGATCGGCACCGGAATGCCGGCGACTTTTTCTCCGGACTGCGCGTCGGAGCGGCGCATCTGAATGGGACCGATGGCTTTGACGGCGCCGATGGGGCTGCCGGGCGCCACGGTGAACGAGACGTTGATCGTGTGCGAGGCGGAAAGCGTCGCGTCGGTGTTCTTGCGAAACAGCAGAGTCAGTTTCAGCTTCGCGTCGGGGATGTCGACGTCGCCGCGAATGGCCGATCCCACCGGCTCGCCGGGTCCGCCGACATTCTCGAGTCGCCAGACGGCCGAGCCATTATAGATCTTGTCGACCTTTGTCGGTTCGGCGAGCGAGCCGACCCACATTTCCGCCTTTTGCGCTACGGGCACGGCGGGGCTGCGCGGCGTGGGCGTTTTGACCGCTTGCCCGTCGCCGCCGACGCGGTCGTTGATCTTGCCGCTTTCAGACCCGTTGGACGCCTGTTTCTCCGGTTTCAGCTTCGCCAGATCCTCAGGCTGTTCGCGAAGCTGCCAGGCGAGCGTTCCGACGACGGCCACCAGCGCGACGACGACGCCAGCGACGGAAAGAATAAGGCGCATCGAGCGTTGCGGCTTCGGCACGGGCGGCAAGGGCGCCGCCGGCCGCTGCGGCTCGCGCGAGGGAGTCTCGTCTTCGCTCGCCGCGGAGAAGGGCGCGCCGCGCCAATCTGAATCTTCGTCTTCAGAGGGCGTCCGCTCGCCCGGTCTTGTCCTGAGCCGCTCCAGTGCGCGCCGCGCGGAGGTTTCTGTCGGAGGCTGCGACTCTTGCGCCTCCTTCGCCGCGAGGTCGCTTTCGACTCGCTCGATCGCTTCTTCAAGCGCGCGCACCTCGGCGGCGATGTCGCCTTCGGCGACCGGCGGCTGTATGCCGCGCAACTGATTGAACAGCGCCTTGCGGGCCCGTTCATACACCGCCTGGCGCGCGTCCGGCGTGGACTGCGGCAGAGCGGCCACCGCCCTCGCGATCAGAGAATGGTAGTCTGCCATGTCAGGCTTAAGAGCACTTCCGGCTTTGGGCGTCAATCCTGACGCCGCCGGAGTCCAAGAAAATCCGGGGATTTTCGGGCGCCGGCGCGTATGATCCAATATGCGCCTCAGTTCACTCAAGGTATCGCCAAATGAAGATGAAGCATTCCCTGGCGCGCATGATCGCTTCAGCGCTCATTCTTGCTGCATTCGCCATGCCGGCGGGCGCAGTCAGCATGGATAAGACCTCGAGCATGAAGGATTCTTGCGAGGCGGCCCTCGGCGCGGAGATTGTTCAGATGGCCGGCTATCTGCCGGACGTCTCGCGCGAAAAATATTGCGACTCGTTCCCCTCGAGCGGGCGCATCATCCTTTCCTTCGATCTCGCGACGCCGCGTTTGCGCGAGCTGCCGATCGAATTACGGATCGTTCGCGCCGGCCCCGGCGAGAGCGACGATTCGTCGTCGCGCGCCATCGCGCATGTCGAACCCAGACTCTATCCGCGCGGCGCGCTTACACTGGAGCGCGAAATTACGGAAGACGGCGCCTATGTCGCGCTGGTCACCGCGATCGAGCCCAACGGCGAGCGCAAGACGGCGCGTTTCGCCTTCACGGTCGGCTCGACTCTCTGGAGCTATGCGCCTGTCGCGTTGGGCGCGGCGCTGATCCTTGGCGCGCTCGTCGTCTACTGGCGCCACAGCCCCAAGAAGATCGCGCCTTCGCGCTAATTTTGCCGAAGCGACGATTTGGCGTCCCGAGCCTGACGGGCAGGCGGCGGCGCGGCGATCAGCCAGTAGATCGCCCCCGTCAGCGCGCCCGTGAGAAAGAACAACAGGGCGATGCGGATTTCGAGCGGGCTCGCTTCGCGGGCGCGCTCAAGACCCTTTGCGGCGCGTGCGATCCAGGGCGACGCGCCCGCGAGCGTCGCGCTCGCGCCCGAATACCAGAGGAGCGAGCGTGCGCCGGCGATCTCGCCGATCAACGCGGCGACCGCGAGGGGCGCGGCGCAGGTGGCGATGATGATCGTCCAAACGATAAATCCGAATGTCGCCAGAGGATTCTCCAATCCGCCGGCGCTCGCATCTTCTTCGATCAAGGCGAATATGCCGGACATCGCGGCGTCGAATCCCGCTTCCCGGGTCGCCGAGTCGAAGAGCGCCGAGACGATGAGGAAAATGGCGCCCACGCCAACCGCGAGGACGAAGCCGAAAGCCATGACGACGATTCGGCGCATGGTTGAAACTCTCTCTTTGGGCTGCGCCGATTACGGTTCGAGCACCGAGTCCCAGTAGAGATAGTCCATCCAGCTTTCGTGCAGATAATTGGGAGGAAACAGACGGCCGTTGCGATGCAGATCGGCGATCGACGGCTGGTAGGGCGCCTGCGCGGGCGTCATATGCGCCTCGTGTGGCAGGCGGTCGCCCTTGCGCAAATTGCAGCACGAACACGCCGCGACGACGTTTTCCCACGTCGTCGCGCCTCCTTTCGATCGGGGAATGACGTGATCGAAGGTCAGTTCCTCGTGTTCGCCACAGTATTGGCAGGTGAAGCGGTCGCGCAGAAAAACATTGAACCGCGTGAACGCCGGCTGACGCGTCGGGCGCACATATTCCTTCAGCGACACGACCGACGGGAGACGCATTTCGTAGCTCGGACTTTTGACGGTCTTGTCGTATTCCGAGACGATGTTCACGCGTTCAAGAAAAACCGCCTTGATTGCGTCCTGCCAACCCCACAGCGAGAGCGGATAGTAGCTCAGCGGCCGGTAGTCGGCGTTGAGCACAAGGGCTGGGCAGGCCTGCGGCGACACTGTCTGTTGACGAAAGTAAACGGTCACCCTGGCTGCCTCTCGTTTTGAGGAGGGGGCCTGATGGACCGCGCCAAGGTCCAGCCCTTTGCGACGGCGTATATTTTACAGGCACGACGACAGGGTTGTGAAGGCGCCGCGGAAGAATGGAGCGGCGGCCCAGCGACACAATGTCCAACAATAAAAAATCCTTGGAGCATTGTAGTTTAAGACAAACATTCGAGTTTTCAATTGAATAGGTGACTTTAGTTCATTGTGCCCATTCGCGCTCGACTGTTACCCCCAGCGTATTGGAGGCCTGCGCTTTGCAGGAGAGGGGAGAGCACGGTCCGAACACCATGAGATGTGTCAAATCGGGACGTTTTGCATCATCCGGAGAATGGGCATTGTCCCAGGACATTCAACTTGGACGGCTGAACAGCCGCCCTTCTACCGCTCACGCACCCGCAAGACGGACGAATCGTTCCCGGCGCGCCGCGGCGGCGGGCGCCTCGGCTCGGCGCAGCAATACAGCTCTCGTTAGAGCTTCCTTTTCGCTCGCCGCGGGCCTCTTCGATTTCGTGACGATTATGATCGCCGCGCTGTCGATGGAGGCGCTCTACCATCTCTGGGCCTATGGCTGGGACGGGCTTTGCTGGGTGTTCGGCGGGGCTCAGGAAAGCGCGTCGAATTTGCAGCTCTGCCTGTTTGCGGCTGCGACATTCGTCCTCGCCAACGTGATGCGCAAGGAATATTGCTTCGCCAACTATTTGCAGTTGCGCGGCCATGGGTGGCGCTCCTTCGGCCTTTGGAGCGTCGTGGTTCTTTGCGCGGTGTCGGCGGGCTTTCTCACCAGAACGAGCGCCGATTCGTCACGCGCGGCTTTCGTGCTCGTTTATGTCGTCGGCTTTTTTGCAATTTACGCCGATCGTGCGGCGCTGACGCATGTCGTACGGGTCAGCGCCGCCGTCGGCGGCGTTTCGGCGCGACGGCTGTTCCTTGTCGGCTTCGAACACGACGTCGACGTTTTCAACCATCGCTACAAGCCCTGGAAATACGGCATGCATGTCGTCGGCGGCGTGGTTCTGCGCGACAACGAGGAAACGCTCGACGATGATCTGGCCTTGGCCGCCGCGTCGGCGCGCCTGCTGCGGCCCGACGACGTGTTCATTCTGGCGCCCTGGTCGCGCACCGATGTCATCGACTCCTGCGTGACGGCGTTCCTGCGGGTGCCTGCGCGCATCCAACTTGGTCCTGAACGCGTGCTCGATCGCTTCGTTGACGCGCACATCGACAAGGTTGGCGCGATCTCGAGTCTCAGCCTCGCCGGTGATCCGCTCAATCTTGCGGAGATTGCGGCGAAGCGCGCATTCGACATTGTCGCCTCGTCGCTCGCGCTGATTCTGCTGTCGCCCCTGCTGCTCGTCGTCGCGCTGCTGATCAAGCTCGACTCGCCGGGACCGGCGCTGTTCCTGCAGAGGCGCTACGGCTTCAACCGCGAGACTTTCCGCATCGTCAAATTCCGCACAATGACGACGATGGAGGACGGCCGTCACATCAAGCAGGCGACGGCGCATGACAAGCGCATCACGCGCATCGGCCGATTCATCCGCCGCTACAACATCGACGAACTGCCGCAGCTCTTCAACGTGCTGCGCGGAGAGATGTCGCTTGTCGGCCCGCGGCCGCACGCGCTTGCGCATGACCAGCTGTTCGAGCGCCGGATCGCGCTCTATGCGCGGCGGCACAATGTCAAGCCGGGGATCACCGGCTGGGCGCAGGTCAACGGCCTTCGCGGCGAGATCGACACGCCCGAAAAGATCCGCCATCGCGTCGAGCACGACCTCTACTATATCGATAACTGGTCGATCATCCTGGACGTCTGGATCGTGCTGCTGACCGTGTTCTCGCCGAAGGCCTATCGGAACGCCGTCTGACGGCAAATCGCGCTACAGTGGTCGGGGGCCGCGCAAGGTCTCTTGCCGATCGCCGACGGCCTGTTGCCTACTGTCGGGGTGATTCGCCTTCTTCACACCGCCGACTGGCATCTGGGCGCAACTCTGCAGGGATGGTCGCGCGAAGCCGAGCATCGCGCGGCGCTTGCGCAGCTCGTCGCCATAGCGAAACAGCGGGCGGTCGACGCCGTCGTCGTGGCGGGGGATATCTTCGACAGCCTCAATCCTTCCGCCGACGCCCAGCGGCTGCTCTACGACACATTGCGGGACCTGCGCGCGGCCTGTCCGCACGCGCGAATCGCGCTTGTCGCCGGCAATCATGATCCGGCGGCAAGACTAGAAGCGCCGCGCGCCTTGTTCGAAATGGCGGACGTCGTTTCGATTGGCGCCTTCGCGCGACGGGACGGCGCATTCGACGCGCGCGCGCATCTTACGCCGATACGCGACGCGAGCGGCCGCGTCGGCGCGTATCTGCTCGCCCTGCCTTACCCTCGCGCAGTCGATCTGCCGGTTACGGGCGAAGGCGCCGTCGGCGCCGTCCGGGAGGCCTATCGCGAGGCGGTCGATTGCGCGCGGCGCGAAATCGGCGCGGCGCCGCTCATCGTCACCGGCCATCTTCATGTCGCTGGCGCGGTAGAATCAGAGGGGTCCGAGCGGCGCATTCTCGTCGGCGGCGAACACGCCGTTCCGCCCGACGTGTTTTCGCCCGAGATCGCCTATGTCGCGCTTGGCCATCTGCATCGCCCGCAATCCGTGGGCCGTGAAACGATCCGCTATTCTGGTTCGCTCATTCCGATGTCGAAGACCGAAATCGACTATGCGCATGGCGTCAGCATCGTCGAAATCGACGACTGCGGTGCCGTTGCGATCGACCACGCGCCTTTCAGCCGCGCGGTTGCTCATCTGCGGGCGCCGGCGACCGGCGTTCTACGCCTTGCCGAACTCGAGTCCGCGCTCGCGGCGCTCGATCTGGACAATGAGGCGCCGATAGAAGCATGGCCTTTCGTGCATCTCGCGATCAGGGTCGACGGCCCGGCCGTCGGATTGAAAGCCGAACTCGACGCCATTTGCGAGAAATTCCCGCTGCGCGTCGTTTCGACCAGCGTTGAACGGCCACAGGCGCAGGCGGTCATGGCGTCGCCGTTGCGTCTCGCGGAGCGACAGCCGGGCGAGTTGTTCCGCGAAGCTTTCGAGCAGGCGCACGGCGTCGCGCCAACAGCTGACCATTGCGACTGTTTTGAGCGTCTTCTGCAGGAGGCGTGACATTGCGGATTCTGGCGATCAGAGGCGCCAATCTCGCCAGTCTCGCAGAGGGCTTCGCCATCGACTTCGACAGCGAGCCGCTTCGCTCGGCTGGCCTCTTCGCCATCACGGGGGAAACCGGCGCCGGCAAGTCGACGATTCTCGACGCGATCTGTCTGGCGCTCTACGACAAATTTCCCCGCGTCGTCGCCGCCGGGGCGAGCGAGAGCGCGCCGGATCCGTCCGGAGAGACGATCACCGCGGGCGACCCGCGCGCTATTCTTCGTCGCGGCGCGGGGCGCGGCTTCGCTGAAGTCGACTTCATCGGCAGAGACGGGCTGCGCTATCGGGCGCGCTGCGATCTGCAGCGCGCGCGCGGCAAAGCCGCTGGGGCTTTGCAGAAGCGCGTCAGGTCGCTGTGGCGCATCGATGACGCCGGCGAAATCGTCGCCCCGATCGAGAGCGGCATAGAGCCGGTCAATTCCCGTATCGTCGAACTGACCGATCTCACCTTTGACCAGTTCCGCCGCACGGCGCTTCTGGCGCAGGGAGAATTCGACGCCTTCCTGCGCGCCGACGCGAAGGAGCGCGCCGAGCTGCTCGAAAAAATCACCGGCGCCGAAATCTACGGCGTGCTCTCGAAGCGCGCCTTTGAGCGTGCGCGCGAGGCCCAGCAGGCGGCGGCGCTCATCGAACGCAGCCGCGCCGAGATCGGCGTCATGTCCGAAGCGGAGCGCGCGGATATCGACGCCGAACTCACAACGACCGAAATAGCGCGCGCCGAAGCCGCCAAGCTTCGCGCCGAAACACTGGAGGCGCTCGGCAGGCTCGATGCGGTGGCGCAGGCGCAGACGAAGCTCGCGCAGGCGATGTCGGCGCGCGAGGACGCCATGCGCGCGTTCGAGGCTGCATCGCCGAGTCGAGAGGCTCTGGCGGCGCTTGCGCAGGTGGAGCCGCTGCGCGCGCCACGGGACGATTTGCGCCGCGCAGAAGAAGCGAAGGAAGAGGCGGCGCGCGCTGCCGTCGACGCAAAAGCGCAGGCGAGCGCTGCGCAAGAAGTTTTTTCCGCCCGTGACGCCGAGGCCCGCTCGGCTGCGGAAGCGTGCGCCGACGCCGAAGCCGAGATCGGCCGGTTCGCGCCGGTCTGGAGCAAGGCCGCGGCGCTCGATGCGCGCATCGCCAATCTGGCGGACGAGGAAGAGAAGGCGCGAAGCGCTGCGCGCGACGCCGCCTCGCGCGCAGCGACAAAGCGCGCCAAGTGCGCGGAGACGATGGAGCGGCTCGCGGGCATCCGACGCGAGAAGGCGGCGGCTCTCGCTGATCTCGAGCGCCTCGCGCCCGCGCGCCCGCTCAGCGAACGTTGGGAGGAGATCAGCGAGTGGCTGACGAAACGCGCCGAACTGTTGCAAGCCAAGCGCGTGTGCGACCGGGCGCTTGCGGCGGCCGACGCCGATCTCAGCCGGGGCGCGGCGACGCTTGCGGATTTTCAGTCGCGCGACGCGCAAGCGAAGACCGTCTGTGTAAAGCTGGCGGCGCAGATCGCCGAACGCGACCACGCGCTCCTTGTGCTGGATGAACCGGCGGCGCTCACGTGCGCTGACGATCTCGCGCGCGCAGCCGAGCTCCTGGATGGGCTAGGCAAATGGGCGCGCGCCTATGACGAGGCGGAGGCTGTAGCGTCGGC
Source organism: Methylocystis sp. Uni0008 (assembly GCF_056838045.1). Lineage (NCBI taxonomy): Bacteria > Pseudomonadati > Pseudomonadota > Alphaproteobacteria > Hyphomicrobiales > Methylocystaceae > Methylocystis > Methylocystis sp. Uni0008. The sequence continues at coordinate 3,919,330 of NZ_CM166370.1, forward strand.
GGCGCAACGCGATATCGCGCGCTACGCGCAAGAGGAGGCTACGCTTGCTGAAAGCCTGGAGGATTTGCGCGCCAGTCGCGCGCAGCATGCGACGCAAAGCGCCGACGCCGAACGACTCGGCGAACTTGCCGACGCGGCTGCGGATCCTCACGCGCTGCGACTGCGCGCGGCGCTGAGCGACGATGCGCCCTGTCCTGTCTGCGGCGCAATGCAGCATCCTTTCGCCGAGAGGCGCGACGCTGCGAGCGCCTTGATCGATGAGTTGCGCGGGCGTCGCGATGAATTGCGACGCTCGCTCAGCAAACTGGACGGAGAGATTGTCGCGCTGAGCGCACGCGCTGCGCAGGCGAAGGCCTACCATGAGGTCGCGTCGCGTCGCGCTGCGGAAGCGACATCAACTCGCGAGGGCGCAGAACACGCCTATGCGTCGCTGCTGCAGAGCGAATTCGCGCGCGAGACGCCCGAACTTGCGCCCCCGGCTTTAATCGTGTCAGCGGGGTCGCGGCTCGACGAATTGGCGAGAGACGCCGCAGCCGCGCGCGAGCACGTCGCCCGAAAGCTTCTCGCCGCACGTCGTCTGCGCGAGGAGCGCGATCGGTTGCGCAGCGAGCGCGACGAAGTCCGTCAGGCGATGGACGCGCGCCAAAGCGAAGGCATAGCGCTTGCCGGGTCGCTTGAAGCTTCTCGCGATGCGCGCGCGCGGTCGGAAGCGGAGAGCGCAGGCCTCGTTGAGCGCCTCGAGTCGCTTGATCGGTCGCTTGCGCCTTACCTGCAGCTTTGCGACCTCTCGACCGCCGATCTCGACCGCGATGCGGGCTCCGCGCGCCGACTGCTCGAAGCGGCGGGGATCAGCTATCGGCAGGCGTTGGCGCGATCGGAGGCGCTCGGCGCGGGCCTCGCGGCGATCAGTCTGACGGCCGAGCGCCTCGCTGCGGAGGCGGACGGCGCCTGCGCCCGTGCGGCGGACGCCGGAACGGACCACGAGGCGCGCGAAAGGAGTCTGGCCGAGGCGCGGGACGAACGCGCGCAGCTTCTGGAGGGAGAGGCGACCTCCTCCCATCGGGAGCGCATCGAGAATCGCCACAGGGCAGCCGTTCAAACGCGCGACGAAGAGCGCGAGCTTTTCTCTGCCGTCCGGCACGCGAAAGCCGCCTGTGAAGCGCGTCTTTCGGAACTCGCAAACGCGGAACAGTTGGCGATGACGCGCGCCGACCACGCGCGGGCCGTTTACGTCGCGGCGCTCGAAGCCGCAGGCGTCGATGAGGCGACTGTGGCGCAGCTGCTTGGGGTGTCACGCGAAGAGCAGGCGGCGCTCGCGCGCGCCGTTCAGTCCGCGGAAGCCGACCGACGGGCGGCCGAGGTCGCCTTGGCGGAGCGGCAGGCCGACCTTGCTGCGGCGCGCAGCGTGGCCCCGCCCGCAGCCTCGCGGGAGGAACTCGCCGCTCGGGAGAAGGACGTTAGCGGTCATCTCGACGAATCGTCCGCGCGGCTCGGCGCGCTGCGCGAGCGCCGCGCGACGGATGACGCGGCGAGGGGACGGGCGACCGCTCTCGATGACAAGCTCGAGCGCGCCCGCAAAGGCGTCAGGCTCTGGAGCGAGGTCAGCGAAGCGATCGGTTCGGCGAGCGGCGACAAGTTCCGCCGCTTCGCCCAGGCGGCGACGCTGGAGCATCTCGTGGCGCTCGCCAATCAGCGGCTGGCGCTGCTCGCGCCGCGCTATGCGCTGGAGCGTTCGGGCGAGGCCGGCTCGCTCGGCCTTCAGATCGTCGATCGGGAGCTTGGCGACGAGCGCCGCTCGACGCGGTCGCTTTCCGGCGGGGAACGCTTTCTCGCGTCCCTCGCCCTCGCCCTGGCGCTTGCCGGCCTCGAGGGGCGCAATTCATTCGTCGACACCCTGTTCATCGACGAGGGATTCGGCGCGCTCGATTCGGCGACGCTCGACATCGCCATCGACGCGCTGGAGACCCTGCAGGGGCAGGGGAGGCGGGTCGGGGTGATCAGCCACGTGGACTCGCTCCAGCAGAGGATCGCGACGAAAATCTGCGTCGAGCGCCGCGGCGGGGGGGTTAGCGTGGTCAGGCTGCGCGCGCCCGGCTGCACGTGAAGGCATTTGGCCGAGCCAGCGATGAGGGAATGACCGCGCGATCCTTCCAGCGCGGTTGAGCCGCTGAAAGAAGCGGCCGCAAATAGCTCGGAAAAAAGATCGGCTGTGGCTGCAAAGCCACGAAAAACAACAATCAACGGCTGGGAAGTGTGGCGCCGGCGCCACACTTCCCAGCCGTTCCAACGTCACAAATCAGCTGCGGCAGAGTTTGTCACCCCTCTGTCATCCAGCCTTGGCTTCACTGTCGCCCGGAAGTTAACCGGGGGATTTAACCTATGAAACTGGGAGTTGGACAACGCGCGCTCGCCATCGCTGCGTTCGGCCTATACTCGCTGGCCGCGATCGAGCCGGCGTCAGCGGATGTCTCCGCTGAAATCCGCGCGCTCAAGGCGCGGCTCTCCAAGCTCGAGGCCGATGAGGCGCGCGCCAAGCAGGCGGCCAAGGCGGCGGCGGCCCAGCATGCGGCTGCGGCGGCGCTGCCGCCCCCGCCTCCGCAGCACTGGTATGAGCGGCTCAGCCTGCGCGGCTATACGCAAATGCGCTATAACGACATTCTGAGCGGCGGCCCGTATTGGTACGACATCAGGACGACGAACGACCGTTCGGTCGGCGACCGGCAGAACTTCTTCATCCGACGGGCGCGCATCATTCTGAGCGGCGATGTCTCAGATCATCTCTATCTCTATTTCCAGAACGACTTCGCGAGCAATCCGCCGAACGCGAATTCGACGTCGCCGACCTTCGCCGCCTATGGCAACCCCGCCGCTCAGGCCGTCTACTATTTCTACAATCCGGTGTTCCCATATCCCGGATTCAACCAGGTCGGCAGCTACACCAACGCGCCCGGCAACTTTGCGCAGATCCGCGACCTCTACGCCGACATCTACTTCGACAAGGACAAGGAATTCCGCGTCCGCGCTGGCCAGTCGAAAATTCCCTATGGCTTCGAAAACATGCAGTCGTCGCAGAATCGTCTGGCGCTCGACCGCGCCGACGCCATCAACACCTGCTGCAAGGACGAACGCGACATTGGGCTGTTCTTCTACTATACGCCGAAGGAAATGCGGCATCTCTTCCGCGACCTCGTGAAGAACAACCTCAAAGGCACGGGCGATTACGGCATGGTCGCCTTTGGCGTCTACAACGGACAAGGCGCCAACCGCATCGAGCTCAACAAGGGCACGCATCTCGTCGCGCGCTTCACCTACCCTTACGTCTTCGAAAACGGCCAGGTGGTCGAAGCGAGCATCCAGGGCTACACGGGACGCTTCGTGCCTTACACGGCAGCGATCCGGCCCTCGCTGGGCATGGCGACGAACTGGGCGGGCTTCATTCCGCTGAACACGCCATACACCAACATCGGATCCGGCTTCGTTCCTTATGTGAACGGGGCCGGATGGAACAACGTCGGAAACTATCAGCTGGGCGTCTATGGCGCGTTCAACGGTTGGGGACCGGCCGTGGCGAATGGCGGGCAGGGCATTCGCGACTCGCGCGTCGCGATCACTGGCGTCATCTATCCGCAGCCCTTCGGCCTTCGCGCTGAATGGAACTGGGGCGTCGGGCCGCAGCTCAATGGAACGCAGACCGCGATCGAGGCGAGAAGGCTGAACGGCGGCTATGTCGAAGCCTCCTACAAATATGAGGACAAGGACTTCGGCACCGGCGTCTATTTCCCCTTCGTGAAATGGCAATACTATAACGGCGGGTTCAAATTCGATAACAACGCGCCGAACGGCCGTGTGAACGAATGGGACGTCGGCGTCGAGTATCAGCCCTTGCCGGAGCTCGAATTCACGGCGATCTACTCTCACATGGACCGCACCAACACGGTTGCGGCGCCCTATCGGCAATTCCAGGCTGACCTGCTCAGAATGCAGCTGCAGTGGAACTACTGATCAATTTGGTCAGGCCGTGATCTCGTCGAAAGCCTCCGGTTCGCGCCGGGGGCTTTCGCGCGTCTTGATTTTGCTGAAGGAGCCCGAATGACTAAGCCCGTGGCCACGATCGCGTTCTCCATCCTGCTCGCTTGGGCCGCGCCGGTCCGCGCTGACGATTATGAGACCGCGATGGGCGCAACGCGACGCGGCGATTACGCCAGCGCCTTCAAACTGCTCAAGCCGCTTGCCGAGAAAGGCGACGCGCGCGCGGAGGGAGACCTCGGCGCGATGTATCTCACAGGCAAGGGGATCGCCGCCGATCCCAAGGCGGCCATCAAATGGCTTCGCGCCGCCGCCGATCATGGAAACGCCTCCGCACAGTTCAATCTCGGCACGATGTATCTCGAAGGACAGGTCGTCATGAGGGACTACAAGGAGGCGATGAAATGGAATCTGCTCGCGGCGGATCAGGGACTGGCCGCCGCGCAGATGAATATCGCCTCAATGTATTATGACGGCGCCGGCGTTGCGCAGGACTACAAGGAAGCCGCCAAATGGCTGCGGCTGGCCGCCGAGCAGGGCGACGCCGACGCCCAGTTGAATCTCGGCAACATGTATGTCGCCGGACAGGGCGTCGAACGCGATCTGCTGCACGGCTACATGTGGACGCAGCTCGCGACGGAGACGCTCGCAATGAGCGTCGCCGAGAAGAAATCGATCCGCGACATGTCGGCGAAATCCTTGTCGCCCGAGCAGATCGCCAAGGCTCAAGCCATGATCGCTCGGTGCAAGGACTCGAAATTCAAGAACTGCGACTGAGCCCTCGGCAACGCTCCGGCTGACGGAGCGTCACCGCTCTCTGGATCTTTCATCGATTTATTTCAGTCGTTCGCTGTCAGGCTCGCAGGCTTCGCTCCTGCGAGCGGCTGATCGACGAGGGTTGTTTCAGCCCCGTTCAGCCAAGTCCGCCACCACGCCCCTTCGGCGATAAGCTTTGCGCCCGTTCTTCGGCAGTGGACGGCGGGCTGGATCCACGGCCGGCAGGTGAGAAGCCTGCTCCTGTTTCGGTCGCTTCGCGAAACCTCTTTGTCATTTGCGCTCCCTCCCACAAGGGGAGGGAGGCGTTCGTTGCGCGGCGACGCAGCGTCGCTCGCTCAACCCGGGCGGGATCTTTGCAGGCCCGTGTTGCTGCAGTTTGTCCAAAAAGTATAGTTTTATTTCCGGATTGTTTTTATCATGTATACAACAGAAATAATGTTTATGGATTGTTTCCAATTTAGTACGATTTGGCGCCTGTACTGAGTCTGTCACAAAACGTATAAGATACAGTGTGCACTATATGACATGCATGCTATTAAGTAGAAATCCGTACCGTTTAAAGAAGCTCAATATTGGTTTTAGTACTTATATATGTGCGTATCTGTGTTGCACGTCAGCAACATAATTCAGAAATACGTGACTTGGATCAACGGATGACTGCATTGATACTTCAATTGTCACGGATGTGTCATTTAGGGAGGGCCATAAGTCGCGCGCTGCATTCCGAAACTAACCAAGCGCGAGGCTGGGACATGGCGACTACTCCGATCTATCAATCACTTGCTTTGGCGACGGCGGGAACATTGCTCGCGGCTACCGGCGCTGGCGCGACCGACAGCGCCACTGAGGCGCGACTGCGCATGTTGGAAGCGGAGATCGCCAGACTTCGTCCGCTAGAAGCGGAGGTCGCGAAACTTCGTCACGAGGCGCATGGCGCGAAGGCGCAGGCGAAAATCGCGACGAATGTCGCCAACGCCGCCACCGCGGCGGCGGTGAAAGGCCCGCCGGGTCCGCCGCCGCCGCCCCCGGTCTTCGTCAGTTTGAAAAGCGGCCTTCTGGTCGAGACCGAGGACAAGGCCTTCGCCTTCAAGGTCGGCGGCCGCCTCTTTGTCGATGGCGGCGGCACAATTGGCTCACCCGGCAATGGCTGGCAGGGGAATGTTGGTTTTGGCCAGGCGCGACTGGAGGCCGAAGGGAGGCTGAGGCCTTGGTTCTACAAGCTTCAATTCGATTTCGCGAATTCCACAACGCAGCTTTGGAATACAAATCTGCCTAATGCGAACACCCTCACGGGTCTCGCGTTCTGGTCGCGAAACTACGTAACCGACCGCAATTTTCTCTGGGGCGGATGGCGCGACGCCTACCTTGGCCTGCAAGACCCCCGCTTGTCGCATCCGTTGCTCGCCGAGCCGGTCTATTTCAAGATCGGCAGCCAGTACGAGTCATTCAGCTTGGAGGCCTTGGCTTCCTCGAAATATCGCGACACGATCGAACGGCCGCTCGCGGTCGATGCAATCGCCCCCTTCCGTCACATTGGCGTGGCCGCTGGCCTGATCGGCAAAGACAATTGGACGGCTCACTTCGGTCTTTATTCGCTGAGCTTCCAGGATCTCAACGCGCGTCCGGTGAACACATCGTCCGGAAACGTGGGCGTTTTAGCGCCAGCCTATAATGGCTTTGGCGTGAGAAACGCCAATTGGTATCAACCCTGGGGAGGCGGCGCCTATTGGGAAACCACCGGCCGCGTAACCTGGGCGCCGATCTTGGACGAGCATCGGCTTGTGCATTTAGGCGTCGCCGGCAGCTACCATCAGCCCAACAACGCGACAGCCTACAGCGACGATCGCAACTCGGCCCCGGGCAATCGGCTCGGATCCGAAGCCAATATCCTTGGAACCACCTTCCTCGGAACCACGGATCTTTCGTGCGGCCGGTTCGCTCAGCCCGCGGCCTTCGTGACGCCTGCAGTGACCTTCAACCAGTATAACGCCGCCGGCAACTGCATCAAGGACATCGAGAAGATCGACCTTGAAACTGCATTCTCCTACGAGAACTTCTTCGTTCAGGGCGAGTGGCTCATGGCGAACTATAACAGGAACACATCCGCCGCTCAGCAGTTCGCGCTGGCCCAACTCAATCAGCTGGGCGCCGCTTCGCCAACGCAAGGCTTGTTTCTGTCTCCGGGCAATTCCAACTACGTCGCCAGCGGAGGATATGTGCAGGGCGAGTGGTGGATCACGGGAGAAGAGAAAGCTCAGTCCTACGATCTGAAAGACAAGAACGGCGTGACCTTCGGCCAGCTGAAGATCAAGGATCCCTTCTCCAGGGGAGGCTGGGGCGCCTGGGGTCTCGTCGGACGCTGGAGCGTTCTCAACCTGAACAACGGTCCGTATCAGGGCGCGTCGCTCTACAACAACCTGCTGGTCGCCAATAACGCTTTCGGCTTGTTCGGGGGGCCCCTGCCGGGAACTCCCGCACAGATCGCCAATGCGACACTCTTGCAGAACGTCATCGCAAATTCCGGCGTCTATGGCGGCTACCAACAAAACGTGACGGCGGGCATAAACTGGTATCCGGATAACGGCTTCGCCTTCCAGTTCAACGCCACTCATGTGCTGTCTCTGAAGTCGCCGTTGAACTGGAATCCTCAGTCCTCCTATGAGGGCGGCTCCCATCCGACGTTCCTCGAAATGCGGGCGAAGGTCTATTTCTAGCCCTCGCGACTCGAGCAATTCTCCGCGCCCCATTTGGGGCGCGGACGCCTTTGCATCAGAGGGGTGAGAAGGGCGCTAACTATTCGTTAAGGTTAACGCCGCACCCTCTCCGCCAAACGCAAAAGGAATCGCGAGGCGGACTTGGCAATTCGGCGGGCGAAGGAAGCACTCGCCGTGGCGACGGTTGGGGCCTTGCTCTCGACAGGCGCCGGCGCGTCCGAGAGCGCGATCGAGGCGCGACTGCGCATGCTGGAAGCGGAAATCGCCAGGCTTCGACCGCTCGAAGCCGAGGTCGCCAAGCTTCGTCAGGAAGCGCGCCAGGCGAAGCCGCCGTCGCGAAGTTCAAGCGCGAAGAGCCGTTCACAGCAAAGCGAAACGAATGTCGCCAATGCTGCAGTGTCCAAAGGGTCTTCAGACACGCCGCCACGGCCGCCGGTGTTCGTCAGCTTCAGGAACGGGCTTTTCGTCGAGACCGAAGACAAGGCGTATAGCTTTAAGGTCGGCGGCCGCATCATCATCGACGGCGGCGGCATCGCTCTGCCGCTCAACGGTTTCGACAATCAGGTCGGCGGCCGCCAGCTCCGGCTCGAGGTCGAAGGCAAGGCCGCGCAGATCTACTTCTACAAGCTGCAATATGACTTTACCGGCACAAGCCAGATAACCGGCGTCAATCACGTCTATGGCGGCATTCGCGACGCCTATTTCGGCATCCAGAGCCCGCTGTTCACGCTGCCCTTCGCGAAGGATCCGGCCTACATCATGGTCGGCAGCATGTTCGAGCCGTTCAGCGTCGAGGCGATCAATTCCTCGAAATACCGCGACTTCATCGAACGTTCGCTCGCCGTCGACACCTTCCAGCCTGATCGTCATATCGGCCTTGCCATGGGCGCATATGGCGACGACTGGACCTTCAAGGGCGGCATATTCAGCACCAGCTTCGGCGACGCGAGCCTCAATCCCGCGCGCGGCTATCCGGCGACCTGGGGCATTCCACGACTCTACATTCCGAACGCGGGCGGCGGCGGTCCTTTCCAGTCCAACACCACCTGGTTTCAAGCCACCGGAGGCGGGCAGTATTTCGACCTCACCGGCCGCCTGACCTACGCGCCGATCCACGACGAGCATGATCTTCTTCACGTCGGAGTCTCCGGCCGCTATCACCAGCCAAACGACTCCACGGCGGCGAACAACGACCGGGTCCTTGCGCTCGGCAACCGCATCAGATCGGAAGCGAATATCCTCGGCCAGGGACTCATCGGCACGCCGGATCTCTCCTGCGGAACGATCGTGGGGCCGATCCCGCAAAACATCTTCAACAGCTCCGCCTTCGCCGGCAAATGCACGAAGAGCGTCGAATCCTTCGGCATTGAGTTCGCGGCGTCACATGGGCCGTTCGGCATCCAGGCGGAATATTTCGGCGCCCTTTACAACCGCGATCAGAACGCGATCAACCGCGCGACTTATCTGACGGCGGCTTCGGCGGCGACGGGCGTCATTCCCGTCAACGGTTCTCTGGTTCCGTTCAATCCCGGAGGACGGTCGGCTTATTTCGACGGCTATTACATCCAGGGCACCTATTGGATCACCGGCGAGGAACGCGCGCAGTCCTATGACATAAAGGACAAGAACGGCGCGACCTTCAATCAGCTCAAGATCAAGAATCCGCTCAGCAAGGGCGGCTGGGGCGCCTGGGGCTTGGCCGCTCGCTTCAGCTCCGTCGACCTCAACAACGGACCCTACAACGGAAACACCCTTTACAACCTGCTGGCGCTCACGACCTTCGTCACGCCAAATCCATTCGCCCGGACCTACATCGCCAACGCCGGGATCAACGGCGGCCGTCAGCAGAATCTTACGATCGGCGTCAATTGGTACCCGGACGTGGGCATCGCATTCCAGGCGAACTGGACGCGCGTGATGAACATCGTCTCGCCATTGAACCTCTACAACGGCGGTCCACTGCCCATGCTTCTCGGCGCCAATTATACCGGCGCGCATCCCAATCTGTTCGAGGTCCGCGCCAAGGTCTATTGGTGAGCAGAACCTGCGCCTTGAGGATGTGGCCGGGCGCGAGTCTCGGCGGGCGTTTCCTTGCACGCGCCCGGATGCTATATGCTGTAGATCTGATCCTGCCGGAAGGGAGCGTTCGAGTTCGTCGATGCGGTCGCTCGTAACGACGCTCAGGCGCCTGATGGCGCGTCCGTTCCCGCGGCGCTATGGCTTGAGAACGCGCATGAACCGCTATGACCGGCAGCCTCAGCCTGCTGACGAGGCCGTCGTCGAATATCTCGATGGCGAGTATCGTGTGCGCAAGCCAGGCGCCTATGTGCGTTGCGCTGTCACCGGCGAGCCGATCCCGCTCGAGGATCTGCGCTACTGGAACGTCGATTTGCAGGAGCCCTACAGTGGCCCGCACGCCAAGCTGATGCGTCTTGGCGTAAAGAAGCCCTGATCAACGGCCGAAGCGGCTGGCTGCGGCGTCGCCTCCCGTAACCGCTTGGAGCGCCTCCTCCAGAAGGACGGCGTCGTCGAACGTCAGCGTGACGGGCAGCGTGTGAACGCCGAGCGTCGCGAGCTGATCGCCCATCCGCGCGGCGTCCTTTTCCGTCGTGACGAGCCGTGCGCCATGCTGCTGCCGCAGCTTCGATAGCGTCGCATAATCGCTCTGTGTGAATCGGCGGTGATCGCCGAACGCGACTCGCGCCGCGATCTTTGCGCCGCACGCCTCCAGCAGGCTGAAGAATTTCTCGGGCCGGGCGATGGCGGCGAAGGCGATGATTCGCGCGCCTTTCAGCGCATCGGCGGCGTTCGGGTCAGGCGCAAAACGCGCGCCGATGACATGCTTGTTGGCGCACGCGGCGATATCGCGTCCTGCAGCGCCATCGCCGACGATGACCAGCATGTCCGCCGCCGCAAGCTGCGCGCCGAGCGGCGCCCGCAAAGGCCCGGCAGGGATGCAGCGGCCGTTGCCCGCGCCATAGTCCGAGTCGACGGCGATGATCGAGAGGTCCGGCGCGATGCGACGGCTATGAAAGCCGTCATCGAGAACTAGGACGCTGGCGCCGAGACGCGCGGCGAGAGCCGCGCTCGCCACGCGGTCGGCGCCTGCGATTGTCGGCGCGATACGCGCAAGCAGCAGCGCTTCGTCGCCGACGTCGTCAGCGCCATGACGGTGCAAATCGACGACCACGGCGGATGCTTCGCCGCGCGTGCGGCCATAGCCGCGCGTGAGCAGGACCGGCGTCTCGCCCGCCGCCTGCAGAAGCTGCGCGAGCGCGATGACGAGCGGCGTCTTGCCGTCGCCGCCCGCCGTCAGTCCGCCGACGACGATCGTCGGCAGATTGGCGCTCGGCGCATCGCGAAGAAGGCGCCTGCGGGCTGCGTCGCCGTAGAGCGCTGCAAGCGGAGAAAGGAGCCGCGCCGTCGCGCCATCGTCACGCCAAAAGGCGGGCGTGCGCATCTCAAACAGCGCTGCGGCGCACGGCGCTCATTGCTGGGCGACCGCCATCTGCGCGAGATAGGGTTCGACCGCGGTCATGATGCCGCGCGAAGCGCCGCCGAGCTTTTCCACCGTCTCGGCCGCGGCGCGTCCCATCTTGCGCATGCGCGCAGGATCGGAGAGCAGATACTGCGCGGCCCGCGCCAGCGACGCGGCGTCGCTCACGCGCGCGGCGGCTTTTGCGGCGGCAAGCTCGCCGTAGACTTCCGTGAAGTTTTCGACGTGCGGACCATAGAGAATCGCGCAGCCGAGCTTCGCCGGCTCGATTGGATTTTGTCCCCCGCCGGGCAGCAGCGACTTGCCCATCAGGACGACTCCCACGCTGCGGAAGATCAATCCAAGTTCGCCGACGCTGTCCACCACATAAACGTCGACGTCGCGCCGCGGCTCGCGCTCCTGCGACCGCAAGGCGGCGCGCAATCCTCTGGCGCGCGCAGCTTCGACGATCTCGACGCCGCGCTCATGGTGACGCGGCGCGATGATCGTCAGCAGCGCGGGCGACTGCGCGGCCATTTCGACGTGCGCGTCGAGCACGACGTCCTCTTCGCCGGGATGGGTCGAGACGGCCGCCCACGCCGGCCGCGCCCCGATCGCGCCGTTGAACTCCGCAAGTCTTGCCGAATCCGCCGGCGGCGGCGGCACGTCGAATTTCAGATTGCCGGCGATGCGCACGCAACGCGCGCCAAGCGCCAGGAATCGGGCGGCGTTATCCGAATCCTGCGCAAGGCAGAGATCGACGGCGCCGAAGACGGATTTCGCAGCGCCGGGGACGGCGCGCCAGCGCTCGGCGGATTGGCGCGAGATGCGGGCGTTGGCGAGAACGAGCGGCGCGCCGCGCGCGCGCACCGCGGCGACGATGTTGGGCCAGAGTTCCGACTCGGCGAAGACAGCGATATCCGGGCGCCAGTGATCGAGGAATCGGTCAACGAATTTGGGCGCGTCGAGCGGCGCATATTGGTGAAAGGCGCCCGCTGGCAATCGCGCGCTGAGAACGCGGGCGGAAGAGACCGTGCCGCTCGTCACCAGCACGTCGAGTCCGCGCTGGATGAAGCGGTCGATGAGTGGGAGCAGCGACAGGCTTTCGCCGAGGCTTGCGCCATGCAGCCAGACAAGTCGCCCGGTCGGCCGAGGACGATGCGACTCGCCCATGCGTTCGGCCAGCCGAGCGGGATCTTCCTTGCCAAGTTTCGCGCGCCAATTGAGCGCGGCGCTGGCGAACGGCGTCGCCGCTATCGTCGCCAGCCGGTACAATTTCAGAAGCGACATGTTTCCTGTCTATTAGACTTCGGTCCGCCTCGGCGATCTGACGGCGTCTTCTCGACTCGCGTCGGGCTACCCGAACCGCAATTATATTCCCGGCAAAACCGGCAAATTTTGGAAAGCCGATTAGAGTTCCTCCACGTCCGGATTGAGCAGCCGATAGAGATGCACCACGAAATAACGCATATGCGCGTTGTCGACCGTGGATTGCGCCTTCGCTTTCCATGCCGCGAGGGCGCTATCGTTATCCGGATAGATGCCGACGATGTCGAGCTTGCTCGGATCGCGGAACTCGACGCCGTCCAGCGTCTCCAGCTCGCCGCCAAATACAAGATGTAACAGCTGTTTCTCTTTCTTCGCCGAGGTTGCTTTCGTCGTCTTGTTCATAATTTTCCTTCCAGCACCTCCCGCGCCAGCGCGAGGCTTTCGTCGAACAGCGATTTCGGAGCCGCGATGAGCATCTCGCGGGCGAGCGAGGGGCGATTATAGGTGAGCGCGACTCCCTCCGGCTCGCTCAACATGGCGCCGGCTTCCACGAGGAGAACGTCCGCGGCGGCGATGTCCCAGTCGCGCGCATTGGGCGCCGCGACGACGATATCATGCCGGCCAGAGGCGATGTCGGCAAGCCGCAAGGCCAGCGACGGCGTGCGCGGCGCCATCACGAATCCTTGCGGCAAAGTGGCAAGCCTGTCCTGCATTGCGCGGGGCGCGACCAGCGCCGCGCCGGCGATCTGGGCGCGCTGGGGCGCGACAAGGGGCGAACCGTTGAGAAAGGCGCCGAGCCCAAGGGCGCCCACATAGGTCTCGCCCAGCGCCGGCGCATGGATCACGCCGGCGACCGGCCGGCCGCCAACGACCAGCGCGATGGAGACCGACCAACGCGTATCGCCCCGCGAGAAGGCCTGCGTTCCATCGATTGGATCGACGACGATCAAAGCGTCATGCGCCAGCCGCTCGGCGGTGTCGACGCTTTCTTCGGAGAGCCACGCCGCATCCGGCGCGATCCGCGCCATCTCCTCGAACAGGAAGCGATCGACGGCGAAATCGGCCTCGGTGACCGGCGAGCCGCCGCCCTTGTAAGAGACGGCGGCGCTCGTCCGCTGTCCCGGGCGGAAGTAGGCCATGGCGATGTCGCCGGCCTTGCGCGTGACGCTTTCGAGTTTTGGGAGGAAGGCGGCGAGTTCTGCTTGGCTGGAGCCCATCATGAGCAGGAGTAGGTGAGGCGTCGACCGGCTGCAAGCGGACGCATTGCGCAGAATAGGAGCAATTTGAACGAATTCCTTTCCATGGACTTCACTCTCATCGGCTAAACCATGCGTGAAAGCAACGATTTACGTGCTGTTCACCGAGCTTTTTAGCGCCTTCCCCGCAGGGCTGCGGCAAGATGGGCGCCGAGATGGAATTCAAGCCGTAAGGAGTGACCGATGGTTGAAGCCGACGCCGCCCGCAGGATCGAAGAAAACGTCTATGTTCAGCGCGATCGGCGCGCCGACGGTGGCGCCCGGCGCATCCGCGTGACTCGGGAAGACGTCCTGATCGCCCGTCGCTTGAGCGGCGTGGCCATGGTCATCTCGGTGCCCGTCAGCGCTTATTGCGGCGTCGCCCTCGATGTCCAGCCCGCCGACGACGGATCGCCTCGCTACGTCCTCTCGCTCGCCCACAGCGACCCCGACCTCGACATTCTTCTCGGCGAGACCCGGGACGGCGGCGCCGTCGCGTCCGACTGGCGTCACTGGGCGACCTGGCTCGGACTGCCCCGCGTCACCGAAGAGGATGGCGAATTGCGCGCGCTCGAGGGCGCCGAGGAGATCGCCGCTTCCGTGCGCCGGCGTTGCGAGGTCAATGTGCGCAAACGCCGCCCGCGATTCCTCGTTCGCCGCAACGCCGGCGACTCCCGCCGCATGAAGATCGTCCATGCGCAAGAGCGCGAGATCATTTCCTATGAATGAGACGTCTGCTGCACGGCTTACGCCCCAAGGACGATCTTCTCGAATCCTTCGCGGATCTCCTGCTCCTTCAGCTTCCGGCCGATGAAAACGAGGCGCGACTCGCGTTTCTCGCCCTCCTTCCATTCTCGCTGCAAGTCGCCATCGAGGATCTGATGCACGCCCTGGAAAACGAACCGTCGCGGCTCGTTCTTGAAGGCGATGATTCCCTTGCTGCGCAGAATGTCGGGCCCCTCGCGCTGGATGAGGTCGTTGAGCCAGGGTACGAAGCGTTCGGGATCGACCGCGCCTTCATGGCGGATCGAGACGGAATGCATCTCGTCGTCGTGGAAATGCTTCATCCCGGCGTGATGCGCATGTTTCTTCTCATGTTCATCATGCTCATGATGGCCATGATGATGGTCTTGGTCGTGATGCTCATGGCCGCAATCGGGACCGCATTCATGATCATGCTCTTGATGCGCATGATGATGTTCGTGGCCGTGATCTTCGGCCTCGAGAAACGCCGGTTCGATTTCGAGAATCCGGTCGAGGTCGAACGCGTTGCGCTCCAGCACGGCCTGCAAAGGCACGTCGGACCTCACTGTTCTATGCAGCGCAGCGTATGGATTGATGGCGCGGATGCGGCCTTCGACTTCCGCGAGCTCGTCGTCTGAAACAAGATCCGTCTTGTTGAGGACGATCACATCGGCGAAGGCGATCTGACTTTTCGCCTCCGGCGCGTCCTTGAGCCGTTCGCCCAGCCATTTGGCGTCGGCGACCGTCACCACGGCGTCGAGCCGCGCCGAGTCCTTGACGTCGACGTCCATGAAGAAGGTCTGCGCGACAGGCGCGGGATTGGCGAGGCCGGTCGTCTCGACGACGATCGCGTCGAACTTGCCGCGACGGCGCATCAGTCCCTCGAAGATGCGAATGAGATCGCCGCGAACGGTGCAGCAGATGCAGCCGTTGTTCATCTCGAACACTTCTTCGTCGGCGCCGACGACGAGGTCGTTGTCGATGCCGATCTCGCCGAATTCGTTGACGATCACGGCATAGCGCCGGCCATGCTGCTCAGTGAGGATGCGGTTGAGGAGCGTCGTCTTGCCGGCGCCGAGATAGCCGGTGATGACGGTGACGGGGATTTTGTCTGTCATTCTTTCTCCTGCGGAGAAGGGCGGTCGGCAGTGGCAATCGGCAGTCGTCCGAATGCCGATCCGCCGAAAACCGGCTGCCGCTCTCAGGGCGCCAGGGCTTTGGCCAATTCTCTTACATTGTGGCGCATCATGTCGATATAGGTCGCGCCATCGCCCTTCGCGTCGGACAGCGCGTCGGAATAGAGCACGCCGCCCACGCGCGCGCCGGTCTCGCTGGCGATCCGCCTGGCGAGACGCGGATCGGCGATATTCTCGATGAACACCGCCCCGACCTTATGCGCTCTGACCGCGTCGATGATTCTCGCGACGTCGCGGGCGCTCACCTCGGCCTCGGTAGAGACGCCCTGCGGGGCGATGAACTCGACGCCATAGCGCGCGGCGAAATAGCCGAAGGCGTCATGGGTTGAGACGACGCGGCGACGCTCCTTGGGAAGGGCGCCGATCGCCCGCTGAATTTCGGCGTCGAGCGCATCGAGCTTGGCGAGATAGGCGTCGGCGTTCGCCTTGTAAATCTGCGCGCCCTCCGGATCGGCGGCCGTCAATGCTTCCCGGATCGCCTCGACATAAACCTTTGCATTGGCGACGTCCTGCCAGGCATGGGGATCCTGTCCCTCTTCGTCTTTCCGGGCGGTTACGCCTCTGCCCAAGGTGAAGACCTCGCCTTTGCTCTTGGCCGCTGCGATCAGCCGTTCAAGCCAGCCCTCGAATCCCAGGCCGTTGACGAAAATCAGCCGCGCCTGCGCGATGTTTCGGCCGTCGGCTGGATTGGGCTCGTAAACATGGGCGTCGCCGTCAGGGCCGACGATTGTGACCACCGACACGCGGTCGCCGCCGACCTGCCGCACAAGATCGCCGATGATCGAGAAGCTGGCGACGACCGGAATTTTCTTCGCCTCCGCCTTCGCTGGCGTAACGAGGACGGCGAGAGAAAGCGCTAGCGCATGGCGGCGTGTGAGCATCGCTCTATCCTTCGAGATGCCGGCGGGGCCGTTTCAATCGCAGGAGACCGCCGGCGCGGCCGAAAATCATCGAAACGAAATAGGCGACGCCCGCGGCGAGAATTATGGCGGGTCCCGTCGGGGCGCTGGTCTCGTTGGAGAAGACGAGACCGCCGTAGCAGCAGAGCGCGCCGATCGCCGCGGCGAGCGGCAAGGCGGTGGCGAGATCGCGAGTCCACAGTCGCGCCGCCGCGGCGGGAAGCATCATCACACCGACCGCCATCAGCGTGCCGAGCGCGTGAAAGCCCGCGACGAGATTGAGCACCACCAGCGCGAGGAAAAGGAAGGGCGTGAATTCGCCGAAGGCGCTCGTCTGGCGCAAAAACAGCGGATCGAGCGTGTCCATCACAAGCGCGCGGTAGAAGAGCGCCAGCATGACGAGGGTGACGGTCGAGACGCCGACGAGCATCAGCAGCGCAGCGTCGTCGAGGCCGACGACCGAGCCGAAGAGCACGTGCAGCAGATCAACGTTTGACCCGCGCAGCGAAACGAGCGTGACGCCCAGCGCCAGCGAGACGAGATAGAAGGCGGCGAGCGACGCGTCCTCGCGCAGAGTCGTAAATCGTGACGCGGCGCCTGCGGCGAGCGCGACGAGGAGTCCGGCGGCGAGACCGCCGAAGGTCATCGCCGGCAAGGACAGTCCGGCGACGAGATAGCCTACCGCGGCGCCGGGCAAAATGGCGTGGGACAGGGCGTCGCCGGCAAGCGACATGCGCCGCAGGATCAGAAACACGCCGAGCGGCGCGCCGGATAGGGCGAGCGCCAGCGAGCCGACCAGCGCGCGCCGCATGAATTCATAATCGGCGAAGGGGGTGACGAAGACGTCAGTGAACATGCAGCTTATCTTCGGCGCCAAACTCATCGCGAAGACATTCGCGCGCACGCTCGTCGAAAGCTTCCGACATGGCGCGGGCGCGAATGAGATTCTTCTCGCACAGCGCGTCGCGCGTGTCGCCCCAGAAGATGCACTCGCGTGCGAGCAGCAACGCGCGCGGGAAGGCGCGGCGGACGATGTCCATTTCGTGCAGAACGGCGACGACCGTGCGTCCTTCGGCCCGCCATTGCGCGATCAGACCCAGGAGATCGTCTATTGTCGCTTGATCGATCGCGCCGAAGGGCTCGTCGAGAAGAATCACTGGCTGATCCTGGACGATCAGCCGCGCGAACAGCGCACGCTGCATCTGACCGCCCGACAGCGTTTCGAGCGTCCGCGATTCGAAGCCGACGAGCCCGACGGTTTCGATCGCCGCGCCGACGCGGGACTGCTCCGACGCGTTCAGGGCGCCGAAAAGGCCAATTCGCGCCAGAGCGCCCATCGCGACGAAATCGCGGACGTTGATGGGGAAAGCGCGATCAATGTCGACGACCTGCGGCAGATAGGCGACGGCGCGCTGCGAAAGCCCGCCGAAATCGATGCGCCCGCCAAGCGGGGCCAGCAGTCCGGCGAGCGCCTTCAGCAGAGTCGACTTGCCGGCGCCGTTCGGGCCGCAGACGGCGAGGCCTTCCCCGGGCGCGATCTCGCCCTCGAGGTGATGGACCGCAGGGCGACGATCATAGCCGAGAGTGAGATTGACGAGCCGGATCGCCGGCGCGTGGGCGGCCGGGCTCAATGCAGCGCCCAATAGGCGCCGGCCCACAACGCCGCGAGAAGCGACGCGGCGACGATCAGACGGGCGCGGGCCGAGGCTCCCAGGGCTGAGAGTCGCGGCTCTTGAGGACCAGGTCCCGCGTCGGCTTGCACGGGCTGGGGCAGGGCGCGTTCGTGCGTCATCAAGTCGAACATGGCCAATGTTATATTGTAACGCCGAGATTGAACAAGGAGGCCGGCCCCTCCCACGCGCAGCGGCGCCGCGGAGCTGCGCTTTTAGCACAGGTTGAAGGGCTTTCGCGCCAATCGGCCGTGGACAGGAAGGGGCGACTCTGTTATTTCCTGCGGCACGGGTCAGGCGCTCCGTCAGCGCCCGGTGACCTATTCCCGATTCGAACGGCTTAGCGACGATCGTCGCGGCGCGACAAACACAGGATGGATACGTGCAAGTTCTCGTTCGCGACAACAATGTCGATCAGGCGCTCAAAGCTCTGAAAAAGAAGATGCAACGCGAGGGCATCTTCCGCGAAATGAAACTGCGCGGTCATTACGAGAAGCCGTCCGAGAAGCGCGCGCGCGAAAAAGCCGAGGCGGTCCGCCGCGCTCGCAAGTTGGCGCGCAAGAAGCTCCAGCGCGAAGGCCTGCTCCCTGTAAAGGCCAAGACCGTCGGACGCTGATCGACTGGCGTCGAATTCTCGCCGGATTGCAGGCGCTCCTTTAGAATTTGCGCATAGAAGATAACCGGGACGACGATTGCGGCTGGGAGGACCTGAAGGCATGGGCTTTTGCCGTGCGGCGCGCAAAGATTCGCACCTGTCGCGTCAGGCCCTCATGCGCTGCGCGGCGGCGCTCGCCCTCATCGCTCTGGCGGGCTGCGAAACGGCGAGCGGCATTCGTCCGCCAGGCCGGGGCATCGCCGAAATCGCCGACACCGACCCCAGATCCGCCTCGGCGAATATCGACTCGCTCAGCGAAGTGATTCGCCGCAATCCGTCGAGCGCTGAGGCCTACAACACCCGCGGCGTCGCTTACGCGCGGGTCGGACGGTTCCAGGAGGCGGTGGCCGATTTCACCCAGGCGAGCAAGCTCGAGCCGAACAATGCGCCCGCTTACACCAATCGCGCGCTCGCGCTTCGTCAGATGGGCCAGAGCGACGCCGCTCGCACCGATTTCGACCATGCGATCGAAGCCAATCCCAAACACGCGCCGGCTTACGTTGGCCGCGCCAATTTGCTGCGGGCGCAAGGCAACCTCGATCAGGCGCTCTCGGATCTCGATCAGGCCATCCGCCTCAACCCCGAAAGCGCGCAGGCGTTTCACGCGCGGGGGCTCATCCACCAGAAACGCGGCGACAACGCGCGCGCCGTGACGGATTTCGACAACGCGATCGATCGCGATCCCTTCGCCGCCGCGCCCTATCTCGCGCGCGGCGAAAGCCTGGTCGCGCTCGGCAAATATGACAAGGCGGTGGAGGACTTCAACGCCGCGCTCAACGTCGACAGCAAAAGCGCGCTCGCCTGGGCCTGGCTTGGCGTCGCCTACGACAAGAGCGGCAACCGGTCGAAGGCGCAGGAGTCGTACCAGCGCGCGCTCACGCTCGATCCGCAGCAGCCGCTCGCCAAGCAGGGCATGGGACGCGGCTAGGCGCGCTGGTCCTCGCGCCACTGCCGGTAAACGGCGATCGCGAAAGCGACGCCCAGCACCAGGACGCAACCCCCGATCGAAAGCCCCAGTTCGAGCGCGCCGTGATTCGCGACATGAACGAATTTCGGCAGGGCAGGGTCGGCGGCGGCCATGTCGCCCGCGACCCAGCCGAGAAGGCCTGCGCCCGCCCAGACCAGCGCCGGAAATCGCTCCAGCACCTTGAGCAGCGCGCCGGCGCCGAACATCACGATCGGCACCGAGATCAGAAGTCCGAAGACGATGAGATTGGTCGAACCGCGCGCCGCCGCCGCGATGGCGATCACATTATCGAGGGACATCACGGCGTCGGCCATGATGATCGCGCCGACCGCGCTCCAGAGATTGGGTTTGGCCGTAACGTCGGAATGCTCGGTTTCGTCGATCAGAAGTTTGACGGCGATGATGAGCAGCAATAGCGAGCCGACGATTTTAAGATAGGGAACCGCCATAAGCTCGACGATGACGAGCGTGAAGGCGATGCGCAGAACGACGCCGCCGAGCGCGCCGAGAAATACGCCCCAGCGGCGCTGACGCACCGGCAGCTGCCGGCAGGCGAGCGCGATCAGGATCGCGTTGTCGCCCGAGAGCAGCAGGTTGATCCAGATGATCTCGAAGACTTCCCATCCGATGGCGATTTCCGGTGACATTCTCTTACCTGGCGGGCGAGGCCCATTTGCGCGGAGTGGAAGATGCGCGTCGGACGGAACCACCCCAGTCCGGCGCATGCTTCCGTCTGCACTTAAGGAGAAAGACTGTGGCGGCGCCAAGACTGAAGCTTCTCATCTGCACAAGACTGAAGCTTTTCATCTGGAGCAATCCCGCCCATTCCGCATTAACGGCATTTCGCGGAAGAAGAAAAGACATCCTTAAGCTTACAGGCCGCCGTTTTTTCTTAAGAGTTGAGGAACAACGGACTTCACCCTGGGTTTCTTGCATAGGGCGCGGCATGTTCGACGATGGCGTCGGCTTGGCACGCGCTGCAGGAGGTTACTATGGGCATGGCGCAGCTAAACGCCAACCTTATCTCCAGCGATAAGGTAGAAGGCACCGATGTCTATGACGCGGCTGGCAACAAGATTGGCGAGATCGACCATCTGATGATCGATCGCGTGTCGGGCGTGGTTCGTTACGCCATCATGACGTTCGGCGGCTTCCTGGGGATCGGCGAAGGCGAGCATCCTCTTCCCTGGAAATCGTTCCGTTACGACACCAATCTCGGCGGCTACATCGCCAATGTGACGGAAGAGCAGTTGCAGAACGCCCCCGAATATGCGGGCGAGGAGAACTGGTCGGACCGCGATTGGGAATCCCGGCTGAACAAGAACTACGGCGCGGCTCCCTATTGGGAGGACACCACCACGTCGACGACGCGCGACGAATCGACTCGCGGCTGGTGAGGTCGGCTGACGTAGCCATTAAAGGGCGGAGCCTTTCTGGCTCCGCCCTTTTTGCATCCTATATTCCTGCAGGCCGATTTTCGAAGAGATCGTCGAGGGCTCTATTCATGCGCGTTGTTATAGCCGCCATCCTTTCATGCTGCGCGCTGAGCTGCAGCGCGCTTGCTCAAACCATCAGTCAGGATCGTGGCCGAGCCGAGATCGAATCCACTCTCAAGCGCATCAAGCTTCCTCCCGGCTTCTCGATTTCGCTCTATGCGCTCGCGCCCGGCGCCCGCACGCTCGCCGTCGGGCGAGACGGGAAGGTCATCTTCGTCGGCACGGACGACAAGAACGTCTATCTGATGACGCCCGGGGAGACCAAGGCCGCCGCGGTCGAGCGGTTTGCGCCTGCGATGCGATTCACAATGCCGCATGGCGTGTGCTTCTCGAAGGACGGCGCGTTGTTTCTTGTTGAGCGCAATCGCGTCACGCGGTTCGATGACGCCGAAAGCAATTGGCGCGACGCCGCAGCGAACGCGAAGATCACCGTAAAGCCAGGCGATCTCATTCCGCGAAGCGAAGAGAGTCGAGGCCATTCGGCTCGCGTGTGCCGCGTCGGTCCGGACGACAAGCTCTACATTTCGTTCGGCCAGCCTCACAATGTCGCGCCCCGCGACAAGCTTGCGCTTTACGAGAAGATAGGAATCGGCGGAATCATCCGGATGAATCTCGACGGGTCAGGGCGCGAAGTTTTCGCGACGGGCATCCGCAATTCGGTCGGCATGACTTTCGATACCGACGGAACTCTCTGGTTCACGGACAATCAGGTCGATTCCATGGGCGACGACCGGCCGCCGGGCGAAATCAATCACGCCGACAGAGCCGGATTGAACTTCGGCTTCCCCTGGTATGGCGGCGGTCATGTGCGCACCAATGAGTATGTCCGCGTGGAGCCGCCGAATGACGTCGTCTTTCCCATCGTCGAGACGGCGCCGCACGCCGCGGATCTCGGCATCATGTTCTATCGCGGCGGCATGTTTCCTAAAGAATATAAGGGGGCATTGATTTACGCGCAGCACGGATCATGGGACAGCAGCATCCCGGTCGGCGCGCGCGTGATGGTGACGCTTGCTGGCACAACCGAGAGCACGCCGTTCGCCGAGGGCTGGAACGACCGTTCGGGCTCTTATCTCGGACGGCCCGTCGATGTCGCGGAGCTTGCGGATGGATCGCTGCTTGTCACCGACGACCAGAACGGCGCCATTTACCGGATCACCTATCAGGAGCGCTGACCCGCGTCGTGAGCGCGCGGCCGTTATGGCCGGTGCACAGCGCATCGATCATCAGACCGGCATCGGCGCCTGGCGTGAGCGCCATTGTGAAATCGGCGGCGCGCGCCGCTCCGCCCCGTTCTGTCAACAGCCGCAGCGTTCGGCCTGTCTGCGCGTCGAGATGGCGGCGCAGCGCGTCGTCGCCCTTTTCGCGCAATCTCGCCGCGCGCTCCTTCGCGATCTGCGACGCAACTGGCGGCATGCGCGCCGCGGGCGTTCCCGGACGCGCGGAGAATGGAAAGACATGCAGATGCGTGAGCCCGCAGGCGTCGACGAGGTCGAGCGTCGCGGCGAACATTTCTTCGCTCTCAGTGGGGAAGCCGACGATGAAGTCGGCGCCAAACACGATGTCGGGCCGCGCCGCGCGCAACGCGTGGCAGAGGCGGATCGCGTCCGCCCGCAAATGGCGCCGTTTCATGCGTTTCAGGATCAGATCTTCCCCAGATTGCAGCGACAGATGAAGATGCGGGCAAAGTCGCTCGTCTTCGGCAAAGGCCGCGACAAGATCATCATCGATCTCGATGCAATCGACGGAGGAAAGACGCAGGCGCCTAAGCGTTGAGAGTTCGCGCAGCAGCAGGCGCACGAGGCGGCCAAGCGTCCAGCCGTCGCCAAGATCGACGCCATAGCTCGTGAGATCGACGCCGGTTAGCACGATTTCCTGCTTGCCGGCCGCGACAAGCGCGCGCGCCTGCGAGACGACTTCCCGCGGCGGCGCCGAGCGCGCGGCGCCGCGCCCGAAGGGAATGATGCAGAAGGTGCAGCGATGATTGCAGCCGTTCTGCACCGCGAGCAGTCCACGCGTGCCCTCAGCGCTCGCGAGCGCGCGATTTGGCGCATGTTCCGCGAGAACGCGCGTGACGCCGTCGATCTTCCCGAAGCCTTGCGGATCGAGCCGCGCCGCGCAGCCTCCGACGATGATTTCGGCCTCAGGCCGTTCGCGATGCAGGCGGCGGATGGCCTGCCGCGCTTGCCGGGTCGCCTCGCCCGTGACCGCGCAGGTGTTGACGACGACCGTCTCGCGCGCGCTGGCGTGCGCTGCGGCGAGCTCCTGCGATTCAACCGCGTTGAGTCGGCAGCCGAAAGTCACGACCTCGGCGTTGCGCAGCGGCGCGTTCACGCGGCGACGCCCTCAAAGATCCGGGGATCGAGCGTGGTTTCGAATTCGAGTTCGACGGGCCCGGTCATCAGCACGTGATCGTCGGCGCGCCATTCGATCTGGAGATCGCCGCCCGGAAGGCGCACGCGCGCCGCGCGCGCGCCGGTCCCGAGTCGGGCGGCGGCGACGAGCGTCGCGCAGGCGGCCGAGCCGCACGCCTTGGTGGCGCCGGTCCCGCGCTCCCAGACGCGCAGCAGAATGTCGTCGCGGGCAAGCATCTGCGCGAAGGAGACATTGGCGCGCTCAGGAAACAGCGGATGGCGTTCGATCGCTGGACCCAGCGTCGCGAGATCGATCAGCAGCGCCTCCTCGACGAAGAACACCGCATGAGGATTGCCCATGCTTACCGCAGAAAAACGAGGCGGCGCGCCGGCGATCGGCGGATCGAGCGCGACCTTGCGCGTGTCCTCGACCCGGCGGGCGAGCGGAATTTCCCGCCAGTTCAGACGCGGGCGGCCCATGTCGACCGTGAAGACCGCATCGGCCTCGCGCCGCGTCTCAATGACGCCCGCGTCGGTCTCCAGACGCAGCGCCTCCTTGCCCTCGCGCGCCAGCGCATAGGCGACGCAGCGCGTGCCGTTGCCGCAGGCGGCGGACAGCGAGCCGTCGACATTGTAGATGCGCATGAACGCGTCGTCGCGAGACTGGCGCGGCTTGTGGAGCGCCATCAGCTGGTCGAAGCGCAGTCCTGGCGCCTGGGCGATGGCGCGCGCCTCCTGCGGCGCAAGCTCATGCTCGCTCCCGCGCAAATCGAGAACGAGGATCTCGTTGCCCGCGCCATTCATGCGCAAAACTGGAAGATGGTCGAGCGGATGCGCCATGGGCGGCTTTTCGCCTATTCTCCGGGAGACGCGCTCGTATATAGAGAAGGCCGCGCCGAAGCGCCACTGCGGCTCCCGCCGGATGAGCGTCGCATCTGCGCGTGAAAAGGCCACGATGGCCGTTTAGGGACGCTCGACGATGGAAGACGAACCGGGCTTGCTGGACAGCCTGCGGCGCTATTGGCGCCCGCTGGCGATCTTTACCGTTCTTGTCGCGGTCGCCGCGATTTATTCCGAACGCGCGCTGATTCCGAGCGGGGGCGTCGAGGCGGAAAAATCGGCTGCACAAGAACCTTCCGCGCCGCCGAAGGCGTCGCCCGAGGACAAGACCAGCGGCACGAGCGACGCCACGCCGGACGCTGTGAAACCGGAAGAGGCGAAGCCAGGCGACGCGGCGCCGCCCGCTGCCCATGACGAAGCGGCGCAGGCCATGATGAGCCAGACCGTAGCCGTCGAGGCGCGACCCGCCGCCGTCGTCAAGGGTCAGGGCAAGTGGGAGGACGCGGCGAAGACGATCAGCGAGGCGCTCGCCAAGCTCAACGACGCCGTCCGCGCGTCGGGACTTGCCGTCAATGGCCGCCCCATCGCCGTTTTCACCAAGACCGACGACACAGGCTTCTCCTTTGAGGCGATGGCCCCGCTTTCGGCGGCTCCGGAAGGCAAGCCAAAACTCGCCGAGGGCGTCAGCATCGGCGCATCGCCCGCCGGCAAGGCGCTCAAATTCCAGCATCGCGGCGCTTACGACGAAATCGAAGCGACCTATGAGGCGATCGCCGCCTATCTCGACGAGAAGGGCCTCGACACCAAGGACCTCATCGTCGAGGAATATCTCACCGATTTTAAGGGCGATGATGCGACCGTCGACGTGGATATTTATGTGTTTTTGAAATGAGCGGTTGCGATTGCGCCCGTCGACGTTATAACAAAGTCATAACGTCGGTGGATGTGCCATGCGCAGCGCTCTTCGAAAAATGGGAAACTCTTCCGGCCTGATTATCCCCAAGCCGTTCCTTGCCGAAATCGGAGCGGATGTCGGAGACGATGTCGAAATGACCGTCGAGAAAGGGCGCCTCGTCGTCACGCCGGTCAAGAAGCGCGTGCGCGAGGGTTGGGGCGATGACGCCCGCCGCATCGCCGAGGTTGGCGACGACGCGCTTCTGTGGCCCGAATTCGGCAATGAAGGCGACGAAAAACTGTCGTGGTGAAGCGCGGCGAAATCTGGCTCGCTGCGCTTGATCCGACGGTCGGAAGCGAAATTCAGAAGACGCGGCCATGCCTGATTGTTTCGCCGCCGGAAATGCATGACCACTTGCGCACAGCGATTGTCGCGCCGATGACGACGGGAGGCCGTCCCGCCGGCTTTCGCGTCGCTCTGACCTTCAAGCGCAAGCGCGGGCTCGTGCTGCTCGATCAAATTCGCGCGATCGACAAGCAGCGGCTCGTCAAGCGCTTGGGCAAAGCGCCCGACGCGACGCTCGCGGCCGTTCTTGCTGGCCTTCGTGAGGCGTTTGAGGATTAGCCGGCGCTCGATTGTTGAGAGAGAACTGAAACGAAGGCGCGCCAGAGTTGCTGGGCGCTTCCGCCGAAGGCGCTTTCGAATGACGGTTCGAATGCTTCGCCCGCTTCCAGCCCGCGCAGCAGGCGCGAAAACGCCGTCTCATCGCGCATGCGCAGCCAGCCGACAAACATGCCGGCCTGCCGATAGGCCAGCCGCTGGCGTTGGGTAAGCGCATCCTTTGCCGGATCGAGCGGCAACTCGCGCTCGAAGGCGAGGCCGGCGAAATCGATCCATCGGCGTCCGTCGAGCACGACGCGATAGCCGTCGCGGATCGCCTGCGCCGCTGCCTGTTCGCTGACGCCTTCAGCGCCGCCGCCGTTCGACGCCGTCACCGCAAGCCCTTCCGTGAACCATTGCGGGGGGCGAGACGCCACAAGGGGGCGCCAGCCCCACAGATGCACATGCGACAATTCATGCGTGAGGACGCCTTCGAGACGATCGCGCTCCGCGCCGCAGAGCGTCGGCGAAAGAAGCGCCGCGCCCGCGCGCGTCACGGCGGCGATGCCGGGATCGCCCATGGCGTTGGCGCGCGCGTAATTGTCATAGGAGGCGTAGACGCCGACCACCGGCGGCCGCGCGAAGCGGCGTCCATGCGCCGCCTCGATGCGCGCGACGGCGCGCGGCGCGACTTCCGCGACGGCTTGCGCGCAGGCGAGCGCCTCCGGCTCGTAATGGATGCGCGCGTCGTCGGCGAGGGCTGGCAGGTTAGATGGGTCGTTCAACAGGGCGGCGACGGCATGGCGCAGCGGCGGACGGATCGCGACGGCGACCGCGACCGCCAACGCCAAGGCCGCGCTCCAGATTCCGGCGATTTTAAAAACGCGCAGCGCGCTCATGCCGCCACTCCGGACGCCGTCGGCGCATTCGCCGGCTGCTTCCACTGAGATATCGTCTGGGCGGTGACGCGAGTCCAGTCTCGCGAGGGGCTGGCGCAACGTTAACTAGGCCGCCGCCTTCGCCTTTTCCATCATCTCGACGAAGCGGCGGAACAGATAATGGCTGTCCTGCGGGCCCGGCGACGCCTCGGGATGATGCTGCACCGAAAACGCCGGGCGATCGGTCAGCGCGATCCCGCAATTGGAGCCGTCAAAGAGCGAGCGATGCGTCTCGACGGCGTTCTCCGGCAGGCTGTCGCGATCGACCGCGAAGCCGTGATTCATCGAAACGATCTCGACCTTGCCGGTGGTGAAATCCTTGACCGGGTGATTGGCGCCGTGATGACCCTGCGGCATTTTCTTGGTCTTGGCGCCGACCGCGAGCGCCATCATCTGGTGACCGAGGCATATGCCAAAAGTCGGGACTTTTGCTTCAAGCAGATCGCGGATCACCGGCGCGGCGTATTTGCCGGTTTCGGCGGGATCGCCGGGGCCATTCGAGAGGAAGACGCCGTCGGGCTTGAGCGCCAGGATTTCCCGGCTCGTCGCGGTCGCCGGCGCGACCATCACTTCGCAATCCTGCTCCGCCAGGAGCCGCAGGATGTTGCGCTTCACGCCATAGTCGATCGCCACAACGCGATATTTCGGTGCGTCGTTGCGCGCGCCATAGCCGCCGCCAAGCCGCCAAGTCGTCTCGCGCCAGTCGTAGCGCGCCTTTGCGCCGACGCTCGGCACGAGGTCCATGCCGTCGATGCCCGGCCAAGCGGCGGCCTTGGCTTTGAGCGCCGCAATGTCGAAGAGTCCGTCCGGCGCATGGGCGATGACAGCGTTCTGCATGCCGCGCTCGCGGATGAGCGCCGTGAGGGCGCGCGTGTCGACGCCGCAGAGGCCAACGATGCCGCGTGAGGCAAGCCAGTCGGGGAGCGGCTTCTGAGCGCGGAAGTTCGAGGGATCGGTGCAGGGCGCGCGGAAGATTGCGCCGACCGCGCCGGCGCTCTTGTCGAGATCGACAGTTTCAATGTCCTCTTCATTCGTCCCGACATTGCCGATGTGCGGAAAAGTGAAGGTGACGATCTGCGCAGCGTAGGACGGGTCGGTGAGGATTTCCTGATAGCCGGTCATGGCGGTGTTGAAGCACACCTCGCCGACCGCTTCGCCGACAGCGCCCAGTCCGTAGCCTTGGATCACTTCGCCGCTGGCGAGGATCAGCACGCCGGTGTGGGTGGGTTTCTTCCAGCCGTTATCTTGGTCAGGGGTCATAGAATGTGTCAGCGCTCCGGCGCCCGCTGGCTTGACAGGGGTCTCTGCGCGCGTCATGGCCGGACGTGATCCGGTCATCCACGGCCGCGGCCCGCGCGATGCCCACGACAAGCGCGGGCATGACGCGATCGGTTGTGGATGTAATGCATCCGCCTGCGAAATGGAAACCCCCAAGGATACGACATGCGCGAGAAGATTGCGGCGGACCTGAAGACGGCGATGAAGGCGGGCGAGCGCGCCAAGGTCGACGCGCTGCGGCTTATCAACGCAGCATTGAAGGACAAGGACATCGAGGCGCGCGGAACGGGCAAGACGCTTGGCGAGGACGATGTGCTCGCGCTTTTGCAGAAAATGATCAAGAGCCGGCAGGAATCATTGGAAATCTACGAGAAAGCCGGGCGCACGGATCTCGCCGACAAGGAAAAGGGCGAGATCGCCGTCATCTCCGCCTATCTGCCGCAGCGGCTCTCGGAAGCGGAAACGGCCGACGCCGTGAAGGCGGCGATCGCTGACGTCGGCGCGACGTCGATCAAGGACATGGGCAAGGTCGTCGCCGCGCTGAAGGCGAAATACACCGGCCGCATGGATTTCGGCAAAGCCAGCGCCGCGGTGAAGGCCGCGCTGTCGGGATAATGGGCAACGCCGCGCTCGCGGCGTGCTCCCTCTCCCGCGAAGCGGGGGAGGGTCGGGGAGGGGGCGATTCCCTAACCTGTCCGCTCCACCCAAGCGAGGATCGTCTCGCAGACGCCGTCGAGATTGCGATACACGTCCTCATTCGTCACCCGAAGGACGCGATAGCCATTCGCGGCGAACCAAGCGTCCCTTCGCTTGTCGGAAGCGACTTCCTCATCACTCGAATGCGTGGCGCCGTCGACTTCGACGATCAGGCGCACCTCGGCGCACAGGAAATCAGCGATGAACGGTCCACAGGGAGACTGACGCCGGAAGGACAATCCGGCCAGACGATGCGCGCGCAGCGCATGCCAAAGTTTGCGTTCTGCATTGGTCGGCTCGCGACGCGAATGGCGGGCGCGTTCGGTCATGATGCGGGTCTGCCGCATGTGCCCCCTTCCGGCGCTTCGCGCCACCTTCCCCCGCTAAAGCGGGAGAAGGGGAGCAGCGCCGTTGCGCCTTTCGCCAAACCGATCGGCTGAACCCGAATATTCCGCGTGTTTGACGATAGGCGCAACCTGCTCCCTCTCGCGCGCAGCGGGGGAGGGCTGGGGAGGGGGATCACCGCCACAACGCGTAAAAATGGTGCGGAGGGCCGCGGCCCTCGCCGAGGCGCAATGTGTCGGCGGCTTCTAGCGCCTCCTCGAGCCAGACTTTCGCCGCCGCGATCGCGTCGATCAGCGGCGCGCCCTTGGCGAGTTCGCAGGCGATGGCGGAGGACAGCGCGCAACCGGTTCCATGCGTATTGCGCGTCGGCACGCGTCGTCCGTGGAAAAGCCGCCTCTCGCCCCCCTCGTAGAGAACGTCGATTGGCTCGCCGGCGAGATCGCCGCCTTTCACCAGCACGGCGCGTGCGCCCGCCTGGCAGAGAAGCCGCGCTTGCTCAGCCATCTCGTCGACGTTGCTCGCGGGGGGCGTTTGCGTGAGCGCGCTCGCCTCATAGAGATTTGGCGTCACGAGACGCGCCAGCGGCAGCAGGGTTGTGACGAGCGCCGTCTCCAGCCCGGAGGAGGCGAGGCTGACGCCCTGCGTCGGAACGAGAACCGGATCGAGCACGATATCGCGCCCCTCGTAGCGCGAGAGCATCATGGCGGCCGCTTCCGCGATGTCCGGCGTCGCCAGCATGCCGATCTTGATCGCATCGGGAGAAATGTCGGACAGCACGGCCTCGATCTGCGCCGCGACAATCTCCGGCGGGACGGGATAGGCGGCGGTCACGCCGCGCGTGTTCTGCGCCGTCAGCGCCGTAACCGCCGCCATGCCAAAGCAGCCGAAGGCGGAAAAGGTCTTGATGTCGGCTTGAACGCCGGCGCCGCCCGAAGGGTCGGATCCGGCAACGGACAGAAGTTTGGGCGCGGTCATCTTGCGAATGTCCGCGCTCCGCGCCGGCGACGCAACTTGCGTAGGCGCTCCTCAGCTGTGCAGTTCGCGTCCGCCGGGCCAGGCCGGCTCCTTCTTTTCCTCGTAGTCGCTGTAGGCCTTTTTCAGTCCTGTCAGAACCTCGGCGGAGGTCTCGAACATGGCCTTGAGCTGGGGCTCCTCGACCTTAGAGATGTCTTCACGCAGGTGATTGATCGTCTCCTGGAGGCGATTCTGAATTCTCTGAACGTGCTGGTGCGGATTGCTGTCGCTATGCAGGGTCATTGCCGTCATCCTAGCCGTTGCGCGCCGGCGCGAGGGGACACGGCTTTAACCTGTTCTGTCGACAGGAGTTCCTGAGTTTGGCTGGTTTCGTCGCGCGAAGGGCGAGCGTATTGCGGATTCAAGGGCAGGGCGCTGAAGGGGGCGGCCTTGACGCCTGAAGGAAGCGCGGGCGGGTCAGTAAGCGCTATTCGCCTGAACCTGCGAGTTCCTGCTCGACCACCGCCAGTAACTCGGGAAGGCGCTCGTGAACGGTTCTCCAGACAAGCAATTTCTCAACATCTTCATAGTCATGACGAAAAACATTGCCCGCGCCGGCGATGGCGGACCACTCAATGTGGGGATATCGTTCTTTCAGCGCCGCAGGCAGGCGTCTCGACGCCTCCGAAATAATCTCAAGACAACGTGTCACCCCATAAAACACAAGCAGATTGTCGCGAAAGGCTTCGTAGGTGAGACCTTCAACGAAACCGCTGGCGAGGCGGATGTTGTCGCGAATGTCAATAAGCCGTCGATGGGGACCAGATGCCCTAGAAGGCATGAATGGCGTCATTTTCCGCTGCGGGGCGGACATATGGCTTCAGGAACTCGCGATTAACGACATCTACGGGCCCGCTGAAAAGCTCCGCGATGAAGTCCTTCAGTCCAACGTATGAATAAATGTCGCGCACGGCGTCTGGCGCGATCTCGATCATGATGTCGATATCGCTGTCGGGCCGGGCATCGCCGCGCGCGTGAGAGCCAAACAGCGCCGCATGTTGGACGCCGCGCGCGCGGAGAACGGCTTCGTTCTTGCGAAGGATCGCGATAATTTCCTGCCCGGTCATGATGCGCAGTATACCACGGCGATCGTAGTTAGGGCGGCTCAAGGTTTTGAGTTCGTCTACCCCTTCGGGAGCTTCAGCACGCCGGCGTCGCCGTTCTCCGCGCCGAAAGCGAGACGCGAGCCCCTATCGTCCCAGGCGAGCGCGCTGATCCGGGCGCCGTCGTCCTCCTGCGCCGGACGGCGGACGAGAATTTCCGATCCGTCCGAAAGCCGCGCCAGCATGACGAGGCCGTCCTCATAGCCCATTGCCAGGACCAGAGCCGCGGGGTGGAACGCGACGCGCGTTACGATCGCAGAACGGACGCCGCACTCTCGCGGGGCCTGGCCCATCGGACCATCCTTGCCCGCGAATGGCCAGACGATGCAGGCGTCGGCGCCTGACGTCGCCAGCCACTTCCCATCATGCGACCAGGAAAAGCTGCGCGTTTTTCCCGGATAGCCGGCCATGCGCATGTGCTTGGCGTCGGCGAGCCGCCATCCATGCAGGGCGTTTTCCTGCATCGAGGTGACGAGAAAGCGCCCATCGGGGGAAATCGTCGCGTCGAGGTGCGAGCCCGCCCAGGCGAGCGTCTCCGGCTTGCCAGCGTTGGGGAACCACAGCGTCGCGCCGCCGTAATGGGCGATCGCCAGCCTGTAACCTTTGGGAAAAAACGCCAGACCGCGCGAGGACGACGGCAGTTCGAGCGACTTTTCCTCACCCTTGGCGGAGCGCGCGCGCGCCGTCTTTCCAGCCGTCCAGGCGACCGCGCCGGCATGCGCGGCGATAGCGTCGATCCATTTGCCCTTCTCGTCGCCGAGGACTTCAATGACGCCATTGGCGTCGGTGGCTACGACGCGGCCGTCATCGCCGCCCGTAATGAGCCGATCGCCGTCCCGCGCCGCGACGAGGATCGCGGCGTCCTCATGCGCCGGAATGCGACGTCCTTCGGCGCCTTCGCCGAAATGCAGCGTTCCATCGGCGAGCGCAAAGACCGGCGCGCCGTCGAGGAACGCCGCGGCGACGACCGCTTCGCCGAGCCCGGTCGTTTCGACGTTGTCGGTAAGTGAGGGAGACAGCGCCACGGCTATGCGCGATCCTCGGCTGGCGCGCCCCAGCCGATGGGCACGCGCGGACGGCGTTTACGGAACTGGCCGCGCATGACCAGGGCGAAGGCGATGGCGTCCAACCCCGCGAGCGTCAGCCACCAGAGCTGTTCGGCGGCGGGGCCGAACAGGCTGATGGCGAAGCCCGCACCAAGTCCGCCGAGAAGAAAGGGCGCGAGCGCCGGACGCGATTGGCCGACGAACAGGCTGGCGCGAGCGGCGACAAGCGCCGCGGCTGCGGCGCCGAGCACGCCGAGATCGAACCAGATCTTGAAGATCAGGCTGCGCGGCGTAGCGGGAGTCAGATAGCCGCCGAGCACGCCCCAGGTCGCCGAGCCGAAGCCGTGACCGATCAGCGTGCGCCAGCCGTCGGCCTCGATCATCTGGCCCCAGAAGGCGAGATGTCTGAAGAAGCCGGGCGGCTGCTCGGGCCAGATCAGATAGGTCGTATAAGCGGCGAGCGGCGCAAGCAGCACGATCGCGGCCATGAGCGCCGCAAGAACCATCGACATCAGCCGGGCGCGGCCGAAGGCGGCGGCGAAGACGGCTCCTCCCGCAGCCAGCGCCGACATGGCGTTTGGCGCGCTGGAGAGATAGCAGGCGATCGCCGTCGCGACCGCCAGCGCCGCGGCCGAATACCACCGCCCGCGCACGGCGAGCGCGCCCATCGCCGGCCAGACCAGCAAAGCCAGACCAAGCCCTGCGCGGCCGAGCGGTCCGACATCGAGAATGTCGTCGAGCGTATATTGCGGTTTCAGCAGCAAGGTGACGGCCGCGAGCGCGATCGTCGCCGCGGCGACGCCAATCGGCAGCAGGTTGAGGTTGGAGGTCTTCGTGCGTAGCGGCAGAAATCCGGTGGCGAGCGCAACCAGAGCGAGCGTCGCCGCGATCTTGGCGAAGCGCTCCGCCGGTCCGTCGAACGGCGTCCAGAGCAGCGAAAGCGCCGTCCAGGCGGCGAGCAGCAGGGCGGCGAGGAAGGGCGGCGAGAGCAGGATGGACCGCATCGAGCGCGCCGATCCTTCGTGCGGGGTGAGCGTCGCGGAGGCGAGCAGCAGCGCCGCCCCGATCGGCAGCAGCACATACACGGTCTGACGCGCCAGAATGGGCGCGATGAGTGAGATCACGAACAACAAAAACACGCCGATCCGCAGCAGGAGACGTGAAGCCTCCTCTGCGGGTTCATCGGTATTGCGGCGCGAAAGCACAGACATGGAAGGGGAGCGCTCGAGTCGGGATCCATCTTAGAGATTAGAACGAAATCGCCGGCGAGTAGCCTGCCGCAACGCGGCAAATGTGGCCATGACCCCAATTTTTCGCCGACTGTTGCGCTTTTGCCCGGGGTCAGACCGCTTGGCGCCATTCCTCAGCGACCGCCTCGTCGCATTCGGCCGCCACTCTGTGCCGACGAAGTTCGATTAAGCGCGCCGGCGCCAATCTCCCGAGCGCCCAAATTGCGGCGCCCCGGACGATGCCGACGGCGTCGTCGATCAGCCTCTCGGCCTCCTCGGCAAGCTCCGGCCGGGCCGAGTTGCCGATGGCGATCAGGACATTGCGCAAGAAGCGGTCGCGACCTATGCGCTTGATCGGCGAACCCGCAAAAAGCGCTCGAAACGCCGCGTCGTCGAGTCGCGCCAGTTGCGCGAGGGGCGGAGACTTAAATTCGGCCCGGGCGGCGAGCTTCGCCTCGCGTCCGGCGCGGGCGTATTTGTTCCAAGGGCAGACCGCGAGACAATCGTCACAGCCATAGACGCGATTGCCGATCCCGGCGCGAAGTTCGAGCGGAATAGGGCCCTTGTGCTCGATCGTCAGATACGAGACGCAGCGCCGTGCGTCGATCTGGTAGGGCGCGGGAAAGGCCGCCGTCGGACAGATGTCGAGACATTTACTGCAGGAGCCGCAATGGTCGCTTTCGGGCGGGTCGGGACGGAGCCGAACATTCGTGAAGATCGCGCCGAGGAAGAGCCAGGAGCCGAAATCGCGCGAGACGAGATTGGTGTGTTTCCCTTGCCACCCGACTCCAGCGGTCTGTGCGAGCGGCTTCTCCATGACGGGCGCTGTGTCGACGAACACCTTGGCGTCGCCTTCGCCGGCGCGCTTAAGCATGAATCCGGCGAGTTGTTTCAGCCTGCCCTTGATGATGTCGTGATAATCGCGGTTGCGCGCATAGACGGAGATTGTCGCGCACTCCGGCCTCGCAAGCGAAGCGAGGGGATCTTCACCCGGCCCGTAATTCAGACCGAGCAAGACGAGACTTGCCGCTTCCGGCCAGAGCTGGCGCGGCGCGGCGCGCCGCTCGGCGGTCTCGCCCATCCAGCTCATGTCGCCGTGGGCGCCTCGCTGCAGCCAGGCGCGTAACCGCTCGCCATGCTCGGGCGCCACATTGGCGTCCGCGAAACGGCAGACATCGAAGCCAAGCTCGAAAGCGCGGACCCGGATCGCCTCTTCGAGCTTTGATGTTGCGCCGGTCTTTCCCACGAGCCGCTCTCGATCGTCGTGTTTCGGCGGCGAAGCAGTCGACGCATTCGAGAAGGGCGCGTGCATGTCAGGATGGCGCCTGTAGAGGAATCGAGACGATGAACTCAGTCCCTGGATCATGTTTCTTCATTTCGATCGTCGCGTTGAGCTGACGCGTGAATGAAGCAATAATCCGCATGCCGAGCCCTTTTTGATCGCGGGGATCGACGTCGTCGGGCATGCCGGAGCCTTCGTCGCGCACCGAGACGATGAAGTTGTCGCCTTCGCCGCGCGCGACTTTCACCGTGATGATTCCCGACTGGCTTGCGTAAGCGTATTTCGCCGCATTGGCGATGAGTTCATTAACGATAAGGGCGGTAGAGACCGCCCGATCAGTTGCAACGACGATACATTGCTCGATCTCGGTGCGCACGTCGCATTGCGCGACGCTTTCATCCAGATCATGACACAACGCCTCGATGTATTTGCCGACGTCCATACGCTCGACGTCAGAGCCCCGAGACAGCTGGTCATGCGCCTTTGCGATGGCGTCGACGCGATGAGAGGCCTCGTTGAGAAGTTCGGACGCCTCCGCGTCGTCAGCATCATTGGCTTGCAGCCGGAGCATGCCGCCGACGATCGCGAGGCTGTTCTTGACGCGATGATTCATCTCTTTGAGCAGCGCTTCGTTACGGGTAAGCGCCTCTCTCAGCTTGCGCTCCTCGCGCTCGCGTTCGATCGCCATGCCAAGAATATTCGCGGCGCCTTGCAGAAAAGCGATGTCCTGCTCCACGAACTCGGTTTGCACGCGGCTGTCGACCTCCAGGACGCCAAAGGGCTTTCCATCGCCCTGCAAGATGACGTTCATGGCCCGTGTTATGCCGTGGCGCTGCAGGAGCTCGGGAGTCTTGAACCGCGTCTCGTTCTCGAGATGATTGGAGATGACGGGCTTGCCGCTGTGCAATGCGTAGCCTGCCGGAGAATTGAGTTCCGCGTCAATTCTTGCAACGCCGACGACTCCAGGACTCCAGCCCACGCCGGCGCGCACCAGAAACTGGTTCTCGGAGGGGAGCAGCTCAAGCACTTTGCAGAATTCCGCGTCGAGCCCGAGCGCCGTCAGCCGCACCGTATCGCTAAGCAATTGATTGAGCGAAGCGCCTTGAAGTGCGGAGACGCCAAGCTCCGCGAGGATTTCCTGTTGCCGAATCCGTTGTTTCAGCCCATGCGCAGCGTCTCCGTCCGCCTCCGGCTGAAACTTCTCACGCTCGCGCTCGTTGGGTATGCTCATACGACGGTCCCACTTCGGGCTGCATACTTGCCCAATTCCACACGACGCCTGTCAAGCGCGGCCGCATGGCGGGTCGCGCGTCAGCGGCGCCTGAACGGTCTGGACCAATTGGAGAATTAGAAGTCCAACTCCGCGTAGAAGCGCCCGGGCGTGAGGCCCGGCGCCCTATAGGCCAATAACGGGCGGAATGCCGGCCGCGACTTGATGCGCTGATACCAGTGTTTCGCCGCTTCATCCTCTTCCCAAGGCGCGTCGCCGAGATAATCGGCGCAGGATATATGCGCGGCCGCGGCGAAATCGGCATAGGTCAAGTGATCGCCTGCAAGCCAGTTGCGCGTCGTGGTGAGATAGCCAATGTAGCGCATATGGTGGCGAATGTTGGCGCGCGCCACCCGCACCACGTCCATATCGGGCGCGCCGCCCGGAGGCGCATAGCGCTTATAGACTTTCTCGGTCATCAACCAATTCGTGACCTCGTCAAAGAATTTGACGTTGAACCAGTCGACGAGCCGACGCGTCTCTATGCGCGCCGACATTGCCTGCGGCAGGAGTCTTTGCGCGCCGCGTTCCGCGCCATAGGTCTCGTCTAGATATTCGGCGATCAGATTGGCCCCAGGCGCAATGACGCCGTTGTCGTCGACAAGGACCGGAGTGCGGCCGGCAGGATCGAGGGCGAGAAACTCAGGGCGGCGATCGCTCACGCGCTCTTCGATGAGCGTGACGTCTATTCCGTATTCGGACAGGACGAGCCGGATAAAGCGCGAATGAGGGCAGAGCGGATGATGGTAAAGCGTGGGCATGAGGACTTTTCGAAAGCTCGCGGAGCGACGTTCGCCCCCGCTTCTGTATGCTGTTTTGGGTTAGCGCCGCTAGCCGGCGGTTTTGCGGCTTTGATGAGCTCATTGGCGCGCAGCTTTTGCTAGGATATGCCATGATTCGTTCGCTCTTCGCACTTTCGATTGGCCTGATGCTGTTCACGGCCGCTGCGCACGCCGACACGCTGAAGGACGGCGTTCCAAATCTCTCAGTCGTTGGCGAGGCTTACGAGGACGTCGCGCCCGACCTGGCGATTTTGCGCTTCGGCGTCGTCACCGAACGGCCGTCGGCCGCCGACGCCGCGGCCGAAGATGCGCGCGCGGTTGAAGCCGTTCTCGCTGAACTTCGGAAACTGGGCGTTCCCGACGCCGATGTGCAGACGCAAGGCGTGACGCTGACCCCCGTGACGACCGAAGAGCGAGATCCAAAGACCGGCAAGGTCAGGACATCGCAGAAGTTTTTCCGCGCGCGACACGACCTGCGGGTGCATGTTGCGCCGATCGACAAGGCGGGCGAAATCGCCGGAAGTTTGATCGACAAGGGCGTCAACAGCTTCGAAGGGATCGATTTCGAGATCGCGCATCCGAAGCAGAGGCTCGACGAGCTGCGGCGGGAAGCGGTCAAGGATGCGGAACGCCAGGCGAAGATCTACGCGGAAGCGGCGGGTCTGCGGCTGTCGCGGGTGCTCGAAATTCGTCCGTTCGAGGAGGTCGAGGCGCGCGGGCGCGCCTATGCGGCGAAGGCCGGCGCGCCCGGCGCGCCCGAAATGCCCGTGCGTCCGGGACTTCTGCGGCTCTCCGCGCGGGTGAACATGGTCTGGGCGCTCTCGCGCTAGTTGCGATCTGCCCGTCAAAGCGGCGCAAACCCGCGCCGCGTGCTCGCAATTTGTTCGTGCTTGGCTGTTTCGCAGCGCACAATTGCGCGCTAAGCTTGGGTCGGCGACTGGCGGTCGGGAACAGAGAGGTCGCGCATGGCTCATGTCATTTTCTACGAGAAGCCGGGCTGCGCCGGCAACGCGCAGCAAAAGGCGCTGCTGCGCGCCTCCGGACACGAACTCGAGGTGCGCAACCTCCTGACCGAACCCTGGAGTTCATCGAGCCTGCGTCCCTATTTCGGCGCCAAGCCGGTGCGGGAATGGTTCAACGCCTCATCGCCGCGCATCAAATCGGGGGAGGTCGATCCCGACAAAGTCACGCCGCAGCAGGCGCTGGTGATGATGATCGTCGACCCGCTGCTGATCCGCCGCCCGCTTATGCGCATCGGCGATCATTGCGAGGCGGGTTTCGACTCGGCCGCGGTCGATCAGTGGATCGGCCTCAAGCGCACGGAAGAGACCGTCGGCGACGTGTGCGTGCGCTCCATCGCCAACGACGCATTCTGAGCCCGCTCGCGCGCTTTATGCCATAAGCGCTGCCAAAGCCTCCCATAAGAACCATATGTTATGCAGCGCCTTCGGCCGTGCCGGAGGCGTTCTGTCGCCGCGCCTGCGGAGAGCGTGCGGAAAGCCGCGGAGGAGAAAAACTACGCATGGAGCCTTCGGCTGAAGCAAAGGAATTCTGGGCGCTTGGAGCCGACGCCGCGCTCGAGCGCCTGGGCGCATCCCGTCTGGGTTTGAGCCAGGCTGAGGCGGAAAGGCGACTCGCCGTCCACGGCCCCAATCGCCTCCCGGTCGGCAGACGGCGCAGCGCGCTGACGCGTTTCGCACTGCAGTTCCATAATGTGTTGATCTATGTCCTGATTGCGTCTGCCGTCGTCACGGCGCTCATGCAGCATTGGGTCGACACCGCCGTCATCGTCGCGGTCGTCGTCATCAACGCCATCATCGGCTTCATTCAGGAGGGCAAGGCGGAACGGGCCATGGAGGCCGTCCGCAACATGCTCTCGTCGCAAGCCACCGTGGTCCGGGACGGGCAGCGCGTCGTCATCGACGCGAGCGCGGTCGCGCCGGGCGACATCGTCTATGTCCAGTCGGGCGACAGGATACCGGCCGATATCCGACTGATAAGAGTCAAATCGCTGAAAGTGCAGGAATCGGCGCTCACCGGCGAGTCTTTGCCGGTCGACAAGGACGCGGCGCCGGTCGCGGCGGATGCGGCGCTGGGCGATCGCGCCTGCATGGCCTATTCGGGCACGGTTGTGACCTATGGTCAGGCGTCAGGCGTCGTTGTCGCCACGGGCGCCGCGACGGAGATCGGGCGCATCAACGCCATGCTGGCGGAAGTGGAGACGCTCTCCACGCCGTTGCTGCAGCGCATGGACGAATTCGCGCGATGGCTCACCGTCGTCATTCTCGTCGTGTCCGCCGGCGTCTTCGCCTTTGGCTCGCTGGTCTGGGGTTTCGACGCCGGCGAGATGTTCATGGCGGCGGTCGGTTTGGCCGTCTCGGCCATTCCGGAGGGCCTGCCGGCCATCATCACCATTACGCTGGCGATCGGCGTGGAGCGCATGGCGCGGCGCAAGGCGATCATCCGCCAATTGCCGGCGGTCGAGACGCTCGGCGCGGTGAGCACGATCTGCTCCGATAAGACGGGCACGCTGACGCTCAACGAACTGATCGTCCGCTCGATCGTCACCTCTGGCGGGGCCTATGAGACGACAGGCGCGGGCTATGACCCGCACGGCGGATTCTTGCGCAACGGCAAGGATGTCGTCGTCGGCGAGGACGTTCATTTGGCCTTGGCCCTGCGCCCAGTCGCGCTCTGCAACGACGCCGCGCTGCGGGAGAAGGACGGCGTCTGGAGCATCGAGGGCGATCCGACCGAAGGCGCCTTGCTCGCCGCCGCCGTGAAAGGCGGCGTGAACCTGGAAAAGCTGGCGCTGGAACTGCCCCGTACGGACGAGATTCCGTTTGAATCGCAGCATCGCTTCATGGCGACGCTGCATCACGACCATGAGGGCGTCGGCTATATTTTCGTCAAAGGCGCGCCCGAGCGGCTGCTCGAGATGTGCTTCTGGGAGCAGGGCGTGCGCGGGGAGCAGGTTCCGATCGACTGCGCCTGCTGGCTCGACCGCATCGTTAATCTGGCCACGCGCGGGCAGCGCGTCCTGGCGGTCGCCTCCAAGAAAGCCGACGAGGGGCAGCAGCAGCTCTCGTTCGACGACGTCGAGTCCGGGCTCGTGTTCGTCGGGCTCATCGGCTTGGTCGATCCGCCGCGTCCAGAGGCCGTCGAAGCGATCCGCGAATGCGCGACGGCCGGCATGTCCGTCAAGATGATTACCGGCGATCACGCGGCGACAGCGACGGCCATCGCCCGCGAACTCGGTCTGCAACGGCCTGAAGCGGTGCTCACCGGCCGCGATCTCGACGACCTCAGCGACGACGACCTCGGCGACGCGGTGAGCGCCACGACGGTGTTCGCGCGCACCAGTCCGGAACATAAGCTGCGGCTCGTTCAGTCTTTGCAGAAGCGCGGCGAAATCGTCGCGATGACCGGCGACGGCGTGAACGACGCGCCCGCTTTAAAGCGCGCCGACATCGGCATCGCCATGGGCGTCAAAGGCACCGAGGCCGCCAAGGAGGCGGCGGAAATGGTGCTCGCCGACGACAATTTCGCGTCGATCGTGCACGCGGTGCATGAAGGCCGCGTCGTTTACGAGAATCTAAAGAAGACCATTCTCTACATCCTGCCGACCAACGGCGGCGAGGGTCTCACCGTCATCGCGGCGATCGCGATGGGCGAGACCCTGCCCGTGACTCCGGTGCAGATTCTCTGGATAAATCTGATCACCGCCGTCACGCTTGGCCTCGCGCTCGCGTTTGAGCCGCCGACCAAGGGCGTCATGCTGCGCCCGCCGCGCTCTTCGAGCGAGCCGATCCTGTCCCGCTATTTCGTATGGCGGATCGTGTTCGTATCTTTGCTGATGCTGCTCGCGACCTTCGGCCTCTATGAGCTTGAGAAGGCGCGAGGCATGGGGCTCGACAGCGCGCGAACGGTCGCCGTCAACACGCTCGTCGCCTGCGAAGTCGCTTACCTCTTCAATGCGCGCTTCCTGTCCGAGTCGTCGTTGTCGCTGAAGGGCCTCTTTGGCAGTCGCGCGGTGCTGATTTCCGTCGCCATCGTCGTCGTGCTGCAGGCGATGTTCACCTATCTGCCGTTCATGCAGGCGTTGTTCAACACGACGCCGCTCGACCCGGAGATCTGGTGGCATATCGTCGGCGCGAGCGTCGTGCTCTTTCTGCTCGTCGAGGTCGAAAAAGCCATCTTCCGGTCGGCGGCGCACACTCCCGCGCCGCGCGGCGCGCTCGTCCCCCAGGCCCCCGGCGCAGCGGCCGTCATCGCCGCCGGCGATTGGGTTCGGCCTGTCGTCGCCGGCCTGTTGGGACTGCTCCTCATCGTCGTTAGCGGCGCGTTCTATCTTCACACGCGCGTCAGTCTCATGCGCGAGGAAGCGCCGATTGCGGGCGCCCCGGCGGCCCGAACGGTCGTCGTCAGCGGCGTGATCGCGCCAATGTCGCAGACGCCGGTCGCCGCGCCTGCGGCAGGCGTGATCGCGAAGCTCTCCTGCGACGTCGGCGCCAAAGTGGAGAAGGGCGAGACATGCGCGACGCTCGATGCGCGTTCCCTCGACGAGGCCTTGGCGCGCGAGAGAAGCGCGCTGGCCGCCGCTGAGCGGCGGCTGGCGCAGCGTCAGAGCGCGCAGGCGCGGGCGCAGTCGAACCTCGAAACGCTGGAGGCGCGCGCCGGACGTCGCGCCGCGAGCCGCAAGACGCTCGCCAGCGCCCGTCGCGCCCTGGCGCGCGCGCAGGCGCAGGTGCAGCGCGCCGAGGCTGAAGTCGCGCAGCGTCGGGAGGCGGCGGCGAAGGCGGAGGCGGGACGCGCCGGCGCCGAGGTGAAAGCGCCCGTCGCGGGCTTTATTGTCGAGCGCAGGGCCGCCGTCGGCGCGCGCGTCGTCGCTGGCGCCCCGCTGTTCGTCATCGCCGACGCCCAAAGAGTTCGCCTTAATGCGAGGGCGGAAGGCAAGGAAGCGCTCGCGATCGTTCCAGGCGCCAATGTGTTGCTCTCGAACCCCGCGGCGCCCGAGCGCACTTTCGCCGGCAAGGTCGTCGAGGCGCGTCGGCAGTCACAAGAAAGCGCAGTCGTCGACGTCGTGATCGAGGCGAGCAATCCCGATCTGGCGTTGCGGCCGGGAATGGAGGCTTCGGCGCGGATCGAGATCGTAGAGAGCGAGGCGGCGTTGTAGCCATAAGGAATGGTGGAACGGCTTACACGCTGGGTCTGGTGAGGGGCGGTAAGACTCCGCCCCGCACCATTTATCGCTGTCTGAATGCCTCGCTCGCCACGCCATGGCTGGCGAGTGTCGAATAGGAGCGGCCCCTATGAGCAGACCCAGACCCAGCCGCCGGGAATCGGTCGCCAGCAGCGGCCTACGCCGTAGGGATACCAACGGCCGCCCCAGTAGCGCCCGCGTCCCCAGCCGCGATGGCCCCAACCTCTGCGACCATGGTCCCAGCCACCGCCACGCCGCCAGCCGCCGCCTCGACCGTCCCATCCGCCTTTACGGCCGCCATCCCAGCCGCCGTCCCGATGACTGCCTCCTCCATGCCCGCCGCCTCCATGCCCGCCGCCTCCGCCGTGTCCGCCGCCGCGACCTGCGAGAACAGTCGACGGAAGCGCCAAGGCGCCGAGCAATGCGAGCAAAATAGCCAGTCTGCGAAGCATTAGCTTCCTCCTGTTGAATCGTAAGCAGAGCGCTATGGCGTCTGCTGGTTGGCTGTCGGGTGGAAGCAGGGTAACTACGTCACTTGTCTTGGACGGCAATTGACGAACGCCCGTTTTCTTTCAAACGGATCTGCGCGCGGCTCTGACGATTTTTCGGGCCGTCGAAGCTCGAGATGTGCAGCTTGGGTGGTGGGCCGGGCAGGACTCGAACCTGCAACCAGACCGTTATGAGCGGCCGGCTCTAACCATTGAGCTACCGGCCCCGAGACGGGGACGCCCCTCCTATACCGCAACCCGAGCACGCGCAATATCGCCCCGCCTTTCCGGTCGTCCCTCGGCGCTTGTCATGAGCGGCGCCGCGCCTGTAAGGCTTGCCGCATGAACGAGCGCGAGGAGCGCGCGGCGATCGTCGAGGCCGCGCAGGAGATGGAGCGGTTGGGGCTCAATCACGGCTCCGCCGGCAATCTGTCGTTGCGGGTGGGCGACGCCGCGCTTGTCACGCCGAGCGGCGTTCCGAGCCGCGAACTCTCGCCGGAGGCGATCGCGCGCATGCCGCTTGCCGGCGAAGGCGTGTTCGACGGTCCCTTGCCGCCCTCGAGCGAGTGGCGCTTTCATCTCGACATCTATCGCGCGCGGCCGGATGTGAACGCGATCGTCCATATGCATTCGCCCTATGCGACGACGATCGCGACGTTGCGGCGCGACATTCCCGCCGTGCATTACATGATCGCGGCT
Source organism: Methylocystis sp. Uni0008 (assembly GCF_056838045.1). Lineage (NCBI taxonomy): Bacteria > Pseudomonadati > Pseudomonadota > Alphaproteobacteria > Hyphomicrobiales > Methylocystaceae > Methylocystis > Methylocystis sp. Uni0008. Next base: position 3,962,515 of record NZ_CM166370.1, read on the forward strand.
TTCGGCGGTCCCACTGTGCGCTGCGTGGATTATGCGCCTTACGGAACGGCGGAGCTGTCGCAGCTCGCCGTCGCGGGGCTGAAGGATCGGGACGGCGTGCTGCTCGCCAATCACGGCGCCATCGTCACGGGCGCGAATATGCGCAGAACTCTATGGCGCGCGGTGGAGCTCGAAGCGCTCGCGCAGGTCTTCTACCTCGGCGCGCTCGCCGGCGAGCCGGTCGTGCTTTCCGATGAGGAGATCATGCGCACGGTGGAGCGCTTCAAGAATTACGGAACGCGCGAGACGACAAAGTAGCACCTTTGTCATTCCCGGGAGGCCGAAGGACTAACCGGGAATCCAGTTCAACGTCTTCATGATGGCTTGTTCTGGATTCCCGATCGCGCTGCGCGCGTCGGGAGTGACTAGAGTCGGCAGCGTCAATGCGGCTAACCGGCAAGGTCCGGGAACAATCCCTTCAGCCCTTCTTCCGTCGCCGCGCAGACGCCGCGCTCGGTGATCAGCCCCGTGACGAAGCGCGACGGCGTCACGTCGAAGCCGAAATTGCGCGCCGGGGAACCGTCGGGCGTGAGCTGAATTTCGATCGGCGCGCCGTCGGCGTTGCGTCCGCTGATATGCGTCACTTCGCGCGCGCTGCGCTCTTCGATCGGGATATCGCGGACGCCGTCGGCGATGCGCCAGTCGACGGTCGACGACGGCAGCGCGACATAGAATGGCACGTCATTGTCATGCGCCGCGAGCGCCTTGAGATAGGTGCCAATCTTGTTGCACACGTCGCCGGCGCGCGTCGTCCGGTCGCTGCCGACGATGACGAGATCGACGAGCCCGTGCTGCATGAGATGACCGCCGGCGTTGTCGGCGATGATCGTGTGCGGAATCTCTTCGCCCAGCAGTTCGAAGGCGGTGAGGCTTGCGCCTTGATTGCGCGGACGGGTCTCGTCGACCCAGACATGAATGGGCGCGCCCTGCCGCGCAGCCGTATAGATCGGCGCCAGCGCCGTGCCCCAGTCGACGGTCGCGAGCCAGCCGGCGTTGCAATGGGTGAGAATGTTGATCGGACCGTCGCCCCGGCGCGCCCTGTCGATGAGTTCGGCGCCGGCGCTGCCGATGGCTTGGCAGGCGGCCACGTCTTCTTCCGCGATCTTGCCGGCTTCGGCATAGGCGAGGTCGGCCCGCGCCGATGGCGGCGTCGCGAGCAGCGCCGCGCGTAGCCGGTCGAGCGCCCAGCGCAGATTGACGGCCGTCGGCCGCGTGGCGAGCAGCAGCGCATGGGCGCTTTCGATCGCCGAGTCGCTTGGATCGCGCGCGGCGGCGAGGGCCATGCCATAGGCGCCCGTCACGCCGATCAGCGGCGCGCCGCGCACCGTCATATCGCGGATGGCGGCGGCGGCGTCTTCGCAGTTCGCGAGCGCTTTCGTCTCGAATCGGTGCGGCAGCCTTGTCTGGTCGATGACGTGGACCCGCCGCCCGTCTGAGTCGAGCCAGATCGTTCTGTAGTCGCGGCCGTTGATTCTCATGTTTTTCGTTCTGCCTGCTCAAAAGTCGCGCTTGGATGACGCCGTTGTTCGCGCCATGTTAGAGGGCGCCGCGACGGCATGCTAGAAGCCTATCGAACGCGGCTGCTCCACTGGACACATGGCGCAAAGATTATCGGTTCGATACGCCGAATCGCTCGACTGCGTCGCGGCCGCAGCATGGGACGCGTGCGCGAATCCCGCAGCCCTGCCGGATTCGGTCGGCGAGCGATACAATCCTTTCGTTTCGCACGCCTTCCTGCGCGCGCTTGAATCGTCGACGTCGGTCGGCGCGCGCGCCGGATGGCGGCCCGCGCATACGCTGGTCGAGGATTCGCTGGGGCGTCTTGTCGCCTGTGCGCCGGCCTATATCAAATCGCATAGCCTCGGCGAATATGTGTTCGATCAGAGCTGGGCGCAGGCCTATGAGCTTGCCGGCGGGCGCTATTATCCGAAGATCCAGGTCGCGGCGCCCTTTACGCCGGTCACAGGGCGCCGGCTGCTGGTCGCGAAGGACGCGCCGGCGGGCGCGCGCGAGGCGCTGATCGCGGGGTTGCTGGAGTTGCGCAAAGCGAGCGGCGCGTCGTCCATCCATGTCACCTTCTGCACGGAGGAGGAGTGCGCCGCGCTGAGCGGCGCGGGGTTCATCTCTCGCGCCGGAGAACAATTCCACTTCGTCAATGAAGGCTACGCCGACTTCGAGGATTTTCTGTCACGGCTCACGGCGCGCAAGCGCAAGGCGATCAGGCGCGAGCGGCGCGAAGCGCTTTGCGACGACCTAGAGATCGATCTGCTCACCGGGAGCGACATTCGTCCGCAGCACTGGGACTCGTTTTTCGAGTTCTATATGGACACCGGCGCGCGCAAATGGGGCCGGCCGTATCTGACCCGCGCGTTCTTCGACGAGGTCGGGGTAAGCATGGCGGACCGCATCCTGCTGGTGATGGCGCGCCGCGGCGCCCGGCATATCGCCGGCGCGATCAATTTCCTCGGCGACGACGCCATCTACGGGCGCAATTGGGGCGCGCTCGAGCCGCTGCCGTTTCTCCATTTCGAGGTCTGCTACTATCAGGCGATCGACTATGCGATCCGCCACGGCTTCAAGCGCGTCGAGGCCGGCGCGCAGGGCGAGCACAAGATCGCGCGCGGCTATCGGCCGGTGATCACCCATTCGGCCCATCGCTTCGCCGACCCGCGCCTCGCCGAGGCGGTGTCCGCCTATCTGGCGCGCGAGCGCGCCGCGGTCACGGAATGGACCGCCGAGCATGCGGCCGAGCTTCCCTTCAAGACTGAGGAGGGCGGCTGATTTTCCTTGGCCTGTGGCTTCGCCGCACTTGTGCCCTGGCCTGAAACTTGTAAGTCCTGAGCCGTTTTGGCGCGAACCGCGGCGGAGCCTTATGACCTATTGTTGCGGCATTCTCGTGCGCGATGGACTGGTGATGATCGCCGATACGCGCACCAACGCCGGGCTCGACAACATATCGACGTTCCGCAAGCTGTATCTCTTCGAGCGGCCGGGCGAGCGCGTGCTGATGCTCGCCGCCTCGGGCAATCTTTCGGTGACGCAAGGCGTCGTGAATCTGATCAGCGACGGCATCGAGGATGTCGAAAGCGGCGTCTTCGAGAGCGTCATGAACGCGCCCAGCATGCTGCATGCGGCGCAGCTCGTCGGTCGCGCGGTGCGGCTTTCGCGCGCGCAGACGGGCAGCGCCGAGGGGGAGCCCGCGGCGCAAGGCGTAAGCTTCGACGTGTCGCTGCTGCTCGGCGGACAGATCGCTGGCGGGCCGCTCCGTCTCTTCATGATCTATACCGCCGGCAACAGCATCGAATGCACGCCGGACACCAATTATCTGCAGATCGGCGAGCACAAATACGGCAAGCCTATCCTCGACCGCGCCGTCAATTTTGACACCAACATCTATGACGCGCTGAAGATCGGCCTCATTTCGATGGATTCGACCATGCGCTCGAATCTGTCCGTAGGCATGCCGATCGACATCGCGCTGCTGCGTCGCGACGCGCTGCAAATCGAGGTTGCGACGAGGATCGGCTCCAACGACCCGTATTTTCGCGAGTTGCGCGAGAGCTGGTCGAAGGCGTTGCGCGAGGCGCATATGGCGATCCCGAAGCCGCCCTACAGCGGCCGGAGCCCGTGACAGCCGTTTTGCCGGCCGACGCCGAGGCGATTGCGCGTGCTGCAGAGATCCTGCGCGAGGGCGGGCTTGTCGCTTTTCCGACGGAGACCGTCTACGGCCTGGGCGCCGACGCGACGCAGGCCTGGGCGGTCGCTCGAATCTACGACGCCAAGGACCGCCCGTCGTTCAATCCGCTGATCGCCCATGTCGCCGATCTCGACGCCGCGCGGCGCGAGGCGGAACTCCCCGAGCTCGCGCTGGGCCTCGCTGAAGCCTTCTGGCCGGGGCCGTTGACGATCGTCGCGCCGCTCGCCCCCGGCGGCTCGGTCTGCGATCTTGCCAGAGCCGGACTGCCGAGCGTCGCCGTTCGGGTTCCCGCCCATCCTGTCGCGCGAGCGCTGATCGGTGCGCTTGGCCGCCCGATCGCGGCCCCTTCCGCCAACCGCTCCGGCCATGTGAGCCCGGTGACGGCCGCGCATGTCGCGGAGGATCTCTCGGGCAGGGTCGAGATGATCCTTGACGGCGGCCGCACCCCCGCGGGGCTGGAGTCGACGATCGTGTCGTTCTGCGAGGCCGCCCCTGTTCTGCTGCGGCCGGGCGCCGTGACGCGCGAGGCGATCGAGAAGGTCCTTGGCGAGACGCTATCGGCGCCGGCGCAGGCTGAAATCATGGCCCCGGGCATGACGCCGTCCCATTATGCGCCGGAGGCCCGGCTGCGCCTCGAAGCGCATGAACTCGAGGAAGGCGAGGCGGCGCTCGATTTCGGCGGCAGGCTCGCCGCGCGCGCCAGGCCCGGCGCTTTCGTGCTCGATCTTTCGCCTTCGGGCGATCTCGTCGAGGCCGCCGCCAATCTTTTCGCGCATTTGCGGGAATTCGATAGCCGCCACATCGCCGACGTCGCCGTGGCGCATGTGCCGGAGCGGGGATTGGGCGAAGCGATCAACGATCGGCTGCGGCGCGCGAGCGCGCCGAAGCTGGATTAAGCCGCGAGCGCCGTGGGCGTCGCCGCCCGCAGGCAGAAGTCCTGCGTCACAGGCGCCGGCTGGCCCTTCACATAGGGGCACTCGTAGCCGCGCGCGGCGAAATCGCCGGCGCCGACGCTGCACATTTCCACCGCGAGCCGCGTGAGGCGATTCAGCACCGGCTCGTGCACCCAGGAAAAGCGCGGCGCGTCGGGCGCGACGGCCTGCATCGCGGCCTTGCGGCTGACGTTATTCTCGTAACTCATGCGCGCCTGCCAGCCGGCCTGCGGCTCCTGCCAGTCATTGACCACGATGACCGGGCCGCGCAGAACGCGCGCGTCGCATTCGGTGCGCTCGATCAGCGCCATCTCGCCGCGCCTGACGCCCGCGAGCGTAAATAGCGTCGGACGGGCGAGCGGCGCGCTGGCGATGCACGCGACGGCTTCTTCGAAATCCGCACAATTTTCAAAGGCGTAACGCAGCAGATGATCGGGCGGCCAGCCGCCTTCGCTTGCGATGGCGTCGCGCAGATTGAGCGCCGCGTCATAGGCGAGGCCGAGCGCGCCCTGCGTGCGCCGCTTCATCGGCGCCTGGTTGATCGCCGCGCAAAAACGCCCGGGCGCCATGGCGCTGAGCACGCCGACGGCTCCAGGCCAGGTGGCGTTGTAGAATTCGCCGGCGGCGCCCGACTGCCACGCGATTTCGACGCCCTTGCCAAGCCCCTGGAAGGGCCAGTCGAGCGTCCGGCGCAGGCGCGGCAGACCGTGTTCGTCCTCATAGGCCTGGGTCGTGCAGGCGAAGAGATAGGACATGTTCAGCGTCATCGCGCCGGGAAAGCCGAGAATCGCGACGATGCGCTCGAGCTCCGCGCGATAGGCCGAGGCCGAGCGCTTCAGCCAGTTCGCCGCGATCCGGTCAATCGGCGAGAGGCACACCCGGCTCATCGGCGCGACGACGCCAAGACAAGCTTTGCGGAGCGCGGCGGCGGCGGCGATCCGCGCCTGCGCATGGGCGACGGGGCCGCCATCGCGCACGTCGAGGAAGGGAATCGCGTCCATCGTCATCCCGCTGTCAGATAATTGTCATGTAACAGATACGGATTTCACATCCTGCTGTCACAATACAGTAAAAATTTAGGGGCGTTCGGCCGGCGGTAAAGACCGGCGTTTTCTTGCCCGCGAATCGGCTACAACCGCGCTGAGGACACTGCTTGCTTTGCGAGAGACGCATGTCGGACGCCGTCGCGGTCGCTTTTGACGCTTTGAAATTTCATGCCGCCGCTCTGGAGCGCACGCGAACGCTAGATCTCTTCGCCGAGGATTCGGCGCGCTTCAGGAATTTCAGCGTCAAGCTCGACGATCTGCTCTTCGACTTCTCGAAGCACAGAGTGACGCGCGAGACGATTGCGCTGCTCGTTTGTCTTGCGAAGGCGCGAGATCTCGAAGCGCGGCGCGCGGCGCTGTTCTCTGGCGACCTCGTCAACAACACCGAGAAGCGCGCCGCGATGCATATGGCGCTGCGCGATCTCTCGGCTCGTCCGCTTCTCGTCGGCGGCGACAACATGCGGCCGCTCATCGAGGCCGAACGCGAGAAGGTTTTCGCCTTCGCGCGCGCGGTGCGCTCGGGCGATGTCGGCGGCGCGACCGGCGCGCCATTCAGCGACGTCGTCAATATTGGCATTGGCGGTTCTGATCTCGGCCCGGCGATGGCGGCGCGCGCGCTTTCGCCTTTTCGCGGCGACGGCCCGCGCATGCATTTCGTCGCCAATGTCGACGGCGCCGATCTCGCCGACACGCTGCAGGATCTCGATCTGTCGCGCACGCTGTTCATCATCTCGTCGAAGACCTTCACCACGCAGGAGACGATGGCGAACGCCAGAAGCGCCCGCGCGCGCATCGTCGCCGCGCTCGGCGAAGCGGCGGTGAAGGCGCATTTCGCCGCCGTGTCAACGCGGCTCGACAAGGTCGCCGAATTTGGAATCGATCCTGCGCGCGTCTTCGGATTCTGGGATTGGGTGGGCGGACGTTATTCGCTCTGGTCGTCGATCGGGCTTGCGCTCGCCATTTCGATCGGGCCTGAGAATTTCCTGCAGTTTCTGCAGGGCGGCCATGACGTCGACATGCATTTCCTCGAAGCGCCGCTTGAACAGAATATCCCGGCGCTGATGGGACTACTCGGCGTCTGGCACAGAAATGTCATGGGATGCGCCGCGCAGGCGGTCATTCCGTATGATCAACGGCTCGCGCGCTTTCCCGCCTATCTGCAGCAGCTCGACATGGAGTCGAACGGCAAGTCGGTGACGCGCGACGGCGCGCCGGTCGACTATGAAACCGGGCCGGTGATCTTCGGCGAGCCCGGCACCAATGGCCAGCACGCGTTCTTTCAGCTTCTGCACCAGGGAACCGACGTCGTTCCGATCGACTTCCTCGTCGCCGCCGAACCCACCGACGCCGACCAGCATCATCATGAATTGCTGTTCGCCAACTGCCTGGCGCAGGCCGAAGCTTTTATGCGCGGCCGAACGCTGGAGGAAGCGAAGGCGCAATTGCGCGGGCAGGGGCTAGCCGAAGAAGAGGTGGAGCGGCTTGCGCCGCATAAGACGTTTTCGGGCGATCGACCGTCGAGCGTATTGCTCTATCGCCATCTCGATCCGCGCACGCTCGGGCGCCTCGTCGCGCTCTATGAGCACAAGGTTTTCGTTCAGTCGGTGATCTGGGACATCAATCCCTTCGACCAGTGGGGCGTTGAATTGGGCAAGGAGCTCGCCAATCGTTTGGCGCCGATCGTCGAGAACAACGACGAATCGACGCAGGGGCTGGATGGATCGACGGCCGGCCTGATCGCCTGGCGAAGGGCGCACTAAGCCGCGCGTCATTGCGAGCGAGGCGAAGCAATCCAGAATCGTGAGGCGGCCGCTGGATAGCTTCGTCGCTGCGCTCCTCGCAATGACGCCGTGCGCATCACAGCAGCTGTTCATAGAGATCGCGCCATTCGGGATTCATCGTCTCGATCAAAGAAAGTTTCCTTTTGCGGGATCCGGCTTTGAGCTGTTTCTCTCGCGCAATTGCGTTTAGCATCGTGTCGTAGAATTCATACCAGACGAGCCTCTTGCAGCCGTAACGCGCCGTAAAGCCGCGTAGAGCCGCCTCGCGATGCTGCCAAACTCGGTGCGACAGGTTTGAAGTGACGCCGGTATACAGCGTGCCATTTCGCTTGCTCGCGACGATATAGACAGCCGGGTTTTTCATAATCGTGGATATTATACCGTCATTGCGAGCGAAGCGAAGCCATCCAGAGGCATGAAGCGGCCCCTGGATTGCTTCGTCGGCTTTGCCTCCTCGCAATGACGAGCCGCAAAGCCGTCATTGCGAGCGAGGCGAAGCAATCCAGAATCGTGAGGCGGCCGCTGGATAGCTTCGTCGCTGCGCTCCTCGCAATGACGACTTTCTCTCACACCGCCTGAGCGACGAGAACGCTCGCAAGAGCGGGCAATGGATTGCGCGCTAGCCGGAACTGGCCAAAACCCGCTTCGCGCAGCAGCGCCTCGATCTCGTCCACGCGGCGCGGCTCGCCGCGGCCCATCGCCAGCGTGTAGAAGCCATAATAGGCGTCGAGCGGCTCGGCGCCTTTGACGCCCGACATGCCTTCGATGATGAGCAGCGTGGCGCCGGGCGTAAGCGCCTTGCGCACATTGCAGAGCAGCCTGAGCGCTGACGCGTCGTCATGATCATGCACGATGCGGATAAGCGTCGCGACGTCGGCGCCCTCCGGCAGAGGATCGTTGAGGAAGTCGCCGCCGTGAATCTGCGCGCGCCCGAGCAGGCCCGCCGCTTCGAGCCGCTGTCTCGCGCGCGCCGCGACGGCGGGGAGATCGAACAGGGCGAGCTGCAGATCCGGGGCGCGCGCCGCTGCGGCGGCGAGAAACACGCCTTCGCCGCCGCCAATGTCCAGGAGGCGCCGATGACGCGTGATATCGTAGGAGTCCAGCGCCTCCTGCGCGACCATCGGCTGCGTCGCCGCCATGAAGGCGCTGTAGGGGCCGACCTGTTGCGCCGAGAGCGCTGTCGGCGCGTCGCCGTCCGAATAAGGCCAGTAGTCGGCAAGCGCGCCGCGTTTCTCCTGGCGCAGCAGCGCGACCGGATCGGCGAGGTCGGTGTAAAACAGCGGCTGATGTCCGACGATGGCGAGCGCCTGGGGATTGCCGGCGAAGGCGGCCCCGAGCAGCCCGAGGCCGTATCTGCCGCCGCTGCGCCGCTCGGCGAGGCCGAGAGAAGCGGCGGCGTCGACCAGGCGCCGGGTTGCGGCCTCGGAAAGCGCGAGTTTCGCCGCGAGCGCCTCGACGCTCAGAGGGCCGTCGCGCAACACGTCAAAGAGCTTGAGTTGCGTGCAGGCGACGAGCACCTGCGAGTAGACGAAGCCCGCAGCAAGGTCGAGCCCCGCGCGCGCGCCGCGCCGCGCCAGGGGACGGGTCACCGGGTTCTTCAGCGCCCAGCGCTGAAATCGTGGATTGGAGACGAGCCTGTCGCGCGCGCTGCGCAATCGATCGAGCCATTGGTCGAGAAACATCAAGGGGTCCCCGCGCTTGCATCGCCGCCATAGCACGAGGACGTGACGCTCGTCTCATTTAGGACCGGCGTTGCGGGGCGGCGTCCCATCCTGTAGAAACGCAATGCGCCTGCGCCCGTAGCTCAGCTGGATAGAGCGTTGCCCTCCGAAGGCAAAGGCAAGCGGAAACTGCAGGTGCAAGCAAGAGAGAATAGTAAGCGAAGTCAGGGTGTTGGCGAAGGCGCAAAAAGTTTGAGAATTCGCTTCCCGGACCACGGAAGCATCGCGGAAGCAAACTGGAGGGAGTTATAGGCAACAATTGTCGGTGTCTGGAGGTCGTGAAAAGTCAGCCAAATTGTAATCGGATCCGGTCTTGGTGATTGACTGCGATCCATATCTCCCGCTATCGCACTCTAACATGCGCCCGTAGCTCAGCTGGATAGAGCGCCACCCTCCGAAGGTGGAGGCCACACGTTCGAATCGTGTCGGGCGCGCCAATTCGCTGCCGGTTCTCAAGCAGCCTGAGATTTGAGGACCGTGATTGGAATTTGGCGGAATTTCGGCGTCCATTTTTTCTCAAGTATTCCTCATCCTCTTCAGTCTCGAGGCCGCATTGGCCCATGCAATAGTCCTTCATCGCCACCTCGATGATCGGAGTCATCGCGCTGGCCGCGCTCCAACTAAATCTCGACTTGACCGCCCAGTTCAACGACGCGTCCCGGCGGGATCTGAAAAAATTCCGTCGCTGGAAGCGCGTTGCGGTGCAGGAACTGATAGATTCGCAATTTGAACCTTCGCCACTTAGACAGTCCAGTTGGAATAATCGTCAATCGGCCGACGAAGAAGGAGGTCTCCATCATATTGAAGTGAAATGGGACTGAAAGCGATTCGAGAAGCAATGCGCGAGGGATGTCCGGCTGCTCCATAAATCCGTAACGAACATTGATCGCATAGAAATCGGCTTCAAGCGGCGTTGTCTCAACGCGTTGCGAAGGATCAACACGCGGGATTTGCTCGGTCTCGACGTGCAAGAGCACGATGCGTTCATGCAGGACCTTATTGTGCTTGAGATTATGCAACAGCGGCACCGGAACGACGTCGATGCGGCTAGACATATAAACCGCTGTGCCCTTGACGCGGGACTTGCCGCGAAATTGCGCAATGAAACTTGGTATCGGGAGAGTGTCGCGCTCCAGAGCGGCGCGCATGTCGGCATAGCCTTCCGCCCAGCAACTCATCAGAAAATATAGTACGGCTGCGGTAACGAGCGGAATCCAGCCGCCCTCAAAGAACTTCACCATGTTGGCGGCGACGAAGGAGCCGTCGACGAAAATAAAAACGCCGGCCAGCGCGAGGCTGACGACCATACTCCAGCGCCAGACTTCTCGCATTGCGATGAGCATCAGAATGCTCGTCAACAACATCGTCAACGAAACGGCGATTCCGAACGCCGCGGCGAGATGTTCCGACGAACGGAAGGAAATGGTGAGGATCAAAGTGAGCGCCATCAACGCCCAATTGACGAAGCCGACGTAAATCTGACCGTAGCTTTCCTCGGATGTCTGCACGATATGGATGCGCGGCAGCAGCCCCAGTTGGATCGCCTGGCGCGTCATCGAGAAGGCGCCGGTTATGATCGACTGGCTCGCGATCACGGTCGCGATTGTCGCAAGACCCACAAGCGGCAGTTGCAACGCCGGAGGACAAAGATCGAAGAATGGGTTGGCGGGTGCCGAGGGCGGACTTTCGACAAGAAGCGCGGTCTGACCCGCGTAATTGAGCAGCAGCGCCGGCAGCACGAGGCCGTACCAGGCAAGCCGGATCGGCCGGCGGCCGAAATGTCCCATGTCCGCGTATAGGGCCTCGGCGCCCGTGGCGCAGAGGAACACGGCGCCGAGCAGCAGAAATCCAGCCAATCCATGCGTGGCGAGATAACCCAGGCCGATGGCCGGATTGAGCGCAAAGAGCACGTCTGGGCGTTTGACGACGCCGACAAGGCCCAAAGCGCCAATGACCAAGAACCACAGCGTCATGACGGGGCCGAAGAACTTTGAAATGCGCGCCGTGCCTTGCGATTGAAAGCTGAAAAGGCAGACGAGAACCGCAACGGAAATTGGCGCGACATAGGGCGCGATCGCCGGAGCCGGCGTCTTCAATCCTTCGATCGCGCTTAGGACGGAGATCGCCGGCGTGATGGCGCCGTCGCCAAAGAGCAGCGCGGCGCCGAGCATTCCGATGGCGATGACGAAAGGACGGCGTCCGTGTTTGACGCCAAGCAGCGATATAAGCGCCAGAATGCCTCCCTCGCCCTCGTTGTCGGCGCGCATAATGACGGCGACATATTTAATCGACGTAATGATGGTGAGCGTCCAGACGATCAGCGAGAACATGCCGAGCGCCTCTTCTGGCGCCATGGCGCCGCCGGACCATGCGATCGCGGTCTTGATCGTATAAAGCGGGCTTGTGCCGATATCGCCATAGACGACGCCCAAAGCGCCGAGAGCAAGCGTCCTCAGACGCGCCTTTTGGCTTTCCGTCGCTTCCGCCTTTTCGAGCATCGACGCTCCCAATTGCACGGTGTCAATATTGATCGTATCGTTCCGTTCGCTTGCCGCGACTTCCCCGCGCGACGTGGGAGCGATGCTTAGAACGAGTAGAATTTCATCGTCTCGCTTTTGTCACCGCCGAAAAAGCCCGCCGCGCCTTCGAGAAGGGTTACACTTCCACGTGAAGATTTGGTTCGGGCGAACGTCGAACTGTCAGCTCGGGCCAGCGTCTTGTCACCGATCTCGATATGGCCGCTTTTCGTGACCGTGTCCCACTTGGACGGCGGAGCGGCCGGCTCCGGGGGGCCATGCGGCCCGCTTGCAAGTTTTGCACAGCGGCGATTGTCACATGCAGTAGCCCGCTGCTGTCAATTGACAAGCCCAAGGTCGGCAAGAGCCGCCACGACGGCCTTGCCTGTCGCGTAACTCACGGGCGTGAGCGGAAGTCTTACTTCCGGACTGAACCAGGGCCTCACGAACGACAGAGCGTATTTGATCGGGCCAGGATTGGTTTCCAATCGGAGCGCCCGTAGCAACGGTGATAACTGCATCTGGATCGCGGTGGCGCGGCTCCAATTGCCCGCGCTGCACGCCTTCTGCATCTCCGCCCATAGGTTCGGCACAACGTTGGCGACCACGGAAACCGATCCCTGCCATCCAGCCATGCGGGACAGAACGCAGGTCGTATCATCCCCCGACAGACGAACTAAATTTGACGCCACCGAAAGCGGAGCCGAGGCAAGGCGCCTAGGGTCGCCCGTTGCATCCTCGATCGCGACAATATTCGGTATTCCTGCCAGTTCCGCGAGCGTCTCCGGCAGAATGTCCACACCCGTTCGCGATGGATTATTTTCAATGATGAGCGGGAGTCCGACGGAGCGGGCGATTTCGAAGTAGTGGCGATAGATCCCCAGCTGACTCGGCTTATTGTAATACGGTGTTACGATTAGGGCTGCCGCCGCGCCCGCCGTTTCGGCCGCCTGCGTCAGCAGGATCGTCTCGCGAGTGCAGTTCGTTCCGGTCGTAGCGATGACTGGAATGGAACCCACCGCCGTCCCGACAGCTATCTGCAGCAAGTGATCGAACTCTTGCAGTGTGAGCGTAGACCCTTCCCCTGTCACGCCGCCTACGATCAGGCCTTGGCTACCCTGCTCCATTTGCCAATCGATAAGATTGACGAACGCCTTTTCACAGATGCCCTCGTTGGAGAATGGCGTCGCCAACGCAGAGAGCGAGCCACGAAGCGCCCGCTTCAGATCGGAGAAGGGTTCTTCTCTCGCCTTGACCCGCAGCGTACAATGCAAGGGTAGGTCGGACAGATGCTCGCACCGCATATGCGAAGGAAACGTCACTGACATCCTGCGGATGGTTGCTGAGCTAGTGCTTCCGCCTCACGTCGCGACCACTGCGCGTTTGTTATCCACGCGTTCGCGTCGGAGCTTTGGGAGAGGCGCGTCAAGTCGACAGGAGATTTCGCCATCACCCGACTGCAGGCCCTGATTTTCTTCGGTAGCGTTCGCAAGCGGCTCGTGACTAGGGCTCAAGATTGTTGACGGCGCAAAGCAGAGTAGTGCTTGGAACCAAAGCCCCCCGGGCAACTGACTTCATAAGTCAATGTATTGTCAATTTCGTGAGGGAGCTTGTCTTCTTCCTGTCGCGCCGTAAGCGCAACTCATCGATTATGTTCTTACCTATCATGAATATCAAAGCGGCGGCGCCCAAGCCGAAGATTGGCTCCATCATTGTCATCTCCTCCATTGAGGATCATTTTGCGCGTAACAGTACGCCCAGCAGAACCCCGAAAGCAAAGGCGAGAAACGCGACATGGTGGGGTTCGAGCATGATCGTTTCTCGTTCTTTTCGAACAGCAGAAGTATGGACTCAAACAATGTAAAGAAGCCATTCAGAATATCTTCGTAGCGCATATACGCCGCATAAACGCCGATCTGAGCTCGCTGGAGCGTGTGCAATTGCGGCAGATGCTCAACAAGGGAAGGGGCCCGCGAACCGTCTTTTGAAGTAAACCACGCCGGTTAAGCTCGCGTGTTCGAGGCTTCCAGAGGGATATGCGCGGCGGACATCGTCGATCTGGCCAGCGACAGCACGATCTGGCGCGTTCTTAAAAAAACATGCTCAAATCGCATCCGAAGCGCCGCGCGTGATCATGCCGAAAGCGAGATCAGCGAAACTCGTAATCTTTATGGGGCCTTTATGTAGTTAGCGCGAGTTAGGAATGGCTTCTTTACGCCAACTTTCTTATGTTCCCTCATACCATCGTTGATGAGGGGAACACATGTCCGCAAAGATTTGCTGATGCGCTTGGCTTTTTTCAACATTGGTGGCGCTGTAATCGCAGCTGGGGCCGCCTTACTCTTGCAATGATATCGCGCCGGCCAGACGGCTGCGGCGCAAGCTGTTACGCTAGAGTTCTAGTTGCAGTGCGCGGGATCGGCTCCCATTCCCTGAATGAAATTGAAGTCGCCCGATCGGCTGTTGGAATGACGCGTTAGCGCCACTCGTATTCTTACGCCAATACGAAACGACAAGCCTCGCTGGAGCGGACTAACATCGATGCATTGCTCGGTATTTTGCTGAGGAGTTATGTCGGAATGCAACTCGTGAACCCGCACACCGGGATTCCGGTTCTGCTCGACGGTGCGACGCCGGTGCTCGACCTCAATCGCACGATGAACTGGAATCTGCCCGTCGAAGCAATCACCCTCGCTGGTTTCCTTATCCATGAGGCGAATTCTATCCCGGACGTGGGGCAGGTGTTCGCCTTTCATGGCTTTCGTTTCGAAGTAATAGGAAAGGCGCGCAATCGCATTACGGCTTTGAAAGTGACGCCTCTAAATGCGAGAAATCAGAACGACACGTGTTCGCGCGAAGCGACAGAGGTCGCGCCCTCCATCAAAAATATTCCATGCGGCAGGTGAAACTTGGAATTCCTGGGCGCGTTCCTGGAAAGATCCTATGTCCGATTTGGATCGAGACGCTCACGATGGCAGCGACCATTGCAATTAGCAATCCACCACATCAAAATTTGCGTCGGCAGTAGCGGAAAGGCGATTTTGCGCGGTCCAGCGCGAATAGGGGAAATCTCCTAATTCGCTGCCGATGCACAGGCGGTTATCCGAAGTTGTCACAGCAAACTGCATGCCCTGTAATTGACGGGAGTTCGGGCGCGTCAAGCGAACAGAATTGAAGCATAGCACTGGCCATACGCCTTGCCTCGAGAAATGCGCCCAAGATTGAGAGCGGCAGTTCTTCGTGACTTGCGTCTGCAGTGTCATCGAGCTCAACGGGCACATGTCTATATCTGGAAAGCGAGCAAAACCATTCGCCATCTTCATAGATGAGGCGGCGAAGTCTCCACGCCGGTAGTTCGAGTTCGATCAACGCGATGAACGCTTCAGTCCAGGCTCCAGCTTCGTATTCTTCGATGCGACTTGTTTTTCCAGCTTTTTTCAGCAGTGGAAACCGTATGCAAGCGTCCGCGATGACATTGGAGACGAAATCGGACGTAAGCGCCGGCCGAATTCGAATCTGCTCGTTCAATCGAGCGATGCGGTCCTCGTTTTTCGAGTTGCACAACATGACGCGGTCTCAGGAGAGCGATTGCCTTAGACGATGGTCTGAACGACATAGAAAAGCGAGGGGGGTGGGAAGTTTTCGTTATATAGAGGCCATAAGGGTCGGAACCGACTTTCATAAAGTCGCACTCAGCCGCGGAAGGCGGGATTGGCGTTCACACGGCTGGCGTTAGGCTGTTCTGTTGGGCGCTATTGTGGTCGGTTGGGGCGCGCAAGGGCGTATGAAAACGCCACGCCATATCTGGGAATCGTCGCCGACATGAGTCGTGGTTTCCGCACTGCCAAGATGTCTCATTTATATGAGAATCCTATATCGTAAAGCGCCTGCGCCTCTCGAAAATATATACGATTAATGGCATTTGAGGCGCTCGAATGAGGCGGATGACTGCTCGCGGCTCGAACGAGTGTTTTGGCCAGAGCGCCGGCGAATCGTCGTCAGTTTCCGCAGTTGGCGGCTCGTCACCCTAGCCGTCCCTGGCCCGCAAATGATCACTCTGACTGTTTAGAGGCAACGATGATCTTCGACTACTCCCTTTCAGGCCTCGTCACCGTGGGTCTCACGATCTATCTCACATACGTTCTGCTGCGGCCCGAGCGGTTTTAAGCATCTAACTATGCAAAGATCGTGATGTCTTTGCAGCGCTGGGCTTGTCTTCTTTGGACGTTCTGCGGCAGAGGACAACGCCACGAAATTCGTTGTTCAGCGCCATCTCTACTGAGGCGTCAACAGAACCGTTTTCTTCGACGCGCAAGCCGGAAGCTCAACTGACAAAATTCAACGGAGTTACGTGATGGAGACGTCTACCCTGCGTAAGCGTATGCCCGTTTCTGCGCTCGCAGATCCTGGGATTATCGGGCCTGCAATTCGCTCCGCCTTCATCAAGCTTGATCCGCGGGTTCTCGTGAAGAACCCAGTCATGTTCGTGGTCGAGGTGGTCGCGGCGCTCACGACCATCCTATTTCTGCGTGACTTGATATTCGGGGGAGAAAACCTGGGCTTCACTTTCCAGATCATAGTCTGGCTCTGGTTCACGGTCCTCTTTGCGAATTTTGCGGAAGCAGTCGCCGAAGGCCGCGGCAAGGCGCAGGCTGATGCATTGCGCCAGCAGCGCACCGAGGTGCAGGCGAAGCTTCTTAGCGGACCGAGCCTAGCAAACTACAATGTCGTCCCCGGCACCAGCCTCAGAACGGGCGACGTCGTGTTAGTCGAAGCCGGTGACATTATCCCTTCGGATGGCGAAGTGATCGAAGGCATTGCTTCGGTCAACGAGGCTGCGATCACCGGGGAATCGGCGCCGGTCATTCGCGAATCCGGCGGCGATCGTTCAGCGGTCACGGGCGGCACTCAGGTTATTTCTGATTGGATCCGTGTTCGGATAACTGCCGCGCCGGGCACCACGTTTCTCGACCGGATGATTCGATTGGTGGAAGGCGCAGAGCGCCAGAAGACGCCGAATGAGATCGCCCTGACCGTCGTGCTCGTCGGCTTGACTTTGATCTTTGTGATCGCAGTTGCCACCATACCCAGCTTCGCGAAATATGCGGGCGGCAGCGTCCCGGTAGCCGTACTCGTCGCCCTTTTTGTCGCCCTGATTCCGACGACCATCGGAGCACTTCTCTCGGCGATTGGCATCGCTGGCATGGATCGGCTGGTGCGCTTCAATGTGCTTGCGACATCGGGACGCGCGGTCGAGGCCGCTGGAGACGTCGATACGCTTCTGCTCGACAAGACCGGAACGATCACGCTCGGCAACCGGCAAGCAACCGAATTCAGGCCGCTGCGTGGCGTGACAGCAGAGGAGTTGGCGGATGCTGCACAGCTCGCCTCCCTCGCCGACGAGACGCCCGAAGGACGCTCGATCGTCGTGCTCGCCAAGGAGAAATACGGTATTCGCGGACGTGAGCTTTCTGAACTTCATGGAAATTTTATCCCATTCACCGCCCAGAGCCGTATGAGCGGAATGGAAGTCGGCAGCTCTTGGGTCCGTAAGGGCGCTGTCGATTCTGTCCTCGGCTATCTCGGCGCATCTTCGAGCGCGGGCGGGTCGACGGCCGGCGCCGTACAAGTGCTGGAGCGTGCGGTCAGCGCAGATGAAGTGCGAGAGATCAACGCGATCGCTGATGAAGTCGCGAAATCTGGCGGAACCCCGCTCGCCGTCGCGAAAGACGGCAAACTTCTCGGCGTTGTTCAGCTCAAGGACGTAATCAAAGGCGGCATTCGCGAGCGCTTCGCCGAACTTCGGCGCATGGGCATCCGCACTATCATGATTACAGGCGATAACCCGATGACAGCCGCAGCCATTGCGGCAGACGCTGGGGTCGACGATTTCCTCGCGCAGGCCACTCCCGAGGATAAGCTGCGCCTCATTCGTCAAGAGCAGGCTAAAGGCAAGCTGGTTGCGATGTGCGGCGACGGAACTAATGACGCCCCGGCGCTCGCGCAGTCGGATGTTGGCGTCGCAATGAACACCGGCACGCAGGCGGCTCGCGAAGCTGGCAACATGGTAGACCTCGACTCGAACCCAACCAAGCTGATCGAGGTCGTTGAGATCGGCAAGCAACTTCTCATGACACGCGGAGCGCTGACCACCTTTTCAATCGCCAACGACGTGGCGAAGTATTTCGCCATCATTCCGGCGATGTTCATCGCCTTGTATCCGCAGTTGGACGCGCTGAATATCATGCGGCTCGCAACCCCTCAGAGCGCCATTCTCTCCGCCATCATCTTCAACGCAGTGATCATCATCGCCCTCATTCCGCTGGCGCTGAAAGGCGTCGCTTACCGGCCTATCGGCGCCGCGGCCGTTCTAAGGCGCAACCTGTTGGTTTACGGCTTGGGCGGTTTGATCGTGCCATTCGTCGGAATCAAACTCATCGATATGATCGTGACTGCTCTACAACTCGCCTGACAGAAAAGGATTATCCGAATGGCGATCGTTTATCTCGTTCTCGGACTCGTAATCTTCGGGCTTCTGCTCTTGATGACCTCGGCGGTCGATCGAGCTTAGGCTAAGGACTCTGGAGCTGATCCTCATGGTTATGTACGCCATCCTGTTCGTTGTGCTCATCGTCGGCGGCACAGCTGTTCTATCCTGGCCGCTCGGTCGCTACATGAAATGGGCGATGGACCCCGACGCCTCCGAAAGCGGCCGTATCGACCGGTTCACCCGAGCTTTCCAGCTCTTCGGCGGCTCCGCTGCTCGGAAGGGGCAGGACTGGAAGGCATATACGGTCTCCATGCTCGTCTTCAACGCGCTGATGTTCGTGGTGTGCTTCGGCATCCTCGCCTTGCAGCAATATTTGCCGCTCAACCCTGACGGCATGGGACCGATCGAAGGAAGCCTGATCTTCAACACCGCCGCTTCTTTCACTTCCAACACGAATCTTCAGCATTACTCCGGCGAATCCACGCTGAGCTACTTCTCGCAGCTGGGCGCGCTGATGTGGTTGCAGTTCGTGTCGGCCGCGACCGGAATCGCCGCTCTTGCGGCGCTCGCCCGCGGTCTCGCCGGTCGGCAGGATATGGGCAACTTCTTTGTCGATCTGCAGCGAGCCTCGTTCCTAGTGCTGCTGCCGATAGCGCTTGTTGTTGCAACGCTCATGGTGCTCGGCGGCATGCCGATGACATTGGAGGGCGCCGCCAAAGCGATGACGCTGGAAGGCGTCGAGCAGACAATCGCACGCGGTCCGGTGGCGGCGTTCGTGACCATCAAACAGCTCGGAACCAACGGCGGCGGCTTCTTCGGGCCGAACAGCACGCATCCGTTGGAGAACCCGACGTTCTGGACCAACGCGCTCTCGATGTTCTGCATCATCATCATTCCGATGGCGAGCGTGTGGATGTTCGGCCGGATTATCGGCCGCATGCGTCATGCGGCGGTTGTCTTCGGCGTCATGTTGGCGCTTCTTCTGGCCAAGATCACAGGCGCTGTCTATTTCGAGTCGGCCCCGACGCAAGCTTTCGCCAGTCTGCCGATCGAGCAGAACGTCGGCAACTTAGAAGGCAAAGAAATGCGGTTTGGCGCGACGTCCGGACCGACCTGGGCCGTCATCACCACTTCGACAAGCAACGGTTCCGTCGGCGCGATGCACGATAGCCTCAACCCCATGACTGGGCTAATGCCGATGATCGGCATGTGGCTGAACGCGACCTTCGGCGGCGTCGGCGTCGGCATGATCAATATGTTCATCTATATGATCGTCGCCGTGTTCATCGCAGGGATGATGGTGGGCCGCACGCCCGAATATGTAGGCTGGCGCGTGGAGGCGCGCGAGGTCAAGCTCGCCATACTCGCGCTTCTAGCCCACGGGCTTTTCATTCTCGGCGGCGCCGCCATCTTCGCGGCGACGCCGTGGGGCGCGGAAACTCTGAACAACGTTGGCCCGCATGGATTTAGCGAAATGCTCTATGAGTTCAGCTCCGCCAGCGCGAACAATGGATCGGGTTTCGAAGGGTTGGGTGACAATACCGTCCCGTGGAACGTGGCAACTGGCATCGTCATGTTGTTAGCTCGTTTCATACCGATCATTCTGCCGCTGGCGATCGTCGGCTCGTTCGTCACCAAGCGGCGGAGCGCGGAATCGATCGGTACGCTAGGCGTGGAAGACGGCACTTTCGCTGGAATGCTGTTGGCGACGATTCTCGTCGTCGGCGCTCTGACCTTCTTCCCGGCCGCGACGCTGGGACCGGTTGCAGAGCATCTGATCTACATGAAGTGAATGGGCTCTAAGGACAAACACATGTCTTACTCATTATCGTTCGTCGCCAGTGTCCGCGTCACCGTGGCTACCATGCTCATTTGCGTTGTAGGGTATTCAGCGGTGATTTGGGGAGTAGGTCAGATAACCACTCCATATACGGCGTTAGGATCGCTGATCACTGCCCCAGACGGAAAGGTGATTGGCAGCCGGTTGATCGCGCAAAAGTTCGAGCAACCGCAATACTTTTGGCCGCGGCCGTCGTCGGCAGGAAAGGAAGGGTATGACGCGACAAGCGCGGCAGGCAGCAACAAATCCCCCACGAGTTCCGATCTCACGGATCGCGCGACCAAATTGGTTGAAAAATACGGCGCCACGGTTGAGAAGCCTTTGCCAGCCGAGTTGGCGGCCGCCTCCGGTGGGGGGCTGGACCCTCATATCAGTGAGCAAGCGGCTCTGTATCAGGCGGGCCGGGTAGCTCAAGCGCGGGGCCTTCCAAAGGCTCAAATCGAGAGCATTGTTCGGGAGCACGCGTTTGCGCCGGGCGGGTTCTTGGCTCCGGACCGTCTTGTGAACGTGCTCGAACTCAATGTCGCGCTCGACACGCTGGCTGCTCCGGTTGCAGCGCCCGCTCCCACTACCGAGCCTGCGCCGGCGCCTTCGCCGACCGGTTCGCCACCTTCCGGAGCTGAGAGGAATATTCCTTCTTCCGCCCCAACTCCTGCTCCGTCGGAGCCACGGGTCGAAACGGCGCCCGCTCCCGCGCCTGTTCCTGGAATCACTCCCAGCCGGCCAGCCGCGGATAGCGCCGAAGCCGAAAAACTCAGGAGGAAGCAGTGTGCCGCCCAATGGAAGGCCCAAAAGATCGAGCTGAGGAAGGCCAACCCGACGATGAACTGGTCCGAATACCGGCGCGAATGTGATAAGCGGCTGAAGGCCTCACAGCAATGAGTGGTCTCAGCTCGGTTGCTTCGCTGTATATGGAAGTCGCCGCGCGAGAGCTTTGGGGCAGCAGGGACGAGAAATTGGACAATGGTGGGCTGTCGTGAGGCGAAAGGTGAAGAGGATGCGTCTGCGGATCAAACCGAAGCGATCAAGGGTCTGAGCGCATGACGCCGGATCAGCAACGCAATCAGGACAAGCGACCTTCTCCAGAGGCTCTGCTGGAGGCCGCTCGGCGAGAGGACGGACGCGTCGGCAAGCTGAAAATATTCGTCGGCGCTGCGCCAGGCGTCGGCAAGACATACGAGATGCTGCAGCAAGCTCGCGCTAGGCGCAAAGACGGTTACGATGTCGTGGTTGGCGTCGTGGAGACTCACGGTCGGAAAGAAACGGAGGCCCTGTTGGAAGGTCTCGAAACCATCTCCCGTCAGCGTCTCGGATATAAAGGCCGCTGGCTCGAGGAAATGGATCTCGACGCCATCATCGCCCGCCGACCACAGATCGTTCTCGTCGACGAGCTGGCTCACACCAACGCTCCCGGCAGCCGACACCCTAAGCGCTATCTCGATGTGGAAGAGCTGCTGAACAGCGGCATCAACGTATACTCCACCGTCAACATTCAGCACATCGAGAGTCTGAACGACGTTGTCGCTCAGATCACGCATGTCCGTGTCCGCGAGACGGTGCCAGACTCGATTTTCGACCGCGCCGACGCCGTCAAGTTGGTCGATCTGACGCCTGACGAGCTGATCGAGCGGCTTAAGCAGGGAAAGGTCTACATTCCGAGACAAGCCGAGCGCGCGTTAAAGCACTTTTTTGGGCCGGCCAATCTGACGGCCCTGCGCGAGCTGGCGCTGCGTCGCACAGCGGAGCACGTTGACGAGCAACTCCTCACACAGATGCAGGCGCGCGCCATTCAGGGACCTTGGGCGGCGAGCGAGCGCATCCTGGTGTGCGTCAGTGAGGATCCGTGCGCGGCGGGTCTCGTGCGGTATGCGAAGCGCCTGGCCGACCGCTTGCATGCGCCCTTCGAAGCTCTTTCTATCGAGACGAGACGAAGTTTGCAGCTTACCGAAGATCAGCGGGATCGCATCGCTGATACGTTACGGCTCGCGCAGTCTCTCGGAGGTCAAGCAATCACGATTCCCGGGAGCGATCGCCGCATCGCTGACGACGTGATCGGCTATGCGCAGGCGAACAACATTACCCAGATCGTCGTGGGGAAATCCAATCGCTCGCGGTGGTTCGAAATCCTGCATGGATCCATCGTGCATGATCTCGTGCGGCGTTCCGGCGACATTAGCGTCCATGTCATAGCCGGCGATGATATCCAAGGAGAACGGATCGCAACGAAGACGATCAAGACCGGCGAAAGGCGGGGAGCGTTCGATCCTCGTCCATACGTCTTTGCTCTATTGACGGTCGGCTTTGCGGTCGGCGTCGGAGCGTTGCTCCGGCCATGGATCGGCCTCCCAAACGTAGGGTTGGTATTGCTTACGGCGGTGGTTGGTGTCGCCGCGCGTCTCGGCTTGGGGCCGTCGCTCTTCGCGACGGCCGTGGCGTCGCTCTGCTACAATTTCTTCTTTACGGAGCCGTACTACACTTTCGCTATTTCCAAGACCACAGACGTGTTGACCGTTTTGTTCTTTCTAGTGATTGCAGTCATCGTTTCCAGTGTTGCAGCTCGGGCTCGCATACAGGCGGTTGCGGCGATGAGACGAGCGCGCACCACGGAGCTGCTTTATGCGTTTAGCCGTAAACTCGCCGGCGCTGGTGCCCTCGACGACGTCTTGTGGGCAGCCGCGTACCAGACCGCATTAATGTTGAAGGTGCGGGTCGTCTTGCTTCTGCCTGAACACGGCTCGATTGCCGTGAAGGCGGGCTATCCGCCGGAAGACATTCTCGACGAAGCGGACCTCGCCGCGGCCAAGTGGGCTTGGCAAAACAATCGGTCGGCAGGTCGTGGCTCGGACACGCTGCCCGGCGCCAAGCGCCTGTTCTTGCCCATGCGCACCGGTCGCGGTGCGATCGGCGTTGTCGGCATTGACAGTGATAAGCCAGGAGCGCTGTTGACTCCCGATGAGCGTCGTTTGCTCGATGCCTTGATGGATCAAGGGGCGCTCGCGATTGAACGCGTTCATCTAGTCGAAGACATGGAGAAAGTGCGGCGTACTATCGAAACAGAGCGGTTGCGATCCGCACTCCTCACCTCGATTTCACATGACCTCAAGACGCCGCTCGCAGCCGTGCTCGGATCCGCTGAAGCGCTGCGCGGTCTGTCGGATCGGCTCACCGATGCCGAAAAGGCGGATCTGTTAGCCACAATCGTCGACGAAGCTGAGCGGCTCAATCGGTTCATAGCCAACTTGCTCGACATGACCAAGCTCGAATCTGGCGCAATTTTCCCGAATGTTGCTCCTCACGATGTGGGCGAAATCGTCGGAAGCGCATTGCGGCGCGCCAGCAAGATCGTGGCGGACCATCGTGTCGAGCTGCAACTTGCGGCGGACCTGCCGATGATCGCGGTCGATGCAGTCCTGTTCGAGCAGGTGTTGTTCAATCTCCTAGACAACGCCGCGAAATATGCGCCCGTCGGCACGACGATCCGCGTTCAGGGTTGGCGCGATAAGGATTCGGTGTGCGTGCAGTTTCTGGACGAGGGCGATGGAATTCCTCCTACGGATCTGGAACATATCTTTGATAAGTTCTACCGGGCGCAAAAGGCTGATCAGGTGCGTGCCGGCACCGGGCTTGGGCTCGCGATCTCGCGTGGTTTCGTGGAGGCGATGGGCGGCACGCTCATCGCCGGAAACCGCACGGATCGGACTGGAGCCGTATTCACCATCAGACTGCCGATCCCGGCAGAGTTGCAGCAGTTGGACGTTGCCGCATGACGGCCGCCCCCCTCAAGGTATTGGTGATCGACGACGAGCCCCCCATCCGCAAGCTCCTGCGCATGGGGCTGACTACGCAAGGCTATCAGATTCTCGAGGCGCCCAACGGCAAGACCGCCCTCGATCTGTTGCGCCAGCAACCAGATTTGATCATTCTCGATCTGGGGCTTCCCGATATTTCGGGACATGACCTGTTAGGAATGATCCGTGCAAGAAATGAGAGGGTTCCGATAGTAGTATTATCCAGTCGCGGCGACGAGGCTGGCAAGGTCCAGGCGCTCGATTTCGGCGCTGACGACTTCGTGACCAAGCCGTTCGGAATGGACGAGCTCCTCGCCCGCATGCGGACCGCGTTGCGCCATCAACTTCAGGTGCAAGGCGAGCGTCCAATCTTTCGCCTAGACGACCTCTCAGTCGATCTAGTTCGTCGCGTCGTCAAGGTAGGCGAAAACGAGGTGAAGCTTTCACCTAAGGAGTATGAACTCTTGCGGGTGCTTGTGCAGCATGCGGGAAAGGTGCTGACGCACAAATTCTTGTTGGGTGAATTATGGAACAGTCTTACCGATGCGCAGTACCTACGGGTTTATGTCCGCCAACTCCGGCAGAAAATCGAGAGAGATCCTGAACGTCCGCAATATATCTTGACAGAAACGGGAATCGGGTACCGTCTTCGCGCGCCAGAATGACTTTGCATGCAACAAGTGAGCTTGGAAACGGCAGTTTCACCCTGCTGGCGTAAGATGTTCGCGATCAGCCCATCGGAGCGGTTATGGGTATCAAGGATTTTTTGGCGCCTGCCGATGTCTTGATCGACGTTCGCGCGCCCGACAAGGTTCATCTGCTACAGGAACTCTCGCGTCGAGCAGCATCAGTCCTCAAGCTGAACCCAGAGGGTGTTTCCGGCGAAATCCTGAAGCGGGAGGCGTTCGGTTCTACGGGAATGGGCGCTGGAGTGGCGATCCCGCACGCTCGCATTCAGGGCCTAAAGCAGCCCTTTGGCGTCTTGGCTCGTCTTCGCAAAGCGATCGAATTCGAGGCGATTGATAGTCAACCAGTTGACATTGTATTTTTTCTGCTGCTCCCCGCAGAAGGGGAACAGCTGAACGCGCTCGCGTGCGTCGCGCGAAAGCTGAGAGATGCAGAAGCGGTAGGTGAGATTCGGCGCAAAAAAAATGGCGTCGACGTTTACCATGTGCTTACGACGGGAGGAACGGATAGTCGAGGCCGATAGCTAGGCGTTCTCTTCGAGTCGATCCGTCGGCAGCGCGCCGTGCGCAACGTGCGCGCGCTGCCGACGAGTGCAACAAGGGAGTCATGGGCGTACCGCTGTGGCGTGCAATGACAGGGAAACGGCGGGGAACTCGACGCGCGCCCGCTTGCGAAGCCAGTCGCGTTGAGGGCCGGCGCCAGGCATTTTGCCCCGCTTCGGCGGATCCTCGCCGAGCACGGGATGATGGTCGCCGAGCCGTAGGTGCTCGGTCTTCGCTCCCACTACGTCAACGTCGCTGCTGCGGGTCACTGATCCGCGCGGGTGAGATTGGCGACTAGGTAGGCGGCAACGATCTCGATGAGTTGATCGGCATCCGCGGGGCGTTCGTATGGGGTACGATCGAAATCTACGCCAACGACGTACTGGCACTCAATCCCCGTCCCGACCGGCCACATGTCAAACCGTGACTGGTCGTAAGGATAGGTCTGCGCTCGTGTGCGGATGCCGTCGATCGACGCGCCTAGCGCGGCTTCCCGCTCCGCCTCGGACACGTCGGCGTCGCAAGCGGTTGCTTCAACGTGAATCTGATCACCGATCCGGGAAAAGATGGCCGTCGGGCCGCCGAAAATCCGGCAGAGCGCCGTCGCTGCGGCTTGAACGATCTGAGGCTGCGAAGCGCCGTGGATCACGACGTGCGCCAAGAGCCGCAGCTCTTCCGCCTGCGCGGCGGCCCGACGCGCTTCGAGCGCATGTCGCCGGGATTGCCAAGCCACGGTGCCGACGATGGCCGCGATGATGAGCAGCAGGGCCGCTGTCCAGATCTCGGATGGATCGGTCATGCGCAAGGTCAAGTATGGCTTCGTGAAGAAGTAGTCGAACGCGAGGACGCTCGCCACAATTGCCGCCAGGGAAGGCCCCAACCCATAGACGGTGCTGGTGATGATTACCGGCAGGACAAAGAACAGCGTGAGGCCGGCTGCAGGCACGACCGAACTGGCAATGAAGGCCATGAATGTTGCGGCGGCGACCAGCAGAAACGCGATCACATATTGCGCCATTGTGGGAAGCCGAAACTCAGTGTCTGCGCTCTCAGAAGCCGCAGACTTTGTCAGAGGTAATTGGCCGTGCTGCAATGTCTTCGCCATTAGCCGCTCCGCTCTCCAGGGACCTGCAAGATCGTCGTGCACGATTGCCTCGGCGTGGAACATAGGGCGCCATAGGCTGGTCCGCACGGGCGACTATAGCTTGGAAAACCCTTCGTGAATGTTGAGGCCGATCAATTTCTTTCGCAAGGTATTGCGGTTGAGGCCGAGCAATTCAGCAGCCTTGAGCTGGTGACCGCCAGTGGCCGCCAGCGCCGCAGCAATCACAGGCCCTTCAATCTCGCGAATAGCGCGGTGATACAGACCTGGTCTTGGCAGTTGATCTCCTCCGAACATCTTCGCGAGGACCGGCTTGATCGCGGTGGCGAACGGTATTTCGTCGGCAGCCGAGAGATCGTTCGCGCTGTGGCCAAGCTCGTACCTCAGTTCCCGCTCAATGAGTTCCTCGGTTATGATATTCTGCTGATGCAGAATGGCGAGGCGTCGTATGAGGTTTTCCAATTCGCGGACATTTCCTGGCCAGCGATAACGCTTCATACGGTCAAGCGCCCCCTCCTCGATATATTGCTGGGGCAAACCCTCACTGGCCGCGATCTTTAGGAAATGATGCACGAGGTCGGGAATATCCTCGGCGCGCTCCCGCAGAGGCGGTAGGCGCAAGGGAACAACGTTCAAACGGAAATACAAGTCCTCGTGGAGCAGGCCTTGCTGAACGAGCGTGCGCAGGTCCTTGTTAGCGCCGGCGATAATCCGCACATCGGTTCTGATCAGCGTTTGCCCACCGACCCTAGTGTATTCGCCTTGCTGCAGCACACGCAATAGTCGCGCCTGCGCCTCCATCGGGATGTCTCCGATTTCGTCGAGAAACAAGGTGCCACCGTCAGCCTGTTCGAAACGGCCGACCGAACGCTGATTGGTACCGGTGAGCCCGATCGTCTCATGGCCGAACAGCTCGCTTTCTATGAGATCGCGCGGGATGGCAGCCATATTGATCGCGACGAACGGCCCTTTCTTGCGGCTGCCGTAATCGTGTAGCTTGCGCGCAACCAGCTCTTTGCCGGTACCCGACTCGCCGTTGATCATCACGGTGAGATCGGTCTGCATGAGACGCGCAAGCGAGCGATGGATTTCCTGCATGGCCGGCGAGCGGCCGACGAGCGGCATTCCTTCGATTTCATCGTCGCCGTCCAGGTCGCGCCTTTTGCGCGGCTCGGCCATGGCGCGGCTGACGATGCCAACCAGCTCCTTCACATCGAAGGGTTTGGGCAGGTAATCGTAGGCGCCGCGCTCTGAGGCGCGGATTGCGGTCATGAACGTACTCTGCGCGCTCATGACGATGATCGGCAGGTTTGGTCGGAGCTTCTTGATGCGTGGCAACAGTTCGAAGGCGCTTTCGTCCGGCATGACGACCTCGGTCACTACGAGATCGCCTTCGCCCGATTGTACCCACCGCCACAAGGTCGCCGCCGTTCCAGTCGCGCGCACCTCATAGCCGGCGCTCGAGAGCGCCTGCGCCACGGCGGTCCGGCTCGCGGCGTCATCGTCAGCCAAGATAATTTCGCCCTGATCCACCCCACCACCTCCGAGCCCGGCCAGAAGCATTTCTCACCATGCCGTCGGCGCCCCTCTTGGCCAAAACCGCCGGTGACCACCAGCATGCAAGAATAAAAGCTGCCGGGACGAATCCGAGCAGATCATATGTCTACCTCGCCTATGCGCCTTGTAGCTCTGGCTGTGTCCTTGCGTGATCGCGTCACGCTGACCCGATCTCCTTCTTGCGCTTGGCGTTCGTCTACTCGATCTAAACTGCGGCAGAACGGGATATAGATTCCATATCTCTATAAGCGCTTGCCCATAAGGGCGGCATAAAAACGGAATCCAAGGGCCGAAATTCGGGAGACTCCTCGTTCGGTCTGAAGACACACCCGACTCCGGCCCATTGTCACGATGGTGAGCCATTGTTGTTCACTCGTCGAGTTCAGCTAATGCAAGCGCTGGACGAAAGAACCGCGCAGATTCACGCTCAATCCGCTCCGCCGGATGCCGAGACTAAACATCTAAGCGAAGGATTTAGGACACTATCGCGATCTGACACGCCAACGCTCGCAATGTTTGAAACTCCTACTGCTAGCTGCCTCGCATAGTTCTCAAGCCCGTCCAATGCGCGGCCCCAGCCATCCCATGACAACATCGCGCGGCGCTCGCCTGCTGCGTGGCAGACTGTGGCGCTGCAGGGCCGCCTCCGCAAAAGCCGCTGCGTGCTGAATGGATTGTCGTTTCTCACGTGGAAGCGAACTCCATTCTCGAATAATCGTGCGTCTCGGGTTCGACTTGGCCATCTTGATCTCTTTTCTAGGAAGGCGGTGACGGACGGCTCACAACCAGACACGCCGTTCCGCCGCCATCTCCCGTCCTTCCGGACAATAAGGTATTACGCTGCCTTCTTGAGCGGAGTGGGTTGCTGTAGCCGCGCGGCGAGTGCACGGCCGCACTCATGCACGGCGTCCTGCTCGATGATGTAGCCCCGCTTCTCCAGTGACGCGCGAAAGCTTTGATTGGCTGCTAGCTTCTGAGCATCGACCCAGACAACCAGCAATCCCGCTGGACTGAGAAATTTGCCAACCCAGTCCAGCGTCTTCTCAAGGTCATGAAGCGTGCGCCTGCGCCAATCGATCAGTGCGACATCATATTGGCCCGCCGGGCGGCCGCAATTTCCGGTCGAAAACGCTTGAGCATAGCCGCGCCGATGCATCTCGATCATCATCGCCATGCTGTTTGATCCGGCCATGAGGATGCGGTGCTGCGTCGTGCAGTCTCCAAGTGCAATCATCGAATCGATAATCCTGTGCCCGGCGGCGACCCGAACACTAGCCATGACATCACCCATTTAGTACGAGTCTGAGGGAGAGAAGATTACGATGCGCGCATCGACGTCTCGTCGTCATCTGCGATGATGAAGATGGCAGTTATTTTCACAAATGCCCATAAAGGCTCCATTCAAAAAATCGATGCTCCAGATAAGGGCTGTATAAAGATGCGATTTCTTCGACACGTCCTGGCGTCCCGTCGTCGGCGATGATCTGAAACAAGGTCTTCATTCGCGTCACGGCCCTTTCATTCGGGAAGAAATCACGTCGCCGAGCCAGAACGCACATGAGGAAGCTTTGTCGGCTCTCGTCAATGTCCGCAACCGCCCCTGGCGGTGTGAAAATGCGCGCGCGAGTCAGCTATGATTCAAGCCTCGTCTGATGGAGGATCCGATGGGACGTTTTGTTGAAGGTGCGGATCAATCCGAGCCGGCGCTCTCGCCGGAATGCCGCGGCAGAGCGCACAAACAGCGCATTCTGATAACTACGTGCAACATGAGACTCTCAACCCGCGACGCCCGCTTCTCGATTTTCAACGGCAAGCGGGCCATCCTGAGCTCAATTTGCTGGACGACGAATCACGCCCAGCCGGTAAAGCAATGGGATCATCACCAGGGTCTGGATAAAGACGGAGAATGCCACCACGGCGAAGGTCATGGTTACGACGTCCTCGCGTTCAGCGATCAATGTCGGCAATCCGAGCGCTAGCGCCAAGGGCAGCGCACCACGAAAGCCTCCCCAGAACAGCACATGTTGGTGCCTGAGTTCGACGGCGTAACGTGTTCCCCTAAACAGGCCGCAGAATGGGTAGACGGCGATGGCGCGCCCGGCGACGGCAAGCAATATCGCGGTAAGGGCGGGCCAGAACACCGGCAGAAAATGCCGCTCGGCCTCGTGCAGACCAATCAGGATGAAGATCACCGAGTTGACGAGGAAGGCGACATACTCCCAGAAGGCCGCGACCGCGCCCTGTCCCGTGGAGCCGAAAAGCCCCCACCGGCTTCCTTGCGCCACCACCAGACCCGCCGCAAGCGCAGCTAACACGCCTGAAGCGTCTATTCGCTGGGCCAACAAAAAGGAGCCATAACCGCACAGCGTCGTCAGTGTGATCTTGACTAAGTTATTGTTGGTGCGACCGACGAGGAAGAGCAGCGCTCCCGCCACGGCGAAGCCGCTGGCGAGCCCGCCGCCGACAGTTAGAAGCAACGTCCATGTCACGTCCATGGGCGCGGCAGGGGCGCCGAGGGCGATCGCCAACAGGATCGCAAACGCCGTCGCCGCCGTTCCGTCATTAATAAGGCTCTCCGCGCGCACCAACAGATCGACCCGCCCCCGCACCCTGGCTTCGTCAAAGGTGGCGACGACAGCGACCGGATCGGTTGCCGAGATCAGCGCGCCAAACAGTCCCGCCGCCGTCCACGACCAGCCGGCGATCCAGTGCATACCGGTCGCAAGCAGCAGCGCCGAGGCGATGAGTCCTGGCCCGGCGAGCGTGAGAATCACCGGAAGATCGCGGCGCAGCCTTGGCCAGCTCAGCCGCAGCGCCGCCTCGAACACCAGTGGCGGCAGCAGGAAGGTGTAGACGAAGTCCTTCGATAGCGGCAGTTCGATCTTGAGCGGCATCGCCGCGAGAGCGAGGCCGGCAAGCACCAGGCCGATCGTATATGGTAGCCTCAGCCGCTCGCAGACGAGAGCCACTGCGGTCGTGACGGCGAGCAGCAGCCCCAACTCGTAAATGTCGAAGGTCATCGGCGTCAGCGCCCCGCGCCGACGAATCGGCCTCATAGGTTCCCGTGCATGTTGCTTAGAGGCGCATTCGCCCTGTGGTCAATTGTGGCTCCGCGGGCACCGTCTTTGTCCGGGTCCTTCCTCCTTTGCGACTGAATCCTTTCTCACACGCTTCAACAATCAGGTGAAAGGACGGCAACTGCCAGACGTGCCCCCACTGGACTTTGACGGTGTGCAGCAATCTACACTTCCTGGACTTCGTCTTCACGCCGATTGTCCACATCGTCAGCTCGCGTTTGGGCGATACGACCGAGTTTCAAGCACATCGCTGGCTATGCGGCGCTCGACATCAATTTCTTCCGCGAAAGGAACTTCGAATTCGGCACTTTCGACCCGGCGTGTCGAGTCCGACGAGTTCATAGATACGGGCGGAGCGCAATTCCCTCAGATCGTCTTAGAGAGAATGCGCCAAGAGATTTGCTCCCCCGTCAAGGCGAATTCGCCGTCGTCGCTGTAAGCCGCGGCGAACTCGGCGACTTGCCGCCACTCGCCGCATGTGGGCGAGAGCCAAATCTGCTCCGGCGTTCTGTCACTGGTTGAGAGCGAAAGAATCGCGTGCACAACCGCAGGGTTGGTTCGGGGATGTTCAGCCCACCACGCTGACGATGCAAATCGGAGAGTCGTTTTCTCGCTCATCGCCTTGCTCCTTCGCTTCGTGGACACTGCGGCGTAGCGGTGCTTACGAGATGGGGATCGTGTCGGACGAAAGCAATTTTCGCGTATCTGTTTCACTCGGAAGTTTCGGTTCAAACGCCGCTCCGCGAGAAAAGAACGCGAACGGCCTTTTCGACTGACGATAGACGGACGACATAGCAGATTAGTTCTGTTCTGCGTCGCGCGCGAAGCTTGCAATTTCGCGCATATGGGCTAAGTATTGGGTATCGAGTTTTCGGCCGAACGATCTTGCTTCCGCTGCCTAGGGCGCGTCGGCTTCTGACTTCCTCTCCAGAACTTCGATCCACCAGCGCCTCGCGATGTTGCGGGGCGCGACAGCTTGTTCTCGAAAGGACATGTCATGCAGACCGGCACCGTAAAATGGTTTAACGCCCAGAAGGGCTTTGGCTTCATTCAGCCGGAGTCCGGCGGCCCGGACGTCTTCGTCCACATCAGCGCGGTTGAACGCGCGGGACTTATGGGCCTCGCGGAGGGCCAGAAGCTCAACTACGAAATCGCCGTCGATCGGCGCAGCGGCAAGTCGTCCGCTGATCAGCTGCAAGTCGCAGCCTAATTGCTATCCGGCCCCCGGCGGCAGGCCCTCATCGGCCAAGTTCGCCGGGGACCGACGACGTTTCTCCTGGTTGAGGAACGATTTCGCGTCCGCAGGAAAGCGCAGCAGCGGACGTCCGAGCGCAAGGCCCATTCATAGAAGGGGCGAGACATGGCTAAAGGCCAAAAGCGCAGCAATCGCGAAGCGAAAAAGCCAAAAAAAAGAAAAATCCCGCGATGGAGGCGTAGCGGTCGTCAAGGATTCCTCCTGGCTGACCGTTGAAAAACTTCAGGCCCGAGAAGCTGAAGCGAAGCGGCGCCGGTGAGCGGCGCGCACGCTTCAGCGAACAATCGAGGAGCGCTTCCAGATGACGAATGACAACAACGCCAGCCGAGGTTTGCGGCGTTCGGCGCAAAGAATTTCAGCAACTCGCGCGCATAAATTCGCGATCGGCGTTCGCGTGACCCAGAAGTTCGGCGCCGGGACGGGGTCGGATTCATTCTCCGTCACGCGCCATCTGCCGGACGGCGGCGCGGGTCTGCAATATCGCATGAAGCGAGATCGCGATGGGCAGGAGAGGGTCGCCGTAGAATCCGCTCTCGAACTCGTCGCGCAGGAAGACTTCATTCACTAGTTCCGGAGGCGTTCGATGAACTCGAAGGACTATAGAACGGAAGCCGCGCTGTTTTTTTGCAAGGCGGCAAAGTCGAACTCCAAATCACTGAGTTTCCGACGCTTCGCGCAAGCCTCGGAGGCCATCCGCTACGCCGTCGAGGAACTGACGCCCAAAGCGCTCGCGAGTTGCTCCCTCGAGGTGGACGAGCAGCACTTTTTCGGCCGTGAGATTCGCCCCCTTTACGACAGCGATGATTATCCGTTACGCCGTCGAACGGCGAAGAGCCGCACGCGTCACAGCTAGACAGCGCTCCAGCTGAAGGCTGATTTACGAGGGGCCTCCGCGAAGCGCTCTGCGTTCTTGCGCCAAGCGCTAGGCGTCCACGTCCGTTCAACTCCGACTCGCGTCTCGCGAGCGCTTCAAGGCCTCGCCGCGTCGCGAGAAGCGCATATCTGATCTGCAAGCGCGCTCAGGCAAAAAGCCTGAGCGCAAGCGAGGATCAGAAAAATGGCCAAGACAAGAAGGCCGGGCAGGGCGTACGCCAGGACATCAGGCGCCATCCACTCCACGGCTCCTATCGCATTCGCCGGCGTCGGCGCGGCGCTCGCCGCAGGCTTGGGCGTGGCCGCCGCAGGACTTTCCGTCGCATTCTGGTGCGCCATGGGCGGCGCAATCGGCGGAGCGATTCTCGGCGCGTGGCTGGACCGGCGCTGAGGCTTTCCTTCACGCTAGTGGGAAGCGGCGCGTGCGCGGCGACGCCGCGCCGGCGCACAGGCATCGGAACTGTGGCCTCTCCGTTCGCGAGGAAATTTGGCGCGTGCGGAAGCGCACATTCGCCGTTCTGCTGAAGCGGTAACGTTCTCTCATACAAGGACAGGAGGACGTGATGTCGAATTTCACCACCAAGATAATCGGAGCATTCATCGGAGCGGCGATGTTCTTCGGGGTGGGCCTGAGCTTGGCGCATGCGCATACCGCCCCTCAGCAGACCGGGGTCGTGGTCTATGTCGAAGCGCCCTGAGACCTGAGCGGGCGTGCCGCTAGCGTGGAAGAGATCTGCTTTCCGCTTAACACGCAGCGGCGCCTATAGCCGGCTCCTTGCCGGGCGCGCCGCTCTCGCTTAGCGCCGCCGCCCGAACAAGACATGGTCGAGCGATATGACGCCCGGCCCGCGGGCGATCAGAACAATGAGCATCGCCGTCCAATAGGCATGGACTGTCCACCACGCGTCTGGATAAACGAAGATCTGGATGACGATCGTCATCATCAGAAGGACGAACGCCGAAACGCGCGTCAAAAGACCCAAGACAAGCAGTAGCGGCAGAACGAATTCGAGCCCGCTCGCTGCATAGGCGGCGACGATCGGCGAAATGAGCGGGATTTTATATTCCTCGGCGAACAGCGCGAAGGTTGCGCTTCGAACTTCGGTCGGGATCTTCAACGACAGGTCGAGACCGAAGATGTCGCCGCCGATCGTTGGTCCCTCAATCTTTGTCTGACCGGAGACAAAGAACGGATGCGCGGCCACGACGCGCAGAAAGAGCGCGATGAGCGCATAGGGGATCGCGTCCAGCCAAGCCGCAATTTTTCTTATGAGATGCATTTCACGAGAACTCCGTCGGTGAACGATGAGTCGGGGCGGAAAATGCGTGCATGGCGTCAATGTGCGACGTTGATGGCGACGAAGGCCTGGGCGGAGAGGAGTTGATGCAGGCAAGCGGTAAGGTCGAAATCGTTGGCGACGTCGCTTGCTGCATCCACGGACTCGCCGAATGTTCTTCCATTCTCGAGCGCATGCACGAAGGCCGATCCGCCGGCGGGAAGCGGCGATATGGCGATCGCAAGCTCAGGACGAACAATGAGCGCCTCTTCGCCGTGATCCAGCGCCAGCGGTTTCATCTCATCGTCCGACATGTGCCGTCGCCAGATCGAAACGATCGGATAAGCCGACGCCACGACATGCGTCGAGGGATGCAGGGCCGCCGTTGCATTCTCCAGCCGATCGAAAGGCAGGGCGCGCAGCGCCTGCATTGGCGCCGGCGCGGCGTCGGCGGCGTGATAGGCTTGACCGATCGCATATTCGAGCCGCGCCACGTCGGCGAGATAAGGGAGTTCGCGCGCCGGCTCGAACCTTGAAACGAACGTCGCAAACTCATCGCCATAGTCGAACAGCATCGGCGTGCGAGGAGGATGTTCACGGACGTGACGCAGCGCCATCGCGCGAAAAAACTCCTGGCCGACCAATTGTTTGCAAACCGGAAAGCGCTCGGCGAGCGCATCGACCAGCCCGACGCAGACATTGTTGCGATATACCGCGAAGCGGCGCTGCGGCGGACGACCGTGGCGCGCTTCCAGTCCGTCCGGCGGCGGCGACTCGGGGTCGAGCAGCGCGCCGGCGAATGCGCTTTGTTCAAAGCCCGCTGACGTCATTCTGAAGCGCCTCCGATCTCGATTCGTCCCGAACGACTGAGCGCCGCCAGTCCAGCAAAGACTGCGCGCGCGTCGCCTGCCCGAAGAGCGTCGACCAGCATGGAACTTCATTGTCCCATTCGATCAGCGTCGCCACCGTTCCGCGCCGCCCGAGGGCGCGCTCGTAAAGGCGCCAAACCGCCTCCTGAACTGGCGTGCAATGCGCGTCGATCAGCAGAAGATCTCCGACTTCGTCGACGTCTTCGGCATATCCAGCGAGATGAATCTCTTCCACATAGGATATCGGAAAGGCCTCGATATAGTTCTGCGCGGAGAACCCCAGGTTCGTGGCGCTGACATGGACGTTGGTCACGTCGAGCAGCAGCCGGCAGTCCGTGCGGTGCACGACCTCGCGCAGGAAGTCGATCTCCGAATAGTCCGACGATCGGAACCGCAGATAGGTAGCTGGATTTTCGAGAAGTATCGGCCCGCCGAGCGCCTCCTGGATCTCATCCACGTGACTGACGACATGGGCCAATGTCGTCGCGTTATAGGGCAGGGGAAGCAGGTCGTTGAGAAAGCGCGCGCCCTGCGACGACCAGGCGAGATGTTCGGAGAACGCTGCCGGCTCATAGCGCTCCACCAGACTCTTCACGCGGCGAAGATGCTCCCGATCGAGAGGTTCGGCGCCGCCGATCGATAGGCCGACGCCGTGGATCGACAGCGGCCAATCCCTGCGTAGCCGCATCAGCTGCGCGTGCGGCGCCCCGCCGGCGCCCATGTAATTTTCGGCGTGGATCTCGAAGAAGCCGACGTCGGGGGCCGACGCCTCTACGTCGGCGAAATGCGCGCTCTTGAAACCGACTCCGGCGCGAGCGGGCAGCGAGGACGCCGCGCGCTCCCTGCGATGTTCGGCGGCAAGACGGTTCGCCATGGCGCCGTCAGTGGGAAATCGGCTCGAGGCTGCCCTTGCCCTTTGGCGTCACAATAGACGTGCAGGTGCCCTTGGGAACATATTTCCAGGCGTCGCCCTGATAATCCGTCTTTGACGTTCCCGCGCAGCTCGTCCCCGGTCCCGCCGCGCAGTCATTCTTGCCCTTCAGAGAGACGCCAAAGCACTTCTCCTGATCACTGGCGGCTCTCGCCGTTTCGGCCAGAGCGACGGCCGTCGCGAAGGCGCCGGCGATGGCGAAGGCGGCGCGAATCTTCCTGTCGGACATCTCAATCTCCCTTTCTTCGATCCATCCTGAAACGGCATTCGAGCGAAATCTTACGTTTGTGCGCGCGTATCAAGGCGCTGTTCGCCGTCTCAAGGCTCAATTCGCGACGACGGCGTCAAAAGTTACAGCCGGCCGCGCACCGCGAAACTCGCAGCGCCGTGAAAGGTGAGATGGCGCGCCGAGGCTCGATCGTCTAGAACTAGCGCAATCGGACGCAAGCTCCGGCCCGGGGTCGATATCGGGCGTTGGAGGCGGCGGAGCCAGACCACGCAGATTCGCAGCGGACAGGGGCGAATTGGGCGATACGGCGAATGATCGGGAAAGGCGCTGGCGGGCGCTGATGGCGTCGGCGCAGGACGGCGATCACGCGGCCTATGGCGAGCTCTTGTCCGATCTCTTTCCTGTTCTGCGCCGCTTCGTGACGCGAAGATGGCCGAATGCGCCCGATGCGGAAGACGTCGTCCAGGAAATACTCGTGTCCATTCACACCGTGCGCCAGACCTATGATCGCCGGCGTCCCTTTACGCCCTGGCTCATGACCATTGCGTCGCGCCGCGTCGCCGACGCTGCGCGAAGCCGTTACGCCAGAGGCGCCAACGAAACGACGGTCGACGTCTTTCCTGAAACCTTTTCTGGAGACGGCGCGAAATCCGAACAGGAGGCGAGAGACGATCAGGAGGTCCTTCGCCGAGCCATGGCGATCCTGCCGGCGGCCCAGCGCGAAGCGATCGAATTGATCAAGATCCAAGGTCTTTCGCTGGATGAAGCCTCTCAGGTCACGGGGAAGAGCGTCGGTTCGCTGAAAGTCGGAATTCATAGGGCCATCAAGGCAATGCGCCAGGCGCTCGAGCGGAATGGCTAGCGAATGTTGAACGAAGACCTGATCCGAACCTTAAGCGAAAATTGCGCGCCGATACGCCCGCTCGCGCATCCCGCCTGGCGTGCGTTGATTTGGTTTGCGATTTCGCTTTGCTATGTTGCGCTCGTCGTTGCGGTTATGGGGCTCAGGCCCGATTTTCTCTCCAAGATCGCCGATCCGCAATTTGCGACGGAAGTGGCCGCGGCCTTTCTGACGAGCGTCGTGGCCGCGGCGGGCGCCTTCAGCGCGGGCTGCCCGGCGCGTCCGGCCTGGGAACGGTTCGCCGCCGGATTTTTCTTTCTGATCTGGGCGGGCGCTCTCGTGGTTGGCTGCTGGAGGGATGTCGCCGCCTTCGGCGTGTCGGGTCTCCTGTCGCATTCGGACGTCTATTGCCTGCCGACGATCCTCGCCATCAGCATCCCGGCGGCGTTTTTGATCCTTTTTATGGTCAAGCGAGGCGCGCCGATCGCGCCCTTCGTGACGATTGGACTTGCGGCGCTCGCGTCGACGGCTCTGGCGGCCGCCGCCTTGCGGCTGTCTTTCAGACAGGACGCGGCGGTGTCGGTCTGCATCTGGCAGTTCGGCTCCGTCGTGCTGCTCACGGGAATCGCATCGCTTTTCGGCCGGGTCCTCCTGCACTGGACCATGCGCGACGAACTGCTTGCCGCCTTGCATGAGCATCGCCGCTGATTTCTTCCGAGTGCGACGTCCCGGAAAGGCGAAAAGGCGCGGACGGACATCCAACACCCGTCCGTCGGCGCCCGCGCAGTTCACATCTCGACGACCTTGCCGCCCTTCTCCTCGCAAGCCTTTGCCGATTTTTCGGGCAGCCACCCCTGTCCTTTGCAGGAGTTCATGCCCTTGCAGGCGTTATTGGCCGTCTTGCAGAGGCTCGTCCCTTTGCATGAATTGATTCCGCTGCAATGGACAGACTTGCTCATTTTTTTGGCGAGTGCGGGCGCCGTCGCGGCGCCGCTAAGAACCAGGGCGATCGCGGCGGCGGCCACCGATGCGCCGGAAACGATTTTGGCGTTCATTTCCATCTCCTTGCAAATACGCTCGCCATACGAGCGCTCCAGGTCCCGGGGGAACCTGCCGACGCTATTCGTCATGGTCAGGAATAAGGTTACAGCGCCAGGGGCGCCGCTTGATCCGCCAGGCTCCGAGCCCCGCAGCCGCCGTCGCTGACTCGCGTTCGTCAATCTCATGCGCCCGCTGCGCCTCTCGGCAAGAAAAATGAGTCGTCAAAAACTCTTAGCGTCGCGGACTTGTTCGATCTGATATCCCGCATGATCAGCTGAACCGCAAAGAAGAATAGTGACAGGCATATACTTTGCTGAGACTAATAAGAATCGAAGAACGGTTTTGCTGGCGGAGTTTTTAAAATTGGAGACGGCGTTTGTCCCCCCGCTTACAGGCTTTTTGCGCCGCTGCCATGAAGAGTTCGCCGTCGATGATTCAGGCGCGGTCGCCGATTACATTCCCGAGCTGACGCGCGCGAATCCGGCTCATTTCGGCGTCAGCCTCGCAACGATCGACGGCTATGTCTATGAGGTGGGCGACAGCGCAGCGCCTTTCACGATCCAGTCGATATCCAAGGCGTTCGTCTTCGCGCTTGCCCTTGAAACGCTTGGCCACGAGCGCGTCGAGTCGGTCATTGGCGTCGAACCCAGCGGAGAAGCCTTCAACTCGATCCGGCTGACGGGCGACAACAAGCCATTCAATCCGATGGTCAACGCCGGCGCGATCGCTTGTTCGGGTCTGATCCACCAGCATGCGGGCGATGGCGCTTTTGACCTTATTCATCAGACGTTGGGCCGCTTCGCCGGTCGCGAACTCGACATCGACGAAGCCGTCTTCGCCTCGGAGCGGGCAACCGGCGACAGAAATCGCGCTATCGCGTGGCTGCTGCGCAATTATTCGGTGCTCCGGGACGACGTCGACGCCGTTCTGGACGTCTATTTCCGTCAATGCGCCGTGCTCGTCACCGCGCGTGACCTCGCCGTGATGGCGGCGACGCTGGCGAACAGCGGCCGCAACCCGCTCACGGGCGAGCAGATCATTTCTCCCTATGTCGTCGCGCGCACGCTCTCGGTCATGACAAGCTCTGGCATGTACGACTACGCGGGCGAGTGGATCTATCGGGTAGGAATTCCAGCGAAGAGCGGGGTGGGGGGCGGAATCATCGCCGCGCTGCCCGCGCAATTGGGCCTCGGCACCTTCTCGCCGAAGCTCGATAGTCACGGCAACAGCGCTCGCGGCTTGAAGGTCTGCGAGGCGCTCTCGGCGCATTTCGGTTTGCATGTGCTCAACCGCAGCGATGACGTGCGCTCCTGCGTCATTGGCGATTACAACGCCGCGGGCGTTTCCTCGCGGCGCAACCGCCAGAACTTCGAGCTCACGATTCTCCAGGAGCGCGCGAGCGATATTCGGGTCATCGAACTCGTCGGCGCGCTCTCTTTCGCCGCAATGGACTATGTCTCTCGCCGACTCGCCCATGAAGGGCGTCCCGCCGAACTGCTGATTCTGGATTTTCGGCGCGTGCCGAGCGCGACGGCCGCCGCCGCGCGACTTCTTCGCGCCGCGCTCGCGGGCCTCGCCGACAGCGGCATGAAAATCATTCTCGCTGGCTTCGAAACGGGATCGGCGCTCTGGGAGGCGATACACGGCGAGGATGTCGCCTTGCCGAAGCTGCATCATTTCCCGCTGCTCGATGATGCGATCGAATGGGCCGAAGACCAGGTGATCTATCGCTGCGGCGGCTTCGAGGGCCTCGCCAAAACGACGCATCTCAGCGAGCAAGCGCTGCTCGCCGGACTAACCCCGCACGAGATCGATCACATCGCGGCGATCGGACTGGCGCGCTCGTTCAAGACGGGCGAGCGAATCGTCGCCGCAGGCGATCCGGCCGCCTCCCTGTTCTTTCTGCAAAGCGGCATGGTCAGCGTAAAGCTGCCCAGCGGGGCGCGTCTCGCGTCCATCTCTCCGGGCATGGCGTTCGGCGAGATGGCGCTGATCGAACGCGAGCGCAGCGCTGACGTCTGGGCGGACACAGCGGTGCAGTGCCTCGAACTGCCGCTGAACGCCTATGCCTCGTTCCGCAAGAGTCATCCCGAAAGCGGAGAACGCATCATGAGAAATCTTGCAACGTTGTTGGCAAGACGTCTGGTGCTGGCGAACGCCAAAGTGGATCTGCTCAGCGCATATTGAATCTTCGGCCGGAGCGAGTCCGTCAATCTCGCGATGGCGCCGCCGGGACTATGCCGGCTTCTTAGGCGCCATGCTTGGAGCGGTGGCCGCCTGCAAGAGCATGGCGCTCGTCTCTTCGGCCGAAAACACTCTGGTGAGCCGGTTGCGGCTTAGATGGCCGGTGGCGACGTCGGCGATCTCCAACGCCGCCGCCGTGGCTTCATCAGGCGCTTCGAATAGCGCAAAGCCGTCATATTCTGCGCCCGGCGTGTAGTATAAGCCGATCAGGCGGCCGCCGAAGTGCTTGAGAAGCGCTTCCGAGGCCGCGGCGCGGTCCTGCGGCGTCTTGATGAATGTGGCCCAAGCCGCAGGGGAATAGGCGAATTGCGCCAGGAACAAGGGCATCTTTGGTCCTCCGTCCGCAGGCGCAGTCTGCGCGTTTCGGGAAAGCTTGGCAATCGTGGCGCGGGAAGGCGCTTCACCAGCGATTTGCGTTCTGCTGACGCTGCCCTTACTTCGTGCGTGCATTGTGCGGCGGTCAGGACGGTCGGTTCGACGCGCATATTGAACCCGGAGGTGAGATGACGCTGTTGGCTTTTGTGGCGGCGCGCGGCGGCGACGGTCACGGGAGAGTCGTAGGCGCGTTGCTTAGGATCTTCGCGGCGCTGCTGCTTATGGTCGATCTTTCGGGCGCGCGCGCCGAAGGTCCGGCGCCCGAAGTGGTGGTCTCTCGCCCGCTCGCGAAGACGATCCCGCGCTGGGACGAATATACGGGACGTTTCGAGGCGCTGAAGCAGGTCGAGGTGCGCGCCCGAGTCTCCGGCGCTCTCGAGAAGATCAATTTCACCGACGGGCAGTTCGTCAAAGCCGGCGACGTCCTCTTCGTCATCGATCAGCGGCCTTATCAGATCGCGGTCGACAGCGCGCGCGCGGAACTCGTTCGGGCGCAAGCGCAAGCCGCTTTGTCGACCCGCGATTACGCGCGCGCGCAAGAGATGACGCAGGGGCGCACGATCACCGCGCGCGACGTCGATCAGCGCAGGGCCAGCAACGACATCGCCAAGGCTCAGGTTTTGAGCGCCGAAGCTTCGCTGCGCAACGCTGAACTCAACCTTGAGTGGACGCAGGTGCGCGCGCCGATCTCCGGGCGCGTGTCGGATCGCCGCGTCGATCCTGGCAATCTCGTTCAGGGCGGACAGGCCGACGCGACCCTGCTGACCACAATCGTGACGCTCGATCCGATTCACTTCGTGTTCGACGCTTCGGAGGCGGATTACATCCGCTATGCGCGCGGGTCGGAAAACCAGAAGAAATTGGAGCGGGAATTCAAGAACCGCGTTTCCGTTAGGCTCGCCGACGAGACCGAATGGACGCGCAACGGCGTCATGGACTTCGTGGACAATCAGCTCAACCGGCGCTCCGGCACGATCCGCGGCCGCGCGGTCTTTGACAACA
Organism: Methylocystis sp. Uni0008; assembly: GCF_056838045.1. Classification (NCBI taxonomy): domain Bacteria; kingdom Pseudomonadati; phylum Pseudomonadota; class Alphaproteobacteria; order Hyphomicrobiales; family Methylocystaceae; genus Methylocystis; species Methylocystis sp. Uni0008. The sequence goes on from NZ_CM166370.1 coordinate 4,004,267, forward strand.
AGGACTACTTCCTCACCCCCGGCGCCTTCGGTCGATTGCGCCTGTTCGGCGGCGACGCGCCCGCATTGCTCATTCCCGACGCCGCCATCGTCTCCGATCAGACGAGCAAGACCGTGCTCGTCGTATCGGATGACAACAAGGTCGCCGCCAAGTCCGTAACTCTCGGCCCCATCCACAGGGGTCTGCGCGTGATCCAGGCTGGACTTGATGAAAAGGACCGAGTTGTGATCGGCGGGCTCGCGAACCCGATGGTGCGGGCAGGCGCCGCCGTGCGGACCAAGGAAGGCGAGATCAAGGAAGCTCCCGTCGCGGTCAGCGACCGATAGGCGAGACCGGAAACCCCATGCGCATTTCGCACTTCTTCATCGAACGGCCGATCTTCGCGACGGTGCTTTCCGTACTCTTGATGCTCGCGGGCGCGATTGCGCAGGGCGCGCTTCCGGTTTCGGAATATCCGGAGATCGCCCCGCCGACCGTCAACATCAGCGCGACCTATCCCGGCGCCTCCGCGGACGTGATCGCCGAGACCGTGGCCTCGCCGATCGAGCAGGAAGTCAATGGCGTCGACGACATGCTCTACATCACGTCGCAATCGACCGGCGATGGACATGTGTCGATCGATGTCGTGTTCAAGCCCGGCGTGAATATAGATCTCGCGCAGGTGCTTGTTCAAAATCGCGTCGCCATCGCAAATCCGCGCCTGCCGGAGGAGGTGACGCGATTCGGCGTCGTCGTGAAGAAAGCCTCTCCGGACCTGATGATGGTCGTCCATCTTCTGTCGCCCGACGGGTCGCGCGATCAGCAGTATATTTCGAACTACGCGACGCTTTACGTGAAGGATGCGATCGCTCGAATAGACGGCGTCGGCGACGCGCGCCTCTTCGGCGCGAGAGACTATTCGATGCGCGTCTGGCTGGATCCGGCGAAAGTCGAAGCCCGCGATCTGACGGCCGGCGACGTCATCGCCGCGTTGCGCGCCGCCAATCTTCAAGTCGCCGCAGGCGCGGTCAATCAGCCGCCCGCCGCTTCGGCTGGCGCCTTCCAGCTTTCGGTGCAAACTCTCGGACGGCTCAGCACGCCGGAGCAGTTCGGCGATATCGTCATTCGCGCCGACGCCGATGGCCAGATTCACCTGCGCGACGTCGCGCGGATCGAATTTGGCGCGCAGGACTACACGCTGAACGCCTATCTCAACCACAACGTGGCGACGGCGCTCGGCATTTTTCAGCGTCCGGGCTCGAACGCGCTACAGACCGCCGAAGCGGTCAAGCAGGAGATGGAGCGCCTCAAGAAGGATTTCCCCGCCGGCGTCGACTACGCGGTCGTCTATAATCCTACCGAATTCATCCAGCAGTCAGTCGACGAAGTCGTTCATACGCTGCTCGAGGCGATCGTTCTCGTCGTTCTCGTCGTCATCCTGTTTTTGCAGACCTGGCGCGCGGCGATCATTCCGGTCGCCGCGATCCCGGTCTCGCTCATCGGCAGCTTCGCCGTGATGAAGGCCGCTGGCCTCAGCTTCAACACGCTCTCGCTTTTCGGACTTGTGCTCGCGATCGGCATCGTCGTCGACGACGCGATCGTCGTCGTCGAGAATGTCGAGCGTTATCTCGCGCTCGGCTACTCGCCCAAGGAAGCGGCGCACAAGACCATGGACGAAGTGGGCGGGGCGCTGATCGCGATCGCGCTGGTGCTCTGCGGAGTCTTCATTCCGACAGCCTTCATCAGCGGTCTGCAGGGCGCCTTCTACAAGCAGTTCGCGATCACCATCGCGAGCGCGACGATCATCTCGGCCTTCGTATCGCTCACGCTGTCGCCGGCGCTCGCGTCCGTGCTGTTGAAGCCCCACAATTCCGACGAGATCGCGAGCCATCGGCTGAGTTGGGCGCATGCGCCCTTGCGCCGTTTCTTCGACGCCTTCAATTCCGGATTCGACCGGCTATCGAACACGTATGGCGCGGCGACGGGCCGCCTCGTGCGGCTTGGCGTCGTGATGCTCGCGGTCTATGCGATCCTCATCTTTTTCGCTTTCGATCTGCTGCGTCGAACGCCGACCGGCCTCATTCCGCAACTCGACCGCGGCTATGTGATCGCCGCCTTCCAATTGCCGCCCGGCGCGACTCTCGATCGCACCGACAAGGTCATTCGCGAGGCGACCGACATCATCCTGAAACGGGAGGGCGTCAAAAACGCCGTCGTCTTCACCGGCTTTGACGGCGCGACATTCACCAATGCGCCCAACACAGGCGTGATCTTCGTCACGTTGGCGCCATTCGAGGAACGCGCGAAGAAGGGCCTCACGTCGGACGGGATTCAGGCGGATATCTACGGCCAGGTGTCGAAGCTGACGGACGCCTTCGCCTTCGTGCTGGCGCCCGCGTCGGTTCCCGGCATCGGCACCGGCGGCGGCCTCAAGGGCTATGTTCAGGATCGCGCGGGGCGCGGGCTGCCGGCGCTTGAAGGCGCGACGTGGACGCTCGCCGGCGCTGCGGGACAGTCAGGCGAATTCACTCAGGCGTTCACGCTGTTCAACACGCGCACGCCGCAGATCTTCGCCGACGTCGACCGCACCAAGGCCGAACTCATCGGCGTGCCGATCTCGCGCGTCTTCGAGACGCTTTCCGTCTATCTCGGCTCCACCTTCGTCAACGACTTCAACGTGCTGGGCCGCACCTACCGCGTGATGGCGCAGGCCGACAATCCGTATCGCCTGACGCTGCGCGATATCGCCAATCTCAAGACGCGCAGCGCCTCCGGCGAGATGGCGCCGATCGGCGCGGTCTCGACGTTCCGCGACACGACGGGCGCGTTCCGCGTGCCCCGCTACAATCTGTACCCGGCCGCCGAAATGCAGCTCAATCTCGCGCGCGGCGTCTCCTCCGGCCAGGGCATCGCGGCGGTTGAGAAGCTTGCTGCGGAGAAGCTGCCGCAGGGCTTTGGCCTCGAATGGACCGAAATCGCGCTGCAGGAGAAGCTTGCCGGCCACACCGCTGCGATCGCTTTCGGCCTCGCGGTGGTCTTCGTCTTTCTGCTGCTGGCCGCGCTTTACGAAAGCCTGCTGCTGCCGGTTTCGGTGATCCTCATCGTGCCGATGTGCATTCTTGCGGCGATGCTCGGCGTCGTCTCGCGAGGGCTCGATCGCAACATATTGGTCGAGATCGGGCTCGTGGTGCTCATCGGCCTCGCGGCGAAGAACGCCATTCTCATCGTCGAATTCGCCAAACAGGCGGAGGACGCCGGTCAATCGAAATTCGAGGCTGCCGTCACCGCCGCGCGCACGCGCCTGCGGCCGATTTTGATGACGTCGCTCGCCTTCATTCTCGGCGTGCTGCCGCTCGCCATCGCCGAAGGGGCGGGCGCCGAGATGCGCCAGTCGATCGGCACCGCCGTGTTCTTCGGCATGCTTGGCGTGACGCTGTTCGGACTCATCTTCACGCCGACCTTCTATGTGGTCGTGCGGATTCTCGCCCACTACCTCCCGCTCGCCGGCGCCCGGCGCGCTGCGGCGGCAGAGCCGGGCCGGACGTTTGCGCAGGACATCGGCTTCAATGAAGCCAAAAATATCGATATCGGCCAAGCCAGAAGATGGCTCGACGACATTCGGCGCAGGCGTCAATAAAAAAGCGCGGCTCAGAAAGCCGCGCTGTCGCAACTATTGGAAATGGTCTTCGCGCAGTTTCGTGGTCTTGGTCGGCGCGAACTCGCGGCGGCAGGCGGGGCTTAGCCGCGCCATGTTCTGCTCCAGACAGGACTCGATCTCTGAAACGAAGGGAATGTCGGAGCTGCAGAATCTCATGGCGTCGCCCATGCAGTCAGAGCGCTCCTGCGCCGTGCCTTGAGCCCAAGCTGCCGGAGCCGCCGTGAACGCCAACAGCAGCGAAAGCGAAATGAGTTTACGCATGTTGTTCCTTTCACACCTATCGTTCTGATAATGCGCAAGACTTAGAGTAGAACTGTTTTCACAGAAAGCAAAGCCGCTTAACTAAGCTTCTCTGGTTAATCATAACTTGGCGTCATGGTTTTCGCCTTGCCCGGCAAGGGCGGCGCGCGCGATGCGCATGAGTTCGTCGAGCGAGGGATTGGACAGAGCGTCGCCTGACGGTTCGAAGCGCACGACGGGATCGCGCGTGCAGAGTCGCAGACAATCGCGCGTCGCGATGGCGATACGGCCGGACGCCAGCTCCCGCGCGAACTCTTGCGCCAACATCTCCTGCGCCGAGGCGAGCAGCGCGCGGCCTTTTCCCTCGGCGTCGCAGCGCTGCCCGACGCAGACGAGGAGTCGAACGGGAGGAGCGTTCACGACACGCTCAATAGATCGGATGTTTCGCGCAGAGCGCGGCGACGTCGGCGCGCACAGCTGCGATCGACGCCTCGTCGCCAGGATTTCTCAGCACGCGGTCGATCCATCCCGCAATCGTCTCGAACTCCCCCACGCCGAAGCCGCGCGTGGTTCCGGCGTTGCTCGAAAGCCGCAGACCGGAGGGCGCCTCGGGCGGGCGCGTATCGAAAGGGATCATGTTCTTGTTGATGGCGAGGCCGGCGCGCTCCAGCGCCTTGGCGGCGACATCGCCGGTGAGGTCGCGCGCCGAAAGGTCAACGAGCATCAGGCCCATGTCCGTGCCGCCGGTGACGATGCGCAGTCCCGCATCAGCGAGCGCGCGCGCCAAAGTCCGGGCGTTGTCGATCACCGCGCGATTATAGGCGGTAAACTCCGGCCGCAGCGCCTCGCCGAGACACGCCGCCTTGCCGGCGACGCCATGCAGCAGCACCGAGCCCTGAACGCCGGGAAAAATGCCGGCGTTAATGCGATTGCTGAGACTTTGATCGTTCCATAGAACCATCCCGCCGCGCGCGCCGCGCAGCGATTTGTATGTCGTCGTCGTCACCACATGCGCATGGGGCAGGGGATCGGGATGGAGGCCGGTCGCAACGAGACCGGCGAAATGCGCCATGTCGACCAGGAGATAGGCGCCAACCTCATCGGCGATGGCGCGCATTGACGCGAAATCGATCGCGCGCGGATAGGCCGAGCCGCCGGCGATGATCATGCGCGGGCGTTCGCGCCTCGCGAGATCGCGCACCTCGTTGAGGTCGATGCGCTCCGTCTCGCGGCTGACGCGATAGGAGGCGATTCGATAGTCGCGCCCGGTCAGCGTCGCCGGATGGCCGTGGCTGATATGGCCGCCGGCGGCGACATTCATCGACAGGATCGCATCGCCGAGTTTCAGGAGGCCCAGAAACACGCCGGCGTTGGCGTTGGAGCCCGAATGCGGCTGCACATTAGCGAAGCGGCAGTTGAACAGCTTCTTCGCGCGTTCGACCGCGAGCGCCTCGACGACGTCGGCATATTCGGCGCCGCCGTAGTAGCGCGCGTAGGGCAGGCCCTCGACCGTCTTGTTGGTGAGGATCGAGCCCTGCGCCTCGAGCACGAGCCTGGAGACGATGTTTTCCGAGGCGATGAGCTCGATGCAATCCTGCTGGCGCCTCAACTCGCCGGCGATGGCGGCGGCGAGTTCGGGATCGGAGGAGAGGTCGGAGGTCAAGTGGGAGCGGGTCTGCGCCATCGCATGATGGTATCAGCTATCGATGGATTTCGCGCGAAGGGTCGCGCAGCAGTCCTCATGCTGAGGAGGCGCTTGGAAGGCGCCGTCTCGAAGCACGAGGACTGCGGCGGCGGAATGTCTTTGTTCTAAGAAAGCGGCCCTCGTCCTTCGAGACGCGCGCTTTGCGCGCTCATCAGGACGACAACGCTGCATGCTTGTCTGGACGGCAACCCGTTAAATTGTGCCAATTCGTGATTAAGAACCACTTCTCTCGTGAATCCAATAACATCCTGTGGCAACTGCGCAGTTTAGCCACGAGTTATCTGGTCGACGTCGGAGTAGCTCAATTTTTTGCGCAATCTTCGAGCACTGAGTTGAGAAGGAGACTGTCCCAGCGTCTTTTGGCATAGCGGTTGTCACACATCCAAGTTCGCGACGCTCAGCGCGTTCTCCTGAATGAATTCGCGTCTCGGCTCGACGACGTCGCCCATCAGCTTGACGAAAATGTCGTCCGCTTCGGCGGCTTCCTTCACCTTCACCTGCAGCAGCGAACGCGCCTCGCGATCGAGAGTCGTCTCCCAGAGCTGTTCGGCGTTCATCTCGCCGAGGCCCTTGTAGCGCTGGATCGTGAGGCCCTTGCGGCCGATGGCGTTCATCGCGTCGTAGAGCGCGAGCGGTCCGGAGAGCGGCGCTTCGTCGCCGCGTCGGATCAGCGTCGCCGGTCCGGCGAAGATCTCGCGCAGGCTTTCGGCGCGCTCGTGGAGCTTGCGCGCCTCGCTCGAATTCAGGAGCGAGGCGTCGAGCGTCACGGCGTGCGTCACGCCGCGCAGCGTGCGCTTGAAGACATATTCGAGGCTCTGGCCGCCGTCGCGGACCTCGCCCGACCAGCCGCGTTCGGTCTCTTCCGCGATCGCGTCGAGGCGCCTCGCAATCTCATCCGCGAAGCGCTTCGCCTCCGCTTCATCGGTCAGCGGCGTCAGGTCGCCGGCCATCGCCGCCTGTTCGACGACGGCGCGATCGTAGCGCGAATGCAGGCTCAGCATGACGTTGCGGAAAGCCCGCGCGTCTTCGAGGACTCTGCGCAGATCGGCGCCGGCGCGATCTTCCGAACCCGTGCGCAGCACGGCGCCGTCAAGCAGGCTTTCGATCAGATAATCCTCGAGCGCGCGCTCGTCCTTCAGATATTGCGTGGATTTGCCCCGCGTCACCTTGTAGAGCGGCGCCTGCGCGATGAACACGTGGCCGCGATCGATCAGCTCCGGCATCTGCCGATAGAAGAAGGTCAGGATCAGCGTGCGGATATGGGCGCCGTCGACGTCGGCGTCGGTCATGATGATGATCTTGTGATAGCGCAGCTTGTCGGCGTTGAACTCGTCGCGGCCGACGCCGGTGCCGAGCGCCGTGATCAGCGTGCCGATCTGCTCCGACGAGAGCATTTTGTCGAAACGCGCGCGCTCGACATTGAGGATCTTGCCGCGCAGCGGCAGCACCGCCTGGAATTCGCGATTGCGGCCCTGCTTGGCTGTGCCGCCGGCCGAGTCGCCCTCGACGATGAAGAGTTCGGCCTTGGCCGGATCGCGCTCCTGACAGTCGGCGAGCTTGCCGGGAAGATTGGCGACGTCGAGCGCGCCTTTGCGGCGCGTCAGCTCGCGCGCCTTGCGCGCCGCCTCGCGCGCGGCCGCCGCTTCGACAACCTTTGAGACGACGTTCTTGGCTTCCGCCGGATGCTCCTCGAGCCACTGGCCGAGCAATTCGTTGACGACGTTCTCGACCGCCGGCCGCACTTCCGAGGAGACGAGCTTGTCCTTCGTCTGCGAGGAGAATTTCGGGTCGGGCACTTTCACCGACAGAACGCAGGTCAGTCCCTCACGGCAGTCGTCCCCGGTGAGATCGACCTTCTCGCGTTTGGCGAGGCCCGAGGATTCGGCGTAGCCGGTGATCTGGCGCGTCAGCGCCCCGCGAAATCCCGCGAGATGGGTGCCGCCGTCGCGCTGCGGAATGTTGTTGGTGAAGGCCAGCACATTCTCGTGATAGCTGTCGTTCCACCACAGCGCAACCTCGACGCTGATATGGTCGCGCTGGCCGTGAATGAGGATGGGCGCCGAGACGAGCGGCGTTTTGGCGCGGTCGAGCCAGCGCACGAAAGCTTCAAGTCCGCCTTCGTAAAAGAGCTCCTCGCGTTTGACCTCGGCGTGGCGCGCGTCGGTCAGAACGACGCGCACGCCGGAGTTCAGGAAGGCGAGTTCGCGCAGGCGATGTTCGATCGTCGCATAATCGAACTCGGTCATCGTAAAAGTTGCCGACGAAGGCAGAAAGGTCACTTCGGTGCCGCGCTTGGGCGCGCCGTCCACGACCGGCGCGTCGCCTACGACGGCGAGCGGCGCGACCGCGTCGCCGTTGGCGAACTCCATGAAATGCTCTTTGCCGCCGCGCCAGATGCGCAGCTTCAACCAGACCGAAAGGGCGTTGACGACGGAAACGCCGACGCCGTGCAGACCGCCGGAAACCTTGTAGGAGTTCTGGTCGAATTTACCGCCGGCGTGCAGCTGCGTCATGATGACTTCGGCCGCCGACACGCCTTCCTCGTGATGGATGTCGGTCGGAATGCCGCGTCCATTATCGGAGACGGTGCAGGACCCGTCGGCGTTGAGCGTCACCGTGACATCGGTGGCATGGCCGGCGAGCGCCTCGTCGATGGCGTTGTCCACGACCTCATAGACCATGTGGTGGAGGCCGGTGCCGTCGTCGGTGTCGCCGATATACATGCCGGGGCGCTTGCGCACGGCGTCGAGGCCGCGCAGCACCCTGATCGACCCTGCGCCATATTCCGCCGGGTCGTCGTTCCGATTGTCGCTGTCGCTCATATTTTCCGGGGTTTTCCGTGCTCTTGGGAGGTCATGATTCGAACGGACGATCATACCTCAAATGGCTACGTCAATGCACGGAAATAGTTGAGGATTGGGCGTTTTTTGCGGGGACAGGGGACGCGCCTTTCCCCGTCGCGCGGTTCAGGACGAGCTGGAACGATCCAAAGCGACCGGTAGTTCAGAGGCAGGGCGAGGCGCTTGCGTTTTTTCCGGACTGGCTGGGTCGCGGGCATGCAAGAGAAAGTCACTTTCCATGAAAGCGCTTACCTTCCACGGCAAGAACGACATTCGCTGCGAGAGCGTGCCCGATCCGCAGATCGAGGACCCGCGCGACGCGATCATCAAGGTCACCGCCTGCGCCATTTGCGGCTCCGATCTGCACATCTACGACGGCATCGTTCCCGAAATGCATTCGGGCGACATCGTCGGGCACGAGGCGATGGGCGAGGTCGTGGAAGTCGGGTCGGAAACCAAGAAGTTGAAGGTGGGCGACAGAGTGGTCGTGCCCTTCACGATTTCGTGTGGCGAGTGTTTCTTCTGCCAGCGCGGCTATTTCTCGGCCTGCGAACGCACCAATTCCGACCGCGCCAAAGCCGAAACGCTGTGGGGGCATTCGCCGGCCGGGCTGTTCGGCTATTCGCATCTCCTCGGCGGCTACGCCGGCGGACAGGCGGAATATCTGCGCGTGCCGCACGCCGATGTCGGGCCGATCAAGGCGCCCCCGCAGCTGCGTGACGATCAGGTGCTCTTTCTCTCCGACATCTTTCCAACGGGCTACATGGCCGCCGAGTTCTGCGACATCCAACCAGGGGACACCATCGCGATCTGGGGTTGCGGCCCGGTGGGGCAGTTCGCCATCCGCAGCGCGTTCATGCTCGGCGCCGAACGCGTAATCGCGATCGATTCAGTGCCGGAACGGCTCGCCCTCGCCAAGGCGGCGGGCGCCGAAACGCTCGATTACGGCAAGGTCGACGTCTACGACGCCATTCAAAGCCTGACCAAAGGTCGAGGCGCCGACGCCTGCATCGATGCGGTCGGAACCGAACCGGATCCGACCGCCAGCATCGACTCGATGATCGACCGCGCCAAAGTCGCGACCTTCCTTGGCACCGACCAGCCGCATGTGCTGCGCCAGGCGATTCACTGCTGCCGCAATTTCGGGACGGTGTCGATCGTCGGCGTCTACGCCGGATTTCTCGACAAGGTTCCGCTTGGATCGGCCATGAACAGGGGCCTCACCTTTCGCATGGCGCAGACTCCCGTGCAGCGCTATTTGCGGCGGCTGCTCGAACATGTCGAGGCTGGGGATATCGATCCATCCTTCGTCGTGACGCATCGCGGATCGCTCGAGGATGGACCGGACCTCTACAAGACCTTCCGCAATCATAAGGACGGCTGCGTGAAAGTGATGCTCACGCCTTGAGGCTCAAGAGCTACTCGCCAGGAGGTTCTTTGAGATCGCCGTCGCGGCCGTCGCGACGGCGGCGGAGGATGTCACGCGTCAGCGCGTCGACCCGAAGAGCGAAAAGCAGGGCGAGGAGCAGAAAGGTCGCGCCGATGAACCAGGCCGTGAACCCGACGAGAAGCCCGACAGCCAACCAGACCACGAAAATGGCCAGTCCTATTATCGCGAGTCCGGTGCCCATCTAAACCAATTAGTAATTTTCCGTTGCGGAAACATCAGCGCCGCCGCCGCCGCGATCTACACGTTTTGATGTTTACCCCGATTCTTTGCAATTGAGACGCGAAATCGCGCCCGATCCTGTGATCATTTCTTAATAATACAATCAAAACGAGAAATATTCATAAAAAGCTCTCGGGGGTTGTCTTACGGGGACGAAAACCGCGGCGCCCGCTCAGACGTGGGTCGCGCGCCCTGGCGTGACAAGCACAAGCTCCGCCGCGCCGCGCAAGGGCTCGAACAACGCTGGGTCGGCGCCGGTCATCCAGACCTGCCCGCCGAGCCCCTGAAGCTCCTGGTAGAGCGCTTCGCGGCGTTTCGTGTCAAAGTGCGCGGCGACCTCGTCGAGGAGAAGAAGCGGCGCCTGTCCGGTCATGGCACCCACGAGCTTGGCGTGCGCCAGCGTCAAGCCCATCAGCAGCGCCTTTTGCTCGCCGGTCGAGCAGGCGCGCGCGGCCTCGTTCTTGGGGCCATGGCGAACAGCGAGGTCGCTCGCCTGCGGCCCGATCAGCGTTCGCCCGGCGGCGGCGTCGCGGCGGCGCGACGCCGAGAGTTCGCCGCGGTACCATTCCTCGACGGCGAGAGCAGGCTCGCGTTCCAACCGCCCTTCAAGCTCGCCCTCGATCGACACATCCGCCCAAGGGAAGGGCGAGGCGTCGTCGCCTCCCACGGCGATGAGCGCCGCAAGCCGCGAAACGGTCTCGCGGCGCGCGGCCGCCACGGCGACCCCGAGCCCGGCGATCTCCTGCTCGGCGGCGTCGAGCCATCGCCGGTCGCCGACCCCTTCTTCAAGCAGCCGGTTTCGGTTTCTTAGCGCGCGCTCCAGTTTGTTGGCGCGCGCGCCATGCTCCGCGTCGACGCCGAGCGCCAGCCGATCCAGAAAGCGCCGCCGCTCGCCCGCCGGGCCCGAGAACAATCCGTCCATGGCAGGGGTGAGCCAGAGCGCCCGCACATGGTCGGCGAATGCCCGCGCCGAACTCGCGGGCGTGCGGTCGACGCGAAACAGCCGCTCGCCAGCCGCGGTCAAGCCGTGGCCAAGCTGCGTCGTCGCGCCGTCGGTTGCGACTTCGATCGAAACTGCGAAACCGCCGGCGCCGCCACGTCTCGCGCATTCGGCGAGTTCGGCGCGGCGCAGACCCCTGCCGGGCGAGAACAGCGACAGCGCTTCGAGCAGATTGGTTTTGCCCGCGCCATTCTCGCCGAAAAGCGCAATCAGGCGCGTTTCAAACCGGCAGTCGAGCGCCGCATAGGAACGGAAGTCGCTGAGCGTCAGACGGCGGACGCTCGGCGCGCTCTTGGTCGCAGCGGTCATGATGACGCGGTCGCGCCAAAGCGACGCTTCGTCGGCGCGCGAGCGATCATTGCGGTCTGGCGACGCGGCGGCCGGGCGAGAGAATGGCGTAGCTGTGTGGACCCGTATAGGCGGTCATCACCGCTTCGATCAATGGTTCGTCCGAACCTTCCGGGTTCGACCAGTCGACGGTGAAACTGGCGCCGGTTCCGCCGCGAACGTCGGCTTGCGCAATGATGACCTGCAATGAAGCGTAGGGCTTCAGATAGATCGGCTCGCTCAGGTAGTTTTCGATCAGCTGTCCAGAGCCGTCGCGATATTCGATCTTGTCGATTGCGAGAACATTCGTCGCTGAGGCGTTGTGAATCGAGAGCGCGCCGGAAAAATTCAGCCGCGTCACGCCGCCCTGGCCGATGAGCGTCGAATGCAGCGGAATGAGGGTGCGCCCGCGAACGGAGAGTTTTTCCGCCGGAGCGGATGTCGTGGCGTCGGGGCTGACGATGACAGGCTGAGCGGACGTCAGCGGCCGAGCGGCGCACGCCGTTGCGAAAGCGCTCACGACGAGAGCGAGCGCGAGCGCTCGCGGGCAAGGCTTTAGCGGCATTGCGCGCACCTTTTCCTTTCGAATAGACATATCCGGCGCCGGCGCACACTACCATCGCGCCGCGAAAGGTCTAACCGAATGTCATTCGCCACCCAGGAAATTCGCGAGGCCGTGGTTTTCCTGGGCGCGGCGGGTCTCATCGTGCCCCTGATACATCGGTTGCGAGTCAGTCCCGCGCTGGGATTTCTCGCCATTGGCTTCATTGTTGGACCGTTCGGGCTTGGGCGACTGGCGGAGACAGCGCCCTGGGTCGAATGGCTGGTGATCGAAGACAAGCACACGGTCAGATTTGCGGCCGAGTTTGGCGTGATCTTCCTTCTTTTCATGATCGGGCTTGAGCTGTCGCTCGAGCGCCTGCGCGCAATGTGGCGGATCGCCTTTCTGGTTGGCGGCGCGCAGGTGCTTCTCTGCGCAGCCGGCATAGCGGTCGTCGCTTACTATTCCGGCTATTTGCTCGACGTGTCGATTGTCCTTGGCAGCGCCTTCGCAATGTCCTCGACCGCGATCATCATGCATCTGCTCACCGAGGCCGGACGCCTGGGAACGCCGGTTGGTCAGACAAGCTTCGGCGTCCTGCTGTTTCAGGATCTCGCCGTGGTGCCGATCCTGTTCATGGTGAGCGCCTTCGGACTGGACGCAAACGCTGTCGGGCCGGCGATCGCGCTTGCGCTCGGCAAATCGATCCTGGTGATTGTCGCCATATTGGGTGTGGGTCGACTCGTCGCGCGGCCGCTCTTCAGGCTCGTCGCCGGAGCAAGGAGCCGCGAACTGTTCCTGGCCACGGTGCTCCTCACCATCATCGGCGCAGCCTCGGCCGCCGATGCGGCCGAGTTTTCACCCGCCCTCGGAGCTTTTCTCGCCGGTCTGCTGCTTGCCGACACGGAATACCGGCCTCGCATCGCCGTTGACATAGAGCCCTTCAAAGGCCTGCTGCTCGGCGTCTTCTTTGTCGCTGTCGGCCTCAGCATAGACTTCGCGGAAGTGGTCGCGGATTGGGACAAAATTCTTGCATGGGCCTTTGGCGTGATGGCGTTGAAAGCCGTGTGCGTTTACGCGCTGGTGCGGCTGGCGGGGCAGGGACCGTGTGTAGCTTTCGAGACGGCGGCGCTGCTCGCGCCGATCGGAGAATTCAGTTTCGTGGTCAGCGAACTGTCCCTCTCCCTCGGCGTCATTTACGAAGACACTGCGCAATTCGCTCTCATCGTCGCCAGTCTCACGATGGCGCTGGCGCCATTGATGGCGCTGAGCGCGCACTGGCTGGCGTCGCGCTTCGCCGCGCGCGGCGAGCCGGAATCATTTGCGCTCTTTCCCGATCAGATCTCCGATCATATCATCGTGGTCGGTTACGGGCGTGTCGGGCGGGAAATCGGCGAACTGCTCGATAACCAGGAAATCGCCCATGTCGCGATCGATGTCGACGCCCGCCGCGTAGCGAGCCTGCGCGCGCAGGGCTTTTCGATCTATCACGGCGACGCGCGGCAGTATGAGATCCTGTCGCGTCTTGGCGTCGAACAGGCGTCCGCCCTCGTCGTCACCATGGACGACGCGAAGACAACGCTCCAGACGGTCAAAGCCGCGCGCCGCGACTGGCCGGAGCTGCCGATATTCGCGCGCGTACGCGACGAGGCGCATGCGAACGCGCTGCTTGAGGCCGGCGCGAGTTCGGTGATTCTCGAGACTCGCGAGGCCGCGCTCCAACTGGCGGAGACCGTCCTTATCGGCGTGGGCATGCCGGAAAGCGTGGCTCGCGATCTTGTCGCCGAGCGACGAATGATCGCACAAGCTTCGCCTGCCAGCGGAAAGTCTCTCCTCGCCGGGTGAGCGAAGCCGTTTGGCCTTGCGCGTAAAATCTGTATTCTCCGCGTGCGGCGATCGGAGTTTTTCAGTGGCGGGCGTGGGTCTTGCGCGAAGCCTGGAGGCGAAGCGCGTCTTACTGATCGTCGGCGGGGGAATCGCCGCGTACAAATCGCTCGATCTCGTTCGCCGGTTGCGCGAGCGCGGCGCGCTGGTGCGGGTCGTCATGACGGCGGCGGCGAAGGAATTCGTGACGCCGCTCGCTTTCGTCAGCCTCGCAAACGAAAAAGTCTACGACGATCTCTTCTCCTCGACCGACGAGCAGGAGATCGGTCATATCCAGCTGTCGCGGGACGCGGACCTCATCGTCGTCGCGCCCGCGACGGCGCATATTCTCGCCCGCGCCGCGCGCGGTCTTTGCGACGATCTCGCGACGACCTTGCTGCTCGCGACCGACAAGCGCGTTCTTTATGCGCCGGCGATGAATGTGCGCATGTGGCTTCATCCCGCGACGCAGCGCAACGTCTCCACGCTGCATGGCGACGGCGCCTGGTTTGTCGGTCCGAACGTCGGCGACATGGCCTGCGGCGAATACGGACCCGGCCGGATGAGCGAGCCGCTGGAGATTCTCCAAGCCATCACGATCGCGCTGAAGCAGGACACAAGACTGCCGGCGCCTGACGGCCTGTTGACGCGCGGCGACGCGCTCAAGGGGCTGCATGTCGTCGTCACCTCCGGTCCCACCCATGAACCCATCGATCCGGTCCGCTATATCGCCAACCGGTCCTCCGGCAGGCAGGGCCACGCCATCGCGGCAGCGGCGGCGCGCGCGGGCGCGCGCGTGACGCTGATCTCGGGGCCCGTCGCTCTCGCGGACCCGCCTGGCTGCGAGACAGTGCATATAGAGAGCGCGCGAGACATGTTCGCTGCAGTAGAGGCCGCGCTTCCCGCTGATATCTTCATCGGCGCGGCGGCCGTGGCTGATTGGCGCGTGGAGCCGGCGGACGGCAAGATCAAGAAAGGCGAGCGTGGCGCGCCATCTCTGTCGCTCGTCGAAAATCCCGACATTCTGGCGAGCGTCTCACGCGGAGCGCAGCGCCCGCGCATCGTCGTCGGTTTTGCAGCGGAAACGTCCGACCTCATTCGCCACGCGCAGGAAAAGCTTGCGCGAAAGGGATGCGATCTCATCGTCGCGAATGACGTCAGCGAGGGAACAGGCGTTTTCGGCGGCGCGACCAATGAGGCGCATCTCGTGTCTCGCGCTGGCGTGGAAAACTGGCCGCGCCTTCGCAAGGAGGACGTTGCGGAGCGGCTTGTCGCCCATCTTGCGCAGATGATCGGCGGAGTGGCGTCATGAAAGTCTCGATCCGCCGGCTGCCGAACGCGGACGGCCTTCCAACTCCGGCCTATGCGAGCGGAGGCGCGGCCGGAATTGATCTCCACGCCGCCTTGCCGCCGGGTCAGAAGCTCGTTCTGGAGCCCGGCGCCCGCGATCTCATTCCGACAGGACTCACCATCGCCCTGCCTCATGGGTATGAGGGGCAGGTTCGGCCGCGCTCGGGGCTTGCTGCAGAGCATGGCGTCACCGTTCTCAACGCGCCGGGCACCATCGACAGCGACTACCGCGGCGAGGTCATGGCGCTGCTGATCAATCTCGGGGCGCAGCCGTTCGAGATCGTTCGCGGGATGCGCATCGCGCAGCTCGTGATCGCGCCAGTGACTCATGTGTCGCTTGTCGAAGTCGACGATCTCGACGCAACGGCGCGCGGCGCCGGCGGCTTCGGATCGACGGGACTAGGCGGAGATGGCGCGCAATGAAGCTCCTGCCGCGCACGGCGCGCTTCGCGCTCATGGCGACGCTCGACGTCGCGCTTCATGCGCGGGGACGGCCGGTGTCCTCGAAGCAGCTCGCCGCGCGCCATGATCTGCCCCCGCGGCGGTTGGAGACGATCTTGCAGGCTCTGGTGCGCGCGGGGATTCTCAAGAGCGTGAGGGGACCGGCGGGCGGCTATGCGCTGGCGCGCGAGCGGCGCCGTCTTTCGGTCGGCGAGATCGTTCGCATCGCATTGCGCGCTGAGGAGGAAGCGCCGGACGTTGCGCCGCCGCTGCTCGCCGCCGTCCTGGAGCCGGTCATCGCCGAGGCAGAAGAAAGCGCGCTGCGGCGTCTCGACGACGTTACGCTCGACGATCTGCACGGGCGCGCGCTCGCGCTGGGTTTTGGAGACAGGCCGGACGCGAGCGGCGATTTTGAGATATGAAGCGGCGGCCCAGCGAAGTCGCTGGAGCGGCGAGGAGGCCCGCATGACTTATGAAACGATCGAAGTCGAGATCCAAGGCCGGGTCGGTCTGATACGACTCAATCGGCCTGGGGCGCTCAACGCGCTGAATGCGCAGCTCATCGCCGAGCTCGACGACGCCCTTTCAGGCTTTGAGGCAAATGAGGACGTGGGCTGCGTGGTTCTGACGGGCTCCGAGAAGGCCTTTGCCGCCGGCGCGGACATCAAGGAGATGCGCGACAAGGGGTTTGTCGACGCCTTTCTCGACGATTTCATCGGCCGGTGGGACGTCGTGGCGCGCTCGCGCAAGCCGATCATCGCCGCCGTGGCCGGATTCGCGCTCGGCGGCGGCTGTGAAATCGCGATGATGTGCGATTTCATTCTCGCGGCTGACACGGCGGTCTTCGGACAGCCGGAAATCAAGCTTGGCGTCATCCCCGGCGCGGGCGGCACGCAACGGCTGACCCGAGCCGTCGGCAAGGCCAAGGCGATGGATCTGATTCTGACCGGCCGGCTGATGGGGGCCGAGGAGGCCGAGCGCGCCGGTCTCGTCGCGCGGATCGTCCCGGCCGCCGATCTCCTGGCGGAGGCGACCAAGACCGCCGCGACGATCGCTTCCATGTCGCTTCCCGCGGTTCTCATGGCCAAGGAAGCGGTCAATCGCGCTTTTGAATCGACGCTCGCCGAGGGGATCCGGCACGAGCGAGGGCTTTTCTACTCGTTGTTCGCCACCGGTGACCAAAAGGAAGGCATGAGCGCCTTCGTGGAGAAGCGAAGGCCGGCCTTCGTGAATCGATAGGCGGCCATTGACGAAAGGCCGCCGCCGCGCTTATAAACCCCGCCACATGGCCGCGATTTCGCGGCCCTTTGGTTTTTGGGCGGCGTAACGCCGTTCTCCTTCAAGGACACGCAAAGCATGGCCAATACGAGTTCGGCCAAGAAAGCCGTTCGCAAGATTGCGCGCCGCACTTCGATCAATCGGGCGCGTCGCAGCCGGATGCGCACATTTGTGCGCAAGGTCGAGGAGGCGATCGCTTCGGGCGATGCCACGCTGGCGGCGGATGCGCTGCAGAACGCCGTGCCGGTGGTGATGCGCGCCGCTCAGCGGGGCGTCATTCACAAGAACACGGCCTCGCGAAAGGTTTCACGACTAACCGTGCGGGTGAAGGCGCTCGCCACACAGGCATGATTGCGCGTCGCGCGCGTATGACAAGACTTTTGAAAGCCCGGCGCGAGCCGGGCTTTTTTGTTGCGTCCGGGCGGCGACGCTTAAATAGTCGCATGAAGCCGAGATGACACGGTCACAATTTTTTTTTGATGCGCTAATCCGTGATCATTCAAAATTCTCCCGATTCAATCTCTTGCAATCAAGCTGTCACGAACGGGAAAAAGCTGGGGACTTGACACTATTTTTGGCGATTGACGGCGCAGCGCGCGCGCGCGGCGCGCGATGTCGACGCGCATGTCGCCCGCAGATTTTTATGGGCGGCGAATCATCGGCTTATGGGCGAAGATGAAAAAAGTTTGTGGCGCCACGCTAAAAAACTCCATTCAATATGACAGATTTAATCGCGAGCGTCGTTGCGCGCGATGGCGCTGGCGTGTAGCCTCGAAGGGTCGAACGAAAGGCGGTCGGCGTCGGTTTTTCACGGGCGCGCAAAAATGAGGGGAACGGCCTGCGTTCCCCGGCGCAAATGAGCCCAGAGCAAGACGCATTGCCGCTTTCCAGCCGTTCGGTTGAATTCAAGTGATCAGTTCGCAAGGGCGTAGAGTAGAGTCCGTTTCCTGCGACGCGTATTATTCCGGGATTCTCGTCGATCCCGGAGTAGGGGAGGCTTTGTCATGGCGGAGGGGCGGTTGGCCGAGACAATCCAGGGAGTGCGAAGCGTCAGCGATCGCATCATTCCGCGCTCGCTCGCCGCGCATTGCGCCTGTTTCACGCCAGAGGCCAACCTGGGCAGATGCGCGCGCCTGGCGATTGGGCCTCCTTCCAGACTGCTGATTTAACGCCGTTCGCGGCGACAATTACTCGATCCAACTAGGTTCCTTTCGATCAGCGCCTGCGGCGACCTTCGCCGGGGGTCTCCTTTTTTGGCGCTCGTTTCGGAAAAAGGTCAGAT